>CAWHRN010000005.1:0-1453510 GCA_963831805.1 uncultured Verrucomicrobiae bacterium | reverse complement strand
TCAATTGCCGCGACATATCTGTCGCGTTTTTCATCGCAACCATGCGCGCGCTGTGCTTCGACGCTTGCGCATCGAGGACCATCTCGAAGACCTGATACTGCACGTAATACGGCAGAATGAACTCAAGCACCGCCAGTGGACTCGGCTCGAAAAGGTATTCCAGCATCGGATCCTCGGCCTTGCCGTCGGCTTCCTTCGCCGCCGTCTGAAGCCAGCGGATAATCGGCAAGAGCGTTTGCGTGACCGGACGCTGGCTGATCGTGTTTACGAAGACGGTAAACGCACCGTTACTTCATCGACTCCGCCGCTGAGAAATTTCTCACGCGAAAGCTCTCGCGATCGCCTTCGTCTCGAGAATCGTCGGCGCGTCCTTGAGTTCAAAGTCAGCCAGCAACTCGCGCCGGGTCCGTGAGACGAACTGCCGTCCTTTGCGCCGACCGTCACAAAAACGGTTTGCTCGGCGCAAAATTGCCGACTTCCCGCATCACGTTGGTGTTCAAAGCGCCCGCCAGGCCTTTATCTGTGCTAACCACCAGGACCAGTTCTTTTTTCACCGGACGCACCTGCAAGAGGGGGTGGAGGAGCGGATCGGTCCGGCTCTCGAGCGAAACCAGGACCCGGTTCAGGAGTTCGAATAGGGGCGGCCGGCGAGGGCAGCTTGCTGCGCCTTGCGCATCTTCGACGCCGCCACCATCTGCATCGCCTTCGTGATCTGCGCGGTGTTACGGATCGACTTGATCCGCCGCCGAATGTCCTGAGTATTTGCCATTTCGTTAGGCAGCTATTGCCAGGTCGCTTTGAAATCGTTCAACGCGCCGGCGAGCTCGGCTTCGAGATCCTTGTCGATTGCCTTCTTTGTCCGGATCGAGGCGAGCACGCTCTCTTTTCGGGTCTGTAGATAATCCTGCAGCTTGGCTTGAAATTCCTTCACCCGATCGACCGGACATCGGATCGAGGTAACCGTTCTGCATCGCCCAGAGAATCGCGACCTGTTCTTCGACCGGAATCGGATTGTATTGCATCTGCTTGAAAAGCTCGACGATGCGCTGGCCGCGATCGAGCCGCGCCTTCGTCTTGGCGTCGAGGTCGGAGCCGAATTGCGCGAAGGCCGCGAGCTCGCGGAACTGCGCCAGGTCGACCTTGATCTTGCCGGCCACCTGTTTCATCGCCTTGATCTGCGCGGCGGAACCGACGCGGCTGACCGAAAGACCGACCGAGATCGCCGGACGGACGCCTTGGATAAAACAAATCCGTTTCGAGATAAATCTGGCCGTCCGTGATCGAAATCACGTTCGTCGGAATGTAGGCCGAGACGTCGCCGGCCTGCGTCTCGATGATCGGCAGCGCGGTGAGCGAACCGTTGCCGTCTTCTTCAGTCGACGCGCGCGCTGCGTTCGAGCAGCCGCGAGTGGAGATAGAACACGTCGCCCGGATACGCTTCGCGACCGGACGGGCGCTTCAAGCACGAGCGAAACCTGGCGATACGCGACCGCGTGCTTCGAAAGATCGTCATAAATGATGAGCGCATCCATGCCGTTATCCATGAACCACTCGCCCATCGCCGCGCCGGCGAACGGCGCGAGATACTGGTTCGTCGCGGTGTCGGAAGCTGGCGCGGAGATGATCGTGGTGTAGGGCATCGCGCCTTGCTTTTCGAGAACGGCGAGCGCGCGGGCGACGTTCGAATGCTTCTGGCCGATGGCGACGTAAATGCAATAGAGCGGACGATAATCTTTCAGCGCGCCTTCTTCCGCGGCCTTGTTCATGCGCGCCTGGTTGATGATCGTGTCGACGCGATGGTCGTCTTGCCCGTCGCACGGTCGCCGATGATCAGTTCGCGCTGGCCGCGGCCGATCGGAATCATCGCGTCGATCGCCATGATGCCGGTCTGCACCGGCTGGCTGACGGACTTCGCTTGATGATGCCGGGCGCGATTTTTTCCACCGGATAGAAGTGTCGCGTCTTGATCGGACCTTTGCCATCGAGCGGCTGGCCGAGCGTATTGACCACGCGGCCGAGCAATGCCTTTGCCGACCGGCACCTGGAGCAGCTTGCCGGTGGTCTTGACTTCGTCGCCTTCCGATGACCTTGGTCGCGTCGCCGAGGAGGATGGCGCCGACTTCGGTTTCTTCGAGGTTGAGCGCGAGGCCGACTGACGCCGCTCGGGAAGTCGATCATCTCGTTCAGCATCACGTCGCTGAGGCCTTCGATCTGGGCCACGCCGTCGCCGGCTTCGCGGACGACGCCGACGTTGCGTTTTGCTGGTCGAGGTTTTGAGTCCGGCGATTTGCGTTTCGATTTCTTCCAGAATGCTGCTCATGATTTAGTTCGTTAGGTTAAAGTTTCTGCTGCAGGCGTTCGAGACGGTTGCGCACGCTGCTATCCCAAACATCGCTGCCGACGCGGATGCGCATGCCGCCGAGCAACGCCGGGTTGACCGAAAACTCGGTGGTGAGGTCCTGGCCGTAGCGCTTTTGCAGATCGGCCACGATCTGTTTTCCCGCCGCCTCGTCGAGCGGCGTCGCCGATCTCGATCACGCGCGCGCCGCTTGTCCGCCTCGAGGCGAAGGAGCCGCTGATAATTCTCCAGGAGCTGCAGGTATTGGCGCGGTTTGTGTTCTGATGACCGACTGGACGAAGCCGTTGACCCGGCCAGCATCGAGCTGGCCGTCGATGAAGCTCTCCCGCACCATCGAGATGGAGAGCCGGCGAACGTCTTTGCTGATCTTCATGGCGGGCTTCCTGGGATTCGTTGGGTGTTAGGAGGCGACTTGGCGGCTGGCTTCTTCCTGAAGGCGTTTCTGGTCCTCCGGGGTCAGTACCTTGCCGGTCACTTTCGCGGTCGTGTCGACGACGAGC
The DNA here is from genome assembly GCA_963831805.1 of uncultured Verrucomicrobiae bacterium. Taxonomy (GTDB): domain Bacteria; phylum Verrucomicrobiota; class Verrucomicrobiia; order Chthoniobacterales; family UBA10450; genus Palsa-1392. Next base: position 1,450,651 of record CAWHRN010000005.1, on the reverse strand, counting down.
CGGCCGAGTTCCCGCTTCAATTCGGCTCATCGTCCGTTCGTGTTCGAGCGCGCTGGCCTCGCGCGCTTTGGCGAGGATCTGCTCGGCGGCGACGATCGCCTCCTGCTGTTTGCGCTCGGCGATAACGCCGGCGCTGGCCCGCGCTTCGTCGATCATTTTCTGCGCGTTGGCGTTGGCTTCGGCAAGAATTTCCTTCTGCCGTGCCTCGCCCTCCGCGAGCTGCTGCTTGATCTTCTCGGCGTTGAGCAAACCTTCGGCGATCCGCTGCCGGCGCTCTTCGAGCACAGCGAGGATCGGCTTGTAGGCAAACTGTCGCAGGAGCAGCGCCACGATGATGAAGCTGATGACCTGCGAGAGGAAGATTTTGACATCGAAACCAAACTGCTCCGCGGTGTCGGTGATCAGGTTGGCGGCGACGAAGATGGGAATGTTCATCTGGAAAAGGCTGGCGGCGGCGAGCCATCGGCCCGCAGCCTAACGAGCTACTTAACGAGGAACAAGGCGTAGAACACGATCGCTTCGGCGAAGGCGATCGCGAGAATCGCCTGCACGAGAATCGGAGTCGCGGCGCCCGGATTGCGGCCGACTGCGGAAGCCGCGCCCATGCCGATCAAGCCCACGCCGATGGCTGCGCCAAGAGCCGCGAGGCCGACGTGAATGCTGCCGGTCATTTCTGCCAGTAATGGATAGTTCATATTTTTCTTTCTTGGGTTGGTTGGAATCGGCCGCCCCTCCGCGGGGTCCGCGGCGGCGATCGAAATTTCTTAGTGGTGCGCGCCTTCCGCCGGCTCGTGATGGGCGATGAGGAGAGTGAAGACCGCGGTCAAGAGCATGAAAACCAGCGCCTGCACAATGCCGACGAGCAGCTCCATAAAGTAAAACGGAATTGGGATCAGCCAGGAGAGCGACGGCACGATATGCGACATCGCTTCGAGCATGTTCTCACCAGCGTAGACATTCCCGTAAAGCCGGAAGCTAAGCGAGATCGGGCGGAACAAAATCGAGACGATCTCCAGCCAGCCGACCATGAAAAAGACGATGATCATCATCACTTTGAGGATCCCTTTCGAGTCGCCCTTTGGCCCGAACAGGTGGACGATGAAACCGCCCACGCCATTCTCCTGGAAGGCCCAGAAAATCCAGAGCCCAAAGAAAGTCACCGCCATTGCGAAGGTCAGATTGAGATCCGCGTTCGCGCCGCGAAGCAGCGGGCGATCGACATGGAAGGCGTTCGTGACCGGTTCGTGATGTCCCCACCCGATCGTGCCCACGCCCGGGATGAGTCCGAACCAGTTGAGAAAAAGGATGAAGATGAAAATCGTGGCGAAAAACCAGAACGTTTTCTTCACCAGGTGGGAGCCGATGACGCTCTCAAGAAAATTATAAAGCCCTTCGACCATCCACTCCCAGAAGTTTTGCGCACCGGTCGGCACCTGTTTGATCTGGCGGGTCGCTATCTGCGCGAAGACGATGATGCTCAGCGCCACGATCCAAGTCACCAGCATCGAGTTGGTCACGGTGAAGTCGCCGACCATGAAAACAGGCTCAGCCTTGAGCGGAATGGCCTTTTTCTCGGTGACCTGTTCAGCTCGCGTGGCGGCAGATTCCTGCGCGTGCACGCGCGGCGCGAAACCGCCAAAGATTAGCAGGCTTACGAGGCTCAGGAGGAGCGGCAGTTGACGAAAATAGCGATGGACCATGCGTAGGTGTCGAAAAGTGGCGCTTCCGTTGTTCGGCAGGCGTCGCCCTTTTCCAGAACGGAAAGAGCGCGCGCCTCAAGGGCCGCTTACGTCGGCCCTACAAAAGAGCATGTTGCCAGCGCTGACAAGCGACTTTCCGGGGAAAATTTCCGGCGGCGGAAATAGCCCGCGGTATCGAATCGACCGGCTATTCTACCGGCACGCGCTCGGCGAAACGGGGTGTCACCGTTGGCTGCATCGACGGTGCGCGCGCTTGGGCTTCGTCAGTGATCTCCACCGCCTCGCGGTAAAACCCTTCGAGGAGGGAAATCTGGGCCCGCTGCTCGAAGTTCGCAGCGACCGATTCGCTCGCGAGCCCGCCCATCTCCGCAAACGAACGACGCGACCGGGTCATCTTTTTCATCTCAGCCGCGAGCGCCGTATAATCGCGCTCAGCGACCAGCGCGCCGCAGCGGCCATCCTCCACCGCCTCGGGAATTCCGCCGTGTCGAGTCGCCAGCACCGGCATGCCGGTCGCCATCGCCTCAAGGATCGAATTCGGAATGCCTTCTTGGTTTTCATCCGCCGGCATCTCGCTCGGGTGCATGAAAATGTGGCAACGATGATAAAGCCTGAGCAGATCCGCCTGCGACAAAAACCCGGTGAAATGCACCCGGCTGGTGATGCCCAACTCCGCCGCGAGCGCTTCGAGTGTGGGCTGGAGCGGCCCTTTCCCCGCGATGAATAATTCCGCGCGCGGATTCTCGCGGTGGAAAAGAGCGAAGGCGCGCAGGCAGGTGGTGAGACCCTTTTTCGGGATGAGCCGGCAAGCCTGGAGGAAAAGCCAGGCACCATCCGTCGGCGCCTTGCGGCGAATCATTGGGAACTGCTTTAGCGGCACGCCGGTCCGATTGATCCGGATTTTCTCGGGTGGACAACCAAGCGCGATCAGCCGCCGCTCGAGCGAGCGCGACCGCGCGAGGATGAGCGGCGACGCTTGGAAAACCTTCGCTAGCTTGGTCGCGTAATCCGGGTTGGCCGCTTTCAACATCACGTCCGCGCCGTGAAACGAAACCACGCATGGCCGCCGCCAGCATTCGATGAACGGCAGCAGGTGCACGCCGGTGTGTCCGAAATAAATATGCATCAGGTCGGCCCCGCGCCGCTCGAGCAGCTTCGAGAGCGCCTGATATTCGCCGCGATAAACGATCGGCGGCCGCCGTTCGACAAACTTCAGCCAGCCATGGCGCAACGGATTGGCCCGCGGCGGCGGGATCAGCTCGATATCGTTAAACGGAAAGCGCTCCTGATTTTGCAGCTTCTTCGTCATCACGAAAGTCTGCACTCCATGCAGCGCGGTCACCTGCCGGTAGATATGGAGCATCTCCGATTTCAGGAAGGTGGTGCAGTAACTGGCAACGACGAGCTTCGGCATAAATTGAGGGAACTTTGCGGCGGCTTAAAAAGCTGGAACCTTGATTGCGGTGTTTCCCATTGTCTAACTGTTATTCGGGCCCGGCCTGCGCCACGGTCTCTGCATAAAAAGAATTCGTCAAAAGACTTCTGCCCGAGCCGTCCCCGGCGAGCCACTGCTCAAGCCGGCGTTTGAGTTCTTCGATTCCCTCAGATTCTTTCGCCGAGATGGGAAGCACCTCGCGTTCCGGGAAGCGCCGGAGAAACGCGGCTAGGTTTTCTTCCGCATCCGGTAAATCCATTTTGTTCGCGATCACCCGCCACGGCCGCTCCGAAAGCCGCGGATCGTAGAGATCGATTTCACGCCGGAGATGCTGCAGGTCCTCGACCGGGTTGCGGCCTTCGCTTCCCGCCATGTCGAGCACGAAGAGGAGCAACCGGCACCGGGTGATGTGCCGCAGGAAAGCATGGCCCAGACCGAGATTTTCATGCGCGCCTTCGATCAACCCCGGGATGTCCGCTACCGTCGCGCGCCGGTAATCAGGGAAATCCACCACGCCGATCATCGGGTGCAGCGTCGTGAACGGATACGGTGCGATCTTCGGATGCGCCGCCGAAAGCCGCCGCAGGAGCGTCGACTTGCCGGCATTCGGATAACCAACCAGGCCGGCGTCCGCGATCGTCCGCAGCTCGAAAATGAAAGTTCCTTCCTCGCCCTCTTCCCCATCGGTGTACTGACGCGGCGCGCGGTTACGTGAGCTTTTGAAATGCACATTCCCCTTCCCGCCTTTGCCGCCGTGGCAAAGAATGTATTCGTCGTTAGGCCGAACCAAATCAGCCAACGGCGTAGGATCATCCTCCGTTATCCGATCGCCTTCCTCCTTCGTCCGATCCTCCCACACCACCGTGCCCACCGGCACTTTCACGATTTTCGGCACCGCTCCTTTACCGTGCATCTGCTTGCCCATCCCGTGCGTTCCCTTTTTCGCCTTAATCAACGGCTCATAGAACAGGGCCGAGAGATTGTCCGTGTGTTCGTCGGCGCGGAGGATGATGTCGCCGCCCTTCCCACCGTCGCCGCCGTCGGGCCCGCCCCGCGGGACAAATTTCTCCCGCCGAAAGCTGACGCAACCGCGCCCGCCGTCCCCGGCCTTCGCCACAACTTTGATTCGATCGACAAACATTCGCAGCACCCTACACCGCGGACCGGCCCGCGGCACCTTCTTTGCCTAACGAGCGCTTTTCGGCACCAGCGTCTCGTAAAGCTGTTTCGTTTCCTGCGCGATCGCGCCCCAGCTAAACTTCTCCTCCGCCCGTTTCCGGCCCGCGCGGCCGAATTGCATCTGCAACCCCGGATTCGCCATCAGTTCGTTGATCTTCGCCGCGAGATCGCGCGAAAATTTCTGCGGATCGACCGGCTCGAACGGGCTCTCCGTCATTTGCTCGACGGGCACGAGAAAACCGGTTTCGCCATCGACGACCACTTCCTTGATCCCGCCGACCGCGCTCGCCACCACCGCTGTCTCGCAGGCCATGGCCTCGAGATTAATGATCCCGAACGGCTCGTAAATCGACGGGCAACAAAAGACTGCCGCGCGCGAGTAGAGATCGATCACGCTCGGCTTATCGAGCATAGTGTCGATCCAGATGATCCCGCCGCGTTTCGCCTGCGCCTGTTTCACCGCGGCTGCCATCTCGGCCGCGATCTCCGGCGTATCCGGCGCGCCGGCGCAGAGGACGATTTGAAATCCCGGATCCATCAGCTCGATCGCCCTAACGAGATGCACGATCCCCTTCTGCCGCGTGATCCGTCCGACAAAAAGCAGGAACGGCTGGTCCGGGTCGATCCCATGCCTAACGAGCGCATCGCTCTCCGCGCTCGGCCGATATTCCTGCAGGTCGATCCCGTTGTAGATCACGTGCAGCCGCGCCGGCTCGATCTGGAAAAGCCGCTCGATGTCCTTCTTCGTCTCGTGTGAAACCGCGATGACCGCGTCGGCCATTTCCATCGCCGTCTTCTCCAGCCAGAGGGTGAAATCATAGCCGCCACCGAGTTGCTCGCGTTTCCACGGCCGGAGCGGCTCGAGCGAATGCACCGTGATCACGAGCGGCCGCCCGTAATTCAGCTTCGCGAGGATACCGCCAAAATGGCTGTACCAAGTGTGGCAATGGACCACATCCGCCGTGATCTCTGTGGTGTTGAAATCGAGGCAGCGCTGGACCGCGCCGAAGGCCGAGCGAAGCTTCTGTGGGCAGGTGTAGTCGCTCTGGTCGACCGTGAAACCGCGCACTGCGGGATTGGTGCCTAACGAATTCTGTTCACCAAAACAGCGAACCTCGACCTCGAGCAATTTCGCCAGCTCGCGCGACAGATAGTCGACGTGCACACCGGCGCCGCCGTAGATGTTCGGCGGGTATTCGTTCGTCAAAAAAAGCGTCTTCATTTCTTGCGCGCCATCGCATTCACCAGCAGCACCGGCACGGTCGCGCGGTGCCGCACTTGCGTGATCGTGCTGCCATAAATCAAATCCTTCAAGAAGCGGTGACCGTGCGTCGTCATTGCAATCAAATCGCAACCTTGGCGGTCCGCGGCCTGCAGGATGCCGGTCGCCGGATCGCCCAGCGCCAGCTCCGTCTCCACCTCAAGACCCTGCGCGCGCAAATCCGCCGCCGCCCGCTCGAGATAGGCGCGGTCGTCTTTCATCTCCTCCGAGTCCGCGAGTTGAAAGCGATCGTAATAGCGCGCCGCCCAACCGTCCGCGACATGAAGCAGCAGGAGGTGGGAGCCGTGCATTTTCGCGAGTGCGGTGATGTGCGGAATCATCGCCTGGTCGGTGGGGCTGTTGTCGAGGGCGACGAGAATTTTCTGATACATCGGGACGCGCTCACTTAAGACTTAAACTGAGGTCCGGAAAACGATTAAATGTCCGCGATGAAGCGCCGCTCCGAACCAGTCGCGCTCGCGCTCGACCTCGGCACTTCCTCGGTGCGGAGCGCGCTTTTCGACGATCAGGCGCGGGTCATTCCGGGGAGCCGCGCGAGCATCGTTTACCGCGTCCATCATTCGGCCGATCACGGTGCCGAGCTCGATCCGCACGTGCTTCTGCGGGCGACGCGGCGATCTCTTCGCCTAACGAAAAGCCCCCTGCAGACTGTCGCTGGCTCCGGCTTCTGGCACAGCCTGCTCGGCCTCGATCGCGCTGGGAAACCGCTCACGCCCATCTACACCTGGGCCGACGCGCGCTGCGCTCCCGACGCCGCGGCGCTCCGGGAAAAGCTCGAGGAGCGCACCATTCAACAGCGGACCGGCTGCATGCTGCGCGCTTCCTTTTGGCCGGCGAAATTGCGCTGGCTCCGCCGGACCCAGCCGAAGCTTTTCCGGCGCGTCGCGCGCTGGGTTTCGCCCGCGGAATGGATCTTCGAGGAAATTTTTCGGGTCTGCGCCTGCAGCCATTCGATGGCGAGCGGGACCGGGCTCTATAATTTCGCAACTGCCGATTGGGATCGCGAACTGCTCGAACTCAGCGGCCTAACGACCGCGCAACTGAACCCGTTGCGCGATCAGGTCGGCTCGATTTTTCCCGCGATCGGCGACGGCGCCGCCAGCAATCTCGGGAGCGGCGCGTCCACGCCCGGCATCGTTGCGATCAATGTCGGCACGAGCGCGGCCGTGCGCGCCATCCCGGCCGCGGGCACGCCGTTGCCTTTCGGCCTTTTTCGCTTTGCGGTCGACCAACACCGTCCGCTCCTCGGCGGTGCGGTCAGCAACGCCGGCAACCTCCGTGCTTGGTGCGTGCGCGAGCTTGCCCTCGCGCCTAACGATCGCGCGATCGAGCGGCTGCTCCGCGCTTCCGCCAAACATGAAAATCACCTAAAGATTCTGCCCTTCTGGGTAACCGAACGCGCGCCGACCTGGCCGGAGAATCTCGAAGGTGTCATCGCCGGGCTTACCCAGGCGACGACCGCAGCCGATCTCCTGCACGCCACCACCGCCGCGGTCTGCCATCGGCTCGCGGAGATTTTTGACGCGCTCGCCGCCGTCATCGGTCCGCTCAAAAAGATCGTTGTCTCCGGCGGCATTTTGCAATCTCCCGCCTCTCTCCAGATTCTCGCGGATTCGTTAGGCCGCAACCTCGAGATCTGCCGCGAGCAGGAGGCTTCGCTCCGTGGCGCCGCCGTCCATGCGCTCGAGCAGTCCGGCCGGAAAATTCCCGCGCCGCGGGCGGGACGGCGCCTCCGTCCTGATCGGGCAGGCGCCGCACGCGCCCAGAAAGCTCGCGCGCGTCAAAGAGCCCTTGAACAGCGCTTTAGCGCGGGTCTCTGACCGCGTCGGCCGTGCGCGGCCGCTTCCAAAACGCGGGTCAAGACCCGCGCTGCATCACCGATCAAGCGCTTTTAACCAGCTCATGACGAGCGCCTGTTTTCGTTGGTCGCCGGTCCGCTCGAAAATGAAAACGAGGTTTGCGAGCATGCGCATGAAGACCAGTCGAGGCGAGGCCGGCGCAAAATAACTCGACTGCGTTTTCAGCCGCTGCCGCGCGAGGATCGCCTCGCAATCCGGCCGCGATAAAATCCGGCCGCCATGGAACGGATCGAACAAAATCCGCTCGTAACGCGCGATGAAATGCCCGGGCAAATTGATCCCGTCGATCTGCATGTTTGCCCGGCGCCCGACGATGAGATAGAGCACCGCGAGGGAGATCGGAATCCCGAGCCGCGTCTCGATGATGTCGTCGAGAAAAGAATTTTTCGGGTCGTAATATTCCTCCGCATTCCCGCGAAAGCCGAGGTCCTCCGCCATGAAAGTCGTGAGCACCTGCAGCCGTTCGCGATTCGATTCGGCGCGCGCCACGAGCATGCGCAACCGGCGCCCCCAAGCGTCGAGTTTGCGGCGCAATTTCGCGATCGGCGCGTCCGGCGCGAAGCAGCGCGTGAGCAGCCACCAGGCCGCCTCGATGTCGCCGTGCTCGGGAAAGAGATGCGCGAAAATGAGCATCTCGTCGTGCGCTTCGTCGCTCTCGATTTTTTCCAGCACTTCGCGCACATGCTCGGTCACGGCCGCGTCATCGAGCGCGAGCAGATCGCGCAACCCGGCGATGCTTTCGCTGCCAGTTTCGATCAATTGTTCCTTCAGCAGATGGACGGTCGCCGGATCATTATCGCGGAGCAGCTTCACGATCGCGTCCTTTTGGAACATCAACTGTTTTTACAATTTCGCCGCGCCGCGCGCAAGGTCGCGGCCGGGAGCAGAGCAACGATCAGAAGTCGGCGCGCCTAACGAGTCGCCGAATTCACGGCGCGCGCTCGCCCGATTTTTCCAGCCCCGGGGCGGCGGCGCCGCGCTCATGTTCCCGGCCCTCGACCACCTCGGGATGCGGCGGCGCGGGCCGCGGGGATTCGTCGAGCGCCTCGGTCGCAATCCGGATCCGCGGCAGACTCTCCGGAAAGCGCGAGCGGAGGAATTCGACCAGGCCCTCGCGCACCTCACAGCGCAAATCGAAATTGTTTTCGGCGTTCACGCTACTCACGAGCACGCGCACCTCAATCATGTGCGGCTTCGTGTCGGTGACCTGCAGGCCGCAGACCCGGTGGTCCCAGTGCCGGTTCTGCTCGACCAGCCGTTTCAACTCTTCGCGTAGCTCGCCTAACGGCACCTGGTAATCGAGATAAAGAAGGATTGTCCCGAGAATTTCGTCCGATTTTCGACTCCAGTTCTGGAACGGCTTCTCGACAAAGTAAGTGATCGGGACAATCAGCCGGCGCAGGTCCCAGGTCCGCACCGCGACGAAGGTGAGCGTGATGTCTTCGATCCGGCCGAACTCGCCTTCCACGTTCACCACATCATCGATCAGGATCGGCTGGCTGAGCGCGATCTGGATTCCCGCGAGCAGGTTGCCTAACGTTTTCTGGGCGGCGAAGCCCAGGATGATGCCGGCGATACCGGCCGAGGCGAGGATGCTCGTTCCGAGTTGCCGGACGGAATCGAACATCATCAGGATCGCGGCGATGCCCACGATCACGACCACCGAAGTGACCAGCTTCCGGAGCACCGACACCTGGGTGAAAATGCGGCGCGCGGTATAATTATCCGCGACATCCATGCTGTGCTCGCGGAGGAACGCGAGCTGCACCGAGCGGAGTCCGCGGATGATCAGGAATCCGAGGCTGACGATGAGCAAAATGCCGAAGCCTTTTTCGGTCAGCCAAGCCCAGTTCGAGGGCAGGTCGAGCAACGGCAGGAGCAGGATCACCGCGAGCAACGGCACCGCGAGGCGGAGCGTCCGGCCGATCACCGGCACGAGCACGTTGTTGAGGACGCTGCCCGTGCCCTGGGCCCAAAGGCGCATCTTTTTCTCGAGCGCGCGGACCGCCTGGAAGAGAAGCCAGAGGAACGCAATCACCCGGCCCGCGTAGAGAATCGCGGTCAGCCCATCGGCGAATGCGATCCGGCGCGCGTGCGGCATGATCCCGCTGACGATTGGCATGAAGGCGAGGAAACCGCCAATCACCCAGACGAGCAGCGCGACGGGTTTACGGACGGCGGCGGCGGCGAGCGCCAGCCAGGATTGGCGCTCCTGCGAATCGAGCGCCCCGGCGCGCCGCCTAACGAACCAGAGAAACCAGCCGTTAAGCGCGCCGATGAGCGCGAGCGAGGCGGCACAGGCGAGCAGCCGCATCCAAGTGACCTGATCGAAGACCTTCTCACGCAGAAACGCCTGGCCGCTCCGGGCCGCGAGGCCGTCGAGCCAGTGGCTGTAGGCGAGGCCGGCTTCATAAATTTTGCCGCGCTCGGCTTCGGCCCTTTGCGCGGAGAGTTCCGTCACGGGCTCCGGCGCGGGCGAAGGCGCCAGTGAAGGCGAAGCCGTGGGCGTCGGCGTCGGCGTGACCGCCGCGCAAGCGATGGGCGTTAGGATCGTCCAGAACGCGATCGTTAGGCAGAGAAGCCGCTTCACCGCGCAGTTCCTTCGAGGATGATCGTGGCCAGGCCGCTCTTGTCCGTGTGGCTCAGGCTGATCCAGACCTTCTCGACACCGCGGTCGCTCGCCATTTTTTCCGCGCCGCCGCTGAGCACGACAAACGGTTCGCCGCTCTCGCGTTTCTGCACGTCGAGATCGCGCCAGCCCATCGCTTTGCCGATGCCGGTGCCGAACGCTTTCGAGAGCGCTTCCTTCGCCGCGAAACGCGCAGCCAGATGGCGCGCGGGAAATTTCATCGATTGCGAGTAGGCGATCTCGCCTTCGGTGAAAACACGCCGGAGAAAGCGGTCGCCGAATCGTGCGATCGAGTTCTCGATCCGGTCGCAATCGACTAGGTCAACGCCAATCCCAAGGATGCTCATGAGAGGATAAATTTGGAAACCATGAAACCGTGAAGGAGAGAAGAAACAGCTTCCTGTCCGCTTTCCCTTTCTTCCCTTCTTCTTCCTGGCTTCCTAGTTTCCAAATTAAATTCTCCCTAACGATACCCCGCCATTGCCGTGAGCATTTCGCGGACGGCGTTTTCGAGTCCGACGAAAAGCGCACGAGCGATGATCGAGTGCCCGATGTTCAACTCGGCGAGGTTCGGGATTTGGTGGATGAGCGCGATGTTGCGGTAGTTGATGCCGTGGCCGGCATTCACCTGCAGGCCGAAATCTGCCGCGCGCATGGCAGCCTCCTGGAGGCATTCCAATTCTTCGCGCTCCACCTTTTCCGTATAGGCATTCGCGAGCGCGCCGGTGTGCAATTCCACCATTTCCGCCTCGAGTTCCACCGCGGTGTCCACCTGTCGCGGGACGGGATCGATAAACAGACTCACGCGCACGCCGGCGGAATGGAGTCGTCGGATCGTCGGCTGAAGCGCGCGTTTGTGCCTAACGAGATCGAGCCCGCCTTCGGTCGTGATCTCCTCACGTTTTTCCGGCACGAGGCAGACTTCGTCCGGCTGTAAGCGGATCGCGAAATCCAGGATCTCGGCGGTGTTGCCCATCTCGAGATTAAGCTTCGTCATGATATTGGCGCGGAGCCGCTCGAGATCGCGATCCTGCATGTGGCGACGATCGGCACGGAGATGCGCCGTGATCCCGTGCGCGCCGGCGCGCTCGCACACGCTCGCCGCCACGATCGGATCGGGCTCGGCATTTTTCGAGTCCGGCATGGTGGCGTAACGCGCCTGCCGCAGGGTCGCGACATGGTCGATATTAACGCCGAGACGAAGTGTGCCCATTGTGACTCAATAGGACACGCCGCGGTGTCGCGCAAAAACTCCGGGGAGCACAGTCCGCTGGCCTGTCGTTCGGTGCGGCTCGCGCCGAACCGACTACGGGTCGGCCGTTGAAGAGAGGACCGCACCGCGCTCCACGAGTTGCTCTTCGAGCAAAGGTGCATCCGGCGTGCCGCCAGCTGCGACAGGCCAGCGGCTTGTGCTCCCCGGAAAGGAATCTGGAATCGACGCTCGATTATTCCAACACTTCGAACTGGCTCATCAGCTTGAACATCTGATAGCGCTCGTTGATTTCCTGGCTCGTTAGGCCGCGCATCCGGTCCATGCTGAACGCTTCGACATTGAAGCTCGCGAGCACGCTGCCGTAGATGAGCGCCTTGCGCAGTTCGCGGAAGCCGACTTCACCATCGGTCTTGCCCGCGAGATAACCGGCCACGCCGCCCGCGAAAGTATCACCCGCGCCGGTTGGATCGTGGATGTCCTCGAGCGGGTATGCACCGCAGCTGAAAAATTCATCCGGCCCAAAAAGCAGCGCGCCGTGTTCGCCTTTTTTCACCGCGACGTATTTCGGCCCCATCCGGCGAATCTCGCGGCCGGCGCGGATCAGGCTGGTGTTGTTCGTCATTTGCCGCGCTTCGCTGTCGTTCAGGATGAGCAGGTCGACCCGCGGGAGGAGCGCATCGAGATCTTTGCGGGTCGTCTCAATCCAGAGATCCATCGTGTCGGCGACGACGAAACGCGGGCGCTGCATCTGGTCGAGGACGTGCGATTGCAGCGAAGGCGCGATGTTCGCGAGGAGGACGAAATCGGTCTCGCGAAAATTATCCGGCAAGGTCGGTTCGAAATTCTCGAAGACATTCAGCGCAACCGATTTGGTTTCGCGCGTATTCAGATCCCAGGCGTACTCGCCGCTCCAGCGAAAGGTTTTCCCATCCGCGCGCTGCACGCCGGCGGAGTCAATATCGTGGCTTGTCCAGAACTCGAATTCGGATTCCGGGAAATCGTTTCCAACCACGCCGACGAGCTGGACGGGGGCAAAAAAGCTCGCGCCGAGCGCGGCGTAGGAAGCGGAGCCGCCGAGCTGATCGGCGTGTTCTTCCACGGGAGTTTTGACGGTGTCGAGTGCGATGGAACCAACGACGAGAACGGACATGGCTTTATTTTGGAATGCGGATTTCGGAATGCGGAGTGAAGAGCTGCTTCGCCGCGCGCGTCGCGGCGGCGATATCGGGATTTTGCAGCAGTCCCGATACGATGACTGCGCGCTTTGCGCCAGCAGCTAAAACTTGCGGGAGATTTTCCCGCTTGATCCCGCCAATGCAAAAAATCGGGAGCCGCACCAGCTCGTGCACTTGCCGCAGGTCGTCGATCCCGATCGGCGCGTAGTCGGGTTTGGTCGGCGTGGCGAAGAGCGGGCCGAAACCGAGGTAATCCGCGCCCTCGGCCTGCGCGGCGACGGCTTGCGCCACGCTGTGGGTCGATTTGCCGATCCAGCAATCATCGCGCCTAACGATTTCTCGCGCGACCGCGAGCAGGAGATCGTCCTGGCCGAGGTGCAGACCTTCCACCGGCAGATCGCGGGCGATTTCCGGGTGGTCGTTGATGATCAGCGGGACGCCAGCCGCACTCGTTAGGCGGTGCAGGTGGGCGGCGAGTGCGCGAATCTTGTCCGTACTTTGGTTTTTCGCCCGGAGTTGGATGAGGTCGGCGCCGCCGCGGATCAAATCGCTGGCGACTCGCAGCGCGTCGTCAGGCGCGACATAGCCGAGATCGAGAATGGCATAGAGCCGGGCTTCGCCTAACGACTTCATAAGGAACGTTCAACGCGCCATCTGTCATCCCGAGCCGGCGCCGCGCGGCGAGGGACCTCCCAGGCGTTTTGACGCGTAGGTGCCCAAGAGACGCTTGCGAGGTCCCTCGCCGTCTGCGCGGCTCGGGCTGACAACAGCGCTTTGCCTAACGAGAACGGGGCCTCGCCTAACGACTGCGGCGCGATCAATCGTGCAGCCGGCCGTTTGACGGATGCAGCTCGAACGCCTCCGAGTTCATCATCCGATCGACGAACCCGGTGTCGTAGTTGCCGTTCTGGAAATCCGCGTTCCGCATGATCGCGTTGTGGAACGGAATCGTGGTCTTGATCCCGGTGATCAGATACTCGCCGAGCGCGCGCCGCATCCGCGCGATCGCCGATTCGCGGGTCGCGCCAATCGCGATGAGTTTCGCGATCATCGAGTCATAGTTCGGCGGCACGGTGTAGCCGGTGTAGGCGTGCGAATCGATCCGGACGCCGCGGCCACCCGGCGCGTAGTAGAAGTTTATCCGGCCGGCTGAGGGCTGAAAATTGCGCGCCGGATCCTCGGCGTTGATCCGGCACTGGATGGCGTGCTGTCGCGCGAGTGGCCGCGCGACGTGCGGCGAAAGTTTGTCGCCCCAGGCGATGTGGATCTGTTCCTTCACCAGGTCGCAGCCGTAAACCTCCTCGGTGATGGTGTGCTCGACCTGGATGCGCGTGTTCATCTCGATGAAGTAGTAGTTCTCCTTGTCGTCGACGAGGAACTCCATCGTGCCGGCATTCTCGTAGTCGACGGACTGGGCGAGCTTGACCGCGGCGTGGCCCATTTTTCGGCGCAGCGTCGGCGTGAGCAGCGGCGAGGGACATTCCTCGATCACCTTTTGGTTGCGCCGTTGGATGGAACAATCGCGCTCGCCGAGATGAACCGTGTTCCCGTGGCTGTCGGCCATGATCTGGAACTCGATGTGGTGCGGGTTCTCGATCAGTTTCTCGATGTAAACCTCGGCGTTGCCGAAGGCCTTTTCCGCTTCCGTGCGCGCGCCGTGGAAGCCTTTGAGCAGGCTCACTTCGTTGTGCGCCGGCGCGCATCCCGCGGCCGCCGCCGCCGGCGACGGCCTTGATCATCACCGGGTAGCCGATCTTTTTCGCGATCCGCTTCGCTTCCTCTTCGCTCTCGACGATGCCGTCGCTGCCGGGCGTGACCGGGACGCCGGCTTTACGGGCGCAGGCGCGCGCGGAATTCTTGTCGCCCATCAGGCGCATCGCCTCCGCGCTCGGGCCGATGAACTTGATTTTGCAGCTCTCGCAGACCTCGGCGAAGTGCGCGTTCTCCGCGAGAAAGCCGTAGCCGGGATGAATCGCATCGACGTCGCCGACTTCGGCCGCGCTCATGATCCGGTCGATCTTCAGGTAGCTATCCGAGCTCGGCGCGGAGCCGATGCAGATCGCTTCGTCCGCAAGCTGCACGTGGAGCGAATCGACATCCGCCTCGGAGTAAACCGCGAGGGTGCGAATGCCGAGCTCCTTGCAGGCGCGGATGACGCGGAGCGCGATTTCGCCGCGGTTGGCGATGAGGATTTTTTCAAACATGAAATATCAGAGCCATCGCACGGGCCGGGCTGGGGCCGAAAGCGCGCACCGAAAAAGGTTTGCCTAACGAACCTTGAACAAGGCCTGGCCGAACTGGACCGGCTTGCCGTTTTCCGCCACCACCTCGGCGATGACGCCACTGACTTCGGCTTTGATTTCGTTCATCACTTTCATCGCTTCGATGATGCAGACAACCGTGTCCGCATTCACTTCCTGGCCGACCTCGATGAAGTGGGGCGATTCGGGCGAGGCGGCGCGATAAAATGTGCCGACCATCGGCGAAGTGATCTCCTTCGAAGCGGCTGGAGCGGCCTCGCCCGCCGGTGCGGGCGCATTTCCGCCGGCCGCTGGAGCTTGCTGCGCCATCGGCATGTGCGGCATCGTCGGGAAGGCGGGCGAGGGCATGAACACGGTCTGCTCGCGGGCGCCTTTTTGCAGTTTGAGCTTGAAGCCGTCCTTCTCCATCTCGAAGACGGAAAGGTCATTTTTCTTCATCAGGTCGATGATGGCTTTGATGTCTTTTAGTTCCAAAGGCGTTCCTTTCCCCGCTGCGTTAGAACGTTAGGTAAGGCGTTATTGCGGGCGGGGTCAAGCCGTCGCTACGTCGGTCGCTGAGGGCAGGTGCTGCGCGCGATAATCGAAAATTTTCTCGAGCTGCTGGCGAATGACGAGACCGTTCAGGAGCGCGCCGAGCGGGCCGAAAGGTGGCATGTAGGTCACGAGATCGTGCATCTCGGTGGCCTGCGCGGAGAGCGCGCGGAACGAATGCTCGTGATGCCAAATCGCATAGGGCCCGACCCGCTGCTCGTCGACGAACCGATGCGGCGCGTCGACCTGCACGATCTCGGTCAGCCAGGTAAGCGGGATGCCTAACAATGGCGCGACCGTGTATTCGATCATGAGCCCGGGATACACCGCCGGCGGCAGCTCGCGTTTGATCCGGAAATTCATCTCCGGCGGCGTGATCTTGCGCAGGTTCCGCGGATCGGAAAAGAAGCCCCAGCAGGCCTCGATGCCTAACGAGATCGTCTGGGTGCGTGCGAGCTGATAGATCGGCATTGAGAGGCGAGAATATCACGGACGCACTGTTTGGGCCGGGTAGCGCGCACGTCTGGTGTGCTGGCGACGGTGTTCCACCGTAGCAAACTTGCGATGGCGCCGCCTTTCTCTGACATCGCGAGTCGTTAGGCAAAGTTCGTCGCGCTGGGACAGCGCGACCAGCACACGAGATGTGTGCGCTACCCGGAGGAATTCCCGCGCACGCGGTCGCGCAGAATTTTCCCGTCGCGCATTTCGATCAGGCGCGTCGCGAGCGCGGCCACTTCGGCGCTGTGCGTCACCAGGATGAGCGTCGCGAGCTTTTCCTCGGCAATCTCGCGCAGCAACCCGAGAATGCGATCGGCCGAGGCGGTGTCGAGATTTCCCGTCGGCTCATCGGCGATGAGAAGCGACGGCCGATGGACCAGCGCGCGCGCGATCGCGGTTCGCTGCTGTTCGCCGCCACTAAGCTGATGTACGAAATGGCCGGCTCTTTCCGTTAGGCCAACGAGTTGGAGCAGTTCGTCCGCGCGAGCCTCGGCCTCCGTTGGTGCGACGCCCTGAAGAAGCAGCGGCAGGCTCACGTTTTCGCGCACGTTCATCGTCGGCAGGAGGTTGAAAAATTGAAAGACAAGCCCGAGCTGACGGCGCCGGAAGTTCGTCAGGGCGGCGTCATCCGCCGTCGTTAGGCTGAGTCCGTCGACCGTGATCTCGCCCGCGGTCGGGCGGTCGAGTCCGGCGATCAGGTGCATCAGCGTGCTTTTCCCACAGCCGCTCGAGCCGACGACTGCAACGAATTCGTTAGGCTCGATCGCCAGCGAAACACCGTCGAGCGCGTGGACCGAACGCTCGCCGGCCTCGTAATAACGGGTAACGTTCTGGAGCGAAATCATGCCGGCGTCCGCTCATTCACCCACGCCCGTGGAGCACGCAAGGCCGCCGCTCGATTTCCGGATCGTCGACGAAACGGACGACTACCTCGTGGTCGACAAACCACCCTTCCTGCTCATTCACCCGACCAAGCCGGACGGGCCGCCGACGCTCTGGGCCGCGCTCCGCGAGTTGCTCGCCTTCGAACTTGTGAACGGCGGCCAGGTCTCGATCGTCAACCGGCTTGATCGCGAAACCAGCGGGCTCGTCCTGATCGCGAAAAACCCGGCGAGCGCGCGCTTCTTCGGCCGCGCGATGGAGCAACGCCGGATCGCGAAAGAATATCTCGCGCTCGTTACCGGTTGGCCGGAATGGGAAACGACCGCGGTCGACGCGCCACTCGTTAGGCAAGGCGCGCACGGCCCGTCGGCGATCTGGTTAAAGCAGACGATCCACGAGCAAGGTCTGCCGGCGGTGACTGAGTTTCGGGTGGAGAGGCGATTCGTTAGGCAAGGCAAACGGTTCGCGATCGTGCGCGCGCTTCCGCAAACTGGGCGAACGCACCAGATCCGCGTCCACCTCGCGCATCTCGGCCACCCGCTGGTCGGCGACAAGATTTACGGGCCTAACGAAAAGCTCTATCTGCGCTTCATTGAAACCGGTTGGACGGCAGAGCTGGCCGAGCAACTGCTCCTCGCGCGCCACGCGCTCCATTCCGCGCGGCTGCGGATTGATGATCAGCACGACTGGCACAGTCCGCTCCCGCCCGATCTCGCAGAATGGGTTAGCGCCGCGACAAACTTGTCATGCGAGCGAAGCGAAGGACTCACGGGCGTCTCCACCTTCGGCACGTCGCCAGACGCTTGTGAGGCCCCTCGCTGCGCTCGGGGCGACAAGGGTGAGAGCGCCGCTACTTCTCAGTGACCTTCAGATCCTCGATCCGGATGCGCACGCCGCCCTCCATCTTGTGGTCGGTCGCCAGCGTCAGGCCGCCGGATTTCTGATAATCCTCCCACGTGCCGCTCATCCCTTTGCCGCTTTTCGGCATGTAATCCCAATAGGACACGAGCTTCGTGGAAGGATCGATGTAGAGCCGGTATTGATCCGTCGGGGTGAGCCCGACCTGCCCGAAACTCAGCCGCAAAACATCGCGTTGCGCGCCATTCATTTCCTTCGTTCCCTCGGCTGTCAGGGTCACGCCTTTGTCCATCAACTTCAGCGGCGCGAGCAGCCAGTAGGAATCATTTACCCAGCGCGCATAAGCCACTTTCGCATCAGCTTCCGTTCCCGGGTCGGCGAGATTCACGGTCACGTCCTTGCCCTTCCATTTCACCTCGTCGGTCTGCGCCGGGACGTTCCAGAGATGCTCCGCCTTCGCGACCGACTTGCCGTCCTTCTCCACCGCGAAAGTGAACTGGATCGTTTTCACTTTGCCCCAATTCCCGCCCCCGGCGGCCTGGTAAACTTCCTCGCCTAACTGCTTCCCACTCGCCGGGTCCGCCGCGGCGCCAAGCGTCGAGGAAGAAACGACGGCGAGCGCCGCGACGAACAAATGAAATGCCTTCATCCCGCGACCATGCCGACGCGCCCGGCCGATTGCAATTGCAGGAACTCGAAATATGCTGCGGCCCTTCATGAAAAACCTTCGTCTGACCGTGGCGGCGACCCTCGGGGCGCTCCTGTTTTCGAGCGCCGCTCTGCGCGCCGGTGACGTCCAGCCGGCACACGAAGCACAGACCGTGATCGGCGGCGTCGACGCGCCGCATTTCGAGTTCTCGGCCGAGAGCGCCTATTTGCTCTCGATCGCAGGCAACCCGAACAACTACGAGATCGGCGCGCAATTTTTTACCGGTCGGCTGCGCTGGGGCGTGAACAATAACGACGAAAGTTTCTTCCGCGGCTATAACCAAGTTTACGGGCTCGCGATGGTCGAGCCGATTTTCCGCGGGCCAGAGAACCACTACTTCGGCATCTCGCTCGGCCTTCGCCACGTTTTCGTTAGGCCAAATTCGCGGCTCCAGTATTACACTTCGGCCGGCGTCGGCCTCGGCTGGATCGACAGCACGGATGAATTCCGCCAGGGCCAGGGCCAGGATTTTACCTTCAATATTCTTTCCGCCGGTGGCTTGGAATATCGGGTGAACGACCGCTTCACAGTGGAAGTCGGGATTCAATATCAGCACCTCTCGAACGGCGGGCAGACCGATCCGAACCCGAGCCTCAATCTGCTCGGACCGCAGGTCGGCGCGACCTTCTCTTTTTGACTCGTGCTCCTGCTCATAATCGATCCCATGAGCATTCGATCAGGAGCACGAATCTAAGTGACTGCGCCTAACGAAAACGTCCTCGTCGTCAGGCGGGAACTCTTCGACGAGCTCGGGAGTTTCCAAGGACTGAAGTTCCAGCCGCAGCCTTATCTCGACGCGCTCCTCGCGCGCGGGAACAACCATTTCCTCAGCCCGCGCCATTGCGGAAAACGATCCGACGCATAAGCAGATCATTCCTTACGCGCTCCTCGCCTGCGGCGAGTCGCGTCCTCCATTACGTCCGCGGGAAAAAGGCCGGCGAACAGCGGCTCGTCGCGAAAGGTTCGATCGGCATCGGCGGCCACATGAACGACGAGGACGAATCGCTCTTTGCCTGGGACGAACAGGCCTATCGCGCCGGCGTCGAACGCGAGGTGAACGAGGAAGTCGCGATCGAAACCACCTTTGAAGACCGGATCGTCGCGCTGCTCAACGACGACAGCAGCGAGGTCGGCCGCGTCCATCTCGGTGTTGTCCACGTTTTCCGTCTCGCGGAACCGAAAGTGCAGAAGCGTGAGGCGATGATCACGAACCTCGGTTTTCTCTCCCAGGCGGAACTGCTCGCGAAGCGGGAAAATCTCGAGAACTGGTCGCAGATTTGTGTTGATCACCTCGACGAGCTGCTGGCCTAACGAATCGGATCCCGCGGCGCTCCACACTTTGTCATCCTGAGCCGGCGAAGTACGGCGAAGGATCTCGCAAGCGTTGTGCGAAGTCGTTAGGCAAAGTGACGCCGGACTACGTTTGGGAGATCCTCGCTACGCCCGGGATGACAAACTGAGGAGGGCCGGCCACGAAGCTACGGCCTTGTCCGGCAAGCACAGACCCAGAGCCGCGGGTCGAGCTCTTCCCGCGCGCGGGCTGCAAGCGCTTCCGCACTCCGCTCCTCGTGGAGCACCGCGAGCATGGTCGACCCGGAGCCGGACATGAGCGCGACCGCGACTTCCGGTTGCGCACGGAGCCAGCCCTTCATCCGAGCGAGAAAAACATATTTCTCGAAGACCGGTCGTTCGAGATCGTTCTCGAAAACCAAGTCGCCAAACGACTGCGGTCCGTAGTCGACGCCGGGCAGTTCGCGCGACTCCCGCCAATGCTGATAGGCCCACGGCGTCGGCACCCCGAACTCCGGCTTGAGCAGGAGCAGCGGAAGCGTCGGCAAGGCCGGAAGCGGTTCCACAATTTCCCCGCGACCGCGGCAAAGCGCCGCGCCTCCGCAGAGAAAGAACGGGACATCGGAGCCGAGCGCGGCGGCCAGATTCGTTAGGCGAATCATCGTTAGGGGATTTCCGGACAGCTCATTCAAACCCAGTAAAGTGCCGGCGGCATCGCTGCTCCCGCCGCCGAGGCCAGCGCCGTGCGGAACCTTCTTTCGCAGCTCGATCCGCACCCGCGGCTCTTCGTTTATCTCTGTGAAAAAACTCCGCGCCGCGCGGAGCACCAGATTGTCGTCCCCGCTCGAGAGCGACGCGTCATCGCAGGTAAAACTCAGCCGATCGTGCGCTTCGATCGTGAGCTCGTCGCCTAACGAAATTGGCGCCATCAGCGTCTCAATCTCGTGGAAACCGTCGTCGCGTCGCCGCAGAATCTTGAAGCGTAAATTGATCTTCGCGGGCGCGAAAAGCTGCATAAGTTGCCGCAGCCTCTAGGGAACTGGATGAACACGCAAGCCACCGCCGATCCGCGCGCCCGCATCATTGTCGCGCTCGACCTGCCAACGCGCGACGCCGCTCTCGCGCTCGCGCGCGAGCTTTCCCCGCATCCGGGTCTCTTCAAGATCGGGCTGCAGCTTTTCATCGCCGCCGGTCCGGACGTCGTCCGCGCGGTGCGCGATCTCGGCAGCCGCGTTTTTCTCGATCTGAAACTGCACGACATCCCGAACACCGTCGGCCACGCGGTCGAGAGCGCGAGTTCGCTAGGTGCGGAAATGCTCACGATCCACCTGGCCGGCGGGAGCGTGATGATCGCGGCCGCGGTTCAGGCCGCGCCGGCTGAATTGCTTCTCCTCGGCGTCACGGTTCTAACCAGCTCCGACGACTCAACTCTCGGCGAAACCGGCGTCAGCGCGAAGATCGAAGATCAGGTTGCGAAACTGGCTGAACTCGGTGTTGGCTCGGGCCTGCGCGGACTGGTCGCCAGCCCGCACGAGCTGCGAAAGTTGCGCGCGACGTACGGCGCGAAGGTGAAAATTGTCACTCCCGGGATCCGGCCCACCGGCACCGATGCGAATGACCAAAAACGCGCGATGACTCCGGCGGAGGCTCTGGCCGCGGGCGCGGATTATCTCGTGATCGGCCGGCCGATCACCGCGGCGCCTGACCCGCGAGCGGCGCTCGAACGGATCGTCGCCGATGCTGTTTAAGCGGCTGCTGGTTTACGACGACCAGGAGCGCGCCGACGCGGCCACGAACATGGCGCTGGACGAAGCGCTACTCGATTCGAGCACCGAGCCCGCGCTCCGCTTCTACGGCTGGGCGCGGCCGTCGCTCTCCTTCGGCTATTTCGGGAAATACGCCGAGGTTGAGAATGACCCGCGCGAACTCGTTAGGCGTTGGACTGGCGGCGGCAGCGTTCCGCACGGCGACGATCTCACCTATTCACTCATCACGCCGGCAACGGAGCCGGCTTTTCGCGAGGGCCCGGTCGCGATTTACGCCGCACTTCATTCTGCGATCCGCGACGCGTTGCGGGCGGAAGGCTTCGAAGCCGAGTTGGCCGCGGCCGCGGCGCCAAAAATTTCCGACGCCTGTTTCGCCAATCCGGTTCGCGACGACCTGATGCTCGACGGCCGCAAAATCGCCGGAGCGGCGCAGCGCCGCACGCGCGCCGGCTTCCTCCAGCAGGGCAGCATCCAGCTTTCCGGCCTCTCGCGCGCCTTCCGGATGCGCTTCGCCGAAGCGCTCGCGACGACCATCGAAACGCGTGAAATTTCCCCTGCGATCCGCGCCCGCGCGGCCGAGCTCGGCACCCTCAAATATGGCACCGCAGAGTGGTTGCGGCGCTGCTAGCTCCCCTCTATTCTGCGCTTGTGAATAATTCCGCGAACGGAGCCACCGAGGCTCAGGCTCCGTCCGGTCCATTGACCCGGGTTTTTCGCCCGGTGCAAACGCAACTGATCGACGTCGATCACCGCATTCGCGCGCAGGTCGATGCCTTTGATCCGGCGATCGAAGGTTATGTTGCCTACGCCGTCGGCGGCGGCGGGAAACGGCTCCGGCCGCTTCTCGCGCTCCTTGGCGGCGGCGCGACCGGCGCGATCACTCCTCAGCACCTCGATCTCGCGGTGATCGTGGAATTAATCCACCTCGCGACGTTGGTGCACGACGACATCATGGACGATGCGGAACGCCGTCGCTCGCAGCCGACGGTGAACGCGCGCTGGGGAAATTCGCTCAGCGTCCTGCTCGGCGACGTGCTCTTCGCGCATGCGCTGAATCTCGCGACCGATTTCGACGACACCCGGATCAGCCGCACGATCGCGCGGACGGCGACCGAGGTTTGCTCGGGCGAAATGATCCAGACCCAGCGACGTTTCGATCTCCACCTCTCGCGTGACGAATATTTCCGGATTATCGGGATGAAAACCGGCGCGCTTTTCGCCTGCGCCTCTGAGCTGGGCGCGGTGATCAATGGCGCGCCGGAAGAAGTCGTCAGGCAACTGCGCAATTATGGCTCGCAGATTGGCACCGCTTATCAGATTTACGACGATTGCCTCGACATCGCCGGGAATGAAGCCGAGACCGGCAAAACTCTCGGGACCGACCTGCGCAAAGGCAAGCTGACCCTGCCGGTCCTCGCGCTGCTCGAGTCGGCTTCGGCCTTCGATCGCGAACGCGCGGCGGCACTCGTGCTCGAGGGCAAGCTCGAGGAAGTGACTGCGCTGCTGCAAAACGCGCCGGCCGACGACGGGCTGGGCGCCGCGATCGAAACCGCCTTCGGTTTCATCGACCAAGCCGAGGTCGAACTGGCTTCGCTCGCGCCTAACGACTACGTCGATGCGCTCTTCGGCCTCGGCGACGGTCTGCGCGAACTGCTCGAGCCGCTGCGCGCCTGATTCCGGCGCGATGACGGCGCAGCTGAAAATTCGCGAACTCCCCGCGGAAGACCGCCCGCGCGAGAAACTCGCCGCCCGCGGCGCTGCCGCGCTGACCGACGCGGAATTGCTCGCCATCCTTCTCCGCACCGGCGTTATGGGCGCCAACGCGATCGAGGTGGCACGGCAGTTAATCACCAAATACGGATCGCTCGAGGCGCTGAGTCGCTGCTCGGTGAAGGAACTGGCCGCGATCAAAGGCGTCGGTCCGGCCAAAGGCGCGCAACTGGCCGCGGCCTTCGGGCTGGGCGTCCGCCTGGTGAAGGAACGTTTCGCGGAGAAAAAGCTCACCGAGCCGCGGGAAATTTACGACCTGCTCAATCTCGAGATGCGCGCGCTCCATCGCGAATCGCTCCGGGTGATTCTGCTGAACACGCGGTTCCATCTTCTCCGGGTGGAAGAAGTCTCGTTAGGCAGCATGAACGAGAGCATCGCGCATCCCCGGGAGGTCTTCCGTCCGGCGATCGTTTATGCCGCCTACGCCGTGATCGTGGTCCACAATCATCCATCGGGTGACCCGGCGCCGAGCCAGGCGGATCATAGCCTGACGAGAAGGCTGCGCGAAGCCGCAGAGTTGCTCCAGATCCGGTTGCTCGATCACGTCATCATTGGCTCGCCCGCGGAAGGCCGGCAGCCCTATTTCAGCTTCAAGGAGGCGGGGATTCTTTGAAAAAGATTCACCCGACGGCGATCGTGAGTTCTTCGGCCCAGTTGGCCGACGACGTGGAGATTGGCGCCTACGCCTGCATCGGCGACGCGGTGGAACTCGGGGCGCGCAGCGTTGTCCAGGCGCACGCCGTGCTCGACGGACTCGTTAGGCTGGGCGCGGATAATTTCGTCGGCTTCGGCGCGATCATCGGCGCCGCGCCGCAGGATTTGAGTTTCAAAACCGGCACCCGCAGCGGAGTCGAGATCGGTCGCGCGAACGTCATCCGCGAGCAGGTGACGATTCACCGCGGGGTGACGCCCGATAGCCTAACGACGATCGGTGACGAGAATTTCCTCATGGCCGGCGCGCATATCGGGCACAACTGCGCGATCGGCCACAAGACGATCATCGCGAACAACTGCCTGCTCGGCGGCCATGTCACCCTCGAAGACGGCGTCTTTCTTGGCGGCGGTTGCGTCTTTCATCAGTTCACACGGATCGGGCGGCTGGCGATCACCCAGGGTCTTTCGGGTTTTGGAAAAGATCTGCCGCCGTATGTGATCGGCGCGGGAGTGAACAAGGTCGCGGGCTTGAACGTGGTCGGCTTGAAACGCGCCGGTTACGGACCGGACGAACGCGCGGAAATTAAGGCGGCATTTCATCTGCTCTACGAGAGTGGACGGAACGTGAGCCAGGCGCTCGAGGAAGCGCTGACTCGAAACTGGAGCGCGCCGGCGCGGGCGTTCTTCGATTTTGTGGCGGCGGCGAAACGTCGCGGGATTTGCGGGCGGCGGCGGAAGACGGACGAAGCCGCCTAACGACTACGGCGCGGGCGTCTCGGTCGGGAGGATCGCGTTGTTGTTCATCTTGATCCCAAACCGCTGCACGAGCGTCTTCGCGGCGTCATCGGTCTTCGAGAGCTCGACCAGGCCGCGGACGATTTTCTCGAGTTCGCCCTGCACTTTTTTCGCCTGATCGACCACCCGGAGCTGCTGCTCGCGCAGTTGCTCGGTATTGCTCCGGGTGTAAACCGCGACCTGGATTTCCCAGACGAGGATGAGCACCAGGCTCATGCCGATGAGGAAAACGGGCCAGAAGCCGTGGTAATGCGACTCGCGCGCCGCGACGTTTGATCTTTCAGACATGATCAGGGAGCGGGCGGCAAAGGCGCCGCGGGGTTGGCGGAGAAATTGTAGCCGGTTCGCTTCAGCAGATCCTTCATCCGCTCGTCGTTCTGCGCGGAGGAGGCCATTTCGCGGAGGAGGTTGGCGCCGATCTGCTGGCTGAGCGCGCCTTTGTTGATCGTGGCCTGCTGAGCCTGCACTTCCGCCTGGAGCTTCTGGTTTTGCCGGGCAAAAACAATCGTCACCAGGCTGAGACAAACACAGGCGATCCCGACCAAGAGGAGGAGAAAAAACTGCCAGCGCTTCACGGCCTAACGGGTAGCGGGACGAACCGGACGCGTCAACGAAAAGGTTCTTTCGTGAGCGCAAGGAGCGCGAGCAGGCGGCCGGTGCGCCCTTTCTCGGCGCGGTAGGAATAGTAATGCGCGAGATCGGAAGCTGTGCAGCGACCGCTGTCGTGGATCTGCGTCACGCCGGCGCTCTCCACCTGCTCGACGATTTTCGCGGCGAAATCCACTTCGTAGTGCGGCGGCCGGATACAGGGACTGAGCTGGACAACGAGGTCGGCCGGCGCGGTGTCGAAATGCTCGCCCATCGCCTCGATCGCCCGCAGGACGATCGCCTGTTCGGTTCCTTTCTTGCCGGAATGGACGAGCCCGATCGCGCGCCGGATGGGATCGGCCAGATAAATGGCGCAGCAATCAGCGACATAAATGCCTAACGAGACTCCCGGTTGATTCGTGACCAGCCCGTCGGCGCCCGCGACGCAGCAATCAGCCCGAAAGGGTTCGGCGAGAACCGCGACGCGACTCCCGTGTACCTGTTCCGCGGTCGCGAACGGCATTTCGCCGAGACCGAGCTCGCTCCGCAGCCGGCGATGCACTTCCTCCAGCCGCGCGAGCGCCGCGGCGCGATCGGTCGCGACGTCGATGCCGGGAATGCGCCGGATGAAACCGTGCCTGACGAATCCGAGTTCGCAGAGCGCGGGAAAAGATTCCACGACTTCGGCCGCGGCGAGAGCAGGCGCGGCTTCGCCCATCGCGGTTACTTGGCCGACGGCTTCACGACTCGCGACTCCTGCACCGTGGTCTTGGTGTATTTCGTCCGCATCCCCTTTTTCATCATCGGGTCCTCGAAGTCGTCGTGGTAAATTGTATCGG
The DNA here is from genome assembly GCA_963831805.1 of uncultured Verrucomicrobiae bacterium. Lineage (GTDB taxonomy): Bacteria > Verrucomicrobiota > Verrucomicrobiia > Chthoniobacterales > UBA10450 > Palsa-1392. The sequence continues at coordinate 1,424,738 of CAWHRN010000005.1, read as the reverse complement.
TCGCGGTCGCGCGATCGAATTCCGCCAGGTCGCTGTTATAAGCCGCGAGCGCGGAGAGACGGGTCGACTGCGCCTGGGTGAGCGCGAGCTGCGCGTTCAAGACATCGAGCTGGACACCCGCGCCGACGCCAAGTCGCGCACTCGCCAGGCGCAGAGCTTCGCGGGCCTGATCGACGTTCTTCGACTGGCTGTCGTAGAGCTCGCGATCCTGCTGCAGATTGGAATAAGCCTGCTGGACCTCCAGCTCGACCTGACGCACCGCGTCGTCATAGGTGATTTTCGCCTCGCTAAGGAGCGCACGCGCCTGCTTCACCTGGCCGGCGGTTTGGAAGCCGTCGAAGATTGGCAGACTGCCGGTCACCCCGAAAAACCAACCGGTCGCCACGTCGCGGATCCTATCGGAAAATTCCGAGCTCTCGAATTCGTAGCCGCCGTTCGCCGACAGGGTCGGCTGATAACCCGCGTAGGAGGCCCGCACATTCTCCGCCTGCACGAGAATGCCGAGGCGCTGTTGCTTCAAGAACGGCTGGCGTTCCTTGCCGAGCTCGATCGCAACCGCGAGCGGGATATCCCGCGGCTCAAAGGTCAGCTCACCGACCGTCTCGAGAGGTGCGAGATCGCCCCGGTGCGGATCGAAATCGAGCCCGACCGTTTTCGCGAGCTGGATCTGCGCGATCCGGAAATTATTCCGCGCCGTGATCAGCCCCGGTTGTTGGTTGGCGAGCGCGACCTCCGCCTGGAGGACGTTAAAACGCGGGACGGTACCCGCCTCGAAACGGTTTTGCTGATCCTTCAACTGGCTCTCGAGCAGCCCGACGGATTCCTCCTGCACTTTGATCAGCGCCTTGTTCAAGATGACCGTGTAGAACTGCTGGCGGACGGTCGCGATCACGCGATCGATCGTTGCGCGCAGGGAGAAGAGGGCGGCGTCGTGCTGGAAGGCCGCACTGCGAATGTTCGGAACGACCGAGCCATTGTAGAGGAGTTGGGAAGCGGTCAGGCGAACATTGTAGGTGTTATTCGAAATCGTGAAGTTTTGGGTCGTCGTCCCGGGTGAAGCGCTCGGGCCCGGGGTCGGAGTGACGGTGGGCGCAGGGGTAGGCGTGATGCCGCCGATGCTGTCACCGGTAGAGGAGAGCGTGCCGCCGCCACGTAAATTGGGATCGTTATAATTGAAGGCGGCCGTGGCGTCGAGGTGAGGTAAAGCCTGCGAGATCATTTCGATCTGGACGCCTTTGGTCCTCCGGATCTCCTGGATCGCGGTCAGAATCGCAGGATTGTGCTTAAAAGCGGTACTCGATCGCTCCGCGGAGGGTGTAAATGCGGGTGTTGCCGGAGGAGGAAGTCGACTCGTGGTGGGTTTCCGTACCCGCAAAGGCGGGAGCGATGAGGGCGGCGGCGCCGACCACCGCAGCGAGCTGCCAGCGAAACCGCGTGGGCGAAAATGCGCGAAGGTTGCGATAAAAAGGTTGGTTAGACATGGAAATATCAGGATCAGCTTGCGGTTTCACGAGAAGACACCGCGGACCGGAGAGTGGTAACGGATGCGTGCGACAGAATCACTCGCCTAACGGGCCAGCGGACAACCGCCGGAACCGGCTGCCTCACGCATCCTTCTTTTGGCAGTAATCGTATATCTTACTGTAAATTTGCAACCACGATTTCTGCTCACCCGGGGAGAGGTGGGCTGTGATTTTCGTCAGGTTGCAAACCATTTCCTCACGGATGCGCCGGACAAGCGCCGACCCGCGCGGGGTGATGACAACCATCACCTTGCGCCGATCCTCCGCGGCGTGGGAACGCAGAACATAACCAAGATTTTGCAGCCGGGCGACGAGCCCGCTCGCTGCCGCGGTGGTGTGACCCATTTTCTGGGCGATCGCGGACATTGTCAGCACCTCCATGTGGTCCAGATAGGTGAGCAGGAAGTATTGCGAGAAAGAGACATTCCCCGGGGCCAACTCCTTCGAGAGACGCAGGATAAAGCAGCGCTGCAACTCCAGGAGAATCCGCGCGAGACGCTCGACGTCGGCACGAAGCAAGCCGGTCTCCATCTCGACTGGCAGAAAAGCGTTGGCGACTCCCATTTGAACCGGCCTAAGCTAAAAGGCCGCGCGGGAGTGTCAACCAACCCTCCTTCTCTCGCTCCCTTCAATTTAGGATTAGGAAGACGAGCAGGAGGAGGAGTAGGAATAAAGAATGCCGCTCGGCCCGAAATTAAGCGCAGAGCAGATCGAGGCGAACTTCGCCGACATCGCGCCGCCTTACTCCGCTCAGCAGGCCCTTGTCGAATCCGCCCGCTGCCTTTATTGCTTCGACGCGCCCTGCATCAGCGCCTGCCCGACTGGGATTGATGTGCCCGCTTTCATCAAGAAAATCAGCACCGGGAACGTGACCGGCGCCGCCCGCACCATTCTCACCGCCAATATCCTCGGCGCGAGCTGCGCGCGCGTCTGCCCGACCGAGGTCCTCTGCGAAGGCGCCTGTGTGATGCTCGATCGCGACGATGACCCGATCAAAATCGGCCGGCTCCAGCGTTACGCGACCGATCAGGCGCGCGGGAAAATCGCGGAGCTGTTGAAAATAACCGCCGCAAAATCCGGCAAGCGCGTCGCGATCATCGGCGGCGGCCCGGCCGGTCTCGGCTGCGCGGCGGAACTGGCGCAGCTCGGGCACCAAGCGGTTATTTTCGAGCGAAAGCCGCAGGCCGGCGGACTGAATACCTACGGCATCGCCTATTACAAAATGAAACCGGCGGTCAGCCTCGAAGAAGTGGAACTGGTGAAATCGTTAGGCGTGGAATTTCGCTGCGGAGTCGAGGTCGGCCGGGATGTCCTCCGCGCGGAATTGGAACGCGACTTCGACGCGATCTTTATCGGAATTGGACTGGGAGACGGTCGTCCTCTCGGCCTCGCTGGAGAGGAGTTGCCCGAGGTGATCGACGCGCTCGACTTCATCGAGAAAATCCATACCGAGCCGCTGGCGCAGATTCCGGTCGGTGCGCGCGTCGCGGTCATCGGCTGCGGCAACACCGCGATCGATGCTGTCACCCAGGCGTGTCGGCTCGGCGCGGTCGAAGTCGTGGTCATTTACCGTCGCGGCGAGGCTGAGATGTCCGCCTACGATTTCGAATACGACCTCGCGAAAAGCGATGGCGCGACTTTCCTTTTCCATCGCGCGCCGCTTGAAGTGCTCGCAGAAAACGGCCACGTCACCGGATTGCGCCTCGTCCGGACGCGCTTCAATTCCAGCGGGGCGCTCGAACCGATCGAGGACTCGGAACTGGTCGAGCCCTTCGACATGGTGATCAAAGCCGTCGGCCAGCAAAAACAGCGCGGCTGGCTCAACGAAGTCTTTCCCGAGCTGGAACTGACAAGCGCGGCGCAGTGGCTCGCGATCCCGTAACCGGTCGCACCAGCCTGCCACGCGTTTTTGCCGGCGGCGATTGCGCGAATGGCGGCCGCGAAGTCGTCAACGCAGTCGGCGAAGGCAAAAAAGCGGCGCGCGGTATCCACCGATGTTTGGCCTAACGAGTAAAGCAGGTCCCGTCCAGCCTTCGCGCTGGGGCGTGCCAAACGGGCCCGTCGGATCCGGTCTTGACAACCCGATCCGCGTTCCCGAGCTGGAAGCAAAATACGAAGAGCTCTCGCCCGTTTCGCATCCCGAGCCGGCCACGAGCGCGCTTACCTCGAGGAACCGAGTGCCCTAACGATGGCTGACCTATCCATCAATCTCGCCGGAATCAAATCCCCCAATCCCTTCTGGGTCGCGTCCGGCCCGCCGGCGAACACCGCCTACCAGGCCCATCGCGCGTTCGAAGCCGGCTGGGGCGGCGTCGTCTGGAAAACCATCGGCGACCCGATCGTCAACGTCTCCTCGCGCTACTCGTCGATCGAATTCGCGGCAACAGCCGCATGGTCGGCTTCAACAACATCGAGCTGATCAGCGACCGCTCGCCGGAAACAAACTTCCGCGAAATCGCCGAGGTCAAAAAACGCTGGCCCGAACCACGCCGTCATCGCCTCGCTCATGGTGGACACGCGCGAACAATGGCATGAATTCGTCAAGCGCTCCGCCGATGCCGGCGCGGATGGCATCGAACTGAACTTTGGCTGCCCGCACGGCATGTGCGAGCGCGGCATGGGCTCCGCCGTCGGCCAGCAGCCCGCCGTCGCCGAAAAAATTGTCGGCTGGGTGATGGAAGTCGCGACCATCCCGGTCATCGTCGAAGCTCACGCCCAACATCACCGACGTCACCTACGCCGCGCGCGCCGCGCAGACGCGGCGGCGCCAACGCCATCTCGCTCATCAACACCATCAACAGCATCACGCAGGTGAACCTCGACACCTTCGTGCCCGAGCCTTACGTCGGCGGACTTGAGCTCGCATGGCGGTTACTGCGGCCCGGCGGTGAAACCGATCGCACTCAACATGGTCCAAAGCTGCGCGTCCGACCCCGAAGTCGGACTGCCGATTTCCGGCATCGGCGGCATCACCACCTGGCGCGACGCCGCCGAGTTCATCGCGCTTGGTTCGACCAACGTCCAGGTCTGCACCGCGATCATGCATTACGGCTTCCGCATCGTGGAAGACATGATCGAGGGCCTGAATGACTATCTCGACGCCAAGGGTTTCAAGAGCCTGTCACGAGCTCTCGGCCGCGCCGTCGCCCGCCGTGCAGAACTGGGAGACGCTCGACCTGCAACTACAAACGGATCGCCAAGATCGACTACGACAAATGCATCGGCTGCAACCTCTGCTACATCGCCTGCGAGGACGGCGCGCATCAGGCCATCGACCTCGTCGATCCCGCACGGCCACGGCCTCGGGCCCGGCCGCGTCCCCGGCAAACCGGTTCCCGAGATCAAGGAACAAGAATGCGTCGGCTGCAACCTCTGCTCGCTCGTCTGCCCGGTGGACAAGTGCATCACCATGGTCGAGCGTCGAAAACGGCCGGCCACACTGAGTTGGTCCGAATACCAGGAGCATGGCCTCGCGGTCGGCGCTGCCACCACTTTCCCGCCGCATCCCTAACTCTTATGGTTAACAGTAAACTGGAAAGCTGCCCCGTCCTTCATCGGTGGCGAATGGCGCAGAGCTATCCGACCTCGAAACTTCGCCGGTCTACAACCCCTCCACCGGCGAGGTCATCGCCGAGGTCCCGCTCTGCGGCGAAGACTTGGTCGGCGAAGCGGTCGAAGCCGCCGCCGCCGCCTTTCCCGCGTGGCGCGAGACTCCGCCGGTTGAACGTGCGCGGCTCTTCTTTCGCTATCGCCAACTGGTCGAAGAAAATTTCGATCATATCTGTCAGCTCGTCACCCGAGAGCACGGCAAGACGCTCGCGGAAGCGCGTGGCAGCGTCTATCGCGGCATTGAAAACATCGAGTACGCCTGCGGCATCCCGACACTCCTGATGGGCGACACGCTGGAAAACCTCGCGCGCGGGGTTGACTGTGAGACACTCCTGCAGCCGCTTGGCGTCTGTGTCGGCATCACGCCATTCAACTTTCCCGCGATGGTGCCGATGTGGATGTTCCCGCTCGCGCTCGCCTGCGGCAACACCTTTGTTCTTAAGCCGAGCGAGAAGGTCCCGCTCACCGCGATCTATCTCGTTGAGCTACTCGAGAAAGCCGGGCTGCCCAAAGGTGTGCTTAACATCGTCCACGGAGGTCGCGCCTGTGTCGATGCGCTGCTCACTCATCCGAAAGTGCGGGCGATTTCCTTCGTCGGCTCATCGCCGGTCGCGAAATACATTTACGAAACCGGCACCCGCCACGGCAAACGCGTCCAGGCCAACGGCGGCGCAAAGAACTACATCGTGATCATGCCCGATGCCGACATCTCCCATACCATCGAAGCTCTTTCGACCGCAGCCTTCGGCTGCGCCGGCGAACGCTGCATGGCTGGCTCGACCGCGCTGGCCGTGGGCGAAGCGGCCGAGAGAATGCTTCCCTCGTTAGTCGAGGCCGCGCGCGCAATCAGAGTCGGTCCCACCGATCAGGCCGCCCAGCCCGACATGGGACCGGTCATCACCGCGCAACATCGCGACCGCGTCCTGAGTCTCGTCGCCAGCGGCGAGCAGGAAGGCGCGAAAGTTATTTGCGACGGTCGCAATGCCCGCATCGCCGAAGCGCCTGACGGATTCTTTGTCGGCGCCACGATCGTCGACCAAGTGCAGAACGAGATGACCATCGCGCGGGAAGAGGTCTTCGGCCCGGTCCTGAACGTGATGCGCATGGATGATCTCGATCATGCCATCGAGCTCGCGAACAAGTCCGCCTACGGCAACGGGACCGCTATTTTCACCAACTCCGGCAGAGCCGCGCGCGAGTTCAAGCACCGGGTCAAAGCCGGCATGGTCGGGATCAATGTCGGCGTGCCCGCGACGATGGCGATGTTTCCGTTTACCGGGTGGGACGACTCCTTCTACGGCGACCTCCACATTCAAGGGAAGGAAGGTGTTCAGTTCTACACTCAGCAAAAAGTCGTCAGCATCCGCTGGTTCGGCGAAGGCGTCGGCGATGTCTGGAAAAAGTAAATGAGTCTCATCATCAAGAACGGCGAGATCGTCACCGCGAGCGAACGCTACGTCGCCGACATCTTCTGCGAAGACGAAACGATCACCCGGATCGGCCGCGACCTGGATGTTCCGCACGACGCCGAAGTGATCGACGCGAGCGGTAAGTATGTCTTCCCCGGCTTCATCGATCCGCACGTCCATATCTATCTGCCGTTCATGGGCACGTTCGCGAAGGACACCCATGAGACGGCCAGCCGGGCGGCGCTCGTGGGCGGGACGACGACTTTCATTGAAATGATCTGTCCCGGACGCAACGAGAAGCCGCTGGAAGCGTTCGAGCTTTGGCTCGGCAAAGCTGCCGGCGCGAGCGCCTGTGACTTCAGCTTTCACATGGGCGTGACCCGCTATGATGCAGAAGCGGAAGCCGACTTTCGCGAGATCGTGCGTCGCGGGGTGTGCAGCTTCAAAGTCTTCCTCGCCTACAAAGGCGCGTTCGGGGTTACTGATGAGGAACTCTACAAGACTCTGAAGTTAGCCCGGTCACTCGGCGTAATCATAACCGCGCACTGCGAAAACCCGGACCTGATCCAGGAGCTGCAAAGGAAACTGCTCGCCGAAGGAAAGACCGGTCCGGAATGGCATTACTGGAGCCGCCCGCCGGCGGTCGAAGCGGAAGGCGTGCATCACCTGATGACGTTCGCCGAGCTAACCGGCGCCCATGTTTACATTGTTCACCTGAGTTGCCGCGAAGCTTTGCGCGAAGCGATCCGTGGCCAGGCGCGCGGCGTGCGAGTCTGGGTTGAGACCTTCATTCAATACCTCCTGCTCGATCGCACCGACGCGGAAAAGGCAGAATTCGAAGGTGCGAAGTACGTCATGTCACCACCGCTGCGCGATAAGAGTAACCAGAAGGTCTTATGGAACGGCTTGCGCCAGGGGTTTATCTCCACGCTCGCGACCGATCACGCGCCATTCGATTTCGCGACCCAGAAAATCATGGGTCGAGATGATTTCACGAAGATACCGAACGGAATTCCGTCGCTGGAAGATCGGATCAATCTCTACTTCACCCACGGCGTGAAAAGCGGTCGAATTGATCTGCACCAGTTCGTCGCGACGGCGAGCACCAACGCCGCGAAAATCTTCGGACTCTTCCCGCGCAAGGGAACCATCCAACTAGGCAGTGATGCCGACCTCGTGGTCTACGATCCGAATTACCACGGAACGATCTCGGCCAAGACCCACCAGATGAATCTCGACTACAACTCCTTCGAAGGCTTCGCGATCGAGGGACGTCCCCAGGTCGTCACGGTGCGCGGCAGGGTTGCGGCGCGGGATGGGAAGTTTGTCGGCGAAGCGGGACGGGGCAGGTTCCTCGCCCGCACGCCGAACCATTCTTGACTCGTTAGGCACCGGCTTTTCTCATCAGTATCGGAGCGCAGGAGATGCTCGGGCGAATCGGCGAAGGCAAGGTAGGCGCGCGCCATAAAAGCGCGCCGCGGTTCACGTCTGTTGCCGTCGCCCCGGAGAACGGATAGAGTCGCTCGCTCTTATGGCATCACGGAAAAAGGAGGCGGCCACTGCGCCGGCAACAAATATACGAGTGGGAAAATCCGGCGTCCACGGCAAGGGCGTTTTCGCGATGCGCGACATCCGCAAAGGGTCGCGGATTATCGAATACACCGGCGAGCGGATCCCGTGGAAAGACGCACAGGAACTACCGCCGCACGATCCTTCCAACCCTCATCACACCTTCTTTTTTTCCCTCGAGGATGGAAACGTGATCAACGCCGCGGTCGGCGGGAATGAAGCGCGCTGGATCAATCACTCCTGCGAACCAAATTGCGAGACCGACGAACGCCGCGGGCGAATCTACGTGCTCGCTTTGCGCAGCTTAAAGAAGGGTGAGGAGTTATTCTACGACTACTGCCTCGAGCCGGCGGAGCGCCGGACAAAAAAACTGGAGTCCTACTTTCGTTGCAACTGCGGCAGCACTTGCTGCCGCGGGACGATGCTCGAGGCCGTGAAGAAATAGCGGGGCGGCCGGTAAGAGGCGGCCGGGATCAGTTTTATCTCGCCTCCTGCCAGCCGGTCAGTTATCAGGTCCGCCATGAACAAATATATCTGTGAGTTTATCGGGACGTTCTTTTTCGTGCTCACCGTCGGCTGCACTGTGATCAATGGCGCGAGCGGGGTGATCCCGCCGCTCGCGATCGGCTCGGTGCTCATGGTGATGATTTTCGCGACCGGTCATATCTCTGGCGGCCATCTCAATCCGGCCGTGACGCTCGCAGTCTGGATGCGCGGCAAAATGTCCGCGGCAGATGTTCCCGGCTATCTCATCGGGCAGATCGCCGGCGCGCTGGCGGCGGCCTGTCTCGTGCTCTTCCTGAAGGGTTATCCGCCGGTGACCGCGATGGAGATTGGTAATCCTACGCGGGCACTGATTGCGGAGTTTCTCGGCACCTTCGCGATTGCTTTCGTGGTCCTGAACGTGGCCACCGCCAAGGCTAACTCGAATAACTCTTTCTACGGGCTGGCGATTGGTTTTACCGTTGTCTCGATGGCCTTCGCGCTGGGTAGCTATTCGGGCGGCGCCTTTAATCCCGCGATTGCGGTCGGGATCACGGCCATGGGTTTGAATGCGGTCGGTAATCTCTGGATTCACCTCGTCGCGGACTTTGCGGGCGGTGCGGTGGCGGCCGTGATCTTTGGCTTGGTCAGCCTGGAAAGTGTGCAGCGTATCGTGGTTAATCCGCAGGATGCGGCGTCGCACTCCTAACTCCAACTGATGGAACCGCCGGTCGCCGCATTGCAGGAGAGCCGGCTCTACAACGACGATCTCGCACCCGTTCCGGTCGAGCAGCGGACCTGGTCGATGTGGAGCATTGCCGCGCTCTGGGTCGGGATGGCGATCTGCATCACCACCTACACCCTCGCGAGCAGTCTGATCGAGCAAGGGATGAGCTGGCGGCAGGCGGTGCTGACGATTTTTCTCGGTAATCTGATCGTGCTCATCCCGATGACTCTGAACGCGCACCCCGGGACGGCCTACGGGATTCCCTTCCCGGTGCTGATCCGCTCGTCCTTTGGAACGTTAGGCGCCAACATCCCGGCGCTGATGCGTGCGCTCGTGGCCTGCGGCTGGTTCGGCATCCAGACCTGGATCGGCGGCGCCGCGATCTACGCGATGGCGGCGATTGTTTTCGGCTTCGACCCCGGACAAAAGACGGCACTTCCGATAATGGGGATTTCGTTAGGCGAGTTCGCCTGCTTCCTCATCTTCTGGGCGATCAATCTTTTCGTCATCATCAAGGGAATGAACTCGATTAAGTGGCTCGAAATTTTTGCCGCGCCTTTCCTTATCCTGACCGGGCTCGGGCTGCTTTTTTGGGCTTACTTCGCCGCGAAAGGCTGGGGGCCGATCTTCGCCCAGCCTTCGAAATTTCACTCGTTACGCGAATTCTGGCCGGTCTTTGCCGCGGGGCTCACGGCGATGGTTGGCTATTGGGCGACGCTCTCGCTGAACATCCCGGACTTCTCGCGCTTCGCCCGCTCCCAGCGCGACCAGCTCGCCGGCCAGGCGCTCGGGCTGCCCCTCTCGATGACCTTCTACGCCTTCATCGGCGTCGCCGTGACCAGCGCCACCGTCGTGGTCTTCGGCAAGGCGATCTGGGATCCGGTGCAATTGATGGAACGCTTCCACAGCCCGGTCCTTTCCATCATTGCCCTCATCACTCTCGCGCTGGCGACGCTCTCGACGAATATCGCGGCCAATGTCGTCTCGCCGGCGAACGATTTTTCCAATCTCGCGCCGCGCCTGATCAGCTTCCGCGCCGGCGGCATCATCACCGGGATCATCGGCATCCTGATGTTTCCCTGGAAACTTTACGCCGATCCGAGTGGTTACATTTTCACCTGGCTGATCGGCTACAGCGCATTGTTAGGCCCGATCGGCGGAATCATGATCGCGGATTACTTCGTCCACCGGAAACGGCAGCTCGTGGTCGAGGATCTTTACCGGAGCGACGGCCGTTATCGTTATACCGGCGGCTTCAGCGGCGTGGCGATGACGGCGCTCGTGCTCAGTGTGCTGCCGAATCTTCCCGGCTTCCTCGTCACGATCAAAGCGTGGCCGGAAACTTCCGTCGCGCCGCTTTTTGTTTCGCTCTATCATTATGCCTGGTTCGTGGGGTTCGCGCTCGCCTTTGTCCTTTACCTGGCCGGGCGCAAGCTCCTGCCCGACCCTGCCTAACGAGTATAACCATGTCTGCACCACAACTGCCACCCTTCGCTTTCCAGCCGGAGCCTTACCAAGGACCTTCGCCCGACGAAATCCTCCGGCTGCGCAAACAATTCCTGAACCCGGGGATTTTCCTCTACTACAAAAAGCCGCTCACGATCGTGGAGGGGAAAATGCAATACGTCTGGGACGAAACCGGGCGGCGTTATCTCGACGCGCTCGGCGGCATCGTCACGATCAGCGTCGGGCATTGTCATCCGGATGTGGTCGCGGCCGCGCGACGACAGAACGAGCTCCTGCAACATTCCACCACGATCTATCTGCACCCGAACATCGCCGAATACGCCGAAGCACTCGCCGCGAAAATGCCGGGCGACTTGAAGGTCTGTTATTTCGTGAACTCCGGCTCGGAAGCGAACGACCTCGCGTTGCTGATGGCGCGCGCCTACACGGGTAACTATGACCTGATCGCGCTGCGCAATGCCTATCACGGCGGCAACGCCAGCGGCATGGGAGTAACGGCGCATCGCACCTGGAAATTTAACGTGCCGCACAGCTTCGGCGTGCACCACGCGATGGCGCCATATCACATATCGCGGTGCCTACGGCCGCGACGATACGGAGGCCGGCCGCAAATATGCCGACGACGTCAAGGATCTGATCGACTTCGCGACGCCCGGTCAGATCGCCGGTTTTATCGCCGAATCGATCCAAGGTGTCGGCGGCTGCGTGGTTTTTCCCGAGGGCTATCTCCAGCATGTCTACGAGCATGTCCGCGCCGCCGGTGGCGTTTGCATCGCCGATGAAGTGCAGACTGGCTTCGGCCGCACCGGCACGCATTTCTGGGGCTTCGAAACGCAGGGCGTGATTCCCGACATCGTCACGATGGCGAAAGGCATCGGCAACGGCGCGCCGCTGGCCGCGGTCGTGACGACGCCGAAAATCGCGGCCGCGCTGCAGCAACGGATTCACTTCAATACCTTCGGCGGCAACCCGGTGGTCTGCGCCCTGGGCAAAGCGGTCCTGGAAGTGATCGAGCGCGAGAAGTTGCAGGCGAATGCGCTGTCGTTAGGCAGGCACCTGGCCGCCGGGCTCGCAGCGCTTGAAAGAGAAGCATAACCTGATCGGCGACGTTCGCGGCAAAGGCCTGATGGTCGGGATCGAACTGGTGAAAGATCGCGCGACGAAGGAGCCGGCAAAGGCGGAATCCGCGCAGGTGTTGGAGCGCAGCCGGGAGCTTGGCTTATTGTTAGGCAAAGGCGGCCTGCATGGTCAGACGGTCCGGTTTTCACCGCCGATGTGCCTCCACCAACAGGATGCCGATTTCATCCTCGCCGTGCTCGACGAAGCGCTCGCGAGCGTTTAGCCGGCGTTCGGCGCGAGACCTTTCGGAGATACCTCGGCTTCGCTCGGGATGACCTTGCGCTCGGCGCCAACTTCTCCCACTCTCACCACTCGATGCTCTCCAGGATTTACTCCGCTGCGGTCCTCGGCGTCGATGCCTACGAAGTCGAGATCGAGGTCAACGCCGCCGGTGGTCCGCCGTCCATCGTGGTCGTCGGTCTGCCCGATACCGCGGTGAAAGAAAGCCGTGACCGCGTCACCACCGCGGTTGCGAACAGCGGCTACTATTGGCCGCGCGGGCGGACGACGATCAATCTCGCGCCGGCCGATGTGAAAAAGGAAGGGCCGAGCTTCGACCTGCCGATCGCGCTCGGCATGATCGCCGCCGCGCAGGAAATCGAGGACGACCTGTTCGCGGACTTTTGTTTCGTTGGCGAGCTGGCGCTGAACGGCGCGGTCCGCGCGGTGAAGGGTGTGCTCCCGGTCGCGCTCGAGGCGCGGAGGCGCGGGAAACGCGCCGTCGTCGTGCCGGAGGCGAACGCGCGCGAAGCCGCGATGGTCGCCGGAATCGACGTCTATGGCGTGCCGAATCTACGGCAGGCTTTTCAATTCGTTAGGGGAGAAAAACAACTCACCCCGGTGCGGGGCGATTGGAACGAATTTTTCGCCAACCACCAGAGCTACGACGTGGATTTCGCCGACGTGAAAGGACAGGGCCATGTGAAGCGCGCGGTCGAAGTCGCGGTCGCCGGCGGGCATAACATCCTCATGATCGGACCGCCCGGTTCCGGCAAATCGATGCTCTCGAAACGGATCGCCACGATCATCCCGCCGATGGCGCTGGAGGAAGCCATCGAGACGACGAAAATTCACAGCATCGCGGGATTGTTAGGCGCGGAGCGGGCCTTTGTCGCGACCCGGCCGTTTCGCTCGCCGCATCACACCATTTCGGACGTCGGATTGTTAGGCGGCTCGGCCACGCCCGCGCCCGGCGAAGTCAGTCTCGCGCATAACGGCGTCCTCTTTCTCGATGAGCTGCCGGAGTTTAAACGCTCGACCCTCGAGGTGATGCGCCAGCCGCTCGAGGACGGCCGCGTCACGATCACGCGGGCGGCGGGAACGGTGACTTTTCCGTCCGAGTTCATGCTCGTGGCGGCGATGAATCCCTGTCCGTGCGGCTATTTCGGCGACTTGAAACGCGAGTGCCGCTGCAGCCCGGTGCAGGTGCAGCGTTATCGCCAGCGCATCTCGGGTCCGCTGCTCGATCGGATCGACCTTCATATCGAAGTGCCGGCGGTGGAATACCGCGACATTTCGAGCGATCGCGCGGAGGAAAAATCGGACGCGATCCGGGAGCGGATCGGCCGGGCGCGGGAACGCCAGCAGGCGCGTTTCGCGACCGAGAAAAAGACGACCTGCAACGCGCGCATGACCTCGCGCCAGATCAAGGCGCATTGCAAACTGGGCGACGATTCGCAGGATCTGATCCGGATCGCGATGACCGAGCTGAACCTGAGTGCCCGCGCTTATGATCGAATCCTGAAAGTCTCGCGCACGATCGCCGACCTCGAAGGCGTGGAAGCAATCTCGCCCGATCACGTCAGCGAGGCGATCCAGTACCGCACGTTCGACCGGACGTTGTGGATCTGACGTTGCGGCCAGCTCGCGCTGCGGCGAAATCATCAGGCCGCGCCGGCCTTTCGACAAAGAGCCATCCGCAGCGGAATATCGGACCATGGAGATTCATCAGCTCCGCTACCTCATCGCCGTCGCGGAAGAGGGCAGCTTCTCGCATGCGGCGACCCGCGAGCATGTCTCGCAGCCGGCGCTGAGCCAGCAAATCCAGAAGCTGGAAGCGGAGCTGGACCAGCAATTGTTTGACCGTTTGCCGCGCGCGGTTGTTCTCACCGAAGCCGGGCGCTGTCTCCTCGGTTATGCGCGGCAGATCCTCGTCGGAATCGCCGACGCCCGTCGCTGCGTGGCCGCGCTCGAGGAAGAAGTGGCGGGACGGCTCTCGGTCGGCGCGGTGCCGTCGATCGCGCTCTATGTGCTGCCTCGGCTGATCCGGGAGTTTCAGCAACGGTATCCGAAGGTCACCTTCGAGTTATTCGAAGACACGACGGACAAGCTGGCGCAACGACTCGAGGACGGGACGCTCGACGTGGTCTTGGCGTCGTCCGGCGAGGAGCCGCCGACCCTGGAGCGGCATTCGCTCGGTGAGGAGGCGCTGTTTTTACTGGTGCCGGAGAACCACCGGCTGGCGCGCAAGAAAGCGATCAAGTGGAGCGATCTGGCCCAGGAGAAGTTTCTCCTCCTCCACTCGGTGCATTCGCTCTCGACGAAAGTCCGGCAGCTTCTCGCCGAAAATAACCTGAAGCCGGAGGTGGTGCTCCAAGGCGCTCAACTGGTGACGATCGCGAGCATGGTGGCGACCGGCATCGGAGTCACGGTCATCCCGGCGATGATGGCCGGGACGGAATTCACCCGCGGCTGTGTGGCGTTGCCTTTTGCCCGCCCGGCGCCGACGCGCGAGCTGACTTTGCTACGCAATCCTTTGCGTTTCGAAGGCAAGGCGGCGGCGGCCTTCCGCGTGGAAGCGGCCGCCGCCTTCCTTAACTGACGGGGACTTGTCCTTTATTCGTTAGGCAAAAAGATTCCGCGGGTGACGGCCAGTCGAGTTGTCTTTCAAGTCGCGGCCGCTATACTCCCGACTCCACTGCGCCCGTAGCTCAACTGGATAGAGTGACAGCCTCCGAAGCTGTAGGTTGCGCGTTCGAGCCGCGCCGGGCGCACGGCCTCTGCCGGGCCGATCTTCCGGAACACCAAGCGCGCCGCCAAGGTCGAGAAACCGCTTCCGCGCCCGGTCGAAGTTTGCGGGAAATCGGGGCGCGCGCGCGCCAATCCCTTACGCCAGCGCTTCCAGCCGATTGAGCAAATCCTTCTTGCTCGTCATGCCGGTGACCTGGTCGCGCAGTTCACCGTTCTTGAAGAACAGCAGCGTCGGGATCGCGCGCACATTATAGCGGGCAGATAAACTCTGATTGTCGTCCACGTTCACCTTCGCGACTTTCACGGAACCGGCTTTCTCCTTCGCGATCTCATCGAGAATCGGCGAGATCATTTTGCAGGGGCCGCACCATTCGGCCCAGAAATCCACCAGCACCGGCTGCGTGCTTTTGGTCACTTCACTGTCAAAGTTCGCTTCGTCGATCGTTACCGCGGCAGAGTTTTCCATGAGTTTTTAGGAGAAATAATTCCAGAGTTGAACGAGCAGCATCAGCGCCGAAACGCCGAGGAGAGACCAGCAAAAAGCTGCTGGCACTGCTTCAACTAAAGCCACTGGCGGCGGACTGGCAACTGTCACCGGCACTGGGCGCACAACCCCGGCGGGAGGCACCGGCGGAGGCGGGATCGGCGCGAGCTTCACCGTCGCCTTCATCGGCGAATCCGGGATCGGGGTGATTCGCGCGGTCTCCTTGCGGCCGACAGGCGTGGCGGCACGTTGCGCCGTTTCCGTTTTCGGGGGTGGCGGAGGACTCAGTTTCTGGGTGGCGGCGGGCGAAAGCTGGCTTGGCGGAACGGGCGCCAGCGGAGGCGGTGAAAGCGTAGCCGGCGGGACGGGCTCGAGCGCTGCCTTGATCGGCGCAAGTGGCGAAGGCTTGCTCGTTACTTCCGGCGCAACCACAGGCGTCGAAATCTCCGATGCCGTCTCCGGCCTGGAAATCCTGGTGGTCGCCCGCGACCCCGGGGCCGGAGTCTCGACCGCGGCGGAGGACGCGGGCGCGAGCGGCGGACGGGACGGTGGCGGCCGTAGACCCGAAGGCACAGCCGCAGCCGGCGTGGGCGGTGGGCGAAGCGCTTCCGTTGGCGGAGGGCGAAGCGCTTCCGTTGGCGGAGTCGAACCGCCCGATGCCGGCGCGGGTGGAACTGGGACGGGTGGCCGCAAAGGCGGCGGAGTCAGCCCACGCGGGGGTGCGCTGGGCGGGCGCGACATGGGAGGCGCGGGTGGTCTCGAGGCGGCCGCTCCGCCGACGGGTGCAGGCGGGCGGGGCGCGAGCGGAGGCGGCGGGCGAACCGGACCACCCGACGGCGGCCGCAGCGGCGGACGTAGTGGCGCCGGACTGGAGCCCGGCGCACGTCCCGGCGCCGACCCCACACCGGGCGGCCGGCCGGGCAAATTGATCCGCACCGTTTCCTTGTTTTCAGTCGCGAGTTTGATCGGTGTCCGCGGGGGTAGAGTTATTCGAACGGTCTCTTTTTTCGGTTCGTGCAAATCAGCCATTATTTTTTGAGCGTAGGACTTTGTGCGTAAAATTGCGATGCTTTTTGCAAAAGACCGCGCCCTCTGTCAACCATCAATCTGCTCCAGCGTATAAATCATAGCCGCGGGTGCCGCGAATTGTTCGCCAAATGAACTCGCCCACCGGCGCCGCTTCGCTCAGCAGCACCCGGCAATCCACCTCGGGCGCGTCCGCCTCCGTGCGCGCGATCAACGGTTGATCCACCAGCAGGCGGAGCTCGCGGCCGACTTGGGCGGCGGCAATCTCGCGCGCGATTTTTTGTTGCAGGGTCATCGCCCGGCGATAACGCGCATTTTTTACCGACGCCGGAAGTTGTCCCGGCATCTTCGCCGCCCGCGAGCCTTCTTCCTGCGAGTACTTGAAAATCCCGAGCCGCTCGAAACGGACGCGCTCGATAAATTCCAGGAGCGCCTCAAACTCCGCTTCCGTCTCGCCGGGAAAGCCGACGATGAAGGTCGTGCGCAGCGCGATCCCGGGAATCCCCGCCCGCAGCCTAACGATCAAATCCTCAATATGTTGTCGCGAAGTTTCGCGGCGCATCCGGCCGAGCATCGCCTCGTCGATATGTTGTAGCGGCATGTCGATGTAGCGCGCGACTTTCCGGCATTGCGCGATCGTCTGGATGAGTTCATCGCTCCAGTGCGCCGGATGGGTGTAGAGCAACCGCACCCAAAAATCGCCCGGCACCTCCTCCATCTCGCGGAGCAAAGCCGAGAGCGTGAGCCCGCGCGACGAATCAACCGGCTGGCGCGGCCCGGCCTTTTGTTCCCAAAGGTCCATCCCGTAATAAGTCGTGTCCTGACTAATCAGGTTGATTTCTTTCACGCCCTCGGCGACGAGCCCGCGAAGCTCGGCGAGGACCGAAGCTGGCGGCCGGCTGCGATGGCGACCGCGCATTTGCGGGATGACGCAAAAACTGCAGGGATGATTGCAGCCCTCCGCGATTTTCAGGTAGGCGCTGTGCGCCGGCGTAAGCCGGAAACGCGGCGTGTCCCAATCGGGAATGTAAGTCGGCTTCGCGGTCACCAGGTTGAGGCCGCGGTCTTCGTTTTGCCTAACGACCCGTTCAATGATCGGCCCAAGCTCGCGGACCTGGTCGAGCCCGATGAAAGCGTCCACTTCCGGC
Source organism: uncultured Verrucomicrobiae bacterium (assembly GCA_963831805.1). Classification (GTDB taxonomy): domain Bacteria; phylum Verrucomicrobiota; class Verrucomicrobiia; order Chthoniobacterales; family UBA10450; genus Palsa-1392. The sequence goes on along the minus strand of CAWHRN010000005.1, from coordinate 1,407,204 downwards.
AATTGCGCGCGCAGCTCGGCGGCGAAACGCTGCGACATGCAGCCGCTCACGATCAGCTTTTGGTTAGGCCGTTTCGCCAGGCCGCGATTTTGATGCGCCTCGAGGATCGCCTCGATCGATTCCTCCTTCGCGGAATCGATAAACGCGCAGGTGTTCACTACGAGGACGTCGGCCTCCTCGGCGTGCGGCGTGATTTCCATTCCCTGTGCGCGGACGCTTCCGAGCATGATCTCAGCGTCGACCAAATTCTTGGCGCAGCCGAGGCTCACCATCCCGACAGTCGTTAGGCGACGCGGCGGCTTGGTTGGCGGCGCGGCTTTCAATTGTGAGGCCGCGGCGTCGTCGGCAGGTCTTCGGGATGCACTGGCTGGGCGCGGCGCACTTCCGGTTCCCTCGGCGCGGGATGCAGCGGTAAAGGCGTCGCAATGATTACCGGCGTCGCGCTCGCAGTCGCCGGGCTCGCTGGAGCGACTCCGGCTTCGCTCGCAGGCGTGCCTTCGACCGCTTCGGCCCGCGGGGCGACCAGTTGCTGGCTGGGCGACGGGCTAAAAGGCGTCGCCGAGAGCGCCGGCGCAAGATCGTTAGGCGCATGCTCCCGGGGCGGCGTGATGCGCTGCAGGTTGAGCAAAAGTTTGATCATCCACACCCCGATCACGAGTACGGCGACGGCGATGACAAACGGCATGAAGGCCGGGCTTTTGCGCGCTTGCCGGCGCACGATCGGTGCCGGCGCGGTCGGCCCGTTATCCTGCAGATAGGAATAGCCGTCGACGGTCACGCGATCGGAAATTTCAAACGCGTCCAGATATGGCGTGACGTCGACTTCGAGGAATTTCCCGTAGATCAGCAGGAAGCCTTTCGCGTAGGCGAGACTGGGAAAACTGGAGAAGTCCTCCTGCTCGATCTCGGCGATGCGCGACGGGCGAATCTTCGTCACCCGCGAGGCTTCCTCGAGCGTGATTTTACGCGCGAGACGCGCCTGTTTGAGTTTGTCGCCGAGAGCTTCCATCTGGGAATTCGGCATCAGACGGCGGCATCGAGATCGACCAAAATCTCGCGCGGCTTCGCGCCTTCGCCGGGGCCCAATATGCCGCGCTGCTCCAGAATATCAACGATCCGGGCCGCGCGGGTGTAGCCGAGCCGGAGCCGGCGTTGCAGGAGCGAAGTCGAGGCGCGTTTTTCCTGCCGGATGATCTCGAGACATTTCTCGACCAGCTCTTCGTCTTCCTCGGTCACATCATCTTCCGGCGCGGCGCTCGAAGTCATCTGCTCGTGCGCCGCGAGGTCGAAAGTGGGCGAACTTTGCGCGCTCACGAAGTCGACCAGCCGGGTAATTTCCTCGTCAGTCACGAGCACGCCTTGCGCACGGATCAGCCGCGAAGTGCTCGGCGGCAGATAAAGCATGTCGCCCTGGCCTAACAATCGATCCGCGCCGTTTTCATCGAGGATGACCCGGCTGTCGATCTTGCTCGCGACTTGGAACGCGATCCGGCTCGGGATGTTCGCCTTGATCACGCCGGTGATGACATCGGCCCGCGGCGTCTGCGTGGCGACGATGAGGTGGATACCGGCCGCGCGCGCCATCTGCGTGATCCGCGCGATTGCACTCTCGACGTCGGCCGGTGCGGTCTGCATCAGGTCCGCGAGCTCGTCGATGATGACGACGATGTAACTCATGTGATCGGGAATGATCAGCTCGTCATCGCGGCGAACGGTCATTGGCGGCGCGTCGCTTTCGTTTTCGCTGTCGTTAGGCGCAGCCGGCGCGAGACCTTCGGCCTCGAGTTCCTTCTGCGTTTTCTTCGGCGGACGCGCGTTGAAACTGGTGATGTTGCGCACGCCGGCTTTCGCAAAAATTTTGTAGCGCTTCTCCATCTCATCGATCACCCAACGAAGCGCGAGGAGCACTTTTTTTGGGTCGGTTACGACCGGGATGACGAGGTGCGGGAGCGTGTTGTAAACCTGCATCTCGACCACTTTCGGATCGATCATGATGAAGCGGAGCTGATCCGGAGTGAACCGGTAAAGCATGCTCGCGATGAGCGCGTTGATGCAGACGCTTTTGCCGGAACCGGTCGTGCCCGCGACGAGCAGATGCGGCATCTGCGCGAGGTCGGCGATGATCGTTTTGCCGTAAACGTCCTTCCCGAGTGCGATCGGAAGTTTCGCGGTGCTCGCGTTCCAATCTTCCGATTGCAGCAGCTCGCGGAGCGTGACTTTCACTTTGCGGGAATTCGCCAACTCGATGCCAACGGTGTCTTTGCCGGGGATCGGCGCGAGGATGTTGATCCGCTCCGCGCGGGTGGCGCGGGCGAGGTCGCGCTCGAGACTGACGATCTTGTCCACGCGCACACCTTTCGCGGGATAGACTTCGTAGCGGGTAATCGTCGGACCTTTCGTGATGTCGCCCGGCGCCACCTGGATGCCGAATTGGCCTAACGTTTCGATCAGCGTCTGCTGGATCTCGGCGAGTTCCGCTGGATCGGCGGCGACGCGGCCGGCGCTGTCGTGTTCCTCGAGCAGATCGATCCCGGGAAGCTCGTAATTCTCCGCGTCGAAATCCTGCGCCGTCGAGAGCGCCGGTTCCGCTGCGGAGGTCTTCTTCTTGCCGCGTTTCAAGTCGGCCAGCGACGGTTTCTTTTTTGCTGGTGGCAGATCAGCCGGCAACGCGGTGGTATCGACCACCTTCGGCTCTGGACGGTTCGCAAATTCCTCCAGCATCACTTCCGGCGGCGCCGGAACGGGCGCGCCTTTCTTGCGCAAACTTTTCTCGAGCGCGCGTTGCTTTTTCGCGATCTGCTGCTGGCTGATCTCGAGCTGGCCTTTCAGGTCGGTCTTGCGCATCCGCCGCCGAAGCAACCAAAGACGAATGGCGACGAAAGCGCGTTTGGTCGCAAGCACGCTTTGCCGCAGGACATGGATCGGCCGCAGACCGGTCATGAGAATGAGACTCGTCAGGTAAAGACCGGCGAGGACGATGACGGAGCCTTTGCCGAGCGCGAGGCGGAAAATATGACGGCCGAAAAAGTAGCCGACCCAGCCGCCGGGTCCCTGAATTTTAAACTCGCGCCGCCAGCCGTGCAGAACCCACGGCTGCAAGTGCAGGAGGCACGCGCCCGAGGCGACGAAAAGCAGAATCCAGCCGACGCGCCGGCTGACTTTCAGCTCGCCGTGAAAAAGTTTCGCCGCGCCAAAACCGAGCAGCGTCGCGGCGAGGAGATAGGAGGCCGCGCCGATCAGGAAATAGCAAATGCCCGCGCCGACCGCGCCGAGCGGGCCGAGAAAATTCTGCGCGGGCCGGTTCGGCGACGAGGTGGAATTAAGGAGCGGGAACCAAGTCGGGATGTCCTTCGGGACGTAGGAGATCAGGGCAAGGAAGAGCAACGTTCCGGTCCCGAGAAGGATGAGAGCGTAGACTTCATTCCATGCATTGTGGTGAGTGCGTTTGGCCACCGCGCCTCCATAGTAGTCGGGCGTCTGCGCCTTTCAACGGTTTGTCGCGCGCGAATTGTCCGTCGCCGTCAGTTGTTCGATCGCCCTCTGGCAGTCGGCGGTGCGCGCTGTGAATTTTTGCGGCTGATCCGCATCGGCCGGCGGCAAAGTCCCGTGATCGCGAAGATTGGAAAAAATCTCCCCTGCTTTCTTGTAGGTCTCGCGCGCGTCGGACCAGGCGCGAATTCGTTGGGCGGTCGGCGTGTTCTCATCCGCCCCGGAACGCGCGCAAGCGTCGCCGAGCTTTTCCTCGTAGATAGCCAGGTTGCGCGAATAGATGGCGTTGGTGGGATCAGCGTTTAAGAGAGCGGTCGTGATCGTAATTGCCTGCCGCGCGTGGGCCACGGCCGGCACGGGATCACCTCTGCCGGTTAACGCTTCCGCGAGATCGACATGCCCGCCCGCGAGATCGAAACTCGCCTGAGCATTTTGCGGATCAGCCACGGCAAAGCTTTCCTTAATCGCGAGCGATTTTTGGAGGCTATCGACTGCGCCGGGGTAATCCTCCGCGGCCACCTGAGTGGTGCCAAGTTGCTTGTAACCCCATGCTACTTCCCGACGGGCGCGACCGTTGTTCGGGTCGATCGCGGCGAGTGACTCAAGCGTGGCCACTCCTCGTCGGATCGCTGCGATTGCCTCAGGTTGATGAGGATCTGAAGCGCCGCCCAGTTTCATCAAAATAACCGCGAGACCGCGCCGCAGTTTTAGGTTCGAGTTATCCCGACGCACTAACTCATCGCGAATGGTGAGTGACTTTTTATAATTAGTCACTATCTCCGCGCTGGCATTCGCGGTCCGGCCCAAACCATCGGCCAGCGTCTCATAGGCCCGGGCGAGTTCGTCCTGGATGGCGGGACTCTTGGGCTCGCGGTCGGCGAGTCCGGCGAAGATTTGCAGGGAGCGACGGTAGTCGCGAATCGTCTGCCCGACGTTTCCCTTCTGGTCCATGATGTCGCCGAGCGCGCGATAGCTGCGACCTAACTCCATTTGCGTATTAGTGTCGATCGCGGCCGGGGGGAAATTTTCTCGAATCTGAAGGGCTTTGCTATAACTCGTTAGGGCACCATCTGTGTCGCCGATGTTAGCCGAATAAGGATTGCCCTGGATGTCGCCGACCTTTTCGTAAGCGGTGGCCAGCTCGCGTTGGAGCGCCAAATTCCCGCCCGAGTCATGCGCCAGGCTATCGAGGTATTCGAGCGCGCGACTGACGATCAGGCGGCGCGTCGGCGTGGACCCAGCCAGGTCCTTCACCGAATCATGAATCTCGAACATCAGAGAATCGGCCAACCGGCGCACTTGTTCGAAGCGACGCTCGGCCAGGACGCGCTGCTCGTTGGCGAGACGCGCTTCCCAGATCGCGATGACGGTCGCGCCCAGGAGGAAAAGCGCGACCGACGCGGTTACGGCCAGTCCGATCTGGTGACGACCAACGAATTTCGAGGTCCGATAGGCGAAGGTGTCCTTCCGCGCGATGACGGGCAGACCTTCGAGGTATCGGCGGATATCTTCGGAGAACTGGCCGACAGATGCGTAACGGCGCTCCGGTTCGGGCCGCAATGACTTTGCGAGGATGTTATCGAGATCGGGATCCAGCTTTTCCAGATCGCCTTCGCCATCTTTCCGGAAGTCCGGCTTTTGCCCCGCCAGGAATTCGTAGAGGACGACTCCGAGGCTGTAGACGTCGCTCCTCGTCGTTAGGCGTTGGCCGCGCTGTTGTTCCGGGCTCGCGTAACGGGGAGTCATGGCGCGGGTTGTCATGACGGTTTGGTCGTTTGTTTCCGCCGTTTCGGGATCGAGCAGGCGCGCGATGCCGAAATCCAAAAGTTTCGGTTCACCTTCGGCAGTGACGCGGATATTAGCCGGTTTGAGATCGCGATGGACGATGAGATTCTGGTGCGCGTAGAAAACTGCCGCAAAGACCTTGCGAAAGAGAGCGAGACGCTCGCGCACGCCTAACGAGTGCTCGGCGGCATAGGTCTCGAGCGGAATTCCCTCCACGTATTCCATCACGAAATAAGGCAGGCCGCCGGGAGTAACCGCGCCGCCATAGAGCCGGGCGATGTTGGGATGATTCAGCGCGGCGAGAATGCGCTCCTCCTGCCGGAAGTGCTTGATGAATTCCTTTGTCCCGAAGCCTTGCTTGATCAGCTTGATCGCCACCTGACGGCCGAAGTGGGTATCGTCCGCGAGGTAGACTTCGCCCATACCGCCTTCGCCGAGCAGAGAAATGATCCGGTAATCTCCGAGGATCTCGCCGGCGGTAAGTTCGCCACTCGCAATATTCTCGCGCAGCAATTCCGCTCCGAACTCAACGGCGGGTTCGGACATCAACCTCTCGGCCGACTCCTCTTCACTCAGCAAGGCTTCCACTTCGTTGCGCAGCTCCCGATCATCGCCACAGGCGTGCTCGAGAAAGGCGCCTCGTTCGGCGTCCTTCAGCTCAAAGGCTTGCTCGACCAATTCCGCGACCCGCTCGGCTTGCTCAGGCTGCATCTTTGCGCAACTCCCGGGAAAGCCAGAGCCGGGCAAAATTCCAATCGCGCAAAACCGTCTTCTCCGAAACCTGCAGGACTTCTGAGATTTGTTTCGCCTCCATCCCGCCGAAAAATTTCAACTCCACCACCTTGCTCTTGCGCGGATATATTTTCGTCAAATCCTCCAGCGCATCATCGAGCGCCAATAACTCGACGGCCGAATCAGTGGGCAGTTCGCCCGCTTCATCGAGCGACAATTTCTGTTGTGCTGGTCCTCCGCGCTTGGCCGCGTGATGCGCACGCGCGTGCTGGATCAGGATTTGGCGCATGAGCCGCGAGGCGACGCCATAAAAATGCGCGCGATCTTTCCAGGTCACTTTCGTGTCATCGACCAGTTGCAAATACGCTTCGTGGACGAGCGCAGTCGCCTGGAGGGTGTGATCTGCGCGTTCGCGCTGCAGGTAGGCGCGGGCGGCGCGGCGTAGTTCTTCGTAAACGAGGGGCATTAACCTGGCGGATACATCCTCGTCGTCCCCGTTCTGCCAGTTCAATAACAGCGCTGTGACATCCCCAGATGGTTCCGAATTCACGCGCATGATCGATCGCTCAGTCCTTCCAGACTGACACAACGCGCCGGGAGCCGGTAGCGAAATTTTTGCAACGAGATGTCCGTTCCGACGCCTTTTTTTCACATGTCTGGGTGAAGGCAAAACAAAAATGAAAACACACACCCGACAAACTGCTGCTACTCACGTCGAGCCGCGCACGTCATTTATAAGAGCAACATCTAAAGCGACCAGGAAAGCTGCGTTCCTGCTCTTTTCCGTCGCAATGCTGGTGGCGGGCGGCGCGAGGATGGCGCGAGCGCAATCGGCCCTCGACGGTTTCGACCCGAATGCAAACGGCTTGGTTCGCGCAATCGTGCTACAGCCGGACGGGAAAATTCTCATGGGAGGCAATTTTTCAACCGTTTTGGGCGTAACGCGCAATCACATCGCCCGACTAAATGCGGACGGGACGCTTGATACGACTTTTAATCCGAACGCAGACGATAACATTGTGACATTGGCAGTGCAGCCCGACGGCAAGATTTTGGTCGGCGGCAGCTTCGGGGTTATCGGCGGACAGGCGCGTTCCACCATTGCCCGGCTCGACCCTGTAACCGGATTGGCTGATTCGTGGAACCCGAACGCGACCAGCTCGACCGGGCACAATGGTGTCAATTCAATTTTAGTGCAGCAGGACGGCAAGGTTGTAGCCGGTGGCGATTTCACAAGCATCGGCGGACAGAGCCGAAATGGCATCGCGCGCCTCGACGCCGTCACCGGTGCGGCTGATGCCTGGAACCCGGCCGCCAATGGTGACACGGTTTCGGTCGCCATCCAGAGCGACGGCAAGATTTTAGTCGCTGGCGGATTCGGAGTTATCGGTGGACAGGCACGCGCCTTTATCGCCCGGCTCGACCCTGTAACGGGATTGGCCGATTCGTGGCATCCCAACCCGAATGAAGCCGTTTTCTCAATTGCGGTCCAGGCGGACGGCAAGGTTTTGGCGGGGGGCCAGTTCACGAGTATCGGGGGACAGACGCGCATCGGCCTTGCGCGCCTCGATGCCGTCACCGGTGCGAGTGATACTTGGAACCCGAGCGCCGGCGCTACCAGTGTTGTGCTTTCGGTCGCCATCCAGACCGACGGCAAGATTCTGGCCGGGGGTAATTTCTTCAATATCGGTGGCCAGACACGAAATGACCTCGCCCGTCTCGATTCCGTGACCGGCCTGGCGGATTTATTTGACCCGAATGCGAACGGGAATGTTCTTTCAATCGCGGTGCAGCAGGACGGCAAGATTTTGGCCGGGGGTCAGTTCACCACGTTTGCGCCGAATGGGGGAGCGGCGGTGACACGCAACAGCATAGCCCGGCTCGAAACCAACGGCGGGGTCGACCGGACATTGGATCTCGCCGCGGTCGGCAGTCAGGTTCTCGCGACGGCAGTCCAGTCGGATGGCAAGGTGCTTATCGGCGGCGATTTTACCTCTGTTTTGGGAGTGACCCGCAACAAGATTGCCCGGTTAAATGCGGACGGCACGCTCGACATGGCGTTTAACCCGAATTCGCAAGCTCGGGTCTTCGGCATCGCGGTGCAGACAGACGGCAAGATCGTAGTAGGTGGCGAATTTTTTCTCTTTATCGGCGGACAAACGCGCCAGTTCATCGCCCGGCTCGATGCGGTCACCGGCGCGGCTGATAGCTGGAACCCAAGCGCGGATGCCCCAGTCTATTCAATTGCGTTACAGCCGGACGGGAAAATTCTAGCGGTTGGCGGTTTCAATAACATCGGAGGGCAGGCGCGCCGAAGCATCGCCCGGCTCGATGCCGTAACTGGCCTGGCTGATTCGTGGAACGCGAATTCGAACGATACCGTCGATTCAATTGCGATTCAGCCGGACGGCAAGATTGTGCTGGGTGGCTTGTTTCACGGAACGAACAGCATCGGCGGGCAGACCCGCAACCGTCTCGCCCGGCTCGATGCGGTGACCGGCTTGGCAGATTCTTGGGACCCAAACTCTGACGGTAATGTCTTCTCAATCACGGTGCAGCCGGATGGCAAGGTCTTAGCGGGCGGTAATTTCTTAAACATTGGCGGGCAGGAGCGCCCGGGCATCGCCCGGCTCGATGGCGTAACAGGCCTGGCTGATTCGTGGGATCCGCACCCGACCAGTAGCTTTATTGACGTCTATTCGATTGCGATGCAGGCGGACGGCAAGATTCTAGAAGGCAGCGATATCCTCGCCATCGGCGGCCAAACTCGCAACCGGATCGCAAGGCTCGACGCCGTGACCGGATTGGCTGATTCGTGGGACCCGAATGCGGACCAAATTGTCGAAGGAATCGCGGTGCTTTCGGACGGCAAAATATTAGCGGGCGGTCTTTTCACTACTATCGGTGGACAGCCCCGTAACAGCTATGCCCGTTTGAGCAACGACACCGCCGCATTGCAAAACCTGGCGGTAACGCCAACCACCGTGACCTGGACGCGCGGCGGCTCCAGCCCGCAATTTGCGCGGGTCACTTTTGAGCAATCAACCGACAACGGCGCGAATTACACCTTTCTGGGCAACGGCACCGCGGCCGACAACACTTGGACCTTGACTGGTTTGAGCTTGCCCACCGGACAAAACATCCTAATCCGCGCCCGCGGCTATTATCGCAGCGGCTACCAAAACGGTTCGGAGAGCATCGCGGAATCCGTGCAGGATGTCATTTTCGTTCCGCCGACCATCACGAGCGTGGACCACACCAGCTTCACAGTGAGCACGGCTGGCGCCTTCATTGTTACGACGACTGGTATCCCAACCGGATCTAGCATGGTGATCACCGAGAGCGGTGCGCTCCCGGGTGGGGTGACCTTCGTCGATAACCATAACGGCACCGGTACACTCGCGGGCGCACCGAACGCGGGCACTGCTGGCACCTACCCGATCACGATCACCGCGAGCAACGGAGTCTTGCCGGACGCAACGCAACCCTTTACCCTCACGGTTAGCCAGGCGCCGGTCATTACCAATGGCCCGCCGCCATCTTCCGGCACCGTTGGCATAGCCTACAATTTCAGTTACACGGCAACTGGTTTCCCCACGCCTACCTTCAGCGTCAATGCGGGCGCCCTACCCAATGGCCTTGGCTTGAGCAACACGGGCGTCATCAGTGGAACCCCGACGACAACTGGAGTTTTCTCCGGCATCGTGGTGCGCGCTTCGAACATGGCGGGTTTCTTCGATACGGCTCCGTTTACGATCACCATTTCGGCTCCGACCCCAACCCCGACCCCAACCCCAACCCCAACCCCAACCCCAACCCAACGCCAACGCCAACGCCAACGCCAACGCCAACGCCGACGCCAACGCCGACGCCAACGCCAACACCAACACCAACGCCAACGCCGACTCCGACACCAACACCAACACCGACACCAACTCCCACTCCCACTCCAACCCCACCTGTCCTGACCGAAGCGGTATCAAGCAAGACCCACGGTTCCGCGGGCAGCTTTGATCTGCCGCTCGTTCTGGCGCCGGCCGGCAGCGGGACGGTAGAACCGCGCAGTGGCGGTCCCACCACCATCGTCTTCATCTTCAGTGAGGATGTCGCCGCGGCCGATGGAACCATCAGTGCCAATGAGTTCACGATCACTAACGCGGTCTTCAGCAGCGCCTCGATCTCCGGGAACAAGATCACGCTCCAACTCAGCAACCCGGTCGATCAATCGGTCGTCCATGTCACCTTGAACGGCATCACGAGCCTTTCCGGGGCGCCCTTGAGCGGCGACAACGACGTGGAAATCCGTGCCCTAGTCGGCGATGCGAACCAGAATCGGACGGTAGACAAGTCCGATCTCCTGGCGATTAAATCGCACTTCCGTGAACCCCTCGATCAGATGAGCGGCAACTACCTCTTCGATCTCGATCTCAATGGGAGGATCGGCGAGGGGGATGGCCCGGTCGTGCGAAGGAATAAGTCGCACATGGTTCCCTAACCAGGGCGGGCGGGCGCCGAGGCTTTCGAGCCTCGTCGCTCGTCGCTACCCGACTGGTTGCGGCCATCGGAATGCCCGGCCGCTCCGTAGTCGATCTTTCTCAGGCGAGGCGTCGATCTAACCCTCGCCCAATTTGGAACATGGGCACGGCGGAAATATTTCTAAAAAATCGTGACGGCTGAACAATATCAATCAGCGGGTCGGGCGGAATCGCGGCGAACAAAGAGGAAGCCCCGCCGAAGAGGAAATAACAGAGACCAATAGTCGGCCGTCTGCGCCTTTCAATTCCTCGCTTCGAGACGCGCTAACGGAGCGGGAGTTCGCTCGTTAGGGAAAATCCGCGCGGTCGCTCAGATTGCTTTCCGTTTTTCTGGTTTTATAGAAAAAGAATGACGCATAACTCTTGGAAAATCAGCCAATTCTTCGGCGGTCTTGCAGCTCTCGCGCTCGTCTCAGGCGGGCTTGTTTCGTCGGTTCAGGGTCAGGCGGTCCCGGGCTTGAGCACCTCGCTGGTGGCGGGCGGTTTCACCGAGCCGGTCTTCGTCACCTCGCCACCGGGGGATCGAAGCCGGCTTTTCGTCGTTCAACTCACCGGTCAAATCTTTATTATCAACCTCAAGGACGGCACGGTGAACGCGACGCCATTCCTCGACATCTCGGATAAGATTTCACTGCAGGAGGAGGAGGGCCTCCTCGGTCTCGCCTTCGACCCGAACTACGCGGCGAATCGCCGGTTCTATCTCGATTACGTCGCGCCCGGCGGAGCCTACGGCCAGGGCGTGAGCCACATCTCGCAATTCCGGACGTCCACTAATCCCGATTTGGCGGACCCAAACAGCGAGCGCGTCGTTCTCTCGTTCGATCAACCGGAGGCGAATCATGACGGAGGCTGGATCGGCTTCAGTCCGCGCCCGGGCGACGAAGGCAATCTCTACATCGCGACCGGCGATGGCGGCGCCAGTAACGACGCCGGCACCGGGCATATCGAGCCGGGCGGCAATGCGGAGAACACGACCACCCTCCTCGGGAAAATGTTGCGCATCCATATCGAAAACAGGCCGGGCACCTATTCCATTCCCGCGAATAATCCTTTTGCCGGCTCGACCACCGACCGGCAGGAGATCTTCTGCTACGGCCTGCGCAATCCTTTTCGCGACAGTTTCGACCGGCTGACCGGTGATCTCTTCATCGGCGACGTCGGCCAGGCCAATCGCGAAGAAGTGGACGTCCAACCCGCCTCCAACCCGGGCGGCGGCGAGAACTACGGCTGGCGCGTGCGCGAAGGCTCGATCCAGAATCCGGCTTACCCGAACGATCCCGTGCCGCCGAACGCGCTCAATCCGATCTACGATTATTCGCACTCCGTAGGCGTGACGGTGATTGGCGGCTACGTCTATCGCGGACGGCGCATCCGGTCATTGCAGGGGACCTATGTTTTTGCCGATTATCTCGGGCCGACTTACACGACGGGAAAAATCTGGACGCTGAATTACAGCGGCGGCGTCGCCTCGAATTTTCAGGACGCGACCGACGAACTCTTTCCCACGCCGACCGGCCAGGACCTGCAAAACCCGACGTCGTTAGGCGAAGATGCCAGCGGCGAGCTCTACATCGCGGACATCAGCGCCGGGAACATCTACAAAATCCTCGGTCCGCGCTCGCGTTAAAAAAAAGATTGGCACGACCCCCTCGCAGCCGATTTACGAATCAAAAGTATGAACTCAAGCACACATGACAAAGCAGCAGGGACCGCCAAGGAAGCGATCGGCGCGGTAAAGGAAAAGACTGGCCAGGTAGTGGGCAATCCGGATCTCGAAGCGCGCGGTACCGCCGAAAAAGCGGAAGGCAAAGTCCAGCAAAAAGTCGGGGACGTGAAGAAAGTTTTCGACCAGTAGAGCCGCCAAGCCTCCCTTTCTCTCAGACTTCGATCGCGCCCGGTGACGGGCGCGATCTTTTTTTGCCCAAGTGGTGGTTGTCCCTTATCCATTGCCGGTCATGTCCACGACCGGGCCAGGCGCGATCGTGCGAGCGAATCCGGGCGATGCCCCGGTACTCAGCGCAATTGCGCAGGCGGCCAAGGCGCAGTGGGGTTATCCGCCGCGCTGGCTCGCGCAATGGCAGGAAAGCCTCACGATCACACCCGAATTCATCGTCGCCCACGAGACATACGTGGCTTGGCGAGACGATCGCGCAGTGGGCTTTTACGCTGTGCGGAGAGAGCAGGACACCTGGCAGCTCGAACATCTTTGGGTGCTTCCGTCCGAGATCGGCCGGGGAGTCGGGCGCGCCTTGTTTGCCCATGCTGCCGCTCGGGCGCGGGCATTGGGGGTTCGTTGCCTAACGATCGAATCCGATCCGCACGCCGAAGGCTTTTATCTCCGAATGGGTGCGCAGCGAACCGGCTCCGTCATCCGGGAAATCGAGGGCCAGCCGCGCACCCTTCCTCTCCTTACCTGCGCGCTCGTCGCCTAACGAAAACGGCGGCCCCTGACCGAGGCCGCCGCTGATCTCCCAACCCTTCAGCGTAATTTGTTAGCCGTTATCGTCGTCGCCGCCGGCGCCGCCGTGCCGTCCGCCCCGGCGGCTGGCACGATTGTCCTTCGCTTCATCCAAAGTCTTCTGCTGCTCGGGCGTGAGCAGAGGGCGGATCTTGCCCTTGGTCTCATCCATCAAGGCCTTGCTTTTCTGCATCGCGTCCCGATGGATCTCTTCCATTTTCGGCTTCGCTTCGTCGAGGATCGGCTGAATCTTGGCCTTCTGGTCCGCGGTGAGATTGAGCTTCTCGGTGATCCGCTCCATTGGGTCGTGGCGCATGCCACCGCCACCGCCGCGACGCTGTGCTCCTTCGGCGTTCTGATCCTGGGCGAGCGCAACCCCGCCGAGCGCGAGCGCGGTTAGCGCCGTGAGTGAGACAAGTTTGAGTTTCATTTAGTTGCTTCTAGTGACCAATGCGCGCCCTGGCGAGTTACAACTTTTTTCGAAGTATTCCCCCGTTTCGCCGGGATTCAGTAACCGGGAGAAGCGCAATGCGGTCATAGCGGTTAGTGTGGATATCGTTTGGATGAAATGGCCGAAGATTCGGAAGCAGGCGCGCTGGTGCCCGCCGTGCTCGCGCACGACGAAGCAGCAGCGGCGGAGCTCGTCCGCCGCCTCCACCCACTGGTCGCCAAATTGGTGCGCTCGCATCGTCCGCGCCGGATGGCCGAGGAGGATCTTTCCCAGATGATTTTCATTAAGATTTTCCAGAAACTGCCCCAGTTCTCCGGCAAGGTCCCGCTCGAGCATTGGGTCTCGCGGGTCGCGATCAATACCTGCCTGAACCAGATCCAGTCGGAAAAGGTCCGGCCGGAATTGCGCTACGCCGATCTCAGCGAAGAGGAAGCCGCCGTGGTGCAAAATCTCGCCTCGACGACGGACGACGTGGCGCCGGATTTGCGCTTCGCCGCGCGCGACCTCGTCGAGCATCTCCTCCTTTCCTTGAAGCCGCGCGAGCGGCTCATCATCGACCTGCTTTATCTGCAGCAACTATCGGTCGCGGAAATCCAGCAACGCACCGGCTGGAACGCCTCACTCGTTAAAGTGCGGGCTTTCCGCGCCCGGCAAAAAATGCGACAACAGCTCGCGCTCGTCACCGCCCAAGGAGAAAAATGAAAACACCCGCTTCCTCGATCGAACGTTTGCTTCAGGCGGCCGCCACTGTGCCTAAGGAGCCGGCGCCGGCCATGCCCTTTGGCTTCGATACCCGGGTCGTCGCGCTCTGGCGCGCCAGTTGGTCGCCGGACCCGGCGATCGCCCATCTTCTGCGGCGCGTCATGTTCATCGCCGTCACCTTGATCGTGCTCGCGAGCGCGGGGGCGTATCGGGAATTCTCCCAGGGCGACGAAGGCGATGAATATGCGCTGACGGATTCCGCGATTGGCGGAGCATTCGACCAATGAGTGCGCCGCTGCGCTGGAAATTAATCGGTGGTTTCGTTCTCGTCTTTGTCGCCGGGCTGATCGCCGGCGCCTTCGTCGGCGCTGCGCAGTTGCGCCATCATCACTTGGATTTCGCGCGGCATGAAGTGCTCACCGAACATCTCCGGAACCGGATGCAATCACGGCTCGACCTCACGCCGCAACAGCTCGCGAAGACGGCGCCGATTTTCGATAAAACGGCGCGCCAGATCGAAGACATCCGCAAGGAGACCAGCCGGCGCATCCACGAGACATTCGTCGCCGCCGACGAGGAACTCGCGCCCTCGCTCACGCCGGAGCAGCGCGCCAAGCTCGACGCTCTCGAAGCCGAAAAAAGCCGGACGCCGCCGCCGCCGGAACAAGCGAGTCGTTAGGCGAGCGAGGTGGTGGGCAGGGTTGGATTCGAACCAACGAAGGCGTAAGCCAGCGGATTTACAGTCCGCCCCGTTTGGCCACTTCGGTACCTACCCGCGGGACGAGCGTTTGATATAGGCGCGGTCTTAGCGGGTCGCAAGCCAGCGTTTTGCAAGCGTGAGATCGGCCGGCGTGAGACCATGACCGGCGTCGAGAAATTCCGTCGTCACCGACGCGCTGGCGGCCTGCAGGAGGTCGGCGAGGCGGGTCGTTTCGCCGGGCTCCATGATCGGGTCCTGTTTTCCACCGGCGAGAAAAAGACGCGCGCCCGCCAGGTCGGGCAAGACTTCTGGAATTAGCGGAACCATCGGGCGGAAGAGAATCGCGCCGCGCAAGACTTCGGGGCGGAGCAGGAAAATCGCCGCCGCGATATTCGCGCCGTTGGAATAACCGACTGCGGTCAATTGCTCGCGGTCAAAGCCGTAATGCTCCGCCGCAGCGATGATGAAATCGGCCAGCTCATGCGCGCGGCGGCGCAAATCTTCCAAATCGAAAACGCCTTCCGCGAGCCGGCGGAAAAAACGGGGATATCCGTTTTCCAGCACCTTCCCGCGCGGGCTGAGCAGCCCGGCCGACGAATCGAGTTCGCGGCCCAGCGGCAGCAGATCGTTTTCGTCGCCGCCCGTCCCGTGCAGCAACAACAGGGTTCGCCCGGTCGCCCCTGGAATATATTGATGGGTAAAATCGAGTGTGTTCATCATTCGTTAGGTGAAAAATTCCGCAACTGCGTCGACCACGGCCCGCTGCATTTCGTGCGTCAGTTCGGGGTAGATCGGCAAGGCGAGCGATTCGCGGGTCGCGCGCTCCGTCTCAGGCAAATCACCTTCCCGGTAGCCGAGCTCCGCGAAGCATGCCTGCCCGTGCAAGCCGAGTGGATAATAAATTGCCGAGCCAATCTCGCGCGCGGCGAGATGCTTCTGTAGCGCATCGCGGCGCGGTGCGCGGATCACGTACTGATGATAAATGTGATGATTCGTTAGGCCGCTGGCGCGGTAAGGCTCGGCCGGAAGTGTGACCTGGCTCGTTAGGCCGCGCGTTTCGAATTGGTCCCGATAAAAATCCGCGACCGCGCGGCGCGCCGCCGACCAGCCGTTGAGATGCGGCAGTTTCACTTTCAAAACCGCCGCTTGCAGACCGTCGAGCCGGAAATTGCCGCCCACGACATGATGAAAATAGCGCGGCTCCATCCCGTGCTGCCGAAAAATCCGGAACCGGTCTGCGAGCTGGTCGTCGTCGCAGACGATCGCCCCGGCATCGCCCGCCGCGCCGAGATTCTTCGAGGGATAAAAGCTGAACCAACCGGCGGTGCTCATCGTCCCGGCCTGGCGCGGCCCGGTTTTCGCCGGATACTCTGCGCCGATCGCCTGGGCCGCGTCTTCGATCACGGTGAGCCCATGGCGCGCGGCGATTTCGCGGATCGGATCCATCTCGCAACAAAGCCCGAAAAGGTGCACGGGAATGACCGCCCTCACGATGCGCCCGCCCTCGTCGAGCAGCTGGCCGTCGCCGTTTTTCCGGCAGCGATTTTCCAGGAAATCCGCGAGCGCGGCCGGTGAAAGATTGAAGGTCGCCGGATCGATATCGACAAAAAGCGGCGTCGCCCCGACCCGCGCGATGCAGCCGGCGGTCGCGAAAAAGGTGTAGCTGCTGGTGATGATCGTGTCGCCCGGCCCGTAGCCGAGCGCCATCAGCACGGCGAGTTGCGCGTCCGTGCCGGAAGAAGCGCCGATCGCTTGCCGCGCGCCACAATATTCGGCGAGCGCTTTCTCAAACTCCTCGACCTTCGGCCCGAGAATAAAGCTCTGCGTTCGCAGCACTTCGTCGAACTCGCGGCGGATCGGTTCGGCGAGCAATTCATATTGAGCGCTCAGGTCGAGCAAGGGCACGCGCATCCTCCTACCGAAGCACGGGAGCCGCGCGCTGGCGAACGTCCTAACGAGGCGTTGACCGCCCGGAAGCGGTCAGCTAGCGTGGCCGCGTGGGATTACTCCGCGGCTTGTTTTGGTTGGTCCTGTTCGTCTTTTTCACCTTCTGTTTCCTCGTGCTCTTCGAGTACGGACCGAGTGAGTTTACGACCGGTTTCAAGAAGGAAAGCGAACGGGTCGAGAAGTGGGTGGATGGAAAAGTTCACCCGGCTAAGCCCGCGCCTACGCCGTAGAGCTGGCTTCACAGCTTTGGCGCCTGACTGGCCGCCTCCTGCTCCTAACCGATTATGAGTTAGGAGCACGCGTCAGCTGACGAACTCGAGCTCGACGTGCCGATCGAGGTAGCCGCTCGCTTCCGCGCGGCCGAGAAATTGGCGGATCGCTTCCCGCCCACTCTCGCCGTAGTCGCGAGTGTAATCGTTTACGTACATGCCGATGAATTCGCCGGCGAGCGCGGCGTCCATGTCGCGCGCATAGGGCAGCGAATGGCGGACCGCCGCGTCGCGATGCGCGAGCCCGTAGTCGATGCTCTCGCGCAGGATCGCCGCGAGATCGCGCTGCACTTCGGGCGCGAGGCCTTTGCGCAGGACGTTGCCGCCTAACGGGAGCGGCAGGCCGGTCTCCCCTTTCCACCAGGCGCCGAGATCGAGGATCTTGCGAAAACCGGCCGCGGCATAGGTGAGCTGACCTTCGTGAATGATCAGGCCGAGATCAGCGCGCCCGGCTTTCACCGCGTCGAAAATCTGGTCGAACGGCACGACCACGTATTCGAACTCGCCGAGGTAAAGCTGAAGCGCGAGATAAGCGCTGGTCATTTTCCCCGGAATGGCGATGCGGCGGCCGCGCAGCCAGTTGCGGAGTTCGTGGGGCGAGGGCGCTGCGGCGTCGGCCAGCGTCACCAGCATCGGTCCGTAGCCGTCGCCCATGCTCGCGCCGCAGGAGAGGAGCGCGTATTTCTCGCTGACAAATGCGTAGGCGTGAATCGAGATCGCGGAGATGTCGAGCTCGCCGCGGAGCGCGCGCTCGTTCAGCGTCTGGATATCCTCGAGCCGATGCTCAAACCGATAACCGCGCAGGTCGATTTTCTCCTTCGCCATCGCGTAAAACATGAACGCGTCATCGGGATCGGGAGAATGGCCAAGCGTGAAAACGTGATCGGGAGCTGACATGGCGCAGAGCTTAATTCAAGCCGGACGACGGCGCAGATAAATCACGCTCGCAACGAGCAGGCCCAGCGGAATCGCCACCGCCGGCGCGTAGATTGCGACTCGAAACATAACCGCGCGCGCGAAGAGCACGCCCTGTTTCGCAGAAGCGAAATGGAGCGCCGCCGGCAGCGCGACGAGGAGCGCGATCGCGCAAATCACGAGCCCGGTGAGATAACGCCAGGCGTCGCTTTCGTTGTCGTTAGGCACGATCGTTTTCTGCCGGCGCAGCCAGAGAAAATAAGCGGTCGCGACAATCGCGAAGCCGATAATCGTGCTCGCGACCTGAAGCACAAACGGCAGCCCAAAGATCGCCGCGCCAACGTGCACCACCGTGTCGCGCAGCCATGGGATTCGTTGCACGAACCAGCCGGTGTCGTGGGTAAACGCGTCCCAGAAATTATGCGTCCAGATCCCGAGCAGGAGCGAGACGAGCACGATCGGCCAGCGCGCGGGCCAGAGATTGTGAAACGACGGACAGATCGGTCGCAATGCCAGTCGATGCGGCCGCGGCAGCGCGTAGGCGACCGGTTTGCAGAAAACGTAAAACGCCAGAAACAGGACAACCCCAACCGGCACGCCGGCGAGCAAACTGCCGAGGAGCGTGTGATCGAACGTCGCCAGATCGAAACATCCGATGTAGTAACCGAGATCGGGTGTCATGCTCCCGATCACCAGCGCCGCGAAGTCGAGCGGCCACGGCGTCAACCGGCGCAGGGGCAGAACGGCGGTGGCGTGAGAGACGGTCCAGGGCATGAAGGGTTTCGGAACGGGGACTTAGCCACGGAAGCGCGCGGCGCAAATGCAGTTTTTTGCCGGGCCGCGGAAGATGCCGCTGCGCTTCACTTCTGCTACGGTTGGCGCCGTGCGGCCTTCTGGAGCTTCTCAACATCTTGCCTGCCCGGATTGCGATGCGCTCTACGATGCGCCACCGCTCGAGGAAGGCGAGCAGGTGCTCTGCCCGCAATGCGGCGCTTCTCTCTTTCATTATCACACCAACTCCGTCCATCGCGCCGCCGCGCTCACCATCGCCGCGGGCTTCCTTTTCCTAGTCTCGAATTTCTTCCCGTTCATGACCCTGCAGGCCGGTTATCGCGAGAGCCAGATGGTTTTCTCGCAAAGCGTTTCCGGACTTGAAAAACAGGGCTACGCGGATCTCGGCGTGGTCGTCGCGCTCTTCACTTTGGTCGCGCCATCGCTCATCATTCTCGGGCTCACCTATCTGCTTTTGCCGTTGCTCAACGGCCGACGGCTTCCGGGCGCGATCCCGCTCTGCCGCTGGGTTTATCGCGCGCGCCGCTGGAACATGCTCGAGGTTTTCCTCCTCGGCGCACTCGTTAGTCTGATGAAGCTCGGCAAGCTCGCCACGCTCACGCTTGGGATTTCGTTTTGGGCTTATGTCGGACTCATCATCTGTCTGACGGCGGCGCTCTCGTCGATCGATTATCGCGAACTCTGGACGCGGCTCGAGGAGGCCGAGCGATGAGTGAATTTTATCCCGCGTCCGCGGCGGCGCACGGCCTCGCGCTTTGTCACGCCTGCGGCCGGGTCGAGCCGGTGGAACTGGAGCATTGCCCGCGTTGTCATGCGCGGCTGCACCTGCGCACACCGGCCAGTTTGCAGCGCACGATCGCGCTCACCTTCGCGTCGCTCGTGCTCTACTTCCCCGCGAACCTGCTCCCGATCCTGAAGGTCGAATCGATCACCGGCGCGCAGGCGAACACCATTGTCGGCGGCGTTATCCAGTTCTGGCAGACCGGCGATTACCCGGTCGCGATCATTATTTTCTCCGCCAGCGTGGTGATCCCGGTGTTGAAAATTCTCGCGCTAAGCTGGCTTTGTTACGCCGCGAAAGTCGGGCATCATCCGCACGGGATGACCCGGCTCTATCGCGTCACGGAACTGATCGGGCGCTGGTCGATGGTCGACGTCTTCGTGGTCGCAATCCTCGTCGCGGTGGTCCAGCTCGGTTCGGTGATTTCGATTCACCCGGGACCGGCGGCGGTTTCGTTTGCGTCGGTCGTGATCCTCACCATGCTCGCGGCGATCAGCTTCGATCCGCGCCTGATTTGGGACGCCGCCGCCGAAGCTCAGCCTAACGAATGACGCCCGAGACTCCAGCCCGCCCCGCCCCGATCTCCGCTCCCGCGCCGACGGTCCGCAAAAAGAAGACCCATTTCTCCGCGGTCTGGATTATCCCGGTGGTCGCGGCGCTCTTCGGACTTTGGCTGACCTGGAAATATTATTCCGAGCGCGGCCCGGAAGTGACCGTGCGCTTCGACACGGCGGAGGGAATCGTCGCGGGGAAGACGCCGGTGCTCTGCCGGAGCGTGAACATCGGCACGGTCGACAAGGTGACGTTGACCGACAAACTAAAGGTCCTCGTGACCATGCAGATGACGAGCGACGCGGAGGTTTTGCTGAAACAGGACACGCAAATCTGGGTCGTTAGGCCGCGCTACGGCGCCTCGGGTATCTCCGGGTTGAGCACGATCGTTTCCGGCAATTACCTCGAGCTGGAGCCTGGGATCTCGAAACAGCCGCGCAACCATTTCATCGGACTCGAGCAGCCGCCGGTCACGCCCAAAGGCGTCCCCGGTTTGCGGATCAGATTCATCTCGGAAGATGCCGGCGGAGCCGATCCCGGCTCGCCCATCACCTACAAGGGCCTGAGCGTCGGCAGGATTGAAAAGCGCACCTTCCTGCCGGCGACGGGCGAGATCGAGTTCGAAGCTTTTATCGAGGCCGATTACAGCAAGCTCGTGCGTCAGGACACAAAGTTTTGGAACATCAGCGGAATCGATCTGGAGGTCGGCGCGAACGGCGTGAAACTGCGCACCGGCACCCTCGAGGCGCTCCTCCTCGGCGGCGTCACTTTCAGCGAACCCGCGCCTAACGACCACGTGCCGCCAGTCGCCGACGGCGCGGTTTTCAAGCTCTACGACAGCTTCGAGGACACGACGAAATTCGTCATGCAAAACCCGCTCCCTTACCTCCTGCTTTTCACCGAGAGCGTGCGCGGATTGAACCCGGACGCCCCGGTGGAATTCCGCGGCATTCGCATCGGCACGGTCGAAGGCGCGTCGTTCCGATATTTGCCTAACGACCCCGAGCGTCGCGTCCCGGTCCTGATCGAGATCGATCCCGACCTGATCACCGAGCTGCCCTCGAACGGTTACGAGGCCGGCCAGCATTTCATCGCCGACAATGTCGCCAAGGGTCTGCGCGCCAGTCTGAAGTCGGGCAACCTGCTCACCGGCCAGATGTTCGTCGATCTCGATTTTCAGAAGGACGCGAAACCGGCCGAAGTCCGCGCCGACGGCGGCTACGTCATTCTCCCGACCGCGCCGGCCGGCGGCCTCGCCCAAATCGAGGAGCAGGCCTCTGCGCTGCTCGCCAAGCTCCAGGCCTTGCCGCTCGAGAAAACGGTCAACAACGCCTCCGACGCGCTCGCTTCGATCAAAAAAGCGGCCGACGACCTGAAGAAAACCGCGAGCGGTTTCAACGACGATTCGCCGATTTACCACGACCTCTCCGAGACTCTGCGCCAGCTCGACGAGACGCTTCGTTCGCTCCGCAGCCTAACGAACACGCTGGACCGCAAACCGAACTCAATCATCTTCGGCAAACCGGGAAGCGTGCCGCCGCCGAAAGGAAGCAACCATTAGATGAACCGAAACGTTATCCTCCGCGGCGCGCTCGCACTTTTCGTTAGTCTCGTCTTCGCCGGTTGCGGCTCGAAGGCGGAATTTTACCGTCTCAGCGCCGAGTCACCCCCGGCCGCGACCGGTCGCTCCGAGATCAGTCTCGGGGTCGGGCCGGTGTCGCTGCCCGGCTATCTCGACCGGAGCGAGCTCGTCTTCCAGAGCGGGCCTAACGAATTCCAAATCCCGCCGAACGTGAGCTGGGCTGGTTCACTCTCGGACAACATCGCGGCCGTCCTCGCGCGCGATCTGCAAACCCAGCTCGGCGCGCGCGAAGTGCTCGCTTATCCCTGGCCGGCCGGACACGCCCCGCGCCGGCGGGTCGCGCTCGACGTCCGGCAATTCCACGGGATCAGCGGGAGCGACGCGATTCTCGACGTCGCGTGGCGGATCGAAGACGCCGACGGCAATGCCCTCGGGCGCGGGGGTGGGACTTTCCGCGAGCCGATCAATGGCGACGGCTACGCCGCGGTGGTCGCGGCCGAGAGCCGCCTCCTCGCGCAATGCGCGGCCGCGATTGCAAAGTCGTTGTAGAAGGAACTTTACCGCAGAGGTCGCAGAGGAAGAAAAAACGGATCTGCCGCTCTGGGTTTCCTCTCCCTCTCTGCGCCCTCGGCATCTTCTGCGGTGAATAAATTTCAGCACATTCGTTAGGCAAGGACCGCTCCGCGACGCCACTCCCAGCGCAAAATTCTGCTTAGCCTCGCTCGACTTCACGCCGGCAGCGCGGGTAACCGTTTGCGTTCCCGAACCCGCTCCGATAGCCTCTGCGCCATGGCAAAATCCGGTCTCGGTAAAGGACTTGGCGCTCTGATCAGCGCGACGCCCGCCTTTCGCCCCGCCGAACCGGAGCCCGCCAGCGGCGGCGAGAAGGTCCAGCTCGTTCCCCTCACCAGCATTGTCCCGAGCCCGCTCCAGCCGCGCCGCGAGTTTGAACGCGAGGCGCTCGAGGAGCTGATCGATTCGATCCGCCAGCGCGGCATCATCCAGCCGCTGATCGTTAGGCCGGTGCACGACACTTTCGAACTGATCGCGGGCGAACGCCGCTGGCGCGCCTCGAAGGAAGTCGGGCTGACCGAAGCGCCGGTCATCGTCAGGCAGGCGAGCGACCTCGAAGTGCTCGAGCTTTCCCTGATTGAAAATCTTCAGCGCGCGGACCTCAACCCGATCGAGGAAGCGGAAGCTTACGCGCGGCTCGCCGGCGAATTCGGGATGCGCCAGGACGACATCGCGCAAAAGGTCGGACGGAGTCGCGCCTCGGTCGCGAACGCCATGCGGCTGCTCGATCTCGACCAGCAGGTGCAGACCTGGGTCGTGCAGGGATTGCTCTCGGTCGGCCACGCGAAGGTCATCCTCGGGTTGAAAAACCACGAGGAACAACGCGCGATCGCCGACAACGTGCTGCGCCAAAGTTCCACCGTGCGCACGACCGAGCGGATGGTCGCGCGCCAGCTCGGTCGGCTCACGTCGAAGAGCCGGAAAAAGCGGGGCGTGAGTGTGCCGACCGCAGCGATGACCGACTTGGAAAACCGGCTGCAACAACATCTCGCCACCCACGTCACGATTCATCACGGCGAAAAGCGCGGCCGGATTGAAATCGAATACTACGGACCCGACGATCTCGAACGGGTGATCACGAAGCTCGGCCTGCCGCCCGATGCCTGACGACAAGCAGCGACGACGTTCGCGCGGCGGAGCCGCCGCGTGGCCAGCGCACTGGCGGCGCTGGGGCGGCTACCTGCTCGCCCTCGCCGCGCTCCTCCTCCTCGCGGCCTTTTTCTATTCTCGCAGCGGCTCGCGCCCGCCCGCCTATGGGCAGCCGTGGCTCGAGTTCTCCGGAGAAAAGGCGCTCGCGCATGTGCAGGCGCTGGTCGATCTCGGGCCGCGCCCGCCCGCCTCCGACGCGATCGAGCAGGCCCGAAAATACATCGAACAAAACCTCAAGCAGGTCGGCTGGGAGGTGAGCAAACAGGGTTTCAATGCGGAGACCCCGCGCGGAACCGTCCACTTCGTTAACCTGATCGCGCATTGGCCTAGCGCTTTACCCCGGGCGCAGAAATTCCTCCTCTGCTCGCACTACGACACCAAGACGTTCGACTCGATCAAATTCGTCGGCGCGAACGACGGCGGCTCCAGCACCGGCGCGCTCCTCGAGATGGCGCGCGTCCTCAGCCTCCATCCGCAATTGGCCGAGAAACTCGAGCTGGTTTTCTTCGACGGCGAGGAAGCCTACGAAAATTTCACCGCGACCGACGGGCTCTATGGCAGCCGCTTTTTCGCTCGTCGGATGAAGGCGGCCGACGCGGTGAAGCTTTATCGAGGCGCGATCCTCTGGGACATGATCGGCGACAAGGATCTGGGGATTACGCTCTCGCCCGATTCGCCGGTGCAGATGACGCGCGACATTTTCGACGCCGCCGCCGCGCTCAAGGCGCGCGACGATTTCACTTACTCGAGCAGCAACATCCTCGACGACCACACGCCGCTGAATAAAGTCGGCGTCCCCGCGATCGACCTGATCGACTTTGATTATCCGCCCTGGCACACGGCCGGGGACACGATGGATAAATTGAGCGCGGCAAGCCTCCAGACGATCGGCGCCGTGACCGCGTATTACCTCGCGGAAATGGCCTTCCGATGAAGCGCCTGCTCCTCCTCGCCGCGGCCCTCCTCCTCGGCGTGGCGGCGGGCGAATGGTGCACCGGCCGCTTCGGCTGCCGCGCGGCGCTCGGGCGACTCGTTAGGCGAGGCGAGCTCGTGCAGTTGGTCGGCGCGCGCGGGATTTACGACCACGACGTGGCGCGGAGCGGGCGCTCGCTCGAACAACTGGTGGAGGAGGCGAAAATCGCCAACGCTTCCGCCGGGCAACCGGTCGCAACCAAAGCCGTCAACCGTGAGATGGAGCTGCTCCGCGCAGCCTTGCCTAACGACAAGGCGTGGAGCGCGCTGCTCGCGAGCGCCGGGACCAGCGAGCGCGGACTGCGGCGCGAAATAGCGGAAAATTTGCGCGGCCGCGCCTGGCTGGAAGCGCGGGTCGTCGCGGTCAATGCGCCTAACGACGCCGAATTGCGGAGCTACTACGACGCGCATCGTGGGCAGTTTCAGCAACCGCCGCGTTTCCGCGCGAGCCATCTGTTTCTGGCCGCGCCCGACGGTTACCCGGAGGAAGTGCTGGCCGCGAAACGCGACCTGATCACCGCGCTCGCGCTCCGGCTGCAGCAGGGCGAGTCATTCGACGCGCTGGTCGCGGAATTTTCCGAGGATGAAGCCACTAAAAAACACGGCGGCGATCTCCATTATTTCAGCGAGCAACGAATGCTCCCGGAACTTTTCGTAGCGGCGCAAAGTCTGCGCGTCGGGGAAACAGGCACGCCGATTCGGAGCCGGCTCGGATTTCATCTCCTCCGGCTCACCGACGCGTTGCCCGCGCGGGAGATGACGCTGCCAGAAGCGTCGCCCGAGATCGCGTCGAATTTCGCAAACGCCCGCCGCGCCGAAGCGCTCAGCCGGTTGCGTTAGCCGCTAAACAATCTGACTTTCCGCCAGATTTCATGGCACGCTCCAAATCCAAAAACGTCGGGCTGATCGGGCTCGGCATCATCGGCACCCGCGTCGCCGCGACCCTGCGCAAGCGCGGATTGCGAGTCTACGTCTGGAACCGCACGCCGCGGCCGGAACAGAATTTTCTCGGCTCCCCGGCCGAGGTCGCGGAGCTCTGCCACGTGGTCCAGATCTTCGTCTCGGATGACGAGGCGCTGCTCTCGATTTTGCAGCAACTCGCTCCCGGCCTGACCGCGCAACACATCGTCACCGCGCACAGCACCGTCTCGCTCGAAGCGACGAAAGCGGCGGCCGAAATTGTGGAGCGTCGCGGGGCGCGTTTTCTCGACGCGCCGTTTACCGGAAGCAAAATCGCGGCGGAAAACGGCCAGCTCGTTTACTACATCGGCGGCGATGAGCTGGCCCTGAAACAGGCGCGGCCGGTGCTCGAGGCGAGCAGCAAGGAGATCATCCACATCGGCGAAATCGGCGAGGCCACGATCGTGAAAGTGGCGACGAATATTGTCACCGCCGCGACTGCGCAGATCGGCGCGGAAGCGCTCGCGCTGGTCCGCCAGGCGGGAATCTCGGCGGAGCTTTTCAGCCGCGCAATGAAGTTCAACGCGAGCAATTCCGCGACCTTGGAAATGAAGATCCCGCTGATGGAAGCGGGGAATTATGAGACGCATTTTTCGGTCAAGCACATGCTCAAGGATGTGCGGATCGCCGCAAGGCTGGCGAAAAATTATTCGCTCAAACTGCCCGTGGCGGAACTCTCGGGCGACCTGTTGCTCGAGGAAATGAAACGCGGGCATGCCGACGCCGATTACTCGTCGCTCGCGCAAAGATATTTCCCGTCTCACGAGCCGCTCGTTCCGACTCCGCCATCCAGCGCAGAACCTTCTATTACGAGCGCGCCTCCCTCCGTCGTGGAGTCACCGGTCGATCCGCCGCCTAACGAAAAGCCTCGGAAATCATTCCTCCCCAGCACGCCGCGAAAAATCGAAAAGCTGCCCGGCGCAATCCCCTCAAGCTTCGCCTCGCCTAACGAGCAGCCGGCGATGCCGGCGCCGGTCGGGCCGGAAACGGCGCCAGCCAAGGAGGAAAGCAAACCGGAGCAGGAAACGTTTGCCGAGGGCGAGAATCTCTCCGGCGGTTTTCGCGGCTGGCTGAGCCGGCGGACGAAGCGGCCGGAGCCGCGAGAGGACGCCGGTGCTGTTTGATCTTTCCGCCCGCACGAAGCTGCGGCTGACCGGCGCCGACCGCATCCGCTACCTGAACGGCCAGGTGACGAATGACGTCCGCAAGGCGAACGCCAATCTCGCAATGGCAGCCTGCGTCCTGAGCGCGAAAGGGAAGATCGACGCGCTGGTTTTCATCGCGGCCGGGGACGGTGATCTGCTTCTCGACGCGGACGAGGAATTGCGCGAGGCCCTCCCCGCGCGGCTCGAGCGTTACATCATTGCGGACGAGGTCACGCTCGAGGACGTGACCGACCAGTTCGCTCTTTTTCACCTCCTCGGCGAGGAGGCACCGGTTTCGCCTAACGAATCATGGCACTGGCGGCGGAGCCGGCGTTTCGGTCAGCCGGGCTGGGACTTGCTCGTCGCCACGGCGGAGCACGACCGGGTGCGGCAGGCACTCGCGGCGCAGAATGCGCTGTGCGACGCGGAGGGCGCAGAGCAATTCCGAATCGAGCAGGGCGTGCCGCGCTGGGGCCGGGAGCTGACCGACCAGATCATTCCGGTGGAAGCGAATCTCGAAGCGATCGCGATCGATTACGCGAAAGGCTGCTACATCGGGCAGGAAGTGATTTCGCGGATGAAGATGTCCGGGCAAACGAACAAGCGCCTCTGCGGGCTGGTTTCGCGCGACGGCGCACCGCTGCGGCCGGACGACCGGTTGACCGATCCGGTGACCGGGAAGGACGCGGGCTGGATCACAAGCGCGGCCCGGAGCGAGTCGTTAGGCCAAGAAATCGCACTCGGCTTCGTCAAGCGCGGTTTCAACAAACCCGGCACGGAGTTGCGTGCGCCGGGTCCGGTCGAGGTCGTCGCGCTGCCTTTTCGTTAGGCTAAGACGAAGGCTTGGAGCGCGGAACCTGCGTGCGCAGATGTGCATTGACCCTTCCGCTCACTCTCCCTATTTTGCGCCCTCGCATGGCCAAGGTCTCTGTCAGGAACGTCTTTAAAATTTATCCGGGCGACAAAGGCCGGGATGTGACCGCGGTCAAAGACGTGAATCTCGAGGTTGGTGACCGCGAATTTGTGGTCCTGGTCGGGCCGTCCGGTTGTGGAAAATCGACCACTCTGCGGATGATCGCCGGCCTCGAGGAAATCTCGAAGGGCGAGGTTTTCATCGGCGACAAGCGGGTGAACGACGTCGCGCCGAAGGATCGCGATATCGCGATGGTCTTTCAAAATTATGCGCTCTATCCGCACATGAGCGTGTTCGATAATCTCGCCTTCGGCTTAAAGCTGCGGAAATTTCCGAAGGCGGAAATCAAGAAACGAGTGGTCGACGCCGCGAGCATTCTCGGGATCGAAGCGCTCCTCGACCGGAAACCGAAGGCGCTCTCCGGCGGCCAACGTCAGCGGGTCGCGGTGGGTCGCGCGATCGTCCGGCAACCGAAGGTTTTCCTTTTCGACGAACCGCTTTCCAACCTCGACGCCAAGATGCGGGTGCAGATGCGGACCGAGATCACCAAGCTCCATCAGCGGCTCCAGGCGACGATGATTTACGTTACCCACGACCAGATCGAGGCGATGACGATGGGCGACCGGATCGTGGTGATGAACGACGGCGTGGTGCAGCAAAACGACGCGCCGCTCAAGCTCTACAACGAGCCGGTGAATCTGTTCGTGGCCGGTTTTCTCGGCAGTCCGCCGATGAACTTCATCACCGGGACGCTCAAGGCGGAAGGCGATCGACTCCGTTTTTCCGAAGTGGAAGGCGGCACGATCGACTTGGTTTTTCCGGCGGCCGATCGACCGGCGGCGCGCGAGTTTGTCGGCCAACAGGTCATCCTCGGGGTTCGCCCGGAGGATTTGGGCGTCGCCAAATTCGATCGCAAAGAAGGCCGCCCGGCCGCAGGCCATGGTTTTCCAGCGATTGTCGATATTGTTGAACCGATGGGCGCGGAAACGAATCTTTACCTCCAGACCGGGGCGCACACGCTGGTGTGCCGGAGCCAGGAAGCGTTCGATCATCGCGAAGCCGGGCACCGTTTCCAATTCGAGATAAATCTGGCCAAGGCGCACCTTTTCGACCCGATTTCCACACGCCGGCTCGCATACGATTCCGCCGCGCAGGCGGATGCATAGAAAAGCTTGCTAAGGAATAAGCTGGCTGCGTATAAAGGAGGGACTTCCCTCCTTCAGTAGCCCCGCAGATCGGAGAATAAAACGTGAATCAACAACTACTTGCCGAAATCGGTCGCACCCAGCGGCTGGAAATTCTCAACACACTCAAGCGCACCCGTGGGCTGTCCGTTAACCAGCTCGTCGCCCGGATGCACATGAGCTACATGGGCATCAAACAACATTGCCTCACCCTCGAGCGCGACGGCTATCTCGACACCTGGCGACGCCCGCAGAAAATGGGACGGCCGGAAATGGTTTATCGGCTTACCCGGCGCAGCCACGGACTCTTCCAGGCCGATAGCAACGCGTTCACCCTCGAGCTGCTCGATTCCATCGCGGAAATCCACGGACCGACCGCGCCGGAGAAGTTGCTCCACAATCTGTTCGACCGAAAAGCCGAGGAGCTGAAGCCGAAGATCAACGCCGAGACGGTGGAAGGCCGGGCCAAGGAGCTGGCCGCATTGCGCGACGAGGAAGGCTACATGTCGCAATACATTTGCGAGCCGAGCGAAGGCGGCCCGCAAATCCTCGAGTGCCACAGCCCGATCATGAACCTGGTCGAGAAGTATAAATTCATCGGCAAATTCGAGCAGGACATGTTTGAAAAGCTCTTGCAGGTGCCCGTCCGGCGGGAAGAAACTTGGACTTCCGGGCTCTTCGAAGCCGCCTTTTACTTCGCGGTTTGATTCCGGCGGCACACAGGTTGCCGGCCTTTTTCATTTAGCGGCTCGCCGCGGCGGCGCGGCGCGATTAGCGCTTTCGTCGCGAGTGAATCTCGATTGATTGGAGGCCATGCCGAGCCAATTCCCCGCTGCCGTCATCGAGCATCTCCAACCGCTGATCGATGGCGGGCGTTACCCGATCAAACGGGTCGTCGGCGAGGACTTGGTCGTGGAAGCGGATGTCTTCAAGGACGGGCACGACATCGTCGCGGCGGCGTTGAAATGGCGGGTCCTCGGCGAGGCCGACTGGCACGAGACCGCCATGACTCATGTAGATAACGATCGCTGGCGCGCGGTCTGTTCCCTCTGCAAAAACGCCACCTACGAATACACGGTCGAGGCGTGGACCGATCTTTTCGCCGGCTGGCAACACGAGTACAGCGCGAAATTTGACGCCGGCCTCGGCGAGCTGACGAGCGAAAAACTCGAGGGCGCCGCGCTGCTCAAAATCGCCGCGAAAAATGCGCGCGGCGCGGATGCGAAACGGCTCCGCGAGTTCGCCAAAAGCATGACCACGAGCGAGAACGCCGAGGTCAACCGGCTCGCGCATTCCGGTGAATTGGAAGTGCTCATGGCGAGCTACACGCCGCGCTCGGGAGCGACGCAATATATGCCGCCGCCGCAGGTGATCGTCGACCGGATCGCGGCGCGGACGGCAGCTTGGTATGAATTTTTTCCCCGGTCGGCGGAAGGTCGCGCCGATCGCGGGTCGACCTTTCGCGATTGCCTCGGCCGGGTCGACGACGCGAAGGCGATGGGCTTCGACGTGATTTATTTTCCACCGATCCATCCGATCGGCCTAACGAATCGGAAGGGCGCCAACAACTCCGTGAAGTGCCAACCGGGCGAGCCGGGCGTCCCCTACGCGATCGGCAACCGCAACCTCAAGCTGCCGAACGGCGGCGGCCACAAGGACATCGAGCCGTCGTTAGGCACGATGGCGGATTTCATCTGGCTGGAGAAGGAAATCAAGGCCCGCGGGATGGAGATCGCGCTCGATTTCGCGATCAACTGTTCGCCCGATCATCCCTACGTCGCCGACCATCCCGATTGGTTCTACAAGCGCCCAGACGGCACGATCAAATACGCCGAGAATCCGCCGAAGAAATACGAGGACATTTACCCGCTCAACTTCCATTGCGCGGATTGGACCGCGCTCTGGGAGGAGATGAAAGGCATCCTCCTTTTCTGGGCGGAAAAGGGCGTCCGCACTTTCCGGGTCGATAATCCGCACACCAAGCCGGTCGCGTTTTGGGAGTTCCTGATCAGCGGCGTGCGCGAGAAATTTCCGGACACGATCTTTCTCTCGGAAGCGTTCACAAAGCCGAAAATGATGAGGGCGCTGGCCAAGGCCGGCTTCACCCAGAGCTACACTTATTTCACCTGGCGCACGGCGAAACCGGAGCTGGTCGAGTATTTCAGCGAGCTCACGCAAACGGAGATGCGCGAATTTTTTCGCGCCAATCTCTTCACCAATACGCCGGACATTTTGCCGGTTCATTTGCAGACCGGCGGCCGGCCGATGTTCGCCATCCGCGCGGTGCTCGCGGCGACGCTCTCGAGCGTTTACGGGATCTACAGCGGGTTCGAGCTCTGTGAAAATGCCGCGCTCCCCGGCCGCGAGGAGTATCTCGACTCCGAGAAATATCAGCTCAAGGAGCGCGACTGGAACGCGCCGGGAAACATCAAGGAGCTAATCACGCAACTGAACCAGATCCGACGCGATCAGCGTGCGCTCCAGCTCTACGATAACCTTCGTTTCCACTTCGCGGAGAACGACCAGATTCTCTTCTACAGCAAGATGACGCCGGCGCGGGACAACATCATCCTCGTGGTGGTGAACCTCGATCCGCTGCACACGCAAACGGCTTTCGTGCACGCGCCGATGGAGGATTTCGGCGAAATCTACGGCGACGCCTACGAAGTGGAAGATCTGCTCACCGGCGATCGCTACCGCTGGTACGGCCGACGCAATTACGTCGCGCTTCATCCCAGTGCGCAACCCGCGCACATCTTTCGGGTGCGGCGCTTGTAGCACGGGCAGCGGAATTTGCATCGCCTGCACTCGCACTTATCCTTGTCCCACTTCAGCATGAAGCGCTTTCTCTCACTGCTCGTCCTCTGCGCGAGCGCCGGTTCCGCCTTCGCCCAAGCCGCGCCGCCCGATCAGCCGATTCTCCCGCGCACCACAAACATCCTCGACGCGATGATGTCGGCCGGCCCAGTGATCATCCTCCTTTTTCTCCTCTCGATCGTCTCGGTCGCGATGATCGTGGTCTTCCTTTTCACCATTCGCCGCGGCGCGATCGTGACCAGCGGTTACATGGCGACGGCGGATGCGCTCCTGCGCAAACGCGATTATCTCGGCCTGCTCGCGGTCTCGAATCGCCACGGCGAAGCGATTGCGCGCGTCGTCCAGAAGACGCTCGATTTCATGACGAAAAATCCGAACGCGGATTTCGCCCAGGCGCGCGAGATCGCGGAAACCGAGGGCACCCGCGTTGCGACCAACCTGCATAACAAGGTCACCTATCTCGCCGACATCGCGACGATCGGGCCACTCGTCGGTCTCTTCGGCACCGTGCTCGGAATCATTCATTCTTTCGGCGCGCTCGGCTCCGATCTCGGCCCGACCCGCTACACGCTGCTCTCGAAAGGCATCAGCGAAGCGCTCATCAACACCTGCGGCGGTCTCGGCATCGGCATTACTGCGATGATTTTCTACGCCTTCTTCCGCGGTCGGGCGCAGCGTCTCATCTCCGATCTTGAATCCGCCTCCACCCACATCATCGCGCTCCTCTCGCTGCAGCACGTTCGCCGACCCGAGCGGGCCGCGGTCCTGCTGGAAGATGAATTTTGAGCGTCGTTAGGCGTCGAAGCTTGCAGGTTTTCCCCAGGCGCAGATTCAGCCGATGAATTTCCGCAGCCGCACCGTTCCGCAACATCCCGGCCTCCAGCTCGCGCCGCTGGTCGACGTCCTCCTCCTGTTGCTGATTTTTTTCCTCATGACCTGGAACGCGGCGCGGAACGAAAACGAGCTCGACGTGAAAGTGCCGAAGGCGAGCGCGGCCAAGGAAAAATCGGCGCCGATCGGCGACGTGATCGTGAATGTGAAAGCCGACGGCAACGTCGTCGTGAATCGACGCACGCTCTCCGGACCTGACCTAACGAGTCTGTTGCAGGGCCTGGTGAAACTAAACGCCGACCAGGCGGTGGTGATCCGCGGCGACGAGGCGGGCGCCTACAAGAACATCGTCAACGTGCTCAACATTTGCAGCGAAGCGGGCGTCACCAACGTCGCTTTCGCCACCGCAAAATGAAGTGGGGGACCGGATGCGCGGCGCTGCTCCTCGCCGCTCCACTCGCGCTCGCGCAGAGCGAGCCGCCGGTACGTCGGGCGATTCCGGTGCACGAGCCGCCGGTCGCGCGCGCCATTCCGGTCGAGCCGACGCCCGCTGAGCCGGCGGCGACGCCGACGATTCGTCGCGCGCTCCCGGCGCCGGACGAGACGGAAGCAATTCCGCCAACGCCCGCTTTCACGCCATCCGCGAGCGTTGCGCCTAACGAGGCTCCGCCATCGGAAAATGCGGAGTCGCCGGAGAAGCAGCAACTCGATTACGCGAACGGGCTTTTCGGCCGCAAACTTTACGATCTCGCCGTGCCGGAATACGAAAAATTTCTCGGTCTTTACCCAACCTCGGCCGATCGCGTGACCGCGAATTTCTATCTCGGCGAAGCTTATCGCGCACTCGGCCGCGTCCCGGCGGCGCGGAGCAGTTTCCGCGTTGTGGTCGATGATTTTCCCGACCATGAGCTGGCCGGTCCGGCCGCCTACGGTCTCGCGGAAATTTATTTTAACTCGAAAGACTACGACGCGGCGCGCCCGCTTTTCCATCGCGCTGCGGCGAAGGTAAAGTCGTCGACGCTCGCACTCTCGGCGCGCTATTTCGAAGCCCGTTGCCTGGAGAGTCTCCAGCGGAAGGATGAAGCGCGCGATCTCTACCAACAGGTCGTCAAGGTCGCGGACCCGAATCCGTATCGCGACGATTCGCGGCTCGCGATCGGGAGCATTTTCCTGGAGAAAGGCCGCAAGGCCGACGCACTCGCGCAGTTCGAGGCACTGGCCAACGAGACCAGCAAACCCGCGCTCAAGGCTGAGGCCACGGTCCGCGCCGGCACGCTTGCGCTCGATCTCGCGGTGCCGGAAAAGGGCAAGCCGGATCCGGCAATGACGGCGAAGGCAAAGTCATTGTTACAGAAAGGCCGCGCCCTGCCTGAGGCCGGCCGCTGGAGCGGGATCGCGGCGGTCGGGCTTCTGCGCCTCGAATATCAGAGTGGCCAGTATGCGCAGGCGGTCGCCGACTACGAGAAGAGCATCGCGCAGGTGCCGGAAGAAGCGCGGCCCGAGATGATGCTCCTGGCCGCGAACAGCCAGCGCCAGCTCGGCCATTACCAGCAGGCGCAGGCGCTCTATCAGCACATCATGCAAAGGTATCCGGCGCACGAGGAAGCCCGCGACGCGGAATATCAGCGCCTGATCGGCCTTTACAACGCGAACGATCCCGCGTTGCGAGAGGAACTCGACAACTTCCTGCGGAGCAATCCGAGCGGTGAACGCAACGAGCAGGCCCGGCTGCTCAAGGCCGAAACGCTTTACAAGGCGAAGGACTTTGCCGGCGCGGCGCCGGTCTACGAAAGCCTCCGCGATGCGAAATTATCCGACAAGCTGCGGGCCAAAGCGGTCTTCAAACTCGGCTGGTGTTACATGCAGACGAAAAACTTCCCGCAGGCGGCCGAAGCGTTCACTTATTTCCTCCAGGCTTTTCCCGCCAACGATCAAGCCGCTTCCGCGCTCGCCCAGCGCGCGCTCGCGTATCAGGAACAAAAACAATACCAGCCCGCGCTCGAAGATCTCGCAACCCTTCTGCGCCGCTACCCGAAAGCGCGCGAACGCGAAGCCGCGCTTCAACAAAAAGCTCTCCTCCTCGGTCAGACCGATCAGGCGAAGCAAATGGGCGAAACTTTCCAGCAATTGCTGAAAGAATATCCGAAGAGGTACGGCTGCGGCGCAGGCGCATTATTACATCGGCAAAGCCGCCTTCGAGACGAAGGACTACGAGACCGCGCTGCAGGAATTAAAGATCGCGCGGCAGATGAATCCCGACCAGTACGCGACGCCCGCCACGCTGCGGATCATGTCGGCTTATTTCTACCTGAAACAGCGCGATGCCCTCGCCCAGGAGGTCGATAAATTCTTCGCGAAATCGCCCGACGGCCAGGTGCCGGCAGAGTTGCTCCAGTGGCTCGGCTTGGAATTTTACAACGCGAAAAACTACGCCGGTGCCGCCAAATATCTCGGCGCGCTGAGCAAGAGCGCGAATGTCGCGAGCGTGCCGTCGGATTTTTGGTTTTACCTCGGCGACGCCGAGATGAAATTGAATCAGCCTAACGACGCCGAAACCGCGCTGACCAAATTCCTCGACACCACCACCGATCCGGCGGCGAAAGCGAAAGCGCTGCTCGCGTTAGGCGAAGCCAAAATCGGCGCCCACCATCCCGACGACGCGCAGAAAATCGCCGAGCAAATCATGACCCTGCAACCGGAAGGCCGGGTCAACGCGCAAGCCCGTCTGCTCGCGGGCGATGTCGAGGTGGAACGCGGGCATTTCGAAGACGCGGGCAAGGCGTTCATGGGCGTCGCCCTGCTCTACGACGATCCCGAGATCACCCCGCAGGCGCTCGCCAAAGCTTCGCGCGCCTACCAACGGGCCGGCAAATCCGACGAAGCCGCGAAAGCGCGCGCGGAGCTGCAGCAGAAATATCCCGACTTCGCGGGCGGTTAACATCCGCCTAACGACGACCATAGATGCTGCAGCGTCTCAATCGGCAGCGGGGCGAGAAATTTGGCCGGATCGTCGATCTGCAACACCGGCTGCGCGAGACAGGCGGCGAGGAAACTCAAGTCCGGCGTCGCCGCCAAACCGGCCTGCGCGGTCAGCTCCAGTTTCGCCAGTTGCCTAACGACTCGCTCGACACTTTTCTGGCCGTTCTTCGGCGCAGTCAGCCGAACCGTGCAGACTCCCGGGGCTGTCGCCTCGATTTCCGGCGCGAGCGCCGCCGCATGGTGGAGCAGGATTTCGCCGGCGATTTTCTCCTGCGCCCACGCTCGTGACTTGATCGTTAGGCTAAGACAACGCGCCTGCGCCTGGCTCGCCGTCATTCCCGCCTCCACGCCGTCGGCCGCGGCCGACGGGGTCATCTGCAGGATGGTCGCCCGCGCCTGCTCGTCATCGAGCAGCGCGACCGGCTGCCGATGCCACTCCGGCGCAGGTCGCAAAGCCGCCTGCAACGCGAAAGCCGGCAGATAGAGCGCGACGAACATTGTCATCCCGTCCGGCTGAGCGTCGCGTCATTTCGCCACTCGTTAGGCTGAATCCGCCGGGCGCGAAAACGCAGCGTCGACACCAGCTCGGCCGCCGGTTCCTCGAGCTGCGGCAGGGTCCAGCGATTCTCCAGAGCGAGTTTCCATTGTGCGCTGCTGATCATGCTCTGCGCGGTGAGGACCAGAAACGCTGTCGGCACCGGCTCGACCAGCCGTTGCAGGCGATACCAATTATTCTGCGGAATCCGGCGCAGCTCGGTCGCCGGATTGAGCATGAGATCGAGCACGACGAGGGGAAAATTCCCATCCCGCAAAAGCAGGTCCGCTGCCTGCAGCGCCTCGCTCGCCCGGTGACAACGCACCCAAAGCAAATGCCGCAAAGCCGAGCCGCTCACCGCTGCCGGATCGAACGAATCGCGCCCATCGATCAATGCGATGAAGTCGCGTTCTCGACAGGCGCGCTCGAGCAGCGCCGCGAAAAGCGTGGCGCTCCCCGCCTGGGGCGCGGCGCTGCTCAATTCCGTGAGCGCCCCTTGGGGAAGACCGCCGGCCAGAGCCCGGTCGAAATGGTCCAGTCCAGTCGTTAGGCAGGCGGTCGCGGGTAGCGCAACCTGCGGGAAACGTTCCGCGAGCAGTTTGCGTAAATCGACGATTTTCCCGGGCGCCATGCCGGATAATGACACGGGAAGATAATATGTTCAAAAGCACATCTATGATACGCTTCATTCGTTTGAGCCCTTCGCCTTTTCGCCGCCAGCTTGCCGCCTGGTTTCGACACCACGGCCGCGATCTTCCCTGGCGTCGCACGCGCGATCCTTACGCGATTCTTGTTTCCGAGTTCATGCTTCAACAAACGCAGGTGGCGACCGTCCTTCCTTATTACGAGCGCTGGCTCGCGCGCTTCCCGGATTTCGCCGCGCTCGCACGCGCCGATGAATCCGACGTGCTCCACGCCTGGCAGGGTCTCGGTTATTACGCACGGGCGCGTAATCTCCACGCCGCCGCCCGCGCGGTGCTGGAAAATTTTTACGGCGTCATGCCGCAGAGCGCGGCCGAAATAGCCACGCTCCCCGGCGTTGGTCGCTACACGGCCGGCGCGGTTGCGAGCTTCGCCTTCGATCAACCGGAGCCGATCGTCGACGCCAACATCGCTCGCGTGCTCGCGCGCCTAACGAACTGGCA
Source organism: uncultured Verrucomicrobiae bacterium (assembly GCA_963831805.1). GTDB lineage: Bacteria > Verrucomicrobiota > Verrucomicrobiia > Chthoniobacterales > UBA10450 > Palsa-1392. Next base: position 1,370,311 of record CAWHRN010000005.1, on the reverse strand, counting down.
ACAACCGATCGACACCACCGCCGGCCGCACCCATCTCTGGCAGACGGCTACCGCGTTGCTGCCCAGGAGTGGCGGACGCTTGCACAACTCCGCCCTGATGGAACTCGGCGCGCTCGTCTGCCTCTCGCGCCGGCCGCTTTGCCCGCAATGTCCGGTCCGCGAATTTTGCGCGGCGACCAATCCCGCCGCGCTCCCGCGCAAAAAACCGAAGCCGCGCGAAGTCCGGCTCGACGAGCTGCACGTCTTCGCCTTCCGGCGAAATCGCGTCCTCCTCGAGCAATCGCGCGCCCGCTGGCGCGGCCTGTGGATTCTCCCGCGGCTCACCGCCGCCCCCGCGCACGAGCCGCTGCTCCGGCTCGATTTTCCCTTCACCCATCATCGGGTCACGCTCTCGGTCTTCGCCGCGGCCGAAACGGTTTTGCCTAACGATAACCTGCGCTGGTTTCCGCGCGCGCAGCTGGCGCAGCTGCCGCTCCCCTCTCCTCATCGTCGCGCCCTTGATCAGCTCCTGCCGTGACAAAACCTTGCAGCGCATTTTCCCGTGCCTAACCTTCCCTTCCTGATGCCTCTGCTCCCCACGCTGCCTGATGCCTGCGGCCATTGCCGCCTTTTCGGCGGAATGTTCGTCCCCGAGACGCTCGCCGCTCACCTGACCTAACGATGAGAAGCATGACTGGATATGGCCGGGGGGAGAGCGAGCGCGGCGGCGCGAAAGTCAGCGTCGAGCTGAATTCGGTGAATCGCCGCCAGAGTGAGATCGTGATCGGTCTCCCGCGCGAACTCAGCGCCCTCGAGCCGCGCGTCCGCGAGAGCGTCGCGGAACGCCTCGCCCGCGGCCGGACCAATGTCTCCATTTCCTACCAGCCGAGCACGAATGGCACGCGCAATCTCGCGCTCGATCGCACCCTCGCCCGCTCCTATCACGACGCCCTGCGCGCGCTCCGGGATGAGCTCGCGGTCAGCGGCGAAATTACCATCGGGATGATTTTGCAGGCGCCGGGCGTGATGCGTTTCTCAGAAGAAAGCACCGAGCCTAACGAGACCTGGCCGGCGCTCGAGGAAGCGCTCGGCCGCGCCCTTGATGAGCTGGTGAAGATGCGCACCCGCGAGGGCAAGCATCTCGCGAAGGATTTGATTCATCGCCTCAAGGTGGTGCGTCAGTCGCTCAAGGAAGTGCGCCGGCTCCATCCCGCGATCGCGGAAAAACATCGCGCCGCATTGCTCGAGCGGATTCAGAAGGCCGGCGTGGAGCTCGAGCCTAACGATGAGCGTTTGCTCCGGGAAGTGGTGCTTTTCGCCGACCGTTCCGACGTCTCGGAGGAGCTCACCCGGCTCGAGAGTCACCTCGCGCAGTTCGCGCATCACCTGCGCAAGGCCGAGCCGGTGGGACGCACGCTCGAGTTCATCACTCAGGAAATTTCGCGCGAGTTGAATACCCTGGGAGCGAAAGCCGGCGACCCGGAAATTTCGCCCCACGTCGTGGCCTGCAAGTCGGAAGTGGAAAAGATTCGCGAGCAGATCCAAAACCTTGAGTAAGCAATTTAGCCGCTACGGAATTCTTTTCGTCGTCTCCGCGCCTTCCGGGGCGGGTAAGTCAACCCTCTGCGACGCCCTCCGCCAGACCTCCGATTTTGTTTACTCCGTCTCCTGCACCACCCGGCCGCCGCGCGCCGGCGAGATCGAGGGCGAGGATTACCATTTCCTCTCCGAGGCGGAGTTCGCCGCGCGCCTGACCGCGGGCGAATTTCTCGAGCACGCGAACGTGCATGGGAAATTTTACGGGACGCTGCGCGATCCGATTTTGACCAATCTGCACAACGGCATCGACGTGCTCATCGACATCGATACTCAGGGCGCGGCCGCGATTCGCGCGTTTGATGACATATTCGTTAGGCGGGCGCTCGCCGATGTTTTCATCATGCCGCCCGACCTCGACGAATTGCGCCGCCGGCTCACCAAACGCGGCACCGAGACGGCGGAACAAATCGAGGTCCGCCTCGTCACCGCCGCGCGCGAGATGGAGCTCTGGCGGGATTATCGCTACACCATTATCAGCCGTTCGGTGGAAGAGGATCTCCTGAAATTTCGCCACATCATGGGCGCGGAACGTTACCTGAGCAGCCGGATGGTTTTGACCTAACGATGAGCCAAAAGAAGCAATCAATCGTCCTCGGCGTCACCGGCTCGATCGCCGCCTACAAGTCGGCCGAGCTGGCCAGCCTGCTCGTGAAGCAAGGCCACGACGTCTTCGTCGTGATGACGAAGGACGCGACGGAATTTATCGCTCCGCTGACTTTGCAGACGCTCTCGAAGAATCCGGTCACGACCAGTTTCTACGATGAAAAGCAAAGCTGGCATCCGGGTCACATCGCGCTCGCCGATCGCGCTGATCTGCTCCTGATCGCGCCGGCGACCGCGAACGTAATCGCGGAGCTCGCGCATGGTCTCGCCGGTCATCCGCTGGCCGCGATCGCGCTCGCGACCCGCGCGCCGCTTCTGCTCGCGCCGGCGATGAATGGGAAAATGTGGGAACACCCGGCAACGGTCGAGAATGTGAAATCGTTAGGCGCGCGTGGGGTGGAATTCATCGGACCGGAAGCCGGCATGCTCGCCTGCGGCTACGAAGGCATCGGCCGTCTGTGGAAGGTCGACGAGATCGCGTTCCGCGCCGAGTTCCTCCTCGCGCGCGGCGACAACCTGATCGCGTGAAGTTTCTCATTACGGCCGGGCCGACGCACGAACCGCTCGATCCGGTTCGTTATCTCAGTAATCGCTCGTCGGGCAAAATGGGCTATGCGATCGCCGCGGCCGCGCTCGAGGAAAAACATGAAGTCGTTCTCGTCTCCGGTCCGGTCGCGCTCGCCGCACCGCCCGGCGCGAAGATGGTGCCGGTGATCACGGGAGAAGAGATGTTCGCCGCGCTCTCCGCGCGGATCGCGGATTGCGATGTCTTCGTGATGTGCGCGGCGGTCTGCGATTACCGACCGGTCGAGTCGGCCGCGCAAAAATTACCGAAGCAGCGCGCGCCGTTTGCGCTCATGCTCGAGCCGACCCGCGATCTCCTCGCCGGCCTAACGAGTCTGCCGCACACCTGTTTCGTGGTCGGCTTCGCCGCGGAAACGCAGAGCCTGACGAAGAACGCCCAGCGCAAACTGGGGGAGAAAAAGTGTGATCTGCTGGTCGCAAATGACGTCAGCCGGAGCGACCTCGGGATGGATTCCGACGAGAATGAGGTGGTGATTTTTTCGCCTAACAATGAACCGGAAACCCTTTCGCGCGGAAAAAAAACGGAGCTCGCGCGCACTTTGTTGAAAAAAATTTCGAAGGCGCGCGAAAAATGTTTGACAAAAAAAACGTGACGCTTAGTGACTCGATGAAGTGAAGTTATTCACACACTGTTCACAGACCGCTTCTGCGGATTGAAAGGGGGGATTCCCTATGGCAACGAAGAAAAAAGCAGCCAAAAAAGCACCGGCCAAAAAAGCGCCTGCTAAGAAAAAAATGGCTAGCAAAAAGACCGTCAAAAAAGCCGCGAAAAAGACCAAGCGCTAAAGACGATCCATCCACAGGAGAGCGGACAGTAACCGTTCTTCATCAATTTAACTTCAACCCGGGAGAAGAATTCAGTTTCTTCTCCCGGTTTTTTTCTAGTGGAAATATTTGGCGGCCGCGCCGCCGCATCGGTTAGGTTGCGCGCGTGAGCAATTATCTCGAAGTGGCCGAGGAGGCCGCGCGCGCCGCGGGCGCGCTGCTGCGGGCGCACTTCGAAAAGCCGCTGACGATCAACGCCGCGACCGCGCACGACATCAAGCTCGAGGTGGATATCCTCACGCAGGATCTGATCACGGAGATTCTGCTCCGCCACTTTCCGGAGCACGCGCTCTATGGCGAAGAAGGCCTCGTCGGCGATCAGTCGAGCGCTCACCAGTGGGTGGTCGACCCGCTCGATGGCACGGTGAATTATTTCTACGGCCTTCCGCATTTTTGCACTTCGATCGCATTGCGTTGCCACGGCGAGATCATCGTCGGCGTGATCTACGATCCGATCCGCGAAGAAATGTGGAGCGGTGCGAAAGGGCAGGCGCCGCTGTTTAACGGGAGGGAATTCCACGTCAGTGAGCGTGCCACGCTCGCGGAATCGGTCATCTCCGTCGGCCTCTCGAAAACCAGCGCGACGATCGACGCCGGCCTGCCGCTGCTCCAGGAAATGGTCCACCGGGTGCGGAAGTGCCGCATGCTCGGGAGCGCCGCGCTCGACCTCGCGTATGTCGCCTGCGGACGGCTCGACGCCTATATCGAGCAAGGGATCAGCCTTTGGGACATTGCGGCCGGGTGGCTATTGGTGGAAGCGGCCGGCGGACGGGTGGAGATGAAGCCGCGCCCGGATCTGCCGGATAAATATAGCATCGTGGCCTCGAACGGATTACTCGATCTCTCCTCTTAGCCTAACGAAATGTCGCGCGCGGGAATCGGGTATGACGCCCATCGTTTCAAGGCAGGACGCAAGCTCGTCCTCGGCGGGGTAGAGATTCCACATGCGCGCGGACTCGATGGGCATTCCGACGCCGATGTGCTGAGCCACGCGATCGCCGATGCATTGTTAGGCGCAATCGGCGAGCGCGACATCGGGCATCATTTCCCGAACACGGATGAAGCGATCCGCGGGATCAGCAGTCTGGAGATTCTGCGGCGAGTCGGAGAGATTTTAGCGACGCAGAATTACCGGGTGGAGAATCTCGACGCGACCCTGATCGCGGAAGCGCCGAAGATCGGACCGCATCTCGAGGCAATGCGCGGGAAGATCGCGGCAGCGCTGAAAATCGAGGTGAACTGCGTCGGCTTGAAAGCGACCACCAACGAAGGCATGGGCGCGATCGGGCGGGAGGAAGGAATGTCGGCCATGGCGGTGGCGAGCGTGAAAAAAATCACCGGGAACGCCCTAACCAAAGAAAATGGCGATTAAGCTTTTCAACACCTACTCGCGCGAGCTCGAAGAGTTTCAGCCGCTCGATCCCGAGGGAAAGATCGTGAAGATGTATACCTGCGGGCCGACGGTTTACGCGCGCGCCCACATCGGGAACTTCCGCGCCTACATTTTCGAGGATCTGCTTCAGCGCCATCTCGAGCTGCGCGGCTACCACGTGCATCGCGTGATGAATCTCACCGACGTGGATGACAAGACCATCCGCGGCAGTCGCGCGGGGCATCGGCCGCTCGCGGAATTTACCGCGCCTTTCAAGGAAGCGTTTTTCGAAGATCTCGACGCGCTGCAAATCGGACGGGCCGGAGCCTATCCGGCAGCCACAGAGGAACGCTACATCCAGGCGATGATCGCGATGATCGCGACGCTGCTCGAGCGCGATCTGGCCTATCAGGCCGACGACAAGTCGGTCTACTTTCGAATCAATCGCTTCCCGAAATACGGCGCGCTGGCGCATTTCGATCTCGCGGAATTGCGGCCAACCGGCCGGGTGAAGAGCGATGAATATGACAAGGAACACGTGGGCGATTTCGCGCTCTGGAAAGCGTGGGACGAAGCGGATGGCGACGTCGCGTGGGAAAGTCCGTGGGGGCGCGGCCGACCGGGCTGGCACATCGAATGCAGCGCGATGGCGACGGCATTGTTAGGCGAGCAGATCGATATTCATTGCGGCGGGGTGGATAATATTTTTCCGCATCACGAAGCGGAGATCGCGCAATCGGAAGGCTGCAGCGGGAAAGCGCCGTTCGTTCGTTATTGGCTGCATTGCGCGCACCTGCTCGTGGACGGACAGAAAATGTCGAAGTCGTTAGGCAACTTTTATGTGCTGCCCGATCTCTTCGCGAAGGGCTATACCGGCCGCGAGATTCGTTACGCGCTGCTCCGGGTGCATTATCGCGCGCCGTTGAATTTTACCCTCGAAGGGCTCGAGGAAGCGCGGCAATCGCTCGCCCGGCTCGATGAATGGCTGCGCCGGCTCTGGGAAGCGGCGCGCGCCGGAAAGTTGGAAGCGAACCGGCCGAAGACGATCGAGCAGGACGATAAATTCTGGGGCGCGCTCGATGACGATCTGAATATCTCGGCGGCGCTCGGGCATCTTTTCGAGCAAATCCGGCTGAGCAACCGCGAGCTCGACGAAGGGATCGACTCAGCCCGCGCGCTTTCCTGGCTCGACTGGTGGGGCCGGGTCAACGCGACGCTCGCGCTGGAAACAGTCGAAGTGAAACCGACCGATGAGGTCGTGCAGCTGGCGAACGAACGGGTGCAGGCGCGGATGGCGAAGGACTGGAAAAAGAGCGATGAGCTGCGCGATGCTCTGCAGGGGCTCGGCTGGGAAGTGAAGGACACCAAGGATGGCCAGGTGGTCACTCCGCGCGTCGGAGCCTAACGAATATGTTTGCACCCGCGGAATTCTTTGAGCTCGGTCACACCGCGCATTCGAAACTCTTCGAGCCGGACAAATATGTCTGGGAAGCGCTGAAGCAAATCCCAAGCTACCTGAAGTTTCGGCTCAAGCCCGCGGTGCTTGGCGAGCTGGTCGGCAAGCCGTTTATCAGCGGGTCGGTGTTCATCGGGCGCGGCACGATCGTCGAGCAGGGGGCGATGCTGAAAGGGCCGGCGTGGATCGGCGAAAACTGCCACATCCGGAGCGGCTGCTACGTGCGCGAAAACGTGCTCGTCGGGAATGGCGTGGTGATGGGAAATTCCTGCGAGTTCAAGAACTGCATCATCTTCGACGACGCGCAGATTCCGCATTTCAGCTACGTGGGCGATTCGATTCTCGGCTACCAGGCGCACCTCGGCGCGGGCGTGATTCTTTCGAATGTAAAACTCGATCACGCGGAAATCTCCGTCCTCGCGACGGATGGTTTGATCGCAACCGGCCTGAAAAAATTCGGCGCGATCATCGGCGATCGGAGCGAGATCGGGTGTAACGCGGTCCTGAATCCCGGCTCGATCATCGGGCGCGACTCCATCATTTATCCGGGCACGAATTTCCGGGGCGTGCTGCCCGGGAACAGCATCGTGAAAGTACGGCAGACCACGCAGGTGATGGGTCGCCGGCAGCCGCCGGCCTAGCTGGCTAGAGAGTCGGCGGAGGCGGCTTCTCTTTCAGCCAGCCGAAATCGTAGAGCGGCCGCGCAAACCAGGAGAGCGATTGCGGGTCGAAAATCTCGCGCGCGGTGGCCAGCCATTTTTTGGCGGAGCGGGTGTTGCCGTGCGCGAATTCCGCCGCGGCCTGCGCGAAATAGTAGGCGCCGGTTTCGGTGGGGAATTTGATGTTCGCGAGCGCGGATTGGGCCGCGGCGTCGTCATGCAAACCGAGCGCTGCGAGAAGAAGCCCATAGCGGACGCGCTCGCTGGCAATCAGGACGTTGGTTTCCGCCACGAGCTTCGAGTAAATATCGCGCGCCTCGGCGTATTTTTTCTGCCGCAACAGGATGTCACCGAGATGAAGGCGCGGTGCGAAAAGCTCCGGATGAATCTTGTGCGCCTCGCTGATCGCCTGTGCCGCCGCGTCGTTTTTTCCCTGTTCGAAGAGGACCAAGCCGCGGAGGTCGAGCGATTCGCCGCTTGGTCCTTTCGCCTGGTCACGCTGGTCGAGCTTGGCGAGGGCGGTATCGAGATGACCGGTCGCGTAATCGGCCCGCGCGGATTCGAGCAGGTTCGCGAAATAGGCATTGCCGGTCGTGGCGGCCCGAACCGGAGCGAGCGGGAAGAGCAGGAGAAAAATCGCAAGGATGCGGCGCATCGCCGGGATGCTTCGGGAAAACGCGAGACGCGACAAGCGAAATGCGCACGCCGGTGGCGGATGGGCAGGGATTCGAACCCTGGTTGCCTTGCGGCAAACACGCTTTCCAGGCGTGCGCATTAGACCACTCTGCCACCCATCCTTTTCCTACTCGTGCTCCTGCTCGTAACCGTCCTCGTGCTCGTTCGTTAGGCCAATTCGACTACGAGCAGGAGCACGAGTTATAGCTGCAGGCGGCGAAACAGTTCGTCGAGCGGCAGTTGAATGCCAATGTAAAATTCGCCGAAGTCGGCGTAGGCCGCGCTCACTTCGTCGAAACGCATCTGGTAAACGATCGCTTTGATCTGGAAAGTATCGTGCGCGAACAACGTCACGCCCCACTCCGCGTCGTCGAGGCCGCTCGAACCGGTGATGAGCTGCTTGATTTTCCCGGCGTAGTGCCGGCCGACGCGGGCGTGACCGGCCATCAGGGTGCGCCGTTGCTCGAACGGCAGCATGTACCAGTTCTGCGCTTCGCCGCGGCGCTTGGTCATGTTGTAAAAGCAAACCACCGGCCAGTCCGGCAACGTCGGATAAACGCGCTCGTGCCGGTAATGTGTCATCCGCTCGCGGAACGCAGCCATCGCGGCCTCGAATTCCGGCGTGCCCGATTTCATCTGCTGTTCGGTCTCGAGCGTTTGCGCCCATTGCTCATCGCTGGTCGCGTATTCGCTCTCCTCGGTGAGCGAGAGATAACTGTAAACCGGCACGAGGACGTCCGCGCCTAACGACAGGGTGAGTTGCTTCTCGATCCGGTTGGCGACGTGCAGGTCGGGCGTGATGAGCATGAAGCCGAGATCGGCTTTCGGCGTCACCTGGCTAAGGGTGAGGAGCTGCGTTTTCTCGAGCGCGCGCGCTTCCTGCACCAGCGTGGAGAGCGCGACTTTGGCCGCGCGTTGTTCGGCGCTGTCGAGCAGTTGCCATTGGCCGTACTCGATCCGGTAAAAAAGATGGAGGCAATGCCAGCCATCCTGCGGGACGATTGGCGCGGGCGTCGGATCCATGTTCGGAAGTTTCCGGTCGTGCAACGGCGGGGTCAAGCAAGGCGCCGCCCAGTCATCCCTCTACTCGTTAGGCGCCAACCTTGGTCACGGCGCTCGGAAGATGCGCGAGGCAATATTCCTCGCCGTCGCGCGAGACGCGGAACTCGAGGTTCGCGTTCGTCCGTTCAGTCGCGCCACAGGTCGCGCAATGATGCAGCGCCTCTTCTTCCGGCCGCGCACTTTCCTCGAAACGCCGGCGCCGGCTCGCGGTCGATTGCCGGTTGCGGACGTCGCGGACCACGCCGGGGCCGAAGAAGATCAGGTAGTTCGCGAAGGTCACGATCAGCGCCATCCGGTACGACATCGGACTCGAGACGAAACCGAAGATGAGCAGCCCGGCCGAGATCCAGGCGAGCCATTTCACTTTCATCGGGAGAACGAAGAGGACGTAGATCACTTCGTCGGGATAGAAGTGCGCGAAGGCGAAGAAGAGCGACGAGGCGAGCATCGCGTTGGAGAATTGCGCGCCGAAAAGGAAGGCCGCGATCGTGGTGCCAATCATCCCGACGAGGAAATAAAGCGTGAGATGAAACGCGCCCCAGGCGGCCTCAAGCCGGTCGCCGATGAAGAGCAGAAACCAGAGCGCGACCAAAACCCAGAATGGCCCGAGCGCGGAGCCCGGTTGGCCGATTGATTGCGGGATGAAGATGTAGGTGACGAGCCGCCAGACCTCGCCGTGCATGATCCGAGAAGGGCTGAGCGTGAGGACGGAGATGAACGCCGGGTTTAAAAAACTGAGGATGTAAACCAGCGCGGTCAGCGCCACGACGATGCGAATCAGGCCGGGAATGGCGAGCCAGCGAAAGCGGCGTTCAAGCGAATCGAGCAAACTCATCGGGCCGGCAAGCTAACGGCGGGCTACCGCGAGTTCAACCGAACCGCCGCTCTCCTCTTCCTCATCCTGCTCCTGATCTCCTCTCAGAATCGGGGAAGATTAGGAGGGAAAGGCGGGCGCGGATTGACACGGCAGACCCAACCTTTAGGCTGCCGCGATGAGCGACGACGGGCAGAAAACAACTCCGCTCTACGCTGAACATGTGAGGCTCGGCGCCCGGGTCATTCCTTTCGGCGGCTGGCTCATGCCGGTGCAATACACCAGCATCATGGAGGAGCACCAGGCGGTGCGGAACGCGGTCGGCGTCTTCGATATTTCGCACATGGGCGAGCTGTTCGTGCGCGGCACACACTCCGGTCAATGGCTCAACACCATGCTCACGAACAACCTCGACAAACTCGAGGTCGGCGCCGGCCAATACACCTTTCTGCTGAATGACGACGCCGGGATTATCGACGACCTGATCGTTTACCGGATGGAGAGGGAGACGTTTCTCCTCGTGGTCAATGCCTCGCGCATCGAGGAAGATTTCGCCTGGCTGCAGGATCATGTCGCGCCCGGCGTAGAGCTTGAGAACCAGAGCGATCGCTATGCCGGACTCGCGGTGCAGGGACCGCGCGTCGGCGAGCTTTTCCAGGCGCTGCTCGGTGACGGCGCGGAAATGCCGGCCCGGAATCAGATCGCGCAGTTCCAGCTCGGCGAGACCCCGCTTTGGGTCGCGCGCACCGGCTACACCGGCGAAGACGGGATCGAGATTTTCTTTGCTGCGGAAGAAGCGCCGCACGTCTGGAATGAAATCCTCGCCAAGGGCGATTCGTTAGGCATTCGTCCCTGCGGCCTCGGCGCGCGCGACACCCTGCGCCTCGAGATGTGCTACCCGCTGAATGGCTCCGATCTCACCCCGGAACACAATCCGCTCGAAGCCGGGCTCGGCTTTTTCGTCGATCTCACGAAGTCTTTGTTTCGCGGCCGCGAAAAACTGAAGCGGGTGAAAGAAGACGGCCTCGTGCGCCGGCTGGTCGCTTTCAAGATGAAAGGCAAAAGTCCTCCTCCTCGCCCGCACTACCGGGTTTTCCGCGACGGCGCGGACGCCGGCGAAGTCACCAGTGGCACGCTTTCCCCGAGCCTCAGCCAGGGCATCGGCATGGCTTATCTCGCGACGCCGGTGCCGAAGCCGGGCGAAGAGATCGAGATCGAGATTCGTGGCCAAAAATTTCCTGCCGTGATCGAAAAGAAACCGCTCTATAAGAAATTATGAACGTTCCAGAAGACCTTCTCTACACCGAATCGCACGAATGGGTCCGCCGCGAAGACGACAAGATTCGTGTCGGCATTACCGATCACGCCCAGGCGGAACTAACCGACGTGGTTTTTGTCGAGCTGCCAAAAGTCGGCGCAGTCCACGAAGTGCGCAGCACGATCGCGGTGGTGGAGTCGGTCAAAGCGGCGAGCGACATCTACGCGCCGGTGAAAGGGACCGTCCTCGAGGTGAACAAGAAGCTGGAGACCGATCCGGCGTTGATCAATACCGATCCCTATGGCGAAGGGTGGATTTACGTCCTGCAAGTCGAGGACGCGAGCCAGCTCGAGGCCCTGAAAGACGCGGCCGCCTACCGCGCAGCTCTTGGCTAGCTGCTGCGCAAGCCGCCGCTAAAAGTTAGCAATTCACCGCCAGCAGGCCGGCACCGGGTCGGCTAGCATCGGGAGATGACAAAGTTTATCTCGGTCGTAGCTCTCCTTTGCTCGTTAGGCTCGCTTTTCAGTTCGCCCGCCCGGGCCGACGAACAATTCTTCGGCTTTGCCCGCGGCGCGGAAACGCTCCCGGGCGGTCACAGCGAAGTCTACCAGTTCATCACTCTTCGCACGGGCAAGGACACCGGCGTTTACTACGGTTCGGATTTCGAAACTGAATTCGAATACGGCTTCACCGACCGATTCCAGAGCGGTTTCTCGGTCGTAAATCACTACTTTAACAATCACGACGTCGATGGCCTGCCGAACCGCGATAACTATCGCTTCGGCGGCTTCGAGATTTCGCCGAAATACCGGCTCCTCAGCCCTTTCAAGGATCCCATTGGTCTCGCCCTGCGGCTGGAAGGCGGCTATCTCCTCAATGACGAAGTGGACGGCCTGCCACAGCACGAGCGCTATGTGAAACCGGAGATCGACCTGCAAAAGGATTTCCTCGACGATCGGCTCATCACCGTCCTGAGTTTCGGCGCAGAGTGGGCTTGGGGAAAACGCCCGGCCGAGGAATACGTGCGCGAGTTTTCGTACGAATTCGCCGGCGGCCTGACTTACCGATTCGCGCCTAACTGGTATGCCGGAGTAGAAGCGCATTACCGCGCCGAGTATCCGCTGTTCGATCTCGACTTTTTCGAGCATCGCGCACTCTATGCCGGTCCGTCGCTCCATTACGCTACTGAGCGCTGGTGGGCGACACTCAGCTGGAACTACCAGGTAGCCGGCAAGGGCGTAGACGAGCCCGTCGGCCAGACCTTCGCGGAAGAACAACGCAATCTCTGGCGGCTCAAGGTCGGCTTTAATTTCTAGCCCAAGGATGAAGCCACAGTTTCTCTTCGTCGCGGTCCCGCTCTCGACCGCGCTGGTCAGCACTGGCTTCGCCGTTACCTACCTGACCGCAGGACAGGCGCAGCAGGCTATTTATCCGGGGAAAAGCCTCACCGCATTTCCGCTTTCCCTGACCGACGCGCAACGCAAGGCGATCGAGGAACAAAGTCACGTCCGCCTCACGGGGAAACCGCCCCAAATCTGGCGAGTAAGCGGCGGGGGCTGGTTTATTATCGACGAGGTCGTGGGCAAACATGAGTTCATCACCTACGCGATTGGCCTAACGAATGAAGGAGCGGTCAAGGGAATCGAGATCATGGACTACCGCGAGAGTTACGGCGGGCAGGTGCGCGATCCGAAGTGGCGCGCGCAATTTACCGGGAAAACAAAGGCGTCGCCGCTGAAACTCGACGGCGACATTAAGAACATCAGTGGCGCGACCCTCTCCTCGCGCCATCTTACCGAGGGCGTCCGGCGCGTCCTTGCCTTACAGGATGTTGCGCTGCGTTGAAGCCCGGCGAGCCCGCCCGCTGCTCGGCACCTTCGTCGAGATCGCGGCGCGCGCGCCTAACGAACAAAGGTTGCACCGTGCGATCAGTGGGGCTTTTGCCGCCATCGCCCGGGTGCATCGGCTGATGAGCCGGCATGATCCGGCGAGCGATCTCAGCCGAATTAACCGCGAGGCCGTGGCGCGGCCGGTGGCGGTCCATCGTTGGACCCGGCAGGTGATCTGGGCGGCGCGCCGCTTCGGCGCGGAAAGCGGGGGCGCTTTCGACATTGCCTTCGCGGGCAGCGGCGACTGGCGTGATCTGACGATCACCTGCAACGGAAGCATTCGTTGCCGCAAACCGGTGATGCTCGACCTCGGCGGCATCGCGAAAGGTTTCGCGGTCGATCGCGCGGTCGACGTGCTGAAGCGAGCCGGCATTCGTTCTGGAATGGTGAACGCGGGCGGCGACCTGCGCGCTTTCGGCGAAGAGCCGCAGCTCGTGCAAATCCGCCATCCGCTCAATCCCGGCGGACCGGCCGGCACTTTGCTCGTGCAGGAGCGCGCGCTCGCCACCTCGGCGCGCTATTTTTCCCGAGAGCTTTTCGACGGCCGCAACGGCCGACCGGTCGAGGGCGAAATCAGCGTGACGGTGGGCGCGGCGAATTGCCTGACGGCCGATGCCCTAACGAAAGTAGCCCTCGTCCTGCGGGAGGCGAGCAAGCCGATGCTGGATCGTCACGGCGCCGACGCCTTCTTGCTCGAACGAAATTATCCGCCACGGTGGCTCTCCCGCCACGATGCGACCAAACTCGATTAGACTTAGCCGGCGACACGAATGGTTTGCCTATGGCGTGAGCTCGGCGGTCTTTGGCACTGGCGCGATCTGGGCCTGGATCCACTTTTTCGCTAATCCGCCTAACGAATTCGGCAATGCCAGCCCGTGGGAGAACTGGATGCTGAAGGCGCACGGCGCGGCCGCGATGGCCACGCTCGTTCTCCTCGGCACACTCCTGCCGATGCACGTGAAGTTTGCCTGGCGCGCGCGGCGCAACCTGCGCAGCGGCCTGACGATCTTATCCGTCTTCGGGTTCCTCGTCCTGACCGGCTATGGCCTTTACTACGCCGGCGGGGAACGGCTCCGCGCCTGGACGAGCGCGGCTCATCTCTGGGTCGGGCTGGCCTTGCCCGTGTTTCTCTTCGTGCATATCTGGTGGGGAAAACGCACCCGGTCCGGCCGCCGTGAGCGGGCGCAGAATAAGATTGTTTCGCCGTCTTAGTTGAGGGAAAAAGCGGTCCATGAAAAAGCTCGCCCTCGCTTTTCTCCTGACCGCGACTTCGCTCGCTCCGGCGGCGATCATCAACCTGGAATTCAAGTTCACGCCTTTCACCGGGAACCCGACGGTGGACGATCACGTCACGAGCGTCGCGGGCAAGGCCCAAGTCTATCTCAACAACGTCCCCTTCGGCGTGGAGCAGGAAGTAAAAGCCGAGCAGGTGATGGTGCTCTTCGACGACCACGAGGTCTCGCCCGCGGTCTGGCTGCCGGTCAGCTCGGCCGGTTCAAGCGTACGCAAAGGGAAGAACACTTTTCGGATCGAGTTTACGCCTAACGACACGACCAAGCCGTACCGCGCGCAATTGCGTTGGGCGGCGGTGACCGATCAGGTGGCGAGTGAGGCCGAAGGCGCCAGCGGCAAGGAAACCAACCAGACCGGCGAAGGCGTCGATGATCGCCAGAATGTGCAGGGCAGGGTGGTGCTGGAGCATGAGTTCACCGCGGACTTCGCGCTTGATTTGCCCTGGCATCATTACCCGGCGGTGACGGCGCTGAACGATGAAGACAAGGCGAAGATCGTCGCGCTCCTGAAGAAGCGGGCGGACTGGTTCCAGCCGGATTTCAGCGGCGTCTACAAGGCGATCGAGGACAACGAATCGCTGAAGGCCGATGACGTGCGGAGAGCCCATTGCCTGGAAGAGGCCTACAAGGCCGGCGTGCGCGTACCGGCGCCGGCAGTGGCCGATCTCGAGTTCGCGACCACGGGCGGACCGGAAGTGGTGGTGTCGCGCAAAGGGACTTCGCTTTTCGGCCTCGACGAGAAAAGCCTCGCCGCGGTGAAAGACGAGCAGGCGCAGATGTGTGCCGGGATGGTGCTCGCGACGGTCTATCCGCAGCGGATGGGTTTCGTGCGCAAGCCCGATGGAACCTGGCAAGCAGCGGACTAGTTCCGCGCTCTCACGCCTAACGAGGCCGACTCGTGCTCCTGCTCTTGATCGTGCTCGTAATCGAGTCACCTCCCAGCTGTTTCTTCGCGTTACCTCCCGATCGATCACGAGCACGATTAGGAGCAGGAGCACGAGTGGGAAAAGAAGCGCGCGATTGACGCTTTCATCTCCGCCTGTTTATTCCCCCGGTGGCGACCGATCTTCGACTCTTCAGCCGTGAATGGTGTTCCTGGTGCATCGACGCAAAGGATTACCTGACCGAGCGCGGCTACGAGTTCACCGAGATCGACGTCGGCCAGGACCGGGCGGCCTACGAGGAGATGAAGGAGCTATCCGACCAGACCTACGTGCCCACGCTCGTCGCCGGGAATGAAGTGCTCGCGAATTTCGACACCAATCAGCTCGAAAAATTCCTGCGCGCGCACGACATCGTCCCCTAAATGCTGTTCGGACTTTTCATCACCCTGGGGGTCGCTGTGCTCAGCGTCGCCCTGCGCAGTTACGAATCCCCGCTCTCGCAGAAAATCGGAGCCTTCGGCATTCTCGCCGCCTCCTATCTTGGAATTTATTACATCACCGGTAGCTGGATTCTCGGGCTGCTCAGTGCCCTGAGCTGGCTCCTCCTGCCGTGGGTGGAAATCCTCACCCGCATTCGCGCGCTCCGCCTGCCGAAAGAGAAAACGCTCCGCCCGAAAAGCCCGCCCTCGCCGGACGTCTTCCCGACCCTCGACGAAATCTCGTCGCAGATCGAAAACGAAGGCTTCGCCCACATCAGCGACGCCGGTTGGGACTGGGCCGATTACCAGCAATTCTTCCGGCTCTTTTACAAGGAAGAAGATCGCGCGCAGGCCACCATCTGCCTGAACGAGCAGAACGATCTTTCCTTTTATTACCTCCGTATTTCGTCGCGCGCGCAGGATGGGACGATCTGGACGACGTGGAATTATCCTCTCTCCTACGGACTGAAACTGAGCCCGCATTTTCGGATCAATCGGCAGCGGCCCGATCAAACGTTCTGGCAGCTCTACCAAAGTCATAAACACTTTCTGCACGAGCACTCGGTCGAGACGGATTTGATTGATCGCGCTCGACGAAGATCGCATCCAGCTGGAGATCGAGAACGACCTCCGGGAACAGATCGCGCACAACATCAAGCAGGGCGTGCTCACCCAAACCACCGCGGGCGAGATCAAGTATTCCTGGCGCGGAATGATTTATCTCTGGTGCCAGTTCCTGCTCGATCTGGTGAGGATGTAACCGGGATGAGTTCCGCCGCCGCGCCGCGCATTCACACCGAAGTGCAGGTGATGTTTTTCGATACCGATTGCGCGGCGGTCGTGCACAACATCGCCTACCTGCGCTTTATCGAGACGGCGCGGACCCTCCTCGCGGGCGAGCTCGGGATGAAGCTTACTGAGATGGCTGAGACGCAGCGTTATCCGGTCGTAGTGCGGACGGAGATTGATTACCGGCGGCCGGCCAAACTCGGCGACCAACTCGTGGTCGATGGCTGGCTCGACCAGGTGGAGCGCGTCCGGTTCTGGTGCGCGTTTGAGATCAAACGGCCGGACGATGACGCACTCATCGCCGACCTGCCGCCAAATGCTCGCGGTCGTGCAGATGCCGGAGGGGAAACTGCTGCGCCTGCCGGAGGACTGGGAAAGCTGGCGCGCTCCCGTTCCGGCGGCGCGCTGAGGTCCGCCTGACGATGGCTTCTCCCGGCAATCCCGCCCTCCGTCTCGACGAAATTTTTGTTTCGCCGCCGGCCGCGGAACCGCCGCCGTTGCGCCGCGCGCTTTTCATTTTCCTGCTCACCCTCGCCGCGCTGCTCCACGTCGCGACGGCCGGCTGGGGCGCGCTCTACAATGAAACCGACGGGCAGTACGCCGGCGGCGCCCGTGAGATGCTCGAGGCGCATTCCCTGTTTCTCCCGACGAACGACGGCATCCCGCGCCCGCAGTCGCCGCTCCTGCACTGGGCGATCATGATTTCGCTGAAGGCGTTTGGCCTGACGACCGCCGCCGCGCGGCTTCCGACCGCGCTCGCCACCTGCGCGGCGGTCGCGCTCACTTTTCTCCTCGGCGACCGGCTCGGCGGGCCATGGCGCGGATTTCTCGCCGGGCTCATTCACCTCTGCGCCTGCGGCACATTTCTGCTCGGGCGGATCATCATGCCGGAGCAGCTCCTGAGCGTGTTCATCGCGGCCGCGCTCTACTGCGCTCTGCGCGGCTACGAACGGCGCGCCGGCCGGCGGGCCTGGTTCATCGGCTTCTGGATTTGCGCCGCGCTCGCCTGCCTGACGAAAAACTTTCACGGACTTCTTTACCCCGCCGCCGTGCTCGTCCTGCTGAGCTGCTTCTATCGCGAGGCGCGCATCCGTTTCGCGCAGCTTCTGCGGTTCGAAGGATTCGCTCTTTTCCTCCTCATCGTCCTCCCCTGGCATCTCTGGATGGAATGGCGGCATCCGGGATTCCTGCAAAATATTGCCGGCCACGAATGGTTCATCCATCTTTGGGGCACGGCGGACCGCGGGCACACCTACGACAACGTCAGCCGGACCGTCTTCGGCGCGCTGCACTTCGCGTGGTGGTTCCCGTGGACGGTGGTGATTTTGCCGGGCGTCGTCCTGGCCGCGCGCCGGGTTTTTCGCCCGCGCGAAATGGAATTCGCCGACGCGCTGCCGCTCTGCTGGTGCGCCGTCGTGCTGGTGCCGCTCTTCTTTATCGGGCAGCGGCAGGATTATTATTCGATGAGCATGTGGGGCGGCGGCGCGATTTTCGCCGCGACTGCCTGGGAACGGATGCCTTCGTGGACCCGCGTGCTCGGAGTCGCTCTGCTCCTCGGACTCGGCTTTGTCGCGGCCTTCGGCGCATGGCAGTTGCCTCATCTGCTTACCGCCACCGCCGGGCAATGGAGCGCCACGGCCGGTCGTTCCACCGCCTGGAATACGCTGCGCGATATCCCCGCTTCGACCTGGCTCGGTTTTCGCGGAATGCTCGCCGTCGCCGCAATCGCACTGATTTTTTTTCCGGTGATCGCGCTCTGGTTTCTCCGGCAAAACCGCGAGCGGATCGCACTCACCGCGATCGCCGCCGCGATGGTCCCGATCGGGTTCGCGATGATCGACGGTGTGGTCTTGGTCGCGCCCTATTTCTCGCTCGCGGACGCCGCGGATTACATCGACGAACGGGTCGCGCCTAACGACAAGGTCATCTACGAAGGCCACCTTCACACCGCGAGCAGCCTGCTCTTTTATCTTGGGCGGAAGTTCTATCTCGTAAACCAGGATCCTGCGTCCGAGCCGGGCATGGCGCTGACGCATGACTCCGACGTGTATCTCAACGAGCCGACGGTGGTGAAAGCGTGGTCGGGCGCGGACCGGCTCTTCCTGCTCGTGGAACGTGATCGCCTGCCACATTGGCAGGAGGCATTGCGCGGCCACCCGGTGGCCAACCTGATGACCTGCGGCACCACGGCCTTGCTGAGCAACCGGATAGAAAGCGGAAGTCCGGCAGCCGGTTTTTGACCTAACGAGAAGCGAAAGTTACGGCAGCGGCGCGCGAACGTTCTGGTGCAGGAGTCTTCCCCAGGCCGCGTTGTAGGGGTGCACCTGCTGCGCTGGTTTTCCGTCACGCACCAGCGGGCGGCCTTCGTTCGCCCACTCGAAAATCGAACCCTCCAGATCCTGCACCTGGGTGAAGCCGGCGTTCCGCAACCGCTCCGCCATTTGCCCGGAGCGATAACCGACCGAGCAATAGGCGACGATCGGCGCGTCCTTCGCGAGATCACCCGCAGCCTCGTGCGCAGTCGCGTTTGGATCCACCCGGCGGCCATTTGGCAGGTGGCTCACCTTCCATTCCGTCGGCGTGCGGACATCGAGCAGCACCGGCGCGCGCCGCTGTTTATCGGCAAGCCAGTCGGCCAGTTGTTGCGTCGTGATCCACTGCACGTCGCTGAATTTCGCGCGCAGCGTCCGCTTCAGAAGGAACCAATCGAGCGGCCGATAGCACGCCAAGGCCAGCGCCATCACGACGAGCGCGGCCAACCCCAACGCCAGTCCGAGATCGCCGCGCCGCCATCTTCTCATGTTATCCATTTGAAAAACCGGCGAAGCCCGCTACCTTGGCCGTCCATTTTCGCACTCTAACCCGGAGCAATCTCTATGTCGCAGCATCGCAGCCTGAAAGGCGCCAGCACCATCACCGCCAAACGCAACGTCCTGAAACGTTTCGAGCGGGTCGAACTGCTGAAGAAGCGGGGCCAGTGGAAAGATTCCAGCAAAGTCATCGGCCTGCCGAAGACCAAGCCGGATCTCTAGGACAAGTTGAGAGTCGGTAGTTGAGAGAGTCCTGCCTCCACTCAACTCACAACCAAAAACTCTCAGCTTCTCCGTGCGCCTCAACCGCTTCCTCGCTGCCGCAGGGCTCGGCTCGCGCCGGCATTGCGACGAGCTCATTGCCGCCGGGCAGGTGCTGGTGAATGGCCAGCCGTGCACCAATTTCGCCACCCAGGTGGAATCAACCGACCACGTCAAGGTCGGCCATCGACTCGTTAGGCCAGCCGAGACGCTGACTCTCGTGCTCCACAAACCGGCCGGTTTCGTCTGCACCCGGCGCGATCCGAATGCGACCGACACGATCTACGATTTGTTGCCGGCAAAATTTAGCAGGCTCTTCAACGTCGGCCGGCTCGACGCCCAAACCGAGGGACTGCTCCTGATGACGAGCGATGGCGATCTCGCGCAGCACCTGACCCACCCGCGCTACAAAGTGGAGAAGGAATACGAAGTCACGCTCGACAAGCTTTGGGACCCGAAGCACGCCGAGAAACTGCGCACCGGCATTTTCCTCGATGGCAAGCGCGCGAAGCTCACGATGGTCCGCGCGATCGGTCCGACCAAACTACGCGTCGTCCTGCATCAGGGCATGAACCGCCAGATTCGCCGGATGTTTTACGAGCTCGGCTACGAAGTAAAACGCCTCCTCCGTACCCGCCTCGGCCAGCTTCGTCTCGGCGAACTCCCGCGCGGCGCCTGGCGTCCGCTAGTGAAAAGCGAGCTGGCCGGGCTGCGCGTGAAGCGCGGCTAAAGGCCGCGTTCTGCTCTCCGCGTAGCACGGGCCGCTGGCCTGTCGTTCGGGGCGGCTCGCCCCGAACACCGTGGGCACGACAAGCAACGACCCCGCTGCGCTCCGCGAGTTGCTCTTCGAGCAAACTTGCAGCCGGCGAGCCGCCGGCTGCGACAGGCGGGCCGCCTGTGCTCCCCAGAATTTTGGTTCCGCGCCTTCCACGACCGGCGGAACTCGTTGGTAGCCTCACTCCAGCTCGTCGCGCAGGATCGCCAACGGCGGCGTGCTTCCGACGCCCCAGCTTGTCAGTAAACCCACCCCAACAGTGAGCGCGCTCACCACCACGGCGGCAATCACGATCGGCCAAATCGTCGGCGTGTAGTCGAGCTTGAAGATGAAGACCGCCAGCGCCCAACTCGCCAGCAACGCGAGCAGAATGCCGGTCGCGCTCGCAAGCAGGCCGAGAAACAGATATTCGGCGCAAAGGATTTCCCAGATCTGTCGCCGACTCGCGCCCAGCGTGCGCAGGAGCACGCTCTCCTTCAGCCGCTGATAACGCCCGCTCCAGATCGTGCTCCCGAGCACGATCAAGCCGGTCCCGACGATGAAGAGCGACATGACGCGGATGACGAGCGCGACTTTGCTCAGGATGGAATCGACCGTCTGGATAACCGAAGTGAGATCGAGCGCGGAGACATTGGGGAACTTCTCTACGACCGCGTTTTGCAGCTGTGCCGAGACGGCCGGCGTCGGCACCCGGCTCACGAGGACGTTAAAAGTCGGCGCTTTTTCGAGCACGCCAGTCGGGAAGACGACGAAGAAATTCGTTTGGAATCGTTTCCAATCCACTTCGCGCAGACTCGCGACGCGACACTTGATCGCCACCCCCTGAACGTCGAAAACCAGCTCGCTCCCGATCGTTAGGCCAAGATCCTTCGCGATGTCCTGGTCGACCGAAATCGGCACCGTGTCCCCCGGTTTATAATCGACGTGGCCGATCCATTTCCCGGCGGTCAGCTTTTCCGTCTCGCTCATCGTGTCGCGATAAGTCGAGCGATACTCCCGTTCCAGCTCCCACTCCGGCGCTTTGCGGTGCGGGTCTTTCAAAAGGTCGGCGGCTTTGCGGCCCTTCACTTCGGCGAGGTGCATGGTCACGATCGGCGCCTGTTGGATCACCGGCAAATTCATCTGCCTAACGAGCGCGGCGACCGCGGCGGTCTGCGGCGGCTGGATGTCGAAAAGGAAAATGTTGGGCTGACTTTGCGCGTCGATCGACTTGAACTGCGAGAGCAGCACATCGCGGGTGAGGTAAATTGTCAGGAGCAAGAACGTCCCCAAGCCTAACGACAA
Source organism: uncultured Verrucomicrobiae bacterium (assembly GCA_963831805.1). Classification (GTDB taxonomy): domain Bacteria; phylum Verrucomicrobiota; class Verrucomicrobiia; order Chthoniobacterales; family UBA10450; genus Palsa-1392. Next base: position 1,348,961 of record CAWHRN010000005.1, on the reverse strand, counting down.
GATAAGAAGGAGGGTGCGATTGTTCGGCCGGTGAAGATTCGCCAGGCCCTGGCGGACGACGAAGCTCCAGCTCTGCGGCAGGAGCTTGCGCACGAGAAAAATCAGCAGCCTCGCCACGCCCATCAGGATCAGGACCGCGAGACCAAGCCCGCCGGCGATCCAAAGGCCGTCGCTCCAACGTTCCGCCTGCGCGATCGCAAAGCTCGTTAGGCCAAGTCCGATCGCAAGGTAAACGAACCAAATCACGAAATCGCGCGAACCGACTGCCGCATTCTCCTCCGCCGGCTCGCGCAAAGTGAGCAGCGGCGAAACACGCCGGAAACGCAAAAGCGGCGGGAGCGCGAAGAGAATGCAAACCGCCAGCCCGAGTCCCATCCCGCGGAAAACCGGCGTCCAGGCGATCGCGGTCGGGAGCGCGAAGGGCAGGTATTTTTGCAGCGCGCCGGGCAAAAGTTGGTGAATCGTCAGGCCAAGAGCCGCGCCCGCGATCGCGCCGACGACGCCGAGCGCGATCGCCTGCAGCAGGTAAACCGTCACCGTGCTGCTACCCGCCGCGCCGAGACAACGCAGGACCGCAGCCGTCCGCACTTTTTGTTGCAGGTGCGCCTGGATCGCGCTCGCCACGCCGACGGCGCCGAGGAGCAGCGCGATGAAGCCGACGAGGTTGAGGAACCGGTAAAGATTATCGAGCGCTTCGCCGAGGTCCTTTTTGCGCTTCGCGACGGTGTCGTATTCAAGTCCGGTCTTTTCAATCTGCGGCGCGAGCTTTTGCACCTCCAAATCGACGTTGGTACCGGGCGCGAACTTCACGAAGTTCAGGTAACGCGCGAGGCTGCCTGGCTTCAGCAGATTCGTCGGCGCGAGATTTTGCAACGGGATGTAAACTCGCGGCGCAAAACTCGCCGCCGGCGAAGCTTCGCCGGGCATTTTCGTCAGCGCGCCGGCGACGGTGAAGATCTCGTCGCCGATTTTGATCGGGTCGCCGGCCCGCGCATGGAATTGCAGGAGGAGGCTTTCATCCGGCACGGCGGCGCCACCGTCGCGGAAACTCTGCGCCGCGGTCGCCGGCGCCGTTTCCATCTTGCCGTAGAAGGGAAAATTACCGCCCAGCGCACGCACATGGACCAGCCGGGTGCCGCCGCTTTTCGGGAAGAACGCCATCGTGCGGAAGCGGACTTCACGCGCCTGGGTTTCGCCTAACGAGCGCAACATCTGCTCCTGCTCCGGCGTAAATGGTCGCGAGCTTTCCACCACTAGATCCGCGCCTAACAATGAGCGCGCCTGGTCGTCGATCGCCTGCGCGAGGCTCGCGCGGAACAATCCGATCGCGACCAGCGCCGCAACGCCTAACGAAATCGAAACCGAGAAAAGCAGCAGCCGTCGCCGGCTTGACCGGCTATCGCGCCAAGCCATGCGGAAGATGAAACCAAAAGTGCTGCTCGAAGTGAACATTCGAACTAGTTAGCCGACCGGTCTCCCAGAGTTGTCATCCCAAGCCGCGCAGACGGCGAGGGACCTCGCAAGCGTTTTGCGACGCCGTCAGGCAATGGCGCGTCGCACGATGCTTGTGAGGTCCCTCGCCGCGCTTCGCCGGATCGGGATGACAAGTTTTCGGAGCGCGGTCTCATGCCATCATCTCCCCGCTGCGCAGGCGTATCGTCCTTTCCGTTAGGCGCGCCACTTCCGGGTCGTGGGTGACCAGCACGAGCGCGGTGCCGACGGTGCGGTTTAGGTCGAGCATGATGTCGATCACTTTCTGGCTCGTCTCGGCATCGAGGTTGCCGGTCGGCTCATCGGCGAAAAGAATCTTCGGCCGGTTGATAAAAGCCCGGGCGAGCGCGATTCGCTGCTGTTCGCCACCGGAGAGTTGCGTCGGATAATGATCGGTGCGGTCGCTCAAGCCGACCTTCGCGAGCAGCTCGTGCGCGAGCGTGCGCGCGCTGCGATCGCCGCGCAATTCCATCGGCACGGTGATGTTCTCGAGCGCGGTCAGGGTCGGTATGAGCTGGAAGTTTTGGAAAACAAAGCCGACGTGCTCGTTCCGCACGCGCGCCCGCCCGTCCTCACTGAGATCAGCGAGCGCGATGCCGTTCAACAAAACCGAACCGGAAGTCGGCCGGTCGAGCCCGGCGGCCAGCCCGAGCAGGGTGGTTTTCCCGCTGCCGGACGGCCCGAGAATCGCGCAGGTCGCGCCCTGCGCGAGGGTGAAGGAAACGTCCCGCAAGACGGTCAACGCGCCGGCGCCGGTCGGGTAACTTTTCGTTAGGCTGCGAAGATCGAGAATCGGGAACGCGTTCATTGACGGGTGCGAGCGGCGCGTCTTGCTTACGCGATGGTGATAAGGCGCGCATGAGGAATTTGGCGCACCGTTTTTTTCTCGTCACCCTGCTCGCGCTCACCGGCGCGACCCCGGCTTTTGGCGGGACGATTCTTTTCCTCGGCGACAGCCTTACCATCGGTCTCGGCGTCCAACAGGAGCAGGCTTATCCGGCGCTCATCCAGGAAAAAATCCGCGCAGAAAAGCTGCCGTTCGACGTCATCAACGCGGGGATCAGCGGCGACACGAGCGCGGGCGGACTCGCGCGGCTCGACTGGGTTTTGCAGAAACCGATCGACGTCCTCGTCCTCGCGCTCGGCGCGAACGACGGACTGCGCGGCCTGCCGGTCGCGCAATTGAAGAGCAACCTGCAAAGCATCATCGACCGGGTGAAGGCGAAAAATCCCACGGTGAAAATCGTCATCGCCGGGATGGAGATTCCGCCGAATTACGGCGCGGATTACGCGGCGCAATTCGCGGCGGTTTTTCCTGAGCTCGCAAAGCAGAACAACGCGGCGCTGGTGCCGTTCCTGCTCGAAGGCGTGGGCGGACACATCGATCTCAACCAACCGGATCACATGCACCCGACCGCGGCGGGGCACAAAATCGTCGCCGAAAATGTCTGGCGCGTGCTCGAGCCGTTGCTGAAGAAAGGCTGAACCGCGATGCGCCTGGAAGGTTGTCATGCGCTGATCACAGGAGCGTCGGCCGGGATCGGCCGGGAGTTTGCGCGGCAGCTCGCGGGTCGCGCGGCGTCGCTCTTGCTGGTCGCGCGACGGACGGAGCGGCTCGAGGAATTGCGCGCGGAACTGAGCGCGCGACATCCGAATTTGCAGGTCGAGATTCGGCAAACAGATCTCTCGCAGCACGCTGCAGTGGACGAGCTGATCGCCGCCGCGGCCGGGCAAAAGCCGGCGATCGATTTGCTGGTGAACAACGCCGGCCTCGGCGATCTCGGCGCCTTCGCGACCGCCGATCCAGAAACGCTCGACCGGATGATGCTGGTAAACATGGTCGCGCTCACTCGGCTGACACGCGGCCTCCTGCCCGCGATGCTCGGGCAACGGCGCGGCGCAATCCTGAACGTCAGCTCGTCGGCGAGCTTTTTGCCGATCGCAAACTTTGCGGTCTACGCCGCGACGAAGGCTTACGTCACGAGTCTTTCCGAAGCGCTCCGCAGCGAAGTCCGCGGCCAAGGCGTGAGCGTAACCGCGCTTTGCCCCGGACCGGTGCGGACAGAGTTCACGGAAGTGGCACATCGGGAAAAACAGGGCGACGCGAGCCTCGGGCCGGCGCTGGTTTACGTTTCGGTCGAAGAAGTGGTGCGCGCGGCGCTCCACGGCGTCGAGACGAAGAGCGCGATCGTCATTCCCGGCTGGGCCATGAAGGTCGGAATGACTCTCGTTAGGCTGACGCCGCTGGCGGTCTTGCGCTTCGCCAGTCGCTTCAGCGCAAAATCCGCCTAACGAAAGGCCCGCAGCGGGCTAGCGCGCATATTTGACGCTGCAGCCGTAGGCCTTGGTCGTGGCGTTTTCCACCGGCTTGCCGGCCATCGCCGCGGTCAACGCCGCTTGCACGTAGTTGGTCGCGGTCTTGAGATCGGCCTGGTCGGTCGAGGCTTTGCTGTCGATTGCGCCCTTGTAGATCAGCTTTCCTTCCGGATCGATGATGAACATGTGGGGCGTGTTCGTGGCGCCGTACTCATGGCCAACTTTGCCGTCCGCATCGAGCAGCAAAGCCGTCGGATACATCCGCCAATCGTTGATCTGCTTGAGCGCGTCCTCGGCGGAGAGATTGCCCTCTTCCCCGGGCGCGGAGGAATCGATCGTGAGCCAGACCACGCCCTTCTTCGTGAACTCTCTCTGCAGCGCTTGCATGTGCTGGCTCTTGTAATGTTTCTGCACGAACGGACAGCCGGGATTGAACCACTCGAGCACGACATACTTGCCCTTGAAATTGCCTAACGACTCGGTCTTGCCCTGTGCGCTCGGCAACGAAAAACCGGGTGCGGGCGCGCCGACTTCCGGGCTTTCCGCGGCGAAAAGCGCGCCGGTGCAGAGCGCGGTGAGAGTGACGAAGAGGATTTTAGCTTTCATGATTTTGTTTTATGGAGCGGCCGCGACTTTGGGCGCGGCAGTTTCTAGATGATCCAGGACCAGCGCCTGGGTGAGGAGCTCAGGCAGGACGATCGGTTCTTTCGCATTTCCCGCCGGGTAGAGCACGTAGAGTGGGACACCGACGCGGCCGAATTGTTGCAAAGTTTTTGTGATGACCGGATCGGCATTGGTCCAATCGGCTTTCATTTTCACCACCCCGGCGCGCTGAAAAGCGTCGCGGACCGCGGCGGTTTCAAGGACCGAGGCTTCGTTGAATTTGCAGGTGATGCACCAGGCAGCGGTGAAATCGAGAAAGACGGTGTGGCCCTGGGCGAGCTCGCTCTGCAGGCGCTCGGGCGAGAAGGCAATCCAGTCACTTTTCGTTAGGCTGGGGCCGGCGGTTTGGGTGGCGTGGAATTTTTCGCCGATGAAATACCAGCCGCTGCCGAGCACGAGCAGGAGCATGAGCACGAGCACGACCGAGCGACGAATCGCAGAGGCGCCGGGCAGGAGGAACGCGCCTTTCATCCAGCAGGCGACGCTGAGCGCGAGGAGGAAGGCGCCGGTCCAGATCATCGCTTCCGGGCCGCGCTCCGCCCCGAGCACCCAGAGGAGAAAGAGCAGCGTCGCGATGAGCAGGAAACCCATGAATTGTTTCACCGCGACCATCCAGGCGCCGGGACGCGGGAGGAATTTCAGCCAGGCCGGTTGCGCGGTGAGGAGCAAATAAGGCGCGCTCATTCCCGCCGCGATCGCGACGAACATGAGCAGGATTACGCCGGCCGAAGCGGCGAAAGCGAACCCGAGCGCGCTCCCGAGAAACGGCGCGGTGCAGGGCGTCGCAAGAACGGTCGCGAAGACGCCCTGGAAAAACGAACCGGCATAGCCTTCGCGCGCGCTCCAGCCGAGCATTCCGGTGGTCGCTGAAGCCGGCAGCGTGATCTCGAAAACGCCGAAAAGATTGAGCGCGAAGACGAGGACAACCGCGCTCATCGCGACGACGAAAAGCGGGTTGGTGAATTGAAACGCCCAGGTGGCCTGGTGACCCGCGGCCTTCAGTCCAATCATGAGCAACGCGAGCGCGAGGAACCAGGTGAAGATGCCCGCGGTGAAGGCGAGACCGTTGCCGAAAATCTTCCCGCGACTGTCCCCGGCATGCTGGATGAACCCGAAAATCTTGAGCGAGATCACCGGCAGAACACACGGCATCAGGTTGAGAATGAACCCACCGATGAAGCCGAAGAGCAGAAACTTCAGCAGCCCACCAGCCGGAGCCTCCGCCGGTTTTGCGAGCGCCGCGATCACCGGCTTTGCGCCTAACGACCAGGCTTGGTGATCAAACACGAGGAGACCGTCGAGCGACTGGAGTTTCGCGTCGGCCGTCTCGATCGCGATCACGAACGCGACCGACCCGTCCGCCGCCGTCTCGCGCTTCGGGTGACCGATCACGGTCGGGCTTTCCGGCAGCGGGAAAAAATCGAGCGTCGGATTCTGCGCGAGATTCTTGTCCGCGATCGTGAGGCGGAATTCTTTCGGGATTCGACTCCAGCGCAAGGCTTCGCCGGATTCGTTAGGCAAAGCTTTCGGAAGTTGCGCCCGGAATTTTGAGAAAATCTCCTGGTTCGCCGGCGCGGCGGAACCTGCGACGGGAAGATCAAGCTGCACTTTGCCGCTCCCCGGGATGCAAACCTTCTCGCAGACCAGCCAATCGGCGTCGGCCGCGAGATGGACCGATTTTTCCGCGATCGTCGCCGGCGGTGTGAGCTGCAGCATGAGCAGCACTTCGTCGTGATAACCGTAAATCTGGATGTCGCCCGGCTCGCTCAGCTTGAGCGGGATCGGCCATTGAATCGGGCCAACTTTCCAATCGCTAGGCAGATTCCATTTCAGCTCGGTCGGGATGCCGGCGTCGCCCGGATATTGCCAGTAGGTGTGCCAGCCCGGGACCATTTTCAGGAGCAGCCCGGCGGTGAACGGTTTCCCGGGGACAATCGCGCTCGTGTCCGCGAGAAGACTGGCCTGGACGAGCTCGCGGCCGTTGAATTTCTGGGCCGGCGCAACAACCGGAAACAGGAGAAGCGCCGTGAGAAAAATAAAGGCAAAGCGGCGCAGCGAGTTCACCCGGTTAATTACCATCGCTGTGATATAGCGGCAATTGGAGCCGGGGCAGTGACCGCGGCTGGGATGGGGCACAGACGCAATTTGTCATCCCGAGCCGGCGCAGCGCGGCGAGGGACCTCGCAAGCGTCGCGCGACCCCACCGTCCTGCGGCGGTTCGGGATGAAAAGCTAACGGAGCCCCCGCGGCTAGAAGGAAAGTTCCAGGGTCTCGCCGGGTTTTGTGGCGGACCAGCGTTCGAGCAGGTCGTGCAGCGCGATGTGGACACGGTCCACGTCATCGTCAGTGAGCTCGCGTACGGTCACCGCGCGGCCGGGCCTTTGCGACGCGGCGTAAAGTTTCGCCTGCTCCAGCAACTGCGCCGCGGTCCAGCCGCCACCCATTCGACGCTCGACTTCAAACAGCCCGACGAGCAGCTCCACCTCGCGCGCTTCCGCGGGGATCGGCCCACGCGGCCAGGGCGCCGCAAAGTCGCCAAACTCCCAACCGGCAGCGAGCAATCCGTAGAAGCCGTGTTCGTAGCCGAGCACGGTTTCGACCGCGAAGTGCGTCAGGTCGTGCACCGGAAAAACCAGGCCGCGCGAGCCGGATTGGCGTTGCCAGATGACGCTCCCGTCGGCGCGCGTGCAACTCAGCGCCGCGGTGCCGTCGGTGCAACGTTTCAGCCGCACCTGCAGGCGCAGCTCACTCTTCGCCTTCAAAGTAATCGGCTTCGTCGCCGCGCGTGATGATCTCTTCGCCGTTCTCCTTCTCAACCGCGAACTTGCCGCTGTCGGGATAGTAACAGGAATCGCCGCGCGGATTGTCGGCGATCACGTAATAGACGAAATCTTCCGGGCCGGGATTGGAAAGCTGGTGCGCTTCGCCGGGACCGAAGAGGAAGCCGTCACCGGCGCTTACTTCCGCGAGGCCGTTCTTGTCGCGCACGCTGCCGCGACCGGCGACCACGAGATATAACTCCGTCTCCGCGCCGTGCGAGTGATAAGGGCAATAAGCTTTCCCCGGCGGAATACGGACGAGCGCGAGATCGAACGGATGCCGCTTGGCCAGGTCGAGCGAGTCCTTGTCCCGGCCGAGCGCGATCGAGATGTCTTTGACGAACTTGTGGAATTTCCCCTGCGGCGACTGGCGCTCGGCCTCGTTGATTTCGTTCAGGTTTACCTTTTTCATAGTTCGTTAGGCGAAGTTGGAATTTTCTAACCGCAGAGATCGCAGAGGAAGAATTTACTGCTCCGATCTCTGCGGCCTCCGCGATCTCTGCCGTTCAAAAATTCCCCCGACCACTGCTAGTCGCGGAAGTTTTTGAAGTTAGTCGTCACGCCGAAGTCTTTGCTCTTCACAAAGGCGATCACCTCCTGAAGTTCGTCGCGCTTCTTGCCGGTCACTCGAATCTGCCGGTCCTGCAAAGCGTTCTGTGTTTTAAAGCCCGCGCCTTTGATCGCCTGGATGATCTCCTTCGCTTTGTCGCCCTCGAGGCCCTGCTTCAATTTTAGCTCCTGGCGCGCATGCCCCATCGAGGAAATCGCCGGATCTTCCTGGTCGATATTGCGCAGGTCCACGCCGCGTTTCGAGAGTTTACCGATCACGATTTCGCGCAATCCGTGGAGCCGCGAGGCATCTTCCGCGGTCAGAATGATCTTGTCTTTCTCTTGTTCGATCTCGGCTTTTACGCCTTTAAAATCGAAGCGGGTCGCGAGTTCTTTGCGCGCCTGGTTAAGCGCGTTGTCGATCTCCTGTTTATCAATCTCGGAAACGATGTCGAAGGAAGGCATGGGAAGAGGTTTCCGTGCCTAACGAAAGGTGTCGATACTGATGTTGCCGGCGCCGGTGCGGAAGTGAAACGCAAATGGCGCGGCCGGCGCGTTCGCGCCTTCGAGCGTTTGGCCGGCGCCGCTGGTTTTCGGCATCAGGTTAAAGCCGTTGCCGATCCGGCCGTGCGCGGTCTGCGCATCGACGTGGAACTGCGCGTTCGCCGGCAACCGCGCACCGATTCGCCCGTGTTGCAGCGCGAAATCGAAAGTGGCCGGCGCGTTTTCCCACCAGTCGAAGAACAGATCCATCGCGCCATTCACCGAGCGCGCGCGGACCTGCGCAAAACAGTTCACCACGAAGACGCGGCCATTGGTCAGCTCGATCTCGGCCCGGCCGCCGCGCAGACCTTGCAGGCTGATTTCGCCGGTCCCGAGTTTCAGTTTCAAATGCGCGTTCTCGGGCACATTGATCGTGTAATCGACCGTCCCGGAGCGGTCGGCGAAAAGACCCGAAACCTCAGGAATGATCGTGCGCACATCGAGCGCCGCCGGCTCCGCTTTCGTCTCAACCCGGATCTGCTCGAGGCGGGCGGCGGTATAGGCACTCCGCAACGCGACCAGCCGAACCCGCGGTTCGTACCAGCCGAAGATGTGGAAGGAACCGCCGCCGTTCTCCAGCGTGATCGCGCCATCGCGCGTGAGCGGGAAAAACTGCTCCGTTTCCTTCCGCAACGGATCGTCGGCGAGAACACTTCCGCTCACGAAAAGAAGGGCGCGAAGACAGAGCCAGGCCCGGAATCTACTCGTTGCTAATGCGTTCACCGGCATTATTTAGAGTTAGCGCCCGCGAACTCCCGAGCATCGATGTCGGTGCCCGGCGCTCCTCCTGGGCTCATCATCACACCGACCAAACCATGAAAACCAATCGCCTCACTCTGCTTGCTCTACTCACCTTTGCCGGGGCTGTCCCGGCTTTTTCTCAGATTACCTTTTCGCCGACGGGCGCGGAAATGATTCCTACCTCCATGTCCGACGACGCCTCGATCGTGGTCGGAACAGGGTTCTATGGCACGCCCAATCTTTACTACACCGCTGCGGCCGGGGTCACTGTGATCGGCGACGGTTGCTCGAACGGCCTCCCCGCAATCTCCGGCGATGGCACGACCGTCGTCGCTTGCCATGTGGACGCGGACGGGAACGAAAACGCGGCCAAGTGGCTTGGCGGCACGAACTGGCTCGATCTCGGTTCTGAAGCCGGCGCCGTCCCCTGCGGCACCTCGCTCAGCGGAGGCTACGGAGTGAATGAAGATGGCTCGGTCGCGGTCGGTTTGCTCTGGAGGTCTTACGAATGCCGGGCCAGCGCCGGCATCTGGGATTTGCTGAATGGCGGACCCGCCAAAGTCCTCCGCCAACTCCTGGTCCGTCCCTCTTCGCGGGCTAACGCGGTCAATGGAAACGGGCGCGTTGTCGTCGGCTGGCAGGATCAGATCAGCGGCGTCCGGTCGGCGGCGAAGTGGGTCGATAACCAGCCTGAATTTATCCTCACAGCCTCGGGCGGATATAATGGCGAAGCGATGGCGGTGAGCCGGGATGGCGGCACCATTGTCGGGGGCGGCTACGATTTTGGGAATAACGCCTGGATCTGGCAGGCTAGCACCGGCGTCCAGCCCATCGGGATGAGCACGGGCATGGGCAACCGGGGCGCCTTCACCGCGCTCAGCGTGAGCGACAAAGGCCAGATGGTGGTTGGTTTCGAGCGTCAGGGCAGGACGGAACGCGCGTTCATTTGGACCGCCGGGGGACGGACGGACTTTCTCGACCATTTTCTCGCCAGCCGTGGCGTCGATGTTCCGGCAGGCTGGTCGCTCGCCGCCGCTTCGCTGATCTCGTCGGACGGCAATACGATCTACGGTTGGGGCTTCAATCCGGACGGTCAGCTCGAGACGTTCAAGGTCAACTTCGCGGCCGCAACGGCCAGTCCGCGCCAATAACAATCGCGCCACAGGCGGCCGAGCCTTTGCCGTCCGCCTCCAGCGCTTGACGCGGCCCGGCGACGATGGTCGCATAACCTTGCGCCGTCCCTCCGCGCGCCCGCATGACCAGTCCCGAATCCGCCTCCACCACTTCGCCTAACGAACCGCCCGCGATCCTTTCGCTCATCGGGAACACCCCACTGGTCGAGATCACGCGGATGGACACCGGCCCCTGCCAGCTTTTCGTAAAGCTGGAAAACCAAAACCCGACCGGTTCGATCAAGGATCGGGTCGCGCTCGCCATGATCGAAGCGGCGGAGCGCGACGGGAAACTCAAGCCCGGCGGCACCGTGATCGAGGCGACCGCGGGCAACACCGGCCTCGGGCTCGCGCTCATCGCCGGCGCGAAAGGTTATCGCATCATCCTCGTCATCCCCGACAAAATGTCGCAGGAGAAGATCGCCCACGTCCGCGCGCTTGGCGCCGAAGTCCACCTCACGCGCAGCGACGTGATGCGCGGCCACCCGGAATATTACCAGGACGTCGCCGCGCGCCTGACGAGTGAAATACCGGGCGCGTTTTACGTGAACCAGTTTGGCAACCCGGCCAATCCCCTCGCCCACGAGACCAGGACCGGGCCGGAGATCTGGGAGCAGATGAATCACGATCTCGACGCGGTTGTGGTCGGAGTTGGTTCCGGCGGCACGCTCAGCGGGCTCGGGCGCTTCTTCAAAAAAGTCGCGCCAAAAGTGGAGATGATCCTGGCCGATCCGAAGGGCTCGATCCTTTACGATTTCGTGAAGAGCGGCAAAATGGGCGACGCCGGGAGCTGGGCGGTGGAAGGGATCGGCGAAGATTTCATCCCGGACAATGCCGACATGTCGCTCCTGCGCGACGCCTTTGAGATCGACGACGCGGAAAGCTTCGCGGTCGTGCGCGAGCTCCTGCGCAAGGAAGGCATCCTCGCCGGTTCCTCGACTGGGACATTGCTCGCGGGCGCGCTTCGTTATTGCCGGCAGCAGACGACGAGGAAGCGCGTCGTCACCCTCATCTGCGACACCGGGAACAAATATCTCTCGAAGATGTACAACGACTTCTGGATGGCGGAGCAGGGCTTCGTCGAGCGGCCGACCAAGGGTGACCTGAACGATCTCATCTCCCATCGCCCCGAAAAAGGCGAGGTCATCTGCGCCGGGCCGAACGACACCCTGCTGACCGCTTTCAAGCGCATGCGCTCGGCCGATGTCTCGCAATTGCCGGTCCTCGACCCCGCCGGCCACGTCGTCGGAATCATCGATGAATCCGATCTTCTCCTGAAAGTGCATCGCGACCCGGCGAAATATAACGACCTGGTCGAGACCGCGATGACCGACCGGCTCGAGACCTTGTCACCCGACGCGGGCATCGCCGACTTGTTAGGCGTCTTCGAGCGCGGCCGCGTCGCGATTATGAAAGAGGGTGACCGCTTCCGCGGCCTGATTACCCGCACTGATTTGCTCTCCTATCTGCGGCGGCAGATGGAGAAGTAAGCGATTGATCCGCCGATGACGCAGCTGGACGCACAGCAAAATCGACCGGACCATCTGCGAAAATCCGTGCCCTCGGCGGACCATTTTTGCCTATGAAAAAAAAACAGCACCTCGCGACTCGTGTCATCCACGCCGGCCAGGAACCCGACCCGACGACCGGCGCGGTCATGACGCCGATTTACCAGACTTCCACCTACGTCCAGGAGAGCCCCGGCCGGCACAAAGGCTACGACTACGCGCGCTCGATCAACCCGACCCGAAGCGCTTACGAACGTTGCGTCGCCGATCTCGAGAGCGGCACGCGCGGCTGGGCTTTTGCTTCCGGTTCGGCCGCGGCTGCGACCATCCTCGAGACGCTCGACAGTGGCGCCCACATCGTCGCGAGCGATGATCTTTACGGCGGCACCTACCGGCTTTTCGAGAAAGTCCGGCGGCGCTCGGCGAATCTCGATTTTACCTTTGTCGACCTCACGAATGCCGAAGACCTGGAAAAGGCAATGCGACCGAACACCCGGATGGTCTGGGTGGAAACGCCGAGCAATCCGCTCCTGAAGTTGATCGACCTCGAAGCGGTCGCGCGGATCGCGCGGCGCCATCACGCGGTCGCGGTCGCCGACAATACTTTCGCCAGCCCCTGGATCCAGCGGCCGCTCGAGCTCGGCTTTGACCTCGTCGTGCATTCCGCCACAAAATATCTCAACGGCCACTCCGACATGGTCGGCGGCGTCGCGGTCGTCGGAGAAAACAAGGAACTCGGCGACCAGATGCAATTTCTGCAAAATTCCGTCGGCGCGATCGCCGGCCCGTTCGACAGCTTCCTCGCCATGCGCGGCCTGAAGACGCTCGCGCTGCGAATGGAACGCCATTGCGAAAACGCCCTCGTGCTTGCCAACTGGCTCGAGGAAAAATCGCAGGTTCGCCGGGTCAGTTATCCTGGCCTAACGAGTCATCCGCAGCACGAGCTGGCTCGCCGGCAGATGCACGGCAACTTCGGCGGCATGATCACGCTGATTCTCGACACCGACCTTGCGGGCACCCGGCGTTTCCTCGAGAACACCCATCTCTTCTCGCTCGCGGAGTCGTTAGGCGGCGTCGAGAGCCTGGTCAATTACCCACCGATCATGACCCACGGCGCGATCCCCGAGGAAAAGCGGATCGCGCTCGGCATCACCGAGTCGCTCGTCAGGCTCTCGGTCGGCGTGGAAGACGTGGACGACCTGCGCGACGACCTGCGCACCGCGCTCGCTGCGATCTAGCGTCAATGCGCAGAACTGTGTCATCCTGAGCGAAAGCCGAAGGATCCCGCCGGGTTTCCTCGAAGACCCACTCTCGCTAGCGCTTCCACCCAGCCCCACGGGATACTTCGACTTCGCTGCGCTGCGCTCAGCATGACTATTGCCACCAGGCGAGCCCGCGTTGTGCATCCGCGCCCGCGCAGTTAGGCTCCGCCGCCATGGGCAGCAGCTTCGGCCAACTCTTTCGCATCACGACCTTCGGCGAGTCGCACGGCGGCGGTGTCGGCGTCGTAATCGACGGTTGCCCTTCGCGCCTCGCGCTTTCGCCTAACGATATTCAAGCCGAGCTCGACCGACGCCGCCCCGGCCAAAGCAAGCTCGTCACCCAACGCCAGGAAACCGACCGCTGCGAAATCCTCTCCGGCGTTTTCGAGGGTCAAACGCTGGGCACGCCGATCGCCATCCTCGTGCGAAACGAAGACGCGCGTCCCGAAGCCTATCGCGAAATCAAAGACGCCTACCGCCCTTCGCACGCCGATTTCACGACCGAGGCGAAGTACGGCATCCGCAACTGGCAGGGCGGCGGCCGCGCTTCTGCCCGCGAGACGATCGGCCGCGTCGCCGCCGGCGCCGTCGCCCGCAAAGTCCTCGAGCAACTTCACCCGGGCTGCGAGATCGTCGCCTACGTCACCCATGTCCACGCGTTCGCCGCCGCGGTCGATTCCGCCACCGTCACGCGCGAACAAGTCGAGGCGAACCCGCTGCGTTGCCCCGACGAACCCGCCGCCGCAGAGATGATGCGCGCGATCGAACAGGCGCGCGCCGACGGGGATTCGTTAGGCGGAATCATCGCCGCAGTCGTGCGCGGCGTGCCCGCCGGCTGGGGTGAACCGGTTTTCGACAAACTCGAAGCCGACCTCGCCAAGGCCATGCTCAGCCTGCCGGCGACGAAAGGTTTCGAGATCGGCTCCGGCTTCGCCGCGACCATGATGAAAGGCTCCGAGCACAACGACCCTTTCGAAATGCAGGACGGAAAAGTGCGGACGAAAACGAATCGATCCGGCGGCGTCCAGGGTGGAATCAGCAACGGCGAGAACATTCTTTTCCGCGTCGCCTTCAAACCGACCGCGACGATCGCGCGCGCGCAGGAAACCCTCACCACCGCGCAAACCGAGACCATCCTCGCGGCCCGCGGCCGCCACGATCCTTGCGTCCTCCCGCGGGCCGTCCCGATGGTCGAAGCGATGGCCGCGCTCGTTCTCTGCGATCACGCTTTGCGTCAGCACGCGCTTTCGGTTTCGTGACGCGATGACCGCCGGTTCGTCGCTCTGGCAAACGATCTTCGTTTCCTGCGCCGTCGTCCTGATCCTCTTCGAGATCGTGCGCGGCTGGAGACTTGGGCTCGTTAGGCAACTGGTCCGCATCGCCGCCGTCCTCGCCGCTTATGCGGCTGGCCTCTTCGGTGGCCAGCTGCTGCTTCCGATCCTGCGTCATCTCATTTCCGCGCCCGATCTGGCGCTCTCGCTCGTTTCCGGGACCCTGCTCGCCTTATTGGTTTACGCGCTCATCACCGGGGTCGGCGCCCTCCTTTTCAAAAAGACCTCGGAGCAAGGCTTAGGCATGATCCGCTTCCTTTACGGCGCGTCCGGCGCCGTGCTCGGGATTTTCTTCGGACTCTTCAGCGTCTGGCTCATCGTCGTCGGGATCCGCGCGACCGGCGCGCTCGCCAGCACGGAAGTGCGCAATGGGATCGCTCCACCGGCGGACAACCGGCGCGCGCACGCTTCTGCGCAAACCGCCGCCCCGCCGCCGCTCGTCGCGTCGCTCGCGAAGCTGAAAAATTCCATCGAGCTAGGCTCGTTAGGCGAGGTCGTGAAAACCGTCGACGTGGTGCCGGACAACACCTATCAGGCGCTCGGCAAACTCGGCGCGGTCGTCTCCGATCCACGGAGCGCGGTCCGGTTTCTCTCCTATCCGGGCGCCCAACGGCTGACCGAGAATCCGCGCATCCTCGCCTTGCGCGACGACCCGGAGATCGTCGATCTCGTGCAGCGGCAACGCTTCCTCGAGCTCCTGCAAAAACCGAAATTGATCGAAGCCTTGAACGATCCCGAGCTGGTCGCCGAGGTGAAGAGTTTCGACTTTCAAAAGGCGCTCGACTACGCGCTGAAGAAATGAACTACCTAACGACTATAGGACTGGAAGTGCACGTCCAGCTCCGGACGCGTGCGAAGATGTTCTGCGGTTGCGCGGTGGAATTTGGCGCGCCCTCGAACTCGCTGACCTGCCCGACCTGCCTCGGTCTGCCCGGCGCGCTGCCGGTGATCAACCACGAGGCGCTTCGCCTAACGGCTCTAACCGGTTTGATGCTCGACTGCGCGATCGCGCCGGTCTGCAAATTCGACCGGAAGAATTATTTCTACCCGGACATGCCGAAGAATTATCAGATTTCGCAATACGATTTACCGATCTGCGCGCGGGGTCTGGTGCCTTTGCCGGCTTCGTCTTACCCGAAGGACGCGCCCCCCTCGACTCCGGACAAAGCGGTTAGGCTGGTGCGAATTCACCTCGAGGAGGATGTTGCGAAGAGTTTTCATTTCGAATCGAGCACCGGAATCGATTTCAACCGCGCCGGCACGCCGCTGATGGAGATCGTGACCGAGCCGGAAATCGAATCGCCGGAGGAGGCGTTCGCCTTTCTGACTGCGCTGAAACAGATTCTGATTCACGGCGGCGTGAGCGACGCGGACATGGAAAAGGGTCAGCTTCGTTGCGACTGCAATATTTCGGTTCGGCCGGACACGCAGACGGAGCTGGGCGCGAAAATCGAGATTAAGAACATGAACTCGATCAGCGGCGTCCGGCGCGCGCTCGCTTATGAGGTCGAGCGGCAAACCGCGGCGCTCAAGGCCGGCGAAATCCTGAGCCAGGAAACGCGCGGCTGGGATGACGACGCGGGGCGGACGTTCCTCATGCGGCGCAAGGAAATGGCGCATGACTATCGCTATTTTCCCGACCCGGATTTGTTGCCGGTGGCGACTGCGGCGCTGCTCGAAGAAGTGCGACCGCGCGTGCCGGAGTTGCCGGAAGCGCTGCGGGCGCGCCTGCAAAAAGATTACGGCGTCAGCGCCTACGACGCGGGCGTGCTCGCGAGCGATCTGGCGCTGGCCGGTTATTTCGAAACTGCGGCGCGGAAAAATCCGGCGCGGGCTAAGGCGGCGGTAAATTGGATTCTGAACGACCTGCAAAGCGTGCTAACGAATGCGGGCCTAACGATCAGCGATTGCCCGGTCCCGCCGGCGGCGCTCGACGAGCTGCTCGGATTGATCGAGCGCGGCGCGATCAGCGGCAAGCAGGGCAAGGAAGTGTTCGCGGAGATGTTCGCGAGCGGGCGGCCGGCGGCGGCGATCGTGCAGGAGCGCGGGTTGGAACAGTTAAGCGACACCGGCGCGCTCGAAGCGCTCTGCGCGCAAGTGATCGCGGCGAATCCGAAACCGGCGGCCGATTTTCGTGCCGGGAACAAGGCGTCGCTGAACTTTCTCAAGGGCCAGGTGATGAAGTTGTCGCAGGGCCGCGCGAACCCGGCGCTCGTCGGAGAAATTCTCGAGCGGAAGTTGCGGTAAACGCCGCATCAACGATCCGAGATTGAGCCAGCGTCTGGGTAGCGCACGCGTCTCGCGTGCTGGTCGCGCTGTTCCACCGTGTCGAACTTTTCGAAGGGTCGCGGCGTCACGCGCAGCGGGGCGTGTCGAGAAAAAGTTCGCGACGCTGGAACAGCGTCGCCAGCACACGAGGCGTGTGCGCTACCCGGAAGTTTTTCCACTCTCGTTAGGGCGGAATCGTGCCCTGGCTAAAACTGCCGGAACCAGCGATAGGGGAAATCGTCACCCGGGCAGTCGGTCGCCCAGCGCGGCGGATTCATCTCGCGGTGCGGCTTCACCGGGATTTCATGGTGTTCCACTTTCCCGCAACGCGCGCGCAGGTAACGGACCAACTCTTCACAGGAAGCGAGCTGCGCCTTAGTCGGCTGGTCGCGATTGAAATCGCCGACCAGGCAAATGCCTAACGAAATGTTGTTCAGGTAATCGCTGTGGACATGGCCGCCGTTGATCTGGCGGGTCCAGCGATTCCCAATCTCGATCTCGCCGTCACCCGAGGAGGTGCCGTTGCCTATGACGAAATGGTAGGCGAGCCCGTTCGGCATCCGCCGGACGTGTTTATGGTAGTAGTCGAAAATCCGCGCGTTCCCCTGCCGCGTCCCGCTATTGTGCACGATGATGAAACGCCAGCGTTCGCGCAGGACCGGCGCGCGATCGATCTGACTGCGGACCGACCGCGTGAGGTAATTATAGTGCGTCGCGAAGAGGTGGAACGGCAGGAGGGAAAGGCCGCGCGGTTTCTGGTAACCGGACTTTTCCACCACGACCTGCGCCGGCGCGCTGGTCGTGGCCGGGGCTTCGGTCGGACTCGGAGTGCGCTTCGCCTCGGCACGGTGCTCAGGGGTTTCGGATTCGTCGGGCGTGGCGCGCGGCGTCGCCTTCTTCTCGGGTTCCGGCGTGGCGCGCGGAGTGTGCTCGGGCGTTTCCTCCGGTTCCGCAGTCGGCTTCGGCGTGGCGGAGCTTTTCTTTTTCGCGGGCGGATGTTTGGCCGGTTTCGGTTTGTGCCGCGGGGTCGCGGATTTCTCCGGCGTGGGGGACGCGACGGTCTGCATTTTCTCGCGCGATTTCAGAAAGAGCTGGCGCTTCTCTTCATCCGTCGGCTCAGCCGGCCGGCCGATCACGCCTAACGACAGCACGAGCAGGAAGGCGCCGAAGGCCAGCGTCCAATGGGAATGAGAGCGCAGTCGCTGGATCAAAATGCGACGGCCCTTCAGGCCGGTTGCGGCGCGCCTTCCGCGACCGCGGCGCGATTGGCCGCCCGCTCGCTCTCCCGTCGGAGTATGGCGTTCAATTTTCCCCCTAACAATAGAAGGAGGCAGGTGAAATACATCCAGGTGAGGAGCATGATGATGGAGGCGAGAGCGAGGTAAGTGGGATTATAGCGGTCGTAACGCGCGACGTAGAATTGAAACAACTTCGTCACCGTCACCCAGCCGACGGAGAAGAAAATCGCGCCTGGGAGCGCCTGCCGGATGGTGAGATAATTTTCCGGGGTCAGCAGGTAGAGCGCGAGCGCCAGGATAACGAGGGCGATCGCGGTGAGAGGCAGATTGAGCGCGGCGACCCATTCCTGCAGCGGGATGCGCAGCTGGAAATTCACTTCCGCCAAGCCAGCCAGGGTCTCGCCGAAGACGGTGATGTTAAACGCCAGGATGATGGTGATGCCGAACCAGAAGAGCAGAAAAAACGCGATGATGTATTTCGACCACCAGTTGTGATCCTCGGTCACACCATGGGTATGACTGAGCGCACGCGAGATCGTGCAGATGAAGAGCGTCCCGAGATAAATGCCGAGGAGGATGCCGGCGGCCGCGATCGTCCCGTTGCTCCCGGTGACGATGACGTTGGCGACAATCGTATCGAGGATTTCCTGCACCTTCGGGTCGGGCGGCAGAAAGGCGCGGACCACGCCGAGCATGTGGTGCAGGGTCGCCGGGTCGGTCCCGAAAAGCCCAAGCAGATGCCAGAGAAAAAGCAGTCCCGGCGCGAGGGTGAAAAGCATCTGGTAAGCCATCTGCGCGGAGAGCCCCATGGTCTCATCGGTCGCGGTTTCATAGACGAGACGGCGTACCACGCGCCCGACCAGATGCAGCTTTTTCATCGTCACGCGAAGTTTACTTTGCCCGGTCGCGATTGCCATTAAACTCTGGCCACCGTTTGCCTAACGAATGCCGAAACGCATCCTCCTTCTCACCGCTGGCTTCGGCGAAGGGCATAACGCTGCGGCTCGCGGGCTGCGCGACGGTCTCGCCCAAGTCGCGCCGACCGAGGCGGAGGTGGAACTGCACGACATCTTCGCGGAGACCTATGGGCTCGCGAATGACGTCGTCAGGCGAAGCTACCTCGCGCTGATCAATCGCGCGCCGAATGCCTGGGCGGAAGTCTATGACTGGTTCGACCAGGCGGAAGACATGAGCACTAAGCTCCGGGTCTTTTTCCTCGCGAAAAAACGCCTCCGCGCGCTGCTCGCGCGTTTTCAACCCGACGTTGTCGTCTCGGTTTTCCCGGCCTATCCACATCTGCTCGACGATCTTTTTGGCAACCGGCCGGCGCCTTTCTACCGCTTCGTTTGCATCACCGACTCGATCACGGTGAACGCCATCTGGTACCGCTGCACCTGCGACGCGTTCCTCGTGCCTAACGACGCCACCGCCGCCGTCCTCGCTGCCGCGGGCGTAGCTCGCGAGCGCGTGCGCGTCACCGGTTTCCCCGTCACTCCGCGGTTTGCCCAGCTCGGTCCCCTTCGGCAACCGCCGTCGGACGAATATGGTCGGCGCGTTCTTTACATGATCAATGCGCGCGGCGTGATCACGCCGGAAATCATTCGCGGCCTGGCCGAGATCGCCGGCACCCGGCTGACGGTCACGATCGGGCGCGACGAAAATCTCCGCCGGACCGCAGAGGAAATTCGGAAGACGACGGGCCGGGAATTTGAAATCGTCGGCTGGACCGATCAACTGCCGCGCCTGATGCTCGAGAGCCACCTGCTGATCAGCAAAGCCGGCGGCGCGACGGTGCAGGAAACGATCGCCGCCGGCTGTCCCTTGATCGTAAGCCAAATCGTCCCCGGCCAGGAAGCCGGGAACGCCCAGCTCATCCGCGAGAGCGGCTCCGGCGTGATCGCGACCGCGCCGGACGAGATCGTCGCGACGGTCCAAGCGGTGTTCGCCGACGATGCGCGGAAGTGGCGCGAGTGGTCGGAAAATATCAGCCGGCTGAGCCGGCCGCGCGCCGCGCTCGAGATCGCCGAGATGCTGCTCCGCGCCTAACGACTAAGCCGCCGGTTTCGGACCGGCCTTTTCGTTCAGGACCTGGGTGAACTCCTGCAGGCTGGTGACGATTTGCGGCGCTTTCGCGAGGACGGTGCTCGCCAGTTTTTCGGCGTAATCCGACCGGCGCTGCGACATTTCCGAAAGCGCCATCATGACTGCGAGCGCGTTGTTTATCGTGTGCTTGATCTCACTGAATTTCTTCTGCAACTGAGCAATTTCTTCCTGCGGAACGGTCGGGCCGGGCTCAGTCATATAAGGGCAAATTCGCTGGAGAAGACGGTCGGGTGTGCTTGACTTACAGGTTCGGAAAATCCCGTTTAATGCCTGCGAAAACTATCAAGATCAGTGGGGCGCGCCAGCACAATCTGAAGAATCTCCACGTCGAGATTCCCCGGGAAAAACTGGTCGTGATCACCGGCCTGAGCGGCTCCGGAAAATCCTCCCTCGCCTTCGATACGCTCTACGCCGAAGGGCAGCGCCGCTACGTCGAAAGCCTCTCCGCCTACGCCCGGCAGTTCCTCGATCAGATGGAAAAACCGGAGGTCGATTTCATCGAGGGCTTGTCGCCGGCGATCGCGATCGAACAGCGAACCGCGGGCACGAATCCGCGCTCGATCATCGCGACCACGACCGAGATTTACGACTATCTACGCGTGCTCTTTTCCGCGATCGGCCAGCCGCACGACCCGACCACCGGGCAGCCGATTTTCCGTCAGACCGCGCAACAGATTGTCGATCAGATTCTCGCATATCCGGATGAGACAAAAATCATTTTGCTCGCGCCCCTGATTCGGAATGAAGTCGGTGAATTCCGCGACGTGATCGAGAAAACCAAACGCGAAGGGTTCGTCCGGGTTCGCGTGGACGGCGAGATCATCGAGCTCGCGCGACCGGAGCCGATCCGGCTGAAGAAAGGCGGACTGCACACGATCGAAGCGGTGGTCGATCGGCTGGTCGTGCGCGAAGGGATTCGTTCGCGGCTCGCGGATTCGGTCGAGACCGCGCTGAAATGGGGCGATAACCGGATCGTCGTCCTGCGCGGCGACGGTGAAGCCGGGTACGAAGAAGTTCGCTATTCGACAGACTACGGAAATCCCGAGACCAACTTCTCGTTAGGTCAGCTCACCCCGAAACACTTTTCGTTCAATAGCCACCTCGGCGCCTGCCCGGCCTGTCACGGCCTCGGCACCGAGCCGGTACTCGATCCCGAGCTGATGATTACCGACCAGGCAAAGTCACTCGCGGAAGGCGCGATCGTGCCTTGGCGGCGAGGGACGAAGCGGATGAAAGCCTATTACCGCGGACTGCAAAACGCGCTCGTCAGGCATTTCAAGATCATCGAGACGATGCCGTATGCGGAATTGCCTAACGATTTCAAAAAAGCACTGCTCTACGGGACCGGCGATGAAGCGGTCGAGCTGAGCGTCGGCGGGACGAACGGCCGCGCGGCCAAAGTCGCGAAACCGTTCGAGGGCCTCGTCCCACAACTCCAGCGCCTCTACGACGAGACCGAGAGCGAGTTCACCCGTGCGCGCATCCGCGGCTTCATGAATCGCGCGACCTGCCACCTCTGCCATGGCGCGCGACTGAAGCCGGAAATTCTCGCGGTCACAATCAAGGACGCGAGCGGGCGCGAGCTGAACATCCATCAGTTCTGCGAGCTCACGATCGCGGAGGCGGCTAAGTTCGTTAGGCGAATCGACCTTGCCGACACGCAGCGCACGATCGTTTCCGAAGTGCTGCACGAGATCGGCTCGCGCCTCGAATTTCTCCTCGAAGTCGGACTCGAATATCTCACGCTGAATCGCGAGAGCGGCACGCTCTCCGGCGGCGAAGCGCAGCGCATCCGGCTCGCGACGCAGATCGGGGCCGGTCTCGCCGGCGTCCTCTACGTCCTCGACGAGCCGAGTATCGGTCTGCATCAGCGCGACAACGCGCGGCTCATCGGCACCTTGCGCCGCCTTCGCGATCTCGGGAACTCCGTCATCGTGGTCGAGCACGACGAAGAAACGATCCGGGCCGCCGATCATATTCTCGATCTCGGCCCGGGCGCCGGACCGCGCGGCGGCGAGATCGTCGCCGAAGGAACGCTCGCAGAAATTCTCGACGCAAGAAATTCGCCGACGGCCGCTTATCTTTCCGGCCGCTCGCGCATTTCCATCCCTCGGCAACGGGTTGCGCCGCGCCCACCTAACGATTCCTCCGACGGCTGGATCACGATTGTCGAGGCGACCGAGAACAATCTCCAAAAACTCACCGTCGGCTTTCCGTTAGGCTGTTTTACCTGCATCACCGGCGTCTCCGGCAGCGGCAAATCCACTCTCGTCGACGATATTTTGCGGCGCGCACTCTTCCGCCATTTCTACAACTCGAAGGACAAACCCGGCGCACACGGCGCGATCCGCGGCCTCGATCAGATCGACAAGGCGATCATCATCGACCAGAGCGCGATCGGCCGCACCCCGCGCTCAAACCCGGTGACTTACACCGGCGCCTTCACCCCGATCCGCGACCTCTTCAGTCAGCTTCCGGCCTCACGAATTCGCGGCTACAGCGCGGGCCGTTTCAGCTTCAACGTGAAGGGCGGCCGCTGCGAAAATTGCCAGGGCGACGGCATGATCAAGATCGAGATGCACTTCCTCGCCGATGCCTACGCGGTCTGCGAAGTCTGCCAGGGAAAACGCTATAACCGCGAGACGCTCGAGATCACTTACAAAGGGAAAAACATCGCCGACGTTCTCGCGATGACGGTCGACGAAGCGTCGCGTTTTTTCCGCAACGTCCCGACGGTGAGTGATAAATTGAGCGCGCTCCAGGACGTCGGTCTCGGCTATCTCCGGCTCGGGCAAAACGGAAACACCCTCTCCGGCGGCGAAGCGCAGCGAGTGAAACTCGCGACCGAGCTGGCGAAAAAAGCGACCGGCCGCACGCTCTACATTCTCGACGAACCGACCACCGGCCTGCACTTTGCCGACATCGAGAAACTACTCCAGGTCCTGATGAAACTGCGCGACGCGGGCAATACGCTGGTCGTGATCGAGCACAACCTCGAGATGATCAAATGCGCCGATTGGGTGATCGATCTCGGCCCGGAAGGCGGCGCCGGCGGCGGCCGGATTGTGGCGGAGGGAACGCCGGAAGCCGTCGCGCAAACCGCTGGCAGCTTCACCGGCGAGCATTTGCGACCATTGTTAGGCAAATGAAAAGCGCGCTCCTTCTCGTTTTGCTTTTGTTGCCGGGTTCGTTAGGCGCGACGCCGCTTGAGGACGCACTCCGGCCGCTCGCCGACGGCGTTCCGCAGGTGGCCGTGGCGCGGCTGCAGGATCTGCTCGCGCAGAAGTTGTCCCCGGCGGATCACGTGATCGCGCAGACGAAACTGACCGAGGCGCTGGTTCGCGCGAACCGTCCGGTTGACGCGCTCGCGGTCATTCCGCCCGACGCCCTAACGGACAACGCCATGGCTCTTTTCTGGAAAGCACAGGCGTTCGCCGCGCTTTATCGCTGGGCAGAAGCGCGCCCGCTTTACGCCCGGGCGAGCGTGCTGGCCGAGGGTCTGCTACGCGCAGACGCGACTTTCGGCGAGGCGCAATGCCTGCGCGCGCTCGACCAGAAGGACGCGGCGCTCCGCCTCCTCCAGACGTTGCAATCGGATCCCCGCTGGCATCTCCGAGCGTCGTTAGGCGCGGCTTCGCTCCTGATCGATCAGCACCAGTTGGTCGCAGCCGATCATCTCTTACGCACGCTCAAGCCGACCCGGACGGAGGACCGCAACGAACGGCGTTATCTCTTCGGCCGGATTCAGCTCGAAGAGGGTCACTACGACCGCGCCGTCGAAATTCTGGCGGTCATCCTGAAGAAACCGGAGGGCCTGCCGCATCCGCTGCTCGTGGCGACGCTGCTCACCATCGCCGACGCCCATCTGCGCAACAAAACGGCCGACCGTGGCGACGACGTGCTGGAGGATTTCATCGATCACTACCCGACCGATTCCGCGCTGCCGGTGATCTTCGCGAAGCTGGACGAGCTCTACCGGGCGGAGGAAAAACCTTCGCCTAACGAATTAAAACGCTGGAGCCGCGACCACGCGGAGCCGCGCCACGCCCTGGCCCAGTGGTATCTCGCGCGCAGCACACTCCGGGGCGGCGACCGCGAGCTGGCGATCAGGACCCTGACCGAGCTGCGCACGAGTCCGGTGCAGTTGCCGTCGTTAGGCGAGGCGCAACTCGAACTGGCGCGGCTGCAGCTGGCCGATCGCCATTGGGAAGCCGCGATCGCCGCGGGGGAAGCCGCGCGCCGGCTGAATCCTGAGCCCGAATTCGCGGCGCGGGCCGACTGGTTGATCGCCCAGGCGCAGTATCGGCCCGGACAACTCGAAGCTGCGGCCAAAGTCTTCGAGCAGATCGCGCACGATCAACCACAATTCGCGAGTGAAGCGCTCTTCAATGCCGCGATCTGCTGGCTCCGATTGGATCGGCCTAACGAATTCTCGAGCGACTATCGGCAGGTCAGCAACGACCCCGCGAAACAGGGGATGCCGGCCGATTTGCTGCTCGAGGAAGGCGCGGTCCAGGCGTCGCAAGGGAAAGCTGAGGCGGCCACTTCGTTTCAAAATTTCATCCGCGATTATCCGAACAGCCCGCGGGTTTCCGAGGCCTGGGTGGCGCTGGCGGAACTGGCCTATCACGCGGCCAAACCCAACCTGAAAACCGCGCGCGAAGACTTGGCGCGCGCGCGCCAAAGCCACCCGACGCCGGCGGCGATCGAACGCGCGGATTACCTCGAGATCTGGCTGAACGATGCGGCGCCCCGCGCTGACGAGTCGGAAGTGATCGCGGCCGCGACCGCTTTCCTGCAACGGCATCCGGGTTCGCCTTTCACCGCCGAGGTCCGGATGAAACTGGCGGAGGCTTATTTTCGCCGGCAGGATTTCGCGAATGCGCAGACCCAATTCGAGCTGCTCGCGCAGCAAAATCCCGACGCCAGTCTGACCGAGAAGGCGCTCTTTTTCGCCGCGCGCTCGGCGATGTCGAGCATGGGCGCGGCCTCGCTCGATCACGCGCTCGCGTTGCTCGATCAGGTGGTGAAAAGGAACGGCGACCTGAAGTGGGCCGCGCGCAACGAGGAGGCGGCGATCGAGCGCCGGCTCGGGAAAAATACCGACGCGCTCGCGATCTACGACGAGGTCCTGAAGAACGAAGCGAAGCCGCCGGAGCGGCGCGAAGCGCTCTGCGGCACAGGCGACGTGCTCTATGAAATGGGTGCGGCCGATCCGCAAAATTATCGCCGCGCAATCGCGCTCTTCGAGCAACTGGCGAGCGATCCCGGCGTGCCTGCGCATTGGCGGAACCAAGCCGAGTTCAAGAAGGGGAAAGCACTCGAAAAGTTGAACGACAACGCCGCGGCCCTAACGACCTACTACGCCGTGCTAGAGGAAGGCGCGGAGCCGGCGCGACAACATGAGTTCTTCTGGTTTTACAAGGCGGGTTTCAGCGCCGCGCACCTGCTCGAGGAAGCGAGCGACTGGAAGGCGGCGGTGGCAGTTTACCGGAAACTTGTGTCCGTCGGCGGCGCTCGGAGCGACGAGGCGAAAACCCGGCTGACGCAGTTGCGGCTCGAGCATTTTCTCTGGGAAGAGTGAGAACATGCGCGCGAGCCGCACTTGTCCCCCCGAGCTGGCGCAGCACAGCGAGGGATCTCGCAAAGCGTCTGGCGACATCGTTGCCAAACGAATGTTTAGTAGGTCCCTCGCCGCGCTGCACCGGCTCGGATGGAATTCGTTAGGGCTTTTCGTGCAGCCACGGCATCAACGCACGGAGCGGTGCGCCCGCCTGCTCGACCGGGAGCGCGTTGCCTTCCTGCAGCAGCCGCTGGTAGCGCTTCCGGCCGGTGGCGGTTTCGCGCAGCCATTCCCTGGCGAATTTCCCGCTCCGGATTTTCTCGAGCAGCGCTTCCATTCGCGCTTTGACGCTCGCGTCGATGATCTGCGGGCCGGCGGTCACGTCGCCCCATTTCGCAGTCTCGGAAATCCGTTCCCGCATCCCGCTGATTCCCGCGCGATGCATCAGGTCGACGATAAATTTCAGCTCGTGCAGGCATTCGAAATAGGCGATCTCGGGCTGATAACCAGCTTTCACCAGGGTCTCGAAACCCGCGGCAACAAGCGCGCTCATCCCGCCGCAAAGGACGGCCTGTTCCGCGAACAAGTCGGCCTCGGTTTCTTCGCCAAAGGTCGTCTCAATCACCCCCGCGCGCGTGCCGCCGATCGCCTTCGCATAGGCGAGTGCAAGCTGGCGCGCGCGCCCGGTCGCGTCCTGCGCGATCGCGAAAACACAGGGCACGCCTTTGCCCTCGACGAACTGGGTGCGCACCATCGGCCCGAGCCCTTTCGGCGCGACCATCACCACGTCGACGTCGTGAGGCGGAACGATCGTGCGGTAATGAATCGCGAAGCCGTGCGCGAAGAGGAGCATCTGTCCGGCGCGCAAAGCGGGCGCGATCTCGGCCGCATAAATTTCGCCCATCGCCGTGTCGGGCAGCGCGAGAAAAATGATCTCCGCGCGGCTGACCGCTCTGGTTGTATTCGTTAGGCGCAGCCCATCGCGGCGCGCGAGCCCCCGTGATCGGCTCTTCGGCGGGAGGCCGACGATGACCGGCACTCCACTGTCGCGGAGATTCAGCGCGTGCGCACGACCTTGCGCGCCGTAGCCGATGACCGCGCAGGTTTTATCGAGAAGCGGACGGAGGTCGGCGTCTTTTTCGGTGAAGATTTTCGCTGGCAAACGCGCCGATGGTACGGCTGTGCGCCGCGCTGTCAATTCGCCGCGACCGGGCCAAATTCCCGCGCCGCCGTGCGGAGCTGCGTGACCGTGGCAATGGCGGCGTTCGCCTCCGCGGTGCGACCCATTTTCTCGAGAATCCGCGAGAGGTAGACGTACTCGCGCGGCAAATTCGGCTGGCGTGCGACTGCGCGTTTTTGGACAGCGCAGGCTTCCGGCAGGCGGTTCTGCCGCACGCGGATATCTGCGAGGAGGTTGAGCGCAGCGACTTCGTGAACGTCGAGCCAGCTCGCGTCGTGGAGGGCAGCTTCCGCTTTCGCCGTTTCGCCGTTCTGTGCGTAGAGCTGGCCGAGCGCGAGGGCAGCGGCGTAATTCCACCAATTCTCGCGCCGATATTTTTCCACCAGCGGAATGGCTGCAGCCGGCCCGCGGTTTTTGCGCAGCACTTCCGACTCAAAACTCACGAGCTCCCAAATCCGCGGATAATCGGCGCGCGCCTGATCCAGCAGCGCGAGCACGCCGGAGAGGTCGTGGTGCTGTTCGCGCAGGCCCGCGAGATTAAGCACCGCGATCCAAGTGCGCGGGAATTCGTTGCGTTCGTTAGGCGCGGCCGCGGTCGCGGCGGCGAAAAGCGCTTCCGCCTCGGCTTTCTTGCCCTCGTGGAAAAGAGCGTTCGCGAGATTGGTTTGCGCGATCGAATAATTTGAAAAGCCGGCGAGAATGCTCCGGAAACAGGCTTCGGCCCGAGCGTATTCGCCGCGGGCGGCGTAGAGCTGGCCGAGGTTGAGACTCACGCGCGTACTCGCGCCCCCGGCCGCGATCGTCTGCCGATAGAAATGTTCCGCCGTCGTCCAATCGCCGCTGCGCGCGGTGCTCCGCAGACTGAGCGCGAGAGCCGCGACGCAGGCTCCGGTCGCGAGAACGCCCCGATACCGGGGTGGCAAGTCGAGCGCACAGCCAGCGATAAAAATCAGCAGACCGACACTCGGAAGATAGAGCCAGTGCTCCGCTACGGTCGCGTTCAGATCGAAGAGATTTGAGATCGGGAGGAATCCAATGACGAACCAACAGGTGCCGAAGATCCGCGCCTCTCTTGCGGGACCGCGGCGCCGGCAACCAAACGGGAGCAATCCGCCAAGGATAACTCCGCCAATTGAAAGATATTCCGTGCCGACCGATCTCTGCCAGCTGGCATGAGACTCATAGTTAGTCATGTCAACAACCGTGCGCTCCATGTGCAGGTTCACGGGGAAAATCATCAGTCGGCCGTAGTCACCCAGCGCGCGAAGCATCAGGACGGCCCTCATCGAAACGCTCCACTCTGGCGTGGGTCCACGACCGGCGCGGCGTTCCGGTAACTGGCGCAACCCCGCATAAAGTGCGCAAAGCGCGAGGCCGCTTACCAGTAGTCTTACCTTTCCAGCGCGCGTAAGTCCTCGTGAAAAAACCAGCGTGTGAAGCAGAAAGATAACCATCCAAAGTCCGGCTGTTTCACGCGAGCATAAGGCAAGCAACGCGGAAAAAGCGGCCGCGAGAAAAAGTGTCGTTCTCAGCCACCGCCACTCTTTCTCTGCGGCGCGGAGATACAGTAGCCAGGCGCTGCTGGCGAAGAGAAACGCCAAGCTGTCAGCCCGGCCGGAGATGTAATCAACCGCAGCGCTGTGTACCGGGTGAACTGCCCACAGGAGAGCCACGAGAAAAGCGCCGCCAGAGCGGACTGCATCAGTCAGCTTCTCCGCGGAGAGCGGCTGCAACAAGCGGCCGAGAAGGAAATAGAGCGCCACGCCGCAGGCGGCGTGCAATCCTATGTTCGTTAGGTGAAAGCCGTAGGTGTCTTCGGTCCAGAAGTAATAGTCGGCGATAAACGAGAGATTCTGAACCGGCCGATAATGCGCGGAAAAGGAGTCGAGGAAGAGATGATGGCGGAAAGCCTCGAAGACGAAGAGCGGACTCTTAATGAACGGATTGTCATGCGCGAGGAAGCTATCATCCCAAATGAGCTGGCCCGAAAGTGCGGGCGAGTGAATGACAAAGGCGACGAGGACAAGAAGAAAGACGCGACACCAGTCACTCTGCAGACACTTCCAGTGGCTCGACGAGAGAGAGCTCCACGTTCGGGCTACTGGGATTTCTTCGGGCATCGGGAAGGAGAACACCGTCTGGCCGCTAACTCATTGCCTGCCACTCCCGCGCGGCGGGAATGACAGGTAGATGAATCAACCGACTCCTAGAGGTGGCCGTAAGGCGAGAAGAAGTCCGTGCCGGCGACGTCCGACAAGGTGTTCCAAGTGTTAGCCGGAACTGCGGGCAAGGAATCCACCGTCTGGTTGCCGTAGCTGTTGCCGAAGACGTCGTTCGCGGTGTTGTAGAGCGAAGAACCTTTCTTCAGGTAAGCGACCCAGTCGCCCGTGTTAACCACGGTCCCGGTGATCTTGTTGTTTTCGATCGCGTATTGGTCGACGGCAGCGTCGATCAATCGGAGATCGTTCACGACGCGACTGGCCTGCGAACGCTTACGCGCCCGGAGGAATCCCGGGACTGCGATGGCGGCCAGCAAGGCGATGATCGCCACGACGATCATGATTTCAACGAGGGTGAAGCCCCCGCGTTTTTTGTTCAACTTATTTAACATACTATTGCTTTCGTTTGGTTTGGTTTGGTTTGTATTGCGTCCGCGGTTCCAGGCGCGGCTTATCCATTGTTAGAGCAGCGTTGATGCCAACCTTGAGGGAATTCCGACAATTTAGCCGAGAGATTGCTAGAGGCGTGGCAGGGATGTGAAACAACGGTTTCCTACAGGTGTCCGTAGGGTGAAAAGAACTCGGTCCCGGCAACGTCGGAGAGAGTGTTCCAGGTGCTCAACGGAACTCCTGGCAGCGTATCAACCGTCTGCGGTCCGTAGTCAGCACCGAAGATATCCTTGTTTGTATTGTAGAGGGCCGATCCCTTCTTCATGTAGGCGACCCAGTCGGTGCTGCTGACAGGCGCTCCAGTGCCTTTGTCGTTCTCGATCGCATACTGGTTAACGGCGGCATCGATCAGGCGCAGATCATTCACGACTCGGGTGGCTTGGGCGCGCTTTCGCGCCCGGACAAATCCGGGAACAGCGATGGCCGCGAGCAGGGCAATGATCGCAACCACGATCATGATTTCCACAAGCGTAAAACCGGCGCGACGTTGCTTCTGTTTGTATAACATAGATGGCTGGTCCTTGATGATTTCAGTGCCGCCGGGAACCGCGCTGAAGTGACTAAAGTCGGCTATTAATTCAGCAATGTTGATGCCATGGCCGGAGAAAGCATTTGTTCCGCGCGGCTAGCATCAACCCTGCTTTCCCAGCCTAGTGGTGATGCTCCCGACCAATGTCTTCACAAGACGGCCCGCACTCCGGCACTTCCGGGCCAGCG
Organism: uncultured Verrucomicrobiae bacterium; assembly: GCA_963831805.1. Taxonomy (GTDB): domain Bacteria; phylum Verrucomicrobiota; class Verrucomicrobiia; order Chthoniobacterales; family UBA10450; genus Palsa-1392. The sequence continues at coordinate 1,318,828 of CAWHRN010000005.1, read as the reverse complement.
GCTGGGTCTTTCTCGGCGTTTTCCTGCTCCGCTTGATCGCGCTGGTGCGGCTGACTGATTCGCAATTTCTCCTGCCGCACGCGGGCGACATGCAGTTCTATAACAACTGGGCGCTGCGGATTCTCCACGGACACTGGCAGACTGAAGGTGCTTTCTATGGGTTGCCTCTTTACGCTTATCTGCTCGCGGCAATCTATAAGGTGTGCGGCTATAGCCCCTTCCTGCCGGGCCTGCTTCAGGCCGCGCTGGAGGGCGGAACGGCGGTGCTGCTGTATAAGCTGGGATCGACGGTTTTTGTCGAGCGATCGGAGGATGACTTATCGCGGCGCGCACAAGCCATCGGACTGCTGGCGGTGATCGGCTGGGCGTTTTTTCAACCAGCGGAGGCTTACTCGATCATCCTCATGCCGACCTCCTGGTTGGTTTTTATTTTCTGGTTTCTTGTCTGGCAGGTCGTGAAATGCCCAGTTGCTCCCACGCTCTCGGTGCTGCTGCTCGGCGGCGTGTTGGTCGGCTTCACCGCGATGGGCATCGCGACGGTTTTGTTCCTGGTGCCGTTGTTGATCGCGGCGCTTTTCCTGCGTTGGAAAGGCTCGGCTGGGCGACGGGTTGGTGGCACGGCCCTGCTCATGGCCGGGGTTTTCCTCGGCGCTTCGCCGGCGTGGGGGCATAACTATTTCGTCGCGCGCGATCCGGTTTTCCTCTCGGCGCACAGCGGGGTGAATTTCTGGATCGGCAACAACCCGCTGGCGAACGGCTACCCGAAATTTCCACCCGGTCTTCACGCCGGCCAGGAAGCGATGCTCGAGGATTCGATCACCACTGCAGAGAAAGCGGCCGGCCGGCCGCTCAAGCGCTCCGAGGTCTCGACGTTTTGGTCGGCGAAAGCGAGCGCGTGGATCCACCAGCATCCGGGGGCGTGGGTGCGGCTCATCGGAGTGAAGATCAGAAATTTCTGGAACGCGTTTCAATACGACGACATCAGCGTCGTCACCGCCTTGCGCGATCAGGCGATCATTCTCCCTGGGATTAGTTTCGGGATGGTCGCGGCGCTCGCTTTGCCCGGCCTGCTCATCGCCTGTTGGAAATATCCGGCCGCGCGCTGGGTTGCCGCGGCCGTGCTGCTGCACATGGGATCGCTTCTGACCGTTTTCGTGACGGAACGTTACCGCCTTGCCGCGGTACCCGGGCTGCTGCTTTTTGCGGGCTTCGGAATCTGGGAGCTCGGGCGGAATTTCGCGACTGGCAAACTGCGCGAGGCCACCCTGTTTCTCATCCTGCTCTTCGGCGCGACCGGTTTCGTCTCGCTCCCCCAAAAAGATCCGACGCTCTGGGCGCTAGACACCTATAACTCTGGTCTGCAGGCCCTCGACATCGGCAATCTTTCCCGCGCCCGACAGAAGCTCGATCGCGCCTACGCCTACTCGCCGCGCAATGCGGAGATCAATTTCGCCGAGGGTAATCTCCATTTCGCGCTCCAAGAACCGAGGGCCGCGAAACAGTTCTACCTCGCGGCGCTCCGCCTTGATCCGCAGCATGTCGGCGCCTGCAACAATCTCGGAGTCATCGCGCTCGAGGAGCAACGGTGGACGATCGCAACCTTCTTTTTTCATCGCGCGCTCCAATCGGCGCCTAACGACTCGAAGCTGAATTACCTGCTGGCGCGCGCGGCCTTTGCCTCAGGCGACCAAATGGAGGCGCGGAAGGCGATCGCGCTGGCGCGCAAGCTCGATCCCAGTCGGGAGGAGTTCGTCCTCCTCGACCGGCAGATCGCTGCTCGCGATCGTTAGGCGTCCGGGCGCGACTGCCCCGAAGTGGTCGGATGGATCGTGCTCGGAGCGTCCGGCGGGATAGGCTTTTCCATTCCCGAGCTCCAGACGAGCGCGGCTGTGATCGGATCGTAGACTTCGCCGGTGACGAAGAAGCGGACGTATTGATTCATCCCGATCGCCGAGAGGATGAGAATCAGCCCGGAGCGCACGAGCGCCGGGCGGACCTGTACAAAACGCCGGCTGAGCGCGACCGCCTGCGCGCAGGCGAGCCAGCAAAGCGGCAGATCCCAGAACGCTGCGTAGCGCAGGCTGATGCCATATTTCACCGTCGACATCGCGATGAAGCTGAGGACCAGAAACGCCGCGAGAAAAGTCCCGACCTGATCGGATCGCCGGGTTTGAAAAAGACCGCCGCAGGCGAAAGCGACCAACCCCGGCGAGACGATGACCCAGTCGACCGCGTAACGATACCACGGGCCGTCCTGCGCCATGACGGAATAGAAATTCGCGCGCGATTTCGCGACGAACATCCGGTTGAAATCCAGCCACGTCCCGACGCCACCCATCAATCCCGCGAGAAGCAGCACCGCGATCGCCGGTCCCGCGATCGTCGCGACGATCAACTGCGGCGTGACGATGCCGACACGGAGAAAACGGTTGAGCAAAAGCACTCCGAAAATCGCCGCGACCACGAAGGCGGCGTTCTCTTTTGTCAGGGTGATAATCGTTAGGCTAACCGTGTAACCGACGAGCCAGCCCCAGTGCCGCGGACACCGGAGATTTTCCCAGGCGAGCCAGACCGCGGCGGTCGCCCAAAATGCGAAATAGCCGTCGATCAGCGCGCGCTGCGAGAGGAAAACTTGCAGCGGCGCGGTCGTCATCAGCGCGGTCACGCCCAGCATCATTGCAGTCCCGCCCGCGCGATATGCGAAGACCGCGCTGAGGAGAAGCAACAGCACACCCGCGGTCGCCGCGGTGAAGTGCAGCGCGCGGAGCGCTTTGACGTGAAAGATTTCTCCGATCAACGCCGCCGGCACGAGGAAACCGATTCGGGTCGCGGGCACGACGGCTTCTTTGATTCGGTATTGCCGCTCCGTGTAGACATGGACCACCGCGTCGTAGTTCCAGATGCCCGCAGTCTGAATTTGACGGACGAAAACGGCGTAACCGCGTTCGTCCGTACCGACGTTATCGAAACCCGAAGTCGGATAAATTCGCAGGAACGCCCCGGCGGCGAGCAGGCAAACCATCGCTGCGACGATCACGGTCCGGCGGCGGTTCGGTCGCGGCCGCGGTTCGGTCCGCTCATGGGAAAAATCAGACGGCCGCGATAAAGCCTCTTCCGAGGCGACGGGCATGCGCCCGAGAATGTGAGCAGGTGCGGCGGCAATCTCCATGCCTCATCCCGCTGCAATTCCCGTGCTAGCCCGCCGAGGAAAAATCGCACCGGCAGATGGCTCAATGCCTGCTGGGAAAAGCGCACCGAATGAAGCCGCCTCTGGTCACTCCGCGCAACGTTCTTTGCCTGATCGGCGCGCTGTCGATCCTCGGCGTCGCCTTCGCAATTTGGCTGGGAAACACGTTCGCCGGCTTTCCCGATCCGCGCTCTTGGTACAACGCCTTTTACGTGGTCTTCGCCCGCGATGAAGTGTGGGGCCTGACGCTCGTTGCCCTCTTCAGCTTCCTCGCGGCGTTCTTCCTGTTCACGGCCGCGCCAGCGGAGGCGACGGCAACGCTCGCCACTTCGCGCCAGACGAACCGCCTGCTCCTTCCGCTCATCGCCGTGCTGGTTTTTGTCGTTGCCGGTCTCGGGAGCGAGTTCGTCTGCCATAACTATGCGCTGAGCGCGGATGAATTTATGGCCGACTTCCAGGCGCAGATTTTTCTCCGGGGAAAGATCTCCGCGGAGATTCCGCCGCAATGGCTCCCGGCGCTGCGCGTGATCAAGCCGACTTATGCCGATTACCTTCCGCAGACGCACTCCTGGAAGGCGACTTATCTGCCGGTTTACGCCGTGCTGCGGGCTCTATTCCAGAGCGTCGATCTGCAGGCTTTCCTGAATCCCGCGCTCGCCGCCTTGACCATTCTCGCCCTCTTCGGAGCCGGGCGGGCGATTTGGCCTAACGAAAAGCAAAGCGCGCTTGTCGCCGTCCTTCTGCTCGCCGCGTCGGCGCAATTTCTCGTCATGGCGATGACGTCCTACGCCATGCCGGCGCATCTCGCTTTCAACACCGTCTGGCTCTGGCTCTATGCGCGCCCGGATCGCCGGCGCTTTTATCTCGCGCCGATCGTCGGGGTGCTGGCCATCGGGCTTCACCAGCCGATCGTGCATGCGCTCTTCGTCGCACCGTTCTTCGTCCGGCTCGTGGTGCAGCGAAAATGGAAAGCCGTTTCGGTTTATGGGTCCATCTACCTGGCCGGCTGCGCCGGCTGGTATGCCTGGCGGTCGCATTTCGCTGCTCCCGGCGACGATCCGGGTTCGCTCTTCCGCCTCTTTAATCCCAAGATGATCGTGATTCAGCCGATGGATTTGCTTCTCGTCATCGGCTGGAGTTGCCTCGCGACGCCGCTCCTCGCCGTCCTTGGTTTGCGCCGCATTTTCCGCGAGCTGCCAATCGTGCAGGATGCCGCGCTGAGCTGCCTCTGCACGTTTGGTTTCTACTATTTTTTCCTCTCCGACCAGGGTCACGGCTGGGGCTACCGTTATTTTCATGGCACCCTCTCCTGTCTCATCCTGGTCGCGGTGGCGGGCTGGCACTCGTTAGGCGAGAAAGTCGGGCGGACGCAGGCGCGCCGCTTCCTTCGGGCCGGCGTCGTCGCCTCGCTTGTGTTTGTGCTCCCGCTTCGCTGTTATCAGGCCGAGAGTTTCATTCGTCCTTTTGCTCGCGCCGCCGCGCGGATCCATTCGCTCAAGGCCAAAGTCGTGGGCCTGAATGTCCTCGGCACCTGGTACGCCGCGGACCTCATCCGGAACGATCCTTTTCTCGAAACCGCGCCGGTCGTCGCCGTGTTCGTGCCGCACTGGATCGACGCCACGGAAGTGCGCACGCTGCAGCGAGCCGGCAAGGGCATTCTGGTGACGAGGCAAGATCTGGGTCGCCTGGGCCTGGCCACGATCAGCGATGAAAATTATTTGGACGACCCTTTTCACCTCGGGGAAGGACCCTGAAATGGCGCGACCCTTGCTCTGAAAACCTAGCATGTCTGCCGCCGAAACCTCTTTCGTCCCCATCAATTCCCATCTCGGAAATCGCGTGATCGAACTGCTCGTGCGCGCGAAGAAGCGGACGGTCCCAAATTTCCGATTGGAAAATTTTCCCTTCTATTCGCCGGCAAAAAAGTGGGTCTTCGGCCGGCTCCGGCAAAAGGAAATCGGGGTGCACGGTTTCCCGTTCTTGCTCGACCCACTGGATTCACTCGAACTCTCGATCTTTCGCCGCTACGAGCCGTTCGAGACTGGTTTGCTCACAAGCGTGATCCGGCCCGGGATGACGATTCTCGATGTCGGCGCCAACATCGGCTATTACACGCTCCTCTTTTCCAAACTCGTCGGGGAAAGCGGGCGCGTGATTGCCTTCGAGCCGGAGCCGCAAAACTTCGCCCTCCTCGAGACAAATCTCGGGCGCAACCAACGCCGCAACGTCATCGCTCTCAATCTCGCGGCTGGCGACCGCGCTGATGAATCCTTGCTTTATCTCTCGGAGGAGAATGGCGGCGATCATCAGGCTTACCCTTCCACCGAGAAACGGCGGAGCGTGCGGATGACGACCGCGCGAATCGACGATTGCGTGAGCGGGGCAGTCGACCTGGTGAAAATGGATGTGCAGGGGTTCGAGGCCCGCGCGCTCGACGGCTTGGCAGCGACCATTACTGCCAATCCTAGTCTCGCGCTCTTCACGGAGTTCTGGCCCGCAGGGCTCCGTCGCGCCGGCTCGGATGCGGGAGATTTTCTGCGCCGGCTCCGCTCCCTCGGCCTGGAGATTTTCTCTATTAACGAATACGCGAATCGACTCGAGCCGGCAAATGACGCTGACCTTCTCCGCCGCTACGCGCCGGCGCTCGGGTCGCACACTAACCTATTTTGTCGGCGCCCAGGCCGGGCTCTCGGTTAACCAGAAAACATGTCGGCGACCGCCTCTTTCACCCGGCTCGGCTACGATACGCGCTCCCTCCGCAGCGCCCTCTTCATGCGCGCGGTCGATGCGCTCAATCCGCTCAAGCAAAAGCGCGAATTCCACTGGCGCGGGCCGTGTGTCGTCTCGTCGATTGCCGGACTGGGAGATTTGTTCATTCACCTCCCGCTGATCGCTGGAATCGTCCGCGAGTGCGGCCGGCGCGGCCTCGAAGTCCGCGTCGCTCTTCGCCCCGGTCATGTCGCGCTGGGCGAGGAGTTCGGTTGGAACATCCTGCCGTTTGATAACGCGCTGGAGGAATTTTTTAAGAATCGCCGCGCCCTTCGCCCCGGGGAATTATTCCGCCGCATGCAGCAGGCGCGAGCCCGCGCGCCGGAACTCTGGATCGATCTTACCGGCAACGCGGTCAGCGCGCTCGCCATCAAATCCGCCGGCGCGAAGAATCTTTGCGCCCGGATCACGCGCGGAGGCTCCAGTCTGGTTGAGCACGTGCTCCCGCACGCGGTGCAGGAAAACGAATACGACAACCGGGAAGAAATCGCGCGTTACCTGGGCTGCGAGATCGACCTCACCGTGGCCGAGCGTCTGGCGAGCGAACCGCTGCCCGGTGTCGGACGAAAAGTCGTCCTTTGCCTAACGACCGCGGCGCGCTGGAAAAATTGGCCGCTGGCGAACTTCCGCCAGTTGATCGAGCGCTTCGGCCGGACGAAGTTCATGGTCACCGGTTTGCGTCGGGAAGTGCTGCCGGAAGAAGCAAGCGAACTCGCGAGGCTCCTGTCTCTGCCTAACGTCGAGGATGGGATGGACCGCTTCTCGGTGGCGCAACTGACCCGGTTAGTCGCCCACAGCCGGGCGGTGGTGACGAACGACACGAGCGTCGCGCACATTGCGAATTTATTCGGCGTCAGCGGCGCAGTCCTCTTCGGGCCGGTCAGTCCGCTCACCTTTGCCGCGCCCACGGGACTGCGCGTTTTCCACGATGCGACCTGCCCTGACCATCCCTGCGTGCAATGGAAATGCCGCCACGAAGCAAACTGGTGCATGCGCAAAATCAGCGCGCGCGCCGTCGGCGATTACCTCGCCACGCTTTCCGGGTTTGCCAGTTGAACCGGCGGAAAATGGCCTTCTCCCCTAACGAGCGGCAGGAGGAGAAAGCCCCGCAGCTGCATCCAAAAAATCGGGCGCGTCCCGGGATGCAAAAAGTTGAAGAAAAACCCGGAACAACTGAGCGAAAAAACCGTCGCGACGGCGGAGCCGAGCGCGCCATACCGCGGGATCAGCAGATAGTTGAGGACGATATTGACCAGCGCGCCGCCGGCCGTGCGGGTCGCCGTGAGCCAAGTCAGGCGCTCGGTGATGTCGTAACCAGTCTGCATGATCGCGACAAAGAGAAAGATCGCGGACCAGGCATGCAGGGCAAGAATTCCAGCCGCCGCGCTGAAAGCCTGACCGTAGAGGAGCCGCACGACCACCGGCGCGACTGTCGTTAGGCAAACCGCGACGCCGCCGCCGGCGATGGCCGCGCCCATGAACAGGCGCTCAAATTGCTGCCGATAAAAAGCCGCGCCCCGGGCGCGCCAGCGCAGCAGGATCGGGAAAAGCGCGGGAACAAAAGCCATCGGAAAAAGCGCGCAGGCCTCCGTGATCTGCGAGGCCGCAGAGTAGAAGCCGGCGGCACGAAAGCCCGCCATCTTGCCGAGCATCAGGACATCCGAACGCATGTAAATCATGGCCGCGAGCGAGCCGAGAAGGAGCGGGAATCCTTCGCCGAGAAGCTGGCGCGTCGTCAGAGTTGGAATTTTTTCATCCCCCGCCGGGACCACGCGAATGCTCCGAAACACGCCGTGTAGGGCCGCGGCGATCAACGCCATCTCGACCGTCTCCAGAAAGGCAAAGAGAAGCAGCGAACTGCCCAACGCGATCGCCGCCAGCTTCAATCCGGTCCCGAGGAGGATCGGCAGAGTCCGGCCAAGGAAAACACGATCGAACCGATTCTGCGCCTGGAAAAAATAATCGTAAACGTCGCTGGCCTGGAAGACGAGTCCGCCGCCGGCGAGGGCGACAATCGAAAACGTGAGCCGATCTCCCGGGTTGATCCCGCGCAGGAGCGCGAGGAGCGCACCGTAACTGATCAGGGCAAAAACCAGCTTGAGGCGAAAGGCCTTTCCCAACAGGGCCGTCGAATTCTCCCCGGCCTCGACAAATTGCCTAACGAGAATACGATCGAGACCGAACCCGGCGATGACCGTGAAAATGCGCACGAAGGCCAGCCCGTAGGCGAGCGCGCCGAAACGCGCCGGCCCGAAGTAGCGGCTGAGCGCGACCAGGACGAGCGCGAGAGAGCCGACGCGAGCGCACTGGTTGAGCAGCGACCAGACGCTGTTGGAAAGCAAAATCCGCTCTTCCGCCTTCACGCGGCGAGCGCCGGTTCGAGATCGAGCGCGACGGCACGGACGGGTGACGCCGCAACGTGCTCCACGAGTTCCACCCATTGGTCCAGGTGCTGGGCGAAGGGAGCGCGGCGCGCGACGTCCAGTTCCCGGGCCATTTCCCCGACGAAGCCGGTGCAAATGACGCGTCGATCAGCAGCGAATGAGTTCCAAATTTTCGACGGGAAAACTGCTTCGGTGATTTTCGGATGGGCCGCGACGAGATGGACTTCGTGGCGGAGAAGATCTTCGCGAAGTTTGGTCGGATCGCTTTCCAAAGGAGCAGGCCTCAACCAGGCCGGGAGTTGCGCCGCACCCCGGCCATCACAGCGCATGGTGATCCGATAGCCCGCGCGGCGCAGCTCTTCGCAGGCAGTCGCGAGCAATTCGATGTCGTGGCCGAAACCGAGATTTCCGGAATAGATCGCGGTCTGCGGCAGCGGGGCGATGGCGGCGTCGAAAGAGAGAGTGGGCCAGTTGCGAATGACGACGGAGTTCTCGGCCGGGCCGCCAAGGTTGGCGCCGATTTTCACGACCCTGTCCCACTGCGCGAGTTGTCCGTCCCAATAGCGGCGGAAAGTCCTGCGCAGCGGCGCCGGGTAATCGCGTAACCCCCTAACGAGCTCCGGATAATAATCCTGTAGCCAGTAAATGCCGCGGGCGCCGCGGCGGCGGATGGCTTGGGCGAGAGTCACGGTGTTCGGCGGCGCGCTGGTCACGATGACGACGTCATCTGGTCTGACGGATCGCGCGATATAAGAGCGAAAAGCGTGCGTGACCGAGGCGTATTCCCGGAAGGTCTGCGGAATATTTCCGCGACGGCCGCGATAGTGACGCAGATGGTGAATCTGTTCTATCGGCCGCTCGCGTTGCAAGCGCCGATAGTCGCCCTCGCCGCCGATCAACCGGACGTCGGCGCTTTTTTCCTCCAGGCGCGCTGCAAGATGCTCGGCGTAAAGACCCGTCGGCGCGGCGTCGGGCCAGACGTATTGCGTGAGAAGATGGATCGTCGACATCTCTCAGCCGGCGAGCACCCGCGGAAATTCCAGCGGCGGCTGTCGCACGGCCGGCGCGCCGAATTTCCGGAGCTGGATGTGATAAGCCTCGCGATGATAGCGAAGGTTGGATTCGAGCAGCAAGCCGATGAGTCCGACAAAGATCGACAGCGTCACCAAGCTGGCGGCCAGGACCGCGAGTGGAAGGTGATTGACCAGACCGGTGTGAAAGAATTCCCCGACCGGCACTGAACCGGTTGCCAATCCGCCAAGAGCAAAAACCACGGCGAGATAACCAAAAAAAGCCAGCGGTCGGTAATCGCGAAAGAGGACGACGAGGAGCCGGAAGATGCGCAGACCGTCGCGAACAGTCTTGAGTTTCGAAGCGGAACCTTCGGTCCGGCTGCGGAACGGCACGGGGATTTCCGCTTGCGCGAAACCTTTGTCGACTGCCTGGATGGTCAGCTCGATCTCCAACTCAAAACCGCGTGAAAGTACCGGCACGTGTTTGTAGAAACGACGCGAAAAAAGCCGCAGCCCGGAGAACAAATCGAGCGGCCGGAAACGAAAAACCGATTTTAGGACAAGCGCGAAAATCGACATACCCCATTGGTGCATCGGTCGAAAGACTTGGTCCGCCTTTTGCGCGCTGCGAATGCCGGTGATCATGTCGACCGGTTCACGCAGATATTGCTCGACGAGGAGCTGACCGCCTTCCGCGGGATAGCTGCCGTCTCCGTCCAACATCAGCACGAGGTCGGTGTCGATCGCCGCCAGAGCGCTCGCGACCGCGATGGCCTTTCCCCGGCGGCGCTCCGTCATCACGGCCGCGCCCGCGGTCTTCGCCGCCTCGGCGGTTCCGTCGCTGGAGCCGTTATCGACGACGAAAATGGCCGCGTGCGGAAAGGCCGTAGCGTATTCGCGCACGACCGCAGCGATCCCTAATTCCTCGTTCAAACACGGAATGAGAATCGTCAACGAGGGCGGGACGATCTGAGTCGAGAGCATATTGCTCTCTCAGAAGAACCATTTTCCGTGCCGCAGGCCGCGGTCCAGCGAGATTAACGGCCGTTGCGGCTGGGAACGGTCGAGCGCTGACCAAGGACCGCGTTGGCCGTCGCGAGCATCGCGCGATCGTCGTTATCGGCGAGATCGCGGAGCGCTTCCTTGATCTTGCGGAGCGAGCGCCTAACGAAAAGATCCGCGGCGATATGCTCCGTGGTCGCGGCGTGGCCATTTCGCCCGGAAGCGCCGAGCTCGGAATCCCAACGGCTCAGGACGCAGGTCGCGGCAAACAATTCCATCGCCGCAACCGCGATCCGCTCTTGGATCAACTGCATGTCCATGACCGGCTCGCGATAGGTGATGAGCGACTTGTTCACGGCGAAATTGAAACGCCAGACGAGCCGAGCGAGCTGGCTCGCGTAAGAGCGCAGCGATGCGTGACGCACCGGCACTTCCGGCACTTTCACCGCAGCGCTCAGGCGTTTCATCCCGGCGCCCCAAGCCTTGCCGCGTTCCGGGCGCCACGGCTTCAGGACCGTGTCGAGGATTTCCTTGAACTCCATCCCCGGGCCGCGCATACCGACGAGCGCGATGAACGACGTGAGCACTTCGTTGCTCCCCTCGCCGATCTGGTTGATCCGCGCGTCGCGCAGCATCCGGCCGAGCGGTGAGTCGTCGAAATAAGCCGCACCGCCGTGGATCTGGAAGCAATCGTTAACCGCGTCCCAGAGGCGTTCGGTGGTGAACACCTTCAGCATCGCCGTCTCGAGCATATAGTCCTCGAAGCCGCGATCGATCAGCGACGCGGTCACCTGCGTCATCGCTTCCATCGCGTAAACATCGGCCGCCATGCGCGCGATTTTTTTCTTCACGAGATCGAAATCACCGAGCGTTTTTTGGAATTGCTGGCGCGTGTTCGCGTGTTCGATCGCCATCCGCAAGCAGGTCTTCGCCGCGCCGGTGCAGCAGGCGCCGAAAGTGGTCCGCCCAAAATCCAGCACGGTCAGCGCGACGCGCAGGCCTTTGCCTAACGGGCCGAGAATATTCTCCTTCGGCACGCGCATGTTCGTCATCCGGAAACGGCCGGTCGCGGTGCCCTTGATCCCGAGTTTCGGCATCCGCGGCTCGAGCATCTCGAAGCCTTCCATGTCCGGCGTGACGAGAAACGCGGTGACCGCCGTTTTGCCTTCCTTGCCGGGAATCGGCGTGCGCGCCATCACCGTGAGCACCTGCGCGATCGAGGCGTTTGTGATGTAGCGCTTCTCACCGTTCAGAATGTAATGCGAACCATCTTCGCTCGGTTGCGCCTGCGTCTGGACGTTCGCGGCGTCGGAGCCGGCCTGGGCTTCAGTCAACGCAAAGGCCGCGAGCTGCCCGCCGTCCATCAACTTCGGCAGCCACTTTTCCTTCTGCGCTTTCGTTCCAAAAAGAAGCAGCGCGCGAATACCGATGGAGTGATGCGCGTTCGTGAAGACCGAGGTCGAAGCGCAGCGCTGGCCGATTTCCTCGAGCACTTTGCAATACATCATCTGCGAAAAATCGCGGCCGCCGACTTCCGCCGGCGCGGTCATGCCGAGCACACCGACTCGACCCAAACCGTCGATGACTTCCCGCGGAATATCCGCTTTTAGGTCAATCGCGGTGGCGTCGAGATGCTCGTCGAGAAACTGCCGCACTTCGGTGAGCGCGCGGTCGAGTTTCGCCTGCTGCGCATCGGTGATTTTCGGATACGGCATCGCCCAGTCGGCGATGAAATCCCCGAGGAACAAACCCTTGGCGAAGCCGAGTTCCTGTTTGCCGGTAAAGAGGAGTTCCTCGGCCTGTTTGATTTCCTTCTGACGCTGAATTTCGGTTTCGGAGAGTGCCATAAAAATTAGAGCCGGCGACCGCCGGCGGGGACGGGAACCTAGCCGAGGACGCCGACTTGTCCATCGGGCGACCGGATTAACCGGTCCGGATCCGCCTCCCGGGCGGGGCCGCCGCACGGCGACGTTCGCCCGGGAAAAGAGAGAACCTAGCTACAGCCCTGGCTCGTGCCGCACTCCGTGCAGACGCCGCAGGCGCCCGCGCGAATCACCTTGTCGCTGCCGCAATGAGAGCAGGTCGTTTCCATGAACATGCTCCCGAGCGCCTCGTTCACGCGCTCGGCGTGGGTGCGACCGTTTGTGGTCGATGGATTGCCCTCGTTAGGCGCGTGGTTCGTGATCACGTCGATCAATTCCTTCTCGCCGGTGCGCGAGAGGTCGGAGACCGGTCGGTTGACCGCTTTTTTCTCCATGTCGGCGATCTCTTTCATCGGCAACTCCGGATGGGTGCGATGCGGCGAGGTCGCTTCCTTGTAGCCCTTGATGAACTGGCAGCCGAGCCAGCGGAAAACGTAATCGGTAATGCTGCTCGCATTGCGGATATCGGGGTTCTTGGTGAAACCGCTCGGCTCGAAACGCTGGTAGGCGAATTTCTTGACTAACGACTCGAGCGGTACGCCGTACTGGAGCGCCATCGAAGTGAGGGTCGCGACCGTATCCATGAGTCCGCCGATGGTGCTGCCTTCCTTCGACATTTGAATGAAGAGCTCACCGGGCTGGCCATCTTCGTAGAGACCGACAGTGATGTAACCTTCGTGGCCGGCGATCTCGAACTTATGCGTCAGTGACATGCGGGTGTCACTCATCCGATGGCGCGTCGGCTGATCGACCTGGCCGCGTAACTGCGCGATCTCCTGGTCAAGTTCGACGATCCTTTGCGCGAGCGTCTCCCGATCGGTGCCAGGACCGACCTCGCTGACCTTGCCGCCCATGTCCTTGGTCTTCTTGGTATTCAACGGCGCGGAACGCTTCGACCCGTCGCGGTAGATAGCGATGGCCTTCAACCCCATCCGCCAGCCTTCGACGTAGGTGTTCATGATCTCATCGACGGTGGCTTTTTCCGGCAGGTTCACCGTCTTGGAAATGGCGCCACTGAGGAACGGCTGCGCCGCCGCCATCATCCGCAGGTGACCCATGTAACCTAACGAACGCTCGCCGCGATGGGCCTTGAAGGCGCAATCGAAAATCGACAGGTGCTCCCGCTTCAATCCGGAAGCTTCTCCATCGACGTCCTCGATCGTGTCATACTTATCGACGTGCGCGATGATCTGTGCGATCTCGTCCTTCCGGTAACCCAGCTTCTCGAGCGCTGGCTTTACCGTCTGGTTGACGATCTTTAACATGCCGCCACCGGCGAGAAGTTTGTATTTCACCAGCGCGATATCAGGCTCAATGCCGGTGGTGTCGCAATCCATCAGGAAGCTGATCGTGCCAGTCGGAGCCAGGACGGTAACTTGCGCATTGCGATAGCCATGTTGGCGACCTAACTCTGCCGCGCGGTCCCAGACTTTGGCGGCTTCGGTCTTGAGATAGCCAAACTCTTCGTTATCCGGAATGTCCTCGACCGCGGCGCGATGCTGCTCGATCACTTCGAGCATCGAGGCGACGTTATCCTTCGCTACCGGTTTTGGGACACCGCTAGCCCGGGCGTCGCGATAGCCGGGGAACGGCCCCATACCTGCAGCCATCCGCGCGCTTTCCGCATAGGCTTCACCAGTCATGATCGCGGTGATGGCACCACAAATGGCGCGACCCTCCACGCTGTCATAGCCGTAGCCATAACTCATGATGAGTGACCCGAGATTGGCGTAACCAAGGCCCAGCGTACGGAAGATATGACTGTTCTCCGCGATCTCCTTGATCGGATAACTCGCGTTATCAACAATGATTTCCTGCGCCGTGATAAACACCCGCACCGCCGCTTTGAAACGCTCGACGTCGAAGGTTCCGTCTTCGGTCTTGAACTTCATCAGGTTCAAGGAGGCGAGATTGCAGGCGGTGTTATCGAGAAAGAGATACTCGGAGCAAGGATTGGTGGAGTTCTGCCGGGCGGTTCCCTTGCAGGTGTGCCAGTGATGAATCGTAGTGTCGAACTGCATCCCGGGATCGCCGCAGACATGAGTCCCTTCAGCGATCTTCTTGAGCAGCCCGCGCGCTTCCTTGCGCTCGCAGGGAGAACCGTCCCGGACCCGGCGGGTCCACCATTCGCGATCCTCCACCGCGGCGGTCATGAAGTCGTCGCTAACTCTTACACTTAGGTTTTCATTCTGGTACATGACCGAGCCATAGGCATCGCCGTTGTAACTCCCGTCATAACCCTGCTCGATCAGGGCCCAGGCTTTGCGTTCTTCGTTCTGTTTCGCGTTGATGAATTCCTCGATGTCGGGATGCCAGTCCTTAAGCGTGTTCATCTTGGCGGCGCGCCGAGTCTTGCCGCCGCTCTTCACTACATTCGCGACTTGGTCGTAGACCTTTAGGAAAGACAAGGGTCCGCTTGGCCTGCCGCCGCCGCTCAGTTTTTCGCGCGTGCTGCGCAGCGAGGAAAGGTCGGTCCCGGTGCCGCTGCCATACTTGAACAGCATCGCCTCGCTCATGGCCAGGCGCATAATGTCTTCCATCGTATCTTCAACCGACTGGATGAAGCAGGCGCTGCCCTGCGGATACTCGTATTGAGTCTTAGCCCGTTCCGCTTCACCGGTCTCCCGATTGTAAAAGTAGTTGCCCGCCCCGGCGTCCTTGCCGATGCCGTATTGGTGATACAAGCCGACATTGAACCAGACCGGACTGTTGAAGGCGCCGTACTGATTCGCGCAAAGCCAGGTCAGCTCGTCGTAGAAAACTTCCGCCGTTTTCGCGTCCGCGAAATAGCCATCCGCGATCCCGCAATCGGTCAGCGTGCGGGTGACGCGATGGATTAGCTGCCGCACCGAAGTCTCGCGGCCACCCGCGTGCGGATCGGTGCCGTTGGAAATGTCGCCGTAGAAATATTTCGATACCGCGATCTTGGTTGCCAGCGGACTCCAGCTTTTCGGCACCTCGATGTTTTCCTGCTTGAAAATCACCTTGCCGCTGTCGTCGGTGATCTCCGCGGTGCGCTGGTCCCATTCGAGCTGATCGAATGGAGAAACTTTCGCGTCGCTGAAGACCCGCTCGAAACGGAGGCCACGGCTTTTTTTCCGTGAGGTTTTACCGCGGCGGGCGATGGATTTTCGTTCTTTGGCGAAGTTGGCGGGCTGCAGGCCGGGCTTAAGTTGGATCATTGGCGGAGCGGGTTAAGTAGTGAATAACAGTGAATTCTCCTCTGAAATCCCCCGTGAATATCATGTCAATAATAGCCGACAACACGATATTGGGGGCAGCTTCAGTGGAACCACAACATGCGGTTCCGAAAGGAGCGTGGGCAAGCACAAAATTGTAACATTTTTTTGGAAGGATTCTACGGTGGTCCTAACGATTAAATCTTCGTTCTCTGGCTTAATTCTGCTTTTTCCAAGAGAAAATTTCGCGGCAAAAGATCGACCTGTCACCTCGCGAATCTCATTCGGTGACTGAGCGGAACAATTCGACAAATCCACGCGAAACAAGCCGCAGCCAAAGCGACGTGAAGGCGGTTGCCAAAACGCCACGATGCCCGGATAATGCGCCCCAACGGAAGGGTGGCTGAGTCCGGTTTAAGGCACTCGACTCGAAATCGAACGTGGGGTTAAACTCACCGTGGGTTCGAATCCCACCCCTTCCGCCATTCCCCATCGGTAGGCCGCGAGATTTTTCTTGTCCGGCAGCGGTCCGATAATTAAAAGCTGTGGGCGCCGTGAAGATCTCCCTCAAGGACGCCGGGAAATTGGGCACGCTTGCGCTGCTCATCCTCAGCCTTGCGAGCTGCCGCAAGGTTCCCGAGGACGAAGCCAAACTCGCGGGTCTCTCCCCGCAGGATTTCCCGCAGACCACCGCGGATGTTTTCCAGCCAATGGATGGCGGGATCAAACTCGAGCCTAACGAGATCATGGGCCGCAATACCTGGAATCTCTGGAGCGGCGGCAACCAGCATTTCTGGGATCACGTCGCGCAGGACAGCTACGGCTTGATGGACCTGCTCAAGACGCTCGACAACCGCAAGTATCCGCGGGGTGAGCGTTTCAAGACTCTGGGCTTGATCAACGAACCCGGCTTCCGTCTGGCGACGAAACCTGATGAATATGGCCTGTGGCTGGACGAGCAGGTCACGCCAGAGCCGGCGGGGATCGACGAGAAAATCTACGGAAAACCGTCGGGCGTGCTCGGCTTTCGCCTTTTCCCAAACCCGGCGTTTGACGAAGCGGCGAAGCGGAAGTGGGACGGCCAGCGCTACGTCAACGATCCCCATTATTACAGCGATAACACGCTCGTTAGGCCGTACCGGGTCGGAGTCTCCTGCGGCGCCTGTCACATCGCGCCGAATCCGTCGAACCCGCCGGCGGACCCGGAAAATCCCAGGTGGGCGGAACTCGCCTCCGCCATTGGCAATCAATACATTCGCGAAGGAAAAGTCTTTGCACCGAACGTCGAAAAGGGCGGTTTCTTTTACGAAGAGCTGGCCGCGCAGCCGCCGGGCACTTCGGATACTTCCCGCATCGCGACCGATCACATTAACAACCCCAACGCGATCAACTCCATCTTCCTCCTCGCGGAGCGATTGCGAATCGCCCAGACCGAAACCATGGCCGGCGGCGCGATCAATTTTCCCGACGAGAAAGCGGCAATGGCGGTGCCGCATATCCTGAAGGATGGCGCGGACTCGATCGGCGTCGGGGGCGCCACGATCCGGGTTTACATCAACATCGGGATGTATTCGGAGTATTGGCTGACCCGGCATAATCGGCTCATCGGCCTCGTCCCGCAGAAGCCTTTCGAGATCGCGGTGGCGCAAAAACACTCCGTCTTCTGGCGCGCGACCGAGGACCGGGTCGGAAACATCGCGGCCTTTTTCAAGAAGCTGCAACCTTTCCGGCTCGCCGCCGCGCCCGAAGGCGCCAATAACCTAACGACCGATGAGGAGATCCTGACCCACGGGAAGACGGTTTTCGCGAATAGCTGCGCCAGTTGTCATTCGAGCAAGCAGCCGCCCGCCGGCGTCGACCCGCATTCCGCCGAAGGGAAAGCCTGGTTCCAAACGGCCGTCCTCCAGCCGGATTTTTTGGAAAACAATTTTCTCTCGGACGACAAACGCTATCCGATCACCAAGATCGAGACCAACTCGGCCCGCGCCTTTGGGACGAACGCGAAGGCGGGACACATCTGGGATAATTTCTCTTCGCAAACCTACAAGGAGATCCCGCCGATCGAGCCGCGGGAGTTTTACAATCCCTTCAACGAGGCGCAGCCAATTAAGTTCAGCCCGCAGGAGAAGAACACCGGGCCGGGATACTATCGCGTACCTTCGCTGGTCAGTATCTGGGCGACCGCGCCGTTCCTGCATAACAATGCGCTCGGCACTTTCACCGGCGATCCGTCGGTCGCGGGTCGGCTGGCCGCATTCAACGACGCCACTGAAAAGCTGCTTTGGCCGGAAAAGCGTGACGGCAAGAAATCAATCTGGCGCACGCAGAACGAATGCTACCTGCATTTGCGCAAGGAGTTCGTCCCGGAAGCAATTCGAGGCTTCGCGGATACAGACGGTTATTTGAAACTGGGGCCGATCCCGAAAGGCACGCCAATCAATCTCCTCGCCAATCTCGAGCCGAACGCGGCGCAAATCGTGGCGATTACGAAAGAGCTCCTCGCCAGCCGGACGCAACCGCTGCGCCCGGAAGCGGCTCAGGAACACCTGCAAAAGGCGCTCAGCCTCCTGCTCGCCGCAAATAAATGTCCCGATTTCATCGAGGACGAAGGCCACTACTTCGGCGCCGATCTTCCCGACGACGACAAGCGCGCGCTGATTGAATACATGAAAACATTCTGAGTTTGCCTAACGAAAGGAGACCTATGACCACTGCTGACCTTTTGACCAAATCCCAAGCCGATCTGGACGATCTCTTCCGCCAAAGCCCGGCGGGCGATATCCCGCAAGGCGAAGCGAAGGGAACGGCGATCGTCGCTCCGGGCACCACCTACACCCAGGACATCGCGACTTTCGTCAATCACTTCGCCTGGCAGGGCAAAGTCTTCGACCCGGCGAAAGGCGTGCTCCGGAACAGGATCACGGCGTTCGGCTTAAACGCGATCATCGCCAAGGTCTACAAGGGCGAGAGCTGGCTCGACGGCAAGGAGTGCATCGTCCTCGATTACTCCGAGACTTCGCTCCTCGCGCATTGGATTCGCGATGAGATCCGCGAGATCGCGCCCCATCGCTATCTCGGCAAAGTTTACTGGAATAAAAAGCGACTGATCGATTTCGCGCTCGAGTTTCCCGGAGCGGCCTAACGACAGGTGGCGGCCATGGCCGATTCTCCCGCTCTTCCGGCCAAACCGATCGTTTGGTGGTGGCGCATTCTTGTGCTCCTCGTTCTCGCGGTGAGTCTGGTCGGCGGGTTTTGTCTGGCCAGCCGGCTGACGCGAGATGACCCGGTCGCCTACACGAACATCGAGGAGCATTTCAAATACGGCTCGTTAGGCGGCGAGCGCGAGTCCGGGATTCCCCTCGCGATCTGGAAGGTGCTGCCGAAATTATTCCCCGAGTATCTGCCCGGCGGAAAATACGTTCCGGGCCAGGAATACGCCTCGTTAGGTTTCCTTTACGAGGCCGGGAAAACGCTCCCGGTCGGCGTCTCCCAGCGCAACACCCAGGGGATCGATCGCGTCTTTCTCAATTGCGCCGCCTGTCACGCCGGCTCGGTCCGCGCGACTGCGCAGAGCCCGCGCACCCTTTACACCGGGATGCCGTCGAACACGGTCGATCTCGAAGGTTTCCAGCGCTTCATCTTCAACTGCGCCGCCGACCCGCGTTTCAACGCCGACCGGCTCCTCGCCGAGATGCAGGCACAGGGCGCGAATTACGATCTGCTCAACCAGGCAATCATGCGTTACTACGCCATCCCGCTGATGCGCGAGCGTCTCCTGATGCTGAAGGATCGTTTTCGTTTCATTGCCTGGGAACCGGATCAGGGACCGGGCCGGACCGACACGTTTAACCCGGCGAAGACGCTGGTGAATTATCCGCTCGAGAAAATGACGACGGCCGAAATCGTCGGGCTTTGCGACCTGCCGTCAATTTGGTTGCAGGGCCCGCGGCGCGATCGCGATATGCAGCTCCATTGGGACGGCAACCAGCGCAAAATGGAGGAGCGCAATCTCAATGCCTCGTTCGGCACTGGCGCGTTTCCGCCGACGATCGATCACGCCGCGCTCGGGCGGATCGAAACCTGGCTGCTCGACAAGGTGCCCCCGAAATATCCCTTCGCGATCGACGAAACCCTCCGCGCGCAGGGTGAGAAAATTTACGCGCAGACCTGCGCTTCCTGTCACGGCCGCAGTGGGCGCGACTTTTCGGGGGCGGGCGTCGGCCAGGTCACGCCGATCGCGCAGATTGGCACCGACCGGCACCGGCTCGATTCCTTCACCCCGGAACTCGCCGACACGCTAAGCCAAGTTTACACCGGCTACCCGCAGCGCTTCACCCATTTCCGCAAAACCTTCGGCTACGCCAACGCGCCGCTCGACGGCATCTGGCTGCGCGCGCCCTATCTGCATAACGGCTCGGTGCCGACTTTGCGCGATTTGCTCAACCCCAGCGCGGAACGGCCGACGACATTTTATCGCGGCTACGACGTCTTCGATCAGAAAAATGTCGGCTTCGTCGCGGACGTCGCGCACTTCACTCCGGACGGCCGCAGCCTCGATGAACCTAACAATGAGCGTCGCTATTTCCTCTTCGATGCCCGAGCGAAACCGGCCGGGCTCACTCCGCGCGAGCGCAACGAGGGCAACTCCAACGTCGGCCACGAAGGACCCGCCTACGGCACCACCCTCACCACCGCGGAGAAAGACGCGGTCGTGGAATATCTGAAAACGTTCTGATGAACCTTTCTCCCAAAACCCGCCGATTCCTTTGGACGAGCCTCGGCGTCTTCGTCGTCCTGCTCGCACTCGGCGGCTATTTCGCCTGGGATAAATTTTTCCGCGAAGAGCCGCAGGTCTTCGCGAACGAAGCGGAGCAGTTCAAATACGGTTCGTTAGGCGCGGAAGGCGATCGCGGCATTCCCTACTACATCTGGCTCGTGCTCCCGCGGGTTTTTCCCGATCTCCTGCCGGGTCCTGGCGGCTACAAATCGTTTGGCGTGGTCTGGGAAGAAGGCCGCGAAATCCCGGTCGGGTTTTCGAAAAAAAGAGTCGGCTTCGATCGCGTGACGAATAACTGCGCCATTTGCCACACCGCCACTTACCGCTCCCGCGAAGAGGAGACGCCGCACGTTGTCATCGCCGCCGGCAGCCCGGTCCAGTTGCAAAACATGCTCCGTTTTCTTTTCAAAGCCGCGCACGATCCGCGCTTTAATCCGGACACGATCATGAGCGAAATCCGGCTCGTGAGCGCGAACGACTACGGGAACGGCGGCCTCTCCTTCGTCGACCGGCAGATTTATCGCTACCTGCTCATTCCCCTAACGAAGAAAGCACTGCTCGACCAGGAGAAGACCTTCACCTGGATGAATCGCTACGTCAGCAACGGCCAGCCGAAGCCCGACTGGGGCCCGGGGCGGGACGACGCGATGAACCTCACGAAGTATTTCATGACCAGCATGCCGGAAGACGATTCCGTCGGGCCGACCGATTTTCCATCGATCTGGAACCTCGGGATTCGCAGCGGGAAGGACAAAGCCGGCAAACAAATGCTGCTCAACTGGACCGGCGACACGCCCGCAGTGCGCTCGGTCCTGATCGATTCCGCGCTCGGGCTCGGGGCGCCGCCGCGCCCGTGGTTCCTGCGCCGGATGGCTGACCTCGATAAATATCTAAGCAACCTTCCGCCACCGGCCTGGCCATTCACCGCGACTAATCCGATCAACCCGCAACTGGCGGTGGCCGGGCAAAAAATCTACGCGCGTGACTGCGCGTCCTGTCACGAGCCGCGCGGAGAGTTCACGAGCAAAGTCGTCCCGATCGCCGAGATCGGGACCGATCCGGAGCGAACGCATTCCTGGTCGAAAGCCGCCGCCGAGGAAGCGAACCGCAAAGTGAAAGAGCTCGGCATCGACCGTCCGCCGATGACGGAGCGCGATCCCTACGGTTATCTCTCACCACCGCTCGATGGCCTCTGGATGCGCGCGCCTTATCTCCACAATGGCTCGGTCCCGACCCTGCGCGATCTGCTCAATCCGCCTAACGAACGCCCGCAAACCTTTCATCGCGGCTACGATGTTTACGATCCGGTGAAGGTTGGCTTCCAGGAACCGACCGCGCAGCCGCTCGGCCCGGCCGGCGAACCCGCGGATCGTTACTTCCTCTTTGACACTCGCCGGCGCGCGGAAGGGAATGGCGGGCATCTCTATGGCACGGCGCTGCCGCCCGAACAAAAAGAGGAATTACTCGAGTATCTGAAAACGCTCTAGGTCCGCATGGAAACGAACACCGCTCCCAATCCGACGGCGGATTCCCAACCGAAATCTCTGGCAGATATCCTCGCCGAGGAACTCGACGGCGTGGTCGGGCCTAACGAGACCCAGGCGCTCCCGACGTCGGACAAACAGGCCCGGCTCAAGGCCGTTTACGATCGCATTCACGCGGAACAACCGGAGCGCTCCGCGCTTTGCCTTTCCGGCGGCGGCATCCGGAGCGCGATCTTCGGGCTCGGCGTGCTGCAGGGTCTCGCTCGTTACAAGTTGCTCCGTGATTTCGATTATCTCTCCACTGTCTCGGGTGGCGGCTACGTCGGCGGCTGGCTCACGGCGTGGATCAATCATCATCCACGCGGAACCGCCGGCGTAGCCGACGACTTGGCGCGGCCGCCACAATCGACGCTCAACCCTGAGCCGCAGCCGATCCGGCATCTCCGCACCTTCAGCAACTACCTCACGCCGCGGACTGGTTTTACCTCGGTCGATTCCTGGACGCTGATCGCGACCTGTATCCGCAACATGTTCTTGAATTGGCTGGTCCTGATCTCATGGCTGGCCGCCGCGATGATGGTCCCGCGGCTTTTTCTCGCCGCGATCCTCCTGCCGCCGTTTGGCTGGGACACGTCGCCGTTTTACCTCGAGACCTTGGCGCGCTGCGATCTCGCCCTGACGCTTCTGCTGGCCGGCTCGTTCGTCCTGATCGCCGTGGGAATGGCCTACGCGATCGTCGATGTCCCTTCGAGCGGCGACTCGCGATTTTCGCAGACGCGCTTTCTTTATTGGCGGCAGCTTCCGCTGCTCTTGGCGGCGCTCGGGTTGACGGAATGGTGGGCGCTCTTCTGCAACGTGCACGGGAACGCCGCCTACCACGGCGCGCCCGGGCTCCTGCGCTTCATTGCTTTCGCGGTCGCGACTTATCTGACCGGCGGATTCCTCGGCAGTCTCGCGCTTGCCACTCGCCATCGTAAAAGGGTCGCGGGTCATCTGTTCCAATCGCTCCTGCGCCTCGGCACCATCCTGATCACGACCTCATTTGGCGGCGTCTGTCTCTGGGCAATCGCGACCCGCGTTTTCTACAATCCCGCCGGCGGCGCGCTGAACTACATCTGCTTCGCGCCGCCGCTCGTCTTCGTGGTGCTCCTGCTCGTGAACTTTCTTTTCACCGGCCTCGCGAGCTGGGTTTCCGAGGACGAAGATCGCGAATGGTGGGCGCGCTCCGCCGCCTGGATCCTGATCACGATCGCCGGCTGGATCGCGGTGAACGTCATCGTGCTCTGGGGCGCGCAGGCGATCACGCTCTCGCCGGACGATAACCGGCTCGTCGTCTTCCTCGGCGACGTGCAGGCGAACCCGATCGCCAAAGCGTTGCTCGGCGCTTTCGGGGGCGTGACCGGACTGGTCGCGGCGATCTTCGCCTTGCGTTCGAAATTCAGCAAGAAACTCGGGCCCGGCGGCGGCGCAGGCCAGTGGATCATGATCGCGCTGGCGGTGATTTTCTTCGTCCTTCTCTCGGTCGTGATTTCCTGGCTGCTCCTCTTTATCGGAGCGCAACCCTGGGCAAAGAACGCGGCCCTCCGGCTCCTCGGCGCCGGTGAGAAATATCAGGCGAGCCTGTTCGTGGTCTTCCTCATCACCGCGGTCAATCTGCTCTTCGGCATCGTGATGGGATTCTTCATCAACGTGAACAAATTTTCGCTCCACGCGATGTATCGCAGCCGCTTGATCCGCGCGTTCCTCGCCGCTTCGCGGAAGGAGGAATGCCGGCACCCGCATTTGTTCACCGGCTTCGATCCGGAGGACAACCTCGACCTGCAGGCGCTGCGCCCGGAAAAGCCGTTTCACGTCATCAACACCACGCTCAATCTGGTCAAGGGCAGCCAGCTTGCCTGGCAGGAACGGAAGGCGGAATCGTTCACCATGAGCCGGCTGCATTGCGGCTCGTGGCATCTCGGTTACCGGCCCTCGTCGACCTACGGCGCAGCGGTCAGCCTCGGCACCGCGCTCACCATCTCGGGCGCGGCGGCGAATCCCAACATGGGTTACCACTCGTCGCCGATCGTCGGTTTTCTGATGACGCTTTTTAACGTGCGCCTCGGCTGGTGGCTCGGGAATCCCGGCCCGCCCGGCACGAAAACCTGGAGGCGCTCCGGACCGCGCTACGCGGTCGGCCCGCTCTTCTCCGAGGCGCTCGGGAACACCACCGACTGCTATCCCTACGTCAATCTTTCCGATGGCGGGCACTTCGAAAATCTCGGGCTCTACGAGATGATCCTGCGCCGCTGCAAACTCATCTTCGTCGTCGATGCCGGCCAGGATTCCGAATACGTTTTCGAGGATCTCGGGAACGCCATTCGCAAAGTCCGGATCGATCTCGGCATCCCGATCGACATCAAGGTTGCCTCCCCGAAAAAGACTCCAGGCGCGATCGCGCATTGCGCCTACGGCACGATCAGCTACTCGACGATGGATGGCCCCGGCACCGACGGCCAGATCATCTACGTGAAACCAGTGATCGCGGGCGACGAACCGCCCGACGTTTCCAACTACGCTGCGGCGCACCCGGAGTTCCCGCACGAGCCGACGACCGACCAATGGTTCAGCGAATCGCAGCTCGAAAGCTATCGCTTGCTCGGCCTGCATGCGCTCAACGCCATCTGCGGCGCGGACTGGCAGGAGATGACGCTTCCGGAGTTTTTCGCGAAAGTCAAAGCGGACCTCGTTCGTTAGGCAAAAGGCGCCGCTCGACTTTCGCGCTTGTCTTTTGGCGACGCGGAGGCTCATGCTGTGCTCCCGATGATCACGGCGAATTGTCGGGCGCGCTTCACCGCGGCGGATTTCCACTTCATCGTGCGCACGCTCGCGCGCTCGCCTAACGAATGCGTTTCCCTCGTCGATCTGCTCGCGGACGAGGAAACGCGCGACGCCGTCCTCGATCAGCCGCGGCTCGTCGAAGCGATTCTTTCCCAAGGCGGCCAGCTCGCAATCTCCTCGGCCTTTTATTTTTACGTGCTCGCCCGGCACGTTCTCCAGCGCGCCGGCGTCACCGACCGGAAGCTCTGTGATTACGTCGCATCGCTGCTCGAAACATTCTCTCGCGCCAGCGGGCTCTCCGCGCCGCACACGCCTGACGAACAGGGCCGCCAATATCTTTCCGACATGCTCATCGCGCTTTCCCGCGCGAATGCGGCAGAGACTTTTTTGCTCCGGGCGCATGTCGGGAATTACTCGCTTTTCGTCAGCGGGATTTTCCACGAGAACACGCAACGCCGCAGCCGGCGCGGCGCGCCTGACTTGGAGTTCTACGAGAAAATTGGGCGCACCAATTATCAGTTGGTCGCGGGTCACTCCACCGCGCACCGCTGCGACTTGCACGACGTTTTTGAAGAACTCGCCGATCGCTTCCACGAGGTGCGGCTCGCGCTCAATCATCTTTCCGATGAGCTGCTCAACCTGGACGACGACGGCGGCAGCGTGTCGCTCCTCCTGTGAACGAAACGCTCTTTAGCCAAATCCAGCGGCTCTTCGAGCGCACCTACGCACAGGTGGGAATCAACCTAGAAGACTGCCTGATCGATCAGCCCCGCTGCCACCAGCTCACGAAACTGGCGGGCGCTTCCGCCGCGGAGTTGAGCGAGCTGGCGCGCACTTTTCTGCGCACCGCGGACGATCAGCTTTACGTCGGGATTTATTACTCGCGCTGGCTCATCGCCCAGCTCGAGCAACATGATCCGCGCGCCAGCCTAACGAATAAAAACATC
The DNA here is from genome assembly GCA_963831805.1 of uncultured Verrucomicrobiae bacterium. Taxonomy (GTDB): domain Bacteria; phylum Verrucomicrobiota; class Verrucomicrobiia; order Chthoniobacterales; family UBA10450; genus Palsa-1392. Next base: position 1,293,344 of record CAWHRN010000005.1, on the reverse strand, counting down.
CGCTCGCTGATCATGTTCGTGGAGGAGATCAACCACGCGCTTCATGCCGCGCTGCAATTTCGCAGCGGCGAACGCCGGATCGAGCGCGAGGATTTCGCGCGCGACCTTGAGTTGCAGGCGCGGGTCGACACCTATCTCGTGCTCCTGCTTTTCGTCGCTTTCTTCCGCAAGACGCAGCGCGTCTCGCGCGCCGATCGGCGCTGGTTGCGTTTCCATCTTTTCGAAGCGCAGAGTCCGGGCGCATTCCGCGATGGAAACCTGCGCGGCCGCTATCTCGAGACGACCGATCTGGCCGCGAACTACACTCGTTACCTCGACACCATTAATGGGATGCGCCGGCTCGAGGAAATCCGGCAATTTCGCTCGCTCGAGTACGACGCGAAAAAAGCACGCATCCTCGCGCTGATGGAGCCGCCGCGGCGATAGCGGTTTGCCGGTCGCGAGGTTCACCGTTTACTTCCCGAGATGAAGAAGGTCGTCCCGTTGGCTCTTGCGCTTTCAATCCTCGCCAGCTGCGCGCCATTGGCGCCCGAGCTTCCTTCCGGCAACGAGCAGCAGCTGAACCGACCCGGCACGCTCTCCGGGGCGCCCCCGAAGGGAAATCCACTCGATAGCCCGGATGAAGCGACGCTGCCCCCGGTTCCGGGTCAGTGATCCAAGCGAAGTGAACTAAGCGGCTTTGCGGGAAGAGAAGTTCGCCTGGATCTGAGGCGAACCCTTTTCGTTAGGCCAAATCGTCAGGGCTTGGGCGGCGCCGGGGCAGCGGGGCTGGCTCCCGGTTTGGCCGCGGCTCCGGGGGCGGGTGCGGCCGGCGCACCGCCGGGGACCTCCGCGTCCGCGGGCACAGCGAGGATATCCGGCTCGGTCCACGATTCCGTTCGGCCGGCTAATTCCTTGCGCATCGCGGCGACGCCCTCAGCCGAGATCGGTCCGGCGGTGTTCCCCCATTCCTGGCGGACGTAGGTGAGGACTTCGGAGATTTTCTGGTCGGTCAAAGTTTTCTCCCAGGGCTGCATCACGGCGGAACCGTAGTGCTGGCCCTTGACGGTGAGCGGACCCTGCAAGCCCTTGAGCACGATCATGACGGGACGGCGGCTGCCGCCGTTGACGATCTCGGAACCGGCAAGCGGCGGATATTGGCCGGCCACACCGAGGCCGGTTGGCTGGTGGCAAGTCGCGCAGTTGGCGGAAAAAATCTTCGCGCCCTTTTGCGCGGGCGTTAGCTCCGCGGCCTGTTCGCTCGCCGCGCCGGAGCCGGGACGGCTCGCGACGCGGGGCGCGCCGCCGAGGTAATCGAGGCCATTGCCGCTCCAGTTGCCAGCATAACGACCGAGATAGCCGCCGCCGAAAAAGACCGCGAGCCCGTAGATCGCGATTAGCCAAAGCGAGAGTGGCTCGCGGCCGACGCGTGGCTCGATTTTTTCCCTCACGATCGCGGAATGCGTTTCATGGACGGCTTTGGTTTCGCCGTAATCCATGCCCTGATGGAGCGGTTGCTGCGGAGGCTGACCGTTCATTTCTGCGCCTCCTTGCCCGGCGCCGCGGCGATCACTGGCGACTTGGCTTCTTTCAATTCGTGCGATTGATCTCGCGACATCAGGTAGGCCACGAGACATTTCGCATCGTAGCTCGGGACAATCTCCCAGCCGCTCTGTGGGTTTTCGCTGGTGTCGCCGACGAAATTAATCGAGTCCGGCGAGACGACGCCGGAGATCCGCCGTTTTTCATAGAGGAAACGGTAAGCCGGCATGTTGGAATCCGGGCTGATGCTGCGCGGGCTGTAGAGATGCCGATGATGCCAGGCCGCGGTGTAGGGCAACGGCTGGCCGTCTTTCGTTAGGCCACTGACATCGGCGACCATCGCGGGCGCGGTCGTGGCAACGTTCGCAGCCGGCTGCGTTCCCGCCGCGGGCAGCGCGGAAGGAGCCGGTGAAGAGGCCGCGACAGCCGCGGCTGGGCTGCCGCCCACTGCTGGACTTGCCGCTGGAGAAGCGGCCGCCGTCGCCGCAGCGCCGCCTGCCGCCGGAGCTGCCGGCGCAGGGCTGGCCGCACCTTTTTCCTGCAAGGCTGGCCGATGCCCGACATTCGCGAGATCCGGGCCGGTCCGCATTTTTCCGAGGAAAACAACCGGCTCGAAAATATAATCGCGCGGCGCACTTCGGCGATCGCCCCATTTGCGCTCGAGATCCGAGCCACCGTATTCCGGTCGCACCTGCTGCGAATGACAATAGACGCAGCCGTTCGCCGCGTAGACCTGCGCGCCGCGCCGGGCCATGCCGGAAACAGGCGATGGATAAACGTCGCCGCCGTCCTCGTCGGTCTGCGGATTCAGAGCACCAATCTGCAGATTCGGGATCACTGTCATGCCGAGCCAGGAGAAGGCGAAAATCCCGAAAATCCCGAGGAAAAGTGACTGCAATCCTTTCATCAGTGACCACCTCCGGGTTCGGCTTCCAGCGGATTTAGGAACGTCGGCACTTTCGCGGTGCGGCCGAAGCCGAGCAGCATCAGGCCAAAATGAAACGCGAAGATGAAATGGGAAACGGTCAGCAACAGACCAGACAAACTCCGGCCGCGTAGATAGGGTTGGATCGAATCCATCACTTCGGAGAACGGCAGCGTCGGATCATCCAAGCTCGCGCCCTGCACAAAACCGCCGACGAGCAGCAGCAGCACCATCAGGCCAATGCCGTAAGCGGCCGACCAAAAGTGAAGTTTGATCAGGGAAGCGTAACGCCATTCCCGACCGACCAGCCGCGGTACGATATAATACATCGAACCGAACATCACCATGGTGAAAAACGCGTAGAGACCGAGATAGGTGTAGCCAATACTCGCTTCGGTGAAATGCGTGATCCGCGCGACGGAACGGAGCGACATGAGCACGCCGACGAGGCTGAAAACGGTGTAGGCAACCGCGCCGAAAACCGTGAAGCGCAAGGTGGGGCTATAGCGCATGAGCGGGAAATAACCGCGCATCGTCATGTGGTGATTGATCCCGACGGTCGCGACCGGGATGAGCGTGAGAATCGTCGCGGCAATGCTCGCGGTGATCATCCAGGCCGGGAACGGTCCGTCGACCAGTCGTTGCATTCCGGTCCAGCTCGAGAAGAGGGCGAAAGTCCAGAACCCGAGCGTCGCCAAGTAATAGCTATGGACCGGCCGCCCGATCACTTTTGGGATCATGTAATAAGCGGTCCCGAGCCCGATCGATCCAAACCAAAGGAAGAGCAGGTTATTCGCAAACCACCAGTTCACGGCCGCCTGCATCACGCCCTGCACTGGGAAAACAAAAAGCATGAGCTGCGCGGCGGCGTAGAGCCAGGGGAACCAGAGAAACGCGCCGAGCAGATACCATTGCGTGATGTAAACATGACCGCGCCGCCGGAAGCGGAACATGATCAACGCCCAGGTCATGATCAGCAGATAAGCGCAGAAAAGTGCGAGCGCAGAATAGCCGGGAAACTCCAGCCACTCGTAACCGGTGCTGTCGCCCGCGAGCACGCCGAGCATGCCCATGAGCACGCCGAGATTCCAGAAGGCCGCGCCGCTGATCAGGAGCAGCGGATGACGCAGTGTCGTCCGGCAAAGTCGCGCCATCAGCCAGATGCCGGTGCCCATTCCCACCATCGAGCCCCAGCCGTAAATCAACACATCGAACTGAACCGGGCTCAGGCGTCCCCAAGTGAGAAAAGGGACGTCCGCGAAAGTATCCGGCGCGTGGAGTTTGAAGTAAGCGAAGACCGCGAGAACGGTCGAGACGAGCATCCAGGCGATCGCCGACGTGTAAAACACCAGCACCGGCAAGCGCGTCGACGCGTCGATCAACGCGCGTTCGACGCGATCCACCTCTTTCACCGTCACCTCGGGTTCCCCGGCGACCGGTTCTGCAATGATTTCAACAGGCGGGTTCATCGATTTACGGTTTCGGCGGAGGCGGCGAAGTCTGGCCTTTGCCGCGAATCGGCAACGGCTTTCCGATCATGTAGCGCACCGGCGTGGGGCTCGGCGTCACCGGTGCGATCTGGGAGGCTGATTTCGGAGCGGCGGCGGGCGTCGTGTTCGCTCCCGGCTGCGTTCCGGCGGGAGCATTCGGCGGGTTCGCCGCCGCGGCCGGTTGGTTGTGACCTTCCGAGTCGTTGCCTTCGGCAGTCGTTGCCTTCGGCGTGCTGGAAACTGCGGGCGGAGCCGTCACCGGCGGATTGGCCGGCTGCGCTGTGCCGGTTGCGCTCACAGGAACCTCACCCGGCGCTGGCGTGGCGATCGGTCCGGCAGGCGCAGGTTTTTTTGCCTGGAGATCAGCCAGTTCCAATTCCATGGCGCGCGCAATCGGGATATGAGCGACGCCTTTGGTTTTATCCACCCAGCCGTAGGTGTTGGCGGTCTTGTTCCAATCTTCGCGGGCCGTCTTCAACTTCTCCGTCCGCTTCTCCGCGCGTTCGTCTTCGTAGGTCGAGCCGCGATGCATCGCGCCGAAAGTAATGGCCACGATGAACCCGAAGAAAATGAAGAGTGCAACCGCCCAGAGCCACGCCGGAAAAAGAAAGCGCGGCTGATCGGGATGAAGAAGTGTCTCGTCGGTAGCCACGGCTTAGTTGGTCAAGCGGAGCGACTCGAGCAGGCGCGGGTCGCGGACCGGGAAAAGTGACGTCTTACCGATGATACGCAGGTAAAAAAAGGCGAGCGTGCCACCGATGCCGAGCAGCGGCAGAAAATCGAGAATGCTCAGGTGCACGCCGGTGCCGTGGAGCGCGGGCATGACCACGATATACATGTCGAGCACCTGCATGCAGATAATCCAGCCGGCGATGCAGAGGAGCCACTTGAGCTTCTTCTTCGTGTAGCGCGGCAGCAGGAGCGCGAACGGAACGAAGAACCGGAAGATGACTAGGAACCACGAGAGCACGTTCCAGCTTTCGGTGTTCCGGATGAGGAAATACTGCGTCTCCTCCGGAATGTTGGCGTACCAATAAAGCATATATTGGCTGAAGCCGATGTAGGCCCAGAAAACGGTGAACGCGAGGAGCCACTTACCCATGATGTGGTAATGCTCGATCGTCACCACTTCGCGCAGGTAACCGGCTTTTTGGAGAGCGGCCGTCACGAGGATGAGCAAAGCCATCGAGCTGCCCGCCGTGCCGGCAAAAATATACGGGCCCCACATGGTCGAGAACCAGTGCCAGTTCAGGCTCATCAGCCAATCGAACGCGCCAAAGGTAAGGCAGATCGCGAAGATCGGCAGCCCGACAAATCCAAGTTTCCGCATCATCAGGGTGTAGCGCGGGTTGCCATCGCGATCCTGTTTCACCGAAAGCCGGCGCAGGAAAAATGCGACGACAGTGAGCGCGACGAAGAAAAAGATCGCGCGAAAAAGAAAGAACTCCCAGTTCAGGTAACCGCGTTTCGCATCGAGCGACGGATCGACCCCGAGCGGCACATCCATCCAGCGATAGAGATATTTCCGCCAAAACAAAATCGGCAGGAAGAGCACGCCCATGACCGGGAGCAGGAGCGCGATGTTCTCCATCTGCCGCCGCACAACCACGGACCATTCCGCGTCGACCACGTGGTGTACGATGGTCCAGAAAAGGCAGCCAATGCAAAGAGTGAAGAAAACGATGAATCCAAAGAGCCAGGAATAGCTGAATTGCACCGGCGAAAGGAAAGCTCCGACGAGACTGAGAACGATGCCGACCAAACCGATCGCGCCGCAAATCAGCGACAATCCGGTAAACCGGCTGGACTCGAAAAACTCGCCTTCTGGCGCGGGCAGGACGTGGGATCGATCGCTCATTTCTTCGCCGCCTCCGCTGGTTTCGCCGGCGCCGGTATCGCTTCCAGATCGGCCACGTGGTCCGGCGGCACATCGGCCGCGGCCGCGTGCTGGCTCCGCTGCAAGGTGCGCAGGTAGCAGATGATCGCCCAGCGATCCTGCACCACGACGCGCGGGCCGTAGGCCATCATGGTGTTCTTGCCGTGCGTGATGGTGTTGAAAATTTCGCCGTCGGCCATGTTACGGATCCGATCGTCCTGCAGGCTGACGACCGTCGCGAGGCCGTACTGCTTGGCGATGCCGTCGCCATTGGCGAGCTCGCCGTGGCAGACCATGCAATTGATGTTGAAGCGTTGTTCGCCGCGCTGGAGCAGCTGCGGAGTCACCGCCATGGGAATGCCGGTGCCCCAATTTTCGCCCATCTTCCCGGTGTTGTAATAATCGGTCCCCTCGCTGAACCCGAGGTGCGCGTGCATCGCCTGTTCGCCCGCCGCATCGACTGCGCGACCTTCGTCGTTAGGCATAGGCATTTCGTAACCAATCGGCACCGTCCCCTCGACCGGTTCGCGGCCGCCGCGCTGGTCGGCGAAGAAATTCAGCTCGGTCTGCGCGCGCACTTTCGGCTGGCGCACCATGTCCGGGAAAATCTCGATCTCCGGCCGGCTACTTTTCTGTCCGCGGAACCCGAAGACTGCCAGCCAGGCGATCGTCACGAGCAGGAAGATGAGGAAGAAGGCGCGAAGCATATTATTCCTCGTGGATCGCGGTGATGTGCTGGCCACCGGTTTTCTCCAGCAGTTGCACGGCTTCGGACTCGTTGAAACGCGGATCGCGCGCTTCGAGGACGAGGAAAAATCCGTCGTTCGTCACGCGCTTGAATCGATCCCAGTTGAACATCGGATGATTCCAGCGCGGGAGCAGATTCATCGTCAGCATCGCCGAGAAAGCGGTGAAGGCGGAGAAGAGAATCGTCAGCTCAAACATGATCGGGAAGAACGCCGGCACAGTCCAAAAATTGGTCGGTTTGCCGTGCACGATGAGCGGATAGAGGAACGACGACGGCCCGAACTCGAGCACCGCCGCCGTGAGCAGGCCGGTGATGCCGCCGCAAAGCACGACCGCGCTGAGCCACGATTTCCCGAGACCCATCGCGTCATCCATCCCGTGAATCGGGAAGGGCGAATGCACATCCCAGCGTTTGAAGCCGGCGTCGCGCACGACCTTGGCCGCTTCGTACAAAGCCGAGGCGCTCGGGTATTCCGCCGCGATTCCGTAAACGCGATTTCCGCTCGGCGTGATCATGTGCGCTCCATGCCTCCAGCTTGCACGACGTGATGTTCTTCCGGCGTGGCGTGATGCGGATCAGCTTCCGGCAGGACTATTTTGACTTCCGACATCGCGATCATCGGGAGGAAACGGATGAAGAGCAGGAAGAGCGAAAGGAAGATTCCGAACGTCCCGACAAAGGTCCAGATATCCACCCAGGTCGGAGTGAAAAATCCCCAGGACGACGGCAGGAAGTCGCGATGCAGACCGCCGACGATGATGATGAACCGCTCGAACCACATGCCGGCGTTCACGCACATGCAGACGAAGTAGACGACGAAGATGTTGTGCCGGCACCACTTGAACCAGAAGAGCTGCGGTGAAAGCACGTTGCAGAACAACATGCCGACCCACCAGTACCACCAGTAGGGACCGAAAATGCGGTTATAGAAGGCGAATTTTTCGTACTGGTTGCCGCTATACCAGGCGATGAAAAATTCCATCGCGTAGGCGTAGCTAACGATCGAACCGGTCAGCAAAATGATCTTCGCCATCTTGTCGATGTGCTGCGGCGTGATGATGTCCTGCAGCTTGAAGATCGCGCGCGCCGGGATCATCAGAGTCAGCACCATGGCGAACCCGCCGAAAATGGCGCCGGCGACGAAATACGGCGGGAAAATCGTCGTGTGCCACGTCGGGATGATCGACGTCGCGAAGTCGAAGGAAACGACCGAGTGCACGGAGAGCACGAGCGGGGTCGAGAGACCGGCGAGAAGCAGATACGCCATCTCGTAATGGCGCCAGTTGCGGTTCGAGCCGCGCCAGCCGAGCGCGAAAATTCCGTAGAGGAACTTCTTGATCTTCGAAGTCGCGCGATCGCGCAACGTGCCGAGATCGGGGATCAAGCCGGTGTACCAAAAGAGCACGGAAACGGAGAAGTAAGTGGAGACCGCGAAGACGTCCCAGAGCAGAGGGCTGCGGAAGTTCGGCCAGATCGCGTATTGATTCGGCACCGGCGCGAGGAACCACGCCATCCAAACACGACCGACGTGGATGCCCGGAAAAATCGCGGCGCAAATAACCGCGAAGAGAGTCATCGCTTCGGCCGAGCGGTTAATCGACGTGCGCCACTTTTGCCGAAGCAGGAACAGGATCGCGGAAATGAGCGTGCCGGCATGACCGATACCGATCCAGAAAACGAAGTTGGTGATGTCCCACGCCCAGCCGATCGGGTGATTCAAACCCCAAGTGCCGACGCCGGTGGAAATCTGGTAACCGAGACAGAACAAACCGAAACCCGCGATCATCACCGTGATCGCGAACGACACCCACCACCAACGCGGCGTGCCCCCTTCGACCGCGCCCGCAATCCGGTTCGTGACCCAGTTGAAGTTCCGCTTGTTCAGAACCAGCGGGACGCGCGCGAGCGGCTGCGCGACGGAAGCCGAAGCCTCGCCCGCGATCACTTGTGGTGCGGTGGTCGGTGCCGAGTCCATTTTAGAGAGCACCTCCAAGTTGTCATCCCGAACCGCGCGACGGCGGACCTCCCAAGGTTTTGGCGTCGCGATTGCAGCGCTGCAACGCTTGCGAGGTCTTCACCGCGCTGCGTCGGTTCGGTGACAAGTGGTGTGGCCGGTCACATTCGCGAGTTCTCACGCTCCTCCCCCGGGCTGGCGACGCCGATCAAGCGGCATCGGGCATCTTCGGATTGGGGTTGCGAATTCGCGCCAGATAACTCGTGCGCGTCTTCACATTCAAATATTCGAGCAGCCGGTAATTTCGGTTCTCCGCTTTCACTTTCGAGACCCGCGTTTCCGGATCGGCGATATCGCCGAAGACGATCGCTTCCGCCGGGCAAGCCTGCGCGCAGGCCGTGGTGAACGAATCGCGCGGGATGCAGCGTCTTGTCGGACGCGCCGGCGCGGACGTGCGCGGCGATCTTCGCTTCCTCGATCCGCTGCACGCAATAGGTGCACTTCTCCATGACGCCGCGCATGCGCACGGTGACGTTCGGATTCTTCTGCAGCTTGATCGTGTCGGGCGCGCCCTTCTCCGTGAGCGGGCCGAGGTATTCCTGATAGACGGAGAAACCGCCGATCTTTTCCTTGCCGACCGGGCGCTGGCTGTAATCGAAAAAGTTGAAGCGCCGCACCTTGAACGGGCAGTTGTTCGCGCAATACCGGGTGCCGATGCAACGGTTGTAGACCATCACATTCAGACCCGACTCGCTGTGAACCGTCGCATTCACCGGGCAGACGGTTTCGCACGGCGCGTTTTCGCAGTGCTGGCACATCATCGGTTCGTGCACGACCTCGGGATTCTCCGGCCACTGGCCGTGGTCCTGATCGTAGGGCTTCGCGCTCGCGTAATAGCGATCGATCCGAATCCAGTGCATCGCGCGGCCGTGGCTGACCTGCAGTTTGCCGACGATCGGGATGTTGTTTTCGGCCTGGCAAGCCATGACGCAGGCGCTGCAACCGGTGCAGGAATTCAGGTCGACCGTCATGCCCCATTGCTGCGGCGCGTCGAGCTTCGGATGAGTGTAAAGCGACGGAAGCTGTTTCGGTAATTCCTCGTCGCCCGCGATCTTGCTGACGAACTCTTCGTCCTTCCGGTAATGCTCGAGCGTCGCTTCCCGCACGAGTCCGCGGCCCTCGATCGAGTAATGCTCCTGCGTGATCGAAAGCGGATATTTTCTTCCGACCTTTTTCACGCTCACGGCCTGCACGGCGCGTCCGTCGGCGACGATGAAGTGCGGATTCGAACTCGTCCGCAGCAGGTAGCCGTTAAAGCCGGCGTCCTCGCCGACCGGCCCGGTATGTTTGCGTCCGTAGCCTAACGGAATCGAAATCGAATTATCGGCGTGACCCGGAAGCACGAGCGCCGCGATCACGAGCTGGCGCTGGATTGGCCGGCGGGCGGGAGGCGGAGCCGGCGCACCGGGCTTCGCGGCCGGTGGTTGCGGGGTTGGTTCCGTTACCGTGATCTGGACCAGGTCGCCGTCCTTAACTCCGATGTGATGCGCCATCGCCGGGCTCATCATCGCGGCATTATCCCAGGTCAGCTTCGTGATCGGGTCGGGCATTTCCTGGAGCCAGCCGTTGTTGATGTAACGGCCGTCATCCACGGAATAGCTGCCGCAAAGCACGATCTCGGGTGAGTCCTTCGTCGGCGTCGGTGGATTGTTCCAGAGCGTGTGCGCGACGCCGCCGGCGGAGTTGCCGTTGAACTTCGGCGGCCGGTCGCGTGGTCGCGATGTGCTTCGCGCTGCCGTCGTGCAGGAACTTGTTCCACGCGGTCGCGAAATCGCCGGGCGGATTGGTCGCGCGGAACGTTTCCTGGATCAGCTCCGGCCCGGCCGCCGCCGGCTGGCCGCCGACGAGCTGCAACATGTCGAGCTCCGAAAGCCCGCCGAAGAGCGGCAAAATCATCGGCTGCATCGCGACGTAACCGCCGCCATTCGTCAGGCCATCGCCCCAGCATTCCAGATAATGCGCGACCGGCACGTGCCATTGGCTCAGCGCCGAGGTCGCGTCCTCGTAATGCCCGAGCCGGATGACATCCGGCACCATCTTTTGCAGGTCGGCCCAATCGAGCGGTTGCCGCGTCTGGCGATTTTGCGCGAGCGAACGCGGCGCGTTGTAAACCGGGTCGCCGCCAAAAATGAAAAGCTGTTTCACCCGGCCGGCTTCCATCTCGCTGGCGAGCTGGAGAATGCTGTTGTTGCGGCTGGTTTTCGGAAGCTCGCGCACGAGCATCGTGGTGCCGACGTTCTTCAACGCGTTGTTCATCGCGTAAACCATCAGTTGCACGACGACCGGCTGATGCGGCCCAGCCAGGACGAGGCTCGCGCCCGGTTTGCTGAGTAAATCCTGCGCCGCTTCCTTGAGCCAGTGCTCGTCGTACTTCTCGGCCTTCTCCGGCGCCTTCAGCGTGATCAAGACGGAGGACAAGCCCGGATCCTTGGTCGCGACCGCGATCTTAGTCGCGAGCGCATGCGTCAGTCCCGGAATCTGGCTCGCCGGGAAACGCAACCGATGATCGGCCATCGCGCCGGTGATGGTGAAACGATTCTCCACCACGTAGAGGCGGTTCATCGAGTCTTTCGCCTCGCGCACCCGGCGGCGCGAAGTGAAGCCGCGGACCGAGCCGAGATCGCCGTTGCTGCAATTGAGGAAATCGCTGTCGAGCGCGAAGATGACATCCGCCTTGTCGAACTGCGGGATGATCCGCGCGTTCGGGCCGAAGCTCATCTCGGTCGAGAAATGCTGCGCCTCGCTCAGGAGCGGGTCGTAAACGCACCAGCGCATTTTCGGGAATTGCTTTTGCAGCTCCGTGCGCAGACGCTCGCGCGTCGGCGAATACGTTTCCTCGACGAGGAACGCGAGACCGGCGCCGCCGTCCGCGCCCATTTTCGGGCGAAGCTCGGCGAGATACTTCTCAAAGCTCGCGCGATCGGAAAGCTTGTTTTGCCTAACAAATCGCTGCGAACGCGACGGATCGTAGAGATCGAGAATCGAAGCCTGCGCGAAGGCATCCGTCGCGCCGTTGCTCTCCGGATGAATCGGATTGCCCTCGATCTTGATCGGGCGGCCGTCCACGGTCGAGACGACCAACGGCATCGCGCCGCTGCGCCGCGGCATCGCGGTCGAGTAGTAAAGGAACTTCCCGGGGATGACCCACTCCGCGCTCTTCGTGAAGGGCACGAGGTGCATCTCGGGCTTGCGGCAACTGCTCAGGCCGAACCCGGCGAGCGCCATCGACGCGCCCATCAGTTTCAGAAAACTGCGGCGCGAAACTTCGTCGCCCTCGATCTCCGCCGCGCCGGCGGGAAATTCCCGCTCGAGCCAGCCGCGGAATTCCGGCGTATCGCTCAGCTCGCCGACGCTGCGCCAGTATTGTTTCCCGGTCGAGATCGGGCGCGGGATGTTGGAGAACGCGTTTCATCGGTGGCACCCCTGGCAATTTGTCGGCGGATTCATGTTCCAACGCTGTTTCAACGTCAGCCCAATCTCACTCTGCGTGAGATGCTTCTTCTTCGACCAGTCTTCTTTCACGCCTGCGGGCTGGCCATATTTCGCCACGAACGCCGCCGGCTGCACGTCGTCCGGTTTCCAATCCAGATTCGTGATCTGGTCTTCGGGGCGAAGGAAATTTTCCGGCGCGCGATGGCACTCGAGGCACCACGCCATGCTGTGCGGCTTCGCGTGATAGACCACCGACATGTGGTTCACCTGGCCGTGGCAGCTGTAGCAACTGATCCCGCGATTCACGTGCGCGGAGTGATTGTAATAGACGTAATCCGGCGTGCGATGAATCTGCACCCACGGCACCGGCTGACCGGTCGTCCAGCTGTCGCGCACCGGCTGCAGCTTCGGATTTTCTTTTTGAATCTGCGTATGGCAGTTCATGCAGACCTGCGTGTCGGGCACGTTCGAGTGCGCCGCCACTTCGACCGCAGTTGTGGCAATAGCGGCAATCCATCCCGAGCTGCGTCACGTGCAGATCGTGCGGGAACGGGACCGGCTGCACCGGCTGGTAACCGACCCGGGTATATTTCGGCGTGTCGTAATACCAGGTCGCGCCGACCAGCGCCGTCACGAGCACGATTCCGCAGACCGTGATTTTGAGTGGGAGCCAGTTCGTCCAGCGCGGAAAGAAATTCGCCATACGATCAGCGGAGACAAATTCGGCCGGTTGCGGCTGGCCAATCGGTCAACGCGGGAGCTGGAAAGGATGAACGGTTCGGCTTCAGAAAGTGAGATGAATTGATTGAACGATGCAGGGGCGAGAGTGCGGCCATTCTATGAATGGGCGTTTGCTTGGCAAAATCTTTTTTGAACGCGAACGAAAGATTTTCTGTCGCCACCATTTTTAGCCTAACGAAAAATCGCGCCGCCTTCCGCCCGCCGGCGTGATTCGCCCACCCCGCTCCGTGAATATGCCGCGCGCGCCAGCCGCCACCGCCGCTTTGCTGCATGAAGCGCGCTCATTTTCCCGGCCGGCAAAACCAGCCGAGCGCGGACCAATCGTGGAACCACTCCTGGACCTGACCCGACCAATCGACCTCGCTGCGGTGCGAAGCGGCGATGGCAACGACGCACGCTTTCTCCACCGTCTCGCCTTGGGCGAAACCTTGCAGGATCGCGAACGCTTCGGGCTCGAGCCGCTTGTAGTAGAGCAGGTTGTCACAGCGATGAACTACGAGGTGCACCCGCTCGCGCTTCGGCAGCCGCGGCCGGCGTTTGCGCCTCGTCGCCGTCGGCATCGCGTCCGGCGTGTTGCTCGCTTCGCCGCGCAGACTGTTGGTTTCGCTCTTTTTCACTGCCGCGAAGAATTTATCGACCGCGTAATTCAACTCGAGCAGTGACAGATAGGGCTGAAGTCCGAGACGCAATTTCGCCGGCGGCGTGTCGAACAAATCATCGGTCGTGATTGGCGGCCGTGCGCCATCGTCGAACGCTACCACCTGCGCCCACTCGAAGCGCACCATGTCGAGCGCCAATTCCTCGTGCGGTGCGATCCAGCGCGGCTCTTCGCGGAGGAATTTTTCCAGCCGCTGCCCGAGGTTGCGCAGGGTGAAAGATTCCGACGGATACTTCCCGAGGTAGGCGGTCGCGAGCTTCATGAACTTCTTCTCGCCGACGATCGCGCGCAGCCCGGGATAATCGTCGAAGAGACAATCGAGGACCCGGAACCAGTAAACCCGGTTGTAAATTTCCAGGCGCTCGAAACTCGTTAGGCGATCGTTCGACTTGATGAAGCTGGCCGCGAACGCGCTCGTGGTTCCCCCATCGGTCCAGCGCGCCTGCATTCGGTCACGCGCGTTGAGCGGACGGAAAACCGCCGTCGCCATCAGGGTTTGCAGTTCCTTCAGCTGCTTCCGCGACGCGATCGGATTGCCGTTAGGCCGCGGCGTTTTTTTGGATTTGCTTTTCGACAAATTGATTCGCTTTCAGCGCCTCGCGGTGGACTTCGTCGAAGCTCGGGATGCGGTCGTCCCACTCGAGCAGCGTGGCCGTTTTGCCGACGAGCTTGATCGCGTGCGCGTACATTTTCCAGACCGGGTCGAGCACCGGATGATCGTGGGTATCGAGAATATATTTCTCGAACTTCGAGTGCCCGGCGATGTGAATCTGCCCGACCCGATGGTGCGGGACGTTGTTCAGGTATTCGTAGGGATCGAAACCGTGATTCTGCGAGGAAACGTAAATGTTGTTCACGTCGAGCAGAATCCCGCAGTCGGCCAGCTCGACCACTTCGGACAGGAATTCCCATTCGGTCATTTCCGAGGCATGGAATTCCGCATAACTGCTCACGTTCTCGACGCAGATCGGTATCTCGAGGAAATCGCTCGCCTCGCGAATGTTCGCCGCGGTCGTTTTCGCGGCGGCGAAAGTGTAAGGCATCGGGAGCAGGTCGTGGGTGTAGCGGCCGTCGACGCTGCCCCAGCAAAGATGATCGCTCAGCCAGGGCGTGTTCGTCCGCCTAACGAGTCGCTTGATCTTCTTCAGGTGCTCGCGGCTGAGCCGGTCGGCCGAGCCGAAATACATCGCGACGCCATGCTGCACGACCCGGTATTGCTCCAGAATCTGGTCGAGCACTTCGAGCGGCCGGCCGCCCTCGACCATGAAATTTTCCGAGATGATCTCGAACCAATCGACGACCGGTTTCTTCTCCAGGATATGCCGGTAATGCGGGACGCGCAGACCGATGCCAATGCCGAAGTCGGTGGTAACTGTTGAAAGGATTCGCGGGCATAAGCTAGCCTAACGAATAAAGGAGAAGCGGAGGATCGGACTCCCGCTCTCCGCCTGCGGCCCGCAGGTGTGCGGTCCTAGTTCTCGGGCTTCGGCTTGCTCCCGTCGGTCGCGCAGCCGCCTTTTCCTTTGCAGGAATTTTTCCCTTTGCAGCCGTTGTCGCTGGTCTTGCAACCGCCTTTGCCCTTGCAGGAGTTCATCCCTTTGCAGGAGTGAACGTCCTTCTTGTCCTTGCCCATCTGGCTGAGCGAGACGCCCGCTTTGCCGGTCACATTAGCCGCATGCGCTTGGACGGCGAATGAGCCACTCATCAAGCCGGCGATGGCCGCGCCGGCGAGGATTGTTTTCGATTTCATGTTTTCTTTCTATTTCGGTTTTCTATCCGGCGCCGGAAATCCCCCGAAACACATCGAGGCTGGTCCGAATAAAAGCGACCTGGGAGGACGGAAAAATGCGGGCGAAGGCGGCGAAGACACAGGCATCAGATCGGGTCATGGCGGGTTTATTCCCTCTACTGGATGCGCTTGTAGCGAGACGGCGGTCGCAGCGCAATCCGGATTTAGCGCCCCTTGCAGAGCGCACCGCGGACGGCGGCGCGCGATCTGTTGTTACTTCAAACCAAGAATCCTATACTCGTTAGGCCACAAACTGGATGAAGTCGGTCCGACCCGGAGTGACGAGAACGGCGCCGGAGACGGTTGTGAAAAAGGGATGGAACCAGGAAAGGAGGAAAGCAGGAAAAAGAGGATGATTCCCTCCGGAAGTTTTAAGTCACCTTTCCTGCTTTCCTGCTTCAAAAAATCCCCGGACAGCCTCCGAAGTTTGCGCTTTTCGTGCGGAGAAACGATTGTCGTCGGTGGCTTCCACCAATGGCAAAAATCCCCACCCTGGCGCTCCCGCAGAGCAGGACTGCATCGAGATTCGCGGGGCGCGCCAGAACAATCTCAAGGGCTTCGACCTCGACCTGCCGCTCGGCCAATTAACCGTCGTCACCGGCCCGAGCGGGAGCGGCAAATCGAGCCTCGCTTTCGACACCATCTACGCCGAAGGCCAGCGCCGTTACGTCGAAACGTTTTCGCCCTATACCCGGCAATTTCTCGACCGGATGGACAAGCCGCGGGTCGACGAAATCCGCGGCATCCCGCCGGCGATCGCGATCGAGCAATCGAACCCGGTCAAGAGCTCGCGCTCGACCGTCGGGACGATGACGGAGATCAACGATTACCTGAAGCTCCTGATGCCGCGATTGGCGCGCGCCTTTTGCCCGAGCTGCGGCCGCGAGATTCGACCGGAAACCGCGAAGTCGATTGCCGATGAAATTCTCGC
The DNA here is from genome assembly GCA_963831805.1 of uncultured Verrucomicrobiae bacterium. Lineage (GTDB taxonomy): Bacteria > Verrucomicrobiota > Verrucomicrobiia > Chthoniobacterales > UBA10450 > Palsa-1392. The sequence continues at coordinate 1,277,219 of CAWHRN010000005.1, read as the reverse complement.
CGAGTTCGCGCCTAACGAAAAAGATCTTCTCCCCGCTAACGGGAAAAGTCCCACCACACCAACCGAACCAACCTGTCATCCCGAGTCGCCGCAGGACGACGAGGGACCTCACAAGCGTTTGGACAGTGTCACTAGCAGAGTGAGCGCCGCACAACGCTCGCGAGATCCTTCGACTCCGCTGCGCTCCGCTCAGGATGACAAGGTTGCTTCAACCGGACGCTCGGGCCTGATCACCTTCTGGGTCGCCGTGCCGCTGAAGACCGAGCCGGCTGATTTTTTCGCCTTCCTCCAGCAGCAAGGCTACCTCCGGATCTGGCTCGACGGCGAAGTCGTCCGCGCCGACACCGACCGGAAAGACCTGCGGCTCGGCGCGCGCGTCCAAGTCATTCAGGACCGGATCACGATCAACCAAGAATCCCGCGCCCGGCTCGTCGAATCGCTCGAGACCGCGCTCCGTTTCGGGAAGGACCGAATCAATGTCATCGATCTCGAAACCAAGGAAGCGCACCCGTTTTCGACCGGCTGGCATTGCGCCCATTGCGATCTCGATATTCGCCCGCCCACGCCGGGACTTTTCAGCTTCAACAATCCGTTAGGCGCGTGTCCGGAATGCCGCGGTTTCGGGCGCACGATCGCGGTCGATTACACGCGCGCGATTCCCGATCGCTCGCTTTCGATCGCCGAGGGCGCGGTCCGCGTTTTCCGCGGGGAGGAGATGGGCGAATCGCAAAAGGATCTCCTCCGTGCCTGCGCCCGGGAAGAGATCGACGTCCGGATCCCCTTCGAGGAGTTGCCGAAGTGCGACCAGGATTTCGTGATCAACGGCGAGAAAGGGGCAGGCGAATACAGCGAGGAAGATTACGAAACCGATCGCTGGTACGGCGTAAAGGGCTTCTTCAAATGGCTCGAGAGCAAGACCTACAAAATGCACGTGCGCGTGCTTCTCAGCCGCTATCGCGCCTACACCACCTGCCCGAGTTGCCAGGGCGGGCGTTTCCAGCCGGAGACACTGAATTATCGACTGGTCAGCCTCGCCAGTTCGAGCGCTGACGGGGCCAGCTCCCGCGAGGCCGAGATTGCCTTCACCCTGCCGGAATTCGCCGCGCTCCCGATCGCGGAGGCGCGCGACTTCCTCATCGGCCTCACGATTTCGCCTAACGATTCCGGCGCAGAAATGTTGCGCGCGGAAATCGTCGCCCGGCTGAGCTATCTCTGCGAAGTCGGGCTCGGTTATCTGACGCTCGATCGGTCGACCCGCACGCTCAGCGGCGGCGAAGTCCAGCGGGTGAATCTCACCACCTGCCTTGGCGCTTCGCTCGTGAACACGCTTTTCGTGATGGACGAGCCGAGCGTCGGCCTCCATCCACGCGACGTCGGCCGGCTCGTCAGGGTGATGCACAACCTGCGCGACAAAGGCAACACGTTGCTCGTGGTCGAGCATGAGGAAGCGATCATCCGCGCGGCCGATCACCTGCTCGATATCGGCCCCGGCCGCGGTGAAAGCGGCGGCGACCTGGTTTTCCAAGGGACACTGAACGAGATGCTGGATAGCGCACTCGTCTCGAGTGCTGGCGACGGTGTTCCACCGTCGCGAACTTTGACCAAGACGACGCCGGCCAGAAAAAGTTCGTCGCGCTGGAGCAGCGCGACCAGCACACGAGACGAGCCCGCTACTCAGGCGAGTTCACTTACCGCCGATTATCTCTCCGGCCGCAAGAGCATCCCGATGCCGAAGAGCCGTCGCGAAGCCGCCCACTCGCTCAAGATCAAAGGCGCAACGGAGCACAACCTCCAGAACCTCGACGTCGAAATTCCGTTAGGCGTTTTCACCTGCGTGACCGGCGTTTCCGGCTCCGGCAAATCCACCCTCATCCACGACGTCCTTTACCAAAATCTCCTTAAAGCCCGCGGCACCGGGAACGAAGAAGCGCGGCGCCTGCAAGAGCATCACCGGCGCGCATCGCGTCGGGCAGATCGTGATGGTCGACCAGTCGCCGCTCTCGCGCACGCCGCGCTCGACGCCGATTCTTTACCTCGGCGTTTACGATCGGGTGCGCGAGCTTTTCGCTGCCCTGCCGGAGTCAATGGCGCAAGGCCTGACCGCGAGCGCGTTTTCCTTCAACTCCGGCAGCGGCCGCTGCGAGCGCTGCGGCGGGACCGGCTTCGAGAAAATCGAGATGCAATTCCTGAGCGATCTCTACGTCCGCTGCGCCGAATGCGAAGGGAAACGCTTCCAGCCGCACGTCCTGAAAGTGAAGCTCGCCGGCCGCTCGATCCACGACATCCTCGAGCTGACCGTGAGCGAGGCGGTGAAGTTTTTCGCGTCGTTAGGCGAAGAGAAAACCCTCGCGCAACCGCTCGCGATTCTCGAGGAAGTCGGCCTCGGCTACGTCCGGCTCGGCCAGCCGCTGAACACCCTTTCCGGCGGCGAATCGCAGCGGCTCAAACTCGTCAGGCACCTCGCCGACAGCGGCGTCGATCCGACAAAGCGCGGCGATCTTTTCATCTTCGACGAACCGACCACCGGGTTGCATTTCGACGACGTCGCGCTGCTCGTCAGGCTCTTCCAGCGCCTGGTCGAAGCCAGCCACTCGGTCGTCGTGATCGAGCACAATCTCGAAGTGATGAAATGCGCCGACTGGATCATCGATCTCGGCCCGGAAGGCGGAGAAGAAGGCGGCAAGCTCGTCGCCGCCGGCAAGCCCGAGGCCGTCGCCAAAATCGCGAACTCTCACACCGGCCGCTACCTGCGCGAGCTGCTGGTTCCGGGGAGCACAGGCGGCTCGCCTGTCGTTTTTGGCGGCTCGCCAAAAACCTCGCTGCGCTACGAAATTCCAGAGGACGACGAATCGTTCCTTCGAGCGGCCGAAGAGCCGTCGGCCCAGCGGCCCAACGGAACAGGCGAGCCGCCTGAGCCCCCCGGAAACGGAACCGCCGCGCTCAGACGCGAGCGCGCGATCGCCATCCACGGCGCGCGCGAGCACAACCTCAAGAACATCAGCCTAACGATTCCGCGCGATCAGCTGGTCGTGATCACCGGCCTGAGCGGCTCCGGCAAATCGACCATCGCGTTCGATCTCCTTTTTGCCGAAGGCCAGCGCCGATTTCTCGATAGCATGTCGCCCTACGCACGGCAGTTTGTGGAGCAGCTCGAGAAGCCGGATGTCGACCTGATCGAAGGTCTCCCGCCGACCGTCGCGATCGAGCAGCGGGTCACCCGCGGCGGCGGCAAGTCGACCGTCGCCACGGTCACGGAGGTTTACCATTTTCTCCGTCTCCTCTTCGCGAAAACCGGGACGCAATATTGCCCCGATTGTGATCTCCCGGTCGAGAAACAGACCCTCGCCGCGATCGTGAAGGAACTCGAAGCCGCCGCGCGCCGCGGACCGCTCAAGGTCCTCGCGCCGCTCGTGAAAGCGCGCAAAGGCTTCCACACCGAGGTCGCCCGCTGGGCCGAGCGCCAAGGCTTCGACACGCTCTACGTCGATCGTCAGCTCGTCGGGATCAAGCAGTTCACCAAGCTCGAACGTTTCAAGGAACACACGATCGACGCAGTCGTGGGCGAGATCGACGCGAAGCGCATCCTGAAGGCGCGCAATCTCGTCCAGCGCGCGCTCCAAATTGGCCGCGGCACGGCGCATCTGCTTGACGCGAAAAGCCGGCTCACGGTTATGAGCACGGAGATGAGTTGCCCCGGTTGCGGGCGCGCCTTCGAGGAGCTCGATCCGCGTTTGTTTTCCTTCAACTCGCCGCACGGCTGGTGCGAGACCTGCAACGGGTTCGGCGAAATCTGGAACGAGAAAGTGCAGCGCGCCGAGGAGGAAACTGGCGATTCGCAGCTCGAGAACGAGATGAACGCCGAACGGCAGTTCGAGTCGGTCGAGGAAGGCGAGTCGGTCCCCTGCCCCGATTGCCACGGCTCGCGCCTGAATCCGGTCGCGCGTCACGTGCGCTTGCAGGGAAAAACGATCGACGAGTTCGCCGCGCGCTCGGCAGCCGAAGCGCTCGCGCTCGTCGGCGAGCTGCGTTTTCGCGGCCACCAAAAAGTGATCGCGGCCGACCTCGTGCCGGAGATCGAACAGCGGCTCCGCTTCATGGAAAATGTCGGCCTCGGCTACCTCGCGCTTGGGCGTTCCGCGAAGACCTTGAGCGGCGGCGAATCGCAGCGCATCCGGCTCGCAGCGCAGCTCGGCTCGAATCTCCGCGGCGTTCTTTACGTGCTCGACGAGCCGACCATCGGCCTGCATTCGCGCGACAATCAGCGTCTCCTCGAAACGCTCACCGCGCTGCGCGAAAAAGGGAACTCGCTGGTCATCGTCGAGCACGACGAAGAGACGATGCGCCGCGCCGATCACATCATCGATCTCGGCCCAGGCGCGGGGATTCACGGCGGCGAAGTCGTCGCGGCGGGCACCTTGCGCGACATCAAGGAAGTGACGGAATCGCAGACCGGCCGTTGCCTGCGCGAGCCGCTTTGTCATCCGGTGCGGAAATCGCGCCGTTCGTTAGGCGAAGTCGAACATTGGCTCGAGATCCGCGATGCCCACGCGAACAATCTGAAGCACGTCGACGCGAAGTTCCCGATCGGCCGACTCAGCGTGATCACGGGAATTTCCGGATCGGGTAAATCGACGCTAATGCGCTCGGTCCTCCTCCCCGCGGTGCAGCAGGCGCTCGACCGGAAAAGGAAAGGCGAACTCGCGATCGCGGGCGCAGAATTTCTCGAGACGATCTACGAAGTCGATCAATCGCCGATCGGCAAAACCTCGCGCTCGACACCCGCGACTTACATCAAGGTCTTCGACGAAATCCGAAGTCTCTTCGCGCAGTTACCGGTCTCCCGCGTGCGCGGCTACACCGCGAGCCGCTTCTCCTTCAACACCGAGGGCGGCCGCTGCGAAACCTGCAGCGGACAGGGCGTGCTCAAGCTCGAAATGAGCTTTCTCCCGAGCAGCTACGTGGAGTGCGAAGATTGCGGCGGGAAACGCTACAACGCGCAGACGCTCGAGGTTCTCTATCACGACAAAAGCATCGGCGACGTGATGGAAATGACGATTGCGCAGGCCGCAGAATTCTTCGCCGCGAACCAGAAGATCGCGCGCCCGCTCGGGCTGCTCGTCGAGACCGGTCTCGGCTATCTGAAACTGGGGCAGCCGAGCCCGACCTTGAGCGGCGGCGAAGCGCAACGGCTCAAGCTCGCGACCAAGCTGACCCGCGGGGTGAGCCGCGCGACGAACGAGCGCCTCCGCAAAATGCGCACGCCGAAATCGACGCTCTATTTGCTCGAAGAACCGACCATCGGATTGCACATGGCCGACGTGGAATTGCTCCTCAACGTCATCCATCGGCTGGTCGATGACGGGAACACCGTGATCGTGATCGAGCACAATCTGAGTGTGATCGCGGAAGCCGATTACGTCGTCGATATCGGGCCGGAAGCCGGCTCGTTAGGCGGCGAAGTGGTCGCGGTCGGGACGCCGGAAGAAGTGGCGAAGAATCGGATAAGCCGGACGGCGCCGTTCCTCCGCGAAGTGCTCGCACAAGGGCGCGAAGCGGCACCGAAGCCAAAGACGCTCCCGCGGAAAGCGCGCGGGAAAAAAGCTTCTCTGTCATCCTGAGTCGGCGCAGCGCGGCGAAGGACCTCGCAAGCGTCGCCCGAGGTCGCTCAACAATTCGCGCCCAGAAACGCTTGCGAGATCCCTCGCCGTCTGCGCGTCTCGGGATGACAAGTCTTCGCAAAGCTCGCCCGTTCGCGATGTTTGCCGCTTCGCCCATCCTCGCGGAAACTCGCGCGCCGCATGCTCGCCTACTTCCTCGACGACTTCGATCCCTTCATCTTCCACGTCTACGGGAACTACGGGCCACGCTGGTATGGCCTCGCCTATGTCCTGGCGTTCCTTTTCGGCTTTTTGCTCCTCCGCGTTCTGGCGCGCCGCGGCTACACCCAGCTCGGCGTCGAGCAGGTCGGCGACTTCATCACCTGGGGCGCGCTCTTCGGCGTGATGCTCGGCGGACGGATCGGCTACGTCCTCTTTTACCGACCCGACATGCTCCTCGATCCGCTCTCGATTTTTCGGGTTTGGGAAGGCGGCATGTCGAGCCACGGCGGGATGCTCGGCCTGATCGCGTTCACCTTCTGGTATTCGTGGCGCCACAAAATGTCGTGGACCAATCTCGGCGACAACCTCGTGGTCGTGGCGCCGATTGGTTTGTTCTTTGGCCGCTGCGCGAATTTCATCAACGGCGAGCTTTACGGCCGCGCCACGAACGTGCCGTGGGCGATGCTTTTCCCGAAAGAAATCCTCGATCGCGCCAACGGCGCCGAAGCCGATCGCGCCCTCCTCGCCGCGCAATCCGTCGCGCCCAGCCTAACGACACCGGACGAGATCGTCAGCGACCTGCACGCGCATCCGCTCCTCCGGGAGAAACTCCATCTCATTCTCACCCCGCGGCATCCGTCGCAGATTTACGAGGCGCTGCTCGAGGGCGTTTTGCTCTTCACCATCCTCTGGCTGGTGCGCACGCGGACGCGTCAGCCTAACGGAATCCTGACCGGCCTTTTCTTCGTCTGTTACGCGATCTTTCGCATCGTGGTGGAATATTTCCGCGAGCCGGATGCGTCCCTCATCGCGGGTTTCACGCGTGGCCAATTCTTCTCCTTTTTCCTCATCGCGATCGGGCTCGCCTTCATCGTTGTCGGCAAAATTCGCGCTGAACAGAGCGCGCCGATCTTCCGTCAGAAGTAACGCGGGCGCGATTTGTCGGCTTTCGTTTCGCGCCAGTTCCGCTATGACTAGCGACTGATGACGGCGCTGTTTTTCCCGGGCTTTCTCGCGGCCGGCGGACTCGTGTTTTCCTTCGAGCACGCGACCGTCGCGGGCAAGATCGTCCTCGCCTTTCTCTGCGTCGGCTCAGTTTTTAGCTGGGCGGTGATGGTGACGAAAATGCGGGTGATCCAGTTCGCGCGGAAACAGACCGCGCGCTTTCTCGCGGCTTTCCGGCAGGATCGGCAGCCGCTGCGTTTGTTTGAATCGAGCGTGCGTTTTCCGGGCTCGCCGGTTTTTCAGGTTTATCGCGCCGGTTGCGAAGAGCTCACTTTTCATCTCCTCGGTTCAGCCGAGACCGATGAGACCTTTCGCGCCCGGCTTGAGATCGCGGACAAGATCACGCCCGCGCAAATGCACGCGGTCAACGCGGCGATGGAACGTTCGGTCGGCGAGACCGCGCTTAACCTCGAGTCGCAGATGATCCTGCTCGCGACGGCGGTGAGCGGCGCGCCTTTCCTGGGATTGTTAGGCACGGTCTGGGGCGTGATGGATACCTTCACCGGCGTGGCCGAAGCCGGCTCCGCGAACTTGGCGGCGATGGCACCCGGCGTTTCCGGCGCGCTGATCACGACCGTGACCGCGCTCTGCGTCGCGATCCCGGCAATGTTTGGCTACAACTTTCTCGTCACCAGCATCCGCGCCATGACCGTGGAGATGGACAACTTCGCGGCCGAGCTCGCGTCCGAGTTCGAGCATAAATACGTCGAGCATGGTACGCGCTCGTCGGAGTTCCGTCGTTAGGCAAAAGACGAGAATGAATTTGGAAACCAGGAAACCAGGAAGAAGAGGAAAGGAAGTTGTCTTTCATTTCCAAGCTTCCTGGCTTCCAAATTTTTCCCTCGGTTCCTAACGATGCGCCGTTACTCCAGCCGCACTTCGCTCTCGACGCTCTCGGAGATCAACATCACTCCGCTGCTCGATCTCGCCTTCGTGTTGCTGATCATTTTCATGATCACCACGCCCCTGCTTGAGAACTCGAAGACGCTTATCATCCCTTCGAGCGGGACGACGAACGCGCCGATCAATCCTGCCGCCGTCCAGACCCTCTCGATGGATCGCAACGAAGTCGTTAGGCTGAACGAGGAAATCGTCGACGCCGCGGCGCTGCCCGCGAAACTGGCGGAGCTGAAACAGGCCGATCCGAACGTCGCCGTCGTCATCCGGCCCGACCGCGACTTGCCGGTGCAGAAGCTGGTGAATCTGATGGACGCGTTGCAGCGCGCCGAAATCACCAAGGTCGGCATTGCGACGCAGGAAGAGACGCCGGGCAAATGACGCGCGACGCGCGTTTCTGGCGCAACGTCACGCTCGTTGGGCTGGTCCACGTGGTGGTCCTGCTCGGGCTGCTTTGGTGGAGTCGTTCCGCGGCCAAACCGCCGCCGAAAGAGATCGTCTGGATGGAAGGCGGCGCGGGGATGAGCGGCGGAGTCGCCCCTGAACCGGCGGCAGAAACGCCGGAGCCGCCCAGCACGCCTGAGCCGACGCCTAACGCACCGCAGGAAGAAACGCCGACACCGGAAGTAAGGCCGACCGCGAAGAGCGAAATCGAGATTCCGACCGCGACGGCAAGCGCCACACCGACGCCCACGCCAACTCCAACTTCCACGCCGACTCCAACTCCGAAGCCAACCGAAACCCCCACACCAACCCCGAAGCAGACGCCGAAACACACGCCCGAGCCGACGCCTTCCCCGACCCCGAAGAAAAAGAAAACCCCGAAGCCCACTCCCACCGCGACCCCGAAAAAGAAAGCGACGCCGAAACCGAAACCCACGCCTGACGACGAAGAAAAACAGGACGAGGCGAACGCGAAAAAGAAGGCGCTCGCGAAAAAAGCGCTAGGCAAAAAAGAGGAGGACGCGGAGGAAACGCCCGCTAAAAAATCAGTGAAGAAAGCGACCGCCGCCGGCGACGCGAAAGGTGACGAGTCGTCCGGGGAAGGCGGCGCCGGCGGACACGGGAAAGGCGCAGGCGGCGCCTCCGAGTTCGGCTGGTTTGGCGGCATGCTGCATGACCGTTTCTACAGCGAATGGGTGCAGCCGACTTCGGTCATGCACAGCGCGAAGTTGTCTGTCCTGCTCCGGATTCGGATCAACAAAGACGGCCGCATTTCCGACTACTCGATCGCGAAATCTTCCGGGAATCCAGTGGTCGACGACTCCGTCACCGCGGCCGCGGCGCGGGTGAAACAAGTCGACCCGTTACCCGCCGGTCTGGGCGACGAATATTATGACGTGAACATCAACTTCGAATTAAGTTCCGACCAATGAGAGCAATTCTGCGAACCACTTTTGCGGCGATTTTTTGCCTAACGACAGCAGCCCAACTCGCGCGCGGCGCGGAAGACGTGCCTACGATCACGGTGAGCAAAGGCGACCGGATCAACGTCAACGTCGCCGGACTGACCGGCGCGGAAGGAGCGAGCGCGACGGCGATCGTGCAAAAGGACCTCACCCTTTCCGGCCAGATCAATCTCAGCGGCGCGGGCGCTTCCTACGTCGTGAAAGGGACCGCCGACGGCGGCAGCCTCCAAGGCCAAGTGGTCGATCACAGCGGCGGAACGGTCCTTTCCAAAACCTACAACGGCGCCGCGAGCGCAAGCGCCCATCAGTTTGCCAACGACATCATCGAGACGCTCACCGGGAGCAAGGGGCTCGCCGGGAGTAAGATCGCTTTCATCGCCACTCGCAGCGGGCACAAGGAAGTCTATGTCGCGAACTACGACGGGAGCAACGCTCGCCAGCTCACGCACGACAGCACGATCAGCGTCCATCCCTCGCTCGGCCCGGGCGGCGGGCGGCTCGCCTACACCGGTTATCAGAGTGGTTACGCGGATGTTTATGTGATCGATCTCGCGAGCGGCGCGCGGAACCGGATCGTCAACTTTCCGGGCACGAACAGCGGAGCGGCTTTCTCGCCCGACGGCAACCGCGTTGCCCTAACGATCAGCAAGGATGGCAATCCCGAGCTCTACACCGTCGGCGCAGGTGGCGGCGGCGCGCGGCGGTTGACCCACTCCCGCGGAGTCGAGTCGAGCCCGACCTGGTCGCCGGATGGGGATGAACTTATCTACTCGTTCGACGGCACGGGCGGCCCGCAACTTTACCGGATCTCAGCCAGCGGCGGCGAAGGCCGGCAGCTCGCGACCGGCTACGGTTATTGCACCGAGCCGAGCTGGTCGCCCGATGGGAAAAAGGTCGCGTTCAACGTGCGCTCGGGCGGCGACTTCCAGATCGTAGTGATGGATCTCGCCGGCGGCGGTAAGCGCACCGTCGGCACCGGCGAAGACCCGGCCTGGGGACCGGATTCGCGGCACCTGATTTTCGCCGAAGGCGGCACGCTCTACATGGTCGACACTGTGAGCAGTCAGAAGACCAAAGTCCTCGGCGGCCTGGGAAAAATCACCGAGCCGAGCTGGTCGCGGTAGGACGATCGGCGCACACGCACTCGGACTGCTCATCTTGGCCGGGGTATCGTCAGGGCTAGGAACAGCGCTGCACCTAATCTCGTTAGGCAGGATTTCTCTACTTGCCATTTTCCCGGCGACTAGACATGGCTGGTTTCGTCGGTTCTCAGGCCTACTCCTTTCCGCCGAGCTGTCATAGTCGTCGGGTGGTCATAAACCTTGCGCCGCGACGTGTCGGACTCGTCGGCTTTGACGGAGTCATCGGCTTACATCTTGCCGGGCCTGCCGATATCTTCACAGCAGCCAAGCTCGACGATGGCTATGGCGGACGAATCCCTTGCTACGATGTCTGCCTGCCAGGTTTGACGGTGCCCGTTCCGCACGGAGTCGGGGATCGCTTTCCACCCGCAGAAGACCCTCCGTTCAGCTCCAGATTTCGACACCATCATCGTCTCAGGCGGCCGCGGGATGAACGACCCCAGCGTAAGTCGACGCGGTGGCTGTCTGGCTAAAGCGCCGCATTCCTGAGACCCGGCGGATCGCCGTTTATGCAATGGCGTCTTCGGCCTCGCCCGGAGCGGCATGCTGGATGGTCGCGCAGTCACCACCCACTCGCGTTTCGCCCGTGAACTTGCCGGGCGTTTTCCTACTCTGCGCGTCGATCACAAGAAGCCTACCGTGTGGAACGGGCCTTTTGGAACAGCCTCCGGCGGTCTGGCCGCTGGGGTGGAGTTTGCGCGTCAGATCGTGAACGGAAGACTTCGGTCCGCATATCCTTCTAACTCTCGAACGCGAGTTAGGCCCAGCTTCCTGCCAGGAAACGACCAGCCCGACGTGGAAAAGCCCGCCTACTTCGCCGACCAATCAACAGACCGCTTCGCCGAATTGATCGCCTAGATGCTGCGCAACCTCGACCAAGATCTCACTGTTCCCGCTCTCGCCCGCCGGGCTTGCATGTGCCGCGATGGGTTCAGCCGCGCTTTCAAGGATGTCTTTGGAACGTCGCCAGCCAAGTTCGTCCAGAATCTGCGTCTGAATGAAGCCCGGCGACGCTTGGCCATGCCGCGCAAGGCCGTCCAGAGCATTGCGCGCTCGGTCGGTTTTCGCGATCCCGCGACTTTCGGCAATGCCTTCGAACGCAGATTTGGCGTGCGCCCTTCCGCCCTGACTTACTCGGCCGAATAGCGGCGCGCGAAAAGCGCAATCGGGAGGCCGATCAGGAACATGTGCACGGCGAGTCCGGTGATCACGATGAGCGAAGAGGACTTGAAGTGTGGCGCGCGCGAAAGCGGCACCACGAGATAGTTCATCACACAGTAAATGACGACGCCATAAAGCAGGCCGCAGAGCACTGACTGGCGTCTCAGAATCACTATTTTGCGGCTCGCCATCCAGTAAACCACCGCCCACCCGAGGGCGATGACAAACTGCAGGACTACGCCGAGTGTTATACTCGTTAGGCCAGCGCGGAACGAATCAGTTCCGAGAAGTCCGCTCGCGATCGACTGTGGAATGCGAGCCAGGGGAATGCCGCGAAGCCCATAAAAGGTCAACGCATAGGTGAGATCCAGCGCCCCCGCGATCAGGCCGCCCCAAAAAATCCCGCGCAGCGGACTCGAGGAGCTTCTCATCGGCTGCTTTTTTTCAAGCTGAGCGCCGCCGAGTCAAGGCAATAACGCAGATGCGTGGGGGGCGGGCCATCTCTGAAGACGTGACCAAGTGCGATCCGCAACGCGCACAGCGCACCTCCTGTCGCGCCTAGCCGGTCGAGCGATCGAGAGCCTTGCGCTCGACCTGGGGCACGCGATCGCGGTTTACAATCCCGACGATCCGACGCGATCGGGATCAGAAAATGTTACCAGCTTTCCACTCACGCGGACCGGGTGCGGCACATCGCCGCGGCGGATTTCGGCCGGCGAGCCGACCTGCGGATGTTGCCGAGGAGATGGTCGGCGAGATCGCGAACCGGATTCTGAGCAGCGCCGGAGCGAGATCGAGTCCGGCACGTGCGCGCGACGCATCACTAAAAGCGATCCGCAGACGGCGCAGATTTACGCAGAAAAAGCGGGATCCGCGCCGCCCTTCATCTGCGAAAATCTGCGTTATCTGCGGACAACTATTCCCCGCGATACACGCAGCGCGCCGTCGGTGTCTCGTGAATCACGATCTCGCAAAGCCCCGGGCATTGCGCCTCGATCTTCCCCCAGAACCACGCCGCCATGTTTTCGATCGTCGGGTTTTCCAGCCCGTCAATGTCATTGAGATAAGAATGATCGAGCTGCGCGACGAGCGGTTTCATCGCCGCACCGATTCGCGCGTGATCGTAAACCCAGCCGGTCGCGCGATCGACTTCGCCCTCCACCGAGACCTCGACCTTGAAGCTGTGCCCGTGCATCTGCCGGCACTTGTGACCCTCGGGAGCGGAGGGCAAAGTCTGGGCGGCTTCGAAGGTGAAATCTTTCGTCAGGCGGGCGCGCATCGCCGCGGAAATTCGCATCGCTCCGCGCGGCTGTCATCCCGGTGGCTTTCAATCTCGCGATGCATAGCTTCTGCCTCGCGCATGGCGTCGCCCGTTACCGAAACTCATCTTACGCAAAGCGAGCACGCCTCCGGCGCGGCGGCGGCGAAACCAGCCGTGTTCGCGATCCTTTTCGCGATCAGCTTTTCGCATCTGCTCAACGACACCATTCAGTCGCTCATTCCCGCGATTTATCCGCTGCTCAAGACCAGCTTTCACCTCAGCTTCGTCCAGGTCGGCTTGATCACGCTCGCCTTCCAGATGACCGCCTCGATCCTGCAACCGTTCGTCGGACTTTTCACCGACAAGCGACCGCAACCCTTCTCGCTCGCCTGCGGGATGGGGCTCACCCTTTGCGGGCTCGTCCTGCTCTCACGCGCCTGGAGTTTTGAAATCGTGATCGCCGCCGCGGCGCTCGTCGGGATGGGGTCGTCGATCTTTCACCCGGAATCGTCGCGGGTCGCGCACCTTGCTTCCGGCGGTCGGCATGGCCTCGCGCAATCGATTTTCCAGGTCGGCGGGAACGCCGGGAGTTCGTTAGGCCCGCTCCTCGCCGCGCTCATCGTGGTGCCGCATGGGCAGAGGAGCGTCCTCTGGTTTGCGCTCCCCGCGCTCCTCGGGATCACGATTCTCGCGGGCGTCGGGAAGTGGTATCGCGCGCACTTGGTCGAGACAAAAACAAAACACGCGGGCCCCGGGAACGCACTCCCGCCGATGACGCGTCGGGTGGTTTTCGCGCTCGTCGTCCTCGGGGTGCTGATCTTCTCGAAATATTTCTACCTCGCCAGCCTAACGAACTACTACACGTTTTACCTTATCCAGAAATTCCATCTCTCGGTCCAGGGCGCACAGTTGCATTTGTTCCTCTTCCTCTTCGCCATCGCCGTGGGCACCGTCATCGGCGGCCCGGTCGGAGATCGCTACGGGCGAAAGCTCGTGATCTGGATTTCTATCCTCGGCGTCGCGCCATTCACGATCGCGCTCCCGCATGCCAACTTGCTTTGGACCGGCGTCCTCACCGTCATCATCGGCCTGATCCTCGCCTCGGCCTTCTCCGCGATCCTGGTTTACGCGCAGGAATTGGTCCCAGGAAAAGTCGGCCTCATCTCCGGGCTATTTTTCGGGCTCGCCTTCGGCATGGCCGGCATCGGCTCCGCGGTCCTCGGCGAAGTCGCCGACCGCACAAGTATCGCCTACGTCTTTCACCTCTGTTCGTTCCTGCCACTGATCGGCCTGCTCACGGCGTTCCTGCCGAACGTCGAGCCGCACCGTCGTTAGGCTCACACGCCGCGCTGCGTCGGCGTCCAGATGAACTTGTGCAGCTGGAGCTGGAAACGCACCGGCAGCTTGTCGGCGAGAATCCAGTCGACGATTTCGCGCGGATCGATCCGGCCGAAGATCGGCGAGAACAAAACCGCGCGGACGCGTTCGGGCAGTCGATGGGTGAGAACTTTTTGGCGCGACCATTCGTAATCTTCGCGCGAACCGATGACGAACTTCACTTCGTCGCGCTCCGCGAGCTGCTCGAGGTTGGCGAGCAGGTTGCGCTCGACTTCGCCGCTGCCGGGCGTTTTCAGGTCCATGATCCGGTGGACGCGCGGATCGACCGGCGCGATGTCGTGCGCGCCGCTCGTCTCGAGGAGCACGGTTTTACCGAGATCGGCGAGCAGCGTCATCAGCGGCAGCACATTTTTCTGGAGTAACGGCTCGCCGCCAGTCACCTCGACGAGCGGGCAATCGTAGGCCGCGACGGCATCGACGATTTCACCTAACGACTGCTTTTTCCCTTGGTAAAACGCGTATTCCGTATCGCAGTAGGTGCAGCGGAGATCGCAAAAGGTCAGCCTAACGAAGACACACGGAAGCCCGGCCCAGGTGCTCTCGCCCTGCACGGAAAAATAGATTTCGTTGATCGTCAGCGTTCTTTTCACGATCGGACATGCGATGAGGAAAGCTCTCGATGACTGCTAACCGCTGTCAACTTAGCCCGTCCTGATCCCAAACCGAATCGATAACTGCTTCGCCGCGTTGCCCGGGAACGTGACGAAGGCCTTCATTCCCTACCTCGCGTTCGAGCTGGTCTGTGCGCTGAAAGAGGCGGGCGCCGAGATCGGCGACGGAAGACTCATAGGAACTGCCAGGCGAGCCGCGCGGCAAAAAAGAGCATGACCAGCGCGCTCAGCGCCTGGGTCGCGATTTGCCAGGCCGGCTGCGCGAAAATCCGCGCGCCCAGTTTCAGCGCGGTGCAGAGCACGACCGTCCAGGCGATCGCCCCGGAAACGACTGCGACCGCGAGCGCGACGGAATTGACGAACCCGTGCGCGTCGCTCGCGCCCTGCGTGCCCATGACCGCGAACCAGAACCCGATATTCCACGGACTCGTTAGGGCAAGAACCAGCCCAAGGAAATAGCCGCGCGAAAGATTGGCGCGGCGAATCCGCTCCGGTGCATCCGCGGGAGCGAGATGCTCCCGACTCGCGCGCCACGCGCCCCGCGCAAAACTCCAGGCGAGAAAAAGGAGCAGACAAAAACTGACGACCCCGAGAATCAAGTGCAGTCGCGGCGAGCCGAGGAGCGCGCCCGCTCCGGCCGCGACCGCGAGCGCCCACAAAAAATCGCCCGTGCACGCGCCGAGCCCGAGCTGCCACGCGGTCCAGAATCCCCCGCCCTGCTCACGCGGAATCAAGGCGCGCCGGATCATCTCGGCGTTGATCGGCCCCGGCGGCCAGGCGACCGACCAGCCGAGGACGAGCCCTTTGAGAATGGTCGCGCCGGCGATCGACGTCATCGTTAGGCGAGAATCACATCCCGCATTTTTCCTTCGCCTCGCCGTAGCTTGAGCGCACCCGCTCGAGGCTCGCAAGGTAACGATCGAGATCGGGCGCCGTCGCGATCTTCGTCAGGTTCGAAGGGGCGTAGAGCCGGGAGAAAATCGCGTGGACGATCTTGCTTCGCGGCACGCTTTTTTCGCCATAGCCGAAGGGGATGTTGCTCGACCAGTAACGCACGTAGTCGAGCCCGAGTTTCTTTTCCATCCCGAGGTAGATGACGGAGTGGCCGTGCTCTTCGCGACCGACTTCGGGCGACCAAAAGATTTTCATGAAATCGCCCGGCTCCGCTTCCTCGAAGTCGTCGAAGTTTCGCCCAATCCCGAGCTCGTAGAAAAGCCGCGCGGTGCCCGGACCGTTCGCGTTCCAGCGGCCCCAGATTCCCTGGCCGTCGCGCTGCCCGCGAATCATCAGCGCGTCGAGCGTGTCGTAATCGAGCTGCAATTCGCCGCGATCGCGCAGCGCTTCGATCGTCTTCATGAAGACGAGATAAGTCGCGCCCGAGCAGTAACTGGGCGACGCCGACCCGGGCAGGATGAAGAATTTTCCCGACTCGAAATGGGCCGCCGATTGCAACCGGATCGTCGCCGCGCGCGAGGCGGAATACTTGCCGCCGGTCGGCATCGTTTTGATCTGCGCGAGGATGGTTTCGTTGAGCGGACTTGGCGCGAGCTGGGCGTAAAGCGAATGCCCGCCGAGCAGGAAGAGGAAGACGAGCGAATGACGCACGGGAAATCAATAGTGTCATCCCGAGCGAAGTCGAGGGATCCCGTGAAGCTTCTGCAAAGCGTTCCTCGCCGCTCGACTCCTCCCATGAAACTCGGCGGGATCCTTCGACTCCACTCAGGATGACGAGTGACCGGGGAGGCGAAGTTGGCTTTCGCGCGGGAGTATGTTAACCAAATTCCACATGCTGCGATTCACGAAGATGAACGGCGCGGGGAACGATTTCGTGCTCCTCGATAATCGCGCCGGCGACATCCGGCTCACGCGCGAACAGATTGCGCGAGTCTGCGATCGCCATCGCGGCGTGGGCGCGGACGGCGTTCTCCTGCTCGAGCCGCCGGCGAACGGCGCGGATTTTCGGATGCGCTACTACAATGCCGACGGCGGCGAAGCGGAGATGTGCGGCAACGGCGCGCGTTGCTTCGCCCGCTACGCGAATCGGACGGCGGGGCCGCTCAGCCAGCTGACTTTCGAGACGCCCGCCGGTGTGATCGGAGCGCTGCTCGTCGGCGAGCTGGTGACTTTGCAGATGAGCGATCCCCAGGATCTCCGGCTCGGGCTCGAGGTCCCGGTCGGCGGGGAGAAATTCGCCGCGGCCTATGTCGATAGCGGAGTGCCGCATGTCGCTGTCCGCGTCGCGCGGATCGATGATATCGATGTGCGCTCGTTAGGCTCAGCTCTGCGCCATCACCCGATGTTTGCCCCGCGGGGCGCGAATGCAAATTTCGTCGAGCAGCGCGGCCCGCACGCGATCGCGATTCGCACCTACGAACGCGGAGTCGAGGATGAAACGCTGGCCTGCGGCACCGGCGTGGTCGCGACCGCGCTCATCTTTGCCGCGACGGAAAACGTTAACGGGCCGATCGAAGTGCTGGTCAAAGGCGGCGATCTTTTGCAGGTGGATTTCACCCGGCAGGGCGAGAGCTTCCGCCAGGTCACGCTGACCGGTCCGGCCGATTTCGTTTTCGACGGCGCGATCGAGGTTTGAATCCGTGAATCGTGAAGTGAGAATCGTGAATCGGTCTGCAGTCGTCCCGCCGGCGATTCACGCTTCACGATTTAACGATTCTCGGTCCAACGATTCTCGGCCCTAACCATGTTCCGCGGCACCTACACGGCACTAGTTACCCCGTTTCGGGATGACGCGATCGATGTCGACGCCTTCGAGCGCTTGATCGAGAGCCAGATCGCGGGCGGCGTCCGCGGAATCGTTCCGGTCGGGACGACGGGAGAATCGCCGACGCTGAGCCACGACGAGCGCCGGCAGGTGATCGAGCTCGCGGTGAAATTCGCGCGG
Source organism: uncultured Verrucomicrobiae bacterium (assembly GCA_963831805.1). Classification (GTDB taxonomy): domain Bacteria; phylum Verrucomicrobiota; class Verrucomicrobiia; order Chthoniobacterales; family UBA10450; genus Palsa-1392. Next base: position 1,259,617 of record CAWHRN010000005.1, on the reverse strand, counting down.
CAGCGCTGCCAGGTAGTCGCGGGCACGGGCTCGAATTCCACTCGCGACACGATCGCCTACACTCGCGAGGCGCAGGAGATCGGCGCGGACGGCGCACTAGTGGTCGCGCCCTATTACAACAAGCCGAGCCAGGAAGGGCTCTTCCGGCATTTCCAGGCGATCGCACAGGCGACCTCGCTGCCGATCATGCTCTACAACATTCCCGGTCGTTGCGCGGTGGACGTTGCGGCGGATACGGTCGTTAGGCTGGCGCGCGAATGCTCCAACATCATCGCGATCAAGGAAGCGAGCGGCAGCGTTGATCGGGTGAGCGAGCTGGTCGCGCGGACGCCGGATGGCTTCAACGTTTTAAGTGGCGATGATTCGCTCACCTTGCCCTTCCTGGCGGTCGGAGCGCTGGGAGTGGTGAGCGTGGCTTCGAATCTTTTCCCGGCGGAAATCTCGGAGCTCGTGCGCTCTTTCTCGAAGGCGAAACCGCGCAGGCACAGCGGCTGCACCGGCGTTTCCAGCCGTTGTTCAAGGACCTGTTCATCGAGCCAAACCCAGTGCCGGCGAAGACCGTGCTCGCCTGGCGCGGCGAAATGTCCGCCGCCTGCCGGTTGCCGCTGGTCGAGATGGGCGCGGCAACCGAAGAGCGCCTGCGCCAGACGATTGCCGCGCTGGAGCACAGCGGGCGATGAACGCGCCGGCGCGCGTGCTTCTGGTCGGCGCCACCGGCCGGATGGGTCGCGCGATCATCGCGGCGGCGGCCACGGATTCTGGCCTAACGATAAGCGCGCAGATCAAACGAGGCGAGGCGCTCGAGCCTTTGCTGCGGGACTGCGATGTCGCGATCGATTTTAGTCTCCCGGACGCGACCGAATTGGTCTGCGTGGCGTGTGCGGCAACCGGGCGGCCGCTGGTCCTCGGCACCACCGGACACAGCGAGGCGCAGATGAAAACCATCCGCGAGACGGCGGCAAAAATCCCGCTCGTCTACGCGGCGAATTTCAGCCTCGGCGTCAATACGCTTTTCGCGCTCGCCCGGCAGGCGGCGAAGTCGTTAGGCGAAAATTTTGATGTTGAGATCGTGGAAGCGCATCATCAGACAAAAAAGGATGCGCCCAGCGGAACCGCGAAACGGCTGGCGGAAGTGATAGAAGAGGCGCGGCCTTCGGCGAACAGCCTGCCGATTCATTCCCTCCGCGCGGGCGATGTGGTCGGCGATCACGAGGTGATTTTCGCCGGTCCCGGCGAGCGACTCGAGCTCACGCATCGCGCCTCGAGTCGGGAGACTTTCGCGCGCGGCGCGCTGCAGGCGGCGCGCTGGGTCATTGGCAAGTCCCCCGAGCTCTACAGCATGGAAGATGTCCTCGGTCTCTGAAAGCACGCTTTTGGGTCTGGGGAGCACACGCGGCTCGCCTGTCGATGCCGGTGGCTCGCCGGCATCCTGGGGGCAGGGAAAAGTCGCGAGCGTAGAGGGTAAACAGGGCGCAGATCGGGTGTTGCTTATACGATGCGTCGGTTTCGGTTTCTTGGGCGCCGCCCCTGCGCTCGAGTTGGAGGCGAGCCGCCTGTGCTCCCCGGACCAAGACCAAGAATTGGAGCGACTCCGGTCATGAGAGCGGGTATTGCGCTCGGCGCCAACCTTGGCGACCGGCTCGCTTGCCTAACGACGGCGCGAGCGCAGATTTTTGCGCTCGAAGGTGTCCGCCGGCCGCTGCTTTCCTCGTCGCTCTACGAAACCGAGCCGGTCGATTGTGAACCGGACGCGCCGAAGTTTTTCAACGGTGTGATCGAGATCGGCTACCAAGGCGCGACTCTCGAGCTGCTCGCGGAGTTGCAGCGGATCGAGCACGAGCTCGGCCGCCCCGCGGCGCACGAGCGAAATCGCTCACGAACGATTGATCTCGATCTCCTTTATCACGGCAGCCACGTCGTCTCCGAACCACGACTCGAGCTGCCGCATCCGCGGCTTGTGTTTCGCGCTTTTGTCCTGCTGCCGCTGGCGGAGATCCGTCCAAACCTGATCCTGCCCGAGGAGACGCGCACCGTGCAGGAACTGGCCGACGAGCGTTCCGCCACGCTCGCGGTGGTGCGACTTCCCCTGCGGTGGTAGGGTCGGCGGCGATGGAAGATTTTCGCGCGCGCAAAAGCCGGGGCGAACGGATCACCGCGCTCACGGCCTACGATTATCCGACCGCCCGGCTGCTCGATGAAAGCGGGATCGACATCATCCTCGTCGGCGACTCGTTAGGCATGGTGGTGCTCGGTTACGCGGACACGACCGAGGTGACCTTCGAGGAAATGCTCCATCACACCCGGGCGGCGGCGCGCGGGGTAAAGCGGGCGCTGCTCGTGGCCGATCTTTCCATCGGCACCTACGACACGCCGGAGCTGGCCGTGGCGAATGCGCGGCGACTCGTGGAGGCTGGCGCACAGGCGGTGAAACTCGAGGGCGGCATCAGCCATGTCCCGCAAATCGAGGCAATCGTGCAGGCAGGCATTCCGCTGATGGCGCATATCGGGATGCTGCCGCAAAGCGTGCGCGCCGAAGGCGGCTACAAGGTGAAAGGCCGGACCGCCGCGGGCGCGGAGCGTCTGTTCGCCGATGCCGACGCGGTGGAAAAAGCGGGCGCATTTTCCGTCGTGCTCGAGATCGTGGCGCCGGAGACGGCGCGGCAAATCACTGCGCGCATCGGCATGCCGACGATCGGGATCGGTTCCGGCGACGGCTGTGATGGACAGATTTTGGTGACGCATGATTTGATCGGGCTCTATCCATGGTTCACCCCGAAGTTCGTGTCGCCCGAGGTGCAGGTGGCCGAGGAAATCCGGCGGGCGGCGCGGATTTTTGCGGAGCGCACCCGCGGCGGAAATCGTTAGGCGCGGCTTCGAAGTTCGCGGGTCGCGAAGTTTGACAAAGATTTTCGCGGGTCGTTTGTCCTTCTCAGGATGAGAGCAATCACTGCGCGCACGTCCGCCACCGAGCCGTTACCTGTCTGGTCGGGCCGGAGCAAACAGCCGAACTGGCTGCTCATCGGCGTGGTCGCGTCACTCATTTTGCACGCATCGCTCTGCCTCATTTTTTACCGGACCGGCTTTGAACCGGCCGCGGCGCTGGCGCCACAAAAACATCCGCCGCCGACCTTCAAGGTGAAAAGCGTCGATCTGAACGAAAAGCCGCTCGAGCAGCCGGCCGCGGCGAGTGCGAACGAAGCCGCCAAGCCGAATCCGGACAAGACCGAAGTGCAACTGCCGGAAGACCAGAAGTCGTTCGACAAACTGCTCCAGGAAGTGCACTCGACCGCCGCGCTGCCGGACGACACCCGCGACGTGCTCCCGGACAAGCCGAAGGTCGAGCAGACAAACCTGAACTCGGTGATCAACGAGATCGAGAAGACGACCGCGCAAAGCCTAACGAAAAGCCCAAAGGCCAGCCGCGAGCAGGCGGCTCTCAACGACGTCGCCGACTCCGGCCGGCCGCAGCCGGCGCTCGCCGGGACAGAACTGGCCACGAGCACGACGATCAAAAGACCCGGCAGCTTCAACGATCTCCCGGGTGACAGCGCCGGGCCGCGGACCGGTCGCGCACCCGGTTTCAGCGACCTCGAATCGCTCCTCTCGCAAAAAGGGCCGCTCGGCTCCGGGACGAAATTCAAGATGCCTAACAATCAGCTCTTCGCCTACGACAGCGCGGAGCTGGGCGGTGGCGCGGTCGAGCAGTTGCAGAAAGTGGCGACCCTGATCAAGCGCAACCCGAAGGCGACCTTCACCCTCGAGGGTTATACCGATTCATTCGGCTCCGATGACTATAACCTCAACCTCAGCCGCCGCCGCGCGGAAGCGGTCAAGGCTTACCTGGTGCAGGCGCTGGGAATCAACCCCGAGCAGATCGAGACGCGCGGTTACGGGAAAGCGAACCTACTCACCTCACCCGACGCGTCGATCGAAGAGCAGGAAGTGAATCGCCGCGTCGTTGTGGTGGTGCACTAGAGTTATCCTCGTTAGGCAACGCTGCTCCGCCTTGACGCCGTCGACTTGTCATCCTGAGCCGCGCAGACGGCAAAGGACCTCGCAAGCGTCCGCTCGACGCGACCTCGACCTAACGCCGCCGCAAAACGTTTGCGAGGTCCCTCGCCGCGCTGCGCCGGTTCGGGATGACAAATCACGAACCCGCTACCAGTTTTTTCCCCAGCCGGTCTGGCCGTCGCTCGTGCTCGAACCGGCGGTGCTCCAGAGATCGAAAGTCGGATTGTAGCCGACGGTTTGAGGTGTTCCGGCCGTGATCGCAACCTGTCCAGCGGTCGAGTAACCGTAGCTATTACCGAAAGGGTCCATCACGTAGGTGGTCGTGCCGCTTCCTCCCAGCTGATTGGTCTTAAGGGTGATATAGGACTTCCCCGCGGCATCAGTCTTGCCGTCGCCGTCCGCGTCTCCAGTTAGTCCCTGATAAAGAATCGCACTCGCGGCCTGATACTTGGCAAAATCCGGAGTCGCCGTTCTGGCATCGAGGGTGTCGCTGGCGCTTCCGGCCGGGTAAGCAGCGTTGTCCGCCTTGTAACTTTCCAAAGCAGAAGAAATCGCTACGATCTCTGCTTCGGCCCGCGAGCGCGCGGCTTTGTTATGCACGTAACCGCTCGTCCCGAGAACGAGGCCCGCGAGGACCAGGATGATCGTCATCACGACCAGTAACTCAACGATCGTGAAGCCGGCGGCTCGCTTGCGCATTCGTTAGGTTTGCGCCTGCAGACCGCCGATGATGCTGATCAACGGCATGAACAACGCGATCACGATCGTGCCCACGACGACGGCGAGGAAAACGATCATGATCGGCTCCAGCATCGAGGTCAGTCCCGCCACAGAGTTATCGACTTCGTCGTCGTAAACCTCGGCAATCTTCAGGAGCATCTCGGGTAACTGGCCGGTCTCCTCACCGACGTCGATCATGCTGATCACCATCGGCGGAAAAGCTTCGCTTGCCTCGAGCGGTTGGACGATCGACTCGCCTTCTTTCACCGAGTCGTGGACCTGCGTGATCGCATCCGCGAGGACGACATTGCCCGCGGTTTCCCGGGTAATCTTAAGGGCCTGTAAAATCGGGACGCCGCTGGTGACGAGCGTGCCCAGCGTGCGGGCGAACCGCGAAATCGCGCTCTTGCGCGTGAGATCGCCGAAGAGCGGCGCGCGCAAGGCGGCGCGGTCGATGAAAGCCCGGCCCTTGGTCGTCTTCGAGGCAAAGCGGTAACCAAAAATCACCGCGGCCACACCACCGAGCAGGATGAGCCAATGATGCTGAAACGCCCCGCTCACGCCGATCACGAAACGGGTAATGCCCGGGAGCGGCTTATCGCCGAGCATGTCGTGGAAGATCGACTCGAACTTCGGCACGATGAAGACGAGCAGGAAAGCCATGATGATCATCGCGAGGCAGAGCACGATGACCGGATAAATCATCGCGGACTTAACCTTGTTTTTGATCTTCTGCGCTTTCTCCTGGAACTCCGCCAGGCGGCTGAGGACGAGCTCGAGCACGCCGCCGAGCTCACCGGCCTTCACCATGTTGACGTAGAGCTTGTTGAAAATTTTCGGGTGCTGCGCGAGGCCCTCGGAGAAGGTGCTGCCGCCCTGCACCGCCTCGGCAAGTTGATCGATCGTGCTCTTCAAGAGGACATCGCGCTCCTGCTTCGCGAGCACGTTGAGACCGCGCAGGAGCGGCAACCCGGCATCGATGAGCGTGGCGAGCTGGCGGGTGAAAATCATCAGCACTTTCGTCTTGACCGTTTTGCGTTGCAAGAGGACGATGCCTTTGCTCTTGGTCTTCGCACCGCTCGTTTTGGTGGCGACTTTCGCGGTTTTCTGCGCCTTTTTCAGCGTTGCCCCGCCGGCGCCTTCCTCGAAAACACTCGTCGGAAAATAGCCGGCCTGGCGCAATTGGCCGATGGCGTCATTACTCGAGTTCGCTTCGAGCAGTCCGGTGGATTCCTGTCCGCGCGCGTCGAGCGCGATGTAGTTAAAACGAGGCATAGGCGGTGAAGATTAAGAAACTAGTCGCGCGCTGTCGAGGGTCTGTGCAGGTGGTTTTCGGAAAATCCTGAGTCGATTTCCGTCAGGTGTACTTGAGCACTTCCTCGATCGTCGTGTCGCCGTCGAAAATGCTCCGAATGCCGTCCTGTCGCAGTGTCGTCATGCCGAGTTCGACCGCCTTCTGTTTCAAGACGACCGAGGGCGCCCGCTGGTTGATCAATTCGCGGATCGGGTCGCTGATTTGCATCAGCTCGTAAATGCCTTTGCGGCCCTTGTAGCCGGTGCGATTGCACTTCTCGCAGCCGGTGCCGTAGTAAAAATGCTGATCGCCGATCTCGTGCGGGGAAAGGTCGAGCTGCATGAGCAGTGACTCGTTAGGCTCATAGGCGGTTTTGCATTCCACGCAGATGCTGCGGATGAGCCGCTGGCCGAGGACGGCGTCGAGCGTCGAGGAGATGAGGAACGGCTCTACGCCCATGTCGATGAGTCGCGTGATCGCACCCGGTGCGTCGTTCGTGTGCAGCGTCGTGAAGACAAGATGGCCGGTGAGCGATGCCTGGATCGCGATCTGCGCCGTCTCGAGATCGCGCGTTTCCCCCACCATGATGCGATCGGGATCCTGGCGCAGAAAAGCGCGGAGCACCCGCGCGAACGTGAGCCCGATGGCGTCATTCACCGGAACCTGCATCACGCCTTCGAGGTCGTACTCGACCGGCTCTTCCGCGGTGAGAAGTTTCGAGTCGATGGTGTTGATCTTGCGCAGGCACGAGTAAAGCGTGGTCGTTTTACCCGAACCGGTCGGCCCGGTGACGATGAAGATTCCGTTCGGCCGATTGATCACCTCGATGATGTAATCGTAGATATACTTCGGCATCCCGAGCGCCTCGAGATCGAGGTTCACGGTTGAGCGATCGAGCACGCGGAGGACGACGCTCTCGCCAAACTGCGTCGGCAAAGTCGAAACACGAAGATCGACCGCGCGGCCGGCGATGTTCTTCTGGATGCGGCCATCCTGCGGGAGCCGGCGCTCGGCGATGTTCAGGTTCGCCATCACTTTCACGCGAGAAATGACGGGCAGCGCGAGATGGCGTGGCGGCGGCGCCATTTCGTAAAGCGCGCCATCGACCCGGTAACGGACTTTGAACTCACTCTCGAACGGCTCGAAGTGGATGTCGCTCGCGCGGTCCTGGATCGCCTGGTACAGAATCAGATCGACGAAGCGAATGATCGGCGTGGCGTTGGCTTCCGCCTCGACGTTGCTGCCGGTCGCGGCGTCGCCCGAAAGCGTCATCAGCTCGCCCGCTTCGCCGAGTTGCTTGAGGATGTCCTCCATGCTGGAGGTGTCTTCGCCGTAATGCTTTGTCAGGCGCTCCTCGATCTGCGCGGTCGGCGCGAGCACGACCTGGATGTCGTGCCCGAGCGCGAAACGCAGGTCTTCGACTGTTTGGATATCGAGCGGATCGACCAGCGCGACGCGAATGGAATTTCCCTGCACGCCGATTGGCAGGGCGCGATGCAGCCGGGCGAGCCCGGCCGGGATGAGCTTGAGGATTTGCGGCGAAATCTCGACCTCCTCGAGATCGACTGAACTCGATCCCGAGCGCATCGGCGATGGTCTGGTAAAACTGCTCCGCGGAGACGATACCGTGGTTGACCATCGCCTGCTCGATCGATTTCGCGTTCTGCGTCGTCTCGAGAAGCACGTCATCGGCCTGGGCGCGGTCCAGCAGGCCCTGGTCGATGAAAAGATCGGCGACGCGTTCGTTATTCATCAGAAGTTAGGCATCCTGCCTTCTGTTTCCGTATTCGGCGCGATTCAACATTTGGATTCTAGTTCGCATCTCCCATCGTGATCGAGATCACTTCTTCCGCGCTCGTCATGCCGGCGAGCACTTTGCGCACGCCATCCTCGCGGAGCGTGCGCATGCCGAGCTCACGCGCGCGCTGACGCAATTGCAACGTCGAGGCGCGGTCGTTCACCATGTGGCGCACTTCGTCGTCGATCTCGAAGAGCTCGAAAATTCCCATCCGACCCTTGTAGCCGCTCTGCCGGCAGCGGTCGCAGCCGACCGGGCGCATCACGTTCGCTTCGCCCATCTGCGAAGCCTCGATCCGGAGCGCGCGCAATTCCGCTTCCGACAGTTCGCTCGGTTCCTTGCAGTTCGAGCAAAGCCGCCTAACGAGTCGCTGCGCCATGATCGCGCGGATCGAGGTCGCGACGAGAAACGGCTGGACGCCGATATCAATCAAACGCGCGATCGCCGAGGGCGCGTCGTTCGTGTGCAGGGTGCTGAAAACGAGGTGACCGGTGAGGCTCGCGTTGGTCGCGATCGACGCCGTCTCGAGGTCGCGAATCTCACCGATCATGATGATGTTTGGCGCCTGGCGCAGGATCGAGCGGAGCGCCGCCGGGAAGGTCATCCCGATCTCGGTGTTCACCTGCACCTGGTTGATCCCGTTCATCTGATACTCCACCGGTTCCTCCACGGTGATGATCTTGCGATCGGGTTTGTTGATGTAATTGAGACAGGCGTAGAGCGTGCTCGTCTTGCCGGAACCGGTCGGCCCGGTGACGAGCAGAATCCCATCCGGCGCGCGCAGGAGTCGCTCAAAAATCTCCTGGTCATCGCTCAAGAAACCGAGCTCCGGCAGGCCGAGGAGCAAGCTCGATTTGTCGAGCAGACGCATGACCATGCTTTCGCCGTGATTCGTCGGCACAGTGGAAACACGCAGATCGACCGACTTCCCTCCCACCTTCACCTGGATGCGGCCGTCCTGCGGCAGGCGTTTCTCCGCGATGCTCATCGAGCCGGTCATGATCTTGAGTCGGCTGATGATCGCGGACTGGAGCTTTTTCGGCGGCGATTGCATCTCCTGGAGCACGCCGTCGATTCGAAAACGGACCCGGAAACTTTTCTCCATCGGCTCGAGATGAATGTCGCTCGCGCCGAGCTTGTGCGCCTCGAGCAGGAGCAGCGAAACCATCCGCACGATCGGCGCGTCGCCGGCGTCGTCGGTCTGCTCCACGCCGGTCTCGAGATCGCTGATCTCGGCATCGCCGAGTGTGCGGAGAAGGCTTTCCGTGGCTTCGTCCGCGGTGCCGTAATATTTGAAGAGCGCCTCGCGAATTTTTTCCGGGCTGGTGCAGACCAGTTCGACTTCGCGTTTCAGCAGATAAGTCAGGCTGTCGATGCTGTCGAAATCGAGCGGATCGCCCGTGGCTATGACCAGCCCGGTTTCATTGCGCGCGATCGGCACCATCCGGAATCGGCGCGCGTCGGCCGTGCTGATCTCGTTGATCACGTCGTGCGGCACGGTCATCTCCGTAAGATCGACCCAGTGCATGTGGGCCTGCGCGGCGAGGCTGCGCGAAATGTCGTCGGCCGAGACCGCTCCATCGGCCACGAGCAACTCGACGAGGCTGCCAGAGCCGTTCAACCGGCCGCGCGCGTCGTCGACCTGCTGGCGCGTGACCAGGCCGACATCACGCAGGAGGTCGAGGACGTAATCTTCGTTAGGCGGCGGCATGGAAAAGGCGAAAACGGTGAGCAAACTGCGACGCCGAATCCGGGGCGAGAGTATCCGCCGCGACGGAAAGCGTCAATCGGCGCGTCATCGTTAGGCGGACGCGCCCGAGACCATTTCGCTCCAGCGGCGCTGCATCTCTTCCGGGCTCACTTTTTCGATCTCCTGCGAGATCATCCATTCGTGACCGAACGGATCGCGCAACGAAGCGGCGCGGTGACCATAAAACTCATCCGTGAGCGGCCGGCGCACTTGCGCTCCGGCCGCGACCGCACGCTCGAAAACCGCCCGCACGTCGTCGCACCTCAGCGCGATCCGGACGGGCGAGCCACCGAGTGTGCGCGGGGAGCGATTCCACTCCGGATACTCGTCGCCCACCATCAGGAGCGCGCCGTGGATCGAGAGTTCGGCGTGGCCGATCTTGCCGGTCTCGGGATCGGTCAGGCGGTAATATTCCTCGGCATCGAAGGCCCTTTTGTAAAAATCGATCGCCGCCGCGGCGTCCTGCACGACGAGATTTGGGCTGAGTCGGGGTTGGGAATCGGGCGCTTTCATCGGGTAATTTCGACCCGATTTTTCGCGACGCAAAAACCGGCCTAGCTGTCAGCGACCGTGACGCCTTCGCGTGCGGTCCGCTCGCCGTAGAGCGCGCTCAGCCGTCGCGTCATCGGGCCGATGTCGCCGGCGCCGATCGTCTGGCCGTCGATCTTCGTGATCCCGGCCAGCTCGCCCATCGTGCCGCTGCAGAAGACTTCGTCCGCGTCGTAGAATTCCTCCACCCTCAGGTCTGTTTCCGCGCACGGGATTTTCTCCGCGACGCAAATCTCGAGAATGGTCGCGCGGGTGATCCCCGCCGGACAGGCGAGGACGCGGCTGGTTGCCAGCTGGTCTTGCCTAACGAGAAAGAGATGGGTCGCGTTCGTCTCCGCGACGAAGCCGCGACTGTCGAGCATGAGCGCATCGTCCGCGCCAGCCTTGTTCGCCTCGATTTTCGCGAGGATGGAATTGAGCAGATTCGCATGGTGAATCTGCGGGTCGAGAACCTCCGGCGACGGCCGGCGGAAACTGCTCGTGACGAGTGACAGTCCGGTCGTCGCGTAGACCGGCGCCTTGTGTTCCGCGAGGACGATCAGGGTCGGGCCGCTCCGGTTCAATCGCGGGTCCATCCCGGAGGTGATTTTCACCCCACGCGTGAGCGTGAGCCGGAGGTGGACCCCGTCGTGCATTTGATTCGCCGCGAGGGTGCGCCGGATTTCGGCGATGATCTTTTCGTTAGGCGGAATCTCCGCGAAAGAGAGCGCGGTCGCGGAACGACGGAGCCGCTCGAGATGCTCGTGCAGTTTAAAGATACGGCCGTGATAAAGCCGCAAGCCTTCCCAGACCGCGTCGCCGCCCTGGACCGCGGAATCGAACGGGCTGATCCCGGCTTCGTCGCGATGGAGGAGACGCCCGTTGATGTTGACGATCAGGTCGCGGTTTTTTTCGTTGAACTGCTGGAGCATGGCGTGGCGCTCAGTGTAGCCGATGCGGGTAGAGTTGCGCGTAACACTCCTGGCAGCGCGCGTAGGTTTCGCGCAGCGGCTCCGGCACTTCCTGGGTCCGCGGGCGATAGGCTTGAAACGAAGTCGAGCGCGCCACTTCGCTGTACCAATGTTTGGCCCAGATCCCGTCGGTCGCGCGCAAACCGGGCGGCCAGGAAAGAATCGCGTCGTCGAACGGGACGCCGATCGCTTCGCAAAGCAGCCGGAGGATTCGCCCGGGATTTTGCAGGACGTCCCGCGCGTCGATCACGGGCGGATGCGGCGTCCCGTGCGCGCGCACCCAGTCATAGATCTCGACCTGTTGCGGAAAACCGAGGTCTTCCGCGGTCGGTTCGTCATTCTTCTTCATATACGAAACGATCACTTCTGCGGGATCGCGGATCAGGAAGCAGTTCGTTAGGCTGGTCAGCCAGTTCCGCTCGATCTGCGGGAGCAGATGATGCGTCATCTGCTTCTGGTAAACGATGCCTTTTCCCGGCGGAGCTTCACTCGTTAGGCGCGCGGTCACCTTGCGCCAATCGGTTTCGCCCGCAGCGATCACCTCCTCCGCGCCGGGATGTTTCTTGCTGGTTGCCTTCAGGTAAAAAGCGTAGAGCGGCTCGTCGACGACCGCCGTGTCGGCGCGATTGCCCCAGGCGCGCATCATCGCGGTCGAGATGTTGCGCGGGCCCGACCACATCGCGATTCGGATTGGCGCAGCCATGTCGTTAGGCGCCGGCGACGAACTGGACCATGCGCTGACGCGTTTTCTCGTCGGGCAACCGGCCGACTCCGGCGGCCATATTGTCGTCGAGGTGTTTGACGTTGCCCGTCGCCGGGATCGCGCATGTCACCGCGGGATTTGCGAGAATCCACTTGAGAAGAAATTGCGCCCAGGATTTGCCGCCGAACTCCGCCGCCCAGTCCGGGAGCGGCTGCGCGCGGAGCCGGCGGAAGAGGTCGCCGCTCGCAAACGGGCGATTGATCAGCACCGCGACGCGGCGGTCGCGCGCGAGCGGGAGCAGTCGTTCCCCCGCGGCGCGGTCGATGATGGAATAGTTGATCTGGAGGAAATCGAGCGGCTCGCGCCGGAGGATTTTTTCCACCTCGGGAAAAGCCGAATCGAGGTGATGCGTGATCCCGAGATAGCGGATGCGACCTTCCTTTTTCCAGGCGCGCATAGTCGCGAGCTGAGTCTCGAGGTCGACGAGATTGTGGATCTGCATGAGGTCGAGCTTCCTGACTCGGAGACGCTGGAACGATCGTTCCATCGACGCGCGACCGGCCTCTTCGCCAGTGGTCCAAACCTTGGTCGCGAGGAAAAGCTTTTCACGGAGTTGCAGCTCGTTGACGAGATCGCCGATGACCTCTTCGGCGCGGCCGTACATGGGCGAGCTGTCGATCACTTTGCCGCCGAGCTGGACGAAACGGGTGAGCACCTCCTTGAGCGGCTGGCGTTCGTTAGGCGCGTCGCCAACGTCGAAAGTCTGCCAGGTGCCGAGGCCGACGGCGGGTAGATTTTCGCCCGTCGAAGGAATGGTGCGAGTGAGGAGCTCGGCGTTTTTCTGGGCCAAAGCCACGGCGGGCGAAAGCAAAAGTGCGCCGCTCGCACCGGCGAGCAAGCGTGTGGCTTCGCGGCGGGTTATAGAATGGCTGGGTGAGCTCATCCGGGTTCCTTCAGTCTCCGGCGACCTGTAGAGGTGGGCAAATTACGGAAAAATCTCTCGCTCCTTCTCGCTCGCCCGCAACGGCTTAGACAGCATGTTCGGCCGGCGCCCTCGACAGGCATGGAATCCGCTGTAGTTAAGGCCCAGATGAAAACCATTCGCGCTACGACTGGCGCCGCCGATTCCCGGCTGGCTGCATAGTTGTGACCTGAACACGGCCGCTTCCGCAAAATCGTGCGGGGGCATGGATGGCTGAGAGTTTTCCCCGTGGCCGTCGCCTCGGGTTATCTGGAAATCCAAATCCGGATATCACGAAACGCAAAACCACCATACATGAAACCACTATCTAACTTCACCCCAGAGCGATCGCTCGCGCGTCATGACGACCGCGCGCCTCGCCCCAGCCAGCGGACTGCTCCTCGCATCGACTGCCATTTCCACGCTCCGGCGGAGGATGCGGTCGCGGTCCGGACTCAGCACGCGCCGGCGACCCGCGCCGAGTTGCGCGCCTTCCGCCAACTCAGCACCGATTACCTCGACGAAAAAAACCATCGCGGTTACCTCGTCGATTTCGCGGTCTACGCACTCCTGACCGGGCTCTGCGTTTGGTCGCTCATCGAACTCGGCATTCTGGTTTTCCAGGCGATGACCGCGTAACGTAGGAGCGATCCCGGCGCCGGGTTCCTCATCCCTTCGGCCGCGGCGCCTCGACGAAATTTATCGGAGCGAAACCCGGGACGGTCTCGCCAAAAAGGAGATCGCCTCAGCGCAAAACTCGGCGAGCGCGAAGCCGGCGTAGGTGCCAATGGCGATGCCTAACGAACCGGCGAGGATTCCCGGCAAGCGGAGATCGCCGCGCCCAAGCGCCGTCGCGAGGGCGCCGGCGGAAGTGCCGCCGCCGATGTTGGCGTTCGACGCGACCGCGCTGAACGCCCAATCCTGTTTCACAAGTGCGCCAAGACCGAAAATCACGAGCGCGTGAATACCAGCGACGATCGAGCGCAAAGGTCGTTAGGCAATAGCCCTCATAACCCCCGAGCAGCGAACCAACCGCACCAAGCCCGAAAGCAGCAGCATCGGCAAACCGACCTGCCGCAGGTGCTTCAACTTCACGTCGAGGAGGAGGAAGAAAATAGCGAGCGGCGCGAGATAGTGGAAGACGCCGTCGTAAAGCGGCGGCGCGTTTTGCGACGATGGGAGCAGTCGCAGATTCGCGAGCAGCGCGCCGGCCAGGATGACGATCAGGGCCGAGCCGAGATAACTAAAAAACTTCCGGCGCGAGAGCCATTCCGAAAAGGCGACGAGCAGACAAAGGACGGTCGCGACGTAGACCGGTTCGAGAAGGAGCGACATGAAATGAGCCGGTGGAAAACCTGCGCATTGATCTCGGATTCGCAGACACGTGGCAAGACTCGATCCGGCGGTGCCGGATATTTCCTTTACTCGTTAGGCAACTTGCGGAGCGCCGCCCGCTGGCCGCTGCGCACGTCGCTCGGTAAATAAGTTACTTCGCCAGTTGGTAGAGATACTCGACGAAGGACATCGTCGCGCCGTCGAAGCCCTGCACTTTCGGATTCGTCGAATCGATCACGTAATACTCATCCGGCGCGTGCGCACCGCTGCCGTGACCGAGACCAAAATGACCGGCCGCGAGGCTGAGCGGCGGATTGGTGAAAACGTAACCCGGATAGGAACCGGCATTCCAAGGCCAGAGCACCGGGTCGATTCCCGCCTGTTTCAGGACCGCGACCTGCGCCTGGATCAGCGGCGCGTCCGCCGACGTCGTCGTCGGATCGTAGCCGCCGGTCATGTCCACTTCGATGTCGCCGAAGCCGTGCTTCGCGAGATGCGCTTTCAACGCCGCGAGCGCGTCGTCGGCTTTCATGCCGGGGACGAGCCGGAGGTCGAGTTTCGCCACCGCCTGGTGCGGCAGGATCGTCTTGCCGCCGGGGCCGGTGTAACCGCCGACCAGGCCTTCAATGTTCACCGTCGGCTGCGACTCGAGGCGCTCCTCCGCCTGTTCCCATGGGAGATCGTCGATCCAATGTTTGACCCCGAGCACCTTCATTCGCTGCGCTTCGTTCTCCCGCTTCGAGGCTTCCGCGATCATCTTTTTCTCGACGTCGGTCAGGGCGCGCGGCTTCGGATAATTTTCGATCGTGATGTTGTTGCCGTCCTCCGAGACGAGCGTGTCGAGCGCATGGACGAGATGCCAGGCCGGGCTGTCCACCATCGCTTTCAACGACGAGTGAATGTCCTTCGCCGGTCCGCGTCCCCATTTTTCGCCGCTCGAGGTGAGCGAGCACTCGATCACGCCTTTCGCGCCGAGGCTTACGGTGACCACGCCATCCACGCTCTGCATCGCCGAAGGCATGAAGATGCCTTCGCACTTCGCCAGCGCCGCCTGCACTTCGGGCTTGTGCACGATCTGCCCGATGTGCGGCGAACCGATTTCCTCCTCACCCTCCGCCACGAGAACGAGGTTCACCGGGAGCTTTTTCCCCGCGCTCTTGAAGGCATGGAGTGCCGCGAGAAAAGCCGCCTCCGGTCCCTTCTGGTTCACCGCGCCGCGCCCGACGATCGCTTTCCCGAGATTCGGTTTGTCGACCAATTTCCCCTCGAGGGGCGGCGATGACCATTCCTTCGGATCGAACTGCTTCACGTCATACATGAAATAAAGACCGATCGTTTTCGCCGCGCCGGCATCGAGCGTCGCGAAGACACCCGGCTTCCCCTCGGTCGACACGATCGTCGCCTGCTGGAAACCGGCGTCCTTCAGCATCTGCGCCATCAACTCCGGACCCTGCGGGTAATTCAAATTCTCGGCCGCGATCGAAGGAAGCTTGATCCAATCCTGCAACCGCTTGATCGCCGCGTCGTGGCCCTTCGTCACCTCCGCTTTGATTTCGGAGAAATCATCGGCACCAAAGGTAAGCGAAACGACCGCGAAAAGCGGCGCGAGGGCGAGCAGAGCACGTGGATTCATAAGATATCCTGGCCGGGGCCGGCTCTCCTTGGCAACCACAAAGTCCTTCTCGTTAGGCGAGAAAAGCGCATCTCGTTCCCCGGTTCATTTCGTCACAAAAAAAATCGATTGACCAACTCTACGATGTCGCACATACTGTGTCTTACATAGTGTGTTGCACACCGTAATGAGCAGCGATCTTAACTCCGATCTTTTCAATAATCTCCGCCTCGAGCTGCGCCGCGGCCTCCTCATCGTGGCGGTCCTCGCCCAGCTCCGCCGCGAGCACTACGGCTACACCCTGCGCAAGGACCTGGCTGCTCTCGGGATCGAGATCGATGAAGGCACGCTCTATCCTCTGCTCCGCCGGCTCGAGACCCAGGGCCTGCTCGAGAGCGAATGGCGCGAGGAAAACAATCGCCGGAAACGCTTCTACAAACTCTCGCGCGACGGGCGCGCCATTCTCAAACAGCTCCTCGCCGAGCTCGAGTCGATCAACGCTTCTCTCACCCGCATTATCTAACCTAACGAATAAAGCACCATGCAACTCCTCGATCGCTACCTCACCGCCGTAAAATTCTGGCTCCCGAAAGCCCAGCGCGCCGACATTACCGCTGAACTCGCCGCCAATCTCCAATCCGAAATCGACGATCGCGCCGCCGGCCTCGGTCGACCGATGAGCGACGAAGAAGTCGCCGCGTTATTGAAACAACACGGCGCGCCCATCCTCGTCGCGTCGCGTTACCAAGCGGAACACCGCACGGTCACCTTCGGCCGGCAGCTGATTGGTCCGGTTCTTTTCCCGTTTTATTGGATCGCGATCAAAGTCAGCCTCGTCCTCCTGCTTATCCCGGCGATCGTGCCTTCGCTGGTCCTGAATGCGACGGCCAACCCGACCCGCGAATTGGCACACCTTCTCTACCGCTCGCTCCGGCTCGCGTTGCCGACGCTCTTTTTTCTCACACTCGCCTTTGCCGTGATCGAGGCTTGCCTGGGCAAATTTCATCTGCTCGAAAAATGGACGACCGATTGGGATCCACGGCGGCTTGCTTCGCCGGAACGTCAGGCGAAACAGGTGCGCCGCAGCAGCTCGATCGCCGGCATTATCGCGCAGTCGATCTTCATTCTTTGGTGGCTCGGAAATTCCAGCTTTCCCTACTTGGTGCTCGGCCAGGGCGGCGCCGAAATAAATTTCGTGCCGATCTGGGCCTCGTTGCACTTTCCGATTCTCGTCATCTCATTTGTCTGCCTGGCGCAGCATTGGATCAATCTCGCGCAACCGAATTGGCGCTGGCTGCCGCCGCTAACCGGCATGCTCGTCTGCCTCGGCAGCCTGCTCGTTCTTTATCCGGTGATGAAGACCTCGCCGCTCCTCGCCATCACGATCCCGAATGGCGCGCCCGGCCACGGCTCACCGCTCAACCGGGTTATCGCCCTCAGCTTCGAATGGGTCTGGCTCGGAATCCTCTGCGTCGGCGCGATCTACGCCTGGCGCCTCGTCTGGATCGCCTGGGATGCTTTGCCGCGAGCACCTATGCCGGCACGCCCGGGTCAGGCGAACGGAATTCCGCTCGCGTAATCTAACGCGCGTTAGCTTACGGCGTCACCGCGGAGAACCCGAAATTTCCCTGCTCGGCATAGGCCGCGGCCAAAGTGTCGATTAGAAACGGATCCTGCCAATTCGTCTTGGCGCAAGCCCGCGCCTGCTGGCTTCCCGCGCATCGCGCCGCGCGCGTCGATCCGATGGTCGTGCTCCGCGCCGAATAATTTTCAGTCGCGCGCTGCCTATACGGGCAACGGCTACACGATCGAAGGCCGCGGCGAACCCGAGCTGGCTTTGGGCCAACAGATCACACCCTCCCTTTTTCCGACGCTGCAGGTCGCGCCCTCCCTCGGTCGCGGCTTCCTCGAAGCCGAAGCGCAGCCGGGACGCGAGCGTGTCGTCATTCTGAGCAATGCTCTCTGGCGTTCGAAGTTCGGCGGGGCGCGCCGATGTTCTCGGGCAGCCGGTCAGCTTAAACGGCGAGTCCTGCACCATCGTCGGAGTGATGCCTAAGGGTTTCGTTTTCCCCACGCCGACGGTGAGAATGCGGACGCCGATGGCATCGGCCGATCCCTTCTATGAGCAGCACCCCGACGCGCATTTCCTCCTGCTCGTCCTTCTCGTCGCGGTCGTGCTCCTCCTCACAATCGCCTGCGCCAACGTCGCCAATCTCATGCTCTCCTTCGGCAAGGCGCGTGCTTCGGAGCTGGCGTTGCGCGCGGCGCTGGGCGCGAGCCGGCGGCGGTTGATCGCTCAACTGCTCACTGGGGCGGCGCTCCTTCCTCGCCACGATCGGCGGCGCGGCCGGATTCGCGATCGCAATCTGGAGCCTCGATTTGCTGCGGCGCTTCGCGATCGAAAACATCCCGCAACTGCTCCACGCGCGGATCGACGGCGCAGCGGTGATTTTCGTCATCGGGATCTCGTCGATTTGCGGAGTGGTCTTCGGCGTTGGGCCGGCCTGGAAAGCAACTGGCTTCGCCGCCACTCTGGCCGAAGCGACGCGCGCTCGCGCAATGACCTTGTCTTCGCCGAGGTCGCGCTCGCCGCCATTCTTCTCATCGGCTGCGCGCTCATGATTCGCAGGTTCGCTAGGCTCGCCGGGACCGATCCGGGGTTCAACCCGAAGAATGTCGTGACCGCCCACGCTACGATGTCCGACCAACACTACCCGAAAGGCGCAGCAACTTCTCGCCTTCTCGCGGTTGGCTGATCGCGGTTTTCTCCGACTTCGCGCTCGCCCGCGCCGCGCTCGGCGTTTGCGGCGTGATCGCGTATCTCGTGACCCAGCGTTATAAGGAGCTCGGCATCCGGCTCGCCCTCGGCGCGACTCGCGGTAATATCCTGCGACTCGTTCTCGGTGGGACTTGGAAACTCGCGGCGGGGATTTGCTCCGCGTTTTCCCTTGCGCGCTTTCTCAGCTCGATCCTCTTCGGGATCACGGCACACGACCCGTGACCTTCATCGCAGGGCCGTTAGGTCTGATCACCATAGCCCCGCTCGCGGGTTACCTGCCCGCTCGCCGCGCCCCTTGCGTGGATCCGGTCCGGTCGCTGCGTTACGAATTGACGGTTGCGCGCCGAATGCCTAACGAGTGCTCCTCTCGCGCCGCCGGCCAGGCTATTGGCGCTTCAGCCGGGCGTCGAAAAAGCGATTCCACGCCTCGCCGTCTTGTGACATCTCCATGCTCGTGGAGAGATAGTCCGGTTCTGAAATGTCGCAGGCGAGTCGCACACGAATGCCCGCTCTGCCGGTGCGCCAGGCGCAAGACCTCGTTTGAGGCATTTCCATAGCTAGGTCTCCTTTCGTTAGAACCCGAGTGTCTCCTGTCTCGGAGACTTCTTGGGGGCCGTGATCCCGGCAAATTTCTTTACCAGTTCATCGAGTTTGGCGCTGTAGTATTCCACGTTTTCGTCGCGCTCCTGCGGGTCAAAGTCAGCTGCCAGTTTCGCGGCCTCGTAGGCTGCAACTTTCTTCGGGGTTGCCTTAACGTAGTAGCTGATTTGGTCTCCCGGTTTGTAGTCACGACCGCTCGCCAGGGCAAGCTCATAAGCGGCTGCCCGGTTGCGCCCTCCCCCGGCGATTTTCTGGCGATACTTCTCGAGCGAATCCTGAAGCGTGTCGGTCTTCATCAGCATCTCGATCGGCCAGGCGCGACTACGGATCTTGTCCTCAAATTCGTCTCGCAGATCGGGGATCGCTTCCGGCTTTTCCTCCATCAGGAGTTTGATCATTTGCTCGAGAAAAACGCGCTGAAACTTCTCCAATCCGCGTGACTTCAGAGCGCCCCCCTTGAGCGTGACCACCCCCTCCTTATCGAGCAGCGCGTAGTTCTTGGCCTTGTAGCTGAACATCGCTTCGAATTGCTCGTCGAACTCCACCTCGATACCAAGTGGCAGCTCTTTCGCCAGGCCACTCTGAAGCTGGTCGATATCCTTCTTCTCCGGCGGAACAAAGTAAATGCCGTCGGTATCCACTTCGATGACCTGCGCGCCCTGCGCCTGAAGCCATTCGATCATCTGTTTGAGCAAGTCACGCCCGGTCTGAGTCACCCGTGCGGCGGCTTCGAAGTCGGCGAAGTTACCCTGAGCGAAACCGAGATAGCCGTAAAAGCTATTGATCAGGATCTTAAAGGTATTCTGCAGCGCATGGAAGTAACGCCGGGTTGGCTCATCTTTCGCCTCGCGCATGTCGCCCTTCGCTTTGAGTCGAAAGGTGCGGAGATCGGTCAGTAAATGGCGAAAGATCTGCAGTTGATCATTCACCGGGAAGCAGTCGAACTGGAGCATGATCGACGGATAGAGCGAGGCGACGTCACAATGCCAGACGTTCCGCGCCACGCCGGCGAAGAAGATATCGGTGTAGCCACCCTCGAAGCCGCGCGCCATCGGCATTTCCGGAATGCTGTGTCGCTGGCGGAGATATTCGCGAAGGAAAAGCGCGTTGATTCGAGTGGCGTTGCCGCGCACGATCACGTCCTGGTAGTTATAGGGAAAAATCTGTGCCTGGATGAAGTAGCTTGGGCTCAGGAGGTCCGCGACCGCGCGTGTCTCCCGCACCGCACAGAGGGCACGTTCGCGATAGCCGGCTGGGTCTTCCCGCCACGTCCGCTCGAGTTCCGGGCCGGCTAACTCTGAGACTTCAGTTATATTCGTTAGGCCAAAATGCTGCGCCACGTCGCTGCGCTCGAAACCGGAGAGCGTCCGCATCCCGACGTCGTAAAACTGCGCGAGCAGAAAGGTATCGACGAAATGGCGGCCTTCGATTGTGAACTTCGGATAATCGATCGTCTTTTCCGCGATCTGCAGCCGCGAGGGACGCGAGCGGAGGAAGCCGCCGCTCCGGCCCCAATCCAGTTTTGTCTTGGCCTTGCGCGCCCGCGCCACGAGCAACGGCAGGTCGCTCTTAAAGAGGTTGTGTCCCTCGATCACGTCCGGGTCGCGCTCCCTGATCAGACTCGTTAGGCGCTTGATCGCTGCATGCTCCGATTCTTCGATCGCGTCGGGGCTCACCTCAATCAGTTCCTCCCACCCGGTCTGATCGGAGACCGCGATGCTGGTGATGTGGTCGTCGTTGCCGATCACCTCGAGTTGCATCCGTTTCAGCTCCTCAAAAGGGAGCTGCTTGAAGAGCGTGCGACCGGTATGCGTGAGGTAATGCTGCACTGGATCGCTCAGCGCGAAGAATGGCCGGCCGGCTTTCTTCAACCCGTTGCGCAGCGCGATCAATTCCTTCCAACTGTTGGTCGTGACCAGCCAATTGTACTTCAAATCGCCGGCCAGCCTTTCTGCATTCGTTAGGCCAAGATCAGAGACGTCTCCATCGGTCCAGACGAAAGGATGAAACTCCTCCACGTCGCAGGCCGTCGCGCCTCCCTGTTCACGCCGGTAGACTTTTACCGTCCCACTTTCCCCGAGCTCGATCGCGACGATCCGCGGGGTCGGGTCGAAGCCAAAAAGCAGGGCGTTGTCCTCGAAACGCATCGACCTGAAATTTGCACAGATCGGGCAGATAGGAAGAGGCGCAGGGGGAAAGTCCGCCCAAGGCTTGTAACCAGGACGCTAGCCTGTCGCTTTTTAGGGGCGGAGGCAGACCAGGATCAGTCGCCCTTAGTAAATTCGATCGGCTTCCAGTATCCCAAGGGGCGACGGTAGATAATTTTCACTTTGTAGATCTGCCGACCCGCCGGCGTCTTCCCGTGGGCGTAGGAGTCCTTCTGTTCGGGCGAGATCCAACCGGTCAGACCGCCAACGATTTTCCCGCCGGCACTAGGATTGAAGACGGCATGAATCCGCACCGAAGCTTCACAGCTTCCTTCCGAAGTAGTGACCTTGTCGATCTCGAAAGTCTCGAACTTCAAGACCTCATGAGAAGTATTGCTTCCTTGCGGACAATCGGGGCACTCAGTTGCTGCACCATCGGTCAGAACCGACCGGGTGGCGCGAAGGAAGCCCACACAATCTTCACCGATCTCCTCCGGCTCCGGAGCCGCTTCGGATTCGGACTTTTCGTCAGCATCCGCTTCTTCTTTCTCGCCGCGAGACGCGGATTCCTTGGTCTCTTCTGATTCAGTGGACTTGGCGGCGGTCGGCTTCTCGGAACAGGAAGCCAACTGGAGACTCAACGCGGCGAGGAAGAGAAGGGTGGAAAGTTTCATGAACGCTGCGGGCGAAATCAGGACTGCATGGTCGATGTATAAGACGTTTGCCGGAGAGTTAGATCCCAATCGAAATCAACGCATGCCGCTATCGGCCAACCAACGCACCGAGGCCATCTGGCCAGCGGCGACGTCGACTTCAAACTGCCAATAACCAATCCCGGCTTGAGGAGCCTCGCGAGTGACGATGTAATGTCCCGACGACAGGATGACGTGAAAATGACCTTTCTCGTCAGTCGTGAAAGTGGCCACCTTCTCAGTTCCTTTCTTCACCGCAAAGGTCATGTTGGGAGCAGGCACCTCCGCGACCTCGTCCTTTCGTAAAGGTCCGGGTCGAGCGGGAGACATGGAGATAATCCCGTCGATCCCAGTCTCACCAGCGAGGAGCTTTTCGGGCATGGCAGTCACAAATACGATGGTGGCGAAAAGAAGACCGAAGCTTCGACAAACTGCAAATCTCATCGGACTACACTATCGCGGTCCAGTCCTTCTTCCACCGGTTGTTCCGAAATGCGATGCGAATTTAACTGGTTCGCACGGAAGCCGCTCGCATGCGGTGCTCGCACAAGAAAAACGCTTGCTCCGTTTCCAGAGCAAGCGCGCTGCAGGTGAAAAGACACCTGCCTGCTAAAAGGATTTTCTACGACCGGGCAGCGCGGCGGCGCAGGGCAAAGCCGAGCAGACCACTCAAGCCCAGCGCGACCAAGGCCAAGCTGGTCGGTTCCGGCACCACCGTCACCGTGTAGGTCGACGCCGGAATCGCAAAGCCCGTTCCCGCGTCGTTGAAGATGAAGGCGGTCTTGCCCCCGCTGGTCACGTTCTGCAGCGTATAGACGCCCGGCGCTGCTCCCGCATTGATCGCGACCGTGAGGTTCGCGATGAAGTAGTTCCCCGCCCCGATTCCGGTCAATCCCGGCAGGAGCGCCCCCAGGTCATTCGCATTGCTCGGAATCAGGTTTTGCGGATAGCTCAGGCTCGGGCTCTGCAGATCCGTAAATTGGCTTCCCGTCACATCTCGCGAGGTGATCGCAAAGTTGAAGGGCGCCGCCTGGTTCTGCTGAAACCAATAGGATAACCCTTCCAGGTTGTTAATATTTCCTCCCGGCACAAACGCCAGGCTAATCGAAAACGTAAAGCTCGATCCCGGAGTGTAAGTCCCCGCGTTCGGTACCCCGTTTCGCGTCGTTGTAGCTGAAGGCTCGCGCTTTGCGCCGAACTGGTCGAGACCGCGGCCAGGCTGCAACCCAGTGCCGCCATCATGGTGTAATGAATAGTTTTTTCATTTCGATAAATTGCTTGTGTCTTATTCTCTGCCTCTTGGGAAGATAAATCTTTTGTGTTTCTGGATTTCTCCTACCGGTTATGGCAGCGAGTTGCCGGCTTTGCCGCGCACAATCGCCGCGTCGCCGCCATTGATGAAGCCGTCGAGGTTCACGTCCGCCCGGAAATTCGTCCGTCCACGTCCGCCCCTGCCAGCCCGCGCACCTGAACCGTGTCGCCCCCGTTGGTGAAGCGGTCCGCATTTGCGTCACCCACCAGGAACCCGACGTTCACGCTCGCGCTGGTCGCCTGTCCGTTGATGCTGTTCACCGTCATGCCCACCACTTCCGGATCGGTAATCCCGCTCAGCGGCACCGTCATGGTGTTGCCGCTAAAGCTCGGCGATGCCCCGGACTGGCCGTCCCCGAAGTCGCCGCACCATGCCCGAGGTCATCGGCTGGTCGAACGTCAGCACAATGTTGTAGGTGCTCGCCTGCCGGTCTTCCACCCCGGTCGGCCCGGTCAACGGCATCGTCACGTCAAAGTTACCCACTCCCACGTGGTTCAACCGCGATGCCGCCGAGACCAGATTGGGAATCGGCGCGCTCGGACAAGGCCCAGGCCCTGGATTGTCATCGATGAAGCCCGAAATGGTCCCGGTGAACACCGAGGAGTTGGTCGAGCCGGCGGCCGTATTGACCACGATGACGAAGTTGGACTGCGGCGCTACGTTAAAGGAGTAGGAAGCGGATCCCACCGTGTTCCCCAACCCGGAAATTCCAGAGTCACCAAGGTAATTCAGACACATATTTCCTGTCGGGTCGCCTTGCACGACCGGCGGAGTATAAAGATTCTGATAGGCCGCACTCTGAATGTCAGCGCCGCCCAAGGCCGCATTGATCGTCGCGGTGAAGCACCTGGCCGCTCCGCTGGTATTGGTGAAGGTAAAGGTCTTGTAGTTACGGGTTCCGGAAGTATTGATCGGGCCGGGGCAAGCCTTGCCGGCACACGTACTCGGGACTCCGTCACGGCCCAAACGGTCGGGCTGGGAGGGGTCACTGGTCGTAATCGAACTGGCCGGAATCGTCTGATTCGCGCCACCCGCGCAGGTCGGCACGCTATAAGTAATCATCTTCGAGCCGCCGGCATAGGTCAGATTCAGCGAAAGGGCGATGTCCGTGCCACAAACGAAACTGTTCGAAGTCACCAGTTGGAAAGGAGTGGTGTTGTTACCACTCGCATCGATCACCAGGTCGGGATAGTTGCTGCTGCCGTTGACTACCGTTACGCCCGCCGTCGATGTGGTCAGGGTTGCGGCAATGGCGGTCTCGGTGGCGCAGCCGTTGTTTTTGATGTTGGTGTTCACCAGGAAGCACTCATTCCGGTTCACGACTCCGTTGCCGTTGCCGGTTCCAGAGTCATCGATGGTGAAGCCATTGCCCTCGATCTTCGAGGCGCCCGCCATCGTGAAGTTTTGCGTGGTGCTGGCGCCGACATTGACACTGACGGGGGCGGAGGCTGGCGAAGCGACCGTGCAGTTACGCGCGGCATCGGCCGCCACCGCGGTGTAGCCGCCCGCCGGAACGAGGATTGTATAGACGCCGGCGGCATTAGTAGCCGAGGCATAGCCGTTGTCGACCGATACAGTTACGCCGGAAATCGGAGCACCCGTTTCCGCCGAGGTAATGGTGCCCGTGAGCGTTCCGAAAGCCGCGGCGTCGGAACAGGATGGGAAACGGTAGGAAGCCACACGAGTAGACCAGTTAAAGGCACCGGTGGTCTTTAAGTATTCATTCGTGTAGTAAAAAGTACACTGGTCAATCGGATCAAGAGTCATGGAACTATAGTCCCCCCAACGATTGCCTCCGGTCGAATCCTGGGAACCAGCGCCGGCCTGCATCTGCACTTCTGCGCCCATAGTATTGATCGTGTCGGTACCCAAGCGGCCCGTAATCCAAATGCCCGGAAACGTCGTCGAACTCGACTTGCTGTAACCGAGAGCGATGTTTTGGTCTTTGTCCATCGCCACCGACCCCATCCAGCGAAAGTTAATATCTGGGTCATAGGTCGACTGCTGGAAGATCGTCGGGGTGGTGGTCGCGCCGCCGCTGTTGCGAAATTCATACCAGCGGACGGCATCGTGAGTGGTGTTGGTGGTAGCACCTCGCACCGTGATGTTAGCCATGAGGGACTCCTGGGGGCTGGCCTGGCTGCCATTGTTCCGATAGGCCAGGCGATGCATGAAATGGCTCTTTAGGTTATCGAGAGCAGCCGCGCTCGCTTGGCCGGATTGCGGCACACAGAGACGGCCGCGTACTCACACAGTAGGCAGTGGTATAGGTCGCGTTGGTAATCGTTGACTCCGTCAGCGCGATTGTCGGTGTAGCACCCCACGTAACGGCGACGCGAGTCGAAGCCGTCAGCGACAGGGTGGTGGGGTGAGGCCCGAGGATGAACTCTGCCTCGCCCGCCGCCGGGGGCGTCAAGCTATCGAGATCAGCCGGGAGGAAGCCGGTACTGAAAGCTGCCCCCGTATGTAGTGAGATTTGCGCTTTGCATCCGCGCCGCCTGGCCAAGGATCATTTTCTCCCGTTCAAAGACGTAGACACGAGCTGCGACCAGAGCGGTGCCAGCCGCATTGAAAACGTGTCCGGTCATATAATAGCCATCGGGCCAGACACCGGTGTGCGGGTAGTCGACGAAGTTCACGGTGTCCGTGACAAAGTCGTAGAGATAATAGGAGCCCGTGGCATCACCGGTGGCAGAGACCGCCACGCACTGGTGCGACGCACTGCCGGTCGGGCCGCCGACGACGAACTGGGAGAGAATCCAACGGCCGGCGAGAATGTCATAAGAGACCACCGGATCGCCATCGTTATGGGAAGCGCAGACGCCGCCCAGCGACTGGAAAAGGGTATTGCCGGCGGCCGGGCCATACTGCAGGGCTCCCGTCACCTTATCGAAAACGGCAAAGCTCGTGTTGTTCCACTGCACATACTGCGTCCCACCGACGCGGCCGTTTACATCCGGCGGATTGCTGGAAGGGGCAAAGCCCGCCAGTCCAACACCCACACCGTCAAAGCTCGTGCTGCCCGGCGCCGGCGCCGAGGTGATTCGGCCGGGCCGGCCTTGCCGCACCGTATCAGGACCCGCGCCTTGAGAAGGAGGCCGCGGCTGCATCGGCTCGGCATGGTCGTGACCCGGAGCCATCGACGGGCGGATCGGTGTGATCTCGCGCAACGGACGCGTGCGAAGCGCTGTGACCGGCCGGAAATCGACCGGGGCTGGAGCCGAAACAATTGGTTTCGTGCTCGCCTGCTTGGAGGCGCCTTGAGCCTTGGCCGCGGAGCCGGTAGCGCTGCTATAAGCGAGAATACCGAAAACGGCACCAAGGAGACAGAGAGCGAAGCCAAGAAGGGCTCGCAGATTAAAGAATGCGTGTTGTTTTGAGTTCTTCTTATTCATTTTGGGATGGGTGGAGCGGCGAGAGAAGTATAGAGCCGCGGGAAAATTGCGAGAAAATTCTGGGAGGGGAGCGAATCTCGGGGTTTAGATGAAGTCTGATTCTGTTGTAAATATATTATTTATAGATACTTATGCAATACATTACATCTTCGTCATGTCTATTGTTTCGAGCCAGAAACGCCCTCTTCACCCGGCCTTTTGAAGACTTAGCGGGAGCGAGGATTTGCCAAAAGCAATCCTGCCATCCCGAAGACCAGCCCCGCCGAGAGCAGGCAAAATGGACAAAATGCGTGCAGCACTCCGGCTTGGAGATAGAGAAACCAGAGCGTGCCGATAAACATCACCGTGACCACCCCGGCGAGAAGCGACATTGCCCATCGGTATTCGAAGAGCGCCAGCGTCGTCGCGCTGAAGGCCAGGAAGTAACCAATCATCCCAAAAACCGCCGTCGGAATCCCCGCGATCGAGGCGTAGCGGCTGCCCAGCACCTGGGAGCAGCCTAACGAATCGCCACAGAGCGAGGTGATTCCCGAAAGATGCGCCGCGGTGAGGTAGGTCGCGTCAGCGAGTCCAACCAGGGAAAGAAATCCGATCACGAAGAGAAAGACGGTGCGAATCCGAGCCAGCGGTTCCGGCTCGTGACTCTTCCCCGCCTGCTTTCGCTTCTTCGCCATCTCAGGATTTCTTTTTTTCGGCAAGCGCGGCGGCAAACGCTTCCCGCAGATGTTCCAGCGTGAACGGCGGGAGACATTCCTGTCCGTTGAAAAACAGCGTGGGCGTATTTTTCACGCCGCGCGAAACGCCGTAGGTGCGCTGTTGTTCAATGGCCGCGGCCGTCGCCGGATCCAGCAAGTCCCGCCGAAATTTCGACATGTTCAACTGAAGCTGAAGCGCCAACTCCTCAAACTCCGTCTGCACCTTGGGCGAATCTGCCCAGGTCTTTTGGTGCTCATAGAGGAGGTCGTGCATCTCCCAGAAGTGGCCTTGAGTCGAGGCCGCCTCCGCCGCCGCCGCCGCCTCTCGCGCGTGAGGATGCATCGCCAGGGGAAATTGATAAAAGACCGACCGCAGACGGTCGTGTTGTTCCTGTTCCAGCTGCCGGACTGCAACCGCCGTCTCGGCGCAGGCCGGGCATTGCAGATCGCCAAACTCCTCGAGCGTCACTGGCGCGTCGACCGGTCCGCGAGCATGCCCGAGTCCGGTCTGCGCCGCTCCGAGGAGAGGCTGGTTCGTCGAATTGGTGGAGATCGCGCGGGCGTTGGCCCGCAGCAGGATCTTCGCGCCGACCAAAGTCAGCACCGCAACGAGCCCGATAATAAGAAAAGGAGCCAAGCGTCTCATGTGAGATCACCCGATCCGTGGTAGCACGAACCGAGCGCGATGTTTTTGCTTCATTTCATTCATCAGCGCAACTGCGCCGATGGCAGAATGAAACGAGCGGTGTCGTTTTGAGGCGACCCGACGAAATGTCGGATCTTCTTGCCAAATGAAACTGCGCTTGCTAACCCGGAGCCGGAGATGACGCACGCCGAATTGACGCTCCCTCGCCGCTCGTTTGGCCAGACCATGCGGAAAGACGTCTGGTGGACGCAACCGCTGGCCGTCTTCCTCGGCCTCGGCGCGTTTGTCGTTTACTCGACCTGGGCCGCTTTCCAGGGACGGAACTATTATTTCGGCCCTTATCTTTCGCCGTTTTATTCGCCGGAAATTTTCGGCTCTTCGCCGCATGCGTGGTTCGGGCCGAAGCCCGGCTGGTGGCCGGCGTGGCTCTTGTTTTCGCCCGCGCTGCTCGTGCTTTGGGCGCCGGGTGGTTTTCGACTCACCTGTTATTACTATCGCGGCGCTTATTACAAAGCCTTCTGGGCCGACCCGCCAGCTTGCACCGTCGGCGAGCCGCGCACGACCTACCTCGGCGAACGTTCCTTCCCGCTCATCATGCAGAACGTGCATCGCTACTTTCTCTACGTCGCGCTGCTTTTCCTTCTCGTCCTTCTGCACGATGTCTGGAAAGCGCTTTGGTTCGCCGACCCGGCGACCGGCGCGGTTTCGTTTGGGATCGGCGTGGGCACGCTCGTGCTCGCGGTCAATGTCGTGCTGCTGGGCGGTTATACCTTTGGGTGTCATTCGTTACGACATCTCGTCGGCGGTTTTCTCGATCAATTTTCCAAGTCACCCGCCTGCGCCCAGGCCTACGCCTGTGTCGGCTGCTTCAACCAACGCCACATGCTCTGGGCCTGGATGAGTCTTTGCTGGGTGGCCTTTTCCGACATCTACGTTCGCCTATGTTCGTTAGGCGTGTGGCACGACTTCCGACTACTTTAGAATCGCCTCGATGGCCGAGTACGAAACTTTTACCCACGACGTGCTGGTCATCGGCGCGGGCGGCGCAGGTTTGCGCGCCGCGATTGAAGCCTCGGCCGCGGGCGTGAAGGTCGGAATGGTTTGCAAGTCATTGTTAGGCAAAGCGCACACCGTCATGGCCGAGGGCGGGATCGCCGCCGCGCTCGCCAACGTCGACGATCGCGATAACTGGCAGGTGCATTTCTCCGACACCATGCGCGGCGGGCAATACGTCAATAACTGGCGGATGGCCGAGTTGCACGCGAAGGAAGCGCCGGCGCGAGTGCGCGAACTCGAGGCCTGGGGGGCGGTCTTCGATCGCACGAAGGACGGGCGGATTCTGCAGCGCAATTTTGGCGGCCACAAATATCCGCGCCTCGCGCATGTCGGCGATCGCACCGGGCTCGAGATGATCCGCACCTTGCAGGACCACGGCATCCATCAGGGCATCGACGTGCACATGGAGCACACCATTCTCACGCTCCTGAAAGAGGGCGACCGGGTGGTCGGCGCCTTCGGCTACGATCGCGAGCGCGGCCGGTTCAAGATCTTCCGCGCCAAGGCGGTGGTGCTCGCGACCGGCGGGATCGGGCGCGCCTTCAAGATCACCAGCAATAGCTGGGAATACACCGGCGACGGACACTCGTTAGGTTATCAGGCCGGCGCGGAATTGATCGACATGGAGTTCATCCAGTTTCATCCCACGGGAATGGTCTGGCCGCCGAGCGTGCGCGGGATTCTCGTGACCGAAGGCGTGCGCGGCGAAGGCGGCATCCTAACGAACAAAGAAGGTCGCCGTTTCATGTTTGACGACATCCCGGAGAACTACAAAACGCAGACCGCAGACAATCCGGAGGAAGGCTGGCGTTATTGCCAGGGAGACAAGAACGCGCGCCGGCCCCCGGAGCTGCTCACCCGCGATCATGTCGCGCGCTGCATCGTGCGCGAGATCAAGGCCGGGCGTGGAAGCCCGCACGGCGGCGTCTTTCTCGATATCGCCTGGATCAAAGGCAAGGTCGCGGACGGCGCGGAGCACATCAAAAAGAAGCTCCCGAGCATGTATCACCAGTTCAAACAACTGGCCGATATCGACATCACCGAGGAGCCGATGGAGGTCGGGCCGACGACCCATTATGTGATGGGCGGCATCCGGGTCGATCCCGACACGCAGATGTCGCGCGTGCCGGGATTGTTCGCCGCGGGTGAATGCGCCGCGGGAATCAACGGGGCCAACCGGCTCGGTGGCAACTCGCTTTCCGATCTCCTGGTTTTCGGGAAACGGGCCGGCGAATTCGCGGCCAAGTTCGCTCTCGAGAATTCGTTAGGCGAAATCGCACCGGAACAGGTCGAACGGACGGCGCAGAAGGGCTTGCAACCGTTCGAGCGTGGCGACGCCGGGGGAGAAAGTCCCTATCAGGTGCAGAAGGATTTGCAGGAGATGATGCAGGACAAAGTCGGCATCGTTAGGCGCGAAGACGAAATGCAGGCTGCGCTCGCAGGCCTCGGCGCGCTCTGGAAACGCGCCGCCCACGTCGGCGTCGAAGGGAATCGCGAGTTCAATCCCGGCTGGCACACCGCGCTCGATCTCGCGAATCTGCTCACCGTTTCCGAAGCCGTCACGCGCGCTGCGCTCGAGCGCAAGGAAAGCCGCGGCGCGCAGTTCCGCGAAGATTACCCGGAGAAAAGTGCGGAGTTTGCGCAGGTCAATACCGTGGTCTGGAAAGACGACGGCGCGATGCAAATTCGGCGCGACGCCATCCCGGAAATGCGGGACGATTTGAAACGAGTCATCGAGGAGATGGGATGAGCAAAGGGTTTTACCTGGTTAGCGCACACGTCTCGTGTGCCGGCGACGGTGTTCCACCGTCGCGAACTTTGCCTAACCACGACCCATCTCCGGACAATCCCGCCTCACGAAAAGTTCGTCGCGCGGGAACAGCGCGACCAGCACACGAGGCGTGTGCGCTAACCAGCGGGAGACCGCGACTTGTGACCGTATGAAGACCGCCACTTTCCGAATCTGGCGCGGTGACATGAGGGGTGGAGAATTCCGCGATTACTCCACCGAGGTCTCCGAAGGCATGGTGGTGCTCGACGCCGTCCACGACATTCAGGCGGCGCAGGCGAACGACCTCGCCTGCCGCTGGAACTGCAAGGCTGGCAAGTGCGGCTCCTGTTCCGCGGAGGTGAACGGCATGCCGAAGCTCATGTGCATGACCCGGCTGAACGATCTTCCGCTCGACCAGCCCGTCACGATCGAGCCGATGAAGGCATTCCCGCGCGTGAAGGATTTGATCACCGATGTGTCATGGAATTTCGCGGTAAAAAAACGGATCAAGAAATTCAAACCGCGCCCACCCGACGCGCCCGACGGCACCTGGCGGATGGCGCAGCAGGACATCGATCGCGTGCAGGAATTCCGGAAATGCATCGAGTGCTTTCTCTGCCAGGACGTCTGCCACGTGCTGCGCGATCATCAGAAGCACGACCAGTTTATCGGGCCGCGCTTCTTCGTTTACTCGGCCGCGCTGGAGATGCATCCACTGGACACTGAGGACCGGGTCACGGAGTTGCGCGAAGCTCAGGGCATCGGCTTCTGCAACATCACGAAGTGCTGCACCAAGGTCTGTCCGGAAGAGATCCACATCACCGACAACGCGATCATTCCGCTGAAGGAACGGGTCGTGGATGACTACTACGATCCGCTCGGCTGGATTTGGAAAAAGATCCGCCGTGAAAAACAACGCGCGCCCGCGCCTAACGCCTAACGAACATATGACTGAGCTCAAACCTCTTTCCCGTGAAGCCATTCCCGCCGCCCTTGAAAAAGCGGAGCGCTACCGGCTCCTCAACGAACCAGCCGAAGCCGAAAGCATCTGTCTCGACATCCTCGCGACCGACTCCGTGAATCAGGAGGCGTTGATCACGCTGCTGCTCGCGGTGACCGATCGCTTTAGCAAGGGCTATGGCGTGAGCGATACGCAGGCCAAACAGTTACTCGACCGCGTCACCGGCGAATACGAGCGCGCCTATTTCGCCGGGATCCTCGCCGAGCGCCGGGCGAAGGCGAAGCTGGCGCAAGGTGCACCGGGCGCGAGCCACTACGCCTACGAAGGTCTGCGCGACGCCATGGACTGGTTTGAAAAAGCCGAGACGATGCGACCGCCAGGAAATGACGACGCGCTCCTGCGCTGGAATACCTGCGCCCGGATGATCGAGAAAAACAAGCTCGTCCCGCGCGAGGAAGAACGGCTCGACCCAGTGCTCGAATAACAGGCGCGGCCACAGGATTCGCGATCGCGGCGGACTGCCGCTAAGTGTGACTCCGTGCAGCCCGAGCCACTCCTTTCCGTCGATCGCAACCCGGCAAAGGTCCGCTCGATGTTTGACCGGATCGCGCGCCGTTACGACTTCGCGAACCATCTGCTCAGCGGCGGCGCGGACTTCTGGTGGCGACATCGCGCTTCGGAGATCGTCAGGCAATGGCGACCGCCGCGGCTCCTCGACCTCGCCACCGGGAGCGGCGATCTCGCCCTCGCAATCCAGAAAAAACTTCCCGCAACGGAAATCACCGGCGCCGATTTCTCCGCAGAAATGCTGGCGATTGCGCGGGACAAAGGCCTCACGAACACCGTCGTGGCCGACGCGCTGCAACTGCCCTTTGCGGACGCGAGCTTCGAGGCCGTCACGGTCGCTTTCGGTCTGCGCAACATGGCGGACTGGGGCGCGGCGCTGCGGGAAATGGCGCGCGTTCTCACCGCGGACGGCCGGCTCCTCGTGCTCGATTTTTCGCTCCCGCGCGGACTGCTGCGTGGTCCATACCAGTTCTATCTCCACCGCTGCCTGCCGTGGGTCGCCGGTCAAGTCACTGGCGAGCAACAGGCGTATGATTATCTCGGCGCTTCGATCGAAAAATTTCCCAGCGGCGACGCGATGATCACTCTACTGGAAGCGAACGGCCTCGTCGCCGCACGCTCGCTGCCGCTGACCGGCGGGATTGCGACGATTTATCTGGCGAGCAAAGCCGGCGGCGCCTAACGAGGGGCGGGCGTGAGTGTCGGCGGCGCCGTCGCGGGAACGATGCTCGGCGAGATGGCCGCGGAGGCTGCGGGCGTGGGCGTGGCCGCAGTTTTGGTGAGCGGCAACTTCAGCGCGTTCAGATCAGGGTTACTCAGGACGAACGTTCCTTCCCGGCCGTCCACTCTCGCGAACCACATCCCGTTATCAGTCGAATTTCCGATCAGTAACTTATGCATGGTCTTGGGATCGCCCTTCACCGAAAAGGTGATGGCCAGCGGACTCTTCTCGAAACCCTGCTCCGTAGTATTCGCACCGGCCCAGCGGACCGCGCGCAGCGACGCGAGCGTATTTAGAAGAGACTGCACGTTGGTCTTGTCGGCCTCTCCCTGCGGCGTCTTCCAACTCTCCGGCCCGGTTCGGTCAAACGATTCCTCCCGGTCCGTCACCCGCGCAAAATGCTGGATGTCGTTAGGCTTAAATTTGTAGATCGACAGCTCCTGCCATTGCGCGGCCTCAATCCAGATTTGGCCGAGCAGCTGGTGATTCACCGCTACGACAAACGGTTCTTCACCGACTCGAGCATAGACTTCGCCGCCTTCGATTTTTCCAAACGAAAGAGTTAGGAAAGGATGTTCGCCGGCCGCCGTTTCCGCGGTGTTTTCCGAGGCGAAAGAGCTAAAGGTCAGTTGCAGCGAAGGATGATCGAGGCCGTACTTCGGTAACTCGGAAGCGGTATCGGCGACGAAGCGTGCCACCTGCTGCTGGTTCAAAGTGTCGAGAAGACGCCGGACTTCCGCGCTGTTTGCCGGTTGATTGTTCAGGCTCGCGATCGTCCAGTTTTCGTCTTTCCGGGCGAGGATCACCTCCGGTTTGCGCTCGGCCTGGATGTGAATCCGATCGAGGCTATCCGTATCCAGCCTAACGAAATGATGATCGCGCAAATCATTCGGCCGCACGGTGAGGATCTCCTCCGTCTTTTTCGCAAGCGCGTAAACACCGTTCCGGGGCAGAAAACGGCCGTAGACCTGGTCCTTCTTTTTCTCGACCGCCGCACCGATTTGCAGGGTCTCGCCCTGTTTGTCGTCCGCGCCGTAAAGCGTGATCGAACCACGCGGTTCCGCGAGCCCGTAGCTATGCAGGTCGCCCGCGCCGCCACCGACGAAATCCTCGATCCGCGCATTCGTCACCGTGGCCAGGAGATCGCCGATCTTCTGGTCGTCGCCCCGCGCCTGTAGCGGTTTCACCAGTTCCCAATGCTCACCCTTTTTCGTCAGCTCGATCTCGCCCGCCGGGCTCTTCAAAACCGCCCGCGTCACTTGCGCAGTCGTCAGCCCAGTGAGTTTGCGGTCGCGAAAATCATCCGGCTTCTTCGCGATGTCGTTGCGCACACTCTGGCCGGCGACGAAGATATCCTTCGAGTCACCCAGGCGGACATACATCTGCCCTTCCAGCGCCGCATCCTTGCCGAAGCGAATCTCCGGCGGGCCGTCCGGCAGTTGCAATTTCAGACGCAACTTCGGCTGCACGACGCCGAATTGCGCCAGGCTATCCTTCTTCACGTTCGGGTCGCCTTTTCCCGGGATGATCGCAAACTTCTTCCAACTCTCAAGATCGGAAATCAGGTTATCGACCGCCGCGGCGTCGGCCTGATCCTGGACCGGTGCGGTCAGGCGCCACTTGCTTTTCTGGCGATGTAACTCAATCCGATCATCGCCGTTCTGAATCACGATCCCATCCAGCTTGTCGCGGTCCAGCGTGAGAACATTGCCAGCCTGCCGTTTCGTCTCCGCGGTGTTCGGCTTCTTACTCTCGAAGAACTTGATCCAAAGGCCGAGTCCCACCACGAGAACGAGCAGGATAAGAGTGGTGCGGAAGCGCATGACCTATGTTCGTTAGGCGCGCCGCTTCCACCAGACGCCGAGTCCGATCAGCGCGGGCAGGAGCGGCATCAGCACGAGCACGATCCAGCGCAGGCTGCGTAGCGCCTGCTCTTCGAGCGTAAAGGTGAGCACTTGTGGAACTTTCGGGGCGATGCCGATGAGTTGTTCGCGGCTCAGAAGCCAGTTCAGGCTGGCGGAAACGAAGTCGAGTCCCTGCTGACCCTGAGTCAGCGCGTCATCCTGAATGAAGGTGGAGTTAGCCACCAGCACCATCCGCGCGGAGCTGATCTGCACCCGCTGATCAGCGCTGCCGCCTTTCTCCACCGAGGCCGCGATCGTGAGGGGATCGCCGCGATCCTTGGCCGGATCAAACTGAAGCAGATTCTCATCGTCCGAGTTATAGTCAGTCTCACCCCAGTAACCCTTTTCCGCCTGCGCCAGCGGCGAGAGATGAATGTTCCCCACGGCCATGACCTGCGCCGGTTGCAGGGTCAGGGAACTGGTTGGTCCGATAAACGGCGCGCGCACATCGGCCAGCCGGCTGGTCACCGGATTATCTCCGAGGAAATGCGCCACCACATCCCGCACCCGGGCGACTTCCTGGATGCCGGTCTTCACCATTGCCATCAGCCGGTCGTTATCCACGCTCACGCCAAGCTTGTTTACGAACGCCGTCAGTCGCGGAGTCTTCGCGGCGGGATCGACCAGGAGAAAGATCCGGCCATCCTTGTCCCAGAAATCCTCGAGCATTTTCATCTCGCGCTCGGAGAGGTCGTATTGCGGACCGGCGATCATAACCACCTTCACGTCCTTCGGAATCGCCGGCACTTCGAAGAGGTTTAATTCCTGGAACTGAATGTTCTCGTTTTCGATAAACGTCTTCAGGACGGAGATAGGACTGGTGCCACTCAGCGGCGGTTCCTTGTGGCCGAGCACATAGCCCACGAGGTTCTTCTTCCCTTCCACGACATCGATCAGCGCGCTGGTGATCGCCTGCTCGCCCTTGAAAGCCGTGATCTGTGGCTCTTCGCCAGTCATCGGATTCCCCTGGCTCGTGTCCGCCATCTCCGAGGCTTTGACTGTCTTGGTTCGGCCCTGATAGTCGAGAATCAAAACACTCTCATCCGTCACAACCTTGTACCTACTGAGCAACTCCTTCGCCCGGGTCAGGCTGCGCTCGGGGTCGACATACTCGACGTCGATCTTTCCGCGAGAGGAGTATTGATACTCCGTGAGCAGATTTTGCACGTCGCCCGTGATGGGATTCTGGGAGCTGAAGAAAACCGTCATCCGGACTTTTCCGGGCAAGCCTTCGAGGAAATGCTTCGTCTTATCAGAGAGTGAGTATTTTCGGTCGCGGGAGTAATCCCATCGGCGGTAATGTTCGAAGCCGAGATAGTTCACCATCGCCGCGAGCACGATCACAATCGCGACCTGGATGATGACATTCAGGCCGATCTGGAAACGGTGAATCTTCCGGGGCGCTGGCGGAGTCTTATCGTCGGCCATGAGTTAGACCCTCCATTTCCGGGACTGGAAGGCCTGATAGGTAAAAGTAAGCATTACCACCGTCATA
Source organism: uncultured Verrucomicrobiae bacterium (assembly GCA_963831805.1). GTDB lineage: Bacteria > Verrucomicrobiota > Verrucomicrobiia > Chthoniobacterales > UBA10450 > Palsa-1392. The sequence continues at coordinate 1,223,193 of CAWHRN010000005.1, read as the reverse complement.
CTAAGATAGAGGACGACCGGGCGGGTATCGATCTGGCCGCGAGAAAGCGTGCCCATTTGCTCGATCGCGGAGAAGTAACCGAGTAACTGTCGTGTCTCCGAGCTGACGTCGAGCAGGATAAATTGCACCAGCCCGAGAAAGAAAAGCAGCGTGATCGTGGCGAAGGAAATGATCGCAGCAACAATCTGGTTCTTGGTCAGGACCGATGCGAAACAACCGATCGAGAGATAGAACATCCCGAGTAACAGGAGCATGAGATAACCGCCAAGGTAGGCGCCCATCGAACTAGACGCAGTCTGGTGAGTGATCGCCTGGAAGATGACAAAATAGAGGATCGTTGGCAGCCAAAGCACGACGTAGAAGAAGAGCGCGCCGAAATACTTGGAGAGCACCACCTGCCAGTCGCGTAACGGGGCGGTCATCAGCGGCTCGATCGTGCCGAGCTTAAATTCCTCGGAGAAAAGTCGCATCGTAATCAGGGGGAAGATCAGGACAAAGGCGAACCAGAAGAAGACCGAGTTAAAGAAAGCTTCCTCGACCGAGAACGAGACCGCTCGCCCATTCATATAGCCGATCTGGAAATAGAAATCGACCCCGCTGACGAGCAGGAAAAAGACCAGCACGATATAGGCGATCGGAGAGTAAAAGTAACTGCGGATTTCGCGGCCGAGAAGGGTGAAGAACTTGCTCATGATTCAGGCATCATCCGGGTGAGTGATTTCGACAAAGACATCCTCGAGGGTCGCCTTCCTTTGCGATAACTCGCGCACCACCCACTTGCGCTCGCTCGCCAGCCGGAAGACTTCCGGGCGCACGTCCGCGCCCGCTTCGACCCGGAGGGAGAAGATTTGCCAGTCTCTGTCGTTCGTTAGGCTGACGTCCTTCACGCCTCCGACCTTTTTCAGCTCTTCGAGGCCGTTATCCGCTCCGGTCTTTGCCTCCAGCAGGACGCCGCTGGCCGTCCGCATCTGGTGCAGCAGATTCTCCGGCGTATCGCAGGCTTCGATCTTTCCCTTGTTGATGATGATGACCCGGCTGCAGGTCATTTCCACTTCCGGCAGGATGTGAGTGGAAAGCAGGATGGTATGCTGCCGCCCGAGGTTTTTGATCAGGTCTCGGACCTGGCGGATTTGATTCGGGTCCAATCCGCTGGTTGGTTCATCAAGAATGAGCAGGTCCGGTTCGTGCACCAGTGCGTCGGCGAGACCGACGCGCTGACGATAGCCCTTGGAAAGTGCGCCGATGAGTTTCTTCTCCACGTCGCGCAGGCCGCATAACTCTTTCACGTCGCCGACGCGTTCCTTGATCCGGCGACGGGCGACGCCTTTCAACGCGGCGCGGTAATCAAGATACTCCGTGACCCGCATGTCGTTGTAGAGCGGGACGTTTTCCGGCATGTAACCAAGGTGCGCGCGGGCTTCCAGAGACTTATCGAAGATATCGAACCCGGCGACCGAGGCGCGCCCGGAAGTAGGGGGCATGAAACTCGAAAGAATCCGCATCGTCGTGCTCTTGCCGGCACCGTTCGGCCCGAGAAAGCCCATTATCTCGCCTTTACCGACCTCGAACGAGAGGTTGTCGATGGCGGTTTGGCCAGCGTAGCGTTTGGTGAGATTTTCGACTTTGATCATCTTGCGGTGGGATTCTTACTGACAGCGCCAGCGCCGGAGGCGTTGGCATTTTTTGAGAAAAATTTTAGCGCGCCTGCAAATTTACGGTTTCCACCCGGCGACCGCGAGTCCCGCGACCGATGATACCTACCACGAGATCGATGCTCGAACCGGTGCCCGCCTGCGCGAGGACTTTCTCGGCTTGCTGGACCGAATCGACGGTGAATTTCCCGATCCGGAAAATAACCAGGCCGCGCTCAACCCCGGCCTGATCCGCCGGGCTGTCCGGTTCGACCGCACTTACCAGCACGCCCTTGCCCGAGGCATAACCGAGGGCGTCAGCCAGTTGCGGAGTCAAGTCCTGGAGTTGCAAACCAAGCAGCCGATCGGCATTTGAGGAGCCGGTTTCCGCGTTCGGCACCGAGGGAGGTGGCGGCGGCTGCTTGTCGGCGATCTTTTTGAACTGCTCGACGTTTTGCCTAACGATATCGGCCGGAATGGCAAAGCCCAGCCCCTGGGTCGGGACACCCTGCGGGGTGAAAGCCATCTTGGCCGAGCTGATCCCGACGAGCCGGCCGTTGAGGTCGATCAACGGCCCGCCGCTATTGCCCGGATTGATCGCGGCGTCGGTCTGGAGCAGGTCATGATAATCGACGTTCTCGATCGTGATCTCGCGCTTCACCCCGCTGAGCACGCCGCGACTGATCGAGGTGCCGTAACCAAGCGCATTGCCGACGACAATGACGGTTTGGCCTAACAAGTTTGGTGAGATATCGTGCAGGCTCACGAACGGCAGCGGCTTGTCACTGTCGATCTTGATCAGCGCCAGATCCTTCTTCGGGTCGCCGGTAATATAGCGGCCCTTGTAACTCTTGTTGTCGTTCGTGATGACTTCGATCTTGAGATCGGCGGCGCGCTCCACCACATGTTCGTTAGTTACAATGTAGCCGGCAGGATCGACCAGGAAACCGCTCCCGAGGCTTTGCAGAGTTTGGCGAATTTCCCGCGGCCGGCGATTGCGATAAGCGCCGAAGAACTGCGCCGCGAAATCATCGAACGGATCGCGCACCTGCCGCCGGACAATGCGCTCGGTGTTGATATTCACCACGGCCGGCAAAACCTTCGCGACCGCGAGCACGGCCGGCTCGGAAGCCGGGTCGGCCGGCGTGGTCTGAGCGGCGGTGCCCGCGGCGGAGGCGAGAAAAACGAAGGCGAATAGAGAAACGATCTTCCCGAATTTGATGAGAGTCTGGCTCACTTTTGCAGGCGAACATCGGAGCGCACCCCGGACTGTCAACTTGCCCGCTGCGCAAGCACTGGCAGAGTTAGGCAGACATGCGCCCATCGTTTGCGACCCGCGGCAACCTCGATTTGATCGAGGAAAATTACCGGCTTTGGGAGAAGAATCCCGCTTCGGTCGACAGCACGTGGGCGGCGTTTTTTGAAGGCTTCGAGCTCGGCAACACCCCGCAGCGCAACGGCGCTGCCACCACCGCAGCGGCACCGCAAGCCGAGGCCAAGGAAGGCCCGCTGCAGACGCGCGTCGATGGCCTCGTTTACGCTTATCGCACACTCGGGCACACGATCGCGCGGGTGAATCCGCTCGCGGAGAAGCGGCCGGAAAATCCGCTACTCACTCTGCGCGAGCTCGGCTTTGGCGAGAAGGATCTCGACCTCAAGGTCTCCTCGAAATTCTTCCTCGATAACAAGCGCATGACCCTGCGCGAGATGATTGCCACGCTGACGGAGATCTACGCCGACGCGATCGGGACGGAATTTCAGCACATCCAGAATCCGCGGATTCGGAACTGGGTCCGCGACCGAATCGAGGCGCGGCCGACCAAGCATCACGCGTCGACCGAAGTGGAGATCGCGCTCTTGCGGCTGCTCATGGAATCGGAGGCATTCGAGGTTTTCCTGCACACCCGCTACGTCGGGCAGAAACGCTTTTCCCTGCAGGGCGCGGAGTCGCTCATGGTTATTCTCGATACGATTCTGCATCGCTGCCCGGGCGACGGGATCGAGGAGATTTGCATGGGCATGGCGCATCGCGGGCGGCTCAATGTGCTCGCGAATTTTCTCCAGAAATCGCTCCGGCTCCTCTTCACGGAATTCAGCACGAACTACGTCCCCGAACTGGTCGCGGGCGACGGCGACGTGAAATATCACCTCGGCTATCGCACCGTTCGTAAACTCACTTCCGGCGCGGAAGTGGAGATCCGGCTCGCGGCGAATCCGAGTCATCTCGAAGCGGTCGATCCGGTCGTGGAAGGAATTGCGCGCGCCCGCCAGCGGATCCGCGGCGATACGGAATTTCGGCGGAAAGTTCTCCCGCTCCTCATCCATGGCGACGCGGCGTTTGCGGGCCAGGGGATTGTTTCCGAAGTGCTGAACATGTCGCAGCTCCACGGTTACTCGACCGGCGGCACCGTCCACATCGTCGTGAACAACCAGATCGGTTTCACCACACTCCCGGAGGACGCGCGCTCCTCGAGGTATGCCACCGACATCGCGAAGATGATCGAGGTGCCGATTTTCCACGTGAACGGCGACGACCCGCTGGCGGTTCGTTTCGTGACCGAGACCGCGCTCGATTTTCGTCAGGAATTCGGCCGCGACGTCGTCATCGACATGTATTGCTACCGGCGCTATGGGCACAATGAAGGCGACGAGCCGCTTTTCACCCAGCCCGATCTCTACGCGAAAATCGCGAAGCGTCCTTCGGTCGCGCAGCTCTACAAAAAAGAGCTGATCGAGAGCAGCGTGCTCACCGCCGAGGCGGCGCAGAAGCTGGAAAAAGATCTGCAGGACCGGCTCGAAACCGCGCTCGAGGAAGTGAAGGCGGCGGAAAAATCGCCTAACGATCGCAAAGACCGGTTCAAGGAATCGACCGCGGTTTTCCAACCCGGCTATCACGGCAAATCGGGCCCGACCGCGATCGCGCCGGAAGTCCTGCAACAGATCGTCGATGGCCTGACGAAAGTGCCGGAAGACTTCAACATCCTCCCGAAAGTAAAGCGGATCACGATCGACCGGCTGCGCGAAGCTTTCGCCGCCGGCGGTCCCTACGACTGGGGTTTTGCCGAGGCGCTCGCCTTTGGTTCGCTCCTGCTCGAAGGCATCCCGGTGCGCCTGAGCGGGCAGGACAGCCGGCGCGGCACCTTCAGTCATCGGCACGCGTTTCTTTACGACGCGAAGACCGGGAAACCGTATCTGCCGCTGCTCCATCTCGCGCCGGAACAGGCTCGCATCTGCATTTACAACAGCCTCCTTTCGGAAGCGGCCGTGCTCGGTTTCGATTACGGCTACGCGCTCGATTACCCAAACATGCTCTGTCTTTGGGAGGCGCAGTTTGGCGATTTCGCGAATGGCGCGCAAATCATCATCGACCAGTTCATCGTCTCGGCGGAATCGAAATGGCAGCGGCCGAGCGGCATCGTCCTGCTCCTCCCGCACGGCTACGAAGGCCAGGGTCCGGAGCATTCCAGCGCGCGGCTCGAGCGTTTCCTCCAAGCCTGCGCCGAGGACAACATCCAGGTCTGCAACCTCACGACGGCCGCCCAATATTTCCACGTCCTGCGCCGTCAGATGAAGCGCGATTTCATCAAGCCGCTCATCATCATGACCCCGAAAAGCCTCCTCCGTTCCGAGGCCGCGTCGTCGCGCGCGGAAGATTTTACCGCGGGCAGTTTTGCGGAAGTCCTTGGCGACGCGGAGGTGCCCGCCCCGGAGAAAGTCGAGCGGGTCATCTTCTGTTCCGGGAAAATTTATTACGATCTCGTGAGCCATCGCACCGCGCAGAAGGTCACGAACGCGGCGATCGTTAGGCTGGAACAGCTCTACCCGCTCGCGGAAGAAAAGCTGCGGCTGGCGATCGCGCCCTTTGCGCAGGCGAAGCAGTTCGTCTGGTGTCAGGAGGAGTCGCAAAACATGGGCGCGTGGACCTACATCGAGCCGCGGTTGCGAAAGTTGCTCGCGAGCGAAATCGCCTACGCGGGACGGAACGCGAGCGCGAGTCCCGCGGTCGGCGCGCTCGCGGTGCACAAGCGCGAGCAGGCCTGCGTGATCAACGAAGCGTTCTCGGTCTAGCTAGAGATTCGTCTGGAAGAACTTCACCGCGTCCTCGCGCACCTTGGCGCTGGCCGAGGCGTTGAAAACATGGCCCTCGCCCGGGAAGAATTTCTTCTCGTAGCGATCACCATGCGCCTGCAAATACTCCAGCAGCGGCTGCGTGTATTTCTCGTTAGGCACGCGCGTGTCCGCGGTTCCGTGGATGACCAAAATCGGCGGCAACGGCTGGCGCGTCGGCCCTTCCGGATGACTGTGCCAAAACCCGCCGGCTTCTTCCACCACCGCGCCGATCGACGGGTCGCGCCGGGCGGTTTCGATCGCGGCGAACGCGCCTAACGAGTATCCGAAGATGCCAATCTTCCCCGCGTCCGGCCGCTGCGCCCGGACCCAGTTGACCGCATCCTGCACGGTCGTTCGCCAAGTCGGGAAGAGCTGTAAGAGCACCGCCTGCCGCGCAAACCAAGTGTGCGTCCGATCGAAATAGTGGACCTGGTAACATTCGAAACCAGCGCTCGCCAGATCCCCCGCGACCCGGGTCATTTCCGGCCCGTCGAAGAGCATCCCGCCGGCGCCGTGCAGGATGAGGATCGGCGGATGCCGGCCCGTGATTTGCGGCGTATAGACATCGACTAAAATCTTCACGCCGTCGCTGGCGAACGAACGCCGCGCAACAGTGAAGCGTTTCGACTTCTCGTTAGGCGAAGGCGCCGCGGCCAGCGCGCCGGCGACGGCAAGAAGGAAGAGAAGACCAAGGAGACGGCGCATCGGCTTTCTTCTCCCTTATACGAAGCGTGGACGCGTGCTCCAGCTTGCGCGCCGCGCAGAGTTGGCGGTTGTTGTTAGGCGATGAGTCTCTCCGGTCACACTTTCACCCTCGGCATCGAGGAGGAATTTCAGATCATCGATCCCGAGACGCGCGAGCTCCGTTCCCACATCCAGCAGATCCTCGGCGAGGGAAAAGTGACCCTGAAGGAGCAGATCAAACCGGAGATGCACCAGTCGGTGGTCGAGCTCGGGACCGACGTTTGTACCGACATCGGCATCGCGCGCGAACAGGTCATCCGGCTCCGGAGCGAGCTCGCGGCGATGGCTGGAAAAGGCGGACTCAAGATCGCATCCGCCGGCACGCATCCGTTCTCGCACTGGTTCGACCAGCGCATCACGGAAGGCGAACGCTACGCGACGATCGTGAAGGATCTGCAGCAGGTCGCGCGCGCCAATCTCATCTTCGGGCTCCACGTGCACGTCGGCATTCCGGACCGCGAAACCGCGATCCACGTGATGAATCAGACGCGCTATTTCCTTCCGCATCTGTATGCGCTCTCGACCAACTCGCCGTTCTGGGTCGGGCGCAATACCGGTTTGAAAGGATATCGCCTGAAAGTCTTCGAGCGTTTCCCGAGAACGGGCACGCCGGACGCATTTGAGAGCCTCTCCGAATACCAGGATTTCCTGAAGCTGCTGATCAAGACCGGCTGCGTCGACAACGCGAAAAAGATTTGGTGGGACATCCGGCTCCATCCGTTTTTCGACACGCTCGAGATCCGGATTTGCGACGCCCAATCGCGCGTCGACGACACGCTTGCGCTCGCCGCGGTCATCCAGGCGATCGTCGCGAAGCTACATAAACTGCACGAGCAGAACCTGAATTTCCGGATCTATCGCCGACGCCTGATCGACGAAAATCGCTGGCGCGCCTCGCGTTACGGGCTCGACGGCAAACTGATCGATTTCGGCCGGGAATGTGAAATGGAAACGCGCGATCTGCTCGGCGAGCTGCTCGATTTCATCGCCCCCGAAGTAGACGAACTCGGCAGCCACGAAGAGATCGCGCACATCGAAAAAATCATGCGCGAAGGCACCGGCGCCGACCGGCAAATCGCGGCCTGGGAAAAGGAACGAAACATGCACGACGTCGTCGATCTGATCGTGCATGAGACCTACGAAAAACTCACTGTGCCCGAGCCGACGGTCGCGGCCTAACGAATCGTGTTTTGGCTACCGGCTCCGACTCGGTTGCGCTCGAGATCGCGCCGGCTGATCCCTTCGCGCCGGAGAGCCTGCGGCTGGCGGCCGCGCTCTGGGCGGAATTGAGCACAATTTATCCGGAGATGACCGCGCCGCCGTTTCCGCCGCGCGACATCGTCGGCGACCACGCGATTTTCATGGTGGCGTCGGCAGCCGGCAAGGCGATCGCTTGCGGTGCAATCCGGCCATTTCCCGGCGGCCCGGCCGAAATCGCCGAGGTAAAGCGAATGTACGTCGGGCCCGAAGCCCGCGGCCTCGGTGTCGCTCGCGCCGTTCTCCAGCGGCTCGAAGATTGGGCGCGCACTCGCGGTTATCAGATCGCGCGGCTCGAAACCGGCGCGCGCCAGCTCGGGGCAATTCATCTTTACGAGACCGCCGGCTACACGGCGATCGCGCCCTACGCGCACCACGTCGACGATCCGCTGGCCCGGTGCTTCGAGAAAATCCTGTAGCGGGTCTCCGATCCGCGAGGGATCACGACCGAGTGGAAATCCAGAGCCCGGGCGACGCGGGTCGCGCTACAGTGAAAACTCGAAACACACGCGGATTGCCCGTCTCCATTTCCCTGCTTAACTGACCCCTCCAAAATGCCCGACCGCCGCCTCGCTCATACCATCGACATCGACCTGGAATTGATTCCCGGTGCGCGCAACGCCATCCGCGATTGCCTGCGCCTCCAGCCTGACGAACGCATCACCATCATCACCGATGAAGCGACGAGCGAGATCGCCGCTGCGCTGCAACAGCAGGTGGAAGAGGTCGGCTCCGAACATGCGGTCTTCGTCCTGGAGAATTTCGCGGAGCGTCCACTCACGGGCATGCCGCAAATCATCCTCGACGATCTCGGCACCTCGCAGGTCTCGATCTTCTGCGCGCAAACCCAGCGCGGCGAGCTCGGCTCGCGGATGCAGATGAGCGACATCGTGAACAAGAATCACATCCGTCACGGCCACATGGTGAACATCAGCCGGCAAATCATGCTCGAGGGCATGCGCGCGGATTTCCGGGCGATCGACACCCACAGCCAGATTCTGGTGGAGTTGGCCCGCAAATCGAAACGCGTCACCTGCCGCACCGACGCCGGGACCGATTACACTGCCGATCTGTCCGCCAATCTCCGCTGGCTGAAGACCAGCGGGATCATCACCCCGGAGAAATGGGGCAACCTGCCCGGCGGCGAAATTTTCACCTCACCCTTCGACAGCAACGGCGTCTTCGTGGTCGACGGCGTGGTCGGCGATTACCTTTGCCAGAAGTACGGAGACATCCAAAAAACTCCCCTCACGATCGAGATCAAAGACAACCGCATCCACCGGCTTGCCTGCGATAACCAGGAACTGCTTGAGGAGTTCACCGCCTACACCAACACCGACGAAAACAGTAATCGCGTCGGCGAGTTTGCCGTCGGCACGAACACCGCCTGCAAGGACATCATCGGCAATATCCTGCAGGACGAAAAAATCCCCGGCATCCACATCGCCTTCGGCCACCCCTACGCCGAGCACACCGGCCAGACCTGGCTCTCAAAAACGCACATCGACTGTGTCGGGCGCGACTTCGATATCTGGTTCGACGACGAGCAGGTGATGGCGAAGGGGAAGTTCCTCGTCTGAGCGCGGGTCACAAGTCAGTTCCGGATCGAGCTTGACCTCCTCCGAACGGGATCGGAAAAATCCTTTCCGTGAAAACAGCTCACTCGTCGCGCCGCCGGCGTTTTCTTTACCTCGCGACACTGTTCGCCTGCGCGCTTCCTCTTCCCGTTCACGGCGACGACGAAACAATCACGGAACAAGAACTCGTTAGGCGCACTCAGGAGCTTTTCGACGCGGTCGCCCCGGGAAATCGGGCGCCTTGGAAGAACTACTACGCCGACGACTGCGTCTTCGCCGACGAAAAGGGCCGGCAAATGGACAAGGCGAAATTGCTCGCCGATCTCACTCCGATGCCAAAGGGCTATTCGGGAACAATTACCGTCGTTAGGCCGGTGAGCCGGATCTTTCCGAACGTCGCCATCCTGAGCTACGACACCGATGAAACGGAGACCATTTTCGGCCAGCATCTCACCGCCCGCTACCACGCGGTCGATACCTGGCTGCGGCGCCACGGCACCTGGCAGATCATCAGCAGCCAGACGATGCGCTACTACGAAGATCCAGCGCTCGGAAAGGCCGATCCCGTCCGGTTCCCGGAGTTCTCCGGCACCTACGAGCTGGCTGAGGGACAAACCCGCACGGTCTTTTCCGAGAACGGGAGTTTATTCGTGGAACGCAAAGGCAAACGCGAACAGTTATACCTCGAGTCACCTGACCTCTTCTTCCGTAAAGGAGTCGAAGGCCGCATCCTCTTCCGCATGCGCGATGACGGTAAGGTTGACGCTTTGATCGACCGACGGAATAACGAAGACATCGTCTGGTTAAAGAAGAAATCCTGACCGACCTTTCAACTGGCCGCCGAGGTTAGCAGTCAGCCGTGCACGCTCGCGAACGCCGGGCTTTGTTGTCGCGGCGGGGTTGTGCCATGCTTCGCTCTCATGGATCCGACCCAGCGCGCCCGCTTTAACGCCGCCTTCAACGAGGAGAAATATGACGCCCTCGTGCGGATGGTAAATGAAACCGAAGTCTGGCCGGCCGATTTTCGCATCTCCGAGACGCCGATCTTTTTCACCACAGAGTTCGCCACGGAGATCGTCGCGGCCGCGCGCGAGCTCGTCGCGCAGGTGCAAAAGCCCGGATTTCGCGCCCATGCAGAAGACGCGATCCCGCCGAAGCTGGTCGTGCCTAACGAAAATCCGCATCCGCTGTTCGTGCAGGTCGATTTCGCGATCTGCGAGAGCGAAGACGGTCGGCTAACCCCGCGGCTGATTGAGCTGCAGGGTTTTCCCAGCCTTTACTCCTACCAACTTTTTTTCTATCGCTGCCTGCGCGCGACCTTCCCCGACATTCCCCCGAATTGGACCCCGTTTTTTAGCGGGCTCGACGAGCACTCCTATCTCGCGCTCCTGCGCAGCGTGATCGTCGGCGACGCCGACCCGGAACAGGTGATCCTGCTCGAGATTGAACCCGAGCGGCAAAAGACGCGGATCGATTTCGCGGCCTCAAAGAGCGGCCTCGGCGTGCAACCGGTTTGCCTAACGAATATAAGAAAGCGCGGCCGCCAGCTCTTCTATGAACACGACGGCCACGAGATCCGGATTGAGAGGGTTTATAACCGGGTCATCTTCGACGAGCTCCTGCGCCGGCCGGAGTTACGGCCCGGCTTCGATTTCCGCGACGATCTCGACGTCATCTGGGTCGGCCATCCGAACTGGTATTTCCGCATCAGCAAACACTCGCTCCCTTTCCTCAAGACTGCACATACCTCGCCGGCTTACTTCGCGGATGAGTTTCCTCCTGGTGAGTCCTTGCGTAGTTATGTCCTGAAACCGCTCTACTCCTTTGCCGGCCTCGGCGTCGAGATGGATCCAACCCGGGAAATGCTGGCCGCCCTGGCCGAGCCGCATGACTACATTCTCCAGCGCAAGGTGACTTACGCGGAGTTTGTCCCGACCACGGATGGTCATCGCTCCAAGGCGGAAGTGCGGATGATGTTTCTCTGGCCGGAAGAGGGTGAACCAATTCTGGTAAATAACCTTGTCCGGATGAGTCAGGGCAAGATGATGGGCGTCGATTTCAATAAGGAGAAGACCTGGGTCGGCTCCAGCATCGCGCTGCACAACGGCAGTTAGTCTTACTTCTCGGTCATCGCCTTTTGCAGGGCGGCGAGACTCTTCCGATCGAACCGGGAAAGCGCACCTTGTGCTTCGAGTTGCCGCAGGGCGGCAATCGCGCGCGCCCGATTTTGCCGGGCCAGCTCCCGCTGCGCGGCGGCCGCCTCGCCTACGGTTTGACCGGCGAGGGCGTCGTGAATTTGCGCGAGAGATTCACTGGCGTTCGCCAGGTCACGGCGCGCGGTGTTATCCGCCGCGTCGCCGATGGCCAGCTCGGTGAGGATGGTCGCCGATTCCTCGGAGTCTTTGAGTGCCCCGGTCACGTCGCCCTGTTGTCGTCGCGCGTCTCCGAGTCGCATGAGAGCAAGCGCGAGATCGTGGGTGAAACGCCGATTCCTGACTTCGTTGCGGGTGATCGCGCGCAAACCGGCGACTGCTTTCTCGAGATAACCGATCGATTCGGCGCGCTGGCCGATATTTGCCAGGGTGACTCCAAGACGGGAGTAGGTCTTGGCCAGTTGTTGCGCGGCGCGCAGGTTGGCCGGGTCCTTCTCGACCATCCGGGTAACGATTCCGAGGGCCTTCAGCGCGTAGGCATGAGATAGCTGGTTTTCCACTTCCTCGTAGACATTACTGGTCATCATATAGGTCTGATAGAGACCGGTGCGCAGACTGAGATCCGCAGGATGGTTGGCCACAATCTTTTCATACAAAGCGATCGCCTGAGCCATCTCGGTCTCGGCTTCGGGTTGCTTCAATTCCCAGGAAAGGGCGTTGCCCAGCTGCCGGTGGCCATCCGCCAGGAGAGCCAGCACCTTGCTGTCACCGGGTGTCTCTCGCTTCAACTCTTCTCCGGCCGCGATCGTCTGCCGGAAGTAAGTCATCGAATCGGCTTTCTTGCCGTTCGTGGAGTAGCAGATGCCGATGTCATGCAGGGTGCGCGCCCGGGCGAGGCGAAGGGTGGGCGAATGAGGCTCGGCCGCCAGGCACTCGGTGTAGAAGCGCAACGCGAGCTCCGAGTTCTTCAGTGACTCGGTGGGTTCGCCGGTCTGGTAACGGATATCTCCGAGCGCGCGATAGTTATCGGCGAGGAGTCGGCGTTGCGAGTTATCGCCCGGATGGCTGGCGAGAAGGGTGCGCCGGATCGCGTTGGCTTTCTCATAACTGGTCAGGGCATTGCTCAGGGCGATGAGATTTGGGTTGGTCGGGTTACCCTGCAGGTCGCCGATTTTCTCATAGGCGGCGGCGAGCTCGCTTTGGATTTCCTGGTCGCCAACCGCTTCACCAGCCAGACCGTCGAGATACTTGAGGCTCTGCGCGAGCAAAGCCCGCCGGGCTTCGGTCGCGCCCTCGAGTCGCTCGATCCGCGGCGCGATCTCAAAGAGCAGGTCGTGCGCGAGGTGGCGCACGTCGTTAAAGCGGCGTTGCGCGCGATCCCTTTCGCGCGTCGCGCGCTGGGCCTGCCAGGCGGTGGTGATCATACCGGCAATCAGCGCCAGCGCGACCAGCGCAGCCGCGATCACGCCGGGTTTATGGCGTTGGATGAATTTTCCTGCGCGATAACTCTTCGTCGCCTTGCGAGCGCGGACCGGCAACGCCGCGAGATAGCGCCGGAGATCGCCGGAGAGTTCACTGACCGAGGTGTAGCGGCGCTCCGGTTCCTTCCGCAGCGCCATCAGAACGATGTTATCGAGGTCGCCGCGCAGGCTTTTGGGCGCTCCGGCAACGGCACTGGGCGGCGGCGACTGTTCCGTCGTGATCGCGCGCTCAAGTCCGGCCAGTCCTTTAGTCGTTAGGCGATAAGGCCGGTCGCCGGTGAGGAGTTGGTAGAGGATGACGCCGAGGCTGTAGACGTCACTGGCAGTGGTGATCTCTTCACCCCGGACCTGTTCCGGGCTGGCGTAGTCGGGCGTCATGACGCGCAATTGCGTCATCGTCCGGAGCGCGACCTCCTCGTTGCCGAGAAGCTTGGCGATCCCGAAGTCGAGGAGCTTTACCTCTCCCTCCGCGGTGACGAGGATGTTGGAAGGCTTGAGATCGCGATGGATCACGAGATGCTGATGCGCGTAGGAGACCGCCGCGCAGACCGTCCAGAAAAGATCCAGCCGTTCTTTAATCGTTAGGTTCTTCCGGTCGCAATACGTGGTGAGCGGTTCGCCCTCCACCCGCTCCATGACGAAATAGGGCAACCCGTCGGCGCTCGTCCCGCCATCGATCAGGCGAGCAATGTGCGGATGCTCGAGCCGCGCGAGAATCTGCTGTTCGTTGCGGAAACGGCGCAGGATGTCGTCGGTATCGAGGCCGCGGCGAAGGAGCTTGAGCGCAACTTCCTTTTCGTAAACCGCATCCGCGCGGGCCGCGAGATAGACCGTACCGAGACCGCCCCGGCCAATCTCGCGAATCGTGCGATAGGCGCCAAACTCCCGGGTCACAAATGGCTCCTCGGTCGCGGCGGCGAGCGCCTGGGTGACGACAGCCACGGGCGGCGCCTCGAGGAAATCGCGCACGTGCGTTTCGGCTTGGAGCAGGGACTCCACCTCGGCGCGCAGCGTGTCGTCGCCGGCGCAAGCCATAGTGAGAAACGCGCTTCTCGCCGCGGGTTCGAGATCGAGCGCCGCGCCGACCAGCTCGAATACTCGCTCCGGCCGCTCAGGTAGCATAGCCGGTTTCGCGGGTCAGCTCGCGGAACAGCCAGCACTTCGCAAAATTCCAATCGCGCAGGACGGTCTTCTCCGAGATTTGCAGGGCGGCGGCGATCTCCTTGGTTTCCATCCCGCCGAAGAAGCGGCATTCCACCACTTCGCTCTGCCGCGGATAGCTTTTCGCCAGGTCGCGGAGCAACTCGTCCAACTCGAAGAGGTCATCGGCCGATTCCTGCGGCACAAATTCCGCCGCGTCGAGCGAGAGCTTGCGCGCGCCGCCACCGCGCTTGCCGGTCCGGTGCGCGACCGCATAGTTCACCAGGATCTGCCGCATGACGCGCGCGGCGATGGCGAAAAAGTGGGAGCGATTTTCCCATTCGATCTCGGTCTCTTTGACCAGCCGCAGATAGGCTTCGTGCACGATCGCGGTCGGCTGGAGGGTATGATCGGAGCGTTCGCGCTGGAGGTAGCTCCGGGCGAGCTGCCGGAGCTCATCGTAGACCAGAGGGATCACCTTGGCCGCGGCGTCTGGTTCGCCGCGCCCCATCTCCTGGAGGTACCGGGTAACTTCCTCGCTCGCAGCTGTCTTCATCGTTGAGGGAATGGGGTCCAGACGCACCATCCCATGCTACCAACAATCCGCCGACGCCGGACAGGGATTTAATTTTCCCACCCGCCGGAAAGGACCCGCAAAAAATAAATGTCCGTTCCCGGGGCGACTTCATGCAGGAGCAGTCGGGGAAATGAACTCCCCGCTAAACCATTATGAAGACAAAACCAACTGTTCACATTCACCGTATCGCCGCTTTTACCGTGCTCGCCTTTGCCAGCCTCGCTCCTGGATTGCTGGCCCAGACGGGTTGCACCCCGGCGGCGCCGGACCTCGCGGTCTGGTATCCCGGCGATGGAAATTCCCACGACATCGAGGGAGGCAACGATGGCATGCTGCAAAACGGCGCGACCTTCGCGCCTGGCCTGATCGGGCAAGCCTTTAGCTTCGATGGCATGGACGACCAAGTCGTCGTGCCGCACGCGGCGAATCAGAATGGCGGAACGCAAATCACGATCGATGCCTGGATTCAAACCGAGGGTTCGGGTCACGGGTGGTCGATCATGCAAAAGCGATCCCCAGCCAATTTTGGGGGATACACCTTCGAGACCACGCACTCGCCCTACGGTGGCGATAACGGCCTGCAATGGGTCATCTGGATTGGCGGTTCAATTCACATCCTGCAAACACCGGCAAACGTCCTCGAGGTGGGGTCATTCCAACACGTCGCCGCGACCTACGACGGCGCGATGATGCGCATCTACGTCGACGGCCTCGAGAAGGCGAGCATGCCGATGAGCGGGACGATCGATCCCACGACCGACGATGTCGTGATCGGCCGGAATGTGGCGGTTCCCGCCTTCGCATTTCACGGTTTGATCGACGAGCTCGATCTCTTCCAGCGCGCGCTCTCGCCGGAGGAAATCCAGGCGATCTATAACGCCGGGGTCGCCGGAAAATGCCGCGTCTGCACGCCGCCGCCGGCGGACATGACGGCCTGGTATCCGGGAGACAGTTCGGCGTCCGACATCCAAGGCGGGAATGACAGCACGCTGCAAAACGGCGCCGGCTTCGCCCCGGGGAAAGTCGGATCGTCGTTCCATCTCGACGGCGTGGACGACTTCGTCAGTGCGGCGAGCGACGCAGGGAATAATTTCGGCGCCGGGGAATTCAGCGTCGATACCTGGGTGCGCTTCGACTCGACTGCCGGCGAGCAGGTCATCGTCGAGAAATACATCGAGACCCTGGATTCCAACTCGGTTGGTTTTTCACTCACGAAACTGGTGAACAATCAGCTGCGGCTCGTTTTCACCGGCGGATCTTTCGTCGAATCGCCGGTTGAGCCGCTGGTCGCGGGCACCTTCTATCACCTCGCCGCGACGCGCGGGGCGAGCGGCGCGGTGTCGGTTTTCCTCGATGGGAACCTGATCGCGTCGGGAACGAACAACGCCGATGTCAGTTCCGCCGCCACCTTGAAACTCGGCCATCGCGGTAATCCGACCGACACCCCGGGCTCCAACGACACCCGCGGCTTCTACCTCCAGGGTGATCTCGACGAAGTGGCGCTCTTCAGCCGCGCGCTTTCCGCGGCAGAAGTCCGGGCGATCGTTGATGCCGGCGGCGCCGGGAAATGCAAGCCGTCGCTCGTGCTGAATTCGGTCGTCTCGCGGAAGACGCAAGGCGCCGGGGAATTCGATCTCGCGCTCGTGCCGGGACCTGCCGGTAACGGCACCGTCGAGCCGCGCGCCGGCGGTCCGACGACGCTGGTTTTCACTTTCAGCGACAACGTCGTTGCGGCCGACGGGATGATCAGCGCGAATGAATTCACGGTCACGAACGCCGCCTTCAGCACCGCTGCGATTTCCGGGAACACCCTCACGCTGCAACTGAGCGGCGTGGTCGATCAATCGGTGGTCAGCGTCGCCTTGCACGGGCTCAACGACAGCCACGGCGCGCCGCTCACCGGCGACAACGACGTCGAAATCCGCGCGCTCGCCGGCGACGCGAACCAAAGCCGGGTCGTCGACCGGTCCGACTTCCAACTTCTGCGCACCCAGAAAGGCCATCCGCTCGATCAGACAAATTTCCTCCTCGACCTGAACCTCGATGGAGTCATCGGCAAAGCCGACGCGCAGGCCATCCGGCAGAACAAACTGCACTCCGTTCCCTAGCAACCTGGCCCCGCGGCCGGCTGGGCAACCTCCGGCCGCGGGCGCCCTTTCTTTCAAAACCCTTTTTCCAAAAAGCAGACACGCATCATGAGAATAAAATCACTCGTTCACGTCCATCGCTTCGCTCTCCTGTCCTTGATCGCGGCCTCCCTCGTCGGTAGCAGCCATGCCCAGACTCTCGATCTTTACGCCTCCGATGTGACCAGCGGCGACGTCCTGCGCTTCACGGCGGACGGCTCTCAATCCAGCTTCGCCACCGTCGGCGCGCCTCGCGGGCTGGCCTTTGATACATCCGGAAATCTCTACGTGGCCGACGGAGTTGCGTTCGCGATTATCAAGATCACGCCGGCCGGAGCGCAGAGCACTTTCGCCAGCAGGCTGAACGATCCGCGCGGCATCGCCTTCGACGCCGCCGGCAACCTCTTCGTCTGCAACTCGGGCAATAACGAGATTCTGAAATTCACGCCCGACGGCGTGCAGAGCACGTTCGTCAGCGGGCTCAACCGGCCCGCAGACATCGTCTTCGACGAAGCGGGGAATCTTTTTGAGTCCGATCGACTCAGCGGATCGCTCCTGAAGATTACGCCCGACGGCACGCTGACCACATTCGCGACCGGCCTGAACCTGCCGGCCGGCCTGGCCTTCAACAGCGCGGGCGAATTGTTCGCCGTCGAACAGGGCACCGCCTCCGTGCTGAAATTCACCGCCGACGGCACGAGCTCGGTCTTCGCCGCGCTCGATCCCGCAGATTTCCCCATTCGGGTGACGCTCGATGACGCCGATCACCTTTTCCTCAGCGACGTGCTCGCGGCGGGCGGCGGTGTGATCTACGAGTTCACGCCGGCCGGAGTCCGGAGCACCTTCGCCACGCTCGCGGCAACAATCGGTTTCCTGCTGATCCAACCCGAAGTGACCACACCTCCGCCCCCCGCCACCGGACAACTGCTCAACATCTCCACCCGGCTCAACGTCCTCCCCGGAGATAACGTGCTCATCGGCGGTTTCATCATCGGCGGCAACGATCCGAAGCAGGTCATCGTGCGGGTCACCGGACCGGCCTTGGGCGATTTCGGGATCTCGAATTTCCTCGCCAACCCGACCCTGGAACTGCATGCGCCGGACGGCTCGGTCATCAGCAACGACAACTGGATGGAAACCCAGAAAAATGCGATCGCAGCCACTGGCCTCGCCCCGGCGAAAGCCCTCGAGCCGGCTATCCTCGCGACGCTCACCCCCGGCGCCTACACCGCCATTGTCCGCGGGGTGAACGACACCTCCGGCATCGCATTGGTGGAAATCTACGATCTCGATTCGACCGGCGATTCCCGGCTGGTCAACATCAGCACCCGCGGCTTCATCGACACGGGCAACAATGTCATGATCGGCGGTTTGATCATTGGCCCGGATGACCGCGGCGACGCGACCGTCCTCGTCCGCGCAATTGGCCCGTCGTTAGGCGCGCTCGGCGTTTCTAATGCGCTGCAGGATCCCGTCCTCGAATTGCACGGGAGCAACGGCGACACGATCACCACCAACGACAACTGGCGCGACACCCAGGAAGCCGAGATCACCGCCACCGGCTTGAAGCCGAAAAACGACGCCGAGTCAGCCACCCTGCAGACCCTCGCGCCCGGGAATTACACCGCGATCGTCCGCGGCGCGGACGACACCACCGGCGTCGGCCTGGTCGAGGTCTACCAGCTCGACTAGAACCGAATAGCTGACTGAGTGAGACGAGGAAATTCAACCTGCGGTCGCAAGGTCGCGGGTTGGATTCCTTCTTGCTCGTTAGGCAAAGCCCTCGCGCGGTGATAGCCGGGGCGGCGGCGACGGATCAGCTTTCGCTGGACGGTTTGGGCGGGCGCATTTCGGCGCTCATCTCTTCGACAACTTCGGCGGAGGTGTGCACGGGGACGATTTCGAAATCCATCAGGTCGCTCCAGTTTTCCGTCCAGTGGTCGAAGAGGGCGGGATCGTCAGTGCGCATAAGCTGCCAACAGGTCTGGCGGTCGTGCGCGATCCAACTGGAAATGTATTCGAGGCCGTTGGGCATCATCCGGCCGCGCTCGCGGAAGCGGGTGTAGATCGCGGGCGCGTCCTTGAAGCGCTCGATAACGATGTAAAGCATGGGACGTTACTTGAGCTCCGCCGCGGTCTCGGCGAAGGCGTTAACGGCGAGTTCCAGTTCCGCGCGCGAATGTGCGGCGCTAACCTGGGTGCGCACCCGCGCCGTGCCGTGCGGCACGACCGGATAAAAGAAGCCGACGACATAGACGCCTTTCTCGAGCATCCGCGCAGCGAACTTCTGCGAGAGCGCGGCGTCGCCGAGCATGATCGGGACGATCGGATGCGTGCCGGGTTTGATCGTGAGTCCTTTACTCGTTAGGGCGGCGCGGAAGTATTTTGTGTTCTCCTCGAGCTTGTCGCGCAAGTCGGTGGAGGCGGTGAGTAACTCGAGTGTCTTGAGCGAAGCGGCGACGATTGGCGGCGCGACGGTGTTGGAGAAAAGATAAGGCCGCGAACGTTGGCGGAGGAGGGCGACGATTTCCTTGCGCCCGCTGGTGTAGCCGCCGCTCGCGCCGCCGAGCGCTTTGCCGAGCGTGCCCGTGATCACATCGACTCGACCCTGCACGCCGCAATGTTCCGGCGTCCCGCGCCCGGTTTTGCCGATGAACCCGGCGGCGTGCGCGTCGTCGACCATCACCATGGCGTCGTATTTTTCCGCGAGATCGCAGATGCCCTGAAGGTTGGCGATCGTGCCGTCCATCGAGAAAACGCCGTCGGTGGCGATGAGGCGGAAGCGGGCGTCCTTGGCGGCCTGCAGTTGTTTCTCGAGATCGGCCATGTCGCTGTTTTTGTAGCGGAACCGCTGCGCCTTACAGAGCCGCACGCCGTCGATGATGCTGGCGTGGTTCAGCTCGTCGGAGATGACGGCGTCTTCGGCGCCGAGCAACGTCTCGAAGAGCCCGCCGTTCGCGTCGAAGCACGACGGATACAGAATCGTGTCCTCGGTCCCGAGGAATTTCGTGAGCGCGCTTTCCAGTTCCTTGTGGATGTCCTGCGTGCCGCAAATGAAACGCACGCTCGCCATCCCGAAGCCGTGGGTGTCGAGCGCGGCCTTCGCCGCGGCAATGAGTTCCGGGTTATCGGCCAGTCCGAGATAGTTATTCGCACAGAGATTGATCACCCGCCGGCCGTCCGCGATCGGGATCTCGGCGTTCTGCGGGCCGGTGATGATGCGCTCGGTTTTGAAAAGGCCCTGCGCTTTGATTTCGTCGAGGGTCTGGGAAACGTGGTCGGCAAATTTCGCAAGCATCGCGCAGTTTCGGACAGGCCGGCGAGCGATGCAAAAGGGCGCTTGTCGTGCTTGTGAATAACTGTTAATAACTTCGCGACTGATCTGGAATGAGAATCCATCCCGCTCTGCTCGCCGTCGCGGCCGGCTTGTCGTTAGGCGCCTGCGGCACGACGCACCAGTTGCCCGTGTATGAGCGGCCGCTCGCGAAGACTGATTTCCAACAGGTCCGCACCACCGCCTACACCCACACCGAGGCCGATCACCGGCGCTACGGTAACCTGACCGCGCTCGGCACCGAATTGCACGCGGCGGCGCAGCCGAGCGTTCCGCGCGCAATGCCATTCACGGAAAGGGAAGGCGAAGGCTATCAGCCGATCGCCTACGTGACGCGCTCGCAGTCCTCCGCGATCGGCAATTATTCCAACCCGGTCTACGGAAGCGCCGCGGCGGATTGGTCGCGCTGGCCGGCCGGCACGATCTTTCGCATCGTCTCCACCGGGCAGCTTTATCGGGTGGAAGATTACGGCTGGGCCCTGGCCGGGCGGAACACCATCGATCTCTACATGGCGACGGCGCGCGACATGAACGGCTGGGGCCTGCGCTCGGAAGCAATCCAGATCGTGCAATGGGGCGACCCGGCGGCGAGCCTGCGCAAACTGGAGTCGCACCAGAAATATCGGCACATCAAACGGATGGTGCTCGAGCTGGAAGGCCACCACCGCGCCGCGGCGCATCTGCACTAGAGCTCCGTTTCTTGATTCGTTAGGCGCGCGATCACGGTCTTGAGCTGGTCGAGGTCGACTGGTTTCGTCAAGTGCTCGGAAAAACCGGCGGCGCGACTCGCGGCGAGATCCTCGTCAGTCCCGAAACCACTCAAGGCGATGCCGCGCAGGCCGTAGGTTTCGCGCAGGTGGCGCATGAGCTCGACCCCGCTTCCATCCGGCAGACCGACGTCGCTGATCACGAGCTCGAACGTCTTTTCCGCCGCGAGCGCGCGCGCTTCGGCGACCCGGTGAGCCAGCTCGACGCGATGACCCGCCTTGGTCAGGATCCGGCTCAGGACGCGCGCGGTGTCCTGGTGATCTTCGACCAGGAGAATCCCCGCGCTTCGCGTGGGCGGAGTGACCTCGCCGAGCGAGGTGATCGGCCCATCGAGAAGCGAGGTTTCCATCGCGCCTAACGAGATCGTGAAACACGCGCCCTCTCCCGTTCCCACGCTCTCGGCCGTGATCGTGCCGTGGTGAAGATCGAGCACACGCTTGCAGATGGCGAGCCCGAGGCCGAGGCCACCGAAGCGATTGGTGACCGCGTGGCCGCCCTGCTCGAAGGCTTCGAAGATTCGCGGGAGCAGGTCGGGTTGAATCCCGACGCCGTTGTCGCGCACGCAGATCTCGATCCGCGCCGGCTCAGGGTTGCGGGTGCTGATTTCAATCCGTCCGCCGGGCGGGGTAAACTTGAAGGCGTTCTTGATCAGGTTCCAAAAGACCTGCTGAAGCCGCGCGGAATCCCCCCAGGTATGAAAATGCCGGGCCTCGAAATGCCGGATCACTTCGAGCTGCCGCCCGTCGGAGTCGCCCGCGGTGATGTTGAGCGCGTGCTCGATCAGCGCATGCAGATCGACCGCCTTGCTGTGGAGCTGCAGCTTGCCGTGGGTGATCCGGGTGAGATCGAGCAGGTCGTCGATCAGGAGCGCTTCCAGCTCGATGTTGCGATGGATGATCTCAAGCTCGCGCCGCAACTCGTCGCTCAACTCCAGATCGTGGCGCAGGCTCGCAATCGTCAGGAGCACGGGCGTGAGCGGCGTGCGCAACTCATGCGAGAGCATCGCGAGGAAATGATCCTTCGCGCGGTTGGCGTCCTCCGCGATTTGCTTCGCGCTTTGCAGTTCGAGCTCGCTTTGCTTCTGCGCGGTGATGTCGAGGACGGTGCCGATGAAACGCTCGGGCTCCCCTTTCTCATCGAAAAGGACGACACCCTTCGCGGCGATCCAGCGCTCTTTTCCATCCTCGAGACCGATCGCCCGATATTCCGTGTCGAACCGGCCGTCGCTTCTGGGCGCGAGTGATTGCGCGACCGCGGCGACCGCGCGCTCGCGATCATCGGGATGCAGGCCGCGCTTGAAAGTATCGAAATCGACCTCGACCTCCGCGGGCAGACCGAAGAGTTGTTTGCAGCGATCCGACCAGCGGAGCTCGCTGGTCACAGGATTGAAATCGAACGTCCCGGCGTCGACCGCTTCGAGCGCGAGCCGCAGCCGATCCTCGCTCTCGTGCAGTCGGGCCTCGCTCTCGCGCATCCGCACTTCCTGCGCTTTGCGCTCGGAAATATCGGTGCGGAAAATCACCAAACCATCGGCCGTGGGATAAATCCGCGTCTCGAGCCAGCGTTCCCATTCCGGATGGAAATGCTCGAAATGATCCGGCCGTTTCTCCGTCATCGCGCGGACGCAGCGCCGCTGAAATTCGCTCCCGGCGAGCTGCGGGAAAACGTCCCAGATTTTCCGCCCGATGATCTGGTCGTGAGCGAGCCCGGAATGTTCCGCGACGCGTTCGTTCAGGTAGATGTAGCGCCATTCCGAATCGAGCGCCGAGAACGCGTCGCTGATGCTGCTCAGCACCATCTCGCGTTGGGCGAGCAGGTCGCGCACTTCACGCTGGCGGCGCCGCGCGCGCAAAGCGACGCGCACCGTGCTGAGCAAAGTGACCACGCGAAACGGCCGCTCCAGCAAAGTGACGTTCGCGCTCGGCCCGAAGATTTTCAGGACGCGCAGGCTCACTTCGTCGGTCCCGCCGCCGCTCGTGAAAACGATCACCGGAATATCCGACCACGTCGGTTGGCGGGCGAGGCATTCCAAAAGATCGGGTAGTTCTGAGGCGATGAGCGCCTCCTGCGTGATGAGCAATGCATCGACCGTCTCGTCGCAACGCCGCGCCATCTCCGCCAGACTCGCACAGGCCGCGGCGGCGATTTTCGCCTCGTGCAAAGTGCGGACGGCGAGCGCGCCATCCTTGCCGGTCGGGGCCAGGACGAGGACTAGACTGGGAGCGTCATCGCTGCTTTTCATCGTCACCCGCCGCGCTCCGGGGCGACACTGTTTCCTTCAGCAATTCCGGAGTTCCGCTGAGAACGCCGCGGAAACCGACGAGCGGCGGACCGACCGCGATCCCGCTGTCCCGGATGAACATTTCGCGAATCGTGCCCTCGTGCGTCCCGGTCCTTTTTTTCACGACCGAGAGCGCTTTGTGGACCGCGCCGTTCGCCTCAAAATAACGAAACATCACGACCGTATCGGCGAGGTAAGTGACATCGATCGGCGTCTGCATGTAGCCGAT
Organism: uncultured Verrucomicrobiae bacterium; assembly: GCA_963831805.1. Taxonomy (GTDB): domain Bacteria; phylum Verrucomicrobiota; class Verrucomicrobiia; order Chthoniobacterales; family UBA10450; genus Palsa-1392. The sequence goes on along the minus strand of CAWHRN010000005.1, from coordinate 1,199,785 downwards.
GAGCCCATGCTGCGCGAGGACGAGGATCGTGACGACGCCCTGCTGGTTCAGATAGGTCAGCAGCTCGTGCAACAGCAGGCTGAGCGCGCGTTCGTCGCCCATCGATTGCAGGTAGCCGTTAAGGCTGTCGATCAGGATGATTTTGACGCCTTCCACGTCGACCGCGTGGCGGACGAGCGCGTTCAGTTGCCCCGGCGAAAGTTCCGCCGGATCAATCTGAGTCGCGCCGACGAGACCGGCCTCGATCAGACTCGTTAGGCCCATTTTCAAGCCTTCCGCGCGCGCCCGCATCGTGCCGAGACTTTCGTCGAAGCTGTAAATTTGCGTGCGCTCGCCGCGGGCCGCGCCGGCCAGCGCGAAGTGTAAAGCGAGCGTCGATTTGCCGCTGCCGGGAGGACCCATGAAGAGGCTGCTCGAACCGCGTCCGAGACCGCCCCCAAGGAGCTCGTCGATGCCGGGTACGCCACTCGAGATGTTCTCGTTAGGGAAACTGCGGTGATGCTCGGCCGCGACGAGCCTCGGATAAAGCACGAGCCCGCCCTTTTCGATGATGAAGTCGTGATAACCGCCACGATAAGTCGTGCCGCGAATTTTCCTCACCAGAAACCGCCGGCGTTCGGCGCCGTAATCGGGTGAGGTTTGATCGAGTGAGATGACGCCGTGGGCGAGACTTTGCACATGCGAATCGCTCCCGCCCGCGCTCGTATCGTCGAGAAGCAGCGTGGTGCAGTTGCGGCCGGCGAGATACTGTTTGAACGAAAGAATCTGGCGACGATAACGTAGCGCCGATTGCGAGAGCAGCCGCAGCTCCGAGAGCGAATCGAACGCCAACCGGCTCGGGTTCACCCGCTCGACGGCATCGAGGAGCAGCCTGGTCGTTTCGGTTAACTCCACCTCTGCGCTGTGGAAAAGCGTGTTCTGCGCATCCGCGCTCAACTGCTCGTCGATCGCGGAAAGCTCCACGATCTCCAAACCCTCCAGCGACCAGCCATGCGAGTGCGCGACTTCCTCGATCTCCTCGCGGGTCTCCGAGAGGCTGATGTAAAGCACCTGCTCGCCCAAGCGCGCGCCCTCGAGCAGAAACTGCAGCGCCAGGGTCGTCTTACCCGAGCCGGGAGCGCCTTGCACGAGATAGAGCCGCCGCGCCGGAAAACCGCCGCGCAGGATGTCGTCGAGACCGGCGATGCCGGTTTGCACTTTCGAGGTTTGTTCGCTCATAGGATGATTGCGGGACGCTAACGACGTTCCAATAAAACGCGCGCAGAAAGGAATTTGGACGCAAGTCGCGCGCGTCTCGTCGTTTGCCCGCGCGGCTGATGGCTCCATCTTTAGCGGCACGATGGGAAGGCTCGAGATCAACCTGGTGGTGCCCGATCTCTGGCAACAGGAAGCCGTCCGCGCGCTTCAGGCCGGGCAGGATGTCGTCGTCCACGCGCCGACCGGGGCGGGCAAAACCTACATTTTCGAGCTGCTCTATTCGTCGCTCAAAGGGCAGGCCGTTTTCACCGTGCCGACCCGCGCGCTCGCGAACGACAAGCTCGCGGAGTGGCGCGCGCGCGGCTGGGACGTCGGCATCGCAACCGGCGACCTGGCGTTGAACCTCGACGCGAAAGTGGTGGTCGCGACGCTCGAGACGCAGCGCGGGCGTTTTCTGCGGCGACAAGGTCCGCGACTGCTCGTGGTCGATGAATACCAGCTGATCGCCGATCCGGTGCGCGGCGTGCATTACGAGCTTTCGCTCGCGCTCGCGCCCCCGACGACCCAACTGCTGCTGCTCAGCGGGAGCGTGAACAATCCGCAGGATGTGGTCGACTGGCTGCGGCGGAACGGGCGCGACGCCGTGCTCGTTAGGCACGAACAACGACCAGTCCCGCAACACGAGGTCGATCTGCGAAATTTACCCGACGTGGGCTTTGCGAAGACGCGGGAATTCTGGCCACGGATGATCGCGAAAGCGCTCCACAACGGGCTTGCGCCGATCCTGGTTTTCGCGCCGCGGCGCAACGCGACCGAGGATCTCGCGCAGGCAATCGCGAGCGCGGTGCCGGTGCGCGATCCACTCCCGCTTTCGCCGGCGCAGGAACAGCTCGCGGGCAAGCGCCTAACGAAATTACTGAAGAGCCGCGTCGCCTATCATCACAGCGGACTCAGCTACGCGGTCCGCGCCGGCTTGATCGAGCCGCTCGCAAAAGCCGGCCAGCTCAACGTCGTCGTCGCGACGATGGGGCTCGCGGCCGGGATTAACTTTTCCATGCGCTCGGTGCTGATCACCGACACACGTTATCTCTCGGGGAATTTCGAGCGCCAGGTACAGCCGGATGAATTGCTGCAAATGTTTGGCCGCGCCGGCCGCCGCGGGCTCGACGACGTCGGCTTCGTGCTCTTCACCCCTGACCAGCCGCGGCTCAGTTTTGGACGGCCGCGGCAGTTGAAACGCGCCACGCAGGTAGACTGGCCAAGCCTGATCAGCGTCATGGCGGCGGAGGTAGCGCGGGCCTCTGACCCGCGTCAAACGTCGAGCGAGGTCGCCCCCGACGCGGGTCAGAGACCCGCGCTACAACCCGAAGCGGAACCGCCGTTTGCGACCGCGGTTTCCTTGAGTCATTCGCTGTTCAGCGTGCAGAAGGTGCCGCTCGGGGTGGAGCATTCGCTCGCGACCGGAGCGAAACCGTGCGGGCTTTGGGTTGACGACGAGCGTGCCCGATTCGTTAGGCGGCCGATCACCGAGATGCTGAACAGCCGCGAAGAATGGGAACCGCGCGGCGCGCAAGTCGAGACCACGCTTGGCCAGCTACTCGTTAGGGCGAAAGAGCGCTGGGTGCCCGTCCTAAGCCAACCGGCCGCGCTCGATGCGTTTCCATTTGGCAATCTCTGCCGACTGACCGAGCGCAAAATTTACGGACGCGAAATGCCGCTCGCGACCGGCGAAGGGACGCTCCAACTGGTCAGGCCGTTGCGAAAATTAACCGGCTCGAAAACGCTGACTGAAGTGGAGTTGACGCGGCTCGCGCAAACTCGAATGCCGGAATGGAGTGGCGGCGGCACCTTCACCGGATTCGTTAGGCGCGGCCCGACACTCTACGCTCGGATCGATTTCTCCGGGGCGAAAACCAGCGCGGTCCGGGATTCGTTAGGCCGCGATCTGCGCGAACCGCCGGAGCGAACGGCATTGCCGTTCGTGTGCCGCAACTGTCTGGAACGAGAGCACGACCAAACCGTCGAAATCGTCTCCTCGCCCGCGTTTGCCTGGCGCCGGCTCGGTCTGGTGGAACCGAACGGCGCGCCGACGCGGCGGGGAGTGATCTTCGGCTTCTTCCAGGGCGGCGAAGGGCTCGCGGTCGCCGCCGCGCTCGAGGATGAAACCTTCCCGATCGACGATCTCGTTTTCGATCTCGCGAACATTCGCGCCGGTCCGCGCTTCGCGGGCGAGGACGCGCCGTTAGGCGGGCGGCTCGCCGCCCTTTGCCAGACGCTTTACGAGCGCGCGGATCACCCCGGTTATCTGGAAATGGGCGTCCCGGTGCACTATGGCGCGGGCGCGTCGGAAGTGGTGCGTGAGGTCGTCAACAATCCTGGCGGCCGCTACAAAATCAGCTCCGAACTACTCCGCTACGGCGACATCGAACGCGCGTTGATGGAATGGCGCAGCCTCCTCCGCCACATCGCCGCCGCGCCGGATTTGGAATGGGATCGCTGGCGCGCGCTGAAAATTGCGGCGGAAGATTTGCTCAAGCGCACCGCCTCCCCGACAACCTTCGATTTCCCACCGCTCCTCGCCGCGCAACAACGGCGGGTGGCCTAACGGACCTTCCTAATCCTACTCCTGTTCTTGCTCCTAATCTTTTCAGATGCAGAAGAGCATGATTAGGAGCAGGAGCAGAATTAGGAATGAAGAAGACTTCGCTATGACTAACGACGAAACGCCCGCGCAACTCGGCTACCGCATGCCCGCGGAATGGGAGCCGCACGCTGCGACCTGGCTTTCCTGGCCGCGGCGCGAAGGGATCAGCTTCCCCGATTCCTACGATCGGGTGGTGCCGACTTTGCGCGCGATGGTCGCGGCGCTGCTCGAGTCGGAGCCGGTGAACATTAACGTCAGCAACGGCGCGCATGAGGCGGAGGTGCGGGCGGCGCTGGAGGGTTTGCCTAACGAGCAGCTGACTTATCACGAAATCCCGACGAACGAGCCGTGGTGCCGCGATCACGGACCGATTTTTCTCACCCGCGAGGAGAGGCCGCGGCTCGTGGTGCTCGATTGGGATTACAATGCCTGGGGCGGGAAGTATCCGCCGTGCGACCTCGATGACGTCGTCCCGACCCGAGTCGCGCAGGAGCTCGGCCTGCCCGTGTTCTATCCGCGAATGATTTTGGAAGGCGGCTCGATCGACGTGAATGGCACCGGCGCGTTACTGACCTCGGAGAGTTGTCTGCTGAATCCGAATCGCAACCCGACGCTGAGCCGCGAGCAGATCGAGCGGCGACTGCGGGATTTTCTCGGCGTGCGCGAGATTCTCTGGCTCGGCGACGGGATCGAAGGCGATGACACCGACGGACATATCGACGACCTGGCGCGTTTCGTGAGCGAGCGCACGGTGGTGACTGTCGTAGAAAGGAATCAGAACGACCCGAACTTCGTGCCGCTGCAGGAAAACCTCGAGCGACTGCGCGGCCTAACGATAAGTGGTGACCCGCTGGAAATTCTCGAGCTGCCGATGCCGGCGCGCATCGATCGCGAAGATCTGCGACTGCCAGCGAGCTACGCGAACTTTTACATCGCGAACACCAGCGTGCTGTTGCCGACGTTTGCCGATCCGAACGACGAGATTGCCGCGAACGTCCTAGCGCGCGCCTTCCCGAGTCGCCGGATTGTCCCGATCGATTGCCGCGAACTGATTTGGGGACTCGGCGCGTTTCATTGCCTCACGCAGCAGCAGCCAGCGGTGTTGTAGAAGAGGTCGGCGTTGGGTGAGTTTGTCATCCCGAGCGGGCGTAGCGCGGCGAGGGATCTCGCAAGCGTCTCTCGAGCTCTTTAAGCAGGGAAAGTCGCACGACGCCTGCGAGATCCCTCGCCGTCTGCGCGGCTCGGGATGGACAACGCGAGAGAGACGTGTTCCCCCCGCCCTGCCTTGCTCCCATGGCGCTATTCGCCCGTTGTGCGCGACGGTTTGTACCCGCTCTTCAGAATGACGTCGTGAATGTCGGGCGCGTGCGTTTTCCGCGCATCGAAAGTGACCCAGACATTTTCGCTTTTCGGGTCGGCTTTCACTTCTTTCACGCCGTCGATCTTCATCAGCGGCTCGCGCAACTTGCGCACGCATTCGTCGCAATCCTGGCCCTCAGTCGCGATGTCGATGCGCTCGAGCACGGGGTGATCGGCGGTGTCGTGAAGATTGTGCGGGTCGGCTGGGTCCATGCCTTAATTTCGCGGCTCGGCGGGCGCGCGGTTGCGTAGCGCGCGTTGCAGGACCGGCCAAACGTTGGCCGCGAGAATCTTCTGCCCGGCCGCGTTCGGGTGGATCATGTCGTTCTGATTCAACGCGGGCTCTCCCGCCACACCCTCGAGCAGGAACGGCACGAGCTCCGCGTTGTTCCGCCGCGCCAGCTCGCCAAACATCGCCCCGAACTGCGCGAGATAATCCTCGCCGTTCGCGAGCGGGAGCTGCATGCCGGCGATCACCACGCGCACCTGCGGATAATGCCGTTTCGTCAGGTCGATGATTGCCTGCAGGTTGGACTCGATCTGCGCCACCGGCACCCCACGGAAGGCGTCGTTAATCCCGAGCTCGAGGACAAGCACATCGACGTGATGATGGAGCAACGCCGGCAACCGCCGCAGTCCTCCCGCCGTCGTCTCGCCGCTCACTCCGGCATTCATCACGAGGAGACCGACGCCCGCGGCTTCGGCTTTCTGCAAAAGCAAAGCCGGATACGCGGACGATCTTTTCAATCCGTAGCCGGCGGAGAGACTGTCGCCGAGCACGAGGACAGCCGGCGGTTTTGCGAGCGCAGTGCTGACGCTGAGACCAAGGCAGAGAAGTGAAAGAAGCGGATTCATCAGGCGGTCGTTCGACGCCGCGACGGCGCGGAATGTTCATTCGCTTGCCTCGGCTTTCAGCGCGTTCTAATGATAAGACCGCGCCGCGCCCAGCGGCTCCTCAACCTCAACTCACTACTCTCACTACTTATGGCTAATTTCGGCATCAACGGCTTCGGCCGCATCGGGCGCAACGTCTTACGCGCCATGTCCCAGGACCAGGTCGCGCAAGTGAAGGCGATCAACGATCTCACCGACACGCACACGCTCGCGCATCTGCTGAAATGGGATTCTGTCCACGGAAAATTCGACGGCGAGATCGGCTACGACGACGAGAACATCATCGTGCGCGGACAGAAGATCCGGATTTTGAAAGAGCGCGACCCGGCGAAATTGCCGTGGAAAGACCTCGGAGTGGATGTGGTCCTCGAGTCGACCGGTTTCTTCACCAGCCGGGAAAAGGCCGAACTCCATTTCGCTGGCGGCGCGAAGAAAGTGTTGATCAGCGCCCCGGCGAAGAACCCGGACGCGACGATCTGTCTCGGGATCAACGACGAGATCTACGACGGCGCGAAGATGAACATCATCTCGAACGCGAGCTGCACCACGAACTGCCTCGCGCCGCTCGCGAAGGTGCTGCACGAGAACTTCACGATCCTGAACGGCTTCATGACCACGATCCACAGCTACACGAACGATCAGCGCATTCTCGATCTGCCGCACGACGATCTGCGGCGCGCGCGTGCGGCGGCGGTGAGCATCATCCCGTCGAGCACGGGCGCGGCGAAAGCGATTGGCGAAGTGCTTCCGGCGCTGAAAGGGAAGTTGAACGGCGGCGCCTTCCGCGTCCCGACGCCCGACGGATCGGTGACTGATTTCACCGTGATCCTCGAGAAGGAAACAACCGCCGAAGCGATCAACGCGGCGTTCAAAAAAGCGGCCGGCGCGGCGAGCTACAAAGGCGTGCTCGAATATAGCGACGAGCCGCTCGTCTCGCGCGATATCGTGGGGAATCCGCACTCCTGCATCTTCGACAGCGGCCTCACCATGGCGCAGGGGAAATTTGTGAAAGTGGTCGGCTGGTACGACAACGAATGGGGCTACAGCAATCGTTGCGTGGAGATGCTGGAAATGATTTCGCGGTAAGGAAACAATCGTGGCCAAGCTTACTCTTCGCGATCTCGAGGTGCGCGGGAAACGCGTGCTCGTCCGCGTCGATTTCAACGTCCCGACCGAAGAGCGCGACGGCGCGATCGTCATCACCGATGACACCCGGATGCAGGAAAGCCTGCCCACGATTCGTTATCTCCGCGAACAGGGCGCGCGCACAATCCTGATGGCGCACTTCGGCCGGCCGAAAGGAAAACCGGTCGAGAAATATTCGCTTCGGCCGGTCGGCGTCGCGCTACACAGCCTGATCGATCATCCGGTCGCGTTCAGTCATGACTGCGTCGGCGCGGACGCGGAAACGATCGTCGCCGACATGAAGGATGGTGACGTCACGTTGCTCGAGAACGTCCGCTTCCATGCGGAAGAGGAAGCGAACGATCCGAAGTTTGCCGAAGCCCTCGCGCGGCTGAGCGATGGAATTTACGTGAACGATGCCTTCGGCGCGGCGCATCGCGCGCACGCTTCGACCGCGGGAATCACGAAGTTCGTTAGGCAGGCGGCGATGGGTTTCCTGATGGAGAAGGAACTGAAATATCTCCATGAAGAGCTGGCGCAGCCGGCCAAGCCGTTCCTCGTCATCATGGGCGGCGGGAAGGTTTCCGATAAGATCGGCGTGATCAAAGCGCTGATGGAAAAGGCCGACACCTTTCTGATCTGCGGCGCGATGGCGAACACCTTTTTCAAAGCGCAGGGCATCCCGGTCGGCGCGAGTCGCGTGGAAGCGGACAAGCTCGACCTCGCGCGCGAACTGCTCGATCTCGCGAAGACGAAGGGAGTGAATCTCGTTCTGCCGATCGACGCTTTGGAGACCGACGAAATCAGAGCCGGCGCCGCCACTCACCAAACCGGCCGGCTTTCGCCTAAGGACGGCATCCGCGACGGCTGGCAGGCGGTCGATATCGGGACGGAATCGATCACGCTTTTCGAGGACGAAATCGCCAAGGCGAAAACCGTGCTCTGGAACGGCCCGCCGGGCATTTTCGAGATCGCGGATTTCGCCGCGGGCACGACCGCGGTCGCCGAAGCTTTGGCGAAATCAGACGCGGTCACGATCATCGGCGGCGGCGATTCCGTGACCGCGGTGAAACAAGCCGGACTCGCGGACAAGATGACGTTCATTTCCACCGGCGGCGGCGCGTCGCTCGAATTGATCGAAGGCAAAGACCTGCCCGGCGTGGCTGCGCTCAGCGAAAAATCCTAGGCGCCGGCTGAAAAGGCAGCGGTTGCTTTGCTGGTCCGGAGCCTAACGAATGCGACCGTGGCGGCGCTCAGCTTCCTCGCCGCGTCCACGATGATTCGGGCGGTTCTCCCGTTTCCCGAAGTCAGCCCGATCACCGCGAAGCTGCGTTTCGCGCAGGCACATCGAACCGACATCGACACCGTCTTTTTCGGCTCCAGCCGGGTCAATCAACAGCTTTCGCCGGCGCTCTTCGACGAGACGATGCGCACCGGCGGGCGGCCGACGCACTCTTTTAACTTCGGGGTGAACGGGATGTTTCTCGGCGAGGAGGATTACCTGGCCGATCAGCTGATGGAACTGCCCGGAGGCAAACTTCGCTGGGTTTTCGTCGAGGTGGGACCGCTTCAGCTCAAGTTCGACCCGACCAACGCGGGCGCAAAACGGACCGCGTATTGGCATGACTGGACGCGCACGCAGGCGCTTTTCCAGGAGATCTTCAAAGCGGACGCGGCCGGAAGGCGCAAGGGTTTCTGGGGAATCCTTTGGGGCAGACCGGGCAAGCGAAAGATGCACGATCTCTTCGTTCTGCACCTTTCCCTATTCGCGAAGAATTTTGCGAATGTCGGCGCGGGCCGGGACCTGATGGATCAGTTCCGGCATCGGTCCGAGCCGCCGGAGCAGTCAGCGCTGGGTCCGGACAGTGACGGCTATCATCCGATCCGCAAACAGCTGGCGCCGGAAAAAATTCCCGGATACGAGAAGGCGCTCGCGACGGCCAACGGAACGAGGACCTGCCAGCCACTCGATCGAGCGACGGAAGATGTCTGTCGGCGCTGCGCGCAGGAAATTCGACGCCACGGTGCCATCCCGATTTTCATCGTTACTCCGATCTTGGACCAATCGCGACTGACCTTCAGCGACCCCGCGACCGCGCCGGCGGCCATTCTTTCCTTTAATGACGCCGGCCTTTATCCCGAACTCTACCGCGCGGCGGCGCGGATCGATCTAAACCACCTGAACGAGCTCGGCTCCGCTGATTTTACCCGGCGCTTGGCGGAGGAATTCGTGAGCGCTTTGCGCACGGGCGCGATCAAGTAATGCTCTTCGTCGAGTTTCGTTTCTTTTGGTTTTTTCTCGTCGCCTTCACGGTTTACTGGGCGCTGCGCGAGAATCGATCACGCAAAGTCTGGCTGCTCGCCTGCAGCTATTTTTTCTATGCGGCCTGGAATTGGAAGTTCCTCTTCCTCCTCATCGGCTCGACGCTCGTCGATTACACCGTCGGTCTCATGTTGGAGCGCGAGAGCCGGCCGGGTGTGCGGCGAAGGTGGCTCATTCTCAGCCTCGCGGTGAATCTGGGCACTCTCGCTTTCTTTAAATACTTCAACTTTTTCATCTCGTCGGGAGGTGCGCTCCTGGGCTGGCTCGGATTGCCCGCGAGCGTCAGCACGCTCAACATCATCATCCCCGTGGGCGTGAGCTTCTACACGTTCCAATCGATGAGTTATACGATCGACGTTTATCGCCGGCAGCTCCGGGCGGTTGGAAGCCTGCTCGACCTTGCCTTCTTCATCGCGTTTTTCCCGCAACTGGTCGCCGGCCCGATTGTGCGCGCTTCGACTTTTCTGCCTCAGTTGAATGCTCCGCGTCGCTTTGCCTCCGTCGATGTCCGCGGCGCGCTGGTTTTGTTTCTCATTGGTTTCATCAAGAAAGCCTGTATCGCCGACGGCGTGGCGATTTTTGCGGATCAATATTTCGCGAAACCGGAAGCTTACACGGCGGCGAGCGCGTGGATCGCGGTGCTCTTTTACGCCATTCAAATCTACTGCGATTTCTCGGGCTACACCGACATGGCGATCGCCTGCGCGTGGCTCCTCGGCTACGAGTTGACCCTCAACTTCCGCTTTCCCTACCTCGCCGGGAATATTGCGGATTTCTGGCGCCGCTGGCACATCAGCCTTTCCACTTGGCTGCGGGATTATCTTTACATTCCGTTAGGCGGAAATCGTGGCCCGCGCTGGTTTGTTTATCGCAATATCATGATCACGATGTTGCTCGGCGGGCTCTGGCATGGCGGCGCTTGGACCTTCGTCATCTGGGGCGCGCTGCACGGCATCGCGCTGGTCGTGCAGCGCGACTGGAAACGGCGAACGGCGGCGTCACCCGGCGCGCGGCGACTGGGAGCCTGGCTGGGCTGGCCGCTGACGATTTACTGGGTCTGCTTCGCGTGGATTTTATTTCGCGCGCCCGATCTCACCCGCGCCGGCCATATTCTGCGCAGCTTTGTCTTTTGGCAGAATAACGGCCCGGAGAAACCGGCCACGTGGATGCTCGGACTCATTGTCGCCCTCGGGCTGATTCACTGGCTGAATGCGCGCGGCTACTTCCGCGACTGGTGGCGGCGCGGGCCGGATGCGCTTTTCGCCGCCGGCTACGGTTGCGCGACGGCGGGCGTACTCTTATTTGTTCCCGCCCACTACACACCTTTCATTTATTTTCAGTTCTAGCCTAACGAACTATTTTCCCTGCCATGCGCAAAAAAATTATCGCCGCGAATTGGAAAATGCACATGACGCAAAGCGAGGCGGAGGCCTTCATCGGCACCTTCCTGCGCGAGATTGATGACCTCGATACGGTCGAGGTCGTGATCGTGCCGCCGTTCACCGCCATCCCGAAAGTCTCCGCGCTCCTCGCCCAGACGCAGAACATCAAGGTCGGCGCGCAGAACATGCATTGGGAGCGCAGCGGCGCTTTCACCGGCGAGATCAGCCCGGCGATGTTGCGCGAGTTGTTCGTCAGGTACGTCGTGCTCGGGCACAGCGAGCGGCGCGCGCTTTTCGGCGAGACCGATGAAATGATCAACCGCAAGGCGCACGCGGCTTACGAGGAAGTTTTGCGGCCGATCGTCTGCGTCGGCGAGACGCTCGCGGAGCGCGAGAAGGGCAACGTCGAGAAAGTTCTTTCGACCCAGTTGCGCGGCAGCCTGGCCGGAGTCGACGCGAAGGATTTGCAGGAAACCGTGATCGCCTACGAGCCGGTCTGGGCAATCGGCACCGGCAAAACCGCGACTTCGGCGCAGGCGCAGGAAGCGCACGCTTTCATTCGCCAGATGCTCGCGGAAATGTCCGACCAGGCGACCGCGGATCGGATCCGGATCCAGTACGGCGGCAGCGTGAAACCGGATAACGCGCGCGAGTTGCTCTCCCAGCCGGACATCGACGGCGCGCTCGTCGGCGGCGCCAGCCTCGATCCGCGCAGCTTCGCGCAGATCGTCAAGGCCGGCGTCCCCGAGGAAGCTTAGACGGCGCGCCGTCTATTCCGGCGGCAATGCGTAGGCTTCGACCAAGCCGGTGCCCGTTGCCGTCCCGGCGCCACGCACGATCGCGGTGTATTGTCCGGCGGGCAGCGTCATCACCACGGCCGACTCTTTTGGGTCGTTAGGCGCGAGCACGCTCGCTTCGATCTCGGCCGCTTCGGGATTATCCTGCCAGTTGTCGTTGGCGTCGATTTCCACGCCGTTCCCATCGACCAGCGAAAGGGTCGGATCGGACAGCGGATCGGAAATATTCTGCGCGGCCAGGCTTGGCCCAAGGGCGCGGACGAGCACGCGTTGCGAGCCGTCGCCGGAGACGATGAAGCCGCCGATCATGATATTGTTCCCGGTCTGGACGTTGCCGCGGGTGGAGATGTTAAGAATGCTGGAGCCCGGACCGCTATCGAGGTCGTAGACTTCAACCAGGCCGAAACCGCCGCCGCCCGCGACACCGCGGATAACTGCGGTGTAGGCCGAGCCGCGGCCGGTCGCGGGGAGGGTCGTGAGAATGACCGACTCGTTAGGCTTGGACGGCGCGAGATGCGCGTCGATGATCGCCTGTTTGTTCGGCGCGTCCTGCCAGTTGTCGTTGGTATCGATCACCGCGCCGGTGCCGTCGTGCAGCTCGAGGGTGGGATTCGCGAGCACGCCGCTGAGGCCGGCATCGGCGAGCGAAGGCCCAATGGCGCGGACGGCGACGGTCTTCGGCGTGTCGCCGAGAACGATGAAGCCGCCAATGAGCGCGTCCTCATTCGCCCCGACCACGACGCGCGTAGAAATGTTGGCGAGGTGCGCCGGATAACTGATGACCGTGACGGTGAAAGTCTGGTCGACCGTCGCGCCATCCGCGTCGGTGGCCGTCGCGGTGATGACCGCACTGCCGAGAGCATGCGGAGTGACCGTCAGGTTGGAATCACTCAACGAAATCGTGGCGACGCCCGGGTGATCGCTCGACGCGGTAAAAGTGAGCGGGATCGTGCGAGTGATGCTCGGGACCGTGATCGAGTTTGCCGGCGCGGCAGGCGTCCCGGCGTTATAATCGTCCGTCGTGTAATTGATCAGCGGGACGGTATCAAACGGCGAGCTGAAATTGAAAGTCGGCAGCGCCGCGATGGCATCGGCGACGTCCATGCCATTCCCGAGCACCCGCCCGAAGACGGTGAAGCCGCCGCTGTCCGAGTCGAGCGTCGCGCTGTTGTCGGCGAGGTTAATGAACCACTGGCTGGTCGCGCTATCGGGCTCGCCGGCGAATTTTGCCATCCCGAGCGTGCCTCGCGTGTTCGAGATGCCGGGTTCGTTGACGATCGAGTCGAACGCTTCCACGGCGGTGGGCAAGAGGACGCTCGGGTCATCCGGCCTGATCGTGGCGACGTAGCCGCCGGTCTGGATGACGAACCCCGGGACCGAGCGATGAAAGAAAATCGGGGCGGGTTCGCCGTTCGTCGGATCGGTGATCAGATAACGACCGCTGTCCACATAGTTGAAGAAGTTCGCGACGGTGATCGGGGTTGCCTTGGTGTAAAGGGCGACATCCATCGACCCGAGATTGGTCGTGATCCGCACGCCGGTCGTGTCCGGGTCGGTGAAGAAAGTGGAGAGATCGATGACCTTCGGCGAGGCCGCCTGGTAAAGCGTGGCGTCCGCGATGCTGCCAACTTTTTTCGGCGCCTCGTTGGCCGAATGCGCGGCAAATGGCAGCGCGAGTGTGGCAAGAAAGGTGAGAACGAGAGATCGGCGAATGAACATGGCTTTGATTCTAGAAGGTTGGATTTCGAGAAAACCGAGTCGGACCGTCGCTTAAAACTCGAAACTTAAAACTGAAAATTACGTCATTTGTTGATCTCGAGATAGCTCCGAGATTGCACTTTCCCGGTCGCCGGGTCCATCTCCTCGATCCGCATCTGCTTTAAAAACCAGCGGCCATCGATTTTCTGCGCAGAGACGACCTCGAATTTTTTCGCGAGCTGATTTTTCCAGTCATAGGCCTCGAGGCCCATGATCGCGCCAGTCTGTTGATCGACCCAAAGCACGACCGCGGAATAGGCCGCGTCCTTCGTCGGCGGATGGAGGCGCAGCTTCCAGCAGGCCCGCGTGCGCACGCTGTCGGTCCCGAGGGTACTGCGGGCCGGGCCAATACAAAAAGCCGAGCGCGAGATCACCAAAGGTCACGCCGGTGCCACCGATTTTTTCGTTCAGCCGGCTGGTCGCGAACTTCTCCATGCTGTGGATTTTCACCAACTCAAGCTTGGAACGTTCCGCGCAAAGGGTGAGCTGCACGACGACCGGCGGATTGGCGAAAGTGTAGCGGATGACCGGCCCGGTCTGGTTGATTTGAAACGGCACGACGGTCGCGCCGGAGCGGAGCTGGCCTTGGAGATTGAGCTGCTGCTGCGCTTGCGTCAGCCGGACCTGCTCGAGTATTTGCTCTGCCGAAGGCGGCGCGTCGGCGCGCACGGTCGCCAGGCAAACGAGCAGGCCGGCGAGCGCGCCGAGGCGACGGCCGAGCTTCAGCACTTGTTTCGCTCCGGCGCGCTTCTTATCGTGCCGCGCCGGGGCTTCATGGATCAAACACTCTTTCATCTCATTAACGAACGATGGACGCGCCCCGGGCTCGACTTGTTCATGGCCGCGATCAGCAACGTCGATATCTGGCTGCCCTTCATCGTCGTGGCGCTGCTCATTCCCCTGATCTTCGGCGGATTCAAGGGACGGGCGCTGGTTTTTTGCGCCGGCGTCGCCCTTTTGGTGAACAGCAGCCTAACGAATGAACTGAAGCGCTTCGTCGATCGCCGCCGGCCGAAACAGACCGAGCGCGTGCGAATGGTCGAGCTGGCCAAGGCGCGGCCGGAATTTCTCACCCTCTTCAAACCAGTGAAGATCCGCTACTCCGATGAGCGCGACCGGCACAAGTCCGGCCCGTCGTTTCCCTCCGGCCACGTGACCAATAATGTAACTGTCGCGATCGTCCTCGCGCTCTTCCTGCGGCGTTGGGGTTGGCTTTATTTCTTCGTCGCGGCGGCGATCGGTTATTCGCGAATATACCTTGGGGCGCACTGGCCGAGCGACGTCCTCGCGACGGTTTTTCTCGCGGCCGGGGAAACGTTCCTCGTCCTCGCGTTCCTCGAGCTGCTCTGGGGTTCGTTAGGCCGACGCTGCTGGGCGGAATTTTATCAGCGCCATCCGCGGCTGATCAGCGGCATTCCGGCATGAGCACGACGCGCGCAGTCTGGATTTTTGTTCTCGTGCTCACCGTGATCCGGCTCGCTTTGCTTAACGCGACCCTGCTCTCGCCGGACGAAGCTTATTACTGGATGTGGTCGCAGCGGCTCGCACCCTCCTATTTCAGCAAGGGGCCGGGCGTGGCGTTCGTCATCCGCTCGAGCACGGCGCTTTTCGGCGACAATGAGTTCGGCGTCCGCTTCTGGAGCCCACTCCTCGGCGCGGGGACGAGCCTGCTCCTCTATTATTTTGGGAAGCGGCTCTGCAGCGCGACCGCCGGCTTCTGGACCGTGGTCGCGCTCAACGTCACGCCGATTTTCAACCTCGGGAGCATCGTCCTGACGATCGACCCGCTTTCGGTTTTCTTCTGGGTCGCGGCCTTCTACACATTTTGGATCGCGCTGGAAAAATCACCGGCGTTTTCGTGGTGGTGGCCGTTGACCGGCCTGCTCATTGGGCTCGGCTTCCTCTGCAAGTACACCAACGCAATGGAGCTGCTCTCCATCGTCCTCGTCCTTCTGCTGGTCCCGCGGCTTCGACGTGAGTTCGTTAGGCCGAATCTTTATCTGCTCCTCTTCGTCTTCGCGCTTTGCATCATTCCGCCGGTCATCTGGAACTCGGAGCATGCCTGGATCACGGTCGCTCACCTGCGCTCGCGCGGCAGTCTTGATCATGTGCCTGGTTTCCATCCGCTCGAGCTGCTGACCTTTCTCGGCGAACATTTTCTGACCTATTCGCCGCTCCTGTTTTTCGGTCTCGCCTGGGCTGTGATTGCCTCCTGCCGGCGAGGACTCCGGCTGCAATTCAAGACGCTTTTTCTGCTCTGGTTTGGGCTCCCGGTTTTCCTGCTTTACGCGCTTCTCTCGATCAATAAGGCGGCCGCGCCGAACTGGGATGGGTTGGCCTTTCTCAGCCTCAGCCTGCTTGCCATTTCCTATTGGCGCGAGCGCGCGGCGGCGCACGTCGGCGTGAAACGCTGGGCCGCCGGCGGGCTCTTGCTCGGGGCGCTCATGAGCGTGCTGTTGATCGGATTGATCACCCGCAACGTCGGCCTGGAACGCGAGGGCCACGACCCGAGTGATCGGTTACGCGGTTGGCGCCCGATGGCCGATGCAGTCGCGCAGGTCCGGAATGATTTTGAAAAAAAGAACGGCCGCCCGGTTTTCCTGATCGCCGACGAACGCGATCGCGCGGCGGAGCTGGCCTTTTATCTGCGCGACAAACGGGTCGAGGGCCCGGGGCATCCGCCCGCTTACATCCCGGAGTCGCAGGATATGGTGAACGAGTTTTCCTTCTGGCCGCGCTACGATGAATTCGTGCCGCTCCCGCCGGGGACGGTGCGCGACCCGAACGATGTCTATACCGAGGAACAGGGCGTAAATCTTTTCACCGGCCGCGATGCGCTCTTCGTGCAGGAAGGAAAAAAGAAGCAGCCGCCCGACCACATCCGCGCGGGTTTCAAGCGGGTCGAACAGATCGCGACGATCGAGGTCCGCGCCGGCGGTCAATTTCTGCGCCAGCTTCAGGTTTACGCCTGCTACGATTACCGGACGCTGCCGTTATGAATCCCGCGCCCGCTGTCTCCGTCGTCGTCCCGCTTTATAACGAGGAGGAAAACGTGGCGCTGCTCCAAGGCGAACTGGCCGCCGCGCTGGTCGGGATCGAGCACGAGATCATCTTCGTCGATGACGGCTCGCAGGACCAAACCGTCGCTCGCCTAACGAACGCGCCGGAAGTGCGCCTCCTCCGTTTCGAGAAGAACGCCGGGCAAAGCGCCGCCATGTACGCCGGAGCCAACGCCGCCCGCGGCGCCGTCGTGGTGCTGATCGATGGCGACCTGCAAAACGATCCCGCCGACATCCCGCGGCTCGTCGCCGAGGTCGAGCGTGGCGCCGATCTCGTCTGCGGCTACCGCGCCCAGCGGAAAGACACCCTGGTCAAACGCCTAACGAGTCGGATCGCCAACTTCGTGCGCAGCCGTTTCACCAAGGACGGCGTGCGCGACACCGGTTGCACACTGAAGGCGATGCGGCGCGAATGCGTGCGCACGCTGGTGCCGTTCAAGGGGATGCACCGCTTCATTCCCGCGCTGGTGAAGGGGGCAGGTTATCGGCTGGTGGAGATTCCGGTCAACCACCGCTCGCGCCGATTTGGCCAGAGCAAATACGGGCTCGGCAACCGCGCCGTCCGCGCAACCGTCGACATGTTCGGCGTCCGCTGGCTGCTTTCGCGGCAGTTGCGTTATCAGGTCCGCGACCGCGCCGATTAGCTGCGCACGGGAATTGGGAGTTCGGATTGGACGAACTCCCTCAATCCATCACCACACCACTTTTACGGAATGCTCGCGCCGCGATTGGTCTTCACCGGCTGGCCGTCGCGGCCGTTGATCTGGCCACTGGCATCGGTGTCGGCGCGGAAGTTCGCGCTCGTCACCGGTTGGCCGCCCTGGGTCTTGATCGCCTGTTGATCGGGCTTATCGACCACGCGGCTGGCATCGACGTCGCCATTCAGGAAACCGAACGGCACGTCGCCGTGCGCCTGGCCGTCGCCATTAATATTGCCCACCCGCAGAGTGACAATTTCCGCCGCGGTCACACCGGTCAACTGTGCGGTCACGCTGTTGCCATTGAAGGAGATCGCTCCCACGCTCGCGGTTCCACTGACGACTTGGACCGTCCCGGAAGTGACCGCCGAGTCGAAGGTGAAGACTGCGTTGTAGGTGCTGGCTACGCGATCCTCAACGCCGGAGGTGCCGGTGAGCGGCATCGCCACGTCGAAGGCGCCCGCCGAGCCATGCGTCAACCGGGAAGCTGCGCTCACGAGCGTGATGCTGCCACCCCCGCCTTCGGTGCCGTTGTTGACGACGAGCGCGAAATCCTGATCAAGCGGCGAGCCATTCCCGGGAACGCCGTCGCCCGCAATGTTGGTCGCGGTGACCTTGACGGTGAACGGTCCGCTCACACCGGCTGGCAGGAAGACGCTTTCCACGTTATTCCTGGCATCGGCCGAGCCACCTGTGATCGAGGAAGCGCCGTTGAAGACGTTTCCCTTGTAGGTATTGCCGCCCACCGTCACCTCGAGATCGAGGTTGTTCACGTAGGCGTTGCCGGAGGTCGGTCCGGGCACGTCCGTCCATGCGAGGGTGACGCGGAACGGCTTCGCGCTGCTTCCGACCGTGCCGTTGAAGGTCCGCTGCTGACCGGTGGCGGTGAAGAGATCGCTCGCCGCCTGGTCGTGGAAGGAATGACTGATCGCGAAGAGATCGAAGAAGTTATTCAAGTCGATCTCACCCATGCCCTGATTGTTCGAAGGCAGGGTGTCGTTCGCTCCGACGCCCGTCATGTAGCGAGCCGTATTCATGATCAAACCCTTGGTCAGCGCCGGAGTCGGCGGGGTCAGCCCTTTATTGATGAACTCCTGGCGAACCAGAGCCGCCACACCGGACGTGGCCGGCGTGGAATGGCTCGTGCCGGACGAAGCCGTGTACCATTGCTGGCCGAGCGGGAAGTAAATGCTCCCGGTGCCGCCGCAGACGAGGCTGCCGTTGTAGCAGGCCAGGTTGTCACCCGTGCCCGTGCCCGTCGGCGAGACAATCGATTGCTGGGCGACGCCACCGCTCACGTGAGTGCCTGGTCCCATGATGTCGGGCTTGATGCGACTATCGGAAGTCGGTCCGCGCCCCGAGAAACTGATGATGTCGTTGGCACTATCGGCCCCGCCATCGGAAATGCCGCAACCGTCCGAGCCGCCAAATGGATTCACATTTTCCGCTGCGCCGACGGTGATCACATTCTTGGCCGTCGAGGGCGAACTGACGGTCTTGGTCCCGGGACCGGAGTTACCGGCCGCGAAAACGATCGTATACTCCTGGTTACCGGCCGCTGAGATACAATTCGGCGGAGTGCAACCGGTATCCGGCTGGGCGTCGCGCACCAGCGAGTCGTACTGCTGTGCCTGGGAATCGTAGAGGTTATCGCCCGGCGAACCCCAGCTGTTGCTGCTGATACGCGCGGTGTCCTGATAGGCTTGCGACTCGATATTCTTGAAGGTCGGATTGGTGTAGTTCGGATCGAAAATCACCGACGAACCAATCTTCACGAACGGTGCCAGGCCGCGGCCCCAATGGAACCCGGAGGCGTCCGCATGCGGGAAGGCTTCGAAGTTCACCCCATTGACCGTCCCCGACGGGACGTAGCCACCGATGATGTGGGCGTTGATATTGCCGTGGCCATCGCAACCCATAATCGTGCCGCCGCCGGTTGGGATGCGCCGGTTGTAAATCACGCGGCTGTTCGCCGGATTGGTCGGATCACCGCTCTTGTAGAGGCCGAAATGGTTCGGCGTCTGGGTCCCGTTATCCACGCCGGTATCGGAGAGGTTCACGCCGAAGGTCGAGATCGTATTGATCGCGATTCCCTGGCTCGTCAGGTAATCGAAATAATCGATCACCATCGGCACATTGCCGCTGAGATTGCCGCTCATGATGATGTCCTGCCGTTCGTCCTGCGGAATCGGCGTGGCGTAGCGCTGGATGGAAACCACATCACCGCGCTGGGCGAGTTGCTGGATAACTCCGTCGCGCGGCAAAGCCACGTGCAGATTCACATAACCGAGCATGCTGTCCTGGCTCACGATCGGCTCGAGTTTCAGCTGGTTGATCAGGGCCAGAGTGGCGGCGTTTTCATCCGGGTCTTCCACTAGCTGGATGGAGAAGAGTTCGTTGCCGGTGCTGGAGAGAAATCCCTGCGGCAACGCGCCCTGCGGAGCGACCACTGCCGGGTCGAGACGGGAAGCTGCGGTGTAAGCGCCTTCCCACTGAGCGACCGACGAATCAGCGGCCAGCTTCTGCACCGCCTGCAGCGTCTGCGGCGTGCCGTAAACGAGGTAGGAGTTATTCGGGATGTAAGTCACGATGCGCACACCGGTCGCCTCGAGCGCGGCATGCCATTCCGGCCGGATCGGTCCGGCGAACTGGATCAGCCGCATCTGTTTGCCCTCGCCGGAACTGGCCGAGCGCATCGCCTGCGCCGCCCGCGTGCGCGTGTCGATCGCGCCGGCGTTGAGCAGGACCTTGTTGTAGTCGTCCACGATCTGCGCGCCGCGATTGCCCTGCACGCTGCTCGCGACGGCGTCATCGGCGTCGAGCAGGACGAAACTGCCGTAATCGGCGATGACGCGGCCACCTTGCGAGGTCAGGCTCGCGACCAACGACCGATCGCTCACGGATATTTTATGATTCAACTTCGGCGCTTGGGCCGTGGCCGAGGGACCGGTAAAAGAACCGACCCCGATCAATCCCACGGCGAAACCGGCGGCGCAAAGCGCCACAGCAGCGACGACGCGCGGCTGAAAGAAGGCTGATCTAGAAACAGACATTTTTTTCATATATGGATTTTCCTTTCGCTATGCCTGAGTGGAACGCTTGCTGGTTGAGATTGCGGCGAGTTTATGGAACCAGCCCGGCCGGCGTAAAGACATTTCTTACAAAATTGTAAGGTTCACCCGTTTCGGCTATCCAATGCAGCCGCCATGATGCGCTCGCTCCGATTCTCCGCCGGCCGCATCGCCTGGCTCGCTGTCGCGCTCGTTTTGGCGGCGATTGCCCTAACGATTCACGGGCTGATTCCCGCCTACGCGGAGGTCCGGCACGGCCGCCTCGATGCTGGCTATCTCCCGTCGAGCGATTGCCGGAAATGCCACGCGCAGAACTACGCCACCTGGCACCGCACTTTTCATCGCACGATGACGCAGGACGCCGGGCCGGCCGCGATCCTGGGAGATTTCGAGCGCGACAACGTCATCACTTACGAAGGCGTTCGCGCCGAGATGGTGCACGAGCGCGGCCGCTATTGGATGAATCTCACCGACGCTCAGGGGAAACATCAGCAACTCGAAATCATCCGAACCGTCGGCTCGCGCCGCATGCAGCAATACCTGACCAAGACCGGTGACAAATGGTTCCGATTGCCCGTCGCCTACGACCTCGTGCAACACCGTTGGATGCACCTCAACGGCTCCTTTTTCCACGCCGACGGCGGCGAGTACACCCAGCATCTGGCCGAGTGGAATTCCAACTGCGTCTTCTGCCATAACGTCAAAGCGCAGCCCGGTCTCGATTGGGAAAACAAATCGTGGAATACCGAGGTCGCGGAACTCGGGATCGCCTGCGGCGCCTGCCACGGCCGCGCCGGCGAACATGCGCAGGCCGCGCTGTCACCTGTCACCCGTTATCGCTGGCATTTGCGCGATCAAAGCGCGCCGCTCATCGCGGTCACGAACCCGGCGAAAGTGGACAGCGATCGCGCGGCGATGATTTGCGCGCACTGCCACGCGCAACGGCTGCCCTCCCCGCCCGATCGCATCCGCACCATCCTGAGCGCGGGCGATCCGTTCGACGCCGGAGAGGACCTGCGAAATTTCTACCGACCGGTGCAGCGGGATTCGAAAGTGGGCGACTTCAGTTTTGCGACACGCTTTTGGGCCGACGGCACGCCGCGCCTGACGGCTTATGAATATCAGGCGATGACCCGCTCGAAGTGTTTCATCGGCGGCAAAGCCGGCGGCCGCCTCACCTGTATCTCCTGTCACGAAATGCACGGCGGCGACCCGCGCGGAATGATCACCCCGAAGATGAAAACAAACGCCGCCTGCACCCAATGCCATGAGCACTTCGCCGAGGCCGCGCAGTTGCTCGCCCACACAAAACACGCGGCTGATTCCAGCGGCAGCCTCTGCTACAACTGCCACATGCCGCAGATCGTTTTTGGCGTCATGTCGGCGCATCCGACTCACCAGATCACTATCCCGCGTCCGGAGGAGACGATACGTTTCGAGAAACCAAACGCCTGCAACCAATGTCACCTCGACTGGTCGGTGAATCGCGCGATCGCCGCCACGAAACGTCTCTGGCCGAAGACCTTCGCGGAAAGCGCCGCGGGCGACGCGCGTTTCGATGAACCCGAAGGCCGGCGCGCCCTCTTCGCTGGCGACGCCGTCACCCGCGCGCTGACTGCCGCCGCGATGATGCCGGCGAACGACGCCACCGCGCCGCTCCTCCTCGCGACGCTGCACGACCGCTATCCAATCGTGCGCTACTTCGCGGCAAACGATCTCGCGGCGCAAAAGCCGGACCTGCCCAAACCCGATTACCTCGCGACGAACGAGGAGCGCGAGGCCACCCTGCAAAGTTGGTACCCGCATTGGTCGCCGGAGTCGTTAGGCGAAGCGCGCGCCGCCAGGGAACGGCTGGGCGCGAGCCGGACGGAGGTCGATGTCGAAGTCGGAGAATAAAATGCGCGAAACCCATTCCGAGATCGCGCCGTTGCTCCGCCAGGGCTGGATCTCCCTCGCGCTCTGGATCGCCTGCGGCACTCTGCTCGAAGGGTTGATTGGCTTCCGGATCCCGGCTTTGCTCGACGATCCGCTCCGGCGCGAAATGCTCCGGCTCGCCCACGCCCACGGCACGCTCCTCAATCTCCTACTCATCGCCGCCGCGCTTTGCCTCCGGCTTGATTTGATTCACCTCACGCGCTGGTCCGCGATCGGACTGCGCGTTGCCGTTGTCCTGCTTCCGCTGGGATTTCTCATCGGCGGCCTCTGGCATTTTCGCGACGATCCCGGGCTCGGGATCTTCCTCGTCCCGCTCGGCGCGCTCCTCCTCCTCGCCAGCGCCGTCCAAGCCGGTCTCTCCGCGAACTTCTCCGGCAATCCCGCTTGTCATCCCAAGGGCGACCGCTAAACTTTCGCTCCACTCGGAACTTCTGCGATGTCCCTGGCCAGCCTACTCACTTCCGAGCAGATCATCCCCGAGATGCAGGCCACGGAGCGTTGGCCCGCGATTGTCGAGCTGATCGATCTTCTCGTTAGGCTCGGGAAAATCCGCGCCGAAAGCCGCGAGAATATCCTCGCCGCGCTCAAGCAACGGGAGGAAATCATGAGCACCGGGATCGGCTTCGGCATCGCGATTCCGCACGCTTCCTCTGAAGACGTAGGCGAAGTGGTCGCGGCCTTCGGGCGTTCCTCGCAGGGGATCGAGTTCGACGCACTCGATAATGCGCCGGTGAAGTTCATCGTCCTTTTCATCGTCCCGAAAAATCAGTTCCAGACCCACCTGCGCACCCTCGCCGCGATCGCGAAATTCCTGAACGACCGCAGCGTGCGCGAGAACCTGGCGAACGCCGGGACGAACGAGGAAATCCTCGCGATTTTCCGAGACCGCTCCGAAAAGTAATCGGCGCAGCGCGGCGAGGGATCTCCCAAACGTCGCTCAGCCCGGGTTTGCCTAACGAACTCGCGAAACGCTTGCGAGGTCTCTCGCCGTCTCCGCGCCTCGGGATGACAGGCGGCGCGTCGCCGCCTAACCTGCGGACCTGTTCATGGAAACTTTCCAATCGGTTCTGACTCACGCACTCGCGCGCGCGCTCGCCGCGGCCGAGCTGCCCGCAGCCGGCGATGTCGTCCCGGCGACCGACGTGCGTTTCGGCGATTACCAGACCAACGCCGCGCTCGTCCTGGCGAAGCAACGCGGAGAAAATCCACGGAAAATCGCGCAGCAGATTATCGATCATCTCGAAGTCGGCGAATGGTCCGCGCCGCCGACAATCGCCGGCGCCGGCTTCATTAATTTCACGCTACTTCCGACGGCGCTGGCGCAACAAACCGCCGCACTTTTGCAGGACGATCGCCTTGGCGTCGCCCTCGCCGAGATGCCGCACAAGATCGTGATCGACTTCGGTTCGCCAAACGTCGCCAAGCCGATGCACGTCGGCCACATCCGCAGCCACGTCCTCGGCGACGCGCTCGCCCGCGTGGCGAAATTCCTCGGGCACGAAGTGATCCGCGACAACCATATCGGCGACTGGGGAACGCAATTCGGGATGGTCATTTACGGCTGGAAAAACCTGCTCGATCGCGCGGCGCTTGCGCGCGATCCGATCGCCGAACTGGTCCGGATTTATAAAGAGACGAACGAGCTGACCAAAGCCGATCCGGGGGTCCGCGATGCCTGCCGCGAAGAACTCGTTAGGCTGCAGGCCGGCGACGCCGCGAACCGCGCGATCTGGAACGAAACGGTCGCGCTCTCGAGGCGGGAATTCGAGGCCGCCTACGAGATTCTCGGGATTCATTACGACCTCCAGCGCGGCGAAAGTTTTTACAACGATCGACTGTCCGGCGTCGTCGCGCGGCTGTGCGAAACCGGCCTCGCGGAACGGAGCGAAGGAGCGATCTGCGTGTTCTTCCGCGACATTCCGGAGCTCGCGGATAAGCCGTGTCTTATCCAGAAAAGCGATGGCGGTTTTAACTACGCGACGACCGACATCGCGACGGTGGATTACCGGATCAACGATCTCGGCGCCGATTCTGTCTGGATTGTGACCGGCGCGCCGCAGCTTCTCCATTTCAAACAAATCTTCGAAATCGCGCGGCGCGAAGGTTACACCGCCGATTTCCGCCACATCACCCACGGCAGCATCCTCGGCGAGGATCGCAAACTGATGAAGACGCGCTCCGGCGACAACGTCCCGCTGCGCGACGTCCTCGATGAAGCCGTCGTTAGGGCGAAGAAGATCATCGCCGAAAAAAACCCCGAGCTCGGCGGCGCGGAGCAGGAAGCGATCGCGCGCACGATCGGGATCGGCGCGGTGAAATACGCCGATCTCGCACAATATCGGATGACCGATTACATCTTTTCCTGGGACCGGATGCTTTCCTTCCAGGGAAATACCGCGCCGTATCTGCAGAACGCCTACGTCCGGATCCGCTCGATTTTCCGAAAAGCCGGCGCAGAGTTTTCGCGGCCTAACGAACTCACTCTGACCGAACCGGCTGAGCTGAACCTTGCGAAACGTCTCGCGCAATTTGCCGAGACCGCGCCGCAGGTGCTGAACGATTTCCGGCCAAACGTGCTCGCGAATTACCTCTTCGAACTCGCAAATGCCTTCCACGCTTTCTACGAAACCTGCCCGGTCCTGAAAGCCGAAGAACCGGCGCGCAGCACCCGCTTCGCGCTCTGCGAGCTGGCCGCGCGCGTCCTCCACCGCGGCCTCGATCTCCTCGGCATCGGCGTCCCGGAAAAGATGTAGCCGCTTCGCCTAACGAAAAGCGAACGTCGCTTTTAAAGATTGGTGCCGGTCTGATGCGGCCCGGAGGTGTAGCTCGCCCTCTGGGCGGTGCCTTTTTGGTTTGCCGGGGCCGGGGTTTCGCAGCCACTCAGGATCAGGGCGGCCGTGACCGTCAAAGCTCCGAGAAGAAAAATGCGGCGCGCCCGCGGGCGGAAGATATTTTCAGCGAGATCGAGGTAGGCCATACTTGCTAAAGCGGAAATCACCTGCCCCGACCCACCATCCGGCAGCGAAAAAGTTATGCTCTCACGCACGGCAATTTGGTACGCTCTGAATCCTGCCGAATGACCACACCCGCATCGCCGCCGCCCCAAGTGACGCAGCTCCTCGGCCAATGGCGCGAGGGGGATTCGAGCGCCTTGGAAAAACTCTTTCCCCTCGTGCAACCGGAGCTGGAACGTCTCGCCCGGCATTACATGAGTCGCGAGCGGCCAGACCACACCCTGCAAGCCACGGCTCTGCTGGACGATGCGTATCTTCAGCTTGCGGGGGACGGCCGTCCGGCCTGGCAAAATCGCGGCCACTTCTTTGCCGCGGCGGCGCAGCTCATGCGCCGGATCATGGTCGACCATGCGCGCTCCCGCAACGCCGCGAAAAGAGGCGGCGGCGCCATCCGGGTCGACCTCCGAGAAAGCGCGCTTGTAACCGAAACGCGCGCGGATGAACTCCTCGCGCTTGATGAAGCCCTCGAAAAACTGGCGGGTTTCGATCGCCGCAAAGCCGAGGTGGTAGAGCTGCGGTATTTCGGAGGTCTGAGCATGGAAGAGATCGCCGATGTCCTCGGGATTCATCTGAACACGGTGGCGCGTGATTGGACGTTCGCGAGGGCCTGGCTCTTCGCGGAGCTCAGCGGAGAAGAGATTGGATGAACTCTGAGCGCTGGCAGAGTTGCACCGAGATTTTCCATCGGGCGGTGCAACAACCCGCGCGCGAGCGAGCCGCCATTCTCGAGCGCTACTGCCGCGGTGACGAGCCGTTGCGGCGCCGGCTCGAGCTGCTCCTGAGGTGTCACGATAGTTCCGGTGAATTTATCGCCGCACCCGCCTTCGTCGTGGCGCCCGCTCTTCTCGCCGCCGACCCCGAGAGTTTGATCGGTCAATCTCTCGGCTCGTATCGAGTGGATGCGGTCGCCGGCGTGGGCGGGATGGGCGTGGTCTATCGCGCCTGGGATGAGCGACTCGGACGCCAGGTCGCGCTCAAGCTCCTCTCGCCCGCTGCTGCGCCTAACGACGCCGAGCTGGAGCGTTTACAGCGCGAAGCGCGGATCGCTTCGGTTTTGAACCATCCGAACATCGTGACCATTCACGAAATCGGTCAGGTCGATTCGACCCACTATGTCGCGACGGAGTTTGTCGAAGGCATCACCCTGCGTGAGCGGATCAGCCACGGCGCGATCTCGCCGCACGAGGCCATCGAGATCGCGCGACAAGTCGCGAGCGCGCTCGCGGTCGCGCATCGCGCCGGCATCGTTCATCGCGACATCAAGCCCGAGAACATCATCCTGCGGCCCGACGGCTACGTAAAGGTGCTCGATTTCGGAATCGCGGCGGTCGATCTGCCGGGAGCGACGGAGTCGGGAATAATGGGCACGGCGCGCTATATGTCGCCCGAGCAGGCGCGCGGTGAGACGGTCGATCCGCGGAGCGACCTTTGGAGTCTTGGCGTCGTCCTTTATGAAATGCTGGCGGGCCGAGCGCCCTTCGACGGGCCAACCCCCGCGGATGTCCTCGCGGTGATCCGGCAAGTCGATCCGCTCCCGCTGAAAGAGCGCGCTCTGCAAAACGTAGTCGGCAAATGTCTGCAAAAGAAACCAGGCGCACGCTACCAGAGTGCGGACGAGATTCTCGCCGCCCTGCGTCCACTCACGAGAGAACGCCCCGGACACCACGCCCGCTGGATTGGACTGGCCGCGGGCGTGGCGTTGCTCGCCGGCTTGGCGTTCTTTTTCGTTAGGCGAGATGAAAACGGCGCTCGACTTCACCCGCCCGTCCGGATCGAAAGAAGCGTCGCCATTTTGCCTTTCGACAACCTGAGCACCGACCCCGACAGCGCCTTCCTCGCCGATGGCCTCCACGATGACGTCGTCACCAGCCTCGCGAAAATTAAGGATCTCAAAGTGATCGCCCGCGGCTCCGTCATCGGTTATCGCGGCGCCGCCAAGGCCGGAAAGCTGCGCGAAATTGGCGCCGCTCTCGGAGTGGCGCACCTTCTCCAGGGCAGCGTCCGACGCGCGGGAAATCAGCTCGTCGTCAATGTCGCCCTCGTCGACGCGCGCAACCAGCAACAACAATGGGCGCAACATTACGAGCGCAGTTTCGACGCCGCCCGCCGGCTCCAGGGCGACCTGGTTGTCGACATCGCGCGCGAGCTGCAATCGACGCTCACCTCGGTCGAAGCGAGCGACGCGGCCGCTCCGCCGACTGGGAATCCCGATGCCTACTTGCTTTATCTGCGCGCGCGCAAACGCGAGATCACGGGCGCCCCAGAGCAGTTGCAGGCCGCGATGCAGATCTATCAACAAGCGGTCGATCTCGATCCGAAGTTCGCCCTCGCCCGGGCTCGCCTTTCCCTCTGCGCCAGCCTCTTGGGTATGTGGGAACCAAGCAGCGGATTGAGCGTCAAAGCTCGGACGGAAGCCGAGAAAGCGCAGCGTCTTCGCCCGGAGCTTGGGGAAGCCTGGTTGGCGTCGGCGCAATATTATCTTTGGGATGAAGGCAACTACGATCGGGCGCGCACCGAGCTCGCCCGGGCGGCCGAGCTCCTGCCCAATTCATCCGAGGTGCTGCTCACGACCGCCTTCATCGACAAACGGCAGAATCGCTACCGGGCTCGCATTGCCGCTTTGGAACGAGCGGAGAGCCTCGACCCGATGAACCACGCCGTTCTGGCGTATTTGATTAACACCTATCGGTGGCTACGCCGTTGGCCTGAGGCCATACAAGTCTTTGATCGTTGGGTTGCCGTCGGAGGAAACGAGAACAATCCCAGTTCGCGCTGGCGACGGGCGAACGACGAATTTCAACTCACCGGCGATATCCGCGTCCTGCAGAAAGCGATCGCGGATGAACCCGGCCTCGGCGAAGAATGGCGTGATCTGGCCCGCTTCCAAACCGCCATGCTGGAGCGCGATTATCCAGCCGCAGCGCGCAGTCTCGCCGCTGTGCCGGACGCAGAATTGCGGAAGCTCACGTCGTATTCGAAAACCTTCGACGAAGCACTCATCGCCGTCGCTACCAACGCGCCTGCGAAACAAGCGGCTTTGCTCAAGGCGCGAAACGCAAAGAATCCTCGAACAGATCTCGATATGGCGATACTCGACGCCTTCCTGGGGCAAAAGGAGACAGCGATCCGGGAAGCCGGGCGGCAGGCCCTAGATCAGAGGCCCGAGCCTGCCGGCAGTATCGAGAGAAACCAGGTTTCCTCCGCACTCGCGATGATTTATGCCCAGACCGGCGAGCCGGAGAAAGCGATCCCCCTGATCGAACACTTGCTCACGGTTCCCTGCGAACTGCAGAGCGGAGCGATCTACGACATCACCCTCACGAACCTGAAGTGGCGCTGGCAATGGGATCCGCTGCGGAGCAATCCGCGCTTCCAGAGAATTCTCGCCGCGCCCGCGCCGGCCACCGTCTATTAGAATTTCAGCGCGTCGTTCTCCGGCGGCGAGCGCGACGGAATCGGCCGGGCACCGCTCCAGCAAGTCACCGCCGCGTTGACGAGCCGGGCCGCAATTCCTGTTCATCGGACGATTCCCCTTTTACCGTAGTCTTCCCGTGACCGTGCCGCGCATCCCGAGCTCCACTTATCGCCTCCAATTCAACCGCGATTTCACCTTCGCCCAGGCGCGCGCGATCGTGCCCTACCTGCACTCGTTAGGCATCAGCGACTGTTATGCGTCGCCTTATTTCCAAGCCCGCGCGGAGAGCCTGCACGGCTACGACATTACCGATCACAACAAGCTGAATGACGCGATCGGCTCACGCGCGGATTACGACGCCTGGGTGGCCGAGCTGCACGCGCACGGGATGGGTCAGGTGCTCGATTTCGTGCCGAACCACATGGGCATCGGCGAGCCGCAAAATCTCTGGTGGGCCGACGTGCTCGAGAACGGCCCGAGTTCGCCCTATGCACCCTATTTCGACATCGACTGGCAGCCACTGAAATCCGACCTGCGCGACAAGGTTTTGATCCCGATCCTCGGCGATCAATACGGCCGGGTGCTCGAACGCGGCGAGCTTCAGGTGCATTACGACGCCGGCCGATTTTTCCTGCGCTATTTCGAGCATGAATTTCCGATCGCGCCGGGCACTTACCGGCACGTGCTGCAGATTGCTCTCGACCAGTTGCGCGGGCACGAGGAGGAGGATTTCTACGCGGAATTACAGAGCATTCTGACCGCGCTCGAATATCTGCCCCGACGGAGCGAGCACGATCCGGAACGGATCGAGGAACGCGCGCGCGAAAAGGAAATCATCAAGCGCCGGCTCGAGCGTCGCTCGCAGGAAGCGACGTCGGTGCAGGTTGCGATCGAAAAAGCCCTCACGATCATCAACGGCCGGCCGGGCGATTCGCGCAGCTTCGACGCGCTCGACGCGCTTCTCAGCGATCAGGCTTACCGCCTCGCTTTCTGGCGCGTCGCGGCCGACGAAATTAATTACCGGCGCTTTTTCGACGTCAACGATTTGGCCGCGATTCGGATGGAATTGCCGGAGGTTTTCGAGGAAGCGCATCGGCTCGTCCTCGAGCTGGTCGGCGGCGGTGCGATCACCGGCCTGCGGATCGATCACCCGGACGGGCTTTATTTGCCTAACGAATACTTCGCGAAACTGCAGCGCCGCTGCGCGGAAGTGCGAGGCGAAAAATTGCCCCGCGACCAGCGCGCCACTTATCTCGTGGTCGAGAAAATTCTCAGCGGCGAAGAGAAGTTGCCTGACGACTGGCCGGTCCACGGCACGACCGGTTACGATTTCATGAACGACGCGATTGGCGTCCTGGTGGATGCCAGCGCGGAGAAAACGATCACCGGCGCGTTCGAGAAATTCATCGGACACAGCCTGCACTTCGGGCATCTGGTTTACGCGAAGAAGCGGCTGGTCATGCGGCTCTCGCTCGCGAACGACGTCAACGTGCTCGGCGCGATGTTCGACCGGCTCTCGGAAGCGAACCGCTGGTATCGCGACTACACCCTCGACGTTCTCACCCTCGCGGTCCGCGAGACGATTGCCTGCTACCCGGTTTATCGCACTTACCTCGTGCCCGATCGCCCGGTGCCCGATGCCGACCGGGTGGTGATCGAGCGCGCGGTGGCGGCCGCGAAACGGCGCAACCCGGCGATCGAAGGTTCCGTTTTCAATTTTCTCCGCGACATCCTGCTTTTCCGTTTCCCGGAAAACCTGAACGACACAGCGCGCGCGGAGCATGTGCACTTCGTCCTGAAATTCCAGCAGATGACCGGACCGATCATGGCCAAGGGGCTCGAGGATACCGCCTTCTATATTTACAACCGGCTCGCGGCTCTGAACGAAGTCGGCGGCGAACCGCAGCGCTTCGGGCTGAGCGTGGCCGGCTTTCACGCGCACAACGCCGAGCGCCAGGCGCACTGGCCGGCGACGATGCTGGCCACGTCCACGCACGACACGAAACGAAGCGAAGACGTGCGCGCGCGGATGGCCGCAATCTCGGAGCTGCCGGAGCAATGGAAACGTTCGTTAGGCAAATGGCGCACGCTCAACCGGCGCTGGAAAAAGACGATCGACGAAGCACAGGCACCGGATCCGAACGAGGAATATCTGCTTTACCAAATCCTGCTCGGGAGCCTGCCTTTGGAAGCGTGGACCGAGTTGAGCGACGAGGCGCGTGCCGGCTACATCGAGCGCATCCAGCATTACATGACCAAGGCGATGAAGGAGGCCAAGGTCAACACCAGCTGGGTCCAGCCTAACGAGGAATGGGATGGAGCTGTCTCCAACTTCGTCGCGAAAATCCTCCTGCCCGCAGCGCAGAATCGCTTTCTCGAGACCTTCCTCCCACTGGCGGAAGAGGTCTCGAAAATCGGCGCGATCAACTCGCTCGCGCAGACGCTGCTCAAGCTCACCGCGCCCGGTGTGCCGGATTTTTACCAGGGCAACGAGATCTGGGATTTCAGCCTCGTCGATCCGGATAACCGGCGCGCGGTCGACTACGCGCAGCGCGACAGGATGCTGGATTCGTTAGGCGAGGCGACGCCGGAGGAATTGTTAGGCAACTGGCGCGATGGGCGGATCAAGCTGTTCCTGACCCAGAGAATGCTGCTTTTCCGGCGGGAAAATCCCGAGCTCTTCGCGCACGGAAGCTACCAGCCCCTCGAGGTAACCGGCGAATTCGCCGAGAGCTGCATCGCCTTCGCGCGCCGGCACGAGGAGAAGTTCCTTATCGTCCTTGCCCCCCGGCTCACGGCGCGCGTGGGCTTTCCGCCGATCGGAGAAGTCTGGCGCGACACCACGGTTACATTTCCTGATGACACTCCGGTGACTCGCAGTCTTTTCACCGGCCAGGTGCTCGAGAACCCGGGAGCTTGTCCGCTGGCCGTGGCCTTCGCACGCCTGCCCTTCGCCGTGTTCGCGGCCTAGGCCCCGCGCTCGAAGCGCTCGATCATCACCACCACCCAATGCGAGAAGTTCGCCAGGTTCTGCAACACATCCGCGCCGAAGCCGGCAAAAGTCAGCCGCGGCGAAGCCACGATGAGCATCACGCCGAGGAGGATCAGGTTGACCAGGTAGATCACGACGAGCGAGAAAAACGTCCCGTTGTCGCTCAGATCGCTCTGGTTTTTCGGGATCATCCAGCAGGTGAAAGTGAGGTGAAACGCCCAGGTGATCCCGACCACG
This sequence comes from uncultured Verrucomicrobiae bacterium, assembly GCA_963831805.1. GTDB lineage: Bacteria > Verrucomicrobiota > Verrucomicrobiia > Chthoniobacterales > UBA10450 > Palsa-1392. The sequence goes on along the minus strand of CAWHRN010000005.1, from coordinate 1,167,885 downwards.
GCATAGAGGACGCGGCCGCCGTAGGGTTGCAGGTTGAGGAAAAGGCTGAGAGCGCCGTAGAGCCCGATCGCGAGGATGCTGTAGAGCGGGAAAAAATAAGGCGCGAGCGCAATCAGGAAGTTGTTCTTGTCGGTCAGGATGTGCCCGCCGTCGCGCGTGACCCGGAAACGGCTGACCCGCCCGCCCATCATCCAGACCCAGAGCGCGTGGGTCAGTTCATGACCGAAAACGTAAAGCACGAGCGGGCGCGGCAACCCGAAAAAGGCAATCAGCCAGAGCACCACGCCTAACGAAAAGAACCAGAACTCCTCGCCCGCCCAAAGCCGTTCCGCGACCGTCGCCCGCGCGAAAGCGGTGAAAAAGGTCTGGCTGAGAATGCCGCAAATCGGGAGGAGAAAAAGCGCGACGACGAACTTCACCCACTTCGTCGGGACCGTCAGCCCCGGCGCGGGCGGCGGCGCGCGCCGGCTCGTCGGAACCACATAGGGCGTCACCTTGGCCCGCCATTTCGCGGGCGCGGAGCGGACCGGCTGGCGGCGGACGCGACGCGGCGTCGGCATTCGTTAGGCGCGGCCCATATAGGTGCCGGTGCGGGTATCGATCTTGACTGTCTCTCCTTCGTTGATGAAGAGGGGAACGTTGACCGTTTTGCCGGTTTCGAGCACGGCGGGTTTGGTCACATTGCTCGCGGTATCGCCGCGCACGCCTTCCGGCGCCTCGATCACTTTCAACTGGACCGAGGACGGCAACTCCACCTGCACCGGGCGGCCTTCGGTGAAGAGCACTTCGACCGGGAGATTTTCCACGAGATAATCCTTCGCCTCGGTGAGCAGATCCTCGTTCAACGAAATCGTCTCGTAGGTGTTCGGGTCCATGAAATGGAAGCCAGTGTTGTCCTTGTAGCTGAATTCGAGCGTGTTCCGCGAGATCTCGACCAGCTCAACTTTGTCGGTCGAACCGAAGCGCACGTCGGCGCTTTTGCCCGTGTTGATGTAGCGAATGATCGCCTGGACGAAGGCCCGCAAATTTCCAGGCGTGCGATGATGCACGTCGAGGACAATGGCGGTGTTGCCATTGTATTTAATTGCCATTCCTTTGCGGAGATCGTTTGCGGCGGCCATAGAGGGGAGATTCTTAGTGGAGGGCGGGCTGTTTTACAAGTCAGCGCTCATCGGCTTCGCGCTTGCCTGTCATCCCGAGCGCAGCGAGGGATCTCGCAAGCGTTTGCCGGCGTCGGACCTGCAGCGCGAGATCGCACGTCGCTTGCGACGTCCCTCTCCGTCCGTCGGCGGATCGGGATGACAGGACGGTCAGCGGATTTCCCGCAACCACCTTTCAGAGCAGTTTCAACCGCGTCAAATCCTGCGAATCGACAATCCCGACCGGAACTCCGCGATCATCCACCACCACGAGGTCATCGATTCGATGGCGCTCGAGCAAGTTGAGCACTTCCACTGCCATCTTGTCGCGATGGACCACCACCGGGTTGAGCGTCATCAAATCAGCCACCAGGCGTTCGCCGACGCGCGGGTCCGTTTGAAAATGTCTAACGAAATCACCGTGAGTGAAAATCCCGAGCAGCTCGTCCTCAGCGCCCGCCACGACCGCGGCGCCGGCCCGGAGAGAAGTCATCACCTTGAGGACGACCCGCACATTGTCTCCCGGCCTAACGAGCGCGAGCGCTGCGCGCGGCCGCATGATCTCGTGCACCCGCAGGAGCAGGCTGCGCCCGATCATTCCGCCCGGATGGAACTTCGCAAAATCTTCTTTCTGAAAACCGCGCGCCTCCAGCAACACCATCGCGAGCGCATCGCCGAGGGCGAGCATCACCGTCGTGCTCGAGGTCGGCGCGAGATTTAGCGGACAGGCTTCCTGCTCCACGTTCACGTCGAGAAAAACGTCGCAGTTCTGCGCCAGGGTTGATTTCGCGTCGCCGCAGAGCGCGATCACCTGCACTTGGAAACGCGCGATCGCCGGAAGAATCCGGAGCAGTTCCTCGGTCTCACCGCTGTAGCTGAGCGCGAGCACGACATCGCCGTCGGCGATTACCCCGAGGTCCCCGTGGAGTGCGTCGAGCGAATTGAGCACGACCGCAGGCGAACCGGTGCTGGTCAGAGTCGCCGCGATTTTTCCACCGATGTGTCCGGATTTCCCCACACCGAGGACGATGATTTTTCCCCGAGCCTCGACCGCCTGCCGGATGAGCTCGACCGCGCGTCCGAACTCCAGACCGAGCCGCTGCCGCAGCCGTTGGAGCTCGGAAATTTCCAAATCGAGCACACGTGCGGCCTTTTCAACGTAGTCCATCGAATGTTAATTGTGGGGCGAGGCGATGACGCGGGCAAGCCGCGAGCGCTCCAACCATCCACTGGAGGTAACCATGAAAAAGATATTACTCGTCAGCGCGCTCGTCTTCGCCGGGTCGGCGGGATGGGCGCATGGGCAGGCTCAGGCACAGCCGCAGGGACAAGGACTGAGCACGAACGTGACCGCCAATCCGCAGGTCACGATCCCGTCGAAACCGAAGGGCGTGCCCCCGCTCACGCCGGCCGCGCGGGGTGGCGTCATCCCCACCGCGGTGCGCAACGGGAATCCGCTGCAAATGCTGAATCCGCGCGCGCCCGCCCGCTACGGCAACTCGCAGGAGCACGTCACTTTCGACCCGAATAATCCGGGGAAGCCGACGGGCGTGAAGCTCTTCGAGTGGACGTTTTAGCGCGGTTGCGGTTACGCGCTGATGGTTGATCGTTAGGCCGTGCCTAACGAGTCGTCGCCAGTCGTCGCCTGTTATTGCGCGACGTTCCTGAAGCCGGAGATGCTGCACATCTACAGGCAGCTCACTGCGCTGGAACGCTTCCGGCCGGTGGTGATCGCTCGGAAACGCGAGGAGGCGGAGCGATTTCCGTTCGCGCCGGTCTGTCTGGTTCCGCGGCCGGCGCTGCATTTCTTGCGGCGGTTCTGGTATCGGAGCGTGCGACGTGCACCGTGGCCGATGTCGCGCGGCGAGACGCGTCGGATTGAGCATGTCCTCGCGGAAAATAACGCACAGTTGCTGCATATTTATTTCGGCCACATCGCGGTCCACCTGCTCCCACTGATGCTCCGCTGGCCGAAGCCGGTGGTCGTTTCCTTCCACGGCGCCGACGTGCTGGTGGACCTCGACCAGGCCCGCTACCGCGCCGCGACGGAGCAGATGCTCGCGGCCGCCCGGCTCGTTCTCGTGCGCTCGGAATCGCTCGCCCGCGCCGTCGCGGACCTCGGTTGCGCGCGGGAAAAGATCCGTGTCCATCGCACCGGGATTCCGTTAGACGACATTCGCTTCGAGGAAAAGATCTGGCCTAACGACGGCGCGTGGCGCTTCCTCCAGGCTGGCCGGCTGATCGAGAAAAAAGGCTTCGCGACCAGTCTGCGGGCGTTCGCCGCCTTCCAGAAATTTCATCCATCAGCCAGCTTCACGATCGCCGGCGAGGGTCCGATGCTCGATGAATTGAAAGAGCTGGCGCGCGGGTTGGGCGTCGAAGGTCGGGTTGAGTTTGCCGGTTTCCTTTCGCAGGCGGAACTGCGGGCGGCGTTTGGGCGCGCACACATTTTTCTCCATCCGAGCGAGATCGGCCGCGACGGAAATCAGGAGGGCGTGCCGAACGCGATGCTCGAGGCGATGGCGAGCGGGTTGCCGGTTTTCGCGACCCGGCATGGTGGCATCCCGGAAGCGATCGAGCATGAAGTGAGCGGCGTGCTCGGGGAAGAAGGCGACGATGCAGAATTGACGGCGGCGCTTCTCGATTGGACGGCGCGGCCGGAAGCGCTCGCCGAACTGGCGCGTCGCGGCGCAGCGGCGGTCGCCGAGAAATTCGAACAGCGCGCGCAGGCTCGCGCGCTGGAGAATTTCTATTTTGAAGCGCTCGATGGCTAAACGCGAAGAATGCCGGACCGCCTTCCTGTCATCCCGAGCGAAGCGACGGACCTCCCAAACGTTTCTCGACCCGACCCCGAGATTTGGACCGAAAGACGCCTGCGAGGTCCCTCTCCATCCAAAGGGCGGATCGGGATGACAGGTCGTTAGGCAGGCCGACTCACCTGACCGAAGAACTGCGCGAGCTGTCCGGCGACCGTTTCGAAGCTGAGCTGCGCGGCGGCCTCCTCCTGCGAGCGCGCGACGACCTCGGCATAGAATTTCTCGTCACCCAGCAACCGGCTCGCCAGCTCCCGCAATTCGCCTAACGAACGCCCGAACCCGCAGGTCTCCGCGAAGCCGAGCCGATCGACCGCACCGTCGCCTCCGACGCAGGGCAGGCGACAGAGGAGCGCGTCGCCGGCCACCTGGCCGGGGACCGCGCTGCGGTCGACTTGGAGGACAATCTTGTGGCGCGTCATTTCCGCGAGGTAATCGCGATACGGCAGGCGCCGCCCGAGAAGCCGCAGCTTCTGCGCATCGCCGCCTAACGACTCCCAGATCTTGCGGGCGCGCCCCGGATTTTCGTCGAAGGCCGTGACGGGTTCGCCCCGTTCCAACGCCATGCTCAGCGCCGTGAGATGATGCCGCGAGGGAACGTCCCACTCGCGCGTGCCGAGAAAAATCCCCGACCGCTCCGCCGCCGGTCGCGCGAAATCCCAGCGCCGGTCGGCCAGCGGATACGGCGTGGGAATGAAACTCCCGCGTCCGTAAAAGGCCAGCGCCTCCGGCGTCGCCGCGATTACGCCGTCCGCTTGCCTAACGATTTCGCGAAAGAGCGCGGCGCGTTTTGAGTCGGAGAGCTGGCGCTCGATCTGGTGCAGTCCGGTTTCCTTCAACGCCACCGCGACCGTTAGCCCATGCTCCTGCAGAGCGGCGAGCGCCTGCCTCGTTTCCCGGAAACTGCCGCGCAACAGGAGCAACACCGGAAGCCGTTCCGCAATCGCCGCTTTCGTCTCGCGATGAAAGACGCCGCGGGTGCACGCAGCGTAGGCGTGGAAGTTCACCGGCGGATGACCGTCGTCGTTAGGCGCACCGGCGCCGGCAGAAAAATCCTGGCGCGGATCGCGGCCGCCCGGATTCAGAACCGTCAGGCGAAAGGCCCGGGCCGATTCGTTAGGGCTGGGGAGGGCCGCCGTCACTGAAATCCATCGAGGGAGGCGGCTGTGCCTGGAGCAACGGTTCGCCGGCCGCTTCGTCCATCGGGCGAACCGGTTCCGCGCGGCGAATTTCCACCGGCGCCTGCGGCCCGGGCGTGACGGCGATCGCGCGCTTGATCGGCTTGTCCGGATCGAAAGCACTCGCCACCGGCTCAGTCGATGTCGCCGGCGCGGCTCCTTTCGGCGCAAAAGTGGAACCGATCGCGTTGTAGGGATCGTCGTGCGCGACCAGGGTCGGCGCTTTCATTTCCACCGCCGCGACTTCCTTGGTGTTGACCGCGAGCGCGGCGCGCGGCCACTGGCCTTCGTCGAACTGCTTCACCAGCTGCGTCCGCACGGTGTCGCCATGCACGTCGCAGGCGTCGGTCGGCATTTGTGCGTTCGTCGCCAGCTCGACATAGCTGGTCCGTCGCCTAACGACATTGCCGGTCGCCGACTTGACGTTTTCATAGCACTTGTCGGTCGCGAGCAGGCCGGAGGTCGCGCAAATCTCGACCTTGTGCAAAGTGGGCGGCACAGGAAACGGCTCCGGCGTGTAGCGGGCGGTCGAGGCATTCATGAGGTCGACCCAGATCGGCTCCGCGAGCACGCTCCCGAAAGCACCGCGATAAATCGGCTGCGGCTTGTCGAAACCCGCCCAGACCACGCAGGTGATCGCGGAATCGTAGCCGGCAAAAAGCGCGTCGGTGAAATCGTAGGCGGTGCCGGTCTTGCCCGCGGCGGGAAAATTCTTTAGCCCGTATTTTTCGTAGCCGGCCGTCCCGGTGCCTTCTTTCAAGGCATCGGTGAGACAGGAAGTGATCTGGTAGGCGACCGCGGGATCGATCACCGGCGTGCGCACCTTCAGGCCCTCGGCCTGCCAGACGATGTGGCCACCCTTGTCCTCGATCCGGTCGAGAATGTGCGGCGGCGCGGGCCGCCAGCCCTCGTTAGGAAAAATCGTGTAGGCGAGGGCCAGTTCGGCCAGCGTCATCTCGCTGCTCCCGAGAAAAGTCGAGGGATATTGGCGCAGTTTCGTTTCTACACCCGCGGCCTTGATCAACTTCGAGACGTTCTCGAGCCCGGCGGAAGCGCCGATGCGCACGGCCGAACCGTTCTTCGATTTCGCCAGCGCCTCGCGCGCCGTGATCGGGCCTTCGTAGCGGTTGTCGGCATTTTCCGGTCCCCATTCGCCGAGGATGCCGGTCGTGCCGCCGATCATCACGGTGCGATTATCGAGCGCGGAATCCTCCACGATCGTCCCGGGAAAAGAGCCCTTCGCAAAAGCCGCCGCGTAAACAAACGGCGTGATCGCGGTGCCCGGCGGGCGGCGCGCCTGCAGCGCGCGGTCGTATTCGTTATGTTCGAAATCGCGCCCGCCGACGAGTGCGAGAATGCCGCCGGTTTTGTTATCGAGCGCGAGCAACGCGCCCTGCAAATATTCCGGCGGCTTCGGCGCCTTTGTCTTTTCGTTAGGCGACTTGCCGGTCCGCGCTTCGCGGAGCTGCCCAGCGTATTGCTCGTAGGTCTGGTGCTCATAACCCGGTTGCTCTTCCGCCGCGTCGAGATGCGCCCGGACCGATTTCTCGGCCACGGCCTGGAGCTCGGAGTCGACCGTGGTGTGAATGCGGAAGCCGTCGCTCATCGCCCGATCCCAGCCGACCGCGGCGATCACCTGCTGCCGGATGTAGTCGATCGCATAATTCTGGCCGCGGGCATTTTGCCGGTTACCGGTTACGAGATCCTCATTCTGCGCGCTGGCGAATTGCTCCTCCGTGACGAAGCCGAGCTCGCGCATCCGGTTGAGAACGAAATTGCGCGCGTCGCGCGAAGCAGCGCGATCGGTCCAGGGCGAAAGTTTGTTCGGGCTCTTCACCAGGCCGGCGAGGGTGGCGCATTCCGTGAGCGACATGTCCTTTGCCGGCTTATCGAAATAGCCGCGCGCCGCCGCTTCCGCGCCGTAGAGCCCGCCGCCGAAATAAATCCGGTTCAGGTAGAGCTCCATGATTTTCTGTTTCGAGAAATTGTCCTCGATCCGCCGGGCGACGAACATCTCGAGCAACTTGCGCCGGAAGGTTTTGCCCTTGAGCTCGAAACTATTGCGCGCGAGCTGCTGCGTGACCGTGCTCGCGCCTTGGCGCACGTGGCCGGCGACGGTGTTCTTGATTGCCGCCCGGACGATGCCTAACAAATCGTAGCCGTGGTGCTGGTAAAATTTGTTGTCCTCGGTCGCGATGATCGCGTTCACGAGATTGGGCGGGAGTTGGTCGTAGGGCACGGTCTCGCGGTTCTCGACGTAGATCTGGCCAAAGATCTTGTTGTTTCGATCGACGATCACGCTGGCCGACTCCATCTGCTCGAGATGCGAGAGATCGAGGGAGGCGGCCTGCTGTTTGAGCTGGGCGGCGAGCGGCAGGAAAGCGAGCAGGCCCGCGAGCAGGGCGACGAGGAGCAGGCCGACCGGGATGTAAACCCACGGGCGGGCATACCACGCCCGCTGCTCGTCGTGCGAGTGTTCCGTGGGCATGAAGTAATCGACAGGCATGCGGCGAGGCGGGCGAGAGCCCAGTTTTTGGCGAACGGGCGCAACTTAGAGGCAAAAAGCCGCAAAATCCAAATGGGAGTAAGAGGTTATGAAATGGCGCAGCGGCGCGGCTAAGTTGGGCGGCAATGACGGCGGCGAATGACGATCTCGTGCTCTTCCTCCGCGACGCGATCCGGCGCGACGGCCCGGTCTCGTTCGCCTGGTTCATGGAGCAGGCGCTTTATCATCCTGAGTACGGCTATTACAGCTCGGGTCGCTGCGCGATCGGGCGGCACGGCGATTATTTCACGAGCGTGAGCGTGGGGCCGCTCTTCGGGCGGCTGCTCGCGGCGCAGTTCGCGGAGATCTGGGAAGGGCTCGGCCGGCCTAACGACTTCGTGATCGTCGAACAGGGAGCGCACCACGGCGTCTTCGCGACGGATGTGCTGGAGGCTCTGCGCGCGGGCGCGCCGGATTGTTTTGCGGCGCTGCGCTACCGGATCGTCGAACCCTTCGCCGTTCTGCGGGAGCGACAACAGGGCGTGCTTCGGCCGTTCGCGAATAAAGTCGAGTGGTGCGACTCGCTCGCTGCGCTCGCCCCTTTTTCCGGTGTCTTTTTTGCCAACGAACTGCTCGACGCGTTCCCGGTTCATCTCCTGAGCGCGGGCGGCGAACCGGGGGCGCGGGTCTGGCAGGAACGTTTCGTGGAGCGGACTTCCGACGGGTTTGCTTTTACGGATCGTCGCCTAACGAATCCGGCGTTGCGCGCTCGGCTGGCGAAAATTCCGCCGGCGCCAGAGGGACCTTACGAGACGGAGATCAATCTCGCGGCGCTCGGCTGGGGAGAAGTGCTCGCGCGGACGTTGCGCCGCGGCATCGCACTCCTGGTCGATTACGGCTTCGCCCGCGCGGAATATTATTCGCCGCGGCGCACCACCGGCACGCTGCAAAGCTACTCCGAGCATCGCGTGCTCCCCTCGCCGCTGGAGAACGCCGGCGCGGCCGACCTGACGACGCACGTGGAATGGACCAGCGTGGCCGAGCGCGCGACGGAGCTTGACCTAACGATCGCCGGGTTTACCGATCAGCATCATTTCCTCACTGGGCTGCTCGCGCGTCAGCCGGCGCTGGCCGGAGCGGCGGGGGAAAACAGCCGAGCCTTGCAAACACTGATTCATCCGGAGTTTCTCGGGCTGAAGTTTCAATTCCTCGGTCTGGCGCGGGATTTCCAGACGGCGGATTCGTTAGGCGGGTTTCAATTCGCGCGCGAAAGTCTCGGCGAGCTTGGACTGGAATCGTCATCCTGAGCGAAGTGGAACGGAGTCGAAGAATTCCGTGGCCTAACGAGCAGCCCGGGGCTGCCAATTGCCTGGGCGACGGTCGCGACCAGGTGGCGCGCTTCGGGAAACTCTGCGGGATCCTTCGACTCCGCTGCGCTTCGCTCAGGATGACAGCGCTGGGCGCCGCTCTTGGGGCACGTCCTCGAGCCGCGCGGTTTTTCTGCCGCCGCCTAACGATTCCCGATGTGGATCGCGTGTTTCTCGACCGCGAGCGCCGCTTCCTTCACGGCTTCGCTCAGGGTCGGGTGCGCGTGGACCGTGCGGCCGAGGTCTTCGCTGCTTCCACCAAATTCCATCACGGCGACGATCTCCGCGATCAGCTCGGAAGCGGCATGCGAGAGAATCGAAGCGCCGAGAATCCGATCGGTCTCGGCGTCGGCGACGAATTTGACCCAGCCTTCCGCGTCGTCGTTCGCGAGCGCGCGGCCGTTCGCGCGGAACGGAAATTTGCCGATGCGCACTTTTATACCCTGCTCTTTGGCGAAGTCTTCGGTCAGGCCGACGCCGGCGAGCTCGGGGTTTGTGTAGATGATCCCGGGGATGACGTCGTAGTTCACGTGGCCGGCTTTGCCCGCGATCAACTCGACGCAGGCGATGCCTTCTTCCTCGGCCTTGTGCGCGAGCATCGGGCCGGCGATGACGTCGCCGATCGCGTAGATGCCTTCGATGTTGGTGCGGAACCGCTCGTCGGTTTTGATCCGGCCGCGTTCATCCAGCGCGACGCCGATTTTATCCGCGCCGACGCCTTCGGCGAACGCGCGACGCCCGACCGAGACGAGGACTTTATCGGCTTCAAAGGTCAGCCCTTCGCCGTTTTTGCTCGCAGTCGCGACGGCGCGACCGTCTTTGACTTTCACCGAGGCGACCTTCGTCTCGAGATGGAATTTCATTCCCTGGCTGGTGAGCGCGCGCTGCAGCAGGTTCGCCATTTCGAGATCGAAACCGATCGCGATGCGCGGGAGAAATTCCAGGACAGTGACGTCGGAGCCGAGCCGGCTCCAGACCGAACCCATCTCTAGGCCGATCGCGCCCGCACCGATGACGAGCAGTTTCTCTGGCGGCTTTTCGAAGCAAAGCGCCTCCTTGCTACTGATCACGGTGTCGCCATCGAACGGCATGCTCGGAAGATTGACCGGCACGCTGCCGGTCGCGATGACGATGTGATCGGCCGCGATCTCGGTCGCCTCGCCGTCGTTAGGCTGGACCCGCACTCTGCCCGGCTCGGTGATGACGCCGAGGCCGGCGAAGGTCGTCACTTTGTTGCCTTTCATGAGGGCCCGGACGCCGCCGGTGAGGGTTTTCACGACCTTGTTCTTGCGCGCGAGCATGGTCGGAAGATCGAGGCTCACGTTCTCGAGGATGATGCCGTGTTTGGCGGCTTCCTTTTTCGCGAAGACGTAATGGTCGCTCGAGGCGAGCATCGCCTTGCTCGGGATGCAGCCGATGTTCAGGCACGTTCCGCCGAGGTCGGGATCTTTTTCGATGATGGCGGTTTTGAGGCCGAGTTGAGCCGAGCGAATGGCGGCGACATAGCCGCCCGGGCCGGAGCCAATGATGATGACGTCGAATTTATCCATGGGAAATCTTGATGATGTTTTTAATTAGGCGCGACCAACCCACTTGTCATCCGGGCCGGCGGCGACGGCCGAGCGGATCCTGCGCGGACGAACGAGCGCGGTTAGCTGAAGTCGATAAATCCGCGGTTAATGCTCGCGATCGTGCGCCCGGTGTGCCGGAAGACGCCGACACCTTCGCGGGAACCACCGTCGTTCGTATTTCCCTCGATTGTTTCCAAGCGGTTGCCGTCGACGCCCGCGACCAGGCCAGTGTGGCCTTGGATTCCGCTGGTTGAAATCACGAACACCATCCCGGGTTTCACTTTGCTCGGATCGTTCGCCGCCTCGTCGGTCGAGATGGTTTTCACCATGCTCGATTTGCGGGCGAGATTCCAGAGCTCGAGGACGGAGCCGGTCTTGCAGCCGGCGACCGTGATCGGGTTCTTGCGCCGGAGCGTGGCCGCCGCCTTTTCGAAACAATAGAAAACGAACCCCGCGCACCACGGATCGCCCGGTTCGATTCCAACCAGCTTCTGGTACTCCTCCACGCGCGAGCCGCGATTGCTCCCGGGCGGCTCTTCCATCACGCCGATCTCGCCGGTGGCGACGGCGAGCACTTTGGCAAGGAGCCGGTTCCGCGAGCGCGCCGGCGATTGGGGCACGGTCTCCGCGCCGAAAAGCGCCGCCCACGTGGCCGCGCCGACCTCTCCATCGACGAGCAGCGGCCGGCCCTGGTTATCGGTGTGTCGGATTTGAAAAAGCTCGACTGCTTCGGTGGTCGAACGGCCGAACTCGCGATCCACCACCAAAGGCTGCGTCGTGCCGTCCGGCGCGAGTTCCGTGTAGCCGAGATCGCGCAAACGACTCTGGATGAGCGCGACCGAATCGAGGTCGTCGCTGTCGCGTTTGATGATCTTCTTCGGATAAGGAGGCGGCTGCGCGTCCGTAGCCAGAGGCACGAAAGGCGCCGTCCGCTCGACGCGCAAAACCGCGGCGTCGTGCGCGACCGCATCGAGGACCAGGATGCCCGGGTCGCCGGGATGGAAGCTGGAAAAGTCCGCGTCCAGATCCAGTCCGCGGGCGGTCGCTTCCAGGTCGGCCTGCTGGAAAAAGAAACGACTCTCGGAATTGGTGCCGGCAAAATAACGGACGACGATTTTCGCCGCACTTTCGCCGCCGGCGCGGCCGTCCTTCACGTTGTAGCCGAGACGTTGCAGAAGGGCGAGCGAGCCTTCGTTGCCCTCGCTGTTCCCGCTATCACCGACGATGGCGTAAACGATTTGCCGGGTGCGCAGGCTGTGGACGGTGCAGAAGTCGCCCCTTTTCACCCCGGCGAGCCGGGCTTTCTTCGCCCAGAGGGTGTAGTTGATTTCCGCCGCGTTCACATAGCGGCGCGGATCGTCGAGCCTTGGGTTTCCCTTGTCCGCGTAGCCGGTCGTCGAAATGTAAAGCCCGGGAAAAGGATCGCCCGAGCTGGCGTTCTGCACGATCGGCGTCCGGCCGTCGTCGTTCTTGGTGAGATAACCGACAATCGGACGCCGCGGATCGGCGCCCTCATGCGCGTTGCGTTCGTCGTCGAGCGTATCCTTGTCGCGTGATTTTGGCCCGTAGGCGTTAGGCGCGCCATCCACGTCCACCGCCATCGGGACGGTAATTTCCACGGTCGATTTCCTGGACATGGCTTATCTCTTTCTATCGGTCTTGATCCTGGAAACCTAGTCGGTCGGCGGGGGCGACGAGGCCGGCGCACTTTGCGGACGACGTTCGACGAGGGTGGCGACGGCCGGTCGCAGGTTGACGAGGTTCTTCAGTAGGTTGAACCAAAACGGCGCGCCCAGCGTGAGCAGGGCGGCGGTGATAAACGTGCCGACCAGATGATCGAAAAGATGAAGCCGCCGCGGATAACCCCAGCGACCAAGGAAGCTCGCGGCACGAGGTCGAAGCCGGTCTGGTCGAGGTTTTTCTTTAGCTCCAGCATCCCTTGCGATGGGCTCGTGTCGGGCGGTGTCGGGTTTTCCGGCGTGATCGCAGCCGGGTTGTGCGCGAGCACCTCGGGCGCGGTTTTTCCGAGCGCGGCGACCAAGGCCGGTTCGCTCCGGAGTTGGTGGAAAATATCGATGGTGTCGAGCTGCAGGAAGAAGGCCACCAAGGCGGCGAAAAAAATCGTCACCCCGCGCACATGGACCTGAAACCATTGCTCCGCGCGATCCTGCGCGCTGCCAAACCAGCGTTGAAACCGATCGTAGGATTGGGTCGTCGCGCGGTCGACGAGCGTTCCGAAATTCGCCAGGGAATCGATTACCGCTTTCCTTTGCTCGTCCGTCGCAAAGAGGTTGGTCGCGTCGACCACCGCCTGCAGTTTTGCCTTCGCTTCCGCGGCAGGTTGGTCCGGCACACTCAAGGCGCGCAGGAGGTCACCGGCCGTCTCGGTAAGGATCGCGGGCAAACCGCGAAGCGTGGCCTCCGTCGGCGTGAGATCGCTCAGCTCGTGGAGCAGACGATAGACTTCGCTCGGCCGGACCGCCGTCGCGAGCGTCATGCTGCCGGCCGGTTTGACGAAACACCACGGCTCCCTGTTCGGAGGCGCGAGCGGAGCCGGGAGAGCGTTCTTCGGGAGAGCGCCTTTCGCGCGAGTCACGGCGGCCTCCGCGTCGCTCACCGCCGAGCGGGCCGCGGTGTGGGTGGGCGTCTTCGCCAGCTTGTCCTTGGCGACGATCAACGCGCGCTCCGCCGCAATCAGCGTCTGCACCGCGGGATCAGTCACCGCGACAAGCGTGGTGCGCTTCTTCGGGGCAAAAAGCGAGTCGCTGAAAATCGGATCCCGCAGAATCTGCGCCGCCAGCCCATAAGCCAGTTCGCCAATCCGCGGATCGATTGTCTGAAAAGTGAGCGCGAGCGCGTTGGCCAGATTTTTTCCACGCAGCGCGAGCGCGGACGAAACCATCTGCACCAGCACCGTCACGATCAGACTAACGACGGTCATGATGACGACGAAAGCGATCAGGGTGTCGAGGCTTTCGAGCATAAGAGGTAGAAGTTAAGGCGAGTGGCGCGAGGCCAATCAAAGCAGAGACGACTCCTGCTGCCTATCAGGAAAACGTGTGAATCCCAACCGTTCAAAAAGACGCGCGGAAACGTTCAAGCTGGCGCCGTTCCTTTTCTCTTTGCAGCGATCGGGTGCGCTGCTAAATCCCGAAGCCAGGCCGATGACGAATCTGATGATCTCCTTAAAGAAGTTGTCGGTGTCGCTCGCTCCGCGCGCACGAAACTGATGGTGCGCTGGCTTTCGTTTCCGGTCGCGGCGCTGCTTTTCCTCGGAGCCTTTTCGGCCGGGGCGCAAAAAGCCGCGCCGGTGGACGAGCTGATCCCGTGGCTCTTGCGCGAAGATGGTCAGTTAACCGGGATTCCGTTCGGCGAAGTGATCTTCGAGTCGACGGGCAAAAAGGTGCTCGCGGTCGATCCCAAGAATGCCGTCGATCAGCGCGTGATCAAAGCGGTCTCGGCGGCGCTCGACGAAGTCGTTAGGCAATTGAACGCGCCGGAAAGCGTGATCCAGGGCATCCCGCGGATCAACGAGGTGAGCAGCCATTTCGAAGACACGCTGCGCGCGCTGCTCGACGCCGCGCCGGGTTTGCATTGCGACTTTCCGCGGACCGCCGACGGCCACGTCCAGCGCTCCGGTTATCCGGATCTGCGGCTGGTCGATGCGGAAACGAAACGCGTCTTCTACCTCGACCCGAAGCTTTACGCCGCGGGGAGCCGCGAGAGCAGTTTTCGCACTTTTTATTTCGAGCCGCGGAAGGCGACGAACAAGGTGCGCGACGACGCGGTGCACTTCGTCGCCGGGTTCGAACATGCGCCTGGGAAGGATGGACACTGGAAATTCACCCGCTGGGATTTGATCGATCTCGCGCACTTTCAGGTGAGACTGAAAGCGGAGTTCCAAGGAAGTAACCGCGATCTCTATCGGCCGGAGGCGGTCGTCGCGACCAGCGCTCGTTAGGCAGCGCGCCTAGGACGGGACGCCGGCGATGTAGTTGTGCAGTTGATCGAGCGTCGCGCTTTGCGCGGAGATGACCTGCTTCACCAGATCGCCGATGGAAATGACACCGCGCAATTCGCCATCGACCACGACCGGCAAGTGGCGAATCCGCTTGTCCGTCATGAAGCGCAGACAATCCGTCACCGTCTCGCGCGGATGCGCGGTGGTCAGCTCGGTCGTCATGATTTCGTGCACGAAACTGTTCCGCGAGGTCTTGCCCTTGAGCATGACTTTGCGCGAGTAATCGCGCTCCGAGACGATCCCGACCAGCTTCTCGTTTTCCATCACGAGCAGCGCGCCGACATTTTTCTCGGCCATCATAGCGATCGCGTCGTAAACCGTGGCGCCGGGTGAGACCGACCAGATGGCGCCGGGCTTGTGAGAGAGAATGGTTTCGATTGTGCCGCAAACGTCCATTTCTCGAAAATAACGGGCGCCGGAAATCGACGCAAACAATTAACGCTCGCGCCGGGCGAACTTCGCCGCGATCAACTCTTCGAGTTTCGCGACCAGCGCGGGTTCGGGCAGACGATCGAGGACTTCGTTAAGAAAACCGCCGACGAGAAGTTGCCGCGCCACGTCCGCGGGAATGCCCCGGGCGAGCAGGTAAAACATTTCGTCCTCATCGAGCTGACCCGAAGTGGCGCCGTGGCTGCACTTCACGTTGTCGGCGAGAATCTCCAGACCGGGCATGGAGTTCGCTTCGGACTCGTCGCTGAGCAGGAGGTTGCGCACTTTTTGGTAGGCATCGGTGAAATGCGCATGCGGCTCGACCCGGATGAGACCGCCAAAAGTGGCGCGCGCGCGATCGTTCAGCGCGTTCTTGAAGAGCAGGTCGCTGTAAGTGTGCGGCGAGGCGTGATCCTGCAAAGTCCGCGCATCGAATTCCTGCGCGTCGATCCCGACGGAAACCGCGAGCATGTCGCTGCGGCTGTTCTCGCCGGTCAGTCGGCTCAGGCTTTCGAGCCGGGAAAATTTCGCGCCGAGATTGAGGTAGAGATTCAGCGCAGACGCGTCACGGCCGACCGTCGTGGCGTTGATCTGAATCCCGAGCGCGGAGTCACTGAAATCCTGCGTGCAAACATAAGTGACCTTCGCACCCGCGCCGACCACGAGATCGTTCACGCCGCAGGAAAAACCGCCGCGATTCCGATCGGCCGAACGGAAATGCTCGACCAGCGTGACCTTCGAAAGCTCCTCTGCGACGAGCAGCGTGTGCGGAAAAATCGCCGCGTTCTCACCGCGCAACCAGTGGAAAGTCTCGAGCGGCAATTCCACTTCCACTCCGCGCGGAACGTAGAGAAACGTGCCCGACCGAACGAGCGCCTGGTGCAGCGCCGCGTATTTTGCGGAGCCGAGATTCGCCGGCTGATTCATGAAATGCCGGCGGAACAAATCCTCGTGCTCGATCATCGCCCGCTCCAGCGGTTGGAAGATCACGCCCGCGGCGCGTAGCTTTTCTGAAAGCACATCGCGCTCGAGCAGATGGTCATCGGCGAAAACCAGGCGACCGCCAGTTTCGCTCAGCTCAACCGAGCGATCGAGCAGGTCCCGGGCGTCGCCGTCGGAGAGCGTGGACGGGAACAGATAAGGCGCGAGTTCGAGCGCCTTCACGTTCGAAAAGCGCCAGGCCTGATCCTTCACTGCCGGCGCGGGCAGATTCTGGAATTCGGTCCATGCCGCTTGCTGCTGCTCGCGAAACCATGCCGGCAGATCGGCGTTGCGTTTCGCGTCGCCCGCGAGGATGGGCGCGTTTTCGGACGCGGTGGCGGGCATTTCTTCGAGGAGAGCGGACTGGTTACTCATGGCCGGTTAAGACGGGAACGGCGGTCATAGACCGCCGCTACAGTCGCCCCAATTGGTGGCGAAAATTAGCCGACGGAACCTTCCATCTCGAGATCGATCAGCCGCTTCAGCTCGACCGAGTATTCCATCGGGAACTGGCGCACGAGATCGTTGACGAAGCCGTTCACGCTCAGGCTCATCGCCTGCGCCTCGGTGAGGCCGCGCTGCTGCATGTAGAAGATCTGCTCGGCGCTGACCTGGCTGACGCTCGCCTCGTGCTGCACCGCGTTGCCGGTGCCGCGAACGGTGATCGCCGGATAGGTGTCGGTGCGGCTGTTTGCGTTGATCAGCAGCGCGTCGCACTCGGTGTTGTTCTTGCAGCCCTTGAGGTGCTTCGGCACGTGGACGAGGCCGCGATAGGTGGCGCGGCCGTGTGCCGATGCTGATCGATTTCGAGATGATGTTGCTCGTCGTTTCATCGGCGGCGTGGATCATCTTCGCGCCGGTGTCCTGGTGCTGGCCGTCGTTGGCGAGCGCGATGGAGATCACTTCGCCGCGCGCCTTGCGGCCCTTCAGGACGACGCCCGGATACTTCATCGTCAGGCGGCTGCCGATGTTGCAGTCGATCCACTTCACCTCGGCTTCTTCGTGGGCGAGGCCGCGCTTGGTGACGAGGTTGAAGACGTTGTTCGACCAGTTCTGCACGGTGATGTACTGGATCTTCGCGCCCTTCATCGCGACGAGTTCGACGACCGCGCTGTGCAGCGTCGCGGTCTCGAACTTCGGCGCGGTGCAGCCCTCCATGTACATCACCTCCGCGCCTTCATCGGCGATGATGAGCGTGCGCTCGAACTGGCCGAAGTTCTCGGCGTTGATGCGGAAGTAGGCCTGCAGCGGGTGCTTCACCTTCACGCCCGGTGGCACGTAGATGAACGAGCCGCCGCTGAAGACGGCGCTGTTCAGCGCGCTGAATTTGTTGTCGCCGGTCGGGATGACTTTGCCGAACCATTTGCGGAAAATCTCCGGATGCTCCTTCAAGCCCTCCGTCGATGCCGACGAAGATGACGCCCTGCTCGCCGACGGCCTTCTTGATGTTGGAATAGACGGCTTCGCTAGTCGAACTGCGCCTCGACGCCGGCGAGGAACTTGCGTTCCTGCTCGGGAATGCCGAGCCGCTCGAAGGTCCGCTTCACGTCGTCGGGCACGTCGTCCCACGTGCGCTTCGGCTTCTGCGCCGCCGCGAGAGATAATAGCGGATGTTGTCGAAATTGATGTTTCCAGATCCTTGCGTCGCCCAATGCGTCGGCATCGGCTTGCTTTGAGAAAGTCTTGAGCGCCTTCTGGCGGAATTCGCGGATCCAGTCGGGATCCTCTTTCACGTCGGAGATGTAATCGAATCGTCTTCTCGGTCAGGCCGATGCCGGCGTCGTGTGTATGTGTTTCCGGATAGGAGAAATCGCCGATGGTCCGGTCGATCTCGAGATTTTTGTTTTCTGTAGCCATGGTCGTATTCCTCGTCAGGCGAGACGCGGGTTCTGCGATGTCGTCCTTCACCCAGTCGTAGCCTTTTTCCTCGAGCTCGAGCGCGAGTTCCTTGCCGCCGCTCACGATGCGGCCCTTCACCATCACGTGCACGACGATCGGGCACGATGTAGTTCAAGAAGCCGCTGATAGTGGGTGATCAGAAGCACGCCGAGATTCGGTCCGCGCAGTGCATTCACGCCCGTGCGAGACGATCTTCAACGCGTCGATATCGAGGCCGGTATCGGTCTCGTCGAGAACCGCGTACTTCGGCTCGAGCATCGCCATTTGCAGGATCTCGTTGCGCTTCTTTCTCGCCGCCGGAGAAGCCTTCGTTGACCGAGCGCGAGGTGAAAGTGCGATCCATCTCGAGCAGGTCCATCTTCTTGTAAAGCTGCGCGTAATAATCGGTCGCCTCGAGTTCCTCGCCTTCCGGGAGGCGGGCTTGCACCGCGGCGCGGAGGAAATTCGCGATCGTCACGCCCGGGATTTCGCATCGGATACTGGAACGCGAGAAAGAGCCCCTGCCGCGCGCGTTCATCGGGCTCGAGTTCGAGAATGTTCTCGCCGTCCATCAGTCACGGAACCGGCCGTGACGGTGTAATCGGGATGCCCGCGCGATCACCTTGGCGAGCGTGCTTTTGCCGGAGCCGTTCGGTCCCATGATGGCGTGGACTTCGCCCCGCGGCACGGCCAGGCTCAACCCCCGGATGATCTCCTGATCGCCGATCGAGACGTGTAAATTTTCAATGGTCAGCTGCTGCATATTGGACCCGAAACATACCCGAGAAACCGCCACTTTGCGAATGGCGCGGGGCGATTTGCAGATTGCGAATTTTGATTTGCGAATTAGGTATGCGGAGCAGCCCGAATACCCCGTGGTGTAACGGTAACACAGCGCCCTTTGGAGGCGTTATTCATGGTTCGAATCCATGCGGGGTAGCCACTCTCGACAACGCTCGAAGCCGGCGATCACGTCGACGATTCTTGTTCCGCGGAATATTTTCCCTGCGTGGCGAGGCCGTTGCATTTCGCGCGGTGGAGGAGCGCGGCTTGCGCGGCGGCCTGGTTGTCGGCCGATCCCTGCCATCTCTTGAGCGCAGCGTCCTGCAGCGCGCGGCCGAAGGAAAAGCTGATCGTCCACGGCAAATCGCGGACCGCACAGATGGCGTTCAGGCGCTCCGTTGCTTCGACCTCGCTCTGACCTCCGGAAAGAAAGACGATCCCCGGAACCGCCTGCGGAACCGCCTGACGCAGGCAGCGGATGGTGGCCGCAGCGACTTCATCGATCCCAGCCTGTTCCGGACAGTCTTTGCCTGATAGGACCATGCCTGTTTTGAGTAACATCCCATCGAGCGCCACGCGATGCGTTGATAACTCTTTAAAAACAACTTCCAGCGTCGCCCGCGTCACCTCTTCGCAACGCGCAAGGTTATGGTTGCCGTCCATTAAGACTTCCGGCTCGACGATCGGCACCAAGCCCGCTTCCTGACTCAGAGCGGCAAAGAGCGCCAGCGCGTGGGCATTCGCTTCCAGGCACGCTTCTGTCGGCAGGTCTTCGCCGATGGCAATGACGGCGCGCCATTTGGTAAAACGAGCGCCGAGATCATGATATTCGCGGAGACGTTCGCGCAGGCCGTCCAGTCCCTGGGTAAACTTTTCCCCAGGAAAATAAGGCAACGGGACAGCTCCCAGATCGACCTTGATCCCGGGAATGATCCCCTGGCTGGTAAGTAACTCTGGGAGCGGCACGCCACCCCTGGTCCTTTGGCGGAAGGTCTCGTCGAATAGGATCGCGCCGCTGATGAACTCACCCAACCCAGGAGTCGTGAAGAGCATCTCCCGATAGGCCTCGCGGTTCTCTTCCGTCGAGGGAATATCGAGCGCCTTGAAGCGCTTTCCGATTGTCGGAAAGCTCTCGTCCGCAGCGAGGATTCCTTTGCCCGGCGCGAGAAGCGCTCGTGCGGTCGATACCAACGTCGTCTGCGCCATGGTCGTCTCCGCTTACAGCCCCATGTTCGACAAGGCCGTCGCGAAGCGGCTGACCACTCCGAAGAGAGCTGGATGGGTTTCTTCAAAGTCTTGCACGGAAGCGCGCAATCCGTTCAGCGCCGTCTCGGCCAGCTGCGGATTCTTCTGCGCGCGGACCGCTTCGTGCGCGGAGACATCGGCGAAGCGCGTGATACTCGAGGCTTCGTCACCGTGAGTTTGCGAGAGCGCGGCAATTTCCGATTGCAACCCGGCGACTAACTGCAAGAGCTCCGCTTTCCGCTCCGCGGGGATATTCCCGGATTGTTCAATGATCGTCTGGATCGTTTCGATGCGGTCGTTAAGCATGAGTTATTTATTCGTTAGGTCGACACTATCTTCCTTGGCAACTTACACCCGTCCCGGAATCTCTCTCGCTTAAAACCTTACCGCCGCGCGACGTAGGTGCCGGTGAAGGCAACCGCAGTTTCACCTTCGGATTTGATTTCGACTTCCAACTTGAGGCGCGCTTTTCCTTTCGCAGCAAAAGCTTCGCGAAAACCGGCCAGATCGCCAGGCCGACGACAGATCGCGCGCAGTTCTCCTCGAACCGGCCGGCGGAATTGCAGCGTGCTTTCGCCGATCACAATGTGCGCGTCGCGATCGCCGAGTTCCAGCCAAAGGAGCGCGTAACCGGTCAACATTGCGAGCGACGCGAGGCTGCCGCCGAAGGCGGTGCCGAGATGGTTGTGATTCGCGGCCAGCGGCGCGGTCAGGGTGAGCTGGCGCTCGTCGTCGCTCGCCACGCGCACCTGCATCGCGCGTGTTAGCGGGATCCTTTTGTGGAGGAATTTCTCGGTCTCGCGCAGCCGATCGGAACCGGTCATCGCCAGACGGTAACCGATTTCACGCCGAGCGTGAGGCGCAACAACGCGCTCATCGCCGAATAACTTCTGCATGAGTTATCAGCTCGAACGCGATGAAACTCCCGCCGCAGGCGCGCGCCGTATCGCCCGCGAGCAGCTCGGGAAAGCGTTGGGCGAGCTCGAAAAAATCTCTGGCGCGCACGCCGGCTCCGCGGTCCACGGTACGCGCAAGCACATCAAAAAGGTCCGCGCGCTTCTTCGGCTCATTTGCGACGAGATCGGCGAGGAGATTTTCGAAGAGGAAAATCACCGGCTGCGCGACGTGGCGCGGTCGCTCTCCGGCGCGCGCGACGCGCAGGTGCAGCTCAACCTGCTCACGAAATTGCGCGACCGTGCGGAGCAGCCGAAACGTGCTTTTCGCCGGACCGGCGCGGCACTGAGACGCGAGATCGCTGCGGCCTCGACCGACCTCAGCGCGGAACAGACGGCTGCGACCGCGATCCTTCTCCAAATGGCCGATCGGATTGAAGGCTGGCCGCTCGATCGCCTCGATTTGGAGAATTTGTGCGGCGCCTTGAAGCGTTTCTACCGCCGCGGGCGCAAAGGACTTCGCTGCGCGGAAGTGGCGCCGACGCCGGAGAATTTCCATGCCTGGCGCAAGCGCGTGAAGGACATCTGGTATCAGGCGCGCCTCCTGCAAAGCCTCAATCCCGTCGTCCTCTGCGCGCTTGCGGAGGGCGCGGATTGCCTCGGGATTTACCTCGGTGATTTGCACGACCTCGCGTTTTTTCGCGAGCAGCTCGCGGGTGAATCCAGCTTCCCGGCGGGCGAAAAAAGCGTGCTTCTCGCGTTGATCCGCGTCCGGGAAAGCGAGCTGGAGGAAATCACCCTCGACCTCGGGGCGCGCTTCTTTGCGGAGAAGCCGAAAGCGTTCGAGGATCGGCTGCTTCGCTACGCGAAGGCGCGACCGGCTGTGACCCTCCCCGGCGCCTAACGATCGCTCTTCTGCGCGCTCATTTCGCGCAGGTCAGCGACGGTCGCGTCGATCTTTTTCAGGTCGCGCCGCCGGCCTTTCCGCGACTTCGCGTCGATTTTGCGCACGAGCGTGATCATGTCGCCGAGATCGCGGATGCGCGATTTCGGCAGGTCGAGTTCTTTCGCCTGCTCGCTCGCCCAGGCGGTCACCTCGTCGAGCTCGCCTTCCAGCCGGCGGAGATACGCCTGCCCGGTCTGGCGCAGGGTCCGGCGCAGACTAACGAGATCGGTAACTAGTGATTTTGCCGGCGAGGTCTCCTCGCTCTGCGGCCGGCTCGGTTTCTTTTTCATAGGATCGCTCGGGACTCGAGCCAGCGAAGATCAGCTCGATCCGGCCAGCGTCATCCTCGACCAGCGCGGAGCAATTCTCCACCCAGTCGCCGCAATTATAATAAGTGGTTGAGCCGATTTGCCTAACGACAGGGCTGTGAATGTGGCCGCAGAGGACGCCGTCGACGTGAAATTTTTCCGCATAACGCACGATCGCGTCTTCATAGGCGCCGATGAAGCTGACCGCGTCCTTCACCCGCTTTTTCACCGCCTTGCTCAGCGACCAATAACCGAAACCGAAGACGCGGCGGACGGCGTTCACGAGCGGATTGAGCGAGAGCAGGAACTGGTAGCCGACGTCGCCGAGGAAGGCGAGCCACTTGATGTTCTGCACCACGGTGTCGAGCTCGTGGCCGTGAATGATGAGGAGCCGCCGGCCGGCCGCGGTGAGATGGATCGCGTGTTTCTGAATCGTGATCGCGCCATAGGCGCCGAGGTGGCCGCTGAGGAACTCGTCGTGGTTCCCCGGGATGTAGATGACGCGCGTCCCTTTGCGGGCTTTGCGCAGGATTTTCTGGATGACGTCGTTGTGTTCCTGCGGCCAATAAATCCCTCGGCGCAAGGACCAGATATCGATCAGGTCGCCGACGATATAGAGGGTGTCGAACTCGTTCTCCTTCAGGAAAGCGAGCAGAGCGGCGGCGTTGCTTCCGCGCGTGCCGAGATGGACGTCGGAGATCCAGGCGGCACGATAGCGATTCGTGCGATTGGCGACCACGCCCCTCTCTAGCGGGCCGCGGGCCGGGCGGCAAAATTGTTATTGTTACAATTGCGCGACGTTAGGGCGTCGGCGAAACCGAGGGCGAGATCGTCGGAATCGCCGAAGGCGAAGCGCTCGGAGAAATCGGAGACTCGGTAGGCGTGGGAGTCGGGAAGGCGAAGGTCGGTGAAACGATCGGCGTCGGGCTGGCAGACGCAGTCGGCGTCGCGGTCGGAGTTGGGGTTGGCGTCGGACTGGGCGTTGATGTCGGTGTGGGCGTAGGCGTTGGCGTCGGGATCAGGTTTTCCCAATGATGCAGCGGGACGCTCGCGCCGCCGATCTCTTTCACGAGCTCGGCGCAATGCGTTTCGATCTGGTTCAAATCCGGCGGGCCAAAGGTCTTCTCGGCTGTTCCCGGGAAGATCAGATAGGTCACTTTCAGGTCGCTCACCGGCCGGTTGTTCGCGGTCGAAAGCGCGTTCACTTCCTTGGCGATGCGGAGCGAGGCTTCGCCCACGCGGTCGTTAGGCCCGACGTCGCCCACGATCGCCGGGTAAAGCTGCTCGCCGACCGCGACGATCGCGTAGTCCCCCACTTTCCCCGCGTCCTTCGCGCGCGCCATGATCCCAGGGAGGACAATGTAGGGATCGGTCGCGGCGATCAGAAAACTGAAGCGCTTCAGCGAATCGATTTCGTCGCGCACACGTTGAATCCCGATCCGCAGGTCGCGGTTGCGCTCCATCGTCAGGCCCTTGAGCGCGAACTCGGTTTCATAGCGTTTCAGCGTCGCTTCCGCCGGCGCGAGAAAGGCGCTCGGCACGGCGGTCTTCTTCTTCCAGCGATAGCTCGTGAACGGTTTGAAATTCATCGAGCCGCCCGCGCTGATCGGCAGCCGATCGGCATCGGAGCCGTCGGCGTCGACATCCATGTCGGCCTGGAGCAGGACGGCCCGGCGCTTCGTCTTCGGGTCCTCGAGCTGGAGGATCGTCTGGCAATCGTAAAAGTTGTGCCGCGAGAGGAGCTGATCGAGCCGGACGAGGTTCTGCCGCAGTTCCTGCACCTTGACCTCGTAAAGCTGGTGGAAAAGCGGCGAGACCGCGCCCGGCTTCAGGGTCGCGGCGAGGCCGGGAAGCAACTTCGAAAGATTCGGAGTGACCTGCGCGAGCTCCTCCAGCTTCTCGTTAGGCGCGGGAACCCGGATCTTCAGGTTTAGATCGATCACGTAACTCTGCGGGTCGACTCGCTCGACCGACGCGGCGCCGCCCGGCGTCGGATCCACCTGCGCATGAATCGTGATCCCGCCCCACAACCTTCCCGTGTCGATCTTTCCCGTCACCACCGGCGGCCGGGTCGGGGTCGGGATTTCTGTCGCGGTCGGCGTGGGCGTAGCGACGATCTGCGGTCCGAGCCGGAGCATGGTCAGACGCAATTTCTCCAGCGAAATCCACCGCAGCACGATCGCTCCAAAGAGCGCGATGAAGAGGAGCAGCGCCAGCCACCGCAGCGTCCTCAGGCGGAACTTGCGCACGCGCGAAGCCCGCTATTTCCGCATCCAGGCGGCGATCGCGAAGACGATCCCGAGAATGCTGAGCAGCGCCATGAGCCCGTCCGGCATCATCTTCCCGGTCCTGAAAAATGCCGGCACGAACCGGCCGGCCAGGAGCAGCGAGACGACGATCGCGATGCTGAGACCGACCACGACATGAGCCGGCAGGAGAAAAGCCGCGACGAGCAGGAGGACGCCGCTGATCGACCCGGCGATGAGCGAGGCGGTGCTGCCGGCCTTCACGTAGCCCATCATCCCGCCGGCGATGGTGAGAATTCCGAAGACGATGAAATAGATTTTGGCCGGTGAAAACATGGCGCGAAAAGGCTCGTGATCGTTAAGCCAGATCGCGCGCGCTGTCTAATCTCGCGCTGGAGGCCACTAACTCTCTTTCTCCTGCTCTTGCTCCTGCTCCTAATCCCTTCCGGCGGATTGATTGAGAAGGATTACGAGCAAGAGCAGGGAGAAAAGAGGACGATCAGCCCATCGGCAGACCGATCGCGCGGTAAAGCGGCGCCAGCCAGGCCGCCGGGAGGAAGAAATCCGCGAGCAACTTGACGTTCAGCACGATGATCACGAGCGCGGTCAGCCAGCCGAGGATCCTGATCCAAGCCGTATTTACGAACTCGCCCATCTTCGCTTTTTCATCGGTGAAACGAAGCAGCGGCCAGACCGCGAACCCGAGCTGCATGCTCAGCACCACCTGGCTCGCGACGAGCAGCGCGGTCGTTTCCTTTTCGCCGAAGATGCCGATGACCAGCACCGCCGGGACGAGCGCGAGCGCGCGCGTGATCACCCGCCGCAGCCAGGGCGCGATCCGGAAATTGAGAAAACCCTCCATCACAATCTGGCCGGCGAGCGTGCCGGTGAGGGTGGAGTTTTGCCCGGAGGCGAGCAGCGCGACGGCAAAGAGCGCACTCGCCGCGCCCACGCCTAACAATGGGCTGAGAAGCTTGAACGCGTCCTGGATTTCCGCCACGTCCTTGTGCCCCGACCAGTGAAAGGCGGAGGCCGCGAGGACGAGGATGGCGCCGTTGATCAGGAGCGCGAACATGAGCGCGCCGCTCGAGTCGATCGTGCCAAAGAAAATCGCCTCGCGTTTGCCGGCCGGAGTTTGCTCAAACTTCCGCGTCTGCACGATCGAGGAATGGAGATAGAGATTATGCGGCATCACGGTCGCGCCGATGATCCCGATCGCGATGTAGAGCATCGCCGGATTGGTCACGATCTGGCCGTGCGGGAGAAATCCGGCGAGCACTGCGGGAACGTTCGGCCGGGAAAAAAAGAGCTCGGAAGCGAAGCAGAGTGCAATCGTGCCGATGAGAATGGTGACGATCGCTTCCATCCGGCGGAAGCCCTTGTGCTGAAGATACAGGACCGCGAAAACATCGGCCGCGGTGATGAGGCAGCCCCAGATGAGCGGGATGCCGAAGAGCAGTTGCAGGGCGATGGCAGAGCCGACCACTTCCGCGAGGTCGCAGGCCGCGATCGCGATCTCGCAGAGGATCCAGAGAAAAATAACCGTTGGTTTCGTGTAGTGATCGCGGCAGGCCTGGGCGAGGTCGCGGCCGGTCGCGACCCCGAGCTTGATCGCGAGATGCTGGAGGAGGATCGCCATCAGGTTCGAGATCAGGACGACCGAGAGCAGGGTGTAGCCAAACTGCGCGCCACCCGCGAGATCGGTCGCCCAGTTCCCGGGATCCATATAACCGACGGCGACGAGAAACCCGGGGCCGGAAAAGGCCGCGAGCTTGCGCCAGAAGGAGGCGTCGGCCGGGACGGTGATGCTGCGATGCGATTCGGGGAGGGAAACCTGGCCGCCGCTCCGACGCCAGCCGGTCGCGGCTGCGGTCACGAGATCGTCAGTCACTTCCGGCATCCGGGGATTTTTATAGCAGGTTCTACACTCCGGAGCAAATGCTCATATATGTAGCCGATGCTACAAATTGATCCGGGAGTTGTCAGAAGCCGGTTTCTTTGGTTTGCTTCCGCTGCAATGTCCCGTCCCGCCGCGTCGAAAGGCAAATCGAAGCCCGCGCTCCCGCACCATCACCCGCGGCGGACGCGCGAGGAGCATTCGCACGAGATCGCGCAGGATTATGTCGAGATCATCGCCGATCTCATCGCCACCACCGGCGAAGCGCGGGTGATCGATGTCGCCCGTCGACTCGGCGTGACCCACGTGACCGTGGCCCGGACGATCAAGCGGTTGCAGCGCGAGGGGTTGGTCACGAGCCTGCCTTATCGCTCGATCTTTCTCACCGCCGGCGGCCAGAAGCTTTCCGAGGAATCACGTCGCCGCCACGAGACGGTGGTCGATTTTCTGAAGTCGTTAGGCGTGCCGAAGGTCGTCGCGCAGTCGGACGCGGAAGGAATCGAACATCACGTCAGCCAGGAGACCCTGCGGGCGTTTGTGAAACATCTGCGGCGCCGGAAGAAGCTGTAGCGCGGGTCTCCGACCGGCCCGGGAATCTCTCGCCAGATCGACGACGCGGGTCAGAAACTCGCGCTACAGCGAATAGGAATCGGCGATTACCCGAGGCGGAAGCGGAGGTCGCGGATGACGCGCGCGCCGAAACGCTGCTTCAGTTTGCGCAGAATCTGCGGCTTGTTGATCCGCTCCAGCTCGTAGTGGAGCGATGGCTGCAGCACGTGCACGTAGAGGATGCCGTCGCGCAAGGAAATCGGAGCCGAATGCTCCGCGATGAAATCGCCGACGAGCGCTTTCCACGCGCCGCGCACTTCGCTTTCCTGCAGCCGCTCTTTCAGCCCGAGTTTTTGCATGACGCCCGGGATCAAGTTCCCGACCGCCTGCGCGCGGTCAGGTGGTGGGAAATCCGAGGGCAGCCCGCGCCATTCGGCGATGACCTTGCGGCGCAGTGAGGGATTCATATTTCTCCCTGTCATCCTGAGCGGAGCGAAGGACCTCGCAAGCGTTTTCCGGCTGCGTTTCAGAGCAGGTCTCACCGAATGACGTTTTGGAGATCCCTCGCTGTGCTCGGGATGACAATGCTTTTCTAAACCCTCGCGACTCGTTAGGCGGCGATCGCCACCATCTGGTCGCTCAGTATTTCCGCCGCATGTTGCTCGGCAGGATGTTCAGTTCGGTCCGGTATTTCGCCACCGTCCGCCGCGCGATCGGGATGCCGCGCTCGCCGAGGATCTCGACGATTTCCTTGTCGCTCAAGGGGACGCTGCCGGACTCATTTTTTACCAGGTCGAGGATTGTTCCCTTCACGCTCGTATTGCTGACCGACTCGCCGGCGGCGGTCTGATAGCCGGGGGTGAAGAAATATTTCATCTCGTAAACGCCTTGCGGCGTGGAGATGTATTTGCCGGAAATCGCGCGGCTCACCGTCGTCTCGTGCACGCCGACGGCCTCGGCGATTTGCACCATCGTCATCGGCTTGAGCTGCGCCGGCCCGCTCTCCAGAAATTCCTTCTGCCGGTCAACGATCTGGTGCGCGATATTCGAGATCGTCTGCTGGCGTTGGTGGATCGACTTGATGAGGAATTTCCCGCTTCGGATCTTGTCGCGGATGTAATCCTTCACGTCGCCGCCATTTCCATCCTGCGACATGATGTCCTTGTAGGTGTTGCTGATCCGCAGGTGCGGGATCTGTTCGCCGTTGAGGATGATCTGATATTGGCCCTCGATTTTCTCCACGGTCACGTCGGGCAGGACGTAATTCTGCGGCGCCTCGGCAAAGATGGCGCCCGGGCGCGGGTCGAGGAGGGCGATGTTGTTGGCGCATTTCTGCACCTGCTCGGCGCTGATCCCGATGCGGCGCGCGATCTCGGGGAAACGCCGCTTCCCCAGGTCCTCCATGTGGTCGGAGATGATCCGATACTCCAGGCTGGTCTGCCGGGCTTCGCGTTTCAGCTGAATGAGCAAACACTCGCGCAAATCGCGCGCGCCCACACCCGGCGGATAAAATCCCTGGATGAGCGTGAGCATGAGCTCGAAATCTTCCTGCGGAATGCCGGTATTCATCGACATCTCTCCGGGCGTAGTCTGGAGAAAACCGTTGTCGTCGATGTTCCCGACGATGAGCTCGGCGGTCTTGCGATCATCGCTGCTCAGCGCGGTTTGGTTGAGCTGAGCAACGAGGTGTTGCTGGAGCGTCTCCTGCGTCGCGATCGAGTCGAAAAAGAACTGCCGCTTATCCTCCTCCTCTTTCGAGCGGCCGCTGTAGTTGCCCGATTGCGCCATGTAATCACGCCACTCGTCATCGAGCTTCGCGAGCGCATCGAACTCCTCTTTGAAATCGTCCTTTTCCGGTTCGCTCTCGGAGACCTGGCGCTCCTCCTCGGTCGGCTCCGCGAGTTCCTCGAGGACCGGATTCGTTTCCATCTCCTGCTGCACGAGATTCCGCAGCTCGAGGAGCGGCGCCTGGAGTATGAGCAGGCTTTGCTGCAGCTGGGGCGCAAGGACCTGCTGGAGAGAGAGGTTCTGCGATTGGAACATTCCCGGGCCGGCCATAGCGCTTGAGCGTATCAGTGGACCCTCTGCTCGCAAGCAAATTTCGCGCCGCGGCCACCTCTTATCTCCGCAGGAACGTGACTTGCTCTCAGTGGTGGAGATGTCTCAGCCTATGAAAAAAATCTCGCTTCTCGGGCTGCTCGCCCTTTTCGCCTCCTCACTCGGCGCGCAGTCGCTCGCTCCAACCGACCAGAAACAGGTGGAAGCCCTGATGAAAGAAGTGCAGGCCCAGCAAACCCAGATCGCCGAAAACCAGGCTAAGATCGACGCCAAGGTCGTGACGCTCGCCGAGACTATTCGGATCGCGAAAATTTATTCCAGCCGGGGAGGCCGCTAGGATGAAAGCCCGTTTCCTTTTGCTCCCGCTCATGCTCGGCGGACTCGCGCTCAGCTCACTCCACGGTCAGAGCCCGGCGCCGGTTATTCTCCAACCCGCGAACACTACCGCCGCCGCTCCCGCACCGACCCGTCCGGCTCCCGCGGCGGACGACGCGGCCACGACGAAGAACATGGTCCAGCTCCTCCAGCAGATGCAGGCGACAAACGCCGAGACGATCAAGAAACAGGAAGCGACCTTGGAAATGCTCGACGGCCTGCAAAAAGCCGCGGACGACATCAAGATCTTCAGCAAACGCGGGTAACCCGTCGGCAACAATCCGCCCCGGATCGCGCGGCCGAACCGCTTGTCACGGCGCGGAACCGCTCGTCACTTTCCGCGCGCAGCCGGCTGGGCTGCGCGGTTTGCTCAGGTCATGAAAAGTCTCATTACCTGCCTCAGCGCCGTGCTCTTGTTCGCGGCTGGATCGGTTCGCGCCGCCGAGGCGCCGAAAATCATCGACGTCAAAGTCACCGGCCACGGCCAGCCGGTTATCCTCATTCCCGGCCTCGCCACGCCCGGCGCGATCTGGGACGACACGGTAAAGCATTTGCAGGACAAATATGAATGCCACGTCGTCACGATCGCGGGCTTTGGCGGCATGCCCGCGGTCAAGACCGACAACCTGCTCGATGACGCGCGCGACCAGATCATTGCCTATGCTCACGCGCAGAAGCTGGAGAAACCCGCGATCGTCGGGCATAGCCTCGGCGGCAGCCTCGCGCTCATGATCGGCGAAAAGGCACCGGATCTCCCGGGCGACATCGTCTCAGTCGATGGCCTGCCGTTTCTCGCCGGCGTCATGCTCCCTGGTGTCACCGATCTTGAAAGCGCGAAAAAAGCGGCCGCCGCAATGATGGCGCAGATGAAAGGCCAAACGCCGGAGCAAGCCGCCGCGTTCCAGAACAACGTCTCCATTCCCGCCATGGTGACGAAGCCGGCCGACGTCGAGCGCGTCGCTGCGATGTGCAGCAAGTCCGACCGCGCGACTGTCACGGAAGCGATGCACGAACTGCTCACTCGTGATTACCGACCCGAACTCGGCCAGATCAAATGCCCGATCCTGGTGATGGGGGCGCTCGCGCAAATCTCGCAATACGCGCCGATCGAGACGCTCGAGGCGAACTACAAAAACCAGTTCACGAACGCGCCGCAAACCCGCTTCATCTTCTTCGACAAAGCGAAACACTTCATCATGGTCGACGATCCGGTGGGCTTTTACGCTGCGCTCGATAAGGAACTCGCCGCGAAATAATTTATGAAGAACCAATACCTGATTGGAAACGCGATGCTCTGGGCAGCGGCGATCCTTGCCTCTGCCATTCTCCGTGCACCGATGGCTCTCTCCACCGTTCTCCTGCCGCTGCTGGCCATCGGCTCGCTCGTGATCATCGACTCGCGGAAAACAAACCGAGCCTGCGAAAAATCTCGTTAGGCAACGCCGGCATGCAGAATCGCTCCACCCCGCCGCGACCGCCCGCCGCCTATTGGTGGTGCCAGGTCGCCGGCTGGGGCGGTTACTTCCTCGTCAACACCTTTACCAGCCAGGGCTTCCTCACTCTGAGCTGGCGACTGGCCAGCGGTTACGCCGTTCTTAGCCTCTTCGGGATCTTGCTCACCCATGGCTTTCGCAGCTTTCTGCTGCGGCGCGGCTGGCTCGATCTTCCCATTCCGCAGGTCGTCCCGCGCGTCCTCGCGGTGAATCTCGCGCTCGCGCTCCTGCTCGTTGGTATCGTGACGGTTTACTTCCTGGCGGTTCCGCCGGCCGGGACTTCCTTTGGCGCGCACGGCCTGACCGCGGTCATCGCCACCTGGTTTATCTTTGTCTTTAACGACTTCATCATCTTCACCTTCTGGTCCGGCATCTATTTCGGCTTCGCTTATTTCAAACGACAACGCCGGCTCGAAATCGAACGCTATCAGGCGCAGACCGCGCTCGCTGAGGCGGAACTGCGCGGACTGAAGAGTCAGCTTAATCCGCACTTCTTCTTCAACTCCCTCAACAGCCTGCGCGCCCTCGTCCTCGAAGATCCGGCGCGCGCGCAGGAAGCGATCACGCAGATGGCCGCGATCCTCCGCTATCATCTGCAGTCGGGTGAAAGGACGCTCGTCCCGCTGGCCGACGAGATCGACACAGTCGAGCAATATCTCGCCCTCGAGCTCATCCGTTTCGAGGATCGCCTAACGATCGAACGCGCGATCGATCCGGCCGCGCTGCCCTCTCTCGTGCCGCCGCTCGCTTTGCAAACATTGGTCGAGAACGCGGTGAAATATGGCGTCTCGCGCGATGCTGGCGCGGCCGTCCTCACCCTCAGCGCCCGGCAGCGCGAGGGCCGCCTCGAGATTTCCGTGCGCAACACCGGTGCCTTGCGCAACGGCTCCTCCGGCCAATCGATCGGGCTTGGCCTAACGAATCTGAGAACGCGCCTGCGCCTGCTCTTCGCTGATCGCGCCGCCCTGCAACTGCACGAGCCGGAAGCGGGCTGGGTGGAAGCGCGAATCGAGCTTCCCGTCACCAGGACATGAAAGCTCTCATCGTCGACGACGAACGCCTCGCCCGCTCCGAGTTGCGTCGCCTCCTCCGCGCGCATCCCGAGATCGAAGTCATCGGCGAAGCCGCCAACGCCAACCAGGCCGAGGAGAAAATCTCTGCGCTCAAACCCGATCTCATCTTCCTCGACGTGCAGATGCCAGGGCGCACCGGCTTCGAGCTGCTGGCCGATTTGCCTGATCCGCCGCGCGTCATTTTCACCACCGCTTACGATCAATACGCGCTCAAGGCTTTCGACTTCGGCGCGCTCGATTACCTCCTCAAACCAATCGAGCCCGCGCGTCTCTCGCGCGCGCTCGACCGTCTGCACAACCCGGACGAAACTCCGGAAGCGCCGAACGCGTTACAAAGTCTCCTCGGCGAAAACGATCAGGTCTTTCTCAAGGATGGCGAGCGCTGCTGGCTGGTCAGGGTGAGTGACATCCGTCTCCTCGAATCTGAGGGCAACTACGCCCGCGTTTATTTCGCGAAAAATCGCCCGCTCATTCCGCGTTCTTTGCAAACGCTTGAGACGCGGCTCGATCCGCAATGTTTCTTTCGCGTCAGCCGGCAGCACATCATCAACCTGCGCTTCGTGCGCAAAGTCGAGCCGTGGTTCGACGGCGGCCTCGCCCTCTGGCTCGGGGAACACGATCCGCAAATCAAAGTCGCCCGCCGCCGCGCCCAGGAGCTGCGTGAACGGCTGAGCCTTTAGCCGAGACGCGGCTTCCGTTTGCCTCCGCCTCCGCGCGCTGGCATCCTCAGCGGAGACAAATATTTTTTCGTCCGCAGATTCACGCAGACTTTCGCAGATACGATAGGCACAAACCTCTTCCCGATCTGCGAGAATCTGCTTCATCTGCGGATAACACTCTTCCGCTCCGCCATGCCCGACGACCGTAAAACACCCGATCAACGCGCCCAGATGACCGACCTGGAGCGGCTCCGCCATTCCGCCGCGCACGTCCTCGCGACCGCGATCTTGAAACTCTGGCCCGAAGCGCAATTCGCCGCCGGTCCGCCGGTCGAGAACGGCTTCTACTACGACGTCGAGCTACCGCACCGCATCTCGCCGGAGGACTTCGAAAAGATCGAGGCCGAGATGAAGAAGGAGATCAAAGCCAATCACCCTTTCGAGCGGATCGAGCTTTCCCGCGCCGAGGCCCTGGAAATGGCCCAACGCGGCGAGCTCGGCGCGCTCGGCGCGCGGCCGGAGTCGAGCAAGTTCAAGCTCGATATCATCGAGAACATTCCGGAAGACGAAAAGATCACCATCTATCGCAATGGCGACTTCACCGACCTCTGCGCCGGACCGCACGTCATGCGCACCGGCAACATCGGCGCCTTTCAGCCTAACGAACGTAGCCAGCGCCTACTACAAAGGCGACGAGAAGAACCCGCAACTCCAGCGCATCTACGGCACCGCCTTCAAAAACAAAACCCAGCTCGACGAATATTTCGCGATGCTGGAAGAAGCGAAGAAGCGCGAC
The DNA here is from genome assembly GCA_963831805.1 of uncultured Verrucomicrobiae bacterium. GTDB lineage: Bacteria > Verrucomicrobiota > Verrucomicrobiia > Chthoniobacterales > UBA10450 > Palsa-1392. Next base: position 1,134,702 of record CAWHRN010000005.1, on the reverse strand, counting down.
CACCGCAAGCTCGGGAAAGAGTTACAACTCTTCACCTTCGACGACGAAGTCGGCCCTGGGTTACCCTTATGGCTGCCGCGCGGCGCCGCCATTATTGAGGAATTGGAAAAGCTGGCGAAGGAAACCGAATTTGCCGCCGGCTACCAAAGAGTAAGAACCCCGCACATCGCGCGGGAACAGATATACCTAACGACCGGCCACCTTCCCTACTACGCCGAGTCGATGTTCCCGCCGATGGAGTTACACGACGACGGCGAAGCAACGGGCGCCGGGGATAAGTATTATCTCAAGCCGATGAACTGCCCGCACCACCACAAGCTCTTCGGAGCGGTGCCGCGGAGTTATCGCGACTTGCCCTTGAGGTTAGCGGAATACGGCGCCTGCTACCGCTACGAACAGAGCGGCGAACTCTTCGGCCTTCTTCGCGTGCGCGCCATGCAGATGAACGACGCCCACATCTACTGCACCGAGGAGCAGTTCGCCTCCGAGTTCGAGGCCGTGAATCAGATGTATCTGAAGTATTTCAAGATCTTCGGCATTGACCGCTACCAGTTCCGCTTCAGCACCCACAGCCCGGAGGAACTCGGCAAGAAATACGTCGATGAGAGTGCCCTCTGGCTGAAGACCGAGAAGATGGTTCGCGACGTGTTAGTCGTCAGCGGCGCACCCTTCGTCGAGGTAGCGAATGAAGCCGCCTTCTACGGCCCGAAGATCGACATCCAGATCTGGAACGTCATTGGCAAGCAATTCACCCTCGCCACTAATCAGGTCGATTTCGCCGTCCCCGCGCGCTTCGGCCTCAAATACAAAACCCACGAAAACACCGAGGCCACACCGCTCTGCATCCACCGCGCGCCGCTCGGCACGCACGAACGCTTCATCGGTTTCCTGATCGAGCACTACGCCGGCAACTTCCCGCTCTGGCTCGCGCCGGAGCAGGTCCGCATCCTCCCGATCGGCGACGAAGCTCCGCTCGTTGAATACGCCCGCGCCATCCAGGCTGAGCTCCGCGCCCACGAAGTCCGCGCCGAGCTCGACGCGAGCAGCGACCACATCAAAGCCAAGATCGCCAGCGCCGAGCAGATGAAAGTCCACACCATGCTGGTCATCGGCGGCCGCGACATGGAAGCGAACGCAGTCAGCGTCCGGATCCACGGCCAGGGCAATCTTGGCGCGAAGCCGAAGGATAAGGTCATCGCCGATTTGCTCGCCGCGATCAAAGAGCGACGCCCTTAGTCGTTAGGCTGATTCAGGACCATGGCGCGACGCGCACTTAAGTTCCTGCTTCTGGGCGCAGCAGGTGCGGTCGGTCTTTATCTCGTCGCGATTCTGGCTTTCGCCTTTCGGGCCGGGGAGACGAGCTCTCCGACCACGGCGCGTGCCGGTTCCCGGGCGGCCATTTCGCGAACCTCTGCCGGCGCGCAGACCTGGGGAAATCCGCGGACGCTACCCGATCACTTTGCGCGTCACGGCTCGGATTTCCATGCGAGAAACGCACAAGAGTATGCCGCGCTCGCCGCGCAGCTCCTGCGGCGCGCGGAGAGCGAAGGACTACCGGCGAAAGTGGATGGTGACGGAACCATGCGGGTCTATGATCCCGGCACGGGCGCGTTCGGCGCTTATAACTCTGACGGGACGACCAAGACCTTTTTCAAACCAGGGAGCGCGAGCTATTTTGCGCGACAACCGGGACGGACTGTCGATCTGAGGACCGGGAGATAGAATGAGTTATCGCTGTCCTGTTTGTGGTTATCCCAAGTTGGACGAACCGCCTCTTCCGCGCGCCGGGGGCGGCTCCTACGAGATTTGTCCGAGCTGTGGTTTTCAATTCGGGGTGACCGACGAAGATCGCGGCTTCACTTACGAACAATGGCGCGAACTGTGGCGCGCCGAGGGGATGCGCTGGGCGAGTCTGCGACCGCCGCCGGCGAACTGGGATCCGCAGCAACAGTTAGCGCAGTTAGAGGAGTAAGGCTCGGATGCAGGGTCCGGGGAGCACAGACGGCTCGCTCCTCGAGTTGCGCTTTGCGCAAAGATGCAGCCGGCGAGCCGCCGGCTGCGACAGGCCGGCGGCCTGTCGGCACCGCGTAGCGAAGGCTCGTCGTTTCTCCCGCAGCTTGATAAACGAGGTCATGGCTCGCACGCCTCTTTTTCGCCAGCTCAAGAAAATTCGCGCGGTCGCGCTGGAATCTCAGCTTCGCTCCCGCCCGCCCGAGGAGATTTGGCAGGAGCGCGCCGGGCGCGCACTCAGCCGCCGCGCGTTCCTGCGCAACGCAACCCTCACAGCCGCGGGCTCAGTGTTCCTCCCGCGCGCCTACTCGTTAGGCGCAGAGCCGGGCCCGACGATCGCGATCATCGGCGGCGGGCTCGCGGGACTCACCTGTGCCTATCGGCTCCGACAGGCCGGCGTGCGCGCGACCGTTTACGAAGGTTCGAACCGACTCGGTGGCCGTTGTTTTACGCTCCGAAATTTTTTCGACGACGGGCAGACGGTCGAGCGGGGCGGCGAGCTGATCGATACCGATCACGTGCAGGTGCGGCGGCTGGCGCGCGAACTTGGGCTGACGCTGGACGATCTCCACACGCACGAAGAGCCCGGGAGCGAGGATTTCTTTTTCGTTCGGGGAACGCGTTATTCTCGGGCGGACGCGACCGCGGATTTCCAGAAGATGTGGCCGCAATTGCAGGCCTCTCTCGCCGCCGCGGGAGAGGAAACTTCCCCGGAAAAATCGACCGCGGCCGGTCGCACGCTCGATCAAATTTCGATCGCCGATTGGATCGCGCGGCACATTGATGGCGGACTCGACTCGCAGCTCGGTCATCTCCTGCGTGTCGCCTACACCACCGAATACGGCGGCGACGTCGACCAGCAGAGCGCGCTCAATCTGATCTATCAATTAGGCGGCTCGGCCCGCGACCGACTCGAAATCCTCGGGACTTCGGATGAACGGTTTCACGTCCGCGGCGGGAACGATCTTCTCGTTAGGCAATTAAACGAGCGTCTACGCGATCGGGTAGAATCGGAACACGCACTCGCGGCGGTCCGGCGGCTTTCCGATGGACGTTTCCGGCTCACCTTTCGCGGGAGCAGTGCGCCGCATGAGATCATCACCGATCAGCTCGTCCTCGCGGTGCCATTCACGATGCTGCGCAAGTCGATCGATCTTTCCCTCGCCGGTCTCAGCCCGCGGAAGATGACCGCGATTCGCGAGATCGGCATGGGCACGAACAGCAAGTTGCAGCTCCAATTTCGCGATCGCCCGTGGCGCCGACTGCACGCCAATGGCGAGACGTTCTCCGATACTGGCGTGCAGACGACCTGGGAATCGACCCGTGCGCAGCCCGGCGCGTCCGGCATTCTGGTCAACTTCACCGGCGGAAAAATCGGCGCCGGATTTCGACGCGGCTCGCCCGATGAACACGCGCCCGCTTTCCTCCGCCGCATCGAGCCCGTCTTGCCGGGACTGACGGCAAGCTGGAATGAAAAAGCCTCGCTCGATTGCTGGCTGAGCAATCCGTGGTCGTTAGGCTCGTATTCCTTTTATCGGGTCGGCCAATACACGAAATTCGCCGGGAGCGAGGGCGCGCGCGAAGGGAAAATCCACTTCTGCGGCGAGCACACTTCGGAGTTTCAGGGGTTCATGAACGGCGCGGTCGAATCGGGGGAAAGAGTCGCGACTGAGGTTCTGGCCGATCTCGGCCGTCGTCAGCGCGCCGCCGCCTAACGAGTCTGTCTCTTTTTTCGACTAACGAATTGCTCCGCGCATAATTTGCCGCGAGGGAAAGAGATCGATCGCATTCGCGTCGCTGCGCTGCAGCATTTCATCCGGCCGCGCGCGGCTTTGCGGTTATCACCTGCACGCCGCCCGACTCCGCGCCGAGCAATATGTGCTCGAGGTGATGGCCGAAAATCTGAGCGATCCGACGCTCTCGTCACAGATTAACCAAGGCTTTCTGCCGCTCGCGGTGGCGCCGGATTACCCGCAAGCCCCGGCGAGTCTCGGCTTCGCGGCGGTGATCGAGTGGCTCAATTCCGAAGTGGCGACGGCGGAAGATCACGCGGTGCGACACACCGATTTTCACGAATCCTAGCGAGCACCAACGAAGTGGCCGCCCTTGCAGCCCACGACTCGATCCCACCGCCTCCGGCAGAGAGGGACTACATCGATCCGCGGCTCGGAAATTCCGCACCCCCCAGAAAACACTTGCTCTTTAATTAGATATTTAGCTAATTACGCATCAGTTGAACCTGCTTTTCAAAGCCCTCCGCGATCCGACACGCCGTCGCATCCTCGAGATGCTGAAGGAGCGCGACCTGACCGCCGGCCAGATCGGCGAGGCGTTTTCGATGAGCGCGCCGAGCATTTCCTATCACCTCGATCTCCTTCGGCACGCGCAGCTCGTCTCCTCGCGGAAGAACGGCCAGTTCGTCACCTACTCGCTCGAAACCACTGTGCTCGACGACTCGTTAGGCTGGATTCTCGACCTCATGAAAAAAGGAAAGAAACGAAAATGAAATCGAAACTTCTCTGGCTCGAAGTGCTGCTCTTGCTGACGCCGTTTGTGGCCCTCGCCATCCTTTGGTCCGCGCTCCCGGCCCGCGTCCCCGTGCACTGGAATCTGCAGAATGAAATTGATCGCTGGGAATCGAAAAGCTCCGGAGTGCTTTTTCCTCCGCTCCTCGCCGTCGGCACCGTTCTCCTCATGCACCTGCTCCCGCGACTTGATCCGAAACTGCAAAAAAGATCAGGCGAAGAAAGCCGCATGCCGGAGGTGCTCGCGATTCTGCGCGTTGTGCTCGCCGCCTTTTTCCTCGTCGTCTTCGCGCTGCAGCTTTACGCCACGCTAGGGCACGGCTTTCCCGGTCGTATCCTGCTTAGCGCCTGCCTCATCCTTTTCGCGGTCCTCGGAAATTACTCCGCCACTTTGCGGCCCAACTATTTCGTCGGCATCCGCACGCCTTGGACGCTGGAAGATCCCGATACCTGGCGCGCCACGCATCGTCTCGGGGGACGCGTCCTGTTTTTCGGTTCGCTCGCGTTACTCATCTTTCAATTTCTCCTGCCTAAAGCGGCCGTGACGATTTTCTTCGTCGGTTTCGTCCTCGTCTGGACCGCCTGGGTCTGCTGGTTTTCCCGGCACCATTTCCATGCGCGAGGGGTCGCGAATCGCTGAGCGCGCGGATTCGCCTAACGAGGAGCCGGCGTAAGCAAAAAGTGCAACGCCTTTTCAAACGTTGCCTCGGTTTTCGGCAGCGGGGTCGAGGCCTCGAAATGGCCGGCGTCGGGTAACGGCAGGACTTCGGCGCAGTCGCCGGCCTTGACCGCCGCCTCGACATAGCCACGGACCGAGGCCGGATCGACAATCGGATCTTCATCGCCTTGGATGAAAATCTGTCGGACGCCTAACGGGAGCCGCTGCGTCGGCGACGTCGCCGCATAACGACTGGGAAATTTCTCCGGGTCGCCGCCCATCAGCTGGTCAACCGACGAATGACAACTTCCCGGCGAGCCGACGCGATAAGTCACGAGATCCGTGACCGCGGCCAACCCAAGCACGCCGTGAATCGTGAGGGGATCTGGCCTGTAAAGTTCGCTATCCTTGGGCAACCGCGCGCGACTAGCGAGCCAGAGTGCAAGTTGTCCGCCGGCCGAATGCCCGGCGGCATAAACCCGCTGCAAATCGATCGGCGCATTCCGGGCGATCTTGCGCAGCGCATCGGTCGCCTGCGCGACATCGAGATACGTCCCGGGCCAGCCGCCACCACCATCGCCGACGCGCCGATATTCGATCGTCCACGTGGCGACGCCGCGATCGGCCAGCCACGCCGCCAGTCGCGTCATGTAAACGTAATCAAACTCCGCCATCCAGCAGCCGCCGTGCACCAACACGATCACCGGGAACGGCCCGGCGCCCTTCGGCAAACGCAGCTCGCCGAATTGTTGCGGACCGTTTCCGTAGGCGATCCGTTTGGCCGGCACCGGCAACGGCATCGCCGAGAGCTCCGACCAACTGAGTGGTTTCGCGGTGGCCAACGAGACCGCGAGGCCGAAAGAAAGGAGACACCAGAGCAGGCGTGAGTTCATGGCGCAGAACCATTTCACCTAACGGACTTTTCGCGAATGCTACGCCATCTTGCCCGGTAATACCGGTTGAGGTATTACTTCCGCATGAAGATCACGAGCAAGGGCCAAGTGACCATCCCCCTCCCCATCCGGAACCGCTACGGCCTCCAGCCGGGCACGGAAGTTGAATTCCTCGCGGAGAACGGAAAGGTCGTCCTCCATCCGCGACGGAAGCGGTCGCATCCGGTCGATGATTGGCTGCGGCAGGCGACCGGTACGGCCAAGGGAATAACCACCACGGCGAAGATCATGAAGCTGACCCGAGGAGATGACTGATGACGTTCATGTTCGATTCCAACGTTCTCCTCGACATCGTGACGGCCGACGCGAAATGGCTGGAGTGGTCCGCCGGCCAATTTCGGAAGGCCGCGAAAGCTGCGTCGGTGGTGATCAATCCGATTATTTACGCTGAGATTGCGCCTGCCTTCGATTCGCAGGCCGCGCTGGATCACTGGCTGCGGCCGGAGCATTTTCGCCGTTTGCCGTTGCCTTATGAAGCCGGGTTCCGCGCGAATGTCGCTTTCCTGGCCTACCGCGAGCGTGGAGGCGAAAAACGCTCGCCCTTGCCCGATTTTTTTATCGGCGCGCATGCTGAAACCGCCGGGTTCACTCTCGTTACGCGTGACCAAACGCGTTATCAGACTTACTTTCCTGACTTGAAAATTGTGGCTCCCCAAACCGGCCGATGACGCTGCTTCCCGCCCTCAAGAAACATTTCGGCTACTCGGCTTTTCGCCCGCTCCAGGAGGAGATCGTGCGCGACGCGCTCGCCGGGCGCGATGTCTTCGCGCTCATGCCAACGGGCGGCGGAAAGTCGCTTTGCTTTCAACTGCCGGCATTGCTGCGCGACGGCCTAACGATCGTGATCTCGCCGCTGATTTCGCTGATGAAGGACCAGGTCGACGCGCTCCAGGCGAGCGGCGTGGCAGCGACTTTTTTGAACTCAGCGCTCGATGGCAATGAAGCGCGCCAGCGTTTACGGGGGCTCTTCAACGGCGAATACCGGCTGCTCTACGTCGCGCCGGAGCGGCTCATGCTCGACTCGTTCATGGAGAAGGTGAAGGAATGGAACGTCGCGCAGATCGCGATCGACGAGGCGCATTGCATCAGCGAATGGGGGCACGATTTCCGCCCGGAATACCGCGAGCTGAACAAGCTGCGCGAGCTGCTGCCGAACGTTCCACTGATGGCGCTGACCGCGACGGCGACGGAGCGGGTGCGCGCGGACATCGTTAGGCAACTTAATTTCCGCGACCCGCAAATTTACGTCGCGAGTTTCGACCGGCCGAACCTGACCTACCGCGTAATTCCCAAAGCCTCGCCCTACGACCAGCTGCTGAAGTTCCTGCGGGAGCGGCCTAACGACAGCGGGATCGTCTATTGCGCGAGCCGGAAGTCCGCCGACGCGGTCGCGACGAAACTGAACGCCGACGGGATTCCGGCGAAGCCGTACCACGCCGGGCTCGAGCCTAACGAACGGGCGCGGAACCAGGACAAATTCCTGCGCGACGACGTGCGAGTGGTGAGCGCGACGATCGCCTTCGGAATGGGGATCAATAAACCGAACGTGCGCTTCGTCGTGCATTACGACCTGCCGAAGAACATCGAGAGCTACTACCAGGAAACCGGCCGCGCCGGTCGCGATGGATTGCCGAGCGATTGCGTCCTGCTCTTCAGCGCGGGCGACGTCGCGAAGCAGACGCGTTTCATCGACGAGAAGAGCGAGAGCGAGGCGCAGATCGCGCGCGCGCAACTGCGCCAGATGGTGCATTACGCCGAGACCCGCGAATGCCGCCGCACAACGCTCCTGCGCTATTTCGCGGAGGAGCGGCCTAACGAACCATGCAACGGCTGCGACAACTGCCTCGAGCCGCGCGAGACTTTCGACGGCACGGTGGTGGCGCAGAAATTTCTCTCCTGCGTGCTCCGCGTGCAGCAGAAGAGCGGGTTCGCCTTCGGGCTAAACCACATCGTCGAAGTGCTGACGGGCGCGGATACGGACGCGATCCGGCAGCGCGGACATAACGAACTCACCACCTACGGGATCGGGCAGGAGCTGAAGCGCGACGCCTGGCAGGCGGTCGGGCGCGAACTGCTGCGGATGGAACTGGTAGAAGTCGCGCCGGGGAAATTTGCGACTCTGCAAGTGACCGGCGCGGGGCGCGAAGCGTTGCGCGCGCGGACAGCGATCACTCTGACCAAGCCGCCGGAGAAAGCCGCCAAACGCTCGCGGCATCGCGCCGGCGAAATCGAATGCGACGAAGCGCTCTTCGACGATCTTAGACTCGTTAGGCGGAATCTCGCGGACGAGCGCAACGTTCCGGCTTACGTGATTTTCTCCGACGTTTCCCTGCGCGAGATGGCGCGGAGTTATCCGACCACGCCGGCGGAATTCCGCCGTATTCCGGGCGTCGGCGAACAGAAGCTGAAGGATTTCGCGGAGCCCTTCCTGCGCGCGATCGCGGAATATTTGCAGGGCCACGCGCGCCGGCAATTTGCGACCTAGCCCTGTTTTTTGTCGACCTTCGGCAGCTCCTTATTCGGGAGCTCGCCTTGGAAAACCTTGATGATCGCGTTGCGGAAAACGTTGATCACCGTGGTCAAAATAGCCGGTTCCGGATTATCGAAACTGCCGTGGACCGGCGTGCGCGTGCCGAAGCGATCCGTCGGATGGTTGCGAATCAAACGGGTCAGCCCGCCGACGATCGCCTGCCAGACGAAGCTGACCGGACTATCGGAATCGTGCTTCGGATTGAAGATCGACATGTGATCGAAAACCGGTTCGACGTAACCGTCGAAGTCGCCGTCCTTCGCGGTCAGCTCGGTCGCGAGCTTGAGCGTCCCCTTTTCAAAAGTGATGCCGGCATAAGCCTTGGCGAAGTCGTTCAGCTTCACCAACGGCAACTCCTTCAGCTCGGTCTCGAGGTTGAAAGTCGGTTTTGCCGCGTAGGGATCGAGATCGATTTTCGCCCGGAGATCGCCGGAGCGGAGCGGGCGCGCTTCCATCTCAATGTTGGCGTGGAGCGTCTTCGCGAGCTTCTCGCTATTCGTTAGGTTTTTCGCCACCACGCGCAGCTGGTCGAAGACGACATCGACCTTCAGCGAGCGGTGGAAATCGCGGTAATGCACCTCGCCGTCGCTGACAGTGCAGCGATTGATCTTCAGCGGGAAAAGTTGCCTGATCTTTTGCGTCCACGATTCTTCCAAGCCGTTCTGCGAATCTTCTTTGCTCGGGGCGTTGACGAAGTTCATCACCGGCCGCTCGAAGTGAATTTCACCGACGAAGGCGCCGTGAAAAAGCGCCAGCCATTCTACCGACATATCGATCGAGGGTCCGGAGAAAAAAGGCACCGGCACGTCGCCGCTCGTCTTCACCACCCTCACCCCGCGGAGCTGGTAGGCGCCGCGCCAGAGCGCGAGATGCACCTGTTCGACGTGGCCGCGATAGTCGTCCATCTCGGCGAGCCGCTTGTTCACGTAATCGCGCACCCAAAAGGGAAGCATCAGCCTAACGACGACGAGCGCGAGCACGAGCACGGCGAGGACCCAGAAGAATTTCGAGCGATGGATCGGCTTCATCTTTCCAGAAGCTACGAAGCGCGGCGGCCCTCCGGCTGGATTTACCGCCATTTTTCGACCGTCGATTTTCAAGCCTCGCGCCCGATGCTACGGTTGGTGCCCGCGATGCCGACTGATTTTTTCAATGCCGCGACCGAGCGCGACCGCCTCACAAATCTGCAGGATGAGATCGGTCAGCTCCTCGTGGAATCGGAAACGATCGCGCAAGTCTTGCAGGGCTGCGTGCAGGCCCTCGTCGATCACATCGGGGCGGCTTTCGCGCGCATCTGGATGTTTAACGAAGCGGAGCAGATGCTCGATCTCCAGGTCAGCGCTGGGCTTTACACTCACATCGACGGGCCGCATGGCCGGGTCCCGTTAGGCAAATTCAAGATCGGCCTGATCGCCTCCGAGCGGAAACCGCACCTGACGAACGAAGTCATCGGCGACCCGCGGGTGAACAACCAGGAATGGGCGGGGCGCGAGCAGATGGTCGCGTTCGCCGGTTATCCGTTGCTGGTAAAGGACAAACTCTACGGCGTGCTCGCGATGTTCGCGCGGCATCCGCTTTCCGAGAGCACGCTCGACGCACTCGCACTCGTCGCGCAGGGCGTGGCCCTGAGCATGCGGCGCTATGAAGCAGAGGAGGAACGCGCGGAGCTGCTGCGCGTCGCGGAACGGGCGCGAGAGGTCGCGGAAATGGCGAACCGGGCGAAGGACGAATTCATCGCCACGGTCTCGCACGAATTGCGCACACCGCTCAACGCCATCCTCGGCTGGGCGCGCCTGCTCGAGACCGGTGACCTGACGAAAACCGAAGTGCTGGAAGCTGCGGACGTGATTGAGCGCAACGTCCGCGCGCAGGCGCAATTGATCGATGACCTGCTCGACGTCTCGCGCATCACCTCGGGCAAATTGCGGCTCGACCTGCAAACGGTCGATCTGCCCGAGCTCGTGCGCGAAGCGGTCAGCATCATCGCGCCGACGGCGACCGCGAAATCGATCGAGCTCGATTGCGTGCTCGATCCCGACGCCGGGCCGGTCTCGGGCGATGCCGATCGGCTGCAGCAGATCGTTTGGAACCTGCTGACCAACGCGGTCAAGTTCACCTCGAAAGGCGGCAACGTGCAGGTGCGCCTGATCCGCGCGGCTTCGCATGTGGAGCTGACTGTGATCGACGACGGCCAGGGAATGAGCGCGGATTTTCTGCCGCACGTTTTCGAGCGCTTCACCCAGGCCGACAGCACGAACACGCGCACCCACGGCGGGCTCGGCCTGGGCCTTGCGATCACGCGTCACCTCGTCGAAGCGCATGGCGGCTGGATCCGCGCCTTCAGCGACGGCCCGGGAACGGGCGCGACTTTTTCGGTGCATCTTCCGATCGTGATCGTGCATCGGCGCGATCGCGCCGTCGGCGAACATCCGGCGGTGGCGACGAACGAGCCGATCGATCTCTGCGCCGAACTCGAAGGGGTGAAAATCGTGGCGGTGGATGACGACGCCGACGCGCGCAAGCTGCTTTACACTGTGCTCACCCGTTGCCGCGCGATCGTGAATGTCTTTGCGACCGCCGCGGAAGCGCTCGCTGCGGTGCGCGCGCTGCGGCCCGATGTCCTCCTGAGCGACGTGGAAATGCCTAACGAGAGCGGCTACGACCTGCTCCGGCAGGTCCGGGCGCTGCCGCCGGAAGAAGGCGGGCGCACCCCCGCCGCGGCGCTGACCGCTTACGCGCGCGGCGCCGACCGGACGCGCGCGTTGCGCGCCGGATTTCAACTCCACATCCCGAAACCGGTGGAGCCGAGTGAGCTGATCGCCGCCATCGCCAATCTCGCGCTGCGCGTTCCCCTGGCCGCAGCCGAAAATAACGGGACGCCGTCCGCCTAACGAGCGGTTATTTCCGCCGGTGATCCGGCTCGACGGCGACGCCCTTGAAGGGTTTCCCGTCCTTCTTCACCGCGATGAATTCGCCGGTCTTACTGCTCTCGGGGTTCTCGTTCCGCTTCACGAAATCGCCGGTCTGCGGGTTCTTCACCTGCGTCCGATTCGTGACCGATCCTTCGCGATATCCTTTGCCTGTATTCTTTGCCATGTCTCTCCCTGGGTTGAGTTTCTTTGCAAAAGTTTCGGATCGCAGCCGCTCGGGAGACGTATTTTTCGGGCAGAAAACGCGGACTCGTTAGGCGCCTAACGAATCAATCTTGTTCAGCGCGCGCTGCGCAGCGACAAAGGCCGCCTCAATGTCGTGCCGGTCGCTGTCGTTCTTCGCCGCGCTCAAGCCATCGTGGCGAATCCGCTCCGCGTGCCCGAGCAGGGTCTGCCGATCCTGCGCCCGCGGGAGCTCGACCGCGACCCGCGAAAGCATGTCGAGCATAACCGGAGTTTTTCCCAGAGCGTGCTGAGGAAGGTCTTCATCTCGTCCGCCGAGGCACCGCGCGCCTAACGAATCGTCACATGCACCCCGGGCAACACTTTTTTCCCGAGATCGAGCGCGTTCCAATTCGATAGCCGGATGCAGCCGTGGCTGGTCGTGCGACCGATGGTCTCCGGCACCTCGGTGCCGTGGATGCCGCTCCCTTTGTGGTTCAATTCCATCCAAAGAATCCCGACCGGATTGTTCGGGCCCGGCGGCAGCATCACGGAGTTGCCGCTCCGCTCGTCGTGCTGCAGCATCGCCTCGTCCCAGCGGAAAGTCGGCATCCAGACGAATCCCCGAACGAACCATTCGCCGATCGGCGCCGGAAGCGACTTCGAGCCTGGAGTGATCGGATAACTGCCGACCAGCTTCCCGTTCTGTTTCACCTCGAGAATTTTGTCCGCGACGCTGACGAAAAGCGCGAACTGTTCGTCCTTCGGCTTCTTATCTTCAGTCGTTAGGCTGTTATTTTTCTCGGCCGCATCGGTCTGCTTGCGGAGGTCGATCGCTTCCTGCACGTCGAAAGGCGCGGCGACATTCGGCACTTTCACCGAGTCGCCCGGCTTCGCCTGGTTCCAGTCGTAGCCGGGATTTAACTGCTTCAGAAAATCGCGCCGGGCGTGAAATTTTTCTCCGACCAACTCGAGGAAATTTTCATACGGAAGCTGCTCGAGCTTGGCCTGCGCGGCGTGACTCTTGGGGAGCGAGCCGATGAATTTCTGGTCTTCCGCGGTCAGCGAATACTGGATGTAGACCGGTTTCGATTCGTCGAACGGCAGGTCGAATTTCGCCGGCGCCTTCTCGCCGAACCTCTCGTTGGATTTTCCCTGCGCCTCCTCGTAGCGGGTCAGCGCCTTGGCCATGAACTCGCCCCATTTCGCGTCGATCGCGCCGGGTTTGAAGGCGGAGCCATCGAGAAATATCTGCGCGCGCAGAATCTGTTCGTTAGGCGCAGCGGCTGGGCTCGGGCTCGCGGCGGAGACAGTGGCGGCTAGGGCGCAAGTCAGCAGGGAAATCGACAGTCGTGCAATCACGCCGTGGATACGTGCGCGCACCCGCAATCGGCCCTCTCACTGACAGCCGCGGCGCGGCCCGCAACGTTTCGGATTGCCATCCGCGGCTGTTCCCGCTCTGCTCGCCAAATGCTACAGGAACTCGCCCGCGCCGGAGAGCGGCTGCCACCCTTAACCGGGAGTCACGTTGAAGCCTAACGAATACAGTGGCGAACGGCAGCGGCCGGAATTAACAGTCCGCGGGATCATCATTGGCGTGCTCATCACGCTGGTCTTCACCGCCGCGAATGTTTATTTCGGGCTCAAGGCCGGTCTTACTTTTTCGACCTCGATCCCAGCGGCGGTGATCTCGATGGCGATCCTGCGCAGTTTTACCGGCGCCACCGTGCAGGAGAATAACATCGTGCAGACGATCGCCTCCGCGGCCGGCACGCTCTCGTCGATCATCTTCGTCCTGCCCGGTCTGATCATGATCGGTTGGTGGACCGCGTTTCCCTTTTGGATCTCATTCTTGATCTGCGCGCTCGGCGGAATTCTCGGGGTGATGTATTCCATCCCGCTGCGACGCGCGTTGGTCACTAACTCCGACCTGCCCTATCCCGAAGGCGTCGCCTGCGCGGAAGTGCTCAAGGTCGGAAGCAGCGGCGACAGCGAGCACGCGGCCGATATCGAGCACGGGCGCTTCGGTCTGCTCGCGGTGCTCTGGGGTTCGATCGTCTCGGCGGTTTTCGCGATCATCGTCGCGACGCAGGTCTTCGCTTCGGATGTCGCACAGATTTTTCGGATCGGTCGACGTGGGTCCGTGGCCGGATATGACTTCTCGCTTTCCTTCGCGCTGCTCGCGATCGGTCACCTTTGCGGACTGTCCGTCGGCATCGCGATGCTCATCGGCGCGTTCATTGGCTGGGGTTGGCTGGTGCCTTTTTACTCGGCACTGAGCGGCGACCTCACGACCGCGGCGGGCGCGCTCGCCCAGGCGACCTGGAGTCACAAAGTGCGGCTTCATCGGCGCCGGCGCGATCGGCGTCTCGGCCATCTGGACCCTGCTTAAACTGGTGCAACCAGTCGCGAGCGGACTCGCGGGCGCAATGGCCGCGGCGCGCGCGCGCAAAGCCGGCCAGGCAGACACGCTCCCGATCACGGAACGCGACATCCCGATCGGGATCGTCGGCCTCGTTACCTTGCTCTGCATGCTGCCGATCGGCTGGGTTCTCGGCCATTTCGCGAACGAGAGCGGCCTCGGCGCGCACGTAACCACGCTGGTCATCGGCGGCGTGGCCTACGTCTTTTTGATGAGCTTCTTCGTCTCCGCGGTCTGCGGCTACATGGCGGGCCTGATCGGTTCTTCGAACAGCCCGCTCTCCGGCATCGGCATTCTGGTGGTGATCGGCGCGGCGCTGCTCCTCGTGGTCGGTGTGAAACCTTACGTCGGCGCGGATGCGAGCAAGGCGCTGATGGCTTTCGCGCTCTTTACGACCGCGGTGGTTTTCAACGTCGCCGCGATCGCGAACAACAATTTGCAGGATCTCAAGACCGGTCAGCTGGTCGATGCGACTCCGTGGAAGCAACAGGTCGCGCTCATCATCGGCGTCCTCGCCGGCGCGGCCGTGATTCCGCCGGTGCTGAACCTGGTCAACCAGGCTTACGGGTTTGTCGGCGCGCCGGGAGCGACCGCGCATTCGTTGCCCGCGCCGCAAGCCGGTCTGATTTCGTCGCTCGCGCGGGGCGTGATCGCCGCGGATATCGATTGGAGTCTCATCCGCTTCGGCGCGTATATCGGCATTGGCATCATCATTCTCGATGCCATTCTCGCCAAGACCACGAAGCACATGCGCGTGCCGCCGCTCGCCGTCGGTCTCGGCATTTATCTGCCGACCGCGAGCACGCTGATGATCGTCGTCGGCACGGTCGTTGGATTTTTCTACGATCGCGGCGCCGAGCGCACGCGGAACCCGGAAGGAGCGAAGCAACTCGGAGTGCTTCTCGCCTCGGGCTTGATCGTCGGGGAAAGCATCATCGGGGTGGTGATCTCCGCGATTGTCGTCTTCTCGGGAGTAGCCGCGCCGCTGGCGCTGGTCGGACCCGGTTTTGGGACGACCGCGATTATCCTCGGCGGCCTGGCTTTCGCGCTCACGGCCTTTGTTCTCTACCGCTGGGTCCTGCAAATGGGGCGCCGCGGAGGTGGCCCGGCGTGATTCGTTAGGCGACGAGGTAGGATGCGGTCATGAAATGGTTGCCGTTGCTTGCCTTGGTCGTGGGTTTTCGCGCCGCTCTCGCGCAGGCGCCGGAGCTCAAGCCGGACGAGCGCCTGGAGAACTGCCAGGAGTGGACGGAGTTCGATTCGACCGATGAGAACAGCAAAATCCTCGCCGGGAACGCTGACATGGATACCTATTCCTCCCGTGAGTTTCCCGGCCAGGAGGGAAAGCTCTTCGAAGGTGTCACGCTGCGACTTTTCCCGGTGGTCGGCTCATTTGAGAATGGTATCGGGCATTTTTTCACCAAAGACACTTTCAAGGGGAAACCCATCATCATGCTCTTTCGCTGGGATGCGCGGAACAAGGAGCGTCCCGTGTGGGGGCAGGCGTTCTCGGCCGACAACGGTCAGACTTGGGAATGGAATTTCTTTAACGTCTCCGAGAGACCCTAGCCGTCCTCAGGCATCGGCCGAAACGACCGACCTCTCGATCCCTCGGACAGCGGGCGCCCGAATATCTTTTTCGTGTTGCTCTGGGTGATATTTGTCGCTCCTCTATCTCCATTCGGAGCCGAGAGCTTCGCGCATGCCTACGATCGACCCGCGTAATCCGCCTAACGAAATGCCCGATATTGTCGGGTATAAGCCGGAGAACCCGCTCGCGGCGAATTACAAACCGTTCGTCTCGGCGGCGACCCGGATGCGGGAGTTGACGCCGGTGCCGCTGATCGTCGGCACCTTGCTCGGCGTGATCTTTGGCGCCTCGTCGCTTTACCTCGTCCTGAAAGTCGGGCTCACGGTCAGCGCTTCGATCCCGGTCGCGGTCATTTCGATCACCCTCTTCCGACTCTTCTCCAAGTTCGGGATGCGCGACGCGACCATTCTCGAGAACAACATCGTGCAGACCGCCGGTTCCGCCGGGCGAATCGATCGCGTTCGGTCTCGGCGTGACCATGCCGGCGATCATGATCCTTGGGTTCGATCTCGAGATTACCCGCGTCATGCTCGTCGCAATTCTCGGGGGATTGTTAGGCATTCTCATGATGATCCCGCTCCGGCGCGCGCTCATCGTCGATCAGCACGGGCTTTTGAAATACCCGGAAGGCACCGCCTGCGCCGAAGTGCTGAAGGCGGCCGCTTCGCGCGAAGGGATCGAGAACGAAGGCGCCGTCGAGGAGATGGCAGGCGGCGGCATAACGATCTTCAGCGGTTTCGGGCTTGGGTTCATTTACTACACCGCGATGGAAGCCTTTAAGGCGTGGAAGGAAGTTCCGGAGAAGGTTTTCGGCGCGCCCTTCAAGGCCGGCTCGATCTCGCTCGAGCTCAATCCGGCATTGTTAGGCGTGGGTTACATCATCGGGCCGCGGATCGCTTCGATCATGTGCGGCGGCGGGGTTCTCGCCTATCTCGTGCTCATTCCCGCGATCAAGTTTTTCGGGGAAGGCGCGGCTGGAATCCTCGCGCCCGGCACCATGCCGATCAGTCAGATGGCGCCGGATGACATTCGCGAAGCTTACGTCCTCTACATCGGTGCGGGGGCGGTCGCGGCGGGCGGCATTATCAGCATGGTGCGCTCGCTCCCGCTCATCTGGCACGGGATGAAAAGCGGCTTTGCCGATCTCAAGAAAATGCGCGGCGTCACCGGCGACCGGCCGCGCACGGATCAGGATTTGTCGATGAAGTTCGTCATCGGCGGAGTGATCGCCATCCTCCTCGTGATCATGATCGCGCCGCAACTCCATCTGCAGTGGAATTTGTTAGGCGCGCTCCTCATTGTCGTGATCGGTTTTCTTTTCGTCACGGTCTCGTCGCACCTGACCGGCGAGATCGGCTCCTCGTCGTGCCCGACCTCGGGGATGACGGTGGCGACTCTCCTGCTCACCTGTCTCGTTTTCCTGATCGTCGGCTGGACCGGGCCGGCCTATTTCGTGACCGCGCTCTCGATCGGCGCGATTGTCTGCATCGCCTCGTCGAACGGCGGAACGACCTCGCAGGATTTGAAAACCGGCTTCCTCGTCGGTTCGACCCCAAAGTTTCAGCAGATCGCGATCCTGGCCGGCTCGCTGGCGTCCGCCCTCGCGCTCGGCCCGATTCTGCTCGGCCTGAACAATTCCTACACGGTCTATGTGCCGCCGACGACCTTCCAAAAAATCGAAGCCGGCGCGACCCCGCCGCGAGTGCAGGCGGCAAACCTCCCGCCGTTTCAGGAGAAAATAAAACCGGATACGACGGGTCATTATCGCGTCCTGCATAACGAAAAAGGCGGCGTGAACTCGATCGTCCCGGGACTCAATCCCGGTGATTATCTGGTCAACGAAACGGGCGAAGTCGTTTACCAGCTCGAGCATAACTTCCCGTCGAATCTGCGCGCGCCTAACGACGCCGAGCTGGGTTCGCCGGAACGCGTCAAGGGCCCGCAGGCCAACATGGACCCGCAACTTTACCGCTCCTGGCAGCGGTCCGATCCAAATGGCGGGGCCGCGCAGCGTTTCCTCGTCGACGACAAGCGTCAGGCGGTCTACCTCGTCGATCCCGGCATTAACGGGACGCACAAAGTCCGGCCCGATGGCTCGGCCGTGACAAAATTCGATGCGCCGAAAGCGACGCTCATGTCCTACATCATCAAGGGCATTCTCGGCCACCAACTCCCATGGGCGCTGGTCTTGTTAGGCGTGATGATCTCGATCGTCCTCGAGATGAGCGGCATTCCTTCACTCGCCTTCGCGGTCGGCGTTTATCTGCCGCTCTCTTCTTCCACGCCGATTTTTGTCGGCGGGATGCTCCGCTGGCTGGTCGATCGCTGGCTGCGCCGGCACAAGTTCAAGGACCACGATCTGACTCACGACGAGCTGGTGGCGGAAGGCGATAAGAGCTCCGGCGTTCTGCTCGCTTCCGGTTACATCGCCGGCAGCGCGATCACCGGCATTATCATTGCGCTCATGAACCTCGTCCCCAGTCTGGCGGCGACGAGCGATCGACTGACCGCGTGGGCGACCGCCCACAATCCTTTCTTCGCCGGCCCGCACGCCGATCTGCTCGCACTCATTCCGTTCGTCGGCCTTTGCATTCTGCTTTATCTCGTCGGCCGCGACGTCCTGCTCGCGCCGGCGAAGAAGCCCTAACGAAAAGCCGCGGGCCGAGAACGCTCTCGCCACTTCGCGGCGCCGGCTTGTAGGGTAAAGCCCGCGGCATGGAGACGCTGACCGAATCACCCCCCGTTTCCGCGGCGCGCCGGCGCGTTCGCCGTTTCTCCGCTCCCGTCCTCGTTGCGGTCATCGCCTTCCATCTCCTCCTCGGCGGCGTCGCCACCGTCTGGATCGTTTCCAAATATTCCGCGGCCCGCAAACTGACCTTCCAGGCTGGCCCGAAGTCGCCCAACCCCAGTGAACGCGCACTCGAGCACCGGGTGAAATTGCAGGAAAAAATGAGAACGCTGAGCGCGCCGCCGACCGTGCCGCAGCGCATTCTCACCACCGGCGCGGCGAAGGTCGCCCTGCCGCCGTTGCCGGAGATCAATTTGCCTAACGACAGCGCGCCGACGGTGATGGACGCGGGCGGCGCCGGGGTCAGCTTTGGCGCCACGAACGCGCCGGTGATGGGTGCCGGCGGGGGAGGCGGCAACGGCGTGCCCATCAATTTTTTCGGGATCAAAGACCTGAGCAACAGCGTCGTGATCATGATCGACGTCTCGGATTCGATGTTTACGCGCACCGGCGACGCCAAAGGCCGCAAACTCGTTAGGCACGGTACGGCGGAGGCGTTCCAAACGGTACGCGACGAAGCGATCAGGCTCGTGCAAAGCCTCCCTCCGCAGACGCGCTTCGATCTCGTGCGCTGGGCCGGCAGCGCGCACGCCTGGCAGTCGCAACTGGTCGCGGCGACTGACGCCAACAAGGCCGCAGCCGTGGCGCATATCCAGACTGAGATCGATTTCAAAACGGCCGGGCCCGAACCGGGAAAGCCGGGCGGCACGCGGCACGACTACGCACTCGAGCTGGCGTTTTCGCTTCAGCCGGAAACGATCTACATGCTCACCGACGGCAACGCCACCGCCTACCAGCCCGACACCGGTGGGTTGAAGGAAATTCCGCCTAACGAAATCTACAAGATCACGGAGACCGCCCAGAAATCGCTCCCGGCGCGGGCGCATTTGCACACGATTTATTACCTGAACGCGAAGGAAAAAAACGAGGAGCGGCAGATGCTGCAACAACTGGCGGCGCGCAACGGCGGGCAGTTTAAAACCGTCCGGGCGAAAGTGCCTAACGAATAACGAAGCGCGACCTTCCCGTCATCCTGAGCGAAGTCGAAGGATCCCGTTGAGTTTCCTTGCCGTGCTCATTCTTCTGCAACCGGCATCTCGGTGCGGGCGGGTTTTCTGGAAGCGGGGCTTTCCGGCAGTTCCACGGGATCCTTCGACTTCGCTCAGGATGACGGGAATTTAACCGCCTTGAACCGGCGGCATGATCGCGAGCGACTCGTCAGGTTGGAGCGCGTAATCCCGGTCGACGAATTCCACGCCGGCGCCGAGAAGGATCTGGCGATCCCATTTGGCCAAACCCGGATGCAGTTCATAGAGCCGCCCGAGCAAATCGGCGACGGTCGCTCCGCCCGGCAACTCGATCGTTTCCTCGGCCGTGCCCGCGATCTCCCGGAGCTGGGAGAAATATTGCACTGCGATCTGCATCGTTAGGCAGAGGTGATCAGGTCGGGCCGGAGGACGCCGACGCAGGGCAAATTGCGATAGCGTTCGAGGTAGTCGAGTCCGTAACCGACCACGAACTCGTCGCCGATTTCGAAGCCCACGTAATCCGCGTCGACCTGGCGCAGCCGCACTTTTTCCTTCCGCAGGAGGACGCAAATTTTCACGCTCTTCGGCTCGGCGGTCCGAAGCTTTTCGCTGATTGCGGCGAGCGTCACGCCGCTGTCGAGGATGTCGTCGAGGATGAGAATATGACGCCCCGCGACATCGGGGAGCGCGATCTGTTTAAAGACCACCTCGCCGCTCGTGCGCATGCCGCCGTGATAACTGGCCGCGCTCAGACAATCGAGTTTCAACGGCAGCGGAATCCGCCGGAGCAAGTCGGCCATGAAAATGAGGCTGCCATTGAGAACCGCGATCACGGTCAGCTCGCGGCTTTGGTAATCGCGGGAAATTTGCGCCGCGATCTCGTCAAGCCGACGCAGGATCGTGGCTTCGTCGAAGAGCACGCGCTCCAGGTCATCCAGCATGTTTTCAATGAGCCACAGATGACCTGAGATGAAACCGCGGCGCGGAGAATTATTTCCCGCGTTGCTGGAGAGCGGCGCGAATCTCCGCGGTCAGCCGCGGGTCGGCCTCGAGCGCGGCGCCACGCTCCCATAACTGTTGCGCCCGCGCGGTTTCGCCGGCCTTTTGCGCGGCCTCGCCCGCGTTCAGGTAGAGCAGTTGTTGATCGTGCGGTTTCAATTTCGCCGGGTCCTTTTCCACCTGCGTGACGAGTTGGTCGAGCGCGCTGCGCGCAATCCCCGCGCGGCCGAGAACTTTGGGCAACGCCTCGTTCGTCACCGCGCGAAGGAGCTGCACCTCGGCGTCGTTAGGCGCAGCCGCGGCGGCCGCATCCATCTCGGCGATCCCGCGCCGGAGCATGGTCCATTTCGCCAGCCCGAAAGGCAGATCGCGGCTGCGTAACGTCTCGGTGCTGCCAAGATAAACCCGGGCAACTTGGTCGTTAGGCTGCGCGGCCAGTATCCTCTCGAGCGCGGCCAGGCAGTCGATCACGGCTTGCTGATCGCCGGACAGGCCGCGGGCATAAAGCGTCGCGATCTCTTTCTCGTTAGGCGCATTGACGCTTCCGCGCAGCGGGGCAACCGCCAAAATCAAAAACGCGAACCCGATCCGAATCATGAAGGCACGATCAAGAAGGAACCGCCAAAGACAAACCTAGCCAAGTGTTTCGAGACAATGTTGGGAAAGCGGAATAATGCTTCTGCCTTGGAAATGGGTGCACTCAGGAAAAATCCGGCACGAACTCGATTTTTCCGGGGATTTCTCTTCGTGCTCACGTTCTTGACGGCGGCGCTGATCGCGCGCGCGGAGGATCAACCGGCGAAGCCTTCGGCCAGACTGATTGCTCAACTCGAAACGGCGAGCAGCGAAGCGGAGCAAACCAAGTTAATCGCTGCCGCCGCGGGCCAGATTTCCGGGCTGGAGCTGCGCAAACAACTCCTGGCCCGCGCTTACCAACTCACCCTCGCCGGCGATTATCTGCGGGCGACGGCCGATTGTGATCTCACGTTGCGTCTCGCAAAGGAGGCGGGCGATGAGGAACATGCGGCCGCCGCGCAGGTCGAACTCTCTTTTGTCCTTCGCGAATCGGGTAACCTGCCGGCTGCGCTCGCGGCCATCGATGAGGCGGTCGCCTTCTACGAAGCGCATCCAAAGTTCCAGACCGGATTGATCAGCGCCTATGAGACGCGCGGCCTGATCTATCTCTGGCAATCCGATTTCGCCCGT
Source organism: uncultured Verrucomicrobiae bacterium (assembly GCA_963831805.1). GTDB lineage: Bacteria > Verrucomicrobiota > Verrucomicrobiia > Chthoniobacterales > UBA10450 > Palsa-1392. Next base: position 1,112,900 of record CAWHRN010000005.1, on the reverse strand, counting down.
GCGCTGCAATCGCTCAATCAGGCGCTCACGCTTTCGCGGCAGACCAACTACCGCGCGGGAATCATTCCCGCCTACAACGACATCGGCGAAGTGTATCGGACGCAGGGTGAACCGGCGAAGGCGCTCGAGTTTTACCTGCGGGCGCGCGAGGTCGTCGGCGACGACAACGCCTGGAACATGGCTTTCATCTTCGACAACATCGGGATGAGCTACAACGCGATGGGCGATCTCGAGCACGCGATCGAGAGCATCCAGCGCGCGCGGGCCGTAGCCGAAAAAGCCGGCATGAAACCCCGCGTCGCGACCGCGTTCTCTGTCCTCGGGGAGCTGGAAGCGAAGCGCGGACACCTCGAAGCGGCGCGGAAATTCGATGAGCAAAGCCTCGCCTTGGCCCGGCAAATTCAAGACGTCGGCGTGGAAGCGAAGGCGCTCCTCGGGATGGCGCAGATCGATCTCGCTGAGGGCGACGGCGCGGCCGCGCTCGAAGCGGCCCGCCAATCGGCGGATCTCTCGCGGCAGGTCGCCGAGCTTGCTCAGGTCGTGCCGGCGCTGTCGTTAGGCGGACGCGCCCTGGTCACGCTCGGCCGCGACGAGGAAGCGCGGGCCGCTTTCGCGGAAGCGATCGCCGATGTCGAGACGATGCGCGACCTGGTCGCCGGAGGTGACGTGGAACGGGAAACGTTTTTCGCGCTCGAGATCGAACCTTATCGCGAGATGATTCGACTACTCGTTAGGCAAAACAAACCCGAGGAAGCGCTCGCGATGGCGGAGCGGGCGAGCGCGCGCGTCCTGCTCGACATCACGAGCACGGAGCGCGCCGACGAGACCGCCGTCTTGAGCCCGGCCGAGCAACTCACCGAGCGCGAACTCGGTTTAAAACTCGGGGCAGCCCAACGGGAATTGGTGCGGCAACGCGGCGCCGGGAAAGCAGATCCCGGCGCGATTGCGCAGGACGAAAAAAAGGTGGCGGCGAAGGAAGAAGCGCGAGATGACTTCGAGACGGTCCTGAAGGCTGCGCATCCGGAATTGCGCCGGACGGCTGCTCTCCCGCCACTCCAATCCCTGGCCGCGCTCGCTCCGCTTCTGCACGGCGGGAAAACCGCTTTGCTGCGCTACGTCGTGACGGACGAAGAGACTTATCTCTTCGTTGTCCGCGCCGGCGACCTAACCGCGCCGCAGTTGCGCGCCTTTTCGTTAGGCAAAACGCGCGCGGCCCTTACCAACCTAACGAGTGACTTTCACAACCGGCTCGCGGCCCGCAGTCTCGCCTGGGAAAAACCGGCGCGGGAACTTTACGATCTTCTCGTCCAACCGGCCGGCCTCGATCTTCGCCAGCTCGATTCGGTGGTGATTGTTCCCGACGGGCCGCTCTGGGACGTGCCTTTTCAAACGCTCGAGAGCGAGGCCGATCATCCTCTGCTGGCCGATTGCGCGGTCCGTTACGCGCCCTCGCTTACCTTGCTGGAGCGCTTGCCGCAGAATCCGGCGGCTCGGTTCGATCGACCGGAACTGCTCGCGCTGATCAATCCATCGTTAGGCGAGGCGGGTGAGAAATCGATCCCGGTTTCACTCGCGGGCCCGCAATGGCAACCGCTCCCGGAAGCGAAAAAACAAGCAGACGCCTTGCGCAAAATCTACCCGCCGCCGCACGGCGATATCCTTGTCGGAGCGCGGGCTCGTGAGAGCGAATTCAAGAAGGTGGCGGGCCAGGCTGGCCTCCTCCATTTCGCCACGCACGGCGTCTTGAATGATCGCGCGCCGCTCTTTTCCTACCTGCTCCTCTCGCAGGAAAATCTCGCGCCGGAGGAAGATGGACGGCTCGAAACGCGGGAGATCATGCAAATGAAGTTGCACGCGCGGCTGGCGATTCTGTGCGGGTGCGAAACAGCTCGCGGAGAGGTGACCGCGGGCGAAGGCGTGATCGGTTTGTCCTGGGGATTTTTTGTCGCCGGCTGTCCAGCGACGATCGTGAGCCAATGGAAAGTCGACAGTGCGAGCAGCACCGACCTGATGATTAAGTTGCACGAGCAACTGCACACAGGCATCGACAATGCGGAGGCCCTCCGGCGCGCCAGTCTCGACCTGCGCAATGATGCGCGCTACCGGCATCCGTTTTATTGGGCGCCGTTCGTGCTCCTCGGCGCGAATCGCTAGCCAAACGGTCGCACCGCGAGCGGCTACCAACTGCCGAGACTGCTCAGGAGATTCTTTGGCAGCGGACTTTGCGGATTCTCGCTCGCGAATGCTTCCAACTCGCGCTGTGCGTCGGCCTGGAGGCCGGCTTGGGCGTAAGCCAGGCCCATCAGCAGATGCGAGCCACCGGATTTTTCGAGTAACTGCTGGAGCGCGCTGCGCGTGGCCGGATCGATGACGCGGAAATGCGCTTCCGGCGCGGGCGGCGCGGGAGCTTTGGCGAGAAGAGTGTCTCCCCGCCAGGCTTCCACCTCCCATTCGTAGTTCTGGTTCGGCGCGAGGGATTCGTTAGGCGTCCAACTTGTTGCCGTGCCGGCGAGCAGCGAGCTGCTCGTGACCGCGCCCGCTTTGGTCACGAAATTAACTCGATAACCAGTCGCGCCGGGCTCGTCACTCCAATGAAAAACCGGGCGGGCGCTCTCCACCACCACACCGACCGGCGCGATCACGCGCAAGGGTTGCGCGGGCGCGGGCGCGCCGGCGAGCGTTTCTGGCGCGGTGCGCAGATCATTCCAAAACGGCGGTGGATCAATTTTATCCCGCAAAACCGCGTCGAGCGCAGCTTGCTGGAGCTGCGGCGGAATCGGTCCGAGGCCGTTAATTTTGCCGTCTGCTTTGACGGTGAATGCTTTGCCATGGTCGATGAGCTCCAGCCCGGCGGCACGGCGGACGGACGATGCGGTCCAAAGGACACCATAGCCAATCAGCAATCCAGCGGCGACAGCAAGCAGGCGGCGCGTCCAGGTTTTGGAGGCGGGCGGCAGCGCCATCGGGGAGTATTCCTGAGCTGGCAGGGCATTCATTTCGTCGCGAAATTCCACGAGATCACGCAGCTCGGAATCGGTCGGAGGGTGGCCGATTTTGCGGGCGATTTCATGGCGGCGCTCGGGTTCGAGGTCATCTTCCATCCAGCCAACGAGATCTTCGTAGCGGACCGGCTCCGTCCCGGCCGTCGCCGGTCGCGCCTCGCGCAAAGCCTCCCGGCAGCGAGCACAGATCTGCAGGTGATCACTTACGTCGACGAGTGTCGCCGGAGGGAGCGCGCGCTGCCAGTAGCCGGCAAGTTCTTTACTCGTTAGGTGACCGTTTTCTTCCATCTCTTGTTTACTATGAAGATGATGACTGGCTCGCTTTATTACCGTCGCCAAATTTCCAGTCACGCCAGGCCGCTCCCAGTTTGTCGCGCGCGACCCGGCGGAGATTGATCACCTGCTGACGCGTGCAATCGAGCATTTTCGCGATCGTCAGATCATCGAGCGGAATGTGATTCCAGAGCTCGGCTAACTCCAGGGCGCTAAGTTGCAGGAGCCCGGCCAGAAGTCGGATCGAGGCGATGCCGAACAGTTCAAACTCATGCAGCACTTCAGAATGGAGCAAGAAAGCACGGCGCTGCCGCTCGGAGAGCGCTGCGCTTTGTTGCCACAGCCAGCCGAGATATTCCTTCCAGATCATTTCCTCCGCCGGCGAAGGACGCGGGTCGATTTGCGCGGCTATCTCGGATTGCGCGTCCCTTCCGTGGCCCGGGCCGAGGATTTCTGCTACCGCATTCGTGAGGTCGCGCAGTTCGATCGGGCCGCCGAGCCAGCGAAACAATGCCGCAATCAATTCCGGCAGAATCAACGCGGCAGGATCAGCCTCGCCAAAGGCTTCGCGCGCTGCGGCCGCCGGATCGGACTGCAACCAATGGCGCTTTGGCGTCGCACCGCCTGTCCGCCCGCTCCAAGTCGCGAAGCCGCACCATTTATTCCCGTCGTCATCCGCCCAAATAGCGAAGCCCTTTTGTGTCGTCTTATTCTCCAGAAGATAACGCAGGCGGTTGAGTAGCAGCGCGCGTTGCGGGTGCCGCGCACGAAGGGATTCCGCCCAGGCGGAGTAAGTCACACTGGCCGCGTAGGCGCGGAGATCACGAATCGGAGCAGTGCGCTCGCCGCTCCGCAGGAAGGAGAGTTGCCGAAGCAAATAGGAACGCGCGGCACTCGCGACTTCCGCACCTTCGAGTTCGTTAGGCTGTTTCATCCGCAACACTTGTTGGATGATCGGCCCGACGTGGAGCGAGAAAAGAGCCGCCAGCTGCTGCCCGGCAATCGTCTCGTCTGCGGCCTCCAGATAGAGGGCAAGCAGGCGATCGTTCCCAATCGGCGGGGCGACCGAAACCACCTCACTCATCGCGGCGGTGGCCAGCGGAAAAAAAATTCATCTCCGCGGTAATATGGCCGCCTCATCGCCATCTCCAAGGAGTGAAATCGCAATCCTCAACCTCAGATTGACCGCTTCCATCTCCTTTATGAAATCACATCCAAAAAAAATAAGCTTCCTCTTTATTCTGCTGGCCACAATCGCCCCGCTCTTCGGCCTTCCTCGAGTCGAGGCAGAAAACCAGGAAATCTATGTCGTATACTTCCAAACGACGGGAGGAACGGTCGGAGCGTATAACACTTCCGGCGGACCGGTGAACGCAAATCTCGTCACGGGTCTCATTTATCCCCAAGGAGTCGCGACGTCCGGAGGCCACGTTTTCGTAGTAGATAATCGCGCGGGCACGGTGGGTGAATACGACGGCATCACCGGCGCGCCGGTGAACGCCTCCCTTATCTCAGGTCTGGTCGACCCCTCCGGGATCGCCATCGACGACACAACGCTCTACGTCACGACTAACTTGGAAACGTCCGGCGGGGCCAAGGTAGTGGAATACAAGACGGATGGAACTCTTGTAAATGGGGCGCTCATTACCGGTTTGACTGACCCCGAGGGGATAGCGGTTGCCGATGGCTATATCTACGTCTCGGATCTCTATACCGGCACCGTGGGGAAATACACTATCACAGGGACGCCGGTGAACATCGCGTTAGTAAGCGGCCTCCAGGAGCCGAACGGTCTCGCCGTGTCTGGTTCTGATCTCTACGTTTGCAGCCCGCAAGCCCAGACCATCTACAAGTATACCACGACCGGAGCTCCCGAGATTTCGTGGACGGTGGCTAACGGATTTCCGGTTGGGTTGGCCATTTTCGGCTCGAATGTGCTCGTCACCGACCAAGATGGTTACTCCGTTCGCGAATACACGAGCGCGGGAATCTTGATAAACAATGCCCTGATCTCAGGAATTCAGAATCCCCTGGGTATCGCCGTCTCAGGTGATGAGTCGCCAACCCCCACTCCCACTTTGACCCCAACCCCAACCCCGACTCCCACTGCGACACCCACCCCAACCCCGACAGTTCCGCCGCATGGAGGGCTTTCGAGCACGCTTTTTACCGTCAACGGCCTCACCATCCCTTCCGCCAACGTCACTGACACTGTCCTCGCTTTCGCGGCGGTGCAGGCTGGGACGCCGAAGGGATTGAAGGTGCGTGTGCAGTCCAGCGTTGCGGGAGGCGCTTGGACCGATCTCGCTAATGACGCCATGATTTATGATATCGTGACCCAGAAGTATATTCTGGATACGCTCAATTATCCGACGTTTAACTCTATCTCCTTCCGAGCCATCTCCTCAGCGCCCGGTTATTCCGATAGCATCTCCAATGTCGTCGGGGCTTTTAGTCTCGCGAGCAGCAAGCTGCGGCTCAGTTCGCCGGAAATAGCCGTCACCGGCAACGGCCCCTTCGCCGACCTTTACTTCCGTTCCTACGTCGCGATAGCAACCAATGGCATCGCCTTGCGCGTGCAAAGCTCGACGACACCGGCAGTCGAAACGAGCTGGACTGACCTGAACGATGGCAAAGCCGGGCATATGTCGCAAAGCAATGCCCCTAATCGCTTCTACTTGATGGATAACAAGCTACCGGCCGTTACCGGTGTCTACTATCGTGTCCTTGCAACTCTTACTGGTTACGCGGACGGCCTTTCCACTCCCTTTGGCCCGCTCGACCTCACTCTTGATACGCCACCCGCCGTCGCCATCACCGCGCCGAAGGCGATCTCGGGCAGCGGCACCGTTTCAAATCCGTTCGTTTATAATCTCGGCAGCCTGAATTTCGTTGCCAAAGCCACCATGCCCGCCGGGGGAAAAGTCCAAGGCGTCGGGCTGACCGCCGATGGCGAACTCTTTGCCGTCTCGCTTACTCCCACCGTGACGGCGGCCTACAATCCAGCGACGATCGGCGATCACGTGATCGAGGCGATCGCGGCAGATAGCGCCGGCGGTATGAGCCGTTTTGGAACCAGTCCCACTTACATCCGCATCATCCCTCCTACTACTGCCAAAAAAAATGAGAGCTCGGGTGGAGATCACAGCGAGGCGAGCGGGACCGCCAGCGGGAAGGTCTTTACGATAGCCAAATCCGGCGGGAACTGGAATGACGCCACCACGTGGAAGGACGCCCAGGGCAAGAGCGGCATTCCGGGCCAGAACGACCTTGCCATCGTCGGCTCCTCCACGGTTCACTGCCCTTTAGATGTCGTGGCGGGTTCAGTTACACTTACCGGCGGGACGATTGTTGGCCCGGGCACCCTCGACATCTATGGCACGATCACCATCTCATCGGGCACTTTTGTTAATTCGTTCCTCTACGTTGGGAAGGGCGCAGTCGCCGAACTAACGAATAACGCTCCCATTCAATTTAGCGGGATGGTAGTTAACTTCGGGGCTTGGAACATTCATGGCGGCGCGCCCATCCTTGGGCTGACAACCTTTGCAAACAATGGAACCACGCACTTCCAATTACCCTTAGGTCTCATCGGCACCGCGGGTGTAGACCCGACGGTTGATACTCGATCGATCGTAACCACCTCTGCGACTAACGGAGGTCTCTTGAGCTCGGGCGTCCACTCTCTCCTCCTTGGATCCGACGGCAGCTCAATTATCAGCCAGGATGGCAATGGTATCGTCGCCCAAGGGGGTGGTAATATCGTCGCCCAAGGTGGCGGCAACATCGTAAAGGTAGACCCTGCTGGTATTGTTGCCCAAGGCGGCGGCAATGTCATCAACACCAACGGCAGTAACATTGTGGCCCAAGGTGGTGGCAATATTGTGGCGCAGGGTGGCGGAAACGCAGCCTCTTACCAAGGCGCGAAGGCGGAATCCGCGCCGTCCGGGTTTGTGCAGACGGGCGGCGAGACCGACCTCGACGGCATCATCATTACCGGTCCGGTGACTTTGGACGGCGGTGTCCTCGACGGCTCTGGCTTGATCGAAGGCGAACTAACGAACAACAGTGGTTATATCAGTCCGGGACACGGTGCCGGAGTGATTGGAGTGACCGGTTCGTTTTCGCAAGGCGCCTCCGGCACTCTCATTCTGGAAGACGGCGGCGCCGACCCGGATGAGTTCGACCAGTTACAAGTCGCTGATAAGGCCACTCTGGGCGGCAATCTTGATCTCCAACTAATCAACGGCTACAAGCCGAGCAATCTCGACACCTTCTCGCCGCTCGGTTACAACTCGATCAGCGGCAAGTTCGCCACGATCAGCTCCAACGCCACAGTCAAGGTGATCTCGGACGGCGTGGAGGCGAGCGTCGATTCGACCATCCCCGGCCCAGCCGCAGGCGCTTCGCGTAATATCTCTACGCGCGCGTTCGTGCAGACGGGAGATAATGTTGCCATTGCCGGATTTATTGTCACCGGCCCGGCTGGCTCGAATAAGAAAGTCATTATTCGCGGGATAGGTCCTTCGCTCAGCCACGCCGGGGTGAGCGGGGCGCTGGCCGATCCCTATCTCCAGCTTTTTCAGGGAGGCGCTCTCATTTCTTCGAATGACAACTGGATGACAAACAAGGCGGCCGTCATGGCTAGCGGCCTCGCGCCGACAGATGACCTCGAGTCAGCTATTGTCGCAACGCTCGCACCGGGCGCTTACACGGCGATTCTCAGCGGCACGAACAACGGAACCGGCGTGGGCTTGATTGAGGTCTATGACTTAGCCGCCGATTCTCCAGCGTCGCTCGCCAACATCTCCACTCGTTGCTCCGTGCAGACCGGTGACAATGTCTTGATCGGCGGTTTTATTTTGCAGGGGGACGAACCCTCACAAATCCTGGTGCGCGCGATCGGGCCGTCGCTGACTGAAGTGGGAGTCACCGGCGCTTTGGCGGATCCTATTCTGGACTTGTACGATGCCGATGGTGACGTGTTGGAGAATGACGATTGGCGCGCCACCCAGGCGCTCGAGATTGCTGCTAGCACCCTTTCGCCGAAGGATAGCAGGGAAGCGGCCATCCTCTCGACCCTCGTTCCCGGCAACTACACGGTGGTGGTGCGTGGCAAGGACGATACCACCGGGGTGGCGCTGGTCGAGATCTACAACTTGTAAGAGTTCTTCGCGCTCCTCCCAGACGCGAAGATTGCAGGAGCCGGCGGCGGCGGATAGCGTGGCCGCCGGCGATGCCATTCCATTCCTCGAGCTTCACCGTGCCGACCAAGGGCAAAGGCACCTACGAGATCACGGCTGAGGTCGCCGCCGCCGTCGCGGCGAGCGGCGTCACAACCGGCGCTGTCACCGTGTTCGTTAGGCACACGAGCTGCAGTCTGATCATTATGGAGAATGCCGATCCCACCGCGCGGCGGGATCTGGAGGAATTCTTCGAGCGCCTCGCGCCGGAGGACACGCCCTATTTCGAGCACACCGCGGAAGGCGGCGACGACAGCACCTCGCACATTCGCAGCGTCCTCACACGCACGAGCGAAGTGATCCCGATCGCCAACGGCCGAATGCAGCTCGGCACGTGGCAGGGCATTTTCCTTTTCGAACACCGCCGCGCTGCGCACCGCCGCGAGATCGCGCTGAGCGTGATCGGAAGTTAGGCCTCCGCCTGACTTCCATCGACACCCTGTGCCGAGTCCGCTAGTCTCGCTCCGCTTGAAAACGCTTCCAGCCAGCAACAACCGACACCGCCCACTGCGCGATCGCTGGGAAATCCCGAGCGTCGATCAGGTCATGGTGGAAGAGCGCGCGGCCGCTTTCACCAAACGCAGCCTTAAGAACTCCGCGAAACTCGTCGGCCTCAAGCTCGCCGTCTCGATGATGGACCTAACGACGCTGGAAGGAAAAGACACCCCGGGGAAGGTCGCGTTTCTCTGTCGTAAGGCGATGCAGCCGATCGACCCGCGCTACGAAGTGCCGCCGTGCGCAGCGGTCTGCGTTTATCCGAACCTCGTGAAGGTCGCGAAGAAATTTCTCGGCACGTCCGGGGTGAAGGTTGCCTCCGTCGCGACCGCATTTCCAACCGGCCTGATGCCGCTCGATTTGAAACTCGAAGAGGTCCGCCGCGCGTCTGGCGACGGCGCGGATGAGATCGACATGGTGATCGATCGCGGCGTTTTTCTGGCCGGCGATTACAACCGCGTCTTCGACGAAATCGCGGCGATCAAGGAAGCCTGCGGCGACGCGCACTTGAAAGTGATCCTCGAGACTGGCGAACTCCAGACCTACGACAATGTCCGCCTCGCGAGCGAAATCGGAATGCGCGCCGGCGGCGATTTCATCAAGACTTCTACCGGCAAGATTGCGCCGGCCGCGACCATCCCAGTCACGCTCGTGATGCTCGAGGCGATCCGCGATTATTTCTACGAGACCGGCGTCCGCATCGGGATGAAACCGGCCGGCGCCATTCGCAACGCGAAGCAGGCGCTCGCCTATCTCGTGATGGTGAAGGAGACGCTCGGCGACGACTGGCTTACGCCGGATTTTTTCCGTTTCGGCGCGAGCACCCTGGTCAACGACGTGCTCAGGCAGATCGTGAAAACGGTCGACGGCAACTACCAGAGCGCGGACTACTTTTCGTTGCCCTAACGAGCCTCGAAGAACCGTCATCTGCTGCCGGGAGCACAGGCGGCCCGCTGTCGTTCGGCGCGGCTCGCGCCGAACATTGTGGGCGCCAAAAACAAAGGCCCCACGTAACTTCACGACTTGCTCTTCGAGCAACATTGCCTTCGGCGAGCCGCCGAAGACGAACAGGCCAGCGGCCTGTGCTCCCCCGGAGGAAGCGTTCCACGCTCCGCTAAAGCTCGAGGGTGAAATGATGCGCCGCGATGATCATCCTCTTCGTTAGGTAGAATCGATGCGCGGCGAAACGCTGCACCCCGGAATCGAGCTGGAAGTCCACGCAGCCAGCTGCGCGCGCTTCCGCGACCAGCCAATCGAAAAGTGCGCCGCCATAGCCTAACGATCGCGCCGATTCGTCCGTCACCAGGTCATCGACGTAACAGTAGCGGCCGGCGAAAAGCGATTCCGCCATCCGGTAGCCGGCGACTGCGCGCACGCCGCCGACGTCTTCGAGAAAGGCAATCTGGAAACCCTCCGCGCGCTGCCGTTCCACCTGGTCGCAAAAGACCTTCTCGTCGTCGAAGCGCGGCCGTAGTTGGCGCATGACCGGGAAGCAGCGGGCGAACGCGGCGCGGGTCGTGGCTTCGGCGATCCGTATTCCCATTTTCGCGCCTAACGATCCGTCGGCCGACCTTGACGCCGCCGCGCGCCCAGTTCTTCCAAGAGCTCGATCTGGATCTGCTGAATCTCAAAGAGCCGGTTGTACTGCTTGCGCAGGAGGTGATCGATTTTCTCGTGGAGGTGCCGGATCTCCAGCTCCGCTTTCAGGTTCACTTTGTAATCATTCTCGGCCCGCGCCCGATCGCGCGCTTCGCTCCGGTTCTGGCTCATCATGATCACAGGCGCCTGCAAAGCCGCGAGGCACGAGAGAATCAGATTCATCAGGATGTAGGGATAAGGATCGAAGGCGCGGGTCGCGAGGATCGCGGTGTTGACGACGATCCAAAGCAGGAGGATCGCGCCGAAGAGGATAATGAAACGCCAGCTGCCGCCGAAGGCTGCGATCTGATCGGAAAGCCGCTCGCCAAAGGTCAGCTTTTGGTCGAACTCCTGGCCGATGTTCTCGGAAAGAATTTCATGCGCGCGCAAACTCTCGACCACTTCTTGGTCGAGCGTGGTCAGCTCGCCGATTTCTTCCTCGAGCACTTCCTTAACGTAGTTCTGCCGGAAATGGCCGAGGTCGTGCAGGCAAATGACACCGCTGCTATCGAACTCCGGCACTTTTTTGCGAATGAACTCGGCGAGCGATGGACGAATCAGTTCCGCCGAGGTCATCGCCGCTGACGGCTTGGCCTGGTGACAAATCTGGCACTGCGGACGCGCGTTTTCGGCCACGCGGACAATGAAAGGGAAGCGCGGTCAGTTGTCGACTTCCGTCTTGAAGCAGCGGGAGCGGAACTTAAGTTTCGTCGTGTCGCGCCCGCTCGCTTTTTCTGTTGCCTAACGATGCGTGTCCTGGCGATCGATGCTTCCCTGCGCAGCTCCGGAGTCGCGATCATCGACGCCGCGGGCGGGAAATTTTCCGCGCTCTATTTCGGTGTCATCCGCAATCCGAGCGCGCTCACCATGTCCTCCTGCCTCGTCGCGATTCACGATCGTCTGGCCGAATTGATCCATCAGCACGAGCCGGATTGCTGTGCGCTCGAGGCGGTCATTTACGTGCAAAGCCACAAGACCGCGATCACGCTCGGCGCGGCGCGCGGCGCGGCCATTCTCGCGGCAGCCGGCCGGGGTCTGGCGATTTTTGAATACGCGCCGAAGCGCATCAAACAGGCGACGGTGGGCAACGGGGCCGCGGATAAATCGCAGGTCGCTTTCATGGTCCGCGCGCTCCTTGGCCTGACCGAAACGCCGGGTGCCGACGCGGCCGACGCGCTCGCCATCGGGCTGACCCATCTGCGCGCGCAGGAAGGAGCCCGCGTTGGTTTGCCCGGCTCCCCGCGCATATGACAAGCGAGCTCGAAACGCGCTGGCTGGGACGGATCGGTTTTGCCGAGGCACTCGCGCGGCAGGAAGAGTTCGTTAGGCAAAAATACGCGGATCCAAAGCTGCCGGATGAACTTTGGTTGCTCGAGCACGACCCGGTTTACACCATCGGCCGGACGCCGGATCGCTCGAGCCTGCGCGGCGCGGAGCATCTTCCGCATCCGCTTTTTCCCACCAATCGCGGCGGCCAGGCGACCTGGCACGGTCCGGGTCAACTGGTCGGATATTTCCTGCTCGATCTGCGTCGTCACGGACAGGATTTGCATCGCTACCTGCGCTGGATCGAGAAGTTCCTGGTCGAGCTGCTCGCGACCCATCAAATCGCTGCGACGACGCGCGCCGGGCTCACCGGCGTCTGGATTGAGAACCGCAAAATCGCCTCCATCGGCGTCGGCGTGCGCCATTGGATCACGATGCACGGCTTTGCGCTCAACGTGCGCGGCGACCTCTCTGCGTTCGACCAGATCACGCCCTGCGGCCTCGAAAATGTGACTATGACCTCGATTGAAAAAGAGATGGGCGCCGCGCCCGCGCTGGACGAAATCGCCCACCAGATCTCCGTCCTTGCGCGCGCTCGTCTCGTCGAAATCGTAAAAAGTTCGACAAGCGAATCAGTTGTCTTTTAATGACCGCATGTCCATCCCACTCGAAGATAATTTTACCGATATCATCGGCAAGGCGCAGCGCGGGCTGCAGCTTGCCGACGAAGAACTCGCCGAGAAAGCCGGGGTCAGCGTCGAAGCCCTGAGACAGCTCAAAGCCGGTCAATTCGACCGGGAGACGAGCGACCAAGTCGCGCCCTGCCTGCACTTGAACGCGCCCGCCCTTGCCGATCTGGCCGAGGGCAAATGGCAGCCTCACGACGAAGGAGTAGAAGGCCTCGCGCAGTTCACAACCACCTATCATGACATCACGGTAAACTCTTATCTCGTCTGGGATCCGGTGAGCAAAATGGGGGCGGCCTTCGATACCGGCGCGAACTGCGACGCGATGCTCGAGCGGAGCCGGCGGGAAGGCTTGTCGATCGAACTGATTCTCCTGACCCACGCGCATCCTGATCACATCGCCGATCTCGACCGCCTCGCCACCGTGACCGGTGCACCAATTCACCTCTCCGAGCTGGAAGAAGCGCCCGGCGCGCAACCGGTTCCGCGGGGCGAGATTTGTTCGGTCGCCGGCCTAACGATCGAATCGTTCCTCACTTCCGGTCATTCGCCCGGCGGGATGACCTATTTCGTGCGCGGCCTCGACCAACCGGTCGCGATCGTCGGCGACTCGCTTTTCGCCGGCTCGATGGGCGGCGGCAACTTTTCCTACGAAGATGCCATCCGGAACAACCTCGAGAAAATTCTTACCTTGCCTAACGACACCATCCTTTGTCCCGGCCACGGTCCGCTCACCACCGTTGCGGAGGAAAAAGAGCACAATCCATTCTTCGCCGGACGGATCGAGGACTGATGAACATCGCCTTCGTCGGAGTCGGCCGGATGGGCGCGAACATGGCGCGGCGCCTGCAGGAGCGCGGGTTTCAGATCACGGCGCTTTACGACGTGCAGCGCGTCACTGCGACCGCACTGGCGCAGGAACTTGGGAGCTTTGCCAGTCCGTCGTTAGGCGAAGTGACCGCGGCCGCGGAGGTGATCATCACGGTGGTTTCCGACGACGCCGCGATGCGGCAGATTTTCTCCGAGCCTAACGACAACCTGCTCAAGAACGCCGGCGGCAAATTGTTTATCAACTGCGCCACGATCTCGCCCCAAGTGCACGTCGAAGTGGAAACGCTCGCCAAACAAGTTGGCGCGCAATCGCTCGAAGCCTGCATGGCCTCGAGCATCACGCAGGCGCGCGAAGGATCGCTTTATCTCATGTGCGGCGGCGAACGCGCGGCCTTCGAGCGCGCGGAACCGGTGCTGCAGGCGCTGGCCTCTAAAATCCGTTACATCGGGAAAGCAGGTGAAGCCGCGAAGGTGAAGGCGCTCGTCAACATGGTGATGAACATCAACACTGCCGGGCTCGCGGAAGGGCTCGGGCTGGGCGACGCGCTCGGCCTCGATCTCACGATGTTGCGCGAAGCTTTCAGCGAGACCGGCGCCGCCTCGCGCGTTTTGCAGACCGATGGCGAGGACATGCAAAACCGCGACCACGCCTGCTTCTTTTCCGCTGCGCACGCCGCGAAGGACAGCGGGATCGCACTCTCGTTAGGCCAGGAAGCCGGGCTCGAACTCCCGCTCGCGGAAGCGACGAAGGCGCAATATGAGCGGATGATCGCAGAGGACCTGGGCGAGCTGGATAAGTCGGGCGTCGCCGAGCTGACCTTCAAGAACCGCGGCGCGAACAAATAAGCTGTCATCCTGAGCCGCGCAGACGGCGAAGGATCTCGCAAGCGTTTCTCGGGCCGCGCCTGCCTAACGACGTCGAACGACACCTGCGAGATCCCTCTCCGCGCTTCGCCGGATCGGGATGACAGAATTAAAGGACGCGCCGACCGCCGGCGTAAACGTTCATCGTCTCCCCGCGCAGAAAACCGACCAGGGTCTGGTTATTCGCCTGCGCAAACTCGACCGCGAGACTGGTCGGGGCGGAAATCGCGGCGATGATTGCGATCCCGGCCGCAAGCGCCTTTTGCGTCATCTCAAACGAGACCCGGCCGCTGAGCAGCAGGACGCTTTCACCTAACGGCAGGCGCCGCGCGAGCAGCTCGTGGCCGATTAGCTTGTCGAGCGCGTTATGCCGCCCAACGTCCTCGCGCAACAGATGCAGATTGCCTAACGAATCGAAGAGCGCGCAGGCGTGCAGGCCGCCGGTGCGTTGAAACGTCTCCTGCGCGGCGCGCAATTTCTCCGGGAGCGTCTGTAACACTTCCGCGCGGACCGTACCCGTTTTGCCGAGCGGCGGAAATTGCTGCAGCGCCGCTTCGATCGTGGCCTTCCCGCAGATTCCGCAGCTCGAGGAACTGAAAACGTGCCGGCTCAATTTCGCCGCGTCGAACTTTGCCGGATCGGCCAGGATGATCTCCACCGCATTCCCGGCGGATTCAGCATTCGTTAGGCAGGTCGTGATCTCGAAAATATCCGCCGCCTGCCTAACGATCCCTTCTGTCAGGGCAAAGCCGGCAGCCAGTTCGCGATCGTGGCCGGGCGTGCGCATGACCACGGCGACGCTTTGCCCTTCCACGCGAATTTCCAGCGGCTCTTCCCCCGCGACTTCATCCGGCTGCTCCGCCGTCGCGGCGCCGCGGCAACGCTTCACCACTTTAACTGGCTTCGTCGTCACAGATCAGCGGGCGTGTTCAAGTTTGCGAAGAGCCGCGTCTCTTCCGGCCGGAGTTTTCGCTCGATGAGCAATTCCTCACGGATCGCCGCGGCCACGAAATCCTGCATGGAAAATTCCGCATTGCGCAACCGTTCGCGCGCGATCGCGGTCGCCGCGACCGGGTAAATCGCGGCCAGGGGCTCGAAGTATTCGGAACCGCGCGGCACGACTCCTTTTCCCACGCCGCAGAGCTCGAGCAAAGTCTGCAAAAAATCAGCGGTCATCGCCGGAAGATCGACCGCGAGCACGACGAGCAGCGGCGCGGTGCAGCGGTGCAAAGCCGCGGCCACACCGCCGAGCGGGCCGGCGCCTTCGATTTCATCCGCGACCGCTTCGCCCTCGCCGCGGCCCGGGCCCGAAATCATGAGCTGCTCCGGACCGAGCGCGCGCAGCGTTGCCAGTTGCCGTCGCCAGAGCGGTTCGCCTCCGACCTCCAAGAGTGCCTTGTCGCAGCCCATCCGGCTGGACTTGCCGCCCGCCAGCAAAACCGCGCTGCAGCGCATCGTTAGGCGGGCTGGAGGATTTTCAACTGCGCGTCGCCAAGACCGAGCCGACCGTCGCTGAGAATCCGCGCGCGCAATCCGCCTTTGCCCTCGCGCAGGAACGGCTCCGTTCCCGGGGCGTATGCGATGTTCATCCAGTCGCACGGTGCGCAATGTTGCGTCCCGCGGAAGCGCACGCCCTGAAGCTCAAATTCCTGCCCGATGAGCTCGTTCAAGTTGACGCCCGAGACGATGACGTTGCGGCGCAGGACGCCGGGAGATTTCGTCAGGCCGAATTCGCGCGTCAGCGCGTCGAAGATTTCGCGGGAGAAAAAGGTCACCTGGCCCTGGTAGTCATCCTTGAAATCGAAAAACCGATCGCCGCGCAGGCCGCGGCCGGCGACGCATTCGACCGTGTTCTGTTCCTCGAGCGGGAACTCGTCCGGCGACCGGTCGTGATGGCCAACATAGTTGTGCCCGGGCGAGGTGAAAATCTGTTCGATGATCATCGGGATGCTTCAGCATGAAGGCGGGAGCAGGCCCGCGCAACTTGACTCGCGATTCGCGTCGCACGTTGCTGAACGCGCACATGAGAACCGTCTGGCGCGTCTTTGCATACCTCAAACGCTACCCGTGGATGGCCGCGGGCACGCTCGGTTGCGCCGTCGTGAGCACGCTCATGATCATCGTTTTCCCGGCGGTCACGAAGTTCCTGATCGACGACGTGATTGCGGGTCATCGGCCCGAACTGCTCCTCCCGATGGTCGGGCTCGCACTGCTTTCGTTTTTCCTCCAGGACGTGCTCAACGGGCTGCGGATCTTGTTGAACAACAGCTTCGAGCAAAAGGTGATCTTCGATCTGCGGAGCGATCTCTTCCGACACATCGAATTGCTCCCGCTGCGCTGGTTTGATAATCGCGCGACCGGCGATCTGATCACGCGGGTGGTCGAGGATGTGAACTCGGTCGAGCGCGTCCTGATCGACGGGATCGAGCAGGGCGTAGTCGCCGTCCTGCAGGTCGCGATCGTGATCGGGACGCTCTTTTATTTTAACGGCCAGCTCGCCTGGTTCGTCCTCGTGCCGGTGCCGCTCCTCTTCGGCGGCGCGCTCGCCTACACGCTGACCGGGCCGAGCCGTTACCGGCCGCAGCGGCGTGCGGCTTCCGCCTTGAATGCGCTCCTCCTTGATGACCTCGCGGGGATTCGGCAGATCAAATCGTTCGTTAGGGAAGAAAAGCGAACACGCGCGTTTCAACCGGGCGAGCGACACGCTCCGGCAGGCGACCCTCCGAATTATGCGAGCGTGGGCGCTCTACAGCCCGTCGATGGATTTCGTGAATTCGTTAGGCCTGGTCCTCGCAATCGGGTTCGGCGGACGGGCGGTTTTGCACGGCGAGATGCAGGTCGGCTCGCTCGTCGCCTTCATCACGCTCACACGTTTTCTCTATGAACCGGTGACCCGTTTGCATCAGCTCAATCAACTCATCCAGGCCGGCCGCGCGGCGGGCGAGCGCGTTTTCGAAATCCTCGATGAACCGGAAGAGCCGGGCCTGCACGAGGGCCGCGCGACGGCGAAACTCGGCGGCGAGATTCGCTACGACGACGTGAGTTTCAGCTACGCGCAAGGGCTGCCGGCCTTGAGCAACATCAGCTTCCACGCGCGGCCCGGCGAAACGATCGCGCTCGTCGGCTCGACTGGCGCGGGCAAGTCGACCCTCGTGAATCTGCTCACGCGTTTCTACGAATTCACCTCGGGCGCGATCACGCTCGATGGCCGGCCGCTGCGCGATTTCCGGGTTCACGCGCTCCGGGAAAAGATCGGGGTCGTCGCGCAGGAGAGCTTTCTATTCAACGGAACGATCCGCGAAAATCTGCTCCTCGGGAAACCGGAAGCGACCGACGAAGAACTCTTCGAAGCGGTCGAGGCCGCGAATGCGCGCGCTTTCATCGACCGCTTGCCTAACGGGCTCGGCAGCCTCGTCGGCGAGCGCGGAGTGAAGTTGAGCGTGGGCGAAAAACAACGGCTCTCGATCGCGCGCGCGCTGCTCAAGGACCCGCCGATCCTGATCCTCGACGAAGCGACCGCGAGCGTGGACACCGCGACCGAGCGGCTGATCCAGCAGGCGCTGGAGAACCTGATGTTTCACCGCACCTGCATCGTGATCGCGCACCGGCTTTCCACGATCGTTAGGGCGGATCAGATTCTCGTGCTCGAGCACGGCCGGATCATCGAGCGCGGGACGCACGACGAGCTGCTCTCGTTAGGCGGAAAATATGCGCGCCTCTGCGAGCAGAGTTTCCTCGAAGCACCGGGTGAAGAGGGCGAACGGACCGCTGCGCTCGCGGAGTTGTAAGCCGTCTGCAGCAGTTACGAAACGCCTCGCTCCTGCTCGAGCGCCTGATATTGCGCCGCGAGTTCGCGATAGCGGGCTTCGCATTCTTCCAGCGCGCGGCGCTCTTCGAAGAGGCTTTGTTCCAGGTCGTTGATCCGGTCGCGCAGATTGATCGCCATCGGGCTCGCTGGCGGCGCGTCGCCCGAAAGGTCGTCGAACGGGTCTTCCGGAGCGCGCGCCAGCTCCGGCAACTCGCCGATCTGGCGCCGCGAACCATCGCAGGAATTGATCAGAAAAGTCTCCTCGCCGATCTCGCCGAGCCGGATGAACTCGCGGACCGCGCCTAACGTCGTCGGCCCGTAATAGCGTTCGCTCGTCACTTCGACGAGCCAATCCATCCCCAACTCCGGATACATCGGCGCCTTCAGCCAGGTCTCCTGGTCGTGGGAAATCTTATCGTGCGGCGCGATCTGCGCGCCGTCGGCCCAACGCCGGACCTGCTCGAAGGCGAGCGGCCCAAAGACGCTGCCGTCCACGTGCTTGCGCAGGAACCAGCGCTGATTCGCGGCTCCAGCTTCCATTATTCGTTAGGCGAAGACGACGCTGCGGGCGTCGGGGTTTGCGTTCCGGGAATGACCAGCGTCTGGCCGATCTGAAGCTTTCGATCGTTCTCGATGTGATTGAATTTCTGCAGCTCCTCGATCCCAACCTTGTACTGCTTGGCGATGGAGGTGAGAGTCTCGCCGCGAGTCACGACATGCGTATTGCCGGAGGCAACCGGTGCGGCCGAGGCCGCTTCCTCGGGCACGCCAACCGTCGTCGGAGCGGCGGTTCTGCTTTGCTCGACCGACTGCTGGAGTTTCAAAATCTGCTGGGAAAGCGCGTCGATCTTGGCGTTCTGCTCGTCGAGTTTCTTGCTCAACGCGAGGATATCGCTGTTCAGCGCCGCACGATCCTGGGCGAATCCGGAAGGCGCAAAAAGAGCGAGAGACAGCAAAACCACGAGCGGGAAAAGGGCGCGCGACATGGGCGAAGCTTGGCACCTCTCCCCGGGGCTGGCAAGCGTGGCACGGCTTGCGTTTCGGCTCATTCGCCGTAGCCTTTTTTCATGCCTGAGCGGACGGAAAAACCAGTGGCGCCAGTGCCGTGGGGACCGCAACAAGGAGACGGCGGCGGCCCAAAATCGCCCGACGTTTCGCGGCCGGATACGCGCGATCTTTTGAAGAAGATGCGCAAGGTGGATCCGAACCAATCGAAGCGCTACCGCCAGCGCACCGGCCAGTGATACCGGACTCGTTAGGCGCGGCGGCCGCGGATTTCCCGGGTCTCCTCCGACGCCAGGGTTTGTTAGGCGGCGCGGCGCAATTTCCTGCGAGCGCTCCTGCCGGCGGCGCGGCTTTTGTGCCGACGCAGGCGACGACGATCCTCGCTTTCAAGTTCGCCGGCGGCGTGCTCGTGGCCGGCGATCGACGCGCGACCGCGGGTAACACCGTGGTTTACGATCGGGCGGACAAAGTGCTGGAGATCGATCGACACTCGATCATGGCGATCGCGGGCGTGCCGGCGACCGCGTGGGAAATGGCGCGCGTGCTCGAGCATTCGCTGCAATTTTTCCGGCGCACGCAGCTCCAGGAAATGAGCGTCGACGGCAAGGTGCGCGCACTGTCGAAATTGCTGCGCGACAACTTCGGCTTTGTCCTCCAGGGCGTCGGCGTGGTCGTGCCGATCTTCGCGACCTTCGATTTCGCGGGCGAGGGGCAGGCGCGGCTTTACTTTTACGACGCGATGGGCGCGAACTTCGAGGTCACCGAATACGCCGCGACCGGTTCCGGTTCGCCTGCGGTCCGCGGAGTTTTGTTTTACGAAAACCGCTGGGGGAATAAGCCGCTCGCGAAAATGCGGCGAGGAAGACGCGGTCACGCTGGCCCTGCGCGCGCTCGATACCGCGGCGGAAGCGGACACCGCGACCGGCGGAGTCGATCGGCAGGCGCGGATTTTCCCGATCATCAAAATCATCTCGCGCGAGGGCATCCGCACGCTCGCGGACAAACAGATCGCCTCGCGCTTCAAGCGCACCGTCGCATGACCGAAGAACCGTACCGATGGGTCGAGGCGATCGCGAATCGGCGCGAATACATCGAGACCCAACTCGCGCCCGGAAGCCCGATCGCGGCTCTGAGTTATCGCGATGGAATTTTGTTCGTGACCGTGGGCCAGGGACGGCAAAAGCTTTTCGAGATTTACGATCGGATCGCGCTCGGGGCGATCGGGCATCCGGGCGACATCGAGCGGCTGCGGATGGCGGCGATCGAGCTCGCGAGCACGGAAGGATTCACCCGTTCGGCGGCGGACGTCTCGCTGCGGCGGCTGGCTTTTTATTCGCTCAGCCCGCTGCTCAAGACAGCCTTCGAGCAGGTCTACGGCGCGCCTTATCTGGCGCGGATGGTCTTCGCGGAAGTGGGTGCCATGCCCGAAGATGACCTCTTCCTGCGGGTGGAATTTGACGGCGCGATCACTGCGGAAGGCGGAAAGAAGCGGGCGGCCTTTTGCGCGATCAGCGGCACCGCACGCGCGACCGAGCTGATGGAAGAACTGCTGCAACGCGATCATGACCCGAAGGCCACACTGCACGGCGCGATGAAGGTCGCGCTCGATGCGTGGAGCGCGGGGAGTCTGCCGCCGGCGGAAGACGCGGCGACCACGCTCGCTTCATCCTCGACGCTGCGGGAGTTCCGCGAGGAAAAGCTGAAGACCGCGACCCTCGAAGCCTGCGTGCTCGAGCGAAACGTCGCGACCGCGATTCGTTACCGGCAGCTCACCGGCGAAGAACTGGCCGCGTTCCCGGCCTAACGACGAAGGGTAAACATGCTGCGCCGCCTTTTGCCCTGGCTCGGTCTGGCGTTGCTCACGGTTTCGTTTATCTGCTTCGTCCTCTTCGCACCGTCGCCCCGACCGATCGCGCAACCGCGCCGGCCGCTCCACCCGGGCAAAGAGTCGCTCGTGGTGGTGCTAGATCCCGGCCACGGCGGACAGGATTCCGGCGCAATGTGCGGCCCGATCATGGAAAAAGATCTCGCCCTCGATGTCGCGTTGCGCGCCGAGACGCTCCTGCGCGCTGCCGGCTACACGACGATACTGACCCGCGATGACGATCGCTATCTCTCGCTCGCGGAGCGGGCCGCGGTGGCGAATCGGGAAACGCATTCGCTCTTCGTCAGCATCCATTTCAACGACGGCGAACGCGCCGTGGCTTCCGGAGTGGAGACTTATTTCGCGGCCAGCCAGCCGGTCGCGGGACCGCGGCTTTTTGCCTGGCTCTCACTTTTTCCGCCGGCGGAATCGAAACCGCTTCTCGCGCAGAGCGAAAGCCTGGCCCGCTTTCTCCAGGCAGCGTTGGTCGAGCAAACGCACGCGGTGAATCGCGGGATCAAGTCCGAGCAGTTTTACGTCATCGCGCATGTCCGCCACCCGGCGGCGCTGGTGGAAGGCGGCTTCATCACCAATCCCGCGGACGTGATCAAGCTGACCAACGCCACTTACCGGCAGCAGATCGCGGCGGCGATCAGCGACGGCATCCACCGTTATCGGGAAGTCCTTGTGCCTGACGAAGCAACGCTGGCGGTGGCTTCACCGGCTGAATAACGACCATGCGACCGCGTCGAAATTCACCCATGCGACGGACTTTTCTGGCCTTCCTCGCGTTGCTTTGCGCGGGAGTGTGCGCGGCCCGCGCCGATCAAACCACCTCGACGGTCCAGCAGGCCCTGAAGGACCAGGGTTTTTATTACGGCGAGATCAACGGGAAGAAAGACGCCGGCACGACGGCCGCGATCCGGCGCTACCAGATTCGCAACGGGCTTCAGATCACTGGCGAGATCGACGCCGAAACCTTGCGTTCGTTAGGCGTTGGTTCCGGGACCGCGCCGGCGCCAAAACCGCGCGCCGAGCCGACCGCCGCGCCGGGGGCACCGCCGCCGGACTCCGACGAGGCTCCCGGGCAATCGGCCGAAATTCCTCCCGCCGGAGAGCCGGTCAATCCGCCGCCGGATAATCGCTACCTTCCCGGCCCGCGCGGGCCGCGGCCGGATGCGGGCGGCGTCTTCGACGGCACGCCCTATGAAATGGCGCCTCCGGATGTGCAACGACATGTGATCATCGGCGTCCAAGCTCTGCTCGCCCGCGCGGGTTTTTATCGGGGCGGTGTCGACGGTGAATTCGGGCCGGCGACAGTGGCGGCGGTGCGGGCTTTCCAAGTGCGGGCGGGACTGCCGGCGGATGGCCGGTTAAACATGGAAACGCTTTCAGCTCTCGGTCTGCTGCCGGGCCAGCGTCCGCCGCACTTCCCACTGCGCCATCCGCCGCCACTCCGGCGACCGATTTATCGCGGGCAGTGGATTCCCGGCTAATCGTTAGGCGTGAGGCGAGCCGGCTGCGGCCAGAGGTGGCTTCGCCTGCGCCTCCGTAAACTCGACCGATTGCAGGTCGACGAAAACCGTTCCGACGAAAACGCGCGCCTCAATCCGCAGGAGCAGCCGATCGCCATCGTCGGAGAGCCACGCGCTGGCCTGGCGGAATTTCTTGTGCGGCTCCAGCTCACGCTCCTTGTTCACTTTGCTCAACTGCAGGTCGAGCTTGATTGCCCGGTAGCTGCCGGCGCCGACCTTCACACTTTCGTGCCCGGCCACGGTGATGGTGGCGACGTAGCCGTTCGTCGCCGGGTAAACCACGAAGCGATAGACGGCGCCATCAGCCAGCGGCTGGCTACGCAGAAGGAGCAGCGCCGAGTGAAGATCGACGAGGCCGGGAAAATCGAAGGTTTTCGGCGTCGGCGGTTTCGTCGTTCTGTTATCAGTGCGTGTGCGGACGACTCCGTGGGGATTGAAAACCAGGTCGGTGGTCATGGTTTTCTTCCGCGTCTCATCAACCTGATGCATGGAGATCGGCCGGAGCGTGGCCGCGTCGGCCAGGGCGCGATGTTGCACGTCGAAGCGCCAGAGCGTGCGCACCATGCCGGTGGTCGCGCCCGTGCCGACCAATTGCAGCCGGCCATCGTGCTCGCTGAAGTTGATCTCCGCGTGGGCTGCGACCACGTCGTTCCAGCCGAATTGGTAGGTTGCGCGCATCGGTCTCGGGTCAGGAAATTTCCCGCGCTCGAGACGAGGGATGGTCTTCTCCCAATCGGAAGCGGCGTGCACCGGAGGCTGCGGCAGGAGCAGGCAAAAGAGAGTCGCAACAACAGGAATGGGAAGGCGCACGGGCGACTTTCGGGTGCAGGCCTGGGAGTTGCAACCGGCCTTAGAACCGGCGGCTGCGCCTCGCGCTGCCGGAAGGACAAAAAAAAACGCACGCCGCGAGGCGTGCGTTTTTAAATTCCTTGGTATGGTTACGCGTTACTTTTTCACCGGACTGGCAGCCGGCTTCGGCGCCGGATTGTTACCCGGTTTGTTCAGCTGAGTGATGACCTCGGTCGTGAAGTCGAAGCTGTCCTTCGCATACATCACGGTCGGCACGCCGTTGAGGCTCACGCCCGATTTGTCAAAAACCAAGTCCATGTTTTCGGCAGTGACCTTCTTCATCACGACATCGGTGATTTCCTTCACGATCCCGTCGCGCATCCGCACGGCCTGCTCCTGGAGCTGCTTCTCGCGGGTCTGGCGGAATTCGTTGATCTCGCGCTCCATGTTCTTGATGCTGGCGATCTTCTCGTCGCGGTCTTTCGCCTTCTGGGTCTTCGCCTCGGCACTCAGGGCCGGCGCTTCCAGCTGCTGATTGAGTTTGTTGATCTCATCGAGCGCCTTTTTGTAGGTATCGGCGCGATCGTCGTATTCCTTTTTCGCGGCGTTCTTAGCGTCGTTGATTTTGCTCTCGGCATCCTTGGTTTTGTTGTACTCCTTGAACGCACGATTCATGTCGATAGTGCCGACTTTCAGGCCTTGCGAATAAGCCGCGACGGGCAGAGCAAAGGCCGCAAAAAGGGCCACGAGAATAAGTTTTTTCATAGATGTAGGGTCAGACTGGTAGTTGGGATGGCGTTAGACCGCAAGTGCCAGATCCCGTTCAAAATTGATAGCCGACACTGAAGTTAAATTTGCCGCCGTCGCCCTGGTCGCCTTGGATGGGAATGCCGTAGTCGAGGCGCAGCGGACCGACCGGGAGATCGAGGCGTAAGCCGATACCGACGTCACCAGCGAGTTGCTGGGTCCCGAAGTCATACGCATCGGCATTAACAAATCCGGTGTCGTAGAAAACGGCGAAGCGGACCTTTGGAATGATCGGAAAGGTGTCCTCGATCGTGAAGCGGGCGAGGGTCCTGCCGCCGAGCGGCTCGCCGTTGATATCGCGCGGGCCGACGTCGCGGAAGGCGTAGCCGCGGAGATCATTGGCGCCGCCGAGGAAGAGCCGGTCGAAGATTGGCACATCCGTCCCACCGGCCCAGTTGTCGACCACCGCCACCTCGCCGTTGAGGAGCAGGATGTTATCGAGCGGGAGCGGGAAGTATTGCGAGGCCTGGAAATCGAAGCCGTAGGTCTTCACGTCGCCACCGAGGAAGCCGCCCGCGACATGCGGGGTGATGATGAAACGATGGCCGCGATGAGTCAGGAAGACGTTATCGCGCGTGTCGTAGACGAAGGAAGGCGTGAGTTCGCTATTCAGGAAAGTGCCCTCCTCGGCCTTGATCTCCGGCGAGGCGGTCGAATCGACGTTGTAAATTTCCACGTTCTCCAGCCGGTAGGTCAGGCTGCCATAGGAAAACGTCGTCAGCGGCAGCCGGGTCGTGATTGAGAAACCATAATCGCGCTGGTCGTAGACCGAGCTGAGGTAACTGGCTCCATGATAAAAGATGTCGCCGCCTAACGATAAGCGGTAGCCGAGGAAATAAGGTTCGGTGAGCGAAATCTCGTAATCCTGCCGCTGCGAACCGAACTGCGCGCGCGCGCGGAATTTCTCGCCCGCCCCGGTGAAGGTCGGCCAGTTCAGGAGATCGAAGTTACCCTGGGAAAACTCGACGAAGCCGATGACGCTGTCGATCGTGCTGTAGCCGGCACCGAACTGCAGCGAACCGGTCCGCTTTTCCTCCACCTGCACGAGCAGGTTGCGCCGGCTCGGGATGCCGGTCTGCTCCGGAAAAGTGTCCACTTTCTCGAAGTAACCGAGGTTCTCGAGGCGCTGCTTCGAGACGTCGACGCGCACGGTATTAAAGACATCGCCCGGGGTGACGAGCACTTCGCGCCGGATCACCTTGTCTTTCGTCCGGGTGTTCCCGACGATGTTCACCCGCTCGACAAACGAACGCTCGCCTTCCGAGATCGTATAATGGAGGTCGACCAGGCCCTTGCCCACCGGGGTTCCCTGCGGCTGGACATCAACATCCACATAGCCGCCGGCGCCGTAGCCGTCGTTCATCGTCTTCACATCCGCGGTGAGCCCTTCCGGGCTGTAGATCGCGCCCTCTTTCATCTTCAGAATGGCGCGCAGCTTCTTCTCATTCGTCACTTCCTCGCCGGAGAAACTGAGACTGCGCACGTGATACTGCACCCCCTCATCGATCGTGATCACGAGCCGCAACCCGTCGGGGTAACGCTCCTGTTTCACCTCCGGAATGGCGATGTCGATATAGCCGTGGTTTTGGTAAAACTCGCGGATGCTATCGAGATCCTGCTGCAGTTGCGCCTGGTCGAGCTGCCCCGACTTGTCGAAAAACGCCAGCGGCGTTTTCGCTCTCGTCTTCATCTTCTTGCGTAGTTGGCGAGCGCTGAACTTCGTGTTGCCGACGAAGGTGACCGAGCGGACCGCGCCTTTTTCGCCTTCGTTAATCGTGTAAACCGCGCGCGCCGTGCCGTGCTCCTGGTTGTTTACCAACTGCACGTCCACCTTCACGTCAGTGTAGCCTTTGCGCTGGTAGAGGTTATTGATCGCCTCGCGCCCTTCCTCCAGCTTGTCCGCGTCGGCCTCCGCCGGGATCTTGAATTTCACCGCTTTGCGCACCGCCTTGGCGGGAATGTTATGCGCGCCATCGATCTCGATCTCGGTCACCAGCGCCCGGGTGGCGAGAATCACCTGCACGCGAACGCCGGCGCCGGAAGGGGTCCCGAAGATGCGCACGTTTTGCATCTTCCCGGTGGCGTAGAGACCGCGGATGTCCTCCTCGATCGCCGTCTCGGAATAGCGGGTGCCGACCTTCGTCCGCATATTCGCGAGCACGCGATCCTTGCTCACCGTCTCCGGGCCGACATAGCTCACATCGATCCCGGTGATGGTGGCGCCTTCCACACTCTGAGCTCGCGCTCCACGGGGCGACGCAACGACCAAGCCTAACAAAAAGCACAAAACCGCGACGCGGCCTAACGAGATGAAGGTTTTCATAGAAAAGCGGCCGCCACGCCGGACGGGCGGAGAATTGGCGTATTAGATGGGTAGTGCGGGCGGAAACGTCAAGGCGAGAAACGAAGAAATGCGGAATGCGGATTGCCGAAGGCAGCTTGAAAAACGCCTCGCTGCCATCGGTAACGATCAGAGATTCTTCATTCTGCATTGCCCATTCCGCATTGGTCAAAGAAGCTCGTACCAATTATTCCGCCGGCGCGGCGCGTAACCGGCGTCACGGATCAGCTGCTCGATCTTTTCCGCGTCCAGCCGATAGCTCGTGCCCGCGCTGCTCACGACGTTCTCCTCCATCATCACCGAGCCGAAATCATTCGCCCCAAACTTCAGCGCCACCTGCCCGATGAGCGGACCCTGCGTCACCCACGAGCTCTGGATGTTCGGGAATGTTATCGAGAAAAATCCGGGCCAGCGCCTGCATGCGCAGATACTCCGCGGAACCGGTCGGGTGCTCCACCTTCAGGACGGTGTGCTCGCGGCTGGAAAGTCCAGCAGATGAACGCCGTGAAGCCGCCGCTCTCGTCCTGTTGGTCGCGCAGCCGCTGCAGATGCTCGATCCGATCCTCGATCGTCTCGACATGGCCGAACATCATCGTCGCGCTCGATTTGAGCCCAAGCTCGTGCGCGACCTGCATCACCTCCAGCCATTGATCGGTCTTGCACTTCAGCGGCGCGATCCGCTGCCGCACCGAATCCACTAGAATCTCCCCGCCGCCGCCCGGAATCGACCCGAGCCCGGCCTCCTTGAATTGCGCTAACGACCTCGCGCAGCGGCATCGCGAAGGTCTCCGCGAAATGCTGGAACTCCGGCGGACTGAACCCGTGGATATTGATATGCGGATATTTTTCTCGGATGTGGTGAAGCAGTTCCAGATACCACTCGAACCCGAGCTTCGGATGATGCCCGCCCTGCATCAGGATCTGCACCCCGCCGGCCGCCGTCAGCTCATCGAGCTTCTGGTCAATCTGCTCGTGCGTCAGGACGTAATGGTCCTCGTCCTTTTCCGTCCGGTAAAAAGCGCAGAACTTGCAATAGACGTTGCAGACGTTCGTGTAGTTGATGTTCCGGTCGACGATGTAAGTCACCACTTCGCGTCCCTGGCCGTCGTAACATTTCTCCTTCGCGAGGTTGCGTCGCGCATCCGCGAGCGCGCCGAGGCTGGCGAGCGGCCAGCGGTATAGCTCGAGCGCCTCCTCCGTGGAGATTCGTTCCCCGGCGAGGATTTTTTCTTCGAGAGCGTCCCGATGAAGCGTGACCATGGTTACCGAATTTAACCGGAAGCGGCGAAGACGCTTGTCGGAATTTGCGGTTCTCCCCTTGGCACTCCTCCGTGCGCTGGAGGAATTTAACCGGCGGGCGAGGCTGCGGAAATTGACCGAACGGTTGGGCCGCTCCGAAACCTTCATGACGCCGGAAGAATTGCGGGAACTGCGGCGCGAGGACGTGCAGAAAGGGCAACGCGCAAAAGCCCGATGACGCTTCTCGATACTTCCAGTCTCATTCATTTGCTCCGCTGCAAAGGAAATCCAGCGGTCAAGGAGCGAGTCAATTCCATCCTCTTGCGAGGCGACGCGGCCATCTGCGACATGGTCGAAGTCGAACTCTGGATGGGTGCGGCCTCGAAGGAAGACGAGAAAGATGTTTCCGATCTCGCGACACTCTTGCTCTCGCTACCGATTAACGAAGCAGTTTGGCAGCGCGCCAAAAAACTCGCCGCCGCCTGCCGCAAAGCTGGCGCGCTATACCGGCGCCAGACTCCGTTATCGCCGCCTGCGCCTTCGTCCACGGCCCCCCTTGGATTACGAAGACGAACATTTCCGTCTTCTCGAATCGCTGCGCTAGAATCCTCCGAACGGCTGGCGCTCGCGCCGCCACTGCGGATGCCTTTGTTAGGCTGGAAGACTCAGGTCAACGCGATCGCCTGAAAGGAGCTGACGACGTCGTCCGGCCCGCCGGAGGTGAAGAAACATTCGTAAAAGCCCGGGCCGAGATCCCAATGATCACCTTTGTAATAATCGTCGCGATAAAAACGCCAGACCCCGCTGACCACGATGAGCGAGCTGATCCGATCGTTCCAAAAATCGCCGAGATAATGGAAGCTCAGATTCGTCCGAGCATAGGCGCCTTTGAAGCCGACCTGATCGTAAATGACCAGCTCCGGCAGGCGGACACACTCGCCCGAGGGCCGGGCCGCGTCCGTCGGCTGGGCGGCGCAGGCGTGGTAGCTGAGGTCTCCCACTTTCCATTTCGTGTCGATGATCGCGCCATTATCTGGCGACAGCTCGGTTTTCGGTATTTGTCTCATAGGTGGCGTTCTTGGTTTTTCAGAGTTTGCACAGGACTGCGCGCGCATGTCGAGCGCGCCCTTAATTTTTGATGGAAACTAGAGACCGTGCTCGCGGTTGTCGGAGCGCAGCCGGATCGTCTTGCTCTGCAGATCGTGCGACGCGCGGATGAACCGCACGGTCTTGCTTTTCGCCCGCATCAGGACCGAATGGGTGACGGCGTTCGGGCCCTGTGATTTCGACCCCGCGCAGGAGCGCGCTGTCGCTGATCCCGGTCGCGCAAAAAATGATGTTCTTTCCATTCGCCAGGTCGTCGGCAAAAAAGACCCGGCCGAGATCCGCCTCGTGGCCGTCGGCGACCAGTTCCTGGCGCTCGTTTTCGTCCCGCGGCCACATCATGCATTGCATGTCGCCGCCGAGACATTTGATCCCGGCCGCGGCCAGCACCGCCTCGGGCGCACCGCCAATTCCGACGTAAAGATCGATCCCGCTCTCCGGATAGGCGGGTGCCATCGCGGCCGCGATGTCGCCGTCGCTGATCATGCGGAGCGACGCGCCGACTCGCCGGATTTCGGCGACCATTTCCTTGTGGCGCGGCCGGTCGAGCATCATCACGACGACGTCCTGGACGCGTTTGCCGAGCGCCTTCGCGACGAGGATGAGCGTCTCCTCGATCGGGCTCTCGAGCTTCAACATCTCGATCCCGCTGATTTTCATGCTCCGGATGACCGACGGCCCGTAGGCGAGCTTCATCATGTAGAACGACGGGATGTCGCGGAGCGCGACCTTCACGCCTGCCTCCGGGCTTGCGGCCGCGATGCAGGTGATGGAATTCGGCATGCCTTTGGAGATGTTGGTCGTGCCGTCGATCGGGTCGAGCGCGATGTCGAACTGCGGCGCGCCGGGCAGCCACATCCCGAGTTGTTCGCCTTTGAAAATCCCGGGCGCCTCGTCCTTGATCCCCTCGCCGATGACGACTTCGCCGCAGATGTTCATGAGATCGAACATCCCGCGAATCGCGTCGCAGGCGGCGGCGTCCGCTTTTTCCTTTTCGCCGCGACCGAGCCACGGGAGGGAATTGAGGGCGGCGGCTTCCGTCGCCCTAACGAAATCGAACTCAATGATGCGTTCGATGTCGTCGTAGTTCCGCTTCGGGATGCGCATTCGTGGAGGTTCGCAAAAGGATGCGGAGGTGACAAGAGCCAGCGCACTTGTCATCCTGAGCCGCGCAGACGGCGAAGGAGCTCGCAAACGTCAGGCGCCATAGCTATGGACGTCGAGCAACGCTTGGGGGTCCCTTGCCGCGCTGCGCCGGCTCGGGATGACGACCTACGGCGCGCTTTCGACCAGCGCCTTCTCTTGATTCGTTAGGGCCTTTTCTCCGCCGATTTCGGTTTCACTGAGACCTCATCCTTCGGCGCGACTTCGTATTCCGGTTTCGCCACGTCGATCAGCCAATGATCGAACCAGCCGACGATGTGCTCGAACCGCTCGACCCGATGCCACGGTTGGCCAGTGCGCGAAAGCTCATGCGTCTCGCTCGGGAACTTCACCATCACCGTCGGGATCTTGCGGAACTTGAGCGCGCGAAACATCTGCTCGCCGCCCGCGCCCGGCGGCGTGCGGCTGTCGTCTTCGCCGAGCACAAGCATGAGCGGCGTCTTCACGTTGTTGATGTAGGTGATCGGCGAACGCGCCTTGTAATCGCCTTCCGCGTCGAGGAACGGCGGCGTCTTGAACCAGTTCGGCTGGAAGAGCGTGAAGTCGGCCGTGTACCACCAGTCGGTCCAGCTCGCGATGTCGCGCTGCGCGACGCCGGCCGCGAACCGATCGGTGTGCGCCGACGACCCAGTTCGTCAGCAGCCCGCCGCCGCTGCCGCCGGTCACGCCGAGTTTTTTCGGATCGATCCCGCCGCGCCTGACGACTTCGTCCACGCCCGCCATCAGGTCTTTGAAATCGTCGCCGGGATATTGGTACTGGATGATGTTCCCGAAAGCCTGGCCGTAGCTCGTGCTCCCGCGCGGATTCGGATAAAGCACAACGTAGCCCTTCGCGGCCATCCACTGGAACTCGTGCTCGAAGACGTAGCCATAAGCGGCGTGCGGACCGCCGTGGATGTTGAGGATGAGCGGATACTTCTTCGTCGGATCGAAGCCCGGCGGCTTCTGCACCCAGGTCTGGATGCGTTTCCCGTCGAAGCTCTCGTACCAAATTTCTTCCGGCTCGGTCAGATTGAGCTGGTTGAAGAGCTTGTCGTTGACCTGCGTCAACTGGCGCGGCTCGGCGCCGGGCTGATCGAGGCAAAAGAGATCGTTGATCCGTGTCGGGGTGGAAATAAGACAAACGAACCGCTTCGCATCCGCGGACGCGGAGTAACGCACGACCGCCTGTTTGCCGTGGGTGAGATCAGTCGCGGCACCGCTCGCGAGGTCGAACGCGGCGAGCTGCGTCTGCCCTTCCTTCGCGTAAATCTCGAAGATGGTTTTGCCGTCGGCGGACCAGACGGGTGCGTTCCCGCCGAGACCGCGGGGCGCCGTATTGTCGCCGAAAACGCTCGCGCCCGCGTCGTAATCGAAGTTGCTCGTCACGTTGTGCGGCTCGCTGTCCGGCTGCAGCTCCACGGTCCAGAGATCGGGCTCGGTGTAGGAATTAACCGGCTCGTCCGTCGAAGCGATGAAGGCCGCGCTCTTCCCATTGGGACTGAGCACCAGCGGCCCGGTGCCCATGGGAATGGTGAGCAGGAGTTTCGAGTCGCCTCCGTGCGCCGGTACGACGTAAACCTCGGTCTTCGGCAGTTCGTAATATGGCTCCTCCACATGCTCGGAGGTGAAATAAATCTGCACGCCATCCTTCGACCAAAAGGCGTCGCCTTCATCGAAATGCCCGCTCGTGAGCTGCTGCGGCTCGACCTTTTCATCCGCGCTCCGCGGCACCGCCACGACCCAGAGATGCTGCGGGCGCTTCGGGTCGAGATAGCCTTCCTCGTTGTTCCGATAAACCGCGCGCGTAATCACGTGCACGTCGCTCTCATGTTCTTCCTCTCCCGCTTCCTCTGTCTTCTTCTTCTCCGGCGCCGGCGAGCTTTTCGTTAGGCTGGATTCCTTTGGTTTTTTCGCCGCCTGCTTCGCGAGATCTTCGGGGTTCGAAGTGCTCGTGAAAACGAGCTGTTTCCCATCCGGCGACCAGCATGGGTCGCCCGCGCCTTTTGGCAGATCGGTGAAGACAAATGCGTCTCCGCCGCCCAGTGAGAGCAGGCAAAGCTGCGGCGGCTGCGGCTTCCCATCCTTTTCCTCGGCCCGGTTGAAGACGAGCGACTTCCCATCCGGCGACCAGCGCGCACCGCCATCGTGCGGCCCGCGCGTGAGCTGCCGCGGCGGCGCGCTCGCATCGGCCGGCACCAGCCAGAGCGAAGTGTCGTAGCCTTCCTTCTTTGCGTTCACCACGACGCGGGTGAAGACGACCTGCGCGCCGTCCGGCGAGAGCTGCGGATTCCCGATCCAAACGAAATCGAAGAGGTCTTTCTCGGTGATATTACGCCTCTTCTCGGAAGGCGCGGCGGCGCGGCCGAGTGGCGCAATCGTTAGGCAAAGAGTGAGCAGGGAAGCGATCCGCAAGATTCGGTGCGACATACGCTTAAGCTGGCACCGACAGCGGCGCACGCAATCGTTAGGCCCTACTTTGCCTAACGAATCTACGAACCGCCGGGACGGCCACTCGTGATCCGAGCTTTCGCGACAGTCTGCGTTAGGCAAGTTCGTCGCGTAGGGACAGCGCGACCAGCACTCGAGACGAGTGCGCTACCCGGCGGAGAATGACGAGACTCATCCGCAACACGGGCATGGCCAGCGCGCCAATCTTTTTGTTGCGAGGGACGCGCCGGGGCCGTTAATCTCCCCGCGCATGTTTCGTATGCTTCCGCTTGTCGCGCTCGCCGCTCTGCTCTTCTTCTTTAACGCCTGCGAACGGCATCACCCGGGGGAAATGCCCGAAGTGCAACGGGAACATCTCCATCCGCTCGAGGCCCATGCCGAGGAAGCGAAACCGGAGTTCCCCACCCCGCCGGTGAGCGGCGCCTCGGCCACGCCCGCGAATTTTTTCCCGCCCGAAAAGCCCTGACGACTGCGCCCGCCCGCGCCGTTTTTTAGCCTAACGACCAGCAGAGCCCATGGCCAAGCACGAATACGCGACCGTCCCGCCGAATCTCGACCGGATGCCGCCGGGCATCCCCTACATCATCGGCAACGAGGCAGCGGAGCGCTTCTCCTTCTACGGGATGCGCTCGATCCTGATCGTCTTCATGACCCAATATCTGGTCACGAGCAGTGGCGCGACCGATCACATGGGCGAAGCCGAGGCGCGTCAATATTTCGCGCTTTTCGTCGCGGCGGTTTATTTCCTGCCGATTCTCGGCGCGATTTTGGCCGAGGGTTTCATCGGGAAATACCAGACGATCTTCTGGCTCTCGATCGTTTACTGTTTCGGTCATTTCGCGCTCGCCCTGAATGACACCCGGCTCGGTCTCCTCCTCGGCCTCGGGCTGATTTCCTTCGGTGCAGGCGGGATCAAGCCGTGCGTCTCGGCGAACGTGGGCGACCAGTTTGGCGAGTCGAACAAGCACCTGATCTCGAAAGTCTTTGGCTGGTTCTATTTCTCGATCAACGCCGGCTCGTTCATCTCCACGATTCTGTGTCCGATCCTGCTCCACGATCCTCGCTTCGGGCCGCGCTGGGCCTTTGGATTGCCAGGCGTGATGATGGTGCTGGCGACGGTTTTCTTTTGGCTCGGTCGCAAAAAATTCGTCCACATCCCGCCGGGCGGCCTCGGTTTTCTGAAGCAAATGTTCAGCAAGGAAGGCGGTCTCGCGCTGCTCCGGTTGGCGATGGTTTACATCTTCGTCGCGGTTTTCTGGTCGCTTTGGGATCAAAGCAGCGGCGGCTCGTGGACCTTGCAGGCGCAGCATCTCGATCTGCATTGGTTTGGGATGAATCTGCTGCCATCGCAGGTGCAGACGGCGAACCCGATCCTGATTCTCATCCTGATCCCGGTGGTGAATTACGGGCTCTATCCGCTGATGGGAAAATTTTTCGAGGTCACGCCGCTGCGTAAAATCGGTATCGGCCTTTTCCTCACCGCCTTCAGCTACGTCGTGATCTGGCACGTCCAGCGGCTGATCGACGCCGGTGGGAAGCCGAGCGTGAACTGGCAATTTCTCGCCTATGTCATCCTGACGTTCGGCGAAGCGATGGTCTCTATCACCGGCCTGGAATTTTCCTACACCCAGGCGCCGAACAAAATGAAGAGCGCGGTCATGGCACTCTGGCTCTTCACCGTTTCGGCGGGAAACCTCTTTACCGCCGAGGTGAACCATTTCATCCAGAACGCCGACGGCACGCTGAAGATGAACGACCAGCAATATTTCCTCTTCTTCGCCGGGATCATGTTTATCGCCGCGGCGGTCTTCGTGGTCTTCGCGATGTTCTATCGCGGGAAAACCTACCTCCAATCGCAGGAAGGAATCCTGCCCGAGCCGGCGATGGCGACCGAGCTCGGGATGCCGTGACGAAGCTGCGGGTTGATGGCTGAGGGTTGATGGTTGATGGAGGACGGAAGCGCACGCGCTTTCGAGGAAACCGTCAGCCGCCGCGCCCGACCTTCACGATGTCTCTGCTAAAGATCATCCATCTCGAAGGCCGCGACGCCGACGCCGCGGTCGTGCGCGAGGAGCTGCAGCGAAGCGGATTGGATTGCACGATCACGCGTGCGCAGACCGAGGAGGAATTCCTCAAGGCGCTCGGCCTTCCGGAGATTGATCTGATTTTGTCGGAGCGCGCGCTGCCTGGATTCGATGGCCTGCGGGCGCTCGCCCTCGCGCAAGCACAGGCGCCCGGAGTGCCGTTTATTTTCATGATCGGCGCGACCGATTCCGATGAAGGCGTCGCGACTCTGCACGCAGGCGCGAGCGATTTTGTGCTGAAGGAATATCCGGCCAAACTCGGCCCCGTCGTCCGTCGCGCGCTCAACGAAGCCCAAGCCCAGCGTGAGCTGAAAACGACCCGCCAGGATTTGCTCAAACATGCCGAGCTGCTCGACCTCGCGAGCGACGCGATCATCATCTGCGATGCCGCGGGCGCGATCACTTATTGGAACAACGGCGCGGAACGAATCTATGGCTGGCAGCGCGAGGAGGCGCTCGGCCAAAACGTGGACGAGCTCCTGAAAACCCGCGCGGCCGAGACGCTCGGCTGGCTCAGGGCAACCTTCCGTGCGGAAGACCATTGGGAAGGCGAGCTCTGGCAAACCCGGAAAGACGGCGTGGAGATTGTGGTCGCGAGCAGTTGGACGCTGACCGACACGAACCCGGACGCGCCGTGGCTGCAGATCAATGCCGACGTGACCGATCGCGTGCGCGCGGCCGAGTCGCTCCGTCGGAGCGAGGAACGTTACCGACGCTTCGTCGATGAAGACCTCACCGGCAACCTGATCATGAAACCGGAGGGCACGATCCTCGCCTGCAATCCGGCGTTCGTCCGGATCTTTGGTTTTGACTCGATCGAGGAAGCGCACCGGGCAAATTTCCTCTCCCTCCTGCGCTCGAAAAAAGAAGGGCTCGCTCTGCTCGCGGAGATCGCGCCTAACGAGAATGTGGAGCGTGACGAACTTGAGATGCGCCAGCGCGACGGCGACGCGGTTTACGTCGCGGCGCGCTTCACCGGGAGCTTCGATGCGGAGGGAAATGCCACCGAGCTGAAAGGCTATCTTTTTAACGACACGAAACGGAAGCGCCTCGAGCAGCAGCTCATCCAGGCGCAAAAGATGGAAGGGCTCGGCACGCTCGCCGGCGGCATCGCGCACGACTTCAACAACATCCTCGCGATCATCCTCGGCTACACCACGCGAATCGAAGAGGCGCAGGGCCAGCCGGCCCAGATTTCCGACTCGACCCGGGTGATCCGCGAGGCCGTCGAGCGCGGCGCGGCGCTGGTGCAGCAGCTCCTCACCTCCGCGCGCCAGACCGAGGCGCAATTTGCCCCGCTCGATCTCAACGCACTCCTCCGCGAGATGGACAACATGCTCGGGGCGACTTTCCCGAAGACGATCACTTTTGTGCTCCATCTGCAGAACAATCTGCCGATGGTAAAGGCCGATCGCAGCCAGCTCCATCAGGTCCTCTTGAACCTCTGCGTGAATGCGCGCGACGCGATGCCCAAAGGCGGCAAGATCACCCTCGAGAGCGCAATCGTTCCTGGCGCGGAACTGGGCGAACATTTCACCGGCGTGAAGGCCGAACACTACGCCTGCATCCGCGTCATCGATTCCGGCACCGGCATCAGCAAGCAGGTGAAGCCACACATCTTCGAGCCCTTTTACACCACGAAGGAACGAAGCAAAGGCACCGGCCTCGGCCTCTCCGTCGTCTACGGCGTGGTCGATAACCACCGCGGCTTCGTCCAGGTCGACAGCGAGCCTGGTTACGGGACAACCTTCAGCGTTTACCTGCCGCTGGAACACGCCGCCGATTCCGCCGCGAGCCCAGGCCAGGCCGCGCCGTCCCGGCCTAACGAACGCGGCCGCACCATCATGCTGGTCGAGGATGAGGAAATGCTCCGCGGCCTCGGCGTCCTCATGCTCGAGGGCGACGGCTACCGCGTGCTCGCGGCGAAGGATGGCGCCGAGGCGGTCGAAATGTTCGACGAACACAAGGACGAGATCGGCCTCGTCCTCTGCGATCTCGGCCTGCCGAAGCTCGACGGCCGTGAAGTTTTCCTGCGGATGAAAGAGATGAAGCCCAACGTGCGTGCGATCGTCGCCAGCGGTTATCTCGAGCCGCACATGCGCTCGGAAATTCTGAAGGCTGGCGTGCTCGATACGATCCAGAAGCCGTACGATTTTCGCGAGATGCTCGAGAAGATTCGCTCGATCATCGGCCAGCCGAACCCAGACGACGATCAGCCGCAGCTATTTTGAGCGAATCCGTGCGCGCGCCGCGCCGCCATCCGTTCGCGCTCGGGTGGGAAGCGGCCCGCGCCAATCTCGTGCCGGCGCTTTTCATCCAGGCGCTGATGCTCGCTTTGCTCGTCGCCTATTACACGTGCCCGGCGGCGAGCCGCGCGCTCTCCGCTTTCGCCGATTACAAAACGCGACATGGGATGACCTTCGTCGTGATCGCCTCGGTGCTGGCCGGCGCGGTCCTGCCGGAACTTTTCCTCGTCGCCTTTTTCCAGCGCTGTCGCCTAACGAAAAAGAATCTGCGCAACCTGTTTTTCACGATCCCGATCTGGGCCTTCGACGGCTCGCTCGTGGATCTGCTCTACCGAAGCGAGGCGGCCTGGTTCGGCAACGTCGTTAGCCTGCCGGTCGTGGTCGCCAAAGTTTGCGTCGATCAGTTTGGCTACAACCCCTTCTTCGCCGCGCCCTTCGGCGTCCTCACCTACGAATGGAAGAACGAAGGATTCCGCTGGGAGTCGTTAGGCCGCGCCTTCCGCTGGCCACATTACCGCGAGAAAGTCATCCCCACGCTTTGCGCCACCTGGGCGGTCTGGATCCCGATGATGGCGATCATTTACTCGCTTCCGCTCGCGCTGCAGTTTCCGCTTTTCAGCCTCGCGCTCGTCTTCTGGGTCCTTCTGCTCACTTATATGACGAACACTTTTGCGATGAAAAACAGTCGCGCGGACGGTCCGCCCGATGTTGTGTCCTCGCCGGTCGCAGAAATCATCCGATGAAATCGTACGAACTTTTCCAAAACATGTCGCCCGCGCTGGCGACCGAGATTTTCACCTTCCTGCAAAAGGAACAGAAGCCGGTCCTGAAAGCCGCCATCTCCGGCCTCGCTAATCAGCGCAACCTGCGCGCGGTTTTCGTGGAACGGAAACCGCCTAACGAACGCTTCGCCTGGATGCAAAACGCGCTCGGCCGCAAGATCAGCGACAGCCTCGGGGCGCACCTCCTCCAAGCCTGGCTGCTCGGCGCGCAAAAGCCGATGCTCTGCGATTTCCTCGACGCGGTGGGGATCAAGCGCGACGAGGACGGGACGGTGGAGAACCTGCCCGATTCGCCGCCGAAAGTGGAGTTGAGCAAAGCGGTTGATCAACTGGTCGCGAAATATCCGGCGGAAGCGGTCGCAGTTTACCTGCACGCCTTCCACGATATGGACAGCGAGGTGAGCTGGGAACCGCTGGGCGAAGTGCTCGCGGAAGACGAGCGGCTGAAACTGGGCGTTCGTTAGGCGAGAAAGTGCGCCAGCGCTTCGTGCACGCCCGCGCCGGCTTCCTTTTCCGCGACCCAGCCGCCCGCGCGGCGCACCGTTTCCTTCACTTCGGTGATGGCATTTGCCGGGCACGCCGGCATTGCCGCAAAACGGCCGTCGAGCATCGACAGATCGTTATGATGATCGCCCGCCGCGAAGATCGCCGATTTCGGCGTATTCGTTAGGCGCGACAGTTCCGCGAGCGCCGCGCCTTTGTGATAATCCGCGTGGCAAAAGCGCAGGTAAATCGTGTTCCGCTGGTAATGAAACTTCGGCTGCTTCTCCCGCGCGCGATCGATGAACGCGGTCAGGCGATCCATCTCTTCCTCGCTCGTCGCGATCAGGCCGGCCGGTCCTTCCGCTTCGTAGATCACGCGCGCCTTCGTTTTCTGGCCAACGAAATCGACCACCTCCGCGAGCACCGACGAGGCGCGATCGAACAGTTCCGCGTGCGCCTGTGCGCAACGCGCATTCCAATCGCCCCACGGCTCCCAGCCACGCGTGGTCGGCCGAAACACGTCGCGCTCGCTCGTGAGGATGAAATCTGGCAGGACCGGGAAGGCCAGATCCTCCAGGCCTTCCTGCAACATGCCGACGGATCGCCCGGTATTGATCGCCCAAAGCGTTCCCTCTTTTTGCAGCCGGCCGATCAGGTCCAGGCAGTCGCGATCGAAGACCGGATCGCTCGCGTGACAGACAAGCGTGCCGTCGAAATCGGTGCTGATGAGTTGTATTTTTCTGGCCATGGGGAAGGGCAACTTGCCTCGCCCGCCCGGCAAGTCCAGACTCATCCTCACGATGAAATCCGCCTACGAACTCGCGATGGAACGGCTCGAGAAAAGCGCGCCCACGGTGGCGTTGACCGACGCGCAGAAAGCGGAAATCGCCGAAATCGATTCCACCTACAAAGCGCGGATCGCGGAGAAGGAACTCTTCCTCAAGGGCCAGATCGCGACCGCCCAACAGAGCGGAAATTTCGACGAAATCGAAAGTCTGCAGAAGCAATTGTCCGTCGAGTTGCGCCGGCTGCAGGAGGATTGCGAAGAGAAGAAAGAGAAGCTCCGCGCTTCCTTCGCAAAATAATTCGCCGCGCGGACACTTTTCGTTGACGCGCCGGCTGGTTGTTTTGTAAACCCTCAAACAGAGCGGACGTGTGCCGCTCGAAGTTTCGGTTTCAGTCTTTGTTTGGTGTTTGTCGAAGGCGACGGGAGAGGTTCCGTCGCCTTCGTTTTTTCTCGATGTTCTCTTTTTCGTCCCGATTCCTTTTGCCAAGGCCGAGCGCTCGCGCCTAAGGTAGCGGCCCTTCGCGTTTCATGTTTGCCGTCCATCCCGAGCTCAAAATTTTCTCTGGCTCCGCCAATCGCGATCTCGCCGAGAAAATCTGCGGCGTGATCGGCGTGCCGCTCGGCCAAGCGACAATCAGCTCGTTCCCGGACGGCGAGACTTACATCAAGATCGACGAGAACATTCGCGGTCGGGACGTTTTCATCGTCCAGCCGACCTGCCCGCCGACCAATCAGCACCTGATGGAGTTGCTGATCATGGTCGACGCGGCCAGGCGCGCGAGCGCGGACCGGATCACGGCGGTGATTCCGTTTTTTGGCTACGCCCGGCAGGATCGTAAAGATCAGCCGCGGGTGCCGATCACCGCGAAGCTGGTCGCCAACCTCCTCACCGCCGCGGGCGTCGACCGCGTACTCACAATGGATCTGCACGCGCAGCAGGTGCAGGGTTTTTTCGATATTCCAGTCGACCACCTTTATTCGCTGCCGGTCCTGATCCGCTATCTGCGACCGAAGCTGACCCGCAAAACCGTTGTCGTTTCGCCCGATGTCGGCGGATTGAAAATGGCTTCCGCCTATTCGCAGGCGCTCGGCGTGAACCTCGCGATCGTGGCGAAACAGCGGAAGAGCGCGACCGAAACCCAGGCGCTCTATCTCGTCGGCGACGTCGCTGATCACGACGTGCTCATCGTGGATGATCTGACCGAGACCGCGGGCACTCTCACTTCCGCATCCGAGATTCTGAAAGCCAACGGTGCGCTCGACATCTACGCGGGCGTCGCCCACGCGGTCCTGGCCGACGTCGCCATCGAGCGGTTGCAAAAATCCCAGATTAAGGAATTAATAACGACCAACAGCACGCCCGTTCGCACCGTGGAAGGATTTACGACCACGGTGCTTTGTGTCTCTGAGCTGCTCGGCGAAAGCATAAAACGGATTCATCATGACGAGTCCGTTTCGTCGCTCTTCAAGATCGATAACGGCAAGCAATAACCCAATCATCCCATGGCCAAACAAGTAAAACTCACCGCGACCCGCCGCACCGGCATCGGGCGTTCCGCCGTTCGTAAAATCAAAGCCGACGGCTCCGTCCCGGCCGTCATCTATGGCGGCAAATCCCAGCCCGAATCGCTGCAGGTTTCCAAGCGCGATATCTCGAACATCCTCAGCCACGCCTCCGGTGAAAACGTGCTCGTCGAGCTCGAGATCGAGGGTGAGGCCGGGCGCGTGGCGCTCATGCAGGAAGTGCAGCATTCCCCGCTGGGCGGCGACATTTTGCATGTCGATTTCCACGCCATCTCGATGGACGAGATGATCGAGGCCGACGTGCCGCTCGAGCCGACCGGCACCGCGGAAGGCGTGAAGACTTTTGGTGGCCTGCTCGAACAGAACATCCGTTCGCTCGAGATCGAGTGTCTGCCGAAGGACCTGCCTGATTTCATCTCGGTCGATGTTTCCAAGCTCAACATTGGCGACTCGATCCACGTGCGCGATCTGCCGCTGCCCGAAGGCGTCACAACGCGCGTGCAGCCTGATCTGACCGCGTTCTCTGTGGTCGCCCCGACTGTGGAAGTCGAGCCTGCCGCGACGGCAGAAGCCGCCGCCGCGCCGGAAGTGATCACCGCGAAGAAGGAAGAGCCGGAAGCGGCCGCGGGCGGAGCGAAGGACGCGAAGAAGTAATTCTGCTCGCGCCGGAGCGGTTGTGAACCAGGAAACCGCCGCGCCGATTCGCCTCGTTGCGGGCTTGGGAAATCCCGGCCGCGATTACCAGCGCACGCGCCATAATGTCGGGTTCATGGTGCTCGACCGGCTCGCCGCCGATCGGGAGTTGCCTTGGGAATACTCGGAAAAATGGGGCGCGGCTTGGGCCAAAAGTGAAGTGATTTTCGTCAAACCAGCTACTTTCATGAACCGCAGCGGCGAGCCGCTCAGCGCGATCGCGAATTTCTACAAGATCGCGGCGAAAGAAATCCTCGTCGTCCTCGACGATTTCGCGTTGCCGCTCGGCCGGTTGCGCATCCGCACCGGCGGCAGCTCCGGTGGACACAATGGGCTTGAATCAATTTTCCAGCACTTCGGCACCTTGTCCGTCCCCCGGTTAAGAGTTGGGATTGGCGCGGCGCCGGTCCAAGGCGCGGTCGATTACGTGCTCGGCAGATTTTTTGAAGAAGAAAAAAAGCAGCTCGACGAGACTCTCGTCCGCGCCGCTGCGGCGGTGCAGTGCGCCATCGACAACGGAGTAAATGCTGCGATGAATGAGTTCAACAAAAACCAAGAAATATGACCAACCGTTATGAAGCTCTGATCGTGCTCAACACGCAGGGCAAAGAGGATGCCGTGAAAGATATCGTGGACCGTCTCGAGTCCGAATTTCAAAAAGAAGGCGCGAAAGTCGAGCAGGTCCAGAAGATGGATAAACGGCAGTTTTCCTATCAGGCGGGCGACCTCGACGCCGGCTTCTACGTGAATTTTATCTTCCACGCCGACTCGCAGCTGATCACCAAACTGCGCTCGAAGTTCAAGCTCGATCCGGAAGTTTATCGCCAGCATTACCAGAAGCTGCGCGAGAAAAAGGCCGAGCCGGCGAAAAAGAGAGTCGCGGCGGAGAAGTAAGTTCGTTAGAACAGGCGCATGGCCAATTTCAACAAAGTCATGCTCATGGGGAACCTGACGCGGGACCCCGAGGTGCGCTACACGCCGAAGGGCACTGCCGTGGCCGAGATCGGGCTCGCGATTAATCGCTATTTTCAGGGCGAAGGCGGGGAGAAGCGTGAGGAAACGACTTTCGTCGACGTTACGCTCTGGGGCCGGACCGCGGAGATCGCGGGCGAATACTTAAAGAAAGGCCGCCCGGTTTTCATCGAAGGCCGGCTCCAACTCGACACTTGGGATGACAAAACTTCCGGTCAAAAACGGAGCAAGCTCAAGGTCGTGGGCGAAGGCATGCAGTTGATCGGCTCCCGCGATGGCGGTGGTGGTGGCGGCGGACGTGGGCCGGCCCCGGATGAAATGGAAGATCCTCCGCGAAGCCGTTCCGGCAGCGGTGGCGGTGGCGGTGGCGGAAGTTCGCGCGGCAGTTCATCGAAGAGCGCGCCTCCTCCCGAACCAGACGACGACGAGATTCCGTTTTAGTTTGGTACCGCGAAACAGCTTGGCGGTAGGGCGGTTCGAAGTTACGGTTTTCGAACATGCCATCTACGTATTCTGTGACCGAAGCGCAATCTGCGCTCCCGGCGCTTTTGAAACAAGCGCATGACGAATTGATCGTGATTACTCGACGAGAAAAGGCGGTCGCCTACCTGGTTTCCGCCGAACGGATGGGCGCAATTGCAGAGACTTTGGAGATCATGGCGGACCCAAAAGCGATGAAGGCACTTCGCGCGGCGCGTCAGGGCAAGGGCAGGTATCTCCCGCTCTCCGCGCTCGATGAAGATTGAA
The DNA here is from genome assembly GCA_963831805.1 of uncultured Verrucomicrobiae bacterium. GTDB lineage: Bacteria > Verrucomicrobiota > Verrucomicrobiia > Chthoniobacterales > UBA10450 > Palsa-1392. Next base: position 1,070,198 of record CAWHRN010000005.1, on the reverse strand, counting down.
CTCGAGCAGCAGGTTGTCGAATTCTTCCGTTCGCTGGCACCCGAACCGCGGCGCGCTCTAAGAGAAGCCCTCCGCAAGCTCGCACGGGAGCAAGGTAACATCCGGGCGCTGGAAGGTGATCTCGAAGGATTCTATCGACTGCGGGTCGGTCGTTACCGAATCATTTTTTTCTATCACAGCGCGGCACAAGCGCGGAAGATTCGCTGCGTTTTTGCTGAGCATCGCACACTCATCTACGAAGTCTTCGCCCAGCAACTGCACGAACTCCTGGAACCATGAACAGCACCGAAGCCTGCATCGCGCTCAATATGGTGCCGAAGATGGGGCCGGTGCGGTTGCGGAAGCTGCTCGAGGTTTTCCAGACGCCGGAACGCATCCTCACCGCGAAACGCGGCGAACTGCGCACGATTGACGGCATCGGCAACGAAGTCGCCGAGCAGATCGCGAACTGGGAAAACAGCGTCGATCTGACGGCGGAGCTCGAGCGGATTCGCGAGTTCGGTTGCGAAGTGATCACTGCCGAGTCGCCGAAGTACCCACGCCAGCTCCGAGAGATTCACGCGCCACCGATCGTGCTCTACGTCTGGGGCGAAATCACCGAGCGCGACCAGCACGCGATCGGCGTGATCGGTTCGCGGCGGACCAGCCATTACGGCGCGGAGTGCGCGAAGAAGCTTTCCTACCAACTCGCCTATTCCGGCCTGACGATTGTGAGCGGACTCGCCCGCGGAATCGACACCGCCGCACATCAGGGCGCGATCGCGGCGAAGGGCCGCACCATCGCGGTGATCGGTTCCGGTTTGAAGAACCTCTACCCGCCGGAGAATGCCGCGCTCGCGGAGAAAATCCGCGACGGACACGGCGCGGTCGTCTCGGAGTTCTCGATGGAAGTGCAGCCGGATCGCCAGAGCTTTCCGATGCGCAACCGCATCATCAGCGGCTGGAGCCACGGCATCCTCGTGGTCGAAGCCGGGTTGAACAGCGGCGCGCTCATCACCGCATCGCAGGCGATCGAGCAGGGCCGCTCGGTTTACGCCGTTCCCGGCCACATTAACGCCCCGACCGCACACGGCTCGAATCGCCTCATCCAACAAGGCGCAAAGCTGGTGATGGAAGCCGCCGACATCCTCGACGACCTGCAAATTCTTCTCCCGGAAAAGCAGAAACTCCCCGCGACCGCGACCCGCGCGCTTCCGGAGATGACCGCTGACGAGCGCCGCGTTTACGAGGCGATCAATCCGACCGAAACGCCGATCGATCACATCTCCAACGCGGCGGATTTACCGAGCGCGACCGTCTCGTCGATCCTCCTGCGCCTGGAGTTGAAGCACCTCGTGAAACAGCTTCCCGGAAAGTATTTCGTGAAGCTTTCCTAGTCCCGGATTCGTGCTCCTGCTCGTGATCCCGATCATAATCGAATGCTCAGATCGAGCACGATTACGAGCAGGGAGTGTGACTTGCAAAGCCGGCCAAGGAGGTCTAGTTGGCATCCCTTCATGCCCAAAACCCTCATCATCGCGGAGAAACCGAGCGTCGCTGGCGACCTCGCTCGTGCCCTCGGCAAGATCCCCAAGAAAGGCGACCACTACGAGAACGACGAATACGTCATCTCCTCGGCGGTGGGCCACGTCGTCGAGCTCGAGATGCCGGAGGACATCGACAAAAAGAAATACGGCTTCTGGCGCCTTGAGACGCTCCCGATCATTCCGGAAAAGTTCGGCCTGAAGCCGATCGCAGATTCGAAGAGCCGCTACGATCAGCTGAAAAAGCTGCTCCACCGCAAAGACATCGACACCGTCATCAACGCCTGCGACGCCGGGCGCGAAGGCGAGCTGATCTTCCGCAATCTTTACCAGCTCTCGAAATCGAAGCTCCCGGTGAAGCGCGCCTGGATGCAGACGATGACGACCGAAGGCATCCGCGAAGCCTTTCGGAACCTGCGCGACGGCGCGCAGATGGCCGGTCTCGCCGATGCCGCGCGCTGCCGGAGCGAGAGCGACTGGCTCATCGGGATCAACGGCACCCGCGCCCTGACGAAGCGCATGTTCGGGTCGCGCGCCGGCAACGTCGCCTCCGTCGGCCGCGTGCAGACCCCGACTCTCGCAATCGTCTTCAATCGTGAGCTCGAGATTCGCAATTTCAAGCCGCGCGATTTCTGGCGCGTCACCGCGAAGTTCGAGATCGCCAAGGGAATCTACGAAGGCGTCTATCAGCGGCCAAATTTCAAGAAGGACGAGAACGAAGAGCACGACCGGATCGATCGCGTCTGGGAAAAGGCGCAGGCCGAAGCCGTCGCTCGCCGCCTGCCAGGGCCAGCCCTTGGCCGCGGTCCGCGAAGAGAAGAAATCCTCAAACCAGGCTTCGCCCCGGCTCTACGACCTCACCACTTTGCAGCGCGAGGCCAACGACCGCTTCGGCCTCTCCGCCAGGCGCACCCTGCAGATCGCGCAGGCGCTCTACGAGCGGCACAAGATTATCACCTACCCGCGCACCGACTCCCGCGCGTTGCCGGAAGATTACCTCGCCACGGTCAAGCAGACGTTAGGCAACCTCTCTGGCGATCTCGCGCCGCATGGCCGGACCGTGCTCGAAAACGGCTGGGTCCGCCCGAACAAACGCATCTTCAACAACGCGCAGATTTCCGATCACTTCGCGATCATCCCGACCGGCACGAATCCGACGAATCTCGACGAAATGGAGAGCCGGGTTTACGACATGATCGCGCGGCGCTTCGTCGCGACTTTCTTCCCGGCGGCGGAATTCGACGTCACCACCCGCATCAGCACAGTCGCGGCGAAACACGATTTCAAAACCGAAGGCAAAGTCCTGACCAGCGCCGGTTGGCTCGCAGTTTACGGCAAGACGACGGTCGACGATTCCGCCGACTCCAAAGCGCTTCCGGCCCTAACGAGCGAAGACAACGCCGAAGCGAAGACAATTTCCGCCGAGCTGCACGCCGAGACGACCAAGCCGCCTCCTCGTTACACCGAAGCGACGCTCCTCTCCGCGATGGAGCGCGCCGGCAAACTGGTCGACGACGAAGAGATGGCCGAAGCGATGAAAGAGCGCGGCCTCGGCACGCCGGCGACCCGCGCCGACATCATCGACGGCCTGATCAACCAAAAATATCTCGAGCGAAATCAGCGCGAACTCGCGCCGACCACGAAGGCGGAGTCGCTCTTGCAATTCCTCTCCGCCGTCCACGCCGACGCGCTGACCAAGCCGGACATGACCGGCGAGTGGGAATACAAACTTCGCCAGATGGAGCAGGGCAAATTCCCGCGCCGCGCTTTCATGTCGGAGATCGTCGAGGTGACCAAAGGGCTGGTCGAACGGACGAAAAATTTCGAGGAAGACGATTCGAATTCGCGCGTCACCGACATCATCTCACCGACCGACGGGAAGCCGATGATGGAAACTCTCCGCGGCTACAAATCGCAGGACGGCACCCTCATGATCTACAAGGTGATGAGCGGTCGCAAAGTCGAAGAAGCGGAAGCCCGCGAGCTCGTGGAGAAAGGCGAGATCGGTCCGCTCGATGGTTTTGTTTCTGCAAAAACCGGCAACCGGTTCCCTTCAAAAATCAAAATCGTCGAGGACGAGAAGAAGCCCGGCCAGAAAAAAGCCGAGCTCGATTTCGGGAACAAGGTCGACGTGAACACGCTCGAGCCGTTCTGGACCGACCCGGCGACCGGCGCGGAACTCTGCGAGGCGCCGACCAGTTACGTGCTCCGCGAAAAGCAAAACGGCGGCTGGAAAGAGACCTTCAAGGTCGGGCGGATCATGTGCCAGCGGGAAATCACGCGGGAGAATGCGACCCAGCTTGTCACCGCCGGCAAGACCGAACTGATCGAAAAATTCACCTCCAAAAAAGGCCGGCCCTTCGACGCCTTTCTCGTTAGGCAAGGTCCCAAGATCGCCTGGGAATTTCCGCCGCGGAAACCGCGCGAAGGCTCGGCGAAAAACGGCAAGGCCGGTCCGCGCAAGCCAAAGACGCCGCTCGATCTCACGAAAGCGGTGAAGTTGAGCGAGAGCAAAATCCACGACGGCGATCTCTACCAGACCGAGGACTCGTTCGTGGTCGCGAAGCCGCAGGCGGATGGCTCGCCCCGCGTTGTCTTCCAGCTGAAGCGCAACCTCTGCGGGAAGGAAATCTCCGCCGAGGAAGTCGAGCGCCTGGTGGAAATGGGCAAGACCGGTTTGATCGAAGGCTTCGTCTCGAAACGCGGCTCGAACTTCAACGCCTACCTCACGATGTCGAAGGACAAGAAGAAGGCGGAGTTCGAATTTCCGCCTCGTTAGGGCGCTTCACTCTCTTGTCATCCCGACCGGAGGCGAGGGACCTCACAAGCGTCACCCGCTAGCGCCAATTCCAAGTGACGTCGCACCACGCTTGCGAGGCCCTTCGCTGCGCTCAGGCTGACAAGCATCTGCGCGTGGTTTGGACACGCCGGAAAAGGTTTTTCGCCTAACGACGCAACTTTTTCGCGCAACTTTCGTTGAAAACGCTTGCCATTCGTCGCGGCACAACGTGTAGTGTCAGGCCGATTCTCGGCCACATCATGCGTTGCCCCAAATGCGGAAACAGCGACGACAAGGTTATCGATTCCCGGGCGTCGCGCGACCAGTCCAGCATCCGGCGCCGACGTGTTTGTCTCACCTGTGCCTTTCGCTTTACCACCTACGAACAGATCGAGCGCGCGAATTTACGCGTCGTCAAACGCGATCGCAGCCATGAGATGTTCGACCGGCGGCAACTTTCCGAAAGCATCGCCAAAGCCTGCGAAAAGCGCGCCTTTGGACTCGTTAGGCTGGAGGAACTGATCGAGGAAATCGTGCACGAGATTGAAACCTGCGGAAGCGAAATCACCTCCGCCGAGATCGGCGACAAGGTCCTCGCGAAGCTGCTCGATCTCGATGAAGTCGCCTATCTGCGCTACGCCTCGGTCCATCATCGTTTCGAGAATGTCGATCGTTTTGTCGAGGAAGTGCAGGCGCTCGCGCGCCGGATCAAACCCGACGCTTCTCAGCGCGAACTCTTTAATGAACCAGTAGCAAATGGTCGCGTTTAAGGAAGAATTTCCCTATCTCCGTGCCGACTCGGGGCAGCTTTTCGAGTTCAACCGCGCCTGGCTCCAGGACGAAATCCGGCAGGCCGCGAACCGCGCCGGCTACCCGGGTTGGTGGCTGACCGAGCACGTCACGGAAAGCATCACCTTTTATCTGCGCCTTCGGACCGACGAGTCGGTCGTCGCTTTCAGCCAGCTCAACCAGACCGTGCGCTACGTCTTGAAAGTGATCGGCTACAAGGAAATCGTGCCGCACTTTCGCCCCGCGCCGCCGCCAATTTCGATTTCACTTTTGGAAATCGCGGAAGCCGCCGGCGACGGCTACGAATTGGCGTTTTTCGATCTGCTCGAGAAACGCGTCGCCGCGCTCGCCGCGACTGGCGCAACCAGCCTCCATTTTTTCGGACTCCAACCAGCAATCAAACACCTGCGTGGCGCCAAAGCCTGGACGCGCTCGTGCGATGCGCTCCGCGGCGAAGTGGCCTGTTTCATCCGCGAAAAACTCACCAGCGGCTCGGAAGTGTCGGAGTTGGTCTGCTCGATCCGATGACGATTTTCGAGAAGATCATCGCCCGTGAAATCCCGGCGAAGATTATTTTCGAAGATGACGACGTGATTGCCTTCCACGACGTCGATCCGAAGGCGCCGGTGCATGTGCTGCTCATCCCGAAGCGGGTGATCGCGCGTCTCGCTGAAGCGAAAGAATCGGACGAGCCATTGTTAGGCAAATTGCTCGTCGCCGCAGCAAAAGTGGCGCGTGATCTCGGGGTTGCCGACAGCGGTTACCGAGTAGTCATCAACAGCGGCCCCGACGCGGGCGAGAGCGTGCCGCATCTGCACGTCCACTTGTTAGGCAAGCGCTCGTTAGGCTGGCCGCCGGGGTAATCTATCTAACCGCAGAATGCGCAGAAGACGCGGAGGAAGAAAAATAGGATTCTGCCTCCGCGCACTCTGCGTCCTTGGCGGTTAAATCCCGTCCCACGACTGGGCCAAGTCAGCCGAAGAGCCGATGTAGCGCGGGTCTCCGACCCGCGTCGCACGCGAACCAGCGCCGATCTCACGAGGGTCAGAGACCCGCGCTACATCCCCATGATCTGATAACCGCCGTCGACGTAAATCGTCTGCCCCGTGATCGCCGCGCCGCCGTCGCTCGCGAGGAACAACCCGGTCTGCCCGATCTCCGCCGGATCGCAGCTCCGCTGCAGCGGCGCGCGTTCCTGGTAATGTTTCATCATCGAGGAGAATCCGCTGATCCCGCGCGCGGCAAGCGTGTTCACCGGGCCCGCGGAAATGCAGTTCACGCGAATTTTTTTCGACCCGAGATCGTAGGCGAGATAACGCGTGCTCGCCTCCAGACTCGCCTTCGCGACCCCCATCACGTTGTAGTGCGGCACCACTTTCTCGGCGCCGTAATAGCTCATCGCGACGATGCTCCCGCCATCGGTCATCAGCGGCGCAGCTTCGCGCGCGAGTGCGACCAGCGAGTAGGCGCTGATATCATGCGCCGTGCGAAAAGCCTCGCGCGTCGTGCTCACAAAATCTCCCTCGAGTGCTTCCTTCGGCGCGAACGCGACCGAGTGCAGCAGCAGGTCGAGCTTGCCCGTTTCGCCTTTGACCTTCTCGAAAAAGGCGGCGATCTCCTCGTCCTTCGAAACGTCGCATGGCCAGAGTGGCGTGCCCTCGCCAAATTCGCCGACCAGCTCCTCGACGTTCTCCTTTAGCCGCTCGCCCTGATAGTTGAAAATCAACTTCGCGCCGGCCGCGGCCCACGCCTTCGCGATCGCCCAGGCGATGCTCCTTTTGTTTGCCACGCCGAAAACGACGCCGGTTTTTCCCGCCAGAATTTGATCAGCCATAACGATGACAGTCTAACGGGTTTGCCGTCCGGGGAAAGGCGCGGCGCGGAACCCGGAGTCGCAATCCTTTCGCGGCTGGCTCATAGTGCGGCGATGAAGGTGAAAGTCTTTGTTACTCCGAAAGAGACCGTGCTTGATCCGCAGGGCGCGGCGGTGCGCGAGGCGATGCAGCATCTCGGTTTCACCGCGCGCGACGTGCGGATCGGGCGTTATCTCGAGATCGAGCTGGCGGAAAATGGCGACGCCGCGGCCCAGGAAACGAAGCTGCGCGAGCTCTGCCGCGATCTCCTCTCCAATCCGGTGATCGAGGATTACCGGCTGGAAATGCCTAACGAAAAGCGATGAACTTCGCGGTCGTTCAATTTCCCGGTTCCAACTGCGACCAGGATTGTCTCGCCGCGCTCCGCGGGATCGAGGGAATCGAGGCGGAATATGTCTGGCACAAGGAAACGTCGCTAGGCAACGCCGACGCGATCGTGCTTCCGGGTGGTTTTTCCTACGGCGATTACCTCCGCTGCGGCGCGATCGCGCGCTTCTCGCCGATCATGCGCGCGGTCATCGAGGCAGCGCGCGCCGGCAAGTTAGTCATCGGCATTTGCAACGGGTTTCAGATTCTCTGCGAAGCCGGGCTGTTGCCCGGCGCGCTCGTGCGCAATCGTTCGCTCCATTTCGTCTGCGATTATGTGAGCACGCGGGTCGAAACGACCGACTCGCCTTTTCTTCAGGGCACAACGGTTGGCGAGATTCTGCAGATCCCAATCGCGCATGGCGAGGGCTGCTATTTTGCCGATGAAGCGACGCTCCAAGAGTTGAACGAACGCAAACAGGTCCTCCTGCGGTATTGCGATGCCGATGGAAAGATCACGCCGGCCGCGAACCCAAACGGCTCGGTGGAAAACATCGCCGGGATCTGCAACCGCGAGCGGAATGTCTTCGGCCTCATGCCACATCCAGATCGCGCCTGTGAGACGCGACTCGGGAGCAGCGACGGCACGAAAATTTTCCAGTCGATGCTGCACTCGTTAGGCGCGACGAAAGCCGCGGCGTGAGCGTCTTCGTCACCGGTACGGACACGGGCGTCGGCAAGACTTCGTTTACCGTCTGGCTGCTGGAACGCCTGCGCGCGGAGGGAATCCGCGCCGCCGGCTACAAGCCGATCTGCTGCGGGGATCGCCAGGACGCCGAACTGCTCCTCGCCGCGAGCGCGCCCGGCCTAACGATCGACGAGGTCAACCCGGTCTGGCTGCAAATGCCGGCCGCGCCGCTGACCGCGGCGCTCGCGGAAAAGCGCGCGATCGATCTTCCGGCACTGCGCCACGGATTCGTTAGGCTGAGCGAGCGGGTCGATTTCGTCGCGGTCGAAGGCGTGGGCGGCTGGATCGTGCCGATCTCCGCGGATTACTTCTCGAGCGATCTGGCGGCTGACTTGCAGCTGCCGGTGTTGGTGGTCGCGCACAACAAGCTCGGCTGTTTGAACCATATCCTGCTCACGGTTCGAGCCATCGCCTCGGCCGGTTTGAAGTGCGCGGGCGTTGTCCTGAACGACCTCGGGGCGGAAGGCGATCTCGCTTCACAAACCAACGCCGACATTCTCTGGCGCTGCCTCTCGCTGCCAATCGTGGAAAGGTTCGATGTCGCGAGTCGCGAAATTCCTGCCGGACTCCGCGAGATGTTGCGCTGAGCGGGCACAAACTAAGATGAAATCCAAAACCATCGCGGTGCTCGGGGGCGGCTCGGCTGGCTTCACCGCGGCGCGGACCGCCTGCGAGGCGGGCGCGCGCGTTCTCTTCTTCATGGGCGACAACGCCGATCGCGCCTCGCTCTGCATTAACGCGGGGTGCATGCCGTCGAAGGCAATCTTCGAACCGATCGACGCGGCGCATCACGCGAAACGAAACGGCTGGTATCGCGTCGAACCAAGCGAGCCTAACGAACTTCTCGCGCAGATCATTCGCTGGAAGGATACCGAGGTCGAAGCGTTCCGCGTTTATCGCCAGGCAGAAATGCTCGCCCTGGCCGGCAATTGCTTCGAGATGATCCGAGCGAACGCGCGCTTCACCGGCCGGAACGAAATCGAGAGCGAAGGACGGCGTTACCAATTCGACGCCGCGATCGTGGCCACTGGATCGGTCACGACGTATCCAGAATTTAGCGGAATGAATGAGGTCCGCGACGCGGTTTGGACGACCGATGAAATCCTCCAGAACACGCACGTTCCGAAATCGCTCGCAGTCATCGGCGCCGGTCCGGTCGGCTTGGAATTTGGGCTGCGCTACGCCCGGCTCGGCAGCGCGGTCACGCTGCTTTCGCAGCGGAAATTGCTCGCGCGCTATCCGGAGAAATTCGGTGAACGGATGGCCGCGATCTACGAGCAGGAAGGAGTGCGGGTGTTGACCGGACGAAAAGTAGCGCAGTTGCGTCGCGCGCCCGACGGCGGGTTTGAGATCGAAACTGCCGGCCCGGAAAAGATCGCGCCGATTCACGCCGAGCGGCTCCTCCTTGCGACCGGCCGTCATCCCGCGCTCGCGCAACTCAATCTCGACGCGGTCGGCGTTTCGCCTAACGAACAAGGCCGGCTCGAGATCGGCGAGGACATGCGGGTGTGCGGTTCCCGGCACATCTTCGCCGCGGGCGACGTCGCGGGCGTGCGCATGGTGGTGCATCACGCGCACATCGAAGCGGGCATCGCCGCGGAGAACGCCACCGACGACGGCGACCGGCACTGGCGAAAGCGTTCGAACATTCAGGTGATTTTTTCCGATCCGGAATTTGCCTTTGCCGGGATGAAATATCCCGCCGCGCGAGCAGCCGGCCACGAGCTCGTGACCGCTTCCGCGGAAAGCCGGGACGTCGGCAAGTTGCATCTCGCCGGCGACGACATGGGCCTTGGCGAGTTCGCTGCCGACGCGAAGACCGGAAAGCTGCTCAGCGCCGGTCTGCTCTGCAATGATGCGAGCAATCTGATTCACCTGCCCGCCTACGCGATCGATCACGAACACACCGCCGTTCAGCTCGAGGACGCCGAATATTATCACCCGACGAAGACCGAGATCATCAGCGAGATCGGCGACAAACTTTGCCGCCAGCTCGGCGGCCATCCGTTCGCGCGCGCGAAGGAATAATCGTTAGGGCAAATCGTAGATCTCGACCAGGGCGACGCCGGTCGTATTCCCGTTCCCCCGCAGGACCGCGGTGTAATTCCCCGGCACGAGCGTGGCGATGAGCGCGGCCTCCCGGTCGTCGTTAGGCGGAAGTCCGCTGGCGATGATCTCCGCCTCCTGGGTATCGCGCCAGTTGTTGTTCGATTGCAGAAGGGCGCCGTTGCCGTCGTGCAATTCCAGGGTCGGGTCGAGCAGCGGATCGGGAATGGCCGGGCCGGCGAGCGACGGTCCGATCGCGCGGAGGATGAACTGGCGCGACGTCGTGCCGCCCACGATGAAGCCGCCGATGAGCACGTCGTCGCCGGTTTCGACAAAACCGCGCGAAGAAATGTTAGCCGGATGCGCAGCGGCATTGAGCGCGTAGAGCTCGACCAGGCCGATGCCGGAGCCGCCCTGGGCGTCGCGCAGGATCACGGTGTAATTCCCCGGCGCCAGCTGAGCCACGATCGCGCTCTCGAGGTTGTCGTTAGGCTGGAGATGGAGACTCATCAGCTCGGCGGCGTTCGGGCCGTTCAGCCAATTATCGTTCGAAGACATGAGCGCCCCGGTGCCGTCGTGCAGCTCGAGAAGCGGATCGGCGAGGCGACCACCGAGCGGTGTGCCGTTGACCGTGAGCGACGGCCCGAGACCGCGCAGCACGACCTCTTCCTCTTCACTGCCCGTGACGATGAATCCACCGATCAACACCTTGTCGCCCGTCTGCACGTTGAGACGGGTGGAGAGATTGAGCAGCGTCGGCGTGGTGGGAATGGAAATGAGTTTATAGGCCGTGCCGTCATTACCCGACGGGCCGGCGCTGGTGTCGGCGAGAACGTAAACGTCGCCGTTGCCATCGGTCCCGAAGCCTTTGATCAGCGCGCCAAGAGCGCGTCCTTCATTGCCGATATTCACCTGCTGGATCACTCCGCTCGCAAAATCACCGGAAAAAACTCGGCCGCTGCCAAAGCCGAGGAAGTCGCCGAAAACATAACCCCCGCTCAAGGCCGGAACGCTCGTCCCGCGTTCGACGAAACCGCCAATCACGGCCTGGCCGTCGGCGTGGCTATATTCCAGCACGGGATCGATCAGAGACGGATCGGGCGACGAATCGACCGTGACCGAGCCATCGTTAGGGTGAAAGAGGAAGCTGCCTTCCTTGCGGTTCCAACCGTAGTTTTTTCCAGCTTCCACGAGGTCGATTTCCTCGACGTTTTTCTGGCCGACATCGGCGACGATGAAGCGGTTGGTCGCCGCATCGAAGGAAAAGCGAAACGGATTTCGGAAGCCGTAGGCGTAGATCTCGTGCACCGCGGTGCTGCTATTGACGAACGGGTTATCGGCCGGCACCCGATAATTGCCGTTCGCACTGATCGGATCGCCGCTCGCACCAGTGAGCGACGGCGCGAGCGGCCGGATGCGCAGGATTTTCCCGAGCACGGTGGTGAGATCCTGGCCGTTGCCGATCGCGGAATTGTGGCCATCGCCGACGTCGTTGGAAGCGCCGCCGTCGCCTAACGAGATGTAGAGGAATGGCTCGCCGAGGCGAAAAACGAGCTGGCCGCCGTTGTGGTTCGCCTGCGGCTCGTCCACGCGTAGCACTTCGCGGCGGGTCGCCGGATCGGCGACGTCCGGATTCGTCACTGACGCCTGCCATTCCGCGACGACGCTTTGGTGATTGAAGCTGGCCGGGTTCGGCACGGTGAAATCCGCCGGGCCGCTCACCGGCTCGCTCGTGTAGGTGTAAAATTTCCGGAAGCCGGGGCTCGCCGAATCGTTGAAACCCGGATGAAAGGCCAGGCCAAGGAAACCGCGTTCGTCGGAAGCGGCGTTGAGCGAAACCAGCCGCGCTGAGAGATCGAGAAACGGTGTGCTTTGCAGCGTGCCATTTTTCACGAGTCGAATCCGGCCCGACTGCTCGACGATGAAAAGACGACCGTCACCCGAGGGCACGAGATTGTTCGGCGCAGTCAAACCGCTGGCCACCGATTGCAGCTCGACGCTGATCGGCCCGGGGTGGATAAGCGGGAGCAACGGCGTAGCCGTGGGGGTCGGGCTCGGAGTCGCTGTGGGCGTCGCGGTCGGCGAGGGCGTGGAGTTTCCCTGCACCACGTGCACCGTCCCGATCATCCCGCAGCAGACACCGTGGACCGAGCAGTAATAGGCGAAATCACCCACGGTGTTGAACTCGCGCACAAACTTCGAGCCGCTGTTCAGCACGCCGGAACTCCACAGACCGCTCGGATGATTCGGCGTGCCGGAGGTGCTGCTGTGGAAACTGGCATCCCAATTCCACTCGATCTTATCGCCGGTCCCGATCGTGATCGCCGACGGCGAAAAAAAATCCCCGCCGGCGCCGACGCGGACGTTGACAGTTTTCGCGGGTGCAGAGCCGGCGGCGGTCAGAAAACAAGAGCCGACGGCAACAAGGAAGAAAAAGCGCAAAACCCCTTTCATGATTAGCTGGTTTCCACACTGCGCGACGAGAATTGGGAAAGCGACTCGGGGAACGTAACGCCGTTGTTACTTCCAGCCTGACGCGTGCCTTCAAAAGCGGACGGTAAATTGCGCGGCGAAGAGGCTGGTCATCCGTTCGGAGACGAAATCGCCGCCGATCAGGCTGTATTGGACCTTCAACTGCGTATGCGCGGTGAAACGGTAGGCGAGCGCGGCCTCGGCGCGCCAGATGTCGTGCGCTTTCGCCACGGATCGGCCCGCGCTGTCCGGAGCACTCTGGAACATTTCCTGATTCCAACGCAACGCGCCGTAGAGCTGCGGCGTGATCTGGTATTTCGTCTCGAGGTAGTAGGAGAAGACGTCCGCGTCGCCGAGCCTCGGCACTTCGAAGCGCGACTCGATTACTTCGAGCCAGACCTGCCAATGCCCGCGCGCGTAACTGATGTCCTGGCCGAGGGCATATTGCCGGTAATCGCCGATCCCGCCTTCGCTCTCCAGCGGTCGCGCATCGGAGCGCAGGTACGGACCTTCCGCGGCAGAGAGGCCGAAGCGCCAGGCCTCGTTAGGCTGCAGACCCAGGCGGAGATCGATCGCGGGATGGTTGAAATTAAAATCATTCCACGTCTCGGGGCGCGAGGAGATCGGCGCGTTTTTTAGTTCGGCCGCATATTCGAAGATTCCCAGCGCGCCCGAGACAGAAACGCCCTGGGTATAGGAGGGCCCCCAGATCACCGGAAGAAATTCATACTTATCGAAACCGGGCACGGCGCGAAAACTCTGAGCGGTGAGCGGAAGTTCGAGATCCGAGACGAGCGTCGCGGTTTCGTAGGGGAGCGGCGCGTTCACGAACGGATTGTCCCAGGAGAGATGCCGCTCGACCCAGGCGCCGAAGATGGTGGCGAATTTACCGACTTGGACGGTGAATCGGCCGTCGCGCCATGGCGTAAAACGCAGGGCATATTCATCCAGCCGCAGTTGCGCGCCCCGGTCGGACGGATCGAAAGCGGTATCGAGGCGCGACTGGGCGAAAAAGTAAAACTGCGGCCCGAGCTGAGCGTCGACAAAGGTCGTTAGGCGCGGCGCGAAGAGATCGTGGCCGTCCGCGCGGATCAGGCCGGGTGGCGGCTGCGCGTAGTTGTAATACTCGAGGTCGAGCAGGCCGCTAAGACGGATGCGCGCCTGATCGTGAAAGGCGCTGATCGTTAGGGCTTCATCGACCCGATCGAGGAAATCCTCCGCGGCGACCGCGCGCAAGATCGCGAAGAAAAGGCAGGTGCCGAGCAGCGGCCGTTTCATTGCGCAAATTCTCCCTTTTCCGGTGGCGCCGCGCTGAAGCACGCGCAGAATTCCGTCCATTCGGCATCCGAGCGAACCAGGCTCAGCTCGCCGCCATGCAACCGCGCCAGCTCGCGCGCGAGATTGAGCCCGAGCCCGTGCCCGGGCACATCTTCACCCGCGGCGGCGCGATGAAACCGCTCGAAAATATCCGGCTGCGCGGCCAGCGGAATCCCGCGCCCGGTATTGGCCACGCGCAGTTCCACCTCCTGGCCAACAGCCCGCCCCGTGATCCGGATGGTGCCGCCTCGACGGTTATATTTGCGCGCGTTATCGAGGAGATTCTGCACGATCAGCCCAGTGTATTTCCGTTCTGCCGCGATTCGTAATTCCACCGGAAGATCGCTTTGCACGGTGATTTCGCTCGCCTCCGGCATCGCACGCAGATCGTCGAGCCATTCCAGCACGAGCTGCGACAAATCAACGGCGTGCAGATTGAGCCGCAGTTTCCCTGCGTCCATTCGCGAGAGCAGAAGCAGGTCCTCGACCACGCCCGTGAGCCGGTAGGTCTGGTGCACGAGGAGGGAAATTTCCTCGTAGATTTCCGGAGCGAAACCTTCGCGGGCGAGGAGCGAATCGAGTCCCGCGCGCAGCACGGTGATCGGGCTTTTCAGTTGATGCGAAGCGTCGGCCGAAAAGCGCGCGGAGCGTTGCAGCTCTTCGGCCGTGGTTTGCAATTCCGCCTCGGCTTTCTTCCGGCCCGCCCGATTTTCTTCCGAGACTACGGCGAGCTTTTCCACCGGTTGCGCGAGCCGGCGCGAGAGCAGATGGCTGACAAAAAAACCGGCGAGGAGAAGCGCGCCACCACCCAGCAGAATCTGCGAGCGCAGGTGCTGCTGGCGCGCGAGCAACTGCGTGAGCGGATAAACGCAAACCTCGGACGCCGGCGGATATTTCGACTGCGGGTTGAGGCGTTTGAAGAAAAGCAGATGCGGCCGTCCAGCGAGCGTGACGCGCACGCTTTGCTCGCGGTTCGCATCCTGCATCGCGACGCTCTCGATCTGTTGCAGCAGTCGCGTTTCCGCGATGCGATCGAAATCCGGGAGCTGCAATCTGCCGTTGACCAGGATTCCGTTGCGCATGCCGGCGGCGCTCGCGCGCGTCTCCACTTCGACTGGTTTGAAGCCGAGCACGAGTGCGGCGATGACCTCGTTCGTCTCCGTCGAACGGATCGGGACTGCGATCAGTTCATCAATCGTTAGGCCATCCGCGCGCAGGAGGTAACCGGTCTGCATCGTCGGCGGCAAGCCCGGCAGCGCGAGTTGCGTTTCCTCGTGAGACGAAAGCCGGCCGGCGTCGTTGCCCGGCGGCGCGATCACCCTGCCGCGGCCATCGAGAAAACGATAGAAGTGCGCATGTAAATCGTCAGCGCCGCCCGAATCGCTCATCACGTCGCGCAGTTCCTCCGCCGCGCTTGGGTAGAGCAAATCGAGCGCGTTATCTTCGAGCGCGGCGTGGATCCGTGCGTTGCGCGCGAGCGCGCTCGAACGATCGGCGACCGCGGCGTTGCGCAAATCCTGCAGGCGATGGAGCGACGCCAGCTCGAGCTGGAAATCCCGTTGCAGATCGTTCTGCGCGTCCTCCGCCGCGCTCCGCTGCGCGACGTAAATGCCTAACGACGTCAGGGTCGAGACGACCAGCATCATGGCCACGAAAAGCTTGATCCGGAAACGGCGCGGGCTGACCGGCCGTGCTTCCTCTGCCGGGTTCACGGGAGATCTACGTGGGCGACCGCGCCGCTCTTCAGGTCGACCGGTTGCGCGCGCGTCGTCCGGCTGTCGATCCACGCTTTCACCACGAAATGCCCGGCCGGCAATTTCGTTAGGCGATATTTCCCGTCCGCCTCGGTGAGCGCGAAATAAGGCGTGTCGAGCACCAGAATGAGTCCGCGCATGTGTTCGTGGATGTCGCAGCGCAGGGTGACCAGTCCCGGTTTGTCAAAGATCTGAAATGGCGGC
The DNA here is from genome assembly GCA_963831805.1 of uncultured Verrucomicrobiae bacterium. GTDB lineage: Bacteria > Verrucomicrobiota > Verrucomicrobiia > Chthoniobacterales > UBA10450 > Palsa-1392. The sequence continues at coordinate 1,054,386 of CAWHRN010000005.1, read as the reverse complement.
GGATTTTCGCCCGGCGGATAGCGCCCGAGATCGAACCGCTTCGTCGGGGAATAGGAAAAAATGTTGTGATAGGTGTCGTCGAGATTCGGGAAAGTGACCTTGGTCCCGACCTCGATCGCCAGCAGCGGCGGGGCGAAGGCGTAGTCCTTTTGCGCGACCTGACGCTCGGACAGGCTGGCCGGTTTGGGGAAACTTCCCTCGAGATAAACCACCGCGCGCGGCGGATTAGTCGCGAGCACGCCGGCCTTGCTCACAATCTCGTAGCGCTCGGTCATGACCGGCGCGAAATGCGTTTTCGGCAGCGCCACCCGGCCCTCGATGGTGGCCTGTGCCGACGCGGTGATCGGCAGAAGGGCAAGCGCAACCCAGAAGAGGCGGGCGAAAGCGAGGTTCGTCATCTCGCTTCGAAACTAGCAGAACCGGCTCCGAGGGGCACGCCGCTTAAAAAGATAGGTTTCGTCACGCAAGCACGGAATCTGCACCGGTGCCGGTGAGTCAACGGACGATGAAAGCGACCGGCCTGTAAGCAATCCGAGGAAAAAAGCGAAGGCGATAAGGTTGCCGCCAATCTCCCTGATATGATAATTGTCTTCGTGTTCAGACGATTGCCTTCTTATGACCTCACGGCTTATCGCTTTCGTGCCGCACTCGCCAGGGGCGCAGGCGACGCTTGATCTCGGAATCATCGCGACGCTGGTTTTCGCGATCATTTTTTTTCTGGTCGCGGGGGCGATCACTTACAGCCTCTTTCGTTATCGCTGGCGAGAAGGGGAAGCCGATCCCAGGCAGATCGCCGGTAATAAGACGGTCGAGATCATCTGGACGGCGATCCCATTGGTCATCGTTCTTCTGCTCTTCGTGCTCACGGCCCGGACGATGAGCGAGGTCGACCAACCGCCGCCCGCGAAGCCGGATCTGGTCGTGACCGGCCACCAATTCTGGTGGGAGGCGCGCTATACCGCCTCCGGCGCGATCGTGGCGAACGAGATTCACATCCCGGTCGGGAAACCGTTCTCTGTGCAGTTGGAATCGGCGGACGTGGTTCATGAGTTCTGGGTGGAAGGAGTCAGCCGGAAAATCGAGGCGATTCCCGGCTCCTCGCGCTATCTCTGGCTGGAGGCGAACAAGCCGGGGAGTTACACCGGGGTTTGTTCGGAATTCTGCGGGGTTCAACACGCCTGGATGCGTTTCGTGGTGGTGGCGGACGAGCCAGCGCAATTCGCCGCCTGGGAACAGGCGCAGGTGCAACCCGCGGCCGCACCAGTAGACGCGACGGCGGCGAAAGGTCTCGCGATTTTCCAGGGAATGAGCTGCGTGAATTGTCATGCAATCAATGGCCTCGTGGGCGCGAACGGTCGAGTCGGACCGGATCTCACTCATCTCGCCGGCCGCAGCATTCTCGGCAGCGGCGTTTCCGCTAACTCTTCCGCAAACCTCCGCCGCTGGATGGCCAACCCGCAGGAAGTCAAGCCGGGAGTGCTCATGCCTGACTATCACTTTACCGACGAACAACTAAGTCAGCTCACGGCTTACTTTGAGACCCTAAAATGAACGAAACCCTTACCGCTGTCGCGCCGGGAGAGTTACTCAGTCCGGAGGAACGCCAGCATTATCGCCTGGCCTGGCTCTCCACCGTCGATCACAAACGGATCGGTATTCTCTATCTCCTGACCGCGCTGGTTTTCTTCGTGCTCGGCGGGATCGAAGCGCTGCTCATTCGCATCCAGTTGGCGGTGCCGAACAATCACTTCCTTTCCCCCGACGTCTATAACCAGGTCTACACCATGCATGGGACGACGATGATCTTCCTCGTCGCCATGCCGGCGCTCTTCGGCTTGGTTAACTACATCCTTCCGCTCCAGATTGGTGCGCGGGACATGGCTTTCCCGCGCCTCAACGCCTTTAGTTTCTGGCTGCTCCCTTTTGGCGGGATCCTTCTGCATTTTAGCGTCCTCGCGGGCGGAGCGCCGAATGTCGGTTGGTTTGCCTACGCGCCGCTCAGCGAAAGGCCTTATGCTTCTCAAGCCGGGGTCGATTACTGGGCGGCGGCCCTGGTTGTCCTGGGAATAGGATCGGTCGCGACAGCGATCAACATCATTGCGACCGTCCTCTGCTCGCGCGCCGAAGGAATGACTCTGCGCCGGGTGCCGCTCTTCGTCTGGATTAACTTCGTCAACGCATTCATTGTGATTGCGGCGCTCCCGGTGCTGAACGCAGGGCTAGTCATGCTCATGATCGATCGCCTGCTCAACGCGCACTTCTTCCTTCCGATTGAGGGCGGCTCGCCCGTGATGTGGCAGCACGTCTTTTGGGCGTTTGGGCATCCGGAGGTGTACATTTTGGCGCTCCCGGCCTTTGGCATTCTCTCGGAAATCATCCCGGTCTTTTCCCGCAAACCAATCTTTGGTTATGAGTTTGTCGCCGGTTCGAGTGTCGTCATCGCCATCCTAAGTCTTGGAGTCTGGGCGCATCACATGTTTACCACCGGGCTGGGACGGCCGGCGGACTTGTTTTTCGGGATCGCTTCAATGCTCATCGCCATTCCGACCGGCGTGAAAGTGTTGAACTGGACTGCGACCATGATCGGCGGCCGGATTCGCTTTCAGACTCCGATGCTTTTCTGCATCGCCGCAGTCGTACAGTTCGTGCCGGCTGGCCTAACGGGTATAAGTCACGCGATGCCGGCGCTCGACTGGCAGACGAAGAACAGTTACTACCTTGTCGCTCACCTGCACTTCGTCGCCGTCGGCATGATCGTCTTCGCCATCCTTGGTGCGATTCAATATTGGTTTCCAAAGATGAGCGGCCGGATGCTTTCGGAGTCGCTCGGCAAATGGTCGTTCTGGCTCATGGTTATCGGCTTCAACATGACCTTTATCATCCAGCACTTCCTCGGCTTGATCGGGATGGGCCGCCGGGTCTACACCTACCCCGATTTGCCTAACTATACCTGGATGAACATGCTCTCCAGCGCCGGCGCCATCTTCATGACGGTGGCCGCTCTCATCTTGGTCTATAACGTCATCGTCAGCCTGCTGTGGGGCGAGGAAGCGGGCGATAACCCTTGGGACGCGTGGACGCTGGAATGGGCCAGCACTTCGCCGCCACCGCCGGAGAATTTCCATCGCCTGCCGCGACTACTGAGTCGACGTCCACTCTGGGATCTGGCTAATCCCGACCGCCCCGATCCGATCGTCGGTACAGCCGCAGGATACCGTGACCCGGCCGAATAAGAACCGAGTGAACGTCCTTAGTTTCATCCTCTCCGAAGTAGGCTTCTTCGGCGTCCTCATCTTGGCCTATCTCTTCTTTAACGCGAAACACCAGACCGGTCCCGGCGCGAGTGATTTGAACCTGCTCAAGAGCAGCATTTTCAGCCTCTGCCTCTTCGCCAGCAGCTTCACCATCTGGCGGGCCGAAGTCAGCTCTCCATCGCGAAAGGCGGGGGGCGTTCAAGGCCTGGCTCTTCGCCACCATCGCCCTTGGGACGATCTTTATCGTCGGCCAGGGAATTGAATACTGGGAGCTATTCGAGCGGGACATAAACGTCAGCACCAATCTCTTCGGCACCACCTTTTTTACGCTGACGGGCTTTCACGGGTTGCACGTCTGCCTCGGGTTGGTGGCCATGTCGATTCTCCTCGGGCTGGCTTTATTGGGCGACGCCCGCAAGCCGAAGTTTTCTTCCGCTCTCCAGGCGATCGGTTATTACTGGCACTTTGTCGATGGCGTCTGGGTCATTGTCTTTAGCGTGATCTATCTCCTTCCTCTTATCCTGCGATGACAACTGCACAACTTCTCATCTTTTCCTGGTCTTGGAATCCAGTGGTTTTATTGCTCTGTGTCGCGGCTCTGGCGGCTTATCTCTTCGCCTTTGGCTGGCAACGTCGAATCGGTTACTTCTTGCGGCGCGCTCGCCGTAGTTCTGCTCGCACTCATCTCGCCCCTCAATGCGCTCGCAGATGGCTACCTCTTTAGCGCCCACATGGTGCAGCACATCCTCCTGCTCCTGATCGCGCCGACTCTGTTTCTGCTCTCACTCCCACCCGGTTGTCGCCTAACGGGTAAAGCACGGGTTCTCGTCCCATCCGGTGGCTGGCTGGCTTGCTGGAGTCGGTGCGATGTGGCTCTGGCACGCGCCGGCTCTTTGTAATGCAGCCGTCTCCTCCCGACCGATCTACGCGCTCCAGAGTGTCTCGCTGCTTGGTCTGGGCAGCCTCTTCTGGTGGCAGGTGCTCGCCCCGCGTGAGCAGGACCGGCTGAACCCGTTGGCGGGCAGTCGGTTATCTCTTTACTGCTTGCACGGCTTGTAGTGTTCTTGGGATTATTCTGACTTTCTCGCCGGTCACGGTCTGTGCGATTTACCTGCAACCGGCGGATCGCCTCGGCATCCTGAGCACGATCCGGAATGAGTGGGGCATGACTCACGACGTGGATCAACAAATAGGTGGCCTCCTCATGTGGGTGCCGATGTGTTTGATTTATCTGAGTGCGATCTTTGCCCAACTCGTGCGCTGGTTTGCCCAGCCCGCTCCGGTGCTCGACCACGCCCTTTTCGAGGAACGCCTGATGCCTGAACCCAAACCTTCATCCGATCAGAGTGACTGGAAACAGTTACCGCACGAACATCTGCCGCAGCCGACTTACTTCCCGGCCGGCTTGGCCATGGGTCTTACCATTGTCTTCTGGGGGCTGATTACTTCCTGGGTTACAGCCGCGGTTGGCCTCGCCTTGTTTGCGGCTGCGCTGGCCGGTTGGATCAAAGAAATACGCCATGAACGACACTAAGCACTCGCCACCTACCTACTCGCCGCATGTCGACGACCCGGTTGCAGTCAGCCGCCGCGGCTTTTTGCAGCAGCTTTGCCTCGGTCTCGCTGGGGTTTGCACGGCGATCCTGGCTGTGCCGGTGGTGGGCTTCGTCCTTGCGCCGCTCTTTGGTAAAAGCCCGAAAAGCTGGGTGAACGTGGGTAAGATTGCGGACTTTGCGGTCGGCAAGACTGTTAACGTGACGATTACCGATCCGTCGTCTTTGCCCTGGGCGGGCATTAGTGCCAGAGCGCGGCGCTGGTTGCGGCGCGAGAGCGAGACGGAGTTCATCGCCTTCTCGGTCAATTGCACGCACCTTGGGTTGTCCGGTGCGCTGGATCGGGGACGCCGAACTCTTTATGTGTCCTTGTCACGGCGGAGTCTTTCTACAAGGATGGCCGGGTCGCGGCGGGCCCGCCGCAGCACCCGCTGCCGCGCTACAACGTGCGCGTTCGTCGACGGCCAGGTCCAGATCGAAGCCGCGCCGATCCCGATTCAGACGGCTCTTTCCTGATGAAACAAGCTGGTCCTGACAGCTTTGGCGCTGGTTCGATGATCGGCTCGGTATTTCCGAACTGGTTGGTCCTTCCATGACTCATCTGGTCCCGAAGCGATGCCGGTTGGTGGTATGTCTTTGGCAGCGCGACCACGCTGGCTTTCATCGTTCAGGTAGTAACTGGCGTGGCGCTGGCCTTCTCCTATGTCTCCTCCTCGTCGCAGGCCTATGAGACGCTGATTTTTATCACAGACAAGGCGCCGTTCGGACACTTCCTGCGCGGGCTTCACTACTATGGGGCGTCCGCCATGATCCTGATGATCGGCGCGCATATGGCGCAGACCTTTCTCTTTGGTGCTTATAAGTATCCGCGGGAGATGAACTGGGCGACGGGCGTGCTTCCTGCTCGCGTTTCACCCTGATGATGGGATTCACCGGCCAGCTTCTTCGCTGGGATCAGACCGCGAGCCTGGTCGGTCGTGATCGCGGCCGAACAAATGGGTCGCGTGCCTTTTATTGGAGATTGGCTGGCTCGACTCATCCTTGGTGGTAACACGATTGGCGGAGCGACGCTGAGCCGGTTCTTTGCCATCCACGTTTTCATCGTGCCGGGTTGCATGTTTGCTTTCATCGCGCCTGCACGTGTGGCTGGTGCTGCGTCATGGCATCACCGCCGAGCCGAAGGCGGGTCAGCCGGTCGATCCTGACACTTATCGCAAGGAATACCACAACTACCTGGAGAAGGATGGGATTCCGTTCTGGCCCGATGGCGCCTGGCGCGACTTTGTCTTCGGCACGCGACTTAATCCTTGGGATCGCCGCGCTGGCGCTCTGGTGCGGCCCGCCGCTGATCGAAAAGCCGCCCGATCCAAGCATTCTGCAGGCTTATCCGAAGCCCGATTGGTATCTGCTTTGGTATTTCGCATTGCTGGCACTGATCCCGCCCAGTCTTGAGGGTTATGTCATGATTCTTGGGCCCGGCCCTGGTCGGGATCATTCTCTTGCTGGTACCGTTATTGAACAACAAAGGCGAACGCGCGCCCGAATCGCCGGCCTTGGTCGATCGCCGTAGTCTTACTAAGCGTAGATTATGATCGGTTCGCTCTGGATCGAAGGTCTACGCTCGCCTTGGACGCCTAACTTCGAGGCGAAATCCGCTGCCGCTGCCAGTCGTTGGCACGACCAGGGGTTGGTCTTTACGGGAGCAGGTCTTTGCCGCCAAAGGCCTGCATCAATTGTCACCTCATCGAAGGCCACGGCGGCGAACGCGGCCCGGACCTGACGTTACGTTGGTGATAAACTCTCACGCGAGCAGACATGATCACCCGCATCGTTAACGGCGGCGTCAACATGCCGGCCTACGGCAGCTCATTGAAGCCTGACGAGTTGGATGCGGTTGTGTCATTTCTCCAGTCGCGCACGCGCACAAGAGACGCGATGACGACCGCAGGGCAGAAACAAGAAGCAGCAAAGAGCTCGAAATAACACCACGCCGAACGCGCGATCAGGCTCGCAGCGCAGTCCCAGGAGGCGCCCCCCACCGACTGTGAATAACCCGGGGATGAAAAGTAACGGGCCTGTAACCTTTGGCGCGTCGCACCACGGGCCGACGCGGGGAAAATTCTCGCGTCGTTCCCCGTTTCGCTTTGTTTATAAGTCCGCTTTCCTGCTCATGCGCATTCTGATTGTCGAAGATGAAGTCCGCCTCGCCCGGCATGTCTCGCGTGCGCTGACGAGCGCGGGGCACGACGCGCTCGTGGTGCATGATGGCGACGTCGCGCTCCGCGAGGCGCAGCGGGCGCCGTTCGACCTGATCATTCTCGACATCATGCTGCCCGGGATCGACGGCTTCGAAGTATTGAAGCGGTTGCGCAAGGCGCATGTCGACAGCCGCGTGCTCATTCTCACGGCTCGTGGGGAATTGAACGACCGGGTGAACGGGCTCGCGCTTGGCGCCGATGATTACCTCGCAAAACCTTTCGCGATGCAGGAGCTGGTCGCGCGGGTGAATGCGCTCGGTCGCCGCTACGCGGAGAAGCCGGCAGTAAAACTGGAGGTGGCCGATCTCTCGCTCGATCTCGCCGAGAATCAGCTCACCCGAGGCGCGCGTCCGATCGAGCTCTCCGCCCGCGAGCTGACTCTCCTTCGTGTCCTCATGCGCGAGCCGGGCCGCACCTTTAGCCGGACCGAACTCTGCGAGCGGGTCTGGGAACGCGAGCACGAATACGACATGAAACTGGTCGAAGTTTTCGTCAGCCGATTGCGCAAAAAAATTGGTGACCCGCCACTGATCCAGACAGTGCGGCATCTCGGTTACACCATCCGCGAAGCGTCGTGAAGAACTGGCCATTACGCTGGAAGGTGGCGCTTTATTCCGCGCTCCTGGCCGTGGCCGCCACGATCGGCGGCGCGGCTACGACCTGGACGGTGATGCGCTACCAGGAGATCGCAGCCTTCGATCGTCGCCTAACGATGGACGCCGATGAACTCTTCCGCGACGTGCAGCATTTCCAGCGCAACGCGGCGGCGAACCCGGGAGAATTCCAGGAAATTTTTATCCCGCTTGCCTTGCGCGACCGGCTCGTGCAGGTCACCGACGCGAAAGGCCACGCGCTCTATCTTTCACCGGGTCTGCCCAAGCCGATCCCGAGCGACGGGATCAAGAAAATTCATACCAGGGAGCTGGACGGGCGCAGCCTCCGGGTTGGGGAATTCAGCCACGAAGGACTCACCCTGCGCGTCGGGGCTGACCTGAAGGAGATCAACCAGATCGGGCGCGACATTTTCCTCGGCATGCTCGCCGCTATCCCCACCGTGCTCATCCTCATCGTCATCGGCGGCCGCGTGGTGGCGAGCAAAGCGGTCGCGCCGGTCGAGGAAATCCGGCAGGCGGCCGCGCAGATTACGGCGCAGGATCTTCAGCGCCGGCTACCGGTGCCGCCGTCCGGCGATGAGATCGCGGGGTTGATCGAAGTCTTGAACGCAGCCTTCGAGCGATTGCAACGCAGCCTCGAGCAGGCGATCCGGTTTTCCGCCGATGCGTCGCACCATCTGAAGACGCCGATCGCCGTGCTCCGCGCTGGCGTCGAGGAAATCATCGCGGACACAGAATGCAGTTCACACACACAAGCGACCGCGGAAGGTTTGCTCCAGCCGATCCACCAGCTCAACGCCGTCGTCGAAAACCTCCTGCTCCTCGCGCGCGCGGACTCCGGCCGGCTCGAGCCGCGGCTCGGAGAATTCGACCTCAGCGAGCTGCTCGACGGCCTGCTCGACGACGCGCGCGCCCTCGCCGAGCCGTTCGAGCTCACAGTGGAAGCCAGCGTCCCGCCACGTCTCCCGCTCCGCGCCGACCGCGCCTTTGTCAGCCTGATCGCGCAAAACCTGCTCGAAAACGCCGTAAAATACAACGCGCCCGGCGGCCGGATCCGGGTTGCGGCGCAGGCGGCCAATGGCTCTGTGGAAATGACGGTCGGCAATACCGGGCGTGGCATTTCCGCGGAGCTGGCGCCGCACGTTTTCGAGCGTTTCTATCGCGCGCGTGGCGATGAGCGGGTCGGTGGGACCGGCCTCGGCCTCAGCATCTCGCGCGAACTCGCCCGCGCGCAGGGCGGCGACGTGACGCTCGAGCGTTCCGCGAACGACTGGACGGAAATCCGGGTGAAGCTTCCGGCCGAAAGAGGCCTAACGGCTATAGCTTCATCCGAAGCAAAAGTAACAACCGCGTAACCCTCCGTAGTTTGGCACCTGGACCCGCACTTGATATTCCATTGGAAGCTAAGAACACCATGATATCTCAGCCACTCTCCATCCTCCAATATCGAACCCACTTCCCACGTTACGTCTCCGGGACACCGCGGGGCATCCTCAGTTACGTTCTTTTGTTTCTCCTGTTGCTCCTGGCTAGTAACGCCTCTGCCCAGACCGCGCAGTGGGTCAAGCAAATGGGCACCGGTGGAATTAGCAACGGCGTGAGTAGCGATGCCGCGGGCAACGCCTACGCTACCGGGATTGTCAGCAACCCGGGATTGTTCGACAACGTCACCATTCCCTGCAAGGCCGTCGACGTTTTCCTCGCCAAATATGACCCCACGGGCAATCTAGTCTGGGCCACTGTCGGCGGCGGAGAGTTACTGGATCAAGGAAACGACGTGGCCACGGATTCCGTCGGGAATTCCTATGTCGTCGGCGCAATCCAGACCAATAGCCTTCATCCGACGGCACAGTTCGGCGATGTCACCCTGATAGGAAAGGGCGACTATGACTGGCTGATTGTGAAATACGACTCTTCCGGGAACGTCGTCTGGGCCAAGAATGCCGGCGGGACGGCCGGAGATTTCGCCCAAGGGGTAGCGCTCGACCACAGCGGTCACGTTTATGTTAGCGGATTCTATACCGGGACGGTGACGGTGGACGGAGTTACGCTGACGAGTCGCGGCATTTTCGATGTCTTTCTCGCCAAGTACAACACTGATGGCACACTCCTTTGGATCAGGAGCGCGGGCGGCGCCGGCTCCGACCAGGCGCACGGCGTCGCGGTCGACGCGCAGGATAACGTCGGTATCACCGGCGAATTTCAGAACACGGCAACTTTTGGCTCGCATTCGATCAAAGCAGTAGGCTTGGGAGATGCCTTTGTCGCCAAGTATGACGCCGACGGAAACAACCTTTGGGTTCACCGCGGAGGAAGCATGACCTCCTTTGTGGGCGATCCCGCGAAGGCAATCGCGGTCGACGGTGGGAATAACTTTTATATTACGGGCGACTACACCGGCACGGCGAATTTCGATGGACTCTCCATTCCTAATGCGGGAACGAGCGGCACTGATATCTTCGTCGCGAAGTACAATGCCAACGGCGCGATCCAATGGCTTCATCATGCCGGCGGACCGACCTCCGACAAGGGCTACAGCATTGGCGTCGACTCAGCCGGAAATAGCTGGGTCAGCGGCTTCGCGGGGAGCGGGCCCGGAGTGGTCTTTGATAGCATCACCCTCCCGCCCTTGGGCAATGAGTATATCTTCCTCGCCAAGTACGATCCCGGCGGCGTCGTGCAATATGTGAAACAGTACGCGGCCGGCACCGGTCAAGATATCCATCTGCTGAACAATGGCTGCCTTTATCTCAACGGCGGCGCCTCTCCCGGCACGGGCAACGAGTTTGATGACATCAGCCTGCTCTTCCGCGACCGAGGCGGCTTTATCTGTCAGTTTTGCGAGACAACGATACCTGACTGTCAACCACCGACGAACATCATCGCGAGCAACGTCACCTCGACCACCGCGACAATCAGTTGGAGCCGCGTCACTGAAGCGGTCGTTTATACAGTTCAGTATCGGGAGACCGGCACGACGCGATGGAAAACCAGGCAGACCAATCGTGCCTCGGTGAAGCTGACCAAGCTTCTTCCGTCGACCTCTTACGATTACCAGGTAGCCACGGTCTGTGGCTCAGGCTCGAGCGATTACTCCCCGCTTCAGGTCTTCACGACCGCACCCTGAGCCTTCTCGAAGACAAGTTACAACGGCGTAACTAATCTCGATTTGTCGAGCACAAGACGGCGTCTTATCTCTGAGTCATGAAAACACTAACGCAGTTACTTATTGTGGCGTTGCTCGCAGCGCCGGCCATGTCTCGTGCTGATGTTAAGGATCGGCTCTATGACTTCACCGATACCTACTACCTGCAGAACGGGATCAATCCCGCGCTTATCTCCGGACGGATGCAGCCAGGCCCAATCGCGGTGAATGACGTGCCGAACTTTCCCTTCCAACGCGATGTTCGCGCACTCTTAACCATCCCGAACTACGATCACAGCGGCAACATCTTCTACTTTACCGTTCTCGGTGGCTTCGCGGACAATGCTTTCGTCGCGAATTCCGCCGGAGTGACGGCACGCCAGATCGCGGATTCCCGCTTCGAATATGTCTTCCCCAAGGCGGGGACGGATCCGGTGGGTCTCGGCGCGTTGCGACAGTCAGTCCTGTTGGATATGCGCAACGGTTACTTCGGCAAGGACCCGTTGGGTCTCTGGACTCATGTCTGGGTGAGCTACACCGCGAAAGCTGCGACGAAAGCGGGGAAAAAGGCGCTCGCCGATGTCTCCAAGAAGAATGGGCTCGACCTTGATGGGACGCCGATTATCGCTTCGACCAGCGACATCGATAGTCTGTTGAAGAAGGGCTACATCGCCTTGACCACGCGCGCTTTGAGCGATCCGCTGCACTACAGCATCTGCCCGGTCATCAATGACCCCACCGATGGCGGAATCGCGCCGGACCAGTTCCTGGCGATTACCCTGAAACCCGACGGCACTCCGCTGGAGCCGGAGTTCCAGATTAACTTCGACAGCCTGCAGGATACGGGTAACTGGGACTAAACGCAGATCGGCCACAACAGCCTTGCTCCGGAAACGCAGCAAGTTGCGCCCGGAGCGAGGCTTTTTCGTTAGGCACAAAGATTGAGCGAACGCGCGGTGAGTCACCTGCTTGGGGGCTCGGTCCCTGTCGTGACGCGGCGTTACCACAAATCCTGCGGTGCTGTTACTCTCGGAGGTAACAAGCGCGAAACCTTTCCGGTTCGCGTGCTTCATTCGGCTTCCTAACTTCATCACACATAGTTATGAAAAAACTTCAGCGCCGTCGGCAGCAACGGCGCGACCATCACCGGTTCGCTGAAGGACGATGATGACTCCAAGTCCGACGATGACTTCGTGACCGCCACGGTCGCGGGCCAGACGGCGGCGCGCACGCCGACCTTTGGACCGAGCGACGATATCCCGGGCCGGTTCACCGGCGCGGCGAGGGCGGCGGACGGCAGCACCTTCGACGTCAAGCTCGTGATCGATTCGCAGAATCGCATCTTTTTCATCGCGGCGGATGGGAGCAATGTGTTAGGCGGCTTCGGCGCGGTGACTCTCACGTCGGGCGCGGCGGCCTTGAAAGCTCCGGTCACCGACAAACATGGCGACGATGATCCTCCCGGCGGCGACCGTGGCGACGATCATGGTCAGGACGCTGATGACTTGGAGGACTTCAATGAAGACCTCCACGACGACCATCCGAACGCAACCTTTGCGCTAACTCTCCTTAGTGGTGAGTCAGTCACCGGCAACCTGACCTATGGTCATGGCGCGCAACTCGGCGACTTCACTCTCGCGGGCACCACATATTTCTTCCGCGCGCCCCAAGGATCATCCGAGAATCATTTCGACCCGTGGTTTTGTCCAGACAGGTCAGGGTCAACTCATCAGTGGCTTCATCATCACCGGCGGTCCGAAACTTGTTCTCGCCCGCGCGCTCGGTCCTTCGCTCGCGGTCTCGGGAGTTAGCCCCGTGCTGGCTAACCCGGTTCTGAAACTTATGAGTGGCGCAACAGTCGTTCGTGCCAACGATGACTGGCAGAGTGAGTCCAACTCCGACGATATTATCTCCACCTCGATTCCCCCGCTTCATCCCAATGAGTCGAGCATCCTGATCCGCCTGGAACCGGGAGCTTACACGGCGGTGGTAACCGGGGCGAATGACTCCACGGGCATCGCCCTGAGCGAAGTCTACGAAATCGAACACGACTAAACGGTTTGGTGTTTGTGCAAATGCCCTCGCGTCCTCGGGCGCGGGGGCATTTTTTCTTTGCGGCGCTGACCGACCGAAGGCAGCGACCAGCTAATTTATGGAGCCGAAGGCGGGGATTGAACCCGCGACCTGCTGATTACGAATCAGCTGCTCTACCACTGAGCTACTTCGGCCTGCGAAATCGGGGGCGCCCAAGATGGCATTCGATGGCCGCCCCGGCAAGAGAACGCGCCTCAGCGGCCGAGAAGTCGCGGGTCGAAATCAAACGCGGCCGGTTTCGCGATCTGCAGCTTGCGGAAATCGGGATGCGCCGGATTGAGGAGATAATTCCATTCGTTTGGCACGATCGCGCTCGGGACGGCAAGGATGAGCGAGCGCTGCTCCTTCGACCATTGATCGCCAACAGCCATGTTGGCCGGCGCCGAGGGCGACAAGCGCCACTTCGCTGGAAGTTTTTTCCCACTCAAGCGCTCCATCTGCGCGTCATCCCAGGTCGCGCGATAAGCGAGGTATTTGCCGCGCGGGGTGAGCGGTTGTTGATGGACCATGATCTCGAGCGCCGCGAGCGATTGATGCTCGCTCAAGTAAACCACCGCGACACCGGGAGAATTCCAGCGTCCGCCAAAAAGTCGCGCGCCTTCGCCGCTGAACGCGTCGCGGCCCGGCTTGTCGATCCGCCAGCCGGAAGGCATCAGGCGTAAACGCCGTAATCGATCCGGCCGAGCAACTGCTCCACTTCGCGGGCACCGGCCTCGGTCTGCGCGTAATCGAGCGGCACGGAGCCGCCGAGTCCACGCTGCGGCGTCTTGAGCCACTCACGCGCTTCCGTCGCGCCGTCGAAGACTTTTGTCGCCTGGCCGAGCAGACGGGCGAAGCGAACGATTTTATCCGACTCGTCGCTCGTTAGGCGACCGGCCGCCTTGCGCCGATGAAGCGTGGCTCGGGAAAAGCCGAGCTTGGCCGCGAGTTGATCAAGCGGGAGATCGAGCTCTTTCTGCAGCACGGCGAGTTCGCCGAAGTTCACGCCGGCCTGTACAAATTCGATCACCTGCGCTGGTGACGGGTTCGGCTTTTGCGCGGCCACGTGCAGCGCGACCAGTCCGGTGCCAAGCAGTTTGGCTTTTGCCCCGTGTTTCATATGAAACATTATGGTTTACAAAGTGAGACAGCGCAAGCCGATAACCGACGACATCGGAAAATCGCTTTGCGACTCCCGACGCCGAGGTCGAATATGCCGCATGAACACAAACCCTGCCGACTACGCGCATCCCGAAGCTCTGGTCGAAACGGATTGGCTCGAACAGCACCTCGACGACCCGGATATTCGCATCGTCGAGTCGAACGAAGACATTCTCCTCTATGACACGGGGCACATCCCGGGCGCGGTGCATATCGATTGGCGCGCCGATCTACAGGACCAGGTGATCCGCGATTACATCGCGCCGGATAAGTTTGCGGAACTCTGCCGCCGCAACGGCATCGGCCCGGAGACGACCTGTATTTTCTACGGCGACAAAGCCAACTGGTGGGCCTGCTACGCGCTCTGGGCCTTCCGGCTTTTTGGACACAAGAATGTGAAAATCCTCAACGGCGGCCGCGATAAATGGAAGGCCGAGAACCGGCCGATGACGCGCGAAGTGCCTTCCTATCCGAAGACCGATTATCCGGTGCCGAGGCAGCGCTTCGACAAGGAGATCCGTGCCTTTGCCGATGAAGCGCTCGCCCAGAGCCAGGCGAAAATGCCGCTCATCGATGTGCGTTCGCCGGGCGAATTCAAGGGCGAGATCACCCACATGGCGGAGTATCCGCAGGAAGGCGTGCTTCGCGGCGGACACATCCCGGGCGCGAAAAGCGTGCCGTGGAAAACCGCGACGAAGGAGGACAACACTTTCAAATCGGCGCCGGAGCTGGCGAAGATTTACTTCGAAGGCGCGGGGGTAAAACCGGACGTCGACACCGTGGTCTACTGCCGGATCGGCGAACGCTCGAGCCACACCTGGTTTGTGCTCACTTATCTCCTAGGCCTCGATAACGTGCGGAACTACGACGGTTCCTGGACCGAGTGGGGCAATAAAGTCGGCGCGCCGATCGAGAAGAGCTCGTAGTTCCCACTCGTGCTCGTGCTCGATCCGTTGCTGGGTTGATCGATTCGATTACGAACACGATCATGAGCACTAGGATGAGTTCATACCCAACGAAACTGCAGAACATCATCGAGCTTTTCGAGACGCTGCCCGAAGTGGAGCGACGCGAGACGCTGGTGAACTACGCGGAGAGCGCGCCCAAACAGGAGCCGCAGCTTAACGAGAAGTTTGACCTCGAAGATGTCCGCAAGGATGAAGAATGCGCCGATAAGGTTGGCGTCTATCTCCGGGTCGACGAGCAAGGCCGTGCCCACCTCCGGATGACGCTCGGCCCGGAAGTGCAAACTCTGACTCGCGCGATGACTTCGATATTGTGCAAAGGCCTTGAGGGCGCGACGCCGCAGGAAATCCTCGACCTGCCGAGCGATTTCGTGACCCGGATTGTGGGCGCCGAGCTTGTCCGAGTGCGCAGCCAGACGACCTACTACGTACTCACGCGGATCAAGGGCATCTGCAAAGTCTACCTCGATCGCCAGCGCGCCGCCGCCTAGGAAGCCAGGCTTCCAGCCGGTCGCTTTAGAAAACGCGCGAACCCAAAAGGTTGCCGCCCGAGTCGGGCAAGATCACTGACTTCCGAGGTAACCGCGCTCCAACAGAAGCGGCTCGCACAGCAAGATCGCCAGCGCGCACTGGCCGTCTTTCATCTCTCCCGCGCGCACCCGGGCGAGCGCTTCATTCAATGGCATGACGACGACCTCGATTTTCTCGGTCGCCTCCTTTTCCGGTTCCTCCGCCAGCTCGACGCCTTCGGCGAGGAAGACGTGGCATCTCTCGTCGGTCAGCGAACTCGCTGAGTAGAGGTAATCGACATAGGTCAAGGTCTCGCAGACGCCGCCGACTTCCTCGCGCAACTCGGCCCGCGCCACTTCCGCGAGCGACTCGTTAGGCTTGTCGTGGGTGCCCCCGGCCGGGACTTCGAGGCACCATTCGTCGACCGAGTAGCGGTATTGGTTGATCGCCACCAACTCTCCCGCCGGCGTGAGTGGGACGACGATGACCGCGTCGGTCCGCTCCATATAGGAGAAGCGTTTTCGCTTCCCGTCGGGCAGCTCGATTTTGTCCTCGCGCAGGGCGAAGACCTTGTTCCGGAACCGGATCTTCGTCTTGCAGCGCTTCCAACCGGCTTTCTTCCCAACCGGTTTTTTCCGCTTCGGTTTCGCGTTCATCTTGCTAATACGCAGAGCACAAACGCGGCGATTGTCTCGACCTCGGCCAGATTCTGCATACTCTCCCGCTGCGCATGCCGCGGAACGATCAGCTCCATAAAATTCTCCTCATTGGTTCCGGCCCGATCATCATCGGGCAGGGCTGCGAATTTGATTATTCCGGCGTGCAGGCCTGCAAAGCGCTGCGCGAGGAAGGCTACGAAGTAGTGCTGGTGAATTCCAACCCGGCCACGATCATGACCGATCCGGAGTTTGCCGATCGCACCTACATCGAGCCGATCACGCCGGAAGTGATCGAGCTGATCCTGGAACGCGAAAAGCCGGACGCGATCCTGCCGACGATGGGCGGCCAGACCGCGCTCAACGCCGCGATGGAACTGAATCGCAATGGCGCGCTCGTGCGGCACAACGTGAAGCTGATCGGCGCGAACGCGGAAGCGATCGCGAAGGGCGAAGACCGGCAGCTTTTCAAGGAAGCAATGGTGCGGATCGGGCTCGAAGTGGCGCGTTCCGGGATCGCCCGCTCGCTCGACGACGCCGAGCGCGTGGCAGGGGAAATCGGCAGTTTTCCGTTGATCATCCGGCCGGCCTTTACGCTAGGCGGCTCTGGCGGCGGCATCGCCTACAACCGCGAAGAACTGGAAACGATCGTCGAGCGCGGGATCGATCTCTCGCCGGTGAGCGAAGTGTTGATCGAAGAGTCATTGTTAGGCTGGAAGGAATTCGAGATGGAGGTGATGCGCGACCGCGCGGACAACTGCGTCGTCGTCTGCTCGATCGAAAACCTCGACCCGATGGGCGTGCACACCGGCGACTCGATCACGGTCGCGCCGGCGCAGACGCTGACCGACCGCGAATATCAGGCGATGCGCGACGCGTCGTTCGCGGTCATTCGCGAGATCGGGGTCGAGACCGGCGGGTCGAATATCCAGTTCGCGATCAACCCGGAGAATGGGCGAATGGTCGTGATCGAGATGAACCCACGGGTCTCGCGCTCGAGCGCGCTGGCCTCGAAAGCGACCGGTTTTCCAATCGCAAAAATCGCTGCCAAGCTCGCCGTCGGTTACACGCTCGACGAGATCCGCAACGACATCACGCGCGAGACGCCGGCGAGTTTCGAGCCGACGATCGATTACTGCGTGGTCAAGGTCCCACGTTTCACCTTCGAGAAATTCCCCGAGGCCGATGCCACCCTGACCACGCAGATGAAAAGCGTCGGGGAAGCGATGGCGATCGGACGCACGTTCAAGGAAGCGCTGCAGAAAGCTCTGCGGAGTCTGGAGATCAAACGTTTCGGCCTCTGCGGCGACGGGGCGGAAACGCGAGTCGACGCCGAGACGCTGCGCCGGAAGCTGAGCGTGCCAAATGCGGAGCGAATCTTCTATCTCGCGCAGGCGCTGCAGGACGGCCTAACGATCGAAGAAATCTTCGAGCTGACGAAGATCGATCGCTGGTTCCTCGTGAACATCGCGCAGATCGTCGAAGCCCAGCGCGAAGAGACGGACTCCCGGAAGCTCAAGCGGCTCGGTTTTTCCGACCGGCAGCTCGCGCATTCGTTAGGCCACTCCGAGAAGCAAGTACGCACGGAACGGATCGCCGCCGGGGTCGTGCCGACCTATCGCCTGGTCGATACCTGCGCGGCGGAGTTTGAGGCTTACACGCCTTATTATTATTCGACCTACGGCTCGGAGAACGAAATCCGGCCTAACGACAGGCGCAAAATCATGATCCTCGGCGGCGGACCGAACCGAATCGGCCAGGGGATTGAGTTCGATTACTGCTGCGTGCACGCGGCCTTCGCGCTCCGCGAACTCGGGATCGAGACGATCATGGTGAACTCGAATCCGGAAACGGTTTCGACCGATTACGACACAAGCGACAAACTCTACTTCGAACCCCTCACCCACGAGGACGTGCTCAACATTTACGAGCAGGAAAAACCGGACGGCGTGATCGTCCAGTTCGGTGGGCAGACTCCGCTCAATCTCGCCGCGGGTTTGAAGGCGGCGGGCGTGCCGATCATCGGGACGCAGCCGGAGAGCATCGAGCTGGCGGAGGACCGCAAACTTTTCGCCGCGATGCTCGATCGCCTCGGGCTGCGGCAGACACCCAGCGGCTCAGCCGTGAGTGCTGACGAAGCGGTCGAGATCGCGGAGCGGATCGGCTATCCGGTGCTCGTTAGGCCGTCGTTCGTGCTCGGCGGGCGCGCGATGGAGCTGGTTTATCACGCTGAGGATTTGCGCCGCTACATGCGGAGCGCGATCGAGGTCAGCCCGGAGCGACCGGTGTTGGTCGATCGGTTTCTCGAGGATGCGATCGAGGTGGATGTCGATTGCATCGCGGATGGCGAGACCGCGGTGATCGGCGCGATCATGGAGCACATCGAGGAAGCCGGGATTCACAGCGGCGACAGCGCGTGCGTGGTCCCGACTTTTTCGCTCTCGCCGGCGATCCTCGAGGAGATCGCGTGCGCGACGAAATCGATGGCACGCGAGCTCGGCGTGCGGGGGCTGATGAATGTGCAGTTCGCGGTCAAGGGCGAGCTCCTCTACGTCCTCGAGGTAAATCCGCGCGCCTCGCGGACGGTGCCGTTCGTGAGCAAGGCGATCGGCGTGCCGCTGGCCAAATTGGCCGCGAAAGTGATGACCGGAATGTCGTTAGGCGAGCTCGGCTTTACCGGGGAAATCGTGCCGCCGCACTATTCGGTGAAGGAAGCGGTCTTCCCGTTTTTGCGCTTTCAGGGCGTGGATATTTCGTTAGGCCCGGAAATGAAATCAACCGGCGAAGTGATGGGAATCGACGCCGATCTCGGCCTCGCCTACGCCAAGTCGCAATTGGCCAGCGCCTGGCCGCTGCCGCCCGGCGGGAAAGTGTTTGTGAGTGTGAAAGACAGCGACAAACAGAGCGTGGTGGCGGTCGCGCGCGAGTATGCGGAACTTGGTTTCGGCATCGTCGCCACCTCCGGCACGGCGGAAGCGCTGAAGGCGGGCGGCGTCGCGGTGATGAAGGTTTTCAAGATCGCGGAGGGCCGGCCGAACGTGCTCGATTTCGTGAAGAACGGAGAGATTCAGTTCATCATCAACACGCCGAGCGGCAAGGTGCCGCGCGCCGACGAGGTGAAAATTCGGACCGCGGCGCTGGTGCAGCGGATTCCGATCATGACGACGTTGCGGGCGGCGGCGGCGAGCGCGATGGGGATTCGTTCGCTGCAACGTGGGCCGATGCAGGTGAAGAGCCTGCAGGAATACCACGCCGGAAGTTAGGCTTCCAGCCTGCTCGATCGCCCGGCTAACGAGCGCAGCGCTATTGAAACAGCACCGGCAGTTTCTGGAGCGTCTTAACCACGCCCCAGACCAACGGCACCCCGACCACGATCCACGAGATGAAAAGCATCGCCGCGTTGCCGCCTGAGTTCGATTCGTTTGCCATAAATTTCCTCCACCCTTACCGCGCCGCCGAGTTTCCCTTGTTGTAGTATTGTTCCGCGACCGGCTTCACGCAGAGATTGCAAATCAAGCCGACGATGAGCAGACCCGCCATGAGGTACATGGTCGGCGCGTAGAGGGCGACGCCGGACTTGCCCTGTCCTTTGAGATATTCGCGGATGTAATTTACCAGCACCGGTCCGAGCACGCCCGCGACCGACCACGCGGTGAGCAAACGCCCGTGAATCGCGCCGACGTTGGTGGAACCGAAGAGGTCCTTTAAATAAGCCGGCACGGTCGCAAAACCGCCGCCATACATGCTGATGATGATCGAGCAGACACTGACGAAGAAGATCACGCTGCCGCTCCGCCCCGCGAGCGGAATCAGGCAATAAAGCGCGGCGCCTAACAAGAGGAAGATCGCATAAACCGCTTTGCGCCCAGTGTAATCGCTGAGCGACGACCAGATGAAACGCCCCGCCATGTTGAACAGGCTGAGCAGCGCCACGAAGCCGCCGGCCGCGGCTGCGGTCACGCCGACGGTCCCGCCGGGGACGGCGGGAAACATCTCCTGAATCATCGGCGAAGCCTGCTCGAGGATGCCGATGCCCGCGGTCACGTTGAAGCAGAGGACGATCCAGAGGAGCCAGAATTGCGGCGTCTTAAAAGCCTGCGCGACGAGAATATTGCCGCTCGTGATCAGGCCGTGCGAATGCGTCGGCGGGACGTAGCCGGCCGGTTTCCAATCGGCTGCCGGCACGCGCACGATGAACGAACCAAACATCATGTAACAAAAATAAATAATTCCGAGCGCTACGAAGGTCTTGCCGACGCCGACGCTGGTCGCGGTCTTGAAATGGTTCATGAGGAGCAGGCTCAGATTCGAGCCGATGAAAGCGCCGCCGCCGAAACCCATGATCGCCATTCCGGTCGCCATGCCAGGGCGATCGGGAAACCATTTAACGAGGGTCGAGACCGGCGAGATGTAGCCGAGCCCGAGACCGCAGCCGCCGATCACGCCGTAGCCGAGATAAATCAGCCAGAGCTGATGCCACCAGACACCGAAAGCGGAGACAATGAAGCCGCCGCCGAAACAAAGCGCGGCCACCGCCATGGTTTTGCGCGGGCCAACTCGTTCGACCCAGCGCCCGAAGATCGCGGCCGACGCCCCGAGCACCAGGATCGCGATGCTGAAGATCCAGGCGAGCTGCGGCTGCGTCCAGTCGCCAGGCGCGGCTTTCGTGATGCCGATCGCTTTCGTGAGGGGCAACTTGAAAACGCTGAAAGCGTAAACCTGTCCGATGGATAAGTGAACCGCCAAGGCGGCCGGCGGCACGAGCCAGCGACTGAAACCCGGTCCGGCAATCGTTCGTTCGCGATCAAAGAATCCCATAAGTCTGTCCTACTAACCAAATCGCTGGCCGGAGACGAAGATGTTTTTTTGAGATTTCGAAAAAAATCTCTTTTCCTCCAGTAGCTCGAAGCCCTAAAAGGCGAATGGCAAGCAACATTTATGAAACGTTTTTGTGTCACCAGTCTCGCTTTCTTCTCTCTCCTGACCCTCTCGGTCCAAGCCCAGGACTCGGAGACGGACCGGTTGCAGCGGTTGGAAAACGCGGTGCGACAGTTGCAGCAGCGCAATTCCGAGCTTGAAAATGAAGTGCACTCGCTCAAGGCGAAAGGCCCGTTCCAACCGGCCTTTGGCTCGCAGACTTCGAGCGTCACGCCCGGGAATGACAACAAGACTGTCTTCGCTGCGCCACCGCCACCGCCGGTCAACGTCCATCCCGGCGGCTCGGAATACAAACTGACCCTCGGCGGTTACATCCAGGCGAATTTCGAAGGGGGCGATGTCTCAGCTTTCGAAGGCCGCTTTGGCGCGACCGCGCTGACCGATCGGTTCCGGCTCCGCCGGGCGCGGATCAGTTTGACGGGGGATTACGCGGAGCAGTTCGATTTCAAAATCGAAGGCGATTTCGAACAGAGCGACGCTGCGGTCACGGCTTTGAAGACGGTCAACGTCGCGACCGGCGCGACGACCACGACCTCGACGAGTAATCGCACCCAATTTTCCGGCACGGATATTTTCATCAACTACCACGGCCTCCCCGAGATGAACGTGAAGGTCGGCCAATACAAGGCGCCCTTCGGGCTGGAGCAGCTGACGCCCGACACACTCATCTACACGATCGAGCGCAGCCTGCCGACCGGTGCGATCACGCCGGAGAGGCAGATCGGCGTGATGCTTTGGGGCAAACCGCTCGCGACCGCGGCGCCGGACTACAAGGATTTTGTGACCTACTACGCGGGCGCGTTTAACGGCAACGGCCGCAACTTCAACGCCAACGACAACAACGAATTCATGTATGTCGGCCGGCTCGAATTGCAGCCGTGGAAAGGCGAGGTCATGGGCTTGGAATCGAGCCTGAAACTCGGCGGCGATTATTTTCACAGCCGCGACAATCCCGGGACGAACATTTCGCCCGCGCTCAACCTGAGGGTGAATCCGGACGGCTCACTGACCGGGTTTACCCTAACGAGCGCCGACGAACGCGATGCTTTCAGCTTCGACGCGTGGTTCAAGCTCGGACCGTTCGATCTGATCGCGGAATATCTCGAGGAGCACGTAGACGGGCGCGACTTTGGGACGACGCCAGCGATGCCGAGTTTCGTGACCAACGGCTACTACGTCCAAGGCAGTTATTTTTTCCTGCCGAAGAAATTGCAGGGCGTCGTGAAATGGGAAGCGCTCAATCCCGGACAGCTCGGGAACGACGGCATCCACTCGCTCACCGCGGGGCTGAACTACTACATCCACTCAGATAACGTGAAAGTAATGGCCGAGTACGTGCACACCTGGTCTGATTACCGCGAGGCCAACCCGCAGTATGGCAAGGCCGAGTTTGATGAAGTGCTGCTGCGTTTGCAGGTCATTTTCTAGCGCTAAAATTTCGCAGCTTCAGACAGCCAGGCGCGATTAATCGTGCGATGATCCCGTGATGTCGTCGCTGGTCGATCTCCTCTCGAAGTGGCCACTCGTTAGGCAAATTCGCGAGGGCAAAGACGGCACCGGCCTCGAGGCAATGTCGGACAAGACCCGCGCGAGCCACGCGCGGATCGACGACGCGGAGGTCGCGCGCTCGGTTTGCCCCTACTGTGCGGTCGGCTGCGGGCAGCTCATTTATCATCAGGACGGCAAGCTCGTTTCGATCGAAGGCGATCCGGAGTCCCCGATCAGCCAGGGGAATCTTTGCCCGAAAGGCGCGGCGTCGTTTCAACTTCTCACCCATTCGCGGCGCGAGCTGAAGGTGAAATATCGGGCGCCGCGAGCGAAGTCCTGGAGCGAAATTTCACTTGATCGCGCGATGGAAATGGTGGCCGATCGCGTCTGGGAATCGCGCAAACGCACGTTCATCCACGAGGAAGACGGCATCGTGATCAATCACACCAAGGCGATCGCGCATCTCGGCGGCGCCACCCTCGACAACGAGGAAAATTACCTGATCAAGAAGCTCTTCGCCGGAGGCCTGGGAATGGTATGCGTTTCCAACCAGGCCCGGATATGACACAGCAGCACGGTGCCCGGTCTGGGCACCAGCTTCGGCCGGGGCGGAGCTACGACCGCGCAACAGGATCTCGCGAACGCGGACTGCATTCTGATCGAAGGCTCTTCCATGGCCGAGGCCCATCCGGTCGGTTTTCGCTGGGTCATGAAGGCGAAGGAAAAGCGCGCGACCATCATCCATGTCGATCCGCGTTTTTCGCGGACGAGCGCGCTGGCCGATATCTGGGTGCCGATCCGCGCCGGGAGCGACATTGCCTTTCTCGGCGGACTCGTTAGACACATTCTCGAGCACGATCTCTTCTTCCGCGATTACGTCGTCCATTACACGAACGCCTCCTGTCTTCTGCGCGAGGAATTCCGCGATACCGAAGATACGGGTGACGCCTATTTCTCCGGTTGGGACGAAGCGAAACGCGCCTACGATAGCGAAACCTGGCTCTATGAAGGCGACGGCCTCAGCTTTCCGCAGCGCGATCTCTCCCTGCAACATCCGCGCTGCGTTTTCCAAAAACTGAAACGCCATTACGCGCGCTACACGACCGGGATGGTGGAGAAAGTTTGCGGGATCTCACCGGAGATTTTCCACAAAGTGGCGGATGCCCTAACGAGTGCTTCCGGTCCCGAGAAAACCGCGGCGCTCTGTTACGCAGTCGGCTGGACGCAGCAATCCAAAGGCGTGCAGATCATCCGGACCGCCGCGATTTTGCAGCTCTTGTTAGGCAACATCGGCCGGCCCGGCGGCGGCATTCTCGCGCTACGCGGGCACGCGTCGATTCAAGGTTCGACCGACATCCCGACGCTCTACGACATCCTGCCCGGCTACCTGACCATGCCGCGCGCCGTCACAGCAGAAAACACCCTCGCCGGCTACCTGCAGAAAAACACGAAGCAGACCGGGCTCTGGTCGAACTATCCGAAGTATTTCATCAGCCTGTTGAAATCTTATTACGGTGCGCACGCGACGCCGGAGAACGACTTTGGTTTCGCCTGGATGCCGAAACTGACCGGCGATCATTCTTTCTTCGAGTTCCTCTACGACATGCTCGACGGGAAGATGGAAGGCATGTTCATCATGGGCCAGAATCCGGCGGTCGGCGCACAGAACTCGCGCCTCGAACGCAAGGCGCTCGCCAAGTTAAAATGGCTCGTCGTGCGCGACCTGGTCGAAATCGAGTCCGCCTCTTTTTGGTATGACTCGCCGGAAATTGAGCGCGGCGAGTTGACCACGGAAGAAATCGAAACCGAAGTGTTTCTCTTCCCGGTCGCCGGCCACGCCGAGAAGGAAGGCGCTTTCACCAACACGCAGCGGCTCCTGCAATGGCGCGAAAAGGCCGTTCATCCGCCGGGCGAATCGCGCAGTGAAGGCTGGTTCATTCATCAACTCGCGAAACGTCTGATCGCGAAAGCGCACGCGTCCGATGATCCGCTCGATGAGCCGTTGCGCGCGCTCGATTGGTGGTATCCCGAAGACGCACAGGGCGAGCCGAAAATGGAAGCCGTCCTCGCCGAGATCAACGGCTGGAAAATTGGCGACACGCCTAACGAGCCCGATCCATCCATTTTCCGCTACGGAACCGAGGCGCAGCTCCAAGATTACAACGACCTGCAAGCCGACGGCTCGACCGCCTGCGGCTGCTGGATTTATTCGGGCGCCTTCGGACCGGATGGCGTGAACAAACCAAACTCCCGCGCTGCCCACGACTACCTCGGGCATGGCTGGGGCTTCGCCTGGCCGAGCGATCGCCGCATCATCTATAACCGCGCCAGCGCCGCGCCCGACGGCTCGCCCTGGAGCGAACGCAAGAAGCTCGTCTGGTGGGACGCGCCTAACGAGAAGTGGACCGGCCTCGACGTCCCTGATTTCAAGAGCGACAAAGCACCGGGCTATCAGCCTAACGGACACAAGGAAGGCATGGCCGCCCAACCGGGCGACGCTCCCTTCATCCTCCACGAGGACGGTCTTGGCTGGTTGCACGTCCCCAAAGGTTTGCAGGACGGGCCGATGCCAACGCATTTCGAGCCGCTTGAGTCGCCCGTCGGCAACGCCCTCTATCCGCGCGACACCAACCCGGTGGTCGACTGGTTTACTCGCGAAGGAAATCGCTTCGCGCCGCCGGCCGATCCGCATTTTCCCTACGTCCTCACGACCTATCGCCTGACGGAACATCACACCGCGGGCGGGATGAGCCGTTTCCTTCCGCATCTCGCCGAGTTGCAGCCGGAGATGTTCGTCGAACTTTCGCCCGAGCTCGCAATCGAAGTGGGAATCAAAAACAGTGACTTCGTTTGCGTCGTTAGTCTGCGCGGCGCGGTCGAGGCGCGCGCGCTCGTGAGCCGGCGCATGCGGCCGCTGCACTTGAACGGAAAAACGATTCACCAGGTCGCGGTTCCGTTTCATTTCGGCACGGCCGGTCCCGTGCGCGGGGACGCGGCGAACGATCTCGGGGCGATTTCCGGCGAACCGAACGTCACCATCCAGGAAGCGAAGGCGATGCTCTGCAACATCGTTCCCGGGCGTTTGCCGCGCGGCGCGACCTACCTCGAATTCATGGACAAATACGCGCCCCAAACCGGGCCGTTAAACCAGCACCCCGAGCAACCGCCGCCCGGCGCGCCCGAAGGCGGCAAACACGCCATGGGTCACGCGGCGCACGGCAAGAGCGGACAAGAATAATGCGTCGCCAACAAATCCAGGGACGAATGCCATGATCGGCGAAGGCACGCAGAGCACCAATCAGCGCCGGCACACCTTCGTCGCCGACCATGTTGAAGTCGGCTTCTTCACTGACCCGAGCGTCTGCATCGGCTGCAAGGCGTGCGAAGTCGCCTGCAAGGAATGGAACGAAGTGCCCGATGACGGCTACACTTGGACCGGCAATTCCTACGACAATACCGGCCACCTCGGCGCTTCTACTTGGCGACACGTCCTCTTCGTCGAACAAGATCTTCAAAAAGGACAACAGATCACCACCGCAGCCCAGGCGGCGTCCGCTCCCATTCCGCATTCCGAATTCCGCCTTCCGAATTCGGACGACCCGTTCCGTTGGGTTTTCGTCTCCGACGTCTGCAAACATTGCGAGAACGCCGGCTGCCTCGAAGCCTGCCCGACCGGCTCGATCGTGCGCACGGAGGTTGGTTCCGTTCTTGTCCAGAACGACGTCTGCAACGGCTGCGGCTACTGCGTCGTCTCCTGTCCCTTCGGCGTGATTGATCGCCGCCCCGAGCCGCTTCCCGACGCAGGCGGGGCCTTCAAGTGCACCTTCTGCTACGACCGCCAGAAGAGCGGCCTCACGCCCGCCTGCGCGAAAGTTTGCCCAACCGAGTCGATCGTTTTCGGCCGCCTCGACGACGTCCGCGCGCGCGCGCAGCAACGGGTCGCGACGCTCCGCGGCCAGGGCTACGACGACGCGCAAATCTACGACCCGCAGGAATCGGTCGGCGGGATTCACGCTTCCTTTCTCCTCTTCGGCGGACCGGAAGCGTACGGGCTGCCCCCGCGCCCGCAGGTGCCGACAATTTATCTCAAGTCCTCCTGGAGCGCGGCGCTCGCGACCGCGCTCGGCGCGATTGGCGCGGTCGCTCTTGCCTTCGCCTTTTTCTAAAATGCCTAACGAGCAGGACAAAAATTTCGAGGACAAACTGGAGACGTGGCGCCGGGAAGCGAAACATGGCGGCGCGGTCACCGGCCGCGGAGTCGATGTCGCCGGCGGGCCGATCCCGAAACGGCCGGGCTATTTCGGCGAAGCCGTCGTTAGGCCGCCGGTCTGGACCTGGGAAATTCCGCTCTACTTTTTCGTCGGCGGCACGGCCGGGATGGCGCCCCTCATCGCTTGCACCGGCCTGCTCCTCGGCCTAACGGATTTGACACTTAATGCTCTCCGCATCTCCGCCGCCGGCGCCATCATCTCGCCGATTCTCCTCGTCATGGACCTTGGCCGCCCGCAGCTATTCCTCAACATGCTGCGCGTTTTCAAACACCGCTCTCCGATGTCGATCGGCGCCTGGATTCTTTCCATCTTCGGCGGGTTCGCCGTGCCGGCCTGGGCGATTTACGAGCTCTATTGCAACCAGGCTTTCGCTCCCTCGATCGGACTCCTTGTTCTCATCATCGCCGGTGTTTTCATCATCGGAGCGGCGATCGCCGGACTTGGCCTCGCCACTTACACCGGCGTCCTCCTCGGAGCGACGGTCATTCCCGCGTGGTTCTTGCATCGCGTTTTACTGCCGATTCATTTCGGCACCGCCGGACTGGGCTGCGCCGTCGCCATCCTCGAGCTGCTCGGATTCCAAATTCGCCCGCTCTGGATGCTCGGGATGTTCGCCGCCGTTATCGAGACGCTTCTTTGGGTCTGGCTCGAATTCGATAAACATGGCGCCGCCGATCGCGCGCTTCACGAAGGCCGCTCCGGCTGGCTCATCCGCGGTGGCGAAATTCTGAGCGGACCGCTTGCGATCATTCTCCGCCTAACGAACCTCGTGCCGCTCGCCGCGATCTCGTTTCTGCTCGGAGCCTTTTGCAGCCGCTTCGGCTGGATCGGCGCCGGGCGCGTCTCGGGGAAAGACCCCGCCGCGGTCTTTGCCTCGCAGGGCTAATCGGGCCATCGTCCCGCCATGCCTAACGATCGGAAGGCGGGGAAATCCAAAAAGGACTCCGAGAGCGAAGAGGTGCGGGAACGCACCGCGCCGGGCGGCCATATCGTTTACGCCGCGATTTTCGACGAGGGAACACACGAACTGGAGCGGACGAATTCCGCGCTCGCCTGGTCCGGCGCCGCCGCCGGGCTCGCGATGGGATTTTCCCTCCTGACCGAAGGCGTTTTACGCAGCTGCATCCCGGACGCGCCGTGGCGTCCGTTGATCGAGAAATTCGGCTACTCGGTTGGCTTCCTCATGGTCGTGCTCGGGCGGCAGCAGCTCTTCACCGAGAACACGCTCACCGTCATTCTCCCGCTCCTGCGCAAGCCGCAGTTGCGCATGTTCGCCAACGTCGCGCGGCTTTGGGCGATCGTGCTTTTCTTTAACCTGCTCGGCACCCTCGCGATGGCCTGGATCATGGCCAACACCAACATGGTCTCGCCCGAAGTGCGGCACGCGATGCAGGAACTGGCGCGAAGCACGATGGATCACAGCTTCAGCACGCTCCTGGTTCGCGGGATTTTTGCCGGGTTCCTGATCGCGGCCATGGTCTGGCTTTTGCCTTTTGCAGAAACGGCGCGCGTCGGCGTGATCATCATCATTACCTACGTCGTCGGCATCGCGGAACTCGCGCACGTCATCGTGGGCTCGGTCGACGCGTTCTACCTCGTCAGCCTCGGCGAGAAAAACATGCTCGATTACTTCGCCTTCATGGGACCGGTCCTGCTCGGGAATATCATCGGCGGTTCCTCCATCGTCGCGACGATCGCCCACGCTCAGTACGTCGAGGAAGACCAGAGCGCCTAACGAAGCCGGCGGCGATCGCCTTCGCGGGTCGTCAGGCCCAGCTTATCGAGCCGCTCCAGCAGTGGGACGATGATCCGGCGGGTCGTGCCGGTCGCCTGCCGCAGCTCGCTGACCGTGCCAAATTTCTTCGCGCGCAGGTGACCAATCACGGCCTCGCGCAGTTGAGCGAAGCCTTCCGCAGAGATGACTACGTCGTCGCCTAACAAGACGACTTCGCCCCGCTCGCAGAGAAAACGCAAGGCGGGTGGTCCCTCCACGCCGGCCGCCAGCTCGCGCCGCGCCGGTGGATCGATCAGTCGGGCCGCGAGTGCCGCGCGGATGCGAGCGCCGGCGTCGCGCAACGCCGGCGGAAGCGATGGCCGATGCGAGCCGCGAGCGAGGAAATTACGCATCTGCATAAAACCGGAGTCGGCCAAATCGCGCAGAAGTGCTTCGAAAACATCCGGCTCCGCGATCTTCAGTCCCTCGCGCAGACGATTGAGCTCAAGCCCCGGCTGTTCCGGATGTGCCGCGTGGGCGGCGTCGATCAACCCGGCCGCCATCTTTTTCTGGCTCTCCCACCACTCCCGATTCGCGGCGATCTTTTCGCCCAGGAAAATACCGCCAGCTCCTTCCAGGGCGGCTGGAGGAAGTGCGCTTTTGCGCGCGAAATGGTCGCGCTGCAAAAGCGTGCGGACAAAAATGAATGAATCGTTAGGCGCGCGCCGCCGCTGGTCGAGCAGGTTTCGTTGCGGCGTGGAGCGGAACCGGATCGACCCCGTGTCCACATCGAGCACGATGCCGCCGGCCAGGGTCACCTGCTCCGAAGAATCGCGGACAATGAAATGGTCACCAACCCAGGCGCAGATCGGACTGCGCAGAAAAAAACGCGCGATCTCTTTTTCGTTAGGCGAGAGCTCCTTTCGATCGCGCAGTTGGACGCGCGCCGCCACCCGCGCGCTGCCGTGATGGAGGTGCAAGGTCGCGCCGGATTTCAACGCCCGCGCCGTCGGCGGCAGTCGCGATGACCGTTCCAGGACGACGTCGATCACCGAGCTCGGGTCGCCGCTTTCCGGCAGCGTCACGATGGATCCGCGCGCTATTTCGGTCGCATCGATGTCGGCCAGGTTCAGCGCCGTCCGGGTTCGAGGCTCGGCCACCTCGAGCGCCTGGTTATGACTTTGAATGGCGCGAACCCGCGCGCTTCGATCCTGCGGTAATATTCGGATGGTCGCGCCGCGCGCGATCCGGCCGCCGCTGAGCGTGCCCGTCACGACCGTTCCGCTGCCGTGCACCGTGAAAACGCGATCGACGAAAAGGCGCGGGATTTCTCCAGCGGAGTCGCTTGGAATTTTGGAAAATTCCGCAGTCAGCGTCTGCCGCAGACTCTCGATGCTTGTCTTCTCGTCGATGGAGGTTTCCACGATCGGAGCACCGGAAAAAACAGTTCCAGCGAGCTGCGCGCGGATTTGCTCACGGCGTTCCTCGATCCGGCCGAGATCGGACTTGGTCAACGCGATCACCAACCGTTCGACGCCGAGGTAGGACAAGATTTGCAGATGCTCTTCGGTTTGCGGCATCCAGCCGTCGTCGGCCGCGATCGCGAGCAGCGCGAGGTCGATCGAGCCGACGCCGGCGATCATGTTGCGCACGAAATCTTCGTGTCCCGGCACATCGATCACGCCCACGGAAAATCCCGGCAGCGCGAGATGCGCGAAACCGAGATCGATCGTGATCCCGCGCGCCTTTTCCTCCGGGAGACGATCGGTGTCGGTGCCGGTGAGCGCCTTGATCAGCGCGGTCTTGCCGTGATCGACGTGGCCAGCGGTGGCGAGAATGAAATTCCGCGGCGTCACGTCAGAGAGAATTCAGGGCCACGACGAGGTCGGCATCCTGCGAGGGAAAAACGGCGCGCAGATCGAGCCGGAAATTTCCGCGCGCGATGTAGCCGGCCACCGCGGCGTGCCGCAGCCGGGAGGCCAGTTCGTTAGGCGAAAATATCTCATGGCTGAGCTGGAGCGCGATCGAGGGAATGGCGGAACGCGGCAGCGCCCCGCCGCCGATCTCCGCTTTGCTTTCCACGATCTTGATCTTGAGCCGGACGCTGGCCGCCTGCCTCACGAGAACTTCCGCCCGGGCACGCAAGTCTTCCCGGGAAATCCGGAGCTGCGCGAGCACCGGGATTTCGTTCCATGCCTTCCGTAGATGAAGGTCGATCGTCGCTTCGAGCGCGGCGCAGACCAGCTTGTCGCAACGCAGCGCACGAAAAATCGGCGCGCGCTTTATCGCGGCGACATGCCGCGCCTTCCCGGCGATAAGCCCGGCTTGCGGACCCCCGAAGAGTTTGTCGCCGCTAAAGCAAACCAGATCGGCGCCGCCCTTGAGCGTCTCCGCCGGCGTCGGCTCGTGATCGCCGAGCCCTGATTTTTCTGTCGCCACGACCGCGCCGCTGCCGAGATCGACGACGAACGGCACCCGGCGGCTCCGGGCCAGTTTCGCAATCTCCTCGTTAGGCGGGGCGGCGGTGAATCCGCCCATGAAAAAGTTGCTCTGGTGCACGCGCAGGATGCAGCCCGTCTCCGTTCCGATCGCCCGCGCGTAGTCGTCCAGGTTTGTGTGATTGGTCGCGCCGATTTCGTGCAGTCGTCCGCCGCCTGCCTCGATCATTTCGCCAATCCGAAAACCACCGCCGATCTGCACGAGCTCGCCGCGCGAGATAATGATTTCGGGTTTCCGCGCGGTAAAATGCCTAACGATGAGAACGAGCGCGGCCGCGCAATTGTTGACCACCGTCGCGGCTTCGCCTTGCGCGACGAGGGCGAGCGTTCGCTCGAGGTAAGCCGCGCGTTTTCCGCGCGCGCCCGTCTCGGCATCGTATTCGAGCGTGCTGTAGTTCCGCGCAATTTCAGTGACGGCCCGGACGGCGCCCGGCCCGAGGGGCGCCCGCCCGAAGTTGGTGTGCAGGAGGACGCCGGTGCCATTGATGACCGGGCGCAGCCGGCTTCGGCCCAGGGTCGCCAGTTGCACGGAAAGTTGCCTAACAATGACGTCAAACTCCGCCGAGCTGCCAGCGCAGCGGCGGGCCGCCAGCTCCCGCCGCACGAAGTCGACCACCACCGGCCGCGGCAACGTGGTTTCGCCCAGCGCCTGCAGGATTTTCTCGACGGCCGGAATGGAGCGCATCACGACAGCTGAATAAGCCGGGCGTCGCGCGGAATGATCCTCCCGATCACCGCCGACTCCGCGGGGAGCAGCCGCCGCACGCGGGCTAGGTTTCGCGGCGGCACGCAGAGAAGCAGGCCGCCGCTGGTTTGGGCGTCCGCCAGTAGAATTCGCCGCGCTCGGTCGGTGCCGTTCCAACTGACCAGTCGCTGGGCAGTCCGGAGATTTTGAGCGGTCCCACCGGGGACGCAATCCTGCGCGATCAGGTCGAAAACTTCGTCACTGATCGCGGGTATATCGGCGACATCCAGTTGCGCGCTGACTTTGCTGGCACGGCACATCGAGGCGAGGTGCCCGAGCAGGCCAAAGCCGGTAATGTCGGTCGCGGCGCGGATGAGGCCGCGCTCCGCCAGGGTGGCACCGACGAAATTTACCTCGGACATCAAACCGATCGCCCGGAGCGCGAGCGACCGGCTGGTGAGACCACGCTTGATCCCGGTGGTAGCGATGCCGGTGCCGAGGGGTTTGGTCAGAACGAGCAGATCGTTAGGCCGGGCGCAGGCGTTGGTCAGCATTTTTTTGGGCGAAACCAGACCGGTCACCGCCAGGCCATAAATCGGCTCCGGGTTGCGAATGCTGTGCCCGCCAATAATCGCGCAGCCGGCTTCGCGCGCTTTTTCCTGACCGCCGCGCAGAATGGCGGCGATAGTCCTGTTCGAGATGATGTCGTTAGGCACGCCGAGCAGATTGAGCGCAGTGAGCGGGTGTCCCCCCATCGCGAAAACGTCGGAGAGCGCGTTGGCCGCGGCGATCTGGCCGTAGGCGAACGGGTCATCGACGATCGGAGTGAAAAAATCAACCGTTTGCACAAGCGCGCGCTCGGCATCAAGACGGAAAACGCCGGCATCGTCGGCCGTGGCGGAACCGACGAGAACCTTTCGATTCGAATACTGCGGGAGCTGACGCAAAACTTGCTTCAGGGCCTGTTGGCTCAGCTTGGACGCTCAGCCCGCGCAGGAAGAAAGTGAGGTCAGCTTACGAATCTGCTCACGCGACATGCGGATCACCTCCTTTCGGCAAAGCGGAATTCGGAACGGGAATGCGGAATGAGAAAGCGCGGTTATGGGCGGAATTATTCCGCACTCCGCATTGGATGGGGCGGAGAGGATAGGAATCGAACCTACCTCGGTCCTTGCGGATCGACGGCGATTTTGAAGATCGCGAGGGCCACCAGGCACCCTTCACTCTCCGGGAAGCACAACGATGAACGAGGAAAACAGGAAGGCCGGAAAAACGGGGAATTT
The DNA here is from genome assembly GCA_963831805.1 of uncultured Verrucomicrobiae bacterium. Taxonomy (GTDB): domain Bacteria; phylum Verrucomicrobiota; class Verrucomicrobiia; order Chthoniobacterales; family UBA10450; genus Palsa-1392. The sequence goes on along the minus strand of CAWHRN010000005.1, from coordinate 1,021,320 downwards.
GGACGCCAGGAAAACAGGAAAGGGAAAGAGATGCGGCCGCTCTTTTCCTGGTTTCCTGGCGTCCAGATTTCTTCTCAGCTTTTCGTCGCTTTGATTTGCCTAACGACGGCCTCGAAGTCGGGCCATTCGTGGGTTGTGAGTTTGGAGTGGAGCAGCTTGCCATTGGCGCTGACTTCGAACGCGCCGCCGCTGGCTGGAACCAGCGTGAGCGAGCCGATGCGATCGAGCTCAAGTATTTTGGCCGCCAAACTGACGGCCTTCGGCGCGTAGTTTCAGACCGTGCAATACTCGATTCGGACCTCGGTTTTCATCGCGTGCTCCTTTCCAAACACGAGGGTAGCGGGCTTGCCGGACCGGTCAAGGCGACCGCGGGACGCTGTCCCGCTTTTCGTTAGGCTGCAGCGGCGTTGCTCGCGCGTTTCCGCGCGTTGGCGTCGAGGATGCGCTTGCGCAGACGGAGCGATTTCGGGGTGATCTCGACGTACTCGTCGGCGCTGATGTATTCGATCGCGCGCTCGAGGCTCATCTTGAGCGGGGCTTCGAGCTGGATGCCTTTACCGTCGCCTTGGCTGCGCATGTTCGTGAGGTGCTTCGCCTTGCAGGGATTCACCGGCAGATCGTCGGGACGGGCGTTTTCGCCCACGATCATGCCTTCATAAATTTCTTCCTGCGGCCCGATGAAGAGCTTCCCGCGGGCCTGGATGTTGTTCAGCGCGTAGGCGGTGCTGATGCCCGGTTCCATCGAGACGAGGACGCCGCGGTTACGGCCTTCGATCTCGCCTTTGAACGGCGAGTAGGAATGGAAGAGATGGCTCATGATGCCTTCGCCGCGGGTCAGGTTCACGAGATCGCTTTCGAAACCGATCAGGCCGCGCGTCGGCACGATCGCTTCCACGGAGACGCGGTTGGCGTGGTGATCCATCCCGACGATCTCGCCTTTGCGGCCGGCGAGCGATTGCAGGACATCGCCGAGGTTATCGTTAGGCACTTCGACGTAGAGAGTCTCGAGCGGTTCGAGCAGCCCGCCGGTTTCGTCGCGCTGGAAGATGACTTCCGGGCGTGAAACCATCACTTCGAAACCTTCGCGGCGCATTTGCTCAACGAGGATCGCAATCTGCATTTCGCCGCGGGCGTTGATCTCAAACGCGCCGGCGGACTCAGTGTCGTTGACCTGCAACGAAACGTTACCGCGCGTTTCCCTAACGAGCCGCTCGCGTACGTGGCGCGCGGTGACGAACTTGCCGTCGCGGCCGGCAAACGGTGAATCGTTGACCAGAATCCGCATCCGAATCGTCGGCGGATCGATGTCGACAAACTGGAGCGGGACGCGCTCTTCGCGATCGGTCAATGTTTCGCCGATGAAAACTTCCTCGAAACCCGTGAGGCCGATGATGTCGCCCGCGCTCGCGTGCTGAGTCTCGACCTGTTGCATGCCGGCGTAGGTAAAAAGCGCGGTAACATTCGCGCGTTCGCGACGGCCGTCGCGATGAATGCAGACGACGGAATCGCCGACGGCGACGCGGCCGCTGACGATGCGCCCGAGTGCGATCCGGCCGAGGTAATCGCTGTAGTGCAGATTCGAGACGAGCATCTGGAAATAGGGCTCGGTCGCGATCGTGGGCGGCGGGATGTATTGCACGATCGCCTCGAAGAGCGGGGTCATATCTTCGCTGTTTTCGTGGATTTCGCGCATCGCGAAACCGTTCTTGGCGCTCGCGTAGACGATCGGGAAATCGAGCTGCTCGTCGTTGGCTTTCAGCTCAACGAAGAGGTCGAAAACCATGTCGAGGACTTTGTGCGGACGAGCGTTTTCGCGATCGACTTTATTGATCACGACGATCGGCTTCACTTTATTCTCAAGCGCTTTTTTTAAGACGAAACGAGTCTGCGCCTGCGGACCGTCGTGGGCGTCGACCACGAGGAGGACGCCGTCGACCATTTTCATGATCCGCTCCACTTCGCCGCCGAAGTCGGCATGGCCGGGCGTGTCGACGATGTTGACGCGATAGCCGTTCCAGTTAAAGGCGGCGTTCTTCGCGCGAATGGTAATGCCCTTTTCGCGCTCTAGATCCATCGAGTCCATCATTCGTTCCTCGGTTTTTTGGTTGGAACGAAAGGTGCCGGATTGGCGCAGAAGCTGGTCGACGAGCGTGGTTTTGCCGTGGTCGACGTGGGCGATAATGGCGATGTTGCGGATTTTGTCCATGTGTAGATACCTCGGAAAACTTGCAGGGGGTCGTCGTCTGAAGGGCGGCGAGGGCAACCGAAGAGGTCGCCCTACAATTTGAGGAGCGCGAATATGGATGCGGCCACCCGATGCGTCAACCGGCAGCAACCTGGCGGCGCGCTCGCCCTGGAAAAGCAAAAACGGCAGGCCATTGCTGGCCTGCCGTTTCGCTAAGGTTGTTTTAGTCGTTAGGGCAGCGGAGCGCGGACCGCCGCTTCGGCATTGATGAAGCCGTAGCCGTCCAGTTTCGAGTAACCCACACCGACCTTGTTGTTGATGGTCCCACTGAAGGTGCCACCGCCCGAGGTCGTGCCGCTAAACGTCATCCCACTACGGAGGAGCTGGCCACCCGGCAGGAGCGTTTCCTGGCCGAAGAGATCGGCCTGGGTAAACGACGTGGAGGTTGCGCCTCCGTCCTGTCCGGTGCCATTGGTCACCGTGGAATTATGTTGCGGGCCGTGGCCGACCGTAAAGGCCAGGGTCTTGCCCTTGGTGAACGAGCCGTTCGAGAACGTGAGGGACATCGTCCAGAACTGACCCGTGAGCGAAGGCAGCGGCGCCTGATTGCTGAAGGTCGCGGTGACGTCACCCGAACTGACACTCGACAGGTTGCCCACCGTGAAGGCTTTGGTGCTCGGTTCGAACACGATACCCGGATAGATGTTGTCGAAGTAGGTGTTCGTCAGATCGAGGCCATTGTTGCCACCGGTCGTGTTACCGGCCGTGGCGGCAGTGCCTTGAGGATTGAAGACGATGCTCGTGAGCGCGCCCGGACCCTTGTAGGTCACCGTGAGGTGATTCAGGTTATTGGCACCTGAACTCGGATTGAGGCCGAGGTCAGTGTTAGCGGTGAAGCCCACCTGGCCGCCATCCGAGGTACGCGCCCGGCCCGAAGCGAAGTTCGGATCGAGATCGTGCGGGAAGGCGGTGCTGTGCAGGATATCCTTCATCTGCGCCGGAGTCACACTGCCAGGACCACCATGCGCCTCGAGAACCAAGGCGGCGATCGCGGCGGCATGCGGTGCGGCCGCACTCGTGCCCGAGAAGTTCGGCTTCGTGTCGAGGTCACCCGCGCTGTCCCCACCGAAGAAGGAGGTGTTGGCGTTGTCCGCCGCGGCCACGCCGGGTTGCTGACGCACTTCCGGAGTCTCCAGACGGTTGCCCATTCCGTCGAAGTAGACGGTCGCCGGACCGGGCGAGGTGTAGTACTCTGGAATGCTCATCCGGAAGACGTTGTAAGCCGCCGTCCCATTACAACCATTCGCCATCGCGTGGCCCTTGGTGTTCGGCGTGTTCACCGTGAGGTATTCCGCCGGCCCGATGCCCGAAGCACCGTTGCCGCGGATGATCCAGCGGATGTGGGTCGCCGGTTTTGGAGCCGTCGGCACGCTCGAACGAGCGATCACGTACTGCACCTGAGTCTCGCCAGCCTTCGGCTTGGTCGCGCCGTACTCGAACGGGATGTTGGTCGCGTAGTTGTTCGTCGTGAGCGAGCTGCTCGCCAGGTAATTGCCTTCCAAGTCGAACGTCAACAGGTTGAAGTCGGTCGTGATCTGCGGATTCTCGCCGTTATAGATATTGACCGTGAACGCGCCGGTGGTGCCACCGAAGTTCGTCACGATGATGGTGTAAACACCGTTAACTGGCGGGAAGAGATTGATCGTCTCATCCGTGCCGGTGTCCTGCGCATTGACGACGATATTGCCGTTCGGATCCTTGACCGTGACGATCGCGTCAAACGAGCTGCCCGAATCGGCGGTCACCGTAATGACATAGTTCTGACCCGCCACGAGCGGAGGCGTGTTGAAGTTGAGCGCCATGTTCGTGTAAACCGCGTGGGCGGTGAAGATCGGGTTCGGATCGTAATTGAGAACCTGATTGTAAGGATCATCCCATTGGAAGTTCGTCGCGGGCGGAGACGACGGGACGTTCACCGTCTGCGCGACGTCCTGCTGCCCAGGATTCGGATTGAAGTTATGGAAACCACCCTGATAGAGGTTGGTCGGCACACCGGCGAGGTTGATGTTCGTGCCGTTGAGGGCGCCAGACCCATTCGGGACATTGCGATAATCAGAATCGTAATCGTAGGTGCCGATGTCGTTACCTGCGGAGGAGAAGTAGCTCACACCCGCGTTGTAAACGTCATCCACGGCATTACCGATGAGGCCGTCCTCGAAGAAAGGCTCGTCGCTATAGCCTACGTCATCGCAGATCACGTTCGCTTTGAAACCCTTCTGGACGTCTGGAGGATACTCGTATCCCGGCAGCGCGGCGAGGGCGCGGATGTTATTGGCGAAGCCCACTTCACCACCATTGGCGGTCGCGAAACCGAGGCGCGCCTTCGGTGCCATCTTGTAACCGATCTGCGTCATGCCGCGGCCTTCGTTCGTGCCCGCGATATCCTGGAGAATGACCACTGGCTGGGTATTCACCGGATTGCTGCCGGCGCCCGGGAGATCGAAGTTGTTCACGTCCGTCGTGACATCACCGATGCTATCCGAGATAAAACCGATCGTCATGCCCGTGCCTTCGAAGTCGGAAGTTGCGGATGGATTGTAGAAACGATTGATCTGATCAACCCGATGCTGATAGACGCCCTGATCGAAGGCGGTGCCGAGCAGTGGGAGGGTGGTCCCTACTTGGATGCCGCCGGTGCGCGTGCGGTTCACTTCAGGCTGGAGACCCAACTTGACGGAACGGACTTCGTGCATGTTGCCGAGAGCCGGCACATCATCGAGCGCGATGAAACCTTCCACCACACCCACGCCGTGATATTTCTTATCCAGCGCGGTCAGGGTGAATGACGGGAAGCGCTTTTGCAGCATCTTCACGAGCTTTTCGGCGTTCACCCGATTGTTCGTCGGGTAAATGTCGACCAGGAAACGACCACTGTCGGGGTCCTGGATGGCGTTGCTCGCGTAGTCAGCGGCCTGCTGCGTCGCGAAGCCATTGAACTGCGCCGTCTTGCCGTTGGCTTTGACCGCGAGATTGCTTTCCACGAGCGCGCCGAGGCCGCCGGCGAGGTTTTGCGGGACAGGTCGCGCCTGGAGTGACGTGGCCACGAGGCCGAGACAAAGCGAAGCCGAGGTGACGGCGAGCCGCCTCCACTTCTCCGCAGGGGTAAACCGAGTGAACTTATTTATCATAGATGAGCTATTCGTTTTTTGTTGATGTGAACCGACGCCGACAGGGTGGAGAAGGCTGCGGTGAGGGGCGAGTATTACAAACTCGTCATGTTTTTGACAAGTGAAATCTTCGCCGGCCGCACACGGATTACGGTGCGGAGTGGAAGCTTTCGCTGGGGCCGATGAAACCCGAAGACGCGGATTTCGTCAAGATTAATCTCATTACTTTACCGAACACCGGTCTCTCCGCGCGGCCGGGAAAGCAAAAACGGCAGGCCGTTTCCAGCCTGCCGTTTTGCTATGTTAGAGTAACTGCAGAGGTTACTGCAACGGCAGCGAGACCGCCGCTTCCGCGTTGATAAACCCGAAGCCGTCGAGGTTCGAGTAACCCGCGCCAATGCGATTCGTCATCACCCCGCTGAAGGTCGAGCCATCAGCCAGCGTGCCGCTGTAAGCCATGCCGTTGTTCGTCACCGTTCCATCTGGAATGAGCACTCCGCCGCCAAAAAGGTCGGCCGAGTAGTTGGTGCTCGTCGTTCCCGAAGGCAGAACCGACGAATGCTGGATCGCACGAGCGATCGTGAACTTCAGGGTCTTGCCACCCGTGAAGTTGGAATTAAAGGTCAGCGTATTGGTGTAGCTCTGAGTCGTCGAGGGCGGACCCGCCGGGTTGCTCAGCGCTGCGGTGACGTCCGCGGAGGTGAGTCCGACAGAACCGCTACCCACCGTGAAGGCCTTCTGCGTCGTCGTCCAGACCAGTCCCGGAAACGAGTTGCTGAAGTAGTTGTTCGAGACGTCGAGACCGTTGTTGCCCGCCGTCACCGCACCCGCCGTCGCCGCTGTGCCCAACGGATTAAAGACGATTTTGGTGATGTTGCTCGGGCCGGTATAGCTGATCGACAACGAGTTCGCGTCGTTCACGCCCGTCCCGTTATTGCTGCTGTTGTCGCTGGTGAACGAGAACGTGACCTTGCCGCCGTTCGTCGCCCGCGCACTGCTGCTGGACGAGTTTGGATCGAGGTCATGCAGGAACGCGCTGCGATGCAATACATCGGTCATCTGCGCCGGCGTCACACTGTGCCGGCCGCCGTGAGCGTTGAGCACGAGCAGCGCGCAAGCCGCGGCATGAGGCGCCGCTGCGCTGGTGCCGAAGAAGTTCGCCGCGCTGTCGTAGTCAGACGAGGAATCGCTGGCGAGCCCCGCGGCGCCTTCGTTCACAGAGACGTTCGCACCGTCGGTCGCCGCAACTCCGGGTTGGAGGCGCACTTCCGGGGTGGCGAGCAGATTCTGGTTCGCGTCGAAGTAAACCGTCACCGGTCCCGGCGCGGTGAAACTCTCCGGAATGTTCGGACGGAAAGGGCTGTAAGCCGCTGTGCCGTTGCAACCGTTAGCCATCGCGTGGCCGCCCGTGGTCACCCCATTATAGGTGAAATACTCCGCCGGGCCGAAGCCGCCGAGGCCGTTGGCCGGGAGCAGGTAGCGAATGTGGTCCGCCGCGCGGCCGACCGGGGTGTTCGAACGAGCGAGCACGTACTGAATCGATTGGACCGAGCTGCTGGTGCGGTTCACGTAGCCAAGTTCTACCGGCTCATTGGTCGCGATGTTGTCCGTGACTAACGAACTGGCCGCCACGTAGGCGCCGGTGTCCGTGCGGAACGCCAACAGGTTCCAATCCGAGGCCACATACTGCGTGATGGAGGCCTCATTCACCGTGAAGGTGAAGGAACCGGTCGTCGTGCCGTAGTGGTCGAACGACAGTTTGTAGTTGCCGGAGACCGGGGCCGTGAAGACCACCGTTTCGTCGACGCCCGTATCCTGGGTCAGCAACGTAGAGCCGTCGGGCTTAATCACGGTCACAATCGCGTCGTAGGTGCCACTGGTAGCCTTCTCAGTCACCACATAGGCCTGGCCGGCGTTGAAAGCCGGGAGCGGCGGGGTGCTGGTGCTGTCGAACACGACCGGCGAGGAGACATAGGTGCCACTGTTCCCGTAGATCTGGTTGCCCAGCGTTACACCCTTATTCTGATCGTAGGGATCGTTCCATTCCAGAATCGTCGGGACAGAGTTGCTCGTAACGACATTCACTAACTGCGCCACGTCCTGCTTGGTCGAGTCACCCGTCGGATTGAAGTTATGGAAGCCACCCGCGTAGAGATTCGCCGGGACGCCGGCGAGGTTGACGTTTGTGTTCTTCAGCGCCTGGTTGCCGGCCGCGAAGGTCAAACCGCCGCTGCCGGTCGGGTCGTTAGGAACCACGCGGATGACGGACTCGTAACCGTTCACGCCGATGTCGTTCGCCGCGGAGGAGAAATAGCTCACGCCCGCCGCGGCTACGTCGTTCACGCCGGCGCCGATTATGCCATCCTGGTAGAATGGCTCGTCATAGTATCCGACGTCATCGCAGATCACGTCGGCCGCGAAGCCGTCGCTGCTCGCGTTCGGAAAATCGGCGCTGTTGATGCCGGCCAATCCGCGGATCGCGTTGGCGAAACCAACTTCACCCGTGTTGGCCGTCGCGAAACCCACCCGGGCTTTCGGAGCCATGTGGTAAACGATCTGGCACATGCCGCGACCTTCGTCGTCGCTCGACGTGCTCGAGAGATCGTCGAGGAGCACGAACACCGGGTTCGTGTTGCCGACCGGGTTGCTGCCGTTGCCGGGCAGATCGTTGTTCGTCACGTCGATCGACGCCGGATGCCCGGCGTTCGCGTTAAAGCTGTTCGAGATACAGGCGATGCTCAGGCCCTGGCCTTCATAGTCGACCGGCGCCGAGGCATTGTAATATTGGCTGATGCTGTCAACCCGGTGCTGGATCACGCCCTGATCGAAGAACGTCCCGAGGTTCGGGTAGTTCTGACCCGGAGTGCCGCCGACGCCGTGCCCACGCTTCGCGTGGCGCGGCTTCAGCTCGAGGACCACTGAGGTGACGCCCCGCGATTGCGCGAGAGTCGGCACGTCGTCGAGCGAGACGTAGGCATTCATCACCCCGACGCCCCGGTAGGCCGGGTCCATCGCGGTGATCTGAAGCGACGGGATCGCGGCGGTCCACGCGGCCTTCGCCTCGTCGGCTTTCATCGCGCCGTTGAGATTAATCCGGACGAGCACACGGCCGCTGGTCTTCTCGGTCAGCGCGAGGGTCGCGAGGCTGGCGTTTTCCTGCGAAGTGTATTTCTTTCCATCCGCGCCGAGCACGGTAGTGACCTTCGTTCCCTTCGTCGCCGCCTGCTTGATCGCGGCATTGCTCGCGACAAGGCGGTCGAGACCGTTGCCGAGATTTTTCGGGACGTCCTGTTTCGCCATCGCGTGACCGACGAGCGAGAGCGCCGCGAGGGCGACAACTGCACGGAGCGCCCGCGCGAAAAAGCCGCGGCGTTTCAGGCCGAGACCGAGCAGCAGGAGCGCGCCCAGGAGGTAGAGTGCCACCGAGGACGGCTCGGGCACGGACGTGACGTCAATCTCGTAGGAGCCGTTCGGGCCGCCGAAAGCGCCGCTATCGAACCCGCTAAAGTTTTTCGGGTTCGTGCCGCTCGCCGGTCCGCGGACCGCTTTCGGATCAGGATCACTGGCGAAGACTAACTGATTCACCGAGTTCACCGGATCGTTACCCGAGAGGCTGACCGCGATGTAGTAGGTGCCCGCGTTGAGCGAGGCGAGGAGGTTGTTCCCCGACGGTAAAGTCGATTGGAGGGTGAAGCCGTCCGTGTCGTCGTTCGCGAAGACGGGCACGCCCGCGCTCGTGAAGAGGAACAGTTCGGTGTCGAGGCCGCCAAGGCCACCGCTCGTGCCGGTCAGAGTATTCGCGGTCGAGAAGCTAATCGTCGAGGTATTCGTGATCGTGAGACTGAATACATCGGCGTCGTTTACACTCGAGAGCGTGCCGAAGATCATCCCACTCTGCGTGAGTCCTGATGCCTGGGCGGTCCCTTGTGTCTGACCGGCATCGCCCGTTTCCGTATAGGTTTGGGCAGATGCCTGGTCGCAAATCAACAGCAACGCGGTCAACGCGCTGGTGCTGATCGTTAGGATGGATTTTTTCATGTATTTTTAACTGTAGGAGGGCTGCGCAGCGCCAATTTATCTGGGTCTGGGGGCGGCGTGGCGGGGAGTGGTAGCTGGTTTGTTTAAATACTCAAGACAAATCTGACGACGATCTAATATTTCTTTCGTCAGCCGTTCGACGCCGCCAGTTGCTGCCGGGCAAGCCCGTTTTCTGCGGAAAAAGCGCGCCCGCCGCGCCGCCCTCTCCGGGGTCGTTAGGCGGGCACCGGCGCGGGCTCCGCGCTCGGCTCCGCCCACTTGCCGTGCTCGCGGATCAGATCCTGCAGGCGCTCGACGGCCTCGGCCTCGGGAATGTTGAATTTCACCGCGGTCTTCCCGACGTAGAGATTCACTTTCCCGGGCGCGCCGCCGACGTAGCCGAAATCGGCGTCGGCCATTTCGCCGGGGCCGTTCACGATGCAGCCCATGATCGCGATCTTCACGCCCTTGAGGTGCACGGTCGCGGCTTTGATTCGCGCGGTGGTGGTTTGCAGATTGAAGAAGCGTCCGGCCGCACGAGGGGCAGGCCACATAATCGGTCTTGAAAATCCGCGTTCCCGCCGCCTGCAGGATGTTGTAGGACAGGCGCATGCGCCTGGCCCGGCGCCTGTTCGCCCTGCACGAGAATCGCGTCGCCGATGCCGTCGCAGAGAAGCGAGCCGATGTTGGTCGCGGCGCGCAGCAGCGTGGGCAGGAACTCCGCTTCCGGATCATCCGAGATCGTTAGGCAATCCTTCAGCAAAATCGGATGCCGCGGCGGCAAGCTTCGCCGCGAGCAACCGGTAGGCGGCGATCACCGGGAGATCGAGATCGTTTGCGACTGTGACCAGTTTTGCCTCCGCGCTTTCGTTCACGTTCGCGATCGCCGCGTCGTCCCGCGGATCGACCTCGACGACGTTGGAAGATTCGTAAATCAACTCCGGTTTGTAATCGCCCATCCGATCGATCTTGTGCGCGATCTTGTCGTAGCTGTTTCGCCGAATCGCGACGCGAACCGTCTCCTCGCCGCCTAACGACACCGTCGCCGAGCGAAATCGTGCGCCGTCTCGCGTCGCTGGTAGGAAAATGGGTCGAACGAAAGACCGGTCGCCGGCACGTCGATTTTCGTCTCGCGCTGGTCGGTTGATTTCGTGAGGGCCTGCGCCACGGGAATTTCGTGGACGCTGTCCTCGGTGAGCGAAACGCGGATCGTGTCGCCGATTCCGTCGCTCAGGAGCGAGCCGATGCCGATCGCGCTCTTGATCCGCCCGTCCTCGCCGTCGCCGGCTTCGGTCACGCCGAGGTGGATCGGGTAATTCCAGTCCGGACCTTCCTCGCGCAGGCGCGCGACGAGCAGCCGGTAAGCGTCGATCATCACCTTCGGGTTGCTCGATTTCATCGAGAAAATGAACTCGTGATAATCGAGTTCGCGCGCGATCCGGGCGAACTCCAGCGCGCTCTCGACCATGCCGAGCGGCGTGTCGCCGTAGCGGTTCATGATCCGGTCGCTGAGCGAGCCGTGATTGGTGCCGATGCGCATCGCGATCCCGCGCTCCTGGCAAAGCCTCACGAGCGGCGTGAAGCGCTCGCGAATGCGCGCCAGCTCGGCGGCGTACTGCTCGTCGGTGTACTCGATGATCTTGAACTTCTTCGAGTCGGCGTAATTGCCCGGATTGATCCGGACTTTCTCGACCCACTTCGCCGCCTCCATCGCGGCTTCGGGTTTGAAATGGATGTCCGCCACGATCGGCACGTCGCAGCCGCGCTCGCGCAATCCGCCTAACGATGTGCTGCAGATTCGCGGCGTCCTTCACCGTCGGCGCGGTGATGCGGACGATCTCGCAACCGACCGCCGCCAGATCCATCGTCTGCGCGATGCGAAGCCTCCGTGTCCATCGTGTCGCAGGTGATCATCGACTGGACGCGGATCGGGTTTTCGCCGCCGACGCCGACATGGCCGACCTTCACCTCACGCGACAGGCGGCGTTGATAAGTGAACGGCGAGTCGCAGTAGTTCATGGGTCGAGCAGCGAATTCGGCTCGACCACGACCGCGGTTCCGTAGCAGAGCACTTCCGTGACACCCTGCATGATCTCGGTCGCGTCGTAGCGCAGGCCAATGATTGCGTTCGCGCCGAGCTCGCGCGCGTGTGCCATCGCCTGGTCGAGCGCGTCCTGCCGCGTCTTCTCGCACAAGTTCGTCAGAATCGTGATGTTCCCGCCGACCAGCGTCTGCAAGCCGGCGCCGATCGTGCCGAAAATCGAGCGCGAACGGACGATGATCCCGCGCACCACGCCCAATGTTTTCGTGACCCGAAAACCCTCGATCTCAAACGCCGTGGTCGTCATCGAAGTCTGCATGCTTCTTTATACCGGCGAAGCCGCGCGACGCAAAACCGCGCCGCTAAGGCTTCGCCGCGGCGGGTGTCGGCTTCGGCAGATCCGGCTCGCCTTTCGAGCCGAAGAAATCGCCGATGTCGAAGAAGCTGACGTAGCAGATGTAGCCGATGATCACGACCGCGCAGCCGGTCTGCACGAACTCGAGCAACCTAATGCTGATCGGTTTGCGCCGAATCCCTTCGAGGATCGCGAGCACGATGTGGCCGCCGTCGAGCACGGGAATCGGGAGCATGTTGAGGATCGCGAGATTGACGTTCAGGATCACGCTGAACCACAAGGCGAGCTGCCAGCCGCGCTCGTTCTCGAAGAGCAGGTAATAGATGTGGCCGATGCCGATCGGGCCGCTCATGTGCTGGAGCTTCACGTCGCTCTTCGGCGAGGCGACCGCGCCCAGCGTCTCCAGCGTGCCGGTGACGCTCTTGTAGACCTGCTCGAAGGGATTCGTGTGAGCGATGAAGGTCTTGCCATCTGCGTCCCAGCCGATGCCGACGCGCGGTTTCATTTTCCCCTCGGTCGGGAGGAGTTTCGGAGTCACCTTCACGACCATGGTCCGGGGGCCGCGCTCCACGGTGAGCGCGACTTCGTCGGTCGGATGTTTGTCGATGAACTCAGCGAGTGCGATCGGGCTGTAGATCGGAATACCGTTATAGGCGGTGACGACGTCGTGCTGTTGCAACCCGGCGAGCGCCGCGGGCGTGTTCGGTTCCACCTTCTCGATCACCGCGCTCTCCGCCGGACTGAGAAGCAACTGCCGCGTGCCCTGCCGATGCCAGCCGCTCGTGGTTGGTTTGTAAGGAATGACCTGCACGGTTTCCACCTTGCCGGCGCGCTCAAATTCCACCGGCACGGTCTCGCCTTCGCTCCGAACCACCGCCCAGCTCACGCTGTCGTTCATCCCGAGGAAACGCGTCACCGTTTTGCCATCGACCGCGAGAATCTTATCGCCCGGTCGCAGGCCGACCTGTTCCGCCGACGAACCCGGCATCACATAACCGATCGTGGTCGTGACGTCCGATTCACCGACCGGCCGGCCAACCGCCCAAACGACACAGGCGAAAAAGAGCGCGAGAAGCACGCTGAAAACCGGGCCGGCCAGCGCGACAATGATTTTATCGAGCACGGAGATCGGCGGCAGTTGCGCGCGATCGACGTCCGCTTCGCCCTCGATGATATCCATCGGTGCGAGCTGCGGGAGTTTCACGAAGCCGCCCGCCGGAATGCTGCCGATGCTGTAGAGCACGCCGTTGATTTTCTTCTGCCAGATCGGTTTCCCAAACCAGATCCCGAACTGCTCGATGAAGAGCCCGCGCCATTTCGCGGCGAGGAAATGCCCGAGCTCATGGACCGCGATGAGCAGGTTAAAAAGGATAACGACCTCGAGGAGGAGGAAAAGGAAGCGAGCGATGTGCGAAATCATGATTGGGACGAGAAACGAGCTTCGAGAATCGCGAATCGGGATTGGTGTTTGCTCATAGGAACGGGAAACCGCGAAGCCGATTCACGATTCGTCCACGATTCTCGTTCCCTCCGCGCGCGCCCAGCGATCGGCGTCCAATATGGCATCGAGGGTCGGCTGTGCAACGGAGGCGTGGCGGTTCATCACTTCCTCGACCAGCTGCCAGATGCGTGGGAACGCGATCCGGCGATCGAGGAAACTTGAGACAGCGATCTCATTGGCGGCGTTCATTACAGCAGGCAGGGTGCCGCCGGTTTCGCCGGCGCGCCGAGCGAGATTGAGCGCCGGGAAATCATCGAAACGCGGAGTGGCGAACTCGAGCTTCTGGAGTTTCCCGAAATCGAGCGGCGGCAAAGTGTTCGCGACGCGATCGGGCCAGGTGACCGCGTATTGAATCGGGAAACACATGTCGGAATGGGAGAGCTGCGCGAGGACCGAGCCGTCCACAAATTCGACCATCGAATGCACGATGCTCTGCGGGTGAATCACTACGTCGACGCGATCCATCCCGACGCCAAAAAGCCAGTGCGCCTCGATCATTTCGAGACCTTTGTTGAAGAGGGTCGCGGAATCGATCGTCACCTTCGGGCCCATGTTCCAGGTCGGATGTTTCAGCGCCTGCTCGGGTGTGATCGCGGCGAACTGGTCGTTAGGCGTGAGCCGGAACGGGCCGCCGGAAGCAGTCAGGATAACGCGGCTGACCGACGCCGGGTCGCGCCCTTCGAGGCATTGGTAGATCGCGTTGTGTTCGCTATCGACCGGCAACACGCGCGCGCCTTTTTTCGCGGCTGCGCTCATCACCGCTTCGCCGGCCATGACGAGGATTTCCTTGCTCGCGACCGCGAGATCCTTGCCGGCCTCGATCGCCCGCAACGCTGGTCGCAAGCCACCGGTCCCGACGACGGCGACGAGGACCATTTCCGTCTCGTTAGGCAGGCGATCTCGTCCAGGCCATCTTCGCCGGCGAAAATCTTCGGCTTGTATTCAAGGTTTGCGCAGAGCTCGCCGAGCTTCGCTTCCTCGACGAGGCAGACCGCCTCCGGCCGGACAAGATTGGCCTGCGCCGCTAGCTTTTTCGCGTTCGACTTCGCCGCAAGGCCGACGATCTCGAGCCGTTCGGGAATATCGCGCGCCACTTTCAGCGCGCTCTCACCGATCGATCCGGTCGCGCCGAGAACTACAACCCGCTTTCGCTTCACGGCACCTTGATGACCAGCCGCAGGTAGAAAAACAGCAGCGGCGCCGTGAAGAGCAGACTGTCGATCAGATCGAGCGCGCCACCGATGCCCGGCAGCATGTTCCCGGAATCTTTCACCCCGGTGCTCCGCTTAATGATCGACTCGGCGAGATCGCCCACCACCGCCGCGAAGCCGAGCAACAGCCCGAGCACAATCGCGTGCGGCATCGTCAAAATCGAAAAGTGCCCGGGCATGAGCAAAATCAAACCAACGCTCGCGAGGAGCGAGAAAAAGAGCGCACCGAAAAATCCTTCCCAAGTCTTCTTCGGGCTGATGTGCGGCACCATTTTGTGTTTGCCGATCAGGCTGCCGGTGAGATAGGCGCCCATGTCACTGAATTTCGTGATCGCGATGCAGTAGAAAACATAGAACTGCCCGGTCACCGAGCCATCGGGCAGCCGCGGCGTCGCGTAGACGATCTTAGTTACAAAATTAAAAAGCCAGAGCACATAGAGCAGCCCGAAAAGCGTGTAAGCCATCGTCTTTAAGGGCTCGTCATCGCGCAGGAAACTAAACATCTGCCGGGTGAAAACCGTGAGCAGGAAAAAGAGCAGCACCGCCGTCTCGAAATCGTAGGAACGGGACGGGCCGTAGTGCGAGAAATAGTAGAAACTTCCCACCAGCATGATCGCCCCGCAGATCATCGCCGTGACCTTGAAATTCGGGAGTCCCTTGTGATCCAGCATCCCGTAAAACTCCCAGAGCGCGATCATCCCCACGAGGCTGATAAGCGCGTAAAAGCCCAGCTCATAGCCGGCAAAAACGATAAAGAGCGCCACCGACCAGAGCGCGATCGTGCTCGCGAAACGGAGCACAAAAGTAAGTCGAGCAGTCACAGGTTTAGCGGCCGCGCGCTCGACGGAAACAGGCATGCAACAGCCATCTTCGGAAGCAAAAGCTCTTTGTCCAACGAGTTGTCGCAGCGTCTTCATTAGGGGGCCGCAGACGCGATCAGACCGGGCGTTTCCGAATTCCTCCTTTCCCGTTTCCCTGAACCGCCTAATTTTCCTGCCATGCAAAAGACGATGCAGGCGCTGGTCAAAAAAGAGGCGAAGCCGGGGCTCTGGCTCGAGGAAGTTCCCGTCCCCGAAGTGGGCGACGACGACGTGCTCATCCGGATCAAGAAGACCTCGATCTGCGGGACCGACGTCCACATTTATAACTGGGACGCCTGGTCGCAAAAGACCATCCCCGTGCCGATGGTCGTCGGCCACGAATTCGTCGGCGTGGTCGAGCGGGTCGGCGCGCGGGTGCAGGGTTTCGCGGCCGGTGATTTGGTGACCGGGGAAGGTCATATCGTTTGCGGGCATTGCCGCAATTGCCTCGCCGGCCGGCGTCATCTTTGCCCCAACACGAAGGGCGTGGGCGTCAACCGGCAGGGCGCTTTCGCGGAGTTTCTTTCCATCCCGATGTCGAACGTCTGGCACGCCGACCCGAATATTCCGCTCGAGGTCCTTTCCTGTTTCGATCCGTTGGGCAACGCGACCCACACCGCGCTCTCTTTCGACTTGCTCGGCGAAGACGTGCTCATCACCGGCGCCGGCCCGATCGGCTGCATGGCCGTCGCCATTTGCCAGCACGCCGGTGCGCGCAATGTCGTCATCACCGATATCAATCCCTACCGTCTCGACCTCGCGCGAAAGCTTGGCGCGACGCTCGCGCTCGACGTCCGCGACTCGACCCTGGCCGACGCGATGAAAAAGCTCGGGATGAAGGAAGGTTTCGACGTCGCGCTCGAGATGTCGGGCAGCCCGAAAGCCATGGCCGACCTGCTCCCGGCGATGTTTCACGGCGGCAAGATCGCGCTCCTCGGGATCATGCCCGACAGCGCGGCGATAGATTGGAACATCGTGGTCTTTAATAGCCTAACGATTAAAGGAATCTACGGCCGCGAAATGTATGAGACCTGGTATAAGATGACTGCGATGATCCAGAGCGGACTCGATATCTCGCCAGTGATCACGCATCGCTTTCCCTACACGGAGTTCAAGGAAGCCATTGAGTTGATGAAATCGGGTAACTCCGGAAAGATCGTGCTCGATTGGAGTAAGAGTTAGTTCTGGAAAAGAAATAGCCCGCTGGGATCGCTCCCAGCGGGCCACTGTTTTACCTAACCGAGCCGGAAAGGCGTCCTAGAACTTAAAGCTCAAGTCCGCCTGGAAAAGATTGTAATCATCCACCGGGTTGATCCCGATATCGCCCAAGCCGCCGGTGCCCAGGTCATGGTCGATCTGCCACCCGTGTCCGTAAGTCAGGTTGGCCGTGACCGCGTCGGTCACCGCATAACCCACCTGCACGAAGACACCTTCAATATTGACCCGGCTGTCGAAGAGATCCGAGTCAACCAGGTTTGGATCGAGGGAGTATTGCTCGACGTGTTGCCAGAAGGTCGTCAGTGAGATGTCGCCCTTGTGTTTGGTGCTGCCAATACCGGCGCCGATCTGATAGGCAACGTTCTGTCCCGTCTTGTCCGGATGACCGGCCGCGTCGGCGCGCTCGTCGCCTTCTAAGTTATAGGCGAAGTCACCGAAAACACGCGCCGGTAAGCTCGCGATCTTGAAGTCGAATTCGGCCGGGACTTCGAGCACAAGAAGGCTGTTAATGCCGGTTTGGTTGGGCGTGACCCGGTTCCCCGCGGCATCCAGGAAGGTCGGGTCGCCGCTGAAGTGAGTGTTAAAGGTATCGCCGTTGCCGGTGTAGTTATAAATCGTCGGTGCCAACTGGACGAACATGTTCTTGTCGAAGTTATACTTCGCTCCGATCTGCCAGCCGAGGAGATAGGCATCGGTGTTCGGCACGCCATTCGGAGAAGGGCCGGCCGGATTTTCCGGGTTGCTGTCGTCGTAGACGAACTGCCCGAAATTAACAAACAGATCGAGGGTCGGGCCGGATTCGGCCGGAGTGGTGTGCTCGACCACGGTCTTGCCGTCCTTGTCCGTGGCCGTCGTGCTGCTCGCCGGCGCATCGCCGCCGAGCTTGATTGTATACTTATACTGCTCCGCCAGACCTTCCGGATTGATGTCGCCGTCCCATACCATCGACGAAGTCACGAACGGATTCTGCATTTTCCCGGCCGTCAGAGTAAGCCCCTTGATGCCTTTGTAGCCGAAGTAAGCCTGACCGACGCCGATTGAATCGCTATTCTTGGCGAAAGGGCCGGGACCCGCCGAGGTGTCATCGCCAAAAGTCACGTTGGTTGAGCGCGGATTCGTCGCGGTCTCGAGCCGGACTCCGAAAAACCAGTCATCGAGCAGCTTCCCTCTCAAGCCCAGGCGAAGACGATAGCGGGCGCGGTTGCGCTGATAGGTGTCGCCCGGCGGATTAATCGGATCGGGCGCCGCAGTCTCGCCGTTGCGCACTTCATAGCGGACGCGCGCATCGCCATAGATTTCGAGCTCGGTCAGCGAGGTGGAAAGCTTGAGTTTGGTTTCCGCATTAGGCTCGGCCGCCACTTCGTGCGCGGGTTTTTTGTGCAGTTCGGTGCGGACTTCGGTCGCGTCCTTTTCCGAGATGATGTGTTTCTTGACGAGCAGGTTTAAGAGCGCGTCGTCATCCGCTCGCGCGGACATCGCGCCAAGCGCGAGGCTGGTCGCAGTGGCGAGCCAGATATATTTTTTGGTGGCAAACATTGGTTTCTCCTTGGGTTGCGGCCGCAGCCGCGGTTGGTTAGGCACCGGCTTCCGAGGGAGGCCGGCGGTCCGATTTTGTCGGATGCAGCGACGCTAGGGAGCGATTGTTACGATCGTGTGGCGACGACGTGACACTTGAGTGAATTCACCCGCCGGGGTGAATTCCCCTTATCCTGCGGTCGACCGATACCCGCGGGGTTCGATCAGCACTTCGTCGTAGCCCACCTCCAGGAGGGCGCTGCCAAGGGCCTCGCGGCAATCCGCGAGCCTGGGCATCTCGTTAGGCAGGATTTCCACGCGCGCCTGCGGCCGCTCGGCCCGGAGGTGGTGGCGCACGCGAAAAACCCGGAACCCAAAATCGCGCACGATCGCTTCTGCGCGCTCGATCATGCCGAGCGCTTCGGCGGTAACGGGCGTGCCGTGCGGGATGCGCGAACTCAGGCAAGGTTGCGCCGGCGCGTCGGCCGTGGGGAGACCGGAAGCGCGAGAGAGCTCGCGGATTTCGCTTTTCGTTAGGCCAACTTCTTGCAAGGGCGCCAGCACGGCGAACTCCACCGCGGCTTGACGACCCGGCCGGACCTGCGTCGCGTCGTCAGCGTTCTCGCCATACGCGATCGCTCTGTAACCCCGATCTCGCGCTAGCTGGTCGAGTTTGGTGAAAAGTTCCGCCTTGCAGAAATAACAACGATTTACGGGATTGCTCGTGTATTGCGGGTTGTCCATCTCGCCGGTCGGGACCACCTCGACGATCGCGCCGATTCCACGCGCGAGCTCGAGGGCTGCGCGCAACGCCGCCCGCGGCAGACTCGGGCTGTCGGCGATCACTCCGAGGCAATCCGGCCCGATCGTTTCCGCGACCACGGCGAGGAGGAAAGCACTATCGACCCCGCCGGAATAGGCGATCACGATCGGCGCGTGATCGCGCACGAGATCGCGCAAGGCGACGAGTTTTTCCGCAGCTTCAACTCCGGGATTCATCGGCCGGAAGCTAGCTCCGCCGGCGAGGTCGGACAAGCTAACGCGCCGGCGCGGTCGGCGAGCGCGCCGCGTTCATCTGCGCTTTTAATTCGGCGTTGCGCTCGTTTAGCGTTTGCAGGCGAAGCTGCCAGCGGTGGAGCTGAATGTTGAGCTGGTTGATGTAGCCGGTGATCTCGGTGCGTTGCGATTCGTTCTCCTTGAGCTGACGGCGCAAGTCAGCTCCGCCGGTGTCGGCCGCAGCAGTTTCCGAAGGCAGTGCGGTTCCCGTCCGCGGCACCGCCGTGGGCGAGCCACATTGTTGGCAGTTTAACGTCAGCCCAGCCGCAGCGGGATCGACCACCAACGAAGCGCCGCAGCGGTCGCATTGAAAAATAAGATCGCTGTCCAAAGAATCTTTGGCCTCCTGATCGGACGAGATCGTCGATTGCATCCTCAAAACTTAAGCAGCCGCCATGCCAGGCATTGGCGACATCCTGGCACGAAAGGCTCCTTCAATGAGCAGAATTATGCGCCACTCTGGCTCATTTGGTTAGAGTCCTAAAAATTTCGATACGATTCAACAGGTTAACCTTCAGGTATTTATAAATATCATTCAGCAACGGAATGCCTCTTGCTAAATATCCCGGCGAAAGGAATTTCTATATATAAATGGCTAAAGTATTAGGTATCGATTTAGGCACCACCAATTCCTGCATGTCGGTGATGGAGGGCGGTGATCCTATAGTTTTGGAGAATAGCGAAGGCGCGCGCACCACTCCTTCCATCGTCGCGTTCGCGAAAAACGGAGAGCGACTGGTCGGCCAAGCTGCGAAGCGTCAGGCCGTGACCAATCCGGCGAACACGGTTTTCTCCATCAAACGTTTCATGGGGCGTAAATTTGACGAGGTCCGCGAGGAAGAACATCGCGTGCCCTATAAGATCGTGAAGGCCGCTAACGGCGACGCTCACGTCCAGGTGGAAGTGAACGGAGAGAAGAAGACCTTCTCGCCGCCGGAAGTCTCGGCAATGATTCTCGCCAAGCTCAAAGCCGACGCGGAAGCGAAACTCGGCGAAAAGATCACTCAGGCCGTCATCACCGTCCCGGCTTACTTTAATGACTCGCAACGCAATGCCACCAAGGACGCCGGTAAGATCGCGGGCTTGGAAGTGCTGCGGATTATCAACGAACCGACCGCCGCTTCTTTGGCCTACGGCCTCGATAAGAAGTCGGACGAAAAGATCGCGGTCTATGACTTAGGCGGCGGCACGTTCGATATCTCCGTCCTGGAGATTGGTGACGGCGTTTTCGAAGTCAAGGCGACCAATGGCGACACTCACCTTGGCGGTGACGACTGGGATAACGTGCTCGTCGACTGGATCGTCAACGAATTCAAGAAAGATAGCGGCATTGACCTCTCGAAGCAGCCGGACGCGATTCAGCGTATCAAGGAAGAAGCGGAGAAGGCCAAAATCGCTCTCTCCTCCTCGCAGGAATATGAGATCAACCTGCCTTTCATCACGGCAGATGCGAGCGGCCCAAAGCATATCCAAAAGAAGCTAACCCGCTCGAAACTCGAGCAACTCACTGACTCTCTCTTTCAGCGCACGATCAAGCCGGTCAAAGACTGTCTTGCCGACGCGAAACTAAGCGAGAAGGACATCAACGAGCTGGTCCTGGTCGGTGGTATGACTCGCATGCCGAAAGTCATCGAGACCGCGCGTGAATTGATCGGCAAGGAGCCGCACAAGGGTGTTAACCCGGACGAAGTCGTAGCGATTGGTGCGGCAATTCAGGGTGGCGTGCTCAAAGGCGACGTGAAAGACGTGCTCCTGCTCGACGTGACTCCGTTAACTCTCGCGATCGAGACCGCTGGCGGCGTCGCTACGCCGATGATCCCGCGTAACACCACCATCCCGACTCGTAAGTCGCAGATCTTCTCGACTTACAGCGACAATCAGCCGGGCGTGGAAATCAAAGTCCTACAGGGCGAGCGGCCGCTTTCCCGTGATAACAAGAATCTCGGCACCTTCCACCTCGACGGCATCCCGCCGGCTCCGCGTGGCGTGCCGCAGATCGAAGTTACCTTCGACATCGACGCGAACGGTATTCTCCATGTCTCCGCGAAAGATCTCGGCACCGGCAAGGAGCAGAAAATCTCCATCACCGGCAGCTCAGGCCTGAGCAAGGAAGAAGTCGAGAAGATGCAGCGCGACGCGGAAGCTCACGCCGAAGAAGATAAGAAGGCGAAGGAAGCGATCGAGATCAAGAACAACGCCGACACTTTGGCTTACCAGAGTGAGAAGCAGCTGAAGGATCTCGGCGACAAGGTTCCCGAAGACAAACGGAAGCCGGTCGAGGACGCGATCAAGGCGGTGCGTGAAGCCATCGAGGCGAACGACACCGAGCGCATGAAGACGACCTACGAGGACTTGCAGAACAAGTTCCAGGAAATCAGCGCCGACCTCTACAAGCAAGCCGCCGCGAGTGCCGGGCCGATGCCTGGCGCTGAAGCTGGCGGCCGTCCCGAGCAGGGCGCCGAACCGCAAACCGGTGGCCCGCGCAAAGATCAGGGCGACGTGGTCGACGCTGAGTTCGAAGTCGTCGACGAAGATAAGAAGTAAGCCAGCTAATTCACCAATTTGCCGGTCGCTCTTCGCTAAGTCGCGGAGAGCGGCCGGCAGCAACCAAAAAGAAGGAGCAAGTAAACAGTATGGCAATTAACGTAAGACCGCTTGGAGATCGGGTGCTCGTGCAACCGATCGAAGAGCAGGAAACCAAAAAGGGCGGCATCATCATTCCCGATACCGCCAAGGAAAAGCCGCAGGAAGGCAACGTCGTCGCTCTCGGCACCGGCAAAACGGACGATAACGGCAAGAAGGTCGAATTCACCGTGAAGAAGGGCGACAAAGTCCTCATCTCCAAATACGGCGGCACCGAAATCAAAGTGGACGGAGAGTCCTACCTGATCATGCGCGAGGACGATATCCTCGGCATCATCGGCTAACCCCATCAATAACTCTTAAAGAAAGCACAGACTAACTATTATGGCAGCTAAACAATTACAATTTGACGAGAGTGCGAGACACGCGCTTCTCCGCGGCGTCGAGAAACTCTCGAAGGCCGTCAAGGCGACCCTCGGACCGAGCGGTCGCAACGTCATCCTCGACAAGAAATTCGGCAGCCCGACGATCACCAAGGACGGTGTAACCGTGGCCAAGGAAATCGAGCTCGAAGACCCTTACGAAAACATGGGTGCCCAGCTCGTCCGCGAAGTCGCCTCCAAGACTTCCGACATCGCAGGTGACGGCACCACGACCGCGACCGTCCTCGCCGAGTCCATCTACAAAGAAGGTCTTCGCAACGTGACGGCCGGCGCCAACCCGACCTCGCTCCAGCGCGGCATCAACAAGGCGGTGGAAGCTATCGTCGCCGAGCTCGCGAAGATCTCGAAGAAAGTCAGCGACCGAACCGAAATCGCGCAGGTTGCGACCGTCTCCGCTAACTGGGATCGCACCATCGGCGAGATCATCGCTGACGCGATGGACAAGGTCGGCAAGGACGGCACGATCACGGTAGAAGAAGCCAAGTCGATCGAAACCAGCCTCGACGTCGTCGAAGGCATGCAGTTCGACAAGGGCTATCTCTCTCCTTACTTCGTCACTAACGCCGAAGCGATGGAAGCTGTGCTCGAAAATCCCTACATCCTCATCCACGAGAAGAAGATCTCGAGCTTGAAGGACATGCTCCCGCTCCTCGAGAAGGTAGCGAAAGCCGGTCGTCCGCTCCTCATTATCGCGGAAGACGTGGAAGGCGAAGCGCTCGCGACCCTCGTCGTGAACAAGCTCCGTGGCACCCTGCAGGTGGCGGCGGTGAAGGCTCCGGGCTTTGGCGATCGTCGCAAGGCGATGCTGGAAGACCTTGCCGTTCTCACTGGTGGTCAATGCATCACGGAAGATCTCGGCATTAAACTCGAGAACGTAAAACTCGAAGACTTAGGGCGCACCAAGCGTGTCACGATCGACAAGGAGAACACCACGATCGTGGAAGGCGAAGGCAAACAGGCCGACATCCAGGGCCGCGTCGGTCAGATCCGTCGCCAGATCGAAGAGACCACTTCCGATTACGATCGGGAAAAGCTCCAGGAACGTCTCGCGAAACTCGCCGGTGGCGTAGCCGTCATTAATGTCGGCGCCGCGACCGAGACGGAGATGAAGGAGAAGAAAGCCCGCGTAGAAGACGCTTTGCATGCGACTCGCGCCGCGGTGGAAGAAGGCATCGTCCCCGGTGGTGGCGTCGCTCTCATCCGGGCGCAAAAGGCGCTCGACAGCCTCAAGCTCGAAGGTGACGAAGCAGTTGGCATGGCGATCATCAAACGCGCCGTTGAAGCTCCGCTCCGCACCCTCGCCGATAACGCGGGCCAGGAAGGCGCGCTCATCGTGCAGGAAGTGAAGAAGCGCAAAGGCAACGAGGGTTACAACGTCGCCACGGGCGAATACACCGACCTGGTGAAAGCCGGTGTCGTTGATCCGACCAAGGTGACTCGGAGCGCGTTGCAAAACGCCTCGTCCATTTCGGGCCTCTTGCTCACCACTGAAGCCATCATTACCGAAGCTCCTGAGAAGGACAAGGGTGGCGCCGGCGGCGGCATGCCGGGCGGCGGTATGGGCGGTATGGGTGGCATGGGCGGTATGGACTACTAAGTCCGAGAGCTACCAACTAACTCCAAGCAATCAACCACAGCCGGGTCTCACAAGGGGCCCGGCTGTTTTGCTTTCCAGAGCCCTTTAACTCGGGGCTTGGATCGAGTACCCGACATAGCGCTGAGTCTGGATAAGAGCGACCGGAGATTCGGAGTCTACTTTCTTGCGCAACCGAGTGATGAAAATCTCGACTGTCCGCGTGTCATATTCATGTTCACGCTGCCAGATACGTTCGCACAGTTCCGTCCTGGAAAAGACCCGGCCCGGCTCCTGCATGAGGACCTGGAGGACGTCGAATTCCCGGGGAGATAACTGAATCGCTCGCCCGGCACGACTGACGTGACGGTGTTGCACGTCCATCTGCAGGTCGGCTACTTTGAGCAAGTCCGATGCGCCAGCCCCTGCCGGCCGGCGGCCGAGCGCTTCTACTCGCGCAACCAGCTCGTTCATGGAAAAGGGCTTCGGGAGATAGTCATCGGCGCCGCCTTTCAAACCTTTCACCCGATCCTCCACATCGCCCCGTGCGGTCAGGATAAGGATGCGCGTAGTCGAATGTGCTTTCCGCAGCCGGGAGAGGACGGTAAAGCCGTCGAGACCTGGCAGGTTGATATCGAGCACCACCAGGTCGGGCGGATTTAACAGCGCCGCCTCCAGCCCCTCTTCTCCGTTGTGGCAGGCACTCGCTTCATGGTTGGAGCGCTCCAGCTCGCGCGTGATCTGGCGACTCAGTCGCACATCATCATCGATCACGAGCACGCGCATATGATTAGCCGATCAGAAATTCTCAGCTACGGCAATTGTGAAAGAGTTACAAGTGCCAAACCGCCGGCGCTCCCGCCATTCCGCCGCCGGCGGAAGCCGGAAAATCTTTGCGGTTGCAAGCGGTTCATTCGACGGCACTTTGGTAGCTCGTCCATTCTTTAATCCTATGCGTAATTCTTCTCGCTTCTTTCTTCTGTCTCTTTTCTCCGCAGCTCTCCTCGCCATCCCTCTCGCCTCTGCGCAGGAACTGCCCAAGACGACGCGCCTGCTGAGATTTCCCGCGACCAATGGCGATCAGATCGTCTTCTGCTACGCCGGCGAACTCTACACTGTAGGCAAAGATGGTGGCACCGCACGCCGGCTGACGAGCGGTCCCGGCTACAGCTCGTTCCCGCGTTTTTCCGCGGACGGCAAACAACTCGCCTTCACGTCACATTACGACGGGAACACCGAAGTCTATGTGATGCCGGGCGAGGGCGGAGCGCCCAAGCGCCTGACGACTACGGCGACGCTCGGACGGGACGATATTTCCGATCGCATGGGGCCAAATAATCTCGTGATGACCTGGGAAAATACCAAGCCTGTGGTCGTTTTTCGTTCCCGTAAGAAGTCTTACAATTCCTTCAACGGCGAACTCTACACAGTTGGGCTCGACGCCGATCTACCCCAGCAACTCCCGCTGCCCCGCGGCGGCTTTGTCTCCTTCTCGCCGGATGATTCGAAGATGGCTTTCAACCGGATTTTCCGGGAGTTTCGCACTTGGAAACACTATCGCGGCGGCATGGCGGACGACGTCTGGATTTTTGATTTCAAGACCGGCGAGACGACCAACCTGACGAATGATCCTAGTCAAGATATCTGCCCGATGTGGGGTCCGGATAACAAGATCTACTTCATCTCCGATCGTGATAACCGAATGAACCTTTACTCGATTAGTCTCGATGGGAAAGAGACCAAGCAACTCACTCACTTCACCGATTACGATATTAAGTTTCCTTCGATTGGTAAGGACGCGATCGTCTTCGAGCAAGCTGGGTATATCTGGCGCTATGATCTTGCCAACGGCAAAGCCACGCCGGTCCCGATCGAGATCAAGGAGGATTTCGATAGCGGCCGTTCCGGGATGGTCGATGCCGCCAAGCACATCGAATCGGTTAGCCCGGCGCCGGACGGCGAGCGCGTCGTCGTTGTCGCCCGCGGCGACCTCTTCTCGGTCCCCGCGAAAAATGGGACTCCGCGCGACCTGACTAAGACCTCCGGCGCGCATGAACGGGACGCGATTTGGTCTCCCGACGGCAAATGGATCGCTTATAACTCTGATGCCACCGGAGAGAATGAGCTCTATGTCCGGTCGCAGGATGGAAAAGGCGAGCCGCAACAGGTTACCAAAGGTGCCGATACTTATTACTATCAACCAGTCTGGTCGCCCGACAGTAAGAAGCTCCTCTGGAGCGATCGGCTCCAACGATTGCGTTACGTCGATGTCGCGAGCAAGGCCGTGACTGAAGTGGATCAGGACAAGGAAGGCGAATTCGGGTCCTATGATTGGTCGCCGGATAGCCAATGGATAGCATGGTCGCGGCCGGAAGAAAACGGCTTCGAAAAGGTCTATATTTCTTCGGTTGCCAACAAGAAGCCGATCGTGGTTACGGACGACTGGTATTCCGCCGGTCGGGTTCGTTTCAGCGATGATGGGAAATATCTGCTTTTATCCTCGAGCCGCGATTTCAAGCCGACTTTCGGTGCGCAGGAATTCGAGGCTCTCTATCTCGACATGCAACGCGTTTACCTCGTTACTCTGGCGAAGGATACAAAATCTCCTCTCGCACCGAAGAGTGATGAAGTCGGCAAAGACGACAAGAAAGGGGAAGACGCGAAAAAGGACAAGGCGGAAGACAAGAAGGACAAGGATGGAAAGAAACCTGTCGTCGTAAAGGTCGACACGGATGGGATCCAGAATCGAATCGTAGGATTGGAAATCACCCCGGCCGATTACAGCGATCTGCGGCTGGTCGATGGTCGCGTCTTTTACCTTCGCCACACAGTCGGGGATGACGCCGATTCGGGCGACGAGGAGGGTCCTGGCGATCGCAAGTACCATCTTTGCTCCTATAGCCTGGAAGATCGTAAAGAGACCGTCTTGGGCGATGTCGCAGGTTACGAGATAACGAAAGACGGCAAGAAGATGCTGGTGAAAATGGGTAAGGACTATTCCATCGTAGATTTGCCTAAAGACAAGCTCGATACAAAGGATCATGGCGTAAAGCTCGAAGGGCTCGACATGCAACTGGATCGCCACGCGGAGTGGAACCAAATTTACTTCGAGTGCTGGCGGCAGATGCGTGATTTCTTCTATGCGCCGAACATGAACGGCGTCGATTGGAAAGCGATGCGCGATAAGTATGCGGCGCTGCTTCCGTATGTAAATCATCGGAACGATCTCACCTACCTTCTCGGTGAACTGATTGGTGAGTTAAACAACGGCCACACTTACGTTGCGGGCGGCGAACGCCCGGAAACGCCCCGGATCAAGCTCGGCTTGCTCGGCGCGGAACTATCGCGCGACCAGGCGAGCAAAGCTTATCGCATCGACCGGGTTCTCCCGGGCGAAAATTGGGATGACGCGACCCGCTCACCGCTGACCGAGATAGGAGTCGACGTAAAGGCTGGGGAATATATCCTCGCGGTGAACGGCACACCGGTCTCCAGCGTGCCTAATATCTACGACTTGTTGATCGGGACCGCCGGCAAACAAGTCATCCTGCGGGTTAATTCTAAACCGACCGACGCCGGTGCGCGCGACGTTACGGTCGTGCCTACCGCGGACGAGTCACCTCTTTACTACCTTGCCTGGGTGCAGAAGAACATCGACGAGGTCTCTAAGAAGACCAATGGCGAGGTCGGCTATGTCCATATCCCCGACATGGGACAACCCGGCTTGAATCAGTTCACCAAGCTCTTCTTCCCTCAGGTTCGCAAGAAGGGACTTATTGTTGACGTCCGCGGCAACGGCGGTGGCTTTGTTTCACCTCTGGTGATCGAGCGCTTGCGGCGCGCGCTGGTCATGATTGAAATGGCCCGCAACGGAACGCCTCAACCGAATCCGCCGCAGACTTTCCTCGGTCCGCTGGTGGCGCTGTGCGACGAGTTCTCGGCCTCGGATGGCGATATCTTTCCCTACCGCTTCAAAACCCTTGGTCTCGGCAAGCTTATCGGAAAACGGACTTGGGGCGGCGTGGTAGGAATTCGCAATCCGCTTCCGCTCGCGGACGGCGGACAATTCTTCAAGCCGGAGTTCGCACCTTACTCGAAGGAAGGCAAAGGCTGGGTCATCGAAGGACATGGAGTCGATCCGGATATCGTGGTGGATAACGATCCGTCCAAGGAGTTCCATGGAGAAGACCAGCAGCTTGATCGTGCGATCCAGGAAATCCAGACCGATCTGAAAACGAAGGGCTACAATCTGCCTCCGATTCCGTCGTTTCCAAATCGCAACCCCGCCAAGGCGAATAATCCGTGAATGGTTCACGTCCTCGATACGCTTCAGCTCGGCCGACCGGGAATCATCGCCGCCACGGCGATGGAAACTACCGACGGGCTGGCGCTGTTCGATACTGGACCTGAGTCGACCTTTGACAACGTCGCGGCCGCATTGCGCGAGCTGGGTCACAAACCGGCTGATGTCCGTCAGGTCTTAGTAAGTCATATTCACTTCGACCACGCGGGCGCCGCGTGGCGCTTTGCCGAGTTAGGCGCCACGGTCTATGTGCATCCGCGCGGTGCACCGCACCTGGCTGACCCGCGCAAACTCGTCGAGTCCGCCACGCGTATCTTCGGGAGCGAGATGGAGCGGCTTTGGGGTCGCGTGCGAGCGGTGCAGCCGGAGCGTTTAAGAGTGTTGGAGGACGGAGACACCGTGCAGTTGGGAAACCTGAAGGTGCATGCGATTTCAACGCCGGGCCACGCGACTCATCACCACATCTATCACTGGGATGATAACGTCTTCGGTGGCGACATAGCCGGGGTGCGGATAGGAGATGGACCGGCAATCCCGCCTTTCGTTCCACCGGAGCTGGACGTCGAGGCTTGGAGAGAATCGATTCGCAAGATTCGTGACTTAGGCGCGTCGAAGCTCTATCTTCCTCACTTCGGCCTCGTCGAAGGCGAGTTTGAGTCACATTTTTCTGAGTTGGATGAGCGGGTGCAGCGCTGGTCAGAGTGGTTTCGTGATCGGCTCCGGGCCGGAGAAGATCAGGCGCAACTAGTTCCGGCTTTTGCCGAGTATGAAGCCTATGACCTGCAGAATGGCGGAGCGACGCGCGAGCAGGTCGTTGACTACGAAGCGGCTGACCCTAGTTACATGGCCGTGACTGCGGCGCTGCGTTATTGGCGGAAGCAGCGTCCAGAAGAAATCATGGCTGCGCCGAAGTCTTAGGCAGCAGTCGACGCCGTCGAAGTTGCAGGAATGGCCTTTCGACCGCGAAGAAGAGAACCGTGCCGGCGAGAAAGATCGCGCAGATATTCAGGCTAACCCCGGCAACCGAGGCGAGCGGGACCTGCCAGCGCGTGCATAACTGAGTCACAGCATGGATGACCAGCTTGTGGCTAAGATAGACGCTGTAAGCAATACTGGCGACAAAAGCGGCCCCCGGCAGAGTGCGCCGGCGAAGCGGCAGCCTTGGACTGACCGCACAGATTAACATGATGCTCATCCCGAAAGCGATGAGCGGAAACTGCCAGACACAAGTCGCGACTGTCAGGTCAGATTCCCCGAGCGATAAGCCATAACCGATCGCCGCCAATCCGATGACCCAGAGCCAGCGTGCGGCATTCTGCAACCAGCGCCACCAGCTTGCGCAGGAACACTCGATTGCGGCGAGGCTCACGCCGCAGACCAACGGATCGAGACGCGTCCAGGTCGGATAATAGATGAAACGCTGGAAGGCTCGGAGTGAGACGCCGGTCTCTCCAGGATTCGCATAACCTAATACTCCGCGCAGAACTAATCCCATCCCGATCATGGCGATCGCCAGAACGAGACCGGCGTTTCGATGCCGGACAATGACGACGAGCACGAACGGCAGGACAAGATAGAATTGACCCTCTACGCAGAGCGACCACGCATGCGAGAAGGCGGTGCCGCCGCGGAGCCCAATGTTCTGCACAAAGGCGAGGAACTTCCAAAGCGGCGGCATCTCAGGAAACTCACGCCAAGTCGGCAGAAGAAAATAGATAGCCAGGATGACGAGATAGGCAGGGAGAATGCGCAAAGCACGGCGCCCAAAGAAGTGACGGAGGTTTAACTGTCGGCCTTGAGCCAAAGGTGTAAGGAGTTGCCCGGCGATCAGATAACCACTGAGGACAAAGAAGAGATCAACGCCAATCCAACCGAAGCGATGCCAGCGATGTGGAAGAGCAAAGCCGTAGATTCCTGAGTGGTAGAAGACGACCAAGACGATCGCCAGCGCCCGCAGGAGATCGAGGCCGGGCTGACGCTCGCGCCCGACGAAGCGTGGGTCCGCGGAGAGGACTGCTTCAGCCACGGACTTGTTTTTCTATAGCGATCGGGCAGCTCTGACCAGATGCACTTTCCGGTTGGCAATCGGGCCTTGGGCCCATTCGGCAATCATCTGTGTCAGCACAGTAAGTCGTTGCGTCCGATGAGCCAGATCGGCTTTGAGCTGCCGTTGCACACGCGTGCGCAAACTCGGATTCGCGCCGAGACGGGCAAAGTCCCAGGCGTCTTCGCGCCCGGCTTCCTGCAAGCTCATCTCCAAGGCGCGGGAAGCCCGCTCGAGCTCCGCGAAAACGGCCTGCATTTGTGACACGGTTTGATCCGCGGTGCGGTTCGCTTCGATGTCACTCAAGGCGAGCAGGATTTCCAGTCGCGCGACGTCGCTCGCCGCATAAGCCTCCTGCACTTCGTGCCATAACGCCGAGGCGGCCGCTGATCCATCTGCCCGCAGATCCGGGTGCAACCGCCTAACGAGTCTGCGATAAAGCTCACGAACCCTCGCATCCACGGGCGAAGAGTCATCGACCGGACCTTCCGCTGGTAAGTCGTCCTCCATTTGATCTGCGAACCGCGGACGGGCACGGGTTGCGTCCCGCGGGCGCGGTTCTTCGACGGGATTCCGAAACATGTGAGTCTTAAAAGCTTCAAAGGTGGCGGAGTAAGCTTCGTCGTCCATCTTATCCGGATTCGTGCCCAGCGAGCTTTTCACCCATTCCTGGAAAAGCGCCTCCTTCTCGAAGTCGCTTACCTTTCGCGCCGCGCCTCTCGTCTGTGAATCGGTAGCTGTCTCCTCAGCCGGGGACGCGGGATTTCCCCGTCGCGACATGACCCGCTGGTAAGCACTATACGGGTCCTGAAAAACACGGCGCATCTCTGATTCCACTTCATGCACGAGCGCCTGGGCGTCGCGGATCTGCGTCTCCACATCCCGCGCCGTGCTGAGGAGCGCGCCGAATTCGCGCGCGCGCCAACGGGCGAAAGCCGGTTTGTCCTTGCGCTCGAAATGATGCCAACCCACCCGCGCCATCTCCAATCGGGTCATCGCCTCCTTGCACGCGTCGGCGAGTGACGCGCGCATCGGTTCTTGATCGATGAGAATCAGGGCGCGCATCGGGCAAATTTACGTAAAAGAAGCGATCGAGAAAGTAAGGCCTCTGATGACTCCTTCCGCACCGCAGGTCAGGGCCGCGACAGGATCGCGAAGGTCCGGACGGCGCTAAGGCGCCTCTGTTTTCGCTTCGGCCCGCTCCTGGCGAAAGGAGTGGATGATGAAGCAGACGACCGCAATGCAGATACAGGAGTCAGCGACATTAAAAGCCGGCCACGGATGAAAAATTCGCGGGACGTGTGAGCCGAAGTCGAAGAGCAGGAAATCGATCACGTGGCCGTGCAGAAGGCGGTCGGTAAGGTTACCGAGGATGCCGGCGAGGAGCAGGCCAAGGGCGAGTTGACGCCATGGGTCGGCTGGCTCGCGGCGGAAGAGAAGGACAGTCACAACCACGAGTGCGATGCAAGAGAGCGCGATGAAGAAGCCGTTGTTATTCGAGAAGGAGCCGAAGGCGGCGCCGGAGTTAGTCACATGGACAAGCGTGAAAAAATTTGGAATGACGCCCGTCGGCTCGGCGGGATCGACGAAACGCAGGATGAGATTCTTAGTAACCTGATCGAGCGCGTAGAGTGGCAGCGTGAGCAGGAGCAGGATCTTCAAGCGATCGCCTCCACCACTTCGGCGCAGCGCTCGCAAAGATCAGGATAAGCCGCGATCGTGCCGACGGCAGCCCGGTGGCGCCAGCAGCGGGCGCATTTTTTGTAGCCGGTACGCCCGACGGTCGCACT
Organism: uncultured Verrucomicrobiae bacterium; assembly: GCA_963831805.1. Lineage (GTDB taxonomy): Bacteria > Verrucomicrobiota > Verrucomicrobiia > Chthoniobacterales > UBA10450 > Palsa-1392. Next base: position 989,458 of record CAWHRN010000005.1, on the reverse strand, counting down.
CGGTTCGCTGGCTGTTTCCAGCTTCAGGTCACTTAGGATGAAGAACTCCTCCAGCTCTTCACGCGGGAAAGAGGTAGCAATTCGCGCATCGCAATGAAGCGTGACTTCGGCTTCCAGCGCATTACCGATCAGTTTCTCCTGGCGCGCTTTCTCGATTGCCGGCCCAACAATGCCGCGCAGCCTGAGTAACTCTTCTATCTCCGCTCTAACGACTGGATCTTTCGCACTCGCGCGCGGTTCGGGAAAGACCTGAAGGTGGACCGAACTCCTCGAGTCGAGATAATCCCAGGCTTCCTCCGCAGTGAAGGCAAGAATCGGAGCGAGAAGACGGCACAAGGCGTCGAAGATTTCCGCCATCGCCGCCTGCGTCGCGCGACGACGCGGCGCGGTCGGGGCGTCGCAATACATCCGGTCTTTCGTGATATCGATATAGAGACTACTCAGATCGACCGCACAGAATTGGTTCAAGGTGTGATAAACCTTGTGGAACTCGTAATTTTGGTAGGCGGCGCGGCATTCGTCGATCACTCCCTGGAGCCGATCGAGAATCCAGCGATCGACGAGAGATCGGTCGCCGATCATTTGTTCGTTAGGCTGATAGTCGTGCAGATTTCCGAGAAGAATGCGGAGGGTGTTCCGAATCCGGCGATAGGTGTCGCCGAGGCGGGTGAACATCTCCTCGGAGAAGGGAACGTCATCCGTGTAGTTAACGCTGCTCACCCAGAGGCGGACGATGTCGGCGCCGTGGCGGCTAACGAAATGGCCGGCGTCCATCGGCTTGCTGTACGTGCTCGACTTGGAAATTTTCTTGCCGTCGACGTCGACCACGAAACCGTGCGTGACGCAGGTCTTATACGGCGCGCGATCGTGCAGGGCGACGCTGGTCATGAGCGATGACTGGAACCAGCCGCGATGCTGGTCGGTCGCCTCGAGATACATATCGGCGGGATCGCGAAGCTCAGGGTGAGTGGCGCACACCGCCTGGTGAGAAACCCCGCTATCAATCCAGACGTCGATGGTGTCGTTGCGGTGGCGCGTGCCCTCGGGTAACTCTAACTCACTCGCCAAGGCAGCATCGTCTAACTCGAACCAGATGTTCGAGCCGCGCTTCGCGACAAGCTCAGCCAGGCGACGGATCCAAGTTGGATCAAGGATCGCCTGGTTATCAGCCGAATAGAAAACGGGAAGAGGCACGCCCCAACTCCGCTGCCGCGAAATGACCCAATCCGGCCGCGACTCGACGGTGCCGGCGATACGATTCTCGCCCCAAGGAGGAAGCCACTTTACCGTGGTGATCGCGGCCAGCGCGCGCGCCCGCAGGTCGTCGATGCGGATGAAGAACTGCTCGACCGCGCGGAAAATGATCGGCGTCTTGGAGCGCCAGCAGTAAGGATAACTGTGCGCGTAGGTCTCCTCGGCCACGAGCATGTGACGGTCGCGGAGGAGTTTTACGATGTCGGGATTGGCATCAAAGACATACTTATCGACGAGATCGGGAAGTCCGACTTCGTCAGTGTAACGTCCGTGATCGTCGACGGGTGAGAGGATGGGCAGGCTGCTCGCTTTGCCTAACGAATAATCATCGTCGCCATGGCCGGGCGCGATGTGGACGGCGCCGGTACCGGTATCCATGGTCACGAAGTCGGCGGTGAGGACGATCGACGTGCGCGGGAGAAAAGGATGTTGCACGCCGATGCCTTCGAGCTTTGTCCCGGGAAAGGTGTCGAGCGGTTCGCCGTCCGGTTCCCAGCCGGTCGCGGCGGTGAAGGCACTCGTTAGGCTTTGCGCGAGAACGAAGACATCGTGGTCGTCGCCGCGGGTGAATTTCTGCGAGACGTAGCGCTCTTTCGGATGGACCGCGATCGCGAGGTTAGCCGGCAAGGTCCACGGCGTGGTCGTCCAGATAACGATGCTGGCTTTCCCGCCTAACGAGCCGGTGACGATCGGAAACTTCACGTAAACCGCGGTGTCGTGGCGATCCTGGTATTCGACCTCGGCTTCGGCCAGCGCGGTCTGCGCGCCGGTGCTCCAAAAGACCGGCTTAAGCGATTCGTAGACCAATCCGTGCTCGACGAAAACCGCGAAGGCGCGAAGGATTTCCGCCTCGTAGGCGGGATTCATCGTGAGATACGGATGCGCCCAATCGCCGAAGACCCCGAGCCGCTTGAATTGCTCGCGCTGGATGTCGATAAACTTCTTCGCAAAGGCTTCGGAACGCTGGCGCACTTCGAGCGGGGAAAGGTGTTTGGCTTCCTTGATGACTTTGTATTCGATCGGCAGTCCGTGGCAGTCCCAGCCCGGCACGAAGGGCGCCCGATAACCGGCCATGGTCTTCGATTTCACCACGAGATCCTTGAGGATTTTATTGAGCGCGGTGCCCATGTGGACGTCGCCGTTGGCGAAGGGCGGACCGTCGTGAAGGACGAAAAGCTCGGCATCGGCGCGAGCTTTTTGGATTTGCCCGTAAAGGTCCTCCTCCTGCCAGCGCTGAAGCATCTCAGGCTCACGCGCGGCGAGGCCGGCCTTCATCGGGAAATCCGTCTTCGGCAGGTTGAGCGTGTCCTTGTAGTTTTGGCTCATCGGGAGCGGCGACGCTAACATTCGCGCCGGGCCGGCGCAACGAGGCTGACGACAGGAGAGGAGTTGCGAAAGCGGCGTTTCGCGGGATAGAGTCCGCGGCCAACTCCTATGCGACGTTACCTGCCAGTTCTCATTATTCTCGTGGTCGCGATTGTGACGGCGGCGACCGCGACGTGGCTTTACCGGGAGAAAATGCGGCCGACGCCGCCGCCTGCGCTGGCGGCCAGCTCGCCCGTTAATCCTCCTCGCCCGTTAATCCTGCCTCGCCAGCCGGTCCTAACTCGACGATCCCGCCCGATATCGCGGCGCCGCCGAACCCGACGATAGCGGCCGACTCAGGGCATGTCCGCGGACCCGCGAACGCTCCGGCGACGCTGGAGATTTACGGGGACTTCCAGTGCCCTTCCTGCGCGAAAACGACCGAGATGATCGATCAACTGGCGAGCGTGTACGGGCCGAAACTGCGCTTGGTTTTCCATGAGTTTCCCCTCGCCATGCATGCGCATGCGCTCGAGGCGGCGATGGCGGCGGAGGCGGCCGCCGAACAGGGACATTTCTGGGAGATGCACGATCTGCTTTACAAATACCAGGAGGTTTGGAGCAAGGCTTCCAACCCGGGCCGATTTTTTGCGGCCTACGCCGCGTCGCTTGGTTTGAATCAGGAGCAGTTCATGGCGGACGCGACCTCGCTGCAGACCAAATCACGGATCATGGCGGAAGGGGACGCGGGCGTGGAGCGCGGGGTCAGAAATACGCCGACGATCTACATCAATGGGCAGCAGACGAAAGGGATGTTTACCACGGAAAGCCTGCGCGCAGAGATCGATACGGCGATCGCGATGAAAAAGGGAAGCTGATTTTGGCTCGTCGCGCCCAACGGTCCAAGCCGAGCATCCCGCATTCGAGCAGGCGGCAAACGGTCGCAGCCGCGATCATGGCGTTGCTGGCGCTGGTCGGTCTGGCGGACGCCACTTTTCTCACGGTGATGCACCTGACGGGCGACGACTCGGTCTGCGGCCCGTCGTCTGGTTGTTCCACCGTCCTGAGCAGCGTTTACGCGACGGTGGGTCAGATTCCGACCGCGGCCTTCGGCGTGGCGGCTTATTTCGTGGTTTTCAGCGCGGCGATTTGCCTGGCTTTCGGTTATGCCAAAGCCCGCACGGTCCTCCACGGAATGGTCGCGGTGATGTTCCTGGCGACACTGGGCTTTCTCTACCTGCAGGCATTCGTGCTCCACGCGTTTTGCCCCTTCTGCCTGCTCTCGGCGGCACTGACTTTCCTGCTCGCGGGAATCGTGCTCGCAACCTGGCCGAATCGTTAGGCAAACAGCTCGAATTCCAGAGTATTCATATCGGTTAATCGTTCCCCTTTAGTCACTTGTAACGTGGATTGGAGATCTGCGTAATTTCGAAAATTCGCAGATCATCTGACGAATTTGTAAGGCTAAAAAGTTGGCTGGAGCCAGTCAGGTTTGATAGCCTTCCATAACAGGTAAGAGAGTCCTTTTGCCTGACCACACCACAACACCAAGAAGGAAAAATACTATACTAATGAAAAAAAAGTCAGCTTCTCGGAGCGCGTTTATTAACCCCCGCGTGCTCTTTAGCTCTTTGCTTACGTCCAGCGGCGTCCTCCTCGCCTTGTTGGCTCTGAGCGTGAACTCGAGCTCGACCGCTACAGCGGCGGGTTCCAATAAATCCGTCGGACGTCCGACCGTGGTTCCCTCTTACCACAACGACGTCTCGAAACCGCTGCGCGACATGCCAGCATGGCCGGAACAAGCTCTTCAAGAGCATGAAGCAGCGGAGAATCCGCTTATCCCCCTCTCGCATAAAGACGCGCCGGACTTGGTGGTCGATCGCGGGACCTTGCTCAGCCAATTGGCTCCGAGCATTCCGGCTCCGATTCTGAACTTCGCGGGCATCCAGTTCCCGGGTGTGGTTTGCAGCTGCGCGCCTCCCGACCCGAACGGTGAAGTGGGCGCGACCCAATACGTCCAGATCGTGAATGAAGGTTACCAAGTGTTCAACAAGACTACCGGCGCTTCCGTCCTCGGTCCGGTCAGCATTGTCTCCATCTGGTCGGGTTTCGGCGGCGTTTGCCAGACTTCTGGCGACGGCGACCCTGTCGTGCTTTACGATCAGATCGCGAATCGCTGGATCATCTCGCAGTTCGCCGGCTCGGGTATCCCGACCGACGAGTGTATCGCTGTCTCGACCTCGAGCGATGCGACCGGTTCGTATAATCGTTATGGCTTCCATCTCGGAACCAACTTCTTCGATTATCCGCACCTTGGCGTGTGGCCCGACGCTTATTACATGAGCATGAACGTGTTCAATTCCTCGGGCACGGCCTATCTCGGACCGCAGGCGTTTGCTTTCGATCGTGCGAAGATGCTCGCCGGCCAGCCCGCGACTTTCATCACTTTCCCGGCGTTGGGCGCCAGCAAGGCCCCGTTCCTGCCGGCCGATCTGGACGGCTCGACCTTGCCGCCGGCCGGGGCGCCGAACTCGTTCGTCCTCTTCCCGGACTCGGGTAAGTACGACACCTATCACTTCCACGCCGATTTCGTGACTCCCACGAACTCGACCTTTACCTTGTTCAGCTCTCCCACGGCAGCGGCCTTCACCCAGCTTTGCCCGGGGAACCGCAACTGCATCCCGCAGTTGGGGCAGACGAGCACCAACAAGCTCGATGCGATCGCCGACCGGTTAATGTTCCGTCTCGCGTATCGTAATTTCGGCGACCACGAAGCACTCGTCGGTAACTTCACCGTCAGCGTCAGCGGCGTCGCCGGCATTCGCTGGTTCGAATTGCGCGGCGTCTCGAATGGTCCGGAAACGATCTTCCAGGAAGGCACCTATTCGCCCGACTCGACCAATCGCTGGATGGCCAGCGTGGCGATGGACGGCGCGGGTAACATGGCGGCTGGCTTCAGCGCCTCGGATGCGACCATCTTCCCGCAGCTCCGTTATGCGGGCCGGTTGAAAAACGACCCGCTCGGTACCTTCGCCCAAGGTGAAGCACACCTCTATGACGGCACCGGCGCGCAGATTAACACCAGCAACCGCTGGGGTGATTACAGCGACCTCACAGTCGACCCGGTCGATGACTCGACCTTTTACTACACGCAAGAGTATTACGACTCGACCAGCTCCTTCAACTGGCGCACGCGCATCGGCAGCTTCAAGCTCTCGAGTGGCAGCGGCGGAGGCATCACACTCACGGCTACTCATCGCACCAAGGGTCCCAAGTCGCAGGTCACACTAAAGTGGACACCGGCCGACGGGGGCACTATCAACGTCTTGCAAAATGGCGCGGTCGTGCAGACGACTCCGGACGATGGAAACACCAAGGTGAACGTACGGGCATCGACCGGCACGTTTACGTATCAGGTCTGTGAGACCGACTCCGGCGACTGCTCGAACGAAGTCCAAGTCATCCTGCCGTAAGACAGTAACTGAAATATAACTTGCCCGGGAGCCGTCCGATCCGGCTCCCGGAAAGCTGCGAGGAGACTCGCAGGCGCGAGGGCATCTGGCGGAAACGCTGGATGCCCTTTCTGCTTTCCCGGCCCAATCACGGCTTCCTCATTAACGACGCGATGCTAACCGCACCGTCAACAAGCCTGACCATTCCTTGACCAGGCCGCATGAAGGTTAGCCCGCCACCTGCTCGAACTTCCGCGAGGAAGTCCTCGCGGATGGGACGATCGGCCTTGAAGATACGAAGCCAAAACGCAAAAGGGTCGGTCGATCCCGTAATCCTAAATCTAATCCTCAGGAGTCGGTTCTAACCGACTCCCGGAAGAGTTCGCGTAGCGGGCTGGAGTTACACCGGCCGGCCAAAGCAAGCGGCGCTCTCTCCGGAGCGCCGCTTTTTCCTGAGTGGCCGCCCTGCGTTAGTACAAGGCGCAATGAGATGTGGCACCAAACCATCCCTCGGCAAAATCCCCAACCCGCGAATGTTTCTGGGAGAATGGTGCCGTCGTCGGTCTTAGACCTAGATCGCGAAAATAACACAGCTACATCGGCGGGGGTCTCCGATTAAAACGCATATGAAACTTGAAACCCTGCAAGACCTTTACATCCACGAGCTGAAAGACCTTTTCAGCGCCGAAAACCAAATCATCAAAGCCCTTCCGAAAATGGTGAAAGCCGCCAGCCATCCCAAACTGGCCGACGCCTACAAACAACATCTCGAACAAACCAAGGAACATGCCGTCCGTCTCGAGAAAATTCTCAAGAGCCACGACGAGACCACCCGCGGACCGAAATGCAAAGGCATGGAAGGTGTGCTCAAGGAAGGCCAGGAAATGATCGAGGAGGACGCCGAGGACGATGTGCGCGACGCGGGCCTGATCACCGCGGCGCAAAGGGTGGAACATTACGAGATAGCCGGCTACGGCACCGCGCGCACCTACGCCCGGCTCCTCGGCGACGAGGCGGGGGCGAAACTTCTCCAGAAAACGCTCGATGAAGAGGGCGCGACGGATAAGAAGCTGACCAAGCTCGCCGAGAGCATCAACGTCGAAGCAGAATAATTACCGAGCCCGAAAGCGGGAACGGGATCGCTCTTCCGGAGCGATCCCGTTTCTGCGGGCTAAGGCCAGCGCCAGCTCACGTCGAGCGCGCGAAAAAGTTGCGTGCTGGCTGGGGATGGACGATGGATGCCTAACGAACAAAGGAGAACAAGTTATGGCACAGAAAAAAGAAGGACCGAATCAGCAGGAAAACGTCGAGGAACAGAATCCCACGATTGGACGGCCGGAAGAAGAGAGTCTCGCCAGCAGCAGCCGCGAGGGCCAGGCCGAGGGCGAAGCGAACCGCGCCGCCGGCGAAGCCACCGAGTAAAACACGGCGCGCCGCCGAGGTGGCGGCGCGCTTGGTTGACCCTCCCAGGCTTGGATCGCCGCTGGTCGTCCTGGCGACGCCGCGAGAAGTATCCGGCCAACGGCGTCGCGAAGAGCGTTAAGAGATCGCTACTTTGCGCTGACCGGTCTAGGCTGAGACCCGGCGCAAAGGCTGCGCCTAACGAGTTCTCAGCGCCATGCCCACCTCGAAACCTCCGCCGCCATCGCCTCGCCGGCCTGAGCCGGATGCGGGGTTGAACGGCGAGGCGCCGGTCGGCGTGGTTGGTCTCGGCGCCTCGGCGGGCGGCGTCGCGGTGCTGCTCCAGTTCTTTGAAAGCATGCCTCCGGATTCCGGGCTGGTCTTCGTCGTGGTGATGCATCTCGCGCCGGAGCACGAGAGCAACCTCCCGGAAATCCTCCAGCGGACGACCGCGATGCCGGTGGTGCAGGTGACGGATCGGGAAACTGTGCGGCGGAATCATGTCTACGTGATCCCGCCGGACAAACATCTCACGATCGCAGAGGGCGCTCTCGATCTGAGCGAGCGCCAACAGGCTCCCGGCCGGCGCGTCGCGATCGATCTCTTTTTTCGCACGCTCGCCGATGCCTACGGGCAACGCTCGGTCTGCGTGGTGCTCACCGGCACGGACAGCGACGGGGTGATCGGGTTGAAGCACATCAAAGCGCAGGGCGGGCTGACGATCGCGCAGGATCCGCAGGAGGCCCAACACGATTCGATGCCCCGGTCGGCGATCGATACGGGGATGGTGGACTGGGTGCTGCCGGTGCGGGAAATGCCGGGCAAATTGCTCGAGTTCGTGCAAAACGAGAACCGGATGGAGCTGCCCCCGGAAAGCGATGACGGCGCTCCCGAAGAAGAAGCTCCGGGCGGGCCGCACGGTCGCGCGGCAGACAGATGACCCGGCGGACGAGAGCGCGCTGCGGGATGTGCTGGCGCATTTGCGCACGCAGACGAACCACGATTTTTCGCACTACAAGCGCGCTACCGTGCTGCGGCGGATCGCCCGCCGGCTCCAGGTCAACTCGATGGAGAACATCCCGGCCTACCTGAAATTTCTCCGCGGCCATACCGGTGAAGCGCGCGCGCTGCTCCAGGATCTGCTCATCAGCGTCACCCATTTTTTCCGCGATCGCGACGCCTTCGCGGCGCTGGAGGCGAATGTGCCGCAGCTTTTCTCCGGGAAGACCGGCAACGACCAAGTGCGCGTGTGGGTGCCGGCCTGCGCGACCGGCGAGGAGGCTTACTCCATCGCGATGCTTCTCTGCGAGCACGCGGCGAAGCTCGACAATCCGCCGAAGGTCCAGGTCTTCGCGACCGATATCGACGAGGAATCGATCGTCGATGCGCGGATCGGGATTTACCCGACCACGATCGAGGCCGATGTCTCGCCGGAGCGGCTGCGGCAATTCTTCGGACGCGATCACGGCCGCTACCGGGTGAAGACGGAGATTCGCGAGCGGGTGCTCTTCGCGGCCCACGACATCCTGCGCGATCCACCTTTTTCCCGGCTCGACCTCATTTCCTGCCGCAACCTCCTCATTTACCTGAAGCGCGAGACGCAGGCGCGCGTGCTGGATATTTTCCATTTCGCGCTGCGACCGACTGGGCTGCTTTTTGTCGGCGGCTCGGAAAGCGTCGAGGAGGCGGGAGCCCTTTTCGCACCGCTGGAGAAACATCATCGCCTCTACGTCCGCCGGAGCGCGCCGCGGCCGAGCTGGATGATTCCGGCGCTCCCGTTGTCGCCAACGCTCCGGCCGATCCGCGAGCTTCCGCGGCCGCGTTCTTCCGCGATGGCGGCCATGTCGCCGCCGGAGCTGAGCGCGTCGCCGGACAATATCCCGACCGCCGAAGCGCACGAGCGACGCGCCCTGCTCTTCGGCGAGGTGCACCTGAAGCTGCTGGAAAAATACGGCCCGCCCTCCATCGTCATTAACCAGGACCAGGACGTCGTCCACCTTTCCGAGCACGCCGGGCGCTACCTGCAATTTGGCGGCGGCGAACCCTCCGCCAATCTCTTCACCCTCGTTCACCCAGCGCTCCGGCTGGAGCTGCGCACCGCGATTTTCCGGGCCCGGCAGGAAGGCCGGAGAATCTCCATCGCGAATACGGCCCTCGAAGTGAACGGCCAGACCGAGTTGCTCGACGTCCACGTCCAACCGGTCGATGAACAAGACCTCGCCGCCGGGTTCATGCTTATCGTCTTCGAGGCCAAGAGCCACGCGCCGCCACCGGAGCGGCCGCCGGCGCATGAAGACGACACTCTCGCCCGCCACCTCGAGGCCGAGCTGCAACAGGTGAAGCAACAACTCAGCGCCACCGTCGAGCAATACGAAGCCTCGAACGAAGAGCTGAAAGCTTCCAACGAAGAACTCCAGTCGATGAACGAAGAAGTTCGCTCCACCGCCGAGGAACTCGAGACGAGCAAGGAAGAACTCCAGTCCATGAACGAAGAGCTCTCGACCGTGAACCAGGAGCTCAAGGCCAGCGTCAACGACCTCAGCGAGGCGAACAGCGATCTGCAAAACCTCATGGCCGCCACCGATGTCGGCACCATCTTTCTCGATCGCCGGCTTTGCCTCAAACGCTTCACCCCTCCCGTCCAGGAAGTCTTTAACCTCCTCTCCTCCGACATCGGCCGCCCCCTCTCCGACATCACCCACAAGCTCGAATATCCCGAGCTGAGCGCCGATGCCTCGCAGGTCCTGGAGAAACTCTGCACCGTCGATCGCGAGATCGCGGCCGGCCTCGGCCTCTGGTTCCTCGTCCGCATCAAACCCTACCGCACCGCCGACGATAAGATCGACGGCGTCGTCATCACCTTCGTCGACATCTCGGCCCGCAAGCGGATGGAGGAAGAACTGCGCGCCAGCGCCGAGCGCCTCCGCCAGGCCTTCGAAGTCGAGACCGTCGGCGTCCTCTTCTTTAATGCCAGCGGCACCGTCACCGACGCCAACGACGCCTTCCTCCAGATGAGCGGCTACGACCGCGAGGACCTGGAAAGCGGCCGCGTGCGCCTCGACACCATGACTCCGCTCGAATGGATGGCCCGCACCGCTCCGCTTTCGAAGAACTTCCAGAAAACCGGCCACATCACGGCCTACGAAAAGGAATACCTGCGCAAGGACGGCAGCCGCTGGTGGGGCCTCTTCGCCGCCAGCCGGCTCCCGAATGGCGACAGCGTGAAATACGTCCTCGACATCACCTCCCGCAAGGAAGCCTTCCGCGCCCTCAGCGAAAGCGAGGAGCGCTTCGGCCAGTTCGCCGAGAACTCCTCCGATGTCCTCTGGATCGTCAACCCCGAGAGCGGCCAGCTCGATTACATCAGCGCCGCCTACGAACACATCTGGGGCGAACCGCGCGATGCGATCCTGCGCGACATCGGCCGCTGGCGCGAATTGGTTCATCCCGACGACCGCGAGCGCGTCGGCGGCATGCTTCCCCGCCTGCTCGAGCGGTGAAACCGTCACCCTCGATTACCGGGTCGTCCGCCCGCGCGATGGCGAGCAGCGGTGGATTCGCGACACCGGCTTCCCGGTGCGCGACGGCGACGGCGCGATCACCCGCCTCGCTGGCATCGCCCGCGACATCACCGAGGAAAAGAACCACCTCGAAGCCCTCGCCACGAGCGAAGAACGCTACCGCCTCCTTGTCGATGGCGCCCGGGAATACGCCATCTTCATGCTCGATCCGGCCAATCAGATCATCTACTGGAGCGCCGGCGCTGAGCGGGTCTTCGGCTGGAAAGCCGAGGAAGCGCTCGGCCAGTGCGGCGAGATCGTTTTCACTCCCGAGGACCGGGCGATCAAGCGCGAGGAAAAGGAAATCGCCATCGCCCTGCGCGATGGCGCGGCGAGCGATCGCCGCTGGCATCTCCGCAAAGACGGCACCCGCATCTGGGTCGATGGCGTGATGCGTCGGCTCGACGACGAACAGGGACAACACCGTGCCTTTGCGAAGATCGCCCGCGACGCGACCGAAGAGCGCCTCGCCGCCGACGCGCTGCAAAAATCGCGCGATGAACTCGAGCTCCGGGTGCAAGAACGCACCGTCGAGCTCACCGCGACGAACCAGGTGCTGGAAAACGAAATCGACCAGCGCTCCGAGTTGGAACGGGAAATCCTCCTCATCAGCGAACGCGAGAAACGCCGCATCGGCCAGGATTTGCACGACAGCCTTTGCCAGGAACTGGCCGCGACCGCTTTCGTCCTCGAATCAAATGCGCAGCGACTCGGCAAGACCAGCAAGACGCAGGCTCGGGCCTTTTCCGATGCCGCGAAGATGGTGAACGACAACGTCGGCCTCGCTCGCGATCTCGCCCGCGGCATGCACCCGGTCGAGCTCAGCGCCGGCGGGCTCGCCAATGCCCTGCGCGAGATGGCCTATCGCGCCCACACCCCTAAGATCACCTGCCGTTTCGTCTGCCCGCGCCCGGTTCAGGTGAACGACGAAGCGATCGCCCTCAGCCTCTTCCGCATCGCGCAGGAGGCGCTCAACAACACCCTCAAACACGCCCAACCCACGAACATCACCATTTCGCTCAAGTGCGTAAAGCGGCTGATCACCCTCATAATCACAGATGACGGCGGCGGCTTCGGACTCGACGACCCGACCGACGGGCTCGGCATCCACATCATGAAATACCGCGCTCAGTCGGTCGGTGGCACCCTCGAGGCGAAGAGCAGCAAAGGCGACGGCACGTCCATTATCTGCGCGGTGCCGGCGGCGTAATGCGAAACCGTCCTATGGAGCGGCCGCGAGCCGTGGCCCCAACCCGCAATCCACAGCATCCAACTGAGGCCGCGGCGCGCGATTTAGTCATAAGATCGACGCCGCCGGCGGCGCCCGGTTGAGCCGTGAAAAATTCCGATCCCACGAAAAAAGCGAAACGTGAGCGCAGCATTCTGCTGGTCGACGATCATCCGCTTTTTCGCAAAGGGATGATGCAGTTGCTCGATACGCAGCCTGATCTCCGGGTGCGCGCGGAGGCGGAAAACAGCGGCGCAGCGCTGGACGCGATCCGCTCGGGGCGGTTCGATCTCGCGGTCGTCGATATCGGGTTGCGCGGCGGAGCAAACGGCATCGAGCTCACGAAAATGTTCAAGGTCGAGCGCCCGGAATTGCCGGTGCTCATCGTCTCGATGCACGACGAACTGCTCTACGCGGAGCGCGCCCTGCGCGCCGGCGCGGCCGGTTACGTGATGAAACGCGAGGCGCTCGATTCCATTCTCCAGGCCGTGCGCAGTGTGCTCGCGGGGGAGATTTACATCAGCCCGACGATGACGAAGCGGATGCTCTTCGATCACATCCAGGGCAACGGCGAAGCGCGCAACGCGGTCGAGCGCCTGACGGATCGGGAATTGGAAGTCTTCCAGCTCATCGGCGAAGGACGCGACATGCACCAGATCGCGGCCCAGCTCCACCTGAGCAAGAAAACCGCCGAGGCGCACCGCGCCAACATCAAGGAGAAGCTCGGCGTACTCAGCGCGCGCGAGGTGGTGCGCTACGCCACGCAGTGGGTCGCGCAGGAACGTTAGGCAAACGCGGCGCGCGCGAGATCGCTGAACAATCAGGCGCGCCGGCGCGTCTATGGTAAGTTGCGCCCGCAAAATATCTCCCGCGCGTGCGGGTTGCCACGACCGAAAACTTATGATGCCAATGAAACACCCTACCTCCCTCCTTCTCCTCGCCCTCCTCGCGCTCCCCGCGTGCCAGACGACCCGGCGCGCTGCCGTCAGCACCTTCCGCGTGATCGATGCGCCGCATGAATATATGCGCCATCAATTGCACCTCGATGAGCACGACCAGCAGAACGAAACCACCGATACGACAACGACGACCTCATCCACGACCAACGTTCCGCCTAACACCGCCCAGCAAAAGGTCCCGCCGACGACGACGCAATCCACCAACCAGCAGCGGGTCGTGACCGCCACGCCGCCACCGACGACGACGACGACGACCCGACACCAAGTCCAAACCGAGCCGTCCCGCGAATCGAATACCCAGCAAACGACCGCACCGGTGGTAACCAGCCGCAGCACGACCACCGCCTCGCAGGTCACCCATCAGACCGCGCCTTCGAGCACGCCGCCGGCCAGCACGAGCGTCGCTGAGAAAACGAGTTTGCCCTACGCCAAACCGGTTCCGGGGAAAGCCGGCTACGTTTATAGCCCTTACGACAAGAACGGCGGCTACGTCGATGTCACCGGCTTCGCGCCGGGGAGCAAGGTGAAGGATCCCTACAGCGGGAAAGTGTTCCTCGTCCCGTAACGGCGGACGCGCCTCCACTTGTCATCCTGAGCCGCGCGGACAGCGAAGGACCTCCCAACGTTTTGCGAAGCCGCCCGGCCTAACGACGTCGAGCCCCGTTTGCGAGGTCGTTCGCTGTGCTCAGGATGACAGCAGGTCAGCTCTCCGCGCGCTTTTCCAGCGCTTTCACCCGGTCGAATAATTTCCGCAGCCGCCGCGCCAGGGCGAGTTGCTCTTTCGCCTCGCGAATCGGCAGCGCCGGCGTCGCCCACCAGGCGCCGCCGTGCAGGCTCTTCGAGATGCCACTCTGCGCGCCGATCATCGTGTCGTCGTCGATCTCGATGTGGCCGATGATTCCCGCCTGCCCGCCGATGACTACGCGCTGACCGATCCGCACGCTTCCTGCGATCCCGGTCTGCGCACAGATGATGGCGTGTTTCCCGACGACCACGTTGTGCCCGATCTGCACCAGGTTATCGATCTTGGTTCCTTCCTGGATCCACGTCCGCCCGAAACGCGCGCGGTCGATCGTTGTCCCGGCGCCGACTTCCACGTCGTCGTCGATCTGCACGATGCCGATCTGCGGCACTTTTTGCTGGGCGCCCCCGACGTTTTCAAAACCGAATCCATCCGAGCCGATGACCACGCCGGGGTGCAGGATGACGCGTTCACCGATCCGGATGCGCTCGCGGATCGTGACGTTCGGATAAATCGTCGAGCCCGCACCGATCTTGGTTTCATGCCCGACGTAGCTGTTCGCGCCGATCCGGACGCGGTCGCCAATTTGCACGCCCGGCTCAAGCACCGCGTGCGGGCCGATCGCGACGTTCTCGCCTAACGACACTCCTTCGGCGATGACCGCCGTGGGGTGAATCTCCGCCGGGAAAACAATCGGCTGCGGCGCGAAGCGGAGCACGATCTGCTCAAACGCCTTCGAGGGATTGGCGACCCGAATCTGCGCCGGCACGATTTGTTCCGCGAAATCTTCCGGCACGAACGCCGCGCCCGCTCGCGTTCGGCGGAAAGCGGGAAGGTAGCGCGGGTTCCCGTAAAAGGTGATCTCGTCCGCGGTCGCCTCCGCGAGCGAGGCAGCGCCGCTGATCGTTAGGCCGGCGTCGCCGCGAAGCTCGCCGCCGCTTTGCTCCGCCAGTTCTTTCAGGGTCAACGTCACGCCGTCTATTCGTTAGCCGCCGGTGGAGAAGCCAGGATAAAGTGTCATCCCGCCATCGACGAAAAGGGTCGCGCCGGTGATGTAATCGGATTGATCCGAGGCCAGCCAGACGACGGTGCGCGCGATGTCTTCCGGCTCGCCGATGCGCTGGTCGGGAATCAAGGTCAGGAGCGACTGCAACGCTTTCGGCGTGTCCCAGGCGCTGCGATTGATCGGCGTTTTGATCGCGCCCGGAGCGACGCTGTTAATCCGAATTTTCTTCGGCGCGAGTTCCTGCGCCATGCTTTTCATCAGCTGCATCACGCCGCCTTTCGACGCTGCATAATTTACGTGGCCGCCCCACGGAATGACTTCGTGGACCGAGCTCATGCAAATGATTTTCCCGGCCGCGCGCGAGACTTCCGGCACCACGCCGCGGCGGAGATATTCCCGCACCGCTTCGCGCGCACAGAGAAATTGCCCGGTGAGATTCACGCTGATCACGAGCTGCCATTGTTTCAGAGTCATGTCCTGAAAGGCGGCGTCCTGTTGCAGGCCGGCGTTGTTCACCAGGATGTCGATCGTCCCCCATTGCTTCAGCATCTCGGCGAACATCGCCTGCACCTGTTCCTCGTTGCTGACGTCGGCATGAAGGGCGAGCGCGCGGCTGCCTTGCGCCTCGATCAGTTTCACCACGCGGTCCGCTTCTTCCGGTCGGGAAACGTAATTCACCACCACGTCCGCGCCGGCCGCGCCGAGGGCGAGCGCGCAGGCTTCGCCGATGCCGGAATTGGCGCCGGTCACGAGCGCTTTCTGGCTCTTCAGCGGGTGGGCCGGTTCGAAGGAATTTTCAGCAGCCATGGCAGTGGGAGCGTTGTTTTCGAGTCGGCCGAAAGCAAGGCAAATTCAATGTGTGCGCGGAAAGCGTGGGGCACAATTCTAGCTAGGAACCGGGGTGCGCGGCGCGGCCGCCATTGCAGCATGCCTTCCCTTAAAACCAAGCCTTCTCCACCTCTGTCCAAAACCTCGCTCGACCTCCGGGCTCTCAAGTCCCGCGCGGCCAACAAGGATGCGGAATATTTTTCCCTCCTCTCCCGCGCGACGGACGACGCGGTCCGGGATTGGACGGTCAAGGAAGGGACGCTGGTTTGGCCGCAAGGCCTTCAAAGCACGCTCGGCTGGCCCGTTTCTGCCGAGAGCGGCCGGATTGCCTTTTGGCTCGATCGGATTCATCCGGAAGATCGCCGGCGCATCCAGGAAAGCATTCACCGCGCGCTCGCCGGACCGGACGATCGGTGGACCGCCGAATATCGTTTCCAGCACGGCGAGGGGCGCTGGCTGCACATCCTCGAGCGTGCGCTCATCGTCCGCGCGCCTCATACACGAATCGTCAGTTCGATGATGAACGTGACCGAACGCAAGCAACTCCAGGCGGAGATCGGTCGTTCGCAGCGGATGGAAGCGTTTGGCCAGCTCGCGGGCGGCGTCGCCCACGACTTCAATAATTTCCTCACCATCATCCTCGGCTACAGCGACCTTCTTCTCACGGAAAAGACCGTCAGCGGACCGGTGGCGCGAAAGCTTCGCGAGATTCGCGCAGCCGCCGAGCGGGCCTCCGCCCTAACGAATCAGCTCCTCGCCTTCAACCTTCCCCAGACGCCGGAGCCCGCGCGTGCTGCAGCACCCACGGATCGGAGTTGCCGCGTCCGCCGGCGCCCGTTAGGCTGCGGACGCGTGACCACTTTCCAGGACATCGAAGCGGCCGCCGAGCGGATCAAGGGCGCCGTTTACGAATCGCCCTGCCCGCAGTCGATCCCGCTCAGCGAGCTCACCGGGATGGAGATTTACTGCAAGCTCGATAACCTCCAGCGCACCGGCAGCTTCAAGGAACGCGGCGCGCACAACGCCCTCTCGAAGCTTTCGCCCGAACAGAAAAAGAAAGGCGTCATCGCCGCCTCGGCGGGCAATCACGCCCAGGCGCTCGCTTATCAGGGGAAATTGTTAGGCGTGCCCGCGACCGTGGTCATGCCGCAATTCGCGCCGCTGATCAAGATCAGCAACTGCAAAAAACTCGGCGCCAACGTGGTGCTTTTCGGAAAGGAATTTGCTGATGCCAAGGCCCGCGCGCACGAGATCGCCGAGGAACAAGGTCTCGCCTACATCGACGGCTTTGATCATCCCGACATCATCGCCGGCCAGGGGACGGCCGGGCTCGAGATCGTGGCGCAGGTGCCAAGTCTCGACGCGGTCATCGTGCCGGTTGGTGGCGCTGGTCTGCTCGCGGGCGTCTCGCTCGCGGTGAAAACTCTGCGGCCCGAAGCGAAGGTCATCGCGGTCGAAGCCGAACACGTCGCGAGTTTTTCGGCGGCGCTCAAAGCCGGCCAGCCCGTCAGTATCACCACCAAACCGACGCTCGCCGACGGCCTCGCGATCGCGCAGGTCGGCAGCAACGCCTTTGCGATCGCGAGCAGGCACACTGACAAGACCGTGATCGTGACCGAGGAGGAAATCGCCCTCGCGATTTTGCGTATCGTCGAGTTGGAGAAAGGCGTCGTCGAAGGGGCGGCCGCGACGCCGTTGGCGGCCTGCCTTTCCGGGCAACTCGACGAACTCAAAGGCAAGCGCGTCGTCCTCCTGCTTTGCGGGGGAAACATCGACCCGAACGTGCTCAGCCGCGTGATCGAGCGCGGCCTCGTCTCCGATGGCCGGCTCTCCCGTTTCCGCGCGATCATCAGCGATCGCCCGGGCGGTCTCGCGGATCTCACCGCGCAAATCGCCGGCGCCGGCGCGAGCATCAAGCAGGTGCTCCACGATCGCGCCTTCGCCAGCTCCGACGTCTCCGCGGTCCAAGTCCTTTGCACCGTGGAAACGCGCGATCGCGAACATCTCGCCGCCGTCCGTGAAAAGCTGCGCGCCCACGGCGTGGAAACCTTCGACGCCGCGTAAGCCCACCCGCGCTTCACCAGCGAGCCATCGCGTAAAGCGCGCGCACACTCTCTGTCATCCCGAGCCGCGCAGACGGCGAAGGACCTCCCAAGCGTTAGTTGAAGACGCCACCCGACAAACGCCCGCGAGTTCCCTCGCTACGCTCGGGATGACAAGTTCCGGCCGCAGGCCCGGCTTGCGCGTTTTTCCCCCTCTCGTAGGATGCACGATGGATTCCGTCGCCGCTCCCGCGGAAGAAAAAACCGCCAAGACATCTGCTTCCACCGCGCCAAAAAGCGCGCCGGAACTGAGCCCGTTTGTGCAGCGCCACATCGGGTCTAACGAAGAAGAAATCACCGAGATGCTCGCGGCCGTCGGCTTCGAAACGATGGGCGCATTTATCGACGCGACCGTGCCGCGCGACATCCGGATGCATGCGCCGCTCGATCTCCCCGCCGGCTCTTCCGAACAGGAGGCGCTGACCGAGCTCCGGGAGATTTCCCGCAAAAACAAAGTTGCGCGCAGCTTCCTCGGCGCCGGCTATTCCGACTGCTTCGTTCCGCCCGTGATCCAGCGCAATATCCTGGAAAATCCCGGTTGGTATACCGCCTACACGCCTTATCAGGCCGAGCTCGCGCAAGGCCGACTCGAAGCGTTGCTCAATTTCCAGACCATGGTCACCGACCTCACCGCGCTCGACATCGCGAACGCTTCGCTCCTCGACGAAGCGACCGCGGCGGCCGAGGCGATGGCGCTTTGCCACGCCGTCGCGAGCGGCCGGAACGAATTTTTCGTCTCGGAAAATTGTCATCCACAGACGATCGAAGTCGTGCAGACCCGCGCCCAGCCGCTCGGGATCAAAGTCGTGCACGGCGATCACCGAACTTTTGAGCCTAACGAAAAGACCTTCGGCGTTCTGTTGCAATATCCCGCGACCGATGGCGCAATTTTCGATTACGAGACGTTCATTAAAGCGGCGCACGACGCCGGCGCACTCGCGATCGTCGCGGCCGATATTCTGGCGCTCACCCTTTTAAAGCCGCCCGGCGAAATGGGCGCCGACGTCGCGGTCGGAAGTACGCAGCGTTTCGGGGTTCCGTTAGGCTTCGGCGGACCGCACGCCGCTTATTTCGCGACCCGCGACGAATACAAACGCCATATGCCGGGCCGGCTGGTCGGCGTTTCGCACGACGCGGCCGGCCGCCCCGCCTATCGCCTCGCGCTCCAGACTCGCGAGCAGCACATCCGGCGCGACAAAGCGACGAGCAACATCTGCACCGCCCAGGTCCTCCTTGCGGTCATGGCTTCGATGTATGCGGTCTATCATGGGCCGGACGGTTTGCGGAAAATCGCGCGCCGCATTCACAGCCTCACCTGCCGGCTCGCGGAAGGCCTCGAACGGCTCGGCTACGGCGTCGCGCATTGGGATTTCTTCGACACGATTCGTCTCGACCTCGGGCCTAGAAGCAGCGCGGAGATTCTCCGGCGCGCGGCGCGCGAGAACTGCAACCTGCGCATCCTCGGCCCGCAGAGCGTCGGGATTTCCCTCGATGAGACAACCACGCCTAACGACATCGAGATGCTCCTCGGGCTCTTCGGCGAGAACCGCGCGATCCTGGCGGGCGGCATGCCGGTGAACCGGAAATCGAAAATCGAAAATCGAAAATCGGATTTCCTGACGCACCCCGTTTTCAACACCCACGACAGCGAAACCGAGATGCTCCGTTATCTCCGCCGGCTCGAGTCGCGCGATCTCTCGCTCTGTCATTCGATGATCCCGCTCGGCTCCTGCACGATGAAGCTGAACGCGACCGCGGAGATGTTCCCGGTCTCCTGGCCGGAGTTTTCCCGGATGCACCCCTTTGCGCCTAACGACCAGACGATCGGCTACCGCGAAATGTGCGGGCAGCTCGAAGGCTGGCTCGCGGCGATCACCGGCTTTGCCGCCGTTTCGCTGCAGCCAAATGCCGGCTCGCAGGGCGAATACGCCGGCCTGCTCGCGATTCGCGGCTATCACGCGTCGCGCAACGAAGCGGCGCGAAACGTCTGTCTCATTCCCACTTCCGCGCACGGGACAAACCCGGCGAGCGCAGTCATGGCCGGCTTTAAAGTCGTCCCCGTGAAATGCCTCGAGGATGGCGACATTGATCTCGCCGATCTCCGCGCGAAAGCCGACGAGCACAGCAAGGATCTCGCCGCGCTCATGGTCACTTATCCGTCGACGCACGGCGTTTTCGAAACCACCATCCGCGAAATCTGCCAGATCGTGCACGAGCACGGCGGCCAGGTTTACATGGACGGCGCGAACATGAACGCGCAGGTCGGTCTCTGCCGCCCCGGCGACATCGGCGCGGATGTTTGCCACCTGAATTTGCACAAGACCTTTTGCATTCCGCACGGCGGCGGCGGCCCGGGCGTCGGACCGATCGGCGTCGCGCAGCACCTCGTGAAATTCCTGCCCGGCTTCCCTTCGATTAGCCAGCAACCCGCGACCAGCCACGCGGGCCCCGTCTCGGCGGCTCCGTATGGCAGCGCCAGCATTCTCACCATTTCGTGGATGTACATCCGCATGATGGGCGCTGCTGGCCTAACGAAAGCAACCGAGGTTGCAATCCTCAACGCCAACTACATCGCGCAGCGACTCGACCCTCATTTCCCCGTCCTCTTCAAGGGCAAACGCGGCCTCGTCGCGCACGAGTGCATCCTCGACCTCCGCCCCTGCAAGAGCGCCGGAGTGGAAGTCGAAGACGTCGCGAAACGGCTGATGGACTACGGCTTTCACGCGCCCACGGTTTCGTGGCCGGTCCCCGGCACGGTCATGATCGAACCGACCGAAAGCGAACCGAAACACGAGCTCGATCGCTTTTGCGACGCGATGATTGCGATCAAGGCTGAGATCGACGCAATCGGTCGTGAAGACGGGGACAGGAAAAACAACCTGCTAAAAAATGCGCCCCACACTGTGGCGCACGCCTCCGCGGACAAATGGGAGCATCCCTATTCGCGCGAGGAAGCTGTCTACCCGGCGAGCTGGCTGCGCGAGCACAAGTTCTGGCCGGCGGTCGCGCGGATCGACAGCGTCTACGGCGATCGCAACCTCTTCTGCACCTGCCCGCCGATGGAAGAGTTCGCGGAGGGTTAGTCGGGCCGCGTCGCTCTCTTCGCCTTCGGCGCCGACCGACAACTGTGCGATTCATAGCCATGTCGTCCGCAACCGCTCATCTTTTTTCCCCGCTTCGCCTCCGCGAGGCGGAGCTTCGCAATCGCATCGTGGTCTCGCCGATGTGCCAGTATTCCAGCGACGACGGCTTCGCCAACGACTGGCACCTGGTCCATCTCGGAAGTCGCGCGGTCGGCGGCGCGGCGCTTGTTTTCACTGAGGCCGCGGCCGTCCTGCCGGAGGGCCGGATCTCGCCGCAAGACCTCGGGATTTGGAAAGATGCGCACGTCGAGATGCTGGCGCGGATTTTCGCATTCGTTAGGCAACAGGGGGCGATCCCCGGGATGCAACTTGCGCATGCCGGGCGCAAGGCGAGCACTGCCCGACCGTGGGAAGGCGGCAAGCCAGTCAGCGTGGCCGACGGCGGCTGGAGCCCAATCTTCGGCGCGAGCGCGCTGCCGTTCGACGCCGGTTATCAAACGCCTAACGAACTCGACGAAACCGGCATCGCCCGAATCCGGGATGCTTTTGTCAGCGCGGCGCGACGGGCGCGGCAGGCCGGGGCGGACGTGATCGAGATTCACGCCGCGCACGGTTATCTCCTGCACAGTTTCTACTCGCCGCTGAGTAATCAGCGGGTCGACCGGTACGGCGGATCTTTCGAAAACCGCACCCGCTTCCTCTGCGAAACCGCCGCGGCCGTCCGCGCCGTATGGCCCGGGGAACTTCCGCTTTTAGTCCGCATTTCCTCGACCGATTGGACCGACGGCGGCTGGACCGGTGACGATTCGGTCGCACTCGCGCGGAAGTTGAAATCGTTAGGCGTAGACCTGATCGATTGCTCCAGCGGCGGGAACGTGCCGGACGCGAAAATCCCCACCGGCTCCGGTTATCAACTCCCTTTCGCCGAGCAGATCCGGCGCGAAGCCGGCATCGCGACCGGCGCGGTCGGCCTGATCTCGGCGCCCGAACAGGCCGACCAGATCGTCCGTGCCGGCCAGGCCGATCTCGTGTTCATGGCGCGCGAATTTCTCCGCCATCCCTACTGGCCGCTGAACGCCGCCCAGCCGCTCCACCAGAAAGCGGAGGCGCCCGCGCAATACGGCCGCGCGTTTGCCTAACGAATGCAGAAGCGGCTCTTCCTCGCCGGAGCGATCGCCCTGTTGCTGCTCGCCGCGGTCCTCGTCGTCGCCTGGCTGAATCCACGCCTAACGAAATACGTCGAGAGCGATGCCTTTCGCGGCGAGATGGAAAAGGAGACGGCGAAAGGGCTGCACTTCAAGGAAGCGCGCTTCGCCCCGATCCGGCGGACCGGCTTTCTCACGGCCGCCTCCGACAGCTTCCATGGCCGCGATGGCTTCAAAGCCATGACCAAAATCGAAGCGCACGAAGTGACGACGCGATTCAATCCGTTAGGCATTTTTCTCCGTCGCTGGCAGCTCGATGAACTCCACATCGAACGCGGGACCGTCGGCATCCAGACCTACGAGCCAAAGCCGGAACCTTCGCCGGCGAAGCCCTGGTATCACGTCTTCCTGCCCGACCGTGTCTACCTCCGGCGTGTCTGGTCCGATCCGGCCGACATCACCTGGCGGCTCGCCGACCAGCCCGGCGGATTTTACGGCGGACGGCTCGTCATTACGCCGCATGGCCGCGACTTCGAATACGATCTGACGCGTGCGACCCTCCGTTCCGCGCATTTGCCGACGCTGCCGCTGCGCCACACGCATCTCATCATCACCAAGACGCTGCTCACGGTCGCGACGCTCGATCTCGCCGCCGGCTCGAAGGGCGAAGGTCTTATCCACGCCGAGGGAACGGCCGGCACTCGCGAGGACAAAAGTGTTGATTTCAAACTCAACTGCGAAGGATTGCCGGTGCGGGAATGGCTGCCCAATTCCTGGCATGATCACGTCTCGGGCACGGCGATCGGTCAGGTGCGCTGGCGCAGCCAGAATCCGAAAATGCGCTCGGCCGCGGTGCAGGGTGCGTTGCGCATCGAGGGCGGTCGGGTCGAGGACATGGAGTTCCTCGGCAAGCTGGCGGCGTTGACGAAAAAGAAATCGCTGGAGCGGCTCGACCTGAAAGAATGTTCCGCCGAGATCGACTGGGAAAACGGCAGCGGCGAGATCAAAAACATCTCGATCGAAGACGCCGGGAAGTTCCGCATCGAGGGGAAAGTGGCCCTACGCGAAAAATCGTTAGGCGGCGCGGTGCGGCTCGGAGTCGCGCCGGAATATCTCGAATGGCTGCCGCGCGCGGAGGAGGTTTTTTCGGAGAAACGCGCCGGCTATCTCTGGACCACCGTGCATCTGTCGGGCACGGCCGAACGCCCGCAACAGGATCTGAGTCCGCGCGTACTCGCGGCATTGAAGAGTTCGCCGGGCGCGTTTCTCGGCGCGATCTGGCGGGAGGTGGGCGAGTGGTTCGAGCAAACTCTTAAGGAATAACGCCGCAATGCAGTTCCCAATCTGGGGAGCGCGGGCGCCCTCGTCCGCTTCTCACGCGCCTCGCGGGAGACTCTTTGCGCATAGAACAGCTCTTTAACGAGGCGCCAAAAAGAGCGGACGGGGCACCCGCGCTCCCCGGACCTGAGCTACAGCGCCCAGACGGTTTTCCCGCCGACGATCGTGCGGACGGCGCGGCCTTTTAGCTTCCGGCCGTCGAACGGCGTATTTCGCGAAGCGGAGGCGAAGCTCGCGGCATCAACCGTCCATTCGAGGTCCGGATCGATCAGTGTCACATCGCCCGCCGCGCCTAACGACAGCGCCCCGCTCTCCAAGCCTAACAATCGCGCCGGATTCGTCGTAAAGAGCGCGAGCAACCGCGGGAGATCGATCGTCTGGTGTTTGTGCACGAGGAGATCGAGGAACAATCCGAGCTCCGTCTCCAACCCGACGATCCCGAACGGCGCGGCATCGAATTCCACTTCCTTCTCAAATCCGGCATGCGGCGCGTGATCGCTCGCGAGGATATCGAGCGTGCCATCGGCGATCCCTTCGAGGATCGCGTCGATGTCGTGCTCAGTCCGCAATGGCGGATTCATCTTGCAGTTGGTGTCGAAATTTTCGATCGCCGCATCGGTCAGTGCGATGTGATGCGGGCAGACTTCACCGCTAATTTTCACGCCGCGCGCGCGCGCTTCGCGGAGCAGCCGCACGCTCCCGGCCGCGCTGATGTGCTGGCAGTGAATCCGATGATCGCACAGCTCCGCGAGGAGGATGTTGCGCGCGACGATCGCCTCCTCGCCCGCGCCCGGCCAGCCCGGCAAACCGAGCAGCGTGCTCCACGCGCCTTCGTTGACCACGCCGTTGCCGACCAGGTTG
This sequence comes from uncultured Verrucomicrobiae bacterium, assembly GCA_963831805.1. Taxonomy (GTDB): domain Bacteria; phylum Verrucomicrobiota; class Verrucomicrobiia; order Chthoniobacterales; family UBA10450; genus Palsa-1392. Next base: position 965,194 of record CAWHRN010000005.1, on the reverse strand, counting down.
TAGTCCTGGCAATGATCGAGCACCGGCAGATCAAACATCCGCGCATACTCGACCGCGCGGCGCATCAGCTCGTTGTTCTGAATGCAACGGCCGTCGTCCGTGATTGCGACCACGCCGGCCTGGGCGAGCGAACCGATTGGGGCGAGCTCTTCGCCACCGAGAGATTTCGAAATCGCGCCGGTCGCCAAGACCCGAACGTTCGCCACTTCGGCCGCGCGATCCTTGATCCACGCGATCGTGCTCGGGCTGTCGGCGACTGGCGAAGTATTCGGCATGCAAACGACGGTGGTAAAACCACCCGCCGCCGCCGCGCGCGCACCGGACTCGATCGTTTCCTTCCAGCCAAAACCCGGCTCGCGGAAATGCACATGGATGTCGATCAGGCCCGGACTAACGACCAAACCGGTCGCGTCGATTTCCTCGAACTCGTTAGGCCGTTCATCGCTGATCCTGCCGTCGACGATGAAAAGGTCACCAACATCATCGCGCCCGTTGGCGGGATCGATGATGCGGCCATTTCGAATCAAGGTGTTCATGGCGTTGCAATGCCGCCGCAGAGGTAGAGCACAGCCATGCGAATGGCGAGGCCGTTGGTCACCTGGTCGAGGATGACGCTTTGCGGCCCGTCGGCGAGCTCGCTGTCGATCTCAACCCCGCGATTGATCGGGCCGGGGTGCATGATCAGGCAATCGGGTTTCAAAAGCTTCGCGCGCGTCTTCGTTAGGCCGAAGAGCCGGATGTATTCGCCGAGGCCGGGGAAATATTCCTTCCGCTGCCGTTCGTGCTGGATGCGCAAAAGATTCACCACGTCCGCCGTCGGAAGCACCGCGTCGAGATCATGCGTGACCTTTGCGCCGAGTTCCTCGAAGGCGCGGGGCACGAGCGTGCTCGGGCCGACGAGCGTCACCTGCGCGCCCATTTTCAGGAGCGCGAAAATGTTCGAGCGCGCGACGCGACTGAAAAGAATGTCGCCGATGATCGCGACGTGGAGCCCGGCGATCGCGCCCTTCTTTTCGCGGATGGTGTAGAGATCGAGCAGGCCCTGGGTCGGATGTTCGTGCGCACCGTCGCCGGCGTTGATCACGCTCGCGCGCACGCGGGTGGAAAGAAATTGCGCGGCGCCGGCCGAGCTGTGCCGCAAGACAATGAGATCGGCGTGATTCGCCTCCAGCACCTTCGCGGTGTCCTTGAGCGTTTCGCCCTTCGTTAGGCTGGAAGCGGACGCGGTGATGTTGACGATGTCGGCACTGAGCCGTTTCGCCGCGAGCTCGAACGAAGTGCGGGTGCGCGTGCTCGGCTCGATGAAGAGATTGATCAATGTCTTGCCCTGAAGCGCGGGCACCTTCTTCACCTCGCGCGTGCCGACCTGTTTGAACGCGTCCGCCGTCTCGAGCACAAGCGTGATTTCTTCCGGTGAAAGCTCGCGCAGGCCGAGCAGATCTTTGCGGGTCCAGCGAGTGCTCATGACGCTTTCTCCAGCCAGACCGCATCCGGTTGGTCGTCCGTTTCCTCGAGCCGCACGCGCACGCGTTCACTGCGCGCGGTCGGTAAGTTCTTGCCGACGTAATCCGGGCGAATCGGCAGTTCGCGGTGTCCGCGATCGATCAAGGCCGCGAACTGGATCGAAGCCGGCCGCCCGAAAGCGCCGATCGCGTCGAGCGCGGCGCGGCAGGTGCGCCCGGTAAATAGCACGTCGTCCACGATCACGACCGGTACTCTGGTCGCCTAACGGGAGCGGCAATTTCGAGGCGCGCACTACCGGCAAGGTCACGCGCTGGCCGAGATCGTCGCGATGCATCGAGACGTCGATCACGCCAGTGGCGACGCGGGTTTTCTCGATCGCCTCGATATCGGCGGCGAGCCGCTGCGCGAGAGCGACGCCACGAACGGGAATGCCGGCGAGGACGAGCCCGCTCAGGTCGCGATTGCGCTCGATGATCTCGTGCGCGATCCGCCGCAAAGCACGCCGGAGAGTTTCCGCATCGAAAATGCGGACGGAGCGGTCGTCGTTAGGCTCGTTTGCTTTTTTCATTTCCTTCGCGACCTCGCAGGATCGCTTTAAAGGAATTCGCGGGAGCTAGGCCAGCACTTTCGCCGGCCGCAACTCGCGCATGCGGCGTTCGCGCCAACTGGAGCGGTGTTTCACGATCCAGTCGAGCAAAGCTTTTTCAAAACCAATGTCGGAGCCAGCTTTCTCGCTCTCGATCCATTTGTGTTTCAAAATCTCTTCGCGCTCGGCCAGGAACTCTTTGTAGAGTACGGAATTCTTGAGGAACTCAGCGCTCTCAGGTTCCCCGGGATCAGATTCTTTCATACTAAAATCAAACGGAAGACGGCGTTGTCCGTCTAAAGCATAAGACGGTAGCAACGCGTCTTTTATTTAGTCAGAAACGGCCCGAAACGGCAAGCCTTAGCTGGGCAGCGTCTCACGCAACCGGCGGGCGATTTTCATGAATTCCTCCGTCACCGGTGAATCCTGTGCCTCGGCGGTGACCGGCATCCCGCGGTCGCCGGCTTCGCGCGTGGCGATGTCGATCGGGATCTGGCCTAACAATGGAACGCGGATGCGCTTCGCCTCGCGCTCGCCGCCGCCGCTCCCGAAAATGTCGTAGCGTTTTCCGTCCGAGGGCGACTGGAAGTAGCTCATGTTTTCAATCAGGCCGAGGACGGTGACGTTCACCTTTTCAAACATGGTCGAGGCTTTGCGCGCGTCGATCAGCGCCACTTCCTGCGGCGTCGTCACGATGATCGCGCCGGCCAGCGCGACCGTCTGCACGATCGTGAGCTGGATGTCGCCAGTGCCCGGCGGGAGATCGAGAATAAGGTAGTCGAGCTCGCCCCATTCGACCTGGCGAAGGAATTGCTGGGTGTAACGCGTGACCATCGGGCCGCGCAAAATCGCCGGCGAAGTGTCCTCGAGGAGAAAGCCCATCGACATCAGCCGCAGGCCGTACTGCTCGATCGGGATGATGCGATTGTCCTCTGTCGCCATCGGCCGCTCGCGGCTGCCGAACATGAGCGAAATGCTCGGGCCGTAGATGTCGCAATCGCAGAGGCCGACCTTGGCACCGGTCTGTTCGAGCGCGACCGCGAGATTCGAGGCGACGGTCGATTTGCCGACGCCGCCTTTGCCGCTGGCGATCGCGATCACGTGTTTGATCCCGCTAATTTTCGTCGCGCCGACACCCGCGCCGCTGCCCGCCGGCGGCGCCTGAATATCGATCCGCACTTTTGCGCTCTGCACCCCGGAGAGATTGCGGAGCGCGGCTTCGGCTTCGTTCTTGATCGTCTGCGGGACGTTCGGGTCATTCGTCGCCAGCGCCATCTGCACAACGACGTCGCCGCCATTTTGCAGGTCGATCCCTTTCACGATCCCGAAGGAAACGATGTCGCGGCTGAAGCCGGGATATTTCACGGTCTTCAGCGCGGCGGTGATCTGGTCTTCGGAGAGCGGCATGGGACGGCGAATTTACGGAGCGGCTCCCGAGAGTAAAGACGCGCGCCGGTATGCGACCTGCTCGAAAAGGAGGATGCGGCGAATCAAATTGAGCGGACGCGAACGAGCGGTCCTGAAAGCGATCGGGTTCGCGGAAGGAGCGCTCGGCGCCGAGTTGCAAGAGCACACGCAGATGCCGCCGGACGACCTGCTCGACGTCTTGAACGCGCTCCTCGCAGCGGGCTACGCCGAAAGCAAACCTTACCGCGAGCAGGTCACGCTCGTCGAGATGCCGGCCACCAATTTTGAAGTGAACCCGGGCTACGTTCACGAGCTGCGCGAATCGATGGCGCGGGCGTGGGTTTAGGAATTCGTTAGGCCACGGCTGGCGCGGCCGCACGAGTCTCGGCGGTGTGTTCGCCGAAGAGCTGGCGGATCACATCTTCCACGGGGAGCTCCTGCACATTGATATCGGAAACGGTGCACGCGGTCAGCAGCTGCCGGGCGACGTCGGTGACTTTCGCGCGCGGCACCTTTAGCTGCACGCTGACCGGCGTTTTCTCAATCACTTCGCCAAACTGCGAGAAATCGCGCTCCTGCCTTTCCTCGAAGGTGAGGCTGATGATCTTGTGCCCGGAGAAGCGATCGATGATGTCGTTGAGTGGGCCATCGAAGAAAATCTTCCCGTGATCGATCACGATCACGCGGTCGCAGAGCTCCTCGATGTCCTGCATGTAATGGCTCGTGAGCATGGTCACGATCTTGTGCTCGGAGTTGTAGAGCCGGAGAAACTCGCGGACGCGTTTTTGGCTCACGACGTCGAGACCGATGGTCGGTTCATCGAGGAAAAGGACGCGCGGCTCGTGGATGAGCGCGGAGATGAGCTCCATCTTCATCCGCTCGCCTAACGACAACTCGCGGACCATCACGTTCATCTTGTCTCCGACCTCGAGCAGGTCACTCAGGCCACCGACCACTTTCTTGAAACGGTCGCGGTCGATCCCGTAGATCGCGCGATTCAGTTCGAGCGATTCCTGCGCGGGAAGGTCCCACCAAAGCGCGTTCTTCTGGCCCATGAGAAGGCTGAACTGCCGCTTCATCTCATCGCGCCGCTCCCAGGGGACGAAGCCGAGCACGCGCGCCTCGCCCGAGGTCGGATTGAGCAGGCCGGAGAGCATTTTCAGCACGGTGGTTTTGCCGGCGCCATTCGGCCCGAGAAAGCCGACCAGCTCCCCTTCCTCGATCGTGAAAGAGATGTCGTCCGCCGCGCGGGTCTCCTCGTGTTTTCGCCTAACGAGGCCTTTGACCGAAGCCCAGAGCCCACTCTCCTTGCGGTAGGTCTTGTAAACTTTCGTTAGGCCTGAGGCTTCGATCGCGCTCATGAAAAATTGACTGACGGTCGACGAATTGCTACTGAATTGGTATGCCTGCTACTACTGTAAAGCTAGATGCGGAATTGCTGCGGGAGATAGCACGAGTGAAATCGCCGAAGCAGACTCTCTCCTCGTTCGTTCGCGAGAGTCTGCAAGCTGACCTGCGCCGGCGCAAATTACGCTCCGCTGCAGAAACCTATCACCGCTTGCTCACCGAGAACGAGAAGGAGCGTGCGGAGACGGACGAATGGGAGGCCGCTCCGTTGGCGAAATCGCCGAGACCGGCGCGCAAATGAAACGCGGCTCGATTGTCTGGATCAATCTGGAGGACACCAGTCCGCCGGAAATCGGCAAGACCCGCCCCGGCGTAGTGGTTTCGAATACCGAGCAGAATCACATTCTGCCGACGGTCGTCATCGTTCCCTTTTCCTCGCGAGCGCCGGCGATCTGGCCCCTCCGGCTCCGGGTTGAGGCACCAAAATTGAAGACCAGCTACGCAATCACGCCGGGCATCCGTCAGGTCAGCCGTGATCGGCTTATGGAAGTTGTCGGACTGGCCTCAACCGACTTTTTGGCCGAACTCGACGAAGCTATTTCGGCTTATCTCGATCTCTGACTTAAGCAGCGGTCGGCCGCGTTTTTTCCGTCGCCTTTTTCAACAGCGGCAGCACTTTTTCCACCAGCGCGTCACTCGTTAGGCCGTGCTTTTCGCGCAGGACCGGGATGTTGCCGTGCTCGACGAATTGATCCGGCCAGCCAATCCGGACCACCGGCGTGGTGATCCGCTGGGTGGCGAGATGTTCCATCACCCCGCAGCCGAAGCCGTTCATCAGGACGTGGTCCTCGATCGTGCAGACGACCTGGACGCTGCGGGCGAAAAATTCCAGCGTTCCAGTGTCCATCGGCTTGATCCAGCGCGGGTTGATCAGCGCGACGGAATGGCCTAACGACTCCAACTTTTGCGCCGCTTCCTGCGCCATCTCGAACATGTTCCCAAGCCCGAAAATCGCGACGTCCTTGCCGTGCTGCACGACTTCGGCCTTGCCGATTTCGAGCAGCTTCGGCGTCGTTTTTGGCTTCGCTCCAGTGCCGGCCCCGCGCGGATAACGAATCGCGATCGGGCCGGAATTGTGGTTCGCCATCGTCCAGAGCATGTCGACGAACTCGTCCTCATCCTTCGGTTGCATATGGATGATGTTCGGGACCGGTCGGAGGTAGCCGATGTCGAAGAGCCCATGGTGCGTCGGACCGTCATCGCCGCTCAAGCCCGCGCGATCCATGCAGAGCGCGACGTTGAGATTCTGCAGGCAAATGTCGTGCACGATCATGTCGTAGGCGCGCTGCATGAAGGTCGAGTAAATCGTCAGGAACGGTTTCAACCCCTGGGTCGCGAGACCGCAGGCGAAGAGCGCGGCGTGTTCTTCCGCGATCCCGACGTCGTAATAACGATCGGGATGCATCTGCTGGAAAAAGCCCAGGCCGGTGCCGCTCGGCATCGCGCCGGTGATCGCGACGATCTTGCGATTGGTGTCGGCGAATTTGCCTAACGTCTTCCCGAGAATCTCCGAATAAGTCGGCGTCGTCGCGGCCGCGGTTTCGCCGGTCTCCGCGGTAAATTTTCCCAGCCCGTGAAATTTATCCGGCTTCGCAATCGCCGGCTCGTAGCCCTTGCCCTTTTTCGTGAGGATGTGAAGCAGCACCGGCTCATCCTGACGCTTGAGAAATTCAAACGTGCGGGTGAGCAACGAGATGTCGTGCCCATCGATCGGCCCGTAATAACGGAGGCCGAGTTCCTCGAAAATCACGCTCGGCACGAGCAGGTTTTTAAAACCTTCCTCGACCTTGTGGGCGAGATGCAGCGCGGTCCGGCCCGCGACGGCCTTGATGAAACGGCCGGCCTTTTCGTGCAGGTGCGCGTAGGTCGGGTTGGTCACGATGTTGTTCAGGTAGGCCGCGATCGCACCGACGTTTTTCGCGATCGACCATTCGTTGTCATTCAGCACGACGATAAATTTCTTCGTCTGCGCCTTCACGTTGTTCAGCGCCTCGTAGCTGATCCCGCAGGTCAGCGCGGCGTCGCCGGCGACCACCACGACGTTGTCGTCCGCGCCGGTAAGATCGCGCCCGACCGCCATCCCGAGGCCCGCCGACAACGCGGTCCCCGCGTGGCCCGCTCCGTAGGCGTCGTGCTCGCTTTCGGTCCGGAGGAGGAAGCCGTTCAGTCCCTGGTATTGGCGCATCGTGTGGATGCGATCGAGCCGGCCGGTGAACATTTTGTGCACGTAGCCCTGGTGGCTGACATCGAAGACGAACTTGTCTTTGGGCGTCGTGAAGACGCGATGAAGCGCAATCGTTAGCTCGACTACGCCGAGATTTGGTCCGAGATGGCCGCCAGTCTTCGAGAGGACGCTGATCAACTCATCGCGCACTTCCTGCGCAAGCTGCGGAAGGTCCTCCTCGGGGAGGGCTTTGAGGTCCGCCGGGGAATGGATTCCCGGAAGCAGTTTCCTGCCGGTCTCGTTAGGCGTTTTAGAAGAGGCTGACGTCGACATTTTTCGGTTCTCCCTGGGTGGCCGGAAGTTCCGGCGCTGCGGCCGTGGAGGCGGCGGGTTCAAATTCTTTCACGACCGGTTTCCCGGCGCTGTTGCGGGTGATCATTTCGATCCGCTCCTCGGCCGAGGCGAGCCGATCCTGGCAGACTTTCACCAGCTGCATGCCCTCTTCGTAACGCACGATCAGGTCTTCGAGCGCGAGGTCGCCGGATTCCATTTTTTCCACGATCTCTTCGAGGCGGGACATGGCCTGCTCGAAGTTCGCCTGAGGGGCGGCTTTCTTCACTTGGTTCGGCATAAGGGCAAGGGGTCAATTAAGCATAGCGAGGGGGATAAAAAAGGCGCGACTTGCCTAACGGAAGCCGGTGGCACAGCGGCTGCTCATAATTCTCATAACCAAAAGCCGCCGATGTATTTTCCGCGCCGCCTCCTCATTATCGACGACGAACCGCGCCTCACCGCGCTGGTCCGTGATGCCTTTGCCTCGACCGGTCGCTATTTGATCAAGGAGGAAAACCGGAGCCTGCGCGCGCTCCATGCCGCACGGCACTTTCAGCCGGACCTGATCCTCCTCGACGTGATCATGCCGGAGCTGGACGGCCGCGAGGTGGCGCAGCAGCTCCGCGACGATCCTGCGCTCCAGGACGTGCCGATCGTTTTCGTGACCAGCCTCGCGGCCAACGGCGTGATCGGCTCGGTCGGTTACCTCAGCGGCTACTCGTTTGTCGCGAAGCCGTTTCAAATCGCCGACCTGATCAACTGCGTCGACGATCTGCTCGGCGAGGAAGACGCCGAGCCCGCGCGCAAAATCGCCTGACGAGTCGCTTTCACTTGTCGGAACCGGATCGTCGGCGAATTTCTCGCCATGATTTCGGCGACTTCGGTGAAGGAGGCATTACAAAGCGCGGGACCGGTCGACGCGCTCCAGGTGCAAGGCTGGGTGCGCACCCGGCGCGATTCCAAGGGTTTTTCTTTTCTCGAACTGAATGATGGCTCCTCCCTGCGCAATCTCCAGATCATCGCCCGCGATAGCCTAACGAGCTACGACGCGGTCCTGCGCCTCACCACCGGCGCCTCTATTCGCGCCCGCGGTCCGCTCGTTGCTTCGCAGGGGAAAGGCCAAAGCTGGGAGCTGGTCGCCGACGAAATCGAGATCGTCGGCGCGTCGGATGAAAGCTATCCGCTGCAGAAGAAGGGCCACACGCCCGAGTTCCTGCGCGAGATCTCGCACCTGCGGCCGCGGTCGAATTTGTTCGGCTGCGTCTTCCGCGTCCGCAGCCGGCTGGCTTTTGCGGTCCACCAATTTTTCCAGGAACGCGGCTTCGTTTACGTGCACACGCCGATCATCACCGGGAGCGATTGCGAAGGCGCCGGCGAGCTCTTCCGCGTCACCACCTTCGATCCGGAGAACGCGCCGAAGTTGCCTAACGACGGCGGGATCGACTACGCGCAGGATTTCTTCGCGCGCCGCACTTATCTCACGGTCAGCGGCCAGCTTGAGGCCGAGGCATTCGCCTGCGCGCTCTCGAAGGTTTACACCTTTGGTCCGACGTTCCGCGCGGAGAATTCCAACACTTCCCGGCACGCGAACGAGTTCTGGATGATCGAGCCGGAAATGGCCTTCTGCGATCTCCAGGGCGATATGGATCTGGCCGAGGAAATGGTGAAATACCTCGTGCGCGACATCCGCGAAAACTGCGCGGAAGACCTGGGGCTTTTCGCGAAATTCGTCGACAAGGAATTGCTCGCGCGACTCGAGTTTGTGGTCGATCGGCCGTTTCAGCGGATCAGCTACGGAGAGGCAGTCGAGTTGCTGAAAGCGAGCGGGCAAAAGTTCGAGTTCCCGGTCGAGTACGGACTCAATCTGCAATCGGAGCACGAGCGCTGGCTCACCGAAAAACACTGCAAATGTCCAGTGACGGTTTTCAATTACCCGAAGGAAATCAAGCCGTTCTACATGCGCCTGAACGACGACAACCGGACGGTGACCGCGATGGATTTGCTCGTGCCCGGGATCGGCGAAATCGTCGGCGGCAGTCAGCGCGAGGAGCGCCTCGAGGTGCTCGAGGAAAACATCCGCCGGCACAAAATGGATCCGGCCGATTACAAATGGTACCTCGACCTGCGCCGTTACGGGACCGTGCCGCACGCCGGTTTCGGGATGGGTTTCGAACGGATGCTCATGTTCGTGACCGGCGTGGCCAACATCCGCGACGTCATCCCTTTCGCCCGCACGCCGGGCAGCGCGGAATTTTAGCCGGCAGGTATCTTCGCAGAGCCGCCCAACCGGCTTCCGGCTAGAGGCTGGCCCGGACCGCGTCGAGTTGGCCGGCAGAGCCGAGCTTTTCGTTCTTGTGTGCGATGAAATTCGCGTACTCCTCGACGAAAATTTTACCCGGCGGACGGAAATCGAACTGCTCGGGATGATCGCGGAAGAACTCCCGGTGCACCCGGGTCCAGACGAGCCGGCCATCGGTGTCGATGTTTACCTTGGTCACACCGAGCTTGGCCGCGGGCAGGTATTCGTTTTCGTTCACGCCGCGCGCCGAGGGATCGAGTTTGCCGCCGGCGGCGTTGATCCTCTCGACTTCCTCGATCGGCACGCTCGAGCTGCCGTGCATCACGATCGGGGTGCCCGGAATCCGTTTCTGGATTTCCTCGATGACGTTGAAATGGAGGCCTTGTTTCCCTTGGAATTTGTAGGCGCCATGGCTCGTCCCGATCGCCGCCGCAAGCGAATCGCAACCCGTCAGCCTAACGAACTCGACCGCTTCCTCGGGATTGGTGAGCGAGGCGTGGCCTTCGTCGACCTTGATGTCTTCCTCCACTCCGCCGAGCTGGCCGAGTTCCGCTTCGACACTGATTCCTTTCGGATGCGCGCGATCGACCACGCGTTTCGTGATCGCCACATTTTCGTCGAACGAGTCATGGCTCGCGTCGATCATGACCGAGCTGTAGAAACCGGAGTCGATGCAATCGTAGCAGGTCTCCTCGTCGCCGTGATCGAGATGGACCGCGAAGATCGCCTCGGGAAACATGACCTCGGCAGTGCGGACGAGCGCTTCGAGCATACGTTTATCGGCATATTTTCGCGCGCCTTTCGAGAGCTGGATGATGAACGGAGCCTGGCTCTGCACGTTACCGCGGAAGAGCCCGAGGATTTGCTCCATGTTGTTCACGTTGTAAGCGCCGACCGCGAATTTCCCGTAGGCGACTTTGAAGAGTTGTTTGGTGGTGACGATCATGACTCAGGACTTCTGATGGTTGATTTCTAATTTTCGAATTGGCAAGGGGGAGCGCCGCCACAGGAGCGTGCGCCATACCTTTCCGTCCGCAATCAAAAATCGGCAATCAGAAATCCGGTTACTCGCCGACGGCGGCGGGGAGCATCACGCTCACCGAAGTCCCGTCCGGATCGGAAGCAATGTCGACGCGGCCGTTGTGATCGAAGACGGTCCGTTTCACGATCGGCAAACCGAGGCCCATCCCGCGGGCTTTGGTGGTGCAGAAGGGCGAAAAGATCTTGTCCTGCAAATCCGCCGAGATGCCCCGGCCGTTGTCGTGCACGGTCACGAGCACGCCGTGGGTGTGGTCGCCTTCGCGCACTAGTTTGGCCGAGAGGGTGATCAGTGGCGAAGGATGACCGACGCTGGCCTCGGCGGCGTTGGCCACCAGATGCGCAAACGCTTCCGCCAGCGCTGTCTCGTCGCCGACGATTTGTGGGAGATCATCCGGCATCGTGGTTTCGACCGAGAAGCCATTTTTCGTCAAACGGGAACGCACCAGATCGACCGCCATCTTCACCGGCGCCCGGAGGTCGAGCGTGCGGAAGTTCAGCTCCGGCGGGTGCGCAAAATTATTGATCTGCGTGATGATGCGATCGAGCCGCTCGATTTCCTGCAACACGATCTCGTTGAAATCCCGTCGGAAATCCGGGTCATCAAAACGCTCCGGCAAAAGTTGCGCGAAGGTCTTGATCGCGACCAGCGGGTTGCGCACTTCGTGCGACATGCTGGCCGCCAGATCGGTCCAGAACGTCGCGCGATCGATCAGCTCCTGCTTTTGGCGCAGCGATTCCTCGGGCGTGAAATCCTGGATGACCGCAACCGCGCCTAACGAGTCCTGCTGGTGGAGCAGACGACGGGTTTCGACCGAAACGGAACGGCGGGTCTTCGGCGAGATCCAGCGTTCCTCGGGCAGAGCGCGATCGCTCGCGAGTGTGTTGCGCAAAGCGCCGGCGAGGCGGCTTCCCGCGGCTTCGACCGGCTTGCCGAGCAGGTCCGCCGCGACCAGGCCGAGAATGGTTTCCGCCGTTGGATTGCACCAGCGCACGATCGCTTCTTCGTCGATCGCCACGATGCCGGGCGGGATCGCCTCGAGGAGCGTCTCGGCGAGGGTCTTTTGGAGCGTGACTTCTTCGTTCAGCCGCGCGTTGGCCAACACGGTGGAGACGTGATCGGCCAGAAGCATCAGCCCTTCGAGACTGGCGTAATCAAACGGCTGACCCGTCAGGCGATGGCCGAAAAATAGCCAGCCGCTGATCCGCCCTTCCTCGTGCAACGGCACGATCACCTCCGCGCCGAAGCTGTCGAGTGCGCGCCGGAGGAGTTGGCGCTCGTCGAAGTCGGCTGTCTGCGCCAGCTGCGAACGGCAGACCAAATGCGCGCGCAACTCCAGCCAACGCACCAGCGGATCACGCTCGCGAAATTCCAGCTCGCTCGTCTCCGGGAGACAACGCAGACCCGCGCGCAAACGATAGCGCTCGCTCTGTCGGACGCGCGCGAAAAGGCCGACTCGCGCGACCATCGCCGCGTCGGCCAGGCCTTCGACCACGGTGCGCATGAGGGCATCGCTGTCGCCGCCGCGATGGAAGGCGCGCGCAAAACGAAGCACCGGCAAGGGTGTTCCATGCGAGAGAGAAGTTGGCTCCGTCGAGCGATCCGTCGTCAAAGCCGACGTCGCGACGGGAGCGGAGACCTGCCGCAACCTGCGATTTTCCTCGAGCAACTGGAGATAATGAAGCGCGCGATCGATCAGCGATTGGAACCGACGCCGGTCCAGCGCAAAATCCTCCGCCGCGTAAGCGCCGCACTCCTCCGCCTCGCGCAATGGGTCGGAGTCTGGCATGCCGAGCGCGATCACGAGCGCGTCGGGCCATTCCCGATGCACCTGGTTCAGCAGGTCGCGTGCTTCCCGCGCCCGGAGATCGATGAGGAGAAGCGCAGGATTGTTTTGCTGCAGAACGGCGGTGACTCGATCCGGACGCTCGACGTGCCGGAGGAGCGTGCGTTCGCGCAGGTAAGCCCGACTTCGCCTAACGAGTTCGGAATCCTGGGTGTAAAGCAGACAGACCGCGGACGAAATCATGCCGCGGCGACTTCCTCCTGGAAACGAGCCAAGGGGAGGAGGATGTGAAAACTGGTGCCGCGATCGACTTCACTCTCGACCTCGATCTGGCCGCCGTGTTCCTGCACGATGCCGTGCACGACGGAGAGGCCGAGCCCGGTGCCGTAATCCTTCGTGGTGAAGAATGGGTCAAAGACGTGCGGCACATCTTCCGGTTTTATTCCAGTGCCATCGTCCTCCACGGTGACCCGCAGGATTTCCTGGACTTCTTCGCCATAGGGTAGAGCGGTCGGCCAGGAGCCGGTGGAGGTGATATCGGTCGAAACAGTGAGCGAACCCCCGGTCTTCATCGCGTCGAGGGCGTTGATGAAAAAGTTGAGGAACACTTGTTCGATTTGGTCGGCATCCGCGCGGATTGTATCCACTTCCGCATGCCATGAACGAATTAATTTTACATCCTTTTGATAAAGGCGATGCCCGACGAGGAGGAGCGCCTTTTCCAGGATCTCGTGCACATGCAGCGGCTGGAGCAGCGGCTTGGCCGGCCGGGCAAAACGGAGGAGCTGATTGACCAGCGAATCGATGCGATCGACCTCGTGGCCGATGAGCGAAAAGAAGGTCTCGCGAAAATCCGAATCCTGATAACGCTCCGGCAGGAGCTGCGCGAAAGTCTTGATCGAGACGAGTGGGTTCTTGATTTCATGCGCCATGCCGGCTGAGAGCGTGCCGAGGCTGGCCAGTCGATCGCTCCGGCGGATCTGCAACTCGAGCCGTTTCAGCGCCGTGATATCCGTGAGCACCATGAGCGCGCCGAGCGGCTCGCCCGTCTGGCTGTGAAAGATCGAGCTGCTCGTCCGGAGCACGGTCGTCTTCTCGCCGGCGCGCAGCACCAGTTCGCGATCGGCCTGCCGTTCGCCGCTCTCCAGCGTCACGCGGATAACCTCGCGTAGCTGTTCCGGCAGGTGGCTGATCTTGCGGCCTAACAATTCGGCCGAACTGAGCCCGGTGATCTCTTCGATCTCGTGATTGAAGACCGTGATCGCTTCGTTGCGATCCGCGGCGACCACGCCAGTGGTGAGGTTCTGGAGCAGCGTTTCGTTATAAATCTTGGCGTTCTGCACCTCGGTGAAAAGCTGGGCGTTCTCGATCGCGACCGCGAGTTGTCCGCAGAGCACGCGCAACGCGTTCTGTTCCACCGTGCCGTAAATTCTGCCCGAGCGGCGCGGGCCGAGGAGCATCACGCCAGCGAGATGTTCCCGCGAAAAAATACCCATCGCGACGCCAGCCTGAAGCGACTGCATTTGCATCCGCACCCGCTTGAGCTCCGGCGTCGAGCGCACGCGATGCAGCTCATCGAGCACGATCGGTTCCTGCGTCCGCTCGAGATAAGCGATAATCGCCTGGTCCTTGCGCAGCTCGACCCGAGTCGCCTCTCCAGGCTTCACGGTTGGATATCTTTGCGCGTAAAAATTTGGCTCCGGAAGCAGCAGGGAAACCCGGTCGGTGTCGACCGCCTGGCCGATCGTTAGGCCAAAACGATCGAGCAGGTCTGCCAGGGTCGTGACCGACCGCAAGATGGCCGTGGCTTGGTTCATCGTCGCCTGGAAATCAAGGCGGCGGGTACCGACAAAAAGCCGGTCGGCCAAGCCCTGCGAAATCCCGCGCGCCGGAGCCATTGCGATGGCCACGACCAAAGCGCCGAACAGATGCGCGAGGAAATTGCCGTCACTGCCTAGAAGCGGGAACAGGACTGCATAGGAAAGCCACCAGATAACGAGATAGAGGGCGACCAGGTAGGCTACCAAGAGGATGAGAGCGATCCCTCGGCGCATCAGGTAACCAACCTCCAGAATTTTCCGCGTCGCGATTCCGTAGCCCACGACGAAGCTGAAGACGAGAACCCGGAATGGAGCGAAGAGGAGCGCGCGCGCGGGACCGATGAGGTAATCGAGAAGGAAGGCGAGAATGAGGGACAGGGCGAACGCCATGATTCCGCCAATCAGGATAAAGGAGATTTCAGCGCGCTCCCCGCCACTGGTCGTCCGCAGATCACCTGCACCCCGGATCAGAAGGAAAATCAGCGAAATCGGTAGATAAACCGCGTAAAGATAAACCGCTTCGCCATAGATAGGCCGAGCGGGCCCACCAGGAGTGATATTCACGCCCTGAAGAAAAAGCGTGGTCTGGCAGAGGCCGACGACAAGCGCGGTCGCCACCAACCACCAGCGGGCCCGACTTAACAAATCCCTCCATCCCCGTAACTTCCTTGCGTACGGAAAGCCGCAAGAGGTTCAGTGAAATAATATAGAGCGCACCCGCAGCGGAGGCCTGCCGAATCGCGAACTCTGCGACCCCCGGGTCATTTGCTATGAAAGCCAGGTACAGACTTGCCAACCACCCGCCAATGACAAACGAGAGTACAAGAAAACACTGGTTTGCCAGTCGTCGCTTGTTCGCCTGAAAGACACCAAAGCCCAAGCCGATCTGAAAGATCATCGCGACCAGCATTGGAATAGTGGGCGATGAACTCATCGGATAAAATTCCTTTTGCCGAGCAAACTCTGGGTCATTCCCCTTGCATCCGCTCTAACACCATGGTGCTCGCGCTGCCGCCCAAGCCGCGGACGTTTACCAGCGCGCGCGTCAGCTTGGCCCGGCGCGAATAATTCGGTACGACATCCAAGTCACAAGCCGGGTCGGGCACCTGATAGTTCGCCGTGGGCGGTAGGATCTGGTCGCGGAAACTTAGTGCACAAGAGATGATCTGGAATGGACCGGCCGCGGCCAGGGGGTTTCCGGTGACGCCTTTGATCGAGCTGATCGAGATTTCGTAGGCGTGTCGCCCAAAGACATTTTTGATCACCGCGATCTCCGCGGCGTCAAGCACCGGGTGGCCGGGGCCGTAGGCGCTGATGTAATCGATATCGGTCGGCACGCAGCCGGCATTGGCTAACGCGAGGCGCATCGATTGCTCGAGGCCTGAGGCTGGCTGATCCGCGGTGAGATCTCGTTGCATGTTAAACCCCGTTATTTCGCAATAGCACCGGGCGCCGCGTGCCTCGGCACATTCGAGATTTTCCAAGACGAAAATACCGGCGCCTTCCGAGATCACCCCGGAATCACGGGTCAGGTCGAATGGACGGCTCGCGGTCTGCGGCTCCGAATTACGCACCGAGCTCATCCCGCTCGCCGCGAAGCTGGCGATCGCCAACGGCGAGATCGGCGCATCTGCTCCACCTGCGATCGCAAACTCGGCCTCGCCCCGGGCGATCATCGCCGCGGCGGTCGATACGGCGTCCAGACCGGAGGGACAGGCCGAGGAGATGGTCGAAGCGCTGGCGCACGCGCCGATGCGTTCCGCGATCACATTCGCGGCCGCCTGCGGCTTCGATGCGCCGAGGGCAAAAGGACTGATTCGATCGGGCCGATCGGCGCTGACATGTTCGAAGACCCGCTCGATCACATCGAGCGCGCTGGTGCTCACGCCGACCACTACCGGAGTCGGGCTGGGCAATTGCAGGTGATCCGGGTCCAGCCCCGCATCTTTCAGGGCAAGCATCGTCGCCGCGTAGGCGAGCTGAGTATGGCGCGCCATCCGCCGCGGCTTCATCTTCGGCTCGAAATAATCGCTCGGATCGAAATCTTTTACCTCGCCGGCAATCCGACTGGAGAATGGGCGCGGATCAAACAAAGTAATGGGACCAATCCCGCTTTCGCCGGCAAGAACTGATCTCCAGAAGGCTTTCAGACCGGTGCCGTTGGGAGCCAATACTCCCATGCCCGTGATCACGACTCGATTGCGCGTGCGTGAAAATCCACTGCCGTTCATCCCCATGTGCCAAATTAAGCAAATCCCTCGCCAAGGCACTAGATTTCTCAGACTAGGTAAAAGTGCGAGTTGTTCACAAGTTGTACCTTGCCTTTGTCGCGGAATAAGAGAAGCATCGGGCGCAAAAATGAATCCACCTGATTCATGGAGAAAATTTCCTCCTCGGAGGCACGTTGCTAGCTTCATAGGGGCGAAAAACAAATGATAGCCACTGCTGATCTCCCACAAGTGCTCGTGATCGACGACGAGATGGGTCCTCGCGAAAGTCTGCGCATTTTGTTGAAGCCGAGCTATCAGGTCCACACCGCAGATTCCGTGGAAAAGGGTTTGCAGCTGCTCACCGAGAAACGACCTGACGCAATCGTCATGGATATCCGCATGCCCGGCACCACCGGGATCGAAGGCTTGCGCAAGATCCGCCAGATCGATCCCCACTTGTCGGTAATCATGCTGACGGGCTTCGGCGCGCTCGAAACCGCGAAGGAAGCGTTGCGGCTGGGCGCGAATGATTACATCAGCAAACCCTTTGATGCGCGCGAAATGCGGGAAGTCATCGGCCGCAACGTCGAGCGCACCCGCGTCCATCGCACGAGCGAGAATGCCGCGGGCGAGATCAAGGAATTAAACAACCGACTCATCCACGAGCTCGCGCAAAAAGAACGCCTCGCCTCTCTCGGTCAGGCCTCAGCCGAATTCGTCCACGACATCGGCAATCCCCTCACGATCGTCTGGGGTTACGTCCAATTGCTCGCGAAAAAACTCGAGGACTCGGAAATAGGCTCAGACAGTCCAAAACCGCCAGGCCCTAATAAGGAACTCGAGATCATCGAGCAAAACGTCCGCCTCTGCCGCGACCTGCTCACCATGTGGCAGAGTTACGGCAGCGGCGAAGCAGCGCCACATCGCACCATTTCGATTTCCGAGATCGTGCGCGAAGTGGTCCGTGGCGCGGAAGGCGTGGCTAACGAAACTCCGGTCCCGGTCGAGTCCGAAATCACCGACGATCCGTGTAATCTGATCGGCGAAGCCGTTCAGGTGACCCGCGCGATTCAGAATGTGGTGATCAATGCGATCCAAGCCAGCGCGGAAAACCACGGCACGGTCAAAGTCACCTGTGTCCGGAAAGACTTCTATGTCGATGTCCGGGTGGCCGATACGGGCCTCGGTATTGCCCGGGAGAAGATCGGGAAGATTTTCGATCCATACTTCAGCACGAAGCAGGGAAAGAGCGGGACCGGGCTGGGTCTCTACATCACCAAGAAGGTCGTCGACGATCATAACGGCTCGATCAAAGTCGACAGCCAACCCGGCGTCGGCACGACTTTCACGATCCGGTTGCCGCTCGCCAGCAGCTAGCCGTCGCGACGCGCGTCTCTTCGGCCCATTGTTCCGGAGCTGGAAGGCTTTAGACATTGCGACTGGCTCGCCTTCTGTTTTCTTCAGGGCGTGGCCGACCCCGGATATTCTTTTGCGCCCATCATTCTTATTCGGATGGCTGGCGTCCCCTTCGAGGCCCTCGGGGCCTTAGCGACGCCCTTGACCGCCGCTGCGGCTCGCCAGCTTGTCTCCGCCGAGGCGATGCTGCTCCGATCGCGGACGGCCGTCGAGCAACTGCTCGCCTCACGCAAGCACGACCTGAACCGGGAACAATTCCAAGCCTGGCGCAAGGCGGTGCGCACCAACGTCATGCCGTCGTCGCCAGATCCATCAACGGGTTTGTTCGCCGATTTTTGGGAAGCCGCAGATCGTCTTGCTTCCGCGGAAGCAAATCTCACAGACCAATTGGCGCGAGAACTCGAGCACTCACGCGCCAAACTTTATCGCGCCGCCCAGCGCTATCTTCCCGAATATCTGGTTTTCGCGACGCACGGCCTGCGCGATCTTGTACAAGAGTTGCTGACTGCCCACGGTACACCTCACGCGCCTGTTCCCGCCCGCAAGAAAAGCCTCCGCGCGCGTGAGCGCCACCTGCTTCTCTACCTGCAACGCGTCTGCGCAAAAAACGAAACCCTTAGCGCCTTCGGACCGGCGGGTTGGGCGAAAACCGATCGCGCGATCGCCGGCATCACGCTCGATCCGCAGCCCGGGATTGCCCGGCGCGAAACCTTTCTGGAGCGCTGGACCGCCCATGGCGCGGCCGCGGCGATCAATAACGATCCCGAAACCCAGGCTGAACTGTCTCCGCGCCTGAATCCCGAAGGTCGGATCGAAGGCGATCAGTTTGTCTTCACCGCAACCGCCGAAACCATCGCGCTGGCGGCGCCGACGCTCGCGTTGCTGGCGCGCTGCGACGGCCAGACGCCGGCCCATTTGTTAGGCGTGGACCTGGAAACGTTCGCCGTATTGGCCGCGCAAAAAATCATCCGCTGGGAAATGGAAGTGCCGGCGCTCGATCCTTACGCGTTCGCGGTTCTCCTCGACGACGTGGTGGGCTGGCGTGAAGGGGCGGTCCGCACGCGTTGGCTGGAACGCCTGCAACCGATCGCTGACCTGCCGGGAAAATTTGCCGGCACCGCCGACGTCCTAGAGCGCGTCGCCCTGATCGAGGAGGCGACCTCTCGCCTCGAGCAACTCGGCGCAGAGAAAACGGCGACCCGCTTCCTCTATTCCGCGACGAACCCGATCGGGGAGGAATGTTTTCGAGAATGCGGCTGCGTGGTCTCCGAGCGCCTGCTCGATGAAATGGCGGAGCAAGCCGCGCCCTGGATCGATCTCTGGCGCGACAACTATGCTTTCGCCGCCAGCCGGGTCGCGGCGGGTTTGCGCGGATTGCTCGAGAAAGCCCCGCAGCACAAGAGCGGCGCGGTTCCGCTGCCGGCTTTTCTTCGCCACTGCGCGCAGGCCAAGCTGCCGTTGACCGGGCCGGGCATGGTCGCTTTCGCCGCGATGGCGTTTCACGAAGTTAAGGTTGCGTTTGCGCAGACTTTCGCCGCTCGCGCGGACCTGCCGGAATGCGCCGTCACCGTCGAGGATTGCCGGTTCATCAGGCGAAATTTCTCCTTTCCGAGCTTCGACGAATACACCTATCCCTCCGCAGATCTCCAGCTCTCGGCAGCCTCGGTCGAGGCGGTCGGAAAGGGCGACTACGAATGGATCCTGGCCGAGCTTCATCCACCGGTGGCGCTGCTCCATCACGGCTTTTTCTGGTCGTGCCCAGACCCCGCCGCCCTGACCGCCGCCCTCACGAAAACCGTCCGAGGCCAGCCGAGTTTCCAGTTTGGTTTTTTCGCCGCGGATTTCACCGCGACCACGGCGGTCCGGCTCTTTTCCGCGCTCCCCGAACTCGCTTATTTCGTCGCCAGCCAGCGGGGCGATCCGGCTTGGAAAACAGTCCCGCCGGCCGAGGCCGAGGTCTTCATCGACGAGGCGAAAAACGGCGACATCGGCCTCCGCCGCCGCGGCTCGCACGAGTATCTCGGCTCCTTCGCCCGCGGCTGGTTGATCCCGCTCGGTTTTCACCCCTTTAGCTTTTCGTTAGGCCGGCATACTCCGCGCCTGCGTTGCGGGAAAGTGATTGTGCAGCGTCGCTCCTGGACGGTCGGCGCGGACGAGCTGGGGGGCGGCAATTTCACCGGCGTCTCGCGCGATCTCGTGACGGCCGTCGAGCGGCTTCGCGCGGCCCGCGATCTCCCCCGGCACGTTTACATTCGCCCGACCGAAGCCGCTCTCCGCCGCAGCGGCGCGGAAGGTCGCGACAAGGACACCAAGCCGGTTTACGTCGATTTCGAGAGCTATCTTTTCCTGGAAATTTTTCATCGCTGGCTCGGCAAAGCAGGCGAATTGGAAGTGACCGAAATGCTGCCCGATCCCGATCATCTTCTCTGGCAGGCAAAAGACGGGCGCCGCACCTTCGAGCTCCGCACGCAGATCATTCCGCGATGAAAATCATAGCAGTCGCCAATCAAAAAGGCGGGGTAGGAAAGACCACCACCGCGGTTAACCTCGCGGCCGCGCTCGCGGAAACCGGCCAGCGCATTCTGCTCATCGATCTCGATCCGCAGGGCAACGCGACCAGCTCTTTCGGGCTCCAGGAGATTGAAGGCCAGAGCCTATATGAGCCGTTGTTAGGCGAAGCCTCGATCGCCGACAAAATCCTGCCGACCCGGCTCACTGATTTGTTCGTCATCCCGGCCGACATCGATCTCGCCGGGGCCGAGATCGAAATCGCGCGGATGGACGATCACCTCGTGCGCCTGGCGAAAGCTTTGCAGGTCCTGCGCGACGACCGGACCTTCGATTACATCCTGCTCGATTGCCCGCCGTCGTTAGGCATTCTCATGACGAACGCGCTCGCCGCCGCCGACCAGGTCCTGATCCCGCTCCAGTGCGAATATTTCGCGCTCGAAGGGCTGGTCAAAATCGTGCGGGTGCTGGAGCGCGTGCGCGATTCCGGTGCGAATCGGCGGCTCGAGCTCGGCGGCATCGTCATGACCATGTTCGACAGTCGCACCAAGATCAGCGGGCAGGTCGTGACCGAAGTGCGCGAGCATTTTTTCTATCGCGTTTACGACACCGTCATCCCGCGCACGGTGCGGCTGAGTGAAGCGCCGAGCTTCGGCAAATGCATCCTCGAGTACGACGCCAGCGGCACGGGCGCGAAAGCTTATCGCGCGCTCGCGAAGGAATTCCTGCGGCGCCAGGAGGAGGCGACGAATTCTCCGCCCACGACCGAAGCTTCCTAGTTCACGCGCTCGGAAAAAGCCTCAGGCACGACTGCGAATTGGCACTTGCGCATTTGTCGCGGAAAGTAGCCGGGTCGCATGGAAATCGACCGCAAACTGGCGATTCTCGCCGACGCCGCGAAGTACGACGCTTCCTGCGCGAGCAGTGGCACGACGAAGCGCAATGCACGTTCGTTAGGCGGAATCGGCTCGACCACCGGCGCCGGGATTTGCCACAGCTACACGCCGGATGGCCGCTGCGTTTCGCTCCTGAAGATCCTCCTCACGAATTACTGCATTTACGATTGCCTCTACTGCATCAATCGCGTCTCGAGCAACGTGCCTCGCGCGCGCTTCACGCCCGAGGAAGTCGTTAGGCTGACGCTTGATTTTTACCGGCGCAATTACATCGAAGGGCTCTTCCTCAGCTCGGGAATTATTCGCAATCCCGATTACACGATGGAGCAGGTGATC
The DNA here is from genome assembly GCA_963831805.1 of uncultured Verrucomicrobiae bacterium. Taxonomy (GTDB): domain Bacteria; phylum Verrucomicrobiota; class Verrucomicrobiia; order Chthoniobacterales; family UBA10450; genus Palsa-1392. The sequence continues at coordinate 943,523 of CAWHRN010000005.1, read as the reverse complement.
GCGGTCGCGCGCACCTTGCGGATCGAGCACAAATTCCGCGGTTACATTCATCTCAAAACGATCCCGGAAGCGTCGCCCGCATTGATTGAAGAAGCCGGCCGCTGGGCCGATCGGATCAGCATCAACATCGAGCTGCCGACGCCGGCGGCTCTGCAAACGCTCGCGCCGGAGAAGAATTTCGCGAACACCGAACGCGCGATGACCGGCATCAACACGCGGATCGAAACGGCGAAAGCGGAGCGGAAGGAATCCCGCAAAGCGCCTGCTTTCGCGCCGGCCGGCCAGAGCACGCAGATGATCGTCGGCGCGACCGACGCTTCCGACGCGACAATTTTAAAACAGGCGTCGTCGCTTTATTCGCGACAGAAATTGCGGCGCGTTTACTACTCGGCCTTTAGCCCGATCCCAGACGCTTCGAGCAAACTGCCCCTCCAAGCTCCGCCCCTCGTCAGGGAACATCGACTTTATCAGGCCGACTGGCTGGTGCGCTTCTATGGTTTCGCCGCGCACGAACTGACCACGGAAACGGCGCCAAACCTCGACCTCACGATCGATCCGAAACTGGCTTGGGCGCTGCGTTACCGGCAATTATTTCCCGTCGATCTGAACAAGGCGCCACGCCATCTCCTGCTCCGGGTGCCGGGTCTCGGCACGAAAAGCGTCGAGCGAATCCTGCGCATCCGGCGCTGGCACCGGCTGCGACTCGACGATCTGGTGCGGTTGCATTTGCCGCTCAGGAAATTGCTCCCATTCGTCGTCGTGGCAGATCCGAATCCGCAAACGCGCCTGCTTGAGCGGCCGGATCTTGTGAATTCGTTAGTCGTTAGGCCAAAGCAGCTCGACCTGTTCGCGAGCGAGCCTTCTGTCGTCACCGGCCAGCTTTAGCGTGCGTGGAACAGATTTCCTTCCTCCCGACTTTCGCTTGCTGGCAGGCGGCGGCGCGAAACGCCTTGCAGCGCGAAATTCCGCCGGACCAAATCGCGTGGGAGGAAATCGGCGAAGACCAGCCGGCACTCTCGCTTTTCGAAGAAGCCGAGCCGCCTAACGAACCCGCGCCGATCTCCCGTTTTCGCGTTCCGAAACGATTCCTCGCCTTCGCCAAGCTCGTTTCGCTCCATCGCGAGGCGAGCCGCTGGCCGCTGCTTTACCGGCTTCTCTGGCGGCTGACCCACGGCGAAACGCATCTTCTCGAGATCTCGGTCGATCCCGATGTCGCACAGGCCAACGATTTCGAGAAATCCGTTAGGCACGATCTCCACAAAATGCGCGCCTTCGTCCGCTTCCGCGAAGTGGAGCACGCCGGCGAGAAATGGTTCGTCGCCTGGTTCGAGCCGGCGCACCACATCGTGGAGCAGAATGCGCCGTTTTTCGCCGACCGTTTCGCCTCGATGCGCTGGTCGATTCTCACGCCGGATCGCTGCGCGCATTGGGATGGCGAGACGCTCACTTTTACTGCCGGCCTACCGCGTTCCGCCGCGCCCGGCGTCGACCAGATGGAGAACCTTTGGCGCACCTACTACGCGAATATTTTCAACCCGGCGCGCGTAAAGGTGCACGCGATGCAGGCCGAGATGCCGAAGAAATACTGGAAGAACCTGCCCGAGGCGACGCTGATTCCGGCGCTTCTGCACGAGGCGCCGCGGCGGGTCGAGACGATGATGAAGAAGAGTGCCGCTAAAACCGCTGCGGCCGCGGGCGACGAATGGCATCCCGCGCCCGTCCCGGAGACTTCCAGCCTAACGAAACTGCGCGAAGCCGCGGCCGTTTGCACCGCTTGCCCGCTCTCCAAAAACGCCACTCAAACCGTCTTCGGCGAAGGACCGAAACGGGCGGCGATCATGCTCCTCGGGGAACAGCCCGGCGACCAGGAAGACCTGAGCGGAAAGCCATTCATCGGCCCGGCTGGCCAGCTTCTGAATCGCGCGCTCGAGGAAGCCGGGATCGATCGCGATTCTGTTTACGTCACGAATACGGTGAAGCATTTCAAATGGGAGCCGCGCGGCAAACGGCGCATCCATCAGAAGCCAAGTTCACGCGACATCGCGGCCTGCCGTTCCTGGTTCGAGGCGGAGTTGCGACTCGTTAGGCCAAGCGTCCTCGTCTGCCTCGGCTCGACGGCGGCGCAGGCCCTTTTCGGTTCTTCCTTTCGGGTCACGAAAGAGCGCGGGAAGGTGCTCGAGTCGGAGCTCGCGCCGCGCGTGGTGACGACCGTCCATCCTTCCTCGCTCCTCCGACAGCCGGATGAAGAATCCCGCCAGCGCGAGTATGCGCTTTTCGTGCAGGATCTCAGCGCGGCCGGGCGGGCAGCGGAAAAATAAAAAGCCCGCGGCAGTTTGCACCACCGCGGGCTCGTTTATGATTCGTTAGGCGAAATTTAGGGAGTCGCGGTCGGCTCGGCCATCGCCTTTTTCTTCGCATGGAGTTTCTCTTTCTCGGCGTCTGTCAGCGGTCCGAGATGCACTTTCTTGGCTTCGAGCGAGCCGTCTTCTTTTTTCCAGAAGGACCCGCGCACCTCTTCCTCCGCCACGATGTCGGTCATCGTCGCGGTCGCGCCGGCTTTCATGATCTCCGTCTTGTCGGTGATCTTGAAGACGCGCGACGTGCCTTTCTTGCTCGTCATCGTGAAGGTCTTCGCGGCTGCGTCGACCGAGGCGACTTTGCCGTGAAACGGTAATGCGCGCGCCACTTTGGGGGCCGCGTCGGCGGCCATCGGCGAAGCGCTGGCGGCGGGAGTCGGCGTCGGTTTGCTTTTGGCGGAAGCGGCTGGGGCGACGCCAAGCGCAAGGGCGACGGCGCACAGGCCGGTGAGAATCAGGTTTGTCGATTTCATTTTTTCTTTCTGTTGTTGGTTGTTTTTTGCAGGCCAGCGGCCCGTGCAACTAATTGACGGGGGAAGCAGGCATTCATTCACGCCGGTCTAACGGGAGGCGGGGCGCGATGCAATGCAAAAGCCGGGAGCCGGTTTTCCCGCTTGCGGCCGGCGTTTCGCGAGCCCTAGCCTGCGCGCATGTCCGGGGCCGAGCGCTACGCGCAGCTACTCGCAAACGCGAGAATTCGGGAGCGTCCGCTCCTTGCGTTGCCGCGCAATTTCAGCGAGTTGGAATTGCAGGCGCACTGGTTCGCCGGCGACTTCGGAAGCCGCTTCACCAGCATCGCCAGGGCGGAAATTGAGGTCGTGCAATTCGGAACCTGGAACCGCGCGGCCGGTCCCGATTTTTCCGACGCGGCGATCCGGATCGATGGCGGAGAAGTCGTTAGGGGAAGCGTCGAGTTCGATCTCGTGGATCAGAGTTGGGAAACGCACGGGCACGCGACCAACCCGGCTTTCGACGACACTGTGCTGCACGTGTTTGTGGAAAAAGGTGCGCGCGATTTTTTCAGCCGGACAAGCGCGCATCGTAACGTGACCCAGGTGCAGGTCGACCCGGCGGAACTGGCCGGAGGCCTCGCGAGCATGAGTCTGCCGCTGGCCCGAGCGGGGCGTTGTCAGGCGCCGTTGCGCGATCTGCCGGAGGAAAAAGTGCGCCCTATTCTCGACGCGGCCGCGCAGTTTCGGCTCGGCCGGAAAACCCAGCGGCTCGCGCGCTTGGCCGAAGTGCACGGAGCTGAAGAAGCGCTCTTCCAGGAGCTCGCCACCGCTCTCGGCTACCAACAAAACAAACTCCCCTTCACGCTCCTCGCACAACGCCTGCCGCTGCGTCTACTCCGTTCGGCGCCTAACGAAACGGAAGCGCTGCTCTACGGCGTGGCGGGTTTTCTCGATGCGCCCGACCTCTCGGCCTTCGAGGCCGGCACCCGGAGCTATCTTCGTGGGCTCTGGGACAAATGGTGGCCGCACCGAAGTGAGCTGGAGCGGCTCATTCTGCCGGTGCGGACCTGGCGATTGAGCGGCACTCGCCCGCTCAATCATCCGCAACGCCGTCTCGCCGCGCTTGCCAGCCTCGTCGCGGATTGGCCGCGACTCCTGCGCTCGTTAGGCGGCGAAGATCTTCAGCCAATCCGCGAATTTTTCCTCCGCCGAACGCATTTCTATTGGAACTTCCATTACACGCTTACCTCCGCGCCTTCCGCCGCGGAGATGGCGCTGGTTGGCGAATCCCGCGTCGCGGAAATTCTCGCCAACGTCGTCCTCCCTTTCCGGCAAAGCCGCGGCCTTGGCGCTTGGGCCGATTACGCAAAATTGCCCGCGCGCCTAACGAACCGCCGACTCGAGACCGGCGCCGCGCGCCTCTTCGGCGATGACCCGCGCCGCCGAGGCTTCCTCAAGACCGTGGCGCACCAGCAGGGCCTCCTCCAGATCTACGAAGACTTTTGCTTGCAAGACAACTCCGACTGCACCCAATGTCCCTTCCCCGAACAGATGCAAAAATGGACCTAAGCCCAATGCGGAACACGAATTGCAGAGTGCGGGAAAAAGCGGCGCGCGCCTTTACGCTCATCGAGCTGCTCGTCGTCATCACGATCATCGCGATCCTGATGGCGCTCCTTTTCCCAGCCTTTAAGGGCGTGCAGAACCAGGCGAAACGGACGCAGGCGAAGAACGACGTGACGCAGGTGGTCACGGCGATCAATGCCTTTTATACCGAGTACGGCCAATATCCCGACGTCTCAGGCTCCGGCGGCAGCACGGACTTTTTCGCAGCCGATGACGACAACAATTCCAAGCTCTTCAGCGTCCTGCGAGCCGACCAGTCGGATACGAACACACTGACCTTCAACCCCAAGCTCGTGGCCTTTTTCCAGCCGCAGATCGCGAAGGATCCGGCAAACCCGAGGTCAGGCATCGGGAGCGACAAAAAGCTCTACGATCCCTGGGGCCAGACCTACCGGGTTAAGATGGACACCAATTACGACAACAATCTGGCCAACCCTTACACCGCTAATACCGGCGCCGGCTTTGACCCGATAAACCTGGGCGCGATCGTCTGGTCGATCGGCGTGGACGGCGATGGTGCGAAGGCAGCGACGAACGGCATCGCCAAGAATACCGGCACCGGCGACGACGACGTCATTTCCTGGCAGTAGTTGCGAGCGGCGCGGACGCAGCGCAAAGTCGGCTCGGCACGCGGGTGTAGTTCAATGGTAGAACGGCAGCTTCCCAAGCTGCATACGGGGGTTCGATTCCCCTCACCCGCTCTCTTGCCCGCGGCGACATTCGTTCGCCCCCACTGAGGAACGCGCCGCGCAAAACTTGCGTCCGGCTTCGCGGTTGCGCGCGAAGAATTCTTGATGCTCGACGAACCAAATTCCTTGCCGCACCCGGACCGCGCCGGCGATCCGCTCGATGAGCTTCTCATCTTCGGCAGCCTCGAAACACGCCGGAAATTTCTCAAGAAAGTGGCCGGAACCGGCGTGGCCCTGACGCTTGGCCCGAGCCTGATGAGTCTGGCCGCCTCGCCCGCGATCGGCGCGACGGCAAAGGGCGCGGCGACGGTCGACGTCCAGCTCAAGATAAACGGCGCGCTGCACAAAATGGCGATCGATCCGCGTACTTCGCTGCTCGATCTTTTCCGCGAACATTTGCAACTCACCGGGTCGAAAAAAGGTTGCGACCACGGACAATGCGGCGCCTGCACGGTGCTGATCAATGGCCGACGCGTGAACAGTTGCCTTAGCCTCGCGGTTCTCCACGACGGCGAGGAGATCACCACGATCGAAGGTCTTGCCAAAGGCAACCAGTTGCACCCGATGCAGGCCGCGTTCGTCGAGCATGACGGCTTCCAATGCGGCTACTGCACGCCTGGTCAGATTTGTTCGGCGGTTGCGTGCGTGCAGGAAGGCCACGCGAACGACGACGGGCAGATTCGCGAATGGATGAGCGGCAACCTCTGCCGTTGCGGCGCGTATCCGAACATCGTGGATGCGATCAAGCAGGCGCGCGGGCAAATGGGAGGCGTGAAGTCATGACGCCATTTACCTTTTCGAGGGCGAACGACCCTCAGGGCGCGATCAGCGGAGTCGCCGCGAACGCCGGCGCGAAATTCATCGGCGGCGGGACGAATCTCGTCGACCTGATGAAGATGGGCGTCGAGCGCCCGGATGCGCTGGTCGATATCAACCGGCTCGCCCTCGCCCAAGTCGAAGCGTTGCCTAACAATGGCGGCGTCCGCATCGGCGCGCTCGTCCGGAACAGCGATCTCGCCGAGCACGACCTGATCAAAACCGGCTATCCGGTCCTGAGCGAAGCGCTCCTCTCCGGCGCGAGCCCGCAACTGCGCAACCTCGCGACCACCGGCGGCAACCTCCTCCAGCGCACGCGTTGCTACTATTTCTACGACCCGGCTTTCCCGATGTGCAACAAGCGCAACCCCGGCAGCGGCTGCGGCGCGCTCGAAGGCTACAACCGCATCCACGCGATTCTCGGCCAGAGCAACGAATGCATCGCCACTCATCCGAGCGACATGTGCGTCGCGCTCTCGGCCCTCGAGGCGGTCGTGCGGGTGCAGGGTCCGAAAGGCGAGCGCACGATCGCGTTCGACGATTTCCATCGCCTTCCGGGCAACACGCCGAATGTCGAGACGAACCTTCAGCCTAACGAACTCATCACCGCGGTCGATTTGCCCGCGCTCCCTTTTGCGAAGCGCTCCTATTATTTGAAGGTGCGCGATCGCGCGAGCTACGCCTTCGCGCTCGTCAGTGTGGCGGCGGCGATCGAGCTCGAAGGTCAGCAGATCAAGTCCGCCCGGCTCGCGCTTGGCGGCGTTGCCCATAAACCTTGGCGCGCGCACAAGGCCGAGCAGGCGCTTGTCGGCAAACCGCCTAACGATGCGACATTCCAGGCCGCAGCCGACGCCGAGTTGGCCGACGCCAAAGGCTACAAATACAACTCCTTCAAAATCGAACTCGCAAAACGCGCGATCGCCCAAGCGCTCGGCACCGTCGCGAAGATGGCGTGATGAACTCTTCTACCATGGCAAAGACAGACATCCTCGGGCCCGCGCGCAATCGCGTGGACGGACCTCTCAAAGTGACCGGGCAGGCGAAATACGCGGTCGAGTTCGAGATTCCAAATCTCGCGCATGCCTGGCCGGTCGTAAGCAATCTCGCGAAAGCCACCATCACCGCGATCGATACCAAAGCGGCGGAATCCGCGCCCGGCGTGCTCAAGGTTTTGACCCATCAAAATGCGCCGCAACCGAAGGAAGCCGAGAGCGGCGGCGGAGCGGCGCGGAGCAAGGGCATCCGAGTCGAGGAACGCAATCCGTTAAGCGATGACAAGGTGTATTACGCCGGGCAATACGTCGCGCTCGTGGTCGCGAAAACGATCGAGCAGGCACGCTACGCGGCTTCGCTCGTCCGGATCAACTACGCTCCCGAAGAAGCCCTCCTCACGATGGAAGCGGCCGAGCACAAATCCTCCAAGCCGAAGGAAAATAACGGCGAAAAAGTGCAGCCGAAGAAAGGCGACGTCGCGCCGGCTTTGGCCAACCAAAATCTCGTCCGACTTGAGCAGACCTACACGACGCCGACGCAGACGCACAATCCGATCGAGATGTCGGGCACGATCGCCGCCTGGGAAGGCGACGATCGTCTGACGGTTTGGAACTCGACCCAGTTCGTCAAAGGCGTCCAGAGCATGCTCGCGCGGACCTACGGGCTCGACCTCGAAAAGGTGCGCGTCATTTGCCCGTTTGTCGGCGGCGCTTTCGGCTGCAAAGGAGCGATGTGGCCGCACGAATTCCTCGCTACGATGGCGGCGAAAGTCGTCGGCCAGCCGGTGAAGTTTTACGTGCCGCGGAAGGAAATGTTTACCTGCACCGGCCATCGCACGCCGACGAGCCAGACCATTTCGCTCGCCGCCACGCACGATGGAAAATTGCAGGCGATCAAACACGTCAGCCACATCCTCACCTCGCCGGTCGCTCAGTGGGCCGAGTCGTGCGGCGCGCGCTCCAGCGCCGTGATGTATGCGAGCCCGGCGATCGAGATCGAGGAGACCGTCTATCCGGTGAACGTCGCCAGTCCGACTTTCATGCGCGCGCCCGGCGAGTGCCCCGGCGTTTACGCTCTCGAATGCGCACTCGACGAGTTATCCTACCTCCTCCAGGTCGACCCGGTGCAGCTTCGCCTAACGAACTATGCGGAGAACCAGCCGATCAAGGACGTCCCCTTCAGCGCCAAGCATCTGAAGGAATGTTACCAGGTCGGGGCGGAAAAGTTTGGCTGGTCGAAACGCGAGGCGATGCCGGGGCAAATGCGCGATGGCAATCTGCTCGTCGGCTACGGCATGGCCACCGCGACTTATCCGGCGCACAAAATGGCGGCCGCCGCGAAGGCGACGTTGCGCGCCGATGGCAGCGCCATCGTCCAGTGCGCCACGCACGATCTCGGCACCGGCGCTTACACTGCGTTCACGCAGATTTCGTCGGAGCAACTCGGCGTGCCCTTCGAGAAAGTGACCTTCGAGCTCGGGAAATCCGACTTCCCATTCGGCCCCGTCGCCGGCGGATCAAACTCCACCGGCACCGTCGGTACGGCTATTCATGACGTCGCGATTCTGCTCCATCAGGCGCTCGCCGATCTGGCGATCGCCGACCTGAAATCACCGTTGCACAATGCTAAAAAAGAAGATGTCGCGATGGTCGCCCCCGGCCGGCTCGGCGTGAAAGGCGACCAGGGAAAAACCGACGGCTTCACCGACATCCTGAAGCGAGCGGGGAAAAACACGATCGCAGTCGAGAGCAAACTGGACGCGCCGGAGCAGGATAAAGAACACGCGTTCCAATCGTGGGGTGCGCATTTCGTCGAAGTGAAAATCGATCCGATCCTGCCGCGGGTGCAGGTGACGCGCGTCGTCACTGCGATCAATTGCGGCCGCGTCGTGACCTATAAACCGGCGCGCAGCCAGATCATCGGCGGGGTCGTGATGGGCCTCGGGATGGCGTTGACGGAAGGGACGGAATACGACCCGAAAACCGGCCTGCCGGTGAACGCCAACCTCGCTGAATACCATGTCGCTGCGAACGCGGACATCCCGCCGATCGAGGTCGAATTTGTCGGCGAACCGGATTTCGCCTTCAATCCGATCGGCGCGCGCGGGATCGGCGAGATCGGGATTACCGGCATCGCTGCCGCGGTCGCGAATGCGGTGTTTCACGCCACCGGCAAACGGGTGCGTGACCTCCCGATCACGCCGGATAAGCTCCTCTCGTGAGGGAAATCCGGGACATTCTTGCCGCCTCAGAAAAGCGTGCCAACGAACCACTGGCGTTGGCCACACTCGTTAGGGCGCGCGGCTCGAGCTACCGCCGGCCTGGCGCGCGGATGCTGATTGCGGCGGATGGGACTTTTGTCGGGACGTTAAGCGGCGGCTGCCTCGAGGAAGAAGTCGCGGCGCGCGCGCAAGCGGTCATCGCCACTGGCGCGTCGGAAACGCTCACTTTCGACACTCGACTCCGTTACGGCTGCAACGGTTCGATCGACGTCCTGATCGAAAGAGCGCGGCCCGAATTTCTGCGCGGACTCGCCGCCGCCTTCGCCGAGCGGCGCAGCTATCTTGCCGTGACGGATTCGTTAGGCAGCTCTCTCCTCACCGACCTGTCCAGCGCGCCGCCGGAAGCTTTCGTGCAGGAAATTCATCCACCACTGCAATTGCTGCTTGTCGGTGAAGGTCCGGACAGCGCGGCCCTGCGTTCGCTGGCGCACATTCTGGGGTGGGAACTGCGCGAAGCGGAGGAAGCGTCTGCCTTGCCTAACGAATTCGACGAGTGGACCGCGGCGCTCGTGAAGACGCATAACTACGGCCGCGACTACGCCGCGCTGCAGAAGCTCCTGCCGCTCGGCCTGCGTTACCTCGCGCTCCTCGGGCCGCGCCGTCGCCGCGACCAGTTGTTGCACGCGCTGATCGAGGAAGGCGTGGAAATTCGCTCGGAACTCTTCGCGCCCGCCGGTCTGGATCTCGGCGCGGAAGGACCGGAGCAGATCGCCCTCGCGATGGTCGCGGAAATCCAGGCAGTTTTTGCCGGCGCGGAAGCGGAATCGCTGCGCGAGCGGAAGGCGCCGATTCATTTCGTGCCGGATCTGGAAGTAGCGTGAAGGTCGGCGCGATCGTGCTCGCCGCGGGCGGTTCGACGCGACTCGGACAGCCGAAGCAGCTCCTGCGCTACGAAGGCCAGACCCTCGTTAGGCGCGCCGCCGAGACGGCGCTCCGAGCCGGTTGCGATCCGGTCTTGGTGGTCATCGGGCGTGACCATCGGGAGATCAACGGGGAACTGGAAAATCTCGCGGTCATCCTCGTGCCTAACGAGTCTTGGAAAGGCGGCCTTGGAACTTCGCTCCGCGCCGCGATGGCTGCTCTGCCGGCGGTCGACGCGGTGATCATTCTCGCCTGCGATCAGCCGCACGTGAACGGCGAACTGCTTCGGCAAATCATCGACCAGCATCACGCCACCGGGAAACCGATGGTGGCTTCCGACTACGCCGGGACCGTCGGGGTTCCGGCTCTCTTCGCAGCGAGTTGTTTCGACCAGTTGCGTTCGTTAGGCGACGACGGGGGCGCAAAAGGCCTCCTCCGCGCGCAGCCTAACGACGTCGCCACCGTTCCCTTCGCGGAAGGCGCAATCGATCTCGATACGCCGGAAGATTACCAGAGCCTCATCAATGGCCGCCGAAGAAATCCTTGAAGGATTGGATGATGCTCCGCGGCGCCTGCTGCACTTTGCGCCCGATCTGTTCGATCGTCTGGCCCAGCTGCGTCGGGGCGCCGCCGTGCACCTGGCAGATGCCGCGCGGGACGCGGCTGACCGGCAGGTTGATTTCGTAGGCGGTGCCGGCCGCGACGCAGCCGCTGGTCGCGATCGCGTTGGAAATCGAGCAGACGGTGACGTGCTGCAGCGCGACCGTCGGCTGCAATTTCTCAGCCGGATAACGTTCGGCGGCGCGGTTCATCACTTCCGTCCAGACGGGCAACGCCAGCGCCGCGCCGTAGCCATGCGGGATGATCGTCGTGGGCTGATCGAACCCGACCCAGACGCCGCAGGTGATGGAACTGGTGAAGCCGAGAAACCACGCGTCCTTGAAATCGTTTGTCGTCCCGGTTTTCCCCGCCGCGGGGAGTCTGAAGCCTAACGAACGCGCGCTCGCCGCGGTCCCGCGCGTCATGACGTCTTCCATCAACTCCGTCGTCATCCAGGCGGCGCCGGGATCGAGGGCCGGCAGACTGACGTGGGCCGCGCGGTAAATCGGATGATGATCGGGGTCGTCGATCCGCTCGATGATGTAGGACTGTTTGCGGACACCGGCATTCGCAAAAACGGTGTAAGCCGAGGTGAGATCTTTCAGGTCGCTCTCGAACGATCCGATGTAAATCGCCGCGCCGTGCGGGATGTCGGTGCCAAGCCCGAGAGTGGTCGCGGTCTTTTGCGTGTCGTCGAGGCCGGCAAATTCGCCGACCCGCACACTCATCGTATTGCGCGAATGAATCAGCCCGTAGGAGACTGGCTGGATGCCGCCGTAGCGCCCATCGGAATTCCCCGGCGACCAATTTCCCGCGCCCTGGATTTCGCCCGGCTGGATCGGCCCATCGCTGATCGCCGCGCCCGGCAAAAGGCCGTGCAGGAAGGCGAGCGTGTAAACGAACGGCTTGAACGAAGAACCGATCTGGCGATTCGCGGGCGGCAGTGCGCGGTTGAATTTGCTCTGCGCATAATCGCGACCGCCGACGAGTGCGCGGATGCCGCCGCTGTCGTTATCGATCGCGACGAGCGCGCCTTCGAGGTAGGGCATCGCGCTGTCCTCCTCGTTAGGCGAAGGGTGATACTGCGATTTAAGCGGGTGGTGAAAACCGGGTTCGCGCTCGATTTTCGCGAGCTGTTTCTCGACCGCGTCGGAGGCGGCTTTTTGGACCGTCGGATCGAGCGTGGTGTAGATGAAGAGGCCGCCGTTATCGATCTGGTCGGGTGTGAGGAGGACGTTGAGATCGCGCTGCACCGCATCCATTGCGTAGTTCTCTTGGATTGTCGTGAGGCGCCGCGGATGCGAGTTGATCCGCTCGCGTTTCGCTTCGCTCTCCTGCGCGACGGTGATCTTATTCAACTCGCGCATCCGCCCGAGCACAGTGTCGCGCTGCGCGATCGCGCCCTCGGGATTTTTCAACGGCGAAAAACGATTCGGGCTGCGGATCAACCCGGCGAGAATGGCCGCTTCCGAGAGGTCGAGCTTGGAGGCGTCTTTCCCGAAATAAGCCTGCGAAGCAGTCTGCACTCCGTAGCAACCGGAGCCGAAGTAAATCCGGTTGAGGTAAAGCTCGAGGATCTGGTCCTTCGTCAGGTTGCGCTCGATCCGGAGCGCAACCATCGCTTCGAGCAGTTTGCGGCTGAGGGTGTGGCCGCCTAACGGAAGGCTGTTGCGCGCGAGCTGCTGGGTGAGACTGCTCGCGCCCTCTTTCGCCGACCCGCTCGTGATGTCGCGGAAGACCGCGCGCGCCACGCCCCGCCAATCGATCCCGCCATGTTCGTAAAAGCGCGTGTCTTCGCGCGCGAGCAACGCCTGGACGAAGAACGGCGAGACTTGCTTGAGCGGAACCTTGAGCCGATTCGCGCCGGCGAGCCGGCTGTAGATTTTGCCGTCGACGTCGAAGACGGTGTTGCGCTCGGGCATGGTGCCGAGGCGCTTGAGATCGAAGGTCTGCGCCCAGACCGCATAGGTCGAGAGAAGGACCGCGAGCGCAATCGCGGGGATGACGACGAGGATGAGAAGAAGAAGCCAGCGCCGGCCGAAGCGGCGCTTTTTCTTCGGGCTCGCCGATTTTTTCCGGGACGCGGGACGCGCGAAGAGTTTCATGAAACAGGAGCTCGCGAAGACAGGAGCGTCGCGCGACGGAAGCTAATCACAGCTAACAGGCCGCGAAAAGCGAGGTGAGTATTTAACTCCGGGGAGCACAGGCGGCCCGCCGGCTGCATTTCGCTCGCCGCGCAGCCGGTGAAGCGGAGCGCGGCCTTCTCTTCATCTGCCGCCCCGCGCAGTGTTCGGGGCGAGCCGCCCCGAACGACAGGCACAGCGGCCTGTGCTCCCCAGAGGAGAAGCGGCAGCGCCGCGTCGCCTGAGTCGCGTTAAAACTTCATCTTCACCGGCTCGCCGTGCATCTCATTCGCGCAGGGCGCGTTGATCGGCACGCCGGCGTCGGCGTCGTTAGGCTCGGTCAGCTTGTTCTCGACGAGATAACGCTCGACTTCTTCGCCGCTCACATCAGCCAGCATCTGGCCGTTGATCTCGACGCAGGGCGAAAGCGGCTGGCCGCTCTTGCTCTCCATCTCCCAGCGGAAAGCCGGATTCTGGATGATGTCTTTTTCGGTGAAAGGAAGATCGTATTTCGCGAGCACGGCGCGCACGCCGCCGCTCCAGCCGCAATGAGTTTTCAGATAGGCGGTAATTTGTGGCTTTTCCATGATCGCCAAAGCTAGCACCAGCGGCGCTTTCAGCCACCGATTTCCGAGGTGGAATCCGAGTCGAAAGCGCGGCGTCCCGCTCACATCATGGCAACGGAGGAATCGCCAGACTCCGTTCGGGATCGCCGCTCGCGCCAGTGCGCAGATTGGGCGGGATGTGGCCGACGTCGCCGACAGCGATGACCTTGCACTTACCCTGGGCATCGACCCGAATTTTGGTGATGCTGGCGTGGCCCACGGACATCTCCAGCCAGGCCTTGGTGTCGACCCCAAGAGCACGCGTGACGAGGGAGCGGATCACGTTACCGTGGCAGACGAGCAGGTCCGTTTGCTCCCGGCCCGCCGCTGGACGAAAAAATCGCGCGAAGACACGATCGAGCTGCGCCGTGCAGGCCTCCAGGTCTTTCGGTTTTTCGCGCGCCATGATGTCCTCTCGGCGGGTCGGCGGCGTGCATTCGGCCAGCTCGTCGACGACCTCGAAGTGACGCCCCGGCAAATCGCGCGCGATGATGGCCGCGGTGTCGCGTGCCCGTTGCATCGGGCTCACATATAACCCGTCGAAGCGAGTCGCCAGGCCGGCCAGGCGCGCGCTAACCAGATGCGCCTGCGCCACGCCAAGCGGTGACAACCCCGGTCCCAAGTGTTTGTCCGCGGCCGGGTCCTCCACGTAATTTCCATGGCGCACAAGCACGATGGTGCGCGCCGCGGGCGTCCGCACTTCATCGGCGAGCAACGACGCGATCGGGAACAAACAGCAGAGGGCGAGCAGGAATTTGTGCATGGCCGAAGTATCACGCCGAGCGGCGCAGAGCGGCAAGATCATGCACGCGCGACGGAGCGGATGGCCACCGCCATTAGCCTGAGATCGCGCCGAGGTTTTGCGGTGTGAGCTTTCCGCGCTACCGGCGCAGGAAAAGCGCGTCGATCTCGTGCCAGCGTTTCTTCCAGCCGTTCGGACTAACTTCCGAAGGCCTCTCGCGCAGTTCCTCGATAAATTTGCCTAACGAATGTCGGTCCGCGGTTACTTTGATCGCGCCGATGTTGCCCGCGCCGATCTTTTCCCCGGGCCAGGAATCAAAGACATACTTGGCGCCGAAACGCGGCGCATACGCTCCGCCGGCGATCGCCGGCAGATCGATATCGTGCAGGAGAATCCAGCCGCGCGGCATCAGGTTCTGGAGTTGCAGCAGATCGTGGAGCGGCCACGGGTGCTGATGATTCCCATCGACCAGCGCCAGGGTCATGACACGCGGGCTGACGAGCTCCCGGGCGTAGGTGGAATCACGCAGCGGATGTATGCCGACGCGATCGCGCAGCTCGGGCGTGACTTGCGCGATCGCGAATCCCACCGGTCGGGTCTCTTCGCGTTGATCGTCGGCTTTCAGGTCGATCGTGTGCAGCAGCGGGCCGTCGGGCAAACCGCCGGTTTCCTCCCAGCGGAGTGAAATGATCTTGGCCAAAACCGCCGCCGAGAAACCGGAAGCAGTGCCGATCTCGATCGTCAACTCCGGGCGCAACAGACTTGCAACCCCGCCGGCGAAAAACAGGTCGGGCGCCGGCATCATACCAAAAGGGAAACGACCTGGCGTCGTCACTTCGCGCAGGAATTCCACTTCGCCCGGCGCCGGCTCCGCGCGCGGCACCTCGAGCGCGTCAGCGAGCCGACCGTATTCGTTCCGGTAGGTCTCGGCGTCGCGAAGGTGAAAAGTCGTCATGCGCTCACTCGCGCTTCGGTTTCAGGAGCGGGAAAAGAATCACGTCGCGGATCGATTCCGCGCCGGTCAGGAGCATCGTGAGGCGATCGACGCCGAGGCCGAAACCGCCGGCCGGCGGCATCCCGTGTTCGAGCGCGAGGAGGAAATCTTCGTCGAGCTTTTGCGTCTCTTCGCCGGCCTGCTCGAGGAGCCGCTGCCGTTGCACGATCGGGTCGTTCAATTCGGAATAACCGGGCGCGATTTCCTGGCCGTTGATGATCAGTTCGAAGACCTCGACGAGCGAATCGTCCTCGAGGTTTTGCTTCGCCAGCGGGACCAGCTCTTTCGGGCAATGAGTGACGAAACAGGGATCGAAGGTTTTCTCTTCGACGAGTTTTTCAAAGACCTGCTGAGTGACTTCGTAATCGACCAGTTGCGGACCGATCTCTACGCCTAACGACTTCCCTTTTTCGCGCCGACCTTCATTCGTTAGGCTAAACCAGTCAGCGCCCGCGGCCTCACGCACGAGGTCGCGATAGGCGGCCCGGCGCCACGGACGCGCAAGATTGAGGGTTCGGGTGATGTTGCCGTCGGCATCGCGATGCTCGACCTGCAAACTCCCAGCCGTGGCATTCGCGAGGTGGCAGATCAGCTCCTCGACCAGCTCGGCGATTTGCTCGAAATCGGAGTAAGCCCAGTAACCCTCGAGCATGGTGAACTCGGGATTGTGCCGGCGCGAAATGCCTTCGTTGCGAAAGTTTCGGTTCACTTCGAAGACTTTGTTGAAGCCGCCGACGAGGAGCCGTTTCAGGTAAAGTTCCGGCGCGATGCGCAGGAAAAGATCCATCCCGAGCGCGTTGTGGTGGGTGCGAAACGGCTCCGCCGCCGCGCCGCCGGGTACGGCCTGGAGCATCGGCGTTTCCACTTCGAGAAAGCCGCGTGCTTCCATGAAACGCCGCATCTCACGCAGAATCGTGACGCGCTGGGTGAAGACTTGGCGCGAGCGTTCGTTCGTGATCAGATCGAGGTAACGCTGCCGGTAGCGCGCCTCGACATCAGAGAGGCCGTGCCATTTTTCCGGAAGCGGCCGGAGGGTTTTTGCGAGCACTTCAAAGCGGGTGACTTTCAGCGTCGGCTCGCCGGTCTTGGTCAGGAAACAGGTGCCCTCGATTCCGAGGAAATCCCCGAGATCGAGCAGGCTGAAGATTTCCATCTGTTCCGGCCCGAGCTCTTTCGCCTGCACGTAAATCTGCATTCGCCCGGTGGCATCGCGCAGATCGAGGAAGTGGCTCTTGCCCATGTCGCGGTGGGCGGTGATGCGACCCGCTGCGCGCAGGATTTCGCCCTCGGCAAATTTCTCGCGCACTTCGCCGAGCGCGCCGCTCGTCGCGAAGCCGCGGCCAAACGGCGCCACGCCGAGCGCCCGGAGTTTCTCCAGCTTCTGGCGGCGCAGCGCGATGAGTTCGTTTTCTTCGTCCATTTTTTTGGGGACTGCGAATGTAATGGGAAAACGCTCGATGAACAGCGCCAGCGCGCGTCGTTAGGCAGGCGCGGCATCTTCGCTCGAGAAGATCGCGGGATCCTGCTGGAAGAAGCGCTGCATCTCCCCGTAAAGCTCCGGGTGCAATCGGCGGAGCGCGCGCGGACGTTCGAAAAAGGCCTCGGTCGCGACCGCGAAAAACTCCACCGGATTGGTCGCGCCGTAGGTGTCGAGCAGTGTCGGGATGCCCGTCTGCTCGGCGGCGCGCAGGAGCGAAAACTCTGTCCGCATGACCGCCGACCAGGCTCGCTTGTCGCTCCGCGTGGCGAGCGCGGGCGCGCCGTCAGCAGTGGAATCTTCGAAGTCGAGCTGATGCGCAAACTCGTGGATCACGACATTCTTCCCATCCGCCGGATCGCTCGCGCCATCGCGCGCCGCGTCCCAGGCGAGGACGAGCGAACCCATCGCGCCAGCCGTTTCACCCAGCCGCCCCATTTCGCCCTCGGTCCAGACCGCGCCTTCCATCGGTTGCCGAACGGGCGCGACATAGCCGGAGGGATAAACCAGAATCGTGAGCAGCCGCGGGTAATAATCGGTCTTGCGATGGAGCAGGAGGAGGCAGGCCTGGGTCGCGATCGTGACCCGCATCTCGTCCGTAATCTCAAGCCCGCCGCAACCTTCGAAACGTTTCTCGGCGAGGAAAACCTGAACGTGGCCGAGAAGTTCTTCCTGTTCGTTAGGCGCGAGGCGGGCGAAGAAGCCGACGCGGCGCGCGATGATTGCGCGCCAGCTTTCCGGCACCGGCTGTTTGCGGAGAAGTTGCCGCTGCCGTTCTCGGCCGAATCCAAACATCAGGCTGCAAGCCTAAAGGGAGAGGGCGGAAAATCCTAGCGCTGGCCGAAAACGTAAATCGCGATGCCGTGCGCGCCGGTTTGGACGACCGGCGCGGAACCGGCGGCGCCGCCACTGACCGCGCTGTGACTCGAAGCGTAGCCGCCTCCGCCGACGCCAATCCCGAGCGAACCGGTCGGCTCATCGCCGACAAACGTAAGGAGCACGCCGTTCGCGCCAACCTTCGCGGCTTCCACTTTCAAACGCAGCAGCGCTTCGTCGTCCGTCTGCTGCGTGCCGTGGAAAAACCGCGGGCCACTCGTCGCGTCAAGGCGCGCGATCTCCTGGAATTTCGGCGGCGGCGTCTGGTAAATCTTCACCTCGGCCGGGTTGATCGGCGGCCGCGCCGGCGCGAGCAAACGCGACGAACTGCCGGCGCAACCGGCGAGAAAAACAGCCGTCATCAAGGCAGCCAGAGCGCGGACGTTCATCACCATGATTACGTCTTTGGGCGACCGGCTGGTTGCAAGAGCCACGCGAGGTGGCGGGCGATCAGTTTGCGGATGCTCGTCATGTTCCGCATCGAAGAAGTGGGAAGCTTCAACGCCTTGATTGCGGGCGAGCTCCAGATTTTCGAATCGGAAGTGCGCACGCGGCAGAGCCAGTAATATTCGCGTCCCTTCACCGCGAACTCGTCTTCCGCGGTCCGGACCGCGCGGAGTCCGCGCGCGCTTTCCGCCGGGAGCGCATCGTGGAGGAATCCCACGTGCACCGACACGCCTTCGACACCGTCGTCGGGAAACGCCTTCGCTTTTCCGATCGCGCGCACTTCGGCGGCGATGCGGACAAAGGTGTCGACCCGATAGCCTAACGACTTCTCCAAGTGTCCCCCGATCTTCGTTTCCAAGCCGGCGCGATCCGCCAGCTTGCCCGAAAAAAGCACGTTCCCGCTCGCGATAAATGTCTCCACGTCGTCGAAGTCCAGCTCTTCGAAGAGCTCTTTCAGTTTACTCATCGGCAACCGGCGTTTGCCCAGATTCATCCCGCGCAGAAAGGCGATGTAACGTTCCATTCCTCAGTCTGCTCCTCGTCCGCCGCCAAAAACGAGCACATCCTCCGCAGCCGAAGTCGGCGAACTAACCATTTGCGCAGCTCTCCCCACCGGCGACATACTGTCGGCTCGCCCCGGAGCCTTCCTTATGGCTTTTAAATCTCCTGAAACCACCTCGAAAATCGGCGGCCCGCTGGTCAAGCAGTTCTCCATTTTCCTGCCGAATAAAGTGGGCGCGATGCTCGACATCGTGAAGCTGCTCAGCACCCGCAACGCCCACGTCGTCGCGCTCAGCATCGCCGAGCAGACCGACTCCGCGATCGCCCGGATCGTGGTCAGCGACCCCGAGACGGTGGAGAATATTTTCCACGAACACGAAGTTCCGTTCAGCATCTGCGAGATGGTCGTGGTGGAGATGCAGGAGGTGGCGACCGAACTCGCGGAGCTGCTCGCGGCGCTTCTCATGGCGGAGGTGAATATGCATTTCAGCTACCCGCTGCTCACCCGCCCGCATGGTTTGGCGGCGCTCGCCCTTCATGTCGACGACACCGAGTGCGCCTGCGCGGTCCTTCAGGGCGAAGGCTTCAAAATGCTCAGCCAGGCGGATATTTCTCGTTAGGGAATTTTCCACCGCAGAGAGCGCAGAGGTCGCGAAGGAGAAGAGAAATCTCCCGATCCGAAGTCTCTTTCTTCCTCTGCGCTCTCTGCGTCCTCTGCGGTTAAAATCCGTTGCCGACCCATCCCCGGAAAGCAATGTTACCGACCCGATGATCATCCAGGCACCGGAAGCATTTCAATTCGACACGATCGACGACGTGCTCCACGACCTCGCCGCCGGCAAAATGGTCATCGTGACCGACGACGCCGATCGCGAGAACGAGGGCGACCTGATCATGGCCGCGGAAAAAGCGACGCCGCAGGCGATCAATTTCATGACCATCCACGGTCGCGGTTTGATCTGCGCGCCGGTGACCGCGGAGCGCGCCGAACAACTCGGTCTTCAACGCATGGTGGCGCAAAACCGCGAGATGTACCGAACCGATTTCACCGTCTCAGTCGATGCCGCGAAAGGCGTCACCACCGGGATCAGCGCGCACGATCGCGCGGCCACCATCCGCACGATCGCGAATCCGAAGTCGAAGCCGGAAGACCTCGTTCAGCCCGGTCACATTTTCCCGCTCCGCGGCAAAGAGGGCGGCGTGCTCCGGCGCGCGGGCCACACCGAGGCGGCGATCGATCTCGCGCGGCTGGCCGGGCTGCAACCAGCCGGTGTGCTCTGCGAAATCCTCCACGATGACGGCACGATGGCGCGGCTGCCGGAGCTGATGGTTTTCAAGAAAAAACACCGGCTGCGCATCTGCACGATCCAGAGCCTGATCGCGCATCGGCGCGTGCGCGAGAAGCTCGTGGTCCGCGAACAGGTGGTAAAATTACCGACCGATTACGGCGATTTCGATCTGCATATGTACCGCTCCACGGTCGACGGGAGCCATCATCTCGCGCTGGTGAAAGGGAAGATCTCGAAAACCAAACCGACGCTCGTGCGCGTGCACAGCGAGTGCCTTACCGGCGACGTTTTCGGCTCGCGCCGCTGCGATTGCGGGAACCAGCTTCACGCCGCGCTTTCGCAGATCAGCGAACAGGGCGGCGTCTTGGTTTACATGCGCCAGGAAGGCCGCGGCATCGGACTCGCGGCGAAGATCCACGCCTACAAACTCCAGGAAGAAGGCCTCGACACGGTGGAGGCGAACGCGCGCCTCGGCTTCGCCAGCGACCTGCGCGATTACGGCATCGGCGCGCAGATTTTGCATGATCTCGGCGTGCGCAAATTCCGTTTCCTCACCAACAACCCGAAGAAGGTTATCGGCCTCGAAGGTTACGGCATCCAGATGGTCGAACAGGTGCCGATCCGGAGCGCGCCTAACGAACATAACGCCCGGTATCTCGAAACCAAAAAGGTCAAGATGGGCCACCTCCTTTAACCGACCGGACGCTTCAAGATGTCGCAATTCGTTCCGCCAAGGCCGCGTCTCGTGAGCGTGAAACGCGGTTTCACGCTCGTCGCCAGCCAGTTCAACCCCGACTACGTGCAGGGTCTCGTCACCCATTGCACCGAGGAGCTGCGCACGCTGTCGCCGCAGGCCAACGTCACCCTTCATCTCGTGCCGGGCGCGTTTGAAATCCCCATCGTCGTCCGCGAAGTCGCCCTCAAGAAAAGCGCCGACGCGATCATCGCCCTCGGCGTTATCATCGAGGGCGAGACCGACCACGCGCGCCTCCTCGGCGACGTCGTCACGCAGTCGCTCCAGCAGATCGCGCTGGAGCACGGCGTGCCGGTGATCCACGCGGTCCAGAGCGTGAAAGACGAGGTGCAGGCGCGCGAACGTTGTCTCGAGAAGAATATTAATCGCGGGACCGAGGCCGCACGAGCCGCCTTTGAAATCGCGAACCTGCTCGCGGAGCTGCGGAAGTAACCATGGGCAAGCGTCACTCCGCGCGCCGCTCGGCGTTGCAATATCATTTCTGGCGCGATCTGCACGGTGGCGACAGCCCGGAATCACTCGCGGAATTCTGGGATCTCTGCCCGGCGAAAACCAGCGTGCAGCAATTCGCCCAGCCCTTGATCGAAGGGACGTTGCTCCATCTGCCGGAGATCGACGAGCGGATCGCGCGCTACTGCGAGAATTACGAATTCCGCCGCATCTCTGCGGTCGATCGCAACGTTTTGCGGCTCGGGATTTACGAGATGTTTTATCGCGACGACATCCCGCCGGTGGTTTCGATCAACGAAGCGATCGAGCTTGCGAAGGAATTTGGCGGCCCGGATTCCGGGCGCTTCGTGAACGGAATTCTCGACCGGGTGAAAGACGATCTCTCGCGCCCGCTGCGCGACGCCGCGACCGAGTAGAGCAAGTTCGCGCTAAACCAGTAGATCGAGCTCGACGTGGAGGCGCTCTTCGTCCGCCGGAATATCGAGCCGTGGCAGATAGAGCTGCGGATCGGCGCCGGTGATTTTCAGCCGGAACAATTTGGGATCCGCCAGCCGCTGCGCGTCGCCCGCAAGCGTGATCCGATCGAATTCGTTAGGCGCAGCCGCGGCGAAATATTCACGCCGCGCCGTCGCGACCCGCACGCGCGCGATCTCCACCATCTCGCCGGTCCGCATGAAATCGATCCGCAACGGATGCAGACCGCCGCCGGCGGGAAGATTCACTTGCACCTTCCGCCAGTCGCCCTGCAGCACGCCGGCCACGACCGAAGTCTCCTCGCGATAATCACCATCCCCAGTGTAGAAAACCTGGACCATAGCCTCGACCCGCCGCGGCAGCGGATGGAGCCAACGCCGTGCGCGCGCGAACATTCCCCGCCGGACGCGCGTGCCTAACGACTCCGGCTCCTTTCGCGCGATCAGGATCGACTCGTGCCATTTGTTGCTCTCCTGGGCGTAGCGCGGCAGCTCTTCCCAATGCGTCCGCGAGTGAAGCACGGTCAGCCCTGCGTAGCGCGCGAGCGCGCGGAAACCGTCGGTATAAATCCGCCAGCAATCGACCGGATAGCGATGCTCGTTCCCGCTCGCCGGCGCGATCAGGCAGCAAAGTCCGCCCGGCTTCAGGACGCGCGTGATCTCGAGAATCGTTTCCCAGAAAAACTCGGTGTGCTCGAAGGTCTGCCCCGAGACGACGGCATCGACGTTCGCCGTCCTGATTTCGCGCCAGTGATAAGGGTCGCGCAGGACGAGATCGACATTCTTCCACGGCTCGAGATCGACTCCGATGTAGCGCCACGGCGGCTGCGCAAAAATCGGACGATAAGAGCCGTTGTAATCCGCGCTCCCAAGATCCACGATCGTGAGCGGTTCGTTCGTGCGATCGCCGAGGTAATCGCGGCAGAAATCCGCCATCCGGTCGTAGCTGCTCGGGTGCACGCGGTTATTGCCTAACGAGTGTTTTCTGCACCAGCCCGACGCCGCAGAAATCCTGGTAAATCATCTCCGGCGTCACTATCGCGGAAACGTTGTGCTTGAGCGAAAATATTTCCGCCTCAGGATGCGAAGCTTGCCATTCCGGGAGGGCGCGCCGGATCCATCCTCTCTCGTCACGTCGAAGCTGGCCGCGATTTTCGTCATGATCTGTTTCGATCACGAGCCTGCAGATGGCGGAACGCTCGATCGTCAGGCTACCGACTTGAGCCTAACGAAATCGAATTCTAAGAGGGCCGCGCCAACCGTTTGCACGAGCGGTTCGCTCCACCCGGACGGAAGATAGCGCCTGGGCGATCGACCGGCGCGCGCTCTGAATTATGAAGTTATTTCTCTTAGCGGCCGAATCGTCCCACACGCAGCATCGCGCTCGACCAGCGAACAAAAAAAATGGCGGCAACCCGGAACGTCATCTTGGAGCGACCGCGCGCGCGTTCCTTGAAGACGATCGGTATTTCCCGGAGGCGCAGGCTTTTTCCGCCACGAACGAGAATCTCAAAGGCGATCTTGAAGCCGGTCGCTCCGGCTGGGGCGAATTCGAGAAGCGAACTGCGGGGAATGGCGAAGAAGCCACTCATCGCATCATGCACATGGGTGAGCGGATAAGCGAAAGCGGCAGAAACCCGCGAGAGGACCTTGCGCCAGAGTGGCCACCCCGGCGTGCTTCCACCTCTCACGTAGCGGCTCCCAATTACGAAATCGCACGAGTCGGTCAGGAGAGGCGCGATAAGGTCAGGGATCCGGGCGGGCGGATGACTGAGGTCCGCGTCCATCACGACGAGAAGATGGCCGCGCGCCTCTCGCGCCCCAGCCATGACGGCGCCACTCAGTCCGAGAGTCGGCTCGTCCCGGGCGACGAGGCGAACAGGGAAATCTCCTGCCAGTTCACGGATGCGCTCCCGCGTACCATCGCACGAGCCATCGTCGACAAAGACGATTTCGGTCGGGGAGATTCCCGATTGCATAATCTGCTCGACCAATGGCGCGATGTTCTCCGCTTCGTTCAGCGTCGGCACAACAATCGAAACCGATGCGTCGCTTTTCACGGAGGATGAATTTCGTCCTTTATCGCGACCGAACATCAGGAATTCTCGGCTGGAGTCGAGCACAATCCGGTGCTGGGTCTCTGGCTGGCGTAAGGAAGAATGTTAATATGGCGGCGTGCGCTTCCTGAGGCTGAAACATTATTTCGCCCATCTCGATCCTGTCTTCCTGATCGCCCTCGCGCTGGCGATTGGATTTAGCTGCAATGGAATTACGTGGGGCCGGGCCGAGGATTGGAATCGGGATCAGATGGCGCTGCGGGAGTTACGCGGTGTCCTGCCCTTGGACTATCAAAAGCCCCCGCTGCATACTTATTTGAATCATCTGCTCGTCCTCGCACCGATCGGCGGGATAGAGGACACATGCGCCTTCCTTGGAAGGAAGAACTTTCCTTCGAATGAACTACGCCTGCTCGGTTCGCGCGTTCTCGTGCTTCTGCTCTTTCTCGGCACAATCTATTGTGCGTATCTCCTTAGTCGCGACGCCTTCGGTCTCTCGGTGGCGCGCATGATTGCCTTGGTCTTCGCCAGCAGTGCGGGATTCGTCGAGTACAACCACTTTCTATCATGTGACTCGCCGCTGCTTTTTTTTCTCCTTCTAACTTTGCTCCTGGCTTACCAGAGCGCTGTCTCAGGAAAGCTATCCCTGTATCTTCTTGCCGGGCTATTTACCGGTCTCAGTGCCGCGATGAAATATAACGGGCTTTTCATTGGCGTGACGCTGATAGTCGCGCACCTCTGGGCGAAGGATTACCGAAATTGGGGCAGACTCTTGTTCGATCGCCGGCTCCTTCTCTGCTTGGCGATGGTTTTGATCGGCTTTTTCATCGGCAATCCCGGAGCGCTGATTGATTCGCGCAAGTTTGTCGCTGATTTCACCTACAACTCAAAAGTTACCCCGCATTACGACGGGACCATGGCCGGTCACAGCTATCTCGATTTTCTGGCGCGAGTTCCGGCGATCGTTGGTTGGCCGGGCGCGATCCTTCTTGCGATCTGCGCGATGCTGTCGCTCGTGATTGTTCTTACGAAACGTGAACGGAGCGAGGCCAGCGCTCTCTGCTTCAGCCTCGCGGGAGTCGCCTTCGCCCTTTACTTCCTCGTCATCGGCTCGTTTCCGCGCCAGGAAACGCGTTTTGTTCTTCCCGCGGTGCCCTTTCTCATTTTCATGGCGGGACCGTTTCTAGCAGCTGCGCGTGCCCGAGGAAAATGGCCATTCGGTATCCTGCTCGCGCTGCTGCTTTACAACTGCACTTGTTCCTATCTGGTGGGTCAACGTTTTCGCAGAGATCCGCGAGTGAAAGCGCAGGCGTGGGTGGCGAAACACACGCATCCTGGCCTAACGATTGAGTCGAGCGCGGAAGCTCCACGGTGGACCAAGCTCGCAGCTATTGGTGGCGTTGAAATAGCCGCAGGCACGCCTTTGGAGTTGGCGCCGCACGAGTCTTTAATCGATTATCGCATGCCCTACGCCTATGGTCGCCTGCAGCTCTTTCGAAAACTTTTCCCTCACGACGCCTGGCTGCAGCAGCACATCGCAGATTACGAGATCGAAGCGGATGAGAGTCTCTTCACCGCCGCGGCACTGGGAAAGCGTCATCCACAATTCGTGGCTATTTATTCCACTGATTATCAAGTGCCAAGTACGGCGGTCCGCAGTTATTACACCGATCTGATCGCCGGCCTGTTTCCGTACCGGATTGTGTTTGATGCCGCGACCGAGGCGCCGCTTTGGTGGACCTATCCCAAGAAGATCGACTTCCTCAGCGGACGTCTTACTATTTTAAAACGCCAGGCGCACTCCTAGAGCAAGTTAAGAAGCTTTTGGCGCACACAGCCGCGACGCTCGGCGCTGCGATCTCATTTCTGGCGCGGCGCAGCTCGCGCCATCGCGACAATTTTTGAGTTTCGCCGCATCTCCGCGGCCGACCGGAATGTCCCTCGGATAATTACAGAGGTGCGGTCATCGGCTCATGCCAGCACCGCTGGGCGGTTCCAACCGGTCGGGCGCACGACCGGTTTCGCTCCAGCGGTCAATCGTGGCGCCGACCCGCAGATAGCTCGCGCCGCGCATGTGCTCGTCGTAGTCCCAGTAAAGATGTTCGCCCTTTTCCTCGACCGCGCGGAGCAGCGGCGTGAGATCGAGAAAGGGGATCGCGAGCGCCGCGCAATTTCTCGCCAGCGCCGCACGATGAATCTGATAGCGCGAATCAAGCAGCGAGGTGACCTCGTGATGGGTCGCATATTTTTTCTGGAACGGAATGTAGTGATCCGAAACCTGGGTGGAGAAAGGAAGATAAACGACTCGCAACTCGGTTTTCTGCGCGCGGGTAAAACTCTGTAGTTCGCGCAATGCGCCGGTGAGATCGATCGGCTGCTGAAGAGCCGCGGCCGACTTGTTCAGCAGATCGACCACGAACGGATTAAACCCGCCGGTGCGCATCGCGTCCGCGATCGCGGGATCGACCCTGGAAAATTCCGGCAGCGGATTCGTCCACGGATTTAACGGATCGGGGACAACCGGCACGAACAGAACCGGCGGCGAATGCCAGCGTCGTGGCACCGATTTCCCGCGCAGCGCGCGCGCGATCGTCGGCACGAGTCGCGGCGTCCAGGGATTCAATTCGTTAGGCAAAAACGGCGCCACCTCGAGCGCGGAGGTCGCGCCGGTCGGGAGATCGTTCGCGTAGAGGACCACGATCAACGTCTGCGGATGAAAAAGCGGGACCGCGTCGTGGATTAACGCCAGGTATTCCGGGATGCCGTTGCCGCCGATCCCGCAGTTCATCACCTCTTCACTTTTTGCCGCCCGCTCGTAGCCGCGCGGAATCGTCTCATCGTCCGCGGCCATAAAGCCCTCGACCAAACTGTCGCCGACGAACATCACCCGCTTCGTCCCGCGCGCCGCGGCGACGCCCCAGTCGCGATCGCGAAACCCATAGAGATTTAGGTGACTAACGAAACTGGCGCCGTCCGGTTTCGAGTTCCAACGAAAGGCGGCGTTCACCGCCGGCTGTCGCTGGCCGAGGAACGATCCCGTTCCCGCGCGCGCGAAGGCGGTGTAGTTCACCCGGTTGAAATTCGTCACCGCCGGGAGCGGAAAAATCGCGCGGACCACGGCCTCCTGGAAGCCGAGCAAGAGCGCGATCAGAATCGCCCAATAACCGAGCAGCTTCATCCGCGGACCAGTCGTTGCTTGCCCCGGTAACCCGCCCGAACCACGCTGGCATGGGGCATGAATATCCTGGGCATCTCCTCTTTTTACCATGACAGCGCCGCCTGTCTCGTGCGCGAAGGAGAAATCCTCGCCGCCGCCCAGGAGGAACGTTTTACCCGGATCAAACACGATTCCGCCTTCCCGAAAAACGCCATCGCCTATTGTCTGGAAGCGGCCGGCCTAACGAGCGGTCACGAGCTCGATCTGGTCGCGTTCTATGAAAAACCGTTCGCGAAATTCGATCGCATTCTTTCCACTTCGCTCGCGCTCGCGCCGCGCGGCTGGCGGCCGTTCCTGAAAGCCGCCCCGAGTTGGATGAAGCAGAAAATCTGGATCAAGGACATCCTCCGGCGCGAGCTCGATTTCGAGGGCACGATCCTGTTCCCCGAGCACCACGAAGCGCACGCCGCCTCGGCTTTTTTTCCGTCCCCCTTCGAGGAAGCGGCCGTGCTCACGATCGACGGCGTGGGCGAATGGACCACGACCAGTCTCGGCCGCGGCGCGGGCCATCGAGTCGAGTTGCTCAGCGAGCTGCACTTTCCGCATTCGTTAGGCCTGCTCTATTCGGCCTTCACTTATTACCTCGGCTTCCGGGTGAACTCCGGGGAATACAAGGTGATGGGACTCGCGCCCTATGGCGAGACGCGGTTCCGCGACGTCATTCTTTCGGAGCTGATCGATCTTCGGCCGGATGGCTCGTTTCGGTTGAACCTGCGCTACTTCAATTTCCTCACCGGCCTAACGATGACGAACGAACGCTTCGCGGCGCTCTTCGGCGCGCCGCGCCGCGAGCCGGAAGCGCCGCTCACTCAACTCCACGCCGACGTCGCGCGCTCGCTCCAGGCGGTGGTCGAAGAAGTGATGCTCCAGATGGCGCGCCACGCGCACGAAGTCACCGGTTCGCGCCAGCTCTGTCTCGCCGGCGGCGTCGCGCTCAATTGCGTGAGCAACGGGCGCATTTTGCGCCAAGGACCGTTCGAGAAAATCTGGATCCAACCCGCTGCCGGTGACGCCGGCGGCGCGCTCGGGGCCGCGCTCATCGCGTGGCACGAATACGCCGGCCAACCGCGCACGATTTCTGCAAGCGGCCACGATTCGCAGCGCGGTTCGTTCCTCGGTCCGCAGTACGACGTCAGTGAATGCCTGCAGACGAATCGGGTTATCTCGGAGGAATTGGCCGAAGCCGAGCTGGCCGAGCGAGTCGCGAGTCTGCTCACCGCGGGCCACGTTATTGGCTGGTTTCAGGGCCGGATGGAATTCGGTCCGCGCGCGCTCGGCAACCGCTCGATTTTAGCGGACCCGCGGATCGCCAGCATGCAGGAAACGCTGAACCTCAAGATTAAGTTCCGCGAAGGTTTTCGCCCCTTCGCGCCCGCGGTTTTGCGCAAGCGGGTAAGCGACTACTTCGAGCTCGATGAAGCCAGCCCTTACATGCTTCTGGTCGCGCCGGTGAAGTCAGCGTTACCTAACGAACAAAGGACTAAGTCCGCTAATTTCCTCGAACGGCTGAAAACGCCGCGCTCCGAAATTCCCGCAGTCACGCACGTTGATTATTCGGCGCGGGTGCAGACAGTCTCCGAGAAAGAGAACCCGCACTTCCACCGGCTCCTCGTCGAGTTCGAAAACCAGACCGGGTGCGCAGTTTTGGTGAACACCTCCTTCAACGTCCGCGGCGAGCCGCCGGTCTGTACGCCTAACGATGCCTTCCGCTGCTTCATGCGGACCGGGATGGATTACCTCGTTCTCGGGAATCATCTAATTGCGAAAACCGCGCAGCCACCGCGGCCACCCGAGAAGGAACCGCGCCGGGACGGCTGGCTTATGACCGAATATCGCAAGCTCGATCGCTCGCCGCGCGCGCTGCGCAAATTCGGTTTCACCGTCGCCGGCGCATTGCTCGCGATCACCGCGCTCGTGGCGTTCAAGGGACGCGGGAACGCCGCGATCTGGGGCGGATTCGCCCTGCTCTTTTTCCTCCTCGCGAGCATCGCGCCGAAGTCCCTTCGCTTTTTCCACCAGATCTGGCTCAGTCTCTCGATCGTGCTCGGCGCGATGGTCACGCCGATCGTGCTGACGTTCTTTTTCGTTGCGATCGTGACTCCGGTCGGTCTGTTGCAGCGTCTCTTTGGGAAACGCGAGCTGGAACTGCGGTTCCGGTCCGGCGAGAAAAGTTACTGGGTCCTGCGGCCGGTCCGCGAGTTGCCCGCAGACTATGAGAAACAGTTTTGATTCGTTAGGTAGATGAGTGCCAAGTTTTCTGTCCTCCGCGAGTTTTTCGACTTCCTGCGCGCGCGCAAGAAGTGGTGGATCGGCCCAGTCGTGGTCCTGCTCCTTTTGATCGGACTCATCCTCGTCCTGACCGAAGGCTCCGCCCTCGCGCCTTTCATCTACAGCATCTTCTAGCTCGCGCGGCGGAGGTCGCGCAGCAGAACCTTCTCAATCTGTCGCGCAGAATCACGCCAGCTCATCCCTTTGGTTCGTGCAAGACCGTTTGCGATCAGGCGCTCGCGCAAGGCATGGTTCGTCAGCAACTCCTTCAAACCTTCGGCGACCGTCTCCGCGTTCGGCGCGACCAGCCAGGCATCTTCGCCGTGCGTCAGCGTCCCGGCCCAGCGCTCGCTCGCGATTTCCAGCACCGCGCAGCCACAGGCCATCATCTCGAGCGGCACAAAAGATGGATTCGTTAGGGAAAAGACTGCGCCGACCTCGCAGCTGGAGAACAAAGTGGCTAACTCTTCCTGGCTCAGCTTCCCGCGAATAGTCGCCGGGAACGCGGGTGGCGGAGTCAGCTCCTCCGCGCCAAAGAAAATGATTTCCACTTCGGGCAGCAAGGTCCGCAGTCGCTCGAAAGCCTCCAGGCCCATTTCATAAGCACGCCGCGGCGTCGCCGGCCGCGCGTAGAAACAAACCCGGCGTTGCGGCGATTTTAGGCCCGGGCGCGGCCAGTAAGTCTCGGTATTGACCGCGAAATCAAAATGATCCGCCTTCGCGCCATAACTTTCGCGCAATACCTTGGCCAACCACGGACCTAGAGTTACACAGTGGAATCCGGCGCGATAGGTCGCCTCCGCTCGCTCGTAATGCGGCGGATCATCCGGGTAGAATGACGGTTCGAAGTCCTGGACTAGGTAATAGCGTTCTCCACCGTTCGGGAGAGCCAGCACATTCTCCGCCGTTGGCCAAAAGGTGGCAAAAGTCGCGTCGGCGTCTCGCACCGTTCCTTCCCAGCGGAAGTAACGCGCGCGGCCCGGCCCAAAATGCTTTTGCACATACTCGCGCACTTGCTCGGTGCTAAAGTCATTCATCAGATTGTAGGCCACGACATAGACCTGACAGTCATGACCAAACTCGGCCAGCTCCCGAATAACCCGGAAGATTCCGATGTCGCCACCAGCGCCGGGGAATGGTTCCGGCACGAGCCAGTTGAGCTTGAGCGTGTTCGGCAAGGGACCGCCGATTGTCTCGTCACAAGCAGCGCGATGCAGCAGGTCGGCCAGTTCCGTCGCGCGGGCCTGCGGGCTGTAATGTAGCCGGACCGCCTCCCGTGCTGCTTCGCCGAGCGAAGGTCGTAACTCCGGACGCTCGACCAATTGCACGAGCGCCTCCCGCCATTCCACCTGTTCGGCTGCGAGCAAGCCGCTGACTCCTTCCTCAATCGCATCCTGATATGGATCGATTCGTGACGCGACCACGGGCAGTCCGAGGACGGCGGCTTCGATGAATTTCACCTCACTCTTTGCCCGGCAGAAGATGTTATTCCGCTCGAGCGGCGCGAGCACGATGTCCATCTGCCTCATCAGCTCAAACCAGCCGCGCCAATCGGTTAACGGAAAGCGTCGAATCTGATTGGAGAAAGCGGTAAGAGAAACAGGCAGAGTTAGCGGTCCCGCCAGCCAAAGCTCAACGTGCTCGTATTTCCCTAATACCTCAGCCAGCGCCGCGGCCGCTTCTTCGAAATCGACATCGTGAGTCGGTGTGCCGCTTCCGTAGCCGATCACGACCTTCCCATCGTCCGGTCGCGGCCCGAGCTGAGTCGCAAATGACATCATTTCCTGTCCGAGTGCGTTGCGATGGACGAAGGCCCGCTTGCCTCTCTTCGTCGCCAGCTCCGCGAGCAGAGGCGTCGAAGTCGTGACCACATCCGCCGCTTCCAGCGTTTCGAGATAACATTCGACCCCGGCGCGATGGACCTTCTGGTCATCCGGCGAGAGCTGGGCGACCGCGCGATGCCATGGGAGTAACTCCGGCTCGAAGATCAGGTCGTCGGTATCGAAGATGACCCGGATGAGTCTTTCCCGGGCCTCGTCAATAAGTCGCCGCAGCAGCTTGCTCATCGGCAGGCGATAAAGAACGATCACGTCGTAAGTCTGCGGTTCTTCCAGCTCGATCTGCGACTCCGTAAACCATTCTACAACTTTCGCTCGATGGCCTAACGAGCGTAGCTGTTCCTGCAAATGCTCGCAGCGATAAAGCGTGGTCGTCGCGATCGGACAACCGCTCGCGATGAAGAAAGAGGTCTTACGTTTCTCCAGTTTCCGCCGATCCACCCCGAAAAGAGTCTCTTGTGGCTCGAACCGGTCGCAGAGTGCGCTGAAGCGCTCGTGAAAATGGCGGACCAAGTCCAGCTCGAAGAGATTCGTGACACCAAGCATCGAGACTTCGTGCTGGCGGTAGAGACAGTGAATATTGGGCACGAAACCCACCGACAGATCGCGCGCCGCGAAACGGAGCCAGAGTTCGTAGTCTTCCCAGCCGAACCAGCCGATCTGGCTCAGTCGGCTATCATAACCGCCCAGCTCCAAGAGGACGTTGCGCCGGAAGAGAGCCATGGCGTCGACATAGGGTTGTTGCACCAAAATTTGCGGATCCCAGTCAAAGGTGGAGAGCAATCCCACCCGGTTCTCCGGCGAGCCGCGGAATCGGCAAAGAAGGCTGTAGGCTGCGGCGCGTTCCTCCGCCGAGACCGCATCGAGTAACTCTCGAAAGGCCGAGGGAAAGACCAGGTTATCGGCGTCCATCATGAAGACGAAGGGCGCCCGAGCAAGGCGCGCCCCGACATTACGGGCATCGGCCAGGCCGGTGTTCCAGCGTTTCGCGACCACTTGCATGGCTAACTCTGACTGCGTCTGATAACTCCGTGCCTGGGCGAGCGAGTCATCCGTCGAGGCGTCGTCGATGACGAGAATTTCAACCGGCGCCGCGACCTCGGCGGCGGCGCGCTCGACGCTGCGCAGGCAATCGCCGATGAACTGCGCGTAATTGAATAAGGTCACGATCACCGAGATCGCCGGCGTTTCGGTGCGCGCGTAAGCGGCGTTGTCGTGTAGCGTCCAGGCGGCTTCGCCTCCGGCCAGCGCGGCTTCCTGTTCCGTGAGCCGCTTTCCGTAGCCGCGACGTTTTTCGATCGCCTCCGCTCGTTTCGTCGCGGGATCATTTTCTGGTGGCTCGATCGCCGGCGGTTCCGTCGGACGATGCAAGAGGTCGCGCAAATCAGCCGCCGCCGCCCGCCGGAATGCGCGCCGCCGCTGCCGGGAAAATTGCCGGCGCAAATGCCGCGGCAGGATTCGCCCGGGCTCGTCCGCTGGGACGTCACCGCCCGCGGTTTCCAAGTCTCGCAAAAATCCTTCGCACATCTGCGCCTGCCGCAGCCGGCTTTCGACAAACTCGCGCCCCTGCCGCGCGATCCGCGCGCACTCTTCGGGATGTCGCAGATAAAATTCGCACGCCGCAATCAGGTTTTCCGATTCCACCATGACGAAGTGCTCGCCCGGTACGAGCGGACCGTAGCCGGCACACGGCTCGGTGATGATGCAGCAACCGTTCGCGAGCCCGACGAGCATCCGGTGCCACTCGAAATAATGCTGCTCGGAGTAGTGGACGTTGAGCAGGATTTTCGTGTCAGCGAGGAGCGCGTTGCGGCGCTCGGCGCCGAGATAGCTGCGGGTCGCCTCGGTTTTCGCGAAATGGAGCGGGACGAAACGGAGATGCGCCCGATGCTCGGAAAAGTAATCGGCGTGGGTCGCGAAAAATTCTTCGCGCCTTTCCGTGAGCGAGCCGAGAAAAGCGATCTCGATCGTGCGGTCGTGAGGCGTCTTCAATTCGCCGCCGCGCAGCATCGGATGATAACCGAGCGCCAGATGATGGCAGCGCACCCGGCGCGCCGCGTAGGCAAGCACGCCGAGCGGATGAATGTCCGCCATGCTCTCGGCGGAAGGCGCCCATTGCAGGTTGCTCTGGAACCAGCGCGTCTCCGGCTGCTCCGTGCCGAGCAGAACCGCGCGCGCGCAAAACGCCCGCGCCTCTTCCCGGGAAAAATGCTGAGTCAGATAGAGATTAAAAAACTCGTGCGGTGTGACCACGATCTGGAGGCGATCGTCAGGCGGATTCTTCTCCGGTGGTTCGTCGAGCCGGAGCCGCGCCGCGCACCCGAGCTCGCGGAAACCGGCCGCAATCAGCTCGCCGATCTCGAGAATGAAGAGGTTCGATTTGCTGGTCGCGAAAAGATCGACCTGCGTCACCGTGCGCGGCGCCGCGAGAATTCGTTTCGCCACCGTCGGAGTAGAACTGGCGGAACCCCACCAGCGCGCGAGCGAAGCCAGCACCTGCGCGCGGACCCTCGGAAAACCGGCGCGGGCCAGGGTCTGCAGCGGAAGCGCCCGCACCGTCGCGACATGGAAGGTGCGCCAGACCCGCGCTTCATCCAGCACCTGCAGCCGGACCCCTTGCCGGCCTAACGAGAAGGGAATTTCCACGAAAAAGCCGCTCGACTTTCGCCCCGGCCAAGTCCGGGAAAGCCGCTTCCGCGTCGGGCCGGCTGCGTTTGCGCCGCGCCTTGATCACCCGCGGGCGGTGAAAAGTGCGGTCGACCAGCGCGCGAATCCCGTGGATCGGCCGGCCCGCGCGGTGGAGGAGCCAGCCGGTGACTTGGAGGCGCGCGCCGAAGAGCCGCGCCGGCAGCGGCTGATCGAGCCGGAAGACGAACTCTTCGCCGGCAAGCGCCTCAGGCTCGCGGCTCATGATTTCCAAGGCCTCGTTAGGCGCGGGGGAAAGGCGAGGGTGAAAAGATTTTCGCCTAACGACAAGTTGGGATTGTAAAACGGATCACGTTCGAGCGCGGCGCCCCACTTGGCGTTCATGAAATCAATCTCGGCGAGGAAGCGCACCTGCTTCGCGTTCGTGTCGTCGAAGCCGCGGCTGGCCGACTCGTGATGGGTCAGTTCAGCGTGCGGCGTCCAAACGATCTCCCAGCCCGCATCGCGCAGACGCAGGCAGAAATCGATGTCATTGAAGGCGACCGCAAGATGCTCCTCATCGAGCCCGCCGAACTGCTGATAAAGCTCGCGCCTAACGAGCGCGCAGGCGGCGGTGACCGCGGAAAAATTTTGCGTAAGATGGGCGCGCGCAAAGTAGCCGTGCTCGTGCCGCAGACCGGCGTGCGCGTGACCGGCGATCCCGCCCGCGCCGAGGATCACGCCGCCGTGCTGCATCGTGCCGTTCGGATACCAGAGCCGCGCGCCGACCAGGCCGACGCCCGGTTGGGTGACGAGGCCGACCATTTCGCTGAGCCAGCCGGCGTCGCGGGTTTCGATATCGTTGTTCAGCAGGAGCACGAGCGAACCCCGGGCGAGCTCGACGCCGCGGTTGTTTAGCCGACTGTAGTTGAACGGTCCGTCGATCCGATGCACCGCCCGCGCGAATCGTTGCCTAACGAACCGAAATATTCCAGCGTGTCCGGTTCGCGGCTTTCGTTATCGAGCACGAGCACTTCGTAAGGCTCGTAATCGGTTCGCGCGAAAATACTCTCGAGACAGATGCGCAGGAGCGGCGCGCGATCGCGCGTCGGGATGAGAATCGAAACCAGCGGCCGCTCGTTAGGCAAAGCGTAGCGGACCCGCTGATAAGCGCCATAGTGCGGCTCGACCTGCCCCGCAACGCCGGTGCGATCGAGATGTTCCTGGACCGCGCGCAGAGCCGCTTCCTGCGCGTACGGTTTCGCGGTCGCGTAGCTCGCGGTGCTCTGGTCGGTCGTGCGCCAATGATAGAGCACCCGCGGGATGTGATGAATCTGCGTCGGCTCGACCTGTTCGAGACAGCGCAGCGTCAGGTCGTAATCCTGCGATCCTTCAAAACCGACGCGAAATCCGCCGACTTGCCTAACGAGTTCGGTCCGATAAACGCCGAGGTGCGAGATGAAATTCTGCCCGAGAAAAAGCTGCGGATTCCAATCCGACTTAAAATACGGATCGGAGCGGCGGCTCTGCCGATCGAGCTTGTCTTCGTCGCTGTAGATCACCTGCAGCTTCGGATTTTTCTGCAAGGCCAGCGCGACAAAATAAAGCGCCGTCGGCGCGAGTCCGTCATCGTGATCGAGCAAGGCGACGAACTCGCCGCGGGCGAGCGCGAGCGCGTCGTTCGAAGCCGCGGAGATGTGGCCGTTCTCCGTCCGGCGCATCAGTCGAATCCGCGGATCGTGTCGGGCCAGTTTCTCGAGCAGCGGCCAGGTTTTGCGATCGGTCGAGGCGTCATCCGCGATGCAAAGTTCCCAATGCGGATAGAGTTGCGCCTGCACCGAACGGACCGCCCGCCGCAGCCATTTTGGGTGCGAGTTATAAACCGGGAGCAGGACCGAAAAGAGCGGCGGGTTCTCGAGGCGCGCGATCTGTTCCGCGATCAATCGCCGGTCGTCGCGGCTCAGTCGATCGTAGCGGCGAATCCACTCGTGATAATCGCCAACCACCTCGCGGCCCTCGTCGAACTCCTCGCGCAAGAGCGGACCGCGGATCGTCTGGCGGAAAAAAACTTCCCACGGACCATCGCCGCTGCGCGCTTCCATCACGAGCTGCGAGCGGCCGGGCGGGACGACGACATCGGCGGAAAACCCGCTGCGCAATGCACCCGGCCGGTTCTCGAAAAGCACGGCGATGTCCGGCCGGATCGTGCCGAAGCGCGCCGGAAATTCCCGGCCGCGCAGCCGTGCGCGGACAGCGGTGATTTCCGGTCCGTCGATTGCGAGGCACCAGCCGCTGAGTCGCAGGTAACGGATTTTCTTCGTCCAGACCGACGGGCGATCGAGCCAGAATTCGATCCGCGGATTCGCGCCGGGATTGTGCAGGAAATATTTGGCGTCCTGCGGCGGCTCCGACATTTCGTTAGGCGCGCCGCAAACTTCCGCCTGCTCCAGAGCATGCCACGCGCCGAGTCTCGTCCTGCGCCTCGATCGTTAGGCAGGATTTCCCGCGGGGCAGCGGCACGGCGAGGGCGAAGCCGGAACGCGCCGCGGATTCGCCGCGCGTCGCGACGACATCTGGGCGCGCGATCCCGTAGTTGCCGGCAAATTTCGCCGGCCGATCCGCCCGCGAATCGCGTACACTTTTTTCGCCCCGCGCGCCGTGCACCAGCCGACCAGGTAGAGCGTGCTCGCCGGTTTGCGAGATCCGCGGGGTGATCGATCCACCAGTCGAAATTTTTTCCAGACGGCGCGCGCGGACGAACCTCTTGCCGCGGGCTTGCGTCGCCAGAGTCGGGAGAGCTTCACGCGGTCAGATAGAGTGAGGCCGGAAAAACGAGCACGGCGCGGGGTTGGGACCGAGCATCGCGTTACTCAACCGTTCGCCCGGTCTTTGCGCAAACCCGGGAGGGTCACTCCGAGTTAGCCGGCAGCCGGGGCAGGGCGGCGCATGAGCAGAAATGGCTTCTCCACCGTGAGATAGAAAAACGAGGCCAGAAGCAGAGTCACCAGCGTAGCCTCGGAAGCGATGACGAGGAACCGTATTCGTGGCGGAAGGGCCGCGACGACCGGTATCTGGCTGGCGACATAGATAGCCGGGATATGCCAGAGGTAAGCGGAGTAACCAACCAGACCGAAAAGCCGCAAAGGGGGAAAGAGAAAGAGAAATCTGGTCCAGGCAGGTCCGAAAAGGAGGCCGGCGAGCAAGAGAGAAAACCCAATCGAAACAAGCGCCGTTACGGACCAGAGGTTTACCGAGCTGCCTTTGAGAATCTGATGACCGTACCGATTCAAGGTCTCGAGAACGGTCACCACGCCAGCGATGAAATACAAAGAGCCGGAGCGCGGACTCAATGCAATCTTCCAAAAGCCTGCCTGGGCCAACCGGAGATCTCTTCTCACTTGGAGATTCGCCAGAAAAATGCCGAGACCAAAAACGAAGGCATAAGTGGGGAGTTGATTCTCCAGAACCGCCACTGACGCCTGACGCAAAACATCCGGTGGAATAAGGCCGCCGAGCAGAGACTGGTGAAACCCTAGCAAAGCTTCGGTCAGCCAAACGGGCGGATGAAGAGTCAAGGTCATCCAGCAAAAGGAGATCAGCGCGGAGATGAGCAGGCCCAGGAAGAGTCGATTCCCGGTGAACCAATGGACGACGAGCGGAAGGAGGAGATAGAAAATAAATTCCACCGTAATCGTCCACCAGACTGGGTTATACTGCCCGGGCACCGGAAGCAGAGTGATCAACATCGCAAGGTGCAGAGCCAGCACTCCCACTCCTTTCAAGCTGTAGAGCAACCGGGCTGAAGTGATCAGCGGAATGAACAGCGTCACCCAGAAAAAGAGCGCGCAGTAATAGCCCGGAGCGATGCGAAACCAGCGCCGCCCAAAATAACGGCTGAGGTCGGGCGCAGCGCGACCGAGGAAGCGGCTGCGCATCCAGGATTGCGCGAGGAGGAATCCGCTCAGGATAAAGAAAAGATCCACCCCGGTGAAGCAGGTGCTGAGGAGATTGGAAAAGTGCCAGCCGTACTTGGGAGAGCCGGCCGTCTTCCAAGCGTGGAAAAATATCACCATCAGGACCGCGCAACCGCGCACCCCATCCAGATCCGGGCGGTGATTTCCCACACTGGAAGCGACGACGAAAAATCGCAGCAACCCGCCCGGGCGCTGCGTTACGGGATGACACTGATTCTTGGAAATCACAGGAGTTTTGGCCAAGATCAGCCTCTGGTTCCAGCAGATAGACAAGACTGCGTCCGACGGCAAGGCGGGAAACTGGCCGAAATCGATCTTGCAATTGATCCGGTGGTTTCGATCCTCGCCAAATGCGCAAAACCCGAATCATCTGCACGCTCGGTCCCGCTTCCGCCGCTTCCGAGACCATTCGGCAGATGATCGCGGCCGGGACGGATATTTTCCGGCTGAACATGAGCCACGCGCAACACGATTGGGTGCGCGAGATCGTGCCTCGGGTGCGCGCGATCGCCGCGGAATTGGAGCGCGGCGTCGCCATACTGCTCGACACGCAGGGACCGGCGATTCGCACCGGACCGGTCGCGGGCACAATCGCGCTCGGCAGTCGGCGACATTCTCGAGATCCGGCTGCCGGACGTGGAACCTCACGAGACGAATTCGATCACGGTGAACTACGACCTGATCAACGATGTGTCGTTAGGCGACACCGTCCTGCTGGACAACGGGATGATGCAACTGCGCGTGCTCGAGACGGGCGAGAAGCGGGTCCGCTGCGAAGTGCTCACCGCGGGTTCGTTAGGCTCGCATCGCCATATCAATCTGCCCGGCGTGCATGTGAATCTCCCGGCCTTGACCGAGAAGGACCTGGCGGATGTCGCGGTCGGCGTCGAGCTTGAGGTGGAATTTGTGGCGCTCAGTTTTGCCCGGCAACGCGCCGATCTCGAGGAGCTGCGCGGCGTCCTGGACAAAGCCGGGAGCCGCGCCTGCGTGGTCGCAAAAATCGAGAGCGCGGAAGCGGTCGGGCAGATCGACGAAATGATCTGCGGCGCCGATGCGGTGCTGGTCGCGCGCGGCGATCTCGGGATCGAATGCCCGATGGAAGATCTCCCGATCATCCAGCGTCGGATCGTGAAACATTGTCTGCGTTTCGGCAAACCGGTGATCGTCGCGACGCATCTGCTCGAATCGATGGTGGAAAATCCGGTACCGACTCGGGCGGAAATCAGCGATGTGGCGAACGCGGTCTTCGAGCAGGCGGACGCGATGATGCTGACCGGCGAGACGACCTCTGGCCGCTATCCGGTGGAATGCGTGAAGGTGCTCGACCGGGTCGCGCGGCGGATCGAGCGGAGCGGCGGCGCCGGTTATGCGAAGCAGGCGATCCTGGAAGACAACCGGCAGAAAACCGTTTCCGCCGCGGTGGCTTTGGCCGACTCGCTCCAGCGCGCGAAGCTGATCGTTTTCACCCGGCACGGGACGATGGCGCGCAGCGTCTCTAATCTGCGGCCGGAACGCGCGCCGATCTTTGCCTTTACGCCCAGTGAGATGGTTTACCGGCAACTCGCGCTTTGCTGGGGGACGCATCCAGTTCGGATCGATTTCACCGACGACCCGAACGCGACGATCGAGGCGGCGGAAAAATACCTGCGCGCGCAAAAGCTGATTTTGCCTGACGACAACCTGGTGATTATCAGCGATGTGCGCGCGGGGTCGGCGCTGGTTGACTGCGTGCAGCTGCGCGAAGTGAAGGCCTAACGCCTAACGAATCGACTCGAAGGGAATTTTTCCGGCCAGCGGGACAGCGCGCTTTTCTTTCCGGAAGACCGCCCAGCCGGAGAGCTCGCCGGAGCGGTCTCGATAACGCGTGAGATCGACGACCTGCTTCTCGCCGATCGGGACGACGGCGACGGGCGAAAAAGCGCCGTCCGCGGTGGTCACGCCGACAATGGCGCAGTCGGCTTTTTTCGGGCCGGAGGAAGCCGCCAGCTCGATCAGTCCGGCGGTGGCAGTGGACGTCGCGGTCAGTTTCCCGATGGCTGGAATGTCAGCGTGCGCCGGATTCCCGCAGACTGTTTTGGTCAGCGGTCCGGTGATCACGCGCGGTCGCAGAATGTCGTAGCGAATCAACTCCTGAATCCGGCGCGGCGTTTCCGGATAAGGCGTGATCAGGCGGAACTCGGGATTATCCGGGATCACGGTCGCCCATTGGAGCGCGAGGAGAAAATGCTTCCGCATCCGCTCGTCCGCGGCGAGGCGCGGCCTGACCCGGACGAGACTTTCGCCCCAAAGAAGCGCGCCGATGATCGTGAGCGCGACGGCGAAAACGCGCAGTGCGGGACTGCGCGCGGCGGAGACGACGTTCACCGCGAGACCGACGATCGCGACGTAAAGGAAGACCGTGTAGGAGGTGTAGCGCTGGTCGAGCGCCTGTTGCAGACCGAAGCCAAGCCGGCCCGTCGCGGCGGTGAGACCCGAAGTGAGGGTGAAGAATCCGAGGACCAGCCAGGGATAAACGCGGCACCAGTTTCGGCTCCGAGCCGCGAGGAAAATCGCCGCGGCCGCGAGCGCCAAAAAGAGCGTGAGCACGGTTGCACCGCGGAGCAGCGGATCGGTCGAGGAAAGAAAAAAGAGATCACCGGACCAGAGCGCGAGATAGCGCAGCACCAGCCCGGGATGCGCGAGGGGCGAGACGAAGGCCGGCGTGCCGGTTGGGTGCTGGTAATTCCAAAAATAGCCGGCCACGGAAGCGAGCGTGGCCACGAGATAAATCCCGCGCCAAAGCCAGCGGCGCGACGACTCGTTAGGCTGCGAATCGAGCGGCCAGGCGAAAAGCCAGAGGAACAAGCCATGCGGCATCGAGTAGGTGGCGATGAAAGCGAGGCTCGCGTTCAGGCAAGTCTTCGTCGCAAGACTGCGGCGGCCGACGTTGGCCACCAGTGCGAAGAGCAGCGCCACGCCCGGAATGAAATTTCCGAAGTTCCGCGCGTTCAGGAAGTTTTCGTAGCCGCCGGGCGAGAAGAGAAGAAACGAAGTGAGCGCCCAAACCGCCAGTCGGTTATTTCGCGACAGCTCGGTGGAGCGCTGCAAAAGGAGGTAAATCGCTCCGGCCGCGGCGCAGACCGTCACAAACGTCGCCATCATTTCCTGCCGCACATCCCAGCCGGCCGGAGCCGCGAGCAGCAACATCACGAGCCGCGGAAAGAGCGGCCGGCTCTCGTTATGCTGACTGAAAAGCTCGGTGAGACTGAGCGTTCCCTGATGAAGCGAAATGAGCTGCTGTGCGGGCGTGAACCATTCGTCCCAAGAAGGTAGCGGCACCCAGGAGGCGTGCATGAAATACCACGCCAGGAGGATCGGCCCGCAGCCGAGCAGGAAGAGGAGCGCCGCCGGCAAAAAGAAGCGCGCGGACATCGCTGCCCGCGCGCTCACATTATCAGACTCGTCAGGCCGAAACGACTTCGGCACCGGGCGCTTAAACCTCGGCGGTCAGTTCCACGTCGACCGGGCGCTCCTTCTTGCTGAGCGCGCGGCGCAACTTGGAGAGCGCGATGTTCTGCAACTGCCGGATGCGCTCGCGGGTGACGCCAAATTTCTTGCCGACTTCCTCGAGCGTCTTCGGCTTGCCGCCGTCGAGCCCGAAACGCGAGAAGATGATCTTCCGTTCGCGATCGTCGAGCACGTCGAGCAGGCCGCCGACTTCGTTGCGGAGGTTCTTGTCGCGGAGCAGTTCGAACGGCGTCTGCGCTTCTTCGTCGCCGACGATTTCGCCGAACTCGGTCGAGTCATCGTCGCTGATCGGCGCGTCGAGCGAAGCCGGGCGAATCGAGACGGTCTTAAGCTGCGAGACTTTGCCCGCAGCGATGCCGATCTCTTCGCCGAGCTCGTCGTCGGTCGGTTCGCGGCCGAGTTCCTCGCTCATCTGGAGCGAGACGCGGCGCATCTTCGAGATCTTGTCGACGAGATGGACGGGCAGGCGGATCGTCTTCGACTGGTTCGCGAGCGCGCGCTTGATCGACTGCTTGATCCACCACGCGGCGTAGGTCGAGAGTTTGCCACCCTTTGCCGGGTCGAAACGCTCCACGGCCTTCATCAGGCCGATGTTCCCCTCGGAAATGAGGTCGAGCAACGGCAGCCCGAGGTTGGCGTAGTCGTGCGCGATCTTCACGACGAGGCGCAGGTTCGAGCGGATCATCAAGGCGCGCGCCTCTTTGTCGCCCTTTTTGATTTTCGCGGCGAGCTCGATCTCCTGCAGCGGCGTGAGGAGCGGGATTTGCCCGATCTCGCGCAGGTAAATTTTTATTCCAGTATCGCTATCTTCGGCAGCCATATAAGTTCTCATGAGAAAGGTAGAAGGGTGGTTCGAGGGGCCTCGCTTCCCGGGTTTCTACGAACTTGGGCATCAGCGGGACGGATTTTCTACCATGTGGGAAAGTAGTTAACAAGGTTAAATAACGGAATTGAGACAGGTCTCAGATCGTTGTTGTTCATTCTTTTGCCGCTTGTCGAGCGTCAAATCTTGCCATCGCTGATTCGGGTCTCCGCCGCGTCCCCGTTTGCCTCGGGCGACGGACTTTTTTCGACGCGCTCGCTCACTGGGAAATAAGAGGCGGCCTGAGTGGGGAAATTCCCGGGATTTTCCGTGGTTTTCCCGGCGCCGCGGCCCGAGGCCAAGGCAGCGGGGCGGATAAGCCAGTCAGATTTAAGAATGAAGCGATTTCCGGGCGATGGTTGCCCAAGCCGCGACATCGGCGGAAATGGCCACCGGAAGCGCGCAGCGCACCGCTTGGACGACGGTGAAACGAACCCGGGAAAACGGAACCTGCAGGGAGGCGGCGAGCCGGCGTTTCTCTCCGAGCGGCATCTCGTGATAGAGCAGGCTGAGATGCGGGTCGTAGTCGGCCGCGTTCATGCCTAACGACGCGCGCAATTGCGCCAAAGCAGGTGAAAGCTGGAAGCGGACGAAGAGCGTTTTCGTGAATTCCGCGGAGCTCTCGAGACTCGTAACCACGAGCTCGAGCGGCTTTCCGCGGAGATCGTCGATCAGTTTCGCCGAGCCAAGCCCGAGCGTGAGATGAGGCGCGAAGACGGGCGCATCGTAGCGGCCGGCGAGGCGCGCGATCGTCTCCCGGAAATAATCCGCCGCTGCGCCAGCCGGCAGGAGCCAAAGGACGGTCACTGCCGATTCGTTAGGCGGTCCGGGCATTTTTCATTTTGGGCCGGAACCGCCGCCGTTAAAGTCCGATATGCCAACCAACGTCCTCGGCACGGAGCTGCGCGCCTGTTGCGGCGATCCGGCGACCGGCTTTTATCGCGACGGCTTTTGCCGGACCGGACCGGATGACACCGGCCTGCACACCGTCTGCGCGGAGATGACGCGCGACTTCCTCGATTACTCCGTGCTCATGGGCAACGACCTCGTGACGCCGCATCCGGAATGGGGTTTCGCCGGGCTCGAACCGGGCAACCACTGGTGCATCTGCGTCACCCGCTGGAAGCAGGCACTCGAGCGCGGGGTCGCGCCGCCGGTGGACTTGGAAGCAACACATATTTCCGCGCTGGAATTTGTGAGCCTGGAAGACTTGCAGGCGCACGCGATCGGCTAGCCGTGCTTCGCTTTGCTGGACGGCCTTTTCGACCCTGAGTAATTGGGTTCTACAGTGGACGGCATGAGTTAGTCGGTAGTTACAACTTTACGCGATGTAACTAGCGGTGTGATAAGTCTCCTGGAGATACCGTAGACAAGGTCAGAGTGACAGTCGGGATAAGGCGCATGGGTGGATAAGGTTCGATAGAGTGCGGGGAAGCTTTTAACGGCCGGATCACGAGCCCGTTCATCCACCTCGCAGCCGTATCCAGTTCGCAGGCTTCATTTCAAATAGAAGGGCGCGCGCTTGAGCGCGGTCCGGAGTTGCGGCACCTCATTCTTCACCTCACGCTGGATCGCCTCGCGCGCAGTGAGGTAATTTTTCAAAACGCGGAGCGCGTCCTCGCCCATTTCCGTGACGGCGAAAAGCTCAGGCAATGATGCGCGAAAATTGAGACTGGGCTGCAGCATGCGCGAAGGAATGGCGACGCCCAGATCGTAGTTGGACAGGAGCAAACGCCGAACACGGTGCGAAGTCTGACCGCACGCATCCAGAAACCACGTCGCAGAATCAGTTGAATCCACGTTGAGTAGCGTGAGCAATTTCTTTTCAACTTCCCAGAGTCGAGCCAGCGCGCTCTCGCTCACGCCAAGGATGCGCAAACTAACCAGGGTGTGAAGGAATGCCGCGTAGGCATCCGAGTACGAAGAGCCTTTGAGCATGGGAAGTGCAAAGCGGAGCTGCAGGCCCCGTAGATACACCGGAGAGCGATTCAGCATCATGGCGAGGTCGGCTGAACTATGCACAGCCATTGGATGCCGCTCGTGTCTGGGGAAGTCAATCTTTCCGACTCAGGATGGACGGCACCACCTCGCAGGGCAATCTCTAGGTGGATAGCCACATCACCTTATGCAGATTTGGGTGGCTGTTTTAAAACTGCCTCGCAAGGATTCGAACCTTGACAAAGAGATCCAGAATCTCTCGTGCTACCGTTACACCACGAGGCACCGCGAAGGGAGGAGACTGAACCCCGGTCCGCGCGATACGCAAGTCGCTTTCCGGCCAATCCGACCAGCGCCGGCGGGCTATGGTGAACTCTCGATGGCGGCGCGTTTCGCGCGGAAGAAGCTCTGTAGCAAGGTCGCGCAATCTTCGTGGAGGACGCCGGGGGTGATGTCGCACTGGTGATTGAGCGAGGGATTTTGCAGGAGGTTGAGCAACCCCCCGGCCGCGCCTCCGCGCGGATCGGCGCAGCCGAAGATGACCCGGCGGACCCGCACATGGATGGCCGCCCCAGCGCACATCGGGCAAGGCTCTTTCGTGACGTAGAGATCGCAATCGGTCAGCCGCCAATCGCCGACGGCCGCTTCGGCCTGGGTGAGCGCGAGCATCTCGGCGTGCGCGGTCGCGTCCTTCAGCAGTTCCACTTGGTTGAAGGCGCGGGCGATGATTCGCCCCTCGCGCACGACCACGGCGCCGATCGGCACTTCTTCGGCTTCGTAGGCGCGCACGGCTTGGCGGAGCGCTTCGCTCATGAAATAAGCGTCGCTTTGCAGGTCGATGATCGGCTCCATGTTTTAACGGTCTTGTTTTGAAAACTCCCGCGGCTTCCGCTAATGAACCAAGCGATGCC
Source organism: uncultured Verrucomicrobiae bacterium (assembly GCA_963831805.1). Taxonomy (GTDB): domain Bacteria; phylum Verrucomicrobiota; class Verrucomicrobiia; order Chthoniobacterales; family UBA10450; genus Palsa-1392. The sequence goes on along the minus strand of CAWHRN010000005.1, from coordinate 898,920 downwards.
CCCGAAAAAAGAGAAATTTCACCCGGTCAAATCTTGGGGCCCGCTCTTCCTCCAGAGCTACAACGGCTGGCTGGAAGATCGCGCGCTCCGCTTCAGCGCGGCGCTCGCCTACTACTCGATCTTCGCGATGGCGCCGCTGGTCATCATCGCCATTTCGGTCGCCGGGTTGATCTTCGGGGACCAGGCGGCGCGCGGGCAGGTCTATCAGCAGCTCAACTGGCTGCTCGGGTCGAAAGGCGCGGCGGAAGTCCAGTCGCTCATCCAGGCCTCGAGCGACGCGCATAAAAGCCTGATCGCGACGGTGGTTGGCGTGGTCACGCTTGTTGATCGGGGCGTCGGGCGTTTTCGGTCAGCTCAAGGACGCGCTGAATACGATCTGGGGCGTGATGCTGAAACCGGGCGGCGGCTGGAAAGGCGCGCTGCAGCAGTATCTGCTCTCGTTTTCCATGGTCGTCGGCGTCGGGTTTCTCCTCATCATCTCGCTTCTGCTCAGCGCGGTGCTCACGGCGATCAACAATTTCATGATCGGTTATTTGCCAATCCCGAGCTTCGTCGTGCCACTCACGATCGCGGTGAGTTTCGCGGTCCTCGTGCTGCTCTTCGGGCTCATCTTCAAGGTCCTGCCCGATGTGGAGATCGACTGGAGCGATGTCTGGATCGGCGCCATCGTCACCGCCCTTCTCTTCACCGCCGGGAAATACCTGATCAGCCTTTATCTCGGCACGAGCAGCATCACTTCGAACTTCGGCGCGGCCGGCGCGCTGATCCTGATTCTGGTCTGGGTTTACTACTCGACGACGATCTTCCTCCTCGGTGCGGAATTCACCAAAGTGTTCGCGAGCCGCTACGGGTCCGGGATTCGGCCGAGTCGGCACGCGCAATTTGTGAACGCCGCGAGACGCGAAGAACAAGGTCTCGCGAATGGTCCCGCCGGCGGAAGCCAACCGGCGCGACCCGAAACGGCCGTCGACCGGTCACGCGACGAAATAGGTGCAGCATGAAAAAGATCGCGCTTTTTTTGTTTACCATCGTTCTCGCTCTCGACTCTACCCGAGCTTCCACCAACCAGGACGTGGTCGATGATTCCACCAAGGTCCTGCGCGAGTTCCGTGAAATGCCGGAAAAACAGATTCCGCCGCGCATCCTCGCGAGTGCCCACGGGCTCGCGATCATTCGCGTGCTCAAGGTCGGATTCGCCTTTAGCGGCAAAGGCGGCCAAGGCGTCGTCGTGGCACGGACCGCGAACGGCTGGTCCGGTCCGTCGTTCGTCGGGCTCGGTGGCGCCGGCTGGGGATTGCAGATCGGCGCGCAGCTGACCGATTTCATTTTTGTCCTCAATACTGACGCGGCGGTGCGGGCTTTCTCGCGTGGCGGGAACGTGAAGATCGGCGCGGATGTGAGTGCGGCGGCCGGCCCGGTCGGGCGCGATATCCAGGGCAGCGTCACCACGACCGCGGCGATCTACACCTACAGCCGGAGCAAAGGACTTTTCGCCGGTCTCTCGCTCGAGGGCGCGGTCATCGGCACACAGAAAGACGCCAACGCCGACTACTACGGGCGGCCGGTCGAGGCGCGCGCGATCCTCAGCGGCCAGGTGCGGCCGCCGGCCGGCGCGGAGCAGCTGATTCATTTGCTGAATCGTTAGGCGTAAGGCAACGCCGCCGCACCACCACAGCTTTTCGCTGGACAGCCGCCGCCGCCTTCCGCAAGGTGCGCGCCGTGCGCTGGCTTTTGCTCATCTTTTGCTGCCTGGTTTTCGCCGTCGGTGCGCAGGCGCAGGAACAGGAAAGCAAGATGATGGATCGGATGATGCGTCCGAACATGGAGCTGAGTAATCCGGCGCAGCAGAAGCAATTCACCGCAGTCGAAGGCGTCTCGGTGGACAAGAAATTCGAGTCGAAAGATTTTTACCCCGGCCACGAGCACGTCACGAAAGAATTCTCCGGCACGCGCAGTTTTCTTTCCCGCGTTTTCGGAACCGGCAAATACGCCCGCGCCGAGAAGGCCGCCGAGTACCGCAAGAGCGCTGACCTAGCCTTCGCCAGTGCCGAGTTTTCCAACAAGAAAAGCGCGATGGTGAAAGAATCCTCCTTCGCACAGAAAAGCTCCGCGACCCGCGACTACTCCGACAACAAGCCGTTCCTCGCCAAAGGCACGCGGCAGAAACAGCTCAGCCAGGAGCAGCACGCGATGTCGATCGACGAAGTGCGCGACCTGCTGAACAAAGGCCACTAAGCCGCCGCGTGCCGTCTGGATTTGCGGCGCAAGCTGGCACACAATCGGCGATGGACCCGGCTGAACAATTGGCGCGCCTCAAGATCGGCGCGGCGCAGATCATCAGCGAGGCCGAGCTGCTCCAGAAGCTCTCGTTAGGCCGACCGCTTCGGGTCAAGCTCGGAGTCGATCCAACTAGCGCTGACCTGCATCTCGGCCACACCTTGCTCCTGCAAAAGCTCCGGCAATTCCAGCAGCTCGGGCACGAAGCGATCCTCATCATCGGCGATTTCACCGCCATGATCGGCGATCCGAGCGGGCGCTCCGTCACCCGCCCGCAGCTCACTCACGAGCAGGTCCTCGCGAATGCCCAGAGCTATCGCGAGCAGGCTTTTCAAATCCTCGACCCGGACAAAACGCGGACGGTTTTCAACGGCGAATGGTTCCAGCCGATGCCCTTCTCGGAAGTGATCCGGCTGAACAGCCGCGTGACCCTGCAGCAGCTTTTGCAGCGCGAAGATTTCAAGGCGCGCGTCGCCGCGGAGCAGCCGATCGGCGCGCACGAGATCCAGTATCCGATCATGCAGGGCTGGGATTCCGTGCAGATCCAGGCCGACGTCGAGCTCGGCGGGACCGACCAGCTTTTCAACATCCTCGTCGGGCGCGACCTGCAAAAAGAGGAAGGCCAGCCACAACAGGTCGTCTTCCTCATGCCGATCCTGGAAGGCCTCGACGGCGTGCAGAAGATGAGCAAGAGCCTCGGCAACTACGTCGGCATCAAGGAGCCGCCTAACGAAATGTTCGGCAAGCTCATGAGCATCTCCGACGACCTGATGGCGCGCTACTACCCGCTCCTGCTCAGTCGCGAGCTACCCGCTGCGGAGCATCCGATGATCGCGAAAAAGGCGCTCGCGCAAGAGATCGTCGCCACTTATCACTCCGCCGCCGTTGGTCAGCAGGCACTGGCCGATTGGGAACGCCGCTTCAGCGAGAAGCGGCTCGACCAGGCCGAGCTGCCGGAGTTCCGCCCGCCGCCTAACGAACATAATCTGATCACCCTCGTCGTCGCGGCCTACCAGGAGGCTTTTGGCCTGACGAAATCGCGCGGCGACGTTCGCCGGCTCGTCGAGCAGGGCAGCGTGCAGCTCGCCGGCGAAAAACTGCGCGACCCGCAGGCCGCGGTCACGCTCAACGCCGGCGACGTTCTGCGTCTCGACAAGACTCGCGCCGTTCGTATCGCAGAATAGCCGGACCGCGCGATCGGACGTCGTTAGGGCACCGGCTGCTGCTGCGTGACGCAGTGAATTCCGCCCCCACCCTGATCGAGGCTGGGCAGCGGCAACTGCACCACCGCACGGCCGGGGAACGCGCTGGCCGCGACCGCCGCAGCCGCCGCGTCCGTGGCCGTGTTGCCTGTCTGAATCATGAGGACTCCGCCATTTACGGGATACATGTTGGCGTAGCCGGCGTAGTCGACCTCTCGGGGAAGTTTGTTGTAATCCGGATCGCCAACACGCGTCACCGCGATCGCCTGCCCGCGCGCATCGGTCGAAGCGGCGAGCACGGCCGCCTGGTTCTCCTGGTCGGCTGCCCAGATGGAGGTATCGCCCGGAAAGGGCGCCTCCACCAACGCCTGCCCGGGCGCAGAAAAAAGCGAAACGCCATCCACGTGATCGTCCGTGATGTCGTGATTCCTCACCCCGGCGAACCAAATGTATTTGGTCGCGCCCATCGCCGCGAGGATCTCCGCCTCGAGCTGCGCGCGCGTCTTGCCCGGGTTGCGGTTCTTGTTCACGATGCTGCTCTCGGTTGAGATGAGCGTGCCGACGCCATCGGTCGCGATCGCGCCGCCTTCGGAAACGAAGGAGGCCGCCGTGAAGGGCAGCCCGAGATAATCGGCGACGTTGCGGGCGACCAGCGCATCCTTCGTGTGAGTCTGCCGGTTGCCCCAACCATTGAAATTCAGGCCGAGGCAATCGAGCCCGCCCGCGCCGCTGATGCGGAAGACCGGGCCGGAATCCCGCATCCAGCAATCATCGAGCGCCATCGGAATCACCGTCACGGCCGCGCCCACCATCCGCTTCGCCTTCGCGACGCTCGCCGGGTTCGCGATCAGGAAGACGGGCTCGAAGTTCGCGATGTTATTGGCGATGTTCGCGATATCCTTTTGCAGACCGCCGAGGAGCGATCGTCCCCAGATCGCGGTGCTATCCGGGAAGGCCATCCAGGTGCGCGTGTGCAGATGCGTTTCGCCCGGGAAAAAGAAAGCTCCGCTGCTGCGCGCGAAGGCAAGGCGAGGACTGACGAGCGCCGCGGCCGAGAGCAGGGCGGAGGATTTAAAGAAGCCGCGCCGGGTCGTTTTCATCGCTCCGAAGAAGATCGCGCCCGCGCGCGAAACTCAAGCCTCGATTGCGAGGCAGCACGGGATAACGTCATTTGCCAACCGCAACCAAAATGGAGACCAGAAAATGATCAAAGGCAGTGAAATCCGAAAGGCCGATCACCGGATCGCGCCGTTGTTACTCGACCGCTGGTCGCCCCGCGCGATGTCGGGCGAAAGCGTCGATGCGAGCGAACTCCTGCGCCTCTTCGAAGCGGCCCGCTGGGCGCCCTCGTCCTTCAACGCCCAACAGTGGCGCGCACTCTACGCCCGTCGCGACACCGAGCATTGGCCGCTTTTCCTCGGCCTGCTCGTCGAAGCGAACCATGGCTGGGCGCAACACGCCGCCGCGCTCGTCCTCTTCATTTCGCGGAAGACTTTCGAACACAACGGCGACCCGTCCATCACCCACAGTTACGATTGCGGCGCGGCCTGGCAGAACTTCGCCCTGCAGGGCTTCAGCCAGGGTCTCGTCGTCCACGGCATGCAGGGCTTCGATTACGAACGCGCCCGCACCGAGTTGGCGATCCCGGATGAATTCCAAGTCGAAGCGATGGCCGCGGTCGGCCGACCCGGCAACCCGGAAACGCTCCCGGAAAAACTCCGCGCGAAGGAAAAGCCTAACGACCGCCGGAAGGCGACCGAGAGCATCTGCGAAGGCCCCTTCCGGTTCTAGTTGCTACGCGCCTTTCGCCCGCAGCAGTTTGGCTCGTCGCTGAAGATCGCGCCGATTCACCACGTCGAGCACCTCCACCGCCTCGGGCGTAAAGCGGAGAAGCAGCCGATAGTCGCCCGCGACGCGCGCGCGCACCACTTCCTCGCATTCGTAAATTTTCACCAGACCCATGAACGCACCCGGTTCACCGGCGCCGAGGCGACCGACCAGCGACATCACTCCCCGGCCGACCTGCGGCGGAAAATTCGAGAGCGTTTCGTAAACCTTTCTCGGAAGCTCGATCCTGCGCAGCGGTTGCTGACCTTCCACCTCCAGCGCCTCACCCACGGCCTCGTCGACTTCTTCCTGCACCGCTGCCGTGCCGCTTTGCTGTGCCGCCTTCAGCTCCGCGAGTTCCGCATGTAATTTCTCCACTTCACGCCGCGAGCTCAGCCGCTCTTCACCCCGCTCCGTCAGGAGTGATTTCAGCGTCTGCAGCTTCCTCCGCATCTCGCGCAGTTCCGCCGCTTCCGCCGGTCCTGCTGCGGCAGCCGGGGCTGGCGCCGTCGCCCGCTGTTCCCGCTTTTCTCGGAGCGCGATTTCGCGTTGCAACGCCGCCAGCTTCTCACGCACCTCCCGCACTTCCGCGGCTTTTCTTTCGAGCTTCGCCTGCGCTTCCTCCAGGCCGGCATGGGAACCGCCGGCGTGACGGCGCGACGCCCGCTCGTCGAGCAGATCGGCAGTTGGATCGTCCAGTGGCAGCCCGAGATCACCACGCTTCGAGACAATCTGATCAAAGATCCAAGTCGAGTGCTGCGATTCAGAAAGCAGGAGGGCGCCGCGCGCCACCATGATTCCGAGAGCGCGATAAGGCGAATAGGTTAATGCGGCCACCAAATCCTGCAGACCCTCGGAATCGTGCGTTTTTAGGAGCGCGAGTGATTCGGCTTCCAGGGCGGCGCAAAACTCCGTCGAATCATGAGAGGCCATCAGCAGGCGCGCGCCGCATTCCAGTTCCTCGATCCCCGATGCCTCTTCGCGGCCGGCGTCGATCAATTGAATCAGCACGTCCCGCTTCCAAGCCCGGATCGCGTGATAGACGGCAAAATCCCAGGCTTCGCGCAGCCGGCCGGGCACTCCAAGCTCCCGAAACGTCTCCACGACGGGATCGAAACGGTCGGCACTCGCGAGCCGCGCCAGGGCCACTGGCTGCGCTTCTTCCGCCAGACCTGCGATGCGTATTTGCGCCAGCTCCGGCACCGTCTTCTGCAACACTTCATCCGTCGTGAGCGACTCGGTCTCATCCCGTAGCTCATCCCAAGTCTTGCCCGCCACCGCGCTTGAACGTCGCAGCCGTTCTTGGTCCGCGTTTAAGCAGCAGACCTTATATTTTTTTCCGCTGCCGCAGCGACATCTCTCGTTGCGCCCGTAGCTTGGCACCGCGCGCTGCATCGGCCTGTTGCCGGAATAACCTCGCTTCACTTTCTCCGGGAGCGAATTCTCCAGCGGGTCCGCGAGAAAGGCCTCGATCCGCCGCAGATTAATCTCCCGGGCCCGATCCGCCGCTTGACCTTTGCCGCCCCACCTCTCTGCCAGCGCGGCGTCCTTCATCTGCAGGGCCGTCGCGCCCATCACGCTCACCACGACATCCGTCAGGTCAGGGTAAGTTCGAAAATCGCGCACTGATGCCTGCAACTTGCTTGGGAACGCTTCGGCCGGCCGATGCTTGATCCACCAGCGTGCCGCCACAAACATCACAAAGGCAGACACCATCCGCGTGGTCCCATCCGCGGAGGTGGTGAGGAGCGCCGCCATCATGTCCCCTTCCAGGCGCGCGGCGACCCAGCCAAACCGCCAGCCATCCCGAAACAACTCCAGATAGTCCTGTGACACCAGGCTCATTGGCAACTTCCGCCCCGCTATCGCCGCCGCGTAAACCAGGCGCTCGAAATGGTCCGCCTCCGCCCGCGCGGCCGTGTCGTCGAGCCAGCCGATTAGTTCTGCATCGTCCTCCGGTAACACTGCGGCGATTTGGCGAAAGCCCTCCCGGCTCAGTGGGGCGGTGTAAAGAACCGTGCGGGCTTCGGCAGGGATTCCAGGATGAAGTGAAGCAACCATGGCGACTTCCTCAGCACATCCGAGGCCAGTTCCTCATATGAGTGAAACTTTTTTGCCTTATGAAAAAAGTCAGGTCCGGCTGCGGCCACGGCTGGAAATGGGGAGATCGACCTCCCCGGTGCTAACGGCGCCTCGCCTCGGGCCGGCGAGGAGCCTTTCTGGCTGTCCCGGTCTAAGCCGCTATTATCGGGTGAGGGAGCGCGCGCCGGCGAAAGCGACGGCTCGCGTTACCGCGTGCGCGCCGGTTGGCAACCGGCACGATCTTTGGCTGTTCGAGTTGGCGGTCGCTCGCCTTTTTGGCTTCGCGATGAGCTGGGGCGCGCACCGGATCGGTTCGATTGCTTTTGGTGGCTCTTGCCGGTGGATTCTGGTCTCGCCGCTATATTGCGGCGATTCCTGTTTCAATTCCCACAGTCTGAGCGCTGCGTTCAAGAGGCTCTTCGTCCTCTCCAACCTGCCGTGACCGATAGAGTTTTTGTACTGGACCGGTTGGTTCTTCACACCTTGCTAATGGTGCGGTACAGCGCCGGCCGACAACAACATTGCGCGATGCGTTTACATGCGGCGCGCTGCGCCGCGCGGCAACTTCAGGGCCGGAACTGCGCGCCCCGCATGAAGGCGAGCTCTTCCGCGATATGATTGCGCACCCAACCGCCCTCCTGCAGACACTTCGTGGCGACCCCTTCCACTTGGGTGACGGCATCAAAATGGACTTGCAGATTGACGCCCTTCCATCCGTTCTTGCGCAGGATCGCGATCTCCTCGATCGCGCGCCGTTGCTCCTGCCAGTTGGCATTCGCGAAAGCTTTCGCGATCGGCCGCTTCGGTAGATACAGCGTGTCGGTGAAACTAAGCGCGACAAAGTAACTGGAAAGACTGCGATACCCTTGCACGCGTTCGTTGATCAGCTGCTCCATCTCGCCGGGGATATTGACCGTATGTCGGATCGTTTTCATAAGTAGTGCTTTTGGAAACGGGAGTTTGAAACCGGCGCAGCCGGAAATTCCAGACCAAAAATCGCGAACGCGGCGAAAAGCCGCGAATTTTCACCACGTTTACATTCCACTGGAACCAACAGCACCTACGCAATTTGAAGCCCTGACCTCTTCGGCAATTTCTTTCGCGCAGAAGGCAAATCGGGCTGGCTTTTCGTTGTAGGTGCACCCGGCACAGACTGCCGACATTCTCAACGATCGAGATGAGACAAGGCAGGCGATGCGGGGTGCGCTTCTGGGGAAGTATCCGAGCCTGCCTGAGCCCCCGAGCTTATTGTAATAGAACGCGTCCTTGGTCCGGTGGAGAACGACAGTCATCATTCTGTCGATCACCAACTGCTCGCGGCTGTGGCAGCCGACGCCGTTGATGTTCTAATCACCGAAGATGTAGGTATTCATCATAAGGCGAAGCGCTTGGGCATCCAGAATCGCGTCACCTATTTGGCTGAGGCTTGAGGTTGCTTACATTAAAGAGCTCACCCCTCTCGGTCTCTGGCGGCAATTCAAACACGTCGGCGGCATAAGCGCGACGAATTCTTCAAATATTACGGCAGCAGTTCACGCGGTTCCGCAATTGTCGTCGCCACTGTTTGGAAGCTTCGAATGACCGCCCGACTTAGCCACCTCTTCCCGCGCGGCGCGGCTCCGCATAGCTTCCGGTATTTAAAATCCAATTCGATCTTTCGCTTGTCTCAGCGGCATTAGTTCACCGATCGACTGAACCATCGTCGAAGGTCGTGGCGGGCTCCTTTTCCCGGCCCGAGCCGGCGAGGTAGAATTTCGCGCCGGCTTGGACGAGGAAGTAGAAGACGCCGAAGGCGATGGTGATCTGTGGTGGTTGCGCGTTGGGATTGGGGTGGCCCGACATGGAGAGTGAAGCGACGAAGCGCGGGGTGAGCCCGAGGGGTGGCAGCGGGATTTTGGTGACCAGAAAGCTGCCGACCATGAAGGTCGCCAGCGAAATCCCCCAGAGCGTGACGGTGCGCCGGGTCTCGGCGGCGGCTGACCCGGGGTGGATGAGGAGGAAGGCGAACCGGCTGGTGAACAGCCAGAAGAAGGCGAGGATCGGTCCTTCCGTCTTGAGCTTCACAGCGATGAACGTGACCGGGATGAGATAGAGGAGACTGAGCCCGCCGAGAATCCAGGCGCGCCGGTCCAGCCGGTCCTGGCGTTTGGCGATGCCGAAGCCGTAGAGGGCGCTGGCGTGGAGGACGAGAAATTCGATCACGATCGCGGCGAGCAGGTTCCGGAAACGGACGGGGTCCAATCGCGTGGGGGCGATCCAGGCGACGAGGTAGGTCGCCGCGGTGAGGCAGTCGGGCGCCGCGACGCCAAGGCGTGGGATGACGTTTCGCATGGAATGGGTGGGCGCCGGCGTGGTCCCGGCTAACACGCCGGGCATTTTCTACTCTCCCGCGTTGTAAGCGATGAAATTCCCTCCTGCCCAAATCACGGGCGGCTTGAAATCGCCCGGGTTGACGGGCAGGCGACGACGACGAGGGGAGTGTTCGGCGCTTTCAACTAGGGGGCACCTCGTCGGCCCCGCCAGAATGAATGTTCCTCTGGATTCAGGGCACCGTTGAATAACCAGCCACCTGCCCCGAGGCGTTAACGCTCCGGGCGTAGCTGTCGGTTCCGCCGGGAAGAGTGCCGAGGTCTATCGGCGTGCCGGTGTAATTATTCCACTCGGCTGCATGGGTCGCTCCCGCGGCCACGCTGCTCCAGCCCACGATGACTCCGGCCGGGTTGATATCGAGGCCGGCTCCGATAACGCCGCCCAAGGTCTGCAGGTTAACGAAACCAAGCCCATTTCTCCAATAGAAGCCACTGGTCGTCGCACCGAAATTGAAATAAGCGATGCCGGCTACCTCATCACGATCGTTGATTCCATGAGCCAGGGTGGAGGTCGCACCGGCGATCTGCCCAATATTGAGCGTCCCGGTCTGTTGGCTCCAGAAAAAAGCTACGAAGGTGCCATCGGGTGGCTGATTGCAATTACCAACGATGTGCATCCGGTTGTTGATGTCGTAGCCTGCCATAGTCAGTCCACCGGGCAGAAGGGGGAGGAAGGTGACGGTGGGGCTATTCGCATTCCAGATGTAGGCTTTCAGAAGCCCGTCAGTGTCGTACTGGTATCCCGTGAGCGCTCCGCGATTGTTAATGCTCAAGCCATAGTTTTCGCCTTCGTGTGCGGTTACTGGCGTACGAAAGCCACGCGTCGGCGACCAAAAGAGAGGCGCCTGCTTTACCCGGCCCGTCCCGCCGACGGCAGCCTCGCCAGAGATGTCTCCGGAGGAATTAATCGCCTCACCTTGAGACCATGCATCGCCCGCGGGCGTCCCGAGGTCGACCATGCCGCCTGCGGCCGTCCAAGTGAAGGCGTGGCGAGTTACATTGTCGGCCAGATAGGAATATCCGACCACTTCGCCACTATCGTTGATGCCGAGAGCGTAACTGATGTTGCCGCCCAGGGTACCAAGGTCCGTCATCCCAGTGCCATTATTCCAGATGAACGCATGATACTTGACTTGTGCGCTTGCGAGCGGGGCCAGAGCTACTGCCAGGCAAGCGCAGAGAACTGCGAGGTGCTTTGTTTTCATCGTGATAGCTCCTAATTCAAACTTCGGTTGGATTGTTGTGAAAAGAGTAAGTCTAAGAGGTCCCCTCAATCGGTAGGTCTGGGCAGTTTCAGAAAATAAAGCAATTCTTTTCCTCCGAGTTCCTTGCACGGCCATGAAGGTGACCGGGATGAGATAGAGGACGGTGAGGCAGTCGGGCACCGCGGCGTTTCCTTTGTCCATGAAGTCGATGATGATCCGATCGACGCAGCCTTGATCGCTCAAGCCGTCCATGCCGTGGCCCGCCGCCGGGACGATGATGTGACGGCTGTTTGGAAGATATTTTGCGATTTCGTCGCCGCGTTGCGGGGGAGTGACAGGGTCCTTGTTGCCGGAAAAGATCAAGACCGGGATATCCGAGGAAATGGGGTCGCGATAGCCGGCCGGTATGTTCCCTCGTGGCCAGAGACTACAGGCGCGGGTCTGCTGGAAGACGCGGTAGTTCCCGAAAGGATTAGTCGCATTCAGCTTCGCGGCTTCGGCCTGGTCGATGAAGGGAACGTCTTCCGTGCAGGTGACGGAGAGATACATGCCATCCGCGATGAAGTCGGCCATGGAGGATGAGATGGCCGCGTGGAGAAAGGGCGCGAAATCGTCCTGCGCGGCCCGATGAACGATGAAGGGGATTTTTCTCGCTTTGTCCTGGCCATAGAGCCAGGTGCGGATCTTCTCGGCGAAGATGTCGCGCTGAATTTCCACCGTGACGGGGCCGCTCCCGTCGGAAGGTGAATAGGAAACCCGGGCCGGTGCGCGTCCGAGTTGTGCCAGCAGAGTTTCCCAATCGACCCGGATCTGCGGGAAAGCTTCGTGACAGGTCGGGTCCTTCTCGCAATCAGCCAGGAGCAAATCCATGGCACGGGCCGCGGCCTGCGCATGGTAGAGAGGCATCCGGAGGTAAGTCGGCACGACGCCCATGAGGGTGGCGGTGTGCACGCGGTCCGGATGCTGGCGCAGGTAAACCAGCACGGCACGCGAGCCATAAGAGAGACCGAAGAGGTTAATGTGTTCGTAGCCGAGCCAGCTGCGCACGTCATCGAGGTCATCCATTGCGATGGAAGTAGTGTATTGGGTGAGATCGGCGTGCTCCTCGAGCTTCTCTCGAAGCTGCTTCACGTAATCCACCGGATACATCTCGCTGAGGTCATCCTGCGGCGTCTTCTTCACGGCCCTCGCCTTCAGCGGATTCGACTCGCCGGTTCCTCTTTGATCGACCAGGACAACATCATGCCGGCGGCGGTAGTCGCGGCCTTCCCGGGCATAGAACGCTGCGCCGCCGGTGGAAGCCGCTCCAGGTCCGCCGGCCAGGTCGAATACCGGGTCGAGCTTGTTCTTAGGATCGAGCGCTGGCAGCACGACGACATTGAGCGCGATCTTACGGCCGTGGCGCGTTTGCCGGTTCTCAAAGACGGAGAGTTTGCCGCAGAGGAGTTCCTCATCAATTCCTGGCAGTCGGCAGGGCTTTAATTGCGACAGCCCACGGCGGCTTCCGCAGCCATCCAGACAGCCGAAGCAAAGCAGACCTGTGAGAAGGATAAGACCGGTCGAAAATAAACCAGGCGCTCCAGACATACGGGGATGCGATCCCGCGCCGGCGCGACCCAATCGGGTAGGAGCGATCCAGGCGACAAGGTACGTCGCCGCAGTTAGGCAGTCGCGTGCCGCGACGCCGAGGCGTGCAATGACGTTGCGCATGGAATGGGTGGGCGCCGGCATGGCTACCGCTAACCCGGTGGCATTCTCTCTTTTCCGACGTCGCAGGCGAACTAAATCGCGCCGAATGCTACCCTGCGAGGTCACCGCGATTCTTCAGACATCGACATGAAACAGCCCGACGGCCGCGCCGCTTCTTTGCTGGGGCCGCTCATCGTGCTGATGATCGCGATGGCCTGTTTCCAGATCGGCGCCACGCTCGCCAAAGGCCTCTTCCCGCTGGTCGGCGCTACCGGCGCCACGGCTCTTCGGACCGGGCTCGCCGCGGTCATGCTCTGCGCGGTCTGGCGTCCCGTGGCGGATACGCCTGGCGCGGCACGAGGCGCGCGCGGTGATCATTTACGGCCTGGCGCTCGGTTGCATGAATCTCTCGTTCTACGGCGCGCTCAAGACCATCCCGCTCGGGCTGGCGGTGGCGATTGAATTCACCGGGCCATTGGCCGTGGCGGTGTTCGCTTCTCGTCGTCGCGATCGACTTTGTCTGGATCGCGCTGGCGGTCGTGGGCCTGCTCGCTTTGTTGCCGCTGCCCAGCAGCAGTCAGCCGCTGGCGGTCGAGGGGATTGCGCTGGCGTTGCTCGCCGGAGGATGCTGGGCGCTCTATATCATCTACGGGCGGCGCGCCGGGATTTCGCATGGCGGTCCATCGACCGCGCTCGGCATGCTGGTGAGTTCTCTTTTCATCGTGCCGATCGGCCTGGCGCAAAACGGGACCGCGTTGCTGGCGCCGCGCATCCTGCTCGCCGGCGGTGTCGTGGCCCTAGTCTCGAGCGCGTTGCCGTATTCTTTGGAAATGATCGCGATGCCGAAGATTCCGACGCGCACTCTGGGCGTCCTGCTGAGTCTCGATCCGGTGCTCGGGGCGGTGGCCGGAATCGCGTTGCTGCACGAACATCTGAGCTGGCTGCAATGGGGCGCGATCGGCTGCATCATGGTGGCCTCGGCCGGGAGTGCCTCGGCGCATCGGGTCGAGGCGCTGCCGGAATAGCGCAGCGGAAGTTATCGTGGCGCTCGGGTCGCGCGCAGGGTGCTTGGGTTGCGGCCGACACGGCCGCCGCTATAGCCTGCGCCGGAAGCGGGGCTTGCCTCCGCGGCGGGAAGGCATCCTCGCGGCATGCTGGATTTGCTTCCGTTCCCGCCGGTCAGATACGCTGCGATAAAACCGCGCAGCGCTGCTCCATTCGACGAAAATATGTCCTTGCCGCCGGCCGGACGGCCGTATCAAATCCGGCGGTTGTTCATGATCGCGAGCCGCTTCATTGCCCAAGCGAAGGCGCAGAACTGGTTCGACGCCGCGCTCGAGGTCATCATCGTGGTGGTCGGCGTTTTCCTCGGCCTCGAAGCCTCGAATTGGAATCAGGAGCGCAGCGATCGCGAGCGCGGCCGCGCTTATCTCGCGCGGTTCGACGCCGATCTCGCCATCGATATCGGGCGGTTCGATAACACCCTCGGGTTCTGGAAGGATGTCTCCGCTTACGGCATGACGGCATTGCACTTCGCCGACACCGGCTCAGCGGGAGAGCACTCCCCGTGGCAACTGGTGCTCGCCTTCTTTCAGGCCAGCCAGGTCGGGGAATTCACGACAACCCAGAGCACCTTCGAGGAAATGCGTAGCGCCGGCCAGATGGGTCTGATCCCCGGCGTGGAACTGCGCAGAGCAATCTCCAATTACTACACCACGGCGGCTAACCCTACCCTGTCCGAACGTCCGGCCTACCGGGAACATGTGCGCGGGCTGATCCCGATCGAAGTGCAGCAGTATATCTGGGGAAGCTGCTACCATATGATATCTGGCAGCGCCCAGGAGATATTCGATTGCCCCTCGCCCATTCCGCAGGAAAAGGCCGCTGAGATCGCCGCTCTGCTCCGGCAAAACGCGCCGCTCATGGCGGAATTGCGCTATTGGGTCTCCACCATGCAGGTCGCATCAACTATCGGACGTAGCCGCCGGGAACAAGCCCGCCATATTCGGCTCCTGATCGGTGAGGCACTTGGCCACCACTGAAGTTCGCGGCCGGGCCTGCGAAAAATGGGATGGTAACGACTGCGATGAATTCTTTGCACTCAACCGGCTTGGAAGTGCACGCCGCAGCGATGAATCGCTGACCGATGCCTGAAATGACCAACTGTGAAGGAGGTTCGCTGTGAAAACATTCCGCCGATCCGGTCAGGTTCCCGCCGGCGAAGAAGTCAGACAGGATCCCAAGAGCTTGACATCGCCACGCCCGGCGAGCGACAAGAGCGCTCGATGAATTCGCCCAAACGTTTTTTCTCCAAGGCTCCGGAGGGAACGGCCGCGCTCTTCTTCATTCAGATCTTTGCGACGCTCGGGTTCGCGGTTCTTTATTCGACGCTGGTGCTTTACGCGACGAAGCATTTGAAGCTCGGCGTGAAGGAGGCGACGACGTTGATGGGCGTGTTTGGGGCATTCAACTACGGGCTGCACCTTTTCGGCGGTTACCTCGGCGGGCGGTTTCTTTCGAACCGGAATCTCTTCGTCGGCGGCATGGCGTCGCAGGTGATCGGCTGCGCCTGCATCGCGGCTGGATCGGCGGCGATGTTCTACATCGGGCTGGCGTTTTTCCTCACCGGCAGCGGGCTGAACGTGACCTGCATCAACATGATGCTGACCCAGCGCTTCACCCCCGAAGATCCGCGCCGCGAGGGCGCTTTTCTCTGGAACTACGCCGGGATGAATGTCGGGTTCTTCGTCGGGTTCACTGTCGCCGGTTACTTCCAGGGGACGGAGAGCTATGCGAGCCTCTTCATCTTCGCGACGCTCGGCAACTTCATGGCCATCGTTCTCGCGTTTTTCAACTGGACGACACTGACCGATCGCAACACGCCGCTGCTGGAGACGACTCCGAGCCAGTTCCGCATGCGTCTGCTCGCCGGCATCGCGATTGTCCTCGGGCTCGTGCCGGTCGTGTGGTTCTTGCTCCAGCGGCCGGGCGGGACGGAGACGCTGATCAAGGGCATCTGCGCTGCGGTCGCGTTGACGTTGATTTATCTCACGGTCCGCCATCGCGATCGCCGCGAGCGGCGGAACATGACGGCGTATCTCATCCTGACTCTCGGCTCGCTCGCTTTCTGGTCGCTTTATCAGATGGCGCCGAGCGGCCTGATGCTCTTCGCGGTCCACAACGTCAACCTGATGGTCGGCAGCGTGGAGATTCAGCCGCAATGGATCCAGAACATCAACACTGTCTGCATCGTGGTCGGCGGTCCGCTCCTCGCGGCGCTTTTTACCCGAATGCGCGGGCGCGGCTGGCGGATCGATATTCCGCAGCAGTTCGCCACCTCGCTGATTCTGATGGCGGTCGGTTTTCTGATTCTGCCGGTGGGGATCAAGCTCGCCGGCATCGACGGCAAGAGTGCGTTCGGGTGGCTCTTCATGAGTTACGTGCTGCAGAGCGTCGGTGAGCTGCTCATCTCGCCCATCGGTTACGCGATGATCGGCAAGCTCGCGCCGAAGCAATACCAAGGCGTGATGATGGGGAGCTGGATGCTCGTGACCGGTCTCGCGTCGCTCTTCGCGGGTGATTTCTCCGGCATGATCCCAGAGCCGAACGGCACCACCGCGGTCGCGACCAACCCCGAATATGTGAAGCTCTTCGGCGCGCTCGGCGCGGGCAGCCTTCGTGGTCGGCGTCGCGCTCGTCGTGCTCATTCCGTTCCTGCGGCGGTTGATCACCGACCGGGCCGAGGTCACTCCAGAGGAAATGGAGATGACGACCGTGGTGCCGGTGGTCTGAAAACGCCCGCCGTCAAGAATCCGCCTGACTGACGCGGTCGCGCCGGAGTTACCGGCGGCCTGTCGCCAAACCGCCCAGGCCGCCACCTCCGACCGCCCAGTTCCGGACCGAGGGACGGCGACGGCTAAGTCGCTTGGCCTGGCGATGACGAATCTGGCGGGTCAGATTCTGGACGAGTTTGCGGAGCGCGGCCGCGAAGGTGTGATCGACGCCCTCGGCATGGAAATCGGGACCCGGCACCGCGAGCAACGCGCGGACGCGGAAGAACGGCCCGGAGCCTTGCCGGCCTTCGAGCACGACGTCGGCGGTGCTGACGGGCGCGACCTTCGCGAGTGCGTCCAGCTCCTTTTCGACTTGTTCTTTCCATTGGTCGCGAGGCTTGAGGCCGAGAAAGCGAAGATTGATTTTCATAGGTCTGTCTTTTCCTTGAGGTTTCGTTAGGCCGGGCGCCGTTCGGCGCCACGGCCGGGGCACGAAAGGCCGCGCCATCCGCCGCAGGAAGTCCGCGCGATCAGGCGGCGTGGCGCCGGCCTGCGCAGTCAGGATGGTTGGTTCGGTGGATGGCTTCGGTTTCATGCTGGAGTCACACCCTGGCCAGGAAAGCCACCCCCGACTAATACGAAGATTGGAATGGAATCTTCGATTTTTTGGAAGAGTTTCACCGGACGATGGAATGGCTGAATTATCATCACCTGCGTTACTTTTGGACGGTGGCTAATCTCGGCAGCCTCCGGAAAGCCTCGGAAAAACTGCGCGTCTCCCAGCCGTCCATTTCGGCCCAGCTCCAGTCGCTCCAGCAGGCGCTGGGCGAGAAGCTTTTCCAGCGCCGCGGACGCAACCTCGTCCTGACCGAGATGGGCCAGCTCGTGCACGGCTATGCCGACGCCATCTTCTCGTTAGGCCAGGAGATGCTCAGCAGCGTCAAGGGCGTGCCGATGACCCGACCGATGCGGTTGAATGTCGGCATCACCGACGCCGTCCCGAAACTGGTTGCGCGGGAAATCCTGCGCCCCGCTCTTTACCATGAGCCGCCAGTGCAGGTCGTCTGTCATGAAGCGAGCCTCGGCGACCTGATCGCTCGCCTAACGAACATAAGACTCGACATCGTGCTCGCGGATGAGCCGGCGGCGAGCCGGGTGAAGCTGCGCACTTATAACCATCTCCTCGGCAGTTGCGGCGTCACCTTCTGCGCGGCGCCGGCGCTCGCACGCAAGCTCCGGCGCGGCTTTCCCCGCTCGCTCCACGGCGCGCCCGCCTTACTTCCGACGCATAACACCAACCTGCGCGGCTCACTCGAGAAGTGGTTCCAGAAACGCGGACTACGGCCGCTCGTGCTCGGCGAATTCGAGGACACGGCCTTGATGTCGGTCGTAGCCAGCGAAGGTCTCGGTTTTATCCCGATGGCCGAGGTGATCGCGAAGGATTTGCGCGAGTTTCACCTCGAACCGATCGGCACCACCGCCAGTGTCACCGCGCAGTTCTACGCCATCACCGCCGAGCGTCGCTTGCACCATCCCGCGGTCGCGCTGCTCACCGAGAACGCCAAGAACCGGCTTTTCCCTTCCAAACGCCGGCGCAAATAGGAGTTGGTCTTGCCTAACGACTGCGCCGAGTCAGGCGCGATGCCGCCGCGTTCGCCGCCGGATATTCAGTAGCTCCACCATGAGTGAGAAGCCCATCGCGAAGTAAGTGTAACCCTTCGGGATATGGAAGCCGAGACCTTCCCCGATCAGGTTCACCCCGATAAGGAGGAGAAAACTCAAAGCCAGCATTTTCAGCGTCGGATGCCGCTCGATGAAGCGACTCACGGTTCCAGCGAAGATGATCATGATGCCGATCGCGATCATCACCGCCGCAATCATGACTCCGATCTCGTCGACCATCCCAACCGCGGTGATCACGGAATCGAGTGAAAAGACCATATCCAGCAGAGTGATTTGCAGCAGCACCGAGGCGAAGGACGTCGCCACCGACGCCCGCTGCGAGTGTTCTTCACTCTCCAGTCTTGCATGAATCTCGCGCGTGCTTTTCCCGATCAGGAACAGACCGCCCCCAATCAGGATCAATGCCCGACCCGTCGCCTCAAAACCCGCTACTCTAAAAAGCGGCTGCGTTAGCGCCATGATCCAGGTCAGCGAAAGGAGCAGCGCGATGCGCATGAATAGCGCGAGCGTCAGCCCCAGCCTTCGCGCCTTGTCCTGCGAGGCGGCGGGAAGTTTCCCGGCCAGGATCGAAATGAAAACGATGTTATCGATGCCGAGGACGATCTCGAGCGCAGTCAGCGTGAGCAGTCCAATCCAAATCTGTGGGTCCGAGATCCAAGCCATGACTTCGAGGGCCAACTCTCGCCCCGGATCGCGACAAATTCACCTGCCGATCGTTAGGCTCCGTCGCCGGCGACCCGGCCGTGCCGAGCGCTACTTCATCCGGTCGAAAGTCTTTTGCATCAGCGCGAGATCGGTCGGCTGACCGAGCTTCTCGCGGGTAGTGTCGACCCATTTTTTCTCCAGCGCGTTCTTGGTCGGGCGATCGCTTTCGTAGAAGACGCCGAAGACGCCGGGAAAAGGAATCTGCGCCAGCTTGTAGGCCGCCAGCTCGTCGGTGACGTCGTGGCGGTTTTCGTCTTCGGGCGTGTTATCCCATTTCTTCTCGTCGATCACTTCGAAAGCGCCGCCTTTGCGCGGGTTCGCGGGGTCGAAGGCGCCGGGATAAAACTCCACGCATTCACTCAGGCACTCGATCACGCTGAAACCGTCGTGATCCATCGCGCGCTCGATCATCTGGATCATGTGGTTCACTTGCGAAGCGTGGGTGCGCGCAACGAAGCTGGCGCCGCTCGCGACGAGTTTTTTCATCGCGTTGACCGGCTGATCGATCGCACCTTGCGGATCGGTCTTCGATTTGAAACCGATCGGCGAAGTCGGCGAAGTCTGCTTCTTCGTTAGGCCATAGACGAAGTTGTCCATGATCACGTAGACGAGATTGATGTTCTTGCGCGCGCCGTGATCGAGGTGATTGCCGCCGATGGAGAAGCCATCGCCGTCGCCGCCGAAGAGGAACACCTTCAGGTCGGGTCGGGCGAGGCTCACGCCGCTGGCCAGCGGGACGCCGCGGCCGTGGATAAAGTGCGCACCGTGGCCATTCACGAAATAGGGAAAGCGCGAGGAGCAGCCGATCCCGGCGAGGGTGACGATCTTCTCGTGATCGATCTGGCGCCGCTCGAGAACTTTGTAATAACAGGCGAGGACGGCGAAGTCGCCGCAGCCGGGGCACCACGTCGGGTGATCAGCGGTGATGGCTTTCTTGGTCAGTTTCTCACGCGGCGGCGCGGCAGTCGTTAGGGTATCGCTCATAAATTCGTTAGGCGGATTTGCTCAGGAAAGCAGGAACACAGGAAGAAGAGATTACAAATTTGGAAACTAGGAAGCCAGAAAGGGGAAAAGACCCAGTCATTCCTCCCTGTTTTCTGGTTTCCAAATTCATTCCCCTGCGTTCCCGTTTTCCTGAAAGATCATCAAATTTACCACGTGAAAATAGAAAAGCGCGCGCTTAGTGCGATTCGCCAGCGGCTCGTTGTTCGATCTGTTCGACGCTTGGCTGCGCGTTGCGCACCCAGTCGCGCATCGCGGCGAACTCGTCGTGGGTGACCACTTCCGCGCGCGGATATTCCGGCTCGGCTCGGGCGACCATTTTTCGGCCCACTTTTACCGGCTGGGCCCGTTTCACGGAAAAGTTCCAGTGCCGGCCGAAACGGTATAGCGCGTAGAACATCGTTTTCGCTTCGACCACGCCGACGCCGCTGCAGCGCATCGCGTTGTAAAACATCCGGTCGCAATCTTCCCACGGCCGATTGTGCTGATCGTAGGCGACGTCGTGGAGCACAGAGGCGTTGCGATATCTTCCCTCGAATGGCCCGCCCATGAAAGACCAGAGCGAGCGCGGGATCGACGCGCCATCGACGACCGAGCCGGCGGGCGCGACCCAGACGTGGCCCTTCGGATCGACGTAGCGAAGCTCGTTCAGCAGCGTCATGCTGCGGCCGTCGGGGTTCCATTTCGTAATCGGCGCGCCGCTGAAATGTCCCCACGGATGCGCCGGAGACGCGGCATCTTCCCACGGCTGCGCTTTCTCAGAAGCGCAACTGCTGAGAATGCTCGCGAGCAGCGCGAGCGCGAGAAATCTCCGGGTCCACCGGGTCACGAACATCTGCCTGGAGCTCCTAGGCGTTTAGCGGGTCTGGCGGATCGACCTGCGCCGTGTCGGGCCGCGTTTCGTTCGTTCCCGCGGCGGCGTCGGCCGCTTCGGCACCGGGCATGGTCGGCGTGTTATCCTCGGCGTGATCGCGCGCGGTCGAGACCTTCGCCTCGGCCCGCTCCGTCGCCGCGGCCGTGGTCGCGTCGCGGGGGACGGTCACGGCTTGGCCGTTAGCGGAAGGCCAAACGCCGTGACGATTTGGAAAAGTCTTGCCTTCAAAAACGCGCCCGAGAATTTCCTTCACCCGATAAGTCAATCCATCGGTCTTAGTCACGCTCTGGATTTTCGTCTCGCAATAGCGGGCGCGCAGAATCGTCGCGAGCTGACCGTAGCCGTAAACGCCTTCGTCGTTCATCTCGACCACGACGATGCGTTGGAATTTCGCGAAGATTTTCTCCAGCCCGTTCGGCAGCGGATGGACGTGGCGCAAATGAATCGCACCGATCTTTTCGCCCACGCTCCGGGCGCGTTTCGTGGCGTCGTGGATCGGTCCGTAGGTCGAGCCCCAGCCGACGAGCAACACTTCGCCTTCCTCGTCGCCGTAGATCTCCGGGACCGGTAATTCCGAGGCGAGTTTTTGCAGCTTGCTCCGGCGTTTCGCGGTCTGCGCCATGTGCAGTTTCGGGCTGCCGGTCGGGTGGCCCATCTCGTCGTGTTCGAGGCCCGTGATGAGCGGATATTTGCCGTCAGCCATCGGCGTGCCGGGCGGCGCGTGCTGGGTGATCTGGTCGAGCGCGTACGGTTTGAAACCTTCCGCGCGCGGCGTGAGATCGACCGTGGAATCGAGCATCAAGCTGGAAAGATCCGGCTCGTCGAACGCCTCGATCCGTGTCGCCAGCGAAGTGTCGCTGAGGATGAAAACCGGCGTGCTGTATTGGCGCGCGATCCGCGCCGCTTCGATCGCGATGTAAAAGCAATCCTCCACCGTCTGCGCCGCAAGTACGACGCGCGGGCTGTCGCCGTGGCCGCCGTAGATCGCCTGGAACAAATCGCTTTGCTCGACATTAGTCGGCAACCCCGTGCTCGGTCCGCCGCGCTGCACATTAATGATCAGGATCGGGATTTCCGCCATCGAAGCCCAGCCGATCGCCTCGGTTTTCAACGAAATCCCCGGACCCGCGCTGCCCGTGACCGCGAGATAACCGGAATAGGAAAACCCAAGCGTGGTCGAAACCGCGGCGAGCTCGTCTTCGGCCTGGACGAAGAGGCCGCCGTATTTCGGCAGCTCGCGCCGAAGCGTTTCCATCACCGACGACCACGGCGTGATCGGATAACCGGATCCGTAACGGACGCCCGCGGCGATCAGCCCGTAGGCCAGCGCCTGATTGCCATCCATCGTGATCTGGTCGCGCGCGCCGGCTTTTTTCGCGACGGTTTCAAATTGGTAGCGCTTCGCCAGCACATTACCGACCGGGTAGCCGTAGCCGGCGGTGAAAGCCATGATCGCGGTGTTCGCGATGCTGTCGTCTTTGCCGGCGAACTTTTCCTTGATCAGCGTGGTGAGCTTCTCCACATCGAGGTGAAAAATTTTTGCGATCAATCCGAGGACGAAAATGTTTTTGCCCTTGTCCTTCGCCGTTCCGCCGAGCGCTTCGACGGTGAGACCGGTAATCGGAACACCGACATAGACGTAGCGTTTGTCGTCCAGATCCGGCTCGACGTTATCTGAGTCGTAGAGGAGCACGCCGCCCTCGCGCAGGAAGTCGATGTGGTCCTTGTAGCTGTGCTGATAAAACGCGACCAGGAAGTCGGCATCGTCGCCCGCAGAGAGCACTTCGCCCGTGCCCATGCGGACCTGAAAAATCGAGGGCCCGCCCGAGATCGTGCTCGGGATCGTCATGTAAGTCATGACTTCCTGCGCGCTCCGGCCGGCGAGCCGGGCGAGAAAAGCGCCGGCGCTTTGGATGCCGTCCTGCGAGTTACCGGCCAGCCGGATGACGGCGTCGCTGATGTTCTCCGGGCGGAGATCGGCGCGCTCCGGCGCGCCGGTGGTTGGAGTGGTTGCGGGCGGAGTGGCGGTTGGATTCACGCGATAAAAGGCTGGCGTTAAACGATGGGTCGAGCCGAATACTCTTAGGCAAAGACGGCGCGATTGCCAGTCGGAATCCGGCGCGCCCGCACTCGTTAGGGGCCGGGCAGGAGCTGTCGCAGCGCGCGGCGGATGTCGTCCGGCGTCGGCGGATGCGGGCGCGGCGTGGGGTGATGGTGAGGGCGCGGCGTGCTCCTGGTTTTCCCCGGCGGAGGTGACGGCGAGGGAGTTTCGGAGGCAGCGGGCGATTCGTTAGGCGACGTGGCCGGAGTGGCTGAGGGCGAACTCGCCGCGCTGGCGGAGGGCGAAGGTTCCGGCGTCGGAGAATCGTTCATCTGGATGGTCGCGCCGCGCTCCTTGTACATGATCGATTTTTCCCTGCCCTCGAAGGTGCAGTTGGTCAGCGTCAACTGGCTCTGCGCACAGGCGCCCGCGGAAAAAACGCGGCTGCCGCGGAACTGGCAATCCTCGAGCGTAATCGTCGCGCGCTCGGCCGGTTTGCCTTTGACCCCGGCAATGACGGCGCGCGCGTTGTTTTCGAAACGCGAGTTTTTCACCACCGCGTCGCCGTGGCTGCGGACGAACAGTCCGCCATCGCGATTGCCGGTGACAACGAGATCGGAGCCGCGCAATTGCGAGCCGTCGTCGAGCACGATGATCCCGTCCTGGTTGTCCCAGCATTTCGAGTCTTCGACCGTCGCCGAGCTGCCCGCGAAAATCCCGATGCCGGTACCGTTATCGTGAAACCGGCTGTGTTTGATCTCGGCCCGGCCCGCTCCCGCCTGGCGGTCGCCGACGACGACGCTGGCGGTGCGTGTGCCGGAGATTTCCACGTCGTCGAGTTTCAAGAGGCCGCCGGCCATGACGAGCGCGCCGTACTGCGCGGAGTTTGCGATTGCGCTCTGGCGGATCTCGGCGACCGCGCCTTTGCCGGTAACGGCGACCGGCTGGCTGCTGAGCGCGATGTCGCGCGTCTGCTGCCCGGTGGCGGCGAACTGACATTTCTCGACCGTTAGCCGGCTCCCATCGCGGACGACGCAGCCTTGTTGATTCGACTCGAAACTGCAGTTGCTCACCTGCCCGCTGGCCCCGCCGGCGAGCGCGATCAGACCCGGCGGATTGCCGGCTTGCGGCGTGATGCCGTTATTGGAAAACCTGCTGTTGCCGATGACAAACGACGCGCCCGCGGTGGCGACGATTCCGCCGGGATTCCCGGTAAAATGACAATCATCAGCCTGCAGCGTCGTCTTTTCGCTCGTTAGGGAAATGGCCGCGCCGCGGGCTTCGGAGCC
Source organism: uncultured Verrucomicrobiae bacterium (assembly GCA_963831805.1). Classification (GTDB taxonomy): domain Bacteria; phylum Verrucomicrobiota; class Verrucomicrobiia; order Chthoniobacterales; family UBA10450; genus Palsa-1392. The sequence continues at coordinate 874,902 of CAWHRN010000005.1, read as the reverse complement.
GCCGTTCCGCTCGAAGGCGCAGGAGTGCAATTCCGCGCCGGCTCCTTGCCCGAGCCAGAGCCCCGCGGCGCTGTCGCGAAAAGCCGTCTGGGTAAAAACGCCCTGCGCGCCATTCGTTAGGCGCACGGCTGCGCCCTCGGTCGCGGTGAAATCGGAGCCGAGTGTTTTCAACCGCGCCTGGCCGCTGACCGCGACCGCGACCGCCGTGTTGCTCTGCACTTTGCAGCCCTCCAAATCGAGCTCGGCGCCATCCGCGACGGAAATGGCAGCGAGCTGACCGATGCCAGTGACGCCGAACTGGATGTTCTCGACCACGACACCGCGGGCGCGAACCGCGAGGCCTTCACGGCCTTCGCTCTGGATGAAAACCGGGCCACCCGCGACCACGAGATGCACCGGCTTCCTCGCGACCAGTCCGCCGGGATACGTGCCGGGAGGAATTTTGATCGTCGCCCCGGGCGCGGCGTTCGCCAGCAACGCGGAGAGATCGGTCGTTAGGCTGGGAGGCGGGGAATTATCCGGCGGCTGTTTATCGAGCTCGATCGTCGGCTCGGGTTGGACGGTTGGCGTTACCGTCGGCGCAGGGGTTGTGCTGGGAGCTGGTGTCGGAGTTGCGGTCGGAGAGGGCGGAGGCGCCGGTTTTTCCTTCCCACCGCAACGACTCAACCCGGCCACGATCACGATCAGCAACACGGCCGCGACTCCGAGAAGAAGGAGCCGGGAATTTAAACCGGTCGACATCGGAGGACGCGGCGGCGGCGGAACCGGATCGATCGCCGGCGTCCTCACCATATTTTCTTCGTTAGGCGGCGGTGGCGCAACGACGTTACTCGTGCCGCACGCCGGACAGACCGGATGTTTCACCGGGTCGTAAACCCGCCCGCAACTGCAGCGAATGCGTTTGCTCATCGTCGTTAGGGCGACGCGGTCGGCGCCGCGTGTTTGTTACGCCGCGCTTTTAAATCGAGCGCCTGCTCGCGACGAACCTCCACCTCCCGGCGCAGCGGACTGTTTGGCGGCAACTCCCGCAGCAGCTCATCGCTCAGCCGCAGAATCTCGGCGTCGTTCTTGCCGTCATCATCCGGCGGGGTGCGCATCAGGACGGTGAATTTCTTGTAGACCGCCTGTTGCCGCGTGCGCTCGGCCTGCGCCGCGGCCCGCTCCGCATCGGACGCGGTCGGCGCGGGCGTCGGAGTCGGCGGCGGCGTGCTCCCGACGAGCGACTGCCAGGCGGCTTCGCGTTCCGCCGTGGTCGCTTCCTGAAAGCGGAACTGGCTGTTCTGATCAATCAAGACCGTCCCGAGCAGCACCCAGTTTCGCTCCGCGTAGAGCGTCGCCCTGGGCAGGCGAATCGGCATCGTCCGCATCTCGTCGCCGACGATTGCGCCCTCAATCGTAGCCGTCTTTCGGTGATCGACTGGGTTCGTTAGGCGAACAAAGAGCTGGCCTTCGGTGTTCGGACGGGAATCCTCTCCGACGAAGATCCCGAGGCCGCGGCCGAAAAGCAGCGCGTTATGGACGGTGTGCATGTCGTTGTAGCGGCCGTCGACCCACGATTGGAAAAGCGGGTTGGGCGTTTTCTCCAGCGCGGAAGGCTTGAAAAGCATCACGTCCAGGCCTTGGCCAAGGTCGTCCGCGCGCAGCACGATGGTGAACGGTTTCTTCGCCGCGAGACGCGCCTTCAGTTCCTGGTTTTCCTGCGCGAGCCGATCCTTTTCCGTCGTCAGTTGGTCGGCGCGCCGCTGCAGCTCTTCCTTCTCGGCGCTGAGGATGTTCACCTGGCCCTGGAGTGCTTTGACCTGTGCTTCGAGCCGGCGCATCAGCTCCTCCATTTCCGCGACCGATTTCTGGTCGCGCATCTGCGTTTTCATCTGCTCGAGGTCGCGCATCAACTTCTCGGTCTCGGCCTGCGCCTTGCGCAGATCGGGCGCAGTCCCGGCCGGTTTGTAGTAGGGCAGCGCGACCAGCATCATGAAACAGAACGCGCCCAAAGCTCCGCACAAAATGTCCAGCAAGGACATGTTGAAGATGTTGATCTCGCGCCGGCGGGCTCGCATCGCGCTCCCGGCTACTCCTCGGCGTAGAGGCGGTTAATCAAATTGCGCAGGGTGTAATCGCCCGCGCGGTTGAGCACGGACTCCTCTTTCTCCTGCACGAGATGGAGGATGAAAACGAGAATCGCGCTCTCGACCAGCGCCACCATCGTGCAGTCGAACCCGATCCCGAGCGTCCGCGCAACCGCATGCAAATCGAGCGTATCGGTCGTGCCCGCCGCGGCAAGCGATGCGCCTAACGAATACACTGTCCCGATAAAACCGAGCGTCGGCACGACCCAGGCAATGAAGCGCACCAGCCCGTAGCGCAGATCGAGCCGATGACTCATCAACTCGAGCTGCTGATTCATCACGCCCGCCGCCTGTTCGACCGAGGAGCTCGATTGAAATTGGAGGACGCCGATGTTGATCAGCGATGGGAGAAAGCCGTGCTCGTAATCGAATTCGCCCGCGACCCGTTTGCGGATCGGGCCGAGATCCTGCGCCATCAGGACAGTCTGATCGTCCTCCGGCAGATATTTTAGCCCGAGAAATTTTCCCTCGCGCGTCGCGATCCGCCAGCGCACGAAGAGATCGCCCAGCCCGACGAAAAAGACGAGATGCATGAAGTTCTGGATGGTGAAGGGATAGAGGAAATGCTGTGACGGCTTGTCGAGCACGAGGATCGCGGCGCGCCCCGAGAGCACGAGCGAGAGAAAGACAATGAAAACCAATCCGGCCGCAACGGAGAGCAAGATGGAGTGCGACCTCTTAGGCTTCGCCCAGAGCGTATTGAGACCCGCCATCGCCGCATCCGACGCCGCCTCTAAATCAAAACCCTGACTGGGACTCATGGCGGAAATGTTGCAAGCGACGAGGCTAGAAGATTCGCCTCCGCTTGGGCAAGAAGATTCCGTCGGCTCACGTCACCTCTTCTCTTTTCGAGACTAGCAAGAGATAGCAACCATCTCCGCGGATAAGTCTTGCCAGCAATTAACCTTGCTGCTCACCTGCTTTGTCGTCATGTCTTCGCGCACCATTCTCGGTCTGCTGGTAGTTATCCTGGCTATCTCCACCTCGCGGGCCCAAGCGCGCGCGGCAGTCGACCCTCGCATGGTCGGGACTTGGGAGATTCGGGGTGAGACCGAGCATAAGCCTTGGACTCTGACCTGGGTGATTCGCGGCGATAACTCTTATTACTTCGCCGGTTTGTTCAGTGACGCGGGCGTGATTGGAGCGTCTGACGGCAACTGGCACATTGTTTCCAGTGTCACCGGTCAGCGGTCGGAAGGGACTTATGCTTTTCCAGATCCAAATCACCTGCGGGGCACCGGACCTCTCGGACCGGGAACCTGGACCCGAGTGAGTCAGGCACAGGAAGGCGCGAGCCAGTCCACTTCCGGCTCGACCCCGAGTCCGCTACCTCACGAGGAAGAGGCCCAGTTAATGTCCGACTTTACCAATGCCTCACGCAATCGGGAGGCGCGCGATCGCCTGGAAGAAAAGGCGCAGAAGGGAATCCCCCAGGCGCAGACGATCTTCGGCCTGCAGTTAGAGTCAGAAAAGAACTTTGCCGAAGCAGTCACTTGGTATCGCAAGGCGGCGGCGCAAGGCGAACCCAACGCGATGCGCAATCTCGCGGTCTGCTATCTCTACGGCAAAGGCATGCCGAAGGAACCGTCCGAAGCGGTAAATTGGTTTCGCAAAGCTGCTGATCTTGGGAATGAAGACGCGCCGGAAGATCTCGGCGATCTCTACCAGGACGGCATCGAAGTCACAAAGGACGAAGCAGCCGCCGCCGGCTGGTATCGCAAAGGAGCGGACCGCGGCGATGGCCACGCGATGAACTCACTGGCGGCCTGTTATTGGAACGGCCAAGGCATCGCGAAGAGTCCGCGCGACGCCATCACCTGGTGGAAAAAAGCAGCTGACGCGGGGAACGACCACGCGAAACATAAACTTGCAGATGGCGCTGGGAAAATTCGACGAATCAGGCCAGCCGCGCCGCGGAAATTAGAACCCGATGAGATCTATCTTACTCACGATTCTTTTTATGACCTTGCCGACATTGGCGCAGTTGGACGCCGCGCCAACTTCCACTCCCGCCCTCGCGGATAGCTCATGGGTCGGCGCGAAAGTTGGCCGCGCGAAGGGTAACTCTCCGGCGCAGCTCAGGATCCAGCAGCAGAACGGCGCATTAACTGCCGTTTTAACCAGCGATGACGTAGAAGAGACTCTGACGGTGAGTGTTTCCTCGCCGTCTACGCTGCAATTCAAAGGCGTATCTTTCAAAGACCTGAAGTATTCCGGTCGCACGAATCCGCTCGATTTCTCGCTCGACACCTTCACCGGAGAGATTTCACAGGAAGGCCAGCAACTCAGCCTGACCGGAACCGATGGGCGCGGTTCGCGCAGTCGCTACGAATTCCGCCTCAATCGTTCTCGCTAGGTGAGCTTTATTCGTTAGGCGAAGGCGTTGCCATCTCCGCCCGATTCGTCAATCGGCGGCGGCTGGCGATTCTGGAATTCGTTCACTCTCCGCAAGCGCTCCAAGTCTTCGGCGCGGCGGGCGACATGGTCTTCGCGCACGCTTGAAGCGATCGCATTCGTGGGCGCCCGGTCTTTCCAAATACTGAGGGCCTTTTCCAAATCGCCTTGCGCGCTCAGGGTGTCGCCGGAGGAAGCTTTGACGTTGGCCAGTTGATCGTAGATCCACGCGGTCTCGGGAGTCTCCTCGCCTTGGATGCGGCAGATTTGCAAAGCGGCCTCATAACATTCCTGCGCTCGCGGATTGGAAAGCCGTCCCTGTCGCATATGGGCATCACCGAGCCGCACCAGCAGCGTCGCGTATTCCATGCTCTGCTCGCCGCAGCTCGCTCGGACGGCAGCAAGCTCCGCGATGACTTTTTCGGGGGTGGGATCGAACCAGCCATCGTCCCTCACGGGCGCGGTTGGCAAGGGTTCGGGGTTCATTTCTTTCCGAGGGTCAGAATGCTAGACGACGGGAAACGGAATGGACAAGCGCAGTCGTTGCCGACTCGCGTTCAAATCCTCTGGCACGGGCGTTGCTACAGAGAACTCGCCGATGCGCTCAACGAAACATCTTTTCCTATCCATTGTATGGGCCGGCTTGGCCCTTCTCGTCTTCAGCCTCTTTGCACAATCCGCCCGGGCCGGTTGGGCCGGGAAAGAGGTTTACGGCACTGCGCCCGACGGCACTGAGCTGCACTGGGTCGTCTACACGCCAACCACGGCCGGGCCCTGGCCCGCGGTGCTGGTGATCCACGGCGGTGGTTTTAAAACCGGCGGCCCGGCGAGCGGCGCGCCCTGTGCGCTCGATCTCGCCAACGCCGGTTATCTCGCGTTCTCCATCGAATACCGGCTCGCGCCTAACGGATCGCTCGACGGCCAGACTTCCGACGGCCGTTATCCGCAGCAGACCGACGACGTGAAAATGGCGATCCGCGCCGCGCGGGCCGATCCTCGTTGCAACGGCCAGGTCGGCGCCGTCGGCGGCTCGGCTGGTGGTCATCACACCGCTTATTGCGCGGCCACCGGCACGATCGGCGACGACCGCCTCGACGTCGGGGTGAGTCTTTCCGGCGTCTATGATTTCACCGACTTCCGGGCCGACCCGAACATCAACACCTTCATCATCGACGTGACCAATTACGTCGGGGTCTCGGAATTCGACCTGACCGATCTGCAGGCGGCGTCACCGGTAAATTTCGTCGACACCAAAATCGCGCCGCTCTTCCTCATTAACAGCGCGCAGGACACGATGCCCTTCTCGCAACTCGCCGACATGACCACGACGCTGGATTCGTTAGGCATCTATCAATATCAGGCGCTCACGCTGCCCGGTTCGCTCCACGCGTTTGATTACTGGTCGCTGGTGAAAGACCAGGTGATCGCGTTTCTGGACGCCCGTTTTGCCGGGGTTCCTTTTCCGTCCCCGAGCCCTACGCCTTCGCCCACCCCGTCGCTGCCCCCAACTCCCACGCCAATTCCAACCGCGTCTCCGACCGCCAGTCCCGCGCCGTCTCCAACCGCCAGCCCCGCGCCCTCTTCCACCCCCAGCCCCACTATTCCGCCCCCGCCCAGCCCCACCCCGGCAGCCGATCCGCCGGCGCAATTGGTTAACGTCTCGACCCGCGCTCATGTCGGCAGCGACGACGAGGTCATGATCGCCGGATTCATCATCACCGGCGGTGCGGCGAAAACGGTCCTGCTCCGCGCGCTCGGGCCTTCCCTCGCCCAGTCCGAGGTGACCGGCGTCCTCGCCGATCCGGTGCTTCAGCTTTACGACCAGGCCGGGGCGCTCATTGCGAAAAACGATAACTGGTCGGAGCTCGCGCTCGATCTGGTCGACGGCGGCTTTGGCCCGAAGAATGCCAACGAATCCGTCCTCGTGGCGACACTGCCGGCCGGGAATTACACCGCCGTTTTGAGCGGCGCGAACACCACTTCCGGCACCGCCTTGCTCGAGCTCTACGATCTCGATCCGGCCAGCTCGGTCCTGAGCAATATCTCAACCCGCGGCGAAGTCGCCTCGACGACCGATCCGATGATTGGCGGCTTTATCATCGACGGCGCCGATTCCGCCAAAGTGCTGGTGCGCGCGCTCGGTCCATCGCTCAGCGCGCGCGGCGTGGAAGGGGTTTTGCCCGATCCCACCCTCGAGCTGCACGACAGCGACGGCTCCCTCATTTTCGCCAACGATAACTGGCGCTCCGACCAGGAGGCGCAGATCCTCGCGACGACCATTCCGCCTAATGACGACCGCGAAGCGGCGATCGTCGCGACCCTCGCGCCCGGGAGCTACACCGCGATCGTGCGCGGCAGCGGCACCGCCAGCGGCGTCGCGCTGGTCGAAGTTTACCATCTGCCCTAACGATGTCGCGCGGGTCTCCGGCCCGCGTCGATGGTGGCCAAAGATGGTGCCGGCTTTACCAACGCTTACGCGGTTTGGAGACCCGCGCTACAGTCGGCCATGGGTGGACTGGTCGTTAAACCGCGGGCGCGCATTCTGCATGGGCACGACTGGGTCTTCAGCGGCGAGGTCCTGAAACTTTTCGGCACCCCGGCCGACGGCGACGTCATCTCGCTCAAGGATGGCCGCGATCGATTGTTAGGCAGCGCGATTTACAATTCCAAATCGCAGATCGTGGCCCGCCGTTTCTCGCGCCGGAAACAGGATCTCGATCTCGATTTCTTCGAGCGCCGGATCCGGCAGGCGATCGAGTACCGCGCGCGGCGCGGGATCGATCCGCGGCTCGGCCGAATGGTCTGGAGCGAGAGCGACGGCCTTCCCGGCGTGATCGTCGATCGTTACGGCGAAGCGCTCGTGTTGCAAACGCTCACGCTCGCGATGGATCAGCGAAAAGAACTGATCGTTAGGGCGTTGCTCAGCGTCCTCGGCGAACGGCCGATCATCGAGCGCGATGACGCGCCGGTCCGCCGGGCCGAAGGCTTGCAACTCCAGACCGGCATGCTCGCGGGCGAGCCGCCTAACGAACTCGAAATCGAAACCGCCGGCCTTCGCCTCGGAGTGGATCTGCTCCATGCCCAAAAGACCGGCTTCTACCTCGACCAGCTTCCGAATTACGCGCTCGTCGCCGCCTACGCGGCCGGCCGCCGGGTGCTCGATTGTTTCAGCAGCCAGGGCGGTTTCGCCCTGGCCTGCGCCCGCGCCGGTGCGAGTGAGGTGACCGCGGTGGAAGCGAGCGCCGAGAGCGTGCGGATCGCTGGCGAAAACGCGGCGCGCAACGGCCTAACGAATATCCGCTGGCTCGAGCAGGATGTTTTTCAATTCCTCCGCGGCGCGGAAAAGGGGAACGCGGATTTCGATCTCGTCATCCTCGACCCGCCATCGTTCACGAAAAGCAAAGGCAACCTCCACGACGCCCTCCGCGGCTATAAGGAACTCCACGTCCGCGCTTTTCAGCTTCTCGCGCCTAACGGATTGCTCGCGACTTTCTCCTGCTCGCATCACGTCGGCGCCGAGATTTTCGAGAAGATGATCGCCGACGCGCTCGTCGATGCCCGCCGATCGGCGCGGCGTCTGCGCCGGTTCGAACAGGCGCTCGATCACCCGGTTCTGCCCACCTTGCCGGAAACGGAATACTTCCGCGGGATGCTCCTCGAGATGATGCCGGGTCGTTAGGCTAACCCCTCCTGCTCCTGCTCGTAATCGATTCCTGACGAAAAAAGCCGAAGCCGAATCACGAGCACGACTGAAAAAAACGCCTCCGTCCGCTTTCCCACGGAAAAATCTGGCATTCTCGAAGCGGCCAATTACTGTCCGCGAGAAGCGGGCGCGCGACGCAAGGTCGCTCCCTCCGCGGCGATCAAAATGTCCGAATACCGCTCCACCGAACCCATGCTGGAACTCAACGAAGAAGACGACGGGGTCACGACCGAGCAGATCGATTCCCAGGTGCAGCGGGCGCAGGAGCAGCTCCTCCAGCTCAAGCGCCAGCAGGAACAGATCGAGAAACAAAAACGCGAGCTCGAGGAACTTAGCCGCCGCCAGGAAGAGCTCGACCGCGGCCGCGCCGAGATGACCGACAAGCTGACCCGGTCGCTTGTTGTGCTCGAACGCGAAGCCTACGAAGCGCAAAAGAAAATGGAGCAGCTCCGCGCGACCCGGGAAAGCTTTGGCCAACATCTCGAGCTGCTCGAGTCGATCGATCCGAAGACCTGGAATCCCTCCGACCTGAACAAGGAATTGAGCCGCGCGCTCAGCACGGTGGACGATGCACGGACCGAGTACAGCCAGCAGCGCAGCCGCCTCCAGGCGAACAGCACCGAGGTGCACCACGAGGTCCCGTTGCCTGAAACCACCAGCGGCTACGAAGTCGCGAGCCCGGCGAACAGCTTCAGCCAATGGCTCCAGATCGGGCTCGCCTTTACGTTGCCGCTGATCGCTTTCGGGATCATCGCGCTGGTCATTTTCCTCTCCATGGCCCGCGGCACTCGTTAGGCAAATGGCTCGACGACGCGTCCCATCCGAGACCCCGCTGACCCAAAAGCAGCTGGAGCTGAAGCAGCAGGAAAACAATCTGCGCAAGCAGATGGAGGACCTGCAGCGCATGATCGAGGAAGCGCCGCGCGTCGCCGCGGAGACTTCGCGCCGGCAAAAGGAAGAGCTCCTCCAGCGTGCGACCAGCGAGAGCAAACGGCTCGACGTTTTCTCGCGCCCATCAGACCGGCGCTTCGGCGAAGAGCCGTGGGATAATCGGCGCCCGCGTTCGCTCCGGAAGCAGCGGAGCGAAGGCCGGCTCCTCTTTATCGTGCTCGTGCTCGCGCTTTCCCTCGCGGTCATTTGGATCGCGACCCACCTGCATTTTTAACTGCCTCGCCGAGCGTGCCCGCGTCCTCTTCCGATCTGGACGTTGCCTACGTCGCCGAGCTTGCGCGCCTGAAGCTGACCGCGGAAGAGACGGCGCTCTTTCAAGGTCAGCTCGCGCAGGTGCTCGCGCACGCCGCGCGTTTGCAGGAGCTCGATCTCGCAGGCGTCGAACCGGCCGCTCATGCCATTCCCGCGACGAATATTTTTCGGGCGGATGAAGTGCGTCCGTCGCTCACTCAGGAAGAAGCGCTCCGCAATGCACCGCGGGCAGCGAGTGATCTTTTCATCGTGCCGAAGGTGCTCGAATGAATCCGAGCGAACTGCCCGGCCTAACGATCGCCAAGCTGCAAAAGCTTTTCCGCACGCGGGAAGTTTCACCACGCGAAGTGATCCTCGCCCTGCACGAACGGATCAGCGCACGCGACCCGCAGATTGGCGCCTACCTCTCGCTCGATCTCGAAAGCGCGCTCGACGCCGCCGATGCGGCGGATGTCGCGCTGCCGCTCGGCGGGATCCCGCTGGCGATCAAGGACCTGATCAATGTGCGCGATCAACCGCTCACTTGCGCCTCGAAGATTCTCGGAAATCACCGCGCACTTTACGATGCGACCGCGATCGTTAGGCTGAAAGCGGAGGGGGCGATCCCGTTTGGGCGCACCAATCTCGACGAATTCGCGATGGGTTCCTCGACCGAGAATTCCGCATTCCAGCCGACCCGCAATCCTTGGGATCTGACGCGCATTCCCGGCGGTTCCAGCGGCGGCTCCGCCGCGGTGGTCGCCGCCGATCTGCCATCGCGGCGCTCGGCTCGGACACTGGCGGCTCGATCCGCCAACCGGCCGCGCTCTGCGGCGTGGTCGGTCTAAAGCCGAGCTACGGCCGCGTCTCCCGCTTCGGCCTGGTCGCCTTCGCCTCATCGCTCGACCAGATCGGTCCGTTCACGAAAACCGTGCGCGATTCCGCGTTGCTCCTGCAGGCAATCGCCGGCCACGACCCGCTCGACTCCACCTGGCTCGCCGAGCCGGTGCCGGACTATCTCGGCGAACTGGAGCGCGATCTGCGCGGAGTCCGGCTCGGCTTGCCTAACGAATATTTCCGGGACGGGATCGACCCGCAGGTGAAGGCCGCGCTCGAGACGGCGGCCGTGCATTTCGAGTCGCTCGGCGCGGAGATCGTGGAGATTTCGCTGCCGCACACCGAATACGCGGTCGACGTCTATTACATCATCGCCACCGCCGAGGCCTCGGCCAATCTCGCGCGCTTCGATGGCGTCCGCTACGGCTCCCGCGCGGAGCACCCGGCGAACCTGCTCGACCACTACGGGCGGACGCGCGAGGAAGGTTTCGGCGCGGAGGTGAAACGCCGCATCATCCTCGGCACCTACGTGCTCAGCTCCGGCTACTACGACGCGTTTTACCTGCGCGCGCAGAAGGTGCGCACACTCATCCGGCAGGATTTCAACGCCGCCTTCATCAAGGTGGATGCGATGCTCTCGCCGACTTCACCGGGGCCGGCGTTCAAGCTCGGCGAGCGCGTCGCCGATCCGTGGCAAATGTATCTCGCCGATATTTTCACCATCGCCGCAAATCTCGCCGGCATTTGCGGCATCAGCGTGCCCTGCGGCTTCGCCAAAAATGCCGGCCCGAACCCGCTGCCGATCGGTCTGCAAATCCTCGGCCCTGCGCTCGGCGAATCGCGTCTCCTCCAAATCGCGCACGCCTACGAGCAGAGCACCGGGTGGCACCAGGAGCGGCCCACGCTTTCATAATCTGTCATCCCGCGCCGCGCGGCCGGCGAAGGACCTCGCGAACGTTTCGCGATGTCGTTAGGCAAAGCGAAGCGCACGACGCTGGGGAGTTCGTTCGTTAGGCTTCGTCCGCAGCGAGCTGCGCGTCGCGGCGCTTCACGATGACCAGCGTCACGGCCGCGGCGAGCGCGCAGATGACCGCGCCGACCGCGAGCGTCGCCGACGTCCCGAAGTAGTGCGCGACCGCGCCGGCTTCGAGGCTGCCGAACGGGATCATTCCACCGAAAATCAGCGCCCAGATTCCCATCACTCGCCCACGCATTTCGTCCGGCACGATCGTCTGCACGGTCGTGTTCGAAGTGGAAAAAAAGAGCATCATCCCGAACCCCGCGCCGACCAGGCAGAGCATCGCGAGGTAAAGATTCCGGTTAAACGAGAAGACCAGGAGCATCGCGGAAAAAAGCCAGACGCCGCCGAAAGCCATCGTGCGCGGCTTGAGCGCGGTGCCGAAGGTCGCGGTGGTCAGCGCCCCGATGAGCGCGCCGACTCCAGTCGCGCCTAACAATAAGCCGTAGCCGCGTTCTTCGAGGTGGAGGACGTCGTGCGCGAAAGCCGGCATGAGGACGGAATATGACCAACCGAAAATCCCGACCACCGCGAAGAGCGCAAAAATTGTCCGGACCCGGGTGTGATTCCAAACATAGCGAAAGCCCTCGAGCGCCTGGGCCAGCGCGCCACCGGTCGCGGCCGACCGCGGAGGCGGCACCACGCGCATAAGGATGAGCCCGGCGAGCACCGCGATGAAACTTACGCCGTCGATGAAAAAGCAGAGCGCGATCCCGACTTTCGCCATCAGGAAACCCGCGACCGCCGGCCCGACGATGCGCGCGCCGTTGAACATCGCGCTGTTCAGCGAGATCGCGTTCATCAGGTCTTCGCGGCTCGCGATCTCGACCACGACCGATTGCCGTGCCGGCATATCGAAAGCCATCGCGACGCCGCCGCAGAGCCCGAGCAAGATGATCTGCCACGGCTGGATTTTTCCTGACCAGACGAGACCAGCGAAGATGAAGGCGAGAATCATCATCACTGTCTGGGTGCAGATGAGGACGCTGCGTTTCGGAAAGCGATCGGCGGCCCAACCGCCCCACGTCGAGAAGACGAGCATCGGCGCGGTGCCGGCCGCAGCGACGATGCCTAACAATGCCTTCGAGCCGGTGAGCTGATAGACGAGCCAACCCTGCGCGGTGTTCGTCATCCACGTGCCGATGAGCGAGACGAGCTGGCCGCAAAAGTAGAGCCGGTAGTTACGATATTTGAAGGCGGAAAACGTCCGCCGCCAGGAGACGCCGCCGGTAACGACCCGGCGCGGGTCGCCGGTCACGTCGGGCGGAACGTTGGCGATGCGTTCGCTGGTGTTCATGTCGGCGCCAGGAGTCTAGACGAAGAAATCTTCGCGGCTCGGTCGGACGTCGAGCTCGAAGGTCCAGGCGCTTCGTTCCTGCTGCGCGAGCATCCAATAGGAGTCGGCGATCGCGTCCGGGGAAAGCTCAGGTTCGCCCGGCTTTTCGGCCGCGCCGGGTTCGCCGATCCCGCCGTCGATCACAATGTGGGCGACATGGATTCCCTGCGGCCAGAGTTCGCGCGCGAGGGAATCGGCGAAGCCGCGCAGACCAAATTTCGCGCTTGAGAAATCGAGCGCGCCTTTGCGGCCGCGAATCGCCGAGGTCGCGCCGGTGAAGAGAATCACGCCGCGACCGCGCTTGATCATCTCCGGCACGACCGCCTGGCAGCAGAGGAACGCGCCCATCACCGTGACGCGCCAAGCGCGCTCGAATTGTTTCGCAGTCAGCTCCTCGATTCCGTGCCATGACGACGCGCTGGCGTGGCAGATCAGGACGTCGACCGGGCCGAATTCCGCGCGAACTTTTTGAAAGGCGGCAGTGATTTCTTCGGCCTTCGCGAGGTCGGTGGGAATGCCGAGCAGGTCGCGCTCAGCATGTACTTTCGTTAGGCTGTGAAGATAATCCTTCGAGCGCGCGAGCATCGCGACCCGGCCGGCATCCTCGGAAAATTTGCGGGCCAACGCTGCGCCCAAGCCTGGTCCAACTCCCGCCACCACCACGTTTCTTTCCATGTCGACGAACTTCGCCGCGAACCGCCGACGCGTCTTGGGCCGATTCAATGTTATGCGCTTCGTTTTTTCTTTGGTCGTCCTTTTCGCCCTTCTGGCGGTCACACTTCGCGCGCAGGACGCGAAGGCCCCGAACGGCCTCGCCACGCTCGAGACAGTCGCGAATTTCCCGCAGATGCAGGTGACTGGCGTCGCGGTTTCGCATCGCGGCCGGGTCTTCGTGAATTTCCCCAATTGGTCGGACGACCACACGATCTCGGTCGCGGAAATCGTCAACGGCCAGCCGCAGCCGTTTCCGAACGCGGAGTGGAACCAGGCCGGCTCGCCTAACGAGCACTTCGTCTGCGTGCAGAGCGTTTATGTCGACGAGAGCGACAGCCTCTGGGTGCTCGACCCGGCAGCGCCAAAGATGAAAGAAATCGTGAAGGGCGCCCCGAAACTGGTGAAGATCGACCTGGTCAAAAACCAGGTTGTGCAGACGATTCCGTTCGGCACGTAAATCGCGCCGGAAAAAAGTTACCTGAACGACGTGCGGGTCGACGTGAAAACCGGAACGGCTTACATCACCGACTCCGGACTCGGCGCAATCGTGGTGGTCGATTTGCGGACCGGAAAAGCGCGACGGCTCCTGGCCGGGAATCGCGTCACGCAGGCGGAGAAGGATTTCAAATTGCAGATCAACGGCCGCGCGCTCCTCGGCGATAACGGGAAGCCGCCGCAGATCCATTCCGACGGGATCGCGCTCGATCGGCTGCACGGTTTCCTCTACTTCCACGCACTCACCGCGAACATGCTTTACCGCGTGCCGACGGCAGACCTGCGGAACCGCCGCCTAACAGAAAGCCAGTTGAGCGCCAAGGTGGAGACGCTGCTGGAAACGCCGCCGCCGGATGGAACGGTGATGGGGCCTAACGGAAAGATCTACCTGACCGACGTGGAGCACGGCGCGATCAACCTCTTCGACCCGCAGAAGAAAAAGCTCGCGCCGGTCATCGCCGACGGGCGTTTGATCTGGCCGGACAGCCTCGCCTGGGGACCGCAGGGCACGCTCTTCGTAACCTGCTCGCAGATTCAAAACATGCCGCGATTCAACGGCGGGAAGAGTCTGCACTCGACGCCGTACCAGGTTTTCAAAGTCACCGGTGCGCTCGCGGTGCCTGCGCCTTGATAACAATCGACAGCAAACGGGAGCATTCTCGAATAGCACGAGACGGCGCCGCTACGATTGCGGAAAGAGTTGCTCCCGGCGCTTCGCCATTTCCTCGGCGATCACGCGGGCATCGCCGCCCTGCGCGTGGAGTTGCGAGATGATGTTGTCGTAGCTCGAGGCGTCGCGATTTTGGCTGAGCTTGAAAACATTTTCCAGCTCCCGCACTTCCAACTCAAACGCGATGATCGCGTGCTTCAGCGAATCGATATAACTCGGCGGTAGATGCCGGAAGAGCGCGGGCGAATTCTCGTCGTTCTCAAAGCGCGTGGTCGTTTCCTCGAGGAGCGCGAGCAGCTCCGGCTCGCCGAGGAAACGGACCGTCCCGCGCGCGTGGACGCTCATATAATTCCAAGTGGAAGCGGTCCGCGGATCCGAATACCAGCGCGCGCTGACGTAGCTATGCGCGCCCGAAAAAATGCAGAGCGCTTCGCTGTTTTCCGCGAACGCTCGCTGGTGATCGCTCCGGCGCATCATGTGCCCGCGCAGGAAAAGGCCGCCCGCACGCTCTTCGCTCAGAATCGGAACCTGGGTCGCAACCGGCGCGGCGCCGCCTACCCCGATCAAGGTCGCAAACGGATGTTGGCGGATAAATTCCCGGACGATCGCCTGGTCCTTCTCTTTAAAATAAGAGAAGTTGTACATCGCTCCGTCCTGCAGCTCCGGAATCAGTGTGCGGGTTTCAGAGCACGCCACGAACGGCGCGGCGGACCGTCTCGGTGATCCAGCCGTAGACCAGATGCGAGGCAAGCGCGTAGAGGTGCGTCGTTAGGGGAATTTCCTGCGCTGGCTTGGAGAGGCCGGCTTTCGGGACGGCGACCTCATCCGCGAGAGCCCAGAGCCCGGTGCCGAAGGCCGTGCCCTCGCCGATGGTGACGAAGGGCGCCACTTCGGCGAGCGCGCCGTAGATCGCGGCCGAGCCGGCGCCGATTCCGTAGTGCATCGCTTCGCCAGCGGCGGCTTTATATTCTGGCGGAACTTTTCGACCGACGATTTTTTGCGAGAGCAGGTTGGCCGCTTTCACCGTCGTCGGGTCGGCCGGGCGTCCCGGTTTTTTCGGCGACGGATGAATCGCCTCCGCGCTCGCGCTCCAGGCAGCCTGAAATTGCTCCATTAAAAATGACGCGAGCAAACCGCCCGCGATCCCGGCGACCACACCTTTCAGCAGGTCGATCTCGCCCTCGTCGTCGTTGCCAAAAAACATCATCGGATAACTTCTAGTTTTTCCTGTCGCCTTCGTAAAGGAATCGGATGCGCCATCTTCCGCGGCCCCTGCGCGCGAAGCCGGCGCGAAAAAACTTTGCCGTCCCCGTGGATGAGCGACGAATCATTACAAATGCCGACTTTGTCTCCGCGCCTGCGCAGCTCCCTAACGAGGCGAGTACCGTCGCGCCGGCGGGCGAGCGAGCCGCCATTGCGCGCGGAGTTATTTGGCGCGGAACAACTCGCGCGACATGCCGCGGCGCTCGCGGCGAAACACGAGATCACGCTCGGCCGCGCTTCGAATCGCCTCCTCGCGCAACTCGATCGCAATGAAAAAACCCTGCGCGATTTTAACCGCGCGGCGCTCGCCGACCAGACCGGCCGGGTCATCCCGGCGGCGGAATGGTTGCTCGATAATTTCTACCTGATCGAAGAGCAGATCCAGCTCGCGCGCCGCCATCTGCCGCGGGAGTACAGCCGGGAATTGCCGTGCCTAACGAACGGCAATTCGGGCGGACGGCTCCGGGTTTACGAAATCGTGCTCGAGCTGATCTCGCACGTCGACGCGCAGATCGACGCCTCGTCGCTCGCGGGTTTCATCGCGGCCTATCAGACAGTCGTGCCGCTGAAACTCGGCGAGCTCTGGGCGGTGCCGATCATGCTCCGGCTCGGCCTGATCGAGAATCTCCAGCGGGTCACGAGCGGGCTGACGCAGGGGCGGCTCGATCGCAACGAAGCGAACGAGTGGGTCGAGCGGTTGCAGGAGGTGGCGGAAAATAATCCGTCGCGCGTGGTCATCGTGGTCGCGGATATGGCGCGGGCCGATCTCCGGCTCTCGAGCGCATTCGTCGCGGAATTTTGCCAGCGCCTCTCGCGGTTGAATCCGGTGCTCCATCTCGCGCGGAGCTGGCTCGAGCAGCAGCTCGTGGAGCGGGGCTTTTCGATCGAGCAACTGATTCACCAGGAAAGCCAGAACCAGGCTTCCGACCAGGTCTCGGTGAGTCACAGCATCGCCAGCCTGCGCGCGCTGAGCGCGATCGATTGGAAGGATTTCGTCGAGTCGCTCAGCCGAGTCGAGCAAACGCTCCGCGCGGAACCGGCGGGCATTTACCCGCAGATGGATTTCGCGACGCGCGATCGTTACCGCCACGCGGTGGAGACGCTCGCGCGGCGCGCCAAACTCGGCGAAACCGCGATGGCGGAGAAAGCGGTCGCGCTCGCGGCGGAGAGCGGTCGGGCCAAAGGTCTCGACCATCGAACGGCGCATGTCGGCTATTTCTTGGTTGATAAAGGCCGACCGCAACTGGAGCGGGTCACGAACGTGCGCTGGCCCTGGCGCACTGCGGCGGAGCGGACGATTCGCCGGTTTCCATTCGTCTATTACGGCGGAGGCATTCTGCTCCTGTCGTCAGGCGCGATCTGGCTGTTCTCGCAGCGCGCGCAGCGGCACGGAGTCGCGGGCTGGACGCTGCTCCTGTGCACGCTCGTCTTTTTCCTCGGGGTGAGCCAGCTCGCGGTCGCACTGGTCAACTGGCTCACCACCCTTATCGTTAGGCCGCAGCTCCTCCCGCGACTCGATTATTCCCGCGGGCTGGCGCCGGGGAGCTGCTCGATCGTGGTCGTGCCGACGATTCTGGCGAGCGCGGCCGGGCTCGATGAATTGCTCGAATCGCTCGAAATCCATCAGCTCGCGAATCGCGACGAGCGTTTGCACTTCGCGTTGCTGACCGATTTTTCGGACGCGCTGGCGGAGACTTTGCCGGAGGACGAACCGCTGCTCGCACGCGCCCGAGAAGGAATCGAAACGCTCAACCAGCGTTACGCGCCCGAAAGCGGAAACCGCTTTTTCCTTTTCCACCGACCGCGCCGCTGGAACGCGAGCGAAGGCGTCTGGATGGGCTACGAACGCAAGCGCGGGAAGCTGATGGAATTCAACGCGTATCTCCGCGGACACTGCGCGGAATGCTTTTCGTTAGTCGTGGGCGCGACCGCGATCCTGCCGGAGATCCGTTACGTCATCACGCTCGACACCGACACGCAGCTCCCGCGCGAATCGGCCCGGCAACTCATCGGCACGATGGCGCATCCGCTCAATCGCCCGGTCTTCAACGCCCGCGGGATCGTGAGCGAGGGTTACAGCCTCCTCCAACCGCGGGTCGACGTGAACCTCGCGAACGCCGGCCGCTCTTGGTTCGCGCGGCTGCACGCGGGCGAAACCGGGATCGATCCCTACACGCGCGCGGTCTCGGACGTTTACCAGGATCTGTTTCACGAAGGCTCGTTCATCGGGAAAGGGATCTACGAAGTGGACGCGTTCGAGCGCGCGCTCGCCGGGCGTTTCCCGGAAAACGCAGTCCTCAGTCACGACCTGCTCGAGTCCGTCCACGCCCGCTGCGGGCTGGTTAGCGACGTCACTCTCTACGAGGAATATCCGACCGGTTACGACACGGATGCCGGTCGGCGGCGGCGCTGGATTCGCGGCGACTGGCAGATCACGCCGTGGCTCCTGCCCTGGGTGCCGGCGGCGGAAGGACGGCGCCTAACGAATCCGCTTTCGGGTCTCTCCTGGTGGAAGATTTTCGATAATCTCCGGCGCAGCCTCGTCCCGGTCGCGCTCCTCCTTTTCCTCATCGGCTGCGCACTTTTCGTTAGGCCGATCGGCAATCTCGCGGCGCTCCTCGTCGTTGCGATCGTGTTCCTGCCGGGCTTGCTTCCGCTCCTCGTGGAGCTCCTGCGCAAGCCGCCACCGGTCTCGTGGGCGATGCATCTGCGCGAGGTCCGCATTTCCGCCGGGCGCGCGCTCGGGCAGATCGCGCTCACCCTCGCGTTCCTGCCCTACGAAGCGGCGCTCAGCCTCGACGCGATCGGGCGGACGCTCGTCCGCCTGCTGGTGACGCGGCGGCGGCTGCTGGAATGGAAAACCTCGCGTGAAGTGGCGGCGCGGGCGCGCGCGGATCTGCCTGGATTTTACCGGAAAATGAAGAGCGCGCCGGTGGTTGCCCTAACGAGCGCGGCGCTGCTCGCCTGGCTTCGGCCGGGCGAACTCGGACCGCTCGTGCCGTTCCTCGTCCTCTGGCTGGCGGCGCCGGCCATCGGCTGGTGGATCAGCCAGCCACTCGAGGTCGCGAGCGCGGAGCTGGGGCCGGAACAGCTGCTTTTCCTCCGCCGGATCGCGCGCAAGACCTGGCATTTTTTCGAGACCTTCGTGAACGCGGAGGAGAACTGGCTGCCGCCGGATAATTTCCAGGAAGAATCCGGCGTCGGCGTCGCGACGCGCACTTCGCCGACGAACATCGGCCTCGCTCTTCTCGCCAACCTCGCGGCGCGCGATTTTGGTTATCTGTCGTTAGGCCGATTGCTCGACCGGACGGAAGCGAC
Organism: uncultured Verrucomicrobiae bacterium; assembly: GCA_963831805.1. GTDB lineage: Bacteria > Verrucomicrobiota > Verrucomicrobiia > Chthoniobacterales > UBA10450 > Palsa-1392. The sequence goes on along the minus strand of CAWHRN010000005.1, from coordinate 855,846 downwards.
CATCGCCACGCTCGCCCGGCTGGAGCGGCATCGCGGGCATTTCTATAATTGGTACGAGACGCGCACGCTCAAGCCGCTTCTCCCGCTCTATGTCTCGAGTGTCGACAGCGGGAATCTCGCCGGTCATCTCCTCACGCTCGGCGCCGGGCTGCGCGCGCTCGCGGACGAACCGATTTTGCATCCGCAGATTTTCGCCGGCCTGCGCGATGCGCTCGCGCTCGTGCCGGGAGAAGAGCCGCTCGTTAGGCAACTGGCCGCCGAGTTAAAAGAAGAGCCCGCTGATTTCCGCGACGCCGCCGCGCGGCTCGACCGGGCGGAAGCGCTGGCGGCGCCGCTCACGAGCGATTGGGGGAAAATCTTCGCGCGCAACTGCGCCGAGCACGCGGCGGAATTGCGCCTCCTCATTCCCGCCGACCCGGAACGCACGCCGACCCTGCGCGAGCTGGCGGAAACAAACGCGACCGCGGAGGAATGGCTGCATCGGCTGGAGGAAGTCGCGCGCCAGGCCGAAGAGCTCGCGTCGATGGATTTCACCTTTCTCTTCGACTCGACCCGCGACCTCTTCTCGATCGGCTACAACGTGACCGAAGGCCGGCGCGACCTGAGCTATTACGATCTGCTCGCGTCGGAAGCACGTCTTTGCAGCTACGTCGCGATCGCGCAGGGACAGGTGCCGCAGGATCACTGGTTCGCGCTCGGCCGGCTGCTCGTCGCGCCGCACGGCGAGCCGGTCCTCGTCTCCTGGAGCGGCTCGATGTTCGAATATCTCATGCCGATGCTGGTGATGCCGAGCTACGAAAACACGTTGCTCGATCACACCTGCCGTTCCGCGGTCGCGCAACAGATCGAATATGGCCGCGCGCGCGGCGTGCCCTGGGGCATCTCGGAGTCCGGTTACTACCAGACCGACCTGCGGAATAACTATCAATACCGCGCCTTTGGCGTGCCCGGTCTCGGGTTGAAGCGCGGGCTTTCCGCCGACCTCGTGATCGCGCCCTACGCGACGGTGATGGCGCTGATGGTCGCCCCGCGCGAAGCCTGCGAAAATCTCCAGCGCCTAACGAGTGAAGGACGCGAAGGCGCCTACGGTTTTTACGAGGCGGTTGATTACACGCCGTCGCGGCTGCCGCCAGACGAGAAAAGCGAGACGGTGCGATCGTTCATGGCACATCACCAGGGGATGGGTTTCCTCGCGCTCGATTACCTCCTGCACGGTCTGCCGATGCAGCGGCGTTTTATGTCGCGTCCGCTTTTTAAAGCGGCCGATCTCCTGCTCCAGGAACGCGTCCCGAAAGCCGAGGCCAACGTCCTCCCGGAAGATCTCGCGCTCGAAGAGTCGCGCCCCGAATTTGGCGAAGACGAAAACGTCATGCGCGTGTTCAAGAACCCGAGCGCGCGCGCGCCGGAAGTGCACCTGCTGTCAAACGGTCGCTATCATGTCGCGATCAGCAGCGCGGGCGGCGGCTACAGCCGGTGGAACGATCTCGCGGTAACCCGCTGGCGCGAAGACGCGACCCGCGATTGCTGGGGCACTTTTATCTACCTGCGCGACCTGACGAGCGGCGAGTTCTGGTCGGCGGCTTTCCAGCCGACCTTGCGCCCGGTGGAGAATTACGAAGCGATTTTCACCCAGGCGCGCGCGGAATTTCGCGAGCGGCACAACCGGCTCGAGCTCCACACCGAGATTTGCGTTTCGCCGGAAGACGACGTCGAGCTGCGCCGCGTCACCCTGACGAATCACGCGGCGACCACGCGCGTGATCGAGCTGACCAGCTACGCCGAAGTCGTCCTCGCGACGCAGGCCGCGGATGAAGCGCATCCGGCCTTCAGCAATCTCTTCGTGCAGACGGAATTTGCGCCCGCGTCGTCGGCGCTGCTCTGCACTCGTCGTGCGCGTTCCGAGGACGAGAAGCCGCCTTGGCTGCTGCATCTGCTTGTCGGCCAAGGCGGCGAACAGAGCGAGATCTCGTGCGAAACGGACCGCTCGAAATTCATTGGCCGCGGCGCTAGCCTAACGAATCCGGCAGCGATGCGCCGGGCCGCTCTCGAACAGCGCGGGGTCGGTCCTCGACCCAATCGTTTCCCTGCGCCGCACGGTGACTTTGCAGCCGGACGAAATCGCGGTGCTCGATTTCGTCATTGGCGCCACGGTCGACCGCGACGCCGCGCTCGCGCTCGTGGAAAAATACCAGAACTCGCGCATGGCGGACCGCGCGTTCGACCTCGCCTGGACGCACAGCCAGGTGACGCTTCGCCAGCTCAACGCGACCGACGCCGAAGCGCAGCTTTATGCGCGGCTCGCCGGCGCGATCATCTATGCGGACCCGGCCCGGCGCGCGACCGCGGGCGTGCTCCTCGACAACCGACGCGGCCAGAGCGGGCTCTGGAGCTTACGGCATTTCCGGCGACGCGCCCGTTGGTGCTCTTGCGGATCAGCGACACGGAGCGAATCGAGATCGTTCGGCAACTGGTCCAGGCGCATTCCTACTGGCGCGCTGAAGGGCCTGGCGGTCGAGCTGGTCATCCTGAACGAAGACGTCTCGGTCTATCGCCAGTCGTCTGCAGGACGAGATCACCAGCCTGATCGCCGCCGGCAATCGAAGCGCAGATGCTCGACAAGCCCGGCGGGATCTTCGTTCGGCGCCTCGAGCAGATCCCGAACGACGACCGGCGTCCTGCTGCAGGCGGCCGCCCGAATCGTGCTCGACGACGAACACGGCACGCTCGTCGAGCAGCTGGAACAGCGGAGCGTGCTCGAGCCGTTGGTGCCGGCGCTCGCGCCGACGCCGGCCGGGCTGGGTCGACGTCTCGGCGCCGCCGCCGCGCGCGTGAGCTGATTTTCCAGAATGGCCTCGGCGGTTTCACGCCGCGACGGCCACGAATACGTGATCACGCTGCACCGCCGGGCCAGACGACGCCGGCGCCGTGGGTCAACGTGCTCGCGAATCCGAAGTTCGGCACCGTCGATCTCGGAAAGCGGCGGCGCTTATACCTGGGTCGAGAACGCGCACGAATTCCGGCTGACGCCCTGGACCAACGACCCGGTCCAGGACACCACCGGCGAAGCGTTTTACATCCGCGACGAGGAGACCGGGCAGTTCTGGTCGCCGACGCCATGGCCCGCGCGCGGCGCGACGCCTTACGTCATCCGCCACGGTTTCGGCTACACCGTGTTCGAGCACACCGAGAACGGCATCGCCTCCGAAGCTCTGAGCTCTACGTCGCGATGGATGCGCCGGTGAAATTCGCAGTGCTCAAGCTGCGCAACGTCTCCGGCCGACCGCGCCGGCTGTCGGTCACCGGTTACTGGGAATGGGTGCTCGGCGACCTGCGCCACAAGACGCTGCTGCACGTGCAGACCGAGATGGACCTGAAGACCGGCGCGTTGCTGGCGCGCAATCTCTACAACACCGAGTTCCCCGATCGCGTCGCCTTCGTCGACGTCAACGACCCGAACCGCACGCCTGACCGGAGACCGCAAGGAGTTCCTCGGCCGCAACGGCACGCTCGCGCAACCGGCCGCGCTGAAACGCGCGCGGCTTTCAGGCAAGGTCGGCGCCGGACTCGATCCGTGCGGCGCGCTGCAGGTCGCGTTCGATCTCGCCGATGGCGCAGGAACGCGAGATCAGTTTCCGGCTCGGCGTCGGTCGCAACGTCGGCGACGCGCAGCGTCTGATGCAGCGTTTTCGCCGCGCGGACGCGAACCGCGCCGCGCTCGAGGGCGTCTGGGACATATTGGAATCGCACGCTCGGCGCGGTCAATGTCGACACGCCCGATCCGGCGGTGAACGTGATGGCGAACGGCTGGCTGCTTTACCAGACGCTGAGCTGCCGGCTCTGGGGCCGAACCGGCTTTTATCAATCGGGCGGCGCCTTCGGATTCCGCGACCAGCTGCAGGACGTGATGGCGCTGGTGCACGCCGAACCGGCGCTGACCCGCGAGCATCTGCTGCGCGCCGCCGCGCATCAATTCCGCGAGGGCGACGTGCAGCATTGGTGGCATCCGCCGGCGGGCCGCGGCGTGCGGACACATTTCTCCGACGACTTCCTCTGGCTGCCCTACGTCGTCTGCCGCTACGTCCGACGCGTCGCGGATACCGGCGTGCTCGATGAGAAGATCCCGTTTCTCGAGGGCACGGCCGGTCAAGCCCGAGGAGGAAGCGTATTACGATCTGCCGAATCGCTCCGCAGGAATCGGCGACGCTCTATGAGCATTGCGTGCGCGCGATCGAGCACGGGCTGAAGTTTCGGCGAGCACGGACTGCCGCTGATCGGTTGCGGCGACTGGAACGACGGCATGAACCTGGTCGGCGACAAGGGCCGCGGCGAGAGCGTCTGGCTCGCGTTTTTCCTCTACGATGTGCTCACGCAGTTTGCCGCGATCGCGCGCGACGCGCGGCGACACTGCCTTCGCCGAGCGCTGCCTCGCCGAAGCGCAGCAGCTGCAGCAGAACATCGAAGCGACACGCGTGGGACGGCGCGTGGTATCGCCGCGCCTATTTCGACAACGGCGAGCCGCTCGGTTCCGCGACGAATCCGGAATGCCAGATCGATTCGCCTGCCGCAGAGCTGGTCGGTGATCAGCGGCGCCGGCGATCCGGAACGGGCGCGGCCAGGCGATGGAAGCGGTCGAACAGCGCCTCGTTCGCCGCGACGCCAGACTGATCCAGCTCTTCGATCCGCCGTTCGACAAATCAGCGCTCAATCCGGGCTACATCAAGGGCTACATTCCGGGCGTGCGCGAAAACGGCGGCCAGTACACGCACGGCGCGATCTGGACGGCGATGGCTTTTGCGCTGCTCGGGCGAAAATGAGCGCGCGTGGGATCTTTTCGCGCTGCTCAACCCGGTCCATCACGGCGGCACGCCCGCGGCAGATCGCCACCTACAAGGTCGAGCCCTACGTCGTCGCCGCCGACGTCTACGCGCGTCGCGCCGCACACCGGTCGCGGCGGTTGGACCTGGTACACCGGTTCAGCCGGCTGGATGTATCGTCTGCTCGTCGAAACGCTGCTCGGCGCGCATTTGGAAGGGAATCAGCTCCGGCTCGCGCCCCGTTTCCGCGCGGATTGGACCAGCTACAAAATCCACTACCGCTATCACCAAACGGTTTATCACATCACCCTGAGCCGCTCGGGCGAAGGCGCCGAGGCCTCAACGTTGGACGGTCAGCCGGTGACCGGTCACGTGATCTCGCTGGTCAACGACCAAGTCGAGCATTTCGCCGAAATGCGCTTCCGCTAAGAGCGCCTACCACGAAGCAAGCTGGAGCTGCGGCATGAACGCGAAATGTTTGTCGTCGGTCAGGAGCGCGGCGCCGGCATGCAGCGCGCAGACCGCGATGATCACGTCGGACAATGGCAAAACCCTGCCGACGCGATCGAGTCTCCAAGCCAGTTCCTCGGTCGCGCGCCAGGCTCGCTGATCCATCGGAGCGTGAACCAGCACGTCGAAAAACGCGGCCAGGTCCGCTCTTTCTTGCGCCCGAATCATCCCGCGCAAAACCTCGCAGCGCACCAGATCGCAGCCGACAATCTCCGTGGAATCGAAGCGCCGCACCAACTCCGCGACCGGGTCGAGCCGTGCTCGCAGAAGGCGGATGTAAACCGAAGTATCAACCAGAACCACGCTTCGGCCGATCTTTTCCCGGCACTTCGGCCACCCTCAAAGCCATATAGTCATAGGCAGGATCGAGACTATCCTGCCAAGCGTTGTCCGGGAGCTTTCGACGACTCAGGAACTGGGAAAGTTTCTTCTTCCGCTCCGCCTCGCGGAGGGCGAATTCGACTGTCTCGGTTTTCGTCTTGAGACCGGTGAGCTTCATGACCCGAGCGAGCAACTCCGCGTCGATCTGCATGGTCATTTTAGCCATGCCCGATGATATGGCTCCATAGCCATACCGTCAAGATTCCTACGAATGAGAACTCGAGTACGCCGAGAGCGGTTCAGCCGTTTTCAGGTCCTTGATCACTGTGCTGAGATAGACCGACTCGGGATAATACGCGCGATACTTCGTGATCTCCGCGCGGTTCATCACCTTGAAGCCGTAACGCTCGAACATCTTCTCGCCGCGCCGGCTTTCGAAGGTGACGATCTGTCCGTAGACCTGCTTCTCGCCGCGGCGATAGAGGTAGCTGAGATACGCACTCATGAGCGCGCGCGTCGTGGCCACTTTGCGGGCTTCCGGCAGCAGGTTGACGTGGAAATGCGGGGTGCGGCTGGGCGCGGCCGGCACTTCCCGCCAGCCGTTTTTTAACATCCACAAAATAAAGCGCCGCGACGCCTGGTTGTAGCGCGGGTAACGGAGCAGTGCGCGCAGGAAAAGGACGACGTTCTGCTGAAAAGAGTAGAGCTGGTTCAGCAGCGGCCGACGCGAGCCCAACAAGTAGCCGCAAATCTCGCCCTTGATCTCGAGCACGAAAGAGGATTCCGGCTCGTGGTCGGTATACCAGGTAGTCAGGAAGTCGGCGAAAAGCTCGTGGTCCTGGTAAACCGGATCGATCGCGTTCCCGAGGAAACCGGTCCGGCAGCAGAGCTCGCGCACCGCCGCCCGATCGGACGGCTGATAACCGCGAATGACGAGGGAGGAATCGGTTTTCATATCACGAGGCGCGATAGTGTGCTTGCACCTCGCGATAAATGCAAAAGAGCCGGTCGAACACCTGCGGCCACGCGTAATGCGCACGCGCCCGTTCCGAGGCGGCCAGCCCGAGCGCCCGCAAATCCTGCGAGCGCGATTCCTCGATCGCGCGGGCGAGCGCGGCGGGGGAGTTTTCGCGCGCCCAAAAGAGTTGATCGCCGAAAATGATCCGGTCCATATAGCTCCCGCGAATCCCGATCACCGGCGTGCCGCTGGCCTGACTCTCGAGCGAGGTGAGGCCGAAGGTCTCCTGCACGCCCGGATGCACGAGCAAATCCGCCGCGCGGTAGAGCTGGGCGAGCTCCACGGGATCGGCGCAATATTGACGCCAGGTCACCTGCCCGACTTCGTGCTGCAATTGCCTGACGAGCGACTGCTGCAGGCCGTCGCCGACCACGAGCAGGTGGTAACGTGAAGAATCGCGCCGCATCAATTCCGCGAACGCCGCGAACAGGGTCTGCGTATTCTTTTCCCGCGCCAGCCGGCCGACGTAGAGCAGGAGGCAGCGGCCCGCGGGAATGCCTAACGACTCCCGGATCTCAGCATCGTTAGGCAACGGCTGAAAAATCTCCGCGTCCACCCCGAGATCGACCGCGCGCGCATTCGCCACGCCCCAGCTCGTGAGGAGTTGCCCGAGCCGTTCCGAAGGCACGAGGGTCGCTTCGAACTGGTTGTAAATCTTGCGCACGTAGCGCTGCGCGAGGTCCATTACGAACTCCATCCCGGTCCGCCCGAAAAAGCGCTCGCTGCTCCGCAGATACGCCTCCGGAAAATGCGAATGGTAAAACCCGACGACCGGGATGCGCAGCGCGTGGCCGGAGGCAATCGCTTTCCAGCCGACCTGATATGGATCGCCCGACTCGATCAGCTGGGGCTGTTCGCGCTCGAGGATTTCCTCGACCGCCCGCAGGTTCACGAGCGCGCGATAACGCGAAGTGCGCGAGAGCAGCGGCGACGCGATCGTGTAAATGCGCGAGCGTTCCGTCTCGAGCCGCTCGGTCTTCGCGCCCGGGATGATGAGCACATGCTCGTCGTCAGGTGTGTTCTGAATGTAGCGGATCTTCTCGTGGACATAGCGCTTCACCCCGCCGCTCAACGGCGAATAGAACTGCGTCAGGTCACAAATTTTCAAGCGCCGGAATCATCCCCGAAACTGGGCGGGGTGCGATGCAAAAGAGTTTGGGTCGCGTGCGGCCGGCGGATGTCCTAAAAGGAAACGCGCCATGAAACCGATCGAGCAACTGCGCTTCCTCCGCGCGGCGGAAGTGCGCGCAATCGTGCGCCGCTACGGCACACCGGTTTTCGTTTACGACGAGGCGACGCTCCGGGCTCAGGCGCGCGCCGCCTTGCAATTTGCGGCGCCCTTCGGCCTGACCGCGCGCTACGCGATGAAGGCGAATCCAGCGCCCGAAGTGCTACGCGTTCTCCACGACAGCGGGCTCGCGATCGACGCCAGCTCGGGCTTCGAAGCGGAGCGGGCGCTCGCCGCGGGCGTGGCGCCTAACGACATCCTGATCACCGCGCAGGAGTTGCCGCGCAACCTCGCGGAGCTGGTCGCGCGGGGCGTGCAGTTCAACGCCTGCTCGCTCCATCAGCTCGAGACTTTCGGCCGGTTATTTCCCGGCGCGGAAGTGAGCATTCGGCTCAATCCCGGACTTGGCTCCGGTCATTCGCACAAGACCAACGTCGGCGGTCCCGCGTCGAGTTTCGGGATTTGGCATGAATCTATCGACGAGATCAAAACGATCGCGGCGCGCCATCGCCTAACGATTCGTCGATTGCACACGCACATCGGTTCCGGAACCGATCCGGTGATCTGGACCAAGGTCGCGCGGCTGAGCCTGGAGCAGGTTCGGGCTTTTCCGGACGTGACGATTTTGAATCTCGGCGGCGGCTTCAAAGTCGCGCGGATGATCGGAGAAAAAGGAACCGATCTCGGCGAGATCAGCCGGGCGGTCGCGGAAACGCTTGAGCAGTTCACGGCAGAGACCGGTCGCCAGCTTCACCTCGAAATCGAGCCGGGCACTTTCCTCGCCGCCAACGCCGGCAGCCTGATCACGACCATTCACGACCTCGTCGAGACCGGCACGGACGGTTACCGTTTTCTAAAGATCGACAGCGGGATGACCGACATCCTGCGACCGACGCTTTACGCTGCGCAACACCCTCTCGTAGTCGTGAACGACCGCCCGGCCGCGCCGGAAAAATACGTCGTCGTCGGTCATTGCTGCGAATCGGCCGACCTGCTCACGCCGCATCCCGACGACCCGGAAGTGGTCGCGACTCGCTGGCTGCAACGCGCGGAAATCGGCGATCCGCTGGTGATCGAAGGCGCGGGCGCCTATTGCGCGTCGATGAGCGCGCACGGCTACAATTCCTTCCCGAAAACGCCGGAGATTCTCCGGCAGGCGGACGGTCAGTTCGTCGAGCAGACCGGCTGATGCAGTCCGCTTAGATAGCGCTCCGCCTCGATCGCCGCCGCGCAACCGGAGCCGGCCGCGGTAATCGCCTGTTTGTAAACGCGATCGGCCACGTCGCCGGCGATGAACACTCCCGGATGTTTGCTCTCCGCGAGATGCCTAACGAGGAGATAACCATCCGGATCCGTCTCCAGTTTTCCGGCAAACGCCTTCGTGTTCGGATCGTGCCCGATCGCGACGAACACGCACGCGACTTCGAGCTGTTTCTCCTCCCTCGTCTCGACATTGCGCAGCATCACCGCGGACATCTCGCCCTTCTCGTCCGTAATGTATTTCGTCACCACCGTGTTCCAGATCGGCTCGATCTGCGCGCAGGCGAGCACGCGATCCGCCATGATCTTCGACGCGCGCAAAGCGTCGCGGCGATGGACCAGGTAAACCTTGGAAGCGAAGCGGGTGAGAAAAAGCGCTTCCTCCGCCGCGGAATCGCCGCCCCCGATCACGCAGACTGGGACGTTGCGATAAAAGGCGCCGTCGCAGGTCGCGCAGCTCGTTAGGCCATGGCCGATCAGCTTCTCTTCGTTCTCGAGGCCGAGCCACCGCGCGGAGGCGCCGCTGGCGACGACGAGCGATTGCGTGTCGATCCATTCGTCGTCAGCTTTCAGCCGGATGTGGCTATTCGTGAGGTCGAGGTCCGTCGCTTCGGCGTAGGAAAAGCGGGCGCCGAAATTTTCCGCCTGCCGGTGCATGTTCATCACCAGTTGCGGGCCGTCGATCCCCTCGGGAAAGCCGGGAAAATTCTCCACCATGGTGGTGGTCGAGAGCTGGCCACCGGGTTGCCGGCCTTCGAGCACGAGCGGGCTCAGGTTGGCGCGCGCGGCGTAGATCGCCGCCGTTAGACCGGCGCAACCGCTCCCGATGATGATGACTTTTTCCACGAGCGGCAAGGGTAGCACGGAGCCATCGGACGTTCTAATTTCCCCGCGACATGCCGGAGCTCGCCGAGGTGGAATATTTTCGCAAGCAGTGGGACCCCGGCGTCGGCGATGCGGTCACGGCGGTGCAGCTCCACGGCGAGAAACGGATCTTCCGCGGGAGCGACGTCGCCGCGCTCAGGCGCCGACTCGTTAGGCAAAAACTCCTGCGCTCCGAAGCGCGGGGGAAGCAGATGCTTTTCGTCTTTTCCGGCGACAACTGGATCGGAATCCATCTTGGGATGAGCGGACAACTCCGGATCGAACCGGCCGGCTTTCGCGCGGAAAAACACGATCACCTCGTGTTCCAGCAGCGGGAGCGCGCACTGGTCTTTCGCGATGCGCGCCAGTTCGGTCGCGTTCGTTTCTCTCATGGCCAGGAGCCGCCCGATTGGTGGCAGGCGATCGCGCCTGACATCAGCTCGTCCGCCTGGACGAGGCCCGCGATGGAGCGTTTCCTCCAGCGTCACGCGCGCGCGCCGATCAAGGCCGTGCTGCTCTCGCAGGTTGGTTTTCCCGGCATCGGCAACTGGATGGCGGATGAAATTCTTTGGCGCGCGCACATCGCACCGCAGACTCGCGCCGGAAAATTAACCGGCTCGGCGATCGCGGCGCTTTACCGGAGCACACGTTTCGTCGCACGCGCCGCGCTGGAAATTATCGGCACCGATTGGAACGATCCGCCGCGCACCTGGCTACTGCACGAACGCTGGAAAGCCGGCGGAAAATGCCCGCGTCACGGCACGCCGTTGAAGCGCGCGACGGTCGGCGGTCGCACGACGGCGTGGTGCCCGAAGTGCCAACCAGCCCGCGCTCGTTAGGCCAGGTAAACCGTGACTTCGTGGAAGCCGCTCGTCCCGGAAAACTGCCCGCGCTCTTTTTCCTCACGCTGGAGCACGCCCGCGCCGTCGGTCGCGCGCACGCTCAGGTGGTATTCGCCCGCTCCGGGTGGCTGCCATTGGTAGCTCCAGAGCACCCAGGTCAATTTCGTGCCTGAATAATCGATCTTCGCGTCCTGCCAGTTCTGCCCGCCATCGGTGGTCGCCTCTACCCGCGAGACGCCGCGATCCCCCGCAAAGGCCACCCCTTTCATCGTCAGCGGCGCCACGCCTAACGAGGCCCACTCGTTAGGCACATCAATCCGGGCGCGAGTCGGAATCTCGAAATTCGGGCCCCAGCCCTGCTTCTCGTAAAAGCCTTCGGCCTCCGCGGTTGCGACTTCGATGCGGGTGAGCCACTTCACATTTTTCTCCCCGAAATAACCGGGCACGACGACCCGCGCGGGGAAACCGTGCTTGTCGGGCAACTGCTCGCCGTTCATCTCGTAGGCGACCAGCGTGGTTGGGTCGAGCGCCTTCGCGAGGGGAAATGTGTCGGTGTAATTGTCGACTCCGTGGAGCACGACTTTCCCCGCGCCGGGCAGCGGGCCGGCGGCGTGGAGCAAGGTCGCCAGCGGCACGCCGCGCCAGAGGGCGTTGCTCATCAGGCCGGCGCCGAGCCCGTTGCTGATGCACATCAGCGTGGTCTCCTGGGAGACCGCGGGGAGGGCCTTGAGGCGATCGATTTTATAGGTCTGGCGATTCTTCACCAAGCCGGTGACCTCGAGCCGCCAGCGCGCGGCGGGGACCCTCGGATCGACCACGTTCTTGGTCACGCAGTAGAACTTCTCGTTAGGCGTGATCCCCTGCACTTCCGCGCCTTTGTATTGCGTCCCGTCGTAGCTGAAGGACGCCAGTTGATAGAGCCGGCGCATGACCGCCGCGCCGCCGCCGGCCACGATTAGCCCGAGCCCGCCGAGCACGAGAGCGCGCCGCCCGACCTGCGGCGAATATTCGAGTTCGTTAGGCGAAACCGGAGGGCGTGTGAGAAAACGAAAGCCTAGGACGAGCGTGCGCTCGAAGGCGAAAAAGGTGACGGCAAGTCCGAGCACAGTGATGATCACCGCCGCCTGGATCGGGAAGCCGGCATAGCTCGTTCCGAGCTGTGGCCAGAGAAGCGCGCAGGAGGCAACCAGCGGCAGGAGAAAGAAAACGCCTAACGGAAAGAACGCGCGCGATTTCTCCCGCGGCGCGCTGACCAGGGCATAAAACAACCCGCCTAACGAACCGACAACAATCTGCCCGACGATGGTCGAGCCGACCCCGAGCTCCTTTAGGTGGGTGTAGCCGCCGACACGTCCCATCACGCTCAGGAAAGGCCCGGGCGGAATGAAAACCGAAAGTCGATCGCCCAGGAGCACGAGCGGCGTGCCGATTCCGCCGAGCCAGGCGAGCAGCAGCATCACCAGCGTCATCACCAATCCCGCGATCGCACCGGCCAAAATCCCGGCGCCCACGCGCTGCCCACGACTCAGCTCTTTCATCGAAAGAAGAGCGATGGCGGCGCGGATTATTCCGCTACAACGGACTCTCGAGCGCGACGCGGAAAAGAGTCGCGAGAATGCGTCCCCCGGCGACGAACGTGCCGCGCAGGGTTCCGGAAACCTTCGATTCGCCACCGGTCCGGCAGCGATGATCGACCGGCACCTCGCGCACGCGCAGGCCGGAGCGCGCCGCGCGCATCTGCATCTCGAGGTTCCAGCCGTAGGTCGGCTCTTTCATGCCTAACGAGTCCAGGCTTTCACGCCGGATCGCGCGGAACGGGCACATGTCCGTGAACCGGACGCCATAAAGCAGCCGGAGCAGAAAACCGGCGGCGCGCCCGGCGAAGATCTGCTGGAAATTCATGCTTCCCGGTTCGCGCTGCCCGCGGGTGCGCGAACCGATCACGAAATCCTCTTCGCCGTTGAGGATCGGCCTAACGAGTTGCTCCATGAACTCCGGACAATCGCTCCCATCGCCATCGAGAAAAACGAGAATGTCGCTCCGCGGTTCGGCCGCTTCCATGCCCGCGGCGCAGGCCCGCCCGTAGCCGCGCGGCGCCTTCACCACGCGGGCGCCGGCCGCCTGCGCCTGCTCCGCCGTCAGGTCGGTGCTGCCGTTGTCGACCACAATGACCTCGTTAGGCAAACCAGTCGCGGCGCAGGCGCGTACGACCTCGGCGATCGGCTCTTCTTCGTTCAGGGCCGGGATGATGACGGTGATCAACGAGCCAGCCACGCGATGGAAAAATAGAAGGTCAGCGCGAAGAAATCGGTCAACGCCAGGGTGACCGGGCCGGCCGCAATTTTCGGGTCGAGTTTGAACCGATGGAGCAATGAAGGCACCGCGAACCCGAAAAGACTCGCGCCGAAAAGCGAAACCAGAATGCTGCTCGCGATCACGGCCGCGCTCGAAAGATCACGCCGCCAGCCCCAGACGATCACGCCGACGAGGAGCGCGCAAGCGAGCCCGAGGAGGAGCGCGGTCGCGCATTCGCGCCGGAGATTTTCCAGGAACCAGCCGCGGGTGAGCGCAGCCGAGCGCAATCCCTGGATGGTCAGGGCCATCGATTGCATGCTCACGCTTTCGTTCAGCCCGAGGACCATGGTGAGGAAAAAAGCGATCACCATGCTTTGCGCCAGCGTGGCCTCGAAAGCGCCCGCGAGGAGCGCGCAGGCGGTGCCGGCGGCGACCGTCGCGAGCAGCCACGGGAAACGAAAACGGAAGGCGCGAAACGGTGACGCGCCGCGGAGCTGCGCGAGGTGGAAGCCGAGCGACTCGAAGATGGTGTCGTTAGGCGTGCTCTCGTCCTGGAGGATTTCGTCCGCGAAAAGTCCGACATCAACAACGCCGATGACGCGTCTTTGTTCATCCACCACCGGGAAGGCGAAGAACTTGTAGAGCACGAAGAATTCACAGGCCTCGAGCACCGTCGCGGTCGCGGGAAGCGCGACCACGCGCCGCACCATGACCTCCGCGAGCGGGCTCTCGAGCGGCGCGGTCAGAAGCCGGCGCGTGGGCAAAACGCCGACGAGTCGTTGCTCGCGATCGACCGCGAAAAAATAGATCACGCGCTCGCCGACGCCTTCGCTGCGAATCCGCGAGAGGGCGTCGGCCACACTCGCAGTGGCGTCGAGCAGCGGGAAATCCTTCCGGGCGTGGGCGACGACGAGCGAACGGAAATCCGGACTCGTGATCGGGGCGGTCATCCCTTCGCCTTTACGCGATGGACGATCCCTTTGCTGCGCAAAATATCGGCGGCCTCGCTGAAGTAATCGCGCACGTTTGCCTGCTCGCGGATCCAGTCGAGATAGCGTCCGATGCCGGTTGCGAGATCGACCTGCGACGCGTGGCCGGCTGCGCGGATGCGCTCGGTGCCGCTGGTCAGGTGGCGCATTTCTCCTGGCCGAAATTCGCCGTTCGCCTCCGGCGCGATGTGAATGTCGAGCGCGTCAGAAATCTGCTCCGCGACTTCGCGGATCGGGACGCCGCGACCGCTTCCAACGTTCACCGGCAGGCCGTCAAGCGCGTCGGTTTCCGCGGCTAGGAGATTGGCGCGCGCGATGTCTTCGACGAAGGAAAAGTCGCGGGTCTGTTCGCCATCTTCGTAGAGAATTGGCGGGAGATCATTGAGCAGCCGGGTGCAGAAGATCGCGATCACGCCAGTGTAGGGATTAAAGATCGATTGGCGCGGTCCATAGGTGCAGGAATAGCGGAGTGCGACCGTCGGGATGCCGATTTGTTTGCCCCAAAGAAGGACGAGTTTTTCCTGGTCGACTTTCGTCAGGCCGTAAACGGTTTCGCCGCCGATCGGCGCGTTTTCCGGAGTTGGCGCGCTGGTCGTTAGGCAGTCGCAGAGCGGGCAATGCACCTGCCAGTCGCCGGTCCGCAATTGTCCGATCGGCCGAACCGGTGGAAAGACCAGTCCATGCTCCGGACAGGTGGCCGCGCCTTCGCTGTAAACCGCCTGCGAGCTGGCCACGACGATCTTCTTAATTGGCAGATTTTCCTCGCGAATGATCTCCAGCATCTGCGCGGTCCCGAACGAATTCACGTGCACGTATTTCGCGATCTCGGGCATGTAACCGCCGTAGGCCGCCTGGTGAAAAACCACGTCGATGCCTTCGAGCGCGGCCCGCATAGTCGCGCGATCGCGCAGGTCGCCCTCGAGGAAATTGTTGTCGTTAGGCACCCACGCCGGACGGCCGTGGCGATGGGTTTGCGGCTCGAGATTATCAAGCACGCGTACGGTCCAGCCTTCGCGGCGAAGGAGGTCGGCGAGCGTGGAGCCGATCAGGCCGGCGCCGCCGGTGACGAGAGCGCGTTTCATCGCGTGAAGTGCCGGAGAAATTCCGCAGTGGCGGGCGCGCGAGACTCGTTAGGCGGACGCAGCTCGCCCTGAAGCCGGCGAAAGGTGGCCTCGTCATCGACGTCGAAACCAGTCGCGAGAAGATGAACCGCGAGTCCGACCTTAGCGGCTCGCTGCTTCGTCTGTTCGAGCACGCGCTCG
Organism: uncultured Verrucomicrobiae bacterium; assembly: GCA_963831805.1. Lineage (GTDB taxonomy): Bacteria > Verrucomicrobiota > Verrucomicrobiia > Chthoniobacterales > UBA10450 > Palsa-1392. The sequence continues at coordinate 840,443 of CAWHRN010000005.1, read as the reverse complement.
GTGCTCCAATCGATTCCCGTGAACACTTCCGGGTGCAGTTGTTTCATCCCGATCAGGTAATAACCGCCATCGGCGGAAGGCCCGAGCACAATGTTGTCGTTAGGCTGGGAAAGCATTTTCACGGCTTCGGCAAAGGCGGACGCCGGCACGGTCGGACTGTCGGAGTCGATCAGGCAAACCGACGCGAAACCGACTGCGAGCAGATCTTGCGTCGCGGCGATCAACCGTGCGCCGAAGTCCTCTTTCCGCTGCGGGATGAGCTGGAAATCTGGCGGGAAAATATCAGCGTAAGCCGCTTCTTCGCCGACTGGCGTGTAGCAGCCGATTCCTCGGGAAGGCGAGCCCGCCCGAGAGATGGCCGCGGCGGTGTCGCGCAGGAAACAGACGTTCAAGGCGGCCGCTTCCTCCGGCGTGAGCGGCGGAGTGAGTCGCGTCTTGACCCGGCCGGCGCGCGGCACCTTGGTCATGATCGCGAGCGCGCAGCGACCCGCGGCGGTTGGGTCGGGTTCGTTAGGCGAAAGAACGCGGTGCGCCGCACTCATGCCTTCTCGCAGAGCGCGTACTGATAGCGGCTGTCCTGCCAGCATTTACATTCGCGCCACGGTTGAGTCGCGAAGAGCCGGCGGAACTCCGCGCCAGCAAGAGTGACGGCCTTGCGCGGTTCTCGGTAGCCGTTGTGAAAATGGGTCGCGCGGGCGAGCAGCCACATCGCCACCAGCGGCACCGAAGCGCGAAAGGCGTGTCGCGGTTCCGCAATGAAACAGCGGCCGCCCGAGCGCAGCACGCGATACATTTCCGCGATTGCCTCTTCACGCTCCGGGAGCACGGTGAAAAGCCGCGAGGCAATCAACGTATCGAAATGCGCATCCTCGCAGGGAATATCGAGCACGTTGACCCGCTCGAAGTGACAGTTCGTTAGGCCAAGGGTTCGGGCGCGATCCCGGGCCCAGGTGAGCTGGCGATCGGAGCGATCCACGCCGACCACCGCGAGCTGCGGGAAGCGGGTCGCAAAACGACACGAATAGAACCCCGGCCCACACCCGAGCTCTACCATCTGCGTCCCGGCCGCCGGCGCGCCGGACGGCCAGAGCGCGGCGCTGATCCGATCGGTGTCGTCGCGGAACAATTTCTCGCGACAGAAAACATAGAGCCAGGCGACCTGCTCAAAGAGACTCTCCGATTGATCGCGCGCGGGGTAGCCATTCAGTTCCGATGCGATCCCGTTGAGCGCGGGGGCGTGCCCGGAGTCGGTGGATGGGAGGGCGACTTTGCTGGACATGCGTGCTTTTGCATCGCGGTCGGGTCGCTCGGTGGATGCCGAACGATCTTGCGTGAGGCTGTTCATGCGCAGTTTAGACGCCGGTTCGCGTTGCTTATTCCACCTCGTGCGCGACGGAGTTTTTCACAGACTGAATATCTATTCTTTTGAAAACCCAAACGAACCCTTCTTCTTCTACTTCTGAATAACTCGCCTTTCGGAAGGGCGTTGCCTCCGGGAGCGGACCGAATTGCGCTGTTGATAACATGGCGCGCTGGCGCCGACAAATCGGACGGCCATACCGGAGTTCCGAGGTTGCTGGAGGTTATTCGAACTTGTTGATCTCTTCTTGAGCGATCGTTTAACAACGGACATGCGAAACTTCCGGCGGACGGTTCTGGTGCTTGGTACGGTCCTTTGCCTAACGAATACGGCTCTCGCCGGTGAGCTTTCGCTCTGGCCGCTGCAGCAGCAACTCGTCGGGCAACGAATGGTGGACCTGACCCATGCCTTTGCTCCCGGCATTCCGCATTGGCCCGGCTTTCCGAATGAAGAACGGCGCACGATTTACGATTTCGAGAAGCGGTCGGGCTTGCTGGGCGAAGGATTTTTCGCGCAGGTGTTCACGCATGTCGGGCAATGGGGCACGCATGTCGATCCGCCGGCGCATTTCAAGAAGGGTGGGCGGACCGTGGATCAGATCACGCTTCAAGAGATGGTTCTTCCACTGGTGGTGTTCGATGTGCACGAAGAGGTGGCGCGGAATCCGGATTACACGCTCACGGTCGAACGGATCGAGCGGTGGGAAGCGGCGCACGGGAAGATTCCGCCGCATGCATTTGTGGCTTTGCGGACCGATTGGTCGAAGCGCTGGCCGGATGGCGCGGCGATGCAAAACAAGGATGCGAAAGGCGTCGCGCATTATCCCGGCTGGAGTTTGCCGGCGTTGCAGTTTCTCTACGAGAAACGCCAGGCGACCGCCAACGGCCATGAGACGACGGATACCGATCCCGGCCTCGCCACAACGAAAGAGGATTACTCGCTCGAGACTTATGTGCTGACGCATGATCATTACCAGATCGAGCTGCTCGCCAATCTCAGCCAGGTGCCGGAAGCCGGCGCGATCGTCTTCGCCACCTTCCCGAAACCCGAAGGCGGCTCCGGATTTCCGGCCCGGGTTTTCGCTGTCGTGCCTCGTTAGGCAAAGTTTTCCCGCGCAATTTGCAGGCCGGTGTGAGATAGTCGGCCGTGATCAAGCGAATCCTGGTGAGATGTCCGGTAACGAAGAAACTCAACGTCACCGGGATCACCATCGAGGAGGATCGCTTCGCGGGCGCAACCCTGAAGACGAAGGCGGTCACCTGCGCGCATTGCGGCGGCACCCACGAGTGGGATAAGAAGCAGGCGATTCTCGCTCGTTAGGCGACCGGCGCGGGCCTTTGCATTTCACGGGCGCGAGGAGCATGCTCTGCGCGAAACGGAACAGCCCGCGCAAAGCCTATGAGTGATCCCATCCTTGTCGCGCAAAGCGATCATCCTCTCTACCTCCTTCCGAAGCTCGCGAATCGCCACGGCTTGATCGCCGGCGCGACCGGCACCGGCAAGACGGTCACCCTACAGACGCTCGCGGAGGGTTTCAGCGCGCGAGGCGTGCCGGTGTTTATGGCTGACGTGAAAGGCGATCTCGCGGGCATTAGTCAGCCTGGCGGGACGAATCCGAAACTGTTAGCGCGGGCGAAAGAGCTCGGGCTCGCCGATTACAAAGGCGAGGCGTCGCCGGTGGTTTTTTGGGATGTTTTTGGCGAACAAGGTCATCCGGTCCGCGCGACCGTGTCGGAGATGGGGCCGCTCTTGCTCGGTCGCTTGCTCGATCTCAACGACACCCAGGAAGGTGTGCTCAACATGGTCTTCCGGATCGCGGACGAGAGCGGCCTCCTCCTGCTCGATCTGAAAGATCTGCGCTCAATGCTGCAATACGTGGGCGACAACGCCGACCAATTCAAAACCCAATACGGCAACGTCTCGGCCGCGAGCGTGGGCGCGATCCAGCGCAACCTCCTGGAGCTCGAAACCCAGGGCGCGGATAGGTTTTTCGGCGAGCCGGCGCTCAATCTCGACGATCTCATCCAGACCGATCCGAGAGGCCGCGGGACGATCAACATCCTCGCGGCGGAAAAGCTGATGCAGCAATCGCCGAAAGTTTACGCGACCTTTTTACTCTGGCTGCTCTCGGAGCTGTTTGAGCGCCTGCCGGAAATTGGCGACCCGGAAAAGCCGAAGCTGGTTTTCTTCTTCGACGAAGCGCACCTGCTTTTCGCCGACATCGAGCCGGCGGTGCAGCAAAAGGTCGAGCAGATGGTGCGGCTGATTCGCTCGAAGGGCGTCGGCGTTTATTTCGTGAGCCAGAACCCGCTCGACATCCCCGACAACGTCCTCGGCCAGCTCGGCAATCGCGTGCAGCACGCGCTCCGGGCGTTCACCCCGCGCGACCAGAAAGCAGTCGCGGCGGCGGCGCAGACTTTTCGGCAGAATCCGAAGCTAAACGTCGAAACCGTGCTGACCCAGCTGGAAGTGGGCGAGGCGCTCGTCTCGATGCTCGATGAAAACGGCGCGCCGCAAATCGTCGAGCGCGCGAAGATCGTGCCGCCGCGCAGCCAGGTCGGCGCGATCACGCCGGAGCAGCGGGCGAAGATCATCAGCTCCTCGGTGCTCGCCGGGCATTATGAAAAGGCGATCGATCGCGAATCAGCCTTCGAGAAACTCCAGCAGCGGACCCAGCTAACGGTCGCGAACGCGGGCGCGCCGCCGGCCACTCCCGGCGCTTCCGTTCCCGAGCCCGCGAAGTCATCGTTCCTGTCGCAGATCCTCGGCTCCGCGGAGACGGTTTTCCAGCCGAAGATCGGCCCGCGCGGCGGCCATTACGACAGCATGGCCACGACGATAATGAAAAGCGCCGCCCGCGCCGCCGGTAGCCAGGTTGGCCGGCAGTTGATCCGCGGCGTGCTCGGCGGCCTCCTCGGCAGCAGCAGCCGGAGTCGTTAGGCGGAACGGCGGGATTCATCCGCTGGCCGCGCTGGTTATTCCTTCTTCTGCGCGACCTATTTCTTCGCGCCCTTGGCCGGCTTCATTTCCACCTCTTTCGCGGTCATCGTGTAGGTGATGGTGACCTTGTCGCCGACCTTGAGGTCAGCCGGGATCTTGCTCGCCGCGTCGCGGTCGATCTCCCAGCGATCCTTGCCTTTTTGCACCGCGATCATGCTGTCATTCATCTCCAAGACCGGGCCCGGTGACCTGATAAGTCTTGGCGCTGCCGGCGAAGGCCGCGCTGCTGAACGACAGGCTGACCGCGAGAAGCAAACTGAACAGTGTGGTTTTTTTCATGGTGCGCGATTAGAGGACCAAACCCCAAGGCGAGGCAAGCCAAGATTGTTGCCGACCGGTGCGGGTGCGCTAGAGTGCGCAAGGCAATGGAGTTTGCCTTTCCGCTTCGGCGGGAAAACCGCGCGGGCTGCTGATGACTCCTACTGATGTTCCGGGTTTTCGGAACAACGGTCGGAGTTTTTTTATGCTCACTTATTTTTGGATCATGTTTGGCGGAGCGCTCGGCAGTGGGGCGCGCTTTTGGGCTTCGGGGCTGGTGGCGGATCGCTACGGCATGGTCTTCCCGGTCGGGACGCTTTTCGTGAATGTGACCGGTTCATTCCTCATCGGCGTCGTCGCGGCGTTAACTGATCCGGGCGGAACATTCCTGATGAGTCCGCGGCTGCGGCAGTTTGTGATGATCGGGTTTTGCGGCGGTTACACGACGTTTTCGTCCTTCAGCCTGCAGACGCTCGAGCTGGCGCGCGACGGCGACTGGCTGCGCGCGGGCGCGAACTCCGTCCTTTCCCTGGTCTGTTGCCTGGTCGCGGTCTGGCTCGGCCGCAGTCTCGTCCTTCTCTTCCTAGCTCGTTAGGCTACTCTGCTTATGAACCTTCCCGAAAACGCTCTCCTCCTCCGCATTTATCTCGGCGAAAGCGACCGCTGGCAACATCGGCCGCTCTACGAAGCGATCGTGCTGAAGGCCCGCGAGCTCCACCTCGCCGGCGCCACCGTACTCCGTGGTCCGATGGGGTTTCGGAGCCGCCAGCCGCATTCATACGGCGAAAATCCTCCGGCTCTCGACCGATCTTCCGCTGGTCATCGAGATCGTTGATGCGGAGGAAAACGTGAACCGCCTCCTTCCGTTTCTCGACGAAGCGATGGGCGGCGGGCTGGTGACCCTGGAGAAAATCAAGGTCATCCATTATCGCCACGGCGCGCGTGACGACGCTGACGCCTGACGAAGCACGGCGCCTTCAGGCTGGTCGGAAGGAATGTGTCATCGTTCCCTGAGGATGACAGTAGTGTATCGGATGGTGACACATTTTCGCCACCCCGCCCGGCTCTCTCCTAGGTAAAACCCTCTTGGCACATGCGCTGCTAAAAGGAGATCAACTAACCAGAAATACCTATGATGCTACAAAAAACTCTTCACATGAGCCAGCCACTCGACGAGTGTCAGGCTCGCCTCAGCAGCGTCGAATCCTATCGCCGCCAGTTCGTCCGGGTGACGAAGGCGACGGTCACGTCTTCGAAGACGCTCGACTTTAGCTTCCGGGGTCCGCTCGGGTTTGAAGCAAATACGGTGGTCGCCGCGATGGAAACCGATTCGCCCGAGCAGTTCGCGTTTGAATCATGGGGCGGCAATATCGACCTCATGGGCTTGGTGGAGTTCGCCGCGATTCGAGCGGATTGCACCGAGATGACGCTGGTCGTGCACTACGAGATCAAGAACAAGCTCTACGCCTGGCTCGACCGGAAATTTGGTTTTGTGGATTCGTTCCTCACCGCGGAGCTTCGCAGCCTGCGTTCGCATTTCCAAGGGAGTGGCGACGCCGGTCGCCGAGCAGGAGCCGACTTATAGCCTGTTCGAACCGCTGCATGCCTGACGAATAGAATTTCTCCATGAAAAGGCGCGGATCGGCTGAGTGGTCGGTTCGCGCTTTTTTTCTTTTTCCTGATCGAACGCGACCGATCACGGGAGGCGCGCCGTCCCCGTCCGTTAGCCTCCGTTCTTAAAGTACCGTTGCCTGTAAGCGCGAGCTTCGCGTAACCGCTCCGGCGAGGATGTTTTCGCCGAGCTGAATGTTCAGGACCAGCAAGGTCTCAAAGCAAGTGCCGCACCTTCTCATCCGATGAGTCCCGGTGAGAAGTTCCCGTAGTGTTGATCCAGTCGCGCCGACGAGGCCGTATTCGTTGCGGATGAGCGGGAAGATGGTGCACTTGATTCTGCGCCCCAGGTTCACCGTAGTTCAGTTTGTCCTCGTGCAAGAGCTGCCTCGGCGAACGGGAAAATGTCGGTAGGATAGAAAAAGGTATTGGTCGGCTGCGCGTCGCGCGAGGGTTGGGCGAAGCGGTGGTTAAAACTGCCGCGACCCGCGCCGGCGACGTGGACGAAGAGGCCGTCGGGCGCCCGCTTCCCCTCTTCGTCGGCATTGAAACCGTCGAAGAGAAACTGGCGCAAGAACCGGCCGCACTGCGAAATGCCCATCGCGTAAACGCGCTGAAGCGGAGCGAGGTCGTTGCGCGGATTCTTGAGATACGAAGCAAAGTCGCGCACCGCGGCGAGACCGAGCCCGACGACCACCGGATCCTGCGCGCGATAGTCCGCTTCGTAGATTTTTCCCCGGCTCGAAACTGCCCTTCGTTCGGCGAACCGCCCGCAGGCCAGACCCGAGTTTCTGATCCTCGGCGAACTTCCATTCCGCGCGCGGGATCGTGCGCAGTTCGCCCAACGCCGCCGTCTCCGGCTTCACCGCGAAGTGCACTTTTCCGATGACCTTTTCATACGCGCCGGCTGCCCCGAAAGTCCGGCCCTCGAGCATCTCGGCGCGCCGCAGGATTTCCACCCGCACCACGCGCGCCTGCGCCGGCGCGACGACGAAAAGAGCGGCCAGAAACCAGAAACAGGGCGTGTTTCATAAAGAGTGGTGGAATTGCGGAACGACGGCGCGGGGCGGTCACTACTCCGTCCGCCGAATCTGCATCCCGACCACGCAGACATCGTCGGCGAAGGTTTCACTGTGCGAATATTTGCGGACCTCGGCGAGGACGCGCTCGAAAAATTCCTCCGGCGCGAGCTGAGCGTGACGGCTCACGGTGGCGCGGAGCTGGTCTTCATCGAAGAAAGCACCGGTGGCATCTTCCACTTCGAAAAGACCGTCGGTGAAGAGCATCACCAGGTCGCCCGGCGCCATTGGCCGCACCGCCGTGGCATATTCTGCGGTCGCGAAAATTCCCATCGCCGGGCCGCGTGCCCCGATCCCGTCGAGCTTCTCCGTCGCGCCGCCCGGCCGCACATGGAGCGCGGTCGGATGGCCGGCATTGGCGTAGCGAAGTTCCGCATGCTCGATGTCGGCGACGACGTAAAAACAGGTCGCGAACATCGTCGTGCCGGCCTGTTTAAAAATGACGGTGAGCGCGCGATTGATCCGGGTGAGGAGCTGGCCCGGTTCGGTTGCCAGCCGTGAATGTTCTTCGACGAGCCCGCGAATCATCCCGGTGACGAGCGCGGAGCGGACGCCGTGGCCCATCACGTCGCAGATGAGGATGCCGGCCGCTTTCTCGCCGATCGGGAAGACGCTGAAGAAATCGCCGCTCACGTTCCCGGTCGGGAAATAGAGGCTGAGAAAACGGAGTGCGGATTCGTGCGGCGCGGCGCCGGTGGGAATGGCGGGATACTGCTGCGGCAGGAGGGAAATCTGGAGCTCGCGCGCCATTTGCAGCTCTTCTTCCATCTGCCGGTTCTTCGCGCCGAGCTCGGCCGTGCGGCGGACGACCCGATCCTCGAGCTGGGCGTTGAGCGCGAGCAGCTCCGCCCGGGCTTGGTTGCGCGCGGCCTCGGCGCGATCAATCCGGCCGCCGACGATGCGCGAGACTTGGGAGACGATCGCAGTGACCAGCGCCGCGAAGACGAGCCCGCCGACCGCCGCGATGACCGCGGGATTGATCCGGAACCGCGGCAGAATCGCGGCGCCGATCCAGCCGTTGAGGAGGGCGGCGGCTATGATCACCGGGACCAAAGCGCGGAGCAAAACCGCGCGGGTCGTCGGGCCGAGGAAGCTGCGGAGCGGCCATTTTTTCGGGCCAGCCGTCGCGACGAGGGCGAGACCGCAAAGGAAAAATCCCCATCCGGTGGAGAGCGCGACCGGGATAATGTTGCCGCCGTAAAGCAACGGCGTGCCATACCAATAACCGACGAGCACGACGGCGCTGATAACCATCGCGACCGTGCCAAAAACGCCGGCCAAGTCTCGTAATTCCGGGCGGCTGAGAGCGAACAAACCGAGCGCGGTGAAGATGAAATCGAGCGCGGTCATGGGCGCCATCCGACCGGTTGGGACTTCGCCGAACATTTCCGGATTGCGCACGAACCAGGCGTCGATTCCGAAGTGATAACCGCCGAGAAATTCCGCGACCTTGGCGCAAGCAACGATGAGCACGAGTGCCGAGACGATCTGCGCGAACCACTGTTGGCGCGGCCGCCAAATTTGAAAGGCAATCCCGAGCCCGAGGAACAGGAAACAGAGCGCCGTGCTCGGCGCCATCGGGATGTAACGGGCGCGCACGCTCGCGAGCAAAGGCAGCCCAGAGAGCCAACCGGCAAAGGTCAACGCCGCGAAGAGAAGTGTGAGCGAAGCACAGGCGAGGGCGAGCGTGCGCAAACCGCCGCGGACGATTTTCTCCTCGGTCATGCGGGGGACTTTGCGCGAATCCGCGGAGGTGTCCATGAATGTTGACGCAGCGTGCGCTTCAGCGCCGCCACGGTCGCGCAACCCGATGCTTTGGCACGGCCGTGGCATGGTCTCTGGTAGTCGCGATAAGCTGCCGGCACCGAAGCGTTTCGAGCGCGGTTTGGACGGCGCTTTTCGAGAGACCGGTCGCTTCCGCAAGCGTGCGGAGACTCTCCGCGACCGGTCGCCAGCGTCGTCGCGCGGCCTGGCCGTAGAGATAGAGATAAACCAGATAGGCGGTCGGCTGGCGATCGTGGCCGACAAGGTCGCGCATCAGAACGTCGAGCGCGTAGTCATCGACCGGGATGGTTTCGCGGACTCGGGCCATGGACCAGAAGGAAAATTTGGAAACCAAGAAGGGAAAAGATGAAGATGAATCAGGAAAGCAGAAGAATTGAGGCGCGGAGTCGTTAGGCGTGAAGTCATGCCCAGTTATTTCCTGGTTTCGCGACTTCCAAATTCTTTTATCCTCTATACCGTTAATCGGACAAGACTTTTTGCCTGGCGCGGGCTTGAGTGGCTGGACGACGGGGCGCGGCGCGACCTAGGGTTTAGGTCATGATTAAACAGATCAAGTTCGTTAGTATCCCGGTGCGCGATCAGAATCGGGCGCTGGATTTTTATACGGAAAAGCTCGGGTTCACGATCATCACCGATCAGCCCTTTGATGAGAAACAACGTTGGATCGAACTGCGGGTGCCGAAGGCAGAAACGCGCCTCGTTCTTTTCACGCCAGAGGGCGAGGAAAAGCGCATCGGCGGGATGATGAACATGTCTTACGCGTGCGACGACATCGACCAGACCTACGAAGAGTTAAAGGGACGCGGCGTCGAATTTGAAGGTCCGCCGGCGAAGCAGCCGTGGGGCACCTATTCGCTTTTCAAGGACAGCGAAGGCAATCGCTTCGTGCTTTCATCCGACTAAGACAGCGGCGCGCCGGAGAGTCGCGCCATGAAGAGCGAGAACCCCGATGGTTGAGATTTGTCCCGGGATTGCGCGGCGGACCCTGGTTCATGGCCGGACGATGTATCAGATGGTCGCACCCCCCGGGCCGGCAGCCGGTTATCAGAACATCACCATCCGCAGGAGCAGATCGTGCACATCCTCGACGGTCGGATGCGGTTGATCGTCGCGGGCGAGGCACACGAGTTAGCGACCGGCGACTCGTTCTATCTCGCGAGCGAAATTTTCCATGCGGTGGAGACGATAATCGACGCCCGGGTGCTGGATACGTTCAGCCCGCCGCGGGAAGATTATCTCGCGATTGACGAACAGATTCGTTGGGCGTGGAGATCCCCCGGGGGAGCGAAAAGGCAAGTTACCGCGCAGCCGCGGCCTTCGCCAGCGCGCGCTGATCCCACTCGGCGCGCAGGACTTTCATCTCCGCCGCCAGAGCAGCCATCCGCGGGGCGACGCCTTTGTATTTCTTCGTCGCGCCGACGACCTTCCGGCTCACTGCTCCCTGGCTCACGAGGCTCTGGAGTTTCTCGTAGGAGCGCAGGCGGAGCATTTCTTCGCCGCCGCTGGCTGCGTTCCTCTCGCGGAGGTTGAGCAGGAGAATATTGAAGAGGGGCTTGAACTCGAAGGAGGCTTTGGAGGAAAGCACGGCCACCAATTCTTCAGTGATAATGTCGGGCGCGCGACGGGTGAAAGAAGCGCCGGATGGCTTGGACATCGCGGACTATACCCTAAATTTCCCAAATGGCGACTGGGCCGGGCGTTTTTGCTCGTTTACGCAGGGCCAGCGGGTCTTTTCCCGTCGGGTGATCGACTTTGCCGTCATCGTAACGATCGAGTCTTACTTCCGGCGGGTGTAACTCAGCTCCATCGTCATTTCCTCTTTGCCCCCGCGCATTTCATAGAAGGAAAAGGTATGGTGATCGGTATCGACGACCTTGATGGTCTCGCGCATCTCGCTTTTCATCCCCGGGACCATCTCCATCGTGCCATGATAGGTGAAGGTCTTGCTCGCCGGGTCATAGGTGCCCTCGGAAATCATGATGCCGGTACCCATGTTATCGATCCAAGTGGAGACGAACTTTTGTTTCACGTTGTCATAGCCGTCGACGGACATCCCTTTGAACTCGAAGCTCTGCATTTTGCCGTCGGCCCCGGGCATCTCCATCGGCCCGCTCGCGTGGGCGATGAAATAGCGGCCACCCATGGCCGCCTCCCGCACCGCCGTCCCTTTGGTTATCATCGGAGGGGCGCCGGGCGCCATCCACATTTTCGTGGTGTAATCCCAGGTGCCGACCAGCTCGGCGAGGAGCTTGTGCTGCGGCCCCGGCTGGGCCAGGGCCATCATCCGGGCCATGACCGCGGGGTCATTCATATCCGGGGCCGCCTTGGTATCGTTAGACTTGGTTTCGGCCGCGGGCAGCGACGAGACGAGGAGGGCTGCCGCAAGGGCAGCCGACGAGAGTCAGGAGCGTTTTCATGCGGCGATTGTTTTTACCCGGCACGTCCGGGTCAAGCTTCGAAATGTAAACGGCTGCGGGTTTGGCCTAGCGCAGCGCCGCGACGATCGGGGCGACCAGGCTTTGCGGAAAGCAGCCGAAAAACAGGACCGCCGCCGCCAGTCCCATAATCGTTAGGCGCGAGAGGAAGTCGGGGCGGCAAGCGAAACCGGGGGCGCGCGCATCGTCGAGCAGGACTGCCTTCAGGAGCACCAGGTAATAATAGAGCGATATGAGGCTGCCCAGGAGAGCGAGGACGACGAGCCAGAGCAGGCTATGGCGCCCGTCCGCGCGGAAGGCGGCGCTGAAGAGATAGAACTTGCCGAAGAAACCGGCGAGTGGGGGCAGCCCGGCGAGGGAAAGCACGAAGACGGCCATGCAACCGGCGAGCAGCGGTGAGCGCTCGCGGAGTCCGGCAAAATCGACGAGGTCCTCGCCGCCGGTTTCGCGCTTCACGAAACCGACCACGCCGAACGCGCCCGATAAAGTCAGCGCATAGATCGTGGTGTAGAAAAGCGTGGCAGAGAATCCTTCGCGCCCGCCGACGACCAGCCCGAGCAAGGTGTGACCGGCATGCGCCACGGCGGAGTAAGCCAGGAGACGGCGGACGTTGCGTTGCGCGAGCGCGGTCAGATTTCCCACCACGATCGACAACGCCGCGAGCGCGGCGAGCACCGGCGACCAACCAGCGACGAGCGCGTGCCAGCCGGCGCTGCCTTGGAGCGGTCCGAAGCCGAGGAGGACGATTTTTCCGAGCACGACAAACGACGCCACCTTCGATCCGGAAGCGATGAACGCCGCCGCCGGGACCGGCGCGCCTTGATAGGTGTCCGGCGCCCAAAGATGGAACGGCGCGGCCGCAACTTTGAAGGCGAAACCGATCAGCGTCATCACCACGCCGGCCGTGAGCAGCGGCGACGTCGCGCCAGCGAGCAGCTGCGCGGCGATCGCCACGAGCGAGGTCGTCCGGGTGCAGCCATAGATGTAGCTCAGGCCGAAGAGCGTAAAGGCACTTGCGACACTGCCGAAGAGCAGATATTTCAATCCAGCTTCGGCCGAGCACGGGTCGCGCTTGTCGAAAGCGCTGAGGACGTAGAGCGAGAGCCCGGTGAGCTCGAGCCCAATAAAAATCATCAGCAGCTCCTCGCTTCCCACAAGCAGGAGAAGGCCAACCGTGGCCAGGAGAAGCAGCCCAAAAAACTCGCCGTCGTTAGGCAAACTGCGTCCGCCGCGCGCGAGCACGACGGTGAAAAAGGCGAGCACCAGGCAGATGACCTGAAAGAGGGAATTGAGCGGCGAGACCACCAGCATTCCGTGAAAAAGTGTGGCGTGCGCCGGCAACTCCAGGACCGATGCGACCGCGAAAAGCAAGCCGGCCGCGGCGACCCCGGAGCAAATTCCCGGAAGCCGACGCGCGACGAGACCAAGCGTGAGGACGACCAGCGCGGTCAGCACGACAATGATTTCCGGCGCGGCTAGCCTAACGAGATCGAGGTAGTTCACGGCTGGAGAAAATGCAGAGCTCGGACTGCGGGCTCGATTCGGTCGAGGAGCAGTTTCGGATAAAGTCCCACCGCAAGCGTGGCGAAAATCAGCAGACTCGCTCCGAGCTTTTCCGCGAGCGTGATCGGCTTCGCGGTGGTCATCGCTACGGCGGTTTTTGCCGGGTGAAAATGGTCGTCGGCGAAGAAGGCGCGCTTCAGCGCGCGCAAGGTAAACGCGCCCACCAAGACCATCCCCAGTCCCGCGCAACCGACCGCCCACGGGAAAGCGCGCCACGCGCCCAGCAGGATCGTTATTTCCGCCGCGAACCCGCTGAAACCCGGAATGCCCATCGAGGCGGCCGACGCGACGACGAAAGCAAAGGCGACTAGCGGCATCGCGCGACTCAGTCCGAGAATCGAGAGATCGTTCAAGTTGCGCGTGTGCGTTCGCGAATAAACCACGCCGGCGAGGGCAAAGAGGAGTGCGCCGATCACGCCGTGGGAGAACATTTGCAGGACCGCCCCGGAGACGCCTAACGAATTAGCGGCGGCCAACCCGAGGAGCACGAAACCCATGTGGCTCACGCTCGAATAACCGATGACGAACTTCAGATCGTCCTGGCGGAGCGCGACCGCGGCCGCCCAGATAATCCCGATCACCGCGAGGACGACAATCCATTGTCGCCAGACCGAGAAGCCTAACGGAAAGAGATTCAGCGCCACCCGCAGCGCGCCGTAGGCGCCGAGCTTCATCACGATTCCGGCGAGCAGCATCGAACCGGCGGTTGGCGCGGCGACGTGGCCGGTCGGCGCCCAGGTGTGCAGCGGCCAGATGCCGGCAAGAATGGCGAAGCCGAGGAATAGGACCGGGAATGCCCAGGTTTGCAGCTGCGCGCTGAATTGAAACTGCGCGAGCTGCACCAGATCCAGCGAGCCGGCGGTCGTATAGGCGGCCAGGATTCCGATGAAAACGAGCGCGCCGCCGAGGAAGGAATAGAGCGTCAACTTCATCGCGCCGTATTCCTTGTTCGTCGATCCCCAGATCGCGATGAGGAAATATTTCGGCACGATCACGAGCTCGTAAAAAACGAAAAACAGAAAGAGATCCGCGCTCAGGAAAACGCCGTAGGAGCCGCCGACCACGAGTAGTAGCCAGAAGAAAAACTCGTTCGCCCGCGTCTCGATTTTCCAGGAGAAAAGCACCGCGCAAACTGCGGTCAGGCCGGTGACCAGTGTCATCGTTAGGCTAATGCCATCGACGGCGAGATGGTAGTTCATGCCGAGCGCCGGAACCCAAGGCACCCGCACAATTGTGGCGAGCTGTCCGAAGGCGGCGCCAGGCGTGAAGAAGGCTGCGAGGCTGAGCGCGAAACCGCCTGACGTCGTCGCCAGCGCGACCCAGCGCGCGAGCAACCGCGGCAACAGCAGCGCCAGAATCGCGCCCGCGAAAGAGAGGTAAATCGTCCAGGCGATCATCGGCGTTTGCGCGTCCCGTAGCGTGGTGGCGTTTCGCGCACGTGAAAGCCAATCTCGCGCGCCGTCTTCTTCGACGGCGTCATTAGCTGCCGGATCGCGTCGATGATCGCCGCGATTTCCTGGTCATGTTGCCCGACGCGTTTCTCGAGCTCGGCAAAGCGCTGCGTCAGCTCGCGATTGGTCTCCAGCGTTTCGCGCAACTTCACAAACGCGCGCATGATCGCGATGTTCACCTTCACCGCGCGCTCGCTGTTCAAGACACTCGAGAGCATGGCCACTCCCAGCTCGGTGAAAGCGTACGGCCGGCTGCGTAGTCCACCCCAACTTGAAATCACAAATTGTGATTTCAAGTTGCCGAACTCCTTCGCCGTCAGCTGGAAGAGGAAGTCTTTCGGAAAGCGCGCGCGGTTCCGTTTCACCGCCTGCAGGAGAGCGCTCGCGGTCACGCCATAGAGCTCCGCCAGGTCCTGTCCCAGCATGACCTTTTGACCCCGGAGGAAATGAATCGAGTGCGCGATCTGCGCGAGCGAGACAAGGTCATTTTTCATCGTGGAAATTACCCTAACAATCGCGCTATCTGGGCCACGGTGGAGTTGAAGAGGCTGAGCAAAAATTGTGGGTAAATCCCGAGCGCGAACATGAGCAGCGTCGCCGGGACGACGATCCATTTTTCGCCGCTCCGCAGTTCGGGAAAAGCGGAGCACGTTTCCGCGAGCGGACCACTGAAGAGCGCCTGCATCGCGCGCAGCAGCGCGACCGCGGTGAAGAGCAGGCCTAGCGTGGCGACGGCAGTGAAGCCGGCCGCGAGCGCGAACGAGCCTTTGAAGATGAGGAATTCGCCGATGAAACCGTTCAGCCCGGGCAGGCCTAACGAACTAAACATCGCCACGCTCATCCAGCCGCAGAGCAACGGCACCCGCTGCATCAGCCCACCGAAATCAGCGAGCCCGCGCGCGCCGCGCCGTTGCTCGAGCAAGCCGGCAAAATAGAAGAGCGCGGCCGCGGTCAGGCCGTGATTGAAGATCTGGAGGAAGACGCCGCTCAGGGCCGCTTCCGACTCGTTAGGCGAAGCGGCGCTTCTGGCGGTCACGGCGAAAAGCCCGAGCAGGCAATAGCCGAGGTGATTGATCGAGAGGTAACCGATCATCCGTTTCAGGTCGCGTTGCGCCCAGGCGGCGAGCGACGAAAAGACGATCGAGCAGACCGCGAGCCCGAGCAGCCAGGGCCCGATGATTTTGATCTCGTGCGGGAAAAGCGGCAGGAGCAGCCGGATGAATCCGTAAACGCCCATCTTCGACAGCACGCCGGTGAGCACCATCGACACGCCGGTCGGGGCGGCTTCGTAGGCGTCGGGCAGCCAGGTGTGAAACGGGAAGAGCGGCACCTTGATCGCCAGCCCGAGGAAGATCCCAGCGAAGATGAGCCAGCCGTTTTTTCCCGGCACCAGCCCGCTGGGACCGAGCCGCGCCAGCTCCGCAAAATCGAACGTTCCCCTAACGAGATAAATCCCCAGGAACGCGAGTAGCATCGCAACGCTTCCGAGAAATGTGTAGAGGAAAAACTTCGTCGCCGCGCGGTCGCGTTTTTCGCCGCCCCAGATTTTGATCAGCAGAAAAGCCGGCAGCAGGCTCATCTCGTAAAACAAAAACCAGAGGACGAAATTCTGTGCGGTGAAGGTGCCGTAAAGCGCCGCCTGCATCACGAGCAGGAGCGCGCAGAAGCCGCGGCTCATCCGTTGCGCGAGGAGCGCGAACGGAAAAATGAGCGAAGTCAGCAGCACGAGGAGCAGGCTTAAGCCGTCGAGCCCGAGCAGGTATTCCGCGCCGATGCTTGGGATCCAGACGTGGCGTTCCATGAGCTGCATCCCGCTCGCGGCGGCGTCGTAGTGATGCCAGAGGCTGAAGGCGAGCAATGCCGTGATCAGGTTGCTCCCAAGCGCGATCGAGCGCCCGAAACCGCGCGGCGCCACACTGGCGAAAAGCGCGCCGAGGATCGGAATGAAAATCAGCCCGGTGATCAGGTGAGCCATGCGTAGAGAAGAAGCAACGCGAGCATGCCCACCGCGACCGCGCCGAGATAAGTCTGGATCTGCCCCGAATGCCGCGCGGAGAGCAGTCGGCCGAAATCACGCGCGGCGTCGCTCGCGTCATCCGCGCCGGCATTGATCGCGTGTTCGTCGAAGCCCTTTGTCAGTCCGCCTAACGAATCGCCGAGCAGGCCGGCGAACCGCGCGAGACCGTCCCAGAAATAGCGGTCGAGCAGATCGGAAGCGCGCGCCGCCGTCCGCGCGAGCGCGAGAATCGTCGCGTCGTAAAGCTCGTCGAGCCACATCCGCTGTTCGAGAAAACGAAAGACCTGCGGAAAGGTCCGCGCGAACGGATCGCTCTCGCCGACGCCCCGATAAATGAGCACGCCGAGCCCGATGCCGAGCGCGACCAAAGCCAGCGCGACGTAAAGCCCGGGTTGGATCAATGACTCGCCAACCGTGCGTTCGCCCAGCAGGTAGCTCTGGAGCCAGGGCCACGCCGGAGTGAGCAAGACGCTCAGGCCGATCACACAAGCGGCGAGCACGACCAGCGGCAGCGTCATGACCCACAAGCTTTCATGCGCGTGCGCGGCCGCCGCACGCCGCGAACCGAAGAAGACGTAAATCATCTGCCGCGTCATGTAGAGCGCGGTCAACACGACGCCGACGAGCATGAGGAAATGCGGCACGCGCGAGGCCGGCCAGAGCGAAGTCGCGTGCAGAATTTCCTCCTTCGTCCACGCGCCGGCGAAAAACAGCGGGACGCCACTCAGCGCCATCATGCCGATCGCGTAAGTCGCGAACGTGACCGGCATCAACCCGCGCAAACCGCCCATCCTGCGGATGTCCTGTTCCTCATGACAACCGTGAATGACCGAGCCAGAGCCGAGAAAAAGCAGTGCCTTGAAAAAGCCGTGCGCGAGCAGGTGCATGATCCCCGCGGCGACTCCGCCCACGCCTAACGACACCATCATGAGCCCGAGCTGTGAGACCGTGGAGTAGGCGAGGATGCGTTTGATGTCCCATTGGGCGAGGCCGATCAGCGCGGAGATGAGCGCGGTGATGACGCCGATCCAGACCACCACGCTGAGCGAGGGAGTAACGCCATTGATCGCGCCTAACGAGAAGATGGGATAGACCCGCGCGACCAGAAAGACGCCCGCCGCCACCATGGTCGCGGCATGGATGAGTGCGCTCACCGGCGTCGGGCCTTCCATCGCGTCCGGCAGCCAGACGTGGAGTGGGAATTGCCCCGATTTGCCGACCGCGCCGCAGAAAATCAGAAGCGCGATAAACGTGGCGCTCGTGCCTAACGACAGCAGTCCGCCCGGTTCGAGCGCGCCGTTCCCGCCATCGTAAAAGAGCAGCGTGCCGCTCTTGCCGTAGAGCCAGAGCATTCCGAGGAAGAAGCCGAGGTCCCCGATCCGCGTGGTGATGAAGGCCTTCTTCGCGGCCGCGGCGGCGCTCGGTTTCTCGATCCAGAAACCGATCAGCAGATACGACGCGAGCCCGACCAGTTCCCAGCAGATGAAGAGCAGCAGCAGGCTGTTCGCGATCACCACGCCGAGCATCGCGGCCGAGAAAAATGAAAGGTAAGCGAAGAAGCGGGTGAAGTTTTTATCCGCCGCCATGTAGCCGACGCTGAAGACGAAAATCCAGAGACTAACGAACGTGATCATGACCAGCATCACGGCCGTGAGCGGATCGAGGACAAAGCCGAGCCGGAGCGTTTGTTCGCCAAAGGTGAACCAGGTGAAATTCGTGAAGGCGCGATAGCCGGGCAGGGCGAGGGTCGGGCGGAAAGCGGCGAGCGAAAGCAGGAGCGCGATCACTTGTCCGGCGATCGCGATTCCCGCCGCGAGCTCGCGACGCTTACTCGAAAGCGCGAGGATGAAAACCGCCGCCGCGAGCGGCACCAGCGGGATCAGCCAGAGATAAGCGACGCTCCCGAGGCTCATCCTTTTAGCTGATCGATCTGGTCGACGTTGGTGGTGTGGTAATGGCGGTAAACCGCGATGACGAGCGCGAGTCCGACGGCTGCTTCCGCGGCCGCGATGGCGATCGCGAAAATCGTCACCATCACGCCGGTCGGCGGCGCCGGTTGCGGACCGAAGCGCCAGAAGGCGATGAAATTCAAACCCGCCGCCGCGAGCATCATCTCGATCCCGATGAGGATGAAGATGGCGTGCCGCCGACTAAGTGCGGCGAGCAGGCCGATGGAAAAGAGCGCAGCCGAGACGAGAAGGAAGGCGGAGAGGGTCGGAGTCATCGCAAGATCTGCTCCGGGTAGCGCACACATCCCGTGTGCTGGTTGCGTTGTTCCAACGCGACGCACTTTTCGTGAAACCTTCTTCGACCGAAAAAGGTGGAGACAAGAAAAAGTTCGCGACGGTGGAACACCGTCGCCAGCACTCGGGACGCGTGCGCTACCCGGGCGAATCGTGTCATCGTTTTTCCTCCATCACGAGCACGAGGGCGCCGATCAGCGCCGCGGTCAGGACCAACCCAACGCACTGCAGCGGCCAGACGTAATCGGTCATGAGCGCCTCGCCGATTTGGCGGACGGTCAAGGCCACGGCCGGCGGCGCAGCGACATTCAGTCCGCCGCTTTTCACGATCACCCAGGCGAGTCCGGCGAAAACCGCGCCGGCGACAAGCAGGCCGCTCCAGTGGAAGCCAGGTTCGCGTTCGGTTTCGCGGCGGGTCAGCAGAATGGTGAAGACGATCAGCACGGCGACGGCGCCGACATAAACGAAGACCTGGACCAGCCCGACAAATTCCGCGCCTAACAAGAAGTAAAACCCGGCCACGCCGACAAACGCCGCCGCGAAACAGAGCGCGGCGTGGACCAGTTTCGGGAGCAACGCCGCCGCCAATGCGGCTGCCAGAGTGAGAATCGCGAGCGCGATGAAAGCGACGCTGCTCATTCGGCGTAACGATAAGTGCGCGTCGCGAATTTCTTCCCGGTCTGGAGCAGTGCCCCGAGCGCGAGATAGACGACGACGATCACGCCTAACGAACAAAGCCAGCCCGTCCCGCGCCGTCCGCCGTAGTGCCAGACCGCCGCCGCGAGCAGGCAGGCGAAGGCCATCGGGAGCATGAATTTCCAGGCAAAACCCATCACCTGATCGACCCGGGTGCGCGGGAGCGTGCCGCGAATCCAGACGAAAACGAAGAGCAGCACGCCGAGCTTGGCGAAGAACCAAACGTAGGACGGCACGAGCTCGAGCAGCCGCAGCGGCGCATGCCAGCCGCCGAGGAAAAGCGTCACCGCGAGCCCGCTGATCGCGAACATCCCGAAATATTCCGCGAGGAAAAAGATCGCGTACTTGAAGCCCGAGTATTCCGTCATGTGCCCGGCGACGATCTCCGATTCGCCTTCCGGCACATCGAACGGCGTCCGGTTCGACTCCACCAATCCGGAAACGAAAAACAAAACGAAAGCCGCAAAACCCCAGGGCGTGAAAACAAACCAGTGCGGCAAAATGCCTAACGACCAGCCGGCTTGCGCCGCGACGATCGCGTCCGGCCGGAGCGAGCCGACCACCATCACGACCGGCAGCACCGTGATGATGAGCGGCAGCTCGTAACTGATCATCTGCGCGATCGCGCGCATCGCGCCGAGCATGGAGAATTTGTTGTTGCTGCCCCAGCCGGCCATGAAAACGCTCAGCTCCGTGGTCGAGCCGATCGCGAAGAAAAACAGAATCCCGCCATCGATCGCGAACGGCGTCATGTTCCGGCCATAGGGAATCACGCCGAGCGCGAGAATCGCCGTCGCCGCCATCAGGATCGGGGCGAGAAAGTGCACCACCTTGTCCGCGCGCCACGGCACGACGTCTTCCTTGATCAGCATCTTGATCCCGTCCGCCGCGGGCTGGAGCAGGCCGAAGGGACCGACCCGATTCGGCCCGAGCCGGTTTTGAATGCGCGCGAGAATCTTTCTCTCGAAGAGCGACATCAGCGCGAAGAGCGAAAGGAAAACCGCGAGCAACGCGACGATGTTGAGCAGGCTGGAAACGATCGCCGCGACCCACGCCGGCGCGCCGACGAAGAGCAGAAGAACGCGCATTTTTGCGAGGACGAAAATCTGGTCGAGAAAGCCGCTCACCTGCGGGAGAGAAAAGCGAGGACCGCTTTCTTAAGCAAGTCGGGAATCGCCCGGCTGGCCCGGCGCGCAGCATTTTGTGTTTGTCCGCGACCCTCGCGACCCGCTATTCCTGCCGGCGGCGAAAACGCGGCTCTCGCGTCTTCGTTAGGCAAAAGTGAAAGCAGCTTATGAAAACTGACCTCGCAGAATTGATGGCGCAGGTGATCGCGAAGAACCCGGGTGAACAGGAGTTTCACCAGGCGGTGCACGAGGTTTTCGATTCGCTCGGGCAGGTGCTCGAGCGCTACCCGGAGTACCGCGAGGGGAAGATCCTCCAGCGCATGGTCGAGCCCGAGCGCGTGATCATGTTCCGGGTGCCGTGGCAGGACGACGAAGGCGAGGTGCAAGTGAACCGCGGCTTCCGGATCGAGATGAACAGCGCGATCGGGCCTTACAAAGGCGGGCTGCGTTTTCATCCGTCAGTCAATCTCGGCATCCTCAAGTTTCTCGCCTTCGAGCAGGTCTTTAAAAACAGCCTGACGACGCTGCCGATGGGCGGCGGCAAAGGCGGTTCCGATTTCGATCCGAAGGGAAAAAGCGACAACGAAGTGATGCGCTTTTGCCAGGCTTTCATGGCCGAGCTTTCTCGCCACATCGGCCCGTATCGCGACGTGCCCGCGGGCGACATCGGCGTCGGCTCGCGCGAGATCGGTTACCTCTTCGGGATGTACAAAAAGCTCCGGAACGAATTCACCGGCGTGCTCACCGGTAAAGGCATCGGCTGGGGTGGCTCGCTCATCCGCCCGGAGGCAACCGGTTACGGCGCGGTTTATTTCGCGGCGGAAATGTTGAACACGCGCAACGAGGAGCTGGCCGAAAAGATTTGCCTCGTTTCCGGCAGCGGTAACGTCGCGCAATACACGGTCGAGAAATTAATCGAGCTCGGCGCGAAGCCCGTCACGCTCTCCGATTCAGCCGGTTACATCTACGACGAAATGGGGATCACGCGGGAGAAACTCGCCTTCCTCATGCGGCTCAAGAATGTGGAGCGCGGCCGGATCGCGGAATACGCCGCGGAATTTCCCGAGGCCGTTTACATCCCGGCCGATCCGCGGCTCGATTACAACCCGCTCTGGAATCATCCCGCGCACTGCGCTTTCCCGAGCGCGACCCAGAACGAGATCAACGAAAAAGATGCGGCGAACCTGCTTCGCAACGGCGTTTACGTCGTCTCGGAAGGCGCGAACATGCCGACGACGATCGAGGGCGTGAATCTCTTCGTGGACGCGGAGATTCTTTTTGGCCCGGGCAAAGCGGCCAACGCCGGCGGCGTCGCGACGTCGGGCCTGGAGATGGCGCAAAACAGCATGCGCATTTCGTGGACGCGCGAGGAAGTGGACGCACGTTTGCAGGGAATCATGAAAGCGATTCACAAGACCTGCCGGGCAACCGCGGAGCGCTTCGGGACCCCGGGGAATTACGTCGACGGCGCGAACATCGCGGGCTTCCTCAAGGTCGCGAACGCGATGCTGGATCAGGGAGTGGTCTAGGACGACTTGGGAGAGAATTAATATTTGTGACGGATCGTTAGGAATCGTTAGGCAACCAAAGGCATGACTCCGTCTCCTTACTTTTTCCTCATCATCTTCATCGGCGTGGCGCTGGCTTTCCCGATCGCGCCGCTTGTCCTGGCCTGGATGTGGCGCCGGTTTTTCCAGCCGCCAAAGCCAGGCGCGGCGAAGAACGCGACCTATGAGTGCGGCGTGGAGTCGTTAGGCGACGCGCAGATTCAGTTCAATTCGCAGTTCTATCTCTACGCGATCATCTTTCTCATCTTCGACGTCGAATCGATTTTCCTGATCCCGTTCGCGGTCGCCTTCACCGGGCTGCCGTTCGGCGCGTTCCTGGCCATCCTCGTCTTCCTCCTGCTGCTGCTCGAAGGCCTGGTTTGGGCCTGGAGCAAAGGGTGTTTAACTTGGGCGAAGTGATGGAAGGCGCCGCGATAATCGACGAAGGCCTGAAGAGTGAGCTGAAAAAGCAAGGCGTCTGGGTCACGTCGATGCAGGAGCTTTATAATTGGGGGCGTAAGAATTCCATCTGGCCGTTGCAGTTTGGGCTCGCCTGTTGCGCGATCGAGATGATCGCGACCGCGGCGTCGCGCTACGATCTCGCGCGCTTCGGCGGCGAAGTTTTCCGGCCTTCGCCGCGGCAGGCCGATCTCATGATCGTCGCCGGCACCGTGACCAAAAAGATGGCGCCGCAAATCGTCAGGCTCTACAACCAGATGCCCGATCCGAAATACGTCATCTCGATGGGCGCGTGCGCGATTTCCGGCGGGCCGTTCAAGCAGGGCTACAACGTCCTCAAAGGAATCGATCGCTATATCCCGGTCGACGTTTACATCCCCGGTTGCCCGCCACGGCCGGAAGCGCTGCTCCACGCTTTCATGGAATTGCAGCGCAAGATCGACGAACAAAAATTAACCGGCGCGAATAAGGCGGCACATCTGCAGCCGGGGCGTCCGAGCGAATTCCCGGTGCCGGCTTTCGGAGAGCATGATCTCGAGCCGCCCGCGAACCCTGATCTCTTCCGCCCGCCGGCGATCGAGCGCGCCTAACGATGGAGTCGCTCGAGGAAATCAAGACGCGGATCGAGCAGGCGTCGCCGGGCGCCAAGCTCGAGAGCATTCCCAATCCCGGCCCGGCGCAGCAACCGTCGCTGCTCTTGCCTAACGAATTTGCCGTCATGATCGCGCGCTTCCTGCGCGACGATCCGGCGCTCCAGCTCGACTACTGTTCGAACGTCACCGGCGTCGACTGGCTCGATCGCACGGTGAAGAAAAAAGTGAAGGTGAAAAAGCTGGTCGAAGGCGAGGAAAAGGAAATCGAGGAAACCCAGGAGGAATTTTTCGCCGGTTATCTCGAGGCGGTTTATCACCTTTACTCGATCGAGAAGAAGCATGGTCCTTTAGTCGTTAGGCTGAGGACGAAAGATCGCGCGGAGCACGCGTCACTGCCTTCCCTCACCCCGATCTGGCGGAGCGCGGAATTCCAGGAGCGCGAGATCTACGATCTCTATGGCATCCACTTCGACGGCCATCCGGATCTCCGGCGCATCCTGATGTGGGATGAGTTCATCGATCATCCGATGCGGAAAGATTACGTCGAACCGGACGACTACGAATACGAGCCGACTCCGCACGACGAGGTGCTGGAGAAGGCGAAACAACATTACGCCCCCCGCCCGCAGGCTGACGGCGCGGAGCAGATCGGCGCCTAACGAAAAGACGTCGACGCGCGGCGGCCTCGCCCCGCTTCCGCGCCGGTGGTCGGCGCGAATATTTTCCGCATCTTTTCCGGCACGAAGCAGCTAAAGGCGTTCGGTTCTCCGATTCAGGGCTAGACTTTCCAACGCAGCGCAATCCCGGTCGCCAAACAACTCGCCGGCATGACGGCATCCACTCCGATTAAGACTCCCAAAAGCAAAAGTGCCGCCTCCGATGCATTGGTCGGGCTCTGGACCATTGCGCTGGCCGCTTTCGTTATCGCCGGTCTTTATTTCACGCGCGAACTCCTCATTCCCCTGGCCCTGGCCGCGCTCATCACCTTTCTCCTCGCTCCGCTCGTGACCCGAATGGAACGTTGGATCGGGCGCATCGCCGCAGTGCTGCTGGCGGCTCTTCTGATCTTTAGTGTACTCGGCGCGGCCGGCTGGATGTTGACCCGGCAGTTGGTCGATCTCGCGGCGCGGCTGCCGGACTACAAAGTCAATATCGAAGCGAAGCTGCACGCTTTCGATTCGCCGAAGGGCGGCGGCTTCAGCAAGTTCTCGGAGGCGGTCGACGAGATAAAAAAGGGCCTCCCTGGGGAGACCGATGTCGTCGTGACCCAGCAGTCGGGCAAACCTGAGACCTCTGTCGCTTCACCGCCGACGCCGCCGACTTCGGCGGTCCCGGTCAAGGTCGTCGAAACCTCGAAAGGGAACCCGATCGATCTGATCAAGTCGATTATCGCGCCGTTGCTCGGACCGCTCGGAACCGCGGCGCTCGTTATCCTTCTCGTCATCTTCATGCTTTTGCAGCGGGAGGATCTGCGCAGTCGTTTCATTCGCCTGGTCGGCCAGGGCCGGATCAGTGCGACGGCCCGGGCGATGGAAGACGCCGGGGATCGGGTCTCGCGTTACCTGCGCATGCAGTTGCTGGTCAACGTCACGTTCGGCATTTGCATTGCGGTCGGCCTCTACTTTATCGGGGTGCCGAATGCCATGCTTTGGGGTTCGCTGGGCGCGGTTCTTCGTTTCATCCCTTACATCGGCTCCTGGATTGCGACCACGCTCCCGACGGTGGTCGCGCTGGCGGTTTCGCCCGGTTGGACCATGCCGCTTCTGACGGTCACCCTTTTCGTCGTCATCGAGTTGGTCGTGGCCAATGTGATCGAGCCGTTTCTCTACGGAAAACACACCGGCATTTCTTCCATGGCCCTGATCGTGGCGGCGGTTTTCTGGACCTGGCTCTGGGGACCGATCGGGCTCATGCTCTCGACGCCGCTGACCGTCTGCGTGGTCGTGATGGGTCGCCATGTCCCGCGGCTTTCTTTCCTCAGCACCCTGCTAAGTGACGAGGAAGCGCTCACCCCGGCGCAGGAATGTTATCATCGTCTGCTGATCGACGGCTTGGATGAAGCGAGCGCGCTGGCGGACGCCTATGTGAAGGAAAATTCGCTCACCTCCCTTTACGATGCGGTCCTGGTCCCCGTCATCAGTGCTGCCGAGATGGATCATCGACGCGAGGCGCTCGATGACGAGCAACGCAGCGCGGTCGAACAGGGCGTGCGCGACATCGTGGAGGATTACCGCAACCGTCCGGTGCCGGAATCGAAAAAAGACGCCGACCAACTGCTCGCCGAACACGTTCCGGCCGTGCCGCTGCCGGTGCTTGATTGCCGGCTCCATTGCCTGCCGGCCCGAGCCGAGCGCGATGAAATCGCCGGCGAGATGCTCGCCCAATTGATGGAAAACACCGGCGCCGAAGTCCAGAACGCCTCCGCCCGCTTGAGCGCCGGAGAGTTGATCGAGCTGACGACTGAGGCTGACGTGGTTTGCATCTCGGTCGTGGCGCCTTCCACCGTCATCCACGCGCGCTATCTTGCGACCAAGCTGCGCGCGCGCCTGCCGAGCTCGAAAATCGTGGTCGGCCTCTGGGGCGCGACCGAAAACCTGACCGAGGCGGCGCAGCGGCTGCGTGATTCCGGTGTGGACGAAGTCGTGACCACTCTGGCCGACGCCGCGGTGCAAATTGCCAAACTGGCTCCGCGTTTGACCGAAGAGATGGTGGAAGCTCCCATCCCAGCCGACGACGATGCGCGCCTGGCCGCGTTGGCGGAAATGGATCTCCTAAATCCTTCGGTGGAACCATTTTTCGACCGCATCACTGCCAAGCTGGTTCGTATTTTCGACGTCCCGATTGCGCTCGTCTCGCTGGTCGATCGCGATCGGCAATTCTTCAAGAGCCAGAGCGGGCTGCCCGAGGATCTGGCCCTCGCCCGGGAAGCGCCGCGGTCGATATCGGTCTGCGGTCACGTCGTGGCGCAGAACGAACTGGTCGTGATCGAAGACCTCGCGCGCGATCGGCGTTTCGCCAACAACGCGCTCATTCGGGAACGCGGCCTGCGCTTCTATGCGGGAGCGCCGTTGCACCATCCTAATGGCCAGCCCGTCGGCACCCTCTGCCTGCTCGCCACCAAACCGCGGCATTTTTCCGAACGCGAGAAAAGTCTGCTCGCAGAATACGCGAACGACATCTCGGAAGAATTGGCCCGCCGCGTCGCCGCCCGGGCGATCGCTCCGGCGCTGGCCTGATCGCCGGCGCCGCCTCCTTCGCCGGTGGCGCGGAGAATCTGACTGGCGAGTCCAGGCCCCTCGTAACTCGTTCGTGGCTGCGGAACGGGGCGCTCGAATTGCCGGCATTGCGTGCCGCGAACCTTCTCGATTAAGGTCGCGCTCATGTCTGCCAATCCGCACGCTCAGCCGGCGCCGCCCCGCGGGTTTTTTGCTTTCTGTCGGTCGGAGCTGCCTTTGCTCCTTGGGCTGGCCAGCGCCGCGGCTTTTCTTTGTTTCGGGACCCGGATGGAAGAGAGCGTGGAGCCCTGGCGGCTCTTGGGCGTCTTTGCCTGGCTTTTTCTCGGTGTTCTTTGGTCCGCGATCTCGGTGGTGCGGCACGCCGACTGTCTGGCGGTCAAATTCGGCGAGCCTTACGGCACTCTTATCCTGACTCTCTCCGCGATCAGCATCGAAGTCATGATGATCTCGGTCACGATGTTGCACGGCGCGAATAACCCGACGCTCGCGCGCGACATGATGTTTGCCGTCCTCATGATCGCGCTCAATGGCTTGATCGGGTTATCACTCCTCCTCGGCGGACTGCGCCACCGCGAGCAGCAATACAACCTGCAAGGCGTCGGCGCCTATCTCAACACCATCATGGCGCTCGCGGTGCTCAGCCTGATCCTGCCGAACTTCACAACGTCCCTGAACGGCCCGCACTTGGATTCCGTGCAGCAAATCTTCCTTATCGTTGTTTCCCTGACGCTCTACGCGATTTTCCTCTTCATCCAGGTCCGACGGCATAGCGGATTCTTCCGCGAGACTTCTGGGGTGAATAGCGACGACGAAGTGGAACATCATCGGCTGGTCGTGCGCTCCACATCTTTCCATGTGGCGATGCTCTTTCTCTATCTCGTCGTGGTGGTGGCGTTGGCGGAGAAATTCGCCGTGCCGCTGGATAACTGCATCGAACGCTTCGGCATGCCGCAGGCGTTAGGCGGGGCGATCGTGGCGAGCCTGGTGCTGGCGCCCGAGGCGCTTAGCGGGGTGCACGCGGCGATGCAAAATCATCTCCAGCGCTCGGTCAACGTTCTCCACGGCTCCGTCCTCGCCTCTATCGGTCTCACCATTCCCGCCGTCCTCGTCATCGGCATGACCACTGGCCGCACCGTGACACTGGGGCTCGATGGCGGCAATCTTCCCCTGCTCATCCTCACCTTCGCGGTCAGCATCGTGAGCTTCGGGAGCGGAAAAACCAGCGTCCTGCAGGGCTGCATTCATCTGCTGCTCTTCGCGGTGTTCCTGCTCCTGATCTTTTCTCCCTAGAATGCCGCGAACTCGTCATGCGTCCCGCCGTCGCTGAGGATTTCGCGTGCATCTGCCGGCTCACTGGCTGACTCTCCAGACCGCAGCATGACGACGGGCTTTCACGAATTGGAAGAGGCGCCGCCGCGGCGGACCTCGCGCTTCGATGGCGAGATGCTCGAGGTTTCGATGGGCCCGCAGCATCCGTCGACCCACGGCGTTTTCCGCATGAACGTCGCGCTCGACGGCGAGATCGTGCGCAAGCTCAAACCGGTCTTCGGTTACCTTCACCGCAACCACGAGAAGATCGGCGAGAACACGAGCTATCTCGGCTCGATGCCGTACACCGACCGGCTCGATTATTTTTGCTCGATGACCAACAACTGGGCCTATGCGCTCAGCGTCGAAAAACTGGCCGGCATCGAAGTTCCCGAGCGCGCCGAATATCTGCGCGTCATCCTCGCCGAGCTGACCCGGTTGGTGAATCACACCTCATTGTTAGGCTTCCTCCTCAGCGACATGGGTGCCTGGGGCACGCCACTCATGTATGCCTTCCGCGAACGCGAGCGGGTTCTCGATCTTTTCGAGTCGCTCAGCGGCTCGCGGATGATGTGCGACTACATGCGTTTCGGCGGTTGCCGGATCGATTTGCCGCCCGGCTGGATGGAGGTCGCGCGCAAAATCGTCGATGGCTTTCCGCGCTTCCTCGACGAATTCGAAAAGCTCATCACGACGAACGAAATCCTCATCGCCCGGACTCAGGAGGTCGGGAAACTTTCCGCCGAACTGGCGATCAACGCCGGCATCACCGGCCCCGGCCTGCGCGCCAGCGGGGTGAACTACGACATTCGCAAGGTCGACGGCTACGGAATTTACCCGCGCTTCAAGTTTCGCGTCCCGTTAGGCGATCACGGCGATTGCTACGACCGGCTGATGATGCGCGTCCTCGAACTACGCGAGAGCCTGACGATCCTGCACCAGGCGATGGACGGGCTGCCGGAAGGCCCGATCATGAATCCGAAGGTCAAAATCCGCGCCTTCAAACCACCCGTCGGCGAAGCCTACGGCCGAATCGAAGCGCCGAAGGGAGAGCTTGGCTTTTACCTGATCAGCGACGGCACCGGAAACCCTTACCGTTACCGCGTCCGCCCGCCGAGCCTGATCAACCTAACGATCCTCGAAGACATGTGTCTCGGTCATACTGTGGCCGACGTCATGGTCATCCTCGGCTCGATCGACATCGTGATGGGCGAGGTCGATCGCTGAAGGCCTCAGAACCCGAAGTGGTTCGCATATTGACGCTAAAATGTTTTCGCATCAATATGCGAAATGAGGACCACCTTGGATTTGCCTGACCCTTTGTTCCGGGAGTTGAAAAACCCGTGCCGCCCGGCAGGGTGTAAAAATGAAGGAACTCCTCACCGCCTTTATTGAAGATGGATTGCGCGGCGGGAAAGGCGCCACTCGCGTCTCGCCGATCCGCAGTCCCTTGCCCATTGCACGCCGGGCCACCGGCGTCACAATCCCAGCCCTCGACAACGCGGAAATCGCTCAGATCCTCGACGCCGAAGATGCCCATGGCGGAGATTGACCTGCCCGATCTCAATGTCTGGCTGGCGCTCGCTTGTGAGGACCATCAACATCATCGGCGGGCGCGCCATTACTGGGAGAACGAAGGCGCTCCCCATCTCGCCTTCTGCCGCATCACCATGCTCGGCCTCCTCCGGCTGGCCACCAACCCCAGAGTCATGCAAGAGCGTCCCTTCACCCCGGTGGAGGCGTGGAAAATCTACCGCGATTTCATCGCTCTGCCCGAAGTGACATTTTTGGGCGAAGCCCTCGATATCGAGGTGCAACTCTCCGCGTTCTCTGAAACCAGCGACTTTCCGGTCAACCACTGGACCGATGCCTACCTCGCCGCCTTCGCCCAAGGCGCGGGCTGCCGGCTCGTTTCCTTCGATGCTGGTTTCGAATGTTTTCCTAGTCTGGAATTTTTTCACCTTACGCTCGGCTGAGAACCTGTGCCCGA
The DNA here is from genome assembly GCA_963831805.1 of uncultured Verrucomicrobiae bacterium. Taxonomy (GTDB): domain Bacteria; phylum Verrucomicrobiota; class Verrucomicrobiia; order Chthoniobacterales; family UBA10450; genus Palsa-1392. Next base: position 810,685 of record CAWHRN010000005.1, on the reverse strand, counting down.
ACCCGGCCGAGGGACGAGCCGGAACCGCCGGGCTTGAAGAGCTCTCTCCCGCTTCATACCGTGGCCCGCGTGAGGAAAAAAATTGTTAGTTGTTTGCTTGCCCTGCTCGCGACCGTGCCCGCTTTCGCGGCGGATGACTCCGGACAGGAAACTCGCTTCATCACGAATGCGCGCCAGTTGATCCTGGAAGGTAAACGGAGCGGTGAAGGCTATTTCTCGCCGGATGGCAAAGAGCTGATTTTCCAAAGCGAGCGCGAGCCGGAGAATCCGTTTTATCAGGTCTACACACTCGATTTGGAAACCGGCGACACAACCCGGGTCTCGCCGGGCAAAGGCAAAACGACCTGCTCCTTTTTTCAGCCGGGAAGCGATCGGGTGATCTTTGCTTCCACCCATGGCGACCCGCAGGCGGAGGCGAAACAGAAGGCCGAGCTGGATTTTCGCGCGAGCGGGAAACAGCGCCGCTACTCGTGGGACTATGACGAGAATTTCGACATCTGGTCGGCGAAACGCGACGGAAGCGATCTCCGGAATCTCACGCACACGTTAGGCTACGATGCCGAAGGCGCGTTCTCGCCGGATGGAAAGCAGATCGTTTTCTGCTCGCTTCGGGATGCTTTTCCGCTGGAGAAACTTTCGCCGGAACGGCACAAGCGTTACGAACAGGATCCCGCCTATTTCGGCGACATCTACCTCATGAACGCCGACGGCTCGAACGTCCGTCGCCTGACGACCGCGCCGGGCTACGACGGCGGGCCCTTCTTCACCCCCGACGGCCAGCGCATCGTCTGGCGGCATTTCGAGGAAAACGGCATCATCGCCGACGTCTGGACGATGAAGCTCGACGGTTCGGACAAACGGCAGCTCACCGACTTCAAGTCGATGTCGTGGGCGCCCTATTTTCATCCGAGCGGCGACTACCTTATCTTCACCTCGAACAAGCTCGGCTTCGAGAATTTCGAGCTCTTCATCGTGGACGCGAAGGGCGAACACGAGCCGGTCCGGGTGACGTTCACCAACGGCTTCGACGGTCTGCCGGTCTTCTCGCCTAACGGAAAGCAACTGGCCTGGACGAGCGGGCGCACGAGCGACGGGAAGGCGCAGATTTTCCTCGCCGATTGGAACGATGCCGCCGCGCGGACGGCGCTCGCGCAGGCGCCGCGGCGCGGTCAGGGCGCAGCGGCGAATGTTCCGCCTAACGACTCTTTTTCGCCTGAAATTACGAAGGAAGATTTGCGCCGCGAAGTCACCTGGCTGGCCGATCCCAAACGCGACGGCCGCATGACCGGGACGCCGGGCGCGCAGGCGGCGGCGAAGTGGCTCGCCGACCGTTTTCGGGAAGACGGGCTGAAGCCGCTAGGCAAGGATTTCCTCGAATCGTTCGAGTTCAACTCCGGCGAACGCGTTCTGGCTGACCAGACCCATTGTGAGATCGCCGCGGAAGGAATGCCGCCGATGAAGGCCGCGCTCGACTCCGGTTTTCGGCCGCTTTCGTTCAGCGAAAATGGCGCGGTCGAAGGTGAAATCGTCTTCGCCGGCTACGGCCTCAAGGTGCCGGAAGGCAACGGCGCGCCCTACGATTCCTACGCGGGCCTCGACGTGAAAGGGAAGATCGTGCTCATCCTGCGCTACGTGCCGGAAGGCGTCGACCCCGCACGGCGCGCGCAGCTGAATCGCTACGCCGGCCTGCGCTACAAGGCGCTCCTGGCGCGCGAGCGCGGCGCCAAAGGCGTGCTCGTCGTCACCGGCCCGAATTCGCCGAACGCGGGCGAAGTTCTTCCCCTCACGAATGATAATACTGCTTCCGGGAGCGGCATCGTCGCCGCCTCGATCAGCGGCACGGTCGCCGACGCGCTCCTCGCCCCGAGCGGCAAAAACCTGAAGCAGTTGCAGACCGCGCTCGACGATGAAAATCCGCACGTCGACCACGGATTCGTTCTCCCGAAAGTGAAGATGAAACTCGCCTGCGCGGTCGAGCACCTGAAGAAAAGCGACAGCGACGTCATCGGCGTCCTTCCTCCCGCGTCCGGCGGCGACGGCGAGTATGTCATGATCGGCGCGCACTACGATCATCTCGGCCACGGCGGTTCGAACTCGCTCGATCGCGCCGGCGAGGAAAACCAGATTCACCCCGGCGCGGACGACAACGGCTCGGGCGACGCCTGGGTCCTGGAGCTGGCCGCTTCGTTAGGCAAAGAGCGCGCCGAGCACCCGGAGAAATTCCAGCGCGGCATCATCTTCGCGCTTTGGTCGGGCGAAGAAATCGGTCTCATCGGCTCGGCGGCGTTCTGCGAGCATCCGCCGGTGCCGTTCGGCAAGATCGTCGCCTACGTCAACGCCGACATGGTCGGCCGGCTGCGCGAGAACAAGCTCACCGTCCAGGGTGTCGGCTCGTCGCACGCCTGGCGGAAACTGCTCGAAAAGCGCAACGTCGCGGCCGGCTTCAACCTCACCCTGCAGGACGATCCCTATCTGCCGACCGACGCGACCAGCTTCTACGTGAAGAACATTCCCGTGCTCAACTTCTTCACCGGCGCGCACGACGATTATCATCGGCCGACCGACACCGCGGAGAAGCTGAACTACGAAGGCCTCGAGCGGATCGCGAAATTCTCGCAGCAAATCATCACCGACCTCGCCCAGACGAACGAGAAGCTCGATTACGCGAAGGTCGAGCGGAGCGGTCCGGCGGCCGGCGGCCGCGAAACGCTTGCGCGCCTATCTCGGGACGATTCCGGATTACACCACCGAGGTGAAAGGCGTGAAACTGAGCGGCGTGCGCGGCGCGAGCCCGGCGGAAAAAGGCGGACTGAAAGGCGGCGACGTGATCGTCGAATTCGGCGGCCAGAAGATCACGAACATTTACGATTACACCTACGCCCTCGATGCGGTGAAGATTGGCCAGCCACTTCAAATGATCGTCGAGCGCAACGGCCAGCGCGTCACCCTCACGGTCACGCCGGAAGCGCGGAAATGACGTCAGCGCCGGGCGGGTCCACCGGTTCGCGCATCGACTAGGATTGACACCGCGAGATCGCTTCCGTATCGATGCCGGCGTCGCGATGAACTGCTTCCGCCATAAAACCTTCCACCTGTTGTGCGCGTTTTTCGCGTTCTTCGTGGTCACGGGTGACCTCGTGGCGGACGCGGTGCACGACGCCAGCGGCGCCTGCGTGAGTGAAGCGCAGACCGGCGATCATGGCAGTTGCCCGGCTTGCGGTTGCTCGCTGCACACCGGCTCGGCGATCGCGCTCGATCGCCCGGTCTTTTTCCTTCCTCCTCAACGCGTCACGCTCCTCGCGGACGACGCGGTGCAGACGGCGATCGGATCTCCCGCCGAGATCGATCATCCGCCTCAGCTCGGCTAAACGCCCGAGCGGACTTCTTGCGCCCTAACGAGGCGCTTCTTCTCTCTCGGGCTCTCTCCGATCGGGCGCGCGATCTCGTGCGCGCCATTCTCAGCCGCCTGGCGGCTCTTGTTTCACCTCGCACTATTATGTCACCTCATTTTTGTAAGATATTTTGTCTGCTCCTGCTCGGCAGCGCGGCGATCCTCCGGGCCGAGACGCTCGACCAGCTGAGCGGGGAAGCGCTTCGCCGGCATCCGCAATTGCGCGCCCTCCGCGCCGGGATCGACGCGGCGCGCGGCGGCGTGACCAGCGCCAACACCTGGCAAAATCCCGAGCTCACGTTCGCGCCCGGCCTTCGCCAAACGAAGGAGGCCGGCCAAACCGGAACTGAATTTCACGGCGAGCTAAGTCTCAGTCAGTTCCTCCTCTTTCCCGGTAAACGTCAGCTCCTGCTTGCGCTCGCGAATGGGCAGGTAGCGCTCAACCAGATCGCGCTCGAGGCCTTTGCTTTTCAACTGACCAACTCCGTCCGGCGCGCCTTTGACGCGCAGCTCGCCGCCGAGCAAATCGCAGGTCTGCGGCGCGAGCAGATCCGCGCGGCTGAGACGTTTCTGGCGGCGACCACGAAGCGGGCGGCGAGTGGTTATGCGTCCGATTTCGAGACGGTCAAAGCCGAAGCCGATTTGATCGAAGCGCGCAAGCTGGCGGGCGCGGCCGAGGCGGAGGCGAGCGCGGCGCGGGTGGAATTAAATACTCTCCTGCAGCGCGACCCGGCGGCGCCGCTCCACCTCCAAGGCAGCCTAACGACCAGCGCACCACTTGGGCAGGTCAGCGATTACCTTGCTCTCGCCCGCGCGAGAAATCCGAGCCTGCGCGCGCAGGAAAAAGCCCGCGAAATCGCCCGGCTTAATCTTCGGAAAACGCGCTTCGGTCGTCGGCCGGACATCGCGCTCGGCCCAAGCGTGGAATACACCGGCCGCGAACAGACCTACGGCCTTGGCGCGACCATCGCGTTGCCGCTCTGGGATCAAGCGCGCGGTGAAATCGCAACCGCTCAGGCGGAGCAGGAAAAGGAAGCCGCGATCGCGGAAAAGCTGCATGCGGAGATTTCCGGTGCGGTCGTGAAAGCCGCCGCACGGCTCGATCTCGCGCGGGCGCAGCTCGCGCTTTACACCCCGGCTTTCCGCGAAAGGCTGCGCAGCGTCGTAGCGCAGGCGGAGGGGAGTTACGCGCAGAGCGCTACCTCCGTTCTGATCTATCTCGAGGCCCGCCGGACGGCGTTCGACTCCGAAGCCGGTTACTTCGAAGCGCTCGCTCAGCTCGCCGCCAGTCGCGCCGATCTCGAGGCCGCCGTCGGCGTTCCCCTCAATCTCAAATCATTGCCTAACGAATCAAAATAATGAAACCACCCTTGCTCCTGAGCTCGCTCGCCGGCCTCGTTCTTTTTCTCGCCAACTGCTCGAAACCTCCCGCCGCGGCCGACGCCGAATCGCCTCCCGCAACGAAAGCCGGCCTCGTCACGCTGACCGAAAAAGACCTCGCGTTGGTCAAATTCGAAACCGCGACTGCCACGATCGGCGACCTCGCGGTGACCTTGTCCGCCCCGGGCCGCGTGACCGCGAACGAAAACAAAACCGCCAGGGTGGCGAGCACTTTCCCGGGCCGGCTCGTGAGTCTGGCGGTTGATCTGAGCGACCCGGTGCGGAAGGGCGATCTTCTCGCCACGATTGAGACGCCGGAGCTGCTCGGGAAAGCTCTCGAACTGAAAGCATCGATCGACGGCATCGTGGTCGAGCGGAAAAGCGCGGTCGGCGAGCAGGTCGACGCCAATACCGCGCTCCTGACGATCAGCGATCCGACGAGCGTCTGGGTCATCGCCGAGATCAAGGAGCGCGACCTCGGCGCGATCGCAGTCGGGCAGGCCGCGCGCTTCCATGTCGTCGCTTATCCGGAGGAAACTTTCCGCGGCGAAGTCGTTAGGCTCGGCCACGAGGTGGAGACCGCGGCGCGCACCCTGGAAGCGCGCATCGCGTCCGACAATCCGGGCGGCCGACTCCGGCCCGGCATGTTCGCCGACGTCGAAATCACGACCGCCGTCGCGCGCGGTGCGCTTCTCATTCCCGCGGATGCGATCCAGACCGAGGGAGGAAACCAGATCGTCTTTCTCGCCTTGAGCGACCGCCAATTTCAGCGCCGCGTGGTGCAGCTCGGTCGCACGGAAAACGGCCAGGTCGAAGTGCGTGCAGGATTAAACGCCGGCGACCGGGTCGTCACCGCCGGCAGCTTCATTCTGAAGTCCGAGCTCGGCAAAAGCGAGTTCGGCGAGGAGTAGCGCGCCATGATCGACCTCATCCTTGATTTCTCCATCCGGCAGCGGCTGCTCGTGCTGCTGGCGACCATGCTCCTGATCGGTTTCGGCGTCGTCGCGGTGCGGGAGATTCCGATCGATGCGTTTCCGGATGTCACCAACGTGCAGGTGCAGGTCCTCGCCACGGCCGGCGGGATGTCGCCGCCGGAAGTCGAGAAACTGGTCACCCGGCCGATCGAAATCGCGCTCGGCGGGTTGCCTCGCCTAACGGAAATCCGCTCGGTCTCAAAGATCGGATTGTGCGCGATCACAGTCAGCTTTGAAGATGGGGTGAACGACTACTTCGCGCGGCAGCTCGTCTTCGAGCGATTGCAAAGCGCGCGCGGGAATCTGCCCGCCGGCGTGGAGGCGGAGCTGGGACCGATCACGACGGGATTGGGCGAAATTTTCCAATACACCCTCGTGAGCGCGGACGGAAAACAGAACGCGACCGAGCTGCGCACGATCCAGGATTACATCGTTAGGCCAATTCTCCGCACGGTGCCGGGAGTGACCGACGTCAATTCCTTTGGTGGCCTGGTCAAGCAATATCAGGTCATCCTCAAACCCGATCGCCTGACGTCGTTAGGCGTGACTCTTAGTCAGGTCTTTGAGGCGCTGGAGCGGAACAACGCCAATGCCAGCGGCAACTTCATCGAGCATCAATCGGAGCAGTACGTCGTCCGCGGTCTCGGCTTGGTGCGCGATCTCGAGGACATCGGCAACGTCATCGTTGCCGCGCCGGAGCACGCGCCGGTTTACGTGCACGATGTCGCGGAAGTAAAGATCGGCGCCGAGCTGCGGCAGGGTGCGGTGACCGCGAACGGCCGCGGTGAAGCGGTCGCCGGCATTGTTCTCATGCTGAAAGGCGCGAGCGCCCGCGAAGTCGTCTCGGCGGTAAAAGCGAAATTGCCCGCGATCCAGAAAGCGCTCCCCTCCGGCGTGCGGCTGGTTCCGTTTTACGATCGGACCGATCTCGTGCACCAGGCGATCCGTACCGTGAGCAAGGCACTTCTCGAAGGCGCGGTGCTCGTGCTCTTGATTCTGATCGTGCTCCTGGCCGATTTGCGCAGCGCGCTCATCGTCACCCTCGTCCTGCCGCTGGCCGCGCTCTTCGCTTTCATCATGATGCGTGCCTGGGGCTTGAGCGCGAACCTGATGTCGTTAGGCGGACTCGCCATCGGGATCGGCATGATGGTCGATGGCGCGGTTGTGATGGTGGAAAATATTCATCGCCATCTGACCGCAGAGCCCTCGCCTAACGACCCCGCGCAGCCCGGCAAAACCGCTGTCGTCCTCCGCGCCGCGCAGGAAGTCGGTCGGCCGATCGCCTTCGGGATCAGCATCATCATCATCGTTTTCCTGCCGCTCTTCACCCTCCAGGGATTCGAGGGAAAAATGTTCAGCCCGCTCGCTTTCACCATCTCCTTCGCGCTCCTCGGGTCGCTCATTCTCTCGCTCACCCTCATCCCGATGCTCTGCACATTCTTCCTCCGGCAAAGGCCGCGCGCGCAGGATCCCCGCCACATTCGCGGGCTCAAGAATCTTTACGCGCGCGCACTCCAGCCGTGCCTGCGCCATCCGGTTCGCGTCACCCTGGTCGCGCTGGCGGCGTTTGTGGGTTCGCTCGCCTTGGTGCCGGGAATCGGCACGGAATTTCTGCCCGCGCTCGATGAAGGTTCGATCGCGGTCCAGACCTTTCGGCTGCCGAGCATTTCGCTCCCCGCTTCGCTCGCCCTGCAAACCGAGGCCGAGAAAATCCTGAAGCGTTTTCCCGAGGTCATCGACGTCGTTTCCAAGACCGGTCGCGCCGATATCGCTTCCGATCCGATGGGCGTGGAGATCAGCGACGTGATCGTGACTCTACAGCCGCATCGGGAATGGACGACGGCGAAAACGAAGGACGAACTGGTCGGGAAAATGCGCGCAGCGCTCGCGGACCTGCCCGGCGTGGCGTCGAGTTTCTCGCAGCCGATCGCGCTCCGTGTCGATGAATTGGTCAGCGGGGTAAAGTCCGCCGTCGGGATCAAAATTTTCGGCGACGATCTCGCCGTCCTTCGGCAAAAAGGCGAGGCGGTCGCGCGTGTCCTGCAGACGATCCCGGGCGCGGCCGACGTCAATCTCGAGAAAGTGAGCGGCCTCGCCTACCTCCAAGTGGAAATCGATCGCGCGCGGATTGCGCGTTACGGGATTAACGTCGCCGACGTGCAAGCGGTCGTGGAAACCGCGATCGGCGGGAAGGAAGCGACCCGGGTTTACGAAGGAATGAAAGTCTTTGGACTGGCCGTGCGTTTCCCGGAACAGGCGCGGAACGATGTTGCCTCGATTCGCAAAATTCTGGTGAGCTCGCCGACCGGGGCGCTGATTCCGTTAGGCCAGATTGCGCAGGTTTACGTCGAGGAAGGGCCGGCCCAGATCAGCCGTGAAATGGCGCAACGCCGCATTGTCATCGAGTGCAACGTGACCGGCCGCGACCTCGGCGGCTTCGTCGCAGAAGCGCAGGCGAAGATCGAGGCCACGGTCAGGTTGCCGCCCGGTTATTTCATGACCTGGGGCGGACAATTTGAGAATCAACAGCGCGCGATGAAACGCTTCGCGCTCGTCGTCCCGCTCACGATCGCGGCGATTTTCCTCCTCCTCTTCGCCTCTTTCCAATCCGTTAGGCAAGCGCTTCTCATCATCCTCAACATTCCTTTCGCGCTCATCGGCGGCATCCTCGCCCTCGTCTTTGGCGGGTTCAATTTGAGCGTGAGCGCAAGCGTCGGCTTCATCGCGCTCTTCGGCGTCGTCGTGCTCAACGGCGTCGTCATGGTGAGCTACTTCAACGAGCTGCGCCGCGACGGGCTCGCCCTCGATCTCGCCGTCGTGAGAGGCGCGGTCCTGCGCCTGCGGCCGGTCCTCATTACCGCGAGCGTAGCCGCGCTCGGCCTCATCCCGCTGCTCTTCGCCACCGGGCCGGGCAGCGAAATCCAGAAGCCGCTCGCCGCGGTCGTCATCGGTGGACTGGCCAGCTCGACCCTGCTCACGCTCTTCGTGCTTCCGACGCTCTATCAGGTATTCGAACGACGGGGAAGACGCCTGGGCGCGGAAAGCAAAATCTTGCCTGAGACAAGTCCGGTGCCCACTGCTTAAATGGTCGGGTCAAGATGATCGGCACAGGCATTCTCAAAGGCATGGCGGTGACGGGCCGGAATTTTCTTGGGAGCTATTTCGAGAAGGATCGCCTAACGACGGTGCAATATCCCGAGGAGCGCATGCCGCTTCCGGAGAACTCGCGCAACTTCCCCTTCCTCGTTTTCGATAACGATCCGGAAGCCGGCCTGCGCTGCGTCGCCTGCAAGATCTGCGAGAAAGAGTGCCCGCCGCAGTGCATCTACATCGTCAAGAGCACGGACAAAAAGCCCGACTACATGGGCAAGCCGCAGTTTTATCCGGCAACCTTCGACATCGACATCTCGGTCTGCATGAGCTGCCAGATTTGTGTCGAGGTCTGTCCATTCGAGGCGATCAAGATGGACAAGGTCTACGAGCTGAGCCGGCGCGAGCGGTTCGACGCGCTGCTCATGCGGAAGAGCGACCTCGCGAAATCGAACACCTACTATCACGGAATCCATCCGCGCGAAGCGGAGGCAGTCGACGCCAGCCTCGCGGCCGCGGCGGAGGCAAAGAAAAAGCCGGCGCCCGTGACGCCCGCGTAGCGCACACGTCCCGGTGTGCGCTACCCCCGAAGGTGGAGTGACGCGCCGGGTGGCGTATCGTGCGGCCGTGAAATCGCGCTTTTTTCTCACCTTCGCTGCTGCTTTTTCGTTAGGCATTTCCGTCTTCGCCGCGCCGACTGATTTCTCCGATCTCTACCACTGGCGCAACATCGGCCCCTACCGCGGCGGACGGACGCGTGCGATCGCCGGCGTTCCTTCGCAGCCTAACGTTTTCTACATGGCGCAGGTCAACGGCGGCATTTTCAAGAGCGACGACTACGGGCGCACCTGGCAGCCGATCTTCGACGACCAGCCGACCGCTTCGATCGGTGCGCTCGCGGTTTCGCTTTCGAATCCGAACGTCGTCTACGCCGGCAGTGGCGAAGGGCTGCACCGGCCCGATCTCTCGGTCGGCAACGGCGTCTACAAATCGACCGACGCCGGGAAAACCTGGACCCAGCTCGGGCTGCGCGACGGCCAGCAAATCGCGCAGATCGCCGTCGATCCGCGCGATCCCGATCACGTGCTGGTCGCGGTCGCGGGTCATCCCTATGGGCCTAACGAGGAGCGCGGAATTTTTCTCTCCACCGACGGCGCCAAGAGTTTCACGAAGACGCTTTACCGCGATGAGAACACCGGCGGCGGCGATCTGGTGATTGACCCGAAGAATCCACAGACGGTTTACGCTTCGCTCTGGGAAGCGCGCGAAGGCCCGTGGGAAAACGCGGCTTGGAATGGGAAAGAGGGCGGCATTTTCAAGTCGACCGATGGCGGAAAAAACTGGGCGCAACTGCGCAGCGGCTTGCCTAACGACATCGTGCAGGCGCACCTCGCGCTCGCGGCGAACGCGCCGGAGCAGCTCTTCGCCGCGGTCGCGACCGCGAAAGAGGTGCAGTTCTATCGCTCGGACGATGCCGGCGCGACTTGGAAGATTGCGACCGACGACAAGCGGCCCGCCGGCCGAATCGGCGGCGGCGATTTGCCGGTCGTGCAGATCGATCCGCAGAATCCGCGGCTGGTTTATTCCACGAGCACGGTCTGCTGGAAATCGACCGACGGCGGGAAGACCTGGGACGGCTGGCGCGGCGCGCCGGGTGGCGACGATTACCAGAACATCTGGATCTCGCCTAACGATTCCAAGATCGTCGCGCTCGCGAGCGATCAGGGTGCGATCATCACCGTGAACGGCGGCGCGACCTGGAGCTCCTGGTACAACCAGTCGACCGCGCAACTTTACCACGTGAGCGCGGATAATTCGTTTCCCTATCGGCTTTACAGCGGCCAGCAGGAAAGCGGCTCGGTCGGGATCGACAGCCGCGGACCGAATGGCCAGATCACCTTCCGCGACTGGCATCCGGTCGGCGCGGAGGAATACGGCTACGTCGCGGCTGATCCGCTGGATCCCGAGATCGTCTACGGCGGCAAGCTGACCCGCTACGACCGGCGTACGCACCAGAGCCAGGAGATCGTTCCGCGGCTGTTCCGCTCGGATGATTTCCGCGTCGTTCGCACGGAGCCGGTGATCTTTTCGCCGGTCGATCCGCACCTGCTTTTCTTCGCCGCGAACACGCTTTGGCAGACGCGCGACGGCGGGCAGCATTGGGAGGAGAAGAGCCCGGACCTGTCGCGGAAGACTTATGAAACGCCGGTGAGCGTTGGCGTTTTCAAAGCGGACCCAAGCGCGCAACCGAAACAGCGCGGAGTGATTTACACCGTCGCGCCGTCGCCGCTCGACGGACAACGTATCTGGGCCGGCACGGACGACGGCCTGATTCACCTCACGACCGATGGCGGCAAAAACTGGCGCGACGTCACCCCGCCGCAGATCGGCGCGTGGTGGAAAATCTCGCTCATGGACGCGAGCCACTTCGACCCAAAAACAGCCTACGCGGCGGTGAACACGATCCGGCTCGACGATCTCCGGCCGCACCTTTACCGGACGCGCGACGACGGCAAAACCTGGCAGGAAATCGTCCGGGGTTTGTCTGACGACGAGAACGTCAACGTCGTGCGCGAAGATCCGCGGCGGCGCGGGCTGCTCTTCGCGGGAACCGAGCGCGGCGTCTACTTCTCGCTCGACGATGGCGACTCGTGGCAATCGCTCCGGTTGAATTTGCCGGCCACGTCGGTCCGCGACTTGATCGTGAAAGACGACGACCTCTGCATCGCAACGCACGGCCGCGGCTTTTGGATTCTCGACAACATTACGGCGCTTCGGCAGTTCCAGCCTAACGATAAGTCAACCAGACTTTTCGCGGCGGAAACCGCGCTCCGGGTCCGTTGGAACACGAACACCGACACCCCGCTGCCGCCCGACGAACCAGCCGGCGAAAATCCGCCGGAAGGCGCGATGATCGATTATTCGTTAGGCGCGGAAACGACCGGGCCGGTCACGCTGGAGATCAAGGATGCGCAGGGAAATATCGTGCGGCGTTACGCCAGCACCGACTCGCTTCCGCGCCCCGAAGAGAAACTGAAAATCCCGGGCTATTGGGTCAAGCCGCCGGCCGTGCTCCCCGCGGGACCGGGAATGCACCGCTTCTTCTGGGACCTGCACCGCGCGCCGCTCCCCGGGGTCGATCCGGAATATCCGATGACCGCGATCGAGCACGAGACCGCGCCACGGCCGACCGGCCCGTGGCTCCCGCCGGGGAAATATTCCGTCAGCCTAACGACGAGTGGGAAGACTTTGACCCAGCCGCTGACCTTGCAGATGGATCCGCGGAACAAAGCCTCAACCGCTGACTTGGCCGAACAGTTCGCCTCCGCCACCCGGCTTTACGAGATGCGCAAAACCCTCCAGCCGATCGGCGAGGAATACAAAAAGCTGGCCCGCGAAAAGAAGGAACCGGGTCCGTGGCGGACGGAGCTCGAAGCGCTGGCCGGCCCGGCGGCGGCTCGCGGCGGCGGCCCACTGGAGCTGGAGGTGCTCGGAAAAATTGGGCGGCTCTTCGACCAAATTGAAAGCGTCGATGCCGCGCCGACTCCGCAGCAGCAGGCGGCCGTGGCAGATTTGCAAAAAGCCGCCGCGGACGTGGTGCAGCGCTGGCCCGCGCTCAAGGCGAAAAGGCCCTAACGAGTCCGGCGCAAATCGATTTCGCGGATGGCACGGCGGAGACGGGCGAGCGCGCCGGCCCCGACGCTCAGTTCGCGCACGCCGAGACCGAGAAAAACCGCAGCGGCCTTCGGATCGGCCGCAGCCTCGCCGCAAACTCCAGTCCACTTGCCGTGCCGCCGCGCGGTCGCGGCGACGAGGCCGATCAGTCGCAAAACAGCTGGGTGAAGCGCGTCGTCGAAGCCGGCGAGCTGGGCATGGCCGCGCTCCGCGGCCAGCGTGTATTGCGTGAGGTCGTTCGTCCCGATGCTGAAAAAATCGACCTCCTCGACAAAGGCGCGCACGTTTAGCGCGGCCGCGGGAACCTCGATCATGATCCCGGTTTCCAGCGGCCAGGCGTGCCGGATTTGTTCGCGATCGAGCTGAGCGTGCGCGGCGGCGAGCGCGACACGGGCTTCGTTGAGTTCGTCAGGCAAGGTGACCATCGGGAACATGATGCGGAAGCGACGGCCGTACGCGGCGCGGAGGATGGCGCGGAGGTGAGTCCGAAACAGCTCCGGATGCCGCAGTGTCAGGCGGAGTCCGCGCACGCAAGGTCAACGGCCTCCGCGCCGCCCTCCGCGGGAAGCTGATGCGCGAATTGATCGTGGACGAACCGACCGCGCACGCTCTCTTGCGGGAATGACCATGACCCACTCCCGACTCCTATCCTCGTTAGGCCCGATTTGTTTCGCGCTCGCGCTGCTCGCTTCGCCTGGTCGCGCCGCCGAACGGGAATTTCGCGGCGCCTGGGTCGCGACGGTTTACAACCTCGATTGGCCGTCCCGGCCGGGTCTTCCCGCGGAGGCGCAAAAGGCCGAGCTCCGCGCGCTGCTTGATCGCGCCGCCGAGCTGAAGCTCAACGCCATCCTCCTCCAAGTCCGCCCCGCGAGTGACGCGCTTTACGCTTCGCAAAAGGAGCCGTGGTCCGAATTTCTCTCGGGCCACGCGGGCGTCTCGCCCGGTTACGATCCGCTGGCCTACGCGATCAGCGAAGCGCACGCGCGCGGGCTCGAGCTTCACGCTTGGGTGAATCCTTTTCGCGCGGCGATCAGCGCGAGTGTGGCGTTGCCCGCGAATCACGTCGCGAAGGAACATCCCGAATGGGTCCGGCGTTTCGGGAAACAACTCTGGATCGATCCGGGTGAACCGGCCGCGCGCGCTTATGTCATCAGCGTAATCACTGACATCGTTAGGCGCTATAATGTCGATGGCTTGCATCTCGACGATTACTTTTACCCTTATCCGCTCAAATCCGGCACGGCGACCTTTCCCGATGACTCGAGCTGGCAGCGTTATGGCAGCCGGAGCGGGCTGAGTCGCGGCGATTGGCGACGCGAGAACATCAACGATTTCGTGCATTCGATGTATCGCGCGGTGAAGGCGACGAAGTCCGGCGTGCGCGTTGGGATCAGTCCTTTCGGGATCTGGAAACCCGGCATCCCGGCGAGCACCAAAGCCGGTCTCGACGCCTATGGCCAGCTCTTCGCGGACTCGCGCAAATGGCTCGCTGAAGGCTGGGTCGACTACCTCGCGCCGCAGCTCTATTGGGGCATTCATCCGGCCGACCAGAGCTTTCCCGTCCTGCTCGATTGGTGGCGCGCGCAGAGTCACGGCACGCCGGTCTGGCCCGGGATCGCGACGGAGCGCATTGGCTCAAAACGACCGGCGCAGGAAATCGTCGACCAGATCGAGCTGACGCGCCGGGGCACTTCTTCGCCGGGGCAGATCCATTGGAGCATGATGGCGCTGATGCGGGACCAGGGCGGAATCGATACTCTCCTGCGCAAAGGCCCGTACGCCGACAAGGCGGAGACGCCGCGTTAAGCGAGGCGCCTAACGAGTAAAGGCCGCCCTTATTTTGGCGGCACAGTCACGGCCTCGATCTGTACCGGCGACTGGCCTTGGACTTTCGCCGTGCCGAGGATGCGCGCGGAGAGCTGGCCGTGCGGCTTTTTTGTCCCGGCCTGCAAGTCCATTCGCGCAGGAGCATCTTCCACAATGTAATTGCCCTCGAAGACCAGCGGTTTCTGCAGCCGGTCATTGTAGCCACTCGCGCGAAAATGAAATTCAGTGTTAGGCGCGGAAAGGCCGCCGGATATCGTCCCTTTCGCAGCCTCGGCTGGGGCAGCGGCCGGCGCGGGTTGGGCTTCAGCTTCGGCTCGTTTTGCCTTTAGGATGTTTCGTTGATCGTTAGGCGCGAGCTCTTCGATGCGGCCGGTGTAGGTAGATCCATCTTCGTCCACGACCCGAATATCGCGGCCGTTCTGTTCCACTTTGAAATTGTCCAGAATCCTCGGTGCCTGAGGCCGCGCCGCGCGCCCGGAGGCCGCTTTGTCCTTCGTCTGCGCGAACTGCTGGGTCCGATTCTCGGCGGCCGCCTCACTCTTGTCCGACCCCGCGCGATCTCGGAGCGAATCTGCCGCCGCCTGGCTAAAGGTCTGGGCGGGCGCTTCCGCGCCCGGAAGATTCTTGGCCAGGGCGGACTTCGCGTCCGTGTTCAACAGCGCGGCGGCGCTCGCGGCGTCGGCTGTTCGCGTTGGCGGTGCCGCGGGCGCGGTCATTTCCAGCCGGTCCGTCGCCGTGGCAAATCGCGCACCGTCGTTAGGCATTTCCCGGGATCGCCAGAGCCATGATCCCGCTCCCAAGAGCAAACACGCGAAGGCCGTTCCCAGTGCGAGCCGCGGCCACGAAAAAGCAAACCAGCGCTTCCGCGGAGTCGCTTCCCGACGACCCGCGATCTCATCATGGAGCCGGGCGCGCATCGGGTTGGGCATCGCCGGATCGGCGCCGAACTCCGCGCGCCGCTTTTGCGCCGAAGTTTCCAGCAGCTCCTCGATCGGTTTCTTTGGCTCCGGCGGCATCACGGTAAGTTAGACGGCAAATGAATCGGCCGAGGGAAAAAATTCTTTCACGAACGCGGCGAGGCGGTCGAGACACTTACTCAGCCGCGAGCTGACCGTTTTCGGATTGAGGCTCAGCTCGCCGGCGATTTCTTCATAGCTCAAGTCGCCGTAATAGCGCAGCTCGATGATTTCGCGGCAGGGTGCGCTCAGGCGATCGAGGCTTTGCCTAACGAGTATAACACTCTCGAGTTGCAAGAGCAGGCCGTCCGGTCCAAGGCGCGTGGTCGGCGGATCGAGCGGTGGCCGTTCTCCATCGGCTGAACTGTCGAGCGAGAAGTGTTCGCTCTGCCCGCCTCGTTTCGCGGCGTGCGCCTTTTGCCGGAAATCCATCGCCTTATTGCTAGCAATCCGGAGCAGCCAAGTCTGGAAGGAACTCTTCGCTTGGAAAGAACCGAGATTGCGCACCACCGAAAGAAAAGTCTCCTGACAAATCTCCTCTGTGTCCTCGTGGCTGAAATCTCCCGAGAGTTGGAAAACGAAGCGCGCGACGACGGCGTAGTAGCGATCGAAGAGCCCATCCCACGCATCGCGCTCTTGTGCGCGGCAGCGCGCGATCAGCTCAGTTTCGTCGTCCATCAGGTCGGAGACTAACCTTCTTTCCGGGGTGACAAAATAACCGGGAGCATTTTTTCGGCGTTGCCGACTAATGCTTCATGAACTCAAGATCGTTTCTGCTCATCGCCGGTTGCCTGCTCGGTCTGCTCTGCTCCGCGTGCGGCGATGGCTTCATCGTCATCGAACAACCGGTCCCGGTGCCGCTCGGTCGCTTTCCTTTCGCGCCGCTCGAGGTCACGAGTCATCACGTCGACGTCCAGATCGACGGTCAGGTGGCCGTGACATCCATCGACCAGGAGTTTTACAACCCGAACAATCAGCGTCTCGAAGGCACTTACATGTTTCCCGTACCGAAAGAGGCGCACATCGACAAGTTCAGCATCGAGATCGGCGGGAAGATGGTCGAGGCCGAGCTGCTCCCGGCGGAGAAAGCGCGCCAGATCTACGAGGATATCGTGCGCCGGATGCGCGACCCGGCTTTGCTCGAGTACGCCGGGCGTGATCTCTTCAAGGTACGCATTTATCCGATCGAGCCGCATAGCCGCAAGCCGATCAGGATCACTTACACGGAGCTGTTACCTGCCGGGAGCGGGTCGGTCACATACACTTATCCCATGAGCACGGAGAAGTTCTCCGCGCAGCCAATCAAGAGCCTGAGTGTGAAGGTGGAGCTCAAGACCACGCAGCCGCTCGCGTCGATCTATTCGCCGACTCATAAGGTCGAAATCAAACGGGAGGGTGCAAACCAGGCGGTCATTGGCTATGAATCGAAGGACGAAAAGCCGGAAACGGATTTCCAGCTCGTCTATAGCACAGCGGCTCAGGATGTCGGTCTAACTCTGCTGACTCAGAAACCTGACGCAGACGAAGATGGTTACTTTGTCCTCCTGGCCGCGCCCACGATCGCAAAGGAAGCGAAGCCTTCGCCGAAGGATATCGTCTTCGTCGTCGACACCTCGGGCTCGATGGCCGGCGCAAAATTAGAGCAAGCCCGGAAGGCGCTCGGCTTCTGCGTCGAAAACCTGAATGCGGACGACCGGTTTGAGATCGTGCGTTTTTCCACGGAAGCGGAACCACTCTTCGGCAAGCTGGTCGCCGCTGATGGGAGCGATCGCCGTCGGGCCGCTGACTTCATCGCGGGACTGAAACCAATCGGCGGCACGGCGATCGCCGACGCCTTGAACAGAGCGCTCAAGCTTCGGACCGAAAAGAGCGATCGTCCTTTTGTGGTCATCTTTTTGACCGACGGATTACCGACGGTTGGAACCCGCGATCCGGCGCAAATCGTAGCCGACGTAACGAAAGCCAGCGGTGTGCGTATTTTCTCTTTCGGCATCGGGTCGGACGTCAATACCCAGTTACTCGATCAGATCGCAGAAGGCACCCGCGCTTTTAGCCAGTATGTCCTCGCCGGCGAAGACCTCGAGGTGAAGCTCTCGAACTTCTACACCCGGATCAAGGAACCGGCCCTAACGAATCTAAGTCTTAGCTTCGACGGCGGCGTACGGACGAACAAGATGTATCCGGCAGCGTTGCCCGACATGTTCAAGGGCGATCAGCTCGTCGTCGCCGGGCGCTATTCCGGCACGGGCGAAGTTGAGGCGCGTCTCACCGGGACGGCGGCCGGACATGAGCAGACCTTCACTTATAAAGTTCGCTTCGAGGATCGTCAGACGGAGAACAAGTTCGTCCCGCGCCTCTGGGCCACGCGTCGGGTCGGGTTTCTCCTCGATGAAATCCGGTTACGCGGCGAAACCGGCGAGCTGCGCGATGAGGCGAGCGAACTGGCGCGAAAGTATGGCATCGTCACGCCTTACACCGCCTATCTCATTGTCGAGGACGAAGCTCGGCGTGATGTGCCCACGGCCGCGCGTTCCTTGCAGCAGATGACTGCGGATACCGCGGCGCGTGATGAAGTCGCGAAAGCCTGGGTCGGCTTTAAGGATAAGAAGGAGGGCGCGGACGGCGTCGCGAACGCGCGGAGCCAAAATATGTTTAAGTACGCCGAGCAAGCCGGCGCTTCGATCTCAGGAGGAACCGCTGAGTCAGTCCGTGGCCTGAGCGCGATGGCCGCTCCCGCCGCGCCGGCCGAACGGGACCGCATCACCCAATACGCGCAGCAGTCGAAGTTCGTGAACGGTCGCGCCTTCTTCCAGAACGGAAATCAATGGGTCGACAGCAACGCGCAGAATGTGCGCAAGCGCGAGCACGTGCAGTTCAACTCCGACGCCTATTTCGCGCTTCTGAAGCAGCATCCCGAGGCGGCTCCCTGGCTGGCTCTCGGCCCAAACCTTCTCCTCGCGCTCGACGACACCGTTTACGAAATCACTGACTAACGAACCTATGAAAACAATCGCACTTACATTATTTACCAGTCTCCTAGTCTGCTCCGCTTCGCTCGCAACTGAGCCAAAACCCAGTTCCCCGAAGCCACGGATCGAAGTCTGCTTTGTCCTTGATACCACCGGCTCAATGGGCGGCCTCATCGAGGGCGCGAAGCAAAAGATTTGGTCCATCGCCAATGAGATGATCAGCGCCAAACCCACCCCCGCGCTGAGGCTTGGTTTGGTGGCCTACCGCGATCGAGGCGACGAATATGTCGTGAAATCCTCGCCTTTGACCGACGACATCGATGCGATCTATGGACAGCTTCGTGGCTTTGCCGCCAGCGGCGGTGGAGACGGCCCGGAGTCAGTTAACGAAGGCCTGGCCGAAGCGATCAATAAGATGACCTGGAGCCAGGAGCGCGACGTGCTCAAGATCATTTTCCTCGTTGGCGACGCGCCGCCGCACATGGACTATGCGGATGGGCCAAAGTATCCCGAGCTTTGCCGGATCGCAGCGAAGAAGGACTTGATCATCAACACGGTGCAATGCGGCGCGATGGCGGAAACCACGCCGATCTGGCAGGAGATCGCCCGGCTTGCGGAAGGTCGTTACGCGGCGATCGCGCAGACGGGGAACATAGCCGTGGTCGCGACACCGATGGATGCGCGGCTGGCTGAGTTGAATAGGAAGATCGGCGCGACGTTGATTCCCTATGGCGATAAGGACCTGCGCGGAGAAGTGGTTGCGAAGCAAGCCGCGGCGGAGAGCGCTCCGGCCGCAGCTACCGCCGACCGGTTAAGCTACAACTCGCGCACGAACAAGGCTGTGCAAGGCTCTGGAGAGTTACTCGACGCACTGGCAAACGATAAGTTGAAGCTTGAATCGATTGACCAGAAAAAGCTTCCCGCGGAGTTCCAGAATCTAAGTCGCGCTGAGTTGGAGAAGCGCGTCGCCACGGCGCGAGACGATCGCGCGGCCGCCCAGAAGGAGATAGACGCGCTGGCCGGGAAACGCGATGCGTATATCCAAGCCGAGAACAAGCGCCTCGCCGGTGCGGGTAAGGAGGACTCGTTCGACGAAAAGGTCGCGGAAACAATCCACGCGGAGGCGGCCCGGAAAAACATCAAGTACGCTCCGTAACACGACTAAAGTAACGGTTCGCCCTCGCTAACGGGTTACCCGAGCATCGCCGCCATCTGCTAGCGCCAGCACTTCGTCCAGGGTCGCCATGCTCGTGTCACCCGGAGTGGTCATGGCGAGCGCTCCATGTGCCGCGGCCAGGTCAGTCACCCGTTGCGGTTCCACGTTGTTCAGCAGCCCATAAATGAGTCCGGCGGCAAATCCGTCTCCGCTACCGATGCGATCAAGGACGTCGAAGCTTGGATAGTTCCGCGAGCGATGGAAAACACCTTTAATCCAAGCGATACCACCCCAGTCATTGCGTGAGGCAGTATGAACTCGACGGAAAGTTAGAGCCGCGACTTCGAGGTGAGGAAACTCCTCTCGCATCGCGGCGATCGACTTCTCCGCGAGGGCAGCTTCGGCTGCGAAGATATCTTCGGAGTGACCAAGGTTCTTAACTGGGATTATCTGTTCTTCGGTCAGCGCCCCCAGAATCACGTCGACATGAGACACCACACGTCGGTTCAGCGCTTGCGCCGCTGCGAAGCCTCCGCGCTCCTGCCAGAGTGAAGCACGGTAGTTCAGATCGTAGGAGACTTTAACGCCGTGATTCCTGGCCGTCTGGCAGGCCTGCACGGTTAGCTCCGCCGTTTCTTCGGAAAGGCCGGCAAAGATACCGCCGGTGTGAAGCCATCTCACTTTGTTCGTAGAAAAGAGCTCGTCGAAGTCAAAGTCGCCCACCTTGAGTTGCGAGGCGGCACTGTGACCGCGATCGACGCAGCCGCGCGCGCCGCGCTGACCGAAGCCACGCTCGGTAAAATTAAGAGGGTTGCGCGTCGCTCGCCCAATCCCGTCGTAAGGACGCCATTGGATAAGCGTTGTCTCCACTCCGCCTTGGCGGATCAAGTCTTCGATGAGCAGGCCTACCTGGTTATCCGCCAGAGCCGTTAGGACCGCGGTGCGCAAGCCAAAGCAGCTCCTCAGACCGCGTGCGACGTTATACTCTCCGCCGCCTTCCCAAGCGTTGAACTGGCGCGCCGTCGCGACTCGTCCCTCGCCGGGATCGAGCCGGAGCATCACTTCGCCAAGAGCGAGCAGGTCAAAGTCGGCCATAAAAAGTTCTAAGTCGTATAGCTTGCATAACTCTTATCTAGTGGCGCGGCGCCACCCTCCGCAGCGATTTCATTGAGCGCTTCCAGCTCTGCCTCTGTGAAAAGAAGACCTCCCGCCTGCGCGGTGTGCCGGGCGGATTCGGCTTCCGGCTGACCGGGAAGCAGACACTCTTCATTGCCGTGACCGAGTAGGTCTTCGAGCACGCGTTTGAGGTTTTCTTTTTGCCCGCGTCCCTGCGCGAAGAGCCCGCTGCCAATCGCGTCGGGATGGATGACCTGGAAATAGAACGACGAAGTGCGTTTCTCGCCCTCGGGGATAGGCTGGCCGGCAAAGAGCGCGTGTCCCCCGCCGCCTCGCAGAGTAGGAAGCGATCCGCCGATCAGCGCGCCCATCACTTCGATCAAGATCGAAAGGCCGTAACCCTTATGCGCTCCGAACGGGAGCAGCCATTGCGCTTTCTCGGGATCAGTCGTGGGCTGACCCTGCTCGTCGACCGCAGCGCCCGGCGGCAAAGGCTTCTTCTCACGCCGCAGTTGTTGCACCCGGCCCATGGCGACGGTGGAAGTCGCCCAGTCGATCACGACGGGAAATCCACAAGCTTCGGCGGTCGGCAATCCCCAGGAATGGGGATTGGTCCCGAGGACTGGGAACTTCCCGCCGAACGGCACCACCTCGGCGAGCGTGGAGGTGCAGTTCGTGTAGGCGAGATAACCCTTCTTTGCCGCTTCCATGACATAGCCACCGCCCCAGAGATAGTGAAAAGCATTGTCCACACTCACTTGACCGATTCCGAACTGATCGGCCAGGCTTATACAGGTTTCCATCGCCCGGAAGGCGACACTCTGGCCAAGTTTGCGCTGTGCGTCCCAAGCCTGGCTGGCCGCGAAGGGCTTATCGATGACACGGATCTCCGCACCCGGTTGGCAGCCGCCGACCGCACTGCCAAACAGGTGGTCGAGATGCAGCGCCTTGATCGCGTTGTGAGTATGAATTCCATGAGTGGCGGCTAACTCGCAGAAACGGGCACCGTCTTCCGCTTCTTGCTCGGTATAGCCTCGATGGCGATAAGCGCGGCGGACGATTTCGTTGTGGACGGCGGCAGGAATTATACGGTAGGTCGGCATGGCTAAAAGGGATTGGCCTGGATGAAGTCCTGTTCCCCGTTGAGGTAGTTCACCAGGTTAAGGGTAGCGCGCATCGCCTGTCGCGGAATGCTCTCATAAGTGCGCGAACCAATATGTGGGGTGACGATAACTCTCGGATGACCTACGAGCGGGTTATTGTGGGTCGGCGGCTCCTCCTCGAGAACATCGGCCGCATAACCGGCAAGCCGCCCAGCGTCCAGGGCGGCGACGAGGTCAACGGCGTTCACCAACTCGGCGCGGGCGGTATTGATCAGGAGCAGACCGGGCTTTGCCAAAGCCAGGTTATCCTCGTTCACGATATGTCGCGTCGAGTCACTCAGACCGGCGTGCAGAGTCAGGAGGTCCATTTCCGGCATCATTGAGGCGAGCGAGTCATGTTGGAGAACGCCGTATTCCCGGGCGAAAGCTGTTGGCCAATGGCGATTTACAGCATGCAGATTCATTCCGAAAGCACGCGCACGTTTCGCGACCTCCTGACCGATTCGGCCTAGGCCGACAATTCCCAGGCTCTTCCCTGCAAGCTCGTGCCCGGTCAGACGTTGCCAACCGCCGGCGCGCACAGAGTTAGCTGACTCAACCAGGTGCCGGGCCAGCGCCAGCATCAGACAGAAGGTGTGCTCGGCGACGCTGACCTGGTTCGTGCCGGGTGTGAAAAGGACAGGTAACCGCCGGCGGGTGCACTCTGCGAGATCGATCTTATCCAGGCCGATACCGTATTTACTGATCACCCGCAGCCGCGGCAGAGCCTTATCCAGGACGGCGCGGCTGATCGCGTCGTCGCCACACAGAAAGGCATCGAACTCACCCGCCAGCGCCAGCATGCGTTCTTCCGAGAGAGGTCCACGCTCGCGCTGAAGATCGTAGCCTTGGGCCGCGAGCAGGTCATGATGCGGTCCCGGCGCGTCCTGATACGAAGTGGTGGTCAGCAGAACGCGCATGATCTTTGCGCATGGGAGATACGCAGCATCTCCGCCACGGTCGAACAAAAAAGTCTCGCGCTCCAGCCCGCGTTGATGCGACAAGCCTCCGTTCGTCGCGCCCAGTTGGCGTCGCCGCAATCCTTTTGATGAATCGCGAAGCTCCGCAAACCAGATATCGCTGGCTTATCTGTGGTCTGCTGTTCTTCGCGACGACGATCAACTACATGGATCGCCAGATCCTCTCGCTCCTCAAGCCGATGCTGGATGAGCAACTGGGTTGGACGAGCACTCAGTTTGGCGCGATCAACGCGGCCTTCCAAGGCGCTTACGGAGTGAGTCTCTTTTTCTTCGGCTGGCTGATCGATCGCTACGGCACGAAGCTCGGCTACGCGCTCTCGATCGGGGCTTGGAGTGTCGCTGCGATGGCGCATGCGCTGGTAAACTCCATTTCCGGATTTTTCGGCGCGCGGCTCGCGCTCGGGTTGGGTGAAGGCGGCAATTTTCCCGCGGCGGTGAAGGCGACGGCACAGTGGTTTCCAAAAAAGGAACGGGCTTTGGCCACGAGCCTCTTCAATTCCGGCGCCAACGTTGGCGCTGTGATCGCTCCCGCGATTGTGCCGTCCATTGCTTACACTCTCGGCTGGCATTGGGCTTTCATCTTTGCTGGCCTCGCCGGTTGGATCTGGATCGCGGTCTGGTGGCCGTTTTTCGACGTGCCGGAAAAATCGCAGCGCGTCTCGGCCGGGGAACTGGCTTACATCGAATCCGACGCGCCCGATCCGAGCAGCGAAGGAAGCCGCGTGACCTGGAGCGCGGTCTTGCGCCATCGCCAGGCCTGGTCCTTTATTGTGGCGAAATTTCTGGCCGATCCGATCTGGTGGTTTTTCCTCATCTGGCTCCCGGATTTTTTCAAGAAGACACGTGGCATGGATATCAAGAGCAGTTGGACCCTACTCGTAAGTATCTACGCCATCGTCACCGTGCTGAGTATCTTCGGCGGCTGGGTAACCGGCTATCTCACCAGCCACGGCTGGAGCGTGACCCGCGCGCGCAAAACCGGGATGTTTGTCTTTGCTCTTTGCGTGGTGCCGATTGCGATTGTGACCCGGGTGAATGACTGGACCGCAGTGTTACTCATCGGTCTCGCCGGCGCAGCGCATCAAGCCTGGTCAGCTAACCTTTACACGACCGTCTCGGATATGTTTCCGAAGCGCGCGGTGGCGACGCTGATTGGTGTGGGGAGCGCGGCGGGTTCGATTGGTGGAATAATTTTTCCCCTGGCCACCGGGATGATTCTTGACCGGTTTGTTAATGGTTACACGATGATTTTTGCATTCTGTTCGCTGGCCTATCTGGCGGCTTTCGCATTGAATCACCTTCTCGCCCCCAGCTTTGAACCTATTGCCCTGGAAAGCTAACCGATGAGTTTCCTCACCGACGACTTTCTCCTGCATTCCGACGTGGCGCGCGAGTTATACCATGACTATGCGAAGCCGCAGCCGATTTATGATTATCACTCGCACCTACCCGCGGCGCAGATCGCGGAGAATCACCGGTTTGAAAACCTGACCGAGGTTTGGCTGGCGGGCGATCATTACAAGTGGCGCGCGATGCGTTGGAACGGCGTGCCGGAAAGACTCATTACCGGCGAGGCAAGCCCCTGGGAAAAGTTTCTCGCCTACGCTCGCACGGTGCCGCGGGCCTTGCGGAACCCGCTTTATCACTGGACTCATCTCGAGCTGAAATTCTATTTCGGAATCGAAGAGTTGCTCAATGAGTCAACCGCGGAAGAGATCTGGAACCGGGCGAACGAACAGCTTGCCGCGATGCCAGTACATGAGCTCTTCCGCAAAAGTCGCGTGGCAGTTTCCTGCACCACGGATGACCCGATCGACGACTTAGCGGCTCATCGGAAGATTCGGGAGGATTCAGCCTTAACGACGCGGGTCTATCCGACCTTTCGACCCGACAAGGCAGTGCTGGTCGATCAACCTCTTGCTTTTAACCGCTGGATCGATTCGCTGGCCGAGTCGAGCGGGATCGCGTGCGAGAGCTTCGAAGGTTTCCTGTCGGCGCTAATGCAGCGGCACGATGCCTTTCACGAAATTGGCGGCCGGTTATCTGATCATGGTCTGACTCAATGCGAGGCCGAGGAGTGCAGCGAAGCCGAAGCGCGACAGACCTATGAGTCAGCCCGCGCCGGTCAGGCTGCCGCGCCCTCGGACGCGCGAAAGTTCGGCAGTTATCTGATGCTTTTTTTCGGCCGTCTCGATGCCGCGCGCGGCTGGACAAAACAACTGCATCTCGGAGCCCTGCGTAATAACAATTCTCGAGCGCTCAATGTCCTCGGGCCCGATACCGGGTTTGACTCGATCGGCGACTTTGTGCAAGGAAAAGGCCTCGCTCGTTATCTCGACCGCCTGGCGCGAGATGGCTCGCTGCCGAAGATGATCCTCTATAACGTGAATCCCAACGATAACTATCTCTTGGCGACCATGGCGGCTAACTTCCAGGATGAGAGTGTGCCGGGAAAAATACAGTTAGGAAGCGCCTGGTGGTTTCTCGATCAAAAGAAAGGGCTGGAAGCTCAGCTCAACGCGCTCTCCCACCTGGGTCTCCTGAGCTGTTTCGTCGGCATGGTGACTGATTCTCGCAGCTTCCTTTCCTTTCCGCGCCATGAATATTTCCGGCGGATTCTTTGCGACCTGATCGGCCGCGACGTGGTGCGGGGGGAGTTGCCGCACGATCTGAAACTCCTCGGTGGCATGGTCGCCGATATCTGTTTTCACAATGCTTGCCATTACTTTGGTTTGGAGACGCCATGAGGAATAACTTGTTCGATCTGACGGGTGAGGTTGCCGTTGTCATCGGCGGGACCGGTGTGCTCGGCGGGGCGATCGCGCAAGGTCTCGCGGAAGCGGGAGCGCGAGTGGCCGTTCTCGGCCGGAATCGAGAAAGAGGAGAGGCTGCGGTCGAGCGGCTCGGGTCGGAGGCCGTGTTTGTAACCGCGGACGCACTCAGCCCGGAGAGCTTGCGCTCGGCGCAAGCGGCAGTGCTTTCCTCGTTGGGTGAGCCGGCGATTCTGGTAAACGCGGCGGGTGGCAACGATCCCAGGGTTACAGTGACGGCGGAGCAACCTTTCGAGAACGTTTCGCCGGAGGATTGGCGCGCCGGGTTTGACCTGAACCTGGTCGGAGGCGTCTTGCTTCCGTGCCAGGAGTTTGGGCCGGCGATGAAGGGACGCGGCCGGGGGAGCATCATCAATATCGCAAGCGTCTCCGCGCACCTGCCTTTGAGCCGGGTGGTGGCTTACTCTGCGGCTAAGGCGGCGGTGTTGAACCTCACGCAATTTCTGGCACGCGAATGGGCGCCGCATGGCGTGCGGGTGAATTCATTGACTCCGGGATTCTTTCCGGCGGAACAAAATCGGCGGTTGCTTTACGAGGAAAATGGCAAGCCGACCGAGCGAGCGCGGGCGATCCTCAGGCATACTCCGATGGCGCGGTTCGGTGTGCCTAACGAGTTAGTGGGAGCGGCCGTTTTCCTGGCGAGCGCGCGTGCGAGTGCTTTCGTCACCGGGATCGACCTGCGGATCGATGGCGGGTTTCTCGCGCAGACCATCTAACTTCGCGCCTAACGAAACTGGGGATGCTGCAGAATCAGCTCGGCGAAAGCCGGCTGTTCGTCGACGCCAAGCTCCGCCGGAAATTGGGCGCGGGAACGCTGCCAACGTCCGATCCAGGCGGGTCCCAAAAGTTGGTAGCCACGAGTAAAAGCCGAATCGAGCGCCGCTGGCGAGCAGGCAATCGTGGTCTCTTCCTTGGCGCCGGCCGGGCGGCCTTTGGCGACGAAGAATCCGGCGGCGAGCAGGCCGGCACGGGCTGCCGTCGAATGAGTATAAGTGAACATCTCGACCGGACGACCGGCGCAGGCGAGGAAGAGCCGGCGAAAGGTCTCGATTGTCCATGGTTCGCCATGAGTCTTACTCGAAAACATGTCGTAGAAGATAAGATCCGGCGGCGCGGAAGCCGCGTTCATGGTCGCGATGAAATCGCCGGAGACGAGCCGCCAATCAAGGCCGGGATGGCGCTTTGATTGCCAGGTGCCTTCCCTTAAGACTCCCACCGGCCCGCCGTGACGGAGGTAGGGGAATTTGTCATCGTGCCGGAGGGCGAGCCGGAGTGAGTCGAGATCATTCTCGAAGCTGATGAGACTCATGGGGCGAACAGGACCTACGCTCGCAGTTGTCTCATAACACTCGATCGCTGCCATGGCATTGGCCGCCGCACCGAGACCGACGTCCCAGATCACGAGCGCCTCGGAGGAGGCCCGGAGCCGCGCACTGAGTTGCGCTTGTTCAACGTAAAGGCTCCGTGCCTCTTCCATCGGGGGCGTGCGCAGGTGCATGATCTCGCCCGAGCTGACCTGGCGGATGCTGGCGAAACCTTCCCGCGCGATATGGACTTCGTAGTTACCTAACGAAGATAGCCTGCGCTTGGCCGGCTTCGGTCGGCGGATCGGGTTTTCCCGGTCGGAGCTTTGTAGGACGGGACGTTTCTCGCGGTAGAATGCGGCAAAGCGTCCAGCCAGAATACTCTGCCGCATGTCGCGCATGAGCTGGTGATAGAAATGAATGTTATGCTTGCCGAGGAGCTGCCAACCTAACGTCTCCCCGGTCTTGGTAAGATGGTGGAGATAAGCGCGCGAATAGCGGGTGCAGGTCGGGCAGCTACAGGCGGGATCGAGCGAATCATTGGAGAACTTATACACCCCGCGGCGCATCTGGAGAAAACCATGCGAGGTAAAGACCGCGCCGCGCTGCGCGAGCTGCGTGGGCATGATGCAATCGAACATATCCACCCCGCGATGGACGGCTTCGAGGATATCCAGCGGAGTGCCGACACCCATGAGATAGCGGGGCTTATCGTCGGGCAGGAGTTGGGCGGTGAAATCGCAAAGCTCCTCCCGCTGGGCTTTGCTCTCGCCTACGGCAAGACCGCCAATGGCGAAACCGTCAAAAGGCAGCTCGCCTAACGACAGGGCGCTCTGCCGTCTCAACTCCGGATAGAGCGCACCCTGCACGATCCCGAACATGGCCTGCGGCGAATCCCCCCGCGCCGCAAGGCTGCGCGCCGCCCATCGTGTGGTGATCTCGACCGCCTCGCGCGCCGCTGCTTCACTCGCGGTGGAAGCGATGCATTGATCGAGCGCCATCATAATATCGCTGCCAATCGCGATCTGGGTATCGATACTTAGTTCCGGGCTGAGCAGGATGGTCCTCCCATCGAGATAACTCTGGAAAACGGCGCCAGCCTCACTCATCGAGCGGGAGTGAGGCAACGAGAAGATTTGGTAACCACCAGAGTCAGTGAGGACCGAGCGATCCCAACTCATAAAACCATGAATCCCGCCGGTCTGCCGGAACACTTCCGCACCCGGACGCAGAAGTAAGTGATAAGTGTTCGCGAGCAGGATCTGGGAACCGGCTTCCTCCAAGGTGCGTGTGAGCTGAGCCTTTACCGTCGCCTGGGTCCCGACCGGCATGAAGAGCGGGGTCTGCACCGAACCATGTAGGGTAAGAAAGGTTGCGGCCCGCGCCCGTGACTCCGGAGTTATGGCCTCGAGCTGGAACTGCAAGCGCGACGGAGTCATGGAGTCACCGGAAACTAAAATGGCCCATGAGTTCCCTAAAGCGCGCTGCTTCGCGCTTTCACCGCCCTTCGCCCACGAGCAACTTCGTGATCGACGCGAGCTCGTCCTTTTGCGCCTTCTCCGGCTGGGGATAACTCATTTTCAACCCGCGCAGCGTCGCCACGATCGTCTCCGAAATGATCAGGCGCGCGTTCTTCTTGTCATCGGCCGGGATGACGTGCCAGGGCGCGATCTTCGTGCTCGTCGCGCGCAGGCAATCTTCGTAGGCGGTCGTGTAGCTATCCCAAAAGTGGCGTTCCTTCACGTCGCCGGTTTCGAATTTCCAGTTTTTCTCGGGTTCTTCGAGACGGGCGAGGAAACGTTTGCGCTGCTCTTCCTTCGAGAGGTGGAGAAAGAATTTCAGGACGCGCGTGCCGTTGCGATGGAGGTGGCTTTCCCAGTCGTTGATTGAACGAAAGCGGCCTGCCCAAAGGGTCTTCTCGTCGAGCAGTTCGGCCGGCAGATTCGCCAGGCGCAGAATCTCCGGGTGCACCCGCACGATCAGCACTTCCTCGTAATGGGAGCGGCTGAAAATTCCGAGCCGGCCGCGCATCGGGAGCGCGCAGGTGATGCGCCAGAGAAAGTCATGCTCGAGTTCCTCCGTGCTCGGTCGCTTGAAACTGGTCACCTCGCAGCCCTGCGGATTGACGCCGGAGAGGACGTGCCGGATCGCGCTGTCTTTACCGGCCGCGTCCATCGCCTGGAAAATGACGAGGAGCGCATAACGATTGTGTGCGAAGAGGAGCTTCTGCAGCTCGGCCATTTCCGCAGTCCGCGCGGCGAGGAGTTTTTGATAGTCCGACTTCGAGTCGTAGAACGGTTGGATCACGGTCGGCAGCTTGTGCAGCTGGACTTTTTCGCCCGGCGAGAGGCGGAATTTTGATGGCTCGATTTTCACAGGTAGCTCGCGGCTCTTTTCATAGAGGCGCGGAAGGAATGGCGCAAGACTCGCGCTGCAAGAGACTCCGCGATTGCCAGCGAGAAGGGTCGCGATAGAATGCGGCGATGATTCGGCCCGCATTTGGTCGGAGCTCCTTGAGCCAGGGTGGCGAAATTGGCAGACGCGCCAGACTTAGGATCTGGTGGAGCAATCCTTAGGGGTTCGAGTCCCCTCCCTGGTACGCTTTGGGCATGAAAGATCCGCACTTCGAGATCGAGCGAAAATTTCTCCTCCGGAAACTGCCGGCGGCGTTGACGAAATATCCGCACCAGAAGATCGCGCAGGGTTATTTAACCATCGGACGGGATCGCTCCCACGTCCGCGTGCGCCGGAAAGGACGCTTCTGCACGCTCACCTTCAAGCGCGGGTCGGCGGTGGGTCGCGAGGAGCGCGAGATTCGCCTAACGAAAAATCAATTCGATGTGCTCTGGCCGGCGACCGCCGGCGCGCGCCTGACGAAAACCCGTTACGATGTGCCCTGGCGAAAATGGATCGTCGAGATCGACATTTACCATGGATCGAACCACGGGCTCGTCGTCGCCGAGGTGGAATTTCCCGACGAAAAATCATGCGACAACTTCCGGCCCCCGGTCTGGTTCGGCGCCGAAGTCACCGGCCAGGGCCGCTACAGCAATCCGCGCCTCGCGGGCGAATAACAGAACTGGATTTTTTCGCCGCTGCGCCCGCGAAAAATTGCCACCTGCCCGGCTCTTCGGCATACTGCCGCGGTCTGCCTCCCGGCATTCGCCCATGAACCATCCATCCAGCAAAAAAATCCTCCTGGTCGAGGACGAAACCGACGTCGTCGACCTGTTGACGTTGCAGCTACGGAAGGCCGGCGGCTTTCTCGTGAGCATGGCGAATGACGGTGCCGAAGCGTTGAAAAAAGCGCGCGCGGAATTGCCCGCGCTCATCGTGCTCGACCTGATGTTGCCGCGCATGTCGGGGCTGGAAGTCTGCAAGGTGTTGAAGACCGATTCGGCCACGCGCCACATCCCGATTATTATGCTGACGGCGAAAGCCGAGGAGATCGATCGGATCGTCGGGCTCGAGTTTGGCGCGGATGATTACGTGACGAAGCCGTTCAGCCCGCGCGAAATGCTCCTGCGGATCAAGGCGATCCTGCGGCGGGGCGAGCCTAACGACGGCGCGCAAAACCTGACCCGCGGTGCGATTACGGTCGACAGCGCGCGGCACCAGGTTTTTGTCTCCGGCAAACGAATCAATCTCACCGCGGTCGAGTTCAAACTCCTGAGCATGCTGATGCAGCGGCCCGGCCGGGTGCAGGCGCGCGACCGCTTGCTCAACGAAGTCTGGGGCTACGAGAGCGCGATCGACACCCGCACGGTCGACACCCATGTCCGGCGGTTGCGCGAGAAACTCGGCAAGGCCGCGAGCGCGATCGAGACGGTGCGCGGGTTCGGTTATCGGCTGCGCGAATAAGCGGACGCAATGGGCTGGGTTGCTTTTGCGTTCGCGGTCGCGCTTCTCTTCTACGGCGGGTGGCGGGTCTGGCGGGAATGGGTCTTGCCGACGCGGCATCTCGACCGGCTGGTGGCGGCGATCAATGCCCACGAAAACCCGCCCACGTTTTTGATCGGCGACCGCGGCCGCATGCGCCGAATCGGGCTCGCGCTCGAGGAAATTTACCTCCGGCAAGAGGAGCTGCGCGCGCAGGCGCAAAACCGGGAATTCGGCGTGCGGGCGATCACCGGCGCGATCACGGATGGCCTCGTCGTGGTCGATCACGAACGCCAGGCGCGCCTGATGAATCGCGCCTTTCGCGACTTGTTCGCGGTCGATCCCCAGACGACCGAGGGCAGCCTGCTCGAGATCGTGCGCGACGCCGCGGTCGAGCGATTGTTAGGCGAAACGCTCACCCTGGGCGAATCGCGTCGCGGCGCCCTCACCCTCCCCGGCGCGGAGGGAGCACATCTCGAAGTCGTGCTCGAACCAATCAAACCCGAGGGCGAAACCATCCGCGGTGCGGTCGTGCTCTTTCGCGATATCACCGGGACTCGCCAGACCGAGACGATGCGGCGCGATTTCGTCGCGAACGTCTCCCACGAGCTGCGCACGCCGCTCTCGATCCTGCGCGGTTATCTCGAGACGCTCTTGGAAAACCCGAAGCAGCCGCCGGCGGAATTGCTCCGGATTTTCGAGGTGATGGAGCGGCATTCGAACCGCCTGACCCTGCTCGTCGACGACGTCCTGAGCCTCGCGAAACTCGAAGGCGCCGGCGCCTCGCTCGACTTCACCACGATCCGTCCGGCGAACTTCCTGGCCGCGATGATGCGCGACTGGGAAAAGAAATTCGCCGCGAAAAATCTCCACGCCGAACTGGAAGCGGACGATGAGCTGCCTCCGCTGCAGGTGGATGAAGGCCGGCTCCAAGAGATCGTTTACAACCTGCTCGACAACGCGGTGAAATATAGCGACGCGGGCGGGCGCGTCATCGTTAGGGCGGAGCGCCACGACGGCTACCTCTGCATCAGCGTGAGCGATGACGGGGTCGGAATTCCGGCGCGCGATCTCCCACGAATTTTCGAGCGCTTTTATCGCGCGGACAAATCGCGCCAGCGCGAGCGCGGCGGGACCGGTCTCGGCCTTTCAATCGTAAAACACATCGCGCAGCTCCACGGCGGCCGGGTCGAGGCCGAGAGCGAACCGGACCGCGGGACGACGGTGCGGATTTACCTCCCGATCGCGGCCGCGCTCGAACCTGACGCGGCCGGCGAGAGCGCCGTCATGAAATCGTAACCTGCAACCGGCCGAGGCAAGCTATATTTCCGGACGATGATCGCGCCAAAACATATCTTGGGAACGTTTGACGAAGCGCTCGCGAGTCTGCGCAACAACGTCCTGATGATGGCCAGCCTCGCGACCCGTAGCCTGGAGAACGCGCTCAACGGACTCGTGGAACGCGACGACGATCTTTGCGCGACGGCGATCGCGGATGACGAGGAAGTCGACCAACTCGAGAAACAGGTGGATAAGGACGGGATCGATCTGCTGTTGCGTTTCCAACCGGTCGCGTCCGATCTGCGCCGAGTGGTTTCGGCCATGAAACTTTGCTCCAACCTCGAGCGGATGGCCGACCAAGGCGTCAACATCGCGCGCAAGGCGCGGAAGTTAAACCGGCATCCGGTTTTGCCCGAAGTCGCGTTGATCGACCCGATGCGCGAGCACGCGATGGCGATGTTCAAGGACAGCGTCGATGCGTTCGTGCGGGAAGATATCGAGCTCGGCCGCGGGCTGAAGGCGCGGGACCGGGCGCTCGATGAGATGAATGCGAATGCGAGCCGGAAATTGATCGAGCGGATGGCGCAGGATCCGGAACAGCTGCGCGGCTATCTGAATATGATGTTCATCGCGCGGCATCTCGAGCGGGTCGGCGATCACGCGACGAACATCGCGGAAGACGCGGTCTACGCGGCGGCGGCCGAAGACATCCGGCACCAGCCGCACGTGCCCGCTGAAGCCTAACGAGTCGCGGCGCGAAGAGAAGGCGTCGAGCAAGCTCCGGGTAGCGCACACGTCTCAGGTGCTGGCGACCGTGTTCCACCGTCGTGAACTTTCTTGTCGGGCGTGATTTTCCTGGCAGGGGTACGAAGAAAAAGTTCGTCGCCCTGGAACAGCGCTACCCGGATTCAAAAACGACGCTGCTCATCGGACGGCCCGCTTTCTCCTTGGCCGCCCGGTTGATTTCGGATAACCGCAGGTCAAGGTCGTCTCTATGTTCTCGCTCAAGAAACTCCTCGGCCACGACGAAAAATTCTACGACCTGCTCGAAGCGAGCGCGCAGCAGGCGGATAGCAGCGTGCATCATCTCGTCGACCTGCTCGCGAAACTCGAGCAGCACGCGTCGTCGCAGAGCCTCGAGGAATTCGTCCACAGCCGGCGGAAGGACAAGCAGATCACCCAGGAGCTGACCGAGCAGCTTTGTAAAACCTTCATCACGCCGCTCGAGCGCGAAGACATCCAGGCGCTCGCGAGCGCTCTCTATAAAATACCGAAGACGGTCGAGAAAATCGGGGAGCGTGTCCTGATGTGCCCGGAGGATCTGCACGGGCGCAATTTCACGAAGCACCTGCAGCTTCTCGACCAGGCGGCAGAAGCCGTTCTCGCAATGGTGAAAGAACTGCGTAACGGGACCGACGTCGCGACCGCGCGCGAAATGAACGCGCGCCTGCAGACGATCGAAGGCGACGCCGATAAGCTCGAGCTCGAGCTCCTGCGCGACCTCTATCGCGGAGACTATGAGGCCCGGCAGATCATCTTTTTGCGCGATCTCTACAGCCTGCTCGAGAAGGTGATCGATCGTTGCCGAGACGCCGGCAACATCATCCTCCAGGTCGTGCTGAAGTATTCCTGATTCGTTAGGCGAGCCGCGCGCATGACGCTTTTCCTTCTCGTCGTCCTCGCGGCAGTTGCCTTCGAATACATCAACGGTTTCCACGACGCGGCGAACGCGATCGCGACCGTCGTCTCGACCAAGGTCCTGACCCCGCGCCAGGCGATCGCGCTCGCGGCGTTCTTTAATTTAACCGGCGCGCTCATGGGCACCGCGGTCGCGTCGACGATCGGAAAAGGGATCGTCGACCTGAAAGTCGTGACCATGCGGACAATCCTTTGCGCGCTGCTCGGCGCGATCGTCTGGAATCTGGCGACGTGGCTGCTCGGGTTGCCGTCGAGCTCGAGTCACGCGCTCATCGGTGGGCTCTGCGGCGCGGCGCTCGCGGCGTCGGGCGGAGATTTCTCGGTCCTGAAATGGTCGAGCGGGATTCTCCCGAAGGTCGTGATCCCGATGATCACCTCGCCGATCGCCGGGTTCATTTTTGGCGCGCTCCTGATGTTTCTGCTGCTCGTGGTCCTGCAATCTTTCACCCCGCATTTGGTGCATCGGATTTTTGGGAAACTGCAGCTCGTGAGCGCGGCCTGGATGGCGCACAGCCACGGCACGAACGACGCGCAGAAAACCATGGGCATCATCGCGCTCGCGCTCTTTACCGGCACGACGAATGGCGCTTTCGCGCATCTCCCGCCCGCGCTTCATTTCCTGGACACTCCCGTCTTCGCGGTGCCGAAATGGGTCGTTTTCCTCTGCGCGACGACGATGGCGGCGGGCACGGCCGCGGGCGGCTGGCGGATTATCCGCACGTTAGGCCACAAGATGGTGAAGCTGCAGCCGGTCCACGGTTTCGCCGCGGAGACGACCGCGGCGGTGATCATCCAGGTCGCGAGCTCGTATGGCATTCCGCTTTCCACCACTCATGTGATTTCCACCTCGATCATGGGCGTCGGCGCGGTGAAACGATTCAGCGGCGTGAAGTGGGGCGTGGTCCAACGGATCGTCTGGGCGTGGGTTTTCACCTTGCCGGTGACGGCGCTGATCAGTTATTTGGTGGCGCGAATCTGGAGTTGGTTTTGAAACTTTATTTCCTGCGACATGGCCGGGCGGACTGGCCGAATTGGAAAGGGCCCGACGACGACCGGCCGCTGACCAAGGCGGGCCGGAAAGAAGTACGCGCAGTCGCCCGCTTCCTCGTTAGGCTAAAAGTGCGGCCGGAGCTGATCCTGACCAGCCCGCTGCCCCGAGCTGCGCAGACCGCAGAAATCGCGGCGCGGGAGCTGGAGATGAAGTGCCGGGTGGAGAAATTACTCGCGCCGAAATTCGATCTCCCGAGATGGCGACGGATTCAAAAGAAGCACGCCGGGAAAGTTCTCCTGCTCGTCGGGCATGAAGATGATTTCTCGCGGGTGATCGCCGGCCTAACGGGCGGAAGAGTAAAGCTCGCGAAAGCCGGGGTCGCGTTGGTGGAACTCGAGTCGCCGAAGAGCGGGCAGCTGCGTTGGTTGTTCCCACCGAAAGTGGCGCGCGGCTGTGGTCCGCCCGGGTAGCACACACGAGACGTGTGCGCTACCCAGACTGCACCTGTGCGCCCCGGGGTCTAGGCAACTTCGAGCAGGTTGTTCGGATGGCGGATGTCCTCGGCGATCGCGGTGTAGACCGCATCCTCGCCGATGTTCTTCGCGTGATCGCCGACCCGCTCGAGATGGCGCGCGATGAAGAGCAGCTCAAGGTAATCGGAGATGCGCGCCGGCTGCTCGACCATCCGCGCGGTCAGACAGTTGGCCATGTCGCGGTTCATCTGGTCGATCTCGCGGTCGCGCTGGCGCAGGGTGCGCGCGAGGTCGGTATCGGCGTCGGCATAGGCGCGGATGCTGTCGCGGAAGAGCGCGGTCGCCTCGATGAACATCGGGCCGAGGACGATCGCTTCGTCGAGTTCCGGCTCGAGCGTGAGCCTGCGCGCGCGGCGCGCGATCTTCACCGCCTGGTCGGCGATCCGCTCGAGGTTGGCGCCGATCTTCATCGTCGAAACCACCTGGCGCAGATCGGACGCGACCGGTTGAAAACGGCGCAGAATATCGACCCCATCGCGATCGATCTTTTTCTCGAGGACGTCGATTTCCGCTTCGTCCGAAATGGTCATCGCGCACATCGCAACGTCGCGATCGAGCAGGCACGACATCGAATTTTGGAGGTTGCGATCGGTCAGGCTCGCCATCATCAGGGCGTCGGCGCGGAGCGAATCGAGCGCCCGATCGAAGTCGCGCAGAATGTGTCCGGAACGAAGCATCTTGCTCAACCGAACCGGCCGGTGATGTAGTCCTCGGTCTTACGTTCCCGCGGCGAACTGAAGATCTGCGCGGTCTCACCGAACTCGACCAACTCGCCGACGTAGAAGAACGCCGTCTTATCCGAGACGCGGCTGGCCTGCTGCATGTTATGGGTCACGATCACGATCGTGTAGTGCGTGCGCAGCTCGCGGATCAGCTCCTCGACGCGGGCGGTGGCGATCGGGTCGAGCGCGCTGCACGGTTCGTCCATCAGCAGGACTTCCGGTTCGACCGCGATCGCGCGGGCAATGCAAAGCCGCTGCTGTTGGCCGCCGGAAATACTCATGCCCGGCTTCTTGAGATCGTTCTTCACTTCGTCCCAGAGCGCGGCCATGCGGAGCGATTTCTCGAGACGCTCGTTGAGCACGTGACGATCGCGCACGCCGTTGAGCCGCAGGCCGACGAGGACGTTTTCCTCGATCGACATGGTCGGGAACGGATTCGATTTTTGAAAGACCATCCCGATGCGGCGGCGCGCCATCGCGGGGTCGGATTCGGGGCGATAAAGATTTTCGCCATGGAAAAGTATCTGGCCCTCGAGCCGCGTCTTCGGGACGAGCTCGTGCATTCGATTGAGGCAACG
Source organism: uncultured Verrucomicrobiae bacterium (assembly GCA_963831805.1). Lineage (GTDB taxonomy): Bacteria > Verrucomicrobiota > Verrucomicrobiia > Chthoniobacterales > UBA10450 > Palsa-1392. The sequence goes on along the minus strand of CAWHRN010000005.1, from coordinate 774,212 downwards.
GAGGAAAGTCGATTTGCCGCAGCCGCTCGGGCCGATAATCGCGGTCACGGTCTGCGCCGGGACGTTGATCGTGACGTTCCTGATCGCCTGTTTTTCGCCGTACCAGATCGAGAGATTTTTGACCTCGAAAGCGGGCGTCTCCGCCGGCGCGAAGGGTGCCTCGGTCGGCGCGTTGGTGACTGCGCTACTGGGTGAAGGTGGCGTCGGTGGTGGCATCGTGAGAGTGGACATTTCGTTAGGTAACGCGAGCGGCGCGGTCGCGCGTGAGGAAGCGGACCACGACATTGATGATGAAAATTCCCACGACGAGGACGAGTGCACCGGCCCAGGCCTGACGATGCCAATCTTCATAAGGCGAGATGGCGTAGGAGAAAATTTGCAGCGGCAACGCGGCGATCGGCTCGGCGAGGTTGTGATTCCAAAAGCGATTGCCGAAGGCGGTGAAAAGGAGCGGCGCGGTCTCGCCGGCGATGCGCGCGATCGCGAGGAGAATGCCGGTGATGATGCCCTTCGACGCGGTCTTCATCACGATGTGAATGATGGTGCGCCAGCGGCTGATCCCGAGCGCGAGCGAAGCCTCGCGGTATCCGTTAGGCACGAGCAGGAGCACTTCTTCGGTCGTGCGCATGATCAGCGGGATCATCATGAATCCGAGCGCGAGTCCGCCGGCGTAGGCAGAGAAACTTTTGAAGGTGAGCACCACCATCCCGTAGACCACGACGCCCCAGGTGATCGACGGGACGCCGTTCAGGATGTCGGCAATGAAACGCAGCCACCAGTTGCTGGAAGCGGTGCCGTATTCCGAGAGATAAACGCCGCCGAGCACGCCGATCGGGACGCCGATGAGCGCGGCGAGGCCGAGCAATTCGAGCGTGCCGACGATCGCATTCGCCATCCCGCCGCCGACCTCGCCGACCGGTTTCGGGAGCTGGGTGAAGAAGTGGAGGTTGACCGAGCCGGCGCCTTTTTGAAGCAGGTAAAAAAAGACCAGCCCGAGCGGCGCGATCACGAGCAGCGCCGCGAGCATGGAGAGCCCGGAGGCAAGCGCGCTCTTGATCTTGCGCCAGCGGTGGAAATCTTGGCGAGGCGCGATCATTCGTTAGGCGGCCCGCGACGAGCTCGAGGTTTTCAAAGTGCGGAGAAGGAGTTGCCCGAGGAGGTTGGCGACGATTGTGATTCCGAAAAGAACGAGCCCGATCTCGAAGAGCGCCTGCAAGTAAAGATCGCTCGTCGCTTCGGTGAACTCGTTCGCGATTACGCTCGCAAGCGTGTAGCCGGGTTTGAAAAGTGAAGCCGCGATCTGCGGCGTATTGCCGATCACCATCGTCACCGCCATCGTCTCGCCGAGCGCGCGGCCGAGCCCGAGAATGACCGCTCCGAAGAGCCCGCGCTTCGCGTAGCTGAGAACGGCGATCTTGGTCACTTCCCAGCGCGTGGCTCCGAGGGCGTAGGCGGCTTCACGTTGTAAATTTGGGACACTGCGCAGGATTTCGCGCGAGACTGAAGTGATGATCGGCAGGATCATGATCGCGATGATGATTCCACCTGCGAGCATGCAGACGCCGTAGATCGGTCCGGTGAAAAGTCCGGTCCATCCGAAGTATTCCTTCAGCCAGGGGAAAGGGTAATCGCGCAGAAATGGGATCATCACGAAGATGCCCCAGAGGCCGAGAATGACGCTCGGAATCGCGGCGAGCATTTCGATCAACGAAGTGAGCGGCTGGCGAATCCAGAGCGGCGCGAGCTCGGTGAGGTAAACCGCCGTCGCGATACTCAGTGGCACGGCGATGATCAGCGCGATGAGCGAGGAAACGACGGTGCCGTAGATGAAGGGGAGCGCGCCAAATTGTTCGGCGACCGGATCCCATGTCGAGGTCGCGAGGAAATGGAAGCCGAACTTCTTGATCGAGAGAAACGAGCCGGCGGCCAGTTGCCAGCCGACGAGGATGACCAAGAGAACGACTGCGAGCGCCATCGCCAGGGTCAACCATTCAAACGCCTTGTCGGCGAAACGCGAAGGCGGTGCCATCTCGACGCGAGCGCGCGCCTGCGGCAGCGCTCCGGGCATGGGTGCGACGACTGGCATTTGCTTCTACCCGAGGATCAAGCCCACGACACCGCGCCGGCGTTAAACCGGCGCGGCGCGGTGGCTTGCGGTGTTAGTATTTAATTTCGTTGATCCGATCGAGGACACGCTTTTGCAAAGCGTCCGGCAGCGGCGCGTAATCCAAATCCTTGGCCATCGCTTCGCCGTCTTTCTCGGCCCATTTCAGGAATTGCACGAGCTTCTCGCCTTTCGCGTGATCCTTCTGCTGCTGATAAACGAGCAGCCAGGTCGTGCCCGCGATCGGATACGCATCCTTGCCGGGCGCATTCGTCATCGAGAAGCGGAAGTCGTCCGGAATTTCCGCCGTCGCCAGCGCCGCGGTCACTGACTCGAGCGTCGCCTTCACGACTTCGCCAGCCGCGTTCTTCAGGTCGGCATATGGCATCTTGTTTTGCAGCGCGTAGATCAGCTCAACGTAGCCGATCGAGTTCGGCGTTTGCTTCACCTGACCGGAAACGCCTTCGTTCCCCTTGCCGCCGAGACCGGCCGGCCAGTTGACGGAGGTGTTGTTCCCGACTTTGGATTTCCAATCCGGGCTCACCTTGCTCAGGTAATCGGTGAAGATATAAGTCGTGCCGCTGCCGTCCGAGCGATGGACCACAACGATATCTGCGTCGGGCAGACTCGCGCCGCTGTTCAGCCCGGCGATTTTCGGGTCGTTCCACTTCGTGATCTTGCCGAGGAAAATATCGGCGAGGGTCGGGCCGTCGAGCTTCAGCGCGGGGCTGCCCGGCAGATTGTAGGTGATCACGACGGCGCCCGCGACGGTCGGGATATGGAGCAATTTACCCGGCGCCTTGGCCAGGTTTTCGTCGGTCATCGGGCCGTCGGAAGCGCCGAAGTCCACGGTCTCCGCGAGGATCTGTTTTTGTCCGCCGCCCGAGCCGATCGACTGGTAATTGAAGCGGACCGAAGGATCGACCTTGGCGTAGGCGTCGAACCATTTCGAATAAATTGGATAGGGAAAAGTGGCGCCCGCGCCGTTGATCGTCATCTGGGCCGAGGCCGTGGCCGCGACGCCGGAGAGGAGCAACCCCGCGAGGAGTTTGCGTTGCAAGGAGTGGAGTTTCATGTGCCGCCACCGTGCCGCAACGCGCTCGGGAGGGTCAAAATCTTTACTGTTACATTCCTGTGACGTGGAGTCGTTAGGCAGAATGAAGCGACGCGGCAAAGAAGCGCCTAATCCGCGAGCGCGTGGGTCGCGTGGGTCACCGCCGCGCCCGCCCGCAACGCCGCCGAGACCATCGCGGCTTCGGCCAGTTCCGCCTCGCTCGCGCCGGCTTTACGGGCATTCGCGGCGTGGATGTCGATGCAATAGGGACATTGCGTCGTGTGCGCGACCGCGACCGCGATCAGTTCCTTGTATTTCACCGGGATCGCCCCGTCGGCGAGCGCCGCCTTGTCGAAGGCCCAGAACGCTTTCATCACGTCGGGCGCGAGCGTGTCCATCTTCTTCAGCCGGCCAAGATTGCTTTTGTTGTACATATATTTCCCGAAACTCTGAGGACCGCGCGCGGGGCGGACAAGCCGATTTTTAGCAGAACGATCGCCGCCCGCCTCAGGCCCGGCGATTGAGTCGTCCGGCCGTGCGACGGCAACCCGTTACTCCGGACCCCATACGGTGGCGTGCTGGGGAATTTTGCGCCCGCCTTTGCGTTCCACTTCGTCGATAAACTTCCGCGTCGCCGCGGGCAAAGCGTGCCAGACCTGCCAGGCGATGAAACCGCCGATGAGCGCGAAGGGAATGAGAAAGACCGGCCACCATTGCCAGCCGGCATGGGTCACGAGATAGCCGACGCCTAACGATTGCACGCCACTCCCGAGATAGACGAAGCCATCGACAATCCCGGAGCAGGTCGCGGTTGCTTTGCGCCCGCCGAAATCAGCCGCGGCCGTGCCCGACATGAGCGAATGCACGCCGGTCACCGCCGCGACGATGACCAGTGCCGCCGCGCCGACCACGAACGGTCGCGCGAAAATATTCAGCGCCATCACCCCGGCGAGCGCCGCCATGATCCCGCAGAAGATGACCACCGGCGGTCCGCGTCGGGAATGGAAAAGCTTATCGGAGATCAACCCGCCGGCGAACCCGCCGACAATCCCGAAAATACAGAGGAGCAGCCCCCAGTTCGCCACGATGCTCTCGGCGCCGACCTGTTTCACCTCGTGCCCGAAAATGGTGTACCACTGCATGATGCCGTTGCGGAGCACGCCGGCGGTGAGCTCGATGCAGGCAAACATGAGCATGAGCGGGTTCAGGAAAACCATCTTGAGCAGATCGAGCGCGGAATACTCTTCGTTCATCCGGCCGGCGGAAGCGTCGTCGGTCTCGAGATAAGGGAAGCCGGCTTCCTCCGGCGTGTCCTTGATCAGGAAAATATCGAGCACCGCCCAGGCGGCGAGGATCACGGCGGGGACGTAAAAGACCGCCCAAGTCGCGGCAATGTCTCCGCCGTCGGGCATGAAGGCGCGCCGGAGCAAAGTCTGCATCCACGGTCCGCCGTTCGGGCGCCGCGGCTTTCGTCATGTTCACGATCGCCTGTCCCCAATCGAAGGCGAAGTAAACGCCGAACGAGATCAGCGTGCCGAAGATCGCGCCAAACATCCCCCGCTCGCGCACGTGGAACCAGTTGGCTTTCACCTTGATGATCGAGACTGCGCCGTAGCTCTGGAAATACATGTTAAGCGCGTAGAGGGCCGAGAAAATGCCAACGAGCTTCACGTGCAGGCGACCGGTCAGGACGAGCCAGGTGATAACGCCGAGGGTGGCGTTGGCCGCGGCGGCGCCGAGCGCGGCGATAAGAATCCCGCGTTTCCCGCCGATCCTATCGACGAGCGGGCCGTTGATTAGAAACGAGAACGCGTAAGTGAGCGTGCCAGCCGCAAAAATGAGACCGAACTCCTCGTTCGTGAGCCCCGAGCCGAGAGCGTTCTTGGCTACGGTGAGGTTGTATCGTCCCATGTAGAGGAACGAATAGGTCATCCCGAGCGGGAACCAGTTGATGAACCGCCGGCTCAGGAACCAGGAACCGTGGTGCAGCGGGTTGTTATAGAAATAGAGCCCGATGACGACCGCCAGGCAGAGAAGAACGATGCTGAGCGACATGGCAGATCAGCGCTCTACCAATTTCCGCATCGCCCTCTTATGAGCGGCGTGCGCCGGAGGGTCAAAGCCTTTGTCTCACGATCGGGGTCGACGCGCAGCGTCTCGTCTGCTGTTCTGGCTCAGAGCAGACGCATCGCTTCCACAGTATGGAAGAGCGACCACGCCGAGATCGCCAGCAGCATCCCAAAAGCCAGCACTTCCAGGAGAAACCAGCGGGTCGATTCCCGGCGGAGGAATTCCCGCTGCCGAGCCCAGAGCGTGGCCCGCGAGAGACGCGCGGCCGGCCGTTTTCTCGCTCTCACCACCGTCACCACAGAAGGAGTAAGCATAGGAGTAAATCGAGGTTCGAATTTAACCGCCGCTCCTTACGCTCAGGCCCGCGCAGGGTCATGTGACAAATCGTGAAGATCACGTGACGGAGAGGTCACGCCGCGCGCCGTCCGCGTCTTTGGAAAGCCGGCGTGCCTAACGATCAGGTGACCGGCTCCGTCTCGTGCAGCCGGCCGTAGTCGACGATCAATTTCCCGTCGCCGTCGTAACTGTAAATATCCGCGAAGCGCTCGTCGAAAAGAAGCTGGCGGGAACTGTAATCCTTCATGCATTGGACGGCGGCCGGGATGACCGTTTCGATGCAGTTAACCGAAACCACGAAGCGCGCGTCGGAGTCTCGCAGCGACTCAATCGTCTCGCCGTAGAGCGGGCTCGTTTCGTCGATGGTGTGGCGGATGGTCAGCGCCGTCGGGAACGCGATCAACCGAGCGAAATGGAGCTTCAGCAGGTAGAATTTCCGGAAGCGGTCATCTTCCAGAATCGCCTCGTCGCGGTGGAAATTTATCCGGAATTCCGCCTCGACCATGCTGTGGTGGCGGAGATTGGCAACGCGGAGCATGAGCGTCGGCACGCCGTCGAAGGGCGCGATCACGATGTTCCGGCTGAACTCGATCCGCGCCGTCGGCCGGGAAAAGCGGACGAAGATGAGCCCCGTGATGACCGCGAGCCAAAACATCCCGGCCATGATCTCGATCGTCGTCAGCACATGACCGTAGAGCGTCGCCGGATAGGAATGTCCGTAGCCGACGGTGGCGAGGGTTTCCACGCTGAAGAAAAAAGCCGCGAGGAGCGAGCCGGGGGCGAGCCCGCTGATGCAATTGCCGCTGATCGTGTAAAGCAGTGCGAAGAGCAGATTGATCGCGATGTAAACGCCGGCGATGAAAGCGCAAAATTTTGGCCAGCTCAGCGACAGCACCCAGTGATAAAGATCGCGCCATTCCCGCCGGCCGACGTTGATCTTCACGAACTCGAACTGGCCAACCTGCATCGAGACCGCATTCGGTTTCTTCTTCATCATCTTTCGCTTTTTCGTCGGACAGCTTCCGCGCGTCGGCTGGTCTTGTCATCCCTTGCTGCGCGCCGGTTTCGCTCGACAATTTCCGTTGGTTATTTGCTAATTGACCCGCCATGTCCCAACTCGTCGCAGAGCCGCTGGCCGCCAGGGTGATCTTCACCAGTGCGGGCGACCCGTGCAGCGTGCGCGACGTGATTGATACGGCCCACTTCCGCGGCGAAGTGGAACCGCTCTGGCGCGATCTCCTGCGGGTCCTCGCCGCCGAGGAAAAAGCGGACGCCAGCGACCTCGAGATCGACGACAGCGCGATCGATGCCGCGGCTGAGCAATTTCGTTACCAGCACGACCTGATCACGGCGGAGGAAACAGAACGTTGGCTGAACGAACGCAATCTCACGCTCGGCGATTTCAGCGCGTTTTTCGTGCGACACCATTGGGGCGAGACGGCCGACGAAAGCGGGGCGGCGGCGGGCGATTACCTCGATGCGTCGGCTGAAATGCGCGAGCTGTTCACGAAGGAAGTGATCCTCAACGGCGAGGTCGATCGGATGGCCGGTCGGCTGAGTTGGCGGATCGCAGCGCGCCGCGCGGCCGGCGAACAGGAGATCGATCCGGCGCTCGTCGTGGCGGAGGAAGCGCGGTTTCTCGAGAAGAACAACCTGCGCCAAGACCAGGTCGCCGATTGGTTAGGCAAACTCGGCCGCGACGACGACTGGCTGCGCGAACAGCTCGTGACCGAGGCGCTTTATCTCCGCGATTCGGAGGCGTTGCTCTCGCGCGAAGCACGCGCGCATGAGGTCTCGGCTCTTCGTTTGCCGCTCACGCTTTTCGAGGCGGAGACGATTGAATTCGATTCGCTCGACGCCGCGCGGGAAGCGCTGCTCTGCGTGCGCGATGATGGGATGGCGATGCAGGAGGTCGCCGACGAAGGCCGTTATCCGTACCGGCACGCGGAGATTTTGCTCGAGGACGTGCCGGAGGATTTGCAGCAGAAATTCCTCAGCGTCACGCCTGGCACGGTGCTCGAGCCGATCGTGCGCGGCGAAGGCTTTCATCTCTGTCGAATCATTCGCAAAGCAGAGCCGAACGTGGACGATCCGCTGGTGAAATTGCGGGCGGAAGATCGCATCCTCGATCGCCATTTCGGCGCGTTGTGCGCGCAGCACATCCAGTGGAGAAATCTTCTCCCCTAACGACGAGATGAAAGCGACCGACGACAACCTGCTGCGGCGTACTTCGCTCTTCCAGTTCCTCGCGGACGACCATTTTGAAAAGCTCCGCGCGCTCCTCCAGGAAGAGCAGCACGAATTTGGCGACATCATCGTTAGGCAAGGCGAACCGGCGGACGCGTTTTACATTCTTCTCTCCGGCCGCGCCCGGGTCGTGAAGGCGGACCAGCACGGCGACGAAATAGCCCTCGCCAGCCTGAAACCGGGCGACAGTTTCGGCGAAGCTGCGCTCGCCGAAGGCGGCATCCGGAGCGCGACGGTCCGTTGCAGCACCGGCGTCGAGACATTGCGGCTCGACCGCGCGGATTTCCTCCAGATGATCGAGGAAAACCCGGAGCTAAAACACCATCTCGAGATCACGGCGCGGCATCGCGCGCTGCACGGTTTTCTTTATCAGTTCAGCAATTTCGGGCGCCTGCCCGTGCCTGCGTTGCGCAGCCTGATCGAAAAACTCGAGCCGGTCGAAGTCGCGAAAGGCCGCGCGATCATCCGGCAAGGCGACGCGCCCGGCGCGATGTTCATCCTCGAGAAAGGGCGCGCCCGCGCTTTTTCGCAAAACAACGGCTCGCAACAGAATCTCGCTTTCTATCGCGACGGCGATTTCTTCGGCGAGCTCTCGATTCTCAAAGGCGCCTCTCGTTCCGCGACGGTGGAAGCGTTCAGCGATTGCCGGTTGCTCGCGCTCGAGCCGGAAGCGGTCCGCGAGCTGAAGAATCATTACCCGGAATTCACCCTGCTGATGCAGGAGCGGCTCGCGCAGTACGAAGCGAAGACGGAGGCGCGCGTCCCGCTCGATTTCACCACCGAAATGCTCCCGGCCGAGAGCGCCGCGCACGACAAGGTCGCGCTCGACGCAGAGGCCGCGAAGCAGAGCGAGGACGCCGCCGCGCCTTTCGCGGAAGAGGACGGGCATTTCCGGAAAAGCAATAAGCGGATCCGGAAAATCGAGGCGATCGAACAGATCGACGAGATGGATTGCGGCGCCGCGAGTCTCGGGATGATCTGCCGCCATTTCGGTCGCAAGGTCTCGCTCGCGCGGATCCGCCAGCTCTGTCACACCTCGACCGACGGCACGAGTTTGAAGGCGCTCTGCCGCGCCGCGACCGAGCTCGGCCTCGCTGCGCGCGCGCTCAAGGTGTCGCTGCGCAATCTCAACGTCATGCCGCTGCCGGCGATCATCCACTGGGAAGGCAACCACTGGATGGTGCTCTACGACGTGAACGAGAAGTTCGTTAGGGTAGCCGATCCCGCGCGCGGCTTGCGGAAGATTCCGCGCCAGGAATTCGAGCAGAACTGGTCCGGCTACGCCGCGCTTTTCGATTACACGACCGCCTTCGCGAGCGCCCCGGAGAGCAAGCCAACGTTTGCGTGGCTGTGGCCATTCCTCGCGAAATTCAGAGTCATTTTCGCGCAGGTTATGTTGCTCGCGGTGGCGATGACCGTCCTCGAGCTGCTCTTCCCGATTTTCACCGAGATGGTGGTCGACAAGGTGATCGTGGAAAAGGACGTGAGCCTGCTCAAGGTCATCCTCCTCGGCATGGGCGCGGCCCTGTTTTTCGTCCAAGCCGCTTCGCTCGCGCAGGAATATCTGCTCTCGTTCGCCGCCGTTAGGCTAGACACGGCGATCCTCGATTTCCTCAGCCGGCAGATGCTTTCGCTGCCGATGAGTTACTTCACCAGCCGGCGCACCGGCGACATTCAGCGCCGGCTCGATGGCGCACGGCAGGTCCGGCAATTTGCCGTCCAGCACGGCATCGGCGCGATCCTCGCGCTCGTCCAGCTCATCGGCGCGCTTTCGCTCATGCTGGTCTACAGCCCGTCGCTCATGCTCGCCTTTCTCGCGACGACGCCGCTCTATCTCGGGCTGATGTATTTCTCGCAAAAGGTCCTGCGCCCGCTCTTCGCCGGCGTCGAGGAGAGCCAGGGGAAATACAGCTCGCACCAGATCGACGCGATCAAGGGGATCGAGGCGGTGAAAGCCGCCGCCGCGGAGTCGGTCTTCCGCGACATGATGTTGAACGAGTTCCTCTCCGTCTCGAAAAAGCTTTTCCGGAGCAGCTTCATCGTCATGACCTACGACAGCGTGATGCAAAGCATCGGCTTGGTCTCGACCGCGATCTTTCTCTGGGTCGGTGCGAACCAAGTGATGAATGGTTCGCTTTCGATCGGCGGCTTCGTTGCCTTCAGCTCGCTCACCGCGATGGCTTACGGCGGCATTCTGCGAACGCTGGGCGTCTGGGATAATTTGCAGTTTGCGACCGTTTTGCTGAACCGGCTGAACGACGTCTTCGAGCAGGAACCGGAACAGGGCCGCGACCGTTCGCACCTCACGCCGGTGCACAGTCTCGAGGGCCGGATCGAGCTGCGAAACGTCTCTTTCAAATACGGCGGGCCGGAAGCGCCAAACATTCTTTCCAACGTCACGCTCGACATCGCGCCCGGCAAGATGATCGCGTTCGTCGGCCGCAGCGGTTGCGGCAAGACGACCCTGATCAAGCTCATCGCCGGTCTGCTCGAGCCGACCGAAGGGACGATCCTGTTCGATAACGTCGACCTGAAAACGCTCAATTACCGCGACGTCCGGCGGCACATCGGGATGGTTTTGCAGGAGAACCACATCTTCAACGAATCGATCGCGCGCAACATCGCTTTTGGCGACGCCGAGCCCGATCTTGATCGCGTCCTCGTCGCCGCGCAGGCGGCTGCGGCGCACGATTTCATCATGCGATTGCCGATGGGTTATGAAACCAAAATCGGCGAGTCCGGGCTCTCGCTTTCCGGCGGACAAAAGCAGCGGGTCGCGATCGCGCGCGCGATTTATAATAATCCGCCGGTCCTGATTTTCGACGAAGCCACGAGCGCGCTCGACACCGAATCGGAGCGCGCAATCCAAGATAACCTCGGGCGTCTCACCGCCGGCCGGACGACGATCGTGATCGCGCATCGATTGAGCACGATTCGCGAAGCGGACGCGATCGTGGTGCTGGAAAAAGGCTCGATCGCCGAGGTCGGCAACCACGATCAGTTGATGGCGCAGCGCGGTCTCTATTTCTATCTCAGCAGCCAGCAGCTCGGGATCTAATTTTTCACCTAACGATGCCTAACGAACTCATGCAGCCCGCCTCGCTCGACCGGGAATCGGAGATGCTCCCGCAGCATCCGCCGCCCTGGTTTGTCCGCGCGATGGCCTGGCTGCTCATCTCGATGTTTGGGGTCGCGCTGCTCGCTTCGATCATCGTGAAATTGCCAGAGACAGTCAGTTGCCCGTTCGTTCTCATCTCCACCGGCGGCGCCGATCCAATCCAATCGCCACGCCTCGCAGTCGTGGACAAAGTCTGCGTCGGCGAAGGCCAGACCGTCGCCAAGGCTGCGCCGCTTTTCATTCTCCGCTCTGACGAAATCCGCGGCTGGGACACGGAAGAGCGCACCCTGAGCGAAGATCTCCACACCCATGAGGAAGGTCTGGCCAAGGCCGATGCCGCGTTCGTTTCCCAGGCGGAAATCAAGACCGCGGAGATCGCCCAGGCCGAAAGCGAAGTCGGCTTCCGCGAGAAGCATGCTGCGACCAGTCGCGACCTCGTCGAGCGAATGCAGAAGCTGACTTCCAACGGCGGCATTTCCCAGGTCGAGGTGCTGCGTTACCAACTCGAAGCGGCAGAATCGGAGAAAGACCTGAGCGTCGCGCAGCGCACTTTGCAGCAGGTGAATCTCGAGCTGCAGCAACTGAAAAACGAGCACTCGCGCGTGCACGACGAGAACGTCGCCGAAATCGAAAAACTCAAAGTGCGCCTCAGCGCCTTGCATGGAGATTTGGAAAACTCGAAGCAAAACCTGCTCACCATTCGCGCGCCCTACGCCGGCGTCGTCATCTCCCTTGCGCAACGCAACGCCGGCAGCGTGGTGCAAAACGGCCAGGAACTTTGCCAGCTCTCCGCGACTGACGCGCAACCGCGCGCGCGCCTCACCCTGAACGAAGCGGGTTTGTCCAAGCTCACCGACGGCCAGGCGGTGCGGCTCTTCTTCGACGCATTCCCTTACCAACGCTACGGTGTGGTCAGCGCGAAGCTCGACTGGATCAGTCCGGCCGCGGTTTTATCCGCGGGAGGTCCGCACTTCGTCGGCCTCGCCTCGCTCGACCAAGCCCAGGCAAAGGCGCGGCGCCGCCCGCTCGCGGTCCGCGTCGGCATGACGGGCGAGGCGCGGATCGTGGTCGGCCAGCGCACGATCGCGGAGTACGCGTTTGAACCGATCCGGCAGTTGCGCGAGAACGTGCGCGAATAAACCCCTATGCTTCGTCCCCATTTCAAGTTGAAGATCGAGGACATCGCGACCACGAATCCCGCGATGGCCCGTTGCCTGCGCCTCGCGGAGCTGGCCGCGAGATCGGATGTGCCAGTGGTCTTGTTAGGCGAAACCGGCACCGGCAAAACTCTCCTCGCGCACGCAATCCACAATTCCTCCCCCCGCGCGGAGAGGGCGTTCGTCGCCTTTAACGCCTCCGCGATGAGCGACACGCTGATCGAGAGCCAGCTCTTCGGCCACGAGCGCGGCGCCTTCACTGGCGCGCAGACGACGGTGAAAGGGAAGTTCGAGCTGGCCAACGGTGGCACGCTCTTCCTTGACGAGATCGCGGACATGAGCCCGCTCGCGCAGGTGAAGATTTTGCGCGTCCTCGAATACGGCGAATTCGAACGGCTCGGCTCCGAGCGCATGCTCACCTGCGACGTGCGCATCATCTGCGCGACCAATTGCTCGCTCCTCGAGCGGGTGCAGCAGGGCAAATTTCGCGAAGACCTCTATCATCGCCTGAACGGTCTCACCCTGCTCATCCCTCCCCTGCGCGACCGCAGCGAGGAGTTGCCCGCGCTCATCGCCGCCGAACTGAAGGCGTCCGCGCATAACGAGGGAAAGAAGATCACTGCGATCCACCCCGCGGCGATGGAGAAATTACTTACCTACCGCTGGCCGGGAAATCTCCGTGAGCTTAGCCACACTGTGCGCACGATGACGCTTTTCTGCGATGACTCCGTCATCCTGCCCGAGCACGTCGTTTTCCCTCCGGATCTAAAGGCGAGCGACCCGGCGCCCGTCGCTCCGACCGTCTCTGCGCCGCAGGAAAACGGGAGTGAAACGCCGGTCGCCGATTTTTCGCTCGCCCGCGCGCTCGCGCGACATGTGGCTTCGGTCTACGAGCAGAGCGGCCGCAATCAACGGCAGACCGCCCGCCTCCTGCGCATTTCCCGCGCGACGCTCGCGCGGCACCTGCGTAAGATGACTCAAAAATGAGCCGCGCCACGGAGCAAAGATGCGATGACGAAGAGTCGAAACGAGCCCAGTCCGTTAGGCGCAAAATTCCCTCAAAAAGCTTTTCCGGAAATTTTTACTTTTTGGTAAACTGCTATTCGACAAAGGATTAAACCATCGCTGGACAACCATGTGGCCATCGTTAGACCGCAAAAAATTTTCCCGGCACAGATCATGATAAGAGGAGCGCAAACGTGAGTACGTCGAAGGACAAAAAAGCTGCGGCAGCTGGGGGTTCTGAGATTCCCAAGCCCAGGCGCAGCAAAGAAAAATTGATCAAGCTCGATGACCTGATTCCCAAAAGGAACGTCACGGGTGGCCGTCAATTGCTCTTCGGCGCGACTGACATCAATCCAACAACGAATAGAAAAAGGAGTTAGTTATTATGGCTACAGCCAAGAAAAAAGAAGTGAAGATGAAAGACCTCAAGCCGACCAAAGACGCCAAAGGTGGCGTGGCCCGGCAGACCAACAGCCAGCACGGCGCGTCGAATCGCGGCGGTGGCTCGGCGAACTCGAATCGCGGCAACGCGAACAGCAGCCGCAACCTCCTGTAAGAAGTTCCCCCGGACAGCCGAAGCCGCGGTCCGACCCCGCGCGGCAGTCCACCTTTCTCCCCGGTTAGGGGAAACGAAGAGCCACGGGCGGTCACTCCGCCGGCGGCTCTTTCCTTTGCCCGAGACCAGCCGGAGATCTCAGGAGCAGCTTCAGGCCGTTCCAAGTAGCCTTTGGCGTACCAACGAGGCCGCTGACCCGAAGACGCGCGGAAGCCTTCGACGCCTCGCGTTTTCCACGCCACTATTTCGGGTGCAGCCGATGAAAAAAGAGCAGGTCGTCGATGTTCTGGAGACGATCGCGACCCTGCTCGAGCTGCAGGAAGAAAACCCGTTCAAGATCCGCGCCTACACCAACGCCGCGCGCTCGATTGAAACCTGGGGCGGTAATTTGCGGGAGCTGGCCGAGGAAGATCGGCTCACGGAAATCCCGGGAGTCGGCAAGGCGATCGCGGGGAAAATCAGTGAGCTCGTCCTGACCGGTTCGTCGAAATTCTACGACGAACTGCGTGCGCAATTTCCCGAGCAGATTCTCGAGCTTTTTTCGCTGCCGGGCTTGGGCTCGAAAAAGATCAAGGCGCTTTACGAGAAACTGGCGGTGAACTCGATTGCCGATCTCGCGCAGGCTTGCGCCGACGGCCGCGTTGCGGAGCTGCCCGGCTTTGGGAAAACCACCCAGGACAAGCTGGCGAAGACGATCGCGGATCGCGCGAAACACGCCGGCAGCTTTTCGTTAGGCGCGGTCGCCGGTGAGGCCGAGCAATTGCAGACGGACCTCAAGGCTCATCCGGCCGCATCGAGCGTGAGCACCGCGGGAAGTTATCGGCGTCGCAAAGAGATCGTGCGCGATCTCGACTTCATCGTCGCGACCAGGGAACCGGCCGCGGTCACGGAATTTTTCGTTCAGTCATCCGCTGGTCGAGAGCGTGATCGCCCGCGGTGCGACGAAGACCAGCGTCCGACTGCGTTCTGGAATTCAGGCCGACCTGCGGGTCGTGAGCAGCGCGGAATACCCGTTCGCGCTCGGCTATTTTACCGGGAGCAAGGAGCACAACATCGTGCTCCGGAACCGCGCTCTCCAGCGCGGTTGGACGCTGAACGAATATCGCCTCGCGCCTGCCGAAGAAGGCGCCACCAAGAACAAGAAGCGACCGGCGGAAGAAATCCCGGCAGTCCGCGATGAGGCGGAATTGTATCGCGCGCTCGGACTCGACTTCGTGCCGCCGGAACTGCGCGAAAACTGCGGTGAGATCGACGCCGCAGCTGAAGGCCGGCTCCCGCGTCTCCTCGAGGCAGAAAATTTGCGTGGCTGTTTTCATTGTCACACGAGTGCGAGCGACGGGCGCAACTCGCTCGAGGAAATGGCCGCTGCCGCGCAGGAGCTTGGCCTGCAATACCTTGGGATCGCCGATCACAGCCGCAGCTCGATCCAGGCCGGCGGACTCGATCAGGCTCGGCTCCGCGCGCAGGTCGCGGAGATCAAGAAGCTCAACAAGACCTTTGACGGTTTCCGACTCTTCGCCGGCGTGGAGTGCGACATCCTGCGCGACGGCTCGCTCGATTTCGACGATGAAACGTTAGGCGAACTCGACTACGTCGTGGCGTCGGTCCATTCCGCGTTTCAGTTACCCGAAGCGGAAATGACTGAGCGAATCATTCGCGCAATCCAGAACCCACACGTCACCTTCCTCGCGCATCCGACCGGGCGGATTCTTCTGCGGCGAGAAGCCTACGCGGTCGACATCCCGGCCATCCTTGAGGCGGCCGCCGAGACCGGGACTTGGATCGAGATCAATGCCGCACCGAAGCGGCTCGATCTCGACTGGCGCTGGTGGCCACTGGCGAAGGAAAAGGGCGTGAAATGCGTCATCAATCCGGATGCGCACGGGGTGGAGAAATTGCAGGAGCTTTGGTTCGGCGTCGGCGTCGCGCGGAAGGGCTGGCTCACAAAGGGCGATGTGATGAATTGTTTGCCGTTAGGCAAGATCGAGCGTGAGCTGGCGCGGAAGCGCCAGTCGTCATCCTGAGGCGGCGGAGCGCCCCGAAGGACCTCGCAAGCGTTTCTCGTCCTCGTTAGGCAAATCGCGGTTCGCGCCACGCTGCGAGATCCTTCGCCGTCTGCGCGGCTCAGGATGACAGGAGTTAGCGACTCGTTACACCGTCTCCCGCTGCGGCAGGAACATCGTGAGGCATTTGCAGGCGCCGCCGGCTTTGAGGAACTCCGTCATCGGCAGCGCGTGACAATTGTAACCGCGCTCGCCTAACGAGTTCATCAGCTTCGGCGCGCCTTCGGGCAGGATGATCTCCTTCTCCAGCACCACCGCGTTGCAGGAAAAATGCGCCGCTTCCTCTTCCTCGACGTCGATCAGGTTCGGCACGTGATCGCGGATCGTCCGTTGCCCGTATTCATCAAACGCCGCCGGAAACCAAACCGCGCCGCCATCGGTCAACGGACAGAAGCAGGTGTCGATGTGATAAAAGCGCGGATCGACCAGCTCGACCGAGATGACGAGACAATTGAAAATCTCGCCTACGCTTCGATGCGCATTCACGTCGGTGCGGAACTTGTAGCCGCAAAAAAGCGCGTCGCCCGCGAAGAGCGCGTCCCCTTCGCCTTCGAAATACTGGTCTTCCGGCAGCCAGATTATTTCGTAGCCACGGTCCTCCATCCACTTCGCGAAAAGAGGCGCCTCGCCGGCGCGCTCTGGGTGGCGAAAATTACTCGGGATAAACCGGTTTCCGACCGTCAGCCCGGCGTTCGCGGTGAAGACCATATCGGGCAAACGCGGCGCGCCCGGCACGAGATGAATGTCGCAGCCTAACGACTTCAGTTTGTCGTGCAGCCCGCGCCACTGCGCCTGCACCACCGGCGTGTCGGCGCCGCGCGCGCGGCTCATCCAGGGATTGATCTCGTATTCGATGCCGTAGTAATCCGGCGCGCAGAGGAGCAATTTTCGCATGGTCGTTTGCCTAACGAAGGCCCTCGATGCAGTCGGTCAACTCGCGCAGGAAGGGCTCGATATCGGTGACCAACCCGATCGCCTGGAAGGTCCCGCGATCAGCCAGCTTCGTCACCACGCCGGGGTTGATATCGACGCAGATCGTTTTCACGGTCGCCGGGAGCAGGTTCCCGACCGCGATCGAATGCAGCATCGTGCCCATCATCATCGCGATGGTCACGCCCTCGAGTTTCGACCGCATCGCCCGCTGTGCCTCGAGCGCGTCGGTGATGACGTCGGGGAGCGGCCCGTCATCGCGGATCGAACCGGCGAGGACGAAGTCGATGTTGTTTTTCACGCAGGAATACATGATCCCGCTCTTGAGCAGCCCGTTTTTCACCGCGGGCCGGATGCCGCCCGCGCTGCGGATGACGTTGATCGCGCGCATGTGATTTTCGTGGCCGGACTCGGCGAGCGAGCCCTTCTCGAGGAAGACGCCTAACGATGTCCCGAAAAGCGCGTTCTCGATGTCGTGCGCGGCGAGGGCGTTGCCGGCGAAGAGCAGGTTCACGTAGCCCCAGGCGATCAGTTTCTCGAAATGTTCAGCGGCGCCGGTGTGGACGATCGCCGGTCCGCCGACGACGAGGATTTTGCCGTTCTCCTGCTTCGCGCGATGAAATTCGCGCGCCATCTCGCGGATGACCGCGGTCTTTGGCTTTTCAATCGAGACGTTGCTCGCCATAAACTCGAAGACATCGGCGCGTGCGGTCGAGCGTTGCAACGGCACGACGCGGATGCCTTGGTGGCCGACGACCACGTCCTGGCTTTTTTTCACGCTGTAAAATTTCGTCGCGGTCGCCGTCCGCGCCGCCTGGTCGATCACGATCGCGCTGTCCATCAACGCGGGCTGCACTTCCACTTCGCCGTCGTCGAGCTGGGCAAAAGTCTGCTGATTCGTCGTCACGTAAAAGTGCTCGGGAAAAACTCCGTCGGCCGGCGCCGCGGCCAGTTGGACGCTCTTTTTTTCCAGCACGTGCGCGCCATGCTGCCGCAGGCGCAGGATCAGATCGTCGAGTTCATCGGCCGAGGGACCGGTCACCTCGATCCGCGCAAAGCTCTGGTCGGCACGGGCTTCGCCGATCCGGATCTCGCCGATCTTGAAGCTGCCGCCGTGGGTAATGATCTCGTCGAGGACCTTCGGCAGAATGAGGGAATCGATAATGTGACCGCGTAACTCAATGGTCTCGGAAAGCATCCGACGAACTTAGCTGGGGGAGGGCGCGCGCGCCAGTCAAGCGCCGGACTCGGCCGCGGGGGAATCCGCTTGTCGCTGCCGTGCGGTAGGTTATTTAATGCAGCGCGCAAGCCCTCAAGGCGATCCATGAACGAAATCGAAAGCACCCAAAGCACCGGGAACGGATTCGCCGGTTACCAGATTTCCCCCGAGCCGGTGGTGCAAACCCGGCGCGCGGTCGGGACAAATGGAGCAACTGTCGCGGCTGCGGCCGAATCCTGGCGGGCGTTTGAGACTGATTCGCTAGCGGTTTTGCCGCGCGATCCGACGACGCTTTTTGTTTACTGGGACCTCGAAGTCTCGAAACATTTAACCGGCGCAGGGCTCGACCACGGGAAAGTCCTCCTGCGCGTCCTGCGCGTCGATGGCGGCGAGGAGATGACGAACGAAGTCGATCCGCTGCTCGGTTACGCGTTCGCCGAAGTCAGCTCACCGGCCGTCCGTTACACCTGCGAACTCGGTTGCCTCGATGGCTCGGCCTGGCGGACGCTGGTGCGATCCGAAGAGGCCGAGACGCCGGCGACGGCGATGTCTGCAGACGAGAACGCGGATTTCGTGACGCTGCCCTTTCATCTCAGTTTCCAGCGCTTGATCGATATCTTCCGCGCCTCTTCCAACAGCCAAAAAACCCTGACGGAATTGATCGCCAACATGCAAAGAAAAGGCCGTGAGCTCAGGGCTTCGATGTCGGCGGATGAATGGTCACAGCTGGTCGCAACGGTGGAAACGGAATCCGGTTTGGGGCTCACCGGCGTGCAGCCGAATGAGTTGGCGTCGCTCCTGCGCACGGTTGAGGGAGACGCCGCTCGGCAGATTCCGTCGCCGGCGACGCGGGCGCGGTGGCGGCAACTTGGCGAGAATCTTGGCGGCTCGAGCGGGGAAGCGAGCTGGGGCGGCGAGAGCTCGCGCTGAGAGTTACCCGCCCAGATACGCGCTTTTCACTTTTGCGTTCACCCGGAGCGCTTCCGAGCGGTCGTGCAGGATGATCCGGCCGGTCTCGAGCACGTAGCCGTAGTGGGAAACTTCCAGCGCGAGATTCGCGTTCTGTTCCACCAGCAGAACGGTAATGCCTAACGACTGATTGATCTCGCGGATCTTCTCGAAAATCGTTTTCACCAAAAGCGGGGCGATGCCTAACGACGGCTCGTCGAGCATCAGGCAGCGCGGCTTGCTCATAAGCGCGCGGCCGATCGCGAGCATCTGCTGCTCGCCGCCGGAGAGCGTGCCGGCGACCTGCTTCGAACGCTCTTTCAGGCGCGGGAACATGCCGAAAATGTAGTCGAACTCAGTTTTCAGCTTGTTTCGATCTTTCCGCAGGTAGGCGCCCATGAGCAGGTTTTCGTGCACGGAGAGATTCGCGAAAATCATCCGCCCTTCCGGCACATGAGAGAGCCCGCGCGAGACGATCTTGTGCGCGGACTCACCGGCAATCTCCGTGCCGTCATAAAGGATGCTGCCCTCGGTCGGTTTCAACAGGCCGGAGATGGTCCGGAGCGTGGTCGATTTCCCCGCCCCGTTCGCACCGATCAGCGTCACAATCGAGCCTTTCTCGACCTGCAACGAAACGTCCTGCAGCGCGACAATCGAGCCGTAATTCACGGTGACGTTTTTCAGCTCGAGCATCGTTAGGCTTTCAACGGTTCCTCGCCGAGATACGCTTCGATCACCTTCGGATTGGCGCGAATTTCGGCGGGGGTGCCTTCGGCGATTTTCACTCCGTAATCGAGCACCGCGATTCGCTGGCAGATGCCCATCACGACCTTCATGTCGTGCTCCACGAGCAGCACCGCGATGTTGAACTTCTCCTTCACGAACTGGATCAGCTTCATCAGGTCGTCCTTCTCGCGCGGGTTCATCCCGGCCGCGGGCTCGTCGAGGAGCAGGAGCTTCGGACGCGTCGCCAGCGCCCTGACGATCTCGAGCCGGCGCTGATCGCCATAGGACAAACTTTTGCAGGCCGTCCCGCGCGCCTTTTCGAGCTGGAAGATGGAGAGAATTTCCAGCACCTGCTCGTCGATCTCGCGCTCCTCTTTCAAAAACGGTCTCCCGCGCCAGAGCGCATGCGCGATGCCGTGGCGGAGATGCATCGTGAAAGCGGCGCGGACGTTGTCGAACACCGTGAGCGACGGGAAGAGCCGGATGTTTTGAAAAGTCCGGGCGATCCCACGGGCGGCGATCGCGTTCGCTTTCCGGCCGACAATCGACTCTCCGGCGAGCGTGATCGTCCCCGAGGTCGGCGTGTAGATGCCGGTGATGATGTTGAAGACGGTCGTCTTGCCCGCGCCGTTCGGGCCGATCAATCCGACGAGGTCGTTAGGCCCGATCGCGAGCGAGAGCGCGTTGACGGCGGTGAGGCCGCCGAACTGCACCGTGCATTCCCGCAGATCAAGCAGCGCTGCCATCTTCCACCGGAGTCCGTTTTTTCCGCAGCCAGCCGGGCCGCCGCCACGAGATGCCGCCGAAGAGTCCCTGCGGTCGTGTCAGCATCAGGATGATGAGCATGAGCGAGTAAATCACCATCCGGTATTCCTGCACCGGCCGCAGCACTTCGGGCAAAATCGTCAGCAGGATCGCCGCGAAAATCACCCCGACGGTGTTGCCCATTCCGCCGAGGATCACCATCACGATGATCTCAATCGATTTCATGAAGCCGAATCCTTCCGGCGTGAGATAGCCGATGAAATGCGCGTAGAGTCCACCCGCGATCCCAGCGAAGAACGAGGCGAGGACGAAAGCGACGACCTTGTATTTGGTCGTGTTCACCCCGATCGCCTCGGCTGCGATCTCGTCATCGCGCACCGTGAGAAAACCGCGGCCGTAGGCGGAATTCACCAGGTTCACGACCACGTAAACCGTGATCGCCGCGACCGTGTAGGTCCAAAAAATCGTGGTGTAAATTCCGGAGACGGAGAAGCCGCGCGAGCCGCCCATGGCGTCGGTGTTCTGGATGATGACGCGAATGATTTCGCCGAAGCCGAGGGTGGCGATCGCGAGGTAATCGCCTTTCAACCGCAGCGACGGGACGCCGACGATCAAGCCGGCGAGCGCGGCGGCGAGTCCGCCGAGCGTGAGGGCGACGACGAAAAGCGTCGTGGTGGTGAAGTTATTGACTCCGCCTAACGAATCGAACCAGCGCGCGCCGCCGAAGCTGGTGATGGCCGCGGCGGTGTAGGCGCCGATCGCCATGAAGCCGGCGTGGCCTAACGAGAACTGCCCAGTGTAGCCGTTCACCAGGTTCAGGCTGACGGCGAGGATGATGTTGATCCCGATGTTGATGACGACGATCGAGAAATAGGGATTGAGATGGATGAATTGCGAGACGAGCAGCGCCGCGATGATCGCTGCGAGCAGCCAGAGCTTCGGATAGGTGGGACCGCGCTTGCGGGATGAAGGCGTCGCAGACATCGGCTAGACCTTTTCCACCGTGCCCTTACCTAACAATCCCGACGGCTTGAAAAGCAGGATGGCGATCAGGAGAACGAAGGCGACCGCATCGCGATAACTTGGCGGCACATGAATCTTATCGCCGTAGCCGACGATCATCGTCTCGGCGACGCCAAGGATGAGTCCGCCCAAGGCCGCGCCGGGAATGTTGCCGATCCCGCCGAGCACCGCGGCAACGAAAGCTTTGATCCCAGGAAGCAGACCCATCAGCGGCGTGATCACCGGGTAATTCAACGACGACAAAATCCCCGCCGCCGCGGCGAGGGCGGACCCGAGCCCGAAGGTGAAAGAGATGATGACGTTATTGTTTATGCCCATGAGCGAGCAGGCCATCGGGTTAAACGACAGCGCGCGCATCGCCATGCCCATTTTCGTTTTTCGAACCACAAAAGTCAGCGCGATCAGGAGGACGATCGTCACTCCGAGAACGATCAGTCCTTTGTTGGTAAAACTAAGTCCCCCGTAGTTGATCATCCGGTCCGGAATCAGCGCCGGGAATGGTTTCGGGTCGGCGCCGAAAAACACCTGGCCGGAGTATTCGAGGAAAAGCGAGACGCCAATCGCGGTGATCAAAACCGTTAGGCGTGGACTATTCCGCAGCGGGCGATAAGCGAGTCGTTCGATCACCAGGCCGACGATTGCGCAGATAATCATCGAGCCGACCAGGACGACGACGAGCAAGAGCCAGCCGGACTGCATCCCGAGGCTGTTCGTCAGCCAGCGGCCGAGATAATAACCACTGAACGCGCCCACCATATAGACATCGCCGTGCGCGAAGTTAATGAACCGGAGCACGCCATAAATCATGGTGTAGCCCAGCGCGATCAGCGCGTAGATCGAGCCTAACGAAAGGCCGTTGATGAGCTGCTGAATGAACTGGCTCATGCTCGTTAGGCGCCGGGAGCCAGGTCCCAACTAGGGAGCAATGGTCTCCACGAAATGGAACTTCCCGTCCTTGATCGTCAGCACTTTGGCCGACTTCGTCGCGTTCCGCTGTTCGTTGATCGTGATGTTGCCGGTGACGCCCTGGTAATCCTTCGTCGCTGCAATCGCGTCGCGGAGCTTCTGCGGGTCGGTGCTGCCCGCCCGTTTCATCGCGTCCAGGAGCACGCCCGCGCCATCGTAGCCGAGCGCGGCCATCGCATCGGGATCCTTGTTAAAACGCGCGCGGTAATCCTTCACGAAACCCTGCACGATCGGCGACGTGTCATCGGTCGAGAAGTGGTTCGAGAAATAATCGCCTTCGATCGCCGGTCCGCCGATTTGCGTGAGCGTCGGCGAGTCCCAGCCGTCGCCACCCATCAGCGGGACGGTGATCCCGAGTTCATGCGACTGACGCGCGATCAACCCGACCTCGTTATAATAGCCGGGGACGAAAATCGCCTCGGGATTCGAGCTCTTGATCGAGGTGAGCTGCGCTTTGAAATCCTGGTCGCCCGAGCTGTAGCTCTGCTCGGCGACGATCGTGCCGCCGTGCTTTGTGAAGTAATCCTTATAAGCCGCGGCGAGGCCGACGCTGTAGTCCTGCCGCACATCGATCAGGACGGCGACCTTGGTTTTCTTGAGCGTGTTGAGGGTGAACTTCGCCATCACTTCGCCTTGGAACGGATCGATGAAGCAGACCCGGAAAATGTAGTCGCCGATCTGCGTCACCTTCAGGTTGGTCGAACCGGGAGAGATCAGCGGGATCTTGCTCTGCTGCGCGATCGGTGCGGCCTCGAGCGTGCGCGAGGAAGCGATTTCGCCTAACAATGCCGCGACTTGGTCGCGCGAAATCAATTTGCGCACGGCGGTGGCGGCTTCGCCCGGTTTCGATTGGTCGTCCTCGGTGATCAGGTTGATCTTCTTCCCGAGCACGCCGCCGCTGGCGTTGGCCTTTTCCACCACCAGCACGGTCCCGTTGTGCGAGGCGGTGCCGAAGCTCGCGGTCAGGCCGGTGAGCGAAGCGTATTCGCCGACCGGGATGGTGTTGCCGCCGCCGCCCTTGTCGCAACCCGAGAGCAGGAGAGCTGCGCCTAACGAGAGCGGGCCCGTCAGCCTAACGAACCAAAGTGACCCGGCGAAAGAAGAACGAAGTGACATAATCGATTCGCTCCGCATACCGGCTGCCGCGAGGCGAATCAAGCGTTTTCGCCGGGCAGCGCGCGTGCTATTCTCGCGCGTGAAAAACTCGAGCGGCTGCTTTGTTCCGCGGCTGCTCGCGCCGGCCCTGGCGGTTCTGCTCACCGCGACTTCCCTGCTCGCCGCGCCGCCCGCGACTGAG
The DNA here is from genome assembly GCA_963831805.1 of uncultured Verrucomicrobiae bacterium. GTDB lineage: Bacteria > Verrucomicrobiota > Verrucomicrobiia > Chthoniobacterales > UBA10450 > Palsa-1392. Next base: position 750,628 of record CAWHRN010000005.1, on the reverse strand, counting down.
GAGGCGCAATTCCAGGCGCTCCCGCTCGAGCGTTCCCGGCAGAATCACCTGCTCCTGCGCGCCGAGATCAATGGCAAACCCGCGATCCTCGGGGTGGATAGCGGCGCACCGGTGAGCGCGATTTCACTCTCGCGCCGGAAGCATTTTGGAGTCACGGCACTTCCCGGTTCCTCGAAGTTGCCGCCGCGCCTGCGGATTAACGGCGGCTTCAACCGCGTCGCGATCGCGCACCGGCTCCAGCTCGGCGCGCTCACGCTCGAGGACGAGCCGATGGTTGCGGTCGACCTGAGCGGACCGGCGCATTCGTCCGAGGAATTTCACGAACAGGAGCTCGATGGCATTCTCGGCGCTGACATTTTGTTCCCGACGCAGGCGGTGCTCGATTGCGAGAAACAGATCCTGATCATGAAAATCGATCCGGACGTGCCGGGGACCGTGCCGGGCGTCAATCACCGAGGCTGGCGCGGCGTGCCGATCCGCGTCACGACGGGCTGGAACCTCTACGTCGACAGCAAGCTCAACGGCAAGCCTGCGCAGCTCATGGTCGATACCGGCGCGTTCACGACGCTGATTCACCGGCCGTTCCTGCGCGAGATGCGGCTGAAGCTGCGCGACACGCCCTACACTTCCGGCGCCGTGAATCTCGACGACCGCGGTTTGCAGCTCGCGACTATCCGGCGTTTTTCCGTCGGGAATTTTACGGTGAAAGGCAAGGAGGTCGGCGTGATGGATCTCGCTGGCTTGATCCATGGCGATCTGCTCCACGGCGAGCCGCCAGTCGCGGGTTTGCTCGGCTCGGAATTCCTCCGCCGGAATCACGGGATCATCGATTTCGGGACGCGGACGTTGTATCTCAAACTCTGATTCCGTGGACCGGGCGTCGTGTGCCGCGCCGAAAAACTAAATGCGAGCAGGCGCGGCTCATGGCATTTGTTCGCCATGAAACGGATACTTTTTTGCAGCCTGCTCTGCGCGCTCAGCCTAACGACTTCCCACGGCCAGGAAACGGAAAAAGCGGCCGCCCAGGTCAGCCCGGCGCAGCAGACCCGCGGCCTCGCCACGCCTTCGGTGGAAACTATTCCGCAGGTCTCGCCGACGCCGAAACTGGAAGAAGCCGGCAAATCGGACGAGGCTAAGAACATGGACAAAGATCAAAAGGAAGTGGCCGTGCTCAAAACCAGCGCCGGCGAAATGGTGGTGGAATTCTGGCCGGACGTGGCGCCGAAGACGGTGGCAAATTTCGAGAAACTCGCGAAGGAAGGCTTCTACGATGGGACCGCCTTTCATCGCATCATCAAGGGTTTCATGATCCAAGGCGGCGATCCGAACACGAAGGATGTCGCGAATGAAAGCCGCTACGGCACGGGCGGTCCCGGCTACAGCATCCCCGCGGAATTCAACGAGCGGCCGCACGTCCGCGGTGTCCTCTCGATGGCGCGCTCGGCCGATCCGAACTCCGGCGGCAGTCAGTTCTTCATCTGTCTCGGGACGGCCAAATCGCTCGACCGGCAATACACCGCGTTCGGTCATTTGATCAAAGGCCTCGATGTTCTCGATCGGATCGGCGACACTCCGGTTGGCCGCGGTAACGGCGGAGAAATGAGCAAGCCCAACAGCCGCATCACGCTCGAGAGTGTGAAGATCGTGCCGGCCGATTCGATCAAGGAATAATGCCTAACGAGAGCTCGCGCGTCGCCGCGATCCAGATGCAATGCGGGACCGACCCGCAGGCCAACCTGGAGAAGGCGGTCGCGCGCGTGCGCGAGGCCGCGGCGGAGGGCGCGCAGATCATTTGCCTGCCGGAGCTTTTTCGCTCGCAGTATTTTTGCCAGTCGGAAGACCACGCGAATTTCGAGCTCGCGGAAACGATTCCGGGACCGTCCACGGAATCGTTAGGCGAAGTCGCGCGTGAAACGGGCGCAGTTAGTCGTCGCGTCGCTTTTCGAAAGGCGCGCCGCCGGTCTCTACCACAACACCGCGGCGATCATCGGGACCGACGGCGAGCTGCTCGGGCGTTATCGCAAGATGCACATCCCGGATGATCCTTCCTATTACGAGAAGTTTTACTTCACCCCGGGCGACCTCGGTTTCCGCAACTGGCCGACGCCGCACGGCAACATCGGCGTCTGCGTCTGCTGGGATCAATGGTATCCGGAAGCCGCCCGCCTAACGACTCTGCGCGGCGCCGAGATTCTCTTCTATCCCACCGCGATCGGCTGGCATCCGTCGGAGAAAGAGAAATACGGTTATGCGCAACATTCCGCCTGGGAGACGATGCAGCGCAGTCACGCGATCGCGAACGGCTGCTTCGTCGTCGCGGTGAACCGCGTCGGCCACGAGACGCCGGTCGGCGGAGATGGGATCGAGTTCTGGGGCCAGAGTTTCATCGTCGCGCCGAGCGGCGAGATCCTCGCGAAGGCCAGCGTCGATCGCGAGGAGACGCTCTTTGCCGACGTGGAATGGAAGCGCGTGAACGAGCACCGCACGCACTGGCCATTCCTGCGTGATCGCCGGATTGACGCCTACGCGGGTCTCGAGCAACGCCTGCTGGATTAGCGATGAAACGGAAAACAATCGCTGCCCTGGTGACGATTGTTTTCGCTCATACCGCGTTCGCAAAACCGACGCCGAACACGATGGCGCCGATCGCGGAACGTTACGTCGAGCTTGTCCTCGCGATGACTCCGCACGACCCCGACTACGTCGACGCCTACTACGGACCGCCGGCTTGGAAAGCGAAGGTCGAGGCTGCGAAGCCTTCTCTTTCCGATATCACCCGCGGGGTCGCTGATCTCCGGGACCGGCTGGCCAAAGTCCCGCCGCCCCAAGACGAGATCGAGCAACTACGCCGCGAATATCTCGACAAACAACTCTCCGCGCTCGGCGCGCGCGTCCGTCTCTTGCAGGGCGCGAAGATGACCTTCGATGAGCAATCGCAAGCATTGTACGATTCCGTCGCGCCGACTTATCCTGCGGAACATTTTCAAAAGCTCGTCGACGAGATCGAAGCGACCGGCGCATTCAAGCCGACCGGACCGCACGATCATCGGACGCTCGCTCAGCGCTACGCGGATTGGCACAAGGCGTTCATCATTCCGAAGGACAAACTCGACACCGTCTTCCAACTCGCGATCAAGGAATGCCGCGCGCGCACCCTGGCGCATCTCAAGTTACCGCCTAACGAGAGCTTCACCGTCGAGTATGTGACGAATAAGCCTTGGGGCGGTTACAACTGGTATAAGGGAAATTATCACAGCGTCATCCAGGTCAATACGGATCTGCCGAACTACATCGACCGCGCGGTCGATCTCGCGGCGCACGAAGGTTATCCCGGCCATCACGTTTACAACACGCTGTTGGAAAAGAACCTTACCTACGAACGCAGTTGGATGGAGTTTACGGTTTACCCGCTCTACTCCCCGCAGTCGTTGATCGCCGAAGGCACGGCTAACTTCGGGCGCGAAGTGGTCTTCACAAAACCCGAACGACGCAGGTTTGAGAAAGAGGTCCTCTTCCCGGCCGCCGGGCTCGATCCCGCCCGCGCGGATCAATATTACGAGGTGCAGGAACTGATGACCAAACTGAGCTACGCCGGAAACGAAGCGGCGCGGCAATTACTCGACGGGAAAACTGATCCGGCTGGCGCCGCCGACTGGCTGGAAAAATATGAGTTACAAGATCCCGCGCGCGCGAAGAAGCGGGTGCAATTCATCCAGCACTACGGAAGTTACGTCATTAACTACAACTACGGCGAAGACCTCGTCAGGCAATACATCGAGAAGCAGGGCGGCACGCCGGATCATCCAGAGAAACGCTGGGAGGAATTTGGGAAGTTGCTCTCCTCCCCTCGGCTCCCGAACGGTTTGCGCGGAAGCCCGTAACCACTCGGTTACGCGCCACCCTGTCATCCCAAGACCGGCGCAGCGCGCCGAGGGACCTCACAAGCGTCTCCCGGCGTCGTTAGGCAAACCAAGTCGCGAACGCTTGCGAGGTCCTTCGCCGTCTTTGCGGCTCAGGATGACAAGGTCCTAGCGAACTCAGGCGTTTATAACACGCGACGATTTCTTCCGATTTTCCTTAGTTCTTGTTATTGCTGAGTGACCGGGCCCAATTACCCGGTCAACGGGGGAGCCAAAAATTCCGGGCAACCGGATCGGGGCGTGGGGCGCTGCGGCGTCCGGGACACTTGGTGGTCCTAGCCCGACAGCTAACCTCGTAAGCGCAAACACCGGGAGCAGGAATCGTCGCAGGACCTCCTACACTCGTTAGGAAAGGTCTCTCTGTCCGCAGAGGAGAGCCATCATAGGCTGAAGAAGCCGTTTAGAAGGAAAAGTAAAATGAGCACTGTTAAGAAATTAGCGGTGTTTGGCTTGGTGGCAGTGATTGCCGTGACCGTGGAAGCCGCGTGGCTGAGCACGCTGGAACCGCGTCTGTCGGCCGCCCTCGCTGTGGCCATTGAATGGCGGTAACGACGCCTTTCTCCGGCTCCGTCTCTTCGAAACCTATCGCGCGCTCGCGCAAACCGACGTCGCGGCGGTCCTCGTGCTGGCGCTTGTCTGGCTCGTGAGGCCGCGGCGGAAAAAGGTTGTGCGCAACGTCGTGACCCTGCTCCTGCTCGTTAGTTGCAGCTTGTTCAGCAGTTGCATGAAGCCATACGACACGCCGGGGTATGCCGAGATCGATACCTCGGAAACCGGTTTCCTTATCCCGCTCGAAGGCGACTCTGGAAGCCAGGCGAAATTCCAATCCGAGCAGTACCTGCGCGACATGAGGTCGCAGCCAAGCGGGTGCAAGTCACGCACCGGCTGGTCGCAGGACGGTCGCTTCTATTGGAGCGGGCGCTGGATTCCGACCGTGCGGTTGATCAAGGTCAACCGGTCGCCGGTCACCCGCGAGTGGACCGCGCCAACGATAGCGTCACTGCGAACAAGAACGAAGCGACCGGATCGCGACGCGGTCAGCGTTGGGTTTAGCATGGGCTTTACCTGCACGTCGTTCATCGCCGAGGAAGACCCGGGAAGCTCCTTGTATCCGGTTCGCTCCCCGGGATGAGCTGTGCGAATTTCCGCGCGATGGAATTGATGACCCTCCGCCAAATCCGCCAGGCCGTGCCGCCGGGCCCGCTCGAAGCGCGGGCTCACGTGCAGCTCGAGACCGTCGCGTCGAAAACCACGCGCGACCAAAAACCCTACTGCGAGCTGACGCTGGCCGACGCGGTCGATCGGATGACTCTGCGCGTCTGGAGCGACCATCCGAATTTCAAAGCCTGCGACTCGATGCAGACCGGCGATTTCGTCGAGATCAGCGGCGAATTTTACCAGCATCAACAGTACGGTCTCGACGCGCGCCGGTGGAAAACCCGTGGCCTAACGAGTGAAGAACAGGCCCACCTTTTGCAAGGCCCGCCCGAGCTGCGCGCGAAGCAGGCGGCCGATTGGGAATTCATCCTCGCGACCACCGCCGCGCTCCGCGATCCACGGCTTTACGCGCTCTGCGCGGAGTTCATCGCGGAGCATGGGAAGCGCTTCCGCAACAGCGCCGGCGCGCGCACTTATCATCATGCGCGCCGTGGCGGATTGGTCGAGCACACGGCGCAGATGATGCGGCTCGCGACGCAGATCGCGCCGCTTTATCCCGAGCTCAATCTCGACCTGCTCGTGGCCGGGATTCTTTTCCACGACTCGGGCAAGCTCTGGGAAAATCATCTGCCGGAAACCGGCTTCAGCATGCCGTTCGACGAACGCGGCGAGATGATCGGCCACATCGCGCTCGGGATGGATCTGGTGAATTCGCTCTGGCGCAAAATCCAGGCCGACCCGGAACAGGCCGCGGACTGGGCGAAGCTTTTGCCGCCGCTCGAAGACATCCGGTTGCACCTGCTTCATCTGATCGCGGCGCATCACGGCGAGATGCAATTCGGCTCGCCCGTCTTCCCGAAAACGCCGGAAGCGATGGCTCTCAACTACATCGATAATCTCGATGCGCGTCTCGAGATGTTCTTCGCCGGCTACCCGGTGGCGAAGCCGCTGGCCGAGCGTGTCTTCGAGCGGGTGCGCCCGCTCCCGGCGAATTTGGTCAAGCCGCTGGAGAAATTCTCCGGGTAGCTTCCGCGAGATACTGCTCGTCGATTTCGAAGCCGATGAATTTCGTTAGGCCGCAGCGCTGGGCCGCGAGCGCGGAATTCCCGATGCCGAGAAACGGATCGAGCATCGTCTGTGCTCTCGTTAGGCCATGCAGGCGAATGCAGTTCACCGCCAGTTGCACCGGAAAGGTCGCCGGATGCGGTCGCTCTTTTTCCCGGCGCTGAATCGTCTCATAAGGAATGAACCAAGTATTTCCCCGGCAACGCGAATCGCGCCCGCCCGTGTGTGACCAGCGGGCGATGTTGCTCTTGTCCTGGTAAGCGGACGCCGAGGGCGAGCCGGTCGAGCGGCGTCTTTCCGTTAGGCGTGAAGTGGAAAATGTATTCGTGGCAGTCGTTCAGGAAGCGCGGCGAATTGATCGGCTTGAAGTGTCCGCGCGAAACTTCCCCGTCGCCGGCCTCGTTAGGCAGAGTGATCGCCTTGATCCAATGGATGGTGTTTTGCAGCACGAAGAACTGGCTGAAGCGCAGCGCGAGCTCGTGCGGCAGCAGCGGATTGGACGGCGCTGCGCCGAGATTAAGAAAAAGAGATCCGTTAGGCCGAAGCAGCCGGTGAATCTGGAGCGCCCAAGCTTCGCACCATTCGAGATAAGATGAGCGTTCCGCGTCGTCGGAAAATTTGCCGTAACGGATCCCGAGATTGTAGGGCGGCGAAGTGACCACGAGGTCGATCGATTCCGCCTCTAGATCAGCCATCCCCGCGACGCAGTCGCGCGGCTGTAAATCAAACTCGGTCACGCGTGCAGCCTAGAATTTCAAAATGAAAGTACAAGGGCGCGCTGTAAGTTGGCGGCATGTCGGATAAGCCGTCCAAGCTCAAGATCGCCGATCGCGAATTCACTTCGCGCCTGCTCGTCGGCACCGGCAAATTTTCGTCGAACGAACTCATGCGCGACGCGCTCGAGGCCAGCGGCACGGAACTGGTGACGGTTGCGCTGCGGCGTGCCGATCTCTCGGGCAAAGGCGATCCTTTCGCGAACATTCTCGATTTCATCGACCCAAAACGTTTTCTGCTTCTCCCCAACACCAGCGGTGCGCGGAATGCCGAGGAAGCCGTGCGCCTCGCGCGACTTGCGGTGAGCGCCGGACTGCCAAACTGGGTGAAGCTCGAAATTCACCCTGACCCGCGCTATCTCCTGCCCGATCCGATCGAGACGCTGGCGGCGGCGAACATTCTCGTTAGGGAAGGTTTCGTCGTGCTGCCCTACATCAACGCCGATCCTGTCCTGGCGAAGCGTTTGCAGGATGTCGGCACGGCGACGGTGATGCCGTTAGGCTCGCCGATCGGGAGTAATCGCGGAATCGAGACGCGCGCCCAGATCGCGATCATCATCGAACAGGCGACCGTGCCGGTGGTGGTCGACGCCGGTCTCGGCGCCCCGAGCCAGGCGGCGGAAGCGCTCGAGATGGGCGCCGACGCCGTGCTCGTCAACACGGCGATCGCGGTCGCTTCCGACCCGGTTGGAATGGCGCGGGCTTTTCGCAAAGCCGTCGAAGCCGGCCGCGCGGCGCGCGAAATCGGTCTTGCGGAAACGCGCGGCGAAGCCTCGACGACCAGTCCGCTGACCGCCTTCTTCACCGAAGCCTAACGATCCTGGCGTTCGTCTTCGGGGCGGACGTTTCCGGTTCGCGCGCGCTCCTGGCGTTCGTGTGCGTCGTTGTAGAATTCGATCCGGCGTCCGCCTAATCGCCTAACGACTCGCCAGCCGTGTTCGTGCGCGAACTCCCGCAGGTTGTCGTCGCTCATCGAAGCGAAGAGAAGCTTCTCGCTCGGGTGCGTGATGAAGTGCTCCGGCTTGCGCGCGAGCTGTTGCGCGATGACGCGGGCCATCGGCTGGAGCCGGGCGTGAAGATCGGCGTTCATCGGCCTTGCCGACGATCGCCCTTGATCGGACGGCTCTGAGGTTTTCGACGCGGCAGGTCGTTAGGCGAAGGCGGCTGCTTCGCGGGCCGGTTGAGTTTCTCACCGAGCGATTTTTTCGCTTTCGAAGAAGGAGAAGGACCGCGGACTTCGGGTTTTTTCATCGTCGTGGGAATAGGACGACCGAATCTTGTCGTCCGGTCGTTTTTCGTGGTAGCTGCGAGTCTTCCTCTTGTCATGCAGAATTCCTTTTTCAGCCGAAGCCAGGGTGCTGATGTCGTTGACGATGGAGTGCGCTATCGCACCTGGGCTCCCCGGAAGGGTGAAGTGTCCGCGGTCATTTTCGATCAGCCCGGAGCGGTCGTCCGCGACGTTCGCCTAACGGAAAGCAGCGACGGTTACTTCAGCGGTATCGATAAAGAGGGACGCGCCGGCGACCTCTACAAATACCGCTTCGATGGTCACGACCGGCCTGATCCCGCCTCGCGGTTCAACCCGGAAGGCGTCCACGGCCCGGCGCGGGTGATCGATCCGCGCGACTACGAATGGCAGGATGCGCGATGGCGCTGTCCGCCACTCTCGGAGCTGATTCTTTACGAGCTGCACGTTGGGACTTTCACGATGGAAGGGACTTTTCGCGCCGCTATCGAGAAGCTCGATCACCTCGCGGAGCTGGGGGTGAACGCGATCGAGCTCATGCCGTTGGCGGATTTTCCGGGCGCGCGGAACTGGGGCTATGACGGTGTGCTGCTCTACGCGCCGGCGCGGGCCTACGGCTCGCCTAACGAGCTTCGCGGGTTGGTCGACGCCGCGCATGCGCGCGGGCTCGCGGTGATCCTAGACGTGGTTTACAACCATCTCGGGCCGGATGGGAACTATCTTGGGACCTACAGCGGGGATTATTTCAATCTGGCGCACAAGACGCCGTGGGGCGATGCCTTTAATTTCGAGCTCGGACCAGTCCGGCAATTCTTTCTCGAGAATCCCGAGTATTGGCGGCGCGAATTTCATTTCGATGGTTTCCGGCTCGATGCGACACACGCGATTCCGGACTCTTCGCCGAAGCATTTTCTCGCCGAGGTCGCGGAGCGGGTGCACTCGTTAGGCGGCTTCGTGACGATCGAAGATGAACGAAACGAGCCGCAAATGCTGCTCCCCCCGGAGCGCGGCGGGATGGGAATCGACGCCTCTTGGGCGGATGATTTTCACCACGTGGTGCGAGTAATGGTGACGGGCACACGCGAGGGATACTACCGAGCCTATGGGGGCACGCCGGAGGAACTGGCCGCAACGCTACGGGATGGCTGGCTCCTGCACGGCGCAGCGCGGGAACGCAGCATAACGAAACGCCCTAACGAATGTGCGGAGCTGTCGCCGGAGCAGTTCGTTTTCTGCATCATGAATCACGACCAGATCGGCAACGAGGCTTTCGGCCGGCGGCTCAACGAAAGGGTTTCAGCGGCAACCTATCGCGCAGTCTCGGCGTTGCTTTGTCTCGTGCCTTACACTCCGCTTCTTTTCATGGGTCAGGAATGGGCCGCTTCTTCGCCTTTCCAGTTTTTTACAGATCACGAGCCGGAGTTGGGACGACGAATAACCGCCGGCCGGCGGGAAGAGTTTCGTGGCTTTAAAGAGTTTCGTGATCCGGAAACACGCGCGCAGATTCCCGATCCGCAGGCCGAATCGACGTTCCTCCGCTCAAAACTGCGATGGGAGGAAGTGACGGCCGAAGCGCACTGCGGGACGATGCGGCTTTACCGCGAGCTGTTACGGCTGCGGCGGACGCTGCCAGCCCTGCAGGATCGGCGGCGTAAGGACTGGCGGGTCGAACTGCTGGTTGGTGGAATCATTCGAATTGAATTCGGCCTAACGAGTTCGGAGGCGAGGTCTCTGGTGCTGGCCGATCTCTTGGGCGCTGGCGCAATACCGCCGCCCGAGGCGGGCGAATGGAAGCTGCTGCTCTCGACTAACGAAAAGCGTTTCGGCGGTGAGGAGAACGCGCCTTTTGCGTCGCCGGAGGTGCGTGTGCTGCAGGGAGCCGGACGGGATTGACCGCGCGACGCTGGAAGCGAAGATGACGGCGCGCCAGTCAGCGCAGATTTGAAGAGAAAAATTAGTTCGCTCGAAGAATTGGCAGAACGTTCGCGAGAGATTCGTGAAGCGGGACGGCGACTTGTGCTGACGAACGGTGTCTTCGATCTTTTGCACGTCGGGCATGTTCGTTACCTCGAGCGGGCGCGGGAACTTGGTGAATTCCTGGCGGTGGCCGTGAACGGCGACGAATCGGTACGCGCGCTCAAGGGGGCGGGTCGACCGCTCAACCCCGCCGCCGATCGTGCCGAGGTGCTCGCGGCTTTGGCGTGCGTCGATTTCGTCACGATCTTCCTCGCAGCGCGCGCAACCGACGTAATCGTCGCGGTGCGGCCGGCGATTTATGTGAAAGGCGGCGACTACACGCCAGAGAGTTTGAATGCGGAAGAGCGAGCTGCGCTGCACGACGTCGGCGCGAAGATTGAGATTCTGCCGTTAGTTCCAGGCAAATCCACTTCTGCCATCGTGGAGCGAATGGTGGATCCTTCATCGTGAAGCGGCTGACGCTGGGAATTTTGGGATCGGGCAAGGGATCGAATTGTCGCGCGATCCTGGAAAAGATTCGCAGTGGCGAGTTGTCCGCCGAGGCGCGACTGATTGTGTCGGACGTGGCGGACGCGGGAATCGTCAAGATCGCGCGGGAGTTTGCGGTGCCGCGGGCGGTGCTGCCCGCAGGCAAATGGCGAACGAAACTTGATCCCGAAGCGGAGGCGGAACTCGTTAGACTATTGCGCGAAGCCGGGGTGGAGCTGGTCGTGCTCGCGGGTTTTATGCGGATCCTAAAGGCGCCGGTGCTGGACGCGTTTGCCGGCCGGATCATCAATATTCATCCCTCGCTGCTCCCGAAATTTCCCGGCAGAGCAGCCTGGGCACAGGCGCTGGCCGCTGGTGAAACGGCCACGGGCTGCACCGTCCACTTCGTCGATTCAGGGATCGATACCGGCGAAATCATCGCGCAACGCGAGGTGCCGATCTTGCCTAACGACACGCCGGAATCCCTCCACTCCCGGATTCAAGGTGCGGAAAGAGAACTGTATCCCGAGGTAATCGGCCAGCTTAGCGTCCGACTCGCTCGCGGTCGACGCGAAGTCTAGCTCCGTTCGGATTTCTGATCGCGCTCGAGCAACTCGTGCATCGCTTGCGCGGGAAGCTTGCCTTGGTGAAGCACGGCATAGACCTGATCGATGATCGGCGTTTCGACGCCCAGCTTCCGAGCGCATTCGAATGCGCTGCGGGCGGTGGGGATTCCTTCGGCGACGCTTTTCATTCCGTTTGTGATCTCGGTAAGCTTTTTGCCACGACCGAGTTCTTCGCCGACCCGGCGATTCCGACTATGGCGGCTGTAGCATGTTGCGACGAGATCGCCTGCGCCGCTAAGACCTTGGAAGGTGCGTGTTTCCCCACCCATCGCAGTGCCCAGGCGCGAAAGCTCGGCCAGTGCGCGGGTAACTAAAGCGGCTTTGGAATTATCGCCAAGGCCGAACCCGTCGGTCACTCCGGCCGCGACTGCGAAGATGTTTTTCAAAGCGCCGCCGAGCTCGATCCCGACGATCTCGTGGCTGGTGTAAACACGGAAACGCGAGCTGCCTAATGACTGTTGCAGATTCTCCGCGATCGCCTCGTCGCCGCAGCCTAGGACGGTCGCGGTAGGGAGCCCTTCGGCGACGTCGGCCGCAAGATTGGGACCGGAGAGGACGGCAACGGGATTGGCTGGGAATTGTTCGGCGAGGATTTCGGTCATGCGCATTCCGGTCCCGTGCTCGATTCCCTTGGTGCAGCTCAGCAGAACTGTCCGATCGTCGCGGAGCGCCGGCCGGATGCGCGCGGCCATTTCCCGCAACACGACGGAGGGGGTCACAAAGACCAAGAGCTCGGCCTCCGCGCATTCCGCGAGGTCGCTGGTGAGTCGAATGTTATCCGGTAGGTCCGCGCCGGGGAGGTATTCCGGGTTCTTTCGGTTCTTCGCAATTTCTTTGACCCGTTCGGGCGTGTGTCCCCAGAGCAGAATGTCGTTGCCGTGACGTGCCCAGAGGACGGCAAGAGCCGTTCCCCATCCACCAGTGCCCAGAATCGCGGTTTTACGGGTCATCTTTTTGAAGCGAAGCGCTCCTCGGTGCCATTCCAGAGTCGCCCGAGATTGGAACGATGTCTCCAGACCACGACGCCCGCGATAAGAATCGAAAACGGAAGCAGACTAGGCCCACTGATGATGTGTCGGTAAAGGTAAAATGCAACGAATACGGGCAAAGCGATGGCTGCGGCGATCGAGGCGACCGAGACGTAGCGGGTGACTTTGAAGAGAATAAGCCAAACCAGAAAGACCGAAGCAACCGCGACTGGCATCAATCCAAGTAGAACTCCGGCGGAGGTGGCCACGCCTTTTCCTCCGCGAAATTGAAGCCAGACCGGGAACGTGTGTCCCAGAATGCAGGCGAGACCGCCGGTTATTCCGATTAGTTCCCATCGAGTGACGCCAGCTTTCGCGGCCAAGTAGTGAGCGATCACAACCGCCAGAAATCCCTTCAGCGCGTCCAGGAAAAAGACCAGATAGCCGCACTTTTTACCCAAGATCCTGAGCACGTTGGTCGCGCCGATATTGCCACTCCCATGTTCGCGGATGTCGATTCCCCGGGAGCGGGAAATCAGGAACCCATTTGGACAGGAGCCAAGCAGATAGCCAAGAAAAGCTGAAGTTAGGTAAGTAAAAAACAACAAGATATTAATTATGAGAAGTTTACATTATATCGGCGAATCCATAATTTCAAAATTCCCAAGTCGCTTGGAGTGACCCCGCTAATCCGGCCGGCTTGACCGATGTTTGCCGGGCGACACGCCATTAGCTTCTGGCGAGCTTCGGTGCGAAGTCCGGTGATGGTTGAGTAGTCGAAATTTCCCGGGATTTCCTGCGCCGCCGATTTTCGCAGCGAATCGACTTGGATCTCTTCACGCCGGATGTAACCCTCGTATTTGATGTCGGTTTCCAACAGATTCCAGATCTCGGAGGCGAATAAGGTTCTTACGTTGTCAGGAATACATGAAGTATCGAAACCCGGTCGTTTCAAGAGATGAGAAATCGAGTGTCCGTCGAGCCGAGTGGAATCGACGAGAGCCCGCGCCTCGTGTAATCGAAACGCTTTTTCGGCTGCCATTCGGCTTCGTTTCTGATCAACCAAGCCAACCACGGCTGCTTTGGGCGTCAAACGAAGATCGGCGTTGTCTTGGCGAAGGAGCAGTCGATGCTCAGCCCGACTGGTGAACATGCGGTAAGGCTCGGGCGTTCCTTTGGTCACTAAGTCGTCAATCAGAACACCGATGTACGCCTCGCTTCGTTCCAGAATAAATGCTGGTTTTCCAAATAATTTTAGTGCCGAATTAGCGCCCGCTACGAGGCCTTGAGCAGCGGCTTCTTCGTATCCGGAGGTGCCGTTGATTTGTCCGGCGAAGTAAAGTCCCTCAATTTGTTTGGTTTCCAAGGTTGAACACAACTGGGTGGGCGGGAAATAATCGTATTCGACGGCATATCCCGGGCGCATTATTTGTGCTCGTTCCAACCCGGGAATGGTGCGGAGGAAGGCGACCTGGATATCGTATGGGAGGCTGGTTGAAATACCGTTGACATAAAATTCCTCCGTCTGTCGCCCCTCGGGCTCCAGAAAAATTTGATGGCTATCGCGGCTGGGGAATTTGATGACTTTGTCTTCAATGGAGGGGCAATATCGTGGCCCGGCTGCTTGGATATTCCCGCTGTAAAGCGCTGATTTTCCAAGGTTGCTCCGAATGATATCGTGAGTCTGAGGGGTGGTAGACGTAATCCAGCAGGGAAGTTGTTCTACGTGGAACGACCCATCGCGAACTTGGTTTAAGGTAAGGAATTCTTCCGTCGCTTCAAACGCGTCGGTCGGAGATAGGTAACTGAATCGCGAAGGTATTTCATCTCCATCCTGGCGCAGGAGTTTCCCAAAGTTAATCGATTTGGCGCTGATTCGACACGGTGTACCCGTTTTAAACCGTTCAACAGTGAATCCCGCGTCCCGCAGGTCTTCGCTCAAGGGGGAACTCTTGTCTGCCATTCTTCCTCCTTTGAGTTGGCGGCTACCGACGTGAAGGCGGCCTCCAAGAAAAGTTCCGGCCGTGATGACAACGGCCTTGGACCGAAAATGAAGACCGAAATCAGTCTCTACTCCGGCGATACTTCCGTTCTTTAACACAAGCCGCGTTACGCCGCCTTGCTTCAAGTCCAACGAGGCTGCGCGCTCGATGATCGATTTTAACCTAAATTGGTATGCCTTCTTGTCGCACTGGACCCTTGGCGCTCGAACGCTGGGGCCCTTCGACCGATTTAGCATCCGAAATTGAATTCCAGTTGCGTCCGCGTTTATGCCCATGATCCCACCCAAGGCGTCAACTTCTCGAACCATGTGACCCTTTGCCAAGCCACCGATTGCCGGGTTACAAGACATTTGCCCCAGTGTGTCGAGGTTTTGGCTCAAGAGTAACGTTGACGCACCAATGCGCGCAGCTGCTAAAGCCGCCTCGATACCGGCGTGGCCTCCTCCTACGACGATTACATCGTAGGTCTCGAAACAGCCGTTTAGTTCCATATGGAAATCTATCGAGGACTTTTAAATATTCCTACAGATGGCAGAGGGAGCAAATCCGATAGGAATCTCATGACTTGCTCTCCATCCTCTCCCTCGCTGAAGACGGAAAGAGTTCGATTAACTTCCGCCGCTACCTGTCTGCAGGCTCCCCATGGAACGATGGGTGCGCTGGTCATGGCGACGATCGCAAGTGCTGCGAACTCCCTCTCGCCAGCGGCGACCGCGGCAAACATTGCGGATCGCTCAGCATAGACGGAGAGCCCCCGAGGGAGATGTTCTCGATGTTACAACCTGTGTAGGTACACCCAGACTTGCAGAGGAGCGCTGCACCTATGGTAAAATTAGAGTAGGGAGCACAGGCTCGTTCTCGCGCTTCCCCGGCGATCACGAACAAATTGGCAACTTCTACTTGTGTGCCCATACAGGCCTGGCCTTCAGTTCCGCGGGCCTACTGAAATTGCCGTCGGATTTTGCCTTTATCGCTGAATCTTCTGCTTCCTTCAGAAGCCGAAGGGAGATCCGTCCGAGGGCAATCAGGATGACTGCCGACAAGACCAAGCCACCGCCCCATACCCAGTATTCAACTATGCGTGGATGAGACTTTCCGCGGATCAGATTTAGCCCAAGTTGCCCCAGAGTACCAATATATGCATAAAGAAATAAACCAGGCGCCTGCCCAATGGCGACCCAAAGAATGCAGGTGCGGAAGCGTATCGCGGTCAAACCATAAAGATAGTTCAATAGACTTGTGGGAAACAAGGGATGGAGTTGACTCAACAGAATGATCTTCCATCCTTCGCGCCGAACAGCCGGTTCCAAGGCTTCAAGAGTGGAGTTCCTCATGAGTTTTCTCATTAGCCAATTTCTTCCAATCCAACGGCTTATATAAAATGAGATAGCGGCACCCGTGACATTGCCGACCAAAACGATCAAGAATCCCCACCAAAGGCCAAAAAAGAATCCCCCTCCAATGCTGAGAAGCCCGCCCGGCAACAGCAGGACGTTGCAGCAGGCATACAGGAGGGGATAACAAATCGCGCTCCAAGCGCCGAGATGCATCACCTTCAGTTGGACCCACGAAATCCAATCGACTAAAGGAAAGTAACGGCCCGCTACGACGAGTGAGACAGCGAGGATCACCAAACCGCTGACCTGGATAAAAATCGCGCGGCGCACTTTGGACATCAGCCTAATTTGCCGTCAACACCGATCTTTCGCAACCGCATGGGACGGCGAATGCGCGCATCTGTCGTGGGCAGCCTGCACTTCTTTTAGGACCAAGGTCCAATAGGAAGGATGAGACCCAGGTGCCATCCTTTTTTGCATGCATTCGACAGGAAGACTCGACCGATGCTGCAGTGAAAGGCCTTTTGGAGAATGCACCCAGAATCCGCGATGCGAAGTGAAAATCGGGGCCGTCTGGCAATTCTGATTTATCGCGATGAACGGCCTTCCGCCTAACGATAGCAAGCAAGGAGCGGCTGTGAGCGCGGTGGCAACCTCACCCCAAGTCCCGCCGGTCGCGTCCGTGCGCGAACTACCTCGGAAGAGGTGGGTTGAGCCGACTACCGCATTGCTCATGGCACTGGCGACCGTGGGCACAGCCTGGTGTTCGTATGAATCGGCGGCGTGGACGCGGCGAAGCAATCGACTGATGAACGAGTTCAATCAACTCGAGCGCAAGGCCGGCATTCTCAGCCTCCAGGGAATGCAGACCGCGACAATTCATACGGCCATGTTTATGGAAGTGCTCGCGGCGCAGCAGGCGGGCGATACGAAGTTGGTCGAGTTCTACGTACGGCGTTTCCCGCCCGATTTGCGCAAGGCCTACGATGGCTGGATGGCGCAGAAGCCCCTGGAGAATTCCAAGGCTGATCCGCATCCGTTCGTCCCGAGCCTTTACGAGGTGAGGGGAACGCGCGAGGCCGCGGCGGCGACGGAAACGGCCGCGCAAAAAGTGCAGGAGGCGCGCGCGTCGGGAAGCGTTTCCGGCCAATACCTCGCCAACACGGTTCTTTTCGCGACGATGCTCTTCTTTGCCAACGCCGTCGCGAAATTCGAACAGCGCCGGGTCCGGGTGGCGTCTTTCTTTTTTGCGGTGGCCGTCTTTATGTTCGCCGCTGTGCGCATCCTGATCCTGCCGCGATGAACTTGCCGTGTGGCGAATCGAACTCCGCAAGGTTCGCGAAGCCGCCGTGGCAGAGAAGTTAACCCGTCCGCGAAACAAGCTCATGCGCCTCGTTATGTCGGCCGCGGCCGTGTTCGTTGCGGCCACCTTGGCCTCGTCCGTCCGGGCGCAGGATCTCGAGCCGCGCGCTTACAGTAACTCGCCAATCGGACTGAATTTTCTCATTGCCGGATACGCTTACGCGAAAGGCAGCGTGCTGGTCGATCCTTCCCTCCCGCTCGAGAACGTGAGCAACGAGGCGCACGTCAGCGTCCTAGCCTATGCGACCACCCTCAACGTCTTCGGCAAGTCGTCGAAGTTCGATCTGATCCTGCCCTTCACTTCACTCGGCGCGAAAGGCTTGGTCTTCGGCGCACCGCGCTCGCGTTACGTCAACGGCTTTGCCGATCCGGCGTTTCGCTTCTCGATCAACTTCATCGGCGCGCCCGCTTTGTCGGTGAGCGAGTTCAAAAACTATCGACAGAATTTCATCCTCGGCGCGAGCCTGCGCATCTTCGCGCCGCTCGGCGAATACGACAGCACTAAGCTGGTGAACATTGGCGCCAATCGCTGGTCGTTTAAACCCGAGGTCGGCTTCTCCAAGGCAATCGGACCATGGACGCTCGAGTTCACTCCGGGAGTCACTTTCTTCACTGAAAATAGCGATTTCTTCGGCGGCCAAACTCGCGAGCTGACGCCGCTGGTCGCGCTGCAAACCGGCGCGAGTTACACGTTCAAGCCGGGCTGCTGGGCGGCCTTGAACGCAGGCTACTACGTCGGCGGACGCTCAACCGTCGACGGGATCGAAAACAACGACAAGCAGGAAGGAACGCGGTTTGGCGCGACCTTCGCGCTGCCGATCAACCGTCATCATTCCGTCAAGCTCTATGGCACCACTGGCTACGACCCGCGTTTCAACCACGACTTCAACGCGGTCGGCATCGCGTGGCAATACCGCTGGGGCGGCGGATTTTAAGTGAGCGTCCGCGCGTCGATTGGCCCAATCTAAACAGGTCGGGGTCCCGACCTGGAGTCTCAGGCGGTGGGGGCCGGATCGGCCGCGTCGGCCGCGCGCTCTTTGCCCTCCATGAAGGCGCGCAATTCGTCGTCCTTGTCCTTGGTCAGCGAGGTCTGCAGCACGCGGCCTTTGCCCGCGAAGGGCTTGAGCGCCTCGAGCACCTTGTCCGGCGTGGATTTGCGGACAAGCACGAACAGCGCCGATGTCCCTTCGGTGAGGGTCGCGCCGAGATCTTTCATGAACTTATCATTGATCCCAAGGTCGGTGAGTTTGCCCGACAGTGCGCCGCTGCCCGCGCCGATGACGAACCCGGCGAGAGGATTCAGGAAGAGCAGGCCGATCAGCATTCCCCAAAAACCACCGCTGGCGGCGCCTGCCATGGTCAGGTTCAGAGCCTGGTGAAGTTGCACCTTCCCCTTCGAATCGCGCGTCACGACGACCACGTCCTCCATTTCGATCAAATACTGCGCCTGCAGTTTTGCGAGTGCCGCGCGCATGTCGAAGGCGTCGGTTTCGTTGTTAAATCCAATGACGATGAGGTTGCTCATGCCGCCACTCTGCGCTATCCCGCACCGGCGTTGCCATCGGACCTTCGTCCTATGCGGTGAAGGTGGGATTGCGCAATCAGAGCAGGCTCTCGATCGGCAGCCAGCTCAGGACAGTCGCCTTGACGCGCTTGGCGAGATCGGTCGCGGGCTCGGAGGTATAACGGACTTCCTGATTCCCCTCGCGGGTCACCCAGACAAGGCGATTCCCGTCGAGGATCACGTGATAGGCGTTGCGGTCGAGAGTGCGTTCGGTGATCTCGGGCAGACGCTTCGCGAACGCCGGACAATTGAAAAGCACACCCATCTCGGTGTTCAGCTTGCTCGAGCGCGGATCGAGATTGTAGGAGCCGACAAACGCGATCCGGCGATCAAAGGCGAACGTCTTCGCGTGCAATCCCGCGCTGCCCGAGCCTGTCGGCCCGCGGTAGCTGCCCGATGACCGCTCGCGCGCAGCCGCGGCCGTCGGCTTCAATTCGTAGAGTTCAACCCCGGCCTGTAGCAGTGCTTTGCGGTAAAGCTTGTATTTTGAGTGGACTGCGACGCCATCGGTGGAAGCGAGTGAATTGGTGATCACAACGACGCGGGCACCGCGGTGGCGCACGCCGGCCAAAAGGTCCACGCCTTTTTTTCCCGGTACAAAGTAAGGTGAGACGAGGAACAGCTCGCGCCTGGTGTGATCGACCACCTCGCGCAACTGCGGCGCGAGATGGGTCTCCGTCTTCGCCGCGGAAGTGGTCACCTTCTCTGGATGATCGCTCAGGATCGTGGCCTTCCCCCAGTAGTAGGAGACATGGTGGTTCCTGAGTTCCCCGGCAAATTCACTATCGCGGACGCTTTCCGCGTAGGCGGAATGCTCAACCGTCCGGTCATACGCGACGAGAGCGGCGCGCTTCTCGGCGAACTGCTCCTCCGTCCTGTCGTCGTGCGCCAGAGTGGTCATCGGAATCGAGGACTCGTCATTCCAATAGAGGTCGAATTCATCGGAGACCTCGCGGACCACAGGACCGATCGCCACCACATCGAGATCGGCAAAATTCATCCCTTCACTCGCGTCGAAATATTCATCGCCAATGTTCCGGCCGCCGACGATCGAGACCTGCCCATCGGCAGTGAGGGATTTGTTGTGCATCCGGCGGTTGATGCGCCCGAAGTCGACCAGCATGCCGAGCAGGCGCGGCGAACGCACCGCCACCGGGTTGAACATCCGCACTTCGATCCTCGGGTGATGGTCGATCGCGAGCAGGATTGCGTCCGTGGGCACCGTACCGACGTCATCGAGCAACAGGCGCACGCGCACGCCCCGGTCGGCCGCGCGGAACAGATGATCGAGGAGGACCTTGCCCGCGAGATCGTTGTTCCAGATGTAATACTGCACATCGAGACTGCGCTGCGCCGTATCCACCAGCGCCAGGCGCGCGGCGAAAGCCTCGCGCCCATCCGGGAGCGGGTGCAACCCGGATTGGCTCGGATGCTCGGCAAGCCGTGGGCGCACGGCCGTCGCCAGGGCGGTGCGCCGGTTGTTTGGCAAAGTCGTCGAAAACGTGCGTTCACCGCCCTTCGGCAAACCGGTGCACCCACCGAGTAGAATCATCGCCAACGATGTCGCGGCGCCTTGAATCCAGGGTGAGTTGCGACTGCGCATCCGTTTCAGGTCATAGCGATTTTTTGAAACGCGTCGACGGCATCGGCGACCGTGGTGAAACGATTAACCCCGCCGAGCTTCGCGTCCACGCCTTCGCCACGCAGGCGATCGCGCACGGCGGCGCGCGCCTCGACGGCTTGAATGGTCGCGCCGGCCGCGGTCAGTTCGCCCGCGAGTTCCGACAGCATGTGCGCGCTGTGCATGTCGACCCGTGGGGCCGCCGAAAGATCGAGCACGATCAGCTTTGGCGGGACGGCTTCCGCATGCACGCGCTCGGAAATGGTATCGCGGACGTGATCCATATTGAAATAAACAAGACCCGACTCGGGCCGGAAGATCGCGATTCCCGGGATCAATTCATTATCGGGATGCCGGGAGCGATCGGAGAAGCGGCGCGTCCCTGGAATGCGGCCGAGAAAGGCGACGTGCGGACGCGAGGCCGTGCGAATCAAAAGCACGAGCGAGATGATTGCCCCGATCAACACTCCGCGGAGCAGACCCGAACAGAGGACGCCGAACAACGCCACGAGCGCCACCACGTACTCGCTCAGGTTGGTACGCCGGAGATGGCGCAGTGAGGAGATCTTGATCAATCCGGTTACCGCCACGAGGACGATCGCGGCCAGCACGGGTTGGGGGAGAAAGCGCAACAGCCCGGAAAGGAACAGCACGACCACGAGCATGACCAGCGAAGCGATGAAGCCGGAGAGCGGAGTCTTCGCGCCGCCGCTTTCGTTCACGAGCGACTGCGACATGCCGCCGCTCACCGGAAAGCCGCGCCCCACCGCAGCCGCGAGATTGGCCGCGGCCAAGGCGAGGAATTCCTGATTCGCATCCAACCGGCCGCCGTGCTTTGCGGAGAACATGCGGCCAATCGCCGCAGTCTCGACCGCGCCCAGGAGAAAGCAGGCCAGCGCGAGCGGCAGCAGCTCATTCAAATCGGACCAATGAATCGCAGGAAGTCCGATGCCCGGTAACCCCTGCGGCACGTCGCCGAGCAATTTCACTCCGCGCGCATCAAGGCCGGTGTAGGCCGCCGCGATGATGCTGCCGATGACCAGGAACAACGCCACCGGCCGGTTCTTCAAGAATATTTTGCCTAACAACAGGATCGCCAGCGCCGCGAGGCCGAGTGTGAGCGACGCGGTGTTGGTCTCGTTCAGGTGCGAAAAGAAGTGGCCGGCGCGTTCCCAAAAACTGCCATGCGACCCTTTGAAGCCGAAGAGCTTGGGCAATTGCGTGCTCGCGAGGAAAAGCGCGACACCACACTTGAAACCGATCATGACGCTTTCGGAGATGAAGTTGACGATCGAGCCGGCCTTGGCCAGCCAGGCGGCAAAGGCGATCGCCGCGACGAGCAATGCAGTGCCGGCAGCGAGCGCGGCAAAGCGCGTCATATCTCCGCCGGTCATCTCACTAAGCGAAGCTCCGACCAGCAGCGAAATCGCCGACGTGACCGTAACGGCAGTGTGTTTCGAACTGCAAAAGAGCCAGAAAACCAAGCCGGAAAAAAGACAGGCGTAGAGTCCGGCCTGCGGCGGAAGATTAGCGAGCGAAGCATCCGCGATTCCCGCGGGTAAGAGATACGCCGCCAGCGTCACGCCGGCGACGAGGTCGGCCCGTAACCAGGGCAGCTTGTAGTCTCGCAACCAGCGGGCGGCGGCAATCATTTCCGGGCGAGCAATGCCTTTTTCGTCGCGGCGAGCACCTTGCGCTGCGCTTTGCTTACTTCGGGATACTGCAGATCGAGCGAGTCGAGCGCATCAATCACCGCCGCGGCCACGACCACGCGGGTAAACCATTTGTTATCCGCCGGCACGACATACCATGGCGCGTCATCGGTCGCCGTCCCACGAATCGTCTCTTCGTAGACTTTCATGTATTCGTCCCAGAACCCACTCTCCTTCGCGTCGTTCGCGGAGAATTTCCAATTCTTGTCCGGCTGATCGAGGCGCTCGAGGAATCGCCGTTTTTGTTCATCCCGCGAGACGTGGAGGAAAAACTTTCGTACGATCGTGCCGTTGCGCGTGAGATAGCGCTCGAAGCTGCGAATGTCCTCGAAGCGGTTATCCCAAA
The DNA here is from genome assembly GCA_963831805.1 of uncultured Verrucomicrobiae bacterium. GTDB lineage: Bacteria > Verrucomicrobiota > Verrucomicrobiia > Chthoniobacterales > UBA10450 > Palsa-1392. The sequence goes on along the minus strand of CAWHRN010000005.1, from coordinate 728,482 downwards.
TCTGCTTCGTGACACAGCGCGCCGGGAGTTTTTGCGCGGCGAGAAACGCCGGATGCACCCGCACGACGAGCGTCTCTTCGTAGTAACTGCGATTGAAAATACCGATGCGCCCGCGCTCCGGCAGACACTTCTGGCAGCGCCAGAGATAGTCGTGATCGAGATCCTCCGAAGTCGGCGCCTTAAAGGAAAACACCTGGCAGCCCTGCGGATTCACGCCCGACATGACATGCTTGATCGCGCCGTCCTTTCCGGCCGCGTCCATGGCCTGGAAAATAAGCAGCAGCGACCAGCGATCTTGCGCATAAAGGCGGTCCTGCAATTCCGCGAGCGCCTGCACGCCCTCTTGGAGCGCCTTCTTCGCGCGCGGTTTGTCTTCGGAAGTGAAATCCTGCGTATCACCTGGATCGACATCCTTCAGCCGGAATTTCTTCCCGTTGGTCACTCGGTACGGCTTGGAGAAACGGTGGGCGGTGGCGACGACTTCATTGGTTTTCATAAATAGAGAAGAAAAGACTATCCGGGATTTGCCCGGCCGTTGCCATAGGCCTTTGGTCCTAGGCCGGGCCAAGTGACTAACTCAAAAACTCACGCCGAGCGAGACGACGCAGGTGGGCCTAGCCCGATCCAGATTAAAGACATAGGTCGTGAGGTCGATTTCCTTGTAGGTGAAACCAAGGAACAATCCACGCTGGATATCAACCGCAGTCTGGTAAGCGCGCGTCCGCTGGCCGGCGATCCCAAACCGCAGCCAATCCACCGGTGTAATGCCTAGCTCGGACCAAGTGTAGAAGAAGCCGTCTTCGGAATTTCCGGTATCGAAGACAAACTCACCTTCACTGGATAGCTCAAGTTTCCCATAACTGAGCGCAAACCGATAACCAGGCGCGATCCCATTCGTCTGACCAAAGACGCCACCTAACATTGGGGTTGCCTCCAAGACTATCTCTTTCCCGACGCTAAAATTGTAACCGAGCCAGACCGATCCGGTTCCCAGGTTCTCATAGTTATAACGAGTCTCGAGATGCAGCCACTCGTAGTCCGCTGTCAAGGTGGGTTGCACGTATTCCCGGTCGTCGGGCACGATGTAAGTAGATGCCGAGATAGAGAAGGACCAGTTCTTTTCTTCCTGCTCAGGCACTGGAGTCGCACTCATCGATGTTCCCGCGGAAGCCTTCTCGCTCGCGAGAATAGTGACGAAAGCGATGAAAGCCAGTGCGCGCATTATCCTCCCAGCGTGATCGTTATGCCCACGAGGATAAGTCCGAGAAGGACCATCACAATACCGACGAACCAAGGATGACGCCCGGTCATGCGCCCGAAAGAGTAACCCGTGATAAACAACATCACAATGGCGATCGCATTGGAGGTGCGCAGGGCAGGCCCAGCATTGCGCATGCAAAGAAACGGAATCACCACCGGAAACGTAGAGAGAAAGACTAGAAGAAAAACACCACCGCCCCCCACCCAGTCAGTCTTATCAAGACGTGCTTGCGCGATGGGTTCCGGCAGCTTTCTCAAGCGCTCTTGCATGGCAGCGAGTTCCGCCGGTTGGAGGACGGACGCGAGCACCGGCGGCAGCGCATCGACGAGAAGTCGTTGTGCTTCCTTCGGATCATTCGTCCTGCGCACGGCTTGCAGAGCGAGCAGTCCCCTTCCTTTCTCCGCCAGGCTACCCATGAGATACAACACTCCATCGATGATTCCCCAGGCCAGATTACAACCCAGCGCACCAATGAGCATGGTGCGCACGTCATCGCGGCCGGCTTCGGCAATACTAAGCGACCCGGTAAAAGTGAGAACCATGATCAAGCCGAAGAGCACTTCCGAGACCCGGTCAATCGGATCCAGCACGCGCTTGGAAGATCGCTTCGCGAGGTCGGCAGGCACGAGGCTTATGACGTCTTCAAGTCGTAGCGCTCGGCAAACACCCGGTTGACGATGACGAAGAAGATACCGGTGGAAAGGCCGCACATCAGAATGCCGGTCAAACCTTCGACCGGGGCCACGAGCCGCCATTGCAGCGGTAACACGAGATCGCCGTAGCCGACGGTCGCATAAGTTACCCCGGAAAAGTAGAACGCCGCCTCGGCGTTCGGCAGGCAGCCACTCCAGAGATAGAAAAACGCCCAGACCGAAATCTCAAGCAGATGAATAAAGATAAGGAACCAGGCCACGCGAACGAGTAGCCAGACGATCGACCAGAAGCGGGTCGGCGGCAGAGGATGGTTTTTGACGAGAGCTGACAAAAGCAAGGATAGCCCAATCGCATGCACGGACACGGTGGCAGCGACCAGAAGACACCCGATAATGGTTCTTGAAAGCACGGTGACGAGGGGTTGGTTAGAGGGGTCGCGGTGGCAGGAGATAGAGCGTCATGGCGAAGATCAAATAAACCATCAACACCGACATCCCGACAAACCAGGTCGAGCGACCGCTGTTTGTGACTAACGACGCAGTCATCGTCGCGATGAGTATCATCAAGACCGCGCCTGGCCAGAAGAGCAGGTCCATCGGTTTGGGACCAAGCACATAACTAAGTAGGACCAGCACCGGAGCGACAAAGAGCGCAATCTGCGTGGCGCTGCCGAGTGCGATCCCCACGCTGAGATCGAGGCGATTCTTCCGCGCGCCGGAGAAGGCCGAGGCCATTTCCGCCGCGCCGCCGACCAAGGCGACGACAATGAAACCGACAAAGGCGGGAGTCATCCCGAAGTTCTCGGCCGCTTCCTGCACCGACTCGACAAAGATTTCGCTGACCAAGGCCACGAGCACGGTGACACCGGCGAGCGTCGCCAAGGCCAGGCCGATAGGCCAAGGCTCTTCGCCGGGTTCACTGTGATTGGCACTGGCGAAGAGCTCGTGATGGGTCTTGAGCGAAAAAAGCATGCCTAACGCGTAAGTCAGGATAAGGAGCAGAGAAAGTCCGACGCTGAGCTTGCCCAGGACCGTCGTGGCGGTCGAGGAATCGACCTTGGCCACGGCCGAGGGAATCAGCAACGCGACGGTGGCGAGAAAGAGCAGGCCAGCCTGCATCCGCGCACCGACGCGGTTGAATTCCTGCACATGAAACTTGAGTCCGCCGAGGAGGAATGACGCCCCGAGCATAAACAGGGTGTTGGTCACGATTGCGCCGGCCACGGATGCCTTGACGAGCATGTACTGTCCGGCGGACAAGGCGGTCAGTGCGATGATGAGTTCGGTGAGGTTGCCGAGCGTGGCGTTGAGCAGACCGCCGACCGCATCGCCGGTCTTGGCCGCGACCGACTCCGTGGCGTGACTGAGGAGGGCAGCCAGTGGTACTATTGCGAGCACCGAGAGCAGAAAGAGCAAGGTATGCGCTTCGGGTTTGAGCTTTGCCGTGAGAAACACGACGGGCACAAAGGCGAGTAGCCAAAGCAAGGGGTTGTGACGGACTTCTGCGAGCAATTGCTTCATAAACCTGATCCGGTCTTGCGCGATGGCGAGCCGCCGCATAATGATCTCTATTCTTGCGGAAGTGATATAGGACTTTGGTCCGATGGCAGTCGCAGATGTCGTCGTCCTAGATTCCGAACCAACCAGTTCCTAGCCTAACGATGACAAACACACGCTCCTTGAATCCCATCGGCAATGCTCGCCGCGGTTGCCGGGCGCTGGTCTTCTTTATTCTGCTCGGCGCGACGCTGTTGCCACAATCCGCGCACGCATCCCTGTTTCACGGTGAGACGCTCGATTCGATCGCCAACGGCATCTCGTGGGTCGTGCTGGTGATCGCGCCGATTATCGGTATCGCGGTTTTCTGGCTGGTCCACATCCTGCCGGAAAAAATCGCGGAAAAGAAAAGGCATCCGCAGGCTCACGCGATTCAATGTCTTTGCCTGCTCTCGCTTTGCTTTGGCGGCCTGCTTTGGCCCTTTGCCTGGCTTTGGGCTTACACCAAGCCGGTCCTGCACAAGATGGCTTACGGCACCGACGTGGATGAATCGCTCGGCCACCACGGCGAAGAGGTGAAAGAAGCCGAGGAGACCGATGTAGGAAAACTCCGGGCCCGGGTCGCGGAACTGGAAGCTAAACTCAACGCACCCGGAGCCAAGGCGTAATGGAACTGATCCTCCTAATCATCTATTCGGTCATCGTCTGGCTGATTTTTTTCAAGTTCAAGTGGCTGCCGTGGAACATCACCAGCCAGGTCATCGTCGTCACCATCCCGATCATTGCGCTGACGATCCTGATCCTCTTCATGAACATCGTCGCGCCCTCCTCGCATGATGTGCGGGCGATGAATTATGTCATCCCGATCGTGCCGCGGGTCAGCGGGCACGTCACGGAAGTGCCAATCGAGCCGAACCGGCCGATCAAGAAAGGCGACGTTCTCTTTAAGATCGACCCGGAACCTTTCGAGGCGGCGGAGAAATCTGCGGAAGCCACGCTCACCGGATTGAAAGATGAACTTAACAATGCCAGGGCGAAAAAGGCGGCGTTGAGCCCGCGGATAGATCTGGCGAACAAGCGGGTGGAGCAGTTTACCGCGCTGGCGACGACCGGGGCGGGGAAGCGCGCCGACCTCGAGCAGGCGCAGAGTGATCTCGGTAACCTGCAAAGTGAATTCCTCGCCGCTGATGCCACGGAACAGCAGGCGGGAGCGCAGATCGTGAAGGCCGAAGCGGATTTGAGGAGCGCGAAATTCGATCTCGAAGGCACGACGCATTTCGCGCCGGCCAATGGTCGAGTGGCGAACCTCGCCCTGCGTCCCGGCGTGCGGGCCAACCAGTTTGCGACTCAGCCGGTGATGAGCTTTATCGAGGAAGATGATCCCTGGGTGCTTGCCTTTTACTCTCAGAATGAGTTGCGCTACGTGGAGCCGGGCAACGATGCGGAAATCTTCCTGGAGACGTATCCGGGCCGCATCATTAAATGCAAAGTGGACTCGATCCTGTGGGCCACCGCCCAAGGGCAGATGCCCATCAGCGGCAACCTGCCGAACACCCAAGCGGTCGCAGCCCCCGAGCAGCGCATCGCCGTGCGACTACTCGTCGAGCCCAAGGATCGGGGACTGTTTCTGGCCGCCGGTGCGCACGGCGGGGGCGCCATCTACACCGAGCACGGCAAAATGATCCACATCGTGCGCAAGGTTTTCGTGCGCGTCTCGGCCAAGATGGACTGGTTCGTCTTCAAGCTTCACTAAAACCCGGTGCGCATAAATATCCGCACTTTATTCGGGGCCGTCGCGTGCCTCACGCTCGCCGGCTGCGCCCTTAAGTCGCCGCCCTTCGGCGCCAACATCATGCCGGAATCGGCGCGCAACCAGATTCCCGGTTCGTGGAGTGGCGCCCATCGCAGCGGCTCTGTCGCGCCAAACTGGATCAGCACTTTCCACGACCCGGAACTGACCGCGCTCGTCGAGGATGCGATCGCGCGCAATCCGGACTTAAAAGCGGCGGCCGCGCGAGTGGAAGCCTCGCGCGCCGCGGTACGGGTGGCGGCAGCTTCGCTTTATCCCCAAATCGCGATGAAGGGGCTCGGCAATCGGCAGGGTCAGGATCTTAGCGGGGACCTCGGTCGCGGGATTAACCCGCCGGACCTCGGCAATCCGGGAACAGAAAACCCTGGCGGAAGCGCGATCGACTCGAGCACAGATTCATCTTCGCAACGCTGGGTGTATGGCCTCGGCATCGGAGCGGCCTGGGAGGCGGACGTGTGGGGTCGCATTCGCGCACGGAAAGCGGCTGCGCTCGAGGAAAGTCAGGCCTTGGAAGCCGATTACGAATTTGCCCGGCAATCACTCGCCGCTGCGGTGGCACGCGCTTATTTCTCCACCATTGAAGCCTCGCAACAGGCCGCGAACGCGCAGGAGTCGCTCGATCTCTATCAGGAATATGTGGGTCTGACCGGTGAGCGCAAAGAGCAGGGTCACGCGAGCGACTTCGACGTGGCGCAAATCAAATCGCGCACCGCGGGCGCGAAGAACGCGCTCTACATCGCCGAGGCCGCGCGCGCGCAAACCATTCGCGCCATCGAAGTCGTGACCAGTCATTATCCAGCTGGAAGACTGGAGACGCGCCATTCCTTCCCGGCTCAACCGGGGCCGGTGCGGGCTGGTCTGCCCTCCGAGTTGCTCGAACGCCGGCCTGACCTCATCGCCGCGGAACGCCGTTTCGCGGCTTCCTTTCACCGCGTGCATGAAGCGCGGACCGCGCGCCTGCCTCGCATTGTGCTCAGCGCCACCGGCGGGATCGGCACCTCCCAACTCGATTCGGTCGGTACCGTCGATGCCGTTCTCTGGAGCCTCGCTGCCGGAGTCACTCAACCCATCTTTTTTGGCGGTGAACTAAAGGCGGCGGAGGACATCCGCACCGCCGAGCAAAAAGCCGCGGCGGCGAGCTACGTGGGTGTCGCGTTGCGCGCGTTTCAGGACGTGGAAGATGCCCTTGCGACCGATTATTACTTGCGCAAACGCGAAGAGGCGCTGAGCGAGATGGTGGCCAGCAGCGGTGAGGGCGTGAAGTTTGGCCGCGAACAGTTTGGACAGGGCCAGGCGGATATGTTTACTGTCCTGCGCCTGACTGGGGAAAGCCTGGCCGCGAAAATTGAACTGACCTCCATCCGTGCGGCCCGCCTGCGCGAACGGGTCAACCTGCATCTCGCCCTGGGCGGCGATTTCAAAGGCACCGGCGCGCCCGGAAAGTAACTTACAGACACCTGCAACCATGAAAAAAATCCTCACTGCCTTCGCTCTCTCGATTGCCTTGCTCACTGTGTCGCAGGCGATGGACAAACCGTCCTTCCACACCCAAGGCTCGCCGACCGGCAAGCCGACGGGGCCGCTCAAGCCGGGCGAGTATTGGTGGAATCCGCAGCTCTCGCCAAGCGGGCCGCTCATGGTGTTGATCAGCGTGCCCCAGCAAGTAATGAACGTGTATCGCAACGGGATTCTTATCGGTCGCTCGAGTGTGAGCACCGGAACGAAGGGCAACGCCACGCCCGGCGGCGTCTTCAGCATTCTCGAGAAAAAGCAGGAACACTATTCGAAGAAATACGACAACGCGCCGATGCCGAATATGCAACGGCTCACCTGGACCGGCATCGCGATGCACTCGGGGAATCTCCCGGGTTATCCCGCCAGCCACGGTTGCGTTCGCCTGCCTTATGATTTCTCGCGGCTGCTCTTCACTGCGACGGCCAAGGGCGGCACGGTGGTGATCGGTGATGGGAAGGTCCCGGTGCCTTACCTCGCCTCCAACCCGGGCCTCCTTCTGGCGCCGAAGGATCTCAATTCTCAAACGCTGCGTCCGCTCGCGGCTAACGACTACGACTGGAAGCCGGAACGCAGCGAAAGCGGACCGGTTACGATGGTAGTCAGCGCCGCCGACAAAGCGGTCTACGTTTATCGCAATGGTAATGTCATCGGGCGCGCTCCGCTCGAGGTGACCGGTCGCGGCGCACTGGGCAATCAGGTTTACTCGCTTCTCGCTGGCACGACCGACCGGCAAAGCTCGCTCGCTCCGGGCCGCGCCGCGCGCAAGTGGATGACCGTCTCGAGCAGTGGCCGCCGCGTCGATGCGGATAAGATCGCGGCTCGTCTGCGCATCAATCCGGACTTCGCGGCCAAGGTCTACGATACGCTTGCGCCTGGCGCGACTGTCATCATCACCGACCAGCCCGTGGTGCGGAGACGCGGACAGACCGCGATTCTGGAGAGCTGATCCGCCTCCATCCTGCGCGCTCGTCGGGTCGACCTCGAGCAAGCCCCCACTTCGTAACGTTCACCTCGCTGCTCACGCTTCTCTCGGCGTTGGCGGGTTGGATATCGGTCTTTGGTCCGATTGGCTAAGAGCAGAATTGTCGATGTATTCGGAGATTGTGAGCATGAGCAAAACAACTTCTCCGACATTCGATCTTACCGGTCACGGCCTGACCGTCGCCGAAATCCACCGCAACCTGCCGCCGAGCTCGCTTTACGAGCACGCGATCCGTTATGAGGCGGATGCGAGTATTGCCGAGAACGGCGCCCTCGTGGCCTACTCGGGCGTCAAGACTGGACGCTCGCCGAAGGACAAGCGGGTCGTAAAACATCCCGACTCCGAAAACAACATCTGGTGGGGATCGGTCAACATCCCGTGCGATCAACACACCTTCCAGATCAATCGCCAGCGCGCGCTCGACTATCTGAATACCCGCGAGCGGCTCTACTGCTTTGACGGCTTTGCCGGCTGGGATCCCAATTATCGGATCAAGGTCCGGGTGATCTGTTCGCGGCCCTATCACGCGCTCTTCATGCACACGATGCTGATTCGCCCGACGTCGGAAGAGCTGGCGGGTTTCGGCGAACCGGATGTCGTGATCATCAACGCCGGCGAGTTCCCGGCCAACCGCCTAACGACAGGAATGGGGTCGACGACGAGCATCGATCTCAGCCTTGAGGATCGGCAACTGATCATCCTCGGAACGGAATACGCCGGCGAGATGAAGAAAGGAGTCTTCACGGTGGCGAATTATTTCGCCCCGAAACGCGGTCTGCTTTCCATGCATTGCTCGGCCACTGCGGACAAAGAGACCGACGCTTCTTCCCTCCTCTTCGGCTTGAGCGGCACGGGCAAGACAACGTTGTCCGCCGATCCGAAACGCAAACTCGTCGGCGACGACGAGCATGTCTGGACGGACGACGGGATTTTCAACATCGAGGGCGGCTGCTACGCCAAGGCGATCAACCTGACGCCGGAAAACGAGCCCGATATTTTCCAGGCGCTGCGTTTTGGCGCCGTGCTCGAGAACGTCGTGCTCGAGGGCGATCGCAAGGTCGACTACACCGACACCAGCATCACGGAGAACACGCGCGGCGCTTACCCGATCGAGTTCATTCAAAACGCCAAAATCCCCTGCCTCGCTGGTCATCCGACCGATGTGATCTTCCTGACCGCGGACGCGTTCGGCGTCTTGCCGCCGATCGCTTCGCTCTCTCCGGCGCACGCGATGTATCACTTCATCAGTGGCTACACCGCCAAGGTCGCTGGCACCGAAATGGGCGTGACCGAACCGCAGGCGACATTTTCACCCTGCTTCGGGGGGCCATTCCTCGTCTGGCATCCGAGCAAATACGCCGAGCTGCTCGCGGAAAAGATGCGGAAACACAGCGCGCGCGTCTGGCTCGTGAACACCGGCTGGGGCGGCGGCGGCTACGGCGTCGGCAAACGAATCAGCCTGAAGAACACCCGCGCCATCATCGATGCGATTCACACCGGCGCGCTGAAGAATCCAAAGACATTGCGCGATCCCATCTTCGGGTTCGACATCGTCACGGAAGTGCCGGGCGTGCCTTCGGAAATTCTCAACCCGCCCGACGCCTGGACCGACAAGTCCGCTTACGACGAGACCGCCAAAAAACTGGCCGGCCTGTTCGAAAAGAACTTCGAAACGTATGCCGCCGGCGCGAGCGAGGAAGTGAAAGCGGCGGGTCCGAAAGCGTAACCGGACGGTCCATGATCCAGACCATCGATCCTGCCAGCTTGAGTCATCCTTAACCGTTCCCCATGAACCCACCGGATGTCGCCTTCTTGAAATCCAAGGTCGCGCTCCTGGCCGATTTCAGCGAGGAACGCCTGAGAGAATTGGCCGAAGGATCGCGGTCGGCCACCTTCGGGCCCGGCGAGGTTCTCGTCCACGCCGGAGACGAAGCGCACTCGTTAGGCGTGATCATGGAGGGACAGGTGGCGGCTTTCGCGGGCAGCGACGGGCAGGGCGAACTTCTCGGGCGGCTCGGGCCGGGGGAGACTTTCGGCGAAATGGCGCTCATGACCGGCGACCCGGCCGTGGCCGATTTCGTCGCGGAGCAGCACACCCGGGTTTTGCTCCTTCCGCTCACTCTGGTGCAGACCCGCATCATGGCTGAGCCGCGCGCTCTGCAACACATCTCGCGCACGATCACGGAGCGGCTGAAGATGGTGCTGCGCGACCCGGCCAAGGCCGGCGCTCTTACCGGTCAGGAGGATGTCGGCAGCCTGCTCCAGCTGAAGAGCGAGCGGCTCGAAACCATCCTGATTCTCAACTGCGGTTCTTCTTCCCTGAAGTACAGCCTCTTCGACACGGAGCATCCCGAGAACGACGTCCGCCGAAACATCGAGCGGGTCGGCGCCGACGGATACCGCGAAGCCTTTGCGACCATGCTCGCGGCGATCAAGGACAAGGGCCCGATCAGCGTCGTCGGTCATCGCGTGGTCCATGGCGGCGAGAAATTTACCAGTGCGACCCTGATCACCGACGAGTTGCTGGGGGAACTGGAGGCGCTCAGCCTGCTCGCGCCGTTGCACAATCCGGTGAACCTGGCTGGCATTCGTGAGGCGCGCCGGGTTTTTCCGGCCGTGCCACACGTCGCGGTCTTCGACACCGCCTTCCACGCGACCTTGCCGAGTCATGCCTACCTCTACGGTTTGCCTAACGAGCTCTACGAAAAGCATCGCATCCGGCGTTACGGCTTCCACGGCTCATCCCATAGCTACGTCGCTTTGGCGGCCGCGCAGTTCCTCGGCCGGTCGCCGCGCGCGCTCAAGGTCGTGAGCTGCCACCTCGGCAGCGGCGCGTCGATTTGCGCGATCGATCACGGCCGTTCGGCGGATACGACGATGGGGTTTACGCCTAACGAGGGCTTGATCATGGGCACACGCTGCGGCGATATCGATTCCGGCGTGCTGACTTTCCTGCAACAGAAAGAAGGCCTGAGCCCCGCGGAGCTCGAGGAATTGCTCAATAAGAAGAGCGGTTTGCTCGGCCTCTCCGGCATCCGGAGCGACCTGCGCGACGTGGAAAAGGCGGCCGACGAGGGCGACGCGCACGCCCTCACGGCGATCAAGACTTTCTCCTATCGCATCCGCAAATACATCGGCGCCTACATCGCTGCGATGGGTGGAATCGACGTGATCATCTTCACCGCTGGGATCGGACAGGGCAGCGCCGGCGTACGCGCGATGGCTCTCCAAGGCCTCGGCTGCATGGGCATCACCCTCGATGAAGCGCGTAACCGCCAGGCTCGCGACGGCCGGGAAATCGCGCGCATTTCCAGCAATGACTCGCCGGTCACGGTGCTCGTGGTGCCGACAGATGAAGAACGGATGATCGCGCGTGAAACCCTGCGCGCCTTGAGCCGCGACTATCTCGTCCGGGCCAGTGAAGCGTGCCGGACCGAGCCGATCACGATCGAAGTTTCGGCGCACCACATTCATCTCGCGCAACCCGATGTCGAAAGCCTTTTCGGGGCCGGGCATCAACTCACGAAAACGAGCGACCTTTCGCAGCCCGGCCAGTTCGCCTGCCAGGAACAGCTCTCGATTATTGGCCCGAAAGGTCGGATCGACCGCGTGCGTGTGCTCGGCCCCGCGCGCAAATACACGCAGGTCGAGATCGCGATGACCGAGCAGTTCAAGCTCGGCTTGCAGCCGCCGATCCGGGAATCGGGCGACATCGAAGGCTCGCCCGGTTGCACGCTGGAAGGTCCGGCTGGCAGCGTGACCTTTTCCAAGGGCGTGATCTGCGCGCTCCGCCACATTCACATGACTCCGGCCGACGCCTTGCGCTACGGGTTGAAAGACAAATCCACCGTGCGCGTCCGCGTGCCGGGCGACCGCGAGTTGCTCTTCGGCGACGTCCGCATTCGGGTCGATCCCAGTTTCGCGCTCGCCATGCATCTGGACACCGATGAAGCGAACGCGGCCAACCTGCGCAACGGCACGCCCGGTTTCATCGACGGGATCCAGCACGAACCATGAGCTGGCTCTTTGATCTGCACCGCACCCAGCCAGTCGCCCAGGCGATCGGCTCGCTGGCCTTTGTCTGTGTGCTCGGGATGGCGCTCGGCAGCCTGAAATTCCGCGGCATCGGTCTCGGCACGGCGGGCGTCCTTTTCGCCGGCATCGTCGTCGGACATTTCGGAAACCCGGTCGATTCGCACACGCTGCATTTTGTGAAGGAGTTCGGTCTGCTCCTGTTCGTTTTCACGATCGGTTTGCAACTTGGTCCCGGCTTTTTTGCAGCGCTCCGAGACCAAGGAGTGAAACTCAACCTGCTCGCGGCCACGATTGTGATTCTCGGCTCGATCAGCGCGCCATTGATTGGCTGGCTCGCGGGTTTCGACATGGCCGCGGTGCTCGGGATTTATTCCGGCGCGGTGACGAACACGCCGTCGTTAGGCGCCGGTTCGCAGACGCTCGGCCTGCTGCCGAACATCGCGGCTGATCGCCTGGAGCTGCCCGCGCTCGGCTACGCGGTGACCTATCCAATGGCGATCGTCGGGATCATCGGGACGCTGCTCGTGCTGAAGCAAATTTTCCGCATCGATCCCGCGCGCGAAGCCGCCGAGTTCGCGGAGAAAAGACGCGTCCCCGTCGAGGCCTTGGAGCGCCGCACGCTCGTGGTCACGAATGCAAATTTGCGCGGCCTGCGCCTCGACGCGATCCCGGGCCGGATCGAGTCGCACGTCACCATCTCGCGGATTGCGAATACCAGCGGGACGTCTGTCGCGACGGACGCAAGCGTCATTCAGATGAACGATCGCCTGGCCGTCGTCGGCACGCGCGCGGGGCTGGAGGAATTCGAGCGGGTGATCGGGAAACGAAGCGACGAAGACTTGGTCCTGGCCGAGAGCGAGATCGCTTTCCGGCGCGTAGTGGTGACGGATCGCAGCGCGCTGGGCAAGACGATTGACCAACTCAATCTCGATGATCGCTTCGGCGTCGCGGTCACGCGCGTCACGCGCGCGGATCTCGAGATGACTGCGGTCCCCGGTTTACGTCTGCAGTTCGGCGATCAACTCCAGATCGTCGGCCGCAATGAAGACCTCGAGAAAGCCGCGACTGCGGTCGGCAATTCGCTCAAGGAATTAAACGAAACGCATTTCATTCCTTTCTTCATCGGGATCACGCTCGGGATTGCCCTCGGCACCCTCCCGATTGCGTTCCCCGGTTTGCCGCAACCGATCCGTCTCGGCCTGGCCGGCGGTCCGTTGATTGTCGCGCTCCTGCTCGGACGGATCGGCCGCATCGGGCGGCAGGTCTGGCACATGCCGACCAACACCAACCTCGCCTTCCGCGAATTTGGGATCGCGCTCTTCTTCGCCGCGGTTGGCCTGGGCGCGGGCGCGAAGTTTTTCGAGACCGTTTTCACTGCGACCGGGCTTTATTGGCTGCTCGCCGGATTTTGCGTCACGGTCTTGCCGATCCTGCTCGTCGGCATTTTTGCGCGCGCGGTTTGGAAGGTGAATTTCATGGACCTGAGCGGATTCATCGCCGGGAGCATGACCGATCCTCCCGCGCTCGCCTTTGCCTGCAACATCGCCGGCTCCGATGCGCCGACGGTCGGCTACGCGACGGTTTATCCCCTAACGACGCTTCTCCGCATCCTCTCCGCACAAATTCTCGCGATCATCCTTTTCCGATGAACGACACCCCGATGCTTTTTCGAAACCAGTGGCTCTTCGGCCTCGTCATTGCCGTGATCCTGCTCGCACTGGCGGAAGCCGGTTACCGCGTCGGACTGCGTCTTTACGCGACCAAAGACGAAGCGCGGCGCACGCAAATCAGCGGGGTGCAGACCGCTGTGCTCGGCCTGCTCGGGTTACTCCTCGGATTCACTTTTTCGATGTCGGTGAACCGCTACGAACTGCGGCGCGACATGGTTTTGAAAGAAGCCAACGCCGCCGGGACGACGTGGTTGCGCGCGGGTCTGCTGCCGGAAATCGAGCGCGCGCCGGCGAGGGATCTGCTGCGCCGCTATGTCGAGACGCGTCTGGAATATCAGAGAGTGAGCGATGATCCGATACAGCTCGCGACAGGATTGGCGCAAAGCGGTGAGATCCAGCGCGCGTTATGGGAGCAGGCCGAGCGGGCGGCAAAGGAGGCGCCCACTGCGATCACGGCCACCTACATCAATGCGCTTAACGACCTGATCGATACCGACGCCGAGCGGATCGCCGCGCATCGCAACCGGATCCCGACGGCCGTTTGGGTGCTGCTCGTTTTCGTCTCCGCCGTCGGTTGCCTGACGAGCGCATACGGCTCGGGTGCTCAGGGCGCGCGTTCGGCCTTCACCAGTTTCCTTCTTCCATTTTTGATCACGGTCGTCATCATTTTCATTTTTGATCTCATGCACACGCACCAAGGCGTCGTCAGCATTGGTCAGGAACCGATGCTGGATCTCCTGAAAACGATGCAGGCGCCCGCGAGAAAATGAACCGGACCTTTTGATGCCTTTGTTTTCATGAACATACCGACTCTCGGCCCGGCGCGTTTCGTCTCGGACCACAGCTACCCGATCAGTGACGAGGTTCTGATTCCCGAACGAATCGAGATCGGGGCGGAGCCAGGCTGGCGGTTCGAGCTGGCCGGTCCGCGGGCCAAGCTCTTTTTCGATCCTCAACACACACGCGCAGGCATCGTCACCTGCGGCGGTTTGTGTCCAGGTCTCAACAACGTCATTCGCTCCCTTTTCCTCGAACTGCACTACGGCTACGGCGTGGCGGAAGTGCTCGGCTTCCGCGGCGGCTACAGCGGGCTCGATCCCGACCGCGGAGCGGAGCCGGTCGCGATTACGCCACGGTTTATTGATGGAATTCATCAAAAGGGCGGGACCATCCTTGGCTCGTCACGCGGTCCCGTCGACATGGGACGCGCCGTCGAAAATCTCATCGCGCGCGGCGTGAACATCCTCTTCACCGTGGGCGGCGACGGCACGCAGCGCGGCGCGAACGATCTGCACCAGGAAGCGCGCCAGCGCGGCCACGCACTCGCTGTCGTCGGCGTGCCGAAAACGATCGATAACGATGTCGGTTTCGTCTCGCGGACCTTTGGTTTTGCGACGGCGGTGGACGAGTCGGCGCGGGTGCTGGATTGCGCCCATACCGAAGCGCGCAGTGTGCCCGGCGGCATCGGCCTCGTGAAGCTAATGGGCCGTCACGCCGGTTTCCTCACCGCGGGCGCGGTGGTCGCGAGCCAGGATGTGAATTTCGCGCTCATCCCCGAGGTGCCGTTCCAATTGGCGAGTTTCCTCGCGGCCTTGAAAGAACGGATGCAGACCAAATCGCACGCCGTCATCGCGGTCGCCGAAGGCGCGGGGCAGGAAATGCTGCAGGCCGATGGCGGGGCGCGCGACGCCTCGGGGAACGTGAAGCTGAAAGACTTCGGTCCGTACCTGCGCGAAAAGATTGAAGCCTTTTTCAAGGCAGAAGGCATTCCGGTGGTGATGCGTTACTTCGATCCGAGTTATCAGGTGCGCAGCCGGCCGGTGAACTGCGAAGACGCGTTGCTCTGCGATCTCTTCGCCCGCCACGCGGTGCATGCGGCGATGGCGGGCAAGACCGGTCTCGTGATCGGTTTTCTCCACGACCGTTTCATTCACGTGCCGATTGAGCTGCTCGCGAAACACACTAAGCGACTCGATCCGACCGGCGGCTGGTGGCGCTCTGTTCTCGCCACCACCGGGCAGCCGGAAACCTTGGCCTAACGAATATGCCACCGACCGATCCAGCCAACATTCGCGCCGGCCTGAGCGCTGACGAAATCAGGCAGGCGCTGGTCGACAATCTTCGCTGCGGCATGGGCCGGGTGAGAGATGTGGCGACGAAACACGATCTCTACTACGCGCTCGCCCTGACCATTCGCGATCGAGTCTTCGAGCGGACCTGCGACACCCTGCAAACCTACGGCGGCGCCAGCGCGCGACGGGTGGCCTACCTTTCCGCGGAGTATCTGCCCGGTCCGCATCTCGCGAACAATCTGCTCAACCTCGGCATCACGGACGCGACCCGCGAAGCGCTGCACTCGTTAGGCTACGACCTCGATTCGATCGCGGCGGAGGAAGAAGAACCCGGCCTGGGCAATGGCGGCCTCGGGCGACTCGCCTCCTGTTACATGGATTCGCTCGCGTCGGTCGAAGTGCCAGCGATCGGCTACGGCATCCGCTACGAGTTCGGGATTTTCGATCAAATCATCCGCGAGGGCTGGCAATGTGAGATCACCGACAAATGGCTGCGGCGCGGAAATCCCTGGGAAATCGCGCGGCCCGAGATCGCGTACGAGGTGAAGTTTGGCGGTCGGAGCGAAGGCGGCACGGACGAGGCACGGCCGGTTCCGCGTCCGCTGGATTCCGGAGACAGAAGTAAAAGGCGTCGCCTACGACACGCCGATTCTTGGGTATCGGGTCGACACCTGCAATATCCTGCGCCTTTGGAAAGCGGAGGCGGTCGAGTCCTTCGATTTCGCCGCTTTCAATCACGGCGATTACTACCGCGCGGTGCAGGACAAGATCGCCTCCGAGAACATCACCAAGGTCCTTTACCCGAACGATGAAGTCGCCGCCGGCAAGGAGTTGCGACTGAAGCAGCAATATTTTTTCTCGAGCTGTTCCCTGCAGGACATGCTCCGCATTCACGCGGCCCTCGGCGGCACGCCCGCGACTCTGCACGAGAAGTGGGCGGTGCAGTTGAACGACACCCATCCGGCCGTCGCCGTTGCCGAGCTGATGCGGCTGCTGCTCGACGAGCATTCGTTAGGCTGGGACGAGGCCTGGAGAGTCACCTGCGCCACTTTTGCCTACACCAATCACACGCTCCTGCCCGAGGCGCTGGAGAAATGGAGCGTCGACCTTTTCGGCGCCCTGCTCCCGCGGCACCTCGAGATCATCTACGAAATCAATCGCCGTTTTCTCGACGAGGTCCGCGCAGAATTATCCCGGCGACGACGAGCGCATCGCGCGGCTTTCCCTGATCGATGAAAGCGGCCCGCGCTCCGTCCGGATGGCGAATCTCGCCGTCGTCGGCAGCCACGCGGTCAACGGTGTCGCCGCGCTGCACTCCGAGTTGCTCAAGCAAACCGTGCTTCGCGATTTCGCCGAGCTCTGGCCGGAGAAGTTTTGCAACGTCACCAACGGCGTTACTCCGCGGCGCTTCGTCGCCCTGAGCAATCCGGGGCTCAGCCGAGTTGATCACGGAACGCATCGGCGACGGGTGGCTGCAGGATCTCACCAGGCTCCGCAAACTGGAGCCGCTCGCGGACGACGCTGAGTTCCAGAAGCAATGGCGCGAGGTGAAGCTCGCGAACAAACACCGGCTCGCCGCGCTCATCGCGGAGCGCACCGGCATCACGGTCTCGCCCGACTCGCTCTTCGACATCCAGGTGAAGCGCATTCACGAATACAAGCGCCAGCATCTCAACGCGCTGCACATCCTCAGCGCTCTATCTGCGCTTGAAACGCGACCCGCAGGCCGACCTGCCGGCGCGCACCTTCATCTTCGGTGGGAAAGCGGCGCCCGGTTATTTTATGGCCAAGCGGATCATCAAATTGATCACCGCGATCGGCGACCTGGTGAACAATGACCCGGTCGTCGACGGCCGGTTGAAGGTCGTTTACTTCCCCGACTTCAACGTCAAGAACGCGCACTTCGTTTATCCCGCGGCGAACCTGTCCGAACAGATCTCGACCGCGGGCAAGGAAGCCAGCGGCACCGGCAACATGAAGTTCGCGCTCAACGGTGCGCTCACCATCGGCACGCTCGATGGCGCGAACGTCGAGATTCGTGAAGAAGTCGGCGCGGAGAATTTTTTCCTCTTCGGCCTGACCGCGGCCGAGGTCACGCGTGTCCGGTCGGACGGTTATCGGCCCGGAGACTACTACGCGCAAAACGCTGGCTTGCGCGAAGTCCTCGACTTCATCAGCAGCGGCGCGCTCGCGGGCGGCGACGCGGAACTTTTCCGGCCGATCGTCGACAACTTGTTAGGCGGCGATCCGTTTCTCCTGCTGGCTGATTACCAGCCTTACCTCGACGCGCAGGAAAAAGTAAGCGCGCTCTGGCGCGACGAAACCGCCTGGACGCGCAAATCAATCCTGAACACTGCGCGCGTGAGCAAGTTTTCCTCTGACCGATCCATCCGCGACTACTGCGAACGGGTTTGGAAGATCCAGGCCGAGCCAACCTCAGCCCAACCCTAACGAACCATGAACCACCTCCGTATCCTCATCATTACCGCGGCGGCCGCCGTGCTGACGGCAGCGAACCTGCACGCAGCCGACGAGCAGCCGATCACCACCGAAATCCCGAACGCCGACCTCAAGGAGATAAACGACCCGACCATTCTCAGTCGCCGCCTCTCCCTTGAGGAGGAATGGAACCACTTCGAAAATGACACCAACACCATTGAAGACATCTTCATCACCCAATGGGCCTGGCGTCTCTCGCAGAATACCGACTGGGGACTGCGGCTGAAGTTGCCCGTGAAATATCGCATTGGCAGCAATGACGACATCCCGAATATCGGCGGACTGGGTGACGCCAAACTCGCGGTCGGGGCGGCCGCTCGCCTGAGCGAGACCTTCCGCCTTGCCGCGGGCGTAGACCTGGAGGCGCCGACTGGCCGGAGCGAGCTGAGCGATAACGCGTGGCGGATTCAGGAGTTCGTCGCCTTCGGCTGGGATATCGCGCCCTGGCTCACCTTCAGTCCTTCCTTCGAATACAATCAATCGCTGAGCACGGAATCGAGCGGCGGAGATATCGATTTTCTCGAGAGCTTCGCGCCGTTCACCGTCCTGTTGCCGCAGAAGTGGGCCGTCGGTGCGGGCTACGAGAGCAAGGCGGATTTTGAAACCGATACTTACACGAATCGCGGCAAGATCTTTTTCTCGAAGGAACTGGAACACATTCCGCTGGTTTTCTCGCTCTCGGCCAAGCGGGACTTCAACGGCGGACCGAAGGAATTTCAGGTCAACTTCGTCGTCAGCTACTTCTTTCGTCCCAGCACGTCGCCGCCCTCGTCAACCGTGACTACCGCCTACGCGAAATGAAAGACGATGTTCTCATTCTCTTCGCGCCGCTCTCCGGCGTAGTCTGGCCGCTCGAGCGCATCCCCGATCCGGTGTTTGCCCAGAAGCTGGTCGGAGATGGCCTTTCCATCGATCCGACCGACGCCACGCTCGCTGCGCCCTGCGCGGGCGAAGTGATCCATCTGCATCCCGCTTCGCACGCCTTGAGCCTGCGCGTCGCCGGCGGCGCGGAAGTGATGATGCATATCGGGATCGACACGGTGAATTTGAAAGGCGCGGGCTTTACGCCTCGCGTGAAAATCGGTGACCAGGTCGCGGCCGGCGCGCCGTTAATCGACTTCGACCTCGACGAGGTCGCGACGAAGGCGAAGAGCCTGCTCACGCAAATTGTCATCACCAACGGCGAGACGGTCCAGATCATCGAGCGCGGTTCCGGCGAGGTGAAGGCGGGCCGCGATATTCTGCTCAAGCTTGCTCTGACCGATGGCGCCGGGCCGTCAGCGGCCGCCGGTGAAGGCGCGACCGTCACTTCGGATGCGATCGTGGTTCCGAATTCCACCGGACTGCATGCGCGTCCCTCTGCGGTGCTGGCGAGTGTGGCCAAAAGTTTCCAAAGCGAAATAAAGCTCCAGCGCGGCGACCGCTCCGCGAACGCCCGCAGTATCACTTCGCTCATGGGGCTCGAGGTGAATCACCACGACAAGGTCGTGCTGATCGCGAAAGGAGCCGACGCGAAGGAAGCGGTGGAAAAGCTCAGCCGGTTGATTGCGGAAGGTCTCGGCGATGAAGGCTACACGCCGGCGCCCGCGCCGGCCACGATGACGATCGCCCGGATTGCGGAGCCAGTGGCGCGCCCGAGGAGCACCGATCCCAATGTCCTGCTCGGCGTGGCGGCTTCACCCGGACTGGCCGTCGGCACGGTCTTCCAGGTTCGCCATACGGAAATCATGGTCGAGGAGAAAGGCCGCGGAGTGGAATACGAGCAGCACCAGCTCGCCGAGGCGATCGATCGGGCGCGCGGCCAGCTCGATGCGCTCCGCGCTCAACTCCATTCCAAAGCCGATCCAGGCAAGGCCGCGATCTTCGCCGCCCACGCCGAACTGCTCGACGATCCGGATTTTCTCGAGATCGCCAACTCCGCGATGGCGAAAGGCAAGAGCGCCGCTTTCGCGTGGAAAAGCGCGGCCAAGATGCACGCCGAGCGCCTCGCCGGTTTGCGCAACGAGTTGCTCGCGCAACGCGCCAACGACGTGCGCGATGTCGGCCTGCGCGTGCTCGAGCTGCTCACCGGCGTCACGCGCATGCCGCCCCGATATCCCGAGAATTCCATCCTCATCGCCGAGGACCTGACTCCGACCGACGCCGCGACGATGGAAGGCGGCGCGGTGGTCGGTTTTGCGACCGTGCGCGGCGGCGCGACCTCTCACGTCGCGATTCTCGCACGCTCGCTCGAGATTCCCGCGATCGCCGGCACCGAGCCGCTGGCGCTCGAGGTCGCCAACGGCACGCCGGTGATTCTCGATGGAGCCAAAGGGACTTTGCGCCTTCATCCCGCGCCGGACGAGATCGAGCGCATCCGCCAACGCCAGGCCCGCCACGAGGCGCAACGCCAGGAGGACATTGCGCATGCGCTGGAGCCGGCCGTGACCACGGATGGAAAACGCGTCGCCATCTTCGCCAACATCGGGGGACTAAAGGACGCGCAGCAGGTCAGTTCGTTAGGCGGCGAAGGCGTCGGGCTCCTCCGCTCGGAATTTCTCTTCATGGATCGGACGGCCGCGCCCGACGAAGAGGAACAGGCCGAGACTTACCGTTCCATCCTGGAGGCGGTTGGCTGCGACGTGCCGGTCATCATCCGGACGCTCGATGTCGGCGGCGACAAGCCGCTGCCTTACCTCCCGATTCCCCGGGAAGACAATCCCTTCCTCGGCGAGCGCGGGATTCGCGTCGGTCTCGATCGGCCGGAAGTCCTGCGCACACAGCTGCGCGCGATTCTGCGCGCTTCTCGCGCGGGCGACGTCCTGGTCATGTTCCCGATGATCGCGACGATGCAGGAGTTGCGTGAAGCCAGGACAGTGCTCGCAGAGGAAGCGCAGGCGCTGGGCGTTCCGCCGATCCGCTGCGGCATCATGGTGGAAGTCCCGGCGGTCGCGGTGATGGCCAGCACCTTCGCGGCCGAGGCGGATTTCTTTTCCATCGGCACCAACGACCTCACGCAATACACCCTCGCGATGGATCGCGGCCACCCGAAGCTGGCGCCGAAAGTCGATGCCTTGAATCCCGCGGTCCTCCGCCTGATCGCGCAGACGGTCGAAGGCGCGCACGCCCATCAGCGTCATGCCGGCATCTGCGGCGGCGTCGCGGGCGATCCCCGCGCCGTGCCGATTCTCGTCGGTCTGGGGATCGATGAACTGAGTGTCAGCCTGCCCGCGATTCCCGCGGTCAAGGCGCAGATTCGCCGTCTTAGCCTAACGAGCTGTCGCGAGCTCGCGCAACGCGCGCTCGAATGCACCACCGTCGAGGAAGTGCGCGCGCTCATTCCTGATCTGGAGGATTAATATGTTGAACTTCAAGAACGCCTTCTCGCTCCTGCAGAAAATCGGCAAGTGCATGATGCTGCCGGTCTCGGTCTTGCCGGTCGCCGGCATCCTTCTCGGCGTCGGCAGCGCCAACTTCTCCTTTTTGCCCGCGAGCGTCTCGCTCATCATGGCGAAATCGGGAGACGCCATCTTCGCCAATCTCCCGCTCCTCTTCGCCATCGGCGTCGCGATTGGCCTGACGGAAAACGACGGCGTGGCGGCGCTCGCGGGCACGACCGGTTACGTCGTTTTTCTCGCTGCGATGGGCGTCTGCGCAAAGCTTCAGGGCATCGAGGTCAAGCCGATCATGGGCATCTCGTCGATCGAGACCGGCGTCTTCGGCGGCATCATCGTCGGCCTGATCGCGGCCTGGTGTTTCAACCGGTTCTACAGGATCAAGCTCCCGTCGTATCTCGGCTTTTTCGCGGGCAAACGCTCGGTGCCGATCATCACTTCGTTTGCCGTGATTGGGGTTGGAGCGGTGCTCAGCTTTATCTGGCCGCCGATCGGCCGCGGCATCAACGCTTTCTCGCATTGGGCGGTGCATGAAAGTCCCGCGCTCGCTTTCACCATCTACGGCGTGGTCGAGCGCGCGCTGATTCCGTTCGGCCTGCATCACGTCTGGAATGTCCCGTTCTTTTTCCAGGCCGGTGAATACGTCGATCCCGCGACCGGCACCAAGGTGACCGGTGAGATCGCGCGCTTCATCGCCGGCGATCCGACCGCCGGACACATGACTGGCGGCTATCTTTTTAAGATGTGGGGACTGCCGGCGGCGGCGATCGCGATGTGGCGAGCGGCCCGTCCGGAAAACCGGGCGCGGATCGGCGGCATCATGATTTCCGCGGCGATCACCTCGTTCCTGACCGGCATCACGGAGCCGATCGAGTTCGCGTTTCTCTTTGTCGCGCCGCTGCTCTACGCGATCCATGCGCTGCTCGCTGGGTTGGCGTATTTCATTTGTATCGAGCTCAATATCAAGCACGGCTTCACCTTCTCCCACGGCTTGATCGATTACGTGGTCCTCTTCCCGAAATCGCACAATGCGCTCTGGCTTTTTGTCCTCGGACCGATCTGGGCGGTTATGTATTACGTCGTCTTCACGGTTGCGATTCGCGCCTTTAATCTCAAGACTCCGGGACGCGAGGTGGAAGATGAAGCCTCCAAAACTGCGCGCGGCGCGAGCGGCGACAACTTTGCTCTTCAGCTGGTCCGCGGGTTCGGCGGTCGTAGCAATATCCAAAGCCTTGATGCCTGCATCACCCGGCTGCGGGTGAAGTTGCGGGACGTGACAAAGGCGAGTCCGGACAAGCTCAGGTCACTCGGCGCCGCCGGCGTCGTCGTGGTCGGGGACGGCATCCAGGCGATCTTCGGCACGCAAAGCGAGAACCTGAAAACCGACCTGGAAGAATATCTCCGACTCGGCTGGCCCGGAAGCAGATGAAGTCGAAGCGTCGTCCGTCTCCGCGCCCGCTGCGCCCGCTGTGATCTCGAAATTGCGCGACCCCGAGAGCGCGCTCAAGGCGGCCGCCTGGATCGCCGCCCTCGGAGCGGCCGCCAACATCCAGCGCGTGGACAGATTGTGCGGAAACCCGCCTGCGAATCGTCCTGCACGACGACGCGCTGGTGAATGAAACGGCGCTCCGCAGAGCTGGCGTCGACGCGGTGATCGAGTTGCCGGAGAACACGCTGCACCTGCTCGTCGGTCTGAACGCCGATCAATACGCCGCCGAAATGCGGGCCCAACTTGCGGTGCCGCTCGCGGCTTAGCACGCGATGCTCCGGACCGTCGTCTTCGATACCAAACCTTACGATCGCGTCTCGCTCGAGCGCGCGACGCCGGAGGGCGAGATCGAATGGCAGTTCATGGAATTCCGGCTCCGGCCGGAAACGGCGCTGGCCGCCAAGGGCGCGCAGGCGGTCTGCATTTTCGTGAACGACCACGCCGATCGGCCGACACTGGAAGCGCTCGCGTCGTTCGGCGTGAAGCATCTCGCGCTGCGCTGTGCCGGTTTTAATAATGTCGACCTGAAGGCGGCGGCCGAGCTCGACTTCTCCGTGACTCGCGTTCATGCGTATTCGCCGCACGCGGTCGCGGAGCATGCCGTCGCCCTGCTGCTTGCGCTCAATCGCAAGATTCCCCGGGCAAGCAATCGGGTGCACGATCTGAATTTTTCGCTGAACGGCCTGGTCGGCTTTGATCTGCATGGCAAGACAGCGGGCATCCTCGGGACGGGCCGGATCGGTCGTGAGACGGCGCAGATTCTGCGCGGGTTCGGCATGAGAGTGCTCGCCTACGACCCGTTCCCGGCGACGGAATGGGCGCAACAGCACGGCGTGGAATACACCGAGATGCCGACCCTCGCGCGCGCCGCGGACGTCATCTCTCTCCACACGCCATTGACGCCGGAGACTTATCACCTCATCCGGCGCGAGAGCATCGAACTGATGAAGCCCGGCGTCCTTCTGATCAACGTCAGTCGCGGCGCGCTCATCGAGACGACCGCGTTGGTGGACGCGTTAAAGCGCGGGCGGATTGCCGGGGTCGGCCTGGATGTTTACGAGGAGGAAGAAGGCGTCTTCTTCGAAGATTTATCCGGCCAAATCCTCCTCGACGATGAGCTCGCCCGGCTGCTCACTTTCCCAAATGTGCTCATCACCGCGCACCAGGCTTTCCTGACCCACGAAGCGCTCGCCGAAATCGCGCGCGTCACGATCACGAACCTGCGCGCTTTCGCGAGCGGCTCGCCGTTTCTCGAGGGCACAAAATTGTAGAACCGGCGTGGCTAACCTTTCCCAAGGGGTGGAATCCGGGGCAAATCGTCCCGCGCCGCGAGAACTCGAGGTCTGGCCCGGCCAGCCGGCGCCGCTCGGCGCGACCTGCCTGAATGGCGGGGTCAATTTCGCCCTTTTCTCCGAGCACGCGACGAAAGTGGAATTGTGTCTCTTCGACTCGCCGGAGGCCACCGCGGAATCGCGTCGGATTCCGTTACCGGAGAAGACCTATCAGGTCTGGCACGGATTTCTGCCTGACCTTGGACCGGGCCAAATCTACGGTTACCGAGTTCACGGGCCTAACGAGCCCTGGCGCGGGCATCGTTGCAATCCGCGCAAGATCCTGCTCGATCCCTACGCGAGGGAAATCGCGCGCGAGTTGATTTGGGACGAAGCCATTCTCGATCCGAACGCCGACACCGCGCGCTTTGCGCCGCTCGCTCGGATCACCGAGGTCGCCCCCGACTCCTCGTTGGCCTCCCGGCCCAACATACCTTGGCACGAGAGCATCATTTACGAGCTGCACGTCAAGGGTTTCACAGAACAGCACCCGGGCGTGCCGGAGGAACTTCGGGGCACCTACGCCGGACTCGCGTCGCCCGCGGCGATCGAACATTTCCGCCAGCTCGGCGTCACCGCGATCGGGCTGCTGCCGGTGCATTATCATATCGACGAGCATTTCCTCGTCGCGCAGGGCCGCACCAATTACTGGGGTTACAACACGCTGGGTTACTGCGCGCCGGATCCGCGCTACGCAGCGGGCGGTGCGCTCGGCGCGGTGCAGGAATTCCGCGAGATGGTTCGCCAACTGCACGTCGCCGGCTTCGAGGTGATTCTCGACGTTGTTTACAATCACACCGGCGAGGGGAACGCCGACGGGCCCACACTGTCGTTTCGCGGGATCGACAATGCCGCCTACTACCGGCTCGCCGCCGACCCGGCGCGTTATGTCGATTTCACCGGTTGCGGCAATTCGCTGAACCTTGCGCATCCGCGCACGCTCCAGCTCGTGATGGATTCGCTCCGTCATTGGGTGACGGAAATGCAGGTCGACGGTTTCCGCTTCGACCTGGCCAGCGTGCTCGCCCGCGATTTTTGGGAATTCGATCGCCTTAGCTCGTTCTTCGACATCATCCAGCAGGATCCGGTACTCTCGCGCGTGAAGCTGATCGCCGAGCCGTGGGACATCGGGCCTGGCGGCTATCAGGTTGGAAATTTTCCGGTGCTCTGGAGTGAATGGAACGGGAAATATCGGGACTGCGTCCGGCGTTTTTGGAAGGGGAACGGCGGCACCGTGAGCGATATGGCGACGCGGCTGGCGGGCAGCTCCGATTTGTTCGCCGACGACGGACGGCACCCAAGCGCGAGCATCAACTTCGTCACGGCGCACGACGGGTTTACGCTCCGCGACCTCGTCAGCTACAACCAGAAACATAATGAGGCGAACGGCGAAGAAAACCGTGACGGCACGAACGACAACGAAAGCTGGAACTGCGGCGCGGAAGGCCTAACGAGTGATCCGGCGATCAATGCGCTGCGTGCGCAGCAGCAGCGCAACTTGCTCGCCACGCTCCTTCTTTCGCAGGGCGTGCCGATGCTGCTCGCGGGCGATGAGTTCGGCCATAGCCAGGGCGGGAACAACAACGCCTATTGCCAGGATTCGCCGGTTGCGTGGCTCGATTGGAACTGGACCAGCGAGCAGGCTGATCTCTTTCAATTCACGCGCGACCTGATCCGCCTGCGCAAAACGCAGCCGGTTTTCCAGCGGCGTCATTTTTTCCTCGGACGGCCTATTCACGGGCCGGAGATCAAAGATCTTTATTGGCTGAAGGCAGACGGCACGGAAATGTCCGACGCGGATTGGAATGTTCCCGCCGTCCGCAATATTTGCATGGTGATGCCGGGCGATCAGATCACGCAGTCCGATGGGCGCGGCCAGCGCGTCGTAGGCGAGACCTTTGCGCTACTGCTTAACGCCGCTCCCGAGCTGGTTCCCTTCCGGCTTGGCGCGCGACGGCGCGATCTGCGATGGCGCTGCGTTTTCGACACGGCGGCGCGGGCAGATGAGCGCCCGGTTTTCCAGGAGATGCAGGCTTTCCCGCTCCAGGCTCACTCCTTTGTGTTATTGCAGGCGGAGCCAACTTCCTCATGAGTGAGCCTAACGAGAACTTTGGTCAGTCGAACATCATCAAACTGAACGACGAAGACGCGGCCGTCGCATTGCTCGAGCACGCGGTCAAAGGCTTATGGGAAGTAGTCGATGACCTGACGCGTCTGCGCCGCACCACTCGGCAAAACTATCGCGTCACCATCTTCGGCTCCGCCCGCCTGAAGCCCGGCTCCGTTGCTTACGAAGGCGTGAAGCAGCTCGCCGCGGAGCTCACCACCATGGGCTGCGACATCCTTAGCGGCGGCGGCCCGGGACTCATGCGGGCCGCGAACGAAGGCGCGCATTCTGTCGATCCGAAAGGCCGCAGTCGCTCCGTCGGCATCAACATCGAGCTGCCGTTCGAGCAGGAGGTGAATCCGTTTGTTACCCTCGCCTCCGAGCACCGCACCTTCTTCTCGCGGCTGCACCATTTCATGATCCTCTCGGACGCATTTGTCGTCACGCCCGGCGGCATCGGTTCGCTCCTCGAGTTCGCACTCGTTTGGCAACTCCTGCAGGTGCGGCATCTCTATAACACGCCACTGATTGTCGTCGGCGAAATGTGGGCGGAACTGGTCGAGTGGGGCCGTCGCAACATGCTGCGCGAAGGCAGCGAACTCGCGAGCGCGATCGATTTCGAGATCCCGCAATGCGTGACCGCGATCGACGAAGCAGTCGCGCTCATCCGCGAAAACCGCACGGCCTGGCTCGCCGCGCAGCAACCAGACTAAATCGCGACGAACGAGACAGGTAGGTTCGCCGAACCAGCGGCCTACAGATTGATCGGTTCTGCGAGCTGAAAGGCGACCCGCGTGTGGTAGGGAAAATTCCACTCGCGACCTGAGACGGAAACCCCGCGGTTGGTCGTGAACCGGTCCAGTCGGCAGGCGCCGGTGGTCTTGATCGGGATGCTTTTCCCGCCGACGAGCACAGAAGTCAGGTTCACCGTCACCGGAGCCGATTGCGGCCGGCGGAGTGACGAGACGACCACGCCCGAGGCCATCGTTCCCGCGGGTAACAAGACCTTTCCTTTGACGACGACGTCCTTTTCCAGCTCGGCTTTGATGGGCGCGCCCGCTCTCTCATGACTCGAGATGGGCGCGGTCGTTTTTGCGTAGAGCGGCGTGCCCGCGGGGATGGTAGCAGCGAGACCAAAAGGCGCCGCGGCCATCCCGGCGAATATCGCGATCAGTATTGTTTTCTTCATAGGTTGATCCCTTTTGGCACCAATATAATCAGCGGTCGAGCGCCCGCGCTATTGGACTTTGGGCGGAGTATCAGACCAAGGTCCAATAGACCCCTTCCGGGCCGGCGGGCATTTTTGCCCAATTAACAAATCGAATTCGCAAACAATCGACCAATGCAAAAAACAGCTTCAATTAAATCAGGCGACGGCAAAGGGAGCAAAGTGAACAAGGGAGCAGACGACACGACTTCTTCAGGTAAGCCAAAAAAGTCGTCTGTCGGCATGTTTAGCGCCGGCGAAGCACGTTGTGATCGCTGGCAGGAACTGGCGCATGCCGCCCAGACGCTGGTCGCGCAATCTTCCTCCGGCACTTCGACCACGGAGATGCTCGCGACGGTCGATCGCCTGCTCAAGCCGCTCAGCGTGCTTGAAACGTTCCATGCCTATCCGGGCGAAGCGATGATGAGCGCGCTGAAGGACGCTCTCGGCCGGTCCGACTACTCCAGCTTCTCCCGTCTGACCACCCGCATCGCCAAGGCAATCATTACCGGTTCCTATCGCCGTTCCGCGAACGCTTGGAAGCTCGGCGAAGAGGGCGAGGCCGAAGCGAATGATCGCCTGATGAAGGATTACTTCGATACCGGCGACCTCACGAAACCCTATTTCGAGGTTCTGATTGTGAGCGACGATCCCACGCCGGAGCAGGTCCGCCAGGGACGGGCCGAACTGCGGCAACTTCGGCGGCCGGAAGACCCTTTCGTCTACGAGGCAGTTACCGTGCCGAGTTTTGAAGAAGGCGTGCTTGGCGTGGTGATGAATGCCGATGTGCAGGCGGTGGTTATTAAGGATAACTTCCGCTTCAAGTCCCAGTTCGACGCACCGCTGCTGCGCACCTACCTGGAACAACATCTGGCGTTGGAACCTGGTTCGCTGGAGCCAAAGGACTACGGAGTAACTCTGGCAAAAGCTATCGGGAAAATACGTCCGGAACTGGACGTCTATCTGATCGTCGATGGCGCGGTCGAGAAGGTCGCGAGTCATCTCGATTCCAAGAACATTCGACGCATCTTCTACGGGCTCGAGGACCTGATGGAAATCCATCTCGCTCTGATGGAAGGCGTGAATCAGCGCTATGACACTCCTTACTTTAATAACCTGAAGAACTATGCGCGCCGGCCGGTCGGCACCTTTCACGCTCTGCCGGTGGCGCGTGGTAAGTCAGTCTTTAACTCGCATTGGATTCGTGACTTCGGTCACTTCTACGGCGCGAACATTTTCATGGCCGAATCTTCTGCCACCACGGGCGGTCTGGATTCACTCCTCGAACCGACGGGTAACATCAAGGTCGCACAGGACAAGGCGGCCCGGGCTTTTGGTTGTCAGAAACTCTTCTTCGGGACGAATGGAACCTCGACCTCGAATAAGATCGCCGTCCAGGCCATCGTCCGTCCGGGTGACATTGTTCTGGTGGACCGGAACTGTCATAAGTCGCACCATTACGGTCTGGTCATTTGCGGCGGACAGCCACTCTACGTCGAGGCCTATCCGCTCACCGAATATTCGATGTACGGCGCGGTGCCGTTGCGCACGATTAAGAAGGCGTTGCTCGATCTGAAAGCCGAGGGACGGCTGGATCGGGTGCGCATGCTCCTGCTGACGAACTGCACCTTCGACGGTCACATCTACAACGTGGAACGCTTCATGGAAGAAGCGCTCGCGATCAAGCCGGATATCGTCTTTCTCTGGGATGAGGCTTGGTATGCCTACAGCCGCTTTTCGCAGTTCCATCGCATGCGCTCAGCGATGGGTGCCTGTGAGGCACTGCGTGAAAAGTATGCTTCGGACGCCTATCGCGCCGAGTACGCGGAGTTCAAGAAGAAGCACGGAAAGCTGGATCCTAAGAATCCCAAGCTCCTGGATACGCATCTGTTGCCCGATCCCGAGGCAGTGAAGCTACGCGTCTATGCCACCACCTCTACGCATAAGTCGCTCTCCTGCTTCCGGCAGGGCTCTTATATCATGGTGAACGACGACTGCTGGGAAAGCACTGAGGCGCCTTTCAAGGAAGCCTTCTTCGCTCACACCAGCACGTCTCCCAACCTGCAGTTGATCGCTTCACTCGACATCGCGCGACGTCAGGCGGAGCTGGAAGGCTATGAGTTAGTAGGTCGCTCCATTGAGTTGTCGCTGATCCTTCGCCGCGAGGTGAACAATCATCCGCTTATCTCGAAATACTTCACTATCGCGACCAATGCGCAGATGATCCCGGCGGAATATCGGGAGAGCGGCCTGGACGACTTTCACGGGGAAGGTGCGACTTGGAAAAGCATTTACGACGCTTGGACTACGGACGAGTTCGTCCTCGATCCCACGCGCATCACTCTCCTTTGCGGCTCGGCCGGCTTCGACGGAACCTCCTTCAAGGGACTGCTGGCCAGCAAGTTTGACATCCAGCTTAACAAAACGTCGCGAAACAGCGTCCTGCTCCAGACGAACATCAACAACACGCGCAGTGACATTGCCTACCTGATCAAGGTGTTGGCCGATATGTCGCGTGAGTTAGAGCGCAGACTGGGGCAGGATCCGGACGAAAAAGCGGCCTTTGATGCGCGCGTGAAGAGTCTTGTCACCGACGTGCCTGACCTGCCGAACTTCAGTCGCTTCCATGATGCCTTCCGCGAGCATCCGCGAGGGAAGACAAATGAAGGCGATATGCGGACGCCCTTCTTTCTCGCCTATGACGAGGATAACTGCACCCACGTTAAGCTGCACAGCAAGGAGATCGACGACCTGGTAAAACGTGGCGAAGCGGTTTCGGCCAGCTTCGTCATTCCATATCCTCCGGGCTTCCCGATCATGGTGCCCGGCCAGGTCATCACCGCGGAAACGATCGGTTTCATGCGCAAACTCGACGTCAAGGAGATTCACGGTTACCAGGCGGCCCTCGGCCTCAAGGTTCTCAGGCCTGAGAAACTCGGGGCGAAGAAAAGGAAGTCCGCCCCGGCCGCGGCAAAGTCACCCGCAAACGCAAAGAAGAACGGAGTAGTCGCCCGCGCTGCTCGCTCCCAAAAGAAAAAGTCCTAAGGAATAACACATATGATCGATTGGTTTTTTACTACGCTCAAGACTTACCCGGAGATCGCGATTTTCCTCGCGCTTTCTCTCGGTTACTACTTCGGCAAGTTCACCTTCAAAGGGATCGGCCTCGGATCGGTGACCGCCACCCTGATCGCCGCCGTCGTCATCGGGCAGATCGGGATCACGGTCAACCAACCGCTCAAGGCGTTTTCGTTCCTTATGTTCCTGTTCGCCGTCGGCTACGGCGTCGGGCCGCAATTCGTGCGCGGCATTGCGAGCAGCGGCCTGCCGCAGGCGCTGTTCTCGGTCGTGCAGTGCGTCTTTAGCATTGCCGCCTGCGTGGTGATCGCGAAGTTCGCCGGCTATGATCTCGGCTACTCGGCCGGACTCTACTCTGGCTCGCAGACAATCTCCGCCGCGATGGGGCTTTCGACCGATGCCATCAACCAGTTGGGCCTACCCGCCGATAAGGCCAAGGCCCTGCTCGACTCGATGCCGATCGCCTACGCCGTGACTTACATGTTTGGCACGATGGGCTCGGCGATCGTGATCGCCGTCATTGGTCCGAAGCTGCTGGGCATCAATCTCGTCGCCGCCTGCAAGGATTACGAGGAGAAGCATGGAGGCGGCACGAAGCAGGTGGGAGGTCCGGGCACGGGCTGGACACGCTGGGCACTGCGCGCCTACAAAGTGCAGGCGGGTGGCAGGGCCGCTGGTCTGCGCGTTGCTGAGGCTGAATCGCTGGTGCCCGATGCGCGCCTCTTTATCCTCCGCCTTCGACGCGGGGCCGAGATTATGGATGCGACCGCGGATACCGTCCTGAAGGAAGGTGACGTGGTGGCAGTCGCGGGCGAGCGCGAAGTGCTGGTGAATGTCCTCGGGGCAGCGGCGGTTGAAATCGAGGACCGCGAGCTACTCGCCGTGCCGGTGGAAGGCGTTGACGTTTTGGTAACAAACAAAGAGGTCGACGGCAAAACGCTCGCCGAATTGGCGGCGCGCCCGGCGGCGCGCGGCGTATTTCTCCGCAAGATCACGCGTGGCGCCACCGCCACTGATATACCCGTTCTGCCGGGCACCGAGATCAATCGCGGCGACTTACTCACCCTCGTCGGTCGCACCTCGGATACGACAGCAGCGACCAAAATGCTGGGTGTCGCCGACCGTCCGACCGATGTCACCGATATGGCGTTTGTCGGCCTGTTTATCGTGATCGGTGGGCTCCTCGGCTCGCTGGTCTTCAAAGTGGCTGGCGCACCGCTCACTCTGTCGACCGCCGGCGGAGCGCTGGTCTTCGGCATTATCGGCGGCTGGCTGCGCTCGGTGCGACCATCCTTTGGACGGATTCCGACGCCCACCGTCTGGTTCATGAACTCGGTCGGCCTCAACATTTTCATCGCCATCGTCGGCATCTCCGCCGGTCCGGGCTTTGTGAACGGCCTGAAAACGCAGGGCGTCGGTCTCTTCCTCTGGGGTGCCGTCGCCACCACGGTCCCGCTGATACTCGGCATGTTCGTCGCCAAGTACGTGTTCCGCTTCCACGATGCGCTCAACCTCGGAATCGTTTCCGGGTCACGCACAACGACGGCCTCGCTGGGTCTCGTCTGCGACCAGGCCAAGAGCCAGATCCCGGCGCTGGGCTACACCGTTACCTACGCCGTCGGCAACACGCTGCTCACCATCTGGGGCATGGTCATCATCCTGCTGTTGTCGTGAGGACGCATTTCACGCGCGTGATTCAACCAAAATAAAATTATGACAACAAAAAACAAATCCTCTCGGTCTGCCAAGACTAACGGCCAGACTCACCGTGCCAGTCGCCAATTATCAGATAATGCGAGACTGAAAGAGTTCGAGAAACTTGGTCCGTTCGAGATCAAGGATTTCGTCCAAAAAGTCGCATCAAAAACGGCGTTGGATAACTCCTTGTCCTACTTGAATGCCGGTCGCGGTAACCCTAACTGGGTCGCCACTGAACCGCGCGAAGCGTTCTTCCTCCTTGGGCAGTTCGCAATTACTGAGAGCAAGCGCGTGCTCGACCTGCCACCCGGTGTCGGCGGGATGCCTAAGGCAGCCGGGATTGCCGACCGACTGGAAGCTTGGCTGAAGAAACATGATGACATGCCAGGTGCTTCCTTTCTGCAGGCGATGGTGCCGTGGACGGTGAAGAAGTTCGACTTCGACTCCGACAAGTTCGTGCATGAGTTAGTTGATTCCATCATCGGTGATCATTACCCGGTGCCAGACCGCATGTTGGTGCATAACGAACAAATCGTGCACGAGTACCTCGAATGGGCCATGTGCGGAAAACCGAAGCCGAAAGGCAGGTTCAAGATCTACGCGGTCGAGGGCGGTACCGCCGCGATGTGCTATATCTTTAAGTCGCTAAAAGCGAACCGAATTCTTAACCCCGGCGACACGATCGCCCTCGGGGTGCCGATCTTCACTCCCTACCTGGAGATGGCGCACTTGGAGGACTACGACCTCCATTACGTCGAGATCCACGCGAAACAAGAGGAGCAGTTTCAGTATCCGGATGAAGAGATCAAAAAGCTCCTCGACCCGAAGATTAAGGCCTTCTTCATTGTCAATCCTGGCAATCCGTTCGCGGTCGCGCTTTCTGCGGACACGATCAAGAAAATCGGCGCCGTCCTCAAAAAGCGACCCGATCTGATCCTGCTCACCGACGACGTCTACGGTACGTTCGTCCCGGGTTTCCGTTCGCTGATGGGAGAATTTCCGAAGAATACGATCGGCGTCTACTCCTACAGCAAGTACTTCGGCTGCACCGGGTGGCGCCTCGGGACCATCGCGGTCCACGAGGACAACATCTTTGACGAGATGATCGCGGCCCATGCCGAGCCGACCAAGAAACAACTGGATAAGCGCTACGGCGGTCTCACTCTCGAACCGCGCAAGCTCGCCTTCATCGACCGCATTGTGGCCGACAGCCGCGACATCGCGCTTAATCACACGGCCGGTTTGTCGCTTCCGCAGCAGGTCATGATGACGCTGTTCTCACTTAGCGAGCTGATGGACGAAAAGAAGGTCTATCAGAAAGCCTGCCTCGGCATCTGCAAGCAGCGGGTCCAGGCAACGATCGAAGGACTGGATATCGAAATCGGTCCGAATGATCACTTCGACTACTACTATGGCCTGATCGATTTCGAGTTTTTTGCCCGCAAATACCTGGGCGAGGAATTCGTCAAGTGGATGAAGGAGAATATCCATCCGCTCGACATCGTCTTCCGACTGGCCGAGGACCACGGTATCGTCCTGCTCAACGGCGGTGGCTTTGCCGCTCCCGATTGGTCGGTCCGCGTATCCTTCGCCAATCTCGAAAACCATGTCTACGACGACATCGGGCGAGCCGTGCGCGCTATCGCTCGCGGCTACCGGCAGGCTTATGAGGCAGCCACTGGAAAGAGCGCCCTGCCGGCAGGAGGAAAAGCGCCCTCGGCAAAACGGTAGTTGGCTCCGACGCTATGTTGTTTGAACTGCAATACTAACCCTGAACTTAGAAGGATGGTTATGAGAATACGAACCTCTTTCGGGAAAGAAGCGTGCTTGGCAGTGGCTTTGTTCGTTGTTGTTAGCTGCGCGGGAACGGCCTTCGGCCAGAAGGAGAGCGAGACGAATGCGGGGACGGCTACCTCGTCTGATCTTTCCCTGGCGCTAACGGACGTTGTTCCCGTCGACAGCGCGCTAACATCTACCGAGCAAGGCCACACGGACCTTGATGAGTCATTTGACTATCGCCAATGGCGCTTGGAAAAGCGCCAGCAAGCCTTGAAGGACACCAAGTTCGAATTCAACTTCCGCACCTTCTACTTCGATCGCAGTGATTTCGATGGCTCAGAAAAGCAGGCTTGGGCGATTGGTGGGTGGCTGGGATTCAAGACTGGTTACTTTCTCGACCATATTGCGTTCGGAGCGACGGCCTACACTTCAAACCCGCTCTACGCTCCCGATGACCGGGATGGTACCGCGCTCCTAGCTCCCGGACAGAATGCCTATACGGTCCTGGGTGAGTTTTACGCCGAGCTACGGATTGTCAAAGACTTGGGCATCACGGTCGGAGCAAAGGGCTACGACACACCTTTTATCAACCGCAACGACAACCGCATGACGCCCAATACTTTTGAGGCGGTCGTTTTACAGGGCCGCACCGAGCTCGGCCAGAGTAGCAGGGGCGCCATCACCAACGCCGACGGTGATGCGATAGGCCTGAGCAAAGATGCAAAACAGGTCGCGGTCCCTTCGCCGACTCCGGCGTCGGACGTTGCGGCGATTACGTACGGACTGGGCTATTTCGACAAAATCAAGGAGCGAAATGACAGTGAGTTTGTCTCCATGTCAGAAGACGCGGGCGCTTCTGTCGAGCGAGGCGTGTGGGTAGCCGGAGCCCGCTATGACAAGGGCAAATTCTCCATCGGTGCAATCGACTATTACAGCCAGGATATTATCAACATCGGATACGGCCAAACGAGCTTTGAAGTCCCGCTCTCCGGCGATTGGAAGCTGAAATTCGCGGGCCAGTACGTGGATCAGGGCAGTGTGGGAGACAACGATCTGAAGGGTTACAGTTTCTCGGGCCATCAATTGGGCCTCAAAGTAGATCTCCCCGTCAAGAAAGCCCTCTTCACCGCGGCTTTCACTCAGGCTTGGGGAAATGCCAACTTGCAGAACCCCTGGAGTGCCTACCCCGGTTATACCAGCGTTCAGGTCCAGGATTTCAATCGGGCGGGGGAGGGCGCGTTTCTTCTCCGGGCCGGTTATGACTTTCCAGTCGACGGACTAAGCGCCTATGCCTTGGCGGTGTTCGGCACGGATCCTGATCCGGCAAACCTTTATCGGCAGAATGAGTTCGATGCTAATCTACAGTGGGCGCCAAAGAAAAATGTTTTGAAAGGCCTGTCGGTGCGTCTGCGTTACGCGGTGGTTCAACAGTTTGGAGGAGATGTCAATAATCTGACCGACTTCCGCGCAATTGTTAACTACATAATTACGTTTTAGAAAAGTGAGTCTCGGTGCGGGAAACCGAGACTGCCAAAGACCCCGGTATGAACTATTTTATCCACGCGCTTCGGGACCATCCCGAGCTAGCTCTTTTCCTAACTCTAGCGCTTGGTTTCCTCATCGGCCGGGTCAAGATCGGGTCCTTTGGCCTCGGCACGGTTGTCGGCACGTTGCTGGCCGGAGTGCTCATCGGACAACTCGCGATTCAGGTGCCGGCGGTGGTCAAGTATGTCTTCTTTGATCTCTTTCTTTTCACGACCGGCTATAAGGTAGGACCGCAGTTCTTCCGCGGCTTAAAAAAGGATGCCATGCCGCAGTTGGCCCTTACGCTCGTCCTTTGCGTTACCTGTCTTCTAGCCGCTTATACCGCCGCGAAGTTCCTGCACTATGACATGGGCACCGCAGCCGGTCTGCTGGCGGGCGCGTTCACGGAATCAACCGTCATCGGCACGGCCAGCGATGCGATCGGTCGCCTGAGTTTGTCGGCCGCGGATAAGACGAGCCTGACTAACAACATCCCCGTGGCTTACGCGGTCACTTATCTGGTCGGGACCGGCTTCATCGTCTGGTTTCTGCCGAACATAGGTCCGAAGCTGATGCGGGTGAATCTGAAGGACGAGGCGCGCAAGCTCCAGGCGCAGCTATCGGGCGCGGGTAAGAGTGGCTTGGAGACCTTATCGGCGTTTCAAACCCTGGCGGTGCGCGCCTATCAGGTGACTCGCCCGGATTTACTGAATCAGAGCGTAGCTGCACTGGAGGCGCGTCCTAGGGACGCGCGCATCTTCATCTCGCGGATACGAAGAGAGGGCAAAATCATCGAACCGGAGCCGGACACGGTGGTGCGGGCCGGAGACATCGTCGCGGTCCTGACCCGCTCGGAATTGCTTATGTCGCGAGGGACGGAGATCGGGCCGGAAGTGAGTGACAAAGAGCTGCTGGATTTTCCATTTGAGTTTCTCGATGTGGTGATCACGAACAAAGCCGTTCTGGGTAAGACCATCGCGGAGTTAGCGGCGATGGATTTTGCCCGAGGGGTGTTCTTGAAAAGGCTTTCGCGAGCAGGGCAGACGATGCCCTTCGCTCCTGAAACACGGGTGGAGCGTGGCGATCTGATGACGTTGATCGGCGCGGAGAGCGACGTCGCGCGAGCCGCGAGGAACCTTGGCTATGCCGATCGCAAGACGGTCATGACGGACATGATTTTCGTTGGGCTGGGTATCTTCCTTGGCGGCCTGGTGGGACTGCTCACGGTGGTGGTCGCGGGTCTGCCTCTCACACTGACTGCGAGTGGCGGCGCGCTCATCATGGGCCTGGTGTTTGGCTGGTTGCGCGCGATGCATCCCACGTTTGGCCGGATTCCTGAGCCCGCGATGTGGGTTTTTGACACGGTTGGTTTGTCAGTCTTTATGGCGTGCGTGGGGCTGGCGGCAGGGCCGAGTTTCTTTTCAGGGTTACAGAAGTCCGGCATTAGTCTCGTTGCCGTCGGCTTGATCATCGCGATTCTTCCGCACACCGTGGCGATCTTGTTTGGGCGTTATGTCCTAAGGATGAATCCGGTGATCGTCCTCGGTGCTTGTTCCGGGGCGGGGACCATTACGGCCGCGCTCCGCGCGATCCAGGAAGAAGCGCAGAGCGAACTGCCGGCTCTCGGCTACACGGTACCGTACGCCATTGGTAACATCGTGCTCACGGCTTGGGGGCCGGTCTTGATTGCGATGATGTCCTAGTCTTATCGCTGGTCCGCGCGCTTCATTTCCGGGCGCGCGGCCGCCTCGGCGACGCTGCCTTTGGTGCGATTGCTTCAACGTCAACGGCCTGCGCGATGGGCGATGGTTCGGGCAGATTGATCGATCGGTCCGCGCTTGGTTTCCGAATCTGATTCAGACAAAAGGTAAAAAGGAAGTTATCGGTCTGTCATGCCTGTTCATGAGCCAATTCTCCGTACGGTGGCGCTCCCGATCGGCATCGATCTGGGCGCGACCGTTCTTTTCAGCATTACTGGGGCGATGGTCGCGATCCGGCGGCACTACGATACCGTAGGTCTGTTTGTCCTGGCGCTAGCCTGCGGTGTGGGTGGCGGTTTATTGCGCGACGGCCTCTTCATTCAGGCTGGTCCGCCGGCGGCGATGCGCCATCCCGGCTATTTGATCGCGGTGCTCGTCGGTTGCGTGCTGGCGATCGTCTTTGCCAGCCATGCGGAACGGCTTTCGAAACCATTCCTGATTTTAGATGCTCTCGGCACCGCCGCCTATGGCGTGGTCGGCGCGAGCAAAGCGTATGAAGCGGGGCTAGCGCTTCCGGCCTGCATTTTTGTCGGGGTGGTGAATGCCGTCGGCAGCGGACTGATCCGCGACGTCCTTGTGCGTGAGGAGCCGCTCTTGTTTAAGCCCGGCCAATTCTATGTGATCGCCTCCCTGCTCGGGGTGGCGGCGTTTGCCTCTCTCGCGTTTGCCCTGCGAGTTCCTCTCTTGCCGGCGGCCATTTCCGCGATGGCGATCACTTTCGTCATTCGTCTCCTCGCCATCGTTTTTAACTGGCAGACCAAACCGATCAGGCGTTTGCCACCTGGGTGAGGCGATTTTGGAAACGGCCTGCCGCCGAACGGTGGCAGGTTTCCAGCGGCTCGCGTTTGCCGCTACTTGCCCTTCGCCGCCTCTTCGATTCCGGAGAGAAAAGCTGCTTTCTCCACGCCTTTGACGAAGTAGCCCGAGGCACCCGCTTTCATCGCCATCGCCCGCATCGCGGGGTCGTCTTTGCTGGTCAGGATGACGACCCGGGTGTCGGGCGAAATAGCCGCGAGGCGATTTTGCACTTCCAAGCCATTCATGCCCGGCAGGCCGATGTCGATAACGGCGATATCGGGCGGATGGACGGCTGAATTCTCGAGAAAATCGGCCGGTTCGGCAAACGCCCGGACATGCCAGCCAGAAGAATCAAGCAGCCGGCTGGTTGCTTTTAGGACAGATAGGTCATCGTCCAGCAACCACACGAGCAACGTTTCCTGGTGGCTAGCAAGAGAAGTCAAGCTTAGCCTCCCTTCGCCTTGGAAACGCCGATCCATGACAGAGCGAGCCCGCATAGGTCCGAAAAAACGCACCCGAATGGCCAGGGGGATTCATCTGAGATTCGGCGGAGATGAGAAACTGCACCCACCCTCCTTTTCCGGATCGATGAATCTTCATCGACCAGGCAAATAACCGGACGAGCAGTGTGTGACACGCTCCTATTTAGCGCCTGCGAGCTTTTGCCCGCTATTGGACCTTGGTCGGAGCCTTCGTCCGCGGACCGCTTTTCGCTCCCTGCACAATGCTGATCAGCTCAGGGACGGAAGTAATCCCGAGCTTATGCATGAGACTGCCGCGATGGCACTTCACCGTCTTCTCGGTCATCCCCAGTTTCGCCCCTACTTGCTTATTGAGCATCCCGGTAATCAGCAGTTGCCCCACTTCAAATTCGCGCGGCGTAAGGCGGTCGAGCAGCGCGCGCGCCTCGTTTCTCCGAGCTGCCCGGTCGCGTTCTTCCGCTGATTGGGCGAGGGCATTCTCGACGCATTCCAGCAGATGCCAGGGCTTGAAAGGCTTCGCGAGGAAATCGACTGCACCCGCCTTCATCGCCTCGACCGACATAGGAATATCGCCGTGACCGGTGATGAAAACGAGCTGCTCCTCGCGTCGGCGCTGGATGAGAGTTCTTTGCAAATCGATGCCATTAAGCCCCGGCATCTTCACATCTACGATAAGACAAGATGGACCAGGGTGAGGCTCGCGGCCGAGAAACTCGGCAGCGGAATCGAAGAGCTCGACCTGATAGTTGGCCGAGTCGAGTAACTTGTGCAGACTTTTCCGCATCGACTCGTCGTCATCGATCACGAAAACAACGGAGTTATGGATCATCACTTCTCCACCTCGTTACTCGCCGGCAGATGGAAAAAGAAGCGGGCGCCACCGCCAGCAGCATTCTCCGCCGCGATCTGTCCGCCATGTGTTTCCACGATTGAGCGGACAATCGCGAGACCCATCCCGAGGCCTTCCTCTTTCGTCGTGAAGAACTGCTCGAAGAGCCGCTCGCGGGTTCCTCTGGAAATACCGTTCCCATAGTCGCGCACGGCGACACAAACCTTCCCGTCGCCGCTGGCACTCGTGGCAATCTGCACCGTCCGGCGCGGCGATGGCGTGTCGCGCATCGCGTCGAACGCGTTGTGCACGAGGTTAATCAAAACCTGCTGGATCTGGGTTGGGTCACCTTCAATCGCAGGCAGATTCTCGGCTAAGGAGAGATCCAGTTTGCAAAAGTGCGCCGCGGCGTCGGGCAGGACCATGTGACTAACGGACTTTACCACATCATTCAGGTTTATCCGCCCGCGGATCACATCGCCTTTTTTAATCGCACTGCGCACATTTCGGATGATCTCGTGCGCGCGGCCGGCGTCGCTGACGATATCCGTGAGAATATCGCTTACTTGTCCCGGCTGGAGGTTACCGCGCTCGATGTACTGCAGGGCGGCGCTGGCGTTGTTCACGATCGCCGAGAGCGGCTGGCCTAACTCGTGCGCGAGGGACGCCGTCATTTCGCCGAGCAGGCTCGCCCGACTCAGGAGATCGATCTGCTGGCGGCGGTGCCGCGCTTCCTCTTCGGCGGCGAGGCGGTCGGAAATATCGACCACCGTCGCCAGGATGAGGATGCCATGATCTGTGGTGATGGAATTCAGATCAATCTCGACGGGAAACTCACTCCCGTCCTTGCGCTGGGCGAATAACTCCTGGGCCGCTTCCGGCGCGGCCAGAAAACTCGCGCGATGCCCGGGATGGCGAGAGGAAAAGCGTTCCGGCATGAGGATGTCGACCGGCTGGCCAATGAGCTCGTCGCGGAGATAACCGAACAGCTCCTCGATGTGTGAGTTCACCAGGAGAATATGGCCTTCACTATCCACCAGGACGGTGCCGCTCGGGGAAGCTTCTGTCGCCAGGCGGAATAAATCCTCCGCTTCCTTATGTTTGGTCACATCCATCGAAAAGCCCACGAGGCGTTTCGAGCTGCCATCGCCGTAGCTGATGCAGCGGGCGCGGCCACCCAGCCAGCGAATATTTCCATCGGGCAGAAGAATGCGAAAGACGCTCTCGTAGTCGCCGCTCGTTGCAATCGCCGCGTCGATCGACCTATTGAGTTCTGCCTGATCCTCGGGATGCACCCGTCCGAGGAAATCGACGTAGGTTACTTCCTGGTCGGGGCTGAAGTGAAAGAGCTCGCAGATCTTCTCCGAAGTCCAGACACGATTAGTCGCGGTATCCAGCTCCCAAACGCCTAACTGCGCGGCTTCCGTCGCCAGGGCGATGCGCTCTTCGATTTCGTGCAGCGCCTCCTGTTGCCGGAGCAAATCGGTGATATCCACACAAGCCCCGATGTAACCAAGGAAGTTATCCCGCACATCATACCGAGGCACTCCGCTATCAGTCACGGTGCGATACTCACCGTCGTAGCGGCGGAGGCGGTATTGCATGACGAACGCCTCCCGCCGGTCGAAGGCAGTATCAAAGGTCTGGCGACACTTCCCCGCGTCATCGGGATGCGCTCTTTCGATCCAGCGATGCTGGATTTCCTGTTCCAGGCTTTTTCCGGTGAAATCCAGCCAGGTCTTATTGAAGAAAGTGCAGACCTTGTCCGGGCCGGTCATCCACATTGGCACGGGGGCCGCATCCGCCACTGCGTGAAAGCGCTGCTCACTTTCCGTTAGCGAACGCTCCGCGCGCCGTCTTCTGATCAGGTTCGCAAGCAAACCAGCGATCAGCAGCGCCTGTAGGACAAAGATGGACGCACCGGCGACAGCCCAGTCGTGATATTCTTCCCAGGCTGTCGGCCTCCGAAAGAGGATCCTGCTGCCGGGCGGCAGCAGTTGTTCGTTGATCCTCCAGCGTTGCAGTTCCCGCCAATCGTATTGCGGCGCGATCGGCCCGATGAACTTGGGAGCAAAACTGGAGGCGGGCTCTCCATCGAGGATGCGCACCGCCAGCCGGGCTGCTTCCACTCCCTCTTTTTCCGCCTGGTAAAGATGGCCTCCGACAATTCCCAAGCCGAATTGATGCAGAAAAATGCTGTTGATCGGCGCGTTCGCGACCGCATGCATGCGCTGCAGCGCCTCGTCCCCGTTGTAACTGGCTCCGTTTGCATCGCGCAGAAGCAGAACCAGAAAAATCCACGAGTGCGGAGGCAGTTTGCTCGTCCGATCGAGCATTTGATCAAAGGACAGCTTGTCGAGCCAGATGAAATTAACGCGACCAGCAAACGGTTTGAATGTCTCGCGTAACGTCTGCGCCCAATACTGCTCGATCGGTGACGCGCCGATCACCATGGCGATGTTTCTGGTCTCCGGCGCAATCTGGAGGATATCCTCGACGTAGCCGCGAAAATCGAAATTTTCCCCGACAAAGGCCGCATTCTTTTCGAGCGCGTCGGGCGGTAGCGGCCGCCGGTCCATGCCGCAGTAAAGAACCGGAGCGTTGGGAAACAAACGCTCTCGATATCGCGCGACGAAGACGCCCGCGGGCGCTCCGATCGGCACCACAAGATCCGGCTGCCATTGGGACTGGCGCTTTTGCAGATACTCGACCAGAGCTTCCTGCAAGTGAGGATCAGCGTAGCGGGCCATGTCCAGAGAGACTTCGTCGAGATCGACGCGGTGGCCCATTTTCTGGACCAGCTCCGCTTCAAAAGCGGTCGAATGAGTGGTAAACGGCGGGGTGACGCTGCCGAAGGAATGGACAAGCAGCACGCGCTTCGGCTGCGCCGCGCAGGCGCAGGCAACCGTAAAGAGAAGAAGAAATCCGGCCCGCAGAAGGGTCGCCGATGGGCGGTCTGCCCGCCTCGCGGCGATTGCTGGGCTGAAACCTCGCCGGGACGAAGAAACCGTTTCGGCGCCTCCGTTCCAGAACACGGTTTCTAAAAATGTGGTCATATCACTGGCCACAACCGAGAAGAAAGGCCTTTCCTGAGACATTCCAGTATTCGCCGACCGAGACTATGGGACTTAAGTCTCATATCTTCTGGATGCACGCGGAAACGTGCGAGCCAGCGCGGCCTCGCCGCGCGGGACGCCGGGTCATGGCAGAGGCGATCGCGGCGACCGGTGGAATGTCTGATGGCGCGCCCGCCCCCACGCTTACGGGCTACTCGTCGAGCTGCTTTAAAGTTGGCGCCCGTCGATCATCTGCTTCATGGTTTCCCGGCCGCGGGCCTGCATGGGGCCCAGGCCTTGGCCGGGCAAAAACCAGATGCCTTTGTCCTGGGCACGGCAGTAGAGAAGAATGACGCCGTCGCTCGTGACCGCCTGGTGGAAGGTACCGCCGGCGTTCTCATCGAGGAAACCAAAGTAGGCGACCCGCCACGGATCATCAGGGAATTTGAAAAGCTTGTTTCCCAGCTGCCGCAGCTCCTCCATACTGATGGCGCGAAGAGAGTGAGCGATCGCTTTGAGTCGATCTTCCGCCAGTTGCTCAAACTCGAATTTGTACGCCGACATACTCGCTTTCTCCCCGCCATTTTAGCGAGTTTGGCTGGACGCAGCCTATCGGACCAAGGTCCGATAGCGGGCTTCCACGGCTTGGGCAGATTACAACCAAATTCCAGACCGAAATGAACGGAGACGAAAGGCATGCAGCTATGAATTTACGAGATCTTGAAGGCAAATTTCCGACAAAGATATTTTTCACTGTCGGCGCAGTCTTAGTCGCGAGTGCGGCCCTTTCCTTCGGCCAAGCCCCGAGTCCCACTGCGCCCCCGTCCGCGGATTCGCAGGTGCTCAACACGACTCCGGCTGACCCGGGCCTGACCGCGACGCCTATTCCAAAGGAGCAACTGGAGTCGCTGGTCGCACCGATCGCGCTTTATTCCGATGATCTGCTCGCGCAGACCCTCGCCGCCTCGACTTATCCGCTCGAGATCATCCAACTCCAGCAATGGATGGAACAGAATAAGGACCTGAAAGGCAAAGCGCTGGCGGACGCGGTCGCGAAACAAAAATGGGACCCGAGTGTCCAATCGATGGCTGGTGTTCCTGAAGCACTCGAGCGGCTAGCCGGCAACATCCAATGGACGACCGATCTGGGAAACGCCTTTCTCGCGCAGCAGCAGGATGTGCTCGACGCCGTCCAGCGCATGCGGGCGAAGGCGCAAAACAAGGGAGCTTTGCAGACGAGCGAGCAACAGGTCGTGCAAACCCAGTCGGAAGGCGGCAAGGAAGTCATCGTTATCCACCAGCCGAGTAACGAGGTTGTCTATGTTCCCTCCTACGATCCTGTCGTAGTCTACGGGCCGCCTGCCTATCCCGCTTATCCCTACTATCCGTACAGTTATCCTGGCTACTATCCGGGGATGGGTCTGGCTTTCGGGACCGGCATCGTCCTAGGCGCGGCCTGGGCCAATAACTGGGGTAATTGTAACTGGGGCAATGGCGACATTAACATCAACAACAACAACAATTTTAACCGGAATAACATTAACAACATCAATCGCGGCCAGCGTGGAAATGGTAACTGGCAACACAACCCCAGCCATCGGGGTAACGCACCTTATGGAGACCGAGGCACGGCGAACAAGTTCGGAGGCCGTGGCCCCGGCGGAGCTGGAGGGGTAGGTGGTGTCGGGAGGCCTGGTGGCGCCGGCGGAGTTGGAAAGCCTGGTGGCGTCGGTGGGGTCGGCGGCGTTGGAAAGCCTGGTGGTGTGGGCGGAGTTGGAAGACCGGGCGGTGCTGGTGGGGTCGGAAAACCCGGTGGAGTCGGAAAGCCCGGCGGGGTTGGAAAACCCGGCGGGGCCGGCGGGGTTGGAAAGCCGGGTGGTGCGGGCGGGGTCGGGAAACCGGGCAAGCCCGGTGGTGCCGGCAGCGCAGCGAATCGGTCCGGCAGCAGCGCCTCGCGTCCGAGTACCAAGCCAGCGAGCCGTCCCAGCTCGAACCAGGTGGGGAGCCGCAGTGTTAGTTCCGGCTCGCGTGGTAGTAGCACCTTCGGCGGCAGTGGGGCTTCCTCTCGCGCCAGCAGTTCGCGCGGCGGACACAGCATGGGAGGTGGTGGATATAGTGGAGGTGGCAGCCGCGGCGGCGGTAGCCGGGGCGGCGGTGGAGGCCGCCGCAGGTAATCGCTCTACCGGAGGATAAACACATGAAACAAATAATGACTACTTCATCGAAGATCGTTCTCTCTGCAGCGGCGATCCTTACCCTTTGTAGCTTCAGCGTCTGGGCCGAGCCTGAGACCAAGGCCGATTCATCCCCCGCGTCTCAGCGGCAATTCAACACGC
This sequence comes from uncultured Verrucomicrobiae bacterium, assembly GCA_963831805.1. Taxonomy (GTDB): domain Bacteria; phylum Verrucomicrobiota; class Verrucomicrobiia; order Chthoniobacterales; family UBA10450; genus Palsa-1392. The sequence goes on along the minus strand of CAWHRN010000005.1, from coordinate 683,640 downwards.
CAAAGGAAGCCGCGGATAGCCTGATCCAGGCAGCCGGCTCTTTTGACGTGCCTGCTTTGGAGGAGATCCTCGGACCAGGAAGCAAGGAGATCATCACCTCGGAGGACCCGGTGGCGGACAAGAACCGCGCGCTGAAGTTCGCGGCCAAGGCAAAAGAAAAGACCGAAGTAGGGACGGATCGCTTGGATCACTCCCTTGCCATCGTCACCGTGGGTGATGATGGATTTTCCCTGCCCATACCGATTGTGAAGCACAAAGGAAAGTGGGCCTTCGATACAAAAATCGGCCGGGAAGAACTCCTTAACCGTCGGATTGGAAGTAACGAACTGGACGCCATCGCGATTTGTCGCGGCTTCGTGGAAGCGCAGCACGAATACGCCGAAGAGAAACACGATAACTCAAAGGTAAACCAATTCGCGCAGCGAATTATCAGCAGCGAAGGCAAGCAGGATGGCCTGGCCTGGAAGAACCCCGATGGCACTTGGGGCGGCCCCATCGGCGAAGCGGTCGCGCGGGCTATTCAGCAGGGCTATTCACAAAAAAGCGAACCCTTCCACGGCTACTACTTCAAGGTCTTGAAAGGACAGGGCAAGAACGCGCCGATGGGAGAGATGAACTTCGTCATCGAGGGTGCCATGATCGGCGGATTCGCTTTGGCCGCTGCCCCCGCCCAGTACCGAGTCACCGGAGTACAGACCTTCATCGTCGGCCCGGATGGGGTGGTGTATCAAAAGGACCTCGGCAAGGATACGCTGAAGACCTTTGAAGCCCTGGACCTCTATAATCCGGATAAGACTTGGAAGGCTACGAACGACGACTGGCCCGAAGATGAAGCAGAACCGGCCGAGAGCGAGTAAGAGTCCGCTGGTGTGGTCATTGGCGTCGTACTGATTGCCTGGGCAACGGACGTTCCCTGCCTCGCACATGAGAGTCCGAATCTTCTTCGATTCATCCTGCGGCTTCCTCCTTTTGAAAGCCAGTTGCCTCTCTATTGGAAGAGTAGAGAGTTCGGTTCGCCCTGGAGTTATACCAAGGTCCTCCAGCGGCGGGGCGCCGGAATCATTCTGACCCAGGGTCAGCTTCACCCGAATGGAACCGCCAACTTCGTCCAATGTTTCCGCGCCCGCCCAACCAGAACGCCTCGCCTGTTCCGTGCACGAAGCAGCCGATCTTCTTGGAGTAAATTATTTCAGTGTGTATCGGCTTATTCAGGGCGGGAAACTCCACGCCTGTCGCGCACTCCGCGGCAAGTTGCTCGTGCCCAGAACGGAATTGCTGCGCCTGTTGAAGAGTTAGTACACGCGTTGTTCAAACTCCCACGCCGAAGCAGACGCGCTAGGCGTGCAGTCTGTGATGCTACCGCAGGTGCCCGTATGTTCTCATGCAGAGCGCGGCGCGATCCTTGTATCCAAGCCAGCGCGAGACCGTGGGAATATCCACACCGCTCTCGATGCAGATCGTCGCGAACAAATGGTGCAAATCGTGATGTGTGATTCGCCTCATCTCAATTTTCGCCACCGCATGTGTCATGCTGTTCTGGCACTCGGAAACCCGCATGACGCTCGCGTTCGATGATTCGGCAGAACGTTGTTTGCGGAGATCGGTTAACATCATTTCCAGCTATGGTATCATGGGGACATATCGGGTCTCGCCACCCTTCGTCCCTGTGACCGGATGCCCTCGAACGCAAAGCTGGCGACGATCGAACAGCACATCAGACCACGCCACGAACTTTGCTTCGCCTAAGCGCAATCCGCTATAAGCGAGAAAGCGGACAAGATTTGCGCAGTCTTTCGATTGGCGTGCGCCGGCAGTTCGAATTTCCTCAACAAACCTCAGAAACTGCTCGCGCGATGGCAACTCCATCGCTTGGCGCGAATTCGCATGCGAGAAAGATTCGCTGCGGGATTGCCGAAGCGCGCGCCGCTAGCCACTGCCTCGGCGAAGATACTCCGCAGTGTGCTGATCGCGTTATTCACGACCGAGGGCGCATATTGCTTTTGAAATCGAATTAACCACTCCGAGCAATCACGTTCGCTCACTTTCCGCACATCCGTTCCGAAAAGCGCCGGCCAAGAGCGATTGATAAAATCGACCAGCCCGTGGTAATAATCCTTCGATCTTGAGCGCGACGTTCGCGCGGACCTTCTCCTGATATGCTACCACGGCGTTGCCAACGGTCATCTTGCCGATGGCGACTGCCGTCATCGATTCGAGCTTGGCGCGATGATCGCGCATGATCTCCGGAAGGCGCTGGTTGGCCACGGAGAACACAGTGGTCTCCAAGCCTTCAAGATCGGCCTTCCGTTGACCTTGAAGCGGGCGAAATACGTTCCAGCGGGCCGGTAACGAACCAAATTCTGAACGGCCGTCGATTCCCATATCGGCTTGCCCCGAGCATTCATCCCCGACGATCTTGCTCCGGCGTACGTGCGCCTAAGCTCTGTTCATGGAGCGACGTTGAACAACGAGGCTAGCGAACTGAAATCCACGTACGTTTTGTTCCCACGAAAGAGGCCGACTCGCTTTCGACCGGGGGTGTATAAAAGGGGTGTACAAAGAGGTTTGGCAGCCTCCCGTTTCCGCCTATTCTACGAGGGCAAATGCCGGCATAGCTCAGTTGGTAGAGCAGCTGATTTGTAATCAGCAGGTCATCGGTTCGAGCCCGATTGCCGGCTATTTTTTCTCGCTCTCCAGGACGTCCGTGGCCAAGGCGAATTTGTGGCCCAGGAGTTCCTGGGTCGCGCGGTCGGAAACTTTGCCATCCACCCAGAGAGCGAGACCTTTAATATCACTGTGGCTCTGCGCGAATTGCGCGAGGTCGTTTATCCGGGCCGCCGCGTTCGCGCTCCAAATCGCGTAGTCGCAGGAAAGTGGTATGACCAGAATGCCGTTCGCGTCGAGCGCTGAGACAATTCCATTCTCGACTTGAATCGAGCGAAGTGCGGTCTTCTTGTGGTAGTGCGCCAGGACCTGAGCGAGACGCTGAAAATATTCCGCGTCCTGTTCGGTGAGCGCTTCAACCGCTCTTTCGAGAAACGCGGTTGGATTAGCACCGATCGTAGTCAGGGCGTCGGTCAGGACGGTCTCCTGCCACGGAGAATACCAGGGGTGCATGAGAAACCGGTCCGCGTGCTCGCGTGTCACCCCGAGCGCGATGAGCTTTTTGCGGTTGAGCATGCGCAAGTCCGACGCTGTGGAAGTTACAAGAGTTTGTTGCAGATTTTCGTTCACATTCAGGACAGTTACCGCGGGTCCACCCACCACGGCGGTGGCGGCACCCACCACAAATCCTCCGCCCGCCATGGCGCGCGCGGTATTGCCGAGATCTTCCTGTAACTCCTGGTTAGTCGAGTAAGGACTTACGCCAAGTTTGGCTGCAAGTGCGACTTTCGCTTTCTCCACTCCGGTCAGGTTTTCCAGCGCGGAACCTTCATTCTCGCTGCCCCCACCTTTCACACTCTCACCGATCCGGCCAAAGAAACGGGAGGCGCCGCTCGGGACTCTTTTGATTGTGCCAATCGGATCCCGGACAAGTCCGACGACGCTGTCGAGCTTCTCTTTGCCGGCGCGCGCCATCGCCTTCGTGAATTCGTCCGTCCTGCTCATCCCCCGCAATTTGTCGATGGCGTAGAGTTCGCGGATTCGCGTGCGCAGCGCGATGCCGGTGGTGACCGCAAATGCATGGTCTCCCGAGTAGACGAAATAAGTATTAAGGAAGCCATCGTTCTCGGCCTGCTCCCCGATGGTGTAGAGGCGTCCCTGGAGCAAGTCTTCGGGAAGGAATAACTTCGCTTCCACTCGGCCAGGAGTTTCAAAGGCTGGCGGGGGCGGAGCAGGAGTGGGCGAAGTGTCGGTTTGACTCAGCGCGCTCGTCGCGCACAGGCTCAGCAGGATGACAAGATATTTGGTTGGCATAGATGGAGGAGCGATGGCGGCCAAGACTAAGGAAGGCTCACCGAGTTTGCGTTTGTTTTATTCGTTAGGTTCTCCGAGTTTGCGGGAGCGCGCATCCAACCTCAGAATGCGATCCACTTCGGTGATGGCCTGCGGGTTGCGCGGTGAGCTATGATTCGAAGGGACGATCAGTTCCGATTGCGCGCCGTCGAGATGAGAACTCCAATAGGCGACAATGCCGTCGCTGCTGTTCGGCGTGTCGCCGCGGCCGCGATCGCCGATGATGGAGTGATAGGGAATCCCCGGGGTAATGGGAAGCTTATTCACAGCGAGGACGAAGCGGTTTGTCGGAGAAAGGGTATCGATGCTATTGGGCATGCGCTTCATGTGTAAGGCTGTGACCGCGTCCGTCGTGCTACCCGAGATGACCGTGAGTGGAATGCTGGCGACGGTAAAAGGTATGCGAACGAGGCTCGCTGCGAGTCGGCCGATCCAGTTGCTGGCGAGATCGCTGCCGCGATGCGGCGTCGACATAAAGATGACCCGTTCAACCTCGGGCCGATGATTAAAGATGAGCGATTCTTCAAACAACTCGCGTTCCCTTCCTGGAATACTTGTTTGCGCGGGAGGTTTACCGAAGTAGGAGAGCCAGATCTTATCACCCGCGTCGGTGATCATTAGCCGGCTGACCATTCCGCCCATACTATGGCCGATGAGGACGATCTTCTTCCGATCGGGGTAGCGGAGTGCAATCGCGTCCAGCTCATTCCGGAAAAGAGCCGCGGAATAGGAATAAGGGTAGCCGCTGGGATAACTATAAACCCATAACTGGTAATGGCGGCGAACCTCCGGATCGGCCCGGAGGGAGTTGATCATCGGGGTCCAGCTCGCCGGTGTGTCCTGCAGGCCGTGAACAAAGATCACCGGGATGCGGTTGGGATCGTACGGCTGGAGGCGGGTCAAGCGCGCGGTGTCGGCATACTTTTCCGGGCGCAGGAGCCGATTGAGCCCAAGCTTATCGGGACGCTCCGTGGTTAACCCAATGGCGAGCGGGGCGGTATAATCGGCCGCCAGCGGATAGGTCTTTCCATCGAGGACGACCTTGTTCGTGGAGAAGGGCTCCAGAAAGTCAATCTGCGCCTGTTGCCCGTGGAAATGAATGACGGCCGTCGCCGCCGCATACATGCGCCGGCTGGCGAAGTTCTTCCGGAAGTCCTTGTAGGGCTCTCGGCGCATGACAACCAAGGGCGCCCCGACCCCAGCCATGGTTATTCGCCGGGTGAAATAAGTTCCGCCCACAATCACACTGTCGGCGGGAGTGATCTCGTAATTTGCCGGATCGAGGTCTGGTCCAGGGTGCGCGATCGTCGTGATGGTGTAAGGCCCATTCGGAGAGGGAATGGTGAGCGTGCGGTGCCAGGGGCTGGGCTGTGTCTGCTCGATGACTTGGATCGATCGGCCAACTGCGAAATCGTAGAGATCGCGCGCCTTGGTGTCCGAGGGCCGGGCGCGCAACTGCGACGCGGCGGATTGAGCAGCGACGAGATAATTCCCAAGCGCTACGGCTGGGTCGCGGTGTTCAGCCTCCCGGGCGGCGACCAGTTGCCGTTGCGCGAGGGCGAGTTGTGGCTCCGGAGCCCCGGTCGCGGCGAAACGGGGGGTCGTCTGTTTGACCGTGGCGATCTGCGCGCATCCGGTCAGGAAAATCGCGATCCAAATTAATCCGGTTTTCTTCATCAAGGTGGAAGATTTGGATTTAGCGGTTGATTCAACTTTAGCAAATCCCGCGAACCCACTCCCAACGGCAGGATGCACTTTGAGCGCCGCGCGCACGGGGACGTCGAGGCGTTTCACTTGCACTGCACTTGGAAAATAAAGCGACCCGACCGTAGGTGTCGGCGTGGTTCGGCCCGAAGACCGTCAGCAGACCATTCGGGTACGCTCCATGATGAATGCTACGAGCCAGGCGCCATCACAAAAGGCAGCAAGAGCGGCAACAGGAACATCACGCCACCGAGTGACGTCGTCATCACGAATTGCGCGATCCCTCCCATCCGTTTGGGTCGTTTCTAATTATTCACTTCCAGCCGCAGCCTGCCGCCAATGGGATTAATGCTCATTCGCCGTAGTCACGTTCGCCGGCCTTGGTCCCGCGGGGGATTGAACGCAGCGAAAACCAAGATGATTCGTGCCGGTATCAACATCTCCTTTGCCGCGGGTGCCGACGATGTAACGGGAGCAATACTGATCATTGCAGAGAAACGAACCGCCGCGCTGGACGCGCTTTTTGTCGTTAGGTTCCGCGGGATCAAACGGCGTCTCCGGTCCTTTAGGGTTATGGGCGACACCGCCGGCGTTGCTCAGGTTGGCGTAGTAATCGGGGCGATACCAGTCACTGCACCATTCCCAGACATTCCCCGACATGTCGTAAAGGCCAAAGCCATTGGGCGGAAACTTCGCCACCGGCGCCAAACCAGCGTAGCCATCTTCACCCTGGTCCTTGACTGGAAATTTTCCCTGGTAAGTGTTAGCCATCCATTTGCCGTTGGGACGAAAGTCGTTTCCCCAAGTGTAGGTTTTCCCGGCGAGACCGCCCCGCGCAGCGAACTCAAACTCCGCCTCGGTAGGCAGTCGCTTGCCGGCCCATTTCGCGTAAGCCTCGGCATCCGGGTAAGCCACCTGCACAACCGGATAGTTATCCCGGCCCTCGATGTTACTCTGCGGACCAGTCGGGTGCCGCCAGTCAGCTCCCCGCACGTAACTCCACCATTGGAAGTGATTGTTGAGCGGCACCTCGTGATCAGGCGGCGTAAAGACGACCGAACCCGCCACCAGATTCTCGGGCGGCGCATCGGGGAATTCTTCTTTCGTCGGCGCGCGCTCTGCGACGGTGACGTAACCGGCGGCCGCGACAAACTTCGCGAACTCGGCGTTTGTGACAGCGGTCTTATCCATCCAGAAACCGTCCACCTGCACCGGATGAACTGGCTCCGCGTCATTGGACGCCATCGGCATCTCGTGACTCCCGTTGCCATTAAGAGCCGCCCCCATCTGGAACTCGCCGCCGGGTATCCAAGACATTCCCGCCAGCGCCGGCGCCGGTTCGCCAAGAGTTATGTTCGCCGAGGCGGCGACCACGACCGCGAGGACTAAGATCAATCTCCCAGCGCCGAAAGACATGGGATTGGATTCCGCGGAACGATCGCTCCGACTATTCGTCGCTCGATTCTTCCCACTGATCGTCTGTCTCCTTCCAAGACTTGCCCGGGTTGTAGCGATCCATTTTCTTAAAGATCGCAAGCGTATCCGGTCCCAGGTCTTTCTGGTAAACAATGCCGTTTTGATTAATAATGAACGTCTGCACGCCTGTAACCCGGTAATCGGCCGGCGCCGCGGCCAGAGCGAACCCTCCGATCATCGCTCCTTTTAGGACAAAATCCATTTCGCCCATCGGCGCGTCAGGACCCTGGCCTTTTAGAACTTTGAAATAGTAACCATGGTAAGGCTGACTCTTATCGGTATAACCTTCTTCGAGCGCCTTGGCTGCTTCTTCACCCACAGGTCCGCCCCAGGTGCCATCGGCATTCTTCCAGGCGAGGCCATCCTCTTTGCCCGGTGAGCTAATGATCTTCTGGGCATACTGGTTAACCTTGGAGTCATCGTGCCTCTTTTCGGCGTATTCCTGCTGGGCCTCGACATATCCCCGACAGATCGCGATGGTATCGAGCTCGTTCGTTCCGATGCGACGAAGAAGGATTTCTTCGCGACCGGCTTTGGAATCGAAATACCATTTTCCGCCTCGCTTCACGATCGGGATGGGAAGCGGCCAGTCGCTTGCGCCGACTGAGAGAGTCGCTCTTTTCGAGTTATCAGGATCAATCTTGACGGACTTCTTTTCGTGCGCCTCGGCGACAAAGTCAGCGGCGCGATTCTTGTCCTGCACCTGATCCTCGGAGGAGACAATATCCTCACTGCCGGGGCCGAGAATCTCCTTCAAAGAAGAGGCATCGTCTTTCTCGGCCGCCTGGATGAGGCTGTCAGCCGCTTCCTCTGGGGTAGCGAAACTCTTCCCTTGCGCCGTCGGTCCGGAAGCAGCCACGTCTGTCTTTTTTTCCTGCGCCGTGGCTGGAGGCGTAACTCCGACAAGACAGAGCAACACTGCGCCAGCAACCAGGGTTACTTTCGAGAAACCTGCGATAGATGATTTTGTATTCATTGTTTTCTCCTCAGTGAATTCTACCGGCGATGACCACCGCCCCGATGACCGCCTCCGTGTCCCCCGCCCATGCTGTGAGAGCCCCGGTTGTGACTGGCCTTCGCTGAACCCTTGCTGCCGCCGCCGCTGCTAAAGGCGTTGTTGCTCCGGCCGCTGGACGGCTTCGATACGTGGTGATTTCCAACGCGATCGGCACTCGTCGCGTGACTGGGCGCCCGATTGCCCGAGGATGGTTTATGATTTCCCTGGCTCGGCCGATTGCCTGCCTGGTTATGACTCGGCTTCTGGCGATCTCCTGCGCCGCCCTTGTTTGGTCGATTCGCCGCCTGACCATTGCCGCCGGGTCGATTCCGCTCTCCCGCGCCTCCTTGGCCCGGCCGATTGCCCGTCTGGTTCGGTCGATTTCCTGCCTGACCCGGTCGGTTGGCGTTCGGCCCTCCACGCCCATTCCCGTTGTACTTGTTGGCCGTGTTCCGGTTTGGGTAGGGCGCCCCGCCGCGATGCTGCGGATTGTGCTGCCAGTTGTTGCCGTTGTTGTGAATGTTGTTATGCCGGTTGTAATTGTTTATGTAGTTGTTGTTCACGTTGACGTTGATGTCGTTGTGACCCCAACCGCAGCCCCAACCCCAGCCGCCGTTCCAGGCGCTGCCGATGGCCAGCCCAACCCCGAAGGAGATAGCCGCCCCTGCGACATACGAACCGACCGGCGGATAGTAGACTGGAGGATAAGGATAGGCCGGTTCTCCATAGACAACCGTCGGGTTATAGGAAGGAACATAGACAACCTCGGGATCGCCCTGCTGCACCACGACCACGCTTTTACCATCGACTTCCTCAGTCTTAACGACCTGTTGCTGGCTCGTCTGCAGGGTTCCCTTTCCCTGGGCCTTCAGGCGCATGCGCTGGACGGCGTCCATCACATCGGATTGCTGCGCGAGGAAGGCGTTCCCGAGGTCAGTCGTCCAGGTGATATCATCACTTAGGAGTTTCACGACATCCGGCAATGCGGCCGTCGCCTGAATGCTGGGATCCCAGTTATGTTTCTCCACCGCGTCGGTCAGCGCCTTCCCTTTTAGGTCGGGATTTTTCGCCAGGAATTGTTGTAATTGGATAACCTCGAGCGGGTAGGTCGACGCCGCCAGTGTCTGTGCCAGGAGCGGATCGGGATAAAGCGCAACCGGCGCCACGAGCGAGTCTAACTGGTCATTCGGCAGCTTCGGCACTTCCAGGTCAGACTCGTTGCTGGCGGTTTCCTGGACGGCCGATTGCGCTTGCTGTTCCTCCTGCGCCATCGCCGGGTAAATGGCCAGCAGGCAGCTGCAACAGATCGCCGTCACGCCCCGCCACGGCCGGCTTCCGAATCTCGATCGAGGGTTTTTTTGTTTCATGGTTTTTTCGTTGATCTGAGGCACTTCAGGAAACGACAAAAATCTTGAGGACTCGACAGGTCGATGCAAATCCCAGTTTCTCCCGGGCAGCCGGGTTTGACTCTTCAGTCTTCAAAACTTCTACCCCACAATCGAAAAAACACCAGCTTGTTGCCATGGGACTTTAGTCTCATGCGAGACGAGCCTCATCTATAAGACCGGGCCGAACATCGCGATGGCATTATTCCAAAACTGTCGAGTGATCGGCCACTGCGCTACCATCTCGGCCGTGACCGGATGCGATCGTGCGAGATAGGCGTCCTGACGGCCGCGCATCTCCGCGGTCAGGGCTCGATCGCAGAACAGGATGTTATTCTCGTAGTTCAGCTCAAAGCTCCGCCGGTCCATGTTTGCTGAGCCGATAAGTGTCACTTCCCCGTCCAGGGTAAGTGACTTGGTGTGGAGGAGCCCACCTTTATACTCGTAAATGCGAACCCCGGCGGTGAGTAAGTCACTGTAGTAACTCCGACTGGCGCCCGCCACGATCCAGGAGTCATTCCGCGCGGGGAAAATGATCGTGGTCGCGACCCCGCGCCAGGCGCTCGCGCAGAGGGCGGTCTGCATCGCTTCATCCGGCACATAGTAGGGAGTCGTGATCACCAACTCTCGCCGCGCCGTGTACATTAGAGCCTCGAAGACTTCGGGCATCGCCGAGTTCCGCACCGTCGGTCCGGTCCCAATCACTTGAGCCGTGATCCCACGTTCACCTGTAAGACCGGGTTCCACCGGTTGCTCGATCAGGCAGTTAAGGTCGTCGTCCTTCACTTGCGCCATCCAATCGCTCGCGAAAAGCTGCTGATTCTGCCGCGCGATCGGTCCCTCGAAACGCATCATCGCATCGACCCAGGGCGCGAACTTTGCCTTGATCCGAAACTCCGGGTCGGCGCAATTCTGGCTCCCGCAATAAGTGATGGAGTTATCGATCACGAGAATCTTGCGATGATTACGCAGATCGATCCGGCCGCGCAGCGGGCGCAGCAACGGATTGCCGATGGCTAGCGCCGTCGCGACCCGCACGCCCGCTTCCCGCATCGACTGCCAATGCTCGGAGGCGATCATCGTGCGCGAGCCCAGGCCGTCGGCCATCACCCGGCAGGTCAGCCCGCGCGCCGCGGCCCGCTTGAGCGCCTCGACCATGAGGAGGCCGTTGTGATCCGGCAGCCAGATGTAGAACGTCAGGTGCACGTGGTCCTGGGCCGCATCGATATCCGCGACCATCGACTCGATGGTCGCGTTCGAGTCCGCCAACAAACGCGCGCAATTTCCACCGACCGGCTCGAAGCCGTTAACGGAATGCCCGAGCCGAAAGAGATGAGCATAGGCCTCCGGCACCCGCGACTGCAGACCGGGGGCATCCATGCCCGGTGCCGCCGCAACATCCGGCATGGCGGCCAAGACCTCGCAGATACGCTTGCGCCGCCGGCGCCCGATACTGGTTTCGCCGAGCAGGATGTAAGTCACAATGCCGATTACCGGCAGGACCACCATCACAACTACCCAAGCCACGCGCGAAGCCGGTTCCCGATGCGGCCGCAGGATCACCCGGGCGATCGCGGCGAGATGGATCAGGATATAAGTCCCTGTCCCCAGCGCCGTCAGCAGCTCGTTTTCAGTCATTCGATCTCGGATGCCTGGATAAGCGAATTACGAAACCGGGTTCGCGCGATCTGAAATGGAAGCGGCTCATGGCGATGCGAGCTTAGTCTAGCATGACCACGTGCAGCTGGAACGCTTTCCTCGACAGCGGTCTGGGTTCCTGCGACTGATGGTGAGCCCCAGCCCGAGCATGAAAACTGAAGGTATCGTCCGGTTATTGACCATGGTCTCGCTTGCCGGCTTGCTCACTGCGGTGGGAATGAGACTGACCCTGGGTGAGGTCATCAGCGCGTTGCGCCGGCGGCGGCTAGCTCTGATCGCAGCGGTTAACTTTGTGCTAGTCCCTGCCGTGGTCTTGGCGGCGACGAAGCTGGCCGGCCTCGAGACAGAGGTTTCCATCGGGATGCTTCTGCTGGCCGCGGCGCCCTTTGCCCCGGTCGTGCCGGTGTTTGCGCGCATGGCCCGGGCGGATCTCGCGTTGGCCGCCGGGTTGACGGCGCTCTTCCCCCTTCTTTCGGTCTTCCTAACTCCTTTGGTATGTCGGGTAACTCTCGGAGCGCTGGCTCATGCGCCGGTGCAATTCGACGCCGGAAATGCCCTGCTCATCCTCTTCGCGACGATCGCGCTTCCACTTGGTATCGGGATTGCCCTGAGATATCTCCTGCCTTCCTTCACGGGGATAGCTCTGCGTCCGATGGAGGTCTTTTCGGAAGCGACCGGCGCGGCCTCGCTTGCTTTCGTGACGGCGACGGAATGGCGGACTATCATCACCGTCGGTTGGCGGCCATTACTGGTGATGACTCTCGTCGCCGAGATCTGTCTATTCCTCGGTTACGCGCTAGGTGGCGCTGAGCCGGGTGCGCGCCAGGTCGTCGGACTGGGCACGAGTAACCGCAATATCGCGCTCGCTCTTCTGGTCGCGCTGCAATCGTTCGCTGGAACCCGCGTCGTCCCCGCCGTGGTTGCCAATGGCCTGCTCCTGATTCTGATCGGCCTGCTGCACGTGGCCTTCTGGCGTTTCCGCGATCAGCGGGCGAGCGAATAGTGATCGAGCAAGGTGCCGAGTTCTGCCTGAATCCATTCCTTCGAGAGCCCGAACTCCTCCAGCGTGTAATGATGCTGACTCTGATAGTCACGCTCGCTATCTGAAGTCGCCGCCAGGCGGGCGCGGAAAGCTTCGCTCATCTCCCAGCCGAAGTGTTCGTAAAGCTTCGCCACCGCCATCTTCGGATCCTGGGTCAGCTCACTGTAGTGCAGACAGTAATACTGATCCGGAGCGACCTTGGAGCGAAACTCGAAGAGATGCTGATACCATCTAACGGCCAATTTGGCATAGGACTTGGAGACCGGTCCGTCCTTCGCGATATCCGGTGAGTGGGCACGCCAGACCGGATAGAAGACACTCACGTGCGAAGGGACCGACTGATAAGGATGACGGATAACTGTGATGAATTTCGCATCCGGGAAAGTCTCCAGCAGCGACTCGACGGATCCGGATGACTGCGTGGCTTTGGAGAGGACCGTCTTATCTGGGCCGTTGGCGTAGAGTTGACGTTGGAGGCAGCTTCGATAAAAGGCCATCAGCTTGCGGCGCACCGCCGGGCTGAGCGCATCGGCGAAACCGGCCTCCCACAATTCATCGATGTGGGGAAAGAGAAGATAGATCGCCTCGGTCACAAAGCTGGAAACGAAAAAGCCGTCGTCCTCCTCGGGTTGATCGAAGCGCAGCCGGTGCATCTCGTCCCAGCCGCCGAAAAATGTCCTCTCGAACCATCGCATCAAGCGAGTCAGCGGCCGGCCGGTGCGGCGGTCGAGGCGGTCGAGGCCATTGAAGCAGCGCTGATAGAAGACCGAGGGAAAGATGGTCTGGTAAAGCTTCGCGTGGACGAAACGTTCCTCATCGAGTGCCATCAACCGCTGGATCAAAGTCGTGCCGCTCCGCGGCGGAGCGATGATGAAAACCGGCGCGCGCACCTCCTGGCGGAGAAAGCCCCGGAAGAAAATGCGATCGAGCGCCCGGCCAAAGGCCACCACCAGCCACATCACCCAGTAGATGACGGTAAAGAAAATGACGTAGGCCCAGCGTCGGAGGCTGAACTTCGATTTCCAAAGGGCCAGATATTCCGCCCGAAAAAACAAATCCAGATTCGTATACATCGCGATTGGAGATCGGTTAATCTTGGAGCTGCGGTTTGCCGCCGCCCGGTCCGATTGGGTAGTTCCTGGTCTTCATGCTCGTACGCCCTCAACGTAGATGAAGGGCGGAAATCCGAAAGCCCGGTTCTTGCGGCGCTGGAGCTCGGGCGGACATCAGCCTGCGCTGTCCGAAGACGGCATGCCGACCGCATTTGAACGGCCGTACCGGCGGATCCGACGACCGGGAATCCGGTTGGTGCTTGCGGTTCAGAACGGCCGGGGAACAAACCGCAGTCGCTCAAAAGCGGAATTCGGATCCGATGATCGGGCCGTAGGCAATGACGTCGTATTTGAAGCCGCCGCTGGAATAGTTCGTGCCCAGACCACGGAAGCCGAGCCCAACCGAGAAGTTGCGTGCGACATCGACGCCGAGGATGGCGTTGGCCTGCCAGGTCAAATCCGAACTGACGCCGAAGCCGCCGATGTCTCCACCAACCCGCACGAAGAGAGGACCTTGCAAGCGCGCGACGAACCTGGCTCCAACGATCGGATCGACCCAAGTCTTGCTCCCGCCGAGTTCACGGTCGGGCACGATGAAAGTTGGGATTGCCGGTGGCGGTGGAAAACGGTTCCCGATCAGAGTTAGTTGTGAGTCGAGGGAGTTTACCCGCGCACCCGCATAGAGCTCGAGCTTGCACTGGCTCTCAGCGATCAGTTGGTAGGAGAGAGTGAAGTTACCGAGAAACTGCTTCTGCTCGTAATCCCCCTTGGTAAAGAGAACATCGAAAGGAGTGTCCGAAAGTCGGACGCTCCGTCCGTCCAGGCTGCCTCTAAGATCGGCATAGACGAGGTCGGCGGCGACGGTCCAGCGCTTGTAACGCAACTCGATGACTCCCATCGCTCCGATGTTTAGCTCCTTGAGCACGTTACTGAAGGGGACGTCAATATGACTGTCGATTCCGCGAACCCCGACGGTCCCATCGAGTGACTCGAGCCAACCATAGGCCACGAGGTTGAACGCCCAGGGCCGCTCCTCAGTAAGCGTGGGACTTTCCTGCACGACAGGGGGAGGAGGGCCTGCACAAACATAACTCGCGACACTAACCACGAGAACAAGAGTTACCAGACTGCGAGGAATTTTCATATGAGTAAGGTAAGTCAGACTTATCGCTGTCCGACTCTTAGGTTGATCTCATTGTAGATGGGTGCTTCCTGGAAAGGCTTGATTTATTTGGCAGTGGTCGTCTCAGGCGCCGCTGGTTTTTTACCGGTGGGAAAGAGCGGCGTGACGACAAAGCGAATTCCCCATTTTGGCGCGCCCGTTGGGCCTTCCGCGTAAATCTTTGCCCCGAGGCTCAAGCTCACCGGCAGTTTGCCGACCGTGATTAGCTGACTGACGAAGGGGTTAATCGGGACCGTCCATTGACTGTTGTGCCAGTCGTAGGTTGATTCCGTGTTGATCCCAAAAGTTGTTTTGGTCTTGGTCGTATAGGAGACGAAAGGCTGGAGAAAGGTGGCACTGACATAGTCGCGGTGTTCGTTTCCAGCATAGGACCAGATCTGGTTGAAGAGAACACCGTAAGTCCAACCGCCGGTTTGTTTCAGGACGAGGCCGGTCGGCCCTGCTCCCCATTTCTCGCTCCCCAGAAAGTCGTTCGTCCCGGTTGGATAAAGCAGGGCCGGACCGAAACCGAGAATCAAACCTCCGATCGGTTTTTTCGGCGAAAAAAAGAAACTCTGGGTCGTATCGCCCAAGCCTGATTGACTCGAGTCCCGGATAACATCGTCTTGGTAAATGAAGGGGACAATAGTCCGAACGATGAGATTGAAATCCTTACCTAACGAAATCGGAACGACCGGCTGAAAGTTGAGAGTGTATTTGAAGCCGTCGTCATTCGGGCCGAGCCCGAACTCAAAATTGTTCTGGAAAGGTACGCTGATCAGGCTGGCAACCGGGTTTTGGAGTTGCTTGGCCAAATCGGCCGCCTCGTCGTCTCCCGCATTCGCACGGGCGGCTTCGGAAGTCGCGTTCCCATTGGCATCGACCGCGGCCGAGAGCGTGACGGGACAATGACAAACAACCGCAGTCAGGGTGATAGCGAGAAGCGCGGTCAACCGCATGGTTCAAAGTCTTGCGGAATCCCGAGAAATAGAAATGGGACCTTAGTCTTACGGGCGCGAGGAATTCAAGCGACAGTGGGTGGCGGGTAGGTTCCCACGCGGCCGGTTCAGCTCAGACCCAGCACCGCCTCGGGGACGCCAAGCCATCTCGCGGCCTTGGCGCGGTCGGTGAACAGGGAAACCGTGAGCGGTGAGTAGTCGGTCAGCAATTTGTGCAGCTTCGTGTAGTGAACGGTCGCCGAGCTCGTGACGTAGAAAGCAGACTTCACCGGCCGGTTTGGCGCAGCGGTCAGCCGTCGGTGCAGCGCGACGTCAAAGACGAAACGGAAGTTCAAATCAACCGCATCGAGAGCCGATAAATCGGCAAAGCGATTGAACGGCTCGCCGGCCCTGGCTTCAGCGGTGTCGACGAACTCGACGACTTCATTGACATCCGCCTGGTCCAAAATGCCGCGCGGCTTCCAGAGCAGAAGAGAGTGATCTTTGCGAAACGAGACGTGGTTGGGAAGTTTCAAAAATTGCGTCCTTCTGGTTCAAGTCATTAGACAACGAAACTGAGAGTTAGTTCACTATCGATTGCTTCGGATCGGCCGTCTCCGGCTAGTGAGATACTGTAGCCGCCAGCTCGCTCGGCGCACATCCGTTTGCGCGCCGCGCCGCCCTCGTGTTCGATCGTCTTCGCCGTTTCCGAGCTGCCGCCGGTCGCGAGCGCGACGTTGCCGGAGAAATTAAAAGGGTCTTCGCTCAAGGTTATTCCCGGTTTTCTAAGTTATGTCTTACACTCGGGACGAGTGACTCGCGCCAGGCTTCATGGCTGGCCGGACTTCTCGAACGCGAAGATCGTCTTCCAATCGTTCTTCATATCCACCACGGTCCAACCTCTGCGGCCCGCTTCGTCGAGCGCCTTGTCCAGCTGGCCGATCGGTGACTTGCGATCGTAAGCCCACTCACGCTTGCCATCCGTGTGGTGGATGAGCAAACCAAAGCGCGCGCCGGCTCCGGTGGTGGTCCATTCCAGCATTTGTGTGTCGCCATCGGAGTTACCAAAGGCTGCGATCGGTCGGCGGCCGATCCGGCTTTGGATGCCGACCGGCTTGCCTTCCTTGTCGTCGATGAAGTCAATCGCGGCCAGCTTCACCAGCACCGGATTGCCGTCGCGCATCTCGAGCTTCAGTTTGCCGCAGCTCCCGATCACCTGCTCTGGCGGAATGCCGTAAGTCTTCTCTGCAAAAGCGCGCATGAACTCCACTCCGCCGCCGGAGACGATAAAGGTCTTGAAGCCATTCGCGCGCAGATACCCGAGTAACTCGATCATCGGTTGATAGACCATTTCGGTGTAAAGGTGACCGGTCTTAGGATGTTTCGCCGTCGCGATCCAGTCTTTCACAATCTTTTCGAACTCATCCGTGGTCATGCCCGCGTGGGTCGCGGCGACAATGGCGAGCATGGCCTTTTCTCCGCCGGCGAGCGCGCCCTTCAGATCGCCTTTGAGCAGCGAAGCGAATGGCTCTTCGGTTTTCCATTCCGGATGTTGTGGTGCGATCGCCTTGACCCGGTCGAGGGCGAAGAGGAATTGGAAATACAACGGCTGCTCGGCCCACAGCGTGCCGTCGTTATCAAAGGTGGCGATGCGTTCGTTAGGCGGAACGAAATCGGTGGAGCCTTCCTTGGTTACTTTTTCGACAAAAGTGACGATGGCTGTCTTCGCCGCGGTGGCATTCCACGACGGGAGCGGATCCTGCGCGCGAGTGGTGGCGAGGCCGGCGAGTGCGATCGCCAGCAGAGCGAAACTGCGACAGATGATTTTCATGGTTTTGATTTGTTCCCTGGCCGGAATTTTGGCGCGCGCTTTTTCCGGCGGCTATGGGACCTTAGGGCTACAACGGCTTAGGGAACCGACATGCTTTGCCGCAATTCGACGAGGCTTTGATCGACCGAGTCGATGCGGATGAATCCGAGCAGCGGATATTCAATATCGAGAATGAGGTAAACCATCACCGCGATCACGACGACGAAGCCAGTGCCGTGAAGTAAGTGCCGCGATTTGCTCCCGGCCATCGCATAGCCGGCGAGAAAGGAAGAGATGAGGGTAAGAAGCGCGAGCATGACGAAAATCACGCGCGGCGGATGCAATTGGGTCGCCATCGCCTCCTTGTTGGCCAGATCGATCATCTCGTTCAGCGAAGCGACCGCCAGCATCGCGGGCTGCGGCTTATCCGATAGTCGAGCCGCGGCGACGGCGCGTTGCCAGATGGCGCCCTCCAGTTTCACACACTCCGCCCGCTCTGCGCGCGCGGCGTCTTCGTCGGGCAGTTTGCGGTATATCTGCAGATGGGCATCGAGATAGCGGCGGAATAGGTCGCGCAATTCCGGTTGTACCGCCGGCGGCAACAGGTCAATCCGCAGCCAAGCCGTCCCGATGGCGTTGGCTTCGTCCACGATCAAGTGGCGCCGGGCATCGAACCGTGACATGGCTCCGGAGAAACTGAAAGCAATCAACAACCCGAGGAGCCCGAACAGTGCCCCTTCCACCGCGCCGAGTCCGGTGTGCGCTTTTTCTCCGTCGCGCGCGATCTCGCGCCGGCCGAAGCGCCGACCGATTTCCAGAAACGCGAACGCGCCGACGAACAGCCCGGTGGCAAAGAGCGGAGCGTAAAACGTCGGACTCATCGTCATGGAAACCGTCGCGAAATCAGCCCGTGACACGGAAGATCATCTGCCAATTATCCTTTGTGATCACCCCGGCCGTCGTCCAAGGCCCGCGGCTCTTCTGGCAAAATGCTCTTAAGCAAGCGCGATCTTCACTTGCCTGCTGCCCACTCCACTTTGCCGGTATCTAGGTTGTAGTAGCCTTCGACGATTTTAACCTGGGAGGCGAGATCGCCGAGCTGAGCCTTTTGGTGAATCTTCCTCGCCATCTCCGTGTCGTTTTCGTGGATCGCATTGGCGAGCGCATCGCCCGGTTTCCCCTTGCTCGCCCGCACGGCTGGCTGGAGGTCGCGCACCAGGGCATTGACGTGTCCGGGAGCCGAGCTTCCACCGAGCGCCGCGGTCACGGCGCCACAGCGCTCATGCCCGAGGACGACGATGAGCCGGGAGCCAAGGTGCTCCACCGCGTACTCGATGCTCCCCAAGGCATAGTCATCGACGAGGTTGCCCGCCGTCCGGACCACAAAGAGATCTCCGATGTTTTGATCGAAGACGATTTCAGGCGCGGTGCGCGAATCGGAGCAGCCGACAATGACGGCAAACGGATGTTGCTCCTGAGCGGTTTCCCGGCGGCGGGCCGCGACCGGTTTACCCGCGCTGACTTTACTCGCGGCGAATCGCTCGTTACCGGTCTTGAGTCGCTGGAGAGCTCCGTCGGCGGAAACGGATGGAGCGGTGGGAGAAGCGGCGATCACTTTGATACTCATTGCGATGACCGCAACGAAAGCGAGGCGAGCGGGAATTCCTGTAGTCATAATCTCGGCAGCTTGATCGATCCGGACGCCCGGGTGCGAGTAAATAATTTATCGTTCTTGCCTAACGAAAGTGGATTGTTCGCCCGGCCGCTCGGGTGTTCTGAAAGAAGAGGACGAGCGCACCTGCCGCGCCGGAGATAATGGAAGCCGCCAGGATACCGACCTTGGCCGTCGCCAGCTCATGGGCCTCACTAAGGGCGAGATCGGCGATAAACAGCGACATGGTGAAGCCGATTCCGCCGAGCATTCCCGCACCGGCGATCTGACGCCAGGTAATACCCTCAAGCATCGCCGCCAGTCCTGTCCGGATGGCGAGCCATGAAAAGAAAACGATCCCCAGGGGTTTCCCGATGACCAGACCGAAGATTACACCCAGGCTTATCGGAGCTACTGCCGAGCGCGCAGCGCCCGCACCCAGGACGACGCCCGCGTTGGCCAGCGCGAAGATCGGCATGATCGCATAGGCAATCCAGGGATGAAGGGTGTGCTCGAGTCGCTGCAGGGGCGAGCCGCCCCCTGCGGCCTCTTCATTCGCGGGAATCGTGAAGGCGAGTAAGACTCCAGCGACGGTGGCGTGAACTCCGGACAGCAGTATCGCGATCCACAAACCAACACCGAGGATTCCATAAACGAGGAGGTGCCGCACCCCGGCGCGATTCACCCCTAACAATGCCGCAAAGAAAAGACCGGCAACGCCGAGACTTAGCCAGGAAATTTGCGCGGTATAGAAGAACGCAATCACGAGGACCGCGCCGATGTCATCAGCAATGGCCAGAGCGGCGAGGAAGATCCTCAACGAAGTCGGCACCCGGTCGCCGAGCAGCGCGACCACCCCGAGGGCGAAAGCAATATCGGTCGCCATCGGGATGCCCCAACCCGAGATGCCTGCTCCGCTATGGTTAAAGACGAGATACAACCCGGCCGGAACAACCATCCCACCGATCGCCGCAGCCAGCGGGAGCGCGGCCTGGCGCAAGGAAGCCAGCTCTCCGAGCAGGATCTCGCGCTTTATCTCCAGACCGACGAGGAGGAAGAACAACGTCATCAACCCATCGTTGATCCAAAAATGTAGTGGATTGGCGAGGAGACGACCGAGGCGTCCCGAGGTAAGGTCGAGGTGCCACAAATGAAAGTAACTCTCGCCCCAGGGCGAGTTAGCCCAGACCAGCGCGGCCACGGTGCAGGCGATCAGGAGAATGCCCCCCGAGGCTTCCAGTTCCGCAAACTCCTGGAACGGCTTGACCAGTCGGTCGATCTGTGAAAGCGCTCTTGGCGGCTGGCGTTTATTCACCGCGGGAGCATAGAAGGTTTCCGGCTCGCTCCAAGTGCCGATTCGCCGCGGCCGAACTCACGACCCCGTTCACGAGGAAAACGACGGCGCCGCATGCCGGGCCAACGCAAAGGCAGCGACGTGAGCGCGCTCCGCCCTGCAACCGAAGAAAATTCGGCGCGGCGGCTGAAGTCGGCTGAGCCTTGCTTCGTCACCTTCTCGCCGCGAGGGTTACTTCTATTACTGGCGCGGGCCTTTCCTGGCCGCTTCCGCCTGCTCATGGGTCTTCGCTCCGCGGACCACTGCCGCAAGCTAAGCGTGGCTAGAGCATTTCTCGCTTTGACGGCATCGAGGTTGAAACTCGCGCCTCGCTGCATGGGTGGATACTCGAGGAAGGTCTGGAGTTCCTTGCCCATGACCTGCTGCACGAAGACAAAGCGCCAGAATTGGAATTTGAACCAATCGAAGTATTGCTGCCCGCCTTCTTTCGTTCCATCGTTCGGCCAGCCTTGGCGCTCGAATGGATCGAGGCGCAGGTTAATCAGGTAGGGCGAGAAACGTCGACGTGAGTCGTCTTTTCACCCAGCCAGCCGCGCGGCTGGTCAATGAAACCGATGACTTGTAATCGTCAATGCGGACCGGCACCAATGCTGCTCTCACCGAGATAGAAGATTTCGTGACGAGTCGACGGACCCTTCCCGGTAATCATGGCAGTCTGGTCATAGCCATCGAGATGGTTCTCTGTGTTGCCAAGGTCCGCGTCGCCGAGTTGCCAGACATCGTTTTGCGAGATTAAGCAACTGGTTGGTGATGTCCGGGTTGCCCGCGGCTGAGATCGGTCACCGGAATGTTAGGGAACCAGTCCATGCCGGCCCGATATTGATCCCGTTGCAGCACCGAATCCGCTGCCACGGGTGGATCTCCAGGCCAACGCAGAAGTTCTTCGCCGGCACGCGGAAGCCCCCTTCGGAGACAGGGACCGTTTCCTTTGCCTTGGCGCGCAAGCGGCGGCTTAATCGTTAAAAACTAAAGCCGCCATCGGGCCCGGTAACGAAGTTTGTCGGTGAGCGGTGCTGAGTCAGTCGTTCTGAAATGACGACCGAGTGGTGTTGCGCGGCTCGTCTCAATCACGCCCCTCCTTGCATAGCTTGTTCATCACGATGCCGCACCTGCCTCGTCATCGAGTGTAGCCGGAATGCCTGCTTCTTCTTCCGATTCCACCATTGGGTTGCGCATTCCTTGGACTCGATAGCTTGAGACTGGCGGAATTCCGAGGCACTGGCGAGTGACGGAATCGTGGGTCGTTGTTGTTCGCAATAGAGAAGTCAGCGCGTCGGAGTTGAGCCAGCACAAAGAACGTGGGGGTCCTTCTCGCAGTTGATCAGGCGATAACCGAGAACATCTCCGAAGCCGTTTGTTCGTCCGCCTTGGCCTTCCGAGAACTTCAACGACCAAGTCGCGGATTTCATCGTCCACCGTTTCCACTTCGCTTGGGATAAAGCGTGCCGGCGATTCCTCGATCTTTTGTTTGCCGACTTTCCCCCGGCGCGGCACTGTCCGTCGGATCGTCCGTGGTGGGTAGCCGCAACGAGTGGACCATGTTGCGCGGGCCGACCTCGTTTAGCAGGTTCTGCGGGTAGTTCGGATGCGCCGGGTCTTCCATTGCGTCGAGGTGATAGAGGAGCCAAAGAACTCGTCGAACCCGTGGACGGTCGGCAGGAACTCGTTCTTATCGCCGAGATGGTTCTTGCCAAACTGCCCGGTGGCATAACCCTGCGCTTTGAGCGCGGTGGCGATGGTGCAGGCTTCCGCCGCAACCCCGTCGGGGCACCCGCCACACCGTCGTCATGCCGGTGCCGGATCGTAACTCACCGGTAATGAAGTTGGCGGACCTGCCGTGTCGCCGCTTCCGCGTAATAGTCGGTAAAAATCATGCCTTCCTTGGCCAGCTTCCGCGTCGAGGTTGGGCGCCTTGGCATTTCCGGCCATCATTCCGCATGGTATGATGCGCCGATGTTCCACATTCCGATGTCGTCTCCCATGATAAAGACGAATGTTTGGTTTCGCCGACTGTCGGCAGCGTAGGCCGACACCGATGAGGCGATCGCCACCAAGGCGATCGATGCGGTCAGCACAAGGTGCCGGCCATGACTGCGCCACCGCCAGCTCTGCAAGCTCGGCGACGCTACTGCGAGTTTATTTTTCATAAATTGTTCGCGGCTTACTGAGAAGCGATCCCCCGGGGGATTCCCCCGAGGTCGCGTCTCGTTAGCTTCTAGTTACCAGTAGGCATGGTGAGATGCACGCCATCCTTCTTGAGTTGCTCCCGTAGCCAGCCAAATTTCTCGAAGTTTGAGATTGTGATCGGACCGGTATAGCCCTCGCTCTGCAATTTACGTGGTGGAACCTCAAGGAAAGTCTTCATGACTCTCTGCAACTCCTGGTTCATGACTGGTCCCATCCAAGTCCGCTCGGTGAAGTTATTCATAAACAGGTCATAGCGTTCCTGCGGATCGGCCCACAAGTCGTAAACCTGAGGCACGGTGGCGACATATTTCTCAGGCCCTTTCCAGCCAAGGTTAGAGTCCACGGCGAGGCCGCCGGTCGCCTGCCCGTTATCACCGCGAATGTTAAAGAGGAACTTATAGTTATGGTAACGCACCGCTCCCGGCAGCAGTTCGTTTTCGGTGAAGTAACACCAGGTTTCGCGAGGATCAGGCCCCGTCCCAAAGAGGACGGGCGAAATGTCATAGCTGTCGAATACTTCGGGTTTACCTTCGAGGTCCTTGGTCGGCAACTTGATCCCAGCCATGGAGGAGAAGGTGGCCATGAAATCGAGGCCGCCGACGATGTCGTAGTTCTTGCTGTTGGCTTTGATCTTACCCGGCATCCAAGCGATCGCGGGGACGCGGTTGCCGCCTTCGCGGTCGGTGCCCTTGGTGCCGCGGAACGGTGTATAGCCGGCATCCGGATAGACATCCTGCCAGGCGCCGTTGTCTGTGGTCCAGAAGACGAGCGTGTTACCCTTATCGAGGCCGAGCTCGCGAACCTTGTCCATGATGTGACCAATGCGGCTGTCGTTCTCGACAAGAGAATCGGCATATTTGCTTTTCGAGAGTGACTTATGGATGAAGTCCGGGTGTGGCATGTTTGGCTGGTGCACCTTCATGAAGTTCACGTTAAGGAAGAAGGGCTTGTCCGGGGTCTTGGCCGCGTCATCCAACTCCTCCAAGGCCGCCTTCTCGATGTAGGCATCGAGATACGGAATGCCGACGACGCCGGTGGGATAGGTCACGCCGTCGATCGTGATGGACTGGCCCGGCTTGTCCACATACTGGCCGTTGACTTTGAAGTCTTCGTGCGCTTTCTCGCCGCCATTGCCGGACATCATGCCGATCGTGACCTTGTTGAACATGTCACGCAGCTCTTGCGGCATGTCCGGGAACCAGGTGGGGTCGCCGTAAGTATAAGCGTTCAAATGATAGATGCCCATGCTCTTCATCACGTCATAACCGTGCGCGTTAGGCAGCGCATAGTCCGCCTCCCCCAAATGCCATTTGCCAGTAAAGAAGGTCCTGTATCCGGCCGTCTTTAACTGTGAGGCCAGAGTCCATTCCGCCTTTGGCAATCCCCCGCCCTGGCCTTGGAAGGCCACGGTCGTCATGCCGCTGCGGTTCGGGAATCGCCCGGTCTGCATCGCCGCCCGCCCGGGCGTGCAACTCGGTTGGGCGTAGAAGGAGAAGAAAGCCATGCCTTCATCCGCCATCCGATCGAGGACGGGAGTCGGCATGCCTCGCCCTATTCCGCCGCCATAGACGCCGGAGTCACCGTAGCCAAAATCGTCGGAGACGATCAGAATGATATTAGGTTTGTCTGCCGCCGACGCCGAGACCGCGACGAGCGCGGCGATCAGCGAAGCGGCCCATCGCATTGGGATTTTTCTTTTCATGGTTGTGGGTCCTGCATGTTTGGGGGGAACACTTCTGCTGTGAAAGGATGGCGGGTTCATCTTGCGGCAGTTGTCTTACGCGCGGCTTCCAGAGCAGCGCGCGTCGTCACACAGCGAAAGCCGATGTGCGACATGCCGGTGTCTGTCGCCGTGCCATTACGGGCCGAGGGGCGGTAGTTAAGGCAGTAATGGTCGCTGCAGAGGAAGGAGCCGCCCTTGGTCACGCGCTTAGGCTGGTTAGGCTCATCGGGATCGAAGCTCTCCGCCGGGCCTTGTGGGTTAAGTGTCGGGTCAGTCTTGCCGGCGAAAGTCTGGTAGTAGTCAGCCCGATACCAGTCGCTGCACCATTCCCAGGCGTTGCCGATCATGTCGTATAGCCCGTAACCGTTTGGCGGAAAACTGCGGACCGGTGCGAGACCGGCAAAGCCATCCTTGCCGGTGTCGTGATAGGGAAACTCACCCTCGAAAATATTCGCCTGCCACTTCCCGTTCGGCGCCAGTTCATCGCCCCAGGCGTAGCGCTTTCCTTCCAATCCACCGCGGGCGGCAAACTCCCATTCCGCTTCCGTGGGCAGGCGTTTGCCCGCCCATTTGGCGTACGCGGTAGCGTCGTCCCACGAGACTTGCACGACCGGATAATTCTCACGTCCCTTGATGTCGCTCCCGGGTCCGTTAGGCGCGCGCCAGCTCGCGCCCGGCGTCCAGCGCCACCAGTTACTGACGTCGCCTAACGAGACTGGGCCTGGGGGTCTGGTGAAAACCAGCGCGCCGGGAATAAGGACCTCGTCCGCGGGCCTGGCCGTGCCGGGCGGCAACTGTTTTTTCATTTCTTCCCAGTCGGGCTTTCGCTCCGCCGTCGTGACGTAACCCGTCGCCGCGACGAACCTGGCAAACTCGGCATTGGTCACTTCGGTCGCGTCCATCCAAAAGCCCTCGACTCGCACCCGATGGGCCGGTCGCTCCGGCGCGTAGCTTTGTGCTTCATCAGTCCCCATCGAGAACTCGCCGCCGTACACCCAGACCATACCCGGTGGGTCAGATTTCCGTGGCGCCTGGCGGTTATCAGATGCAGCCGTCGCTGGGCTCGCGCCGGCGGCGGCGGTATTCGCCGCCAGAAACTGTCCTAACCGTGAGGGAGCTTTGCAGAGCGCGCATTTTGGGTTCGCTAAATCGCTGGCGGGTGCCGTCTGCGCGTTTCCGGGCCAGAGCAGAAAAGTCGCCGCCAGAGCGGAAACCTGAAATTGAAGTTTCATGCGCATTCCAAAAGGGGAATGGCGAACAGGTTAATGGCCGATTAGGATCGTAGCCTATGGGACTTTAGTCTTACGCCGAATAGAATCGGGAATTGCGCCAGAACTCTTCGGCCTGGACAGATCCGCCCGCTGCCCGGTCGACACGGCTGGGTGAGCGCGCTCGTCACCTGCCTTCTCGGGTCATGACGAGGCCTACGCCGGCAAGCTAGCCGCGAAGGTGTTAGAACGAGAACGTCACGCCCACTTCCGGTCCATGAAACCAGCCTTTGACGGTGACGTTGCTGCTCGAACCGTCATCCTGCCATTGGCCCCGGGCGCGATAGGCGAGGTCGAGAAAGGTGTTATGATGAAATTGCCAGCCGACCCCAGCTTCCAGGTCGGTGTCCCAGTTATCGTTGGCTACCAGGCCAAATCCTCCGACATCACCCCGGACAAGGAGAACCCAGTCTCTGCCCAAGGTCCACGTTGTTCTGAAGCCGAGCATCGGTTCGGCGAAAGCCCTGCTGTCCTTCCGATCGAAGTGGAATGTCCCGGCGGTGCTGGCGTCGCCTCCTTCGGCCGTCAGATCCACGGTTCCGTCGAGACGATTGCTGACCCAGTCGACCCGGCCGCCGCCATAAAACTCCAGGGCGAGGGAAGGGCCACCCGGTTGAGAGCTGAGCGGGATTGGCGTGAAGAGATATCTCGGGCCGAAATTAAACTCTCCCGTGTCCAGCCGCTCTGTGATGCTCGAGGTTCGGGCCACCTGCACGCGGTCGTCGAGAATGAGGTGGGAAGAGCTCCCGTCGTTCCGGACTCGGGTGTGGATCCAGTAACCATCGGCGAACCCGCCCCAGTGTCCCTTCGAGAATTCGAAACGACCGTCAGCCGAGAGAATCAGAATGTGATCGGAACCGAGATGACCGAGCACGTCGACCCACGAACTATCGGTGTTTATGGTACCGCCAAACTCCCGGCCGGCGATGGTGAAGGGGGGCACGGAGATGTCGAGATTCGCTCCTGGCACCCAAAGGTAGGGAGTGAAGGAGAATTTCCAATCGTCTTCCGCCACCGGGGCGGGGGCCGACTGGGTCACGACTTCCTTACCTTCGACGTATTGCTGCGCGAAGCTGCTGGATACGACGGAGGAAAAGAGCAAAGCAAGGGCGATGGTGACTTTAGACGTTTTCATGGGTGTTTTCGGGATGGTTTCGCGATGAGTTGACGGCTCTGCCGCCCGTTCAAGGGACTAGTCGCGGCAAAACCTTCCGATATTGCCCTCCCCCTCGACTATGGGACCTTAGTCGTATGGCGAATGTTCCCGGAATTGTCTCCTCGCCCCTCTCGGGCCGGGCTCTATGGGCGCCGACCTGCGAGCTGGGATCTAACTATTATCTAAACCCGCGGCCATAGAAGCCACCGTACAAACCCGGGCCCCAGACATTCCAGTTATTCATCGCAGACTGGTTCATCTGTGCGGCCATCAGGTTGTCGTTGCTCATCTGCTTGGCCAGCCGTAGTTGCTGGTAACTCTGATATTCCGTCGGTGTTCCGACGTAGGCTTGCGGATTCGTGCCATCTGGTTCGACGTAGAATTGCTTACCTTTCCACGTGATCAGAGTCAGTTTGCCGGGCTCCAGGGTGGCGAGCAGTTTCTGTTTTTCCGGGGTATTCGCCGGGATGAGCTTGAAGCCCGCCGCCGCTAACATGTCCGTCTTGCCGGTATCGGTCGTGGTGCAGCCGATGATGATTGTCAGGAGCGCGAGCGCGCTGATGGCTCTGAGGAGTTTGAATGATCTGTTCATAGTTTGGTTTTCTTTTCTTGCCCTCCGCGGAATGCGTTACGGCAAGAGGAATCGTAGTCGCCCTTCGCGGGTGCGATATAGGACTTTAGTCCTACTTGGAATCCGGGTCACGCGCGAGCCGGTCTGGCGGTCAGTGCGCGCCTTCCGGCCGCCATTCGACCGGTTGACCGAAGCCAAAATCGGAGGCGCAAGCGTCCATGGCTGCACCACGTTGAAACCATCGGGCCCTGCGGTCAATCCACCGGTCGGTCACTGCCGTGCCGGCTGAGAGCAGAGTGGCTCTTCACGCCACGAGATCGAGCGAATCTTATTCGCCTCAACCGGTCCACGAGCAAGCTCTAACTAACCCAGTAACTCGGCTGGAACCTTGCCACCATTCTCAGAGAGTTTCCGAAGGACTTCCTTATGGAGCCAGATGTTCATCGAGGCGGAATCATCCATGTCTCCGGTGTAATGCAAATCGGTCGCCAGCTCCGTGCGCGAGCTCAGGCTGCTATCCATGCCGACCAGTTTCATCAGGTCGACGATCGAATGTTTCCAATCCAATTTCTCTGAGTTTTTGGCGGCCAATCCATCGAGGATCGCGCCCACATCCACCGGTTGCGGCGCCGGCTTGGGTGCACTCGCGGCGGCCGCCGGTGCGGGTGTGCCCGATTGACCTGCCGGCGCAGGCGCCGCGGTAGGCGTGCTACCGGCGGCGGGCGCGGTGGCCGGGGCGACCGCAGGAGCAGGCGCGTGACTAAAAATCTTCGACATCAAATTGCTGAATAATCCCATGGTTATATCTCTCTATCTTTGGTTGTTGGTGTTAGTGCAGAGTCCGGAACGCACCATCCCGGTCAGGCGTTGCCTTTCCGCTGATTGGTCAGGAGTTTCGCCGCGGCGAGGGTCAGGGCGCCCATGATCACAGGATTTCCCATCGCTTTCACAAACCATGGCTTTTCCTGGACGGTCTGCTGCATGACTTCCGGCTGCTCTTTGCGCGCGTAGTCCATGACTTTGGCGGCATCGTCTCCATTCATCTTATTCGGATCAGTGGATCCCAGACCGAGCATGCTCGCGATCCCGGCGAGTCCGCCCGCGCCCGCCGCTGCACCGGCGCCAGCGGAGCTTGCCCCCGCGACCCGGCTGCCTAGCGCGCTCAGTAAACCGCCGAGGAGTCCGGCTCTTTGCTCGGGCGGCGCCTGCGCGACCGCGTTCCGCGCGGCGTCATGAAACTGATCGTCGGGAAGCTGACCGAGATATTGGCTGGCGGCCTGGTGATAAGTCTGATTATCAAAACTCGCGTCGTCCTGATGCGAAGAAACAAAACGGTCGTGGTAACGGCTCGCATCTGCATCGTCCACGGTCCCGCCACTCGCGAAGCGGTTCATGAAATCATCAACGGTATCTGGCATAGGATTTTTTCTTTCGGTTTAGGTTTGAGGAAGAGTCACTGGGCCGGCGTATAACTCATCGTGCGTGAGCGTGCCTCCAGATGTGCCGTGCCGATCTTTCGCGGCGGATTCGAGGGCGCGTAGGCGATAACGGTCAGGTCCTGATCGGGAAAAGACTTTGCCATTTGCTCGAGCATGGTCCGCATCAAAGCCGGTATTTTTTGCATCTCGACGCTGCGATCCAAGATGAGTCCCAACTCGTTTTGTTCGTTCAGCAGGGCACGGTCGATCGTCCGATGCTGCGGGTCGGCGTCGCGGATGCGATTGAGAAACGCTAATTGGCGCTGCTTTAGGTCGGACCTCGTGTCTGGCGTTGTGGCGCGGCTTTGTTCTGGGGGCGCCGGGCTGGCCGGAGGCGACGCCACATCGCAGGACGCCAGAAGCACAAGAACCATCAGACCTGATAAACTCAGTGAGCAGGGTTTCACGGCAGGAGGTTGGAGGCTCGCGCGCGCCCCCGCCATAGGACTTAGGTCTTATGAGAGTTTACGGTGCTGGCCCGCGCAGAGCGAAGCCTTGGTTCGATTCGAGGAATCGGGAGGATTAAGCGGCGCGAGATGCACCGGCCGGGCCGCGCGTAACATCCGGCGCCAAAACCCGCGCGTTTTCCAAAGCAGTACCGCAAGGAGGCTAACTCCGAAAAGGCTGCCTAATGAGATCAGCGCGATCCGGCGCCAATCGGTCTTGGGCGTCGCTGCCGGTGGAGTGGACGGCATCGCCGGGTTGGGCGCGACGGTGATTTCCCGCGCGGGGAAATCGATCGTCTGCAGTTTCTGCGCGTCGAGGTCGAACCACTTCAACTGCGCGGCTGGAATGATAAATTTCCCCGGACGGCGACAGAGATAGGTGATGGTGTCGCGCCGCTTGCCGGAGAGATTTCCGCGATTGGTTTCGTCGAGCATTTCCGGCGGCTTCGGGTAGACCCCGATACCGTCGATCATGCCGGTCGGGAAGACCGGGAAAGCCATCGCGGGAATATCCGGAGCGCTGAAGGTAATCGTGCGGGTGAAAGCATCCCCCGCCTTGGCTTTGCCCGGTTCGGGTTTCCAACTCTCGACCACCTGCAAATCGCGTGCGCTGATGATCGAACCGAGATTCTCCGCGCCCGGCGGCAGCTTGGTCACAAACTTGATCGGTGCCGTCGCGACCGAGGCCGGAATGGAATCGTGATCGAGCGCGTTCCGCTTGTAACGGAAGCGCACGGTCAGCGGCGGAATCGTTTGTTCCCCGGCGCGTTGGGCGAAAATGGAAAGCTCATGGCGTTGCACGGTAAAAGAGACGCCATCGATAGTCTCACTGCTTAGGATCGGACTGCCCGCTGGAGGCATGAGCAACATGCCGTGCGGATCGGGCAGGTCGAAAGTGGGAGCGCTGTCAAAAACGCCGGGTGCCAGAATTTCCACGACAACGATGATTCGCTGGCCAACCCAGTTTGTTTCGGGCGCCGCAATGCTGGCGCGCACTTTTGCTTCCTGCGCCCAACCCACGCTCGTCCATGCGAAAATGATCAGCGCGAGCCAAATCGTCCTCGTCCTTCCTTCTCGTCCTCGATTGCGGTCAGTCCGGATCGAGAACGAGGGACGAGGACGAGAAGAAGAGAGGAGCTCGTTCATCGTTATTTGTTAGGCGCGGCGGCGTGCGCCGCCTGGTAGGAAAATTTCGCCCGCAGAAAATCGGCCGGCGTCGTTTGCACGCGGCGCAGCCAGGTCGCGCGCAATTCTTCGTCCGACATTTGCGCGCCGTTGATTTGCGTCGTCGGCGCTTTTTTGTTCTCGCCCTTTTGATCGAAAACGATTTCGTCCGGCTTCACCTGGCCGGTCTGTTCTTTCTCGCGATCTTCGGCCGACGCTTCCATTTTCGCTTTGCGCGCGAGAGCGAGCGCTTTGTTTTCTTCCGCTTCCTTCCAGTGTGGGCGAAAACCCAGCGCGCGATCGTAGCTCGCAATCGCCGCGTCGTAGGCGCCATGCATCAACGAGGCGTTGCCCTGATCGAACGCGCCGGTCGCGCCCGGCACGCGGGCAAATGTTTTGGCGGCAGTTTTAAAATCACCGTTGCGATATTGCGCCGTGCCGATCCGCCACGGATCGGTATAGGCCTTCGCCGCCTCCGCGAATTTCTTCTTTCGCAGGAGTGCGTCGCCGCTTTGATCGGGCGTGCGCCAGAAATTCGGATCGCGCAGCGAAGCGATTATCAGAACAGCCGCGAAAACAACGGCCGCAAAAACGGCCCGATAACCCAAACTCCTCAACGACGACGAGGGACGAGAAAGAGAGGTGTTCATCCCACAGCGGAGGTTGCGGCCATCCAGCCTTTGCGAAAAAACATCACCAACACGAGCGCGAGAAGCGGCGTGAGCCAGTAACCGCTTTCCTCCCAGCGTTCGCTCACCTCCGCTGTGCTCGCAGTCGCGAACTTCGCTGCGTGCGCCAACGTGTTCACGTCCGCGTCGTCGGCCGATAATTGCACCACATCCGCATCGACGGCACGCGCGCGCTCGCGCAAGGCTTTCAATTCTGCGCCCTCGAGCAACGGCGGCAACAACTGAACGGGCGTGCGCGATTTCTTTCGCCAGTTCGTCAATGGCGCGACCTGTTCCGGCGCGATGCTATCGGTCATCCAGAGAATCGACCCGGAGCCCGCGTCGGCAAGAGTTTGATCGGCCAGTTGCAAAGCCGCCGCCGCGGCGTCGCCGTCGTTAGGCATAATCTTCGGCGCGAGCACCTGCGCGAAAGTGTTGATGATCCCGTCGTCGGTCGTGATCGGCATGACGACGTGCGCGCTGCCGGCATAAGCGATCAGCGCGGTCTTCGCACCACGCCGTTGGCCTAACAAGTCGCGAATTTTTTCGACGCTGCGCGCGAGCCGGCTCGGCGGCACATCTTCCGTCTCCATCGACGGCGTCACTTTCGCGACGATGGCGAGCGCCGCGGTGTCGTCGGCAAACGGCGCCGGCTCGCGTCGCCAGGTCGGGCCCGCGATTGCGACGATCGCGATCACCCAGCCGATCGCGATGAGGAGCAGGGGCGAGAAGCGCGAGCGGACGTTTTGTCCGCTGAGGAGAAACGGTAGCAAATGCGGCGCGACGATTCCGCGCCAGGCGCGGGTGGCATCCTGCCGATGTCGGATCGCCCAAACCAAAAGCGCGCACGGCACGAGCGCGAGCAGCCACCACGGCCGGATGAAATGGAACGCGCCGATCATGCTGTGATCTCCTCTGTCGTCCTCGATTCTTCGTTCGATAAACCCGAGGACGAGGGACGAGCGCGAGGACGACGGACGAGTAGCTGCAACGCGTGCTGCAAAATCGAAACGGCCAGACCGATCGCGAGCGGAATCCAGTAGATATCCCGACGCGGCCGATGAGTCACCGTCTGCGCTTTGTGGGTTTCGAGCGCGTCGAGCTTGCGATAAATGTCTTCGAGCTGATGCCGATCAGCCGCGTGTGCGTAGACCCCGCCTGTGGTGCGCGCGACATTTTTCAGCGCCTCGAGGTCAAGCGCTTCCTCGCCCGCCGCCTTCGGGTCGCCGACCGCGACGGTGTGTACGACGATGCCTTTGTCATGCGCGATCTCGGCGGCTTTCACAGGCAGGACTTTGCTCGCGGTGTCGTTCCCATCGGTTAACGCGATGAGGACGCGTTGCCTCGTCTTACTGCGATCGAAAACAGCAATCGCCAAACCAATCGCGTCGCCAAACGCGGTCTGCGGGCCGGCCATATTAGCCTGCGCTTCCGCGAGGAGCGTGCGGCAAACTTTCAAATCCTCCGTGAACGGCGCCTGCACAAACGGCGCGCTCCCAAAGAAAATCAGCCCGACCCGATCGCCTTGGCGGCGCGCGAGAAAATCATCGAGCACTTCCTTCACCGCGGTGAGCCGGTCGACCGTCTGACCTTTGGCGTTTTTGAAATCCTTCGTCGCCATCGAGCCGGAGAGATCGACCGCGAGAAGCAGGTCGCGCACCGGAATTTCTTTGGTAATCGGCGGCTCGATGATCTGCGGCCGGGCGAGCGCGAGCACCGTGCAAAGCCAGAGAACCAAGAGCGAAAATTGCCGAAGCCAGCGCCCGCGCATGACGACCGCGCCTAACGAAGGCCGTTGCCCGCTTTCCTCCGCGAGTCGATCGAGAAACGGCACGACCAAACCTTGACGCGGCTCGCGATGCGCCGGCGCCAGCCACCAGATCAGGAGCGGTAAAGGGAGTAGCGCGAGCAACCACGGGTAGGCAAGCGTGAGCATTGCGCCTAACGGGTCTTGTGATGCCTGATCCAGTGGCGCACGGCCCGGCGGGCGTCGAGAATCTGACTTTCGTCGAGGCTTCCCGCGGCGCGGGGATCGTAGGCGACCGATTCCAGTAATGCGGCTTCTCGGGTGCCGGGATGTTTCTCGCGGAACGTGCCCTGCAGAAAAGCAAGCCATGGTTCGCCCGTGAGGGAAGCGACATCTTCGCGCGGCCAGGCAGAGAGACTGACTCGCTTGAGTAATTCAGCGAGCGCGGCCAAGGCACCAGCCGGTTGAATAGAATTCCGGAGTGCTGCTTCCTGGCGTGCGAGCTCGAGCAACGCTTCGCGGCGGTAGCGATTTCGCTGCCAATGCAGAAAGAGCCTAACGAGTCCTATGAGTAGCACGAAGAAAGCGAAGCCGATGACGCAATACCAACCCGGTGCTGGCGGCCACCAGGGAACCGGCGGCGGTGCGATGATGTCGTGCAGACGATCGAGGCTGGTCGGGTCGGGATTCATCGCCGTATTGAACCGAGGTGACGCCGCACTTGTTCCGCGACGTTTTCGCTGGTGTCGAGCGGGATGACCGGCGTTTCGCGGTGGAGCAGGAACTCGCGGCCAATCGTGCGACTTTCGGTGAAGTTATTCCTGAACTTTTCGCGGAGCGAGCGGTTGCTGGTATCGACTTCCATCTGGCGCGTGCCATCGCCAAAAACGAGCGCCCCCGCATCGGGCAACTCTGCCTCAAGCGGGTCGTGGACGAAGCCGAAGAGCACGTCGTTGTGTTGCGCAATTCGGGTGAGTAAGTGCCGCGATTCATCATCGTGGCCGAAGCCGTCGCTGATGATGCAGACGAGGAAATCATGCTTGGCGAGATGTTCGCAGTGCCGGAGCGTCTCGTTGAACTGCCCGGGGTTCGAGCGGATGCCCGCGTCGAGCGCCAAGGCGTGATTCTGCGCGAGCACCGCCTGGAGGACGCGCATGACGTTGGCGCGGCTGCGTTGCGGACGAACCTCATCGATCCTTGAATCATTAAAGACGAGCGCGCCGATCCGGTCGTTCTCCGAAAAAACCCGCCAGGCCGCGAGCGCGGCGGTCTCGGCCGCGGTGACCGATTTCAGGTTGCGCACGCTGCCGAAAAACATCGTCAGGCGCTGATCGACCAAAAGCAACACGCTGCGTTCGCGTTCCTCGGTGAAAACTCGCGTGTGCGTTTTGCGCGTGCGCGCCGTGACCTTCCAATCGATCTGGCGCACGTCGTCGCCGATCTGGTAGCGGCGGATTTCGTCGAAGTTCAATCCGCGCCCGCGCAGTCGCGAAGCATGCCGCCCGGCCAGGATCGAGTGCACCGGTTGATGCGGGAGAAAACTGAACCCGCTGGCCTTGAATTGCAGCCGAACGAGTTCGTCGAGGGTGACGTAAACTCCCGGAGCCGCCTCGCGTGCCGGCGCACGAACGCTCGGGAGAATGGCTTCATTCATTTCGAATCACGGCACCGCGACCAGCTTCGCGATTTCATCCAGCACGGAGTCGGCGCTTTTGCCGTCGGCGTTGGCTTCGTAACTCAGAATCAACCGATGCCGCAGGCAGGGATGCAGGACCGCGCGGACATCGTCCGGGGTGGTGGAATCGCGGCCGTCGAGCCAGGCGTGCGCGCGGGCGCAACGATCGAGCGCGAGCGTGCCGCGCGGGCTCGCGCCGACATGAATCCATTTGGCGAGTTGCTCGTTGTAATCGCCCGGCCGCCGCGTCGCGGCGATGAGCGCGACCATGTATTTTTCAATCGTGTCGGAGACCTGCACGGCGAGCACTTCCTTGCGCGCATCGAGCACCACCTGCGCTGGAATTTGTCTTTGTTCGTTCGTCACGTGGCCGGCGTCTTCGTTACGCACGAGCTCTAGGATCTTTTGTTCCTCGGCATCCGTTCCGTAGCCGACGTAAACGTGAAGCAGAAAACGATCGGTCTGCGCTTCCGGCAACGGATAGGTTCCTTCCTGCTCGATCGGATTTTGCGTGGCGAGGACGAGGAATAGCGATGGCAACTTGTGCGTCGTCCCCGCGATCGTGACTTGGCGTTCTTCCATCGCCTCGAGCAACGCGGCCTGCGCCTTGGCCGGTGCGCGATTGATTTCGTCGGCTAGAATCAGGTTCCCGAAAATCGGGCCTTCTTGAAACTGGAATTTCCCGCCCCCCGCTTCGCCGAGATAAATCTCCGTGCCCGTAATATCGCTCGGCAGCAGATCAGGCGTGAACTGAATCCGGCTAAACTTCGATTCGAGATTTTTCCCGAGGGTCTTGATCGTGCGTGTCTTCGCGAGGCCGGGCAGGCCTTCCATCAGAATGTGTCCGTTCGCGAGCAGCGCGATGAGCAACTGATCGATCACATCGCTCTGGCCGATGATGTCGGCAGCGATGCGTTGCTTGAGATCGAGAATTTGTTCCCGCGCTATCATGGCAACCTTTATCCTCCTCGTCTGTCGTCCTCGAAACCAAAGTGGGATCGAGGACGAGGGATTAGGACAAGCACGAGGATGTTTTAAGCGACGGCTAGTTGCCAGGCCGGCTCATGCCTTCTACGTCTTTTAGCCTCTTGAGTGCGTCCTGCTGACGAAGCAATCCGTAGTTAATCCCGCCGGGATTAAGGGTCGATCCCATCTGGTACGGATACTGGTCGAAGTCCGTGAAGAACTCCTTGATCTTCCCTTGGATCGGGACCAGCAGCCAGATGTTGCGCGCGAGGAAGTCCATCGCGTTGCCCCCCCTCCTCCAATCCTTGTTCATAAGGGTCCATGCGCAGGTTCGTGATGAGCGACCAGGCCGGTGTTTCACGCACGCCAGTCGCAATATTACCGTGTGCAACAGCGAAGCTCAGCTTCCAATCGTTCCAGCGCATTGCGTTGAGATTGCCGCCCTGATCGAAATACATGATCGAATCACGCGGGCCAGCCTTCTCCTTGCCCTCGAAGTAAGGCATGAAGTTGTAGCCATCGAGGTGGACTTTGAAGTTCTTGCCATTCGCGGTGTAACCCTTGGCCATCTCCGCCTTGACGTTGGGATCACCCGCCGCCGCGCAGAGCGTGGGGAACCAATCGATCAGCGAGATGATATCGTTATAAACCGTGCCCGGTTTGATCACTCCAGGCCAGCGCACCATCATGGGAATGCGGAAGCCGCCCTCCCAGGTCGTGCCCTTTTCGCCGTGGAACATAGTCATCGCGCCGTCCGGCCAGAGCGCGATTTCCGCCCCGTTGTCCGTGGTGTAAACCACGATCGTGTTGTCCGCGATCTTCAGCTCATCGAGCAGGTTGAGCAGCTCGCCTACCATCCCATCGTGCTCCACCATGCCATCGGCGTGAATACCCTTGCCCGTCTTCCCGAGCGACTCGGGCTTCAGATGTGTGAAGACGTGCATCCGGGTGGTGTTGAACCAGACGAAGAACGGCTTGTCCGCCTTCACCTGCCGTTGGATGAAATCCTTCCCCGCTGCCAGGAACTCCTCATCCACCGTCGGCATGCGCTTCACGTTGAGCGGACCGGTGTCTTCGATCTTGCCGTCGGCGAAGGAATGGATCACTCCGCGCGGTCCGTACTTCTTTTTGAACTCCGGATCCTTCGGGTAGAAGTAACCTTCCGGTTCTTCCTCCGCGTTGAGGTGATAGAGATTGCCGAAGAACTCATCGAAGCCGTGCTTGGTCGGCAGATGCTGGTCCTGATCGCCGAGGTGATTCTTACCAAACTGCCCGGTCGCGTAACCCAACTGTTTCATCACATCCGCGATCGTCGGCGTCCAAGGCGGAATCCGATGCGGATCGCCCGGCATCCCGATGGTGAGCAAGCCGGTGCGGAACGGCTCCTGCCCGAGAATGAACGAAGCGCGGCCCGCGGTGCAACTTTGCTGCCCATAGGAGTCGGTGAAGAGCGCTCCTTCGTTTGCGATGCGATCGATGTTCGGCGTCTGGTAACCCATGAGCCCCTTCGTATAGGCGCTGACCTGCGGAATGCCGATGTCATCTCCGAAGATGACGAGGATATTTGGCTTTTTGCCATTGGCAGGCGCAGGTGACTGGGCGTTGGCCGCAGCGGGACCAAGAAGCGCAATTGCGGCAGCGAGCGCGGACGCAGCCAAGCCGAGTTTTGATTTCATCATAATTGAATAGCTTTTGGTTGAAGTTTCTTGCGGTGAATGTCGGTCGAACGAGCGCTGCGACTATAGGACTTTGGTCTTACGGGGTGCCTCCTCGCGTGCCCTCGAAACAGCCGGCAAATCCGGGATCAACTCTCAGAACTTGAGGCCCGCGCTGAAGGCGAAGAGATTCCTTCGATGCGATTCTGGTTCTCGAACTCGTGCACCCAGCGCGCGTTGAAATCGAAATGCTGCTTCCCGATCTCCTTCGAGAAAGTCACGATCGGCCCCGCCCCAAACGCGCGTCCCCTAAACCCATTGAGTCGATCCGCCTTTGGGCCGCTGTCATCCGTGAGTTGGTCGATCCAACTGCCAATCACTCCGATCCCCGCGCCGTTTTGAAAACGCTTGATCGCCGTTCCCTCCAGGTCGGAGATAATTCCGTTCTGGTAATGCGTGTCAGGATTCTCGGTATAGAACTCCATCGAGCACATGCCGCTTAGTTCGATGTCAGGCTCCGGGTAGATTTTCGTGTAAGCCACGCTGGGAATGAACGTCCAGTTATTCAGGCTCAGGTTGGCCAGGCGATTCTGGTCGTAATCCCCGGTCGGCGCCCAAAAGGTGAAGTTAAACGCCAGATGATCGGTCTTACTAAGGTGATAACTCGCGACGATCGGGGTAAAAGGGATGTCGAAGAGTCCAAACTCACTCTGGTTTACATGTCCACTTAGTGGACCGAGCGTGACGGCTGCCCTGGCTTGCAACCAGGTCACCGGCAGGGCAAAGCCGGAAGCGAAGTTCCACTGCGGTAGCGAAGTGTTCCAGATATAGGTGAGCGAAATGGGCGTAAAGGATACCTTCATGTCGATTCCGACGGTGAGAAGGGCATTGATCGGGACGGTTGTGCCGCCACCAATCGACCCTTGGTAGTATTCTTCTCCTACTCCCACGATAACGCCCGGCGCTGGCGGCACGAGCCCGGCGTAAGGGTTAATCCCCGCGCCCGAGATCGGACGCCCGAGCGCGCCTTCGACGGCAAAGGCGGGCTTCGCGAACGCGATGAGTAACGTGAGGGCGATCAACGCCCCGGCAAGTCTGCGTTTCACCTTGATCCTGCCTGCATTTATCATGTTTCTCGTCCTCGTCCTGGAAAGCAAGGTGACATCGAGGACGAGGGGCAAGGACGGCTACTTGTTCCCGGCCGGTTGCTCCGTCATCTTCCTCATGATCTCGTCGAGGTTGAAGCTGGCGGGCTTCTGCCGCGGCGGAAACTCCTTGAAGCTTGCCAGCCACTTCGCGGCAAAGGCCTGCATCGGGACCTGTATGAACGCGCGGCGCGCCAACCAGTCGGCGTAGTAGATGCTCGTCGGGCCGCGCTCGAATGGGTCGCTGCGCAGATTGTAGAGGTTCGGGAGACGCAAATGGGTGAATTGCCCCTGCCAGACTCCGACCGGCGTTTGGGGGGATATCTCCGTGTTTTGCTCGAGGAACGAAGCTTTCCACTCATTATAGCGGATCGCCATCAGGTCGCCGTCGTCACTCCAATAGAGGAATTCCTTGCGCGGCGATTCTTTTACGTCGCCCTTTAGGAACGGCATGAGGTTGTAGCCGTCGAGGTGAACCTTGAAGTTCTTGCTGTTCGCCTGATAACCGGTAAGACACTTCTTGACCGCATTGGGGTCACCGGCCGCCGCGGCAAAGGTGGGGAGGAAGTCCTCATGAGCGCATGTGTTGTTAATGACCGTTCCCGGCTTGATCACGCCCGGCCAGCGGATGAGTGTCGGCACCCGAAAGCCACCTTCCCAGTTCGTTGCCTTTTCTCCTTTGAACGGTGTCGTGCCGCCGTCCGGCCAGGTAAAGACTTCCGCGCCGTTATCCGAGGTGTAAACCACGATCGTGTCCTGCGCGATGCCAAGGTCGTCGAGCTTCTTCAGTAACTGCCCGACCAGAGCGTCGTGCTCCACCATACCGTCCGCCTCCAGACCCAGGCCCGTCTTGCCTTCACTTTCCGGCTTGAGGTGGGTGAAGAGGTGCATCCGGGTGGAGTTGAAATAACAAAAGAACGGCTTGCTCGCCTTGTGCTGACGGTCGATGAAATCTGTCGCGGCGGTGAGGAATTCGTCGTCCACCGTTTCCATGCGTTTCCTGGTCAGCGGTCCGGTGTCCTGGATCCGTCCGTCGGCATAGGAATGGATCACTCCGCGCGGGCCATAATTCTTCTTGAAGGCCGGATCTTTTGGATAGTCGGGATTCTCCGGTTCCTCCTCGGCGTTGAGGTGGTAGAGATTGCCGAAGAATTCATCGAACCCATGGCTAGTCGGCAGAAACTCATCCTTATCTCCCAGATGGTTCTTGCCGAATTGCCCGGTGGCGTAGCCTTGTTGTTTCATAACTTCGGCGACGCAGAGATCCTTCGCACTTAGTCCTACATCGGCGCCCGGCAGTCCTACTTTCGTTAGGCCGGTGCGGATCGGTGATTGCCCGGTGATAAAAGCCGCCCGACCCGCGGTGCAGCTTTGCTGGCCGTACCAATCCGTAAACCTGGCCCCTTCGTTCGCGATCCGATCGATGTTAGGCGTGCGATAACCCATCATTCCGCTGTTATAGCAACTTGGGTTAAACCAACCGATGTCATCCCCCATGATGACGAGGATGTTCGGCTTCGCCGCTTGCGCGAAAGCCGTGCCGCTAGGAAGCAGGCAAAGCGCGAGTCCTGAGAGAATGCGAATCAGTCTTGTTTTCATGGATTCCTCGGTTCTGCCGGAAGCCGGCTTTCTTGTAAATCTCAAATCCGCGAAAGAATTCCTCCGCCTCCAAATCTTATAGGTGGCAAGGGTGGCCGCGGCCGGCAGCGGAGTCTACGAGCACGTCTGGGCGATGGCGTCGTGGACGGCGGCGAGAAACTTTTCGTCGTCGAAAGGTTTGATGAAAAAGGCGACGGGTCCGATCTCCATGACGGTCGCGCGGGCCGCGAGGTCGTCGCGCGCGGTGATGACGATGACGCGCGGGCGCGGCGAGATGGCACACATGCGGGCGAGAATTTCCAGCCCGGTGACTCCTTCCATCCAGATGTCGGTGACGACGACGGGGACCGGGTGACTGGCGGCGTAGGCGAGGAATTCTTCCGGTTTGTTGAAGGGCCGCGCGGTTATTCCATCCGAGGCGAGGAGGTATTCCATCGAACGCAGGACGGAGGCGTCGTCATCGACGAGGCAGACCTCGACCGGAGAAGCGCTGGGCTCGTTCATGCGGCCTGGCTTTTCGATTGCGTGTGGATGGCGGGCAGGCTGACCCGGAAGAGGGCTCCGCCTTCGGGCGGGTTCTCCGCGCGGATGGAACCGCCGTGATTTTCGACTATCGAGCGGACGATCGTCAGGCCCATCCCCATGCCCTGTTGCTTGGTGGAAAAGAAGTGATCGAAGACTTTATCGGGGTGTTCGGCGGGCAGGCCGCTGCCGAAATCGCGCACGCTCATTTCCACCGTGCGCTGATCGGGCGAACGGGTGGTCACAACGATGCGGCGTCGCGCGGGCGGAAGGACGGCGATGGCGTCGAGGGCGTTCATGATGAGGTTAAGCAGGACCTGCTGGATTTGGACAACGACGGCGTCGACGTGGGGCAGGTCGTGCTCCAGCTCGGTGGCGACGACGCTCTCCCGCCGGAGGACATCGGGGCTGACCATGCGGATGGTATCCGCGATGACGGCGTTGAGATCGAGCGGGGCGGTCTCGCTTTTCTCTTTGCGGACGAGCTGGCGAATGCCGCGGATGACTTCGCCGGCGCGGCGGCTGTCGGCGATCATTTCCTGGAGCAAATCCTGGAGCAACTCCGGGTCGATGTGGTCGCGCTGGAGGAAGCGGCGCGCGGCGGCGGCGTTGTTGGCGATGGCGGCGAGGGGCTGGTTCAGCTCGTGGGCGAATGAGGCGGTCATCTCGCCCATGAGGGAGACGCGGTTCAGGTGCGCCATCTCTTCGCGCTGGCTTTGCAATTGCAGCTCGGTCTGTTTCTGGGCACTCACGTCGATCGTGATCCCGATGATCTCGCTGGTGTCCCCTTCGTCGTTCTCCAGGCAACGACCGCGCACGATCACCCAGCGGGTTTTGCCATGCGGGAGGACGAGGCGATGCTCGGACGCGAAGGTGCCGCGGACGGCGCAGGCGCGGTCGAAGGCGGCATGGAGCGCCGCCCGTTCGTCGGGGTGGACCCGGCCGCAAATAAGCTCCCGGTTCAACGGCAACGCGGAATCGAACCCGTAGATGAGCCGACCCTTGTCGCTCATCCATGCGCTGTTGTGCTCGGGATAAATAACCCAGAAGGCGAGGTCGGCGGAATCGGCCGCGAGGTTGATGCGGGCATCGCGCTCGCGCAGTGCTTCCTGGACCCGCTGCCGTTCGATCGCGATTCCGGCGATATGGGTGGCGACCTGGGTGAGGCGTGTTTCCTGGGTATTCGGGCCGCGCTTTTCCCGGCGATACATCGCGAATGACCCGAGGACGTCGCCGCGCGACGAAACGATCGGGGTGGACCAGCAGGCGCTGAAGTCAAGAATCCGGGCGAGCTCGAGGTAATCGGTCCAGAGCGGGTCGGTGAGCACGTCGGTGACCACGACCCGCCTTTTCAGGAACATGGCGGTGCCGCACGAACCATGGCGCGGGCCGATCGGAGCGCCGTTCACGGCGGTGACGTAGGCGGGCGGCAGGCTCGGAGCCGCACCGTGCCGAACGCGGCGGCCATCGACAGTCAGGACGAGGATGGAGCAGACCATCCCTTCGATCTGCGCTTCCATCAGCAGGACAACGTTTTTCAAGATTTCGGGGAGCGGCGCATCGGCCGCGACCATCTCCAGGATCCGGGTCTGTCCGGCGTGGAACGATTCTTCAATCTCCGCTGAATCCTTCATTCGTTAGGCTCGAATCTCGAGACCGGCCTGGACGGCGGCGAGGAACTGGCCGTCATCGAAAGGCTTGGAGAAAAATGCAACCGCTCCGGCCCGGGTCGCCGTGAGCTTGGCCGCCGCGTCTTCCCGACCGGTCATGACGATAACGCGGGTCTGCGGCGAGAGCGAAGAAAGGCGCGCCTGCAATTCGAGGCCCGACATGCCGGTCATCCAGATATCCACCACCGCGAGGCGGACTTCTTCAGTGCGGGCGAAGGCGAGGAAACTTTCGGCGTCACTAAAACCACGGACGCTTAGCCCGACCGACATGAGCAGCCGACGAAGCGAACGGAGAACAGATGGATCGTCATCCACCAGGCAGACCGCTTCGCAGACGGGATGTTCGCTCTTGATCATAGCCGATGCGCGCCGCCACGGGGTTGGCGTAACGGCCGCGAACTTCACGAGATTGTGGCCGAAAAATCGCCCACGCTAGTGGACCTTCGTCCTATATCCCGGCGGCGCCGGGGCGACGCCCGCCTGTTGCGAGATGCGAACGAGCTCCGGGACGGAGGCCACTCCGAGCTTCTGCATCACCCGGCCGCGATGGACCTTGATCGTCTTTTCCGCCGTGTTCAGTTCGGCGGCGATCTGTTTATTCAGGAGACCGCAGATGACGAAGCGCATGACTTCGAACTCGCGCGCGGTCAGCCGCTCGATCTGCCGGCGCGCATCCCGTCGCTCGGTCTGCTCCCGCAGGCGGTCGGCGGAGTGAGCCAGCGCGTGGGCCACGGTGCGCAAGAGCTCATCGCCGACAAACGGCTTCAGGAGAAAATCCACCGCGCCGTGTTTCATCGCCGTGGTGCAGCTGGGCACATCGCCGTGCCCGGTGAGAAAGATGATTTGCTCACTGGCGCCGCGCGTTTCCAGCGCCGCCTGCAACTCCAGCCCATTCAGTCCCGGCATGCGCATATCGACGACGAGACAAACCGGGCCGGCAAAAGTTTCGCGCTCCAGATAATCCTCCGCCGAGGCAAACCTCTCGGCGAGATAACCGGCCGACTTAAACAGACGCTGCAAGCCACGACGGACCGACGGGTCGTCGTCGACGATCCCGACCAGTTGTCCGGTTGAGGTCATACGGTTTGGTTTTGCTTCAGGCCGCGGGCGCCGGCGGGAGACGAAACGAGAAGCGTGCGCCGACCTCGCAATTTTCGCCCCGCAATTCACCGCCGTGCGTTTCTACGATCGAGCGCACGATCGCCAGTCCCATGCCCATCCCGTCCTTTTTGGTTGAATAGAAATTCGCAAAAATCTTCTCCGGGTCGCCCGTCGGGAGCCCGACGCCATAGTCTCGCACCTCGGTCACGACCGCAGAATCGGCCCCGCAACGGGTGGAGATGACTACGCGCCGCCGGGCGCTCGGCGCGAACTGCATCGCCTCGAGAGAATTCATCGTCAGGTTTAAGAGGACCTGTTGCAGATGCACCGGATCAGCCTCGACTTCGGGCAGGTTCGCCGCCAGCCGAGTCTCGACCGTGATCGATCGGCCGACCATGTCGGAATAGAGCAGCCGCAGGACCTCGCGGACGATTTCATTCACGTCGACCCGGCAGCGGCTGCCGGAGTTTTTGCTCACCAGGTGCCGGATGCCGTGAATGACTTCTCCGGCCCGGCGCGCATCGGTGGAAATGTCGGCGAGAATCTCGTCGAGCATTTCCACTTCGACTGCGTCGCGCGCGAGGAAACGTCGGCCGGCGGCCGCGTTGCTGGCGATCGCGGTCAACGGTTGGTTCAGCTCGTGGGCGAGCGACGCCGTCAGCTCGCCCAAGACCGCGACGCGACCGAGCCGCGCCATTTCCACCTGTTGGAGGCGCAACTCGAGATTGGCTTGCGCCTGTTCGGTGACGTCGATGGCGACGCCGATTAGCTCGTTCACCTGGCCGCGCTCGTCCCGCAGATAACGGCCGCGCGCGATCAACCAGCGCGTCTCGCCGTCGGGCCGGAGGAGGCGATACTCGATCTCGAACGAACGCGATTGCGCGCGCGCCTGCTCGATCGCGTCATCGACCGCGGCGCGATCTTCCGGATGGACCCGGGAGAGGAAAACCTCCCGCGACAGCTGTTCGTTAGGCGCGAAGCCGAAGAGGTCGCGCCCCTTCGCGCTCATCCACGATTCGCGGCGCTGGTAGTTAATCGTCCAGAGCGCGAGGTTGGCCGATTCGGCGGCCAGGCCGATCCGTTGCTCCCGTTCGCGGAGCGTCTCTTCCGCTTCGTTGCGTTCCTCCGTGAGCGCCGCGAGGAAGAGGAAAGGAACCGACGTCACGATGAGGAAGATCTTGATCGCGCGCGCATTCGCCTCCGCCGATTCGGTCGAGAAAGGTCCGTGTCCATGGACCGAAGCCCAGATCGCGAGGAAGCTCACGAGCAGGATCGCGCTGCTCGCGCCGCCGGCGCCGAAGCGGATCGCCGCCCACAACAGGAACGGCACCGGCAGAAAAAGTAACGCCGGGTCGGCCACGGTGCCGAGCCAGTTCAACCCGGTCAAAGTTGCCGCGAGCAAGCCCAGCCAGAGCAGAACCGCTTCCAGCAAGCGCGCAGGGGAAATCGATTGCCAGGCGCGCAGGTCGGCAGTCGCCCAGGTCACAATGACCGGCGCCACGGTCAGGGCGGCAAGGACGTTGGAGGTGAATCGCATCCGCCAAATCTCGAAGTAGGTGCCGTCGCCCCAGTGATTCAGCCTAACGAATGCGGTATCCAGGAAGGAAGAGAG
Organism: uncultured Verrucomicrobiae bacterium; assembly: GCA_963831805.1. Classification (GTDB taxonomy): domain Bacteria; phylum Verrucomicrobiota; class Verrucomicrobiia; order Chthoniobacterales; family UBA10450; genus Palsa-1392. The sequence continues at coordinate 639,100 of CAWHRN010000005.1, read as the reverse complement.
AAAGGGCGCGAGCAACGCCGCGCCCAGGCAGAAGATCGCGACCGTCCGCAACCGGTTGAAGCGGACTTGCCCGTCCAGGAAATAACGGACGCAACCGGCCCCGATCAGCGCTTCGCAACAGTTGCTGATAAACCAGCAGAGCATCATCGTCAGCGGGACGTCGCTCTGCCATTCGACCGCAAGATGAGCGGGCAGGGCCGCGCCGATGACCAGCCACCAGAGACGTTGCGGCGTCAGCAGCAGTGCCGCGAGCAGAATCGCGTTCGGCGGCCAGAGGACCGAGACCGGATGCGGTCGAAAAGTGAGTGCAAAACCCACCGTCGCGCCGAAGTAATAGCCGGCGAAAACCAGCAGCCCGATCCCGAACAGCCGCGGATTGAAAACCAAGCTCCACCATCCGGCGCGCTCCGCGCCGTCCATCGGCACAGCAGCGGGGGAGGCCGCGCCAATTGGTGCAGCCCATATTTCCGGAGACGGAAGCCCAGCGTGGCCGTGCGTTGCCAAGGTCCCCGTTTTCTATACTCAGGGGCCTCTCAGGAAAAGCCCTATTTTCCCTCTGGCTCGCTGCGGGACAGGAGCGCATCCCGCAGGCCGGAGTCGCGGGTGACACGCCGTCCGATCGCAGCGCGCAAAGCCGCCTCCGACGCCCACAGTTCCACCCTTTTCCGGGCTCTCGTTAGGCCGGTGTAAAGGAGCTCCCGGGTCAGGACCGGAGAATCGCTCTCCGGCAGCACCAGCAAGACCTGCCCAAACTCGGAGCCCTGGCTCTTGTGCACCGTGATCGCGAAAGCCGTCTCATGAACCGGCAGACGCGAGGGGAGAAAGCGGCGCAGCTTCCCTTCCGCGGAAAGGAAGAAGGCGCGCAGCTCGCCGGCCGCGGACGGATCAGGCAGCACGATCCCGCTGTCGCCGTTAAAGAGCGCAAGATTGTAATTGTTCTCCGTGATCATGATCGGCCGGCCGGCGTACCAACCGCGCCGCGGGACGAGCAGCCCGGCTCCGGCCAGGATTTCCTCGGCAATGGCGTTCAGGCTTTCGACTCCGAACGGCCCGTGCCGGACGGCGCAGAGAATCCGGAACTCCTGCAACGCAGACAGCGCCGCGAGCGGATCGCTGGCCTCGAGATAAGTGCGAAAACCAGCGATCACCGGGTCGCGCAACGCGGGCGGCAGCCGGGCAGCGCCGGGTAAAGGCTGCCAGGCTACTTCGCCGTCCGCCTCGGCCAGCGCGGCGAGCGCCGCCTCCGCGTCACCGGCATTGATCGCCGTGCTTACGCGATAAATTCCGCCGGTCTCCGCGAAGCGGTAGTTGCGGTGCAGGGCGACGACCGCACCGTGCAAAGGTTCGTTAGGCGCCGCGCTCTCCGCCGCGGCGCAAATGTCGGCAAGGACGTTGCCGGCCTCGACCGAGGCAAGCTGGTCGCGATCGCCGAGCAGGATCAACCGCGCCGTCGGCGGCACGGCCGCAACCAGTTTCGCCATCAGCGCGAGATCGACCATCGACGCTTCGTCGACGATCACGACATCGGCGCCTAACGGACGCTCCGCGTGGTGCCAGAAATAAGGCGAGCCGGGAAGAGAACCGAGCAGGCGATGAATCGTCGTCGCGGCCAGTTTTTCCTCGACCGCGCGGACCGATTCCGTGAGGCGCGCAGCGGCTTTGCCGGTTGGCGCCGCGAGCTTGATCCGCAGCTTCTCGCCGCCTGGCTCCGCGAGCAGGAGCGCGAGAATGCGCATGACCGTGCGGGTCTTCCCGGTGCCGGGGCCGCCGGTGATGACGGTGAAATGATTCGCGACCGCCCGGGCAGCGGCGACTTCCTGCAAATCTTTTTCGTCCGCCTCCATTGACGGCGACGCACTCATCGCGCGGCTGCGGATCGACTTCGCGAGCTGCTGTTCGTATTCCCAATAGCGCCGCAGATAAAGCCGGTCCCGCGCGTCGAGAATGAGCGGGGTAAACTCCTCCGGAGCACCGACGACTTTGCTCGCGCGCAGCTTCTTGCGCAGCGTGGCTATGCTCCGGACGGCATCCGTTTCCGCGATCGCCCCGAGGGTAACGCAGATGTTTCCCTCGGCGCGCGCCCGGCTCGCGCACATCGCGGCGAGCTGCACTTCGTCGGCCGAGGCGCCGGCGAGGCGGCGGAGAAATTGGCCGAGCTGCCGGTCGAGCGCGCTGAATTTTATCTCCGGATTCATTCCTCGAAAATCCGGCTCAGCTTCTCGACAAACGCGCGACTCAGGCGCTGAAAATGGACGCCGTTTCCCGGCTCTGCCGGATCGATTCCGCGCAGAAAAATGTAGAACGCGCCCCCGAAGTGCCGGTCGAAATCGTAGTCCGCTTTTCGCACCTGCAGATAGCGATGCAGCGCGACGCTGTAGAGGCAGAGCTGAAGCGGATAGAAATGATGCCGCATTGCGGCGTCGATCATTTCCGCGCGATAAGCAGCGGTCGTCGGGCCGAGCCAGTTCGATTTCCAGTCCGCGAAATAAAAGCGGTCGTCGTGCGCGAAAGTCAGGTCAATGAAGCCGGTCATGAAGCCGTTGAGCGGCTGAAACTGCAGCCGCTCGATTTGCAGCGGGAGCTCGGAGAGGCGGAAGACCTCGGCCAGTTTCGCGATCGTCAGGCGACTGATCGGGAAGGAGAATTCCAGCTCCGCGATTCGCGACTCGTTAGGCACTTCGCTCAGGTTGAAACGGTCGCGGCCGACTAAAAGCGGAAGCGTCGCCAGACGGCGCACGTTCTCCTCCACGACTTCGTCGCAGGCTGCGATGCCGTAAGCGCGGAGGCGGCGCTGGATGATCGCCGGCGCGTCCGCGAGATCGGCAAAATTTACCTGCTCAAGAATCTCATGCAGACAGGTTCCGGCCTGCATTCCGCGCGGAAAAGCGTGGATTCCGGTGGCGTCCGGAGCTTCCTCGGCGGGCGGTTCGAGCAAGCTTTCGTCGAGCAAATCGGCCTCGCGGCCTCTGATCAGCCGGGTAAAACTGCCGATACCCCAGCTGCAATCGATCGTGCCGGGGAACCGGCGTGCCGCCAGCGCCGCCGCGGCTTCCTCGTTAGGCGGTTGCCATTCCCGCCCCTCCGCCGCCGGCACGGGCGCGACGGCGATTTCTGGCGGCAGCTCCCGCTTTTCGCCGAGGAGGTAAGCGGGCGCCGATTTATCGTTCTCGCTCTGCTGCCAGGTCATGGCGCAGCGATGTCGCGCGCGGGTCAGCGCGACGTAGAACGTCCGCAACTGTTCCGCGAGCGCCTCCTTTTCGCGGCGCTCTTTGTGCGCGTCGCGATCGCTCAGGTCGAGGGTGAGCCGATCCTCCGCCGCCGGGTCATGGAAGGCGGCCCGCGGATCGCGAAGCGTCCGCCAGACGTATGGGCAAAAGACGACGTCGAATTCGAGTCCTTTGCTCTTGTGCACGGTGATGATGCGGACCGCTTTCTCGTCGCTTTCCAGGCGCAGCTCGTGTTCTTCGCGGTCGGCAAAAGATTCGCCCTGCATTTGTTGCCCGAGCCATTTCAAAAGGCCGTTCATTCCGAGTTGCTGCTCGACGCAGGCGGCGTGGAGCAGCTCGGCCAGATGCAGGAAGTTCGTGAGGCGTCGTTCGCCATCGGGATAACTGAGCAGACGGCGCCGCACTCCATGTTCCGAGGCGAGGTGGCGCAACATCCGGATGAAGCCGTGGTCGCGCCAGAGTTCGTGATGCTTCTGAAACCGCAGTGTCTCCGTTTCCCAGGCCTTCTCGTCGCGGGTGAAGCGATCGAGATCGTCGCCGGTCTGCCCGAGCGCGTCGGTGCAGAGGGCCGCTCTGACGAGCTTTTCGTAACCCGGCTGCGTGACTGCGGCGAGCACGTCGCGCAACTCGGCGGCTTCGTCCGAGGTGAAAATATTCGCGCTGCTGTAGAGCACGCTCGGAACGCGGCGAGCGCGGAGCGCGGCCTGGATCTCGGCGGCCTGGAAATTCGTGCTCGTGAGCACGGCGAGGTGGCGCGGCTCGAGCGGTTCGCCGCCGAGGGTGGCGTTGACGTGGAGCAGCCTAACGATCTCTGAGGCGACGTTCGCCGGCAGGTCGTCTTCCTTTTCCGTGGTCCAAAGTTGGAAGGGCGCCGCTTTTTTCCCCGCGATGAGGAGCGGCTTCTCATCCGCGCGCGCACTCGGTTTCGCGTGGTCGAATTCGATCGCGTCGAGCAGGAACGGTTGCGGCCGATCGAAGATCGCGTTGACCGCGGCGACGAGTCCGCTTTCCGAGCGCCAGTTGGTCGTTAGGGTGAATTTCCGTCGGGCCGCTTCCGCGGCTTTCATGTAGGTAAAAACATCCGCACCGCGGAAGGCGTAGATCGCCTGCTTGGGATCGCCGATGAACGCGACTGGCGCCTCGCTCCCGCCGTAGATGCGGGAGAAAATCGAATACTGAACCGGATCGGTATCTTGGAATTCGTCGATCAATGCGGCCTGATATTTCTCACGAATCGAGTGGGCCAACTCCGCGCCGCCGGGCCCGGCGAGCGCTTCGTCGAGTCGGGTGAGCAGGTCGTCGAAGGAGAGAACATTTTGCTTCAGCTTGCGCGTCTGCAGTTCCGTCCGAGCCCAGGAAAAGAATTCCACCCGCACCGCGATGCTGAATTCGCGCTCGAGCTCGACCAGCCGTTCGCAGCCGTCGAAAACTTTTGAGCGCGGCTCGGGGTGGCCGGCCCGAACTCGACTGCTGATCATGCTGCGGGTAAACTTTTCCAGGCAATCGAGCTGTTCGACGGTGCCGCCTTCCTCGCTCAGGCATCGGCCGAGATCATCGACCAGCGGCAACATCTTCTCCGGTTTCGCGTGGCTGTGTTTGGCCCACGAGCCATCGGTAAACAGCGCGCGGATTTCCGCCTTGTCCTGCGCCCAACTGCGGCGCAGACCGGTGAGCCTCGTGCTCAGGTCGCGCGAAATTTCGCCTAACGAGCGCACTTTCTCCGGAAGCACGCGCAGGGTCGGGTTGCGCATCAGCTCGTCGAGCTCACCGGATAAGTTCTTCGGCGTGATGTTGTTCCTGAGTGCGAGAAGCGCCACAAACCGTTCGCCCTCGTAAAAGTGGATGCGCCAAAAATCGAAGACGATCTCGCGCAGCAACTCCGCCTGGTTCGTGACCAATTCCGCGTCGAACAACGTCCCGCTTTCGAAGGCGCGCTCCGCGAGGACGCGCTGGCAGAACCCGTGGATGGTGAAAATCTGCGCTTCATCGAAACGGATGAGCGCCTCTCTGAGCCGCGTCGTCGCGGAAGGATCCGCGGCGTGTTTTTGCAACAACGCCGAAAGCAGTGCGTCGTCCGAATTTCCGGACCGAAAAGCGTCGCCCGCGCGCCGCAGCAAATCGCGAATGCGCCCGCGCAGCTCCGCGGTCGCGAGCTCGGTGAAGGTCGTGACCAGAATGCGATCGATCGTCAGCTCCGGCCGCTCGAGAAGCAGACGCAAAACCAAACCGGAAATCGTGAAGGTTTTGCCGGTCCCGGCGCTGGCCTCGATCAGCATCGTGCCGGCGCCGATTTCCGTGCCTGACAAATCGAAAGGTTCGCGCTTTTTCATCGGCGCAGCCCTTTCAGGATGGGCGCAAAGACGGCGAGTGCGAGCTCCTGGAAATTATCGTCGAGCGGATCGGTAACGTGCCGAAAAACCAAATTGAAATGCGGGTCATCTGCCTCCGGCCGTTCGCCGAAATCGGGCGCCCAGCGCTCCGGCGACTTGCGCCATTTCGCCTGCGCCTTCTCCAGGGGCGAAAGCTGCCCGCTTGGCTGGAGGGTTTGCTCGACGAAGGCGAGCGAGCTGCGCGGGAAAAAGTGCAGCGGCTTGCGCAAACCGCGCCAGTAAAAAACGAGCAGTTTGCGCAAGTGCTCCGTCGCTTTCTCCGCATCGATCGACGGGAAAGATTCCAGCACCGGGCGGCTCTCTTTATCGGCGGTGATCAGGACGGACTCAGTCGGCCGCGCGGCATTTGCGCTCAGGTGATAAAACCAGGCGATCAAAAGATCCTTCGGTTTCCGTGTCGTTAGGCGATAATGCACCAGCCGTCCGCCGGACAGCTTGTCGAGCCGCGCGCCGAACGCGAAATCATCCAGCCGCAGCTGAACATCGCGCGGTTCGTCCAGTCCGGCCGCGAGATGTTGCCTAACGAGTGCGCTGAATTCTCCCGCCGCTTCAATCATCTGCCGGAGGCGCGCGTCGCCGGCGTGGCCGGGCGGTAGCTCGCCGTTCGCGCGCAGGACCGGGAGGAGCAGCGCGAGCGGTTCGTCGCGAAGCGCGCGGGTGAGCAAGTCTTGTTGCAGCTGATATTTCGCCAGCGAATCGATCTCTACCGGCTCGTTTTCCTCGAGCAAGCCTTTGAGCTTTGGCAGACGCAGATCGAGCCGTTTTTCGAGAAGAAATTTCGCCGGGTTGCCGAAGAAACTGATCAATTGCGCGATGTCGAGCTGACGCCATTCCTCTTCCGGTTCGCTCAGCGGCTGGAGAATAAAGGCTGACGGTTCCCGGCGCTCGCCGGTGGCCGCTGCGCTCGCGGCGCAATTCTCCTCCGAGTAACTGAAGAGCTGGCCGTCCGGCTGAAAATACTCCCGGCTAAAGGGTTGGAGGCGTTCTTGCCTAACGAGCGTCGTGGCGGGCGAGAAAGACGCCTGCGCATAATCGAGTAGCTCGCTCACGAACACACTTGGCGGGAGCGGGCTGTTGTCCCGGATCGATTGGCCGATGTAGCTGAAGTAAAGATGGTCGCGCGCCGAGAGAAGCGCTTCGAGGAAAAGATAGCGGTCGTCATCCCGGGTCGAGCGGTCGCCCGGCTGCGAATCTTGCGCGATCAAGTCGAACCCGGGCGGGCGATCGTGGCGCGGATAAGCGGTGTCGTTCATTCCGACAAGGCAGACGACGCGAAACGGCACCGTCCGCATTGGTTTGAGCGCGCAAAAGGTCACTTTTCCGACGAGAAAACCGGAGCCCCTTTCGCTGCGGGCGAGGGCCTGTTCGAGATGCGCGAGGAGGACGTCCAGCGGCACGGCTTCGTCGAAACCGGAAAGCGTCGCGGTTTCGCCTAACGATTCGATGACGCGACGGACCTGGCGGAGCTCGGCCTCGCGTTCATCATCCGCGGAAAAAAAGCGGGCGGTGATTTGGCGGAGCGTCTCCTGCCAGTCGAGAAGCGAGCGCGGATGCTGAAGCTCGCCGGCGGTGGCGAAGAGCGCTTCACAAAATTCCACGAAGCGCCCAAGCGTTTCCGCGAGGGTGCCCTCGACCTGGTCATACGCCAGAATGCCCTCGAAAAGTCGCTCGCCGCGCGCCGGGGCGGCATAGCCGAGGAGGAGCCGATCGAGACCAGCGCGCCAGCTGTTTTCGGCAAAGGCCGGCAACCCGAGCGCGGCCCGCTGCGCGGCGTCGATCCCCCAGCGGATCCCGGTTTCCTCGATCCAACTGCGGACGATCTCGAGGTCGGAATCAACCAAGCCGAAGTGACGCTGCAGGGCGCCCGACTCCAGGATGTTGACCACGCTGCTCGCGGTGAAGCGGCTGCCGGCGGATTCGAGGATGCGCAGGAAGGTGTCGATGATGCCGCTCTCTGCCCGCGCGCCCCGGTCCGCGATGCTGAAGGGGAGACGCAATTTCTCCGGCGCAGTGTCGAAGACCGCTTCGATATAGGGCGCGTAAACCTTGATGTCCGGCGCCATGACCACGATCTCGTGCGGCTTCAGATCGGGCTGCTGCTCGAAGAGCGCGAGCAACTGGTCGTGCAGCACTTCCATCTCGCGCATCGCGCTGTGGCAGGAATGGAATTGCAGCGACCGATCGTCGGGCGAGACAGCACGGGGCGGCTCCGCGCCCGGATCGTGGAGGAGAAATATATCGCGTTGAATCTGCGCCAGCATGGTCTCGCCGGCCGGCAGTTCGAAGGATTCGTGCTCCTTCGTTGGTTCCAGGTCGGTGATGGCCTTCAGGAAGTCCTGCCCGAGTTTGCCTAACGAGGCCAGGAGCGGATTGCCCCGGGCAAATTGCAGATCGAGCTGGCTGGAGGGCTTGGCCTGGCGGCGGGCGTGCATCTCTTGGCGTTCGGAGTAAGTATCGCCCCACCATTCCGCGGTTGGTTTGAGCACGAACAGGTGCACCTCGATCTTCCGCGCGATCCCTTGGATGATATCGAGATAGAACCCCGGCAGCGTGGAGATCCCGAAGATCGCGATGCGTTCCGGCAAATGGCCCAGCTCGCCCCCGGCGCGCAGCTTCTTGGCCAGCTGCATGGCGAGCATCGGCGGATGGCTATTCCCCTGCGCCAGCTCGCGCCAAAGGATGGCCTGCCAGTCTTTCCCCTTCCCGGCATCCCACTCCAGGATCATCCGCGGTCGAAACGCCAGGTAGCGATCGATGACTTCGGCGATCTTGTTGGAAAGCTGGTAAAGCTTTAGCTCCGGGCGCTCGCCGTCCAGATAATGGCAGACCGATCGGAACTCATCGCGCCTGATCAGAGCTGGTAGCAGCCGCATGATGCGCCAGGGCAGCAATTCCCGGGTGAAGAGGTCGCCTGCCGCCGCCTCGGGCAAAGCCTCCGCGAAAATTTCCGCGACGAACTTTTGCGGAAAAGGAAAGCGGACGTTGGCGCTGATGCCCTGCGCTTCGGCGAGCCGCCAGGAAAGCCAGCGACCCATGCCCACGCTTTGCACCACGATGGTTTCGGGCTGCAGGATATCGCTGAGCGGTCGGGCCAGAATGCCTGCGAGATCGGCGAAGAGGTTCTCGAGGCGATTACTCGTGTGCAGATGGAGGCCGGGCATCGGGGAAACGTGACCATATCATAAGTCGCGCGCTCCGGGGCGGTAGCGGGGCTTTAATCTCCGCGGCGACCCTGTGAGACCGCGTTAGCAGGGAATTTTCGCTGAACGTAATCGCGCTTTCGTGGCGGACTGAATACGTCACCTTGCAGGATTCATGTTGCGCAATTTGATTTTCGACTGGTTCGGCACGCTGGCGGAGAATTTTTCGCCCATCCTCGACGCGACTCATCGGAGCTTCCACTTTGGCAAACCCGAGCTCGAATTAGAGGAATCGCGCGCGCGGAATAGCTTTGCGGCCGGGCCCTCCCCGGAAGGTTTTTTCCCTGATCGCGTTCGAGCGGAGGTCGATGCGCTTTACGATCGGGATTTTCTGGAGCGCGCACAGGCGGTGGCGCTCAGGCCGCACGCGCGCGAATTCCTGGGCTTTTGTCGGCGGAAGCGTCGCCGGCTGTTCCTGCTGAGCGCGATGAACGCCGCCCAGCTCGCCGAGCAAACTGCCCGACTCGGTGTGGCGCATTTTTTCGAGGGGATGTCGGACGGGCCGCTGATCGCGCCACTTCTCGCTGCCCACGATCTCGCGCCGGCCGAGACTGCGGTCATCGGCGATACCGTCCTCGCGATTGAAAGTGCGCGCCGAGCCGGCGTGATGGCGATCGCGACCCTGACCGGTTCCGAGTCGCGCGAACAACTGGGCGGCGCCCGGCCCGACGTGACGGTGCGCGATCTCGGTGACCTGCAAAAGCTCATGGAACTGCTCCCCGCATCCGACGAAATCCTGATCGAAGAGCTGGAGTTTTTCGCGCGCGTCGGCGTTCCCGAAGAAGAGCGGGCCCAGCCGCAGAGACTGCTCGCGTCGCTTCGATTCGAGTCGCGGGATAATTTTCGAAAGTTGGGCGACGAACTTGGCAAGACGGTCGATTACGCCGCCGTCTGCGCGGAAGTGCAAAGCTTCGTTCGCGAGCGAACGGATCGTCTGATCGAAACTCTGGCCGACGCGCTGGCGTCGCACCTGATCGCGGCCTTCGGCTTGGCGCGTATCGAGGTGGAGCTGCGGAAATTTGTTCTCCCGGAGACGAAATTCGTCGCTGTGCGAGTGGCAAGACAGGCTGAGCTGTCAGCCTTTTTGCCGCAGCACAGAAGCCGCACATCGGAGTAGCTTTTCACGAGGCCGTCCCTAACTTCCCCGGGTGCAAAAGAGCAACCTCGTGCGTGACCGGGACGGCTGGGAGACTGTCGGCAGTGAGATGCATTACCAGTCGCCCAATCTGTCCGTGGTGACTGATGAAGTGCGCACGCCGTCCCGGAACGAGCCGCGCGCCTGGTCGGTCGTGCATCGCAAGCCGGCGGTGGTCATCGCGCCGCTCACTCATGACGGCAGGTTTGTCCTGATCCGCGAGGAGCGCATTCCGATCCGCCGGGCGATCTGGTCTTTTCCTGCCGGCCAGATCGACGGAATGCTCGAGCCGGATGAGGAATCGATCCGCGAGGTTGCGCGACGGGAGTTGCGCGAAGAGACCGGTTATGAGCTGGCGGATGGCGGAGAGTTAGTCTCGTTAGGCTACTTCTTTTCGTCTCCTGGTTTCACCGATGAGCTCTGCTACTTCTTTGCCGCCCGGCCGGTCCAGGCGAGGCCGGATGGCGCCCTGCACGATGCGAACGAAGCGATTCTCGATTGCCGGGAATTCAGCGCCGACGTCCTGCGACAGATGGTTGCCGATGGCGAGATTCAGGATTCCAACACCCTAAGTCTCTGGGCGCGACTCGTCGCCCGGGGCGAAATTTTCCCCTAACGAATGAAGCTTCGTAATTTCTTTTCCTTCCGCGATCCGCCCGAGAGCGAAACCTCGAAGCCCTTCCTCGAGCACCTCGAGGATCTGCGTTGGACGATCGTAAAAATCGCGATCACGCTCGTGCTCGCGATGGCGCTCTGCTTCACCTTCCGCCACTGGCTGGTGCAGGTGATGCAGCAACCGCTCTATCAGGTTGGCGCGCAGGCCGGGACCTTGCGCGCGCTCGGGATCACGGACTCGATTACGATCTCATTTCACCTCGCGTTCTATGCCGGGATCGTCCTTTCCTTCCCGTTGCTTCTCTATTTCATCGCGCAGTTCGTCCTCCCGGCCCTGACCGCGGTGGAGAAGCGATTTCTCCTGCCGGCGATCGCGGTGAGCTTCGCGCTCTTCCTTATCGGCGTGGCCAGTTGTTATTGGTGGCTTTTGCCCAAAACGATTCTCTTTTTCTTCCGGGATACCCAGTCGCTTGGCTGGACGCCGACCTGGACGGTGCAGGAATATTACTCCTTTGTGACTCGCTTCGTCCTCGGCTTTGGGCTGGCCTTCGAGCTGCCGGTGGTGGTGCTGGCACTCGTTAGGTTCGGGCTCGTGACTTATGCCTTCATGGCCCGGACGCGGCCTTACGCGATCGTGCTCATCTTCATTCTCGCCACCATCATTACGCCCACGCCCGATGTGCTCACGCTCATCGCCATGAGTCTGCCGATGTGTCTGCTTTACGAGAGCTGTATCTGGATCGCCTTCTTCATGCAGCGCAAGGCGGAACGCGACGCCGCAGCCTAACGAGTGGAAAATCCCGCGGCTTACGAGTGGCTCTTCCGCGTTTTCGCCTTTTTCATGGGCGCGGCGATCGGCTCGTTCCTGAACGTCTGCATCTACCGGCTGCCGCTCGACCTTTCGGTCAACGAGCCACGCCGTTCCTTCTGCCCGTCCTGTAAGGAAACGCTTCCGTGGCAGCAGAATATCCCGCTCCTGAGCTGGCTTTGGCTGCGCGGGAAATGCGCCAACTGCGGGAGCAGGATCGCCTTCCGCTATTTCGTGGTCGAGCTGCTCACGGCGCTGCTCTTTCTCGCGGTCTGGCTCTGCTTTCCCTGGCCGATCGCGTTGGTTTACTGGCTTTTCGTTAGTCTGCTCATCGTCGCGACCTTTATTGATTTCGCCTACTTTATTATTCCGGATGGAGTAACCATCGGCGGCACCATCGCCGGAGTGCTTGCGAGCGTTATCGTGCCGGCGCTGATGCAGGAGGAGTCGCGGCTGCGCGCGCTCGCGTGGTCGTTAGGCGCGGCCGCTCTCGGCTATGCCGCACTTTGGCTGGTGCTGGAAGGCGGGAAGAAAGCCTTCGGCAAAAAGCGCATCCGTCTCGCCGCGCCGACGCCGTTCAGCTGGGTGCGCGAGAACGATGACGCGCAGTTTGTCGTAGGCGACGAAAGCGAACTTTGGAGCAACCACTTTGCGCGGGAAAGCGACCGGATGATTCTACAGTGCGACCACGCGCAGGTCGACGGCCGGACTTTCGAAAAAGCGACGCTCGAGTTCCATTACGACCGTCTGACGATCGCGAGCGAGACCTTTGCGCTCGATCAGGTCGATCGCATCACCGGCGTGGTCCGCGAGCTACAGATCCCACGCGAAGCGATGGGCCGTGGCGACCTGAAATTCCTCGCCGCGATCGGCGCCTTTCTCGGCTGGCGGGCTGTTCTTTGCAGTGTCTTCGCCGGTTCGCTCATCGGCTCGCTCGTCGGCCTAACGACCATAGCTCTCGGCAAACGTGCCTGGTCGGCCAGGATACCGTTCGGTCCTTACCTCGCGCTCGGGGCGATCGTCTGGATGTTCTTCGGACAGCAGCTCGTCGGTTGGTATGTCCGCATGCTCCAGCCCTGAGCGAGAACGCCCGGGTGCCTAACTGGTCGCCAGGCTCGCGCAGTAGGTGGCATACATCGCGTTACTCACTTCGACGAGGCGCTCCTGAATCTGGGTGAGGTATTCGTGCAAACCGAAATCGAAAATCTCGCTAATCGTCACGAAATCGACGTCTGAGCGCAGCCGTCCAGACAAGCGCTCGGCTTCATTCGCGTAGCGCGTTTCGTCCACTCCCGAGATGCGATGGAGCGCTTCATCGAGCGCGTCAACGCAGTAACGAATCGAGCGCGGGAATTCCTGATGCGTGATGAGGAATTCAGCCACCTTCCAGGGCGCGACCTGACTCACATAGAGTTTGCAGTAAGCCTCCAGTGCACTGCAGGATTTTAACACTCCCATCCATTGGATCGTATCGACATTGCCGCCGACATCTTCGCCCGAAGGGAGGAGGATGTGATACTTCACGTCCAAAATGCGCGAGGTGCAATCGGCCCGCTCGAGCAAGGTGCCGATACGAATAAATTCCCAGCCTTCGCCGTGAGTCATAGTCGAATCCGTGACCCCTTGGAAAAGATGGGAACCGGTGATCACCTGCTTGAAGAACTCGTGCGGGCTGGCGAGTAACATGCGTCGCGCGGAATCGCTCTGCACGAAAAGATAGAGCCGGTTAATTTCCTCCCACATCTCACTCGAGATCTGCTCCCGGGTGGTGCGGGCGTTTTCCCGAGCGCGGCTAAGACAGGAGATGATTGAGCTCGGGTTCTTCCTTTGCAGGGTGAGGAACTCCGTCACCGAAGCCTCGTCGGCCGTCTCGTAAAGGGAGTCGAAGGTGTTAGTCTCCTCGAGGGAAGCAATCACGGGCGCCCAATGCTGCATCGCATCCGCTTCACCACCGAGGTCGAGCAGGAGTTGGAGATTCACATCAAGGATGCGGGCGTCATTCTCCGCCCGCTCCATGTAGCGGCTCATCCAGTAGAGGGAATCGGCGACGCGACTTAACACGGGTGCGTCCTCAAGATTGCGACTGGGATTGAGATTGTGACTGAATGACCACCGGCGCGTCTTCTTCCTCGTCATCGACGACCCAGGTGTCCTTGCTCCCACCGCCCTGGGAAGAATTGACCACCAGCGAGCCCTCGCGCAGAGCTACTCTCGTTAGGCCCCCCGGGATGATCGTGACCTTTTCGCCGTAGAGAATGTAAGGCCGCAGGTCGACGTGCCGCCCTTGCATCGAGTCGTCGCAAAAGCTGGGAGAACGAGACAGGGAGACGATCGGCTGTGCGATATAGTTGCGCGGATCTTTCCGGATGCGACCGGCGAAATCTTCGCACTCCGCCTTGGTCGCCTGCGAACCGATCAGCATCCCGTAGCCGCCGCTTTCGTTCGCCGCCTTCACGACCAGCTCCGGCAGGTGTTCGAGGATATACTTACAGTCGTTAGGATCAGAGGCGAGATAGGTCGGAACGTTTTCCAGGATGGCGTCTTCGCCGAGATAATAGCTGATCATTTTCGGCACGTAATGATAGACGACCTTGTCATCCGCCACCCCGGTCCCGATCGAATTCGCCAGACTAACGCAACCCCGGCGATACGCCTCGACCAGGCCTGGCACGCCCAGCCCTGAGTCCTTGCGGAAAACCCGTGGGTCGAGGAAGTCATCATTGATCCGCCGGTAAATCACGTCGACCGGCTTCAGTCCTTTGGTCGTGCGCATGAAGACGCAGCCGTCCTGCATCACGAGGTCGCGCCCTTCGACGATCTCGATCCCCATGGAACGCGCGAGGAAGGAGTGCTCGTAGTAGGCCGAGTTGTAAACGCCGGGAGTGAGCAGGACGACGGTCGGCTCTTCCCGATTGGCCGGCGCGATATAGCGCAGAACGTTGAGTAACTCCTGGCCGTAATTTTCCACCGGGCGCACCCGGTATTCGCCGAAGAGCGGCGGGAAAATCCGCTTCATCGCCTGCCGGTTTTCCAGGACGTAGGAGACGCCGGAAGGACAGCGCGCGTTATCCTCGAGCACGAGATAACGGCCGTCGCCGTCGCGGATCAGGTCGGTCCCACAGATGTGGATGTAAATGTTCCGCGGCACATCGAAGTGCATGAACTCCGGCCGGAAATTCTCTGCTTCCCAGACGATCTCCTTCGGAATCACGCGATCGCGCAGGATGTTTTGGCCGTGATAGATGTCGTGCAGGAAAAGGTTAAGCGCGGTGATTCGCTGGACGAGCCCGCGTTCGATCAGGTCCCACTCGCGCGCCGGGATGATCCGCGGAATGAGGTCGAAGGGAAAAATGCGCTCCGTTCCCTGGTCGTCGTTGTAGACCGTGAAGGTGACGCCTTGTTGCAGGAACGAGGTCGCCGCGAGATTGCGTTTGCGCTCGAAATCGGCCGCGCCCATTTCCGCGAAGCTCGCCAACAGCCGACGATAATGAGGCCGCGGTACGCCGGGCGCGGAGAACATTTCGTCGAAAAAATGCGCGACCTCGTAGGAGGAGAAAAGGCCGGTCATTTGCGTGATCATTCTGTCAGCGCGAAAGAGCCACGCAATGGAAAATGGGAACGCGGCCGCGGCGAGCGCGCACGAGCACGCCTGCGCGCGGGTCGCGGCGCGCTTCGGCGAGCATTGGCTGCGGCTCTACGCCGGGCGGAAATTGCGGAGTGATCCGGTCTTCCCGGCGGCCTTCGGACTTTTGCAGCATTCGCATGAAGAACTGATCGACATTGGCTGCGGAGTTGGCCTGCTCGGTCTTTATCTGCGCGAGAGAAATTTCCAGCCGCCGATCGTCGGGATCGATCGCGATCGGCGGAAAATCGCCCGCGCGCGGGCAGCTTCGGCCGGCTATCCGAGCCTCGAGTTTATCGAAAAGGACGCCGGCGAAAACCTCGAGCGGACCGGCAGTCTCGTGCTCTTCGACGTGCTTCATTACCTCTCGCCTAACGAGCAAGAGCGGCTCCTCAATCGGCTCCTGCCGCGGGTCGTGCCGGGCGGCTTGCTGGTGATTCGCGATTGTCCACGCGATCGGAATACGCGCTTTTGGCTCACTTTTCTGGCTGAGCGCTTCGCGCAGATCATCACCTGGAACGTTGCGGCGCCGTTGCACTTCCCGAGCCGCGATCAGATCTGCGGGCGCTTTTCGCCTGACGAATTCGAAAGCACGATCGAGCCGCTCTGGGGCGCGACGCCGTTCAACAATCACCTCTTCATCTTCCGCCGGCACGCGGCCGAAGTTGCTCCGGCGCCGGGAGCACGCAGCGATAACCTTCCGCCGCCAGCAGCGCGAGCGTGAGCTCGAGACAGCGCGGATGAAAGCCCGGCGTGGTCGCAGTCCGGTGACCTTCGTGGAGAAGAATGATTGCGCCCGGCCGCAAACCGCTGCGAATGCGGGCGACGACGGTTTCTGGCGCGCGCCTCACGGTGTCGAGCCCGCGCACCGACCAGCCGACCAGCCGCATCCCGCGCCTAACGAGTAAAGGATGAACGAAGAAGTTCTTCAGGCCGGCCGGGGCGCGGAAATAACCGGACCGGACCGGATGGCGATCGATCTCCGCGCCGATTCCCGCCGGGAGGTAGGACCAGAAGCTCGCGCTCGGATGCGAGAAGGTGTGGTTCGCAACCTCGTGGCCGACTGAAGCAATTCGCGCGATCTCTTCCGGGAGCGCGGCGGCTTTTTTCCCGATGGTGAAAAACGTCGCCCGGGCGTCGAAGCGCGAGAGCAGCTCCAGCATCTGCGGCGTGTGGAGCGCATCCGGTCCGTCGTCGATCGTCAGCCAAACTTCGCGCCGCGGTGTCTCGAAATGCGTCGCAACCGGTCCCCACCATTGGCAATTCGCAACCAGCGTCGGGTAGAGCACGAGCAGGTGCGAGAGGAAGAGCACGCCGAATGCGAGCCATGGCCGGTGCGCCACGATCACGACAAAGAAAACCAGCGCGCCCGCCGCGAACGCCAAGATCAGCCGTCGCGTCATCGGAATTTTTCGATCAATCCCGCGCTCAGATTGAGCGTGACGAGCATAAGCCAGAAAATGCCTAACGAGCGCAACCAGCCGGTTTCGTCGAGCACGAGAAGCGCGGCGAACAGGCTGACCAACGCGATGAGAATGAAACTCTGGAACGAGTTATTCCTGCGCGCGGTATAAAGCCCGAGCCGGCGAAGCAAGCCGGCTAGAAGCCAGTTCACGAAGTAAAGCAACAGACATCCGATCCAAACCGAGAGCGGCGTGAGCAGAAGACAGAGCGCGCGGAACGGCCATCGCCTAACGACTCCGAACAGCGCGTGCGCGAAAAAAACGCAGCCCAGGCCGAAGACCAGCCCGCCGAGCCCGTAGGCTTCGCAGCGGCTCCATTCCGCGCGTCGCACTTTCCGTCCCATCAGCCGCGCGCAGAGTCGCGGGAGCGCAAACCAGTATCCGGCTTCGCCGTTCATAGCGCGGGGAAAATCGGGACGAGTGAGAACCATTGTTCCCAGTTTGGCCGGATCACCTCCTCGAGTTTCCGGCACCAGGTCGCGAGCGCTTCGTCGATCGCTACGTCGCGCGATGCCTCGGTCCGCCGGCAATAAAACGGGTCGCCCGCGATGATTTTGTAATGGTGAAACGAGGTTCGTAAAATGAAGACCGGAAAGATCGGCGCCTGCGCGACGAGCGCGAGCGTGAATGGCCCGTCCGGCAGCCTGACGACCTCGCCGAAGAGCCGCGTCTCGCGCGCCGAAATCCCCGCGGTCGCGCGATCCCCGAGAATGGAAACGATCTCTCCGGCGCGGAGCGCATTCAGCAACTCGAAAGGCAGCGCCATGCCAGCGGTATTGTACGCGACCTTGACCGCGCCGGCAGCCGCCCGCGCGAGTGAAGCGTCGACGTGCTCTGCGGTCTTCGCGTCCGCTTCCGGCGCGCGCACCATCCGGATTTCACGCTGGTAGCGATCGGCGAAAAGCGCCGCGCCGAGATCGTAGCTGCCCATGTGCGCAGTGAGCAGGATCGCGCCGGGCGCGGCCGCGAGACGCGCGAGATTTTCCGCGCCCTCCACCGTGTAGGCGAACTCGGTTTTGACCAGCTTGTGATCGGCCGCGTCGGAAATCGTCCAGGCGAAATTAAAGAGCGTCAGCCAGGCGCGGCCGTAATTCGTTAGGCGGCTGGAGCCGGGCAGAATGACGGCGAGATTGCGCAGGATCGCGCGGCGCGCCGGGGCGGCGAAAAAGTAAAAGAAGCAGGTCCACAAAATGATCATGATCGTGCGCAGATAGAACGGCACGTCGGTCTGCCCGAAATCGAGGTAGCGCCGCCAAAAGACTCCGCGCACGGCGAAATGGCGAAACCAGTGGCGAGCGGACATGAGCAGGGGCAATTATGCGCGGGCAAATGATCTTCACCAACGGCCGACTTCTTTTTCCTGACCGCGTCGCCGACGGCCTCGCGCTCCGGGTCGCGGAAGGGAAAATCGCGGAAATCGGCGAGCGAATCGCACCCCGGCGCGGCGAGGAGGTGGTCGACCTGGCGGGTAATTTCCTCGCGCCCGGGTTCATCGATCTCCACGTCCACGGCGCCGTCGGCTGCGACACGATGGAGGGAACGGCGGAAGCCTTCCGCGCGATCTGCGCGCATCATTTGGCCGGCGGCACGACTTCGCTTTGCCTAACGACCGTGACCGCGCCGCTGGACGAAATCGCGCGCGTCGTCCAGGCGATCGGCGCGGCGATCGAATCGATCCCGCAACTGCGCGGCGCACACGTGGAAGGCCCGTTTATTGCGCGCGAGAAGTGCGGCGCGCAGAACGTTGATTTCGTGGTCGAGCCGACGCCGGAGCGGGTCGCGCAGTTGCTGGAAAATGCCGGTCCGATTCGCCGGGTGACGCTGGCTCCGGAGGGCCCGGGCGCGCCGCAACTGGTCGCGCGCCTAACGAACCTCGGGAATCGCGAGCAGTGGCGGGCACAGCGCCGCCTGGGACGATGAAGCGGAGGTGGCTTTCGCGGCCGGGATGCGGCAGGTCACGCACACTTTCAACTGCATGTCCGGCATGCGCCGGCGCGCAGGCGAGCGCACCGCCGGTCTGCTCGAATACGCTTTGGGTGAGCCGGAGATTTTCTGCGAGCTGATCGCCGACGGTCACCACGTCTCGCCGACGCTGATGCGGATGCTATATCAGGCGAAAGGCGCGCAGCGGATCTGTCTCGTGACCGACGCGACTGCCGGGGCGGGATTGCCTAACGAAGCCACATTCACCCTCGGCGAGAAGGAATGCATCGTGCGCGATGGCGCCTGCTGGGTGGCGGATGGCTCGGCCCTCGCCGGAAGTGCGGCGCGGATGATCGACCTCGTTAGGCAGATGGTTGAGCGGGTTCGTACGCCGGTTCACGAAGCCGTCCGGATGGCCACGGAAACACCGGCGCGCGCAATGAGCTGGAAAACAAAAGGGGCGCTCGCGGTGGGAATGGATGCTGACCTGGTTGTCCTGACGCCACGACTCGAAGTCGTCCGAACATGTAGCGCCGGTCTCTGACCCGCGTCGTGCTCGACGCCGCTGCCTGAACGACGCGGGTCAGAGACCCGCGCTACATCTGCGAACGAAACGGCAGCGCCAGCCATTCCGTGGTCCGCTCCCAGAGCGTGCGATTCTTGAAATCCTGCAGCGTGTATTCCTTCGATTGCGCGAGGTCTTTTTCGAAGATCGTTTCCATCCGTTTCCCGAATTCCTCGTCGTAAATCGCGAGATCGAGCTCTTCGTTTATCTCCGCGGAGCGGGCGTCGAAATTCGACGAACCGACGAGCGCAAAACGCCCGTCGATCACCATCGATTTCGTGTGAATCATCGTCGGCTGGTATTCGAAAATCTTCACCCCGCCCTTGAGCATTTTGCCGTAGGCGGCGCGGCCCGCGCTTTTCGTTAGGGGCTGGTCATTGTTTTTGCCGGGCAGAATCAGACGGACGTCGACGTGGCGCTGGACGGCTTTCACGAGCAGCTCCACCTGGTCTTCGGTCGGCGTGCAATAAGCGTTGGTGATCCAAATGCGTTTCTCCGCCGCGGCGAACGCGATCGCCTGCGTCACCGGGATCGGCGCCATCGAGAAGGAATAGGAAGCGATCGCCTGCGCGTGCAGGTTTCCCGCCGGCGGATGCGCCGGGAATTGGTCCGGCCCGCTCAGAGTTTCGCCATAGGTCTTGATCCAGTGCGCCTCGAACGCGCTCTGCAACTCGGCCACGAGTGGACCTTCCACGCGCGCGGCGAGATCGCGCCAATGTTTCGGGTCCTGCGCGTGACCGGACCATTCCTCGGCGAAACCAACGGCGCCGGTGAACGCGACTTTGCCGTCGATCACGAGCACGCGACGATGGGAACGGCGATTCGTGCGATCGATCCGCCACGATCTCAGCGGATGGTAGTAGCTGAATTTGCAGCCGGCATCCTTCAGCATTTTCACGTCGGAGTTATCGAGTTTCGAACCGGAGCCGACTCCGTCGAGAAGCACGCGCACTTCCTTGCCGGCGCGGGCGCGTTCGCAGAGCGCGTCGCGAAAGGCGTGCCCGACGCTGTCGGAATAAACGATGTAAGCCTCGAAGTTCACCGTCTTTTCCGCGCCGTGGATGGCCGCGAGCATGGCCGGGAAATAGGTATCGCCGTTCTCGAGCAGATCGATCTTGTTCCCGGCCAGCGGCACCGGATCGGCGAGCGCGAGCGCCGACCCGAAGAAGGCCGGATCGCTCACCGCGAAGGTGTGCTCGAGATGATATTCGAGGACGTGTCGGCGAATGAAAAAGACGCAGAAGACCGCGATAATCGCGAGCACGCCGAGGGTGAATCCGAGCCATTCCACAAACTCGAGTTCCCACCATTTTCCAGCGGATTTTTTCCCACGCGTGCGCGCCATTGGGGCGGAGCATGCGCGGCGGAAGAAGCGCCGGCAAGACCGCAGCGGGCGCTGTTTGCGTGGGTCCGTCCTTCCGGGTTAATTGCTGCCCCGCACTCGTCCGCGGCTTCGCCATGCCGAATAACTCCACTCCGCCTCCTGCCGCGCCGCCCGATAACGTCGTGCCGATGGTCTCGCCTAACGAATCGCCGGCTACGCCAAATTTCTCCGACCACGCGAATTTCATCAACCGCGAGCTCAGCTGGCTGGAGTTCAACCGCCGCGTCCTCGAGGAGGCGCAGGACTCAACCCAGCCGTTGCTCGAGCGGATCAAATTCCTCGGGATCGTGAGCTCGAATCTGGACGAGTTTTTCGAGATTCGCGTCGCCGGCATCAAGCAACAGATCGCGAGCGAGACGAGCGACGTCGGCCCGGATGGAATGAGCCCGACGGATCTTTTCAACGCCATCCAGCGCATCGTGCACGAGATGGTCGCGACGCAATACGCGCTCTGGAACGACGAGCTCGCGCCGGCCCTGAAACAGAACAACATCCGCATCCGGCAGAGCGCGGACCTGGGCGCGAAACGGGCCGCCTGGGCGCAGCGCTATTTCCAACAGGAAGTCTTCCCGATGCTCACGCCGCTCGCGGTCGACGCGAGCCATCCATTCCCGCAGCTCGCGAACAAGAGCCACAATTTGCTCGTCAGGGCGCGAACCCGCGAAGGCGGCGAGCCGATGCACGCGATCGTGCAGGTGCCGCGCGCGGTCTCGCGTTTGATCCTGATGCCGCGCGGGGAAAAGGGCGACGAGACCTGGAATTATCTCTACCTCGCCTCGCTCATAAAACATCACATCGCCGAGCTTTTCCCCGGCCTTCTGATCGATGGCGTGCACGCCTTTCGCGTCACCCGGAACAGCGATCTCTACGTCGACGACGAGGAAGCCGACAACCTCCTTCGAAGCATTGAGCAGGAGCTTCGCCGCTCCAGCCGCGGCAACGCCGTGCGCCTCGAAGTAGAGGCCGATTGCCCTAACGACTTCTCCGATTTGCTCCTCGATTTTTTCCAGCTCGGGCCGGCCGATCTCTACAAACTCGACGGCCCGCTCTCGATGACGCACCTCATGCCGCTGGTCTCGAACGACGCCTTCGCGAAACTAAAAGACCGCGTCTTCCAACCGACGCGGGACCCGGCGCTTCCGCCGCATGCCGACATCTTCGAGGCAATGCGCCGGCAGGATATTTTGCTCCATCACCCTTACGAAAGTTACGACCCGGTGGTGGAATTGATCGAGAGCGCCGCGGCCGATCCGCAGGTGCTCGCGCTCAAGATCACGCTCTACCGGACGAGCGGCGATTCGCCGATCGTCGAGGCGCTGATCAACGCCGCCGATGCCGGCAAACAGGTGACTGCGCTGGTGGAATTGCGGGCGCGTTTCGACGAGGCAAACAACATCCAATGGGCGCGTCGCCTCGAGGAAGCGGGCGCGCATGTGGTCTACGGCGTGGTCGGGTTAAAGACGCATTGCAAGGCCTTGCTGGTCGTTAGGCGAGACACCGACCGGCTCCGCCAATACGTCCATCTGGGCACGGGAAATTATCATCCGAAAACCGCGCGCATTTATACCGACTTCAGCCTTTTCACGACCGCGCCGGAGCTGACCGAAGAGGTCGCGATGGTCTTCAACACGCTCACCGGGCTGGCCGGTTATCCGGGTTTGAAAAAGCTCCTCGTCGCGCCGTTCGATCTCCACCAGCGCCTCATCCAAATGATCGAGCACGAGCGTGATCTCGCCCGCGAAGGGCAGGAAGGCCGGATCATCGCGAAGCTCAATTCGCTGGTCGACCAGGAAGTGATCGAGAAGCTCTATGAAGCTTCCTGCGCCGGAGTGAAGATCGATTTGATCGTTAGGGGAATTTGCTCTTTGCGTCCGGGAATTCCGGGGCTGAGCGAGAACATTCGGGTGATCTCGATCGTCGGACGTTTCCTTGAGCACAGCCGGATTTATTTTTTCGCGAACGACGGCAAGCCGCG
Organism: uncultured Verrucomicrobiae bacterium; assembly: GCA_963831805.1. Taxonomy (GTDB): domain Bacteria; phylum Verrucomicrobiota; class Verrucomicrobiia; order Chthoniobacterales; family UBA10450; genus Palsa-1392. The sequence goes on along the minus strand of CAWHRN010000005.1, from coordinate 616,793 downwards.
TCTTTATCTCGCGAGCGCCGACTGGATGCCGCGGAACTTTTATCGCCGGGTCGAGATCGCCTTCCCGATCGAGGCGCCGGCCATTCGCGACGAGGTGATCAACGAAGTGCTGCCGCGTTTTCTGCGCGATCACGGCAAGGCACGGGAGCTGCAGGCGGATGGCACTTATGTGCGTCTGAAGCCGGCCGAGGGCGAGCGTCCGGCGCAGGCCCAACTGCAGTTCCGCGAGCACTCGCGGCGGCAGGCGAAAAAGCTCGCGGAGAAACAGCGCAAGGGCAAAATGCGGCTTTCGCCGATTAAGAATCTGCCGAAAGACCGCGCATGAAGAAGAAGATTTTGGTCGTCGATATCGGCGGCTCGAACGTGAAGCTGATGATCTCCGCGGAGGAGAAACGCCGGAAATTTCCGTCGGGCCCAAAACTCGCGCCCGCAGAGACGATCGCCGGGATCAAAGAGCAGACGCGCGACTGGGAATACGACGCGGTCGCGATCGGGTTTCCCTCGGCGGTGCGGGAGGGACGGATCTTGAAAGAGCCCAAGAACCTGGGCAAGGGCTGGGTCGATTTTGATTTTGCCGGGGCGTTGGGCAAGCCGACGCGGGTGATCAATGACGCCGCGCTCCAGGCGCTCGGCAGTTACGAAGGCGCCGGGCGCATGCTTTTTCTGGGCCTCGGCACCGGGCTAGGTTCCGCGCTCGCCTGGGAAGGCCACGTTTTCTCCCTCGAGCTCGGCTTTCTGCCCTACCTCAATGACGGTATTCTCGAGGATCAGCTCGGCGAGGCCGGGATGGAAAAGATCGGGAAAAAAGACTGGCGCCGGGAAGCGACGCGGGCGGTCGAGCAGCTCAAGATAGCCTTCATCGCCGACCGGATCGTGCTCGGCGGCGGGAACGCCAAACTGCTCGACGAGAAGTTGCCGGAAGGCGTGGTCCTCGGGCACAATCGCAACGTTTATCCGGGCGGCGTGCGCCTCTGGGAGACGCAGGACGACGGCAAGACACCGAAGTGGCGGATCATTTGATTCGTTAGGCACTAGTTAGGCCGATGCGGCAATATCTCGATCTGCTCCGGCTCGTTCTGGAAAAGGGCAAACCAAAGGAAGACCGCACCGGTACCGGCACGCTCTCGGTTTTCGGCGCGCAGGCGCGGTTCGATTTGCGTGAAACGTTCCCGCTCCTGACGACGAAGAAGCTCCATCTCAAGTCGATCATTCACGAGCTGCTCTGGTTTTTGCGCGGCGAAACGAACGTCCGTTCGCTCCAGGAAAAGGGCGTGACGATCTGGAACGAGTGGGCCGACGAGCGCGGCGAACTCGGCCGCGTTTACGGCGCGCAGTGGCGCGACTGGCGCGGGCCTAACGATGAGCGGATCGACCAGATCGATAACGTGATCGCGCAGATCAAGACCAATCCGGACAGCCGCCGGCTCATGGTCACCGCATGGAACCCGGCGGAAGTCGACGCCATGGCGCTGCCGCCGTGTCACGCGCTTTTCCAGTTCCACGTTCAGGATGGCGCGCTCAGTTGTCAGCTCTATCAGCGGAGCGCGGATCTCTTTCTCGGCGTGCCTTTCAACATCGCGAGCTACGCCCTGCTCACGAAAATGGTCGCGCAGGTCTGCGGCCTAACGAGTGGGGAATTCATCCACACCTTTGGTGATCTTCATCTTTACCGGAACCACCTCGAGCAAGCGCGCGAACAGCTCACCCGCGCGCCGCGTCCGCTCCCGCGGATGGAATTGAACCCCGCGGTAAAAAACATTCACGATTTCCGGTTCGAAGATTTCACCCTCGTCGGCTACGACCCGCATCCCGCGATCAAGGCGCCGATCGCCGTCTGACTGAATTGTTAACCGCAGAGGACGCAGAGAGCGCGGAGGAGGAAACGTTATTTTCTTTTCTACTCTGGCTCTGCATCCTCTGCGCTCTCTGCGGTTAATTTTCCTGCTCCTTTGCTGCGCTGCGTCGGCCCGCGCGATGGAGACTTCATTCTGGGTCTGGCATCGGGCAAAGCCGCTGACCCAGGAGGAGGTGACGGCGCTTCGCTCTGCCCAGGTGGAGACGCTTTACTGGCACGTCGGCGAGTTGGCGGTGCGCGACGGCACGTGGAATTGGGCACAGCCGCCGCTGCCGCAGCCGGTCGTTAGGGGGTTTCGCGTCGTGCCGGTGGTGCGGCTCGATCCGGCGGGCAGCGCTTCCCTCGCCCAGGCCGCGCCGTTGCTCCTGGCGCAGCATTTTGCGGAGCTGGAGATCGATTACGATTGTCCCGACCGGCGGCTCGCGGAATACGCGCAGCTTCTTCACCAAGTCCGCGAGAAAATTCCGCGCCTAACGATCACGGCGCTGGTCGGTTGGATCGGGCAACCGGCTTTCCGCGAAGTCGCGGCGGCGGTGACGGAAGTCGCGCCGATGTTTTACGACCTCGAGCCGGATCCGGTGCGGGCGAAAATTCCGCAGCCGCTGCCGTTGCTCGACCCGGAGAAAGTAACCGCGCAGTTGCAGCATTGGAGCCGCTGCCCGGTTCCGTGGCGCGCCGGATTGCCGAACTTCGCGCGGGTCACGATCTACGACACGTCCGGCAAATCGCGCGGGCATCTTCGGAGCTGGCGCTGGGACGACGTCTGCTTCGACCGTTCGCTCAAAGTAACCGCGCCGACGTCGTTAGGCACGATGCTTCTGCGCGTTGTGGCTGATCACCAGCTCGCGTCCACGGCGTTGCGCAAAGACGAATGGATTGCCGCGCGCTGGCCGGAGCGCACCGCGCTCGACCGTGTGGTTGCGGAGGCGGAAAAACAGGGCGCGCGTGGCGTGACGTTTTTCCGTTTGCCGGACGGAACCGCCGCGGGCGGCTGGTCGTTGCCGACGCTTGCCAACCTCGGCAACGCGGAAGCGCCGCAGCTCGTCCTCCGCCAAACCGCTGATCAAAACCTTTGCCTAACGAACGACTCCGCAATCGATCTCCCGCCGCGTTTCACCGACACAGAGCGCGGCTACTCCCTCGAACTGGACGCGCCCGCGCCGCTCTGGCGCGAAGCGAGCGCGGGCGATTTCTGGCGGATGCTCGCACATGCCGACCCGGACGCGGCGCAGCCGGTCGCGGTCGCCGTGCCGCTGGCTCGCCGGCTGACTCTCTGGTTCAGCCAGCTCCGCGCCGGCGAATCCCTGCGCACCGGCCTGCTCCAGCTTGCGCCCGCGGCTTCCATCGCTTCGCTTCGTTACCGTATCCTCCCGGGGGACAACGCATGGCGCAAAATCGAGTAACCGCTTTTCTTCTCCTCACCCTCGGGCCGCTCCTCGCCGCGCACTCGTTAGGCTGCGGCGGCTCCTTCGATGACGCGCCACCGACGCTGCCCTTTTATCTCCATCGGCTCCCGGCGAAATCGCTCGAGGAAATCTACGGCGAGACGCTCCCGCCGCCTAACGGAAAGGGCTGGGGCGATTATCAGAAAGCCATGCCCGCGCTCGCCGACAAGCTCGCGACCCAGAGCGCGGCCGACCTGTTGCCGGAGATCGATCATCTCCTCGAGCTTGCCCGTTTCGATCCGAGCTCGAAGGCGGAGCTGTTCAACCTGCTCCACGACTTGCACGACGCCTTCGCGGTCGCGGCTCCGAAAGGCGAGCTGGCCGCTTATGTGCGCTGGCGTTTTCAGCACGCGGATTGGTTTGGCCTGAGTTGGAAAAATGAGCCGAGCGAGCGTCGCCGCGTCTGGGATGAGCCGAGCGTTTCCGGGGAAAATGCGGTGGAGGTCGAGAAGCAGCTCGCGGCCGCGTCCCCGGCGCTCCGTCCGCAATGGCTTTACCTGCGCGGCGCGCTCGGTTTCAAGAGCGGCGAGGACACCGAGAGCCAGCGCTGGTTCGAACGCGTGCTCGCGGAAGCGCCGCAATCGCCGCGGGCGGAGAGCGCGCTTTTCATGGACGCGCGCTGCCAGCTTTCGCGCTCGCGCACTTATTCCTCGAAGCCGGAAGAGATCGAGAAAGTGGCGGAGAATCGCCCGCGCGCGCGCGAGCTTTTCGGTCAGTATCTCGCGAAATATCCGCACGGGATTCTGGCGGCGGACGCGCTCGGCTGGCTCGGTGCGATCGCCTACGATTCGCGCGACTACCCCGCGGCGCTCCGCTATTACATCGCCCAGACGGAGCTGCCGAGTCATCCCGAGATCCGGTCGAGCGCGCTCCTGATGTGCGAGAAAACGCTCTCCCGCATCGCCTCCCAGCCTAACGAAGCCGCCTTGGCCGAAGTCGCCCTCCATCCCCGGGCCGCGATGGGTTTGATCTACCTGATCGTGAACAGTTCGGAGGCCGATAATTTCAACGGCGAGGAAGACGACCCGGCGGAAGTGCGGAAGTGGCGCGAGGCGATTCTCCCGCAGCTCGCGCACGTCGTCGCGATCGACAAGCGCTTCTACCGCGATCCGGTTTGGCAGCCGCGCTTTCTCGCCATCCTCGCCTACGCGGCGAGTGGCGCGGGGCGGCAGGAGGAAGCGCTCAAGCTGAGCGAAAGCGCGGTCGCGCAACCGACGCGAAGCGACGATCTGCTCTTCGCGCGCGCGGTCGCCTTGCAGCGGGCGGGGAAGCTCGGCGAAGCGATCACGGCTTATCAGGCGTTTGAGAAAAATTTCCCGCGGAGTCCGCTCGCGCGCGGCGCGCAACTCCGGCTCGCGCTGACTTTGCAGGACAATCACCAGGCCGGCGAAGCGATCCTCGCCCTCGAGGAACTGAACGCACCCGAAGAGCCGTCAAACTACAGCGAGCTGCCGCCGCCCGATCTTTCGGGCGCGGAGCCGGCGCAGGTGAAACAACTGATCGACACCCTGCAAAATTTCGCGCCGCTGGCCGAGCTGGCCGCGGTCGTCAGGCGAAGTGACCTCGCACCGGAGCGACGGATCGAGTTCAACGAAACGCTCGCCCAGCGCTACCTCGCGCGGGAGGATTTTGCCGAGGCGAAAAAATACCTGACGCCGGCGCAATGGGCGCTGGCCGCGGAGAAAATCGAGGCGCTGACCGCGTCGTTAGGCGCGGCGACGGAGCCGACAGAGCGCGGGAAGCTTTGCGCGGAACTGGGCGACCGTTGGGCGGCCGCTCGCGGCAAGTTACTCACCTATCCGCTCGATGCCGAGAAGACGCGGCGCGAAGTTTACCGCGACGACGCGGCCTCGGCCGATCTGCGGCGGCGCGAGAACGCGAAGGCGCTCGGACTCGACGCGGAGGCGGACGCGGAAATGGAAAACCGCGACGAGCTACGGCACGCCTTCGAATGGTGGCGCAAGGCCGCCACGCCCGCCGCGCTCTGGCACGCGCTGGAGGCGATTCCGGCGATCGCCGACGTCTCGCCGTACGCGCGCAAGCGCGCGGCGGAGACGAACGCCGGCGCGGTCTCGCGGCAGATTTACGAGCAGCTCCGGCGCGATTTTCCTGACTCGACCGAAGCGCGCGACCTGGCGGTTTACTGGAATTTTTCCGGTGAGCCAGCGCCGCCGCATACCCGCTGGTCGAGCGGCTCGCAGGGCGACTCCGCGTCGGAAGACGAGGGTCGCTGGGCGCCGATCATTCCGCGGGTTCTCGCGCTGGAGAAGGAAGCGGCCGAATGGGAACTGCCAAAACTCCAAGTCGAAGTCGCCGAGCTGGCGCAGCAGGCGCACGCCTTGCAGCGCACGATCAACGCCGCGTTCTGGATCAATTACCTCGACGATCTGCAAACGTTTTTGCAGGAACCTGATCCGGGCGCTGCCATCCGCGCGCGCTACGTCGCGCTCCGCACCGCTTGCATGCGGGAGAGTGTCTGGGGGTATTGGCCGGAGACGAATTTCAACGATGAGGACCAGGCCGATGCTGCTGGAAATAGGATCGATCGCGACGCCGTGTTGCGGAGCCAGATCGCGCTCGCGTTGGCCGATCCGGCGATGGCACCGGTAATCGATTACCTGGCGTTTCTCGATCTCGCGGTTGTCGCGAATCACCTGATCGCGGTCCCGTTCCCAGCGATGCCGGAGAAGGATGGCGCGCCGTATTCTTTCAAGACGCGCGATTATCCGATGCTGGAAAAACTGACAGCTAAATTCCTCGCCGAATTTCCGAAAAGCCGGAAGCGCGAAGCAGCGATGCTGCTGCACGCTCGGGCGATTTTCATGGAGTCGAAGCCGGAAGTGGCCTGGCAGGAAATTTTCTGGCCGGAGAGTGGTCGCTGGGATTACGCGGAAGCGGAGCGGACGAAGGAGCAAATGCCGTTCGACCCGGTGCGGATCAGCGTCGCGCTCGATGCTTACGATCACGAATATCCGCGCGGCCAATACGCGGCGGAGATTCGCGATTTCCGCGGCGCGGTCGCGGCGCGACAGCGGGATTGGAAACCGGCGCTCGAGTTGACGCTGACGCAGTTGCACGACTCCGCGCATCCCTCGCTCCAGCCCGCGGCGCAGGAACGGCTCGATCGGCTTTTCGTTAGGCTGCTCGAATCGAAGGATCGCGCGGAACTGTTCCGCGCGATCAAGGCCAGCCCGCCGGCGCGCGCGGCGCTCGCCGATTTTCTGCAACGCGAAGAGACCGAGAACCCGCTCGCCGAGTTGAAAGATTATCTCTCCGCTCAGCTCGCAGACGGTGCCGGAAAGGCGTGAACATTTCCGCGCATATCTCGGTGCACTCGGCGCGCTCTGCGTTTAAGGATAACGAGCATGGATTTCGCCGCACTCAAACGGCTCTACGATCAGCCGCTCTTTGATCTCATCTCGCAAAGCCGCGCCTCGCATTTGCAACATTGGCGCGGCGAACAGGTGCAGCGTTGCAGCCTGCTCTCGATCAAGACCGGCGGTTGCAGCGAGGACTGCGTCTACTGCGCGCAGAGCGCCCATTATTCCACCGGCTTGGAGCGGGAAAATCTCATGCCGGTGGATGAAATCATGACCGCGGCGAAACGGGCGCGGGCGCAGGGCGCAACGCGATTTTGCATGGGTGCGGCCTGGCGCGGCGTGCGCGAGGGAACGCCGAAATTCGAACAGGTCATCGAGACCATTCGCGAGGTGAGCCAGCTCGGGATGGAGGTTTGCGTGACGTTAGGCCAGATCGGGCCTAACGAGGCGCGCCGGCTGAAGGAAGCGGGCGTGACCGCTTATAATCACAACATCGATACTTCGCCGGAGTTTTATCCCGAGATCGTGAGCACGCATACTTTTGCCGATCGGCTGGCGACGATCGCGGCGGTGCAGGAAAGCGGGATGTCGGTTTGCTCCGGCGGCATCGTCGGGATGGGCGAGTCGCCTAACGATCGGCTGCGCATGCTGGAAGTACTGAGCAACCTCGAGCCCGCGCCGGAGAGCGTGCCGATCAACTGCCTGATGGCGATGCCCGGCACGCCGCTGGCGGAGCAGCCGCCGGTGGATATTTTCGAGCTCGTCAGGCTGATCGCGGTCACGCGGCTGGCGCTGCCGCGGGCGCGCGTCCGGCTCGCGGCTGGCCGGACCCGGCTCTCGCGCGAAGGGCAGGCGCTCTGCTTTTTCGCGGGCGCGAATTCAATTTTCTACGGCGACAAGCTGCTCACCGCGGCGAACCCGGCCGTCGACGCCGATGTAGAACTGCTGCGCGAGCTCGGACTGGCGATCGAGCCTAACGAGACGGCGGGAGCTCCCGCAACCGCGTTGTCATCCTGAGCCGCGCAGACGGCGAAGGACCCCGCGGGCGTTTGGCGACCTGGCTTGGCCTAACGATGCCGCGCAACGTCTGCGAGGTCCTTCGCTGCGCTCAGGATGACAGTTCGGGGCGCCCGCTTTTTCGAACTCGTCTCTTCATTCTTCCGGTTCGAACTTTCCCGTTGACCTCCTTCGGCCAAGCCACCTATTCTCCCCGGCGATGAAATCCGTCCTCGGTTCGCTCCTCTGCGTTATCCTCAGCGCTGCACAGTGTTTTGCCATCAGCGGCGGGCCGCCTTACCCGGTGAACAAGACCAGCCTCTCCGGGACTTACGCGGGCGTGCTCCAGCCGGTTTACGATCCGAACAATCCGTCCACCGCAGATTCCCTCGGGGTGTTCACTCTCGGAATTCCGACGGACGGTGCTTCGACCGGCGGTTTTCTCATGTTTGCCCGCGGGCGGATTTTCGGCGGCACCATTCAAGGTGTGACTGACCCGAATCACGCAACGGTGAGCGCACTCCTCTATGCGACTTATAATTACACACTGACTTTTCTCGACGGCACGGGTTCGGTCCAAACATCGGATGTGACGGCGAGCGTGACCGGAACGGTGACGGCGAAGGTGACGCAGAACACGAACACCCAGAGTCAATCGAGCGCATTACTCACTGGCACGGCCGACGCGGTCATCTCGAATGGCGGCGTTCAGGACAACGGCGATCCTGTAATTAACGGGACCCTGAACCTCGAGGTGATGGGCTTTAAGCAATCCGACACCGCGCCCGCCGCCGGCGTGCTCACGCCGCCGACCGGCACCGGCACAGGCTAGCGAGTCTCGCGCGCCGGCGCGCTCTCATGTCCTCGTCGTCGCGCGTTCGCCGACCTCGGCTCCGCGCCGGGTTCACCCTGCTCGAGTTGATGATCGTGTTCGCGATCATCGCGATTCTCGTCACTCTCCTCATCCCGGTTTACGCAAATCTGCGCGATCGGGCGGAGAAAGTGCAGTGCATTTCGAATCTGCATAGTCTCTACGTGGCGACGGATGTTTACGTCCAGCGCAACGGTCATTGGCCGCAGATTTTCCTGAAGAACTACTCGACCGGCGAGGACTTCGCGAATGCCTGGATCGCCGCCCTCGCGCCTTTTGGGGTGGATCGCAAAACCTGGATCTGTCCTTCGATCCAGAGTTTCCTGCACAGTCCTGATTACCTCGAGCCGGCGCACGCCCGGATCGACTACATCTCGACCGGCTTCGACGACAAGCCGACCAGCCCGCATCAATGGCCGAAGCAGCCGTGGTTCATCGAGACCGGCGACGTGCATGGCAATGGCAACCTGATCATTTTCACCGACGGCAGTATCGCCGAGTCCAAAGACGTGGTTCCCGAATAAAATGCCTTCGACGAAAAGTGACTCATCCGCGTCTCTGGAAATGATCAGGTTTTTCCCGGTCGTTTTCCTTTGCTTCGCGGTCACCGTTCTCACGGCTTTCGCCGAGAGTGAATCGCCGGGTGTGCTCGTCTATCGCGTGCCGGCGAGCAGTTATACCGAGGCGATGGAATTTCGGAGTTTCCAGCAGGACAACGCGCTTTACTCGACACTGGTAACGACCACCGGCGAGCACAAACAGTTGCAGTCCGGCGGAGTGATCGCGGTGGTGCTGTATCCGCCGGCAAACTTCGACGCGGATTTCGCGAACCGGGCCGAGGCGGCTCTTGCGAAAATCACCAGTCTCGGGCACGCAAATCCGACCATCGCGGCGAGTTTGGAACAAGTGCGCGCCCACTGGCAGCGGGCGTTGAGCGCCTTCCAGCAGATGGAGTCAGAGAGTGCAGAGGTGGGAGCCCGCGCCACGCGCCCGCCGCCGATGCTGAAGGTGAAAGAGGGCATCCTGCAAAAAGTCCACATCTCCAGCGCCACCTCGGACACCGTCACGGTGATGCATTCCACCGGCGTGACGAAGTTGCCACTCGCCGAGTTGAGCGCGCCGCAGATTCTCCTGCTCAACCGCACGTCGGAGAAAATCCAACTGCCGCTAGGCATCGCCAGACCCGCGAGCGCGTCGTCCGCGGCGCCCGACTCGGCGGGCGAAAGTGAGGTGACGCAAAGAATCGAGAAGGCGGGTCACACGATGGTGGAATTCATCGCCCGAAACCTCGGGACCACTTCGAAGACCGTCACGGTCTGGGCTTTGTTTGTTGTGATGCCGGCGCTTCTCCTGCTTCTTTTCCTCGGCCTGATCTGGTCGCAGCGTCAGCCCGTCACCCGGCTTCAATCAAAAACAAGGCGTTAGGGTCGCGAGCGAGTCGCTCGCCGCTCGTTAGGCAGCCGCGCGGGTCGCGAGCAATCCGCGGTAGAGATGCTCGTAACTTTCCGCCGCGTGCGCCCAGGAAAAATCCTGCGTGATCGCCCGCTTCATCAGTCGCGACCATTCTCCCGGCCGGCCAAACACTTCACGCGCGCGCTTGATCGCGTCCCAGAACGGTTCGCTTCCGTATTCGTAAAAGAGGAAGCCATGACCGGTGTCCGAAGCGGGATCGTAATCGGCGATGATCTGCTCGATCCCGCGGGTCGCCCGCGCCACCGGCAACACGCCGTAGCGCAGGCTGTGCATCGCACTGAAGCCGCCCGGTTCCACCCGCGCCGGGATGAGCGTGATGTCGCTCCCACCCTCGATCAGATGAGCCAGTCCTTCGTCGTAATCATGCCGATAGGCGAGCCGGGTCGGGAACTTGCGCGCCGCGATCCCGAGCGCGGTTTCGTAGGCGGGGTCGCCTTTCCCGAGAATGATCAGGCGGACATCATCGGAGAGCAGCCGATCGAGCACGGGCAGGAGAATGTCGAAACCTTTCTCGCCGACCAGCCGCGTCACCATCCCGAAGACCGGGCCGCGCGGCGCGGGGGCGAGCCCGAGGTCGGAGAGGAGTTGGGTGCGGGAAGCTGTTTTCGCCTCGAGCGAACCGGTGCCGAAGCGCCTGGGCAAAAAGGGATCGGTCGCCGGGTTCCAGCGTTCCGTATCGGCGCCCGGGAGGATGCCGCTGAGTCGTCCCGCGTTCTCGCGCAGCACCATCTCGAGGCCTTCGCCTAACGACTCCGTGATCACCCCGTGCGCATACGGTTCGCTCGCGACGACGATCCGATCGGCGAACCTGATGCCGCCCTTGAGCAGGTTCAGCCGGCCGAAAAACTCCACCCCCGCGGGTTCGAAATAACCCACCGGTAAATTCGTTAGGCTAAAATCTGCCGCCGGAAAACTTCCCTGCGCCGCGAGGTGATGAATCGAGAGCACGGTCTGGAAAGGCAGACCCTGCTCGCGCACCAGCACCGGCACGAGCGCCGCCGTCCAGTCATGCGCGTGGAGCACTTCCGGGGTCGGCGTCATCCGCCGCGCCAGCTCGACCGCGGCCTTGCTGAAGAAGATGAAGCGCGCCGCGTTGTCGGCATAGGGCTCGCCTTTTTCGCCATAGACTGCGGGCCGATCGAAGAACTCGTCGCAACGCAGAAAAAAAATCTGGAGATCATCCGGCGTCCGCGTTTCAAGGACCTGCGTGACATGCTTTTTGTCCCCGAGCGTGATCTCGATGTTCACCGGCAGAATGCGCGCGGTGATGTCGGTGTCGCGAAGCACCTCGCGATGGCACGGCATGGTCAGCGCGACTTCGTGGCCGCGCTTTTTCAACTCGCGGGGCAGCGCGGTCAGGACGTCGGCGAGCGCGCCGGAACGGGCGAGCGGCCAGCCTTCGCTGCTGATCATGAGGATTTTCATCGGGCAAAGTTAACCACGGATTTCGCGGATGACACGGATGCACCAAATCCATCGTCGTCGGGAACTGGGCGCAGCGCGGAAAGGCGATCGTCCGCGTTGCTCGCTGCCGCTCTGGCGGCGAAAGGACGAGCGCGCAGATCGTATTGTCATCGTGCTCGGCGAAGCGCGACGAAGGATCTCCCAAGCCTTGCTCGACGTCGATGGCAATGCCGCGCCACCGAACGCTTGCGAGGTCCTTCGCCGTCTCCGCGGCTCAGGATGACAAGTCGGGCGCGTATTCTTTCTTCAGCCAGGCGAGCGCCTCTTCGCGATCACGCAACGCGCCTTCGAGCTGGCGGGTCTCGACCGCTTCGAGGATTTCGCCAAAGCTCGGACCAGGTTTCAGCCCGAGCGCAATAAGATCATTTCCCCTAACGAGTGGCGGCGGAATGATCGGCTCGTGCGCGAATTCTTCGGCGCGCGCCTGCAGGAATTCATAATTGTCGAGCATCCCGTGGCTGCTCGCGCAGTCGACCCGATGCAGCTCCAGCTCGTCGACAAAAGTCGGCCGCGCCATGAAGCGTTTCAATTTCGCCACGCGCATGTTCGGCACGTCCTTGAAGACCATGTGCTGGCGCACGGCCTCGACCGTCGCGTCGATCTCGGCGCGGGAAAAACGGAGCCGTTGCATGATCACTTCGGTCATCTCGGCGCCGAGTTTGTCGTGACCGTTGAAGCGAATCCGGCCGGTCTCGTCGACGGTCGCAGTCGGCGGTTTGCCGATGTCGTGAAAGAGGACGCTGAAAACCAGTGGGAGCGAAACCTCGTTAGGCAAAAGCTCGAGCATGATCCGCGTGTGCTGGAAGACGTCGCCCTCCGGATGAAATTGCGGCGGCTGTTCGCAGCCTTTCATGTCCGCAACTTCGGGCAGGATTTGCGCGAGCAGCCCGCTGCGATCAAGCAGGTCCCACCCGCGCACGCGTTGCGGCGAAAGAAAGATCCGCACCAGTTCCTCGCGAATCCTTTCCGCGCTGATCTCGCCGATGCCGCCCGCGGCTTCGGCCAGCGCGGCCCAGGTCGCGGGCTCAATCTCAAACTCCAGCACCGTCGCGAAACGGATCGCGCGGAGCAGCCGCAGCCGATCTTCCGCGAAGCGCTCCGCGGGTTCGCCGATGGCGCAGATGATCTTCGCTTCCAAATCCGCTCGACCGCCAACGAAGTCGATTACGGCCTCGTTAGGCGGATCGTAGAACATTCCGTTGATCGTGAAGTCGCGCCGGCGCGCGTCTTCTTCGGGCGAGGAAAAATGCACTTCCGCCGGCCGCCGGCCATCGAGATAAACGCCGTCCGAACGGAAGGTCGCGACCTCGACTTGAAACCCGTCCTCGACCACGACGATGACGCCGAAATGCGCGCCCACCGCGTAGGTGCGCGGGAAAATCTTCTGCACCTCTTCCGGCCGCGCGCCGGTCGCGATGTCGAAATCCTTCGGCGTTTTCTCGAGAAGTAAATCGCGCACGCAGCCGCCGGCAAAATAGGCGACATGCCCGGCCGTGCGCAGCCGACCGACCAGAGCGCGGGCGGTCGATTCCATGGTGGAAAGAGATGGGGCATCGGCCATAAGACGCGAAGGCGCGTGGCACTTTCGCGCCACGCGCCAACGCTGTCGAGGAAACGCCGGTCCGCTTACGGTTTCTCCGGGGTGGTAATGACGATGTTGAAGAACTCAATCGCCGCGGCGCCACAGGTGTCGAGCACGGTCACTTTTACGGGCACCGTGCCGGTCGTGGTCGATCGGCTGCTGCGAATGCTGATTTGGCCGTTGCGCTGGTTGATCGCGATCGTGCCTCCGCCCGGGAGCGCGACGGGCTCGATCGAGTAGGGACTTGGGACGAGGTTGTTATTCGGATCGCTCGCCGGCGCGGTCGGGCGCACGCGGCCGCGGCCGCCGACGACGAGGTTCACGTCGGCGTAGGTGCCAAGGGTCGGCGACGGATTCGGCTGCACGATCAGGTTGAAGGTTCCCGTCGCGGTCGAGCCTTTGCTGTCGGTGACGGTGAGGGTGACCGGATAAGTGCGCGAGGTCAGCGTGGTGACGAGAGGGCAATCAACCGTCGCGCTCACCGTGACGGTGCCGCCGGCGATGCTCGCGGAGAGATGCGCGCCGAAGGGCGCATTCGAGATCGCCACCGTCAGGCCATTGCCATCGGGATCGCTCGCGGTCGCGACGTCGGCGACGGTCGCGGTCGGGGTGCCGCGCATCACGGTGATTCCGTTAGGCAAAATCGTCAGCGTCGGCGGCGCATTGTTCGACGAAGTGATCGTTAGGTTAGCGTCGGAGATATCGAAGAAGATGTTGCCGACGGCTTCGATTTTGATTCGACCCTGCGAAGTCGCGACGTTCCCGGTGTTCGGGATCGTGACCAGCGCGGTCCCGCTGTTCGGCACGCTCTCGGCGAGGACGATCGGGAAGGTTTGCCCACCGTCAGTCGAGAGCGTGATCTTCACGTTAGTGCAGTTGATCGGCGAAGCGTTCGAACCGGCGACGTTCCAGGTAACGGTCTGCTGGGAGCCGGCGGCGATGGTCGCGGCATTGTTAGGCGCGGTGATCGCGAACGGGCCCGCCGTGCTCACCGAGGTGACGGTGGTCGAGCCGTAGTTGCTGCCGCCGCCGCCGACGCGATTGTCGCGCACAGTCACGCGGTAGGTCATCGTGCGATCGGTCGTGGGCAGAAATTCACCGCTGATCATATCCGGACCGATCGTTGCGGGCGGAACATTCGCGTTGTTCAAAATGTAGGTGAGCGACGGAAAGAGCCGCGTCGGATTCGTGGTCGGCGGGAACGAGCGGAAGATCGGCGAAGCGCCGTTGTCGCGCGGAGTCTTCGTCGGGTCCTGCGCGGCGCCCTTGTCGAACTCCTCCCAGCAATAAGTGAGCGTGTCGCCGTCCGGGTCGGTCGCGCTCGCGGTGAGCGAGAATGGCGTCTGACTCGGAATGGTGTGCGCGGTCAGAGCGGCGATCGTCGGCGGCGTGTTGCCGGTCGCAGTTGAAACCGGGCAGGTGCTGCCCGTTCCGGTGCCGGTGTAATTGTCCACCTCGTCGTAGCTGATGGTGTAGAAATAATCGTCGCTATGCGGCGCGAGATCCTGCGGCGAACAAATGCCCGCGTAAGCCATGATCGTGGTGCCGCTGCCGATTTCATAGGCGGTCGAAGCATTGCGATTGCCGCCGGCGCAGGCGCCGCTCGTGCCGTTAAATGGATGGTTGGCGCCGAACTGATGGCCCATCTCATGGACCACGTAATCGATGTCGAACGGGTCGCCCTTTGGCGCCGAGGTGCCGGTCTCGGATTGCGCTTTCTGACCCGCGCGGCAGATCACGCCGAGCGCGGAGAGCCCGCCGCCGGCGGTGCTGAAGACGTGGCCGAAATCATAGTTGGCCGTGCCGATGATCGAGTCGCAGGTCTGCTGATTTTGCGAGAGGAGCAAACCCGAGTTGCTGTTCGTGAAAGGATCGGTCGCGCTGTTCGTGAAGACGATTTTTTCCTCATCGTTGACGAGCAGAAAACGGATCGCGAATTCCCGCTCGTAGACGCCGCTGCAGCGATTGATCGAGGTGACGATCGCGGCCAGCGTGTCGCCGAGATTGGCGGCATTTGGCTGGCTCACGTAGGCCGAATATTCGCCGGTGCAGGCGAGCGCGAGCCGATAGCTGCGCAGCGTCGCGCCGGTCGGCCGGTCGAGCGCGCTGCGGGTCGGTGGCGCGGCGATTTGCGCGCCGTTTTCGCCGACGAGGCAGGTAAACGGTTTATCCGCCGCGGCGAAGTCGCGCTTGAAATACGAGACGTAACTCGCGTCGCTGTCGGTCCAATACGGATCGACATACACGTCGCCCTTCGCGGAGAGAATCTGCGCATGAAAACCGCGCGGCGTCAGATCGAGCCGCATCGTCGCGGTCGGATCGTCGATGCCCTGGCCGACGTAGGTTCTTAATTCCGGATGCCGCGCCGCGAGGCCGGATTCCATGATCGGCGATTCCTGGATGAGGAAGCGCGCGAACTCACCTGACGGCATCGGGATTTGCAACTCCACTCCGCCGACCGTGAGCGGCGAAGTGAACTCCGGAACGGTGGTCGCGAGGAGTTGTTCGAGCGCGGGGCGATTCAAATTCACCGTGCGATAAATTTGCGGCGTGACGTTGCGAAGCGACGCGGTCTGCCGCGCCGGCGCGCGGGTGGCAGTCATGGCCTGTTCGTTCACGTCGCTCCAAATCCCGCTGCCGGGACCGGAGTTTGCCTGGGCGAAAATGGAACTGCCGGTAAGAAACGAGGCAGCCGTGACAGCGAGCGCGGATAGGAGTTGCTTCATAAGGTTCGCGGGGTCTACCGGGAACCTTACGATTTTGCAAGGTTAATCGCCGTCGTTAGGCAACTATTGCGCGCGCAACGCGACCATCGGGTTCACCCGCGTCGCCCGCAAGGCGGGAACAAGGCAGGAGACCGCGGCAACTGTTGCGAGCAGCGCGGCGACCGCGCTGTAGATCAGCGGATCGTGCGCATTCACGCCGAAGAGGAAGTTTTGTAATGCCGCGGCGCCGATCGCGGTCAACAGAAGGAAGGTGGTCCCCGCCCCAAGAATGAGTCCGATCACCACCTGCCACGCGCCTTGTTGCATGACCATCCGTAGGATGCGCCGCGCGTCGGCGCCGAGCGCCATCCGGATGCCGATCTCCTGCGTCCGCTGACTCACGGAGAAACTCATCACGCCATAAAGCCCGACCGCCGCGAGCACGACCGCGACCGCGCCGAAGATGGTGAAGAGATTCGCGATCAGGCGATTGCCGCCGAGGATTTCGTCGTGCAGACGCGCCGCCGTGCCGCCGAAATAAACCGGCAAATCGTGATCGAGCGCGGCGACGGCCTGGGTGAGCGCGGGCGCGAGGCTCGCGGCGTTCTGGCCGGGATGCGGCCTAACGATCAGGGTCGCAAACTGCGGCGCTTCCGCGGTCCCGAGCAACGGAGTGTAAAACCCGCAGTTATCGGTCTGCTGATTAAACGGCCCCTGCATCAGCGTCTCCGGGACCACGCCGACGATCGTGCGCCACGGTTGCGGCTGCGCGGGGTTGAAGCGCCGAATCCGGCGGCCAATCGCGCTTTCGTTGCCGAAATACTTTCGCGCGAAGCTGGCGTTCACGATTGCGACCGGTTGTTTGGAATCCAGGTCGGCGATCGTGAAATCGCGACCTTCGAGCATCTTTAAGCCGAGCGCGGTGAAGTAGCCGTCGGAGACCGCCTCGGAATTTCCAAACGGCCGGTCGCGATCGGTGACGTAGCTTTTCCCATCGACTTCGTACTGGCCGAAGTTGGAAAAAGTCATCCGGAAACGATCGGTCATGGCCGCGCTTTCAAAGGCCGGATTGGCGCGCAGACCACGCAGCGCGCGCACGAAAAACTGCCGGCAATCTTCCGGCGTCGGATAACTGCCTTCGAAGAGACCCATCCGCGCGGTGTAAATCCCCTTGTCGTCGTAGCCGTAGTTGAGCGTGTTCTGGTTGCGGATCGATTTGATCTGCAAAGTCGCGGCGATGAGCAATGCCGCGGTCAGCGCGATTTGCCCGACGACGAGCACGCGGGTGATGATCTGGACGAGCCGGCTGCTGTTGCCGCGACCGCCTTCTTTCATCATCTCCGCCGGGTTGGCTCGCGCACTCAGCCAGGCGGGCACGAAGCCGGAAAGAAGGGTCGCGAATAATGTGATCCCGACAGTGAAGAACAGCACCGGTCCGTCGATTTTGAAGACGACCCAATACGGCAATGGGAAGGCAAAATTAGTCGTGGCGCGGGTGATCTGATCGACGGCGAGGTTCGCCATCCAGATCCCGACGAGCGCGCCGAGGACGGCGATGAGCAGACTCTCGGTGAGCATTTGCCTAACGAGTCGCCAGCGCCCGGCCCCGAGCGCGCCGCGGATCGCCAGCTCTTTCGCACGGAGGGCGGCGCGACCGAACTGCATGTTCATCACGTTCACGCAGGCGATCACGAGCACGAGGAGGACCGCGGCGAGCATTGCGTAGACGGTTTGGCGCAGTTGCGGGCCGGTGAAACTATTGAGAAGCGGTTGCACGCTCGCGGAGGTGAGCTGGCCGTTGGTTTTCGGGCTGTCTTTCGCCATCCGCTTCGCCAGGCCGACGAACTCCGAATTCACCTGGTCGAAGCTCACACCCGGCCGCAGCCGGCCTAGGATTTGCGGGCTTGTGCCGAGCGGATCGCCGCGCGGCTTGGGCGGGAATTCATTATAGAGTGGAACCCAGAGCTGCTCGGCTTGCGGGAACTTGAAGCCTTCCGGCATCACGCCGATGAGAGTGGCCGCGCGACCATTTACGCGGATCGCCTGCCCGACGATTTTCGGGTCGCCGTTAAAATCGTGCTGCCAGGTTTCGTAACCGAGAAGCGCGGTCTTTTCCGCGCCCGGCTTGTTATCCGCGGCGGTGAAATCGCGCCCGAGGATCGGCGAGACCTTGACGATCTTGAAGAAGTCGTCGGTCACGTAAGCGCCAGTGTAGCGCTGCGGTTTTCCCTTGTAGGTGACGTTGATCGTCGAGCCATTGAGATACGCCGCCATCATCGCAAACGACCGTTGCGACGCGCGCAGGTCCTCGTAATCCTGGGTCGAGGGAATATTCCCGGCGCCATTGTTGTTCTGCTGGTCGGTCGCCTGGGGGTCGAGCAACCCGACCGCGGCGAGCTGTTCCGGATGCGGGAAGGAGAATCCGCGGAGGACGAAGGCGTTCACGATCGTGAACTGCGTGGTCACTCCGCAGATGCCGAGCGCGAGCACGGTCACGGCGAGGAGACAGAAGACTTTTTCTTTGCGGAGCACTCGGAGACCGATCCGCACATCCTGGAAAAAAGATTCGAAGAACATAATCGTTAGGCAAGGTTGACCGCACCACTTGACATCGACGGTGTGATGCAGCGCGGAGCTCGTTTGGATTCAAAAAGATTAGCGCCGCCGCGCTGACAATTTGCCTGGTTCCCGGCGTGAGGGTGGGCGCCCTCGTCTAGCGCGCCCGACCAGAGATTCACCGACCGCTGAATTTAGGTCTCATCTTGGGCACGCCAGATGCTGTAATTTCTATAATTACAACGACCACTAAACATATCTGGGCTCGGTGGCAACGAATCATCGTCGGAGCATTCATCCTATATGGCTTCTCCGGCCTGGCTTCCGCCGCGAGCGTCACTGCCACATGGGACCCGAATTCCGAGGAAGACGTTATCGGCTACCACCTATTCTACGGAACGGTGAGCGGAACCTACACGGACACTCTCGATGTGACCGACGGCACCTCCGTCGGCGTCGACGGACTTATGGAGGGGACGGAATACTTCTTCGTCGTCACCGCCTACACGGCGACCACGGAAAGCGCGCCCTCGGAGGAGCAGAGCTACACCATTCCAGTCCCCCCTCCGACTCCGACCCCCACCGTAACGCCGACCGCGACGCCAACACCCACCCCGACGCCCACCGCCACCCCAAGCCCCACCGCGACGCCGACGGTAACACCGACCACTACCCCGAGCCCCACGGCCACGCCGACGCCAACAGTTACACCCACGGCCACGCCTACCCCGACCTTCACACCGAGGCCAACCCCGACCCCGCGTCCGCATCACACACCCAGGCCGCCGTTTACTCCCACCCCGACTCCTACCGCCGCACCCGGTATTTCGCCCGGGATAACCAGGACACTGGTGAACGTTTCGACCCGTGTGAAGGTGGAGAATGGCGACAGCGTCTTGATCGGTGGATTCATCGTCACCGGCGACCGAACGAAGAACGTTGCGCTTCGCGCGATCGGTCCATCTCTCACGGCCGCTGGCATCTCCGGCGCGCTTTCCGATCCGGAGTTGGAGCTCTACAACTCGGCCGGCGAGCTCATCGAAATGAATGACAACTGGACTTCGCTTCCGCCCAAGACCGTCCCCGAAGGGCTCGCGCCAGCCGATCAGAGCGAATCTCTAATCGCCACCAGCCTCGAACCCGGGGCTTATACGGCCGTCCTGCGCGGCGCGAACGGCGCCACGGGCGTGGGCTTGTTCGAGCTTTACGATATCGACGCCCAGAACTCCCGGATCAGCAACATTTCCACCCGCGGCCTCGTGGAAACCGGTGACGGCGCGATGATCGCGGGCTTCATCATCGGCGGTGAAGCTCCCACACAGGTGGTCGTGCGCGCTCTTGGTCCGTCGCTGGCGGATGCTGGCGTGGTCGGAGCGTTACTCGATCCTACTTTGGAGTTGCGCGACTCCGAAGGTTCCCTGGTGTTCTCAAACGATAATTGGCGTTCCGACCAGGAGACACAGATCGTCGCTTCCGGCTTGCAACCCACGAAGAACAACGAAGCGGTGATCATCGCGACCCTGGCTCCTGGGAATTATACCGCGACTGTCCGCGGAGCAGGCGGGACGACGGGCGTCGCCCTGGTCGAGGTCTACAATCTGGATAGCCCCTGACGTTGGCCTGCAGATGTGCTGGATTCCCATCGCGAGAGCAGGCCAAAAGAGTTGCGCGAGGGATAGTTCCGGAGTTAACTAAAAAAGCGGCACAGCAGGTGCCAGGGTCACCCGAGTCTCTTATGGCTTCTCCAGGCTTCTCTCGCCTCTTTTGGGTTCTTCTCTGTGCGTTGGCCGCCGCCGACCTGCGGGCCGCGACCACCAGCGTCACCCTTTACTGGGATCGCAATAGCGAGTCCGATATTGCCGGATATCGGGTCCACTACGGTCCCATCGCTGAGCCCTATACCGAGCTCGCCGAAGTCTCGACTAACTCTGCCAACATCACTAATCTCACCGGCGGCACGACCTACCTTTTTGCGGTGTCCGCCTACACCACGGCCGGCGTGGAGAGTGAGTACTCGGCGCCGATTGTCTATTTTGCCAGTTCCACTCCCGGCGGCGGGCAACTGGCCACGCTCGATAACATTTCGAGCCGCGTCTTTGTCCAAACCGGCGATGACGTCCTGATTGGCGGTTTCATCGTGCAAGGGACGATGCCCAAGGCCGTCGTGCTCCGTGCGCTCGGGCCTTCGCTCGCAAAGGCTGGCGTGTCCCGGGTGATGTCCGATCCTGTCCTCGACGTCCGCGACGCGAGCGGCGCGTTACTCGTCAGTAATGACAGCTGGACCGTAGCGGACGCGCCCGCCCTCAGCTATCTCGGACTCGCGCCCAGCGACGGCGATGAACCAGCGGTTCTTCTCACCCTTCCGCCCGGGGCCTACAGCGCGGTTGTGCATGGCAAGGAAAACCACCACGGCGTCTCCCTTTTCGAGCTCTACAATCTCGACCACACTCAGGGCAGCGTGGTCAATATCTCGACTCGCGGCCGGGTCCAGACCGGCGATCAGATCATGATCGGCGGATTCATCCTCGGCGGCAGCACCGTGACCGATGTGATCGTGCGTGCACTCGGGCCGTCTCTCATTCCCAAAGGCGTGCCCGATGCATTGCTCGATCCGACGCTCGATCTCTACGACAGCGAGGGCACCCTCGTCGCTTCGAATGATGACTGGCGCAGCACCCAGGAGCGCGCCATCCTCGGGACCTCGCTCGCGCCCACCGACGACCACGAAGCCGCAATCGTGAAAACCCTCGCGCCGGGCGCCTACTCCGCGCTCATTCGCGGGAGTGGCAACACGACCGGCGTCGCCCTTTTCGAAGTCTTCGCGCTTGGGCAATAAGCCCGGTCGCGCGATGGACGCGCCGGGGTTCAGCCTAACAATAGCTTAAGCCCGAGGCGTTGGAGAGATTTGCGCGCCGCGGCCGGGAGGCTGCGATCCGTGACCAGGCTCTGCACCGCCGTGAGCGGCGCGACTTTGATGAACCCGGTAGTGTCCCACTTGTCGGCCGCGCAGAGCAGATACACCTCGCGCGCCGAGCGGATCATCGCGCGCTTCACCTCGGCGATCTCCAGGGTCGTATCGGTGAGGCCATTTTCCAAGTCGAGGGCTTGGGTGCCGAGGAAGAGTTTCTGGACCGAGAGATCGCGCAGCGTTTGCTGCGTGAGCGAGCCGACAGTGCTGGAGGCTTCCCGGCTCAACTCGCCCCCGAGCAGAATGACGTGGGCGTCCGTCGCCGCGCCGATCTCGAGGGCGACGTTCAATGCGCTCGTCACCACCGTGAGATGCGCGATGCCGGCGAGATGCGGCGCCATTTCCACCACCGTCGTGCCCGCATCCATCAGGATCGTGTCACCCGGCGCAACGAGTCCCGCGGCTAGCTTACCGATTCGTCTTTTCGCGTCGCGATTGACCGCGCCGCGCTGCGCGAGGCCGAGCAATTCGGTGACCTTGCGCGCCTGATGCGGAGCGATCGCGCCGCCGCGATCGCGAATCAGTTCGCCTGCCTGCGCGAGCTTGGTGAGGTCGGCGCGGATCGTCACCTCGGAAACGTCGAAGCGTTTCGCCAGTTCGCCGACCTGGGCGACGCCGTCGCTCTGTACCAGTTGCTGGATCTGCCGCCGCCGATGCTGCGACATCGGCGATTTCCTTTGTCTGGTTTCGTTTTCTTTCAATTCAAAAGTATCACCGAGAGCCGATTCCGAGTCAATCTTCACGGGTAAAACGACGGTAGAAAAAATATTTGACGTTTCATATAACTTTCGATAAGTTACGAAACACTTCATTTTTCTTCTTATGAAACACCTCATCGCTGTCACCGCATGTCCCACCGGGATCGCTCACACCCTCATGGCCGCCGAGGCCTTGAAGCGTGCCGGCCGCCTCCTCGGTCACGAAGTCCGGGTCGAGACTCAGGGTTCACTCGGCACGAAGGATGGCCTGACCCCCGCCGAGATCGCGGCCGCCGACGCGGTCATCGTGGCCGCAGACATCCACGTTTCGACCGAACGATTTGCCGGCAAACCGATTCACTCGGTCTCCACGGCAGAGGCGATTCGCGAAACGCGCGCCGTCGTCGAGGCCGCTCTCGCGCTCGTTTCGGCGCCGCCTGCGCTGGTCGTATCGGTCACGCCGACTTCCCTGCCGACCACGCTCCTCGTCGCGGAATCAGTCGCGACCGGCAAGTCGCTCGTCGGCATCACCTCTTGCCCGACCGGCATCGCTCACACTTTCATGGCGGCGGAAGCGTTACAGAAAGCAGCGCGCGCGCTGGGCCACGCGATCAAGGTCGAGACCCAGGGATCGGTCGGCGCGAAGAATCAGCTCACCGCCGCCGAGATCGCCGCGGCCGATGCGGTCGTCATCGCCGCCGACACGAAAGTCGATCTCTCCCGCTTTGCCGGTAAGCCGGTTTACTCCACCAGCACCAAGGCCGCGATGCACAGCGGGAAGGAAGTGATCGCCGCCGCGCTCGCCCAGCCCGTGAGCAGCGGGGCCGGCAGCCTAACGAGCTCAGTCGAAGCCGCGAAAGCCGAGCGCGCCCGCAGCCGGACCGGCCCCTACAAACATTTGATGACCGGGGTTTCCTACATGCTTCCGGTCGTGATCGCCGGCGGCCTGTCGATCGCGCTCGCCTTTGCGATCGGCGGCATTTACGCCGGCAAACAAACCGGCACCCTCGCCTGGGCATTGAGCCAGATCGGTGGTGGCACCGCCTTCCAGCTTTTCGTCGCGGTCCTCTCCGCCTTCATCGCCTTTTCGATCGCGGATCGCCCCGGCATCGCGCCCGGCCTGATCGGCGGCATGCTTGCGCAGTCGTTAGGCGCGGGTTTTCTCGGCGGCATCGTTTCCGGTTTTCTCGCCGGTTACCTGACTAAATTCCTCGCCGACAAGATCCGGCTCCCGATCACGCTGGAAGGCCTGAAGCCGGTGCTGATCCTGCCCTTTCTCTCCACCGTTACAGTCGGCCTGCTGATGGTCTACGTGATCGCGCCGCCGGTGGAGACGTTGAATCACGCGATGAGCAATTGGCTCAACGGCATGCGCGGCACGAACGCGCTCCTCCTCGGCATGATCCTCGGCGCGATGATGGCGTTCGACATGGGCGGGCCGGTAAACAAAGCCGCCTACACCTTCGCGGTTGGTTTGCTCGCGAGCAAAATCTACACCCCGATGGCCGCGGTCATCGCCGCGGGAATGACGCCGCCGCTCGGCCTCGCCTTTGCCGCGCTCTTTTTCAAGAATCGTTTCGACGCCGAGGAGCGGGAAGCAGGCGGACCGGCGCTCGTCCTCGGGCTCTCCTTCATCACCGAAGGCGCGATTCCTTTCGCGGCCAAGGATCCGCTCCACGTCATCCCCGCGACGATGCTCGGATCGGCCGTCGCGGGCGCGATTTCGATGAGCTGCAACGTGCAGTTCCTCGTGCCGCACGGCGGGATTTTCGCGGCCCTCATCCCCGGCGCGGTGACGAACCTGGTGCCGTATCTGGGCGCGATCATCGCCGGCACTTTCGTGACCACCGCCGCGCTTTTTTTCCTGAAACGTCCACTCGATTTACCTAACGACGATCCGGCTCTCACCGCCGCCCATTAACTCCACCAAGGACTCCACCCGATGATCGAACTCACTCCCGCAAACATCCGGCTCGGCGTTCGCGCCGCGAACAAAGAAGACGCGATCCGCGCGGTCGGCCGCGTCCTCGTCGAATCGGGGAACATCGCCGCCGGCTACATCGAGAGCATGCTCGGCCGCGAACAGCAGGCGAATACCTTTCTCGGCAACGGGATCGCGATTCCGCACGGGATGCAGAAGGATCGCGAGCTGATTCATCGCACCGGGATCGCCGTCGTGCAGATTCCGGAAGGGGTGGAATGGAACAGCGGCCAGACGACCCGGCTCGTGGTCGGGATCGCCGCGAAATCCGATGAGCACATCGCCGTGCTCTCGGCGCTGACCGACGTGCTCGATGACCCCGCGGTCGCGAAACAACTCGGCCTAACGAAAGAACCTAACGACATTATTGCGGCCTTGAATCGCCGGATCGAACAACCGGCCGCGCCGGCCGAGCAGATCGCCAACGCGCAAACGATCGAAGTGCTGCTCGCCAGCGGGGCCGGCCTGCACGCGCGGCCGGCGACCTTCTTCGTCGATGTCGCGGCGGAGTTTAGCTCGGAAATTTTCGTCCGATTCAACGGCAAGCTGGCGAACGGCAAAGCGATGGCGTCGCTTTTGAAGCTCGGTGTGACCGGCGGATCAACGATCGAGATTCTCGCGACCGGCGACGATGCTGCGGCCGCGCTTGCGGCTTTGCAGGCTGCGGTCGAAAGCGGCCTCGGCGACGAGGAGGAACCAGAGAAGGTCACGGAAGAGTTTTTTTGGACGCCGGCTTCCGCTGGTCATTGGTTAGGCGGCGTTTCCGCTTCGCCCGGGCTGGCGATCGGGCCGATTTTTCATTTCCAATCCGGCAAAGTGGTCGTGGAAGACAAGCCAGCCGATCGCGAGACGGAAAAGAAGCAGCTCAAATACGCGCTCGAGGAAGCCCGTGAACAACTCGCGACCATTCACGACGCGGTGAAAGCCCGCGCCGGCCGCAACGAGGCGGCGATCTTCCGGGCGCACCAGGCTTTCCTCACCGATATCGATCTTTTCAGCGAAGTGCACGACCTGATCGAGGCTGGGCACAGCGCCGCCTGGTCTTGGCAGAACGTGATCGACGCGCGCGTCGCCGAGGTCGAGCGGGTGCAGGACGATCGCCTTTCCGGCCGCGCGGCCGATCTGCACGACGTCGGCCAGCGGGTGCTCCGGCTCCTCACCGGCACGGTCGGCGCGGAAGTGCAGTTGCCTAACGAGCCGGTAATTCTGGTCGCCGATGACCTGACGCCGTCGCACACCGCGCGGCTCGATCCGAAACGCATTCTCGGTCTTTGCACCGGTCTCGGCGGCGCCACTTCGCACACCGCGATCATTGCGCGTTCGCTCGACATCCCAGCGATCGTCGGGGCCGGCGCGGCGGTCCTCGAAGCGGCGAACGGCGCGATCTGCATTCTCGACGGGAGCCGCGGTCGCCTCTACGTCGAGCCTGACGACGCCGACCTGAAATCCGCGGAAGCGTTCCAAGTCGATCTCCGCACGCGGCGCAACGTGGAGTTTGAAAGCCGCTATCAACCGGCCCTGACGACCGACGGGCATCGCATCGAAGTGGTCGCGAACATTGGCAAAGCCGAGGAAGCGGCGCGCGCCGTCGAAGCGGGAGCCGAAGGCGTCGGTTTGCTTCGCACCGAGTTCCTCTTCCTCGAACGCGAAACGGCACCGACGGAGGACGAACAATTCGCGGCCTACAGCGAGATGACGAAGGCGCTCAACGGCCTGCCCTTGATCATCCGCACGCTCGACATCGGCGGCGACAAGGCCGTGCCCTATCTCAGTTTTCCGAAAGAGGAAAACCCCTTCCTCGGGGTGCGCGGCATCCGGCTTTGCCTGCGCCATCCGGAGCTCTTCATCCCGCAACTGCGCGCCATTTATCGCGCCGCCGCGACCGGCCCGGTGAAGATCATGTTTCCCATGATCGGCTCGCTCGCCGATCTCCGCGCCGCGAAACAGGCGGCGGAGGAAGTCCGCGCGGAACTAGGCGCGCCGGTCGTGGAACTCGGGATCATGATTGAAGTCCCCTCCGCCGCACTCCTCGCCGGCGAGCTGGCTCGCGAGGCCGATTTCTTTTCCATCGGGACGAACGATCTCACCCAATACATCCTCGCGATGGATCGGATGCATCCCGCGCTCGCGCCGCAGGTCGATGGGTTGCACCCAGTGGTGCTGCGACTCATCGACCAGGTCGTGCGCGCGGCCCAGGCGTCCGGGAAATGGACCGGCGTCTGTGGCGGCGTCGCGGGCGAGCCGCGCGGCGCAATGATCCTGGCCGGGCTCGGCGTGACCGAGCTGAGCATGAGTCTCCCGAGCATCGCCTCGATCAAGGCGCAGTTGCGCAGTGCTTCATTCGTTAGGCTAAAAGCCTTTGCGAAGAAGGCGCTCGCCTGCCAGTCCGCCGAAGAAGTTCGAGCTCTCGAGTTACCTGCCTAACGAATCTATGACTACACCTCAAACCTTCGACGTCGTCACGGTCACGCTCAATCCCGCGATCGATCGCACGGTGACCATTCCCAACTTCTCCGTCGGCGCGGTCAATCGCGTCGATCACGTGCAATCCCATCCCGGCGGCAAAGGGATCAATGTTGCCGCCGCGCTCGCCGACTATGGCCACCGGGTTGCCGTGACCGGGTTTCTCGGTCACGCCAACGCGGGCGCCTTCGAAGAGCTCTTCGCAAAAAAAGGGATTGCCGATCACTTCGTCCGGATCGCCGGTCAAACCCGGATTGGAATTAAGATCACCGACCCGGTGGAGAATAAGACCACGGACATTAACTTCCCCGGTCCATCGCCATCGGTCGACGATCTGCTCGCCTTCCTCGAGCGGCTCGCCACCCTCGAAGCGAAGTGGTTCGTCCTCGCCGGGAGTCTCCCGCCGGGTGTCTCGCCCGAGGTTTACCGGGACCTGATCGCCGAACTGCGCGGCCGCGGAAAGAAGGTCCTGCTCGACACCAGCGGGTCGTCCCTGCCCCTCGCCCTCACCGCGGCGCCGCAGATTATCAAACCGAACCGCCAGGAGTTTGAAGCACTCGTTAGGCGAGCCCTCGTCGACCGTGCGACGATCGTCGTCGCGGCCCGTGAAATCATCGCCCAGGGCGTGGAGATGGTCGTCGTCTCGATGGGGAAAGAAGGCGCCTGTTTTGTCACGGCCGATGGCGAGGTGGTCGCGCAACCGCCCGATCTCCCGGTGCAAAGCACGGTCGGAGCGGGCGACGCCATGGTCGCGGGCATCATCTCCGCTCAGCTCGACAACTTACCGCTTCGCGATAGCGCGCGCCGCGCGACCGCCTTTTCCACGGACAAGCTCCGACGGGTAGGAAGCGGCATTACCTCCCGCGCCGCGATCGCCGAAACGATGGAAACCGTCAGCATCCTTTAACTCTTGAAACATCTCATGAAGAAACTAACCAAACACCTGCTTATCCTCACCCTCACCCTGACCACGAACATCGCCTTCGGTGAGGAGAATTCCTGGCTGGAAGGCAAGTACGCCACCGGCGACTGGAATGGCGAACGTGAACATCTTGCCGACATCGGGGTGGATCCCTTTCTCTTCTATACCGCGATCTATTCCGGTAATCCGGTCGGCGGTGTGCAGCAGGGATCGACGTATGTCGATGATTTCTATTTCGGAGTTAACCTTTACCTGGAGAAGCTGGTCGGCTGGAAAGGCGCAAAGATCACTCTCAGCGGAGTAAATCGCGACGGCACCGGACTGACCGATAACTTTGTCGGCAGCCGCTATGACGTTCAACAGACCGTCGGCGGACAGAACATCTTCTTCTACCAGTTCTATCTCGACCAGCGTTTCTGGGACGATAAGGCGTCGATCAAGATCGGCCGCTTTGGCGCCTCGGATGACTTCAACGGCGCCTCGTCGATCTACAGCCGCTACCTCAACAACGGCATCGACGGAGATATCCGCAACGTCTTGTTCGACACGCAGTTTTCCGCCTATCCCTTCGCGACCTGGGCCGCTCGGCTTCGCTTCGAGCCGACCAAGGAGACAGTCGCGCAGGTGGGCGTGTTCCAGACTTGGAATGAAATCTTTAACCGCGATCACAATGGGCTCGACTGGAGAATCCGCGGCAGCGACGGCGTCTTTGTGATTGCCGAGTATGGGTGGACTCCGCAGCTCTGGAAGCAGGCCGTGACGACTGAGAGCACCGGCAAGGAAGGCGCGACGACAACGGAAATGAAGGGGTTGCCCGGTAACTATCATTTCGGCGCTTCGCTCTCGCCCTGGAACGGTTATCGGGAGTTCGGTACCGATCGGAAGGTAAGTAACTCCTACGGTTTTTATGTCCACGGCGACCAGATGGTTTATCAAGAGAGGCCAGGAAGTGACGAAGGGCTGACTCTGTGGGCGGCTTCGGGCTACTATCCGCAGACTAACATTTCGATTGTCCCATTCCAGGTAAACGCCGGCGCAATCTACACCGGGCTTTTTCCCGGACGGCCGAAGGACCAGGTGATCGGAGGCTTGATCTACGGACGCTTCAGTCGTGATTACGCCCAAACGGTCGTGGATGCCGGCAACGGCAACCCGCACTATGAGTTCGTCGCGGAAGGCTCCTATCGGGTTCAACTGACCAAATTCTTCTGGGTCCAGCCCGACGTGCAGTGGGTGAACAAGCCTTACGGGACCGGCCGTATCCCGGACGCGCTCGTGATCGGCGTGGAAACCGGGATTACGTTCTAGCTCAGCGCGGCGATCGCGCGTTCGTGGGTCTTAAGACTTCCGTCTGCGTCATCGGTGCTGATGTGAAGGTCGCGGAGCAGGCCATCCGTTAGGCCGTAAACCCAGCCATGAACGGTTAGGGGTTGGCCACGTTCCCAGGCGTCCTGCGCGATTGTGGTCTGGCAAACATTGGCGACCTGTTCGATCACGTTCAACTCACAGAGAAGGCTGCAAGCCTCGCTCTCATCCTTCGTTCGAGAGAGAAGCTCGTCATGTTTCTGGCGCACGTCCTGCAGGTGGCGGAGCCAGTTGTCACTCAAGCCGAGGCGGTCGCGGCGAAGGGCGGCTTGCACGCCGCCGCAACCGTAATGTCCGCAAACGATAATGTGCGGCACCTTCAATATATCGACGGCAAACTGCATGACCGAGAGGCAGTTCAGGTCGGTATGGTTAACGAGATTGGCAATGTTGCGATGGACAAAGACCTCGCCCGGGAGCAGGCCGACAATCTGGTTCGCCGGCACCCGGCTATCCGAGCAACCGATCCAGAGATAGCGGGGAGCCTGCTGGCCGGATAACTTGAGAAAGAAGTCAGGGTCCGATTGCCGGATGCTCTCGGCCCAGGCGCGGTTTTGGTCGAAGAGATGCTTTAAGGTTTCCACAGGTCGTTAGCGCGGAAGTAATACGCTGCCGCCTTTTCTTCGGACAATGCGCGCGTCGTTGCGATCGATCGCACCGCTCGTATCGATATCCGCGCGAAAGTTGGATTCGTTGGTAGTTTGTCCCAGCGCCATCTCGGTCGCCTGGAGATCAGCCTCGTCGACCGAACCGTCGCCGGTGACGTCGCCCACGAGCAAACCAATGGTGACACTGGCGTCGGCCAGACTATCTCCATCTTCGTCCTGGATGTTATGGAGACTTAGAGTCACCTGCTCACCGTTGCACGGCCCACTATTATAAGTGGCTAACACTTGGTTGGGGTTTTCCAGGTTCACCTGAAGGTCGCCGAACCGGCCGCAAGTGGCCGCGCCGGATTCCACCGAAGTGACCGCGTGATCGAAGGTAAAGACGATGGTCAGATGATGATTATTGCTGATCCGGCATTCGATCCCAAGAGAGCCGGAAAGCGGAAGATCGATCTCGAAAGGACCGCGGCGCGAAGCGGCGGAGACAAGGGCAAGGCTACCGACCGCGCCGCCATTAGTCGTGCGCAAAATCGTGCCGGCTTGTCCGGCGGCGAGGCCGGTTACGCCGTCACTCGCGAAGCTGACATCGTAGAGATCGGAACTGGTGCCGCTCGTTTGCGGAGTGAACGTAGCTCCTGCATCTGTCGACTTAAGAATTGTCCCGCCGTAGCCGACCGTCCATCCGGTGGTTGTGGTCGGGAAATCGATTCCTTGCAGCGCCAACGGGTAGATTGTCGTGGACCAATTCACCGCGCCATCGGTCGTCCGCGCGATCGCGCCGGTGAAGTCGAAGACCGCGCCGGAAGTGATTCCGGTCGTGGCATTGAAGAAGAAGACATCGTCGCAGGTGCCTTCGTTGCCGTTGAAGTAGAAGTTATGGAAGCTCCAGGTGACACCGCCATCGACAGTCACGCCGACGAAGGCCTGAAAGATAGAGTTCTGGCCGGCAACAAAACCAAGCGTCGGGCTCAACATTTGCGCACCGAAAAAGCCGCCACCGAACTGCCCTTTCTGCGAGACATGCCAGGTCGCCCCAGAGTCAGTCGAGTAAAGGATATCCTGCGAAGTGCCACCGCAGACTCCGTTCGCGCCGCTAAAGGAGACCGCGTGCAGGCTATCCCGCACGCCACTCGTGATTGTCGTCCAGTTAGCACCGCCATCGGTCGTGCGGAGAATCAGCCCATTGTCGCCGACCGCGACACCTTCGTTGTCACTAAAGAAATAGAGATCGCGCAGGGATTGGGTCGTGCCCGACGTTAGCGGCGCCCAAGTCGCGCCGGCGTCGGTCGTCTTGAGAATGGTCCCGGCATCGCCGACGACGAAGCCCACGCCAGAATCGAGCAGGCGAATGCCGTTCAGGTTTTTGGTCGTGCCCGAGTTCGCCGGCAGCCATTGCGCGAAGCCGCTAAGATTCGCGAGAAACAAGAGTACCGCGGCCGCGAAGAGTTTTGTTTTCATAGTTATAGATTCTTACTCTTGCCCGGCCGTCGCGCGCGCCGGAGGACCAAGACCGACCACAAGCACAATCCGGCTGCCAATGTGGTGATACTGACAAAGAACGGGTCTCGCGCCAAACTGCGCTCCGAAAACATCCGCCAGACGTGGGTAACGGTGAGCAGCGCGAAGATGATCCCGGTCGTCAGGACGTAAGCTTTCACAGGCACCGTTTTTGCCCTTTTCCTGACCGCGGCACAACCCTGTTTCTTTCATAGCCGGCTCCTGATTGGGAAATATTGAGATTCCACTTTGCCGGAGGGTCGCTAACGTCGGCCGCATGAGCACCCGCATTTTTCTGATTCGCCATGGCGCCACCGTTCTGACTGCGGAGGATCGCTTCGCCGGCGCGACGGACGTCGAGTTGTCGGACGAAGGACGGGAACAGGCGCGGCTGCTCGGCGAGCGGCTGAGCGAGGAAAACGTCGCGGCGGTCTACGCGTCGCCGCTCGGCCGCACGGTGGAAACGGCCGGCCTGATCGCGAAGCCGCACGGGCTCGAAGTGCAGTTGCGCGATGGACTGCGCGAGATCTCGCACGGTCGCTGGGAGCAGATGACCCGGCGCGAAGTGGACGAGAAATTTCCCGAGGAAGCCGCGGCGTGGGAAGAAGATCCCTACACTTTCGCCCCGGTCGGCGGCGAGAGCGGGCTCGCTGTGACGGCGCGTTCTTTGCCGGTCTTGGTCGACATCGTGCGCACGCATCCGGGCGAATCGGCGATCATTGTTTCGCACAAGGCGACGATTCGGTTGTTGCTCAGCTCGCTCCTCGGTTTCGATCCACGACGTTATCGCGACAACCTCGACCAGGCACCCGCGGCGCTGAACATCGTCGACTTCAAAGACGCCGCGCACGCCCGGCTGACGCTCTTTAATTCTACCGCGCACTATACCAGCTCGGAAAACTCAGTCCCGGCCGTGCCGAGCGCGCGGCTCTCGAAATGGTGGGATGACTTCCCGGACGAAGCGGGTCGTTAGGCAAAATCAGCCGACCCATGGAACCGCCGGAAAAGCGCGGCCAGCTCGCGCGCCAGCTCGGGCTTTTCGGCACGACCATGGCGGTGATGGGCGGCATCATCGGCGCCGGGATTTTCATCAATCCCTATATCGTCGCGCAACGGGTCCACACTTCGTCGCTCATCCTCGGCGCATGGGTTGCAGGCGGATTGATCGCGCTCGCCGGCGGTTTCATTTATGCGGAACTGGCGGCGCGGTTGCCGGTGGTCGGCGGTCAATACGCCTATCTGCGGGAGGCGCTCCATCCGGCTGTTGCGTTTGTTTACGGCTGGGTGTTGCTGCTCGTGATCCAGACTGGCGGAATGGCCGCGGTGGCGGTGACTTTTGCGCGTTACTTCGTTGAATTAACGGGCTGGCCGTTGCCCGATTCGTTAGTCGCGGCGGGCGCGCTCGCTTTTCTCACCGTGATTAATTGCCTCGGCGTGAAAGCCGGCAGCCGTCTGCAATCGGCGCTCACTCTGATCGCAATCGCGGCCGTCGGGATGCTCGAACTGGTCAGCTTCAGCCGCGGCGGCGGGTCGCAATTTTCCCTCCAGCCGTTGCTCGATCAACCGGTTTCGTTGCCGCTCGCGCTCGCCTTCGGCGCGGCGATGACGCCGGTGCTTTTCGCCTATGGCGGCTGGCAGACCTCGAGCTTCCTCGGCGGCGAAGTGCGCGATGCGGAGAAGACTTTGCCGCGCGGTTTGATCCTCGGCGTGCTCGGCGTGATCGCGGTTTACGTGTCGGTGAATTTCGTTTACCTGCGCGCGCTCGGGCCGGCGGGGCTGGCGGCTTCGACGACGCCGGCGTCTTCGGTCATGCGGGCATTGTTAGGCGCGCGCGGGGCGCAACTGATCGCAGCCGGGATTGCCTTTTCGTCGTTTGGTTTTCTCGCCCAATCAATGCTCACGGCACCGCGGGTTTATTTCGCGATGGCGCAGGACGGCGTCTTCTTTCGCGGAGTCGCGCGGGTCCATCCACGGACGTACGCGCCGATCGTGGCGATCGCGCTGCAAGGCGTCTGGGCGATCGTGATCGCGCTCGCGGGGACCTATGCGCAGGTGGTGAATTACGTCGTCGCGATGGATTGCCTGTTCTTCGGGCTGACCGCGCTTTGCTTGTTTGTTCTGCGGCGGCGGAGCACGGCGCCGGTGAGTTATCGCGTGCCCGGTCACCCGTGGACGACGCTACTCTTCATCGCCGCGCAATGGCTGATCGTGATCAGCACCTTCGCGCACGACCCGCTGCGCGCGAGCATCGGGCTGGTGATCGCGCTCGCCGGTTTGCCGATCTATTTTCTCTGGCATGGAAAGTAAACGCTCGCCTTACATGGAATGGGCCAAGCTCAGTTCCGGCGCCCGTTTTAATCTCGCAACCAGTGGCCTAACGAGTGTGACGACGGAGGAATTTCCGCTTCGCCTCGAGGAGGTGGAGATCAACGGGCCGGGCGGCTACGGCTATCCGCCGCTGATCGAGCGGATCGCGAAACATACCGGCGCGCCGGCGGATTGCATCGTGACTGCGGCCGGCACCTCGATGGCGAATCACCTCGCGATGGCGACTGTGCTCTCGCCCGGAGACGAGGTGGTGATCGAGGAACCGGCCTACGGCCCGATGCTCGACGTGGCGCATTATCTCGGGGCGCGCGTCCGGCGGGCGGAGCGGCGGTTCGAGGAGGATTTCGCGGTGTCGTTAGGCGAAATGGAGCGGGCGATCACGTCCGCGACCCGGTTGGTGGTGCTGACGAATATGCACAACCCAAGCGGCGCGCTCCTCCCGGCGGAAACCTTGCGCGCGATCGGTGGGCTCGCGCAGCGGGTCGGCGCGAGCGTGCTGGTGGACGAAGCGTATCTCGACATGCTTTTCGATCGTGGCGCGCCGTACGCCTTTTCGTTAGGCGAGAATTTCATCGTTACCACCAGCCTGACGAAAACCCATGGCCTGAGCAGTCTGCGCTGCGGCTGGATCCTGGCGGCGCCGGAGCTGGCGCACCGGATGTGGCGGATGAATGACCTCTACGCCGCGACTCCGGCGCATCCCGCGGAACGGCTCGCGGTCGTCGCCTTCGATCAGCTCGAGCATTTTCGCGCCCGCGCGCGAAGCCGCCTCACAACCAACCGTCTCCTGCTCGACGCTTTCCTCGATTCACGGCCGGACCTGGAATGCTTTCGTCCGCCTGGCGGCACGATTGTTTTTCCTCGCCTAGCGAAGGGCGATCCGGAGAAATTTTTCCAACTGCTGCGCGAAAAATATGAGACGTCGGTCGTACCGGGACGCTTCTTCGAGCTGCCGCGGCACTTTCGGTTGGGCATCGGCGGAGAGATGGAAGCACTGCGCGTGGCGCTCGCGCAACTGGGCGCGGCGCTCGATGACTTCGCCGCTTCGTCCTAGAGGCCGCGGCCGGCGACGGTCCGGGGAGTTATCGGATTTAACTCTGGTCATCCGGCGGAATCTCAAGCAGGAATGAGTCATGCCTCATGTCGTCACCACGAAGTGCGTTAGCTGCAAGTTCACCGATTGCGTCGTCGTCTGCCCGGTCGCCTGTTTCTATGAGATCGAAAGCCAGCTTGTGATTCATCCCGACGAGTGCATCGATTGCATGGCCTGCGTCGATGAATGCCCGGTGCACGCGATCTACGCCGAGGAGGATGTCCCGGCGGAATACCAGGGTGATATCGCGTTGAACGCGGAGGAGGCGCCCAAAATCAGCGAGCCGATCGAGACCAAAAAAGAGCCGCTCCCGACCGCGGCGGCGAGAAAAGCGGAGCTCGGTTATTAGTTCGCACGGCGCGACTCGATCATTCCCCGAGCGGGAATCATCTTACACTCGTTAGGCATTTTGGCGCGGCGCTGATCGGACGGCGACTTCCCCGGTCATTGCCAGATGGAGCGTCTGGCCGTAGGTAAAGGTCCAGAAGAATCCAGCGGACCAACGGCAGCGTAGCCTGATAAGATCGGGATAACATCGTGGACAAACCCAGCAACAAGGAATTCCAGGAACGGCTCGTCCGGGTGGAGGAATTAATTGCGACGCTGGAGAGCGCGCCCAATCCGGCGGTCCGGGAGCAGGTTCGCGAGTTGATCACGTCATTGCTCGCACTGCACGGCACGGGCTTGGAGCGGGCGCTGAGCGTGGTTTACGATTCTGGCCCGAGCGGAATGGCGGTGATCGATCAGCTGGGACACGACCCGCTCGTTTCGGGGTTGTTGCTGCTCCACGGTTTGCACCCGCTCGATCTCGAGACGCGAGTGCGCGAGGCGATTGAGGAAGTGAAACCGCGGCTCGGACTGCACGGCGGGAGCGTGGAGTTGCTCGGGGTAAGTCCGGAAGGTCGGGTCCATCTGAAGCTCGAGGGGAATTGCCATGAATGTCCGTCATCGCGGCTGACGCTCCGGTATTCGATCGAGGAAGCGCTCAATGCCGCGGCTCCGGATCTGACCGGTCTCGACGTCGAAGGTTTGCCCGAAGAAAAACCGCCTAACGAGCTCAGGCCGGCGCCGAAATTTACCGATTGTCCCCTCCCGAACGAAAACGGCCAGGCCGTCGCAGCAGGAGCAACCATATGAACAAACCACCACAACCAGTGCACATCCCCGGCAATCCGAAGGGCGAAGAACTCGCGCTCAATAGTCGCGAGCCGGGCCGGGGCGAAGGCGGGAAGAGCTACACCACGGCGCGTGATGCGACCGGAATCAACCCGGAAGCGCGCGGCCCGATCCATCCCGACATGCCGAATCTGCAGCCTTCCTAGCGGCTGCCTTTGTTTTGTCGACGCGCCCTCTCGCGGACCGATTAACTCGCTGCGTGGCCGGGCGGTTGTTCTCTAAAGATGAAACCTTCCTCGTTCGCCACCCTGCGCCGTTATGCCGGCACGCCGAAGAGCAATGGCGACGTCCCGCCGACTCCGCCGGCGCCGGAAGTGGAGCAATGCGAGCTTTGCAGCGTGCGCCTCGCGCCGACCCATCGCCACATGCTCGAGATGGCGACCCGGCGAATCATCTGCGCATGCGGTCCCTGCACGCTGCTTTTTGAGAAGGAGGAAGCCGACAAATTCAAGCCGATCCCGCGGGACACGCGCCCGCTGCCCGATTTCCAGATGACCGATGAGGAATGGGAAAACCTCTCGCTCCCGATCAGCCTCGCTTTCTTCTTTTACGATTCGCCTAACGAAAAGATGGCGGCTTATTATCCGAGCCCGGCCGGCGCGACGGAATCGCTTCTGCCGTTGAGCGCATGGGAAGCACTGGTCGTGGCCAACCCGTTCCTGCGCGAGATGCAGCCGGATGTGGAGACGCTGCTAGTCAATCGCGTCGAAGGCGCGCGCGAATATTTCCTCGCGCCGATCGATGTCTGTTTCGAGCTGGTCGGTTTAATTCGGATTCACTGGCGCGGCCTGCACGGCGGCGAGCAGGTCTGGCGCGAGATCAACGGCTTCTTTGCGCGGTTGAAAAGCT
This sequence comes from uncultured Verrucomicrobiae bacterium, assembly GCA_963831805.1. Classification (GTDB taxonomy): domain Bacteria; phylum Verrucomicrobiota; class Verrucomicrobiia; order Chthoniobacterales; family UBA10450; genus Palsa-1392. Next base: position 580,578 of record CAWHRN010000005.1, on the reverse strand, counting down.
GATGCCGGAGCTGGATTTCAAGATCACGGGGGTGGAAGCGGCGAACTACGGCATCGTGCCGCTGTTGCACTTCAAGCTCGAGATCACGAACCAGCGGGAAACCGAAACGATCCAAAGCATTTTGCTCCAGGCGCAGGTGCAGTTGCAGCCGACTCAGCGCGCCTATCAACCGGCCGAAAAAGAAAAACTCGGCGAGCTTTTCGGGACGCCGGATCGCTGGGGGCAGACGCTGCGCGCGCGTTTGTGGACGCACGCGACCGCAAACGTCCGGCAATTCCGGGGGAAGACCGAGGCGCTGCTCGCGGTCCCGTGCAGTTATGATTTGAACGTCTCGGCGACGAAATATTTCTATGGATTGGAAGGCGGCGAGGTGCCCCTGCTCTTTCTTTTTAGCGGGACGATTTTTTACGAAGGCGCAGATGGCCGGCTGCAAATCCAGCAGGTCTCCTGGAACTGCGAAAGCGCCTACCGCATGCCGCTCGCGACCTGGCAGGCGATGATGGACGAGCATTATCCGAACAGCGCGTGGCTCGCGCTCGATCGCGGGTTGTTCGACCGGCTTTACGCGTTTCGCCGCCAGGAAGGACTGGTCGATTGGGACCAGACGATCGCGCGCCTCCTCGAGGAAGCGGATTCACTGGCCAAGACCGAATGAGCTCACCCGACGTCGAGAAGGTGGTGAACGCGGTCCTTTACGAGGGCTACATTCTTTATCCGTACCGGGCGTCGTCGAAGAAGAACCAGATCGGCCGCTTCACTTTTGGGCGGGTTTATCCGGCGGATTATGCTGCCGCGCAGGACGGCCGCGAGCCGTGCGCGATGCAGACGGAGTTTCTCGTCCGCAACGAATCGAAAGACGCCGTTGCAAATCTCAGCGTGCGCTTTCTGCAGCCGCTCGCGCGCGATGTCACGCGGTTGCCGAAGCCGGCGCGGGAGTTGAACGCCGATGTCGAAAAGTGCGGGGAAATTGTGGCCACACTCGCGGTCGGCGATCGGATTTTCCAGACCTGGCAGGAAGCGACCGAGCGCGAAGTGACGCTCCCAACGCTCACGCTGAATGAGGCGTGCGAGCTGACGCACCGGTTCGAATTCGAAAGCTCGCGCGCGGTCGAGGTAATCAACGATGACCACGGAATGGTCGCCGGATTTTTCGTTAGGCGGCAACCGGCGCTTGCCGGCTCGGTCGAGCTCGCGGTCGAACTAATCGAGCCCGAGGCGGTGAAAATCCGGGTCCGAATTTTGAACCAGACATCCGTGCCTAACGAACTCCTGGAAAATCAGGAAGCAGTCACGCTCCGCACTTTTGCCTCCACCCACACGATCCTCGAGGCGACGGGCGGCGAATGTATTTCGCTCCTCGATCCGCCGGCGCAATACGCCGACGCCGCGAAAGCCTGCCAGCAAATCGGCACCTGGCCGGTGCTGGTCGGCGATGAGAAAAAGCCAGCGCGCGACCTGATGCTTTCATCGCCGATTATTCTCTACGATTACCCGCAGATTGCGCCGGAGAGCGCGGGCGATCTTTTCGATGGCGCGGAGATCGACGAGATCCTGACCCTGCGTATCCAGACAATGACCGACGCGGAGAAAATCGAAATGCGCGAGGTCGACGAACAGGCGAGAAAAATTCTCGAGCGCACGGAAAACATGACCGGCGGCGACCTGCTGAAGATGCACGGCGTGATGCGCAGCCTGCGGCCGATGGACGAGAATTTTTTCAACCCGGGCACGCGCCTAACGACTGCGACGGTGAACGGCGCGCCGGTGAAAGCCGGCGACCGGGTGCGCATCCGGCCGAAGAAACGCGCCGACGTGATGGACATCGCGCTCAATGGAAAAATCGGCATTGTCGAGGCGGTCGAGGAGGACGTGGAAGGCGGCGTGCAACTCGCGCTCGTGATCGAGGACGATCCCGGCCAGGATCTCGGGATGATGCGCCAACCGGGTCATCGTTTCTTTTATTCGACCGATGAAGTCGAGCTCTTGCAGGAAGGCGAATGAAACGAATTCTCGTCGCTGGCATCGGTAATATTTTTTTCGGCGATGACGCCTTTGGCTGCGAAGTGGTAAAAGAGCTGGCGCGCCGGCCACTGCCCGAAGGCGTGCGCGTAATCGATTACGGCATCCGCAGTTATGATCTCGCCTATGCCATGATGGATGGTTACGACGCGACCATTTTGGTGGACGCGACGCCGCAGCAGGCCGAGCCCGGAACGCTTTGTCTGATCGAGCCAGACTTAAAAAAGCTGGACGAGCTGCCGCTTGAGTCCGTTAGTGCTCATAGCATGAATCCGGTTCGCGTTCTGCAACTGGTCCGCTCGTTAGGCGGCTTTCCGGGCTGGTTGCGGGTGGTCGGCTGCGAGCCCGCGGTCCTCGAATCCGAGGATGGCGCGATGGGGTTAAGTGAAAAAGTGCAGGCCGCGGTCGCGCCGGCGGTCGAAATGATCGAACAACTTCTGCAGGAGATTTTGCAGGCCGAATCGAGCCCGGTCGCCGTGACTAGAGCAACCAATTAAGAATCCAAATCCTATGATTACGCGCATGATGAAAGAAGAGGAGCCTATGAATACTGCAGAAGTTTGCTGGTTGGCCGTGCTCGGTGGCATCGTGATCTTTGCCGTCTTTTCGTTTTTATCCATGATCCCGGAGCTGCGGCGTTACCTCCGATTGAAAAGCATGTAAGCGCGTTCCCTTCTCGAGATTTCGAAGAGTCTTATTTGGTATGTGAGTTAGCCCAACAATAAATAACGACGCGGCAGTTTCGGATCGAGAGGTCTAGCGCCGCGCCAGCCCAGGAGAGAAAACCCATGGTAGCAACGAACGAAGCATTCAAGCATCGGGAGTCGGCGGTAAAGGAAGTCCATGTCATCTGGATGACGACCGGGCTGAGCTGTGACGGAGATTCAGTCTCGATCACCGCGGCGACTCAGCCCAGTATCGAGGACCTGGTTATGGGCAATATTCCGGGGCTGCCCAAAGTGCACGTGCATAACCCGGTCATCGCCTATGAGGTCGGCGATGAGTTCATGAAGTTCTGGTTTGACGCCGCGGCCGGCAAACTCGACCCCTTCGTCCTCGTGATGGAAGGCTCCATCCCGAACGAGAAGATCAAAAAGGAAGGTTACTGGGCCGCGATGGGCACCGACCCTGATACGGGCCAGCCGATCACGACCAACGAGTGGATCGATCGGCTCGCTCCCAAAGCGCTCGGCATTGTCGCCTGTGGCACCTGCGCGACTTACGGCGGTATCCACGCGATGGAGGGTAACCCGACTGGGGCGATGGGTCTCGCTGACTATCTCGGCTGGGGCTGGCGTTCCAAAGCAGGTCTCCCAATCGTGAACGTGCCGGGCTGTCCGGTGCAGCCGGATAACATGATGGAGACTCTGTTATATCTCCTGTACCAAGTCGCCGGCATGGCGCCGCTTATTCCGCTGGATGAGCAACTGCGTCCGACCTGGCTCTTCGGTAAGACGGTTCATGAAGGATGCGACCGTGCCGGTTACTACGAACAGGGTGACTTTGCGCACGAGTACGGCTCGCCTAAGTGTCTGGTGAAGATCGGCTGCTGGGGTCCGGTCGTGAACTGCAACGTGACCAAGCGCGGCTGGATGGCTGGGATCGGCGGTTGCCCGAATGTCGGCGGCATCTGCATCGGCTGCACCATGCCGGGCTTCCCGGATAAGTTCATGCCGTTCATGGACGCGCCTCCGGGCTCCGCTCTTTCGACCAAGGTGGTCAGCGCCTGGGGCGGCGTCCTGCGCAAACTTCGCGCGCTCACTAATACGTCCGTGAACAAGGAACCCAAGTGGCGGCATCCGCGCGCTGAACTGACCACCGGCTACGAGCCGCGGAACTACGCGCGTAACTAAAATAGAACTCTCGAACTCGCTAACTCAACTGGAACAGTAATATGCCTGAAACATTAACCGCACCCGCCACCAAGTCCTCCGCGCCGCAGGGTAACATCGTCGAGATGTCGTGGGACCCGATCACCCGCATCGTCGGCAGTCTTGGCATCTACACCAAGATCGACTTTGAATCGAAGAAGGTCGTCGAGTGTTATAGCACCTCCTCGATCTTCCGTGGTTACAGCATCTTCATGCAGAACAAGGATCCGCGTGACTCCCACTTCATCACCAGCCGAATCTGCGGTATCTGCGGCGATAACCACGCGACCTGCTCGGTCTATGCCCAAAATATGGCCTACGGCGTGAAGCCGCCGCCGCTCGCGGAATGGATCGTGAACCTTGGCGAAGCCGCCGAGTACATGTTCGATCACAACATTTACCAGGATAACCTCGTCGGAGTCGACTTCTGCGAAATGATGGTGAAGGAGACCAACCCCGGAGTCTGGGCGAAAGCGCAGAAGACTCCCGCGCCGCATTCCGCTGATCATGGTTACAAGACGATCGCCGATATCATGTCGGCGTTGAATCCTTTCGAAGGCGAGTTCTATCGCGAGACTCTGCATGTCAGCCGTTACACCCGTGAGATGTTCTGTCTCATGGAAGGCCGGCACGTTCATCCTTCGACGCTTTATCCGGGCGGCGTCGGCACGGTGCCTTCGATCCAGATCTTCACGGACTATACCGTGCGACTCATGCGTTACATCGAGTTCATGAAGCGTTGCGTGCCGCTCCACGATGATCTCTTTGATTTCTTCTACGAGGCGCTGCCGGGTTATGAAGAGGTCGGCCGCCGGCGGATTCTGCTCGCCTGCTGGGGTTCGTTTCAGGACCCCGATGTCTGCGACTATAACTATAAGACGATGCAGAAGTGGGGCGATGCGATGTTCGTTACGCCCGGCATTGTCATCGACGGAGAGTTGGTCACGACGAACCTGGTCGATATCAATCTCGGCATCCGCATCCTCCTCGGGTCGTCCTATTACGATGATTGGGATAACTGCGAGACGTTCGTAAAGAACGATCCGCTGGGTAACCCGGTCGATAAGAAACATCCCTGGAACCAGACTACGATTCCAAAACCGCAGAAGCGCGATTTCGGCGGCAATTACACCTGGGTAATGTCACCGCGCTGGCTCGACAAACGCACCGGCGATCATCTCGCAATGGACACGGGTGGCGGTCCGATCGCGCGCCTCTGGGCGACGGCGCTGGCGAAGCTGGTGAACATTGGCTACATCGAATCGACCGGTCAGAGCGTGAAGATTCGCCTGCCGAAAACCGCGCTCAAGGGTGAGAAGGAGTTCGAATGGAAAATCCCACAATGGAGCAACGCGATCGAACGGCATCGCGCCCGGACTTACTTCCAGGCTTACGCCGCGGGTTGCGCGATGTATTTCCTCGAGAAGGCGATGAAAGAAGTGCACGCCGGCCGAACGGCGACCTTTACTCCCTTTAAAGTGCCGGACGAAGCGATCGGCTGTGGGTTCCACGAAGCCGTCCGCGGCGTGCTCTCGCACCACATGGTCATCCGCAACGGCAGGATCGCGAATTACCATCCCTATCCGCCCACGCCGTGGAACGCCAATCCGCGCGATATCTATGGCACGCCTGGGCCTTACGAAGACGCGGTGCAAAACACCCCGATCTTCGAGGAGAACGGGCCGGATAACTTCAAAGGCATCGACATCATGCGCGCGGTGCGCAGCTTCGATCCTTGTCTCCCGTGCGGCGTCCACATGTATCTCGGCGGCGGTAAGACGCTCAAGCAGATGCACACGCCGACCGCATTGATGGGGCTCGCGAAATAGTCATGGCTCACCAAGGAATGGGACAGGTGATGCTCGAGGCATCGCCGGACGAAATCTACGATATCGAGCTCGAGCACAGCCTGCTCGCAGCGAACGAAAAACTCGCGGTCGAAAACCGCGCGCTCCTCGATCGGAACGGGATCACCGCGATCGACTTCATGGGCGCGATCGGTTCCGGCAAGACGACGTTGATTACGAAATTGGTCGGGAAGCTAAAGGACCGAATGGGCGTGGCCGTTTTCAATGGCGACGCGACGACAAGTAACGACGCCGACGCCATTTCCGCACAGAACGTGCCGGTGGTGCAAATCGCGACGGTGAACGGCTGTCACCTCGACGCCAATCTCGTCGGCAAGGGCCTGCGTAAGATCGAACTGGAAAATCTGAAGATGATTTTCATCGAGAACATTGGGAATCTGATTTGTCCTGCGGAGTTTCCGTTAGGCTCGAAGGCCCGCGTCGTGGTCGTGAGCGTGACCGAAGGTCCGTGGATGGTGCGCAAACATCCGCACATGTTCCTCGGCGCGCAGCTCGTGGTGATTAACAAAATCGATCTCGCGGAAGTGATGGAGGTGAGCGTCGACGAGCTGATCAACGACGTGCGCACCCTGAAGCCGGATCTCAAAGTCATCCCCACAAGCTGCAAGAACGGAACGGGCCTCGACGAGGTCGTGGACTTCCTGGTGGCGGTCTAGCGTTCTCGGTTCATGCACGAATTTTCGATCGCGTCCGGGCTGGTCGAAAAGCTGCTCGAATTTGCGGAGAACAACCCCGACAAACGGATCGTCGAGGTCCGGGTGGCGATCGGCGAGTTCACGCAGATTGAAGAAGAGCAGCTTCGCTTCTGCTACGACTCGATCATTACCGAGATGCCCATCGCCGGGTCGCGCCTAACGATAGAATCGGTCCTTGCCCAAGTGCAGTGCCCGCACTGCCACTACAGTGGCCCGTCGAAATATTGGGACGGCGCGCTCGCCGGCACGCCCGTTCCAACGCTGGAATGTCCACGATGCGGCAAAGCCGCCGCGGCGAGTGAAGGAGAAGAATGCGCCATCCGCTCTGTACGTTTCACTCAGCCTAACGAAATGGCGGAATTAATCTCATGAACACGCTTCTGCCCATCTTGCTCCTCGGGTTTTTCCTCGGCATGCGCCACGCGACCGATTCCGACCACGTCGTCGCCGTCACCACGATCGTGAGCCGCCAGCGCAGCATCTGGAACGCGGCCTGGACCGGGATTTTTTGGGGGATTGGCCACAGCATCACGCTGCTCGTCGTCGGCGGCGCGATCATCCTCTTCGGCATTGTTGTTCCAGAGCGATTGGGCTTGAGCTTCGAATTCGGCGTCGCGCTCATGCTCATCCTCCTTGGCGGGATCAATCTGCGGGCCACCTTCCGTTCGGTGGAAAACCTCAGCGCCGCGCAGGTGTCGGCCGCGGCCCATGAGCACATGCATCAGCACGGTGACTACGTGCACAGTCATCGCCACGGCCACGAAGAATCGACCCACGGCCACGCGGAAGGGAGCGTGCCGCCGGCGGTCCTCGACCGGCATTTCGGGCGTCTGAAAATTTATCAGGCCCTGCGCCCGCTCGTCGTCGGCACGGTTCATGGCCTGGCCGGCTCGGCCGCGGTGGCGCTGCTGGTCCTGCCGATCATCCACGATCCGGTCTGGGCGATGGGTTATCTTGCCGTTTTCGGCGTCGGCACGATCGCGGGAATGATGCTGATTACCGCCGCGATCGCTGTGCCGGTTTCGTATTCGACACGCTTCCGCTTCCTCCACCGTCATCTCGGGACCGCCGCCGGTTTCCTGAGCGTCGGCTTCGGTCTGTTCCTCGTTTACCAGATCGGCTTCGTCGACGGACTCTTCACCAAGTGACGTGAAGCCGTCAGTGCCTAACGAGCACGTCCGGCTCCGACTCACAGTTCACGGTGCCGTCCAGGGAGTGGGTTTTCGTCCGTTTATTTACCGGCTCGCGCGGGAGTTGGAACTCGGCGGCTGGATCGTGAATTCAGCGCAGGGCGTCGTGATCGAGATCGAGGGGGTCGGCTCGCGCGTCGAGATTTTTCGGGCCCGCGTGCTCACGGAAGCGCCCGCGCATACGGTGATTCAGAGCTGTGAATCAGCGCCGCTCGATCCGATCGGTGAAAAGGAGTTCGTCATTCGCGAAAGTACCGACACGGGCGGAAAGACCGCGCTGATTCTGCCCGACCTCGCGCCCTGTGCGGACTGTCTGCGCGAGATCGCGGATCCTCGCGATCGCCGGTTTCGTTACCCATTTACGAACTGCACCAATTGCGGCCCGCGCTTCTCGATCATCGAGGCGCTGCCCTACGACCGCGCGAACACTGTGATGAAAAAGTTCGCACTCTGCGCCGATTGCGCGTGCGAATATCGCGATCCCACCGACCGCCGCTTTCATGCAGAGCCGGTCGCCTGCCCGCGCTGCGGGCCGGCGTTGGATTTTTGGGATTCGTTAGGCACGGCGCTGGCCCGCGGCGACGAAGCGTTGGCGCGTTGCGCGGAGGCGATTCGCGCTGGGAAAATCGTCGCGCTAAAGGGGGTCGGCGGATTTCAGCTCCTCGTGGATGCGCGGAATGAGGAGGGCGTCCTCGAGTTGCGGCGCCGCAAGCAGCGCGCGGAAAAACCGTTCGCGGTCATGTTTCCCACGCTCGAGGAAATCCGGCTGTGTTGTGAAGTTACCGGGCTCAAAGCGCAACTGCTCGCCTCCGCGGAAGCGCCGATCGTTCTCCTGCGGCAACGGGCCGATCGTTGGGAGGCGGTCGCGCCGGGAAATCCCAATCTCGGCGCGATGCTCCCCTCGTCGCCGCTCCACCACCTTCTGCTCCGCGAGCTCGATTTCCCGGTCGTCGCGACGAGTGGCAACCTGAGCGACGAGCCGATCTGCGTCGACGAGCGCGAAGCACTCGTTAGGCTACGCGGACTGGCGGATTGCTTCCTAGTCCACGATCGTCCGATCGTTAGGCACATCGACGACTCTGTCGCACGAGTCATCCACGGCAAAGGCATGCTGCTGCGACGCGCGCGTGGCTACGCGCCGCTCCCGATCGTGCTCGCTCACGATACGCCCACCGTCCTCGCGACCGGCGCGCATTTAAAAAATGCGGTGGCCTTGAGTGTGGAGCGGAATGTCTTCGTGAGTCAGCACATCGGTGACCTCGCGACGCAGCAGGCGCACGAGGCTTTCTTTCGATCGATCGCCGATCTGCCGCGGCTTTACGAGGCGCAGCCGGAAGTCGTCGCGCACGATTTACACCCCGATTATCTCTCAACCAAACTCGCCCTGCAGTTGCCGGGTCGGAAGGTGGGAGTGCAACATCATTGGGCGCACGTCGCTTCCTGCATGGCGGAGCACGCGCTCGAGCCGCCGCTCCTCGGCGTTGCCTGGGATGGGACGGGCTATGGAACGGACGGCACGATTTGGGGCGGCGAATTCTTTCTCATGGAAGAAGATCGCTGCGGGCGTTTCGCCCATTTGCGGACCTTTCGACTGCCAGGCGGCGACGCCGCGGTGAAGGAACCGCGGCGCAGCGCTCTCGGTTTCCTCTACGAAATTTTCGGCGAGGAGCTCTGGGAACGCGCCGAGCTGCTGGGCGACTTCACAAATGCGGAACTCAAAACGCTCCGTGGAATGTTGAGCAAGAAGGTGAATTCACCGCTTACTTCGAGCGTTGGTCGGCTCTTCGACGGGGTCGCAGCGCTCGCCGGACTGCGCACGCGCACGACTTTCGAAGGTCAGGCCGCGATGGAGCTGGAATTCGCGATCGACCCCCTAACGAGCGAGGCCTATCCGTTCGAACTCCACGAAGGGATCCCGCTCGTCATCGACTGGGAGCCGGCCATTCGCGCGATTCTGGAGGAAGAGAATGCCGGGAAAATCGCCGCGCGTTTTCACCAGATGCTGGCGGAGATGATCGTCGCCGTCGCGCAACGTGCGGGACAAAGGCAGGTCGTGCTCAGCGGCGGCTGTTTTCAAAATCGCTATCTGACTGAGCGCGCGATCGATCGCCTGCGCGCGGACGGATTCGCGCCGTACTGGCATCAGCAGGTTCCGCCTAACGACGGGGGGATCGCGCTTGGCCAGGTCTATCTCGCGAATAGCGCATTCCGCGAGCTGTCATGAATCTGCTCTACGGCGAGGTCGTGGAAGTTTTGGAGGAGGAAGGTGTGCTTCTCGGCCGGACCCGGGTCTCCGGCGCGCTCAAAAAAATCCCGCTCGGTTTGCTGACGGAGGTGGCAGCCGGTGATAGAGTTTTAATCTGCGACGGGATGGCGATCAGCAAGGTCGCGCCGCCGCCGGAAAGGGAGAAAACAGATGTGCCTCGCGATCCCCGGTAAGCTCACGGAAATCACCACCGACGCTAACGGCGTGCGCATGGGCAAGGCAAACTTCGGCGGGATCGTGAAGCAGGTTTGCCTCGAGTACACGCCCGAGGTCGGGATGGGCGATTACGTTCTCGTCCACGTCGGTTTCGCGCTCAGTAAGGTGGATGAAGCGGAAGCCGCGCGCACTTACAAGGCGCTCGAACAGATGCAGCAGTTAGGCGAACTCGAGACTCCCGATGTGCTCGAAGAGGCAGAGCCGTCGCGCGACATCTCCGAGGCGGCATGAAATATCTCGACGAGTATCGGGACGAAGCGTTGGCCGCGGGAATCGTCACCGAGATCAGGCGGATCGTGACCAAGCCGTGGGTCCTGATGGAAGTCTGCGGCGGGCAAACCCATTCGATCGTGAAATATGGCATCGACCGGTTGTTGCCTAACGAGATCGAGCTGGTCCACGGCCCGGGCTGTCCGGTTTGCGTCACCTCGCTCGAGATGATCGATAAGGCGCTTGCGATCGCGCAGGAGCCGGACGTGATCTTTTGTTCCTTCGGCGACATGCTGCGCGTGCCGGGCTCGAAGGATGATCTGCTGATTTTGAAATCGCGCGGCGCGGATGTGCGCGTGGTTTATTCGCCGATCGATTGCCTGAAAATCGCGCGCGCGAATCCGGACAAGAAAGTCGTCTTTTTCGCGATTGGCTTTGAAACCACCGCGCCCGGAAATGCGATGGCCGTGTGGCAGGCGCACCAACAAGGGATTAGGAATTTTTCGGTGCTCGTCTCGCATGTTCTCGTGCCGCCGGCGATGGCTTCGATCCTGAGCTCGCCGCTCAATCGCGTGCAGGGTTTTCTCGGACCGGGACATGTCTGCACGGTGATGGGTTATCGTGAATACGAGCCGATCGCGGAGCGCTACCGGGTGCCGATCGTGATCACGGGTTTCGAGCCGATCGATATTTTGGAAGGAACGTTGATGACCATCCGCCAGCTCGAGGCCGGAAAGGCGGAAGTGGAAAACCAATATCCACGCGTGGTGAGTCGCGACGGGAACAAGGTCGCGCAGGATTTGGTGAATAAGGTTTTCGAAATCGGCGATCGCAAGTGGCGCGGCGTCGGTTCGATTCCGAAAAGCGGCTACAAACTCCGCGCGGAGTTGCAGGACCACGACGCGGAACGGATCTTCGATGTGCAGAAGATCGACACGAAAGAGTCGGAGATTTGCATGAGCGGACTGGTCCTGCGCGGAGTGAAAAAGCCGCACGATTGCCCGGCCTTTGGGACGCTGTGCAATCCGGAACATCCGTTAGGCGCGACGATGGTCTCGGCGGAAGGAGCCTGCGCGGCCTACTACGCCTATGGCCGGCACCTCCAGGAGCCATCGCTCGCCGGAGCCGGCTAAAACGTGGTCTCACCTGACGAGTCTGCGCCGGCCGAGGAAGGAAGTTTGCTGACCGCGAGCTGTCCGCTGCCGATCACGGATTACCAGGAGATCGTCCTCGCGCATGGCAGCGGCGGGCGATTGAGTCACCAGCTCATCTCGAAAATCATCGCGCCGCATTTCAGCAACGAATTGCTCGATCCACTGCACGACGGCGCTGTCTTTTCGTTAGGCGAAGGAAAGATCGCTTTCAGCACGGACTCCTATGTGGTTAGCCCAATTTTTTTTCCAGGCGGCGATATTGGTACGCTCGCCGTCCACGGCACGGTGAACGATCTCGCGATGTGCGGCGCGCGCCCGCGCTATCTCTCGGTCGGCTTCATTCTCGAAGAAGGTCTGCCCATGGCGGATTTCTGGCGGATCGTGCAGTCGATGCGGACGGCCGCGGACGCGGCGGGTGTGCAGCTCGTGACCGGCGACACCAAGGTGGTCGATCGCGGCAAGGCGGATCAGATCTTTATCAATACCGCCGGCGTCGGCGTCGTGCCTAACGAGATTAGGATTCATCCCGCGCGGGCCGAGGTGGGCGACAAAATTATTCTCAGCGGGCAAATCGCAGTCCATGGAATTGCCATCATGTCGGTGCGCGAAGGCTTGGAATTCGAAACCGAGATCGCGAGCGATACGGCGGCCTTGAACGGTTTGGTGGACGAAATCCTGCGGGTCTGTCCGGATGTCCATGTCCTGCGCGACCCGACGCGCGGTGGAGTTACGAGCTCGGTCACGGAGATCGCGCAATCGGCAAGAGTCGGGGTGGAACTGAACGAGTCGTCGATCCCGATCAGCGAGGAAGTGAAGGGCGCGTGCGAAATCCTCGGGCTCGATCCGCTCTATGTCGCGAATGAAGGGAAATTGATCGCGGTCGTCCCGCCAACGAAGGCGGATGAGGTGCTCGCGGCGATGCGCGCGCACTCGTTAGGCAAGGAAGCGGCCATCATCGGCGAAGTCGTCGCCGCGCATCCTGGCTTCGTCACGATGAAGACGCGCGTTGGCGGAATGCGGGTGGTCGACATGCTCTCGGGCGAACAGTTGCCGCGCATTTGCTGAGTGCGGTGCGACGCGCCGCGTTTTTGCGGGCTCAGGTGTATGTTGCGCTCGATGGAACGCGTCTTCGGGTTGGAAACGGAATATGGGATCACGGTCGACGGGATGGAGTCCGTCGACGTGGTCACGGAGTCGATCGAGTTGGTGCGCGGCTACACGGAACACGGGGCGCACATGAAGTGGGACTACGGGTTGGAAGATCCCCATCGCGACGCGCGCGGTTTTCGTGCTCCGGAGTTGCTCCAGGACACGGATGAGTCGGCTTATTTCGAGATCGATCGCCGGCGACCACTGAGTTTCGAGGAGATCAAGAGCGATCTGGTCCTGAGTAACGGCGCGCGCTTTTACAATGACCACGCGCATCCGGAATACTCGACGCCGGAATGTACCGAGTTACGTGCGTTGGTAGCGCAGGATAAGGCCGGCGAACGCATTCTCTTGGAATGCGCGCGACGGCGAAACCTGAAGCTGCCTAACGAGCAAGAGGTGCGGCTCTACAAGAACAACACCGATTTCTCCGGGCACAGTTACGGCTGTCACGACAACTACCTGATGCGGCGCGATGTGCCATGGGAAAGGATCGTCGCAGGCATGCTGCCGTTCCTGGTCACGCGGCAGATCTTTGCCGGCGCGGGCAAGCTAGGGATCGAGGCCGAAAGCGCGGCCGGCCAGCCGGGAATTTACCAGCTTTCGCAGCGGGCCGATTTCTTCCAGGTGTTGGTCAGCATCGACACGATGAATCGCCGGCCGCTGGTGAACACCCGCGATGAGCCGCACGCGAACCCGCAGTCTTATCGTCGGTTCCACGTCATCATCGGCGACGCGAATATGAGTGAATGGGCGACGGCGCTGAAGGTCGGAACGACGGCGCTGGTCCTCGACCTGATCGAACGCGAGGCCGCGCCGCAGATTGAGCTGGCGCAGCCGGTCGCCGCGTTGAAGTCGATCAGCCGCGACCAGACTTATGACTGGATCATCGAGTTACGCGACGGGCGCAAGATTTCCGCGGTGGAAGTGCAACGGCTCTATCTCAACGCGGCGCAGAAAGAGGCGAAAGCGGGCGACCAGGAAATAGCGTGGCTGCTGGATGAATGGGAAGCAGTCCTGAACGATCTCGCGCGGGACTGGACCCTTTGCCGCGACCGGGTGGATTGGGTAGCGAAGAAGGAACTGTTGACGGCTTTGCAGCGGGATGAAGGACTTTCCTGGAGCGATCCGTGGTTACAGGCGATCGACCTGGAGTATCACAACCTTCAACCCGACGCAGGTCTCTACTATGAACTGGCCCGCCAGGGCGCGATGCGACGGCTCGTGACTGAGGAAGAGATCAAGCAGGCTATTTTTACTCCGCCGCCGGCAACGCGGGCCTACTTTCGAGGCCGAGCCGTGGCGCGCTTTAACCAGCAGATCAAAGCCATCCAGTGGGACGAGGTGGTCTTTGCGCACAACGGGCAGCGCCAGAGAGTGACGTTGCCGGAGCCGGCGGACGATGCGCGTCTGGAGAAACTTAACGCGCTGGTGCGGGATGCGGAAGACTATCCCAGCTTCATCCGCGCCGTGGCCGCTTTGTAACTTGCGTTACAAAGCGGCCCGGGCGATGCTGCAAAACGACAGAGTTACTTGCCCTGCGCCTTGCGCCGCGCGGCCCAGCGGGCCTTCATCATTTGCGAGAGTTTTTTGCGACCCGCCGCGCTGATGCCGTTGCCTTTTCCTTTGGCTGCCTTGGCGGGACGACCAACTTTTTTTGCGCTCTTGGCGGGGCTGCTGCTCTCGCTGCCGGTGCTGCCAGCAGCGTTAGCCTTGGCCCGGGCCCAACGAGCACGCGCGGCAGCGGCGATGCGTTCCCGGCCGGCGGCAGAGAGACCGCGGCGACGGCGCTTGCCAGTTGTCTTGGAACTGGATGCTCCGCTGGCGGCCACGGGGCTGCTGCTTGCACTGCTACTGCTCGAACCGCGGGAGCTACCCAGCAGGCTGGCGAGACGACTTTGCAGTTGGTCGATCTGACGTCTTACGGCCACTGCTTCTTCCAATTGTTTTACAGATAAGTCCATGGCGCAGTAATAAGCTAAGTTGAAGATAGAGCAAGCAGTGTTTTTAACTTAGAGCCAGCCGGCAACTAACGAACTGCCAGACTTAACGTCGGCCGCGACTCAGCTCCAGGCGATGAGCCGCAATTCGTGCCCTTGCTGCAGGTGCGGATAAGTCGGCACCACCCGCACACTAAATCCGTAGGTGCCGCTTTCCGTCGCCGGGATGGAGCCTTCGTAGAGGTAGACTCCTTCCAGACCGAGCTTTTCCTTCTCGCTCAGGATCGTCACTGTGGCGGCGCGGAGCGAGTCGTTGTCGGCTTCGCCATGATAGGCCTCGACTCGCACATGTTTCGGATCGACTGCGCCGAGCTGCACCCGGGCGGAAAGATGGAGAGCTTCACCGACCTGAATATTTTGCCGGTCAGGGTTGGAGATATGAATATCCGCGATCTGTACCTGCGGCCAGTCTTTCCGCATCTGCGCTTTCCAACGGCTTAACTCCGTCGCCGCGCGCTGGCCATCGCGGGAGAATTCCATGTGTGCTTTCGCGGCCGGCAGGTAGAGACGTTCGGCGTATTCCTTCACCATGCGATGAGTGTTAAAGGCCGGCGTGACACTGCGGATCGACTCGCGCATCAGTTGCAGCCAGGCGAGCGGGAGCTTCCCGTCGGGCTTGGCGTAGTAGAGCGGGATGATCTGGTTTTCGAGCAATTGATAGAGACTCGAGGCATCGACCTGGTTCTGGAAATCGATCGTGCCTTCTTCAATCTCCGCGCCGATCGCCCAGCCGTTTTTGCCGTTGTAGCTTTCGCACCACCAGCCATCGAGCACGCTGAGGTTGAGGCCGCCGTTGGGCGGAAGTTTCATCCCGCTGGTGCCGCTGGCTTCGAGCGGCCGCAGAGGATTGTTCAGCCAAAGGTCGACGCCCTGGACGAGGCGGCGCGCGATGTAGGTGTCGTAGTCTTCCACGAAGACGACGCGGTTATGAAAACCGGTCTCGCGGGTGAGCTTGTAGACTTCCTGGATAAGGGCCTTGCCGCCTTCATCGCGCGGATGAGATTTGCCGGCGAAAATAAACTGCACCGGTCGGGCCAGGTTATTTAACATCCGCAGGAGTCGCTCCGGATCGCTGAAAAGCAGCGCGCCGCGCTTGTAAGTCGCGAAGCGGCGCGCGAACCCAATCGTCAGTATCTCCGGGTCGAGAATGGAATGGACCGCGCGGATGGATTCGGGTGATTCGCCCAGCCGCTCCCGGCGAGCGCGCACCCGGTCGCGCACAAAATTGACCAGGCGAAGTTTGAGCTTCTGGTGCGTCTCCCAGAGTTCCGCATCCGGAATGTCGATGACTCCGCGCCAGAAATCCGGCTCGGTCAGGTGCTCTTCCCAATCGCCGAGATACTTCGTGTAAAGGGCGGAGAACTCCGGCGCCATCCAGGTCTTGGTATGAATGCCGTTGGTGATGCTGGTGATTGGCACTTCATGTTTCGGCACACCAGCCCAGACATCTTTCCAGAGACCCTGACTTACATCGCCGTGGAGCTTGCTCACGCCATTCGCGTGCCGGCTCATCCGCAGCGCGAGAATGGTCATGCTAAAACTGGCGACGGGATTGACCGATGTTTGGCCGAAGTGAAACAGCTCGTCGAAAGAGATGCGTAGCTGTGTCGCGAGCTCGCTGAAGTAGCGCAGCATCATTTCCCGCGGGAAAGCGTCGTTCCCTGCCGGCACCGGCGTGTGGGTGGTAAAGACATTCGCCGACGCGACTAGCTGCAGCGCCGCGTAAAAGTCGAGATTCCCTTCCGTGACGTGACGACGAATGCGTTCCAGGGAAAGAAAAGCCGAGTGGCCTTCGTTCATGTGAAAGACTTCCGCTTCGATCCCCATCGCGTTAAGCGCTTTCACCCCGCCGACGCCGAGGACGATCTCCTGGCGCATCCGCATTTCGAGATCGCCGCCGTATAACTCCGCGGTAATGAGCCGATCTTCCGGACTGTTCTCGGGAATATCGGTATCGAGCAGATAGAGATTGATCCGGCCGACATGGAGCCGCCAGACCTTGGCAAAGACCTGCCGATCGAGCAGCGGCACCGCGATGAGGAGGATTTTATCATCCGCCAACACTTCACGGATCGGGAGGTGATGGAAATTCTGGTTAAGACTGACGGCTTCCTGCCAGCCATCCTTGTTGATCTGCTGCTTGAAATAACCGTGCCGGTAGAGCAGACCGACCGCGACGAAGTTGAGGTCGAGATCGCTCGCCGACTTGCAATGATCGCCGGAGAGAATGCCGAGACCGCCTGAGTAATTCGGAATGGACTCGTGAAAGCCGAACTCGGCCGAGAAGTAGGCGATGGGCTGAGTGAAAGCCCGGCCGGCGCCCTTTTTTCCGTAGGTGTCCTTGCGCGCGAGATACTTTTTAAAAGCCCGGTGCACTTCCGCGAGATCACGCAGGAAAGCCTCGTCCTGCGCCACCTCGGTCAGCCGCGCCTGGCGCGAGAGCTGGAGCATGCGCAGCGGGTTATGATTCGTGACGTGCCACAGCTCCGGATCGAGATGGCGGAAAAGCCGGCGCGCGGATGGCTCCCAAGTCCACCAAAGATTAAAGACGATCTCGCGCAAAGGCTCGAGCGCTTCCGGCAGATTGGGGACGACGTGATAAGTCTGGATGTTCGGCATAGGAAACCAGCAGGCTGGGAAAGAAGGGCAAACTCTGGCAGGAAAACGGGTAGCAGCAAGCGTTCCGTCCAAGTCAGGTCCGCTGCGCGGCGAAGACAATTCCAATCAACAGGCCAGTGATAAAACCGCTGAGATGCGCGGCCAGACTCACCTGGGGCGTAAAGAGATCGAAGACAGTTTGGAAGGCGACAATCGCAATAATCTCCCTGAGTCGGCGGCCCGCCAGCGGAGTTTGTCGATGCCGAAGGAGAAGTCCGGCGGAAATCCCGATCACACCCATCACGCAACCCGACGCGCCGACCAGGGCGCCTGACTTCGTTAGCCCGAGGATGCTCAGGAGAACTACGCCGACGCCGGAGCCAAGGCCAGAAAGCAGATAACCCAACGCGAATTTCACGGATCCAATGATGCGTTCCAAACCTGGCCCTAAGAGATAGAGCGCATACAGATTCATCGTGATGTGGAGGACGCCGTAGTGAAGGAAAAGCGCGGTGAGAAACCGCCAATACTCATGCTGAACGAGCACCGCGCGCAGCTCGAGCTGACCGAGGCGATGGAGGGTCAAATCGTTCGTCGCGCCACCGAACGCGACTTCGGCAGCGAACATGGCCAGGTTAAGAGCGATAAGAACCCAGACGGCGACAAGACGATGACTCCCGCTCGGAACGGCATTCATCCCAGAGGTCGCTTCCGTCACCAGGCGAGTGAGAAGCTTGTCGGTCGCGGTTGAAATCTGCGCGCGGTGAAAATCCGCCAGCCGCCGCGCGATGCTCTGTTCGAGCATGGCGTCGGCGGTCTGTCCGCGCAGTTTCGTTAGGCGCTTTACCGCTGAATCAGTTTGTCCAGCCGACATCTCGGCGGTCGCGATCCAGAATTGCTGATGACCGCGCGGCAAGCCCGCGAAGGCGCCGTGGAAGAGCCGGGTCAACGCTGCGGTCCGTCCGGCGAAGGCGAGGAGGTAGAGCAGCTCCTGCGCTTGGGAGGGCGAGATCGTTAGGCGCGCCTCCGGGCTTTGCCAGCGCGCCGCGAAACTCCAGACCAGGTCTTCGAGCGCGCCTGTCTCGCCCAGCGCGCGGAGGTAGAGCGTGCGGATGGCCGGCTCGTTCGTCACCGTGAGATCGCGGCGAGACCATTCCACTAGCGCGCTCCAGTTTTCCGTGAGCGCGTAGGTGTAGGCGATCGTGGTTGGCGTTCGCGTGGTCCCGAGCCGATCGAGCGCGACGGCAAGCTGACCGTCGCGCGCCAGCTCGAGGATGCGCAGGAGGAAGGGCAACGGCCCGGAATCATTCCACGGATGGAGCATGCGCCTAACGAAGGCGAGTTGCCGCGCTTGCCGGTAGCGTCGTTCCACGAGCAGGCTGGCGATCTTTCGTTCGGCCAGTGAAGGAATGAGCAGGAGAAAAGCCCAGAGGCCGCCGCCGATAAATCCCGCGATCGCGGGCACAAAAAAGTAGCTCACTCCAGTGCCGGCGAGCACGATCACCGCTGCCGGGATCCAGCCAGCCGGCCGCGCGTTACCGAGGCGGCGGAGGCGCCAAAGCAGAATCACCGGCGTGGCCAGCGCGATGAAGATGAGAATGTGATTCAGGTCGAGCAAAAGTCGGAGAGGAATTCGATAGCGGGCGGCGGTTTGTCAATCGCGGAGGTCGGCGCGACCAGTAGGTCTGATGGAACCGATGCGCCTAACGATCACGAATTACCTCGACGTCATTTCTTCCTGGTGTTTCTGGGCGACGCCCGCGTGGCAGGAGCTACGGGCGCGTTATTCCGACCAGGTCGATTTCCGCTGGAAGATCGCGCTCATGGACAAGACCGGCCTCCCGCCGACCCACGAGGCGATGGAATGGTATTACCGGCGCAGCGGGATGCTCATGCGTTCGCCGGTAAAACTCCAAACCGGCTGGCAAACCATCGACCGCGAAGAATATCCGGAGCCGAACTGCGTCGCGGAAGCTGCGCGCGCGCTCGGCGTGGACGACGATCGCGTCTGGATCGCGCTCAGCCGCGCCGAGCTGCTCGAAGGCACGAAGATTTCCGAATGGGAAACCGCCGCGCAGATCGCCGCAGACGCGGCCGGACTCGATAAAGCAGAGTTGCTTACCCGCGCGCAGTCGCCGGAGATCGAAGCGCGTATTCGCGAGACGACCGCGGAGTTTCACTCCCTGCAGGTGACGCAACGGCCGACCTTCGTGCTCGACACGCCGATCGGCGATCGCGCGGTTTTTTCCGGCTTCGCCAAGGTCGCACCGCTGGCTACGACAATCGATGCGATGCTCGACGACATCGTCGGCTATCGCGCGCACGCTGCGCACTTCGGCGAGCCGCCGGCTTGAGCTACTTTCGGGAGTAGAAACGCCTTGCGACTACCGCGGTTGTCAGATACAACTTCCCCTCGGTTCGAGCCCTGCTGCGAACCGGTCGGCGTGTTCCTCGCAAGCGCGCCGATTTCTCGAGTGCGCCGCCTCCACAGGGAGCCGACGGGAGTTGCGACCAACAAGAACGACGGCGTCAAACTCACTCTCTGTCGCCGGCCGGGAGACAATTAATTCTGCAACAACAAATTCGTGTTAACGGCCGGATTCGCGCGCGCGAGGTCCGGGTCATCTTAGGCGCCACCTCCGAGCAGCTCGGGGTGATGAAATTGTCCGAGGCGATCAAGCGTGCGCAAGGCATGGGCATGGACCTGGTCGAGGTCGCACCGACCGCAAATCCGCCCGTCTGCAAAATCGTCGATTTCGGCAAATTCCGTTACGACATCTCGAAGCAGATCAAGGACAAGAAAGCCTCCGGCACGAAGCTGAAGGAGATCAAATTCCGGGTGAACATCGACGATCACGATTACATGACGAAGATTCGCCACGGCGAAGATTTCCTCGATAAGGGGAACAAGGTCCGGGTGCAGTTGCAGTTCCGCGGCCGCGAAATGGCGCACCAGGAATTTGGGATGCAGCTGATGCACAAAGTGCGCGACGACCTCGCGACGATGGCGCAGGTGGAGATGGAACCGAAAGCCGCCGGCCGCAATATCACGATGACGCTCTCGCCCTTGCCGGCGAACAAGCGCAAGCGCCGCTACTCGCTCCCGGACGAAGAACTCGAGCCGGACAAGGACGACGACACGGACGACGAGAGCTAGACCTTGCGGCGCAGAGGCCGCACGCAGCTCGTTAGTTTCCGCAGGCCGAGTTCGAGCCGGGTCTTCACCGTGCCTAACGGCGTTTTCGTCCGGCTCGCGATCTCGCGCTGGCTCAGCCCCTTGAAATAAGAAAGCTCGATCACCTCGCGCTGATGCTCCGGCAGCGCCCGCATCTGGCGGTGGAGAAACCGGTGCAGGTCCGAACGGATCAATTCCGCGTCGATCCCGTTCCGGACCCAGGCATCCGGTTGCTGCTCGATGTGTTCCTCGAAGCGATCCTTCGCGCGACCGTAAGCCTGCCGGCGGCGCAGCCGATCGATCGCGCGCCGGCGGGCGAGGGTCACGACCCAGCCGAGAGGTTTGCCGGCGCGGGGCGAGTAGTTGCCCGCTTCCTTCCAGATCTGAAGAAAAATTTCCTGGAGAACATCGTCTGCTTCCGCGTCCTCGTGCACGACATGCGTGACCACCGCCTTGAGCATCTTCCCATAACGAACTGCGAATTCGTTGAGGGCCAGTTGTTCGCGCTTCGTGATCGCTTTCATGAGCGCTTCATCCGTCGCGGCGGCCAGGGTGGTGCGATTGATTGCGGGTTGAATCATGGGCGGTGACTGCAGCTCGCCGCCGCGCTCATCGCGACGGACGTGAGCATCTTCGTCTCCGCCTCCGGTCCCTCAATGAGAGCGGGAGTGAGTCTCGACGTAGGTCGATGACCTAGCTCGCGCTCGCGCGCGATTCTTGCCTAACGAGTCGTGATCCCGTCCGCGATCTGGACGTGGAAGTTCTGCTTCACCTTCTCTCCGCTGTAGCTCAGCTCCGCGGTGTAGTCGCCGCTCGGGACGAACTTCTTCGGGTCGTCGTCGCCGTACTTGATCAGGACATCTTCGCTCGGCCGCAGATCCCAGTTCACCCGGCTCAAACCGGGCGCGCCGGATAGCTTCAGGTTCGCCACCGGCTGACCGTCCGCGTTGCTGATCGCAATCTTCGCCTCGTCGCCGGTGTAATCCTTTATCCAGACAGTGAAGAGCGCGCCTTCGGGCGGATTTTCGCCGCGGTAAACGCCTTTGCCGTGGTTATCGGCGAAGCCGGGATTTTGATAGCGGCCGAAGACCGGCGCGACGGAAAAGAGATGTGCCGGCCTGGCCATGATCTCGGGCGTGAGCTCGCGCAATGCGCGCGTGTCATCGAGGATGTCGATGCTCCGGCCGTGGGTCGCGATCACGAGATCGGCGGTGCGCGGCTGAATCTGCACGTCGTCCACGCGAACGTTAGGCAAGCCGCCGACATGCAGCCAATGCGCGCCCTGGTCGAACGAGGCGAAGAGCCCACGATGGGTGCCCGCGTAGAGCAGCTTTGGGTTCACCGGATCTTCCCGCACTACTTCCACCGGGTCGTTAGGCGGAATGCCTTCGCCGACCACGCTCTGCCAGGTTTTGCCGAGATCGGCCGTGCGCAAAATCGTCGGGCGATCATCGCCCCGGCGATAGGCGTTCGTGACCAGGTAGGCGACCTTCGCGTCTTTCGCGCCTGGCTCGATCCGCACGATCCATTCGCCGCGCGCCGGCTCGGGCAGATTCGCGGTCAGCTCAGTCCAATTCGCGCCGTCGTTCTCCGTCACCCAAAGCCGTCCATCGTCGGTGCCGGCCCAGAGTTCGCCGGCTTTCGCGGGCGACTCGGCGAGCGAATAGATCACGCCGAAATTCTCCGCGCCGCTCCCGCTTGCGTTGATCCGCTCGGCGTTGTTATTCGTTAGGTCAGGACTGACCACCTGGAAGTGCTCACCTTTGTCGGTGAGGCGAAAAACGCGATTGCCCGCGAGATAGAGCACGCCCGGTTTGTGCCGGCTGCCGATGAGCGGCGCGTTCCAGTGGAAGCGGTAACGCTGCTGACCTTCCGGCGGCGCAGGCTGCAATTGCTTGCGCTCGCCGTTCGCGGAATTGAACCGGTGGACCGAGCCCTCCTGGCTTTCGGCGTAATAGATTTCCGGATTCGCCGGATCGAACGCGACATAAAATCCGTCGCCGCCCCCGAGCGCGAGCCAGTCGCTGTTGCGGATTCCTTCCTTGCTCGGCACCTGGCTCGGGCCGGCGAAGCTTTCGTTATCCTGCAAACCTCCCGCGACCCGGTAATACGGCTGCAGGTCGTCCAGCGTGATCCGGTAAAACTCGCCGGCCGGGATCCGGTTGAGATGCTCCCAGCCCTTGCCCGCGGCGTAGCTCTGGTAAACGCCGCCATCGGTGCCGAGGATCAGACGCTCGGAGACCGGCGGCTTTGGTGGCTTGTTTTTGTCAGCCGGCTTGTCGTTAGGCTGAGGCGGCTTGGGCGCGGGTGCGGAACCATTTTGAATCACCAGCGCGTGACAATCCGGGTGCACCTTCTCGGAAAGATCTTCCCGGAAATTTTTCCCGCCGTCATCGGAAGCGAGCACCGCCATCCCGAGCAGGTAAACGCGCTGGTCGTTCGCCGGATCGAGCCGGATCTGGCTGAAATAAAACGGGCGCGGATCGATGTCGTTTTGCCGTGTCCATTTTTCGCCGTTGTCTTCAGAGCGAAAAACGCCGCCGGCCTTGCTGTGAATGTCGCGAATATCCGAGGCGCCGTTCGCGTCGCTCTGCACTACCGCCATCACCACTTTTGGATTCGCCGGCGTGACCGCGAGGCCGATCCTGCCGGTGTCGTTAGGCAAACCGTTTGTGCATTTTTTCCAGCTCGCGCCGCCGTCCGTGCTCTTGAAAATCCCGCCGACATCCGCGCCGTTGGTCGCGATCGTGCCGTAGGCAAACGACCAGGGCGTGCGCTGCCGCGCGTAAAGCGTCGCGTAAACCGTTTCTGGATTTGCCGGGTCGAGCGCGACGTCGCCGCAACCGGTCCGGACGTCGTTAGGCGACGGCGCTTTCAGGATCAGCTTCCAGTTTTTCCCGCCGTCGGTAGTTTTGTAGAGACCGCGTTCGCCGCCGTCTTTCCAGAGATTGCCCATTGCGGCGACGTAGGCGACTTCCGGTTTTTTCGGGTCGACTACGATCCGCGCGATCGCGCGGCTTTCCTTCAAGCCGAGATTTTCCCAGGTGCCGCCGCCGTCGGTGGAACGATAAACGCCGTCGCCCCATTCCGAGGAATTACGATCGTTCGCCTCGCCGGTGCCGACCCAGACGACGTCATCATTCGAAGGCGCGATCGCGACCGGCGCCGATTGAAAGCGACGATTGCTTGTCGAAGATCGGACTGAAAGTGACGCCGTTATCCGAAGTCTTGAACACTCCGCCGGTCGCGAGTCCGACATAGAAGACCGCGGGATTGCGCGGATCGAGCGCGAGATCGGAGACGCGGCCGCCCATCACCGCCGGACCGATCGCGCGCGCTTTCAGGTTTTTGAAAAGGACTTCTTTGAGTGCGACCGGCGTTGGACTCGCGTTCGGGACGGTGCTCGCGGCAGGTGAAATTTGATTCGCGCTCGCCGGCGTCGCGCGCGCCGGTGGCGGCGGCGAGATCGTCGGTGGCAATTCCGTTTCCTGCGCCCGCATCGCCAGCGCAGGAAGCAGAAAAATGCCTAACGAAAAAAGAACCCGCCGGAGAACGCTCGAAGTGGCCATCGCGGAATTTATCGCGGCTTGCCCGGCAGCGCGACCGGCGCGCACGAATCTTGAGTGCCGGCGGCGCCGCACTATAATGCGCGCTCATGCGCATTCTCCTGATCGAGGACCAAAAGAAATTGTCGGCATTTCTCGCGAAGGGATTGGGCGAAGCCGGCTACGAAGTCGAGTGCGCGCGCGACGGCGTCGCCGGGCTGGAGCTCGCCCTCACGAAAAAATTCGATCTCCTGCTCGTCGACGTGATGCTGCCAAAGAAGGATGGCTGGAAGGTCGTCGCGGAAGCGCGTGCCGAGGGAGTGAAGACGCCGATTCTTTTCCTGACGGCGCGCGACAGCGTGCCCGATCGGGTGAAAGGCCTCGAGCTCGGCGGGGACGATTACCTGGTGAAACCGTTCGCCTTTGCCGAGCTGCTCGCGCGCGTGCGCTCGCTCCTGCGCCGGCCGGCCGCCGCGTCCGAGCGGTTGCAGATCGATGATCTCGAGCTCGATCTCCATCGCAACCAGGCTTCGCGCGCCGGCGAGCCGCTCAATCTGACCGGCAAGGAATTCATGCTCCTGGCGCACCTCGTTCGTTCGACCGGCGAAGTCGTCTCGCGGGAGGAAATTGCCGGCCACGTCTGGGGGATCGATTTTCGCACGAGTACCAATGTTCTCGATGTGATGATGCGGCGGCTGCGCGCGAAGGTGGACGACCCGTATCCGAAAAAGCTCATCCAGACCGTGCGCGGCGCCGGGTATGTCATCCAGGCCCACTGAACCGCGCTCGATCGCGTCGCAGCTCGTCCTGCTTTTCACCCCGGCCTCGGCGCTCCTCCTCTGCTGCGGGATCGGCGTGCTCTACTGGGTCGTCGTGCGGCATGCGTTCGCGGAAGATCGCGCGGTCCTGAATGACAAGGTGCTGGCCGTCCGCGCCGATCTGAAAGCGGCGGGTGGCCCGGCCATGCTCGACGCGCAACTGCAGGCGCCGCGGACCGGGGAGCACTCGACCTATTGGATCCGGGTGCTCGATGCCGCGGGCCAGACCGTCGCGGAAACGCCGGGGATGGGAGTGTTGCTGGCGCCGGGGTTGTTCCCGCCGGGCAAGCGCACGGAGAGCGGCGGCTGGGCGGAGCGGGATTACGAGGGAAATGAGAAGCTGTTCTCGTTAGTCTCGGCAGCGACAGCGGCGGGCGGACACGCCTACACCCTGCAGATCGCGCAGGATCGCACGACTGACGAACAATTTGAAAAACGCTTCGGCTTTCTCGTCGCCGCGGTGCTGGTCGGCGGCATGTTCGCCTCCGCCGCGCTCGCGGTGACCGTGACCAAGCGCGGCCTGCGTCCGCTCGCGGTCATGACCGGTTCGCTCCGGCGGGTCGCGCCCGATCGCCTGCACGAGCGCATTCCGCCTAACGAGTGGCCGCGCGAGCTGCAGCCGGTGGCAGTGGCCTTCGACGACATGCTCGACCGGCTGGAGGATTCGTTCACCCGGCTCTCGCAATTCTCCGCCGATCTCGCCCACGAATTGCGCACGCCGATCGCGAATATCCGCGGCGAAGCCGAGGTCGCGCTGACGCGTCCCCGTACGCCTAACGAATACCAGGCGGTGATCGAATCGAGCGTCGCGGAATGCGAGCGGCTCTCCGGGATGATCGACAACCTGCTTTTCCTCGCGCGCGCGGAAGCGGCGGAAGGCCAGGTGCGCCGGCAAAGTTTCGACGCCCGCGCCGCGGCGGAAAAAATCGCGAGTTACTACGAGGCAGTCGCCGAGGAGCACGGGGTGCAGATCCATTGCGAAGGCGACGGTCCCATTTCCGCCGACCCGCTGCTTTTCAATCGAACCCTGAGCAATTTGGTGGAGAACGCGCTCCGTTTTACCCCGGACGGCGGCGTGATCACGCTCGCAATCGAGCCGGCCGCGGAGGAAACCACGATCGTGGTCCGCGATACGGGCGCGGGCATTGCGGCGGAGCATTTGCCGCACGTCTTTGATCGCTTTTATCGCGCCGATCCTTCGCGCAGCGCGGAAGGCACCGGGCTCGGTCTGGCGCTGGTGAAATCAATCGCGGAGTTGCACGGCGGGTCGGTCGTAATCGCGAGCGAGGTCGATCGCGGCACGCGGGTGACGTTGCGTTTTCCGGCCGGACCCAAGGCGGCGGGGCCACGAGACGAGGCAACCTGACGATTTTGTCATGATTTTACTGTAATATTAACTTGTGACGGCGCGGCATCCTCGCTAGAGCCGACTTCATGAGTAACCGATTTTGCCTTGGGCGCTTCGCCCGTGCCCGTGTTTGCGCGACGTTGGGGTTTGCCTTGGGATGTTTTTTCGCGGCCTCGGCCGGCGCCCAGGATACCGTTTCGCCCGGGCGGGCGAAGAGCGATGTGAACGCGACCGCCACGAGCACCAACCTCGACCACGAAGACTACCCATCACGCGACGGCCAAATCCGCCGAGACCACCCGCCTGCCGCCCCCACCCAAACAACCACCACGACGCACAGCACCGAGCAAACGATTGTCGTTAGGGGAGAGGAAGTGCCAAGTGCTTATGGTGCGCCGCCCGCCGACTCGCGCAGCCGCTTTTCGAATTTGGTCAACGCCTATGTGCTGCCGCCGGGGGGTGTTTATGCGGCCGCGATTTATCAAGGCGACGCCCTCAAGTACAACCGGCCCGATCATAGCTACACCGGAGAGGTGGAAATCGGGCTGCCCTATCGCTTTGGTGTGGCCTTCGAAAACGAGGTCGAAACTTTTCGCGGCACGACCCAGGAGCGTTCTTTCAGCCTGGAGGCTCGTTATGCGCTCGCCGACTGGGATAAAATTCTGCTGAACCCCACTCTCTTCTTCGAATACAAGTTTGGCATTGGCGACATCCTCCACGACGAAGGTCCGCCCGAAAAAATGGGTCCCGGAGAAGCGGAAGAGTTTCTGAACGAACACAATCCGCTGCCGGACTCGGTCGAAGTGCGGCTCCTTCTGGCCGAGAATTTTGGCGAGGTGGAATGGGCGCTGAACGGATTCTTCGAGCAGGAAACCAGCGGCGATCGCGGCCGCGAATATGGATTCGCCCAGAGCGCGATGATTCCCGTGATCCTGCCAAGGGAACGCCTGAAAGTGGGCGTGGAAATGCAGTTGACCACTTTCACTGACAAGGGCATTCGCAATGATCCTTCCTATCGGTTCATCATCGGGCCGACGATCGCCTGGAAGCCGTCCAAGAATACCCGCTTTGACGTTTCTCCGCTCTTCGGGACGACCGACGACGCGCCCGACGCATCGGTCTTTGCCGTCTTCTCGTACGTCTTTGGCGGCAGCGAAGGCACCGAGGCCGAAGCGCCTGCTTCGACTCGGAATCGTTAGGCTGATTGGGGTAGAAGCTGACTTAGCGCCCGCGCTCGCTAACTCACATATTGTGCTCGACTCGCTCCGGGGCATTCCCTAAGCGAAGACCGCGCACCATGAACGGGGAGCTTTGGCATCGCTGGCAGGGTCGAAGCTTCTGCTGGAGCGGGCTCGTCGCGCTGCTTGCACTTGGCTATACTTTTGCCACGGGCCCGTTCCGCGCCGCTGATGAGCCGAGTCACTTCTTTCGCGCCTATGCCATCTCGGAAGGTCAATTCGTCGCGCAGCGGGAACGATCTGATCTGCTCGGGAGTTATCTTCCAGTAAACATTCCCAGACTGGCGACGATTCTCAGCAACTTTCCGCAACAACCATCGATCGCGTTGAAACCCGGCCGGATGGCCGCCGCCCGCCGCCTCGAGCTCAAACATGGTCGCCGCGGTTTCGTCCATTTCCCGGGTGCGGCGATGCATTCGCCGATGGCCTACCTCCCGGCTGCGTTCGGAATCGTGCTCGGGCGACTGCTGCATCTCGGGCCTTTCTTCCTTTTCTATCTCGCCCGGTCTTGCAATGCCGTGATCGCGGGCGGCGCGCTCGGTTGGGGACTTAGTCGGTCCTGGCGGCGCGCTCCTTTTCTTGCCTCGGTTGCGCTTTTCCCGATGACTCTCGCCCAAGTCGGGACGATGACGGCCGACGCCGTTACCTTCGGCGTTACCTTTTGCTGGCTGGCCGAAGTTCTGGCGCGCCGTGGAGAGGAAATGAGAGCACGTCCTTCGTGGACCGGTTGGTTGCTCGGCGCGGCGCTTCTCTCGCAGTTGCGCTTTCCCTACCCACTCCTTGGTTTGTTAGTCTTGAGTCTTCCTTCTACGGCGATCGCGCGAACCCCCGCCGACCGGAGACGTTTCCTTGGTTTGTTTTTCTTTTTGCTGGTTGCGCCTTGTCTTGGCTGGCTGGCAATTATCCGAGGTCTCCAAGTGCAAATGCGACCGTTCGTGCAAGTCGATCCAGTCGCGCAGCTTTCCTTTGTTCTCCACGCGCCATTCGCCTTCGCTCGCCTGATGTTCGCCGAGCTTTGGAATACCGGAGCCACTTACTGGCATGAAACCGTCGGGGTGTTGGGCTGGCTCGATTTTCCCGTGCCGGGCTGGCTCGTCGTTGGGATTACGCTTTGTTTGTTAGTCACAACCTGCTCGACTGAGAGTCGAACCTTGCGACTGACTCCGCGCCTGCGGATCGCCTCTCTCGCTCTGGGCGTGGCAGGATTAGTCCTGACTGCACTCCTGGCTTATATGGCCTGGAATAGCGTCGGGGCGGGAAGGATCGAAGGCTGGCAGGGACGCTACAGTCTTCCCTTGCTGCCGCTGCTCTTGCTCGCGATGGCCAACGGCTCCGGACGTCGTGTCGCGTGGTTGCCGAAAGCGGCGCTAGCTTTCTCAGTCATGTCAAACGTGATCGTGATCCTTCTCCTCGCTCGCGCCAGCTACGGCTCAGCCTAACGACTCAAGGAGCCAGCCGTTCCAGCATCCAGGCGTCCGACCCGGCCCGGGTGTAGCGAAACCGATCGTGCAGCCGGCTGGCACGGCCCTGCCAAAACTCAACTTCGTTAGGCACAATCCGATACCCGCCCCAATGCGGCGGGAGCTCGATCTCCATCCCGCTATAGCGTTCGGTCATCTCTGCGAGTCGGCCTTCGAGAATCCGCCGGGCATCGATCACCTCGCTCTGCCGCGAGACCCAGGCGCCGAGCTGACTCCCGCGCGGTCGCGAATGGAAATAGGCCGCCGACTCTTCGCGCGTGGTCTTTTCCGCGCGACCGCTCACCCGGATCTGCCGCTCCAGTTGCACCCAGTAAATCGTGAAGGACGCCTGCGGATTCGCGGCCAACTCGGCGCCTTTCTGGCTCCGATAGTTGGTAAAAAAAACGAAGCCGCGCTGGTCGAATCCTTTCAGGAGCACGATCCGCGCGGAAGGTTTGCCGTCCGTTGCGGCGGTGGCGAGGGCGAGCGCATTCGCGTCCGGTAACCCGGCCTCGACCGCGGCGGCAAACCAGACTGAAAATTGTGCGATCGGATCGGGAAGCAGATCCGCCCGGCGGAGGCCTTCCGTTTCATATTCGCGGCGCAGACTGGCGACATCGAGCGGGTCCATGGACGAAATTAAATAGCCGCGCGCGCCGAAAAGTCGACGCTCTTCGCGGTGCGCGCCGCTTTCCATTTGTGCAGCGCGACACGGCTCGCTAATTATCGGGGATGTTCAGCCTCACCATGCTCGGCAGCGGCAGCGCGGGAAACAGCGCGCTCGTCGCAACGGAACATTGCCGACTGCTCGTCGATGGTGGCCTGAGCGCGCGTCAACTCGTCCTCCGGCTCGCGCTCTGCGGCGTCGCACCTAACGAACTCGACGGCGTTCTCCTGACCCATGAACATGGCGATCATGTGTGCGGGCTGGAAGTGCTTTGCCGGAAATTTCAAATCCCGATCTACTGCAACGCGCTGACCGCGGAAGCGATCCGTTACGGCTCGTTAGGCATACATCGGAATTGGCGCATCTTCCGGACCGGCGCGGCCTTTTCGATCTGCGATATCACGGTCGAAAGCTTCTCCGTGCCGCACGACGCGGTCGAGCCGGTCGGGTTTGTTTTCCACGCCGGCGCGAGCGCGCTGGGCTACATCACCGATCTCGGCCAGGCCACTCGCCTGACGATTGAGCGCTTGCGTGAAGTGCAAACCCTGATGATCGAGACGAACCACGACGAGAAACTTTTGCAGAACGATCCGCATCGGCCCTGGCCGGTAAAACAGCGGATCACCTCGCGGCATGGTCATCTCTCGAATACGGCCGCGGCCGCGGTGATCGAGCAGTTGCTTCCGAGCAAAATCTCGCGCGTCGTGCTCGGGCATCTCAGCCGCGATTGTAATTCGCCGGCGCTCGCCGCCGGCACCATTCAGGCGGCGCTGGAAAAAAGCGGCCGCCGCGACGTGGAAGTTTTCTGCGCCGCCCAGGGAGAAATCAGCGCGCGGTTCTCGATCGGCCAAACCCGCGCCGGTGCTTTTCAACCGACCTTCGAGAGTCTCTTTTTCGAGACGGCGACGGTCGCGGTGCAATGATCCTGCGCGACGCGGCGGAGCGCGATCTGCCGGTGATCGTCGAGATTTATAACGCAGCCGTGCTGACCCGCATGGCGACCGCGCAGCTCGAGCCGTTAACGGTGGCGCAACGGCTGCCGTGGTTCCACGAGCATTCGCCTAACGAGCACCCGATCTGGGTGCTGGAAAGTGACGGCCGGATCGCGGGCTGGCTGACTTTTTCGATTTTCATCCCGCGCTCGGCTTATCGGGTGACCTCGGAACTGAGCGTTTACGTGCACGAAGATTTCCGCCAGCGCGGAGTCGGCGCAGAGCTGCTCGCGGCCGCGATCGTCCGCGCGCCGGGGCTTGGCCTAACGACGCTGCTCGGGCTGATCTTCGCGCATAACGAACCGAGCCTCCGCCTCTTCGCGAAGCTTGGATTTGCCCGCTGGGGTCTGCTGCCGCGGATCGCGCAGATGGAAGCGGTCGAGCGCGACTTGGTGATCATGGGCCGGCACGTTGCCTAACGATCTACTGTTATCCTGAGCCGTGGCAGGCGGCGAAGGATCTCACAGGCGTTCCGCGGTTTGACTTTGCCTAACGACGACGCGAAACGCTTGCGAGGTCCCTCGCTCCGCTCGGGATGACAAGTGGCGAGATTAGTCTTCGTCGCCCACCACGAGGTGGATGATTCCGGCTGGATCGGAAATCCAGAACCCATCGAAGTCTTCCCGCAGCTGCTCGACTTCGTCCCGGCGCGGGACGCCGTGATTTTTCAAATGCGCCGCCGCCGAGTCGGTGTCGTTGGTTTCCAGTTCCAGCCAGATGTCGGGGTGGCTGATGTTTGGCACCTTATCGATCCAGAGCCTCACGGGTCCGAACTGAAAAATGCAGCCTTCGGGTTCCTCCTCGATCACCGGCAGTGCGAGGGTGTCGCGGTAAAAGGCGATCGTCTGCTCGTAGGTGTGATACGGGCATTTGATGGCGATGTTCGCGCCGCCGGAAAAATGCGGGCTGTTGACGTTGGCGACCATGATCGGGCAGAGGCGGCGAGTCGTTAGGCAAACGCGCCGCCGGAGAATTTAGCCGCCGCCGGAGCCTTCGCCGCCCGGTTCGGTCATTCCCTCCGGGTCGAGCGCGGCGTTCAGTTCCGCTTCCGGGAGCACTTTTTTCTCGCGGCAAAGTTCGCGCACGGTCCGGCCGGTTTTCGCGCTTTCCTTGGCGATCTCGGCCGCGCGATCGTAGCCGATCTTCGGCGCGAGACTGGTCACCATCGCCATTGAGAGCTCGACCAACTCGGCGCAACGCTCGCGGTTCGCTTCGATCCCGACAACGCATTTATCGGCGAAAATCCCGGCGACATTGGCGAGCAGCCGGATGCTGCAAAGAAGGTTGTGCGCCATCACCGGCATCATGACGTTGAGTTCGAAATTTCCATTTGCACCCGCCCAAGTGATCGTGGCGTCGGCGCCGATCACCTGCGCGCAAACCATCATCATCGACTCGCTCATGACCGGGTTCACTTTCCCCGGCATGATCGAGCTGCCGGGCTGGGTCGCGGGTAGCGCAAGCTCGCCGATGCCGCAGCGCGGACCGCTTCCGAGCCAGCGGAGGTCATTGGCGATTTTGAAAAGGCTGACCGCGATGGTCTTGAGCTGACCGCTCGCTTCGACGACGGCGTCCTTTCCGCCCTGCGCTTCGAAATGATCGGCCGCTTCTCGGAACGGAATCCCGGTGCGTTGCTCGAGATGATGCATCGCCTTCCCGGGAAAATCGCGGTGACGGTTGAGGCCGGTGCCGACCGCGGTGCCGCCGAGGGCGAGTTCATGGAGCGCGGCGATCGCCTGCTCGGCCCGCCGAATTCCGAGCCGCACCTGTTGGGCGTAGCCGGCAAATTCCTGGCCGAGTCGCACGGGCGTCGCGTCCATCAGATGGGTGCGTCCAATCTTGATGACGTCGTGAAATTCCTCCGCCTTCGCGGTGAGCGCGTCCGCGAGATGCTCGAGCGCGGGGATGAGGACGGTCTTGAGTTGCTCGCCGGCGCTGATGTGGATCGCGGACGGGATGACGTCGTTGCTCGACTGTCCCATGTTGACGTGATCGTTAGGGTGAACCGGTTCGCGCGCGCCGATCGGCTTCCCGGCGAGCTGGCAGCAGCGATTCGAGATCACCTCGTTCGCGTTCGTGTTGGTGCTCGTGCCGGAACCGGTCTGGAAAATATCGAGCGGGAAATGCTCGTCGAGTTTGCCCTCGGCCACTTCCTCCGCAGCTTGGACGATGAGCGCGCTGCGCTCGGCGTCGAGCAACCCGAGATCGTGATTGGCCTGCGCCGCGGCCCATTTCAAAAGGCCGAGTGCGCGGATAAACGGGCGCGAAAAACGCCAGCCGCTGACGGGGAAATTGAGGACGGCGCGCTGCGTGGAGGCGCCGTAAAGAGCGGTGTCCGGAACGGACATCTCGCCCATGGAATCTTTTTCCGTCCGGGTGTGGCCGAGGCTCATGGCGCGCCGTTGGCCGAGACGCCCGCCCGGATCAGCCGCGTCGTGCGCGCGCCGTGGCCGTTCCGGGTGTTGGCCTTTTGGAAAACGGTGACAAACATCGGCGGGATATTTTGCAGGCAGGTACTCGGACTCGGCGCGGTCGAAGAAAGTCGCGTGCTGGCGGAGTTCGTTCGTCACCTGGTAGATAATGAAAGCGCCGCCGGGTTTGAGCGCATCATAGGTGTCCTGGAGGAGGGCGCGCTTTTTCTTGATCTCAAGAATGCTGAACGGGATGCCGGACAAAATATAATCGCACTGGGCGATCCCGCGTTGGGCGAGTTCCTCGGCAAGACTGGCGGCATCGCGATTGATCACCGTGACCCGCCGATCGTCGGCAAACTGACGCTCGAGGTCTTTCGAGAAAGCCGGGTCGAGCTCGAAAAGAAAAAGCTGCGAATCCGCGTCCATCCGGCTGGCCAGCTCGCGCGAGTGGACGCCTTCGCCCGGGCCGTACTCGGCGACGATCCGAGGTTGCGAGAAATCCATCTTACCCGCGACCCGCTCCACGAGCGCTTTGGAACTGGGGATGATGGACGCGATCTGAAACGGCTTTTGCAAAAACCGTTTGAAAAACAATGCGCTCATAAAGTTGCGAATAGTGACCCTAGGGGCCCGCCTTGTCCAGCGACGATCTCCTCTCCGCCCGGCTCCCGTCCCCTCCGAATCGGAAGGCGAAGCGCCGCAGGATGTCTCCCGAGCCGGGGCGCGAGGTTCGGCTGGGACTTTCCGGCGTTCGCCGAGTCTCCTGGAGAACGCGATTAAAACGGTGGTTGATGCAAATTGTGGAATTTATAAATGACGCCCACTTCGAAAAAAATCTTGCCTACCCAACGACCGCCTGCTGATTTCTTCGGAATGCACAACCTCCTCACGGTTAAAGAAACCGCGATCTACCTCCGCATTCCCCTGCCGACAGTTTACTATCTTGTCCAGCGCGGCCGCTTGCCCGCGATCCAGATTGGGGGGCGCTGGCGGATCAAGAAGGATGCGCTGGATAAGGATGTCTTAAAAGAGGATCGCGCCGGCCAGCCGACCGTGCTGGTGGTCGATGATGACGAGAGTCTGCAGAGTCTTTTCAGGGTTTTCCTGAAAAAGATCGGGTTCAGCCGCGTCGTGGTCGGGACGGTGAAAGAGGCCCTGGCGGTGCTGGAGAAACAGCATTTCGATCTTCTTTTCCTTGATCTCAAGCTGCCCGACGGGGCCGCCGACGAGGTCTACGATGCGGCCAAGGAGATCGATCCCGATCTGCCCGTCGTGATCATCACCGGCTATCCCGACAGTGCGATGCTCAACCGGATCCTGGCCAAGGGACCGGTCACGGTGTTGAAAAAACCGCTCAAGATGGAGCAGTTGAAGCAGGCCGTCCGCATCCTCGGGCACAAGGAAGCGACCAGGCTCGCGGCCTGAGCGGCGTGGTGCGGTTTCGCGCTTGACTCTGGGCGGGCGATTCGTCTCTTGTGCTTCCCCATTCTGCGCGCGGTTAGCTCAGTGGTAGAGCACCTCCCTGACACGGAGGGGGTCACTGGTTCGAACCCAGTATCGCGCACCATCCTTGCGGGGTGGTTCTCGGCTGCCGGACATGAAGCGAAATCGGCGCATGTTAGGGCAGATGGTAGACCTCGACCAGGCCGACGCCGGTGCTCCCATTCTTTCCTGCCACCGTGGCCGTGTAATTGCCGGGCGTGAGGATTTGCAGGATCGCGGCTTCTTTCGCATTTGTCGGCGCCACGCCAGTGGCGGCGATATCCGCCTGCTGGGTGTCGGCCCAATTGTCGTTGGTTTGCAGCAGAACGCCGTTGGCGTCGCGCAAGTCCAGCGTCGGATCGGCGAGAAAATCAGCCACACTCGCTGAACCAAGCGATGGACCGAGCCCGCGCACGAGCACCCGCGCCTCGTCGCCCGCGCCGACGATGAATCCCCCGATCAGGACTTGGTCGGCGGTTTGCACATTGCCGCGGGTGCTAATGTTTGCGAACTGCGCGGTCCCGGACGCATCAAGGTCGTAGAGTTCGGTCAGGCCGACGCCGGTGGAGTTGTTCAGGCCGCGGACAATCGCCGTGTACGACCCCGGCGTGAGGCTGGCCACGATCACGGATTCCTTCGCCTGCGTCGGCGCCAGCCCGCTCGCGCGGATGGTCGCGACCTGGTCGGAGGTAATGACGCCGCCGAGCTGGGTGGTTTGCCAGTTGTCGTTCGAGGCGATGACGGCGCCGGAAGCGTTGTGCAATTCAAGCGTCGGATCAGCCAGCGGATTAATCACCCCGGCTTCGCCTAACGACGGTCCAATCGCGCGCAGGAGAACGTTTTTTGAGCCGCTGCCGCCGATGATGAATCCGCCGATGAGCACGTCGTCGGCGGTGCCGACTTCGCCGCGGGTAGAGACGTTCACCAGGGGGGCCGGGACCGTCGGGCCGGTCGCGCCGACATTTACGTGGACGCTCGCGGTTTCGTAGTTGCCGGCGGAATCGGTCGTCGTGACGTGGGCGGTGTAGTCGCCCGCGGTCAGGTAGGATTTCTGCGGATTCTGCGCGATCGAGAAAGTGCCGTCATCAAAAGTCCACTCGTAGGAGACGATCGGGTTGCCGTTGCTGGTCGCGTTCGCGGTGAAATGAAAACTCGTCCCGGCCGGCCCGCTCAAGGGCGAGGTGCTAGCCGTAAGCGTAGGCGGTTCGGCCGGATCTTTTTTCAGGAACCACGGCGTCGCGGTCGGGTCAGTCTTGAAAAACGCGAGCAACTGGTCGGCGATCTTTTTCGTGCCGTCGGCTGAAGGATGGGTGAAATCCTGCGGCTCGAAATCGCTGCAGAGCCAGGTGAAACCGTCGGAGCGTGGGTTCGTCCCGTCGGCCCAGACGTACGGGCCCCAGCTCAGGTAGGGCGCGACCACTGCGCCGTTCGCGGGATCGAAGTTGAGGTTGCCGGTCCCATTGATCTGGTCGGCGATGGTCCATTGCACCGCGAAGCCGCTCTCGTAGGCGTACGGCTCCGGGTTGAGCACATTCTGGAAATCGGTGTAAGCGCGGTCGCGGCTGGTCATGTAAACGATCCGCAGATTCGGGCAGAGCGTTTTCAGATTGCGCAGGATCTCCTCGAGATAAGTCTGAAGCTGCTGCGCGTGCTCGGGAAAACCACCGGCATTCTCGGCGGGATACGCGATCGCCTCCTCAAACCACGCGACCTGCACTTGCGCCTTGGTGACGTTCGAATCCGCCAGACGGCTTACGAAATTCTTCCAGACATCGTCGTTCGGGTTGGCCCAGTCGGGCGCGTCCTTCCCGCCCTCCGCGCCGTCGACCACGATCACGTTTTCGGCTTTGCTCGGGTCGGCTTCGGCGCGCGGCTTGAATGCAGTCGGGCCGTCGGTGTTCCACTCCTGCGTCACGCTCGACATGCCGACCGAAACCAGGACGACGCGGCCTTTTTTATCGTCGGGATTTCCGGCGCGATCGAGCGGCTGCACCTGCGCCGCGGCGGCGAGGCCGGCGGTTTCATGCGCGGGTGGCCGGACGTTGCTGCCGCCGGGATAAAGGCCACCGGTGAAACCCTGGTAAGTCTGCGCGCCGAGATCGGGCAACGGGATGTTGCCCGTGTGCGTGAGCGAGCAATCGGCGAAGGCCGGTTGTGCCCCCAGCGCGAGCGCGGTGAAGACAGGAAGAGTGGAAATGATGAGGCGTGAAATTTTCATGTGCGATTCCAGCACCGGGAGCAGAATTGCTGCCGCGGATTCCGAGGGTCTGTCCGAATGTGACCGGGGAAGAGCGGAAGCGGTTACAGTTGAAACCGGTCGGCCGCGCCGCGCAAGGGCGGCTCTTCGTTCCGCCGCGGCTGGCCGGTCTCTGCGGGTCGTTTTCGCGCCGTTGATTCCTTAAACACCGGTGCCGCCAAACCGCCTCGGAACGCAGCCAAAATCAGCGGTTGACTTGATTTGCCATGATTTGAAGCGAAAGAGGGAACTCCGAAAAACTAGAAGATTAAGAAATTTGAATACACCGAATAAAACCAGTCATCTCGTCGCCCCGCACGGCGGCGAGCTCATCAATCTCGTGCTCGGCGCGCAGGCGGCCACCGAGATCAAAGCGCAATCGAAAGACTTCCCTTCGTGGGACCTGACCGCCCGGCAGATCTGCGACGCCGAGCTGCTCCTCAACGGCGGTTTCTCGCCCCTCACCGGCTTCATGAACAAGGCCGATTACGAGAGCGTCTGCAGCGGGATGAAGCTGACCAGCGGCGTTCTTTGGCCGATCCCGATCACCCTCGATGTAACCGAGGCTTTCGCGAAAACCCTCACGCCCGGCAGCACGAAGGTCGCGCTGCGTGATGGCGAAGGCGTAATGGTCGCCGTCCTCCATGTCGAAGATGTCTGGCAGCCCGATCTCAAGGCCGAGGCCAAGTCTGTTTTCGGCACCACGAGCGAGGCGCATCCCGGCGTCGCTTATCTGATGAAGCGCGGCAACCCGTGGTACGTCGGCGGCCGGCTGGAAGGTCTGCAACTTCCGACGCATTACGATTTCCGCACCCTGCGCAAAACACCCGCCGAACTGCGCGAAGATTTCGCCGCCGCCGGCTGGCGACGGATTGTCGCTTTCCAGACGCGCAACCCGATGCATCGCGCGCACGTCGAGCTCACCTTCCGCGCCGCGAAACAAATCGAGGCCAGCCTCCTCATTCATCCGGTTGTCGGCATGACCAAACCGGGTGACGTCGATTACTTCACCCGCGTCCGTTGTTACCAGCTGCTCGTCGGGAAATATCCGGCCGGCACCACAAAGCTCGCGCTCACGCCTTTCGCGATGCGCATGGGCGGACCACGCGAAGCGATCTGGCACGCGCTCATCCGCAAGAACTACGGCTGCACCCATCTCATCGTCGGCCGTGATCACGCCGGTCCGGGCAAGGACACCGACGGCAAACCGTTCTACGGCCCGTACGAAGCGCAGGAACTCTTCGCCAAGCACGAGGAGGAGATCGGGGTGAAACAGGTGCCGTTCCAGATGATGGTCTACCTCGAGGACAAGGATAAGTACATCCCC
Organism: uncultured Verrucomicrobiae bacterium; assembly: GCA_963831805.1. Taxonomy (GTDB): domain Bacteria; phylum Verrucomicrobiota; class Verrucomicrobiia; order Chthoniobacterales; family UBA10450; genus Palsa-1392. The sequence goes on along the minus strand of CAWHRN010000005.1, from coordinate 542,640 downwards.
GACAACGAAGTCCCCGAAGGCGCCCGCGTCCTCAACATCTCCGGGACCGAGCTGCGCACCCGGCTAAACGAAGGCCGCGACCTGCCCACTTGGTTTACTTATCCCGAGGTGGCGGTCGAGCTGCGGAAGAGCTTCCCGCCGCGCGCGAAGCAGGGCTTCACCGTCTTCTTCAGCGGACTCTCCGGTTCCGGTAAATCGACGATCGCGAACGTATTGATGACGAAGTTCCTCGAAGTCGGCGGCCGCCCGGTCACGATGCTCGACGGTGATCTCGTCCGGAAACATCTTTCGAGCGAGCTCGGCTTCTCGAAAGAACACCGCGACATCAACATCCGCCGCATCGGCTACGTCGCCTCGGAGATCACGAAGAACGGCGGTATCGCCATCTGCGCCCCGATCGCGCCCTACGACGCGACCCGCAAGGAAATCCGCGGCATGATCGAAGGACTCGGCGGGTTCATCCTCGTCCACCTCTCCACCTCCGTGGACGTGTGCGAAGGCCGCGACCGCAAGGGTCTCTACGCGAAAGCGCGCGCCGGTATTTTGAAGGAATTCACCGGCGTCAGCGACCCGTATGAGGAACCGACCGATGCCGAGTTGCACATAAACACGGCCGAGCTGAGTCCCGAGGAAGCGGCCCAGAACATCATCCTGCACCTGGAGCGCGAAGGCTTTATCGGGATGAACCGCGGCACGCTCTAAAACCGAATCGCCCTAACGACAGTAAGACGCCGCTCGCGCGACCCGCGAGCGGCGTTTTTCATTCCTGGTCCTGCAGGGTTGTGCCGAAGTCCTTTGAGAAACTTCGCCTGGAAATCGGTCATGCTCGAAAAGATGCCGGCATAAGTGCCGAGCAGGACGCGCTCGAATTTTTCACCCGGTTTCATGGCGGGAAGGAAGGTGAGGAAACGCTCCTTGTCGCTCTGGACGAGAAAGCGCACCAGTCGTTCGGATTCGTCGTAGAAGATGTCGACGCGGTCGTTAGGCGGCGCCGGCAGTAAGACCAGTTTTTCGAGCGGAATGAGCTGCTCTGGTGGCAGGGAATAGGAATGCGGCCTCGCCAGGTAACCGCGGGCGCGTTGATAACTCGCCCGGGAATCGCGCGAAACACATTCGGCGAAGCCCTCGTTCAGCCAGCTCGGAAGGTTATGCGTTCCGTAGTAGCGATAGACCATCAGGTGCGCGATTTCGTGACCGAGGGTGTTGCCGGAGAATTTGTAGGACGGATCGCTGAGCAGGAAGAGGCTGCCCTTCGATTGGATGCCGCCGCTCCAGCGTTCCAGGTGGCCGACTTTCTGGAAGTCCTGCCAATCTTCCGGCCGATCGAAGATGTAAATGTGACACTTACGATCGTTAGGCGGCTCCTCTTTCTCGAGCACTTTGGCGACGACGCGATAGTTAAATTCTGCCTCCACCGAGAGCCGCGTGGCGACGAAGCTTCGGACATAGTGGTAGATGAAATGCTCGCCTTCGGCGTGTTTCCAATCGTCCGGATGCAAGGCGAGCGCGACGGCGCCGAGCGGATTGGGATCCTGCTGGCTGAGATCCGAGAGGACGACGTCTTGGAGAGCGTTGAGTCCCTGCAACGGATCGAGCTGAGCAACGGCCGGAGCACTTGCGAGGATAAAGAAGAAAAAGCCGAGACGCCGCCAGAGCATTAACTCCGGAGCAGAGCTAAATCCGTGCGAGCCAAATCTGCTTTGTGATCCCGATCCGGCGAAGCGCGGAGAGGGACCTCCAAGGCGTCGCGCGGCGTCAACAGACAATCGAGCGTCGCGCAACGCTTGCGGGGTCCCTCGCTCCGCTCGGGATGACAGAGCTTGCGCGTCTACACCCGCGAGCGCCGGCGGCCGTTGTTCCGCGAATACTTCACCGGTTTGCGCTTCGGTTCTATCTTCGTTAGGCCGGTGCCGCTTTTTACTTCCATGATCTGGTCGCGCAACAGAGCCGCGCGCTCGAACTCCAGGTTAGCCGAGGCGGTTTGCATCTCGTCTTCCAACTCGCGCAGCAGCTCGGTGAGATTGAAATCGCCGCCGGCTTCATTCACTACCGAGGCCGCGATTTCGCGACCGCGCAGGATGGTATGCAGGCTTTCCTGGACCGCGCGGCGAACGGTCTGCGGCGTGATGCCGTGCTTCTCGTTGTACTCCATCTGCTTCGTCCGGCGGTAATCGGAGATCGAGATCAAGGCCTGCATGCTTTGAGTCACGGTGTCGGCGAAAAGCACCACCTCGCCATTGATATGGCGCGCGGCGCGACCGGCGGTTTGGATGAGCGAAGTTTGCGAACGGAGAAAGCCTTCCTTGTCCGCATCGAGGATGCAGACGAGCGAAACTTCCGGGAGGTCGAGGCCTTCCCGGAGCAGGTTAATCCCGACCAGGATATCGAAGTCGCCGGCACGCAAAGAACGCAGGATTTCCACGCGCTCGATCGTGTCGATGTCGCTGTGCAGATAGCGGACTTTCAAGCCAACATCGCGCAGATAATCGGAGAGATCCTCGGCGGTCCGTTTCGTGAGGGTGGTGACGAGGACGCGCTCCTGTTTTTCCACCCGCTGCCGGCAAAGCTCGATCGTGTCGTCGATCTGGTTCTTCAATTCCTTGAGCGTGATCTTCGGGTCGAGCAAGCCGGTCGGGCGGATGATCTGCTCGACCACGAGCGGCGAGCCGGGTGTGTGGACGTCGAAGTCGTTAGGCGATTGATCGGTCCGGCTAAGGTTGAGCGGCGCCTTGCCCGGGAGGACAAAAGGCACTTCTTCATCCTGTCCGATCCGCTCGCGCTTGTGCGGGAAATAGCCGGTGTTCCCGACGACGCTGTTCTTGATCTCAAACTCCGCCGGAGTCGCGCTGACGTAGACGAGCTGATTCGCGACGCCCATGAATTCCTTGAATTCGAGCGGCCGGTTATCGAGCGCGCTCGGGAGCCGGAAGCCGTATTCCACGAGCACCGTTTTGCGCGATTTGTCGCCTTCGTACATACCGCCGATCTGCGGGATCGTGGCGTGCGATTCGTCGATCACGAGCAGGTAATCCTTCGGGAAAAAGTCGAGGAGCGTGAACGGCTTCGAGCCCGGCGGACGGCCGGAAAGATGGCGCGAGTAATTCTCGATCCCGTTGCAGAAGCCCATTTCCTGGAGCATTTCGAGGTCGTATTCGGTCCGCATTTTCAGCCGCTGCGCCTCGAGCAGGCGGCCCTGCGATTCGAGGAACCGGATCCGATCGTCCAGCTCCGTCCGGATCGAAGTCAGCGCGCGGTTCAGCTTGTCCGCCGGCGTGACGAACTGCTTCGCCGGGAAAAAGGTGATCACGCCTAACGACTCCTGCGCGTGCCCGGTCAGCGGGTCGAAGCGCGTAATCGCATCGATCTCGTCGCCGAAAAATTCCAGCCGGACCGCTTCCTCATCCGCGGTCGCGGGATAAACCTCGACCACGTCGCCGCGAACCCGAAATTTTCCCCGTGCGAAATTCACATCGTTGCGCTCGTAGAGCATGTCGACCAGCCGGCCGAGGACCGCCTCGCGGCTGATCTGCTGCCCGCGTTTCACCGTCAGCAGCATCCGTAGATAATCCTCCGGCGAAGTCACGCCGTAGATGCACGAGACGCTCGCGACCACGATCGTGTCGCGGCGCGAGAGGAGCGCGCTGGTCGCGGAAAGGCGGAGCCGCTCGATCTCTTCGTTAATCGACGAGTCCTTCTCGATGTAAGTGTCCGAGCGCGGGATGTAGGCCTCGGGCTGGTAGTAATCGAAGTAGCTGACGAAATACTCGACCGCGTTGCGCGGGAAGAACTGCTTGAACTCCGAGTAGAGTTGCGCCGCGAGCGTCTTGTTATGCGAGATGATCAGCGTCGGCCGGTCGAGTTCCTTGATCACGTTCGCGATCGTGAAAGTTTTCCCCGAGCCGGTGACGCCGAGCAGCGTCTGGTGCCGGTTCCCGGCCTCGATTGATTTCAGCAGTTTGGCGATTGCCTGGGACTGGTCGCCGCGCGGCTGATAGTTGGATTCGAGCTCGAACGCCATGAGCCGGTAATATGCTCCATCTGCGACCGGCGAACAACGCGGCCTGCGAACTGCTCCATGAGCGCTGATTACCCATGAAACGACTCGCCCTTTTCATCGCTCTCCTCGGCCTCGCCGGCGCGCGCGCCGACACGGTCTTCGTCCCGAACACCGGGATCAATTCCATCTCGAAATACGACCCGAACGGGAATCGCTCCGCCTTCACCAGCGCCTTCGTGAACGGCCCGATGGGCGTCGCGCTCGACGCCAACGGCAACCTGTTCGTCTCGACCAACGACAACAAGATCGAGAAATTTTCGCCCACCGGCGCCGATCTCGGAACGTTCGCCTCGACCGGGCTCAATCTCCCGATGGCTCTCGCCTTTGACAGCGCAGGCAATCTTTACGCCGCGAACTTCGCCCTGAGCACGGTGGAAAAATTCTCCCCGGCCGGCATCGGCACCGTCTTCGCCCATGTCATCCGGCCGACCGGTCTCGCCTTCGACCGGAGCGGGAATCTCTACGTTTCGAATTTCGGGAACGCGGTCGAAGTTTTCTCCCCGACCGGCGCGGCGCTCGGGACTTTCGCGGACAGCGGACTGAACAACCCGGAAGGCCTCGCCTTTGATTCGTTAGGCAATCTCTACGCCGCGAACAACGGCGCCGACACGGTGGAAAAATTCTCCCCCGCAGGCGTCGATCTCGGCTTCGTCGCGCAGCAGATCAGTGGCCCGGTCGGGCTCGCCTTCGATAACAACGGCGACCTGCTCGTGGTCGCGTCGCGCGACGCGACGATTCGCAAGATCAACCAGAACGGCACCGTCTCGTTCTTCGCCAATACCGGGTTTACTCCCGCCTTCATCGCGGTGCAGAGGTCGCCGACACTGGTCAATCTCGCGACCCGCCTGCGCGTCCTCACGGGCGACGACGTGCTCGACAGCGGGTTCATCGTCCACGGTCCGGGCGTGAAGCAGGTCCTCATCCGCGGACTTGGTCCGTCGTTAGGCACCGCTGGTCTGACCAATGTGCTAGCCGACCCGGTGCTCGAACTGCACAGCAGCAACGGCGCGGTTCTGCAGACGAATGACAACTGGCGGCAATCGCAACAAGCCGCGATCCAGGCGACCGGTCTCGCCCCGACCGCGGACGCCGAGGCCGCCATTCTCGTAAGTCTCACGGCCGGTTCCTACACCGTGATCGAGCGCGGCCAGAGCGACGGCACCGGCATCGGCCTGATGGAGATCTACGATCTCAGCGGCGGCTTCGGACCGGACCTGATCAACATGAGCACCCGCGGCTTCGTCGACACCGGGAGCAACGTCATGATTGCCGGGTTCATCATCGCGACGACGACGGGCGGCAACGGCACCGTCCTGGTGCGCGGACTCGGGCCATCGTTAGGCACGGCCGGGGTCTCGAATCCGCTGACCGATCCGGTGCTCGAATTGCACGACAGCAACGGCACCGTCATCGCGACGAACGATAACTGGGCGGCGACGCAGCGGGCCGCGATCCAGGCGAGCGGTCTCGCGCCTAACGATCCCGCGGAAGCGGCCATCCTCGCGACCCTTGCGCCCGGCGGCTATACCGCGATCGAGAGCGGCCGCGAAGGCGGGACCGGCGTCGGTCTGGTGGAAGTTTACAATCTGGAATAAGCCGCGGCGTGGGGTAGCTTTTGGCGCCCTGAAAACGTCCCTTCGCCTTCTCCGTAGCGGGCTTGCGCTCGGCGCGGTCTTCGTTTGCCTAACGAACACCGCGGCGCCGGTTCCGGGGGCCGCGATCAACTCCGCGCCGGTCGATCGCAGCCGCTGGCCCGCGGCGCTCCAGCACGTGCCGCTGGCGCGACTTTCCTCGGGCTCGATCGCGTTGCTCGATCGTGGCGGAGATCTCGTTAGGCCAATGCCCTTGACTCATAACTTGGAGGCTTCAGCCGCGACGGCGGTCACGCTCGATCTGCGGGTCGCGCCGGATCTGCGATTGGGGAACGATCCGTCGGCGCTGCCGCCGAACATGCGCGCCCAGGCCGAGCCGCATATTGCGCGTTCGCCGGTCGATCCCGATTTCCTCGCGGCGGTTTTTCAGGAGGGCCGTTTCACCGATGGCGGCGCGGTCGATTGCGGATTCTCCGTCACCCACGACGGCGGGCTGACCTGGTCGCGGGCGCTGATTCCCGATCTCACCACGACGTCGGGCGGCAGCTATCTGCGGGCGACTGATCCGGTGGCCGGGATCGATCTGAGCGAGCGCCTCTTTTTGAATACCGAGGCTGCGACGACCGCCGGTTTTGACGACGGCACGATTTTGGTCAGCCGTTCGCTCGATGGTGGCGCGACCTTCGACCCGCCGTCGGTGGTCTATCGGCCGCCTAACGATAGCATCTTTCCCGACAAGCCGTGGATGGCGATCAACACCTTTTCCGGCACCGCGACCGCCGGGCGGATCGTCGCGACCTGGACGCAGTTTGGCACGACCGACGCCTCGCCGATTTTTCGGGCCTATAGCGACGATCACGGGGTGACTTGGAGCACGGCCAAGGCGGTCCACGCCGCGACCACGAGCGCGCAGGGTTCGCAGCCGGTTTTCCTCCGCGATGGCCGGCTTGCGATCATTTATTGGAATTTCAGCGGGAGCGGTTTTGACGGTGGCGACGCGCCGCTTTCAGGGCCGGAAAAGATCGACATGGTGCTCTCGAACGACGGCGGCGTGACCTTTGGCGCGCCGACCCAGGTCACCACCGTCGCGCGCTACGATCAGCCGAGTATCCGCAACGGCGTCTTTCTCCCTTCGGCCACGACCGACCGGATCAATGGGCACTTATCGTTAGTCTATCAGGGGCTCGATACGACCGGTGCGCCGCGGATTTTTTTCACGAAAACGATCAACGCCGGCGTGACCTGGACGACGCCGGTGGCGATCACGGATAACCCGGGGACCGGGGTTTTTAATGCGGCGCTTTCGGCTTCACCCGATGGGCAGCGGCTGACCGCGAGCTTCTACGATCAGCGCGACAATGCGCCGGGGGACACGACCCATTGCAATCTTTACCTCGCGCAGTCTTTTGATGGCGGCGCGACTTGGCAGCCGAATCTTCGCCTAACGAGTATAACAACCAACGCCGCCCTCGCCCCGCTGACCGACCAGGGTTACATGCTCGGGGATTACCTCGGGATCGCGGAATCGACCAATCCGAATGTGCCGGCGGTGCCCGTCTGGGTCGATACGCGAACGGCGAATCCCGATCCGTTTATCACCCGGGTGGGGATCGCGCCGGAGGTGGACTTCACCAGTTTCCAGGCTTCGCGCCTGTCGTTTGGCCAGATTAACGATCCGCTGCTCGGCGGGGTGGATGGAGATGCCGATGGCGACGGCGAGAGCAACCTCTCCGAGTTCCTCTCCGCGACCGAGCCTAACGACGCCGGGTCGGTCATCCATCCCGCGCGCCAGTTGAATATCTCGACTCGGGAAACGGTCGGCGCGGGCGAGAACGCCCTCATCGGCGGATTCATCATCACCGGCACCAGCCCGAAGCAGGTGCTCCTGCGTGCGCTCGGTCCGTCGCTCACGAATCAGGGCCTCGGCGGATTGCTGCCGGATCCGACGCTGGAATTGCATGATGAAGCCGGCTCGATCATTGCGGAGAACGACAACTGGAAAACCGATCAGGAAGCGGCCATCGCCGCGACTGGGCTCGCGCCTAACGACTTCCGCGAAGCCGCGATCCTGATCACGCTCGACCCAGGCGAGTACACCGCGATCGTGCAGGGCCGGCTGGGCGGGAGCGGGATTGCGTTGGTCGAAGCCTACGATCTCGATCCCACGCCGGCCGCGCGCTTTGGCAACATCAGCACCCGCGGATTTGTCGGGACGGGAACCAATGTCCTGATCGGTGGCGTGATCGTCGCCGCGGAAGAAGCGGCGCAGGCAAACCTGATCCTGCGCGCGCTCGGGCCGTCGTTAGGCAGCGAGGGCATCAGCGATCCGCTGCTTGATCCGACGCTGGAATTGCACGACGCCGACGGTGCTCTCCTCGCTTCGGACGACAACTGGCAGGACTCGCAGGGCGGCATCATTGCCTCGGCCGGCCTCGCGCCTAACGATGAGCGCGAAGCCGCGATTTTCGCGACCGTTCCCGCCGGCAACTACACCGCGGTGGTGCGCGGAGTCGGCGGCACGACCGGCATCGGCCTGGTCGAGGTCTTCAACATTCCCTGATGATCCGACGCGCTTTTGTGCTCGGCGCGGGACTTGGCACGAGGTTGCGGCCGCTCACCGATGAGTTGCCGAAGCCGCTCGTCCCGATCTTCCAAAAACCGCTCCTGACCTTCGCGTTCGATCACCTGGCAGCGGCCGGCGTCAACTCTTTCGTCGTGAACACGCACCACCTGCCGGCGGCGTTTCCTCAGGCTTTTCCGGAATCATCCTTTCGTGGGCGGACGATCGCTTTTGTCCACGAGCCCGTGCTGCTCGAAACCGGCGGCGGAATCAAGAACGCGGAGCCATTGTTAGGCGACGAGCCGTTTGTTGTTTATAGCGGCGATGTGCTCACCGATGTGCCGCTCGAGCCGTTGTTCGAGGAACATGTCCGCCGCGGGAACGACGTGACCTTGGCTCTGCGCGAGACCGGGCTGGCGGCGCAGGTGGCTTTCCGGGATGGTGCGGTGCTCGATATCGGCCAACGGCTGGGGCATCCGGGAAATCTCGACTACGCGAATGTCTCGGTCTGGAACCCGATCGCCTTCGCCCGCTTTTCGTTAGGCGAGAAAATCTCCTTCATCCCGGTCCTGGTGCAGTGGATCGCGGAAGGCGGCCGGATCGGCGGAGTGGTGGCCAATGACGGCGAGTGGTTCAACCTTGGCTCGCCGGCGCAGTACCTCGCGGTGCATCGCGCGATCATCGAGCGGAACTGGCGCCCGGATTATCTTCAGCCTAACGACTGGCCGAGGCTGCGGGCGCCGGACGCAACAATCGATCTGGCCGCGTCGGTCGATCGCTTCTCCGTGATCGGTGCCGGCTGTTCGGTCGGCCCCGGCGCGACGATCGCGGAATCAATCCTCTGGCCGGCGGCACAAATTGCTTCTCGCGCGACCTTGAAACGCTGTATCGTCCGCGCTTCCCGCGCCGTCGCAGGCGACCACACCGACGAAGTCCTCTAGATGATTCTTTCCGACACGCTGCTCCGTCAGACCCGCCGACGCTTCCCGACTCTCGGGAGCGAGCAGGTAGAGATCGTGCCGATCGAAAAGGGCGGCTCGGACCGGAAGTTCTACCGGATTCAGTTTTCGCCGGAGCAATCGATCGTGCTCCTGAAATACAATGGCGAAGAGGCGGAAAATCAGCGTTACGTCGAGATCGCGCAGTTCCTCGCCGCGCATGAAATCAGGGCGCCGAAGATTTACTTTCACGACCCGGCGGAGGGCCTGATCTGGCTCGAGGACCTGGGCGAGCGCGATCTCTGGAGTTACCGCGCCGAGAGCTGGACGGTGCGGCGGCCGCTTTACGAGTCGGCGCTGGCGGCGATTGCGCGCCTGCATCGGATTCCGGAAACGGCTTCGGTGGAAATCCGGCGCGATTTGCCGGCGCAGTTCGACGCGGCGCTTTATCTTTGGGAACAGGGTTACTTTTTTGAGCAATGTCTCGGCCGGCACTTCGGCGTCGCGGAAGAGACTGTGCGCGCGCTGGCCGCGTTGCCGGTGCTCCGGACGATCGCCGAGCGGCTGGCGAGTTTTCCGCGCGTCCTCGTGCACCGCGATTTCCAATCGCAAAACCTCATCGTGCGCGAGGAGGAGGCCTACCTGATCGATTTCCAGGGGATGCGGCCCGGCCTCGCGGAATACGACTTCGCTTCGCTGCTCTACGATCCCTACGTCATCCTAACGAGTAACGAACAGGACGAGCTGATCGCGTTCTACCAGGAGCGTGCGGAAGTGCACGACCCGGCCTTCCCGGAGAAGTTACAGCTCTGCGCGCTGCAACGGCTGATGCAGGCGCTCGGCGCCTACGGTTACCTCGGTCTGGTCCGCGGGAACAAGGCATTCCTCGCGCACATTCCGGCGGCCCTGAATTCGTTAGGCGAGGTGATTACCGGGATCGACGGCCTGGAGCCGTTGCGCGCGCAACTGGCGCAGGTCGCGACCCGCGGCTAGCGGACGAACGGGTTCCCGCGCCGCTCGGCGCCGATCGTGGTCGCCGGCCCGTGACCCGGGAGCACGGTGATCGCGTCGCCTAACGAATAAAGCTTTTCCCGGATGCCGGCGAAGAGCAGCTCGCCATCGCCTCCCGGCAGATCCCAGCGGCCGACGCCGCCGGCGAAGAGGACGTCGCCGCCGATCAGGAGGTCATCCGGCCGGGAGAGAAAACAGAGACTGCCCGGACAATGTCCCGGTACTTCAAGGACTTCGAAATTCATTCCGAGAAAATCCCGTGACGGCGTCGCCGCGATTAGCAGGTCCGGCTCGACCGGTTCGACTTCAAAGCCGAAACCGTAGTCGCGAAAGAAATCGCGCTCGGAAATCATCGGCGCGCTCTCGGCGTGAATCCCAACTGGACAACCGAAGCGATGCTTGATCTTCGCCACGTCGAGGATGTGATCGATGTGTCCGTGGGTGAGCAAGAGCAGGCCGGGCGCGATCCCTTCGCGGACGAGCCAGTCGCAGGCGCCGTCGGGAGCGTCGAAAAGAATCCAGCCTGCGGGCGCCTCCAGCGCGTAGCAGTTGGTCTCGAAGATTCCACCGGTGAATGTCTGGTAGTCGATCATGAGTTTTTCTCGTGCTCGTGCTCCTACTCGTGATCGCGATCACGCTCAAACACGAACGAACTGATCGACCAGCAGCACGATCCATGAGCAGGAGCATGAGTTGGAAGAAGACGCGGTCGCGGGAATGAAAATTGCGGCAGAGAGCCCGGTTGGTCCGCCGATCTATTTTTGAATCTTCCCGCGCGGCCGTTGTCTTATCCTTCACTTTGGGCGTATTCCGAGCGCCCGCTTACCTTGCTTTCAAATTAGTTTCTGCGACTTTTTCCGTCCCACTTCATGAAAACTTCTTCCCGTTCGATCGCGGCGTTGCTGCCGGGTTTGCTCATGGTTTCGCTGGCCGTACAGCCGGTGCTGGCGAAGACGGATTCCGAGCAAATCGGCGTCTCGGTTGGCCGTCTGCTCGAGGAAGGCCACTACACGCATCATCCGCTGAATGACGAGATCTCGCGGAAGCTGCTTACCGGTTATCTCGAGCTGCTGGATTTCAGCCATCTCTTTTTCACCCAGAAAGATGTCGATGCTTTCACGGCGAAATACGCCACCGCGCTCGATGACGACATCCTGCTCGGCAACCTGAAACCGGCGCACGAGATCTTCGCTGTTTTCCAGAAGCGCGTGGAGGATCGGGTCGCGAAAATCAAAGAGCTGGTGAAGCAGCCGATGAATTTCAAGACCGACGACACCGTCCTGCTCAGCCGGCAAAAGGCGCCGTGGCCGAAAGACGAAGCCGAAGCTGACGATCTCTGGCGGAAACGAATCGAGAACGAACTCCTCCAGGAAAACCTGAGCGAACATCCGATCGAGCCCGGGCCAAAACTGGTCGAGCGCCGTTACGACCGGATGCTCCGCACCATTCATGAAGAGGACGCCGATGAGCAGGTGAAGTTGTTCCTCGACTCCCTCGCGCAGGCGTACGATCCGCATTCGGAATATCTCAGCGAGGCCGACCTGAAGAATTTCAGCATCAACATGGGCCTCTCGCTCGTCGGGATCGGCGCGATGCTTCGGAGCGAAGACGGCTACGCGAAGATCGAGAGTCTCGTGCCCGGCGGCCCGGCGCAGACGAGCGGCAAGATCAAGGTCGGCGATCGCATCACCGCGGTCGCACAAGGCTCGAAGGATTTCAACGACGTGCGCGACATGCGGCTCGACAAAGTGGTCGAGCAAATTCGTGGCAAAAAAGGAACCAAGGTTCGCCTCCTCGTCATCCCGGCGAACGCGGCCGATCCTTCGCAGCGCAAAACCGTCGAGCTGGTGCGCGATAAAATTAACCTGAAAGACCAGGAAGCCCGCGCCGACGTCATCATCAAGAAAGATCACAACGGCGATCCGGTGAAGCTCGGCTGGATCACCCTGCCTTCGTTTTACGCGGACATGGAAGGCCACAACAAGAGCACCACGCGTGACGTGCTGGCGCTCCTGAAACGGCTCAAGAAAGAGAAGATCGGCGGCCTTGTCATCGATCTGCGGCGCAACGGCGGCGGTTCGCTCGAGGAAGCGATCTCGTTAACCGGTTTGTTTTTCAAATCCGGTCCCGTCGTCCAGACCAAGGGCGCGAACGACCGTGTCGTCATCTCGACCGATCCCGATCCCGACATCGCGTATGACGGCCCACTGGTCGTGCTGACCAGCCGGCAGAGCGCCTCCGCGAGCGAGATTTTCGCCGCGGCGCTGCAGGATTACGGCCGCGCGGTGATCGTGGGCGACAAGAGCACTTTCGGCAAGGGCACCGTGCAGACGATTCTCGAGATCGGCCGGTTCACCTCGCTTCTCGGGACCCACTCGGACGAGGATGGCGCGCTGAAGTTGACCATCCAGAAGTTCTATCGCGTCGCCGGCGGCTCGACCCAGCTGCACGGCGTCTCTTCTGATATCGTGCTGCCGACCTTGACCGATTTGCCGGAGTTCGGCGAAGGCGCGCTGAAGAATGCGCTCCCCTACGACGAGGTGCCGCCGGCGAAATACACCAAGTGGTCGGATTCGCATCAGCTTTTCCTCGATGAATTGAAAGCGCGCTCCGCCACCCGCGTCGCGGCCGACCCGGAATTCAAATATGTGATGGAAGACATGGAGCAACTGCGCAAGAAGCTCGATGACAATCGGATTTCCCTGAACGAGGACACGCGGCGGAAAGAATTGAACGAGGAAAAACTGCGCAAGGAAACGCGCTCGAAAGAGCGGCTCGCGCGCAATACGGAAGAGCCGAGCATTTACCGGCTCACTCTCGAGACGCTCGACGCGCCGAAGCTGCAACTGGTCATGTATCCCGGCAAAATCGCGGAAGCGAAGAAGCAGGGCGAGACGGCGAAAGTCGCGCCAGAAGCCGCGCCTGATGCGGACGACGCCGACGAGGATGATTCCGGGCTCGATAACACCGACGACAGCAAGCCGGCCGCGGTCGATCCCGAGCGCGACGAGACGTTGAATATCCTGACCGACTTAGTGCAACTGACGCAGGGCCCGAAGACCGCGAGCACGAGCCGCTAAACGGTCCGGTCGAGCGCGTCTCGTCGCGGCTTATTTCGCGATTACAGATAATTGCATCGACCTGTCTTCGCGCGGTTTGCTATATTGCGCAGCATGATGGGATTCGTTAGGCCAAGGTGCCTGCTGAGCGCGCTTGGCCTGCTCTGTCTCGTCACGATTTCTCCCCTCCGCGCGCAGAACGCGGCGCCGGCTCCCGACCTTAATGCGGCCTACGGCCAGGCGATGACCGAATTCCAAGCCGGCCACTATGCCAAGGCTGCCGCCGCCCTCGAAGCGCTGGTCGGCCGGGTCGAGTTTTCGCCGCAACTGGAGCCGATCTACTACACGATCGGCTCCGCTTATTTCAACGCGGCCGATTACCCGAAGGCGATCGCTGCGTTCAAGGTTTACCAGACGAAATTCCCCAAGGGCCCGCACGCCGGCGGTGTCTCCTTCGCGATCGCGCAATCCAATTTCCTCGCGAAAAATTACGCAGTCGCGGCTACCCAGATGGCCGCGCTCGAGAACGATCCGCAGATGCGGGATCAGGCGCTGCTCTTCGAGGCGGAAGCGAGCAAAGCCGCCGGGAAAACCGATGACGCCATCGCCGCGCTGAACAAGTTGATCGGCGGCGAAATCCGCACCTCCGATGCGATGCGCGGCGCGACCATGTTGGCGCAGCTCTACGCCGCGAAAGGCGACGGCGCGAAGGCTCTGCACGCGCTGGAATTGATCCACCAAAAGGTCAACCTGGTGGACAACGTAGTCGAGCTGAACGCGCTCACCGTCCAGCTCGGCGACAAGTTTTACGCGAAACAGGAATACAAGGAAGCGCTCGCCTGTTACCGGTTCGCTTATCCGCGCAAGCAGATCATCCGGCTGCAAAACGAGCGCGTCGCCATCCTCCAGCGTCAGATCGAGGACAATCTCGCGGCGGTCCGCGCGAACCCGTCCGAGATCACGCAACTGGCCGCGAAGAATAACGAGATCAAAGAGGACATCGCGAACGCGCAAAAGCTGCTCGAGGAATTTGGCAAGCTGCCCACGATCACGCCGGCAATTTACCTGCGCCTCGGCCGTTGTTTCTACGAGCTCGATCGCAAATGGGAAGCGGTCGTGGTGAACCAGGAAATCCTCGAGCGCTACAAGGACAGCCCCGAGCACGAGCCGGCGCTCTTCGGCTTGATCGTCGCGCTCGCCGACGTGAACCAGGCGCAGCGCGCGGAGGAACGCTGCGAGGAATACCTGCGCGATTTCAAGAACGGCCCGAACGCGGCCACGGTCGGTTATTTATCCGGCGCGGTCGCCTTGCAGGCGGGCGACCCGAAGACGGCCGAGACGGTTTTCGGCCGGGTCCTCGATTCGCAGCCGGACAGCAAGTTCCGCGAGCAGATCCGCTACCTGCTGGCGAACGCGAAATTTCAGGAAGGCGACTACGCTTCCGCGGTCGAGGCTTACAAAAAATATCTGACCGAGTTTCCGCAAGGCGCGAATGCGGACGACGTGCAATACCGGATCGCGCTCTGCGCGCTCTTCGCGGGGAAATACGAAGACGCGCTGAAGCAGATCCATGATTACATCCCGAAACATCCGGGCGGCAGTTTCCTGCCCGATGCGAAATACCGGGTCGCGGTTTGTCTCTACGCCGCCTCGCAATACGACGAAGTGATCGCGGCTTGCCAGGCTTGGGAAAAGGAGTTCGGCGGCAACGCGCAACTTGGCGAAGTGCTCGCGCTCCTCGGTGACGCCTACGCCGCGAGCAATCGCGAGGCCGCTGCGATCCCGGTTTATGTTCGTTCCTACCAGAACGCGACGACCGACGAGGTGATGAATTACTCGCTCAACGCCGCGAGCAAGCTCCTGCAAAAACAGGGCGAATGGGACAGGGTTGCCGAGCTTTACACCGGCTTCGTGAAAGACAAGCCGGACAGCCCGACCGTCGTCACCGCGGTTTATTGGATCGGCAAAGCAAAGGCGCACGAGGGGAAAATCGACGAAGCGAAAAAGCTCACTGCCGACACGATCAAAAAATACCTCGACGATCGAAATCGGGAAGCGGTCGAACAACTGATCACCCAGCTCGCGCAGCTTTGCGTGAAGAAGCAGCGTCCGGCCGAAACAGCCGGCGGCGCTGCGGCTACGCCCGCGACCGCGCAAGAAGATCCAGGCGCGGAACTCGAACGGCTGCTCGGCACCCTGGGCGATTCAGCGACCGCGAAAGCGCGGATCGTCTTCGCGAAAGCAGAGCTGGGGCGGCTTCGGCGACAGCCGGCGGAAGAGGACAAATACCTCGCGGAAATCATGCGCGACTACAAACCGGAAGCGCTCAGTCCGCTTCTCCTCGGCGAGCTCGGCGATTACGTTCTCGGCAAAGGGATGGTCGATCACGCGACCGATTATTATCAGCCCCTGATGAACGATTTTCCGAAGAGCCAGATGATCGATTACGCCTACAACGGGCTGGCCGAGATCGCCTACCAAAAGAAGGACTACCCGAAGGCGCTCCATCTTTTCGACGATGGCATCGACAAAATTGCGGCCGCGCAAAAGCTGAAAGAAATCACCGTCGGCCGGGCCAAGACCCTGCTCGCGCTCGGCCGGCTCGACGAAGCGCAAAAGGCCTTCGAGCAGGTCGCCGCGGTCCGCGAATGGCGGGGCGAGACGACCGCCTTTGCGGTTTATTCGTTAGGCGAGATCGCGGCCAAGCGAAACCAATGGGCGGAAGCGAACGCCTATTACCAGCGGGTTTACGTCGGCTACCAGAAATTCCTGCCCTGGGTCGCGAAGGCTTATATCGGGAGCGGCGAAAGCTTTGAGAAACTGGGCAAGAACCAGGAAGCGGTGAAGACCTACCAGGAGATGTTGCGCAACGACAAGCTGAGCGGTTTCGCCGAGACCGGCGAAGCCCGGAAACGGCTGGCGGCGCTGGGACAAGGATGAGCGCGCGCTTCTCATTTGTGCTCCTCGCGCTTCTGTTTGCCTTCGTTAGGCCAGCATCGGCGCAGAAGATTCTTCTCAAAACCGGCCAGACGATCGAGACCAAAGGCGTCCGGCGGAACGGCGACATGGTCATGGGTTCGGTGCAGGTCGGCGCCAGCCGGGGTGAAGTCGGTTATCAGGCCGCGACCATTTCCCGGATCGATTTTCCGGAGCCACCGCAACTGAAGACCACCGCCGCGTTCCTTTCCCAAGGCGAGCCGGCCAAGGCGCTCGCCGACATCGAGCCGGTCGGTGAAATATTACGAGCCTTTCCGCGATCTCCCCGGCAACTTCTGGGCGCAGGCCGCGCTCCTCAAGGTTTCCGCCCTCGCCGGCATGCAGCTCGACAAGGAAGCCGAAGCGCTCGGCGAAGAGATCCGCAAGAACGTGACCGACCCGGAAACGGCGCGCGCCGCGCAGCTCCAGATCGTTTCCAGCCTGATCCGGAAAGAAGACTACGCGAAGGCGATCGCGCTCTGCGACGCGGTGATCAAGGAGAGCGCGAAGCCGTCCGTCCTCGCCGAGGCCTGGGTGAAAAAAGGGGATGCCCTTCTCGCCCAGCGGACCTACGACGGCGCGGTCATCGCCTACCTGCACGTGCCGGTCTTTTACGAAGACGAAAAGCTCTGGATGCCCTCAGCGCTCCTCGGCAGCGCGCGCGGTTTCCGCGGCCTCGAAGACTTGGACAGGGCGAAGAAATCACTTAATGATCTCACCGCCGAATACCCGAAATCCGCGCAGGCAGAACTGGCGCGGGCTGAACTGCAGAAACTATCGAAATGAAAAACACCAACCGGCTTCGGCCATGCCTAACGAGGATAACACTTCCATCTCGCCTCTTCGCGTCGGCCCTCGCCGGAGCCTTTTTCCTTCTGGCCACCCCCGGCTTTGCCCAGTCGCCGACGCCGCCGGCCGGAGTTGCGGGCGTGCAATCGAAAACTCTCTGGGAACAGATCAAGGAAGGCGGCTGGGTCATGTTCCCGATCGCGCCTCTGCTCCGATCGCCACGCTTTATCTCATCGGTGACGGTGTCATCCGCACGAGCCGCAAGAAAGTCCGCGCCCGTGGCGCAGGAGGATGCGCTGAAAACACTCTTCCGCCAGGGCGATTACGTCGGCGCTTATAACTACTGCAAAGAAAATCCTTCTCCGTTGACCAATGTCCTACGGGTCGGAGTCGGTCTGCTTGGCGAGGGCAAGGAGGTCGCGGAAGAAGGCATGGTCGGTGAGCTGGCGAAGGAGAATTCCCATCTCCAGACTTACATCAGCTATCTCTCGGTCATCGGCGTCTGCACGCCGATGATCGGTTTGTTAGGCACGGTCACCGGAATGATCAAGGCCTTCGCCAAGCTCGGCTCCAGCGGCATTGGCGATCCTTCGGGTCTCTCCGCCGCGATCGGCGAAGTGCTGGTGGCAACCGCAAGCGGTCTGATCATCGCGATCCCGGCCTTCGGCGCCTTCTATTTCCTGCGCAATCGCGCGGCCGAGACGATTCACCACATCCAGGACGTGGTGAACAGCCTCTTCCGCAAGATGCCCTACGAATCACTCGCCGGCGTGCACCTTGGCGATGACGAACTCTTTGCCGCGACGCCGAACTGGCTCGCGCCCGATGCGCCGCCGGAACGAAATCCGACCGGCCAGCTGGCCTAACGAGGAAAGGACAAGATGGCGGGCGGAGGCGGCGGCAGCGAGCAGGGCGAACCTGAATTTCAGGTCGCGCCGATGATCGACGTGCTCCTGACCATCCTTGTTTTCTTCATGACCATCACTTCCGCGCAGGTCCTGAAAGTTGACAAGACGATCCAGTTGCCGGTCGCGAAGGACGCGCAGAAAAAAGACAACACCCGGGCCGAGGCGATCCTTAATGTGCGCTGGAAGTTGCCCGAGAAAAAAGCCGTCTTCGTCTTCGACGATCGTGTTTACGCCATCGCGAGCGAGATGATCGACCCGCTTAAGACCGCGAAAACGACCGGCGAGAAAAAAGTCAGCGCACGGGCGAACCCGACTTTCCGCGCGGTCATCCGCGGCGACCGCGACGTGCCGGCGATTTATGTCTCCCAGGCGATGAACGCGTGTGGCGAAGCGGGGATCACGGACATTTCGTTTTCCGCCGTGAATAAAGAGTAACGGATGCGACTCGAGCTCAATCCTAACGACGGCAACCTCGGTTTCCAGATCGCGCCGATGATCGACGTGGTCTTCGTGATCATGCTTTTTTTCATGGTCATGGCCGGCGCGGTGAAGGTGGAGAACGAGCTGAACACGCAGTTGCCCGGCACCGCGGAGACTTCTTCCTCGACCGATTTTGTCGACGAGCAAATCATTACCATTTCCGACACCGGCGAAGTCTCGTTGAACGACGAGCCGTTTGACTCCGCGACCAGCGAGGACCTGCCGCAACTCAAAGGCACGCTCATGCGCCTGAAACAAAACGCCGATGCCGCCAAAACGCCCGCGGTGGTCACGATCATCAGCGACACCCAGGCGAAATACAGCCGCACGATCAACGTGCTCGACGCCCTCGCGGTCGCGAAGATCGACAACGTCACCTTCACGGTGAGCGAAGAAGAATGACGCCTCGTTAGGCGTTAGGCAGATAATCTTCGAGCGCGGCCCGGCCGCCCTGCATCGTGATCATATAGACCCGGTCGGCTTCGGCCCAGGTCGCGGTCATCCAGCCGTTGTCGTTCGCGAAAACCGGCTTGTCGCCCGGTTTCAAATTCGGCATCGCGGCGCGATCGACGGTGAACAAATGCGCGAGCTTCTGCTTCCCGCGCAGGAAGCAGATCAGAGTCACCTGGTGGCCGCGGAAGGAAAGCCGACGGCAACCAACCGGTTGCAGGGCGGCCAGCCGCGGCGGCACGGAGAGCGCTTTCACGTCGTTCTTCGCGAGCCAGGTCTTGATTTCGCCGAGGTCGTTGCTCTGCATTTCGAGCGGCGGGCTGATCCGGATGAAGCTGGTCATCTCGCGCGCGTAATCGGCGGTGAGATCAGGCGGATGCGCCGGGCGCCAGAAACCGCTGAACTGCGCGACGAGGAGAAGCACTGCGACGGCCGCGGCGAGACCCAAAATCCAGCGCATCGTTAGGCGGCGAGCCGGCGCGGGCGCCGACGCGAACAGGCGCGTCTTCAACCCAAACGGCTCCGGAAGGGAATCCAGCCGGGCCGCGATCGCACGATCGAAAGCCTGTTCTTCTTCCCACCAGCGCGCCAGCTCGGGATTCGCCGTGACGACGCGGAGCGCCTCGGCGATTTGCGGGTCGCTCTCGTCGCCGACTCCAGGCTGAAACGATTGCAGGATCTGGCACGCCTCGGCTTTATCCATGGGGTGGCGCCTCCTCTCTGCTTTTCGTTAGGCTCGGATCGTCGGCGAGCACGCGGCGGAGCTGTTCTTTCGCCCGCGAGATGCGCGACATGACGGTGCCGATCGGGATCTCGAGGGTCTCGGCGATTTCCTTGTAGGAAAGCTGGCGCAGATAAAAAAGGGTGAGCGGCGCCCGGTAAATTTCCTCGAGCCCGAGGAGCGCGCGCTGGACGATCTCGCCATCGAGCTGATCGACGACCGACGCCGGCACGACCTGCGCGGCGATCGCTTCCGGGTTGTTCTCCGCTTCCACGAAACGGTCCTGCTGCCGTTTGCGCCCGAGAAATTCCCGATAAAGCGAAGTGAACAGCCAGGTCTTTACCTTCGACGGATCGCGGAGCTGGTGGCCTTTCGAGGCCCAGAGGAAAAAGGTCTGTTGCGTCAGGTCGGCCGCGTCGGATTCCCGGCGGCTGAGTGAAAGCGCAAAGCGATAGAGTGGCATGTAAAAATCTTCGACCAGCTTTTCGAAGTCGAGATTCGCCACAGCGCGACGTTACTGAAGGCGGGGCGAGCCCGCCAAGGAAATCGAGGAAAAGTGGCGATCCGCTTCTTGGATCGTGCGAGTCGGCAACGCCCGGGTTATTCCGCTTGGAACGAGGTCGGCTCAGCAGTTTAGTTTACCCACTTGCCGCCGGCCGAGGAGAGCGCGGGCAATTCGCCGGTCGAATAATCGGTCTTGCCGATCGCGCCCCACATCCGGGTGCCGGTCGCGTCGCGCCAGAGCTTGCTCATGCTCTCGCCGGTGTGGCAGCCCCAGCTTTTCACGTAGGCGTTCCGCGCGAAATCGCGCCGGTCGATTTGCTTCAGCTCCGATTCGTGGAGCCACGATTTCGACGCGCTGTCGACGACGTTGCTGTAGTCGAAGAGGAAACAGGCGCGGTTCGAATGCCCGAAGTATTCGAAGCCGGCGACCTTCACCTGATCGCGCGGTTGCCCGGAGTTCAGGTAATTGACGACCTCGCTGCCGCGCGCGAACCAAACCAGATTGAGGTGAAACTTGGCGCGCACGCTCTCGATGTTCGCGATCAAATCCTGATGTTCCTGCTGGCCGCGATCGACATAGCCCGGCTTGTAGATTAGCCAGGTGATCATGGCATCGGGGCCGTGCTCGGCGCGGAGCTGCTCCGTCCGCACCCGGGCAGAATGGACGAAATTCGCCCACCAGTGGTCGTGCGGCTGGGCCTTGTATTGCTCCCATTGATGCAGCGACGGGCCGCCGATGAGGACGATGTATTCATCATTTCGCTGCGCCTGAGCCGCCGAGGCGACGAATAACGTGAGCAGGAATAGAAGAGCGAAGCGCGATTTCATGTTTGGAAATGGGGAGGAGAATCTATGCGCGGAACGGAAGTCGGCGCAAGAGCCTAGCGACTCAGCCGCTCCGCCGCCTTTTCCTGCTGCGCGCGCAACTCCTCGGGCACGGTCGCGCCGAGCGAATCGAAGAATTCCCTTTGCCCCTCGAGCTCCCGGCGCCATTCCTCCGGTTTCACCGCGAGCAGCTCGGCGAGCTGTTCGGGCGAGACGCCGGCGAGGCCTTCAAGGTCGAGATCTTCCGGCCGCGGGATGCAGCCGATCGCGGTCTTCTGCGCGCCGCTCTTGCCCTCGCAGCGGTCGATGATCCACTTCAAGACCCGCATGTTGTCGCCGAAACCGGGCCAAAGATATTTCCCTTCCGCGTTCTTGCGAAACCAGTTCACATGAAAAATGCAGCGGCGGGTTCGTCAGGTGCGGACCGGTCTTGAGCCAGTGCCGGAAATAATCGCCGATGTTGTAGCCGCAAAACGGGAGCATCGCCATCGGATCGCGCCGCACCTTGCCGACGGCGCCGGTCGCGGCTGCGGTCGTCTCCGAGGCCATCGTCGCCCCGACATAGACGCCGTGCTTCCAGTCAAACGCACGGAAAACGAGCGGCATGGTGTCGCTCCGGCGGCCGCCAAAAATGATCGCGCTGATCGGCACTCCCGCGCGGATCGCTGACGTGCGGGTCGAGCACCGGATTGTTCTGCATCGGGACGGCAAAGCGACTGTTCGGATGCGCCGCTTTTTCCTTTGCAGTCGGGCGTCCAGGGATTGCCCTTCCAGTCGAGTCAGCCTCGGCCGGCACCGGGCCGTCCTTGCCTTCCCACCAGACGTCGCCATCGCTGCGTTAGGGCGACATTCGTGAAAATCGTGTCGTGCTCAATCGCCTTCATCGCGTTGGGATTTGATTTGTAGCTCGTGCCCGGCACGACGCCGAAATAGCCGTTCTCCGGATTGATCGCGTAGAGCCGGCCGTCCGCGCCGATCTGCATCCAGGCGATGTCGTCGCCGACCGTGGTGATTTTCCACCCTTTGAAATGCGCCGGCGGAATGAGCATCGCGAAATTGGTCTTGCCGCAGGCGCTCGGAAATGCCGCGGCCACGTAATGCTTTTTCCCCTCGGGCGATTCGACCCCGAGGATGAGCATGTGCTCGGCGAGCCAGCCCTGCTTTTTCGCGAGGTAGGAAGCGATGCGGAGGGCGAGACATTTCTTGCTCAGGAGGACGTTGCCGCCGTAACCGGAGCCGACCGAGATAATCGCGTTGTCCTGCGGAAAATGGCAAATCCACCGCCGCTCCGGATTCACGTCGAGCAGCGAATGCACGCCGCGATTGAATTCCGCGTCGAGCTTTTCGCCGAGCTTCGCGGAAGCGGCCGCGCCCATTCGCGTCATGATCCGCATGCTCAGGACGACGTAGATCGAGTCGGTGATTTCGTAGCCGACCTTCGCGATCGGGGAATCGGGCGGGCCCATGATGTAAGGGACGACGAACAGGGTGCGTCCGCGCATCGCGCCTTTGAGCATGCCTTGGAGTTTGCTGTAGGTCGCCGCGGGATCGGCCCAGTGATTCGTCGGGCCGGCTTCCTCTTCGGTCGGCGTGCAGATGAAGGTGAATTGCTCGACCCGCGCGACGTCATTTGGGTTTGAGCGATGGAGATAACAGCCGGGCGCTTTCTCCTGGGTTGAGCTTGATCAGAACGCCCTGCTTCACGGCTTCGCAGAGGAGGTAATCGTTCTCTTCCTCCGAGCCGTCACACCAAAAAATATTTTCCGGCTCGGTCAACGATTGCACTTGGTGCACCCAATCGAGCACCGCCTGGTTGGCCGGTTTGTTTTCGCCCATGCCGCTGGGCGCCGAGATGGCGGGAGCAATGTTTTCCATAATAGGCGCCGGCGGAGTGCAGGCGGATATTTAATTTGAACGCTTCGGCGAAGTGGCCAAGGAAAATCTCGCCCCGGCTCGGGCGCAAACGCCGCCGCGGCGCTCGCCGTCCTCTCCCTCAAATTCGGTCTTCGCCGCAATCCTCCGCGCTTGCGCTGGAGGAAGCCGCGCCGTTTACTATCGCTATGTTCGGCGTCGTCACTTCCGATGATTACCAGCCGGTCGGCTGGGTGGGACGTTACCCGATTCATCTCACCACGCTGCTCCTGATCACGCATGTGGCGTGCATGATCGTGGGCTGTTTCCTGGTCGCGTTTGGGGCGAGCGGGTTGCTCAATTCGCTCGCTTTTGACAGTGCGCAGGTGATCGCCGGCGGCCGGGTCTGGCAACTGCTCACCTACGCTTTCGTCCATTCGCCCTCGGGCCTCATCTGGTTCGCGATCGAGATGTATTTGCTCTTCATGTTTGGCCGGGAAGTGGAACGCTTCGTTGGCCGGCGCGCCTTTATCGCGCTCTACGCGCTCCTCCTCCTCGCGCCGCCGGTTTTCCTGAGCGTCTGGGGATTCTGGCAACGGACCGGGCTGGCCGGTTCGAGCATGATTCACTTCGGCGTCTTCGTCGCCTTCGCGGCCATTTATCCGAACGTCGAAATGTTTCTCCGAGTGCAGGCGAAATGGGTCGCGACGATTCTCGTCGGCGCGTATTCGCTCCAGCTTTTCGCCTTCCATGTCTGGTCGCAGCTCGCCGTTCTCTGGCTGAGCGTTGCGCTCGCCGTCGGCTTCGTCTATTTCCGCGGCGCGGGGCCGGAGCTCGAGTGGCTGCGCGAATGGCCCTCCCGCCTGCGCTCGAAACGCTCTCTCCGGGTCGTCCCTTCGCCTCCCGTGCGGCGCGTGGCGGATGCCGATGATATCTACGACTCGATCGATCCGGTGCTCGACAAGATTTCCAGGTCGGGCATCGGCAGCCTCACCGCGAGTGAGCGTCGCGCGCTCGATCGCGCCCGTAATCGGCTGCTCAATAAATCCTCGTGAAGACCGGCGCCGCCGCGCCGGCGCGGATCAGCGTGGTCGTCCCGATCTGGCATGATCAGGTCAACCTCATCAGCCTGCTGGCCGAAGTCGTTAGGCTGAATGGTTTGCACGAAGTCATCATCGTCGACGCCGCGGCCGATGCGCGGACGGAGCAACTCGTGCAGACCGCGGGTGCGAAATACGTTCGGGCGCCCGCGCCCAATCGCGGTGCGCAGATGAATCTGGGCGCCGCCAGTTCCACCGGCGATGCGCTGGTTTTTCATCACGCCGATACGGTGTTTCGGCAGGAACACATCACCGCGATCGCCGGCGCGCTGCGAGATCCGGCGGTCGTCGGCGGCGCGTTTTACCGGAAGTTCGACGGACGCCATCCGCGCCTGCTCTGGCTGGAAAGTGTCGCGCGTTATCTGACCCGGCGCGGTGGCACCTTCTTTGGCGATCAATCGGTTTTCGTTAGGCGGGAAGTCTTTGCGAGCCTCGGCGGTTTCGCCCCGATCCCGCTGATGGAAGACATGGAATTTTCCCGCCGTCTCCGGCGCAGCGGCCCCGTCGCGGTGCTCGATCCGCCGGTGGAGTCGTCGAGCCGGCGCCATCGGCAACGCGGCGCCTGGTGCACTTCGCTGCAGAACGGGCTTTTCATTGTGCTCTACCGTTGCGGCTGCTCGCCCTCCTGGCTGCACCGTTGGTACTATCGCGATCGGGCGCTCACGCCGGACGAGTTCTCCAAGGCCGCCCCGAAAACCGCAGAGTTGGTTCGCTGATCCGCGGCGCGAAACCGACTCGTTAGGCTGATGAGCGCTTAGCCGTCGGATTGCAGCTCAGCAAAGAATTCCTGCGCGGTCGCAGCTTCGAGCAGCGCCTTCCGGCGCTCTTCGCTCTTGAGCAGCCGCGCGAGTGCGCCGACGCAGATAAGGTAGTCGTTTACCATCTGTTGCGGCACCGCGATGACGAAAATCAGGTGCACCGGATCGGAGCGGCCGGCGAAGGTCACGCCCGATTTGCTCCGGCCGATGCCGAGTAAAATTTCGCTGACCAGGTTCGTCCGCGCGTGCGGGAAAGCGACGCCGCCGTTCGCCACCGTCGAGCTCTTCTGCTCGCGCTCCATCACCAAGTCGTAAAACCTTTCTGGCTCGCTCAGCTCTGCGCTCTCGCGCATTTGCGCGACAATTTCCCAGATGGCTTCGCCGGCGGTTTTCCCCTGGAGATCGAGGACGAGGTGTTTTTCGGAAAAGAGATCGGTGAGCTGAAACGACGGCATGATCGGAATGCTGATGGTTGAGCGTTGCTGGTTGTTCGCGGAGCCGGCGGCGACCTCTTGTCGCGATCAACCATCAGCCATCAACCAGCAACCGCTTTCTCATTCAGATTGACGCCCGCGCGCCCCTTGTCGAATCATTCTCCCAGCATCGTGGCCGATCCAACTCACCCTAACGACCCCGCGACGGAAGCCGCCGCGCATCTCGTCAGCGGGCTCTACGATCCCGGCTACGTCAATGCGCTCTCGCATTTTTACCGCGGCGAGCTGGGCCGCATCATGATCTGGCGCACCCGGCTCGACACCACGACGAATTGGGCCGTCACCGGCACCACCGCCATCATCACGATCGCTTTTTCCAATGCCGAAGTGCCGCATCTGATTTTCTTTTTCAACCTCGCGATCGTCTGGATCATGCTCTGGATCGAGGCGCGGCGTTACCGTTTCTACGACGCGTTTCGGGCGCGTGTACGCATGCTGGAGGCGCATTTCCTCGTCCCAATGATCATGGAAAATCGCCAGATGCTGCAGGGCGAATGGAAGAAGCTGGTCTGCGAAGATCTCATTCTGCCGTCGTTTAAGATTAGCATGCTCGAGGCCGTCGGGCGGCGGTTGAAACGCAATTACGTTTTCATTTTCATGCTCATCGTCGTGGCTTGGATCATGAAACTTTTCCTGCACGCGCCCGAGCCGATCGAGAGCTTCGGCGCCTTTTATCGCGCGCTCCGCGTCGGGCACATCGCGCCCTGGTTCGTGCTCATTATTTTCGCCGGTACGCTCCTCCTCGTGAGCGGGATCGCGATCTACGTCGGGCGTCGGACCTCGGGCGAAATCTCCGAGTTTGGCAGTCACCGCTCGCTCTGGCGTATCTGATTTCGCGATGGAAGAATTCGATCGTCTCTGTGAAATCATGCGCCGGCTGCGCGCGCCGGACGGCTGCCCGTGGGATCGCGAGCAGACCCACGAATCGCTCGTCCCGGGCCTGCTCGAGGAAGCCTACGAAGTCACGGCCGCGATCCGGGCGCAGGACGATGAAAACCTGCGCGAAGAGCTGGGTGATCTGCTGCTCCAGGCGGTAATGCACGCGCAGATCGCGAGCGAGGAAGGCCGCTTCACGATCGTAGACGTGGCGCGGGAGATCGGCGACAAACTCGTTAGGCGACACCCTCACGTCTTCGGCGACGTCGAGGCGCGCGACAGCCGCGCGGTCCTGAAACAATGGGACGCAATCAAGCGCGCGGAGAAAAGTGCGGACGGCGACGCGCTCTATTTTTCCGGCCTAACGAGAGCCTTGCCGGCCCTGATGCTCGCGCAAAAGACGCAGACGAAAGCGGCGCGAGTCGGTTTTGA
Organism: uncultured Verrucomicrobiae bacterium; assembly: GCA_963831805.1. Classification (GTDB taxonomy): domain Bacteria; phylum Verrucomicrobiota; class Verrucomicrobiia; order Chthoniobacterales; family UBA10450; genus Palsa-1392. Next base: position 516,259 of record CAWHRN010000005.1, on the reverse strand, counting down.
CTGGAGCGAAATCTCCGATGTGGTGGCGAAGGTCGAGGAAGAATTGGGCGAAGCAAAAGAGGCGATCGCTTCGGGCGACCACCACGCGATCGCGGACGAAATCGGCGACCTGCTCTTCGCCGCCGTCAATCTCGCGCGGAAGAACAAACTCGATGCCGAAACCGTCCTCGCCGCGGCGACCGAAAAATTCGTCACTCGTTTTCACCTGATGGAGCGCGAGCTTCAGCGGCAGGACAGGAAACTTGGAGAAGTCGATCTCGCCGGCCTGGATGAGATTTGGAATCAGGTCAAAGGCGAACGAACTTCCGCCTAACGATGGAGACCGAATACAAAGTCCGCCTCGAGATTTTCGAGGGCCCGCTCGATCTCCTGCTCTACCTGATCAAGCGCGATGAGCTCGATATTTACGACATCTCACTCGAGCGGATCACGAAGCAATACCTCGAGTATTTGCAGGCGTTCAAGGAACTGAATATCGACGTCGCGGGTGAGTTCGTGGTCATGGCCGCGAACCTGATTTACCTGAAAAGCCGGAGCCTGCTTCCGGTGGACCAGCAGCCGCCCGAGGAGGATGTCGATGAAACCGATCCGCGTTGGGACCTGATCCGGCAGTTGATCGAATACAAAAAGTTCAAGGAAGCGGCCGCGCAGCTGCAGATGCGCGAGCTCCAGCAGGAGCGGACCTTCGCCCGGATCGGCGACGGCGTGGCGCCCGAGGCGGCGCCGCTGTCGTTAGGCGAAGTGGGTATTTTCCAGCTTATCAACGCCTTTCAGAACGTCCTCAAGCGGCTCGATGCGAAGGAGGATTTGCGCGAAATCTTCGGCGAGAATTTCACCGTCTCCGACAAGATTGAAACCATCCTGAACCGGATGGCGGAAGGTCGCTCGCTTCGTTTCTCCGAGCTCTTCGCGCAGGCGGCTTCGCGGGTCGAGATTGTGGTCACGTTCCTCGCGCTCCTCGAGTTGATCCGTCTAAAACAGATCCGCGCGATTCAGCCTAACGTTTTCGAGGAAATCGAAATCGTCACGGCAGCGGTCTGATGCCGCGGGTGTTGATCGCCGGTTGCGGTTACGTCGGCGCGGCGGCCGCGGATCTTTTTCATGGCGCCGGCTGGGAGGTGGAAGGCTGGACGCACTCGGCGGAGTCGGCGGCGGAATTGATGGCGAGACCGTACCCGGTTCGAGCGATCGACATTTCCGGGAGCGAGGTGGCCGGTGAATTCGAGGTGGTGATTCACTGCGCGAGCTCCGGTGGCGGCGGCGCGGAGAGTTACCGGCGCGTCTATCTCGAAGGCGCGCGTAACCTGTTGGAGAAACTGCGGCCGAGCCGTTTCATCTTCACCAGCAGCACCTCGGTTTACGTGCAGATCGACGGCGAATGGGTCGATGAGCAAAGCCTCGCGGAGCCGGCGCACGAAACCGGACAAATCCTGCGTGAAACCGAGGAGCTCGTTAGGCAAAGCGGCGGTGTGGTCGCGCGGTTGGCGGGAATTTACGGACCGGGCCGCTCAGCTTTCCTCCGGAAATTTCTGGCCGGCGAAGCGCGCCTCGAAGGCGACGGCAGCCGGTTCCTGAATCAGGCGCACCGCGACGACATCGCGGCGGCGCTCCTGTTGCTGGCGAATTTGCCTAACGACGGAATCGTGAATGTCGCGGATGATGAGCCGCTGACCCAACGCGCTGCCTACACCTGGCTCGCGGAAAAGCTTGGGCGGCCAATTCCTCCGGCCGCGGACGCTCCGGAAAAACGCAAACGCGGTGCGAGCAACAAACGGGTCCGAAATGCCAAACTGCGGTCGTTAGGCTGGCAGCCGCGCTTTCCCACTTTCGCGAGCGGAATGGAGGATTCCGTCCTGCCCGCTGCGGGCGAAATTAGGCGCTGACCGTTTCCGAGACGTTTTGGGGAACCGTATTCACTTCGTCTTTGCAAGCCCACCAAACGCTGGTGAGGACTGAAGAGGTGACGAGGAGGAAGGCAGAGATGGTAAGCATGTCGATTGGTTAAGTTGCCGTCCTTTTAGCAATGGCCATGCCCAAGGCCGCTATCGAGGGAAGGCCGCCGCTGATTGCACGAAAATGCGTCACGATCTGAGACAGTCGTGTCAGCTTTCGAACGATCTGGCCGTTACGCGCCAGTCGGTTCGATTAGTCCAAAGTCGCCGCTCTTGCGTCGGTAGAGCACGCTCACGCGCGAGTTGCGCGCGTTCATGAAGACCATGAATTGCCGGGTCGACATCTCCATTTGCAGAACGGCTTCATCGACGAACATCGGCTTCAGCGGAATCCGCTCGGTGCGCACGACGGCGTGCTCGTGGTGGTCGTCTTCGGCTTCTTCCGGTTCGGGATTGAGGATTTGCTCCTCGAGATGGCGGATGTCCTCCTTGCGCGGCCGATGCCGACGGAGCAGACGCGTTTTGTACTTCCGCATCTGCCGCGCGATCTTGTCCATGACCGCGTCGATCGCCGCGTAGAGATCGTCGGTTTCTTCGCAGGCCTCGATCGTGATGTGGTTGGAGCAGATGAGGATCACCTCAGCCCAATGCCGGTATTTATCGACTCCGAGAATCACGTGCGCCTCGATGATCTTCGGGTAATCGAGGTGCAGCCCCTCGATCTTGCGGGTGGAATATTCGTTGATCGCGTCGGTGATCGCGAGGTGGCGGCCGGTGACTTTGACGGCAGGATGGACGTTGGCGGTTTGCATTAGTGGCAGCTCCTTTGGTTACATTTGAAAGCGTTCGCCAAGATAAAGCTGGCGACTAATTGGGTCGTTGATCAGGAAATCCTTGGTGCCCTGGCTCACGACCTGGCCCTCGTCGATGAGGTAGGCGCGATCGACGATTGAGAGGGTCTCGCGCACGTTGTGATCGGTGATGAGAATGGCGAGGCCGGATTGGCGGAGGTTCACCACCAGTTGCTGCACGTCGTAAACGGCGATCGGGTCGACGCCGCTGAACGGCTCGTCGAGCATGAGAAGTTTCGGCCGGGTGACGAGCGAGCGCGCGATCGTGAGGCGGCGTTTCTCGCCGCCGCTCAGGGTGAGTGCGGTGTTTTTCGCGATTCGCTCGATCCCGAACTGATGGAGCAACTCTTCGCAGCGATGGCGCCGTTCCTTTTTGCTCAAAGGCATCGTCTCCAGAATCGCGAGGATGTTCTGCTCTACGGTCATTTTGCGGAAGATTGATTCTTCCTGCGGGAGGTAACCCATGCCGAGCCGGGCGCGTTTGTACATCGGGTAATTGGTCACGTCGGTCCCGGAGAAAACGACCCGGCCGGAGTTTGGCCTAACGAGTCCGACGATCATGTAAAAGCTGGTCGTTTTGCCGGCGCCGTTTTTGCCGAGCAAGCCCACGATCTCGCCCGGGCCGACGGTGAGATCGATCCCGTTCACGACCGCGCGGCCGTCGTAGATTTTCACCAGGCCTTCGGTATCGAGAACGTTGCCGTTTTCCTGCTCGAGATTTCTCTCGCGGGCAAAATTTGGGGTGGCGACGGTTTCCGTGCTCATGGCTTCTTGGGCGCGTGCGGGACGATGGCGCGTTCCTGTTTCGGCTCTTTGGCCTTCGGTGCTTTGGCAGGACTACCCGGCGCGGCGGGAGCGCCAGAATTGTTCTCCTGGCGGATCTCCGTCCGGCTCGGGCCGTGAGTAGTGAGATGCCCGTCCTGGTTCAGCACCATCACCGTGTCCGGGCTGGTCGCGATATGAGTGTCGAGGCCCTGCTGCACGCGCGGGCTTCCGGTTAATTCCACATTTCCATCCGAGGAGGTGTAGACCGCCTTGTCGGAAAGCCCGACCGCCTTGGTCGGCTTGCCGCCTTTCGGATCGGCCTTATCGCGGACGACGCCGACGTGGCCTTCGGCGACGGCTTTTTCTAGACCCTGACTTTCCTCTTTGTGAATATTCACCGTCAGCTTGTCCGATTGGATGTTGAACCGCGGATCAAAAACGCGGACGTGCCCCGTGAAGACGCCGATGCGTTTCTCGGTGTCGAACGACGCTTCGTCCGCATAGATCTGGGTCGTGACCGGGCCACCCGGCGGCGGTGAGGCGAGCGCGACCGGCGTTGTCTCCGGCGCGGGCGAGTTCTCCACGGCCAGAACCGGAGAAGCCGCGGCAACCAAAATGGCGCAGACGAAAAGGCGTTTCATCACTTCTGTTTCCGGGTCAGCTCCGACTGGTTAAAGATGGTCATGTGGACGTTCCCGCGGAGCGTACCCTGATGGGTGAGCGTGCTGAATTGCATGTTGTCGCCGGCGATCTCGAAGTCGGCGCGTTTGATTTTGGTCCGGCTGTTGGAAACGATCACGCGGGTGTCGAGATTGAGCACGGCCTCCGTCATGTCCACGTTTAAATCGGGTTTCTCGTGCTCGACGTAGGTGGTCATTTTCAAATTGGTAAAGTGGACGTGATTTTCGTCGAGCCGGGCGGCGGTGCCGGCCTCGAAGCGGCCAACGAGGTTGCCTTTCAAATCATAATTCGGCAGGACCAACCCCTTCGCTTCGTGGCCCACGGTGAGCGGGATGTTTTTTAATCCCAAATCTTCCTTGGTAGCGGCGGGCTGCGGCGCGCTTTTTTGCCGTTTCGCCTGCAGGGAGGAACTAAAGAACATGCTGCAAACCAAGACGAGAAGGAGACTGATCGGCGCGCCGCGGAAGACCGGCAGAGCGCTACGAGACCGCAGCATGAATAGCTTTAAACATGCGCAGATGCTTCGGCAAATCCTTTAGCGGGACTTGATTTGGACCATCGGAAAGCGCGCGCGCCGGATTCTCGTGCACTTCCATGAAAATGCCGTCGCAACCCGCGGCGAGCGCGGCTCGCGCCAGGACCGGCGCGAGCGCGGCGTCGCCCGAAGTCGAGTCGCCCGCGCCGCCGGGTCGCTGCACGGAATGAGTCGCGTCGAAGACGACGTGATAACCAGCGTCGCGAATCCAGGCGAGCGAGCGCATGTCGGCGACGAGATTGTTATAGCCAAAAGTCGTCCCGCGCTCGGTGAAGAAAAACTTCTTTGCGCCGAAGGCCGCGAGCTTGTCCGCGATATTACGCACATCCCACGGCGCCAGAAACTGGCCCTTCTTCACATTCACCACTCGCCCAGTCTCGGCGGCGGCGCGGATGAGATCGGTCTGTCGGCAGAGAAACGCCGGGATCTGCAGCACATCGATGAACTCGGCCGCGATCTCGACGTCGTTAGTCGAATGCACATCGGTGGTGACCGGCATCCCGCGCTCGCGGCCGATCTCGCCTAACAATGCGCAACCTTCCCGCGCATCCATTCCTCGGAAGGAACGCACGGAAGTGCGGTTCGCCTTGTCGTAGGAGGCCTTGAAAATAAACGGCACCTGCTCCGCCGCGCAGATTTTCCCGATCTTTTCGGCCATGCGCCGGACGAATTTTTCCGACTCGATTACGCACGGCCCGAGGATCAGCGCCGGCGTTTTCCCGCCGAGAGTGACCGGACCAATGCGAACGGGCTTGAGATCGTTAGGCGTCATGTTTCAGGCCACCTTCTCCGACTGGAATCAGTGAGTAAACTGCGAAAAATAGTCAGCAAAAGCCCAGCCGCGAGCCGACAGCGGTCTGTCTCACTCGGCGAGGTTATCACTGCTCAGCGTTGTTCCTGCAATCTTTCCCTTCAACGGCGCCCAGGTCATCGTCCGGTGGCAAATGCGAGCGGCTGCCTTCGAGGTTCTCGAGTCGACGCACCACTTCGGTGAGGAGCAGTTCGTTCTTCAAATTGACCCGGTAATCGAGATCGGCCCGGAGACGGTCTTTTTCGCCCTGGCGATTTTGCGACATCATGATGATCGGAGCCTGCAATCCGGCGACCATTCCAAGGACGAGATTGAGCAGGACGTAGGGAAACGGATCGAACGCGTTGTGATAGAGCAGCCAACTGTTCAAGGCGATCCAGAAGAGCGAAAAGCAGATCGAGGCGCCGATGAATTTCCAACTGCCGCCAAACTCCGCGATCATATCCGCGGCGCGATCCGCCATCGTCAGGCGAGCGGCTTCGACCTCGTTCGCGTTGCGCGAAATGCGGTGGCGCAGAAGGTCGTCGGTAGTGCGCAGGCGATGGGTCAGCGCCGTGAGGAGGGCGAGTGCGACATCCGGCTTGCGCCGGACGAACGAACGAAAATCGTCGCGCGCCAGAACAGCCAAGTGCGCGTTCTCGATTGCAATCGCGTCCGCAGAGCGGGTCTGGCCATCGAGCATGGCCATTTCGCCGAAGAAATCGCCCGCACCCATCTCGGCCAGAGCGGTGTCATGGCCGTCGGTGTCCTTCACACTGATCCGGATGCGGCCGCGCTCGATGAAGAACATCGCGTCACCCGGATCGTCGCGATGAAAGAGCGCACTGCCCGCGGCGATGTCGCGCGGGGTCAGGAGATCGAAGAGTTCCGCCACTTCCGCGCGACCGAGCGACTGGAAGAGCGGCACCGCTCGGACGGCTTCAAGGTTCATCGCATCGGAAAAGGTGGCTCCGCCTAACGAATCGTCACTTCTTCTCGCGGCTAGAGATCGTGCAGCGCGCGCTCGGCTTTTTCGACGTTTGCAGGCCGCAGGATGAGCAACCCCTGCTGCGAGTTCGGGCTGGTCGCGAGGTAGGCGTATTCGATGTTGATGCCGGCTTTCGCGAGCCGGTCGGCGATCGTCGCGAGGGTGCCGGGCTGATTATTGCTCTCGATCATGAGGACGTCGTTCTCGAGGGCGAGGACACCGCGTTCGCCGAGGATCATGAGCGCCTTCGTCGGATCGCTCACGACCATGCGGACGACGGCGTGATCAATCGTATCGGAGGTGGCGAGGGCGTGGATGTTGATTTCGGCGGCGGCGAGCTCGTGACAGACGCGGGAAAGCGCGCCGGGACGGTTACCGAGAAAAACCGCCAGCTGCGTCGCCGTCTCGACGGTGATTTGTGGATTCATCACCAGGAGAATGCCCGGGTCGGAGAAGCCTGACAACGAAACAATGCAGGAAGCGGCGCAACAAGACGCATCGCGATCTTTAATTTGCGAAAAATGTACCTTGACGAACTAGGCCAAAACTCCCACGATCGGGGGCTTCAAATTCAGCCTGACAAAAATCCGTTAAAACTCTACCAGCTCCATATGACCAACCCATCTCACAGAACCGTCCCCATTCTGGCAGCATTTGTGCTCGCTGCGTTCTTCACCGCAACTCCGCGTGCGCACGCGGGTGCAGGCGATCTTTTCGCCAGCGACCCGACCTCGGGCACGATCAGAGTTTACGCGCTCGATGGTTCGACACGGATCTTCGCCAGCGGGCTCGGCTCTCCGCAGGGGCTGACGTTTGACGGCTTCGGGAATCTTTACGTCGCGGACAGAACCCGCGGCATCATTTATAGGTTCACCGCCGATGCGACGCGAAGCACTTTTGCTTCCGGGCTCGATGAACCAATGGGCCTTGGTTTTGACGGGCAGGAGATCGCGGTGGCGGAGACCGGATCGAATAAGGTCGCCCGAGTCGATGTGGACGGTAAGGTCACGGAATTTCAGCCTTTCGTTACACCTTTGGGCCTGGCCTTACGAAGCGCCGAATCTTTACCTCGCCGATGGCGTGGACCTGAAGATTGTCGGACCAACGAAAAACGTCACCACCATACCGATCGCCGAAAGCCGCAGCGTGGCGGTCGATGGCGTGGGCAATGCCTTCATCAGTGGCGCGAATGGCTTCATCACGCGCGTCTCGAAGGAAGGCGCCGTCTCGCTTTTCGCGAGTGGGTTGAACTCGCCTTATGGGATGGCCTTTCGCCCGAAACGCTACAGCGACACCGAGGCGGGGGTGGGCGATCTCTTTATCGCGGAAACTGATGGTGGCGTCGTCTCCGAGTATGCGATGGATGGGAAGCGGACGGTTTTCGCGAGCGGCGGCAACCCGAAGTTCCTCGCCTTCGAGCTCATCCTGCCCGGCAAGCTGCTGAATATTTCTACTCGGTTGGACGACCAGACCGGCGATGATGTGCTGATTGGCGGATCATCATGCGTGGCAAAGATGGCGACACCGGCCGTGGCCATGGTGGAGGTCTACGACCTCGACAAGGATGCGGACTCCGAGTTGGCGAACATCAGCACCCGCGGATTCGTCCAGACGGGCGATGATTGCATGATCGGCGGCTTCATCATCGACCAGAGCGAAACCGCCCGCGTGCTGGTGCGCGCGATTGGTAAGTCGCTGGCAGAACGCTACGGTCGCGGTGCCCAACGCGCTCCAGAATCCGTATCTCGATCTGTACGACACGGATGGTAATCTGGTGAAGTCCAATGACGATTGGGCCGATACCGCGGAAGGGGAAATTTCAGCGACGGGGTTGGCACCGACCGACGCCAAAAGAGTCGGCGATCCTGGCCAATCTGCGTGGCGGTAACTACACCGCGATTGTCCGTGGCGCCGGTGGCGGAGTCGGCGTGGCGTTGATTGAAATCTATCACCTGCCCTAACGGGATTCCGGCGCCCCCGGCACATATTGATGTCCTGAGCCGCGCCTAACGGCGCGGCTTTCCCCTTACAAACCTAGAGGTCCCCGCCCTCTATCCTAACGACCTCTGATTGACCTAGCCAATATGCTGAGTCCAAAAATAGTTATAGACAATAATTGTGATAACAGACATCATCCGCTCCCTCAAATTTCCCTCCCGAACAGTTTGAACAAACCAGCCTAACAATCATCTCAACGTACCCACAAATGAAATTCACTTCCCTTCCCAACACGCACTCAGCCGAACACTTCTCGCTTTCGCCTGCGCTCTCGCTTGTGCCTTCGCCACAAACTCTTTCGCCGATCCTGGCGATCTCTATGTCTCAGACCTGGCGACGAACTCTATCATCGTCTATAAGCCCGATGGCACTGCGAGCACCTTCGCGACGGGCTTTAATCAGCCCCAGGGACTCGCCTTTGACCAGGTTAAGAATCTCTACGTGGCAGATGGCACAGGGAATGTTTACCGGGTCACGCCCGCTGGCACCAAGACGGTCTTTGTTTCCGGACTGGTGAACCCCGTCGGGACTGGCGATCGTCGGCGGGGAGTTGCTGGTCGCGGAAAATGGCGCTGATCGCGTTACAGCCATCACGCAATCGGCGCAGAAGCGTGTCTTCCAGAGTCGTTACCACTCCCATTTGGCGTCGCCGCGCAATCCTCTAGCCAAGGCAAGCGCTATATCTCTAACGGTCCTTCCGTTTTCCAAGTGAATACTGATGGCAGCTCCACCGACATTGCCCCAGGAAAAGACAGCATCAACGTCGCGTCCGGACCGGATACGGACGTGTTCGTCTCGACGGGTAACGGCGAGGTGCTACAAATCACGCCGGAGGGGGTTATTTCGACGGTGGCCTCGATATTCACCCAACCGACCGGGCTGGCGTTTCGTCCGGCTCGTTTCAGCGGCGATACCATGGGGGTGGGCGATCTTTATGTCTCCGATCCGGAGACTGGAATGATCACCAAACTCTCCAAGACCGGCGGTGCGACCGTTTTCGCCTCTGGCGGCACTCCTAACTTCCTGATCTTCGAAGTCAACCCGACCGGTGGAACTCCGACCCCAGCCACCGTTACCCCGACTCCGAGCGGCACACCGACGCCGACTCCGAGTGGCACCCCGACGCCGACTCCAAGTGGCACCCCGACGCCGACTCCGAGCGGCACCCCCGACGCCGACTCCGAGCGGAACCCCGACGCCGACTCCGAGTGGCACCCCGACGCCAACTCCGAGCGGTACACCCACTCCGACTCCTTCGGCGAGTCCTACCCCAACTCCTCTTCCCTCGCCCATACCTGGTGTGCTGGAGGACATCTCCACTCGAGCCGACGTCCTCACCGGCGACCAGGTGATGATCGGTGGCTTCATCGTCACCGGAACCGGCCCCAAGAAGGTTATCCTCCGTGCGATTGGGCCGTCTCTCTCTGGAGCGAATCCACCGGTGGCCAATCCTTTAGCCGACCCGGTGCTCGAACTGCATGAGCCCGACGGCATCATCGTGACGAACAGAAACTGGAAAGACACCCAGGAAGCCGAAATCATGGCGACCGGTCTGCAGCCGTCCAATGACCTTGAGTCGGCCATCGTCGCTACGCTCGATCCGGCGGACCCGAGCGTCGCCGGCAGTGGTGAATACACCGCTGTCCTCCGCGGCAACAACGGCGGAACGGGCGTTGCCCTGTTCGAAATCTATGATCTCGACGATCCTGCCACCACCTCCGCGCAACTCGGCAACCTGAGCACCCGCGGTTTTGTCGGCAGTTCGGATAACGTGCTCATCGGCGGCTTTATCCTGGGACCTGATTCGGCCGACGAGCAGGTGCTCATTCGCGCCCTCGGGCCAAGCCTACCGGCAGGCAACGTCGCCGACCCTCTGGCGGATCCAAACCTCGAATTGTTCAATGCCGATGGCGACGAACTCGGCTTTAATGACAACTGGAAGGACACCAACGAAAGTAAGATCGCCGACACCGGCCTCGCCCCGACGAATGATAAGGAATCGGCCATCCTGGCGCCCCTGTTTGCCGGGAATTATACCGCGATCGTGCGCGGCACTGATGGCGCCATCGGGGTTGCGTTGGTCGAGATTTACAATCTCCAGCCGACCCAGCCCGTCGTTCGGTAACGTTCGCTCGAGTCCAGCGTTTCGAGCCGCCTTCCGCGAGGGAGGCGGCTCTTTCGTTTTCTCGAAAGGGCAGGCCGGATTTGCCAAAGACTGCGGTGCCGTGGAGAGCTTCTTCACGCATGCATACCCAACTCGTTTCCGAAATTCGCCAGGACTTTCCCGCGCTCCGGCGCGCTGCCCACGGACGGCCCGTCGCCTATTTCGACGGACCGGGCGGAACACAGGTGCCGCAGCAGGTGGTCGATGCGATCAGCGATTATCTGCTCCGGCATAATGCGAACACGCACTGGTCTTTTCCGAGCAGCAAAGAGACCGACGCGATCCTGAGCGGAGCGCGCGCCGCGCTCGCGGATTTTCTCGGCGCGGCGCCTAACGAGATCGCGTTTGGTGCGAACATGACCACGCTCACGTTCCACCTCGCCCGCGCGCTTGGGCACGGTTATGGGCTGGGCGACGAAATCGTTCTCACCGAGCTCGATCATCACGCGAATATCGCGCCGTGGCGGGCGCTCGAAAGAGAACGCGGCGTCACCATCCGCGTCGCGAGGATGATTCCAGAGACCGGTCAGCTCGACTGGGCCCACTTCGAGAAGCAGCTCTCGCCCCGGACCAGACTCGTCGCGATCGGCGCCGCCTCGAATGCACTCGGCACGATCACGGACATCGCGCGCGCGACACGGCTGGCGCACGCCGCGGGGGCGCAGATTTTTGTCGATGCGGTCCACTACGCGCCGCATGACTTGGTCAATGTCCGCGCGTGGGACTGCGATTTCCTCGGCTGCTCGGCCTACAAATTTTACGGGCCGCACCTCGGCGTTCTTTTCGGGAAGCACGATCTCCTCGCCACGGTTGATTTCCCCAAACTCCAGCCCGCTTCCAACGACGCTCCTGAGCGCGCCGAGACCGGGACGCAGAATCATGAGGGCATCGCCGGCGCCGCTGCCGCGGTCGATTATCTCGCCGCACTCGCTCCCGGCGAAACTCGTCGTGCGCGTTTGCACGCAACCTTCCGCGAACTGCATGAACGCAGTGCGCTTCTCGTTAGGCAACTCTGGGCCGGCCTCGCCGCCATCGATGGCGTGCAGCTTTACGGACCCGCGCCCGAAATGCCGCGCACACCGACGATCTCCTTCACGGTTGCTGGCGTTTCCGCCGTCGAAGCGGCCGTCGCCCTCGCGAGGGAGGGAGTCTTCGTTTCCCACGGTGATTTCTATGCGACTACCGTAGTCGAGCGTCTCGGCCTCGCGGCCGACGGCCTGGTCCGCGCGGGCTGCGCCTGCTATACGACGAGCGAAGAAATCGAGCGGCTCCTCGCCGGCGTCCGCCGGATCGCCGGCTCTCGTCGTTAATCAAGCTTGCTTCGCGGCCCGGCGCCCTGTTATAAACGCAGGTTGCGGAAGGATTAATCCATTATGAACGCTGAACAAACGCCCGACCCGGCCATAAGAGTGAATTTCAATCCCCAAAACCGCCCCGAGGAAACCGAGGAGGCGGGCAAGGTCGATCGCATTCGCGACATCCTTTTCGGCTCGCAGATGCGGGACTACGACGGGCGTTTCCAGCGGCTCGATGAACGGCTGACGCGTGATGCCGCCGAGGCGCGGGGCGAAGTGCAGAAGCGGATCGAGGGCCTCGAAAATTTCCTCAAGGCGGAAGTGCAATCGCTCACCAATCGCCTCAACGTCGAGCAATCCGACCGCGGCAGCGCGATCGAAAAACTGGCCAATGACCTCGCGGAAACGGCCCGAGCTTTGGACGGCAAAATCAAAAACCTCGACGAGCATACCGCGCGCGAGCTGCACAATTTGCGCGAGCAATTGCTCGATCAATCCAAGGCGCTCAGCTCCGAGATCAAAGACAAGCACGACCAGATGAAAGCCGGCCTCAACCACGAAGCGGAGCAGATCCGCAACGCCATGACCGGCCGCGAATCGCTCGCCGAGATGTTAAGCGAAGTCGCGCTGCGGTTGAAAAACGAGTTCCGCGTGCCCGGCGCCTAGCGACCGCCGCAGATGCGCCGATCCAATGGGGACGCGGTCGAGGAGTTCGAGGAACTCCGGCGGCTGCTGCTCAGTCGTGAGCGCCGCGACCTCGATGAGCTGCGCGAGCAGATCACCGACAAGGAACGCCGGTCCCAGGACGTCGCCGCGATTCTCCCGGCGGCGGTAAAAATGAGCCGCGCCCGCGGCGACGAGCTGTCCGGCGCGCTGCGCCCCGCGGTCGAGGAATCCGTCCGGGAGTCGATCGAAAAACGGCCCGAGACTTTCGTCGACGCCCTCCATCCGATCATCGGGCCGATCGTTAGGCGCTCACTCGCCGAGAGCATGCGGCGGCTCCTCCAGTCGCTTAATCAATCGCTCGAGCACACCTTTTCCTGGCGCGGCCTCAAGTGGCGCTTCGAGGCTTTGCGCACCGGCAAAAGTTTTGCCGAGGTGGTGATGCTGCGCAGCCTGGTTTATCGGGTCGAGCAGGTCTTCCTCATCCATCGCGAGACGAGCTTGGCGCTCCTCCACGTCGCGGCCGACCCCGCGCTCAGCCGCGACTCCGACATGGTCGCGGGCATGCTCAGCGCGATTCAGGATTTCGCGCGCGACTCTTTCCAGACCGGCGACGATGCAACTCTCGACGAATTTCGCATGGGCGAACTGCAGGTCTGGATCGCCTCCGGCCGCTCCGCTTATCTCGCGGCCGTCGTGCGGGGGAATCCTTCCCGTGAGCTCCGCAACACGCTCGAGGAAGCGATCGACAGTATTCACACCCTGAAAGGTTCGGCGCTCGCGCATTTCGAGGGCGATCCCGCCGTTTTCGAATCGCTCCGGCCCGAGCTGGAGAGCTGCCTGCGGGCGCAGTATGCAGAGAAAAAGGGCGCCAAACATCCGACCCGGGCGTGGTTTCTCATCACCCTCGCCGCCGCGCTCGTGGCCGCCGGGTTGATCGTTTTCAGTCTGAGCAAAGCGCGCTGGTCGCGATTCGTTAGGCGGTTGGAGAATTATCCCGGGATCGTGGTCACCGGGGCGCAGCAGCATTGGTTCTCGCCCTCGCAGGTGACCGGGTTGCGCGACGCCGCCGCGATCGATCCGGCGGTCGTGGCGCGCGCCGGAGGACTCGATCCGGCGCAAATCCGGTTCGATTGGAAAGAGTACCTCGCGCTCGATGACGCGAGCGTGCAACGCCGTTTCGAGAAACGTTTCGGCGTTCCGCCCGGCGCAAAGGTCAGCCTGCACCACGGAGTGCTCACGCTCGCCGGCACGCCGCCATATGAATGGCTCGACCTCGTTAGGCACGAGGCCACTCTCGTCCCGGGAGTGAACTCGATCTCCGCCGACAGCGTGCAGGTTTCCTACGATCGCAATCTCGCCCAGGAACGCTTCGAGACCCGCTTCGGCGAGCCGGACGGAATGTATGCGGCGGTCAACAACGGCGTGCTCCTGCTTTCCGGCGAAGCCTCGCATCGCTGGCTCGAACGCGTCCACGCCGAGGCGACGAAATTGCCCGGCATAACTTCAGTCGATTCCACCAATGCAGTCGATCTCGACGAGCGGACGTTTCGCCAATCCAAATCGATCATCGAAAACGCCTTCGTTTATTTCCTGATCAACAAGGACAACATCGCGACCGAAGGCTTTACCGCACTCTCGCGTCTGCCGGATGAAATCCGTCGCTGCGACACCGCCGCGCGGCGCATCGGACAGGAGATTACGCTTGAGATCAACGGTTACGCCGATCCCGTCGGCGATGCGGTCAAGAATGCCGATCTCAGCCGCCGTCGCGCGGAGAAAGTGCGCGACTTTCTTGTCTCGTGCGGCTTTTCTTCCGAGATGTTGCAACCGGCAGGAAAAGGTCGCCGCGAGCCGGCTCCGGGCGAGAAGCCCCTGGCCGAAGAAGCGGACCGCCGGGTTGAATTTAAAGTGGTCAGTCATCCAATCGTCGGCACGAAATGATCCAGAAGAAAATCTGCATGATTGGCGCTTCCGGCGTCGGGAAGACGAGCCTGGTGGCGAAGTTCGTCCACAGCATGTTTTCCGACAAATACCTAACGACTGTAGGAGTGAAGATCGATAAGAAGACAATCACCTTCGACGGGACGGAGATGATGTTAATGATCTGGGACCTGGCCGGCGACGATGATTACCAGCGCCTGCAAACCTCCTACCTGCGCGGCACCAGCGGCTATCTTCTCGTCGCCGATGGCACCCGTTTGGTCACCCTCGACCAGGTGATCGAGATCCATGGACGCGTCGCGGAGGCGGTCGGTCCGGTGCCCTTTCTCCTCGCGCTCAACAAAGCCGATCTCACCGCGCAATGGGAAGTAACCGACGCGCGGATGGCCGAACTAGCAGCGCGCGGCTGGAAGACGTTGAAGACGAGCGCCAAGGAAGGCGCGAGCGTGGAGGAAGCTTTTGTCGAACTTGGCCGAAGCATGGTCCGGCCCACCTAACGATCATGGCCGCCGCCATTTCGCCGGCCACCGCGGTGCTCGAAGCGCTCGGCTTCGCGCTCTTTTTGCGCGAGCAGACGGGAACGCTCCGGCTGCATGGGGCGCCTCCCGCCTGGTTGCGTCAGCTCTGGCCGAGCCTAACGAGTAAAGGCGGCGAGTTGCCGCTGGCCGAGGCCTCGCCTTTTCTCGAGAACTTCCTCATCGATGCCGCGGAATGCTGGACGACCGGCGAGTCCGCCCGCATACAATCCGGTGCTTGGGTCGAGCAGATGGCCGACGGCACGGAAGTCTCGCTCGAAGCCACCGCGCTGACGGTGGACGGCCAGGCCGCGCTCCTTCTGGAGCGACTTGGCGAAGTTTTCGAGGCGAAGAAATCAATGCTGCAAAAGGCACGGGAAACCGTCATCGCCTATCAACGGCTCAACGCCGAGACCCAAAAAAAAGAGATTCTCCTGAGTTGCATCGCCGAGGAGATGAACGCCGCGCTTGCCAACGCAATTACCGCGCTCCGCCTGATCGAGATGGAAAAGCATTCCCCGCGCGCGCAACAACTCCTCACCCTGGCGATGCGAGCGACCGAGGACCAGCAGGCGCTGATTCACAAGGTGCTGAACGTCTTCGCGGCCGAGCTGGAAGGTCTCTATGGCCGGAATGGTAATGCCGCCGCCGAAGCATCGTTAGGCGAGGCTGTGACCCGCGCGGTTGAAACCGTGACGCCCGCCCTGGCCGAGCAGGGCGTGGCTCTTCGCCGCCCTAACGAATATAAGAGTCGCATCGCAATGGCCGCGGACCAGCTTACGCGGGTGATCACGAACCTGCTCGAAAACGCCCTGCAAAACACCCCCGCCGGCGGCGAAATCACCCTCGAAGTGGACGAAGACGGAGATAACGCCTTGGTCGCGGTGGTCGATCACGGACCAACCTTGCCTGCTACCACCGGGGGTAACTTTTTTTCGAGGGAGGTGATTGCGACAAACGAAGCGTCGGTCCCGCAGTTAGGTCTTCAATTTTGCCGAATCGCGGTCGGGAAATGCCATGGGGAATTTGGCTGCGAGCCCGGAGAGAACGGCGGCAACCGCTGCTGGTTTCGCCTCCCGCGCGCCTCATGAAGACGCTCGTCCTGATCGATAACGATGCGCTCAGTCGGACGCTGATTTCCGAGTGTCTCTCCGGCAAGGACTGGCGCGTGCTCGAAGCGGAGGATGGTCAGGCTGGGTTGGATCTTGTCCTAAAGCATCGACCCACCGCCGTGCTTTGCGACCTCCGTACGCCGAAGCGTAATGGATACCAGGTCTGTCGCACCATTCGCGATCAGGCTTCGCTCAAGCCGACGCGCATAATTCTGACGACGGTGAGCCGTTTCGCGAACGATCGTGAGACGGCCTTCGCGACGGGGGCCGATGATTACCTGGTCAAGCCGATTATCCCGGCGGACCTGCTAAATACTCTCGCGGCCGTTGGTGATGATGGTGAGATCAACACGCTGGAATCAGCGTCGGAACCGATCGAGATCGGTCCTACAGTCGTTAGGTTCTGGGGAGTGCGCGGTTCCATTCCTTCACCGGGGAAGGAGACTTCTAACGTCGGCGGCAACACCTCCTGCGTCGAGGTGCGGGTGGGCAAGCAGATTATCATCCTCGACGCCGGCTCAGGGATTCGCCGGCTGGGCCAGTCGCTGATGAAAGAGATTGGCGCCGACGGGCTGAGTGTCACCATGCTGATCAGTCACACGCACTGGGACCACATCCAGGGCTTTCCGTTTTTCGTGCCCGCGTATCATCCGAAGGTGAACATCCGCATTCTTGGCTATGAAGGAGCGGTGCATGGTTTGCGCGGCGCGCTTTTCGAGCAGATGCAGACGGCCTTTTTCCCGGTCGGTCTCAATCAGATGGCGACCCATCTCACCTTCGAGGAGATGGATGACATGCAATTTGATCTCGGCGGATCGGTGAAAGTGCGGACGATTTTCGCCAATCATCCCGGTATCTGCCTGGCTTATCGCCTAACGACGCCAAATGGCGATGTGGTTTACATGCCTGATCATGAAGCCTACGAACGTTGCGAGGTCGAGCGTCAGAAGGCTGAGAAGGATAACTCCGCCACCGGGCTCGAATACGCGCGGCTGCAGGATGAAAAAGTGATCGAATTCCTGCGCGGGGCCGAGGTAGTGATCGCTGATTCTCAATATGACGCGATGGAATATCCCACCCGGCGCGGTTGGGGTCACACCTGTGCCGACGATACCGCGCGCCTCGCCGCGCGGGCCGGCGCGAAACGCATCTATCTCTTTCACCACGATCCCGATCACGACGATGTAAAGATTCAGCAAATGGTTACCACTGCACGAGAAGCCGTCGCGCTAGATGGTAATGAGATCGAAGTGAGAGCCGCTCGCGAAGGCGAGACGGTCATACTGGATGGTTCTGTCGAGAATCTTCCGCTCAACCGCTAGTCAGTTGGAGCGATTTGATATTGCTCAATCTTACCATCGGGCATGATGAAGGTTGTGAGCCGAAGATTTTTCTCCCGGAACTTAATCTCGTAGCGGCGCAGGGTCATTCCGCCGCGCAGACCTTGCGCGGTTTGGGTGAACTTCTGCGGAGCGCCGAGCGGCTTCAGCGCCGTGGCAAAGTCGGCGATCGCCTCGGCACTGAAATAGGCGTTGGCATTCGCGGTGAAAAGCGATCGATCGATCTTCCCGTGCTGCAGCGAAGCGAAAATCTTCTTCATTTTCTCGAGGGACTCAGTCATGCCGGGTTCGCTCTGAGCGAAGACGACCTCTTCAATCTTGCCGGCGATGTCCGATGACGCGCCGGTGGCATCCATGTTTGTAAAGACGACCACCGCGACGTGATCATCGGGGAAGACGTCGTTCGTCGCGGTGAAACCGGAGACTTCGCCGCCGTGGGAAATGCGTCGCCGGCTATTCGTTAGGCTAAGTCCCACCCCGAGGCCGTAGCCGCTGCCGACTCCGTTCGCTAGGCGTACTTACGTCTCCAGTTCCCGATAAGAGTCCGGGCGCAGGAATGACTCCTTCATGAGGGAGATGTCCCATTTCGCGAGGTCGCTCGCGGTCATGGCCAGCTCGCCGGCGGCAAACATCCAGCCAGCACCTTCTTTCGGCGCGACGCGTAACGGTCCGCCGGCGTAGCGCAGGTAACGTTGCGCATCTTCCGGCCCGAGCGCGGCTTCGTCCGAATTGATCACCGATTTCATCTGCAGCGGTTCAAGGATGCGCTTTTGGAGAAAGGCAAAGAAGGGCTCGCCGGTCACCTTCGTCACGAGCAGACCGGCGATGACGTAGTTGGTGTTGCTATATTGCCACTTTGCTCCGGGCTCGAAATCGAGCGGGATCTTCCCCCAGCGCTCGATGATTTCCTGTGGCTCGACCGGTTTCAGCATCATCGGCATGACGTAATCCTGCGGCCAAAAATCCTGATAACCCGAGGTCATCGAGAGTAACTCTCGAACGGTAACCTCGCTTGCCCGGGTTAACTCCGGGAGCCACTTGGCGAGTTTGTCATCGAGCGAGATTTTTCCTTCCTGCACGAGGAGAAGAATCGCAGCGGCGGTGAATTGTTTGCTGATCGAGCCGATGCTGTAGCGCATTGCCGGGGTCGCGGGCTTCTTCGGGTCGAGCCGCGCCGTTCCGTAAGCCTGGGCGTAGACGAGTTCTCCGCCATTGACGACCGCGATCGAAGCGCTCGGCGCGCCGGTTGTCGCCAACAGATCGGTGACGGTTTTATCGACCTTCTTTTTCGTTTCGGATGAGAGGGTGCTCTCACCGCGAAGTGAGCTCGCGGCGAACAAGAGGAGGAGTGAAGCAAGAACGGCATGACGCATAGGCCATGACCCTATCCTACTCGTCCAGAAGAACCAGCCCGACGCCGCGCAGTGAGCGAGTCGCGATGCTAACGGCCGCATGCTATGGTGCGCTATCGGATCAGATGGAGGCAAATTTATGAAAGCAACCTGGCATGGCGCGACTCTCGCGGAGAGCGACGACACGGTCGTCGTCGAAGGCAATCATTACTTCCCGGCCGAATCGCTCCGGCGCGAATATTTTCAAGCGAGCAGTGAGCACTCGCATTGCCCTTGGAAGGGCGAGGCGAGTTACTACGACTTAGCCGTCGACGGCGAGGTGAACCAAGGTGCGGCCTGGTATTATCCGGAGCCGAAGGAAGCAGCGGCCAACATCAAGGATCGCGTCGCTTTCTGGCGAGGTGTGACCGTTAGCTAGCCGCCTCTGACCATGGCGAGGCGCGCGACGCGTGTGAGCGCGGGGCTGCTCATGTATCGGCGCGTGGAGAGGAGCCTGGAATTCTTGCTGGTCCATCCGGGCGGCCCATTCTTCGCCCGGAAAGGCGACGGCGCCTGGACCATTCCGAAGGGCGAAACGGACCCGGCAGAAGATTTGCTCACGCGGGCGCGGATTGAGTTTTCGGAAGAGTTAGGCTTCGCGCCGGAGGGCGACTTTCAGCCGCTCGGCTCGATCAAGCAGAAGGGCGGCAAGGTGGTGCATGCCTGGGCTTTTGCTGGTGACTTACCCGATGGCTTCGTCCTGCGCTCCAACACCTTCGAGCTGGAATGGCCGCCGCGTTCCGGAAAGCTCCAGACTTTTCCGGAAGTCGATCGCGCGGAGTTTTTCCCGGTGGAAATCGCGTGCCAGAAAATCAATCCCGCGCAAGTGGAGTTACTCTCCCGCGCACTGACTCTGCTCGGCTGATGACACTTGTGCGTGCGATTCTTCGTCCATGCTGAAGCACGCCGTCCGCGACACGATGCGGGTCGACCTCGCCGCGCTGCGCGCCACCGCTTCGCTTCCCTGCACGATTGCCATCGCCGTCGCGCTCACGCTCGGTGTGTCGCTCGGGGAGCCGACTTGGGGGCTGGTCGCCGCTTTTGGCGCGATGTCGGTCGGGTTCGGCGCATTCCATGTCCTGGGCGGCTCGCGTAATCTGCCACTCCTCTGGGCCAGTCTCGGGATGGGACTCGCCGCCGCGATTGGCTCGCTCATTCCGCACACCACCGCCGGACTGGTCCTTGACGCTCTCGCTGTTGGTGCGATCTACGGCCTCCTCACCGCGCTTGGGCCCGGCGTGACCTGGATCGCCCTGCAATGTGGCATCGCCGCTCTCGTCGCGACCGCTTATCCCGCCGGGCTGGCAAACGCCCTCGGCCGGGCTCTCCTCGTCGTCAGCGGCGGATTGCTCCAGATGGGCATCGTCATCTTTTTCCGCCGGTTCGGCCCCTGGTTCCGTCCGGCGGCCGGCTATGAAGATTCCTTTCAGGGAATCCGGCCGGCCGTGCAGACCTTGCGCCAGAACATCGGCTGGTCCGCGATCCCTTTTCGTTACGCCCTCCAGCTCTCTCTCACCCTCGGCCTGGCCGCGATCTGCGTCCGCTGGCTCGGTTTCGCGAATGGTTACTGGGCCCCTATGACCGCGCTCCTCGTCCTGCGGACCGATTTCCGGGAGACGGTGACCCGGGGCTTGGCCCGCGTCTTCGGGACCGTGCTCGGCGCGGGTCTCGCCACCCTCCTCGCCGCCAGTCTGCGCCCCGGACCGATGACCCTGAGCTTGCTTGTCGTCCTCTTCGCCTGGCTTTGTTATTCCGTCGTCACGGTCAACTACGGCGCCTTCAGCATTTGCATCACGGCCTACATCGCCTTTCTCCTCGCCGTCGCCGGTCTCCCGGAGAACGAAGTAGCTTTCCACCGCGTCGCCAACACCATCCTCGGCGGCAGTCTTGCTCTTCTCGCCGCTATCCCGGGGCTGATCGCCTACCGAAAGAAGAACTTCGATTCATCGCCCGCCAGGCCGATTTCGTAGCGAAAACTAGAGTAACTGATACGGATCGACATCGACCGCGACGGCGACGTCCTCAGGGAAAGGGAGCTTGTCGAGGGTCTCGCGAATGAGGCGGCTAAGTCTGAGGATGGCTTCGCCGCGGATGAGAATGTGAAACCGGTAACTGCCCTGAAGCTTCTCCAACGGCGCGGGCGCAGGGTCACCGAGGATATATTCGTTAGGCAATGCTTCTTTCAGACGGCGGAAAAGGGTGTCGGCGGAAAAGCTGGCGCGGGCTTCGTGCTCGGAGCGGACCGTGATCAGGACTGCGTGCTTGAAGGGTGGAAAGTCGCAGCGCTCGCGGAATTCCAGTTCCTGTTCGAAATAACCGGCGAAATCGTGGTGGCGCGCGAATTGGATCGAAGGGCTGAACGGCGTGTAGGTCTGGACAAATACTTCGCCCGGCGCTTCGCCACGACCAGCTCTTCCGGCGACCTGAGTTAGAAGCTGAAAAGTCCGTTCGCCGGCGCGGAAGTCGGGCAGGTGGAGAGCGAGGTCGGCATTGATGATTCCGACCAGAGTTACATTCGGAAAGTGCAGACCTTTGGCGATCATCTGCGTGCCAACCAGAATATCGATCTTACCCGCGCGAAAGGCGTGCAGAGTTTCGCGATAAGCATCTTTGCGAGTCATGGAATCGGCGTCCATCCGTTTCACGACGGCCCGCGGAAAGATGGCACTGACGTTGGCCTCGACTTTCTCCGTGCCGAAGCCGGCGTAGATAAGCGCGTTCTCGCCGCACTCGGGGCAGCGCTTGGGCACGGCGGCGTTGTGCCCGCAGAGGTGGCAGCTAAGTCGCGCGTTGCTCCGGTGAAAGGTGAGCGCGACGCTGCAATTCGGGCATTCGCGCGCCTTGCCGCAATGGCTGCAAAGGAGCGAAGTGGAGAAGCCGCGGCGGTTCAGGAAGAGGATGGTCTGTTCGCCTTTCGTTAGGCGATCTGCCATCGCGGTGCGGAGCTTTTCCGAGAGAATGGCGGCGGCTTTTTCCTTGCGACGTTCAAGCCGGAGATCGACCACGCGGATGAGCGGCATCTGGCAGGCGTCGACCCGCTGGGTGAGCTGACTGAGGAGATACTTGCCGCGAGTCGCGTTGCGGTAACTCTCGAGCGACGGGGTGGCGGTGCCGAGGAGCACGACGCACTGCTCGATTTTTCCTCTCACGACGGCGACGTCGCGCGCGTGGTAACGGGGAGCTTCCTCCTGTTTGTAGGAGTTCTCGTGTTCTTCATCGACGACGATGAGGCCGAGATTCTCGAGTGGGGCGAAGACGGCGCTGCGTGCGCCGATCACGATCTTCGCGCGGCCACGGTGGAGCTTGTGCCATTCGTCGTGGCGCTCGCCTTCGGAAAGATGACTATGCAGCACGGCGACGGTCTCCGGGTTATCGGAGAACCGGCTCTTAAAGCGCTCCACCGTCTGCGGCGTGAGCGAGATTTCCGGGACGAGGACGATCGCTGTCTTTCCACGCGCGAGAGTCGCGCGGATGGCTTGCAGGTAAACTTCGGTCTTGCCGCTGCCAGTGACGCCGTGGAGCAGGATCGGCGGATGGGTCGCGGGATTTTCCAGCGCGGTCTCGATCAATTTCAACGCCGCGGTTTGCTCGTCGTTCATTTGCAGGTCGGCATCGGCAAGGAACTGTTCCGTGCCGTGCGGATCGCGCGCGATCGCCTGTTCGCGCAGGTCGACAAAACCACGTTTCACAAGCGCCCGGAGCGTCGCGTTATCCAGGGAAGTGTCGCGCAGGATATCCGCGGCGGGCGCGGGCGCGGTAAGTTGTACGACCGCCTCCAAAAGTTCGGCTTGGCGCGGGGCGCGCTTCCGGAGCTTCTCCAGTTCTTCGTCGTTCGGCTGACGAAGAAGACTAACGAAAAGCTGTTTCTTCCAGCCGACTTCTCCTTTGCGGATGACTTGCGGGAGGAGGCTCCGCATGACCGTCTCGATCGGGCAGCAGTAATAGGTCGCCATCCAGCGCGCGAGCTCGATTAGGCTGGCGCTCAGGGCGGGTTTGTCGCCTAACAATGCTTCGATCGGCTTGATCCCGGTGGCCGGACTCTCTGTGAGCGTGTCGACTACTGTCGCGAGGAGCTTCTTATCCCGAAAAGGAACGCGGACGCGCGAACCGACGACGACCTTTTCCGCGAGCGCGGGCGGAACGACGTAATCGAGTTCGCGGCGGATGGAACGATCAATCACGACGCGGACAAATTTGCTGGAATTTAACGGCTCAGCCAAGGGACGAGTGAATTGCTTCTGCGCGGGACTTTCGACCTCGCTGGCTCACTTATCCAGCGGCGATGCGAAGCGGAGAAGCTGCTTCTCAGGCAATCGCACGGTTCGTCGAGGGAAACTTGCCGCATTCCGAAAGCACCTTCGAACATCGAAATCGGCAAAAATCAAAATTACGGACAAGAACGGCCTGACAGTTGCTCTTTCTTAAAGGGCAATGACTCCTCCAAATCGCGCCGACACGTTAGCGGCTGGCATGAGCACCGAGCGGATGTGGCTCTCAGCCTCCGGCATGACTCTGGTCGAAACGATGCTGGCCGTGGCGGTCCTGGTGATTGCGTTGATGGCAACGCTCTCGGGTATCTCCGACATGCGCATGGAGAATCGGGCCGCGTCTCAACGCATGCTCGTCGCATCGGTCGGAGCAGAGATGCTCGAGTTATTTAAGTCGTTGCAATACGCCGATATGCATAACAGCACGGCGACCGCACCGGTGTATCTCAAAGGTTTCGGCTCGGCAGCGCCGAACACGGCGTGGTTCGTGCCCCAGGCCGGCCAATGGCAGGCCTTGCCTGTGGAAGCAGTGAACTCCGGGTCCAATGCTACTCCCGACCTGGTTGGGAACAAAATCCCGGGCGGAATCTGGACAGCTACTTTCGCCCCGGACCCGGCCGCTCCCGAACTGCAGCAAATCAGCATCAAAATTCAATGGAAGCTCTACGCCGGGTCCACCCGTCCGCCTTTGAGTTATGCCATCAGCACAAAGGTTTGCGGCGACTTTCCTAACTTATGATGAAAAACCCGACTAGCCGGGCTCCAAGAATGCTCCGCGGCCGGCAGACCGCGGCGGGTGGCTTTACCCTCATGGAAGTCTCCATCGCGACGGCGATCGCCACCTTTATCGGCCTCGTTAGCGTCGGTGCGATGGTGGAAGGAACGCACCTCTTCAAGACTAACTCGACAGAAATGATTGCGCGCGATCAGGGCTCACGGGCCATCCGCCGAATGAGTGACGATATTCAGAAGGCCTTGTCGGCACAGATTTTCGCCACCTATCAGGTCATGACAGGTGGAGGCGGGCAGTACGGCTCGTGCCTCTTGGTGCAACGTTCCTCGAGTACTTCCGTCGCCTATTATCGCTACGCGACCACGAGTAATCCCAACTCGGGCGGGATCTACCTTGCCGCGAACGCGGCTTTCGCAAATCCTCTTACGGACAAGTTACTCGTTGGCGCCGTCCAAGACCTGGAATTTCGCCGGGACGTGAACGGCACGATTCGGGTGGGATTTGACGTCGGCACTTTTTCGTCTTCCAACCTGATCACCGGCGGAAAGGAAACCGATCTGGTGAGATTCTCGACCAGCAGTCTGCCTCGGAACTAAAGGTTCCGCTGTGAGGTAAACATAAACAAATGACTAAGCCTTCTTTTCGGACGAGCGCCCAACGCGAGGCAGGAAGCGTTCTCGTGGTGGCGATGATGGTGGTGCTTTTCCTCTCGATGGGGCTGGGAACCTATCTCGCCAGTCTAGGTAACTATCGTCAGCTCCAGGAACAACGAATCCTCGACGACCGGGCGGGGATGGCCGCG
This sequence comes from uncultured Verrucomicrobiae bacterium, assembly GCA_963831805.1. Lineage (GTDB taxonomy): Bacteria > Verrucomicrobiota > Verrucomicrobiia > Chthoniobacterales > UBA10450 > Palsa-1392. The sequence goes on along the minus strand of CAWHRN010000005.1, from coordinate 491,532 downwards.
GAAGCCGGCCTCGCCACGCAGATCGCCCTGCTCGAGAAAATGGCCACTCCGCCCGATGCGGATACCACCCAGACTGTGACTCTCCCGACAGCTGACTTCGCTCCCTTCGAAAACATCACGACGGAGATCCACGTACAAACAATCGGGGCAGACAAGTTCTGGACAGTCACCGCAACGGCGGTCTGTAACACCGCGGAAACAAGATACAAGTCTGTCGGCCGCCGCGTGCAGGCGACGCTGACCCAGCAGAATTTTGCGAGATACGAACTTTTCATCAATGACTTCGGTCCGGTGTGGGATCCCGGGTATGTTTATTTCGAAGGCTTGGGTTCGGTTTTCATGGGACCGGTAAATATTAATACCGGCTGCGCATTCTTTCCTAACTTCTGGAGTTTGAGCGAAGTCACGTCAGCTGCACCGAAAGGAACCCGGATGTATGGGGATTGGGGCAGCTACCTCTCCGGAGTGTACGGCAAGTCCGATGCGAAGGATTACGTGAATATTCTCAACTACATGAGCTCGACCTACCCAAACGCGCCGCAGTTTTATGGCGGTCTGCGCAACCTGCCCGATCCGATCTCTTTGCCCAACGACATGAAGGTGGACTTACGGGCCCAGAAGCTGCGCGATAATGCGGGACTGACCTTGCCCGATAACTACCCGGGTTATATCGCATCCGCTGGTCCTAACTTCGTGATTGATTTGACGAACCCGGGCGGGAGCAGCAGTCAGATCACGATCCGGCAATATCTCGGAGACAGTAACGGTCATCCTGCCTACGGGCCTTCCCAAGTCACAAGTGTCTCGGAGGTAAATGGGGCTATGATCGTGAAGGGGAACGTGGTTTCCCTGCAAGGCGTCCTCAATGGACGTCTTACCATCGGGGTGTTTTCTGATGCTTCTAATCCGACGACGAGTGGAAATGTCGATATCACCGGCGATGTCCAGTACCAGTCGAGGGTGGACATCGCGGATTTCAAATACACCGACGCACCTGAAGTCTTCACTGCTGATGGCAGCGGGATTAACCAATCTTACATCACGCAACTTCAGGGGCAGCTCGATCATGTCACTGACATTCTTGGCATTGTCGCCGAGGGGGATGTGACGGTGATGGAAAAGGATCTCGACGGGAATGAGATCGCCAAGGATAGGACTGATCCTATTTACATCGATGCGGTCGTGATGGCGACTGGAGCGAGTACCCCGGGTGGAACCGGTGGAGGGTTCGGCGTGGAATCAAATCTTACCCGCTCACCGGGCCAGGCCTATTTTCTTGGTGGCATGATCCAGAACAGGCAGAAGGACTGGGGTCTCTTTAGCTCGTCCGGTATTACGAATGGTTTGAACTTGACTCAGCTATGGGATAAGCGCGCGTCTGAGGCGGGCGGCGCTCCGCCCTTTTTCCCGAGCACAGGAAGTTTCGAGGTCGTGCCGGGAACCTGGAACTCCGCTTACGTGCAGAGCGCCGCCGATCCGATCAGCTATCCGACCCTCTAGTCATGAAAACGTCCCCAACGGATAATTTGCCGAAATTCGCGATCCTCATTTTCACTGCGCTGGTGATCGCGGCGGTCCTCCTGCGCTTTTTCACTCCCAGCGAACCGATATCGGTGCCGACCATGGCCGCTTGTCCGCCGTCGAAGGAAAGGCCGTCTCCGGCGGCGGCGGTCGAGCTGCGCGAGACTTTTGCTGGCCGGATGCCTTCGGGAAGGGGAGTCGCGGTCGTCGCGGGCAGCGGCGAATACAATGCCAGTCATGTCCTGGTCGCGGTGCCCGACGCCTTCCAGCACCTGCAATATCTTCCCGGCTCGGACCCACGGGCGGTGAAATACCTGAGCGAAACACGAGCCGCTCAGGAGCACGCGACCAATATCGATGATACTCCTCGCGACGCCGATATCAGCTCGGTCTCGGTGGGGCGAGACGCGCTCTCCAGCCAGGCGAAGCAAATCGGCGTGAGCGCCGACCATCGATAACTGGAAGGTGTGAAACCGGGTCGGTGGGGCGACGTCATCGAGCTCGCGCCGGTCCGAACGCTCCGATGGAATTTTATTGCTCCGTCAGATGATGCCGTGAATGGCTTCTGTGCGTGACTTTCCGACGCGCCGGGGCACATATCCAGCAGCGTGCGGCGGCGGAGAGAGAAGCTGCCTAACGAATCATGGTCCGGTTCCTGTTCAAACTCATCATCTGCCTGCTGCTCGCGTCCGCGGCCGGGATCGCTGCGCTCGCCTGGCGCTCGGGCGACCCGTTTTACACCCTTTATGAATGGATCAGCCCGGCGCGTTTCCAGCAATACGACCAACTGATCCGTGCGGTCGCCGTGCCGAACGATCTCGATCCGATGCTCGTGAAGGCGGTCGTCTGGCGGGAGAGCCGGTTCGACCCACGGAAGTTTGGCGCGGCCGGCGAGCGCGGGCTGATGCAGGTGAGCGAGATCGCGGCGAGCGAGTGGGCGGCCGACAAGGGGATCGACGATTTTCACGTCGAGGAATTGTTCGATCCGAAGACGAACCTGGAAGCGGGCGCCTGGTATCTGCGGCGCGCGATGCTGCATTGGCAGGCCCAGGCTGATCCGACGCCGTTTGCGCTCGCGGAATACAACGCCGGCGCAAGCCGGGCGCAGCGCTGGGTGGGAGGCGACGGCAAACAGCGGATCGCCGCGGGCGACTTCCAGCGCAATATCGATTTCCCGGGAACGAAGAAATACGTCGAATCGATCCTGGCCCGCTACCGGTTCTATCAGCGGCGCGGGCGGATGTAGCGCCACGGTTTGGGAAGCGTCCGCGACGTTAAACGACCGCGGGAACTACAGGTTTGTGCCGGTTTGGTGAGGTGCCGCGGCCCACTGCCTCGGCGTGGTCGAGGTCTTGACCGACGTTCCGGTCGAAGTCGAAGTGGTTGTCGTGGTCGTTGTTGTCTCGGTGGTGGCGCAACCAAACGAGAGAAAGGCGAGGCCGATCAACATAAAAAAACGCGGCAGGATTTTTTGCATCGGCGGATGGTGGAGAGCGGCCGAGACTTGTCAACTATTCCCCCCTTGGGGGCCGTGTGATGAGAAAAAGCGGGCCGCTGCGAGATTTGCGAGGCCACTTGCGGAACCGCGAAGTTCATCTACACTGGGCGTTCGTTTATGGCAGAAAGCAGTGACACGAAGGATATGAAGGAGTTCCAACTACACGAAAAAGACACCGGCAGCGCGGATGTGCAGGTCGCACTCCTCACTCGCCGGATCGCGCAGTTGACCGAACACCTCAAGAGTCACGCCAAAGATCACTCCTCGCGCCGCGGCCTCCTCAAGATGGTCGCCACCCGCCGGAGCCTTCTCGATTACCTCAGCCGGTCGAAAAATGACCGCTACAAGAGTGTGATCGAGAAACTCAACCTGCGGAAGTAACTTCGCAGCCCGATTCGATCTCTGGCGCCGCTCGCTTCCGTCGCGCGCACGGCTCGAGCCACGCGCAAACCAAGTACCACAACCGCCTGTCCAGGCCGTCAGTGCACCTTGAGTATAGGTTTTAGTCCCGACGCGATTCGGGGTTAAAACCTACAGTCAGGGTGACCGGCCTGGATTTCGCACATCCAGAAAGCATCCAATGCAACAAAAGGTCACGGCCCAGATCGGGTCCACGCAAATCAGTATCGAAACCGGCAAACTTGCCAAACTCGCCGACGGCTCCGTCATCGTCTCCTGCGGCGAGACCATCGTCCTTACCAGCGCCGTCTCGGCCACCAGCACGAAGGAAGGGCAGGATTGGTTCCCGCTCACCGTCGATTACCGCGAAAAGGCGGCGGCCGTCGGCAAATTCCCGGGCGGCTATTTCAAGCGCGAAGGTCGTCCGAGCGAAAAGGAAACGCTCACCTCGCGCATGACCGATCGGCCGCTGCGTCCGCTTTTCCCGGCCGGCTATCTTTACGACACGCAGATCATCTCGATCCTGCTCAGCGCCGACGGCGTGAATGATCCCGACATTCTCGCGATCAATGGCGCTTCGGCCGCGCTCACCGTTTCCGACATTCCGTTCGACGGGCCGATCGGCGCCGTCCGCGTCGGCCGCGTAAACGGCGAGTTCATCGCCAACCCGACCCACGAAGAGCGCGAACAGAGCGATCTCGACCTCGTTTACGTCGGCACCGAGAACGACGTCATCATGATCGAAGGCGCGGCGGACGAGCTGCCCGAAGAGGACTTCATCAAGTCGCTCGAATTCGCCCATGGTCACGCCAAGGAAATGATCCGCATCCAGCGCGAACTCGCCGCCCAGGTCGGCAAACCGAAGCGCGAAATGCCGCTAATGGTGGTGAAGCAGGAGATCCTCGAGATCGCCGACCGCGTGGCCGGCGATCGGATCGAAGCTGCACTCTACACCGACGGCAAAGTCGCCCGCAGCAAAGCGGTCGGCGGTTTGCGCGATGAAGTGAAAGCCGCGGTGCTCGAGCAGTTCCCGGACGCCGATAAGTTCTCGATCAACCAGGCGTTCGATTACATCCAGAAGAAAGCCTTCCGCAGCAACATCCTCGACAAGCAAAAGCGCGTCGACGGCCGCGGCTACGACGATCTGCGCAAACTCACCGGCGAAGTCGGCGTGCTCCCGCGCGCTCACGGTTCCGCGATTTTCGCCCGCGGCGAAACCCAGGCTCTGGCCCTCGCGACGCTCGCGCCGATCGAAGAGGCACAGAATGATCGACGCCTACACTGGCGGCGAAAATTCCAAGCGCTTCATCCTCCATTACAACTTCCCGCCGTTCTGCGTCGGTGAAACCGGCCGATTCGGTGGCGCGAGCCGCCGCGAGATCGGTCATGGCGCCCTGGCCGAGCGTTCGGTCGAGCCGGTCATCCCGAGCGCGGAAGATTTCCCCTACGCCATCCGCGTGATCAGCGAAGTGATGGAATCCAACGGCTCCACCTCGATGGCGAGCGTCTGCTCCGGCATGCTCGCGCTGATGGATGCCGGCGTTCCGATCAAGACACCGGTCGCCGGCATTTCCGTCGGTCTCGTCACCGAGAACGACGAGCAGGGCAACATGAAGCGCTACAACCTGCTCACCGACATCATCGGTTCCGAAGATCACTTCGGCGACATGGACTTCAAACTCTGCGGCACCAAGGACGGCGTCACCGGCTTCCAGCTCGACCTGAAGCTTCCCGGCATGACCCACAAGATCATGGCCGAAGCGATTCATCGCGCCAAGATGCGCGGACCAAGATCCTCGCGCTCATGGCCGAAGCGCTCGACAAACCGCGCGAATCCCTCAGCAAATACGCGCCGCGCATCGAGACCCTGAAGATCAACCCCGAGAAGATCGGCGCCCTGATCGGACCCGGCGGCAAGACGATCAAGGGCATCGTCGCCGAGACCGGCGCGGAGATTAACATCGAAGACGACGGCTCCGTCCACATCTACTCCACCAGCGGCGAATCGATGGATCGCGCGAAGGAAATCATCGGTGGCATGACCAAGGAAATCGAGATCGACTCGATGTATCATGGTCGCGTCGTCTCGATCAAAGAATTCGGCGCGTTCGTCGAAGTCTTCCCGGGCAAAGACGGCCTCGTCCACATTTCCGAGCTCGCGGACTTCCGCGTCAACCGCACCGAAGACATCGTCAAGGTCGGCGACATGATCTGGGTGAAATGCATCGGCATCGACGACAAGGGCCGCGTGAAACTTTCCCGCCGCGCCGCGCTGAAAGAACGCGGCGAAATCGAAACCGGCGCGCCGACCACGGGTGAATCCGTTGAAGGCAGCGGCGGTGGTGAAGGCGGCGGTTACGGACGCCGTGAAGATCGCGGCCCGCGCCGCGACCGGGGCGATCGCGGAGATCGTCGTGGCGGGGGCGGACGTGATCGCGGACCTCGTCGCGAAGGCGGCGGTGATCGCGGCCCACGTTTCGGTGGAGGCGATCGGCCGCAGGGCGGCAGCGAACAGCACGGCGGCGATCAGGGCCAGGGGCAATCCCAATCGCCCCCGCCGGCACCGGCTGACTCCGGCGATTACGAGCCTTCTCGTTAGTCGTTAGGCCACATCCTTTTGTCATCCTGAGCCGCGCAGACGGCGAAAGGACCTCGCAAGAGCAGGACGGCGTCGCATGAAAATTTGCGTCTCGCCTGACGCCTGCGAAGTCCCTCAGCGCGCTGCGCCGCCTCGGGATGACGAGTGAAGCGGAGCGGTTTACGCGGCCGCCGGCGTGAGCTGGCGCAATTTGCGGACGATCTGCGGAAGGACCTCGAGCACGCGATCGAGCTCGGCTTCCGTGTTATAGCGGCCAAACGAAAACCGCAGGCTGCTCCGCGCCCGCTCATTCGTGAAATGCATCGCACGGAGGACGTGCGACGGCTCGACCGCGCCGGTGGTGCAGGATGAGCCTAACGAACAGCAAATTCCTTCCTGGTCGAGCTTGATCAGGATGGCCTGCGCATCGACGCCGAGAAACGCGAGGTTCGAAGTGTTCGGCAGCCGCGCGCCGGGGTCGCCATTGATCGCGACCTCGTCGAGCTGGGCGAGTATCGTTTTTTCAAAGCGATCGCGCAGCGCGCGGACCCGCGTGTTCTCCTCTTCGAGGGTGGACATGGCCAGTTCTGCGGCCTTCCCGAGCCCGACGATGGCGGCGACGTTGTCGGTTCCGGCCCGGCGCCCGCCTTCCTGCGGACCGCCAATTACCATCGGGTGAAACTTGGAATTCCGGCTCACGAAAAGCGCGCCGACGCCTTTCGAGGCGTGCAGCTTGTGACCGGAGAGCGACAAAAACTGAAATGATTGCCGCGAGAGATCGATCGGCATTTTGCCCACGGCCTGGACCGCATCGGTGTGAAAGACCACGCCCTTCTCGCGACAAATTGCGGCGATTTCCTCGAGCGGAAAAATCACGCCCGTCTCATTGTTCGCCCACATCACCGAGACCACTGCGGTGTCGGGTCGGATCGCGCGCTCGATCTCGGCGAGGTCGAGATGACCGTCGCCGTCCACCTCCACGATCGTCACTTCGCAACCGCGCTGCGCGTGGGTCTGGCAGAAATTCAGCACGGCGTTGTGCTCCACGGAAGTCGTGACCATGTGGCGTCGATTCGGCGTCATCTGGAGCGCAGAGTGAAGCGCGGTATTGTCCGATTCCGTGCCGCCGCTGGTGAAGACAATTTCGTTAGGCTCGCAACCAAGAAGCGTCGCCATCCGCTGGTGCGCTTTCTTGGTCGCGTCCTTTACCTGCGAGCCGAAGCGATGTGGGCTCGACGGGTTGCCGTAGCGCTCGGTGAGAAACGGCATCATTTCCTCCAGCACCTCCGGGTCGATCCGGGTGCTGGAATTGTTATCGAGATAGATGATTGGGTCGGCGGTGCTCATAAGATTTTGGGCCCGCGACCGGCCGCGGAACTACTCCGGTGGTCGCGGTTCGTTCCCTGGATGTTGCGCATGGTGATGCGTCCAGCGGAAGTAAAGATTTCGCAAATAAATCGGCAGAGGCAAGGCGGTCTGCAAAATTCCCACCGAATCGTGCCGGTAAAACCAAAAGTAGCTGAGCGTCAGGAGCGACCCGAGTGCGCTGCATTCCCAGAAGCCGATCGGGATCACGCTCTTCTTCGCCCGCTCGGAAGCGATCCATTGAATGATGAAACGCAGCCCGAAAATGACACTGCCGGTGAGCCCGACAAACTTCCAAGGCGTGAGCGTGACGTGAAACCAAGGCGTCGCGGCGGCGGCAAGAATGTTCATGATCGAGGACTAACCACCGCGCCCGCGCCGGTGCCCAACGTTTTTTTGTGAAACGACCGCGAAAGCCGATGAAGTCGGGCAGACGCTGTGGTTCACTCTCGGGATGAGCTCGATCTGGGATTTCGCCAACCCGCACCTGCGCCACCTCGCCCTTTATGAACCGGGCAAGCCGATCGAGGAGACGGCGCGCGAGTGCGGTTTGCAGCCCGAGCAGATCGTCAAACTCGCCTCCAACGAAAACCCGCTCGGGCCGTCGCCGCGTGCACGGGAAGCGATGGAACGGGCGCTGGGAGACGCGAATCTTTACCCGGATGGCGGCGGCTTCCACGTTCGCGACGCGCTTGCGGAAAAGATTGGTGTCCCGCGCGATCAGTTGATTCTCGGCAACGGCTCGAACGAGATCATCGAGTTCATCGGGCACGCGTTTCTGCGGTCGGGCGTGGAAGCGGTGACCTCCGAAAACGCTTTCGTCGCCTATAAACTCCTGACCGCGCTCTTCGGCGGGACGCTCCTCGAAGTGCCGGATCACGACTATTGTTTCGACCTCGACGCCCTGCTCGGCGCGATCACCGAGCGCACTCGCGTGATTTTCATCGCGAACCCGAACAACCCAACCGGCACGCTCGTTAGGCAGGAAGCGATCGACCATTTCATGGAACGTGTGCCGCGCGACATCGTGGTGGTTTTCGACGAAGCCTATTTCGAATATCTCGACGACGCGCCGGACACGCTCCAATTCGTCAGGCAAGGCCGCAACGTCATCGTCCTGCGCACATTTTCGAAGATCCATGGCCTCGCCAATCTCCGGCTCGGCTACGGCATCGCGCATCCGGAATTGATCAAGGTCCTGCAAAAGACGAGAGAGCCGTTCAACGTCAACGGCATCGTTCAGGCTGGAGCGATCGCCAGCCTCGCCGACACCGCTCACCAGGCCGAAACCAAGCGCGTGACCGACGAAGGCCGCGCTTATCTCGAAAGCGAGTTCGGCGCGCTCGGGCTGCCTTTTGTCCCGGGCACGGCAAATTTTGTTCTCGTCCGAGTCGGCGATGGCCGCGAAGTCTTCCAGGCGATGCTGAAAAAAGGCGTAATCGTGCGGGCGCTGAAAGGCTACAAATTGCCCGAGTGGATCCGCGTCTCCGTCGGCACGATGGAGCAAAACCGCCGCTGCATCGCAGTCCTGCGCGAAGCGTTGGCCGATTGAAAGAAATCGACCCGGCTTCCGGGGAGCACAGGCGGCTCGCCTGTTGGTCGCGGTGAGGAAGCCTCGCGAGAGAATGCTATGTGCAAGGTCACCTTTTTCGCGCATCGCTTCGATTGAGCCTAACGAATAAAAAGTCCCGAGGACATCACTGTGCCGGCCCGTCCGGCCTCATCACCCAGTCGAAAGTTCGCGAAGGCCAGCGGCCTTCGCCGACAGGCGAGCCGCGGGAGAGAATGCTAGAATCACGCGCATGGAAATCCCTAATGACACCATCGCCGCCGTCTCGACGCCCGCGGGCGAGGGGGCGATTGCACTCGTTAGGCTGGCCGGCCCGGAGGCGGTGGCGATCGCGGAGCGGGTTTATCGCGGGAAGCAAAAGCCCTCGGAACTGGCGTCGCACTTTCAACAGTTCGGCGAGATCGTCGAGGGCGAACGGGTCATCGACCAGGTCATGCTGTCGGTCCATCGTGCGCCGGCCAGTTACACCGGCGAAGACGTGGTCGAGATCAGTTGTCACGGCGGCGTTCTCGTCACCGCGCGCGTCTGGGAAGCCTGCCTCCACGCCGGCGCGCGCGCGGCGCGGCCGGGAGAATTTACCGAGCGCGCTTTCCTCAACGGCAAGCTCGATCTCACCCAGGCCGAAGCTGTGATCGACCTGATCCGCGCGCAGACCGATCTCGCGCTCCGTTCCGCTGCCGAGCAGCTCGAAGGCCGGCTCGGCGCGCGCATCGCGCAACTGCGCGAAGACCTCATCTCGCTGATCGCGAATCTCGAGGCGTATATCGATTTCCCCGACGAAGACATCGAGCCGGACGTCGGCGACGCCTTCCGCGCGCGGCTCGATGCGATCCGCGAAAAGATCGAAGCGCTCCTCGCGACCGCGGACCAGGGACGGATCTTTCGGGAGGGGGTGCGGGTGGTCATCTACGGCGCGACCAACGCCGGCAAGTCGAGTCTGCTCAACCGGCTCCTCGGCTTTCCGCGCGCGATCGTGAACGAGCAACCCGGCACGACCCGCGACACGATCGAGGAAGTGGTAAACCTGCGCGGCGTCGCCCTGCGCCTGATCGACACCGCGGGTCTGCGCACGAGCGACGATGTCGTCGAGCGAGAGGGAATGGCGCGGACCGAGCGTTCGCTCGCGCAGGCGGATTTGCTGCTCCACGTGGTCGATGCGAGCGAGGCGAAAGCGAAGGATGAAGGCGGAAGGATGAAGAATGAAGACCGCGTGCCAGAGTTGCTGCTCTTAAACAAGAGCGACCTGCCTGAGCATCCGGATTGGAAGGATTGTGACGCGCTCCGTATTTCCTGCACCGCGGAGAACGGGCTCGCTGGCTTGGAAGAACAGATCTTGGCGAAGGTGAGCACGCAACGCTGGGACGCGCCGAGCGCGGTGGCGATCAATACGCGGCATCGCGATTGTCTGCGCCGTGCGCTTGAGGCGTGCGATCAGGCGCACACCGCACTCTTGGAAAATCTCGCGCCGGAATTCATCGCGGTCGATCTGCGCGCGGCGCTCCACGCGGTTGGAGAGGTGATTGGTCACGCCGATATGGAAGATATTCTCGACTCGCTTTTCGCCACCTTCTGCATCGGGAAATGAGCGGCCTAACGAGTGGCTGGTATGAGCGGATCCTGCGCCCGCTCCTCTTCACGCTCGATCCGGAGACGGCGCATCACTTGGCCCTCCGCGCGCTGCAGATGCCTGGCGCGCTCGCGGCTTTGCGAAAGTTCGCGCCGCCGCCGCGACCGTTGAGTTTCTTCGGAGTTTCATTCCGGAATCCGCTCGGCCTCGCCGCCGGTTTCGACAAGAACGGCGTTGCGATCCCGGCCTGGGACGCGCTTGGGTTTGGCTTTGTCGAGATCGGCACCGTCACCGCCAAGGCGCAGCCAGGGAATCCGAAGCCACGCATTTTTCGTTACCCTGACGAGCAGGCCTTGATCAACCGGCTTGGATTCAATAACGACGGCGCGGAAGTGATCGCGACGCGTCTGCGCCGATTGCGCGCGAGCGCGCGGCCGCCAACGATCCCGATCGGTGTGAACCTTGGCAAATCACGCGTCACCCCGCTCGAGGAAGCGGCGGCGGATTACCTGTTTTCGTTCCGGCTCCTCCAGCCGCTGGCCGATTACATCGCGCTCAACGTCAGCTCGCCGAACACGCCGGGACTGCGCTCGCTCCAGCACTATGAGGCGCTGGTCGATCTGCTCCGCACGATCACGACCGAAAACGCGCGCTCGCCCTTGGCGAAACCAATCCTGCTCAAGATCGCGCCTGACCTTTCCGAGGAGGAATTGCACGAAATCGTGCGCGCCTGTGAGGAGTTCGGGCTCGCTGGCATCATCGCGACCAACACGACTTTACAGCACGTCCCGATTCCGCCCGCCGTGGACGAAGCGGGCGGCTTGAGCGGCGCGCCTTTGCGGGCGCGATCGACCGACGTGGTGCGAACGTTGCGCGCGCAAACCGCGCTGCCGATCATCGGCGTCGGCGGGATTTTCGACGCCGCTTCGGCCCGGGAAAAGTTCCAGGCAGGCGCGCAGCTCCTGCAGGTTTACACCGGCTACATTTACCGCGGCCCGGGATTGCTGCGCGAGCTGCTGTAGCGCGAGTCTCTGACCCGCGTCACCCGATCTCAGCGCATCGCCCTCGCGGGTCGGAGACCCCCGCTACATCGAGGTCACGACCGTGAAATTCGCGCAAGCACGCGGACCGGCTGTGAGCCGCGAAATAAGGGCATGATCAAATGGGCACTTATCTTCCTCGTCATCGCGCTGGTCGCGGCACTCTTCGGTTTCACAGGCATCGCGGTCGCCGCTGCCGGCATTGCGAAATTTCTCTTCGGCCTCTTCCTGCTGCTTTGCCTTGTTTTTTTCATCCTCGGCATCGTCGCGACGAAAAAGGTCTTATGAGTTCCTCGCGTTGCCCGCTGGACAGGCGGTAACCGCGACATTCATTTCTACCTCCTGCGAATAAAGGGACGCTTCGCGCGTCCCATGGAATGCTCGCGGCGATACCATCCGATCGCGCCCACAAATGCGATCTTTTTGCGCCAGCTTCATGACCTCCTGCCTTGCCAAGCCTGTTCCGATCCGATCTTCTCTGCGCGTCTGTTCGTTATGCTCCGCAAAGTGTCCCCGTTGAAATGCCTCGCGCTGGGACTCTTGGTGACGATCGCGCAAGTGCTCTTGGCCGTGAGCTGGGCGGAGCCGGACGGCACCTGGACGGAGCGGTATCGGACGCTTGTCCAGCACGACAGTTATTGGTTCGCGAACATCATCGACCGGGGCTACGGCACGACTTTGCCGCCGATCGAGCCCAAGGAAATGGAGGTCTCGAATGTGGCTTTTTTCCCGGGTTACCCGCTCCTCGCCGAAGCGCTCAAGCGCGTGACATTTCTCGACACCTACGCCGCACTGCTGGTCGCCGCGCAGTTCGCGACCTGGGCGTTTTGGACTTACTTCTTTCTCTTCGCGGAGCGCTGGGAGCTGTCGCTGCCGGCGCAGACTTTTGGCGCGCTCGCGATCCTAGCGCATCCGGCGGCGTTTTTTCTCGTGGCCGGTTATTCGGAGTCGTTGTTTCTCGCGTCGCTGGTCGGATTCATTTACTGGAGCACGCGGGAAGGGCGACGGGCGCAGGGATTGGCGGTGCTGCACGGCGGCGTGATGTCGGCCACGCGAATCGTCGGATTGCCGTGCGCGCTTTTTCCGATCGTTCATTCGATTTTCGCGGAAGGCTGGAAGCGCTCGGAGAATTTGCGGGCTTGGATTTGGCAACAGCGGGTGCCGGTGCTGGTCTCAACGCTCTCGATGTTCGGCGGGATCGCGTTTTTCATCTACTGCCAGGCGCGCTGGGGACGCTGGGATCTTTACATGCTGACGCAGAGCGCGGGCTGGGCGATCGAGCCGGATTATCTCGCGGCGTTTCGGCCGGAAAATTATCGCTGGGCGCTTCCGCCGTACCGAGACACCTCGGTGGTGAGCCAATTCACGAGCGCCGTGGCGGGCGGATTGTTCGTCGCGATCGCAGCGACAGAGTTGCTCGCCGCGCTCAATCGCCGCAGCGGCTGGCAGCGTCGAATCGGACTCTATTTTTGCGCGGCGGTGATCTACTACATTTCGCTCGCGGGCGTCGCCTCGGTGCAGATGGAGAGCATGCTTCGCTACGACCTTTGCGTGCACGCGCTTGTTGTCCTAGGATTGCTCCACTTTCTGCGGGAATTCCGGCTCGCGCCGATGCCGGTGCGGGCACTCGCGATGGGCGTCGCGGCAGTCGCGGTGGCCGCGGGGCTCGCTTTGCAGGGTTTTTATGTCTGGAACTTTACTCAGGGAAATTGGATCGCTTGATCGACGCATGAAAACTGGGGTCGCCATCATCGGTGCCGGGCCGGCCGGTCTGACGGCCGGTTACCTTCTCGCGAAGAACGACGTCGAGGTCACAGTGCTCGAGCTCGACCCGGTTTACGTGGGCGGCATTTCGCGGACGGCGCGCTACAAGGGTTTTCACTTCGATATCGGCGGGCATCGCTTCTTTTCGAAGTCGAAAGCGGTCGATGATTTCTGGAACGAAATCCTGCCTAACGACATGCTGAACCGGCCGCGCTCGTCCCGCATTTTCTACGGCGGGAAGTTTTTCGCCTATCCGCTGAAACCGTTCGAGGCGCTGCTGAAGCTCGGCGTGGTCCGCTCCGTCCTCTGCGTTTTCTCCTGGCTGCGCGCCCGGCTTTTCCCGGTGGTGAACCCGCGGAACTTCGAGGATTGGGTGACGAACCAGTTCGGCCGCCGGTTGTTCAACACCTTCTTCAAGAGCTACACCGAGAAAGTCTGGGGGATGAACTGCCGCGAGATCTCGGCCGATTGGGCGGCGCAGCGGATCAAGGGCTTGTCGTTAGGCAGCGCGATCCGGAACGCGATTTTGCCGCAACGCCAGCCGCGCGACAAGAGCAAGGTGATCAAGACGCTGATCAACTCCTTCCGTTACCCGCGCAAAGGCCCGGGCATGATGTGGGAAGTCTGCGCCGAGAAAATGCAGGCGCTCGGCGGCGAGCTGCAGATGGGCTGCCGCGTCACCGGCTGCGAGTATGACGAGCTGACCGAGAGCTGGACCGTGCAGTTCATCGATCGCGACGGCGTCGAGCAAACGCTGGAAGCCGAGCATGTGATTTCCTCCGCGCCGATGCGCGAGCTGGTGCGCGGGCTTCAGCCGCCGGTCGCGCCGCGCGTGCTGGAGGCGGCGGAGAGCCTGAAGTATCGCGATTTTCTCACGGTCATGCTCATCGTCAGGGCGAACGACGCTTTCACCGATAACTGGATCTACATCCACGACCCGAGCGTGAAGGTCGGGCGGATCCAGAACTTCCGTTCCTGGTCGCCGGAGATGGTTCCCGAGCCGGACAAAGCCTGTTACGGGCTGGAGTATTTCTGTTTCGAACACGACGGGCTCTGGGATTCCAGCGACGAGGATTTGATCGCGCTGGCGAAGCGGGAGCTGGCGCAGATCGGTCTCGCGCAAGCTGGGGACGTGGTCGATGGCTGCGTCGTTAGGCAAAAAAAGGCTTACCCGGTTTACGACGACGACTACGCGATGCATGTCGCGACGATTCGCACCGAGCTGGACCAGCGTTACCCGAATCTCCATCTCGTCGGCCGCAACGGGATGCACAAATACAACAACCAGGATCACGCGATGATGACCGCGATGCTCTGCGTCGAAAACATCCTCGCAGAAGAAAAGCTCTACGATCTCTGGCAAGTGAACGGCGACGCCGAGTATCACGAGAGTGATGAAGCCGGCACGGCGTTGGAAGAGGGGACGGCGCTACGGCTGGTCCCGATGCGCGCACCCGCGACGGTGGAGTAGCCGGCGGCCGGGTTGCGCGAGGCGCGGCGTCCGCCCGGGCCTGACGCGGCTCGTTAGGCGGCTTCGCGATGGATCCGGCTGCGCAGCTCGGCGATCCGGACCTTTACCGTCTTGCAACGGCGGCGCTCAAAAGTCGCCTCGGCGGCCGGAAGCGACTGCGCCTGGTAGGGCGGGCGGGCCGGTTCGAGGCAGCGTTCGGCAAATTCGTTTGCCATCCAGACGCGATGGAGGCTCGCTTCGGTCGGCAGATCCTCCGCCTCCGCGAGGAGCAGGTCGCGGACGGCGATGAAGGAAAAGATTTCCTCGGCCACGGCATCGATCACGCGGACTTTCCCGGCGGGTTTGACGGGGCAGATTTTCTTGGAACGGCGAGGTGAGAGAGTCGCTTGCATGCCTGCTGTAAAAGCAGGTGCCGTGCGCGCCGCCGAAAAAAATTGGCAACGCGCGAGAAAATTTTCTTCTATGGTCTGGTTCGCACGGCTCGGGTCTTGCTAATTTGAAGAACATGCCAAAAGTCCCTTTGCACATCCTGGCGGTGGAAGACGAGAAAGCCATCGCCCAAATGCTCGCGCTCGTCCTCGGCGGTCCCGCTTCCAAAATCACCCGCGCCAGTGATGGCTGGGAAGCGCTGATCAAGATCGGCGCTTCATCGGAGCCGTTCGATCTCGTCATCACCGACCACCGCATGCCGCGAGTCGGCGGTCTCGATCTCGTGAAACGATTGCGGGAACGTCATTTCGACGGGAAAATTCTCGTCCTTTCCGCGCACCTTTCCGATGAAGACATCCAAGCTTATGAAGATTTGGAGGTCGACATGATGATGTCGAAGCCGTTCGATTTCTCCGAGATCGAAAACGCGGTCGCGGTTTTGACCAAGCCGGCTCCCGCCCAGGCGGCGGCCTGAGCGAGCCTTTTCACTTGCCCGGAAAGAGCGGATGGCGATAGTTCCGCTCGCTCGGCACGGGGGTATAGCTCAGTTGGTAGAGCGCTTCGTTCGCAATGAAGAGGCCAGGGGTTCGAATCCCCTTACCTCCAGCCTTTCGCCCGGCTCGCTAGACTGCGGTGGCCGGCACGGGAGCCGGAGAAACCGGCGTCGTTAGCCGGCGGTTGATCGCGTCGGCGATCTGCTCGACGCGTTCGCCCTGGCCGCGTTCGAAAAGGAAAACCGCGGTATTTCCACGGGCGTCGGCAGGTCCGATGAGGAGATTTTCGGAGAGAAACTTTGGCTCTCGCGCCGCGACGCAACCTTCGAGGTTGATGGCTTGCGCCCGCGCGCGCCAGCCGCTGCGCTGGATGAAGAGGACCTTGCTGGCGTCTTCGTTGTTCGCGACCAGCATCCCCGAGGAATTAGCCGGCACTCCGCGCACTTTCTTCGCGATGCAGGGAACGGCCCAGGCGACCGTTTCGCCGAGCAAATTCTCGCGCGCAAAAGCTGCGGCGTAGCGCGAAGAGAGCGTGCTCGGCAGACTCGAGAATACGTCGCTCCCGGCGGGACCGTTCAGCTTTTTCCAGATCAGCCAGAGCTTCACCCGGACAGCCCGGAAAATTCTCGGCGCGAAGTAGAGAATGATCGAGAGCAGCAGAACGAAAACCGCGAGCGCCCAGATCGGGTTGAAATGAATCAGCGCGAGCCCGCCGAGAACGGCGACGTCTTCGAGCAGGCTGAGACCGACGTTCGAGAACGGCTCCGGCGAAGCGTTCGTCGACCAGCCGGGTTGAAGCTTTCGCGGAATGGGTGACCAAGCTCGCGCCGCCAGCCGCGAGTGCGACCGCGAGGTCAAACGCCGGGCTGGTCTGCCCGAGAACGCGAATCGCGAGAAGCGCGCCGCCGATTGGCCGGATGATCGTGTGGACGGTGTCCCAGGCTGAGTCGACCCACGGGATTTTATCCGCGAAAAACTCCAGCACGTAGAGCGTGCCGGAGATCCAGATGATCCAGCGGATTGGCCGAGGAGCGCGAGCGATTCGTAGTCCGGCGCCGAGCACGATCCAGTGCTGATGAATCGCCAGCCCGGTCACGAAAACCGTCAGGTAAAGATTCACTCCCGCGAGGCAGGCGAGGCCGAGCGCAACGCCGAGCAGCTTCAACTGTCCACGCCAGAATTATGCGATCGCGCGAGGCGAAGTCACGCGCTTTCGGTTGCGGCGCGGGCGGAGCGCTGATAACTCCTGCCCATGCTCGACATCCGTCTCATTCGCGAACAGCCCGACTTTGTGAAAAGCCGGCTTGCCACGCGTGGCGGCGGCGAGGAGACGAAGATCGACGAAGTGCTCGAGGTCGACGCCGAGCGGCGGAAGCTGGAGACCGCGCTGCAGCAGTTCAACGCCGATCGCAAACGGCTGAGCAAGGAAATCGGCGGCGCGCGCGGCCGGGGCGAAGATTCCGCGGAACTGGAAGAGCAGGTGCGGAAGATCGGCGACGAAATTGCCGATCTCGTTAGGCAAACCGATCTCGCGGAAGAGCGCCAGCGCGATCTCCTGCTCGAATATTCCCAACCTGCCGCACGCCGGCGCGCCGATCGGCACAGACTGCGGCGGACAATCCGGTCGTCCGCGACCTGGGGCGAGAAACCGCCTTCGACGGACCGGTGCTCGATCATGTCGCGCTCGGCGCGAAGCTGCACCTCTTCGACGCGGAACGGGCGACCAAGTTGAGCGGGAGTGGGTTCATCTGTTTTACCGGCGCGGGCGCGCGTCTGGAGCGGGCGCTGATTCAGTTCATGCTCGACCTGCACACGCGTGAGCATGGCTACCTCGAGGTCAGCCCGCCGTTTCTCGTCCGGCGCGATTGCATGATCGGGACGACGCAGTTGCCGAAATTCGAGGACGACATGTACGGACTCGAAGAGGGCGCGATGTTCCTCGCGCCGACCGCGGAAGTGCCGGTGACAAATCTCCATCGCGAAGAGATCCTCGCGGCCGCGGAGTTGCCGAAAAAATATGTCGCCTACACGCCCTGCTTCCGGCGCGAAGCCGGTTCGGCGGGGCGGGAAACGCGCGGGATCATTCGGGTGCATCAGTTCGACAAGGTCGAACTGGTGAAGATCACCGCGCCGGAAAATTCCTACGGCGGAGCACGAGGCGCTGACCGCGGACGCGGAGCGGGTTTTGCAGTCGTTAGGCCTGCATTATCGCGTGATCGAGCTTTGCACCGGCGACCTCGGTTTCGGCTCGGCCAAGACCTACGACCTCGAGGTCTGGTCGCCGGGACAGAATGCTTACCTGGAAGTTTCCAGTTGTTCGAACTTCGAGGATTTCCAGGCGCGCCGGATGAACCTGCGTTTCAAGGACGCCGAGGGGAAAAATCGCTTTCCGCCACACCCTGAACGGCTCGGGCACGGCGCTGCCCCGGCTTTTTGCCGCGCTCATTGAAACGTATCAGCAGCCGGATGGTTCCGTCCGAATCCCGGAGAAATTGCAGCCTTATTTCGGCGCGATGCACATCCTCTAGCGCGGGTCTCCGAACCGGGTGCGCGGTTGATGCAGGCTCGGTTCGCGGGGGACGTGGGTCGGAGACCCGCGCTACATCGCTGGTCCGGAGGCGTCAGGCGGGCGGTGTTTTCCGCGAAGAGATCGAGCTGGCCGCGTTCGTTAGGCGCAGACGTCTCTTCCGGCGGGCAAGGGCAGAGCGAAGCCGAGCCGTTCCGCGAGTCGCTGGCAGGTTTCCGGCGAGAAACCTTCGTAATGATTGTTCACGAAGGTCCAGACGCTGCGGATCTCGTCGAGATGGCGCTGGATCCGCAGCGCCCAACTATCGAGCGCCGCTTCCCGCTTCCAGAGCAACTTGTCGTAGCGATGGACGCGCTGGCCGCGCGGCGTCGTATTTAGTGAGCGTGTCACCGAGGAGACGGAGATAAAGAAAATCGGTCGTGAGCGGTTGGAACTCGAAGGGCGCCTGGTTGCGTTCGTTGAGCGGGCTGGTGTCGGACCAGACCCAGCAGAGCCGGTGCTTTTCGAGCAGCCGGATGAAGTTTGGCCGATGCCAGCCGGCGTGGCGGAACTCGATCGCGAACCGGAAATCGCCCGGGAGTTGCGCGACGAAATCGCGGAAGCGCGGTCTTCTCTTCCTTCGGCGCGTAGGATGGGGGCAGTTGAATGAGCACGACCTGCAATTTCGGCGCGAGCGGTTCGAGCGCGCGGAGGAAGGCGAGTCAACTCAGTGCGGCAATCGCGCAGTCGACGTTCGTGGGTCATCTCGCGCGGCAATTTGCAGGTGAAGCGAAAATTTGCCGGCGTCATCTCGATCCAGCGCCGCGCGGTCGCTTCGGTGGGCGCGCTGTAAAAGGTGGAATCGATCTCGACCGCCGGGAAATAGCGCGCGTAAAATTCCAGCCAGCGATTCGAGGGCCAGTCCGGCGGATAGAGCGCGACCGCTCCATTCCTCGAAGCTCCAGGCGCAAGTGCCGATGCGGATTTTTTGCTGGTCGATCAGGTTCAAAGTGAACCGCGGCCGCGAAGGGCGCGCAGTTCCTAGAGCTATCGGATTCCAGGGCGATAACGCGCTTTTTTCACCCGTTCAGGCGCAGGGTGGTTCCCTTGACGCCGGAGGCAACGTTCATTACCCTGCGAGTCCGAATGAGCCATCGCTTTCGCTTCCTTATTTTGCTTGCCGTGGCTTGTGCATCCTTTCCGGAACGCAGTCCGGCACCGGTTGTTTTCAAGCCCGGTGAAAAGGTGAAATATCATGCGCCCGGCGAAGAGGAAATCAGCGGCAACGCCAACGAGACGTTTACCAGGCCGAGGCTGCCGGCGGAGCGCGATGGCGACCGCAGCCGTGCGATCAAGACATACAAGACGCTGGTGAAAAAATACCCGCAATCCAACTCACGCGCCGAGGCGCTTTTCCGTTACGCGAAAATCCTGACCGAACAAGGGCGACCTGCTCAAGGCCGCGCGCTCCTATCGCGGGCTGATGGAGTTTTATCCGAAGACCGAGCACTTCCCGGAGGCGATCGAGGCGCAGTTCCGCATCGGCGAGCTCTACGTGAACGGGAAAAAGATCAAGCTCTTCGGGGTAAAACTGGGCACATCGATGGATTCGGCGGTGGAGATTTTCGCCGGGATCGTACGGAGCGCGCCCTATGGCCGCTATACCGCGCGGGCGCAGTTCGACATCGGGCGGGCGCGGGAGAAACAGGGTTCGGGCGATCTCGCGATGACCGCTTACCAGGCCGTGGTGGAAAAATTTCCGAACGATCCGCTGGCCGTCGATGCGCAATATCAGATTGGCTACATTTATCTGAAAGCCGCGAAGGGCGGCAGCTACGATCCGAATGCGGCCGAGAAGGCGCGGACCGCCTTCCAGGATTTCCTCTTCCGTTACCCGAAGAGCGAGAAGGCGCCGCAGGCCCAGGAAAATCTGCGCAAGTTGAACCAGGTCCAGGTGGGCAACTCGCTCGAGATCGCAAAGTTCTACGATAAGCGGAAGGAATATCGCGCCGCGGTTATTTATTATAATGAAGTGATTCGCCAGCAGCCGGGCTCTCCTGCGAGCGACGTGGCGAAGAAACGGATCGATCAACTGCGCGCCAAAGTCGGCGACAAGGCACTGCAATCGGCCGCGACCATGGCCGAGGCGGAGGCAAAAAAACATCCGAAGAAGCCGGTCGCGCAGGGGACCCCGCCGCCCGGACCGCCTTCGCATGAGGAACACGAGGCGAGCCGGCCCGGCATGCGCACCGACTCCCCCGACCTCGCGCCTCTGCCGCCCGCGGCGGACTCTCTCCCGCCGCCGGCCTCAGCCGGTTCGGCCTTGCCTGACGCTTCGCTCCCGCCGGTGCCGACGCCCGCCCCGACGCCCGACACCTCAGCCACTCCCTAAGTGAGAAAGCTCTGCGCCACGGCGCTGCTGCTCTTTTCGTTAGGCGGCTGTGCCGGCTATCATATCGGGCCGGTCCAGCCCTACTACCTGAAGTCCGTGCATTCGATCTCCGTGCCGATCTTCAAGAACAACACCCTCATCCCGCGCATCTCCGTCCTCATGAGCGATAGCGTGGTCAAGCAATTCCAGCAGGATGGCACCTATCGCATGGCCAACGCCGACGAGGCCGACGCGATCCTCACCGGCGAGATCCAGCGCATCACCCGCACGCCCGCCCGCTCCGTCCGGGGGAATGTCCTCGCTACTTCCGAGTTCAACCTGACGCTCCAGGTCCACTACACCCTGACGGATCGTGTGACCAAGAAGTCCCTGACCAACTCGTATGCCTATGGCAACACCAGCTTCTTCGTCGGAGACGACATCACGACCGATGAACGGCAGGCCATTCCTCTCGCCGCCGAGGATGTCGCGGTCCACCTGGTTAGCCAATTGAGCGAAGGCTGGTAGCGCGTGAAGGGCGAGGCGCAGCTCTGGGAAATCCTCAACGAGAAACTCGAAACGCTCCGGGCCGGCGGCCGTTACCCGGAAGCGATCCGCGTCGGGGAGACCGCGCTCACTTTGGCCAGCCGCATCTTTGCCGAAAACGACCCGTCGTTAGGCGCGAGCTACGAGCGGCTCGCCCGCGTCTGCGAGGAGCAGGGCAATCACGCGCAGGCCCGGCCCCTTTTCGCGCGCGCCCTCCGTATCGCGGAGCTGGCCGATCCGCTGGACCAGGGCGTCATCTATCACCGCGCGCGCCGGCTCGCCTATCTCTGCGACCTGCTCTGCGAACCGGAAGCCGCAGTCGGCTACTACGAGGCGGCGATCCGCGCCGCCGGCCAGCTGAGCTCGATTTCCTACTCCGATCTCGGGACGCTCTTGAACAACGTCGCCATGATCTACCGTAGGAGCGGACGGCAAAAAGCGGCCGAGCCGTATTACCTCCACGCGCTCGAGCTTTACGAAAAGCAACTCGGCCCGAACCACCCCGACGTCGCCGCCGTCCTCAACAACCTCGGCGTTTTCTACACCGACGAGCAGCGCTATCCCGAGGCGGAAGAAATGCACCGGCGGGCCCTCTCCATCCGCACCCGCGCACATCCCGGCGGCCATGCCGATATCGCGCAATCGCATTGCAATCTCGCGGTCGTCTACCATTCGCGCGGCGACCACGCGGAAGCGGGCCGGCTCTATCGCGAGTCGTTGGGCGCGTGGGAAAAGCTCGGCGGGAATTTGCCGCCGGACTACGAGATCGGGATCTCGAATTACGCAGATCTCCTGCGGTCCCTCGGCAAAGGCCGCAAGGCCGCCTCGCTCGAGGCGCGACTGCGGAAAAAACGCCGTCGTTAGGGTGGCGCGGAAACGGCGCTTGCGCGGCAGACGCGCGCGCGCAACTTAGAGCCCGCTCGGCGCGAAGCTCACGTGGCGGAATGGCAGACGCGTACGGCTCAGGACCGTATGGGGAAACCCGTGGAGGTTCGACTCCTCTCGTGAGCAGCCGCGCCGTCTAACGACCGAAATTCTGCGAAGCTCGCCGCGGCCTTCCGGCTTTCGCACGGTCATTGCCGGTGAGAGCCCGGCCGCACACCGCGTGACCGCGGGATGAGGAGTGACTAACGAAAGTGCATTTCGTAATGCCACGCCATCGCCGCCAAAGTCACGAACTCCGGACCGGCGTACAACGTCCGAAACGTCCGGGCGTTGAAACGCTCCTTACCTAACGAGGCTAATGCGTATGCACGCCGGTAGTCACGGCATGGCCATTATCCGTTTTCACCGTTGTGGAGCAGCTGGAGAAAGCCGCAAGCATGAGGATGGCGCCGAGCGTGGTAAGAAGGATGGTTCGCATAGTTTTTAAGTGGTTCATTTTTACATTCGTGCCAGAGCGCTCAAGTGAGCGTGCTCATGTCAACTCGCGCGAAAAAGTGCGGCCAGCTCGCGCCGGCTGATTTTCCCGCGCTCGTTCGCGGGCAAAGAGGGAACCAGGAAAATCCGCTTTGGCACCTGCCAGCCGCTCAGTCGCTGCCGGCAAAATTCCAGCAACGCGGCTTCGCCAGTTCCTTCCGCCGCGACGACACAGGCGGCCACTTCCTCGTTCCGCAACGTGGAAGCGCGGCCAAAGACCACCGCCTGCCGGACGCTACCGTGGGTGAGCAGGTGCGCTTCGACTTCAGCCGGGTTGACCTTTTTGCCGGCGACATTGATCACGTCCGAGAGTCGGCCGACGAGCCGCAGCCCGGCTTCGCTGATCTCGACCAGATCATCCGGCCGGAAAACGCCGTCGCCCAATTTTGACGGCTCCGGTTCGGGAAAGTAACCGTCGCCCACCGCCGCGCTGCGCACCCCGATCTGGCCGTTGTCGTCAGGCAACAGTTCAACGCCGCGCATCGCAGGCCCAACGAAGCCTTGGCGCGGCTCTTCCGCCAGGCGGTCGTAACAAATCCCGCCGCATTCCGACGCGCCGTAGAATGAGTGGATCGCGCGTCCGAATTTCGCGTAAAACTTGCGGGCGACATGCTCCGGCAGCGGTGCGCCGGCGGAAATACAGAGGCGCAGGTCCGGCAAAGTCGGCGCGTCCGGCATTTCACAAAAGGCCTGGTAAAACAGCGGCATCCCTGGAAACACGGTCGCTCCCGTCCGCGCCAAATCCTCGAGCACGGCGCGCGGCATCCGGTCGGTGCTCAGCGCCATCGGCACGCCGCGGACGAGCAACGGCGTGATGAGATTGCTGAAACCGTAGGAGTGCGAGAGAGGGATGACCGCAAAGTTGAGGTCTGCGTCGCTAATTCCCATTGTATCGCAAATCTGTTCAGCATCCGAAAACAATTGTTCACCGCTAAAACGGATTGCCCGCGGCGCTGCGGTCGTGCCGGAAGTGAGCTTCAACAAAGCAGGCGTGCGACCTTCCCAATCGATCGCGCCCGGATTTTCCAGTCGTTCGATCGCGGCCGCGGGCGAACTGATCAATCCCGCGGCGCGACAAGTGCGCAAGGCGGAGGCCCGTTCCTGCACGCTCATGGTTTGCTCAAGTGGGAGCACGACGATTCCGCGGCGCAAACAAGCCAGAAAAAGAGCTGGCCAATGCGCATGATTGCCGACCTGAATCGCGACGATTTCCCCGGCCTCGAAATCAATCTCGAACTTGCGGCTGAGTTCCTCGATCTCCCGAAAGCGGAAGAGGATGCGGCGTTGCGAATCGAAAAGCGCCGGCTCCTCTGCGCGGCGCGCCAGCGTCTGGTCCCAAGCCGCGAGCAATGGGTCGCCGGGGATGGTCACTTGCGGCGACGCCATTCCGCGGCTACTTTGCCAGCTCTTTTTGACCTATGAAAACGGACATTCATCCTGACTATTCTGAGACGGAAATCAGTTGCGCCTGCGGCACCGTCTACCATACCCGCTCGACCCGGAAGGACATTAAAATCGGCATCTGCGCCGCCTGCCATCCGTTTTTCACGGGTGAGCAAAAGTTTGTCGATACCGCGGGCCGCGTCGAAAAATTCGCGCGCCGCTACGGCAGCACGAAGGCTTCGCGCGCCGGCGTCGGCGCCAAAAAGGTTTAGCTGATTTCGCCTAACGAACGGTGATTGCGCCTTCGCGCGCAGTCGCCGTTTTTGTTTATGGACTTCCAAGCCCTCATCGATCGCAAGCGTGAGCGTTCTCGCGAACTCGAAAACGAGATCGCTGATCCGCGCCTGTTCGACAATCGGAAGCGGGCTAGCGACACGATGCGCGAGCACGCGGCGACGAAAGATCTGCTCGCGAAATGGGCAGAGCTCGTAACCGCGCGACGGCAGCTCGAGGATAACCGCGAGCTCAGCGCGGCCGGCGACGCCGACCTTGCGCAGATGGCGCAGGAGGAAATTCCCGCGCTCGAGAAGAGGGTCGAGGAGCTGGAATTCGCGGTGCAGATCGCGCTCCTGCCGCCCGACGAAAGCGACAATCGCGACGCGATCGTGGAAATTCGCGCCGGCACCGGCGGGAGCGAGGCGGCGATTTTCGCGGCCGATCTTTATCGGATGTACAATCGGTATGCGGAAACAGCCGGCTTAAAAATCGAGGACCTCGAATCGAGTCCATCCGAGCTGGGCGGCCTGAAGGAAACGATCTTCAAGATCTCCGGCGAATCTGTTTTCCGGAAACTGCGCTACGAGAGCGGCGTTCATCGCGTTCAGCGCGTGCCCGCGACCGAAGCGCAGGGGCGCATCCACACTTCCACGGCGACGGTCGCGGTTTTGCCGGAAGCCGAGGAAGTCGATTTCGAGTTGAAGCCCGAAGATCTGCGGATTGAAGTGTGCCGCGCCGGCGGCCCCGGCGGCCAGGGCGTCAACACGACCGATTCCGCCGTGCAGGTGATGCATATCCCGACCGGCCGCATCGTTAGGTGCCAGGACGGCCGGAGCCAGCAGAAGAACAAGGAAAAAGCGCTCAGCATCCTGCGCGCTCGCCTGCTCGAAGATAAGAAACAGGAAGAGGAAGCGAAGTACTCTGCCGCTCGCAAAAGCCAGATCGGGTCCGGCGGTCGCGAGGAAAAAATCCGCACCTACAATTTCCCGCAGAACCGGATCACCGACCACCGAATCGGGCTGACGCTCTACAATCTCGACCGGGTGATGGAAGGTGACCTGAACGAGATGATCGACCAGCTGCAACGCGCCGATCTCGAAGAGCGCCTGAAGGAATCGGCGCTTGCCTAACGAGAAGTTGTGTTCTCGTTTCGCCTCTCATCCCGAGCGCAGCGGGGGACCTCACAAGTGTCGCGCGAGCTCGCACCCGTGACGGTTCGCCGAGCAACGCTTGCGAGATCCCTCGCTGCGCTCGGGACGACAAGGTGGATGGCGTGACGACGGTTCTCGAAGTCCTCAAATCAACGACCGCGTATTTCCAGAAGCGGGCGATCGAGAGCCCGCGGCTCAACGCCGAACATCTCGTCGCGCATTCGTTAGGCAAGAAAAGAATCGAGCTTTATCTCGAGTTCGAGCGGCCGCTCTCCGAGCCCGAACTGGTCCCGCTGCGCGAACTCGTCCGGCGGCGCGGCCAGGGCGAGCCGTTACAGCATCTGCTCGGGACGGTGGAGTTTGGCGAGCACACTTTCATCAGCGACAAACGCGCGCTCGTGCCGCGCCCGGAGACGGAGCAGCTCGTCGAATACATTTGCGATCTGCCGCTCCCGCGCGGGGCGCGCATCCTCGATGTCGGCACCGGCAGCGGCGTGATCGCGCTCTCGCTCGCCGCGCGATTTCCGGAAGCGGATCTCTCCGCCGTCGATCTTTCCGAGGAAGCGCTCACGCTCGCGCGGGAAAATGCCGAACGTTCCGGCCTAACGAGTCGAATTCGGTTCGCGCAGAGCAATCTACTCGCCGCGGTGGCAGGACCTTTCGACCTGATCGTCGCGAACCTGCCCTACGTCGCCGCACACGAAGCGGCGGAACTCGCGCCCGAAGTGCGACACGACCCGGCGGTAGCGCTTTTCGGAGGTCCGAACGGCGATGAATTGATCCGCGAACTAATCACCGCCGCGTCTGGTTATCTCGCGCCGGGGGGACGGCTCGCGCTCGAGATTGGCCATGACCAGGCCGAGAGCCTTAGCGCGTTTCTGGCAGCGCAAAAATTCCACGACATCGAGGCCAAAAAAGACTATGCAGGGACCCTTCGGTTCCTCTTCGCGCAGCATGGATAAAATTCTCGTTCACGGCGGTCATCCGCTCTCCGGCTCGATCAAGATCAGCGGGTCGAAAAACTCCGCGCTGCCGATCATTGCGGCCACGCTCCTGACGCGCGATCCATGCGTCCTCCATCGCGTGCCGGACCTGAGCGACACGAATTACATGCTTCAGATTCTGATGCATCTCGGCGCGGAAGTGGAGCGGGCCAGTGGCACCGTGACCGTGAAAGCCGAAAAGGTGGAATCGATCGCGCCTTACGAGATCGTGCGGAAAATGCGCGCCTCGGTTTGCGTGCTCGGCCCATTGTTAGGCCGTTGCAAGGAAGCGACCGTTTCGTTGCCCGGCGGCTGCGTCATCGGCGATCGGCCAATTGATTTGCACCTGAAAGGTTTCGAGGCGCTCGGCGCGGCGGTCCGCGTCGAAGCCGGCAACGTCAAGGTCTTCGCGCCGAAACTGGCGGGCGCGATCGTGAGTCTGCGTGGGAAATTTGGCCCGACCGTTCTCGGCACGGACAACGTGATGATGGCCGCCGTTCTCGCCGATGGCACCACGGTGATCGACGGCGCGGCGGCCGAGCCGGAAGTTTGCGATCTCGCCGATTTCCTGAACAAGATGGGCGCGAAAATCGAGGGCGCGGGCACGCGCCGGATCATCATCGAAGGCGTGCAGGAGCTGCACGGCGCCGAGCACACGGTGATTCCCGACCGGATCGAAACCGGAACTTTTCTGGTCGCAGGCGCGGTCTGCGGAAAAGGAATCACGCTGAATCGGGTCGTGCCCGAACACGTCTCGTCGGTCACGACCGCGCTCTCCGAAGCCGGTTACAAAGTGTCGAGCACGAAGGATTCGATTTCCGTTTCGCCTAACGGATCGGCGGCAAAGGCTCTCGAGCTGGTGACCGAGCCCTACCCGGGCTTTCCGACCGACATGCAGGCGCAGATGTGCGCGCTGCTCTCGACCACCGAAGGAATCAGCACGATCACCGAGAACGTTTTCCCGCAGCGCTACATGCACATCGCAGAGCTGAAACGGATGGGCGCGCAGGTGCAGATCGAAGGCGCGACCGCGATCATCCAGGGCGTCGAAAAGCTTTTCGGCGCGCCGGTGATGGCGAGCGATCTGCGCGCTTCCGCGGCGCTCGTGCTCGCCGGTCTAAAGGCCGACGGCGTCACCGAAGTGCGGCGCGTTTATCACATCGATCGCGGCTATGAGCACCTCGACGAAAAGCTGAGCGAGCTTGGCGCGCACATCGAACGGGTGAAAGAATAACGACATGGAAACGATTCCGACGACCACGACCGCGAGCCGTTCGAACACCCGTATGTGGTGTGTGCTTTGCCACGCGCTCGCGCTCGTCGGTCATCTCACACACTTCGTCGGCGGCCACATTCTGGCGCCGCTGATTGTCTGGTTATTGAAACGTCACGAAAGCCCGCAGATCGATGCACACGGCAAGGAGTCGCTGAACTTCCAGCTCTCGATGCTGCTCTACGAGGTGATCGCGATCGTCTTCTGCTTCGTGCTCATCGGGATCCCGTTCCTCGTCGCGCTCTGGGCGCTGAATATCATTTTCGTCATCGTGGCCTCGATCAAGGCCAGCGACGGCGAGCTCTGGCGTTATCCCCTAACGATCCGGTTCATCAAGTAATCCGCGTCGGTTCACTCGACTGCTTCCGCTGGCCCGGCTGCGGCCATCGAGAACAAGACGCCGTCCTCCGAGATCGCGGGAACGAGACTCCTCCCGTTTTCAGACTTTTACTTCTGCGAATCGATTGTATACCCAGCGCGTCCATGAATAAATCCGCCCATTATCTTTTCACTCTCTTTCTCGCGCTCGGGTTCAGCCCGGCGGTCGCTTCGGCGGAGAAATTACCAGAATACCGACCGGCGCTGCTCACTCACGGACCGCATTCACTGGTCAACCTTATCGACACCCAGTCGCTGGTGAAACGCGGGCAGGGGAGCGCGACGGTCTTGTTCAACTGCGTCGTGGACGAGCTCGGCGAAGCCGCTGGCATCGTGTTCTATCGCGGCACGCCCGACTCGGACAAA
Source organism: uncultured Verrucomicrobiae bacterium (assembly GCA_963831805.1). Classification (GTDB taxonomy): domain Bacteria; phylum Verrucomicrobiota; class Verrucomicrobiia; order Chthoniobacterales; family UBA10450; genus Palsa-1392. Next base: position 463,184 of record CAWHRN010000005.1, on the reverse strand, counting down.
TTGGGGCGAGAGGTCGTGCGCCGGTGTAATCAGGCCCAGTTCACGCCCGCGATCTACCGGCATAATCCGGTCGCGGTCCTCATCCAGGGAACCGCCTCTCTCATCGTCCTGGAGGGAAAGCCGCATCTGCGAATTTTCCTGAATCAGGAAGAGCAGGATCTGATCAAGGGGCGCGATTTCATTGCGCCGCAATTCATCCTGACGTCGGGAATTTCGAAGTTCCGTTACTTTTATGCGCCGCCAAACTCTTCGGGGAACAGCGGCATCGGGGCAGCCAGGATCCAAGCGGATGCGACCGGTCACGTCAACAGTTCCAAGGTGGCCTATGATTATCCCGCCGGGATGGGCTTTGGGGCTGAGGTTGCCGGACGTATCACCGAAGCTGCTTTCATCCCTGGCTTCCGGGACGGCAAAGCCACGCCCTGCGAGTTTGTCTGGACGCTTATTTATAATCGCTACGGCCCCGAAATGCCGACTGGGTAGCGGTTCGTTCCGACTTATGCGCCGCCCGGGCCGGAGCGCGGCTGGTTGTTAGAGGGACCGGAGCGTGGCCATGTTCTCTACGTCTTCGCGGTAGTCTTTTCCTTTCGGCGTTTCCAGGACCTTCGGGATTTTGCGGAAACCGCGGTCGCGCATGATGACGCGAAAGGCATCGAGACCGATCTGCCCTTGGCCGATGTGCTCGTGTCGATCGACCCGTGAGCCGCGCGCGGTTTTCGAGTCGTTCAAATGCAGTGCGGCGAGATGTTCCAGACCGACGATGCGGTTGAAATCGCGAAAGGTCTTCCGGGTTCCGGCTGCACTCGTTAGGTCATAGCCGGCGGCGAAGACATGCGCGGTGTCGAGGCAGACGCAGAGGCGTTCCGGCTCGCGCACGTTTGCGATGATGAAAGCGAGGTGCTCGAAAGTTTGGCCGAGGCACGAGCCCTGTCCCGCGGTGGTCTCGAGCGCGAGGCGCGTCTTCGCCTTTGGAATGCCCGCGAAAATTTTATCGATCGATTGCACCACTTTCTCGAGACCGGCTTCTTCCCCCGCGCCGAGATGCGCGCCCGGATGAAGGACGAGAAACGGCAGCTCGAGTTGGTCGGCGCGAACCAGTTCTTCGGACAAAGCGCGGATTGAATTCGCGTAAAACTGCGGGTTGGTCGCGGCGAGATTGATCAGGTAATTCGCGTGCGCAAAAACCGCCGCGAGCTCGGATCGCTGCGCGTGCTCGAGGAACGCCTTGATCTCGTTAGGCGCAAACGGGCGCGCGAACCACTGCATGTTGTTCTTCACGAAGATCTGCATCGCCGTGCTCCCGATCGAGCGCGCCCGTTCGATCGCACGATGGACTCCGCCGGCGATCGAGACGTGTGAGCCGAGGAGTAAGGCGGAAGGCGGAGGGCGAAACGCGGAATGATCTTTCGCCGCTCGCCTAACCTCGCGCGGGCGCTTCTTCATTCCGCATTCCGCCTTGCTCAAAACCGCTTCGGCCGCCAGATCGGCTTCGTTAGGCTGCCGCTCCCGTGGTATTCGAAGAGCTGGTAGAGCGGGGTCAGGACTGCACCCGCGCCGGTGGCGTCGATCCGGATGTCGAAGTCGAGGTTGTTCTTCATGAAGTCGATGTCGCCGTGGCCGACCATGGCGAAGAGCTTGCCCGCGACCTTGAGTTTGTCGGTGTGGATCACGCCTTCGCGGATCGAGAAGGGCGCGGTCGCTTCGTGCGCGACGCTGTAGCCGGCGCCGGTGAAGACCTTGCTGAGCAGCTCCGAGAGCGGGCCGAAGACCGGGATCGCGAAGACGTTCCCGTTGCGCACTTCCACCCGGCCGGTGCCGTAGAGGGCTTTTCGCTGATCGCCGATGCCGCCGAAATTGAAGCTCCCGGCGAGTTCGCCGCGGGCGGTTTTATATTGAAAATAGAGATCGGTGAGAGTGGGGAAATCAAGCTTATCGACGGTGATATTGGCGGTGTAATGATGATCGTTTTTCGCCAGCGAAATATCCGCGCCGCCGCCGAGAACACCCGAAAAGAGCGTGCCTTTAAGGCCGAGAATCTGCAGCCGGTCGTCGGTGAAAAGCAAAGTGCCGGCGATGTGCTCGAAGGGCAGGACCTTGTCGATGAACGTGTAATCCATCCCGCCGGGCGCCGAGATATCGAGTTGAAGATGCGTTTGTTTGCCGGCGCCGAGCTGCACAATGCCGTTGGCGAAAACGTGCGGCGTGTGATGAAACCGGTACGGCGTGACCTGCTCGAGGAATCGCGGCTCGATCCACATGATCGCTTCCCTCGGTGCGAGCGTGGTCTCGACGTGATCGATTTTGATTTCATGCCGCGCGACGCTGTAGGAGAACGCGCCGGTGCCGCGGCCTTCGTCGCGCATGATTACGAAATGATCGAGCCCGTAGATACCGGCGCCGAAATGCAGATCGCCGCTCGCGCTGTTCATTTTCACCCCGCGGAAGCGCGCCGGCCCGAGCGCGAGCGCCCCGTCGCCGTGCCAGGTGGCTGGATCGCGGGAAGTGCCGCGGATGTTAAGGCGCACGTTCGGCGAGCGCTGCCATTCCCAGGAATCGAGGAAACGGCCGACTTCCGCGGAGGCGAGAGGCGCGAGCGCGGCCGGCGAGATTGAGCTCTCGCAGTTCAAGCGGAAGTCGTTAGGCGCGTCGAGCAGATCGGCGTTGAGCTGGCCGGTGCGATGGCGCAGGTGCAGGTCGCGCAACATCAGGCGCTGTCGATCCCAGGCGAAATCACCGGTTAATCCTTCAAAGGCGACCGTGCGATAAGTGAAGCGATCGAGCGCCACCTTGCCGATGACCTCGATCTTCTTCGAAGTGTCGCCGAGCGTGGCCGAGCCCGAGGCTTCGATCAGCGGCGGGGCTTGGAAGGTGAAATCGCGGACCATGCCGCCGAGTCCGAAACTGCCTAACAATGTTGCGAGATCGATCGTCGAGCGGGCCTGGAAAGTCGCGTCGCCTTTCTCCCGGCTCCAGCTGCCGGTGGCGGAAAACCGGCCGGCCAGATCGGTCCATTCAAACTGCGGGATGGTCAGGGTATGATCCTTCCACTCCGTCGTTAGGTTGAGATTGCGCGCGGTGTATTTCTCCCGCGTCACCTCGCTCGCGCGGAGCGTTGCCTCGACCCGCGCGCTCTCGAGCTCGGAGAGATCGCCGGCGAATTTGATCTGCAACTCCGGCGTCGCACCCGGATAGCGAAAACGCTGCAGCATGGTGACGAGGGTTTGCAGGAGGCGCAGCCGTCGCGCGGTTTCTTCCGGTGACTCGCTGGCCGACGGCCGGTAATCCGCGCGCTTGATTAACTGGCCGGTGGCGGAAATGCGGATCCCGCAAAAAATTCCCTCGGCCTGTTTCACGTCGATCCGCTCCGGCGGGAAATAAACGTGCGCGCGAAATTGGGTCAGGTCGGCATGCGCGACCTGCCCGGCGACCGCCGGTAGCGGGATGGAGAGATCACCATTGCGGATGTCGACCGCGTTCAGAAACGGCTGATGGTGAAAGAGCGCGGCGTAGTTGATGTCGAGTGAGATTTCGCTCACAACCGCGAGCGTTTGCTCGCGTTTCTTGTAATCGAAGATCCGGACGTCGCGCGCGATCAGGCCGCGAAACGGATCGAGCGTGAGCCGTTTCACCGAAGCTTCGACGCCGCGCTTGTGCAGTTCCTCGACGACGAGGTTGCGCCAGTTCCGGCTAAAACCCTTGCGCGCGAGATACCACGCGCCAAGCGCAAGACCGGCGACCACCAGCACAATCGTTAGGCGGAGAAGCGCGCGGAGAGCGCGGCGGCCACCCGAGGCGCGGACCCGGCCGCGATGCAGCCGGGGCGGCGGATCGCTAAGGATGGTTCCGGCCATGGGTGATTCCTACGGTTGGCGAGAGTGAATTCAAGCCGCGGTCAGCGTGGCGGCGGGAAATTGGGGAGCGAGAATTCTTCGTCGGGCTGAGAATCTTGGAGCGAGACCGCACGACCCGATGTAACGATTCACGAATCTCGCGGCCGGTCTCACGGCAGTTCCATCATGACCATCTCCGATCTTCCAGCGCTCAACGCTTCGCTCAATTTCATCAGCACGGTCTTCCTTTCCTTCGCCTGGTTTTTTATCCGGCGCGGCCATTGGCGGCGGCACATGGTCTTCATGATCGTGGCGCTTGTTTCCTCGACGGTTTTTCTCGCGAGCTATCTCACCTATCACTATTACACCGGCGAACGCTCGACCCATTTCACCGCGCCCGGCATCGTTAGGCCGATTTATTTTGCGATGCTCATCTCGCACATTCTGCTCGCTTTCGTCACCCTGCCGATGGTGATCCTGACGCTGGTTCCGGTTTTCCGCCGGCGCTGGGATAAACATCGCCGGATCGCACGCTGGACGATGCCGATCTGGCTCTACGTCTCGGTCACCGGTGTGCTGGTTTATTTGATGCTCTATCGCTGGTTCCCGCCGGCGAGTCTTGCACTGGGTCGCTAGTTGATGTTTGATCAAACACGCCCAACGAATGCGGGCATCTTATGGTGACGATCGCGACCTACAACGAGCCGGCCAAGGCCAAGCATCTGAAGGAAAAATTCCGCGCCGCGGGGGTGCCGGCAGACTTGCATAACGAAGCGCAGCTCCAGACCTACGCGTTCATGTCGAAGCCGAAGGCGAACGCCAAGGTGATGGTGGAGGAAGAAGATTTCGAGCGGGCGCAGGCGCTGATGGTGGAATGGGAAGCGGCCGACCCGGAGATCGGCGTGCTCCGTTGCCCGCAATGCAATTCCACCCGCATCCAATACCCGCAGCTGACCCGGAAGTTTCTCACCCCGGCGCTCGCGGGAATCCTTTTCGCGCTCAAACTTTTCCAGAAGGAATATTACTGCCAGGATTGCCAGTTTACCTGGACAGACGACGTCGAGCGGCCGCGCTATCGCTTTTGGAATCGCTTTTTTTCCGGTCCCGAGCCCGAAAGTTGAAGCACACCGCGGGAGGCCGGTCGCCTGCTTTTAGTAGCCGCGTTTTCCGCGGGCATTCTCGCCGCTTCAGCTCATGAAATGGCTTTTCGCAGTGCTCTTCGCGGCCTTCATTTTCGGGGGCGCGGTTTTTTTTAGTTACAAGATCATCCTGCGCCCTGAGATCGTCCTGCGCGCGGAGAAGGAAGCGGGCGCGACTCCGCGCACGGCGCCGGATTTGAGTCTGCCGGAGTTCCAGGCCGCGGCGAAACTCAAGGCCGACGGCAAGCTGCTCGATGCGCGCGCCGCCCTGACCGCCTTTATCCAGAAATATCCCAGTGGCCTGCACGTCGGCGAAGCGCAGGATCTCCTCGGCGATGTGAACGCGAGCATCCTGCTCTCGAATTATCCGTCGCCGGAAAAGGAGCAGTACGTCGTGCGCAGCGGCGACGTCATCGCGCGGATCGCGGCGAAGATGAAAACGACGCCGGAGCTGATCATGCGGACGAATAATCTCAGCAGCACGATGCTCCGCATCGGCGACCGACTCCTCATCTCGCATCCGGATTTCTCCGTCCTCATCCAGCGCGATGGGAAGCTGCTCTACCTGCTCGATCACGAGCGATTTTTTAAGCGCTATCATCTGCTGAAAGTGAACGTCCCCGGCAAGCCGCCGCCGAAAATCAGCACTCGCGTTGCCGGCGTGTGGGCTTTCAAAGACGGCAAACGAATCGGCATGGGTAGCCGGGATTTTCTCAACAGCACCCGGTGGATCCGCCTCGCCGCGCCCGGCTACGTGCTCTTTTCTGAACCGGATGATTCCCATCCGGTGCTCGACGTGCCGCCGCCGCCAGAAGGTATCGGACTCGCCGCGACCGACGTGGAGGAGTTGAGCAGCCTTGTAAACCCGAAAACGGCTGTCACCATTACTCCCTAGCGTCGATGGATTCGCACCCGCTTGATTTCGAAAAGCCGATCCTGGAGCTGCAACGCCGACTACAGGACCTGAAGTCGCATTCCGACAAGCACGACATCGATTTCGATTCCGAAGTCGAGTCGATGGAACTGAAGATCCGCGAAACCCGGCGGGAGATTTACGATCACCTGAGCGCGTGGCAGCGGGTGCAGATCGCGCGGCATGTGCAACGGCCGTTCGCGCTCGACTATATCGGGCGTTGTTTCACCGAATGGGTCGAGCTGCATGGCGACCGCGTCTTCGGCGACGACAAGGCGATGCCCTGCGGGCTGGCGAAACTCGGCACGCAACGCTGCGTCGTCGTGGCGCAGCAGAAAGGCCGCGACACGAAGGAAAACGTAAAGCGGAATTTCGGCTGCGCGTATCCCGAAGGTTATCGCAAGGCGCTGCGCGTGATGCGGCTCGGGGAAAAATTTCACCTGCCCGTGATCGCGCTGATCGATACGCCCGGCGCCTTTCCCGGGATCGGCTCGGAGGAACGCCACATCGCCGAGGCGATCGCGGTGAACCTGCGCGAAATGATGACGCTGCGCGTGCCGATCATCGCCTGCGTGATCGGCGAAGGTGGCTCGGGCGGCGCGCTCGGGATCGGCGTCGCCGATAGCGTGATGATTCTCGAGAATGCCTACTATTCAGTGATCAGCCCGGAAGCCTGCTCGGCGATTTTGTGGAAAGATCGGAAGCACGCGCCGGAAGCAGCGGAGGCTTTGAAATTAACCGCCGACGACCTGATGCGGCTCGGAGTGGTCGACGAAGTCGTGAAGGAACCGGAAGGTGGCGCCCATCGCGATCACGACCTCGCCGCGGCCAACCTCGGGACGGCATTGCGCCGGAATCTGAAGCGCGCTCTGGAGCTGCCGATCGATGAGTTGCTCAGGGAGCGCTACGCGAAATTCCGCAAGCTCGGCAACTTCGACGAGCCGAAGGTCAAAAACGGCGCCTAACGAATAGCCGGTTCAGCGCTGAGCATCGGCACCGGCTTCGCTTCTTTCACTTCGGACGGCGATGACGGGTAGAGGAACCGGAGCACCGCCTCGAAACGCGCGGCCCAAGCGCCTTCGCTGTGATTCGCGCCTTCCACTTCGGTGAATTGCAGGTCGTCGTAGAGTCGCCAGCCCTTTTCCACCAGCCGGTCGCGGAGGACGGCCGCCCGTTCCCATCCCGGCTCGTGCGTGCCGGTGTCGAGCCAGATTTTCAGCGGCAGTTTCCGGGGCAACTTCTCGACCATCCGGTAAATCGCGCAGTCGTCCCACCAGATCGACGGCGACATCACCGCGAGCCGGCTGAACGACTTCGAAAACCAGAGCCCGAGAGCGATCGTGGCCAGTCCGCCTAACGACGAGCCGCCCAGCCCGGTCGACTCCGCTTCCGGTTTCGTCCGGTATTCGCGGTCGATAAACGGCTTCAATTCTTCGAGCAGAAAACGCCCATATTTCCGGAGCTGCCCGCGGCTCCGCTTCTTTCGTTTCGCGCTGGAATCGATCACGCCGCGGGTCGGCGCATATTCGTGAATCCGGTCCTCGCCGGTGTTCGCCACGGCCACGATGATGAGCGGCTCGATTAATCCCTGGCGGATGAGCCGCTCCGCGGATTCGTCCGCGCCCCATTCCACGCCGGCGAAGGAAGTCGCTGCATCGAAGACGTTCTGGCCGTCTTGGAGGTAAAGAACCGGATAGCTCCGGCGCGGCGAACGCCGGTAACCGGTCGGCAGGTAGACCAGCACGTCGCGTTCGTTCCGGAGAATCCGCGACGCAAATCCCGGATGCTCCTGGATGTTGCCCGTGAGCGTGTGCTTTTTCTCCTCCGTGTCTCCCATGCGGTCCGTCTTATCGACTAGGTGATTCGCGCCCGCAACTCGCCGCGAGCGCGGCCGGTTAATTTGATCCGCAGATTTCGCGGAGGGGCGCAGATCTTTGGAATTTCACACTCTTCTCATCTGCGTAAATCTGGGTAATCTGCGGACTCACCTATGAAAAAAATCGGAATCCTCTTCGGCCAGGAAAACAGCTTCCCACCAGCCTTCGTTGAACGTGTAAACCAGAAAACCGGCGGCAAGGATATCGTCGCCGAGCCGGTCCGGATCGACAAAGTCGTGCAGGGCGAACCGACCGGTTACGACGTCGTGATCGATCGCATCTCGCAGGACGTGCCCTTCTATCGCGCGTGGCTGAAGAACGAAGCACTCACCGGCTGCGCGGTGGTGAACAATCCGTTTTGGTGGAGCGCGGACGAGAAATTTTTTAACAACGCGCTCGCGACCAAGATCGGCGTGGCCGTGCCCAACACCGTGCTCCTGCCCTCGCACGAGCCGCCTCCGGACACGAACGATAACTCCTTCCGCAACCTCGCTTACCCGATGGATTGGGAAGCAATTTTCGCCTATGTCGGCTGGCCCGCTTATTTCAAACCGTTCGCCGGCGGCGGCTGGAAGAACGTCTACAAACTGAATAACCCCGACGAATTTTTCCGGGCTTACAGCGAGACCGGCCAGCTCGTGATGATGCTCCAGGAAGAGGTCGTTTTTGATAAATATTTCCGCTGCTACTGCATCGATCAGCGCCACGTGAAGGTGATGAATTACGAGCCGCGCCATCCCTATCACCTGCGCTACCAGACCGATTGGCAGGCGCCGAAAGACATCCTCGAGAAGGTCGAGCAGGGCGTCCTCGCGCTGAATCAATACCTCGGCTACGACCTGAACACGGTGGAATTCGCGATCCGCGACGGCGTGCCGCTCGCGATCGATTTCTGCAATCCCGCGCCCGATGCCGAAGTCACCTCGGTCGGTCAGGAAAACTTCGATTGGGTGGTGGAAGCGGTCAGCGAAATGGCGATTCGCAAAGCACGCGAGCACGTCGCCGGTCGTGACAACCTGAGCTGGGGCAAATTCGTCCAAGCGGCGGTGAACCGGTGCGCGCTCGCTTAGCGCTCCGCATTCGACCGCCCCGCGCAGTTCGGCTTAAGTTGCGGCTCCCATGAGCATCGAAGTCATCATTCCGCCGGTTGGCGAATCCATCTCCAGCGGCGTCGTTTCCGTCTGGCACAAGAAGACGGGCGATTACGTGGAAGCCGGCGAAGCTTTGCTGACGCTCGAGACGGACAAGGTTTCGACCGAGATCACGGCGGAAAAAGCCGGGACGCTCGAGACCAAGGTCGATGAAGGCCAGGAAGTGAAAATCGGCGAAGTGGTCGCCGTGATCGACGATGCCGCGACCGCTCCGGCGAAGGCGAAAAACGCCGCGCCTAACGAGCCCGCGCCCGCGCCCAAACCGACGGCGGAAAAGCGCTCGCCGAATGCCGATGTTCTCTCGCCCGCCGTGCAACGGCTCACGACCGAAGAGAAGCTCGATCCGGCAAAAATCAGCGGGACCGGAAAAGGTGGGCGCCTAACAAAAGGCGACGTCCTTTCCCATCTCCAGGAGAAACCAGAAAAGTCGGCCGCACCGACCGACGACCAGGAAAAGCCGCGCTCCACCGCGAAGCCAACCAGCGAACCGCCAAGCGAAGAAAGCAGCGACCGTTTTACCCGGAAGAAAATGTCGCCCCTCCGCCGCAAGATCGCGGCGCAGCTCGTGATGGCGCAGCAGACCGCCGCCATTCTAACCACGTTCAACGAATGCGACATGCGCGAGGTGATGGCGTTCCGGAAAAAGGCCCAGGAGAAATTCCAGGCCGATCACGGGATCAAGCTTGGCTTCATGTCTTTCTTCATCAAAGCGACGGTGGAAGCGCTCAAAGCCGTTCCTTCGATCAATAGCCGGATCGAAGGCGACGATTTTATCCTCAATCATTTCTTCGACATCGGTGTCGCGGTCGGCACCGAGCGCGGCCTGGTCGTGCCGGTGGTGCGCGATGCGGACCAGAAGAGTTTCGCCGACCTCGAGCGCGCGATCGCCGATTACGCAGCCCGGGCACGCGATGGTAAAATCAAGATCGAAGACCTCCTGGGCGGCTCCTTCACGATTTCCAACGGCGGTGTTTACGGCTCGCTCATGGGCACGCCGATCCTGAATCCGCCGCAGAGCGGCATCCTCGGCATGCACACCATCCAGCAGCGACCCGTCGCGATAAATGGTGAAGTCGTCGTGAGGCCGATGATGTATCTCGCGCTCAGCTACGATCACCGTGCGGTCGACGGCAAGGAAGCGGTCACCTTCCTGATCAAGGTGAAGGAAGCGATCGAGAACCCGACCGCGCTTCTGCTCGATCTCTGAGCATTCGTTAGGCAAAGAGCGCGCGCAGCGTACGGCTCAGGACGAAGGGCAGATAAAGGGCCGCGAAGAAAAGCAGCGCGAGGCCGTTCAATTCCACCAGATACAGCCAGTGGGTCTGCGACAGGTAATCGAGGATGGAAGCTGCCTCTGGCTTATGCAGGAGGAAGCCGTAATTCACGTTCGTTAGGCGATCGACCAACAGGGTGACCACGAGATAGAGCTCCGACCAGGCGAGCGTCCGCCAGATCGAGCTTAGCGTTGGCCGGAAGCGGCGCGCGACCAGAAGATAGATGACGCCGGCGACGATCCCGCAATGGCCGACGAAGAAACTGAGGAAACGCACGTCGGGAAAACCAACCTGCAGATTCGGCGTGAGGATCGCCTGGAAGGTGCCGCCGATTCCCCAGAAATAGGAGACTTCGCTCCAGCCCTGTCGGCCGGTGAGCAGTGCGACGATAACGGTGACCATCGCCCAGTCGCAGAGCTGGAAGGGAAGCGCCTGCTGCCAGACGAGTTGGTGGCGCTGCAGGAGGTGGGCGGCGTAACCAACGTAGTTGGTCAGCAGGACGAGCGAGAGACAGACCGCGACCGCGCGATCGACCCGTTTCGAATTCGTTAGGCAGACAGCCCAACCGAGACCGAACGGGAGGGCGACCGTGAGAAAAAGAACGACGAGATGGGCCGGTCCGAAGAGCTGGAAAACAGGTGGCGCGGGTTGCATGGATCAGCCGCGACCGTTGTAGCCCGGGCTGCTGATCCCGGCAATCTTCCGTGCCGTTACCGCCGCGTTCTGGTCCAGATTACTGCGAGTCGCGCGGTTCGATCTTTCCTGCGCCAGTGATCTTCTTCTCGACGGTTTTCGGGTTCCCGCCGTAGACGACTTTGCCCGCGCCGGTGATCGCCGCGCGCAACGAGTTCGCGGCCGTGACATTTGCCTTGCCCGCACCGGTCACAGAAAGCTCGACGTCGTCCGTCTGGAGGTCGGCGGCTTCGAGCTTGCTCGCACCGGTCAGGTCGGCGAGGAGCCGGCCGATCTTGCCGCCGAGCGTGACCTTGGCCGCGCCGCTGGTATCGAGGGAAAATTTCGCGCCGCTCAGAGACTTGGCGGTGAATTCGACCGCGCCGCTCAATTCCGCCGTGGTCAGCGTCGGACTCGTGACGATGATCTTGATCCCGCGGGAAGGCGCCATTGGCCCGTCCATGTCGATCTTGAGCTGGTCGCCTTCGGTGTTGGTCGTGATGTGCGAGAGGAGGTTTTCGTCGGTCGTCACGCTCAAAGAGGGTGCGCCGGGCTGCCAGTCGAGCTCATAGAAACCGCCCGCGTCGATCTTGCTGAAGGTGGTGACGTTGCGTGTCTCGGTTTTCATGGTGCCGTTGCCACGGATGCCGTGCCAGCCGTGGCAGCCGGAGGTGAGAACGAGGACGAGCGCGAGGGCGAGGAATTTGGTTTTCATTGGTTCTGGTTTTGGGATGCGGCGAAGGCGCCGTTTGGATTCAGGGAATATTTGCCTAACGATAAGTGAACGGCCCGGCAGATCAACAGGAAGTGGGTACGCGCGCGGCCAGCGCGACTCCGTGGGGGATGGCCCCAGCAACGAAGCTGAGACATTCGATGGCGCCGCTCGGTTTGCCCGGGAGCGCAATGACCAGCGACCGCTCGACCACGGCGGCGAGGTTGCGGGAAAGGATGGCGTTGGGCGTGATCTTCATCGACTCGGCGCGCATCACCTCGCCGAAGCCCGGCAGCTCGACGCGCATGAGGCCGCGGATCGCTTCCGGAGTGACGTCGCGCGGGGCGATGCCGGTGCCGCCGGTGGTGAGAATAAGCCCGCAGCCTTGAGCGGCGAAGGAGCGGATCGCATCCTGGATGTTGCCGAGCTCATCAGGAACGATCGCTTCGGCGAGCACGTTCCAGCCGTTTTTGACGGCCGCTTCTTTCAGCGCCGGGCCGCCGAGATCTTCGTAGACGCCTTCGCTCGCGCGATCGGAAACGGTGATGATGCCGACGTAAAGTTGCATTCGTTAGGCTGAAAAACTAGTCATCCTGAGCGTAGCGCAGCGCAGTCGAAGAATCCCGTCGGGTTGCGGGGAAGTGCTGTAACAGGATTTCACGGTTGCTCCGCGGAATCCTTCGACTGCGCTGCACTTCGCTCAGGATGACAGAGTTTTGCTTTTCCGGAGAAGCGTAATCTCGCTGATCCGCATCTCCTTATCGACCGCTTTGCACATGTCGTAGATCGTGAGCAGCGCGATGGAAACGCCGGTGAGCGCTTCCATTTCCACGCCAGTCTGAGCTGTTGTCCGCGCGATGCAGGTGCAGGCGACACCGTTTTCGTCGCTCGTTAGGCCGACTTCCACGTGGCTCAAACCGAGCGTGTGACAGAGCGGGATCAACTGCGCGGTCTGCTTCGCCGCCTGGATGCCGGCGAGCCGCGCGGTCGCGAAGACGTTGCCCTTTGCAATCCGATCGTTCGCGATCAGTTCCAGCGTTGCGGGCTGGAGGTCGATCCGCCCGGCGGCGATCGCTTCGCGATGGCTCAGCGGCTTGGCCGAGACGTCGACCATTTTCGCGCTTCCATCGCTCGCGATGTGGGTTAGTTCCGACATTCGTCAGGCGTTAGGCTAACCGCCAATGGCGACCATCTTGCGATCGGGTTGATAGGTGGTGCGGAAATCGTGCTGCTCCGGTTTGCGTTCGACCACGTCGAGGAAAAACTGCCGCAGCTCGTCGTCGCTCGCGCCCGCGCGGAGCGGCTGCATGATGTCGAACTCGAGATAGCTCCCGAGGCACGGGCGGAGTTTTCCATCGCAGGTCAGCCGGAGTTTGTTGCAGCTCTCGCAAAAATGCAGATTCGTCAGCGCGCCGATGAAGCCGATCCGCTGTTCGCGGCCGGGAAGCTGATAGTAGGTCGCCGGACCGTTGGTTTTGAATTCCGGCTGCGGGATGAGCCGGCCGAACCTGGCTTCGAGCGTACGCCTCGCTTCCGCCACGGGGAGAAAATTCGACTCGGTCAGGACCTCGGTCGTGCTCACCGGCATGAGCTCGATGAAACGCAGAAGCAGTCCTTTTTCCGCCGCAAAATCGACCAGACTCGTGAGGCCGTTTTCGTTATGCCCGCGCATCAGGACGCAGTTGATCTTCACCTGCGGAAAGCCCGCAGCGAGGGCGGCGTCGATCCCGGCGAGCGCTTCCGGGAGCAGATCGCGCCCGGTGATTTTCGCGTACTCGGCGCGGTCGAGCGTATCGAGCGAGATGTTCACCGACCGAAAACCGCAGGCCCGGACCGCTTCCGCCATTGTTAGGCCAGGTTCCACTTCGCGGGTCAGCAGAGTGGCGTTGGTCGAGAGCCCGATGTCGCGCAGACTCGTTAGGCCAGGAAGCTGACGGAAGAGCTGGATGACGTCGCGCCGAGTGAGCGGTTCGCCGCCGGTGAGACGGATTTTCGTCACCCCGAGGTCGGTGGCGATGCGGATGAGACGGAGCGTTTCTTCGAAGGTCAGGATGTCGTGACGCGGGAGCCATTCCTGCAATTCCTGCGGCATGCAGTAGGTGCAGCGCTCGTTGCAGCGATCGGTGATCGAGACGCGCAAATAAGAGATGCGATGCCCGAAGCGATCCTCCATGAGCGAGGCTACGACGGTGCGTTTCGCGGCGCAAGATGGCGCGAACCGCGGCGTCGGTTGACCGCAGTTTTTACGTAAACGATGCTGCTTTTATGAAACGTCAGACTTCTCTTTCGTGGGTGCTTCTCGCGGGTCTGGCCGCGAGCGCGCTGTTTCTGTCGGGCTGTTCCACGGTGAGCTCGCGCATCGAGGAGAATCGCGCCGGCTTCGAGCGGTTGTCGCCTAACGACCAGGCGCTGGTCACGCAGGGGAAGATCCGCGGCGGGATGTCGCAGGACGCAGTTTATTTTGCGTGGGGACGACCGCAGCAGAGAGCGGTCGGGGAAGTGCACGGCGTTTCGACCGAGACGTGGGTTTACCTGATCTCGACGACGGTGCCGACCTACGGCTACGCCGGCGGATTTTATGGCGGCTTCGCCGGGCCTGTCGGCTACTACGGACGGCATGGTGGGCGGCGCTATTACGGGGCGATTTACGATCCGTTCTACGACCCGTTTTATTATCCGTTCCCGCAAACGATCACGCAGCCGGTGAAGACGGTTTCGTTTCAACGCGGCCGGGTGATCGCGTTTCAGTATCTGGCGCCGAATTACTAGGCGAGCTCACGTGCTTCGCACGAGTCGCCTAACGAGATCTTCCACGGTCACAATCCCCGTGAGTCGGTCTCGTGCATCGACCACCGCGGCGAGGGTGAGCCGCGCCGCCCGGAGCCGGCGAATGATCCGGTAGGCGGATTCGTTCTCGGCCGCGGTCACGATCCGGCGGGTGTAATCGCGGAGCGCGTGACGCGGCGCCGGGTCGAGGAGAATTTCGAAGACGTTCACGAGCCCGAGAGCGCGCCCCTGCGACGAGATCACGGGTACGCGATCCACCCCGGTGCGCGCGCTCAGTTGCAGCAACTCCGGCACGGTCGTCTCCGGGCGCACCGAGGTGACTTTCCGGAGGGGCCGCATCACGTCGGCGACTTTCACCGTGCGGAAATCGACCACGTTGTGAATCATCGCCCGTTCCGCCGAAGTGAGTGATCCTTGGAGTTCACTCTCGACCGTGAGCTGTTTCAGGTCCTCCCGCGCCGCGAACATCCGCGGGGTCGCTTCCTTTTGCGGGAGGCAGAGTCCGCCGATCCGCGCGCCCAATTCCAGGATCGGCCAGAACAACCGCGAGGTGAACTCGAGCAACCCGGCGAGTGCGGCGAGCGCGCGGTAGGGAAAACGGCGGAAGAGCGATTTCGGCAGCACCCCGAGCATGAACAAATAGATCGGACCCGCGAGCAGCAGCGTGACCGGATAACCCCACAAGCCTAACGAACGCACCACCTGCCGGGTGAGGAGGAGGAGCCCGGCGATGTCGGCGAGATTTGTCACCAGCAGGATGGTGACGAGGAGCCGCTCCGGCCGTTTCAACAACCGATGCAGGAGCATCGCGGAGCGGTTGCGCAGCTTCACCTGATGGCGCAGCCGCACTTGGTCGAGCGAGAGCAACCCGGCCTCGATGCCCGAGAAAACGAACGACACCACCCAGCAACAAAAGATCGTGATCCAGGCGATCATCAGAGGGCGGCCTCGTCCGCTTCCGGATTTTCTTCGGCCATCGCGGCAGTTCGCTCGAGGAGCACTTCCTCGATTCGTTTGTGGCTCACCCGTCGCACCGTGAAGATCAGCCGCGGCGTTTCCAGCTTCGCGCCGACGCTGGGCAAATGACCGAGCCGGGTAAAAAGGTAACCGCCGATGGTGTCGATCCCGTCCGCTTCCAGCTCGAAGCCAAGATACTCCGTGAGATCGTCGAGCCGGGCGTTCCCGCTCACGAGAAAGCGTCCTTCCTCCAGCGGCTCGATGTAAAGGTCGGCGTCACCGAGCGGCGCGGCGTCGCTGATGATCTCCTCGATGATGTCCGCCATCGTGATGATCCCTTCGGTCCCGCCAAATTCATCGACCACGATCGCGAGTCCCGGCGGCTGCGAGATGAAACGCCGGAGTAGATCACTCGCCGCCATTGTCTCCGGCACGTAGGAAGGCGCGATTAGGGCCTCGCTATAAGGGCGCGACCGATCGAGCAAAAACTGTTTCACGTCCACGATCCCGACGATGTGGTCGGGCGTCTCCGCGTAAACCGGGACGCGCCGATGCCGTCGTGCCTGAAGCAGCGCGATCGCCTCTTCGTTAGGCAAATCATCCGGCAGCGCGAAGGTATCGACTCGGGGAGTCATGCAATCCTTCGCCGTCTTGTCGCCGAGCTTGATGATTTCCTGGATCATCTCGCCCTCGGCTTCGTGAAGCGTGCCTTCCTCCTCGCCCATTTCGACCAGGGTCTCGAGTTCCTCGTCACTCATTTGCCGGCGCACCCGCAGATGGGCGGGCGTGAGCCGGTCGATCATTCCGGCGCTCACGTCCTCGAGCGCGCGGCCGACCCGATCGAGAAACGGCATCAAAGCCGTGAGCGTGAACACGCCCATCGTCGACAGTCGATACGGCTTCGAGATCGCGAGCAGCTTGGGCGTTAAATCGCAGACCAAAACGATGATCGCGAAAATGATCAGGGTCGCGACCCACGACGGCATGCTGGCATCGAGCGGTCCTTCCCAGATCAGCACGAGACAGAGGATGACCAGCGGCACATTGACCAGCGCGCCGCCGAGGAGGAGGACGTTGAGCACGCGGCGCGGGCTGTCGCGGAAGAGCCGGAGGAAATCGGTGAGCGACGGATGCTGCTCGTGGAGCCGCTGGATTTGGTGGCTCTTGAGCGAGAAAAGCGCCGTCTCCAATCCCGAAAAAAGCGCGGAACAGAAAATCAGGACAACGATCGCGCCGATGAGAATGCTGAGCCCGACTGCCGTCATCCGGCACCCGCGGCCGGGCGCGCGCCCGAGCCCTCCATTGCGAAAACTCTGCCTGCTCGGTTGCCGGTCATCTCTGCGGAAACGAGATTAAGCGTTCCGTGAACAAAGACCAAAGAATTTCCCGGCTGGTCGAGGAGCTGAGTGGCGCGCCGGCGGGCCGCGAGCGTGGAGAAATCGCCGATCATCCCTGCTACACCGGCTTCTTTCTTTGTTGGAACGAGCAGCGCTACTACGAAGCGCACGATGTCCTCGAGCATCTCTGGCTGCGCACGAAAACGGAGGACGCGAATTATTTCAAGGGGCTCATTCAGGCCGCCGGTGGCTTCGTCCATTTGCAGAAACAATTCGCGCGGCCGACGCATCCGAAAGACGGCCGGCGAATGTATCCGGCGGTGCGGCTCTTTCGGCTGGCGGAGAAAAATTTGGCACCGTATGGGCCGGTGCGGCATCGATTCGACGTTGCGGAATTTCTCCGGCTGCTCCGGCGCGAAGTGGATGCGATCCTGGCATCTGATCATCGCCAAAATCCGTGGTCGCCTTCAACCGCGCCGAAGATCGCGCTGCAGAATTAAACCGCAGAGGACGCAGAGGAGCAGAAAAATTCTTTCTTCCTCCGTGCCCTCTGCGCTCTCTGCGGTTTAATTCTGCAGCAGTTTGCCCGGCACCCCGCGCCCAATGATCTTCCCGCGCTCGATCAGCAACACTTCGTCGCACAGTTCGATCGCTTCCGCTCGGTCGTGGGTGACGTAAAGCATCGGCAGGTCGAACTCGTTAGGCAACGCCTTCAACTGCGCCAGGATCGCCTCGCGCAACTTGCGGTCGAGCCCGGTCAGCGGCTCGTCGAGGAGCAGCAGCCGCGGCTCCGACAAGAGCGCGCGGCCGATCGTGACGCGCTGGCGTTCGCCGCGCGAGAGCTGGCGCACATCGCGGCCGAGAAGCGGCGCGATCTCGAGAAATCCAGTCACGTGGGCGAGCGAGAATGCCGGATCGCCTGCGTCGTCCCGTCGGCCATAGAGCAGGTTGCGCCGCACATCGAGATGCGGAAAGAGCGAGTCATCCTGCGGCACGTAACCGACCCGCCGCTCTCGCACCGGTAGATCGGTAAACTCGGTTTCGTTGAAACGAATCGAGCCCGCCGCCGACTCGCGCAGACCGGCGATCGTCTCGAGCAGCGAAGTTTTCCCCGCCCCCGACGGTCCGAAAATTCCCGTCCGTTCCGCGGTCAATTCCAGATCCGTCTGCGAGGTCGAAACCAGAGAGCCGCAGCCGCACTTTGCCTAACGACAACTTCATCGTGGCGCCTCCCGTTTGCGGAGCAGCCACTCCGCGCTGAAGACCGCGACGAACGCGATGACCACGCAGACGAGCAGAAGCCGGTAGGCGGTCGCGTCGTGCCCGAGCTGGACCGCTTCGTAGATGCGGAGCGAGAGCGTCTGCGTCTCACCGGGAATGTTGCCGGCGAGCAAAATCGTCGCCCCGAATTCCCCGACCGCACGAGCGAAAGCGAGGAGCACGCCACCGCAGATCGCCCGCGCCGCGAGCGGAAGCGAGATCGTCCAGAAGACCCGCCATTCGCCCGCGCCGAGCGTACGCGCCATCTGCTCGTAGCGCCGGTTTACTTCCTGAAAACCAACCCGCGCTGACCTAACGAGAAGTGGAAACGACATCACCGCGGCGGCGATCACGACCGCGCGCCAGGTGAAGACGATGTCGAGATCGAACTGCCGATGAAGCCAGCCGCCTAACGACCCGCGTCGTCCGAGGAGCTTGAGCAGGATCAATCCCGTCGCGACCGGTGGCATCACCAGCGGCAGCGTGACCAGCGTTTCCACGATCGATTTTCCAAACCAGCGCGGCCGCGCGAGCAGCCACGCGACCGCGAGTCCGAACGGTAGAATGACCAGCGTGCTGCCCGCGCAGGCTGCGAGCGTGAACCGCACTGCCTGCCATTCGTCGGGTTGCACCGGCGAAGTTTGGCCGCGCGCGCGGTGAGCACAAGCGCGCTCCTCTCAGTTGTCACATCCCAAGCGGAGTGAGGGACCTCGCAAGCCCTTGGTGGGCGCGCTCCAGTAAACGCCTGCGAGATCCCTCGCCGCGCTTCGCCGGCTCGGGATGACAACCTATCGCGGGCGCTGCGCTGTTTCGCGTCGCAGGACTTTGCCGGTAAGTTAAGCGCGTGACTCCGACACCCACTCCCGCCGCCGAGATTCGTCCGGCCCAAGCCGAGCACACGAACCGGCTGATCCACGAGAAATCACCCTACCTCCTGCAGCACGCGCACAACCCGGTCGACTGGTATCCGTGGGGCGAAGAGGCCTTCGCGAAGGCGCGCAAAGAGAACAAGCCGATCTTCCTCTCGATCGGTTATTCCACCTGCCATTGGTGCCACGTGATGGAGCGCGAGGAGTTCGAAGTCCCGGCCGTCGCGGAGGTGATGAACAAGAATTTCGTGAACATCAAAGTCGATCGCGAAGAGCGGCCCGACGTCGATCGCGTTTACATGGCCTTCGTCCAGGCGACGACCGGCGGCGGTGGCTGGCCGATGAGCGTCTGGCTCACGCCCGACCTGAAACCATTTGTCGGTGGCACCTATTTCCCGCCCGAGGATCGCTACGGCCAGCCCGGCTTCACCAAGGTCCTCCAGCGCATCGCCGAGGCCTGGGAAAAAGATGACGCCAAGATCATCGAGAGCGGCAACCAGATCGTCGCCGCCCTCGCCAAGTCCAATGCCGCCTCCGACGAAAAAGCCGCGGCCCCTAACGAGAAGATGCTGACCGCCGCCTACGATCAGCTCGCGAAGAGCTTCGATAAGGTTGACGGCGGTTTCGGCGGCGCGCCGAAGTTTCCGCGCCCGGTCACCCTCAATTTTCTCTTCCATTTCGCGCATCACGCCGGGGTGAACACCGAGACGGGAAAGAACGCGCTCGCGATGAATTACTTCACCCTGCGCCGGATGGCCGACGGCGGAATGCACGATCAGCTCGGCGGCGGTTTTCATCGTTATTCCGTCGACGCGGTCTGGCACGTGCCGCACTTCGAGAAAATGCTCTACGACCAGGCGCAGCTGGCGAGCGCTTATCTCACGGCGTTTCAGATCACGCGCGACGCCGCCTTCGAATCGGTCGCGCGCGACACGCT
The DNA here is from genome assembly GCA_963831805.1 of uncultured Verrucomicrobiae bacterium. Lineage (GTDB taxonomy): Bacteria > Verrucomicrobiota > Verrucomicrobiia > Chthoniobacterales > UBA10450 > Palsa-1392. The sequence continues at coordinate 443,469 of CAWHRN010000005.1, read as the reverse complement.
CGACTACGTGAAGCGCGACATGACTTCGCCCGAAGGCGGCTTCTACTCCGCCGAGGACGCGGACAGTTTGCCTAACGAGAAAAGCCCGGAAAAACTCGAAGGCGCCTTCTATGTCTGGACGAAGGATGAAATCGACCAAACGCTCGGGACCGCTGCGGCGGCTCTCTTCGATTTCCGCTACGGCGTCGAGACGCATGGCAACACGCCGGAAGGGAGCGACCCGCACGGCGAACTTCGCGGACAAAACGTCCTCCGCGCGCAAAAGACGATCGCAGAAGCCGCGAAGAAATTTCAGCTCAGCGAAGCGGAAGTGCAGGAGTCGTTAGGCAAGAGCGTCAGTAAATTGCTCGCGAAGCGCAATCAGCGGCCCCGGCCGCATCTCGACGACAAGATCATCACAGCTTGGAATGGCCTGATGATTTCCGCCTACGCCCGGGGCGCGCAGGTGCTCGGCGACGAGGATTATCTCCAAATCGCGACGCGCGCGGCTGAGTTCGTGCGGGCGAAACTTTACCGCGAAAGCGACCAGACGCTTCTCCGCAGTTACCGCGGCGGGCCGGCCGACATCCCGGGCTTCGCGGATGACTATGCTTTTTACATCCAGGGGTTGCTCGACCTCTACGAAGCGTCGTTCGACGTGCGGTGGCTCGAGCTCGCGGAGAAATTGCAGGCGACGCAGGACCGTTTGTTTTGGGATGAGAAAGATGGCGGCTATTTCACGAGCACGGGAAAGGACGCGAGCATTCTCCTGCGGATGAAAGAGGACAACGACAACGCCGAGCCCGCGCCGAGCTCGGTCGCGGCGCTGAACCTTTTCCGGCTCGCGCAGATCCGCGACGCCAAGGAAATGCGCGAACGCGGCGAGAAGACGATCGCGGCTTTTGCGGCGCCGTTGCAGCATTACCCGAGCGCGCTGCCGCAGATGCTGGTCGCGCTGGAGTTCAGCCTGACAAAGCCGAGACAGATCGTGCTCGCCGGCAAAGCGGGGGGCGACGACACGCGCGCGCTGCTGGCGGAAGTGCATCGGCACTTCCTGCCGGACACGGTTCTGCTCCTCGCCGATGGTGCAGAAGGGCAAAAATTCCTCGGCGAAAAACTGGCGGAGTTGAAAGAAATGCAACCGGTCGAAGGAAAGGCCGCGGCGTATGTCTGCGAGAATTTCACCTGCAAAGCGCCGGTGACTTCGCCCGAGGAATTGGGCAAGTTACTCGCTCGTTAGGGCTCCGGGTAGCGTACACGTCTCGTGTGCTGGTCGCGCTGTTCCAGCGCGATGGAACTTTCCAACGAGGTGGCGCTCGCGAATGGGTCGACGCCTAACGAAAGTGCGCGACGGCGGGACGCCGTCGCCAGCACTCGGGACGAGCGCGCTACCCGACGCCGTTGCCGTTTAACGGCGCGACAGCTTTCGCCACCTGCGGGCGCCGCCGGCGCAGGCGCATCCAGTTGTTCCAGGTCTTCCGCACGCTGTCTTTCGGCGTGAGATATTCCTGGTTCAGCTCGTTGCTTTTCAGGATCTGGGCGAGCACGCCGCCTAACGAAAAGTCCTCCGTGTTCAGGATCGTGTAGGCCGTGCCGATCGCTGCGTGATGATGCGCGTCGCTCGCCGCGGTCATCGGCAGTCCGCGCACCTGCGCATACTTGAAAGCGTAGGTATTATATCGGCGCAAAGTAGTCGCGGCGTTGAAGACCTCGAGCGCATCGATCGGCAGATTTTCCAAAGTGGAAAAGCGAATCCCGGCGCGAAAGAGATCGTAGGGATGCGGCGGAATCGCAAGGCCGCCGCGCTCGTGGATCAGATCGCAAACTTCGTGCGCCGGCGTCCCTTTCAAAAAGGGCAGCGAAGCTCCAATCGAGAGGAGGTGACCCTCCGCGGTTGTGACCTCCACCCCGGGGATGATGAGAAATCCGTCCACCGGCTGGCCATCCTCGCGGATCAGTCCTTTTTCCCGGCAATAGTCGACGCCCTCGTTGGTGTTGTGATCTGTCATCGCAAAACCGTCGAGACCCTTGGCCCGCGCGGCCGCGATGTTCTGCTCCGGACTGGAAACGCCGTCGCCCGAGAAGAACGAATGCGTATGCAGGTCGATCTTGAAGGACATGGCCGGGAGGGTAGTTTGCGCGCCTCGAAATGGAAAGGGTGGGTTTCAAGGACTGGGCGCTGGTTTGCGCGGCGCTCGGCGACGGCCGACAGAGCGTGCTCGTGCGCAAAGGCGGGATCGCGGAAGGGCGCGACGGCTTTCAATTCCGGTATCGGGAGTTCTTTCTTTTCCCGACATTTTTCCACGAGCAGGCGGAGAAAACGCGACTGATCGATGCGGTGATGCCGGAGCCCTTGCCGAGCGAGATCGAGATCCGGTTCTGGGCGCGGGTCGAGGAGACGCGCGTGGTGACGGATTGGGCAACGGCGCGGGCGCTGGAGCCGCTCCACATCTTGCAGGAGAGCGTGGTGCGGGAGCGGTTTGAATATGATGACGCGCCCGGAGTTCAGTTGGCGTTCGTCCGGGTTTTTCGGCTCGGAGCGCCTTGGAGGTTTCCCGATGCGGCGCGTTACGGCGGGTGTCGTTCGTGGGTGGATTTGCCGCAAGTGCCGGCAGGGTTGGAGCTGGCGCCGGTGTTGGATGAGGCAGCGCAGGAAGAGCAGCGGGCGTTATTTCGCCGGGTCATCTCGTAAAGGGACCAGCCGAGGAGGCCGGGTAGCGCACACGTCTCGTGTGCTGGCGATGGTGTTCCACCGTCGCGAACTTTCCTAACCAGGAAGGTCCTCAGCCCGTTAACCCGCAGGGAAAAAGTTCGTCGCGCTGGAACAGCGCGACCAGCACTCGAGACGAGAGCGCTACCTGGAGCGAAACCGCCCCTAACGAACGGTCGTGAGATGCGCCAGTGCTTCGATCTCGGCGGTCTGCGGGAACATGTCGAACGGCGTGACGCTCTGGAGCGCGAAAGCTCCGTCGAGGTCGGCGAGATCGCGCGCGAGCGTGGGTGGATTGCACGAGACGTAGAGCAGCGTGGCCGCCGGATACGCGCGCAGGATTTCGCGGACGTCGCCGCCCAAGCCGGTCGCGGGCGGGTCAACAATTACCGTCGTGAGGCTGAGATCGGCGCGGGTCAGCTCGGATTCGAGCCGCTGCGCGAGGTCGCCGGCAAAATACGATTCGTTAGGCGCGGCGTCCGCTTCCGCGGCCGCGATCGCGTGGATATCCCAGTCGAGCCCGATCGTGCGCGCGAATTTTCCCTGCAGCCGTTTCGCGAAAAAGCCCGCGCCGCAGTAGGCGTCGACCAAGAGCGACTGCTCCGGTGGGACAAGGACTGCGATCGCCTCGCCGAGCTGTTCCGCGACGGCGTCGTTCGTCTGCGAAAAAACGCGTGGCCCGTTGCGCGCGCGCAAGGTGTAATGCCCGTCACGTGAACGTCGCGCGCGGAGCGCGGCTAGCTCTTCATTCACCGCGCTAGCCGAGATCGGGCAGCGCTCGATGTCGATCAAGCGATGGACGTCGCGCCGGAAAAATCCGACGACGCCTTCTTCGACGTGCACCGTGATTCGGTTGCGATAGCCGTATTCGAGCGGTGACGGAACGATCGGGCGCAGCGGCGGCTCACGAAATTTCCCGATCCGCTGCAACGCCGAGCGAACCTGCTCGCCTTTCCAATGCAACTGGCTCGGATAACTCATGTGCTGATAAGCGCAGCCGCCGCAGCGTCCGAAGTAGGGACAGGGCGGCGCGACCCGTTCCGGCGACGCTTCCTCCAGCCGAACGACCTCCGCTTCCGCGAAAGATTTCTTCTCCCTAACGATGCGAGCCGTGACCCGCTCGCCCGCGATCGTGAACGGCACGAAGACCGCCTTACCCTCGGCGCGACCGACCCCTTTGCCCCCGAAAGCGATGTCCTCGATCGCCAATTCCACTTCGCGTTCCATCCGCGGAGCTTCGCAGAGCGGCGCGGCGGCGTCGATGGAGAGGAATTAATTCTGCTTTACCCGGCTTCCTGGTTTCCAAATTCCTTTCTGCCGCGTCCGACGAAAGTGCTTCGTGTTCGCAGCTACAAAAGCGTTTCCAATTCGCGGACCCGCCGATCGAAGAGCGCGAGCGTCGCGGCCACCGGCGCCGGTGTGGTCATGTCGACGCCCGCTTTTTGCAGGGTCTCGAGCGGGAATTTCGAGCCTCCCGATTTCAGGAAACCGAGATAGGCGTCGACCGCGCCGGGCGCGCCGCTGAGCACTTTCTCCGCGAGCGCGACCGCGGCAGAAACGCCGGTCGCATATTTGTAAACATAGAAGGCGCTGTAGAAATGCGGGATCCGCAAACATTCGAGATCGAGTTCGGGATCGAGCACCACGGCATCGCCGAAATAGGCCTCGAGCAACTTCCGATATTCGCTTTTGAAAACGTCGAGAGTAAGCGCTTCGCCGCGCTCCTCGATCGCGTGAATCACTTTCTCAAACTCGGCAAACATCGTCTGCCGGAAGAGCGTTCCGCGGATGTCGTCGACCTGGCGATTGATGATGTAGGCGCGCATTTTCGGGTCGTCGGTCTGCGCCAGAAGATGATGAGTGAGCAGTTCTTCATTGAAGGTCGAAGCCACCTCTGCGAGGAAAATCGGATAATCGGCGTCCTGGTAAATCTGCGCGCGCTGCGCCAGCCAGGTGTGCATCGAGTGCCCGGCCTCGTGAGCGAGCGTGTAGACGTCGGAGAAAACGTCGCGCTTGTAATTCATCAGGATGTAGGGCGGCGCGCCATAGCTGCCGCTGGAAAAGGCGCCGCTCCGTTTGCCTTTCGACTCGTAGCGATCGCACCAGCGTCCGCGCAGACCTTTGCCTAACGAGTCGACATATTCGCTGCCTAACGGCGCGAGCGAGGCGAGCACTTTCTCGATCGCCTCGTCGAAGGAAACGTCGGTTTCGATCTCCGCGACCAGCGGCACGTAGGTGTCGTAGGCGTGGAGCTGGTCGAGTCCGAGGACGCGCCGGCGCAGATCGTAGTAGCGGAAAAGTGGAGAAAAATTCTGCCTAACGGATCCGATCAGGTTGTCGTAAACCGCGACCGGGATGTCGTCCTTGAAAAGCGAAGCCTCCAGCGCCGACGGGTAATTCCGTGCGCGCGCCCGGAAGACATCGGCTTTGACCGAATAGGAAAGCGAAGCCGCGAGAGTGAATTGGTGATCCTGAAACTCGGCGTAGAACTGGTGAAAGGCGCGCTTCCGGAGCGCGTGATCGCGCTTCACCAGGAACGAGCCATAGGAGCTTTGGGTGAGCGGTCGCTCCTCGCCTTTCTCGTCCAGAAGGACGCCGAATTTCATGTCGACATTCGTGAGCTGCGAGAAAGTGTCGTCGTAGCCGTCGAGCGCCGAGCTGCCGAGCGCGAGCAGGCGCTCCTCTTTTTCCGAGAGCACGTGCGGCTTCATTCGGCGAATTTTGTGCAGGTTCACGCGCCACTCGTTGAGCGCGGGATTCTCGAGGTAGCGCGCGAAAGTCTCGTCGTCGATCGCCTGGATTTCCGGCACGAGGAACGACGCCGTCTCGCCGATCGTCGTGAGCAAATTCTGAAATTGCCCGATGCGCGCGAGATACTCCGGATTCGCGCTGTCCTCCGCGAGTTGGAGCGAAGCGAAGTGGTAAACGCGCTCGATTTGCAGGTCGAGCGTCTTCTCGAATTCGAGCAGCTCCGCGAGCGTTTCCGCTGATTCGCCGACCCGGCCTTTCCAATTCGTTAGGCGCGGATAAGTCGCAGTGATCCAAGCCACGTCCTCGCTCCATTTATCGGTGTTGGCGAAGAGGAGCGAGAGATCCCATTTATCAGCCTCGGGGATTTCGTCGCGGGTCGGCGTCTTGATTTCTTCCATCCGATTTTCTCGCCGCAAAAACGGCTTCTGTCATCCGACCGACTTGAGTTGCCGCGCGCGTCGGCCGTCGATGAGCAGAAACGCGCTCAACGAGCTGGCCAGCGCGAGCGCGGCGGCGATCGCCATCGTGAGGCGAAAACCGCGCACGAAAGCGGTATCGATCGCTTTCTTCGCGGCGGCGCGTTCGGCGGAATTCCAGGCGGGCGGAAGCTCGATCGCGGCCAGTCGATCCGTCTGGCTGACGACCGCTTTCTGCAGATCGTTAGGCAATTCCCGCCGAAGGCTGCCGGCGAAGGTCTGGAGCATCAGGATTCCGAAAACGGCGATCGCGAGCAGCCCGGCGGTGCGCGAGATGGCGTTGTTCACGCCCGAAGCGATGCCGGCGCGGCTTTGCGCGACGGAGTTCATCACCGCCGTCGTGAGCGGAGCGACGCTGATCGCCATCCCGACGCCGAGGACGAGTACGGCCGGGAGGAAAGTCGAGGCGTAACTGCCGCCGACGTCCGGCAAAATGAAGAGCGCAAAGCCGGCGGCGGCGATCAGCGGACCGACGACCAGAGGAATTTTCGCGCCGTATTTTTCCACCAAACCGCCCGACCAGCGCGAAAGAAAAAAGATGATCAGGATGAGCGGCAGAATCGCCGCCCCCGCGGCGGCCGGCGAGTAGCCCTGCACCTGGATGAGATTGAGCGGCAGAAAAAAAAGCGCCCCGCCGAGTGCGCCGTAAAGCAGCAGAGTGAGCAGATTCGCGCCGGCGAAGGTGGGCGAGCGGAAGAGATCGAGCGGCAACATCGGGTGCGGAATGCGCGCTTCCCGCCAGAGGAAAATCCCGAGCAAAAACACCGCGCCGACAAGCGCGCTCAGCACTGCGGGATGACCAAACCCGACCCGCGACGATTCGATCAGGCCATAGACCAGCGCGCTTAAGCCGAGCGCCGCGAAGACCGCGCCTAACCAATCGAGCGGATCTTTCGTTTCCGCGGAACTTTCCGGCACGTGCCAGAGCGCGAGCACGACGACGATGGCGGCGAGCGGGAGGTTGATGAAGAAAACGGCACGCCAGGAAAACTGCTCGACGAGCCAGCCACCGAGGACGGGCCCGATCGCTGCGGTGATCGCGCTGAAGGCCGACCAGGTCCCGATCGCGCGCCCGCGTTCCTCTGGGCGAAACGAGTTGCTGATGATTGCCAGACTTCCCGGCACGAGCATGGCCGCGCCAAGGCCTTGCACCGCGCGAGCCGCGATCAGGTAGCGGATGTTTCCGGCCAGCCCGCAGCCGGCGGAAGCGAGCGCAAAAAGTGCGACGCCGAAAACGAAAATTCGCCGCCGTCCGTAGTGGTCGCCTAACGAGCCGCCGACGAGCAGGAGCCCGGCGAGGAGCAGGGAATACGCTTCCACGACCCACTGCACATCGGTCACCGTCGCGTGGAGATTTTTCTGGAGCGCGGGAAGAACGATGTTCACCACCGTGCCGTCAATGAAAGCGAGACTCGAACCGAGAATGGTCGCCGCGAGCACCCAGGGCGCAGCTTTTTTCGAACAAATAGCGGCCGCATCGCTCCCGCGTCTCGAGGCTGCCGTGCCGGACGGCGGGATAAAGCTCGCCATGCCGGGAAATCAGCGCTCGTTAGGCCGCGCGGCGCACTTTGCGCATCAGTTGCTGGAGGGTGATCCCACGCAGGTGCTGGCGGACCGCGTCTTCCGCGCCGGCAGAGACGCCGCTCATGATCTCGCGCATGTTGCAGCTCACCCGGCATTGCTTGAACGCCTTACGTTCGTTGATCGCGATCACCGGCCGCGGCTGGACGGCGTCGTAAACTTCGAGGAGCGAAATCTGCGCCGGCTTTTTGCTCAGCTTCGTGCCGCCATGTTTGCCGGTGTAGGTCTCGACCAGATCAGCGCGGCGCAGGCCGAGGAGGAGGCGGCGGATGACCACCGGGTTGGTGTTCACGCTCGTCGCGAGCTCCTGCGAATCCATCGTGCTCTCAGCGAAGGCGAGCGCCGTCAGGATGTGGACGGCAAAAGTGAATTGTTGATTGACCACGCGGTGAAACTGTAATTGTGTCCGTTACATTTCGAGAAAATGGCTATCCGAAACAATCTCTGATACGGATTAGCGTATCACGCCGGAAAGAAATTTGCACGAACCCGCGACGCTCATGAGGACTTTCTATTTACTCTCGAAAATACCGCTCCGGGACTGCGGATGGCTGCTCCTCGTCGCGGTTGCGCTCACTGGTTGTGGCGGTCCGGCGAAGCCCGCCGGGCCGGCAGCGCCCGCGGTGACGGTGGTAAAGGCTTTGCAAAAAGAGGTCACCGAATGGGACGATTATACCGGCCGACTGGCCGCGGTGGATGAAGTCGAAGTCCGGGCGCAGGTCAGCGGTTATCTCGAATCGATCCATTTCAAGGACGGGCAGATCGTGAAAAAGGGCGACCTGCTCTTCGTCATCGATCCGCGCCCTTATCAAGCCGTGCTCGAGCGCTCGATCGCGGCGGAAAAGCAGGCGGAAGCCGGGCAAGCGCTAGCCGACGCGAACTTCAAACGCACCCAGGAATTGGCGAAACAAAAAGTGGTCGCGTCGCAGGACCTCGACGATCAGCGGAGCAAACAACTGCAAGCCGCGGCGGCGGTCCAGGTCGCGCAGGCGGAGATGAAAGCGGCGCAGTTGAATCTCGATTTTACCCGCATCACCGCGCCGGTCAGCGGGCGAATCGATCGCCATCTGGTCAGCGAAGGCAACCTCATCAGTGGCGGCGCGGCCACCGCGACTTTGCTCACCACGATCGTTTCGCTCGATCCGATCTACGCCTACTTCGAAGCGGATGAGCAGGCGTATTTGAAATACACGCGCCTCGATCGCAGCGGCGAGCGCAGGAGCTCGCGCGACGTGGCCAACCCGGTGAAACTCGCGCTCGCGGACGAGGAAGGTTTTCCCCATCAGGGCCGGATGAACTTCGTCCAAAACCGGGTCGACGTGAACACCGCGACGATCCAGGGCCGCGCGATCTTCGAGAACCCGGACCTGCTCCTCACGCCCGGGCAATTCGTCAGGCTGCAGCTCCTCGGGAGTCCGCCGCATCAGGCAGTGCTCATTCCGGACGAGGCGATTCTTTCGGATCAATCGCAGAAATACGTCTGGGTGATCGGGGCGGACAACAAATCGGAGTACCGCAAAGTGAAGCCCGGCCCGCTCAACGGAGGTCTGCGCGTCATTCGCGAAGGACTCAAGCCTAACGAGCGTGTGGTCGTGCTCGGGTTGCAAAGCGTCCACCCGGGAATCGTCGTCGCGCCAGAGGAAAAGCCGATCAAAGATTTCGTCGTCGGTGAGGCGGGAGACAGCGTTCCGCCGGTGAGCACAGCGGCGAAACCAAAAAGCGGATCCGCCCCGTGAACTTTTCCCACTTTTTCATCAGCCGCCCGATCTTCGCGGCGGTCATCTCGATCGTGATCATGATTGTGGGCGGGATCGCTTATTTCAATCTCCCGATCTCGCAATATCCGGAAGTCGCGCCGCCGACCGTGGTCGTGACCACGAGCTATCCGGGCGCCAATCCCGAGGTCATCTCCGATACCGTCGCCACGCCGCTGGAGCAGGCGATCAACGGTGTCGAGGACATGCTTTACCTCTCCTCGCAGTGCACGACCGACGGCTCGATGACCCTCACGATCACGTTCAAGCTCGGGACGGATCTCGATAAGGCGCAGGTTCTCGTGCAGAACCGCGTCGCCACCGCCGTGCCGCGACTTCCCGAGGAAGTGCAGCGGATCGGCGTGACCACCGACAAGAGTTCGCCTGACCTTTTGCTCGTCGTCCATCTGCTTTCGCCTAACAAACGCTACGACCAGCTCTACATCAGCAACTACGCCACGCTCCATGTCATCGACGTGCTCCGACGTCTCGACGGCGTCGGCTCGGTCAACGCCTTCGGCGGCCGCGAATACAGCATGCGCATCTGGCTCGACCCGGAGAAACTTTCTTCGGTTGACCTGACCGCGAGCGACGTCGTGGCCGCGCTGCGCGAGCAGAATGTGCAGGTCGCCGCCGGCGTCATCGGCCAGCAGCCGGTCGGGCCGGGACACGCTTTCCAGCTTTCCGTGAATACACTTGGCCGGTTGATCGAGCCGGCGCAGTTCGGCGAGATTGTGATCAAAACCGGCGACGACGGGCGCGTCGTCCGGGTGCGCGACATCGCGCGGGTCGAGCTCGGCGGACTCGATTATTCGGTCAACAGCTACCTCGGTTTCCCTGACGAAAAGGATGCGACCCAGGCGGTCGCGCTTGCCATTCAACAACGCCCGGGCTCAAACGCGATCGCCACTGCGCATGCCGTTCGTGCGACGATGGAGCAACTGAGCAAAGACTTCCCCAAAGGCCTTGAGTATCGCGTCATTTACGATCCGACCGTCTTCGTCGAGGAGTCGGTCAACGCGGTTTTCCACACCATCTTCGAGGCCGTCCTTCTCGTCGTGCTCGTGGTCATGATCTTCCTTCAATCGTGGCGCGCGACGATTATTCCGCTGGTCGCGATTCCGGTCTCGCTTATCGGCACCTTCGCGGCGATGTCGGCGCTCGGATTTTCGCTCAACAATCTTTCACTCTTCGGTCTCGTCCTCGCCATCGGCATCGTGGTCGATGACGCCATCGTGGTGGTCGAAAATATCGAGCGCAATATCGAGGACGGGCTGCCGCCGTGCGACGCCGCGCGCAAGGCGATGGACGAAGTCGGCGGCCCAGTCGTCTCGGTCGCGCTCGTTCTCGCGGCAGTCTTCGTCCCGACCGCGTTCATCAGCGGGATCAGCGGACAATTTTACCGGCAGTTCGCCCTCACGATCGCGGTTTCGACGATGATTTCCGCTTTCGTCTCGCTCACTCTGAGTCCGGCGCTCGGCGGCATCCTGCTCAAGCCGCGCGACGCGAAAAAGGATTGGTTCACTCGCCTGATCGACAAGGCTTTCGGCTGGCTCTTCCGCGGGTTTAACAAGCTATTCGGCAAGACCGTCGGCGTCTATGTGCCGACCGTTGGGCGACTCGTTAGGCGCACCGGTCTCGCGCTGATCGTTTACGCCCTGCTGCTTGTGCTCACCTTTTTCGCTTTCAAGCGCGTGCCCGTCGGATTCATTCCGGCGCTCGACCAAGGTTACGCGATCATCGCGGTGCAGTTGCCGGACGGCGCCTCGCTCGAGCGGACCGACGCGGTCGTCAGGCAAGCAATCGGCATCGCGCTCAAGAGTCCCGGGATCAACCGGGTCGTCGCCTTCGCCGGCTTCTCCGGTGCGACCCGCGCGAACAGCTCGAACGCGGCCGCGCTCTTTCCCGTCTTCGCGCCATTCGACGAACGCGGCCGTAAGCTCGACGGGCCTGCGGTCATCGCCGGTTTGCGGCAGCGGCTGGCCACGGTGCAAGGCGCGCAGGTCGCGGTCATCCCGCCGCCGCCGGTGCGCGGACTCGGGACGGGTGGCGGCTTCAAAATGGAAGTGCAGGATCGCTCCGGCGCCGGCTTGCGTGCGCTTCAGGCGGCGACGGACAAAGTGATTCAGGCCGCGCGCGGCGACGCCGGCTTGGTCCAGGTCTTCACCCAGTTTCGAGCCTCGACCCCGCAGCTCTTCGCCGAAGTCGATCGCACGAAAGCGAAAATGTTGAACGTCCCGTTAGGCAATATTTTCGACACGCTCCAGATTTATCTCGGCTCGACTTTCGTGAACGAGTTCAACCTTTTCGGCCGCACCTATCGCGTGACCGCGCAGGCCGACGCGCAGTTCCGCGACGACGTCTCCGATATCGCGCGCTTGAAAACACGCAGCGCTACCGGCGGGATCGTCCCGCTCGGTTCGGTCATGAACATCAAGGAAACGACGGGCCCGGATCGCGTCGTGCGCTACAACCTCTACCCGGCGGCGGAGATCAACGGCGACACCGCCAAAGGCTTCAGCTCCGGGCAATCGCTCGACACGATGGAGCGGCTCGCGCACGAAAATCTGCCTAACGGAATGAGCTTTGAGTGGACCGATCTCGCCTACCAGCAGCGGGCCGCGGGCAACACCGCGCTCTTCATTTTCCCGCTCTGCGTGCTCTTCGTTTTCCTCACTCTCTCCGCGCAATACGAGAGTTGGACGCTGCCGCTCGCGGTGATTTTGATCGTGCCGATGTGTCTGCTCAGCGCGATCGCCGGCGTGATGTTGCGCGGGTTCGACAACAATATTCTCACGCAGATCGGCTTCGTCGTGCTCGTCGGGCTGGCGAGTAAAAACGCCATCCTCATCGTCGAGTTCGCGCGTCAGCAGGAGCACGCGGGGAAGGATCGTTTCGCGGCCGCGATCGAGGCCTGCCGGCTGCGTTTGCGTCCGATTTTGATGACCTCGTTCGCTTTCATTCTCGGCGTCGTCCCGCTCGTTATTGCGAGCGGAGCAGGCGCGGAAATGCGCCAGTCGTTAGGCACAGCCGTCTTTTTCGGGATGCTTGGGGTGACTTTTTTCGGTCTGCTCCTGACGCCGATCTTCTACGTCGTCATCCGCGGTTTCGCCTCGGACACGAAGCCGGAGTCGGAGCCGGTGGCCTTGGCCGAAGCGCCCGCCTCGACCTAGCGTGGCGGTTTCCATGGAGCCGCTCTCTCCGACCGAGTGCTACCACATCCTGCGCGGGCAGGTGGAGCATGAGGACAGCCTAACGACACAAAGACTTTCCTGGCTGCTCGCCGCGCAGTCGTTTCTCTTTTCCGCCTACGCGATCGTCCTGAACGGCCCGAACGAGCTGACGAATCGTTTCATCGCGGCACAGCGCGGCTGGCTCCTGACCGCGATTCCGGCCCTCGGGCTTTCCTCGGCCACGCTCATTTACGTGAGCATTCTCGCCGGAGTGGCGGCGCTATTTGGTCTTCACCGGCAGGCGCGCGCGGTCTGCGCGGCGGCTTGGGAGGGCGGTTCGTTTCCTCCTTTGCAGCGGCCGTTCCTCATTCGACTCGGTGGTCTCGCCTCGCCGCTTTTGGTGCCACCGATTTTCGCCGCGGTCTGGCTTTTTCTCATGCTTCGTGGCTTGTCTCGTTAGGCGCCAGGCGAAGCTGACCTTTTCGTCAGGCGAGGCTGCGTGCATTCCGGGCGGATTGGGCTAGCGGTTTGGATGCGTTTCAAATTTTTTCTTTCACTTTTCTCTGTCCTGCTTCTCCAGAGCGCGCCGGCTTTCGCGGAATCGAGTTACAAACTTGAGCGGGAAATTCCGATCGGCGGCGAAGGCGGCTGGGACATCCTCACGATCGATTCCGCCGCGCACCGGCTTTACCTCTCGCACTCGACCAAGGTGGTCGTGATCGACCTCGAGAAGAACGCCGTCATTGGCGAGATCGCCGACACGCCGGGCGTGCACGGCTTTGTCGCGGTGCCGGAAGTCGGACGCGGTTTTTCTTCCAATGGAAAGGAAGCGAAAGCGAGCGTGGTCGATCTGAAAACGCTGAAGACGATCTCGAAGGTCGACACGGGCGAGAGTCCCGATGCGATGGTTTACGAACCGAAGCACGGCGAAGTTTACGTCTTTAACCATCGCGGTGGGTCCGCGACTGTGATCGACGCGAAGACCACGAAAGTGGTCGCCACGATCTCGTTAGGCGGAAGTCCTGAGTTCGCGGCGGTCGATTCCGCGGCCGGCCGCGTTTTCGTCAACATCGAGGACAAGAACGAAGTCGCGGCGATCGACACCGCGACCCATGCGGTGGTCGCGCACTGGCCACTCGCGCCGGGCGAAGCGCCGAGCGGGATTGCCTACGACGCGGCGCATCACCGGCTCTTCAGCACCTGCGATAACAAACTCATGACGATGCTCGACACCGAGAGCGGCAAAGTCGTCGGGACGGCGCCGATTGGCAATGGACCGGACGGCGGCGCTTTCTCGGACAAGCTGCAGCTCGCGTTTGCCTCCTGTGGCGAAGGCCTCACGACGATCGCGCATGAAGACGCACCGGATAAACTGAGTGTCGTCCAGACGCTCAAAACCGAGCGCGGCGCGCGAACGATGGCGAGCGATCCGACGACGGAAAAAATCTATCTGCCGACCGCGCAGTTCGAGCCGGCGCCGTCGCCCGTACCTGGCGCGCCACGGCAACGTCCGAAAATCGTGCCGAACACTTTCAAGTTGCTCGTCTACGAGCCGGGTAAATAATACTCGTTAGGCGAAGGATCGCGCGGACTGCGCCGCGCTCTCGTCGCTACTCATTTTCAGCTTCGCGATTCGCCGTTTCCGCGCCGTTACCCGAGAAAAACTGTTTCATTGGGCTGGGCGTTGTTCTGCTCCCGAGCCTGAATCCGTGCCGAGCGTCATAGCTACACTGGGCCTACTCGCCCACCCGCGGAATGCTTTGGTTACCCGCAAAAAAACGGGCCAATTGTGGCCTAACGAGCCGGCCCCGGCTGACGCTCTCCGAGAAAGAGGCGATAAGTCTCGATTTCCCGGCCGCCATCTTTCGTGGTGATTTTCCCCAGAAATTTCAGCTGCGGGAAGGTGCGGGTCAGGGAACGGCTGATCTGCTCGTGTTTGGTCACGAGCAAGCCATCGCTCGCGGGAAACTTCTGGTTGAAGGTCGGCCAGAGCTCGAGTTGATCGCGCGGATGAGCGACGAGAGGGACGAAGATTTCTGGTTGCCCGGGCAGATAGAAAGAGAGCAGCGCCGCCGTCATGTAATTGTCTGCGACGATGAATTTGGCGCCGGTCGTCCGTTGCCAGTGCTCAACCTGGGCAGCGAGGTCACGCGACCCGCGGGCGCGATCGAGCGGGTCGCGCTTGTGCGGCAAATGGAGCCAGCGAGTCTCGAGCAGGAGCGTGGTTTCGATCGCGGCGAAGACGAGCGCGCCGAGGCAAAGCCAGCGACTCCAGGGATGCCGTCGGATCGACTCGATCCACTTCGCGGCGAGAAGAAGGACTCCGCCAACGTAAGCGGCTGCGGTCCAATTCGGTTGCCCGCGGTAGTGAAAGCTCAGCAAGAAATAGAAACCAAAAAGCGGGAGAAAAAGCGCCGCGGCAAAACCGGTGGCCGGTTGCGGTGATCGCCACAAATGGGGTCGAAAGCAGAGGAAGAGCAGGCCCAGAAAAAGAAAGGGCGAAATCACGCCCGCCTGCGCGCTGAGAAAATCCATCGCGAAAGCCGGATGAATCCCGCTGGGTTTATTCAGGCCACCCCGCGCGAGCAGCCACCGGGTCGTCGGCCAGTGATGTTGGATATTCCAGATCACCGCTGGCGCGAGGAAGAGGACCGCCGTTCCCAGCATCACCCAAAACGTTGGCTGCCGGAAGTGCACTCGACTCGGCCGATGCCAGATGCAGAAGGCTGCGAAGGAAAGCAACTCAATTGCGGCCGTGTATTTCGAGAGCAAACCGAGGCCAACGAGCGCGCCGGTCAGGATCCATGGACCCAGTCTGCGCTCATCTTTGGCCCGCCAAAAAGCGAGCGCGGCCCAGCTCCAGAAAAAAACATAAACGGTGTCGATCGTCATCAGGGACGACCCGACCGCGAAGAGCGGAACGACTGCTCCGGTGACGATCGCCCAAAAGGCCACGCGATCGGAAAAAAGCCGGCGGCCAAGCAGGAGTATCGCGATCCCTGTCCCGCCGGCGAGGATCACCGCGAAGAAGCGCACCCCGAAAACGGTCTGGCCAAAAAGCGCGGTCCCGGCGCGGATCAGCGACGCGATCATCGGGCCTTTATCGAGGTAACAAATGTCCGGATGCCGCGACCAAAGCCAGTAGTACGCTTCATCGCCGACCAGCTCGAGATGCGTGCTGTAGGCGAGATGAAAAAGCGTGCCGAGGCCGATCACGCCGAGCGCGGCTCGAAAGTAAAACGTGTTCCGCGTTTCGCCGGCCGGCTCGGGATCTGCGGACTCGTTAGGCATGAGCGCTCATCGGTGACCGCGGGGTTTCGGATCGAAATGCTGTCCTTCGACGGCGACCTCGCGTGCTTCCTCTTCGGGCGTTTCGATGCGCGACGAGAGCACGCGTCCGCTCCGGGCATCGACTTCGATTTCGCGCAGATCGCGGGCGCCCGGGAGCTGCAAATCGATCGTCCACTTCGAGCCACCGCCTTCTGTGTGGAATTCCTCCGTCCCGAGGACAGCATTGGGAAAAAGACGGAGCGCCGCCCGTTCGGCGCGGGCCAAGCTGATCTCGCGCGAGCGCGATTCCACCGCTCCCTGCCGCGTGAACAAGAGAAGCGCCACGAAAAATGCGGCCGCGAGAGCAAAGGAAATTCTTCGCGTCCATCTTCGCACGACGCGACGGTGGAGATCCGTCCCGAGGGTTCCGATCGCCGGGTGGTCTTCGAACCGGGACGAAGTCTGGCCCCGGCACCGCCGCCAGCGGAACCAACGCAAGCCAAAGAAATCGACAATCGGGAGGAAGAGAAAACTGGCCGTGCTGTATTTGGAATTGCCCTGTGCCCGCGGACGATGATGCACCGGTTCCTCGACGACGCGGAAACCGGCCGCGACCGCCAAGGCCGGCATGAATGAGTAAAGCGTGCGAATCGGAATGAACGCCTCGGTCACCTCCCGGCAGAACGCTTTCAGGGCGCAGCCGGAATCGGAAACTCCGTCGCCTAACGACTCCGAGCGGATGTGATTCGCGATGCGGGAAATCCTCCGGCGCATCCAAGAATCCTGCCGGTCCACCCGTACGCCGACGACCATGTCGGCCTCGACCAGGCGCAGCAGCAGCCCGGGAATATCACGCGGATCGTTCTGCCCGTCGCCGTCCATCGTCACGAGAATGGGCGCGG
Organism: uncultured Verrucomicrobiae bacterium; assembly: GCA_963831805.1. Taxonomy (GTDB): domain Bacteria; phylum Verrucomicrobiota; class Verrucomicrobiia; order Chthoniobacterales; family UBA10450; genus Palsa-1392. Next base: position 426,873 of record CAWHRN010000005.1, on the reverse strand, counting down.
TGGTTTTGGCAAAACCGAAAAGGAGCGCGGCCGACTGCCCCTTGTTTTCCCGGAAATGGAAGACATGAGCATCGGTCCAGCCGCGCGCGATTTTGTCCAGCTGCGCCCCGGTGCCGTCGGTACCTCCCGTCGTCGATCAAGGCGACTTCGACGTCGGAAAGCTTTTCCGTCAGGACTTTCTGCAGTTCACGACACACTTCATCGACGCCCACGCCCTCGTTAAAGAACGGGACGACGACTGCGATCGCGGGCGTCGGGCTCATCGGGTGAGATCGATCGGGAGGACGAGATAAAATTCCGTCCAGGCGGAATCGGAACAGGCCAGCAGGACATCGCCGCCGTGCGCCCGGGCGATTTCGCGGGCAATGCTGAGGCCGAGTCCGTGGCCCGGTGTTTCGTCGCCGTGGGAAAGATCGCCGCGGTAGAAGCGCTCGAAAATCTGTTCCGCGGCGGCGTCGGGCAATCCGCGACCGGAGTTGCCGATTCTCAGCACCGCCACAGCGTTCTCGTTCGCGACGGAAACAGTCACTCGGCCCGTTGGCTGATTGTACTTGATCGCGTTGTCGAGCAAGTTCATGACCGCGCGCGCGAGCAGCCGGCGATCGCCGAAGACGATGAGTTCGTTAGGCAACTCGCATTCCAGAGAAAGCCGGGCCGGTTCCGCCAGGATCTCCGCGTCCTCCATCAGCTCGCGCACCAGCCGAACGAGGTTGAATCCTGTTTGCTCGAGGGCGAGGCCACGATCGTCGGCGCGGGAGAGAAGGAGCAATCCGTCGACGATCTGAGAGAGCCGGAAGCATTGTTCACCAAGATTTTCGAGCAACTCTCGCGCCTCGGGCGCGAGGGCTAACGAATCCAGCGCGGTCTCCACTTCCGCTCGCATCAAGGCGAGCGGCGTTTTCAATTCGTGCGAAGCGTCGGAAGTGAAACGCGTCACCTGTTCGAAGCTGTGCTGGAGACGATCGAACATCGCGTTCAGGACGAGGGTGAGATGGCCAATTTCATCCTGCGCGGGAGCATCGGGCAGACGCTGCTGCAGATCGGTCGCCGAGATTTTTCCCGCGCGGACGGCGATCGTCTGGATCGGCGCGACCGCGCGGTCGGCGATCAGCCATCCGCCGGCTCCGACTGCGATTACGACGAGCGGGAGTGTGATGAGATAGGAACGGAGGAGGCCGGCGAGCGCTTCCCTCACGCTACGGAGATCCTTGCCCACCGCGTAGGTGATGGCACCCCGATGAAACAGCGCGAAGCGCAGTTGTCGGCCGTTGACTCTTAACTCAAACGGGGACGTCGTGTGTCCGGCCGAAACGACTCCGATATTCCCCAAAGCCGGCGCGCGGTAGAGAAGACGTCCGGTAGCGCCGCGGACTTCGACGTAAGGGAAGCGTGGCAGATCGTCGTCCGTGAACGTCATCGTCTTTTCGCCTTGGCTGGATTGGACCTGCTGCTCGTCCATCTCCGCGGCTACGTCCGACGCTTCGTCCTGAATTTGCTGATCGATATTTTGCCGGAGCTCGCGCCGGAGGTTCCACGCCGCCGCCACGCCGAAGAGAACGAGCGCGGCCGTCGCCACCACCGCGCTCCAGAGCGCGATCCGCGCGCGCAGGGTGTTCAGTTTCATCGCGCCGCCCGCAGCGAGTAGCCGGTGCCGCGCACAGTCTGGAGCAACTTGTGCGCATGACCTTCATCAACCTTGCGTCGCAGTCGCTGCATGCAGACCTCGACAACGTTCGTGCCGGTATCGAAATGGTGTTCCCAGACGTGCTCGCAGAGCGTCGTCTTGCTTAAGATGCGCCCGGCGTGCGCCATGAGGTATTCGAGCAACGCGAATTCCCGATTCGTTAGGTCCACTTTCTTGCCGCCCCGCGTCGCCTCACGCGTCACGACGTTGAGCGAAAGATCGTCCACCTGCATCATCGTCGCGTGCTCGCCGGAAGCGCGTCGAAGCAGCGCCCGCACCCGCGCCACCACTTCGGTGATCGAAAACGGCTTTGGCAGGTAATCGTCCGCGCCGAGATTTAATCCTTCGACGCGTTCGTTCACGTTACCGCGCGCCGAGAGGAGGAGCACCGGCGTATTGATATGCTGCCGCCGCATTTCCTGGAGAACGCTGAGCCCGTCGCGCCCCGGCAGCATAATGTCGAGAACAATGACGTCGTAGGGGCGCGCCAGAATTCGCTCCAGCGCGGCGGTGCCATCGTGCAGCAGGTCGACCGTGAGATTCTCTTCGATCAGGCCCTTGCGCAGAAAGGTGGCGAGCTTCTTCTCATCCTCGACCACCAGCACTCGCATGCAGCAAATTAGGCGTCCGCACCTCCCGGAGCGAGGCCCGCAACGCAGATAACAGATTTGTAAGGGGATTGACGGCCTCGTCGACAACTCCGCGTTGTAGGCTGGAAAATGACAAACAATTATCGAAATAAAGGAATGATCGCCGCCCTCCTGCTCGCCGGCCTAACGGCCTCCAGCCTTTTTGCCGAGGGTGAAACCGATGCGCAACTCCTCGCCCAGGCGAAGATCAGCAAGACGCAGGCGGAACACATCGCGCTGGCGAAAGTGCCGAACGCAAAAATTCAGAGCGCAGAGATCGAGAACGAGCACAACGCGCTCGTTTGGTCGTTCGACATGGTCAAGCCTGGAAGCAAGAACGTCACCGAAGTGCTGGTGAACGCAAAGACCGGCAAGATCGTCAACGCGAGCACGGAAACGCCCGGCGATCAGGCGAAGGAGCACGCCGCGGACTAGGCCGACGGACAGAAGTAATTGATCGCCCTCCACTGCGGGATGAAGTCCTTGAGTCCGGTTCGCTCGTCCGCTAGGTGAGCGGGATGTTTCGACTTCGTGGCCTGGTCGCGCTCGCCTTATTGGCGGCCGTGCTCGCGCCGTGGTCCGCGCGCGGGCAGGGCGGGCCACCCATGATCACCGACGATCCAGGCACGCCCGGGAACGGGAAGTGGGAGATCAACATTCCGTTCGCCTTCGAGCATCGGCCTAACGAGTCGTCGCTCGATGCACCCGGTCTTGATCTGAACTACGGGCTCGGAGAACACATTCAGCTCACGTTCCAGACCGCGGTCGGGCTTTTGAAGCAGAGCGATCACGGCCTGGTGGGCGGCCTCGGCGGCTTGGAGGCGGCGCTGAAATGGCGTTTTTTGGATGAGGAGCAGGCCGGTTTCGCAATGTCGACCTTCCCGCGCCTCCTCTTTAACGCCGTGCAATCCTCGGTGCGCCGCGGGTTGGCGGATGATGGAACGCGTTTCCAAATTCCGGTGGAGTTCGCCAAGGCGATCGGCCCATTTGGCGTCGGTGCCGAGTTCGGGCCGCTGGTCAGCAACGTCTCCCGCGGCGAATGGCTTTACGGACTCATCGGCGGCGTGCACGTGAGTAAGACGACGGAACTCATGGCGGAGCTGCACGGCAACTCCCGGACTAATTTCACCCGCGACACGCTGCTCGTAAACGTCGGCTTTCGCCACGAACTAAGCGCGCAGTGCGTCTGGATCGCCTCTTTAGGCCATGAGATCCGTACCCCGGAAAGCGAGCCTTTCGCGCTCGTCGGCTACTGCGGCGTGCAGCTGCTTTTCTAGTCAGTGCGCTTTGCGCGCCGGCTTCTGCGGGAAGATCAGGATGAGCAACACGATCACCAACAGCAGCGCGAGCGACGCGGTGTAACGGCTCATCGATAAACCACCATTCGCGATCGGCTTGTCGAGAAAATCGCCGACCACCGCTCCGAGAGGCCGCGTTAAAATAAAGGCCGCCCAAAACAAAACCGCCCGCGACAGGCCGGTGAAATAGTAGAGCAGCGCGGTCACGAGGAGCAGGCCGCCGAAGACCGCAGCCGCCCCGAGATAACCCATGGAATTGGTATCCGCGACCCAGTCGCCGAGCGCGGTGCCGAGCGTCTGCGAAAACATGATCGTGACCCAATAGAAGATCTCGACCTTTGGCGTGTTTACCGTTTCGACCGAGATACTTCCAGTCGACCGACGCCAGACCAGGAGCGACGCGATCACGCAGGTTAGGAGGATCGCGGAACCGCCGGTGTAGCCAATGCCGAGCGATCTGGTGCAATAGTCCGCCAGCGTCGTTCCGACTGTGGTCGTGGCGACGATCGTGAGCCAGTAGAGGAACGGGTGAAATTTCTTTGCTTTAATCTGCACGAGCACCGCGGCGACGAAGATCACGCCGAAGATGGCGGTGCCGATCAGATAACCGCTGCCATTGCCTTCCGCCGTGGTTTCGCCCAACCACGACATGGTAACGGCGTCGCCACCAGTCTCGCCCAGCGTGGTTGCGAGGATTTTGATGATCCAGAAGAGAAGTGTGACTTGGGGGACTTTGGCAACGAGCTCGCGAGTTCTGTGATCCATTTTTATCATGCGAACGTATTCATCAGCGGTGCGTCGGGATTTTTCTTTCCGGGACATGAAGGGCCGGCCGAGCGTGACCGACTCTTTGTAAATCGAGATGCCAGGTACGGGTGGCTGCCTGCACGCTCGACAACTCTCGCCGCGTCCGAAAGATCTTTCGCGACCGGGGCGGAAGTTGCCATGAGATGACTGGGATGAAGTCGGGCGAGGTTTAGCTTTTTAAACATCAGGATATGCGCTCTTTCATTCCTACTCTCGCCGACCTCCGGCTGACCGTCCGCCTCGCGGCACCGGTGGCGTTTGTGCAGGTGGGTATGGTCGCGATGGGCATGGTGGATGTCATCATGGTCGGGCATCTTTCCGCGGCCGCCCTGGCGGCGGTCGCGCTCGGAAACCTTTACTTTTTCGGGGCGACCATCTTCGGCATGGGCGTACTGATGGCGCTCGACCCGATCATCGCGCAGAAGTCGATAGGGGTCAGAGCTAACTATCGACACTCCTTTCCCGGCTCCGAACAGCGGGCGGATTGCGATTCGGAAACACTGACGGTAGGGAATAGGGGTCAGGAGAATATTCTTGCCTGGCTGAGATAAATCGGACAGAGGAAGGCATGCCGAGGCAGGTGCGGATAGAATTTGCGGGAGCTTTCTACCACGTGCTGTGTCGCGGGGATCGGCGCGAAGCGATCTTCCAGGACGAGCAAGACCGAGAGCGTTTCCTGGGCACGCTCAGCGAGACGACGCAGCGGACCTTATTATTTCTACGACGGAAAAGAGTATCGACGCCTCACGGTAAATCTTCAAGCCGACTATCCTTCGGCGCGGACTCATTTCGAAGTCGACGCCTACGTAAACCCTTCGGGTTCGCGCAACTTGGAGTTTGATCGCACCAAGCAGATCAACCGTTGAAGCGTCAGTGCTGTGAGAGGCTGGTTGAAATCCTGAATCGGTGTTCGCTCAGTTGGTACAACGGGGTCAGGTAACATGAAAACGGTTCGCCGCAGTGCAAGCTGTGGCAAAAAGGAAAGGAACTGTTTTTATGAACTACGTTGGGATCGATATTCACAAGAAGTATAGCGTCCTGTGTGCGCAGGATAAGCGCGGGGGGGACGGAAGTTAAAAGAGGCCCGGAGCGAGGGGAACAGTGGACCGAATCACCTAGCGATTGAAGCATCCGACTTCGTGAGAACTCTGCGCACGGCGGAAAAGAGTGAGAGTCACGATGAGATCGGCTCGAGTCTTTCCTGGTATCTGAAGGCGCGTAAGATTTATCCCCCGAGTGACTTTGCCCCGGAAGGAATCAACCGCCTGGTCAAGCGCGTGCTTCCCGAGAGTTAGCCGCTACTGTAGGGCGAGCCGCTCGGTCGTCGCGGTCCGGTCATGCGCTCTTTCATTCCTACTTTTACCGACCTCCGGCTGACGTTCCGCCTCGCGGCGCCGGTGGCGTTTGTGCAGGTGGGCATGGTCGCGATGGGCATGGTGGATGTCATTATGGTCGGGCATCTTTCCGCGGTCGCCCTGGCGGCGGTGGCGCTCGGGAACCTTTACTTCTTCGGGGCAACCATCTTCGGCATGGGCGTGCTGATGGCGCTCGACCCGATCATCGCGCAGGCGGTCGGCGCGAATGACGAGCCGGGCGTCACCCGCGGCCTGCAACGCGGGTTGCTCGTGGCCGTCGCGATTACCGTCCCAACGACCCTGCTGCTTCTTCCTTCCGATCAGGTGCTGGGTTGGCTCGCACAACCTCCCGACGTCGTGCCGGTCGCGGCGCTTTACGACTGGATCTGCATTCCGGGTGTCTTCCCGGTTTTCGCTTTCATTGTTTTCCGCCAGACGCTGCAGGCGAAACATCGGATGCGGCCAATCGTGCTCACGATCATCCTCGCGAATCTGCTGAACGCGGGTCTCGACTGGATTCTGATCTATGGTCATTGGGGAATGCCGGCGAGCGGCGTGGCGGGAGCAGCTTGGGCTTCGACCGTCAGCCGATGGCTTATGGTCCTTTTCTTGTTAGGCGCAGGTTGGCCAAGTCTGATCCGCCATTTGCATCCGCTCGCGCCGCGGCTGGGCGAATTCGCACCGCTCTGGCGAATGCTCTTACTTGGCGCGCCGATCGGACTGCAATTCCAGATCGAGTACGCCGCCTTCGCCGTGATCGGTTTGCTCATGGGTGTCTTTGGGACGGAACAGTTAGCCGGTCATCAGGTGGCGCTGAATCTCGCGTCCTTCACTTTCATGGTCCCGCTCGGAATCGGCTCGGCGGCGGCGGTCTTGATCGGGAATGCCATCGGCCGGCATGATCCCGCCACCGCGCGCCGGCAGGCCGGAGCCGCGCTCGTCTGCGGGACGGCCTTCATGATCGTAAGCGCGTGCACTTTTATCGTCATCCCGAGGCAGCTGGCCGAGCTCTATACCACGGAGGCCGGGGTGCTCGCGCTGGCTGCGCAGCTCCTTCCGGTAGCAGGCGTATTCCAGGTCTTCGACGGTCTGCAGGTCGTGGCCGGCGGTATCCTGCGCGGTGCCGGCGACACGCGCATTCCGATGTTAATCAACATCGCCGGCTTCTGGGTTGTGATGATGCCGCTCTCCTATTTCTTCGGCTTCCGGACGTCGTTAGGCGCGGTCGGGCTTTGGTACGGCCTGGTTGGCGGCCTGGGCGCGGTGGCGATCCTGCTGCTCTGGCGGGTGCGACAACGTTTCGGCCGCGAGCTGCAGCGGATCCAGCGTTGAGACCTAGAATCGTTAGGTAAAGGGCTAACGCCAGTCGCCGCCCAGCGCCTTGATCAACTGCACCGTCGCCTGCGAACGTTGCCCAAGGAGTTGCACGGACGCGCGCTGGCCTGCCAGCAGGGTCCGCTGCGCATCGAGCACGTCGACATAACTGACCGCGCCATGGCCGTATTGCTGCTCGCTAAGATCAAGGCCGCGCTGGGCGGCGGCGACTGCGCGGCTTTGTGCTTCTGATTCCGCTGCTAGGGTGCGCAAATCGTTGAGCGCGGTTTCCACTTCCTGGAAGGCGATCAGCACTTCCTTGCGATAAGTCGCCACGCCTTCCTCGTAGCGCGCCCGGGCCTCCTGTAGGTTTGCGGCATTGCGGCCGCCCTCGAAAATCGGCGCCGTAAGGCTTGGCCCGATTTGCCAGAGACGGCTTTGCGCCTGGAAAAGCAGGCCGAGATCGGCGCTTTCAAGACCGGCGGCGCCAGTCAGCCGGATGCGAGGAAAAAAATCCGCGGTCGCGACGCCGATGCGCGCATTCGCGGCCGCGAGCTGGCGCTCGGCGCTGGTCACATCCGGACGGCGTTCGAGTAACTGGCTCGGCAAGCCGGCCGGAATTCGCGGCGGTTCCGAAATATGCGGATGAGCCGGCAACACGAAACCGCTTGCAGTGCGCCCGAGCAAACCGGCGAGCGCGTTTTCCATGTCGCCCCGGGTCCGCTGGACCGCGATCAGGTTCGCTTCGTTCCCCGCCAGATCGCTCTCCGCGCGGACTACGTCGAGTTCACTCGTTAGGCCAGCCTGCAACCGTTCCTGCGCAATCTCGAGTGCGTCGCGGCGGGTCTTGATCGTCGCCTGCAGGACCGCGATCTCCGCATCGAGCGCGCGCAGATTAAAGTAATCCGCGGCGACGTTCGCGGTCACGCTGAGGCGCAGATTTTCCAAGTCCGCTTCGCCCGCCTGGACCGTCGCGCGCGCGGCTTCCACCTCATGGCGCACGCGGCCAAAAAGATCGAGCTCCCAGTTCAGGTCGAGCGGAAAACGAAAGAGGTTGTAAGTGCGCGAGAGCGGCTGGGTGCTGATCACCAGGTCCTCCTCTGTGCTCCCGCCGCCGAACGGATTCGGCCCGATCAGCTTGCCGCGCTGAAACGGTTCCGTGTTACTCGTGCGCTGGCGCGTCGCGCTTGGTTCGAGATTCACGCTCGGGTAAAAATCGGCCGCCGCGACCCGGGTCTGGGCGCGGGCTTCTGCGAGGCGCGCGAGGGCGATGTGCAGGTCCTGATTGTTCGCGTACGCCTCACGCTCGAGTTCGTTCAGGACGCGATCATGGAAGTTCTCCCACCACGGTCCGGCGGGCGCCCGCTCCTTGCCGTCGGCTTCGTGTTGATTGGAGCCGGGCGGGTTTTTGAAACGGCCCGGCAGCTTGTCGTTGGGAGCACCGGCGTATTTCGGCCCGACGGAACAGCCGGCCAAGAGAAGGAGGTTCGCCAGGAGGAGGCAGCGAAGATTCATCGATCCTCCCGCTTCCTTTGTTCGTTAGGCTGAACGCTGATGTCCACCGTCGAAATAACGGATTGCCCAGGCGAAAGCCGTTGCAGGTCCTGGTTCGATTCGTCGAAGAGAATCTTTACCGGGACGCGCTGCACGACTTTGACGAAGTTGCCGGTCGCGTTCTCGGCGGGGAGGAGAGAGAAACGCGACCCGGTCCCGGGTTGGAAACTGTCGACGTGTCCCCTGAGTTCCCGATCGGGAAAAATGTCGACGTTGATCTTCACCGGCTGTCCCCGGACCATCTTCGCGAGCTGGGTTTCCTTGAAGTTCGCCGTCACCCAGACCTGGGGCTGGACTAACGAGCAAAGGGTCTGTCCCGGCTGCGCATAATTCCCGGCCACCACCTGTTTACGCGCAATTGTTCCGTCGGAGACCGCGTGGATCTTCGTGTAGGAAAGCTGTAACTCGGCATCATGCACCGCAGCCTTCGCCGCTTGAATCGTCGCGGTCGCCGCGCCGAGCGCGCCCTTCGCGGCATCGAGACTCGCCTTCGCGGAGTCAACCTGCTCCTTGGAAACCGCGCGCGCATCCTTGGTGTAAAGCCCGTTGTTCCGATTGTAATTGATCCCGGCGACTTCGGTCTGCGCGCTTTGCTGGACAGACTGGGCTTCCGCCTGCGCGAGTTCCGCCCGGGCCTTCTCAAGCGCGACCTCGAAAGGGCGCGGATCGATCTCAATCAGCAATTGTCCTTTCGTTACACGATCGTTATCGCCGAAGTGCACCGCGGTGACGGTGCCGGCGACTTTGGGACTTACCTGGACGACGTTGCCGTCAATGAACGCGTCATCGGTCGATTCGTAGTTGCGCGCGTGGAGGTAGTAGCTCACGCCGCCGATCGCGGCGATGACCAGGACAATGCCGAGAATGAGCAACGGCTTCTTGCTCCCCTTCTTTTTGGGTTTCTTGTTCTCGTCCCTCTTCGAGTCTTGGCCGTTATTCTTTTCGTCGCGGTTGTCCTTCTCGCCCGAATTCTTCTTCTCTTCCTGTTCCTCTTCCGTCGCGCGAGCCTTAGGCACTTCTTTTTCAGTGGTCATAAATGGATTGGATTAGTGGCCCATGGAGGCTTCGCCGCCTTCACTTCGTTTCGCAAAGAAGAGCAACGGGGCGACTGCGAGGCAGACGATGGCGAAGATCTCGATCACGTCGATGTAGGCGAGAATGCTGGCCTGCTGATTCACGCTGCGCGCAATCTGGCCGTAGGCCTGCTGCATCGCGTCGACGCTGCCGGCGCCGGCGTGCATCAGACGTTGTCCTATGCTCGTTAGGGTATCGCGCAGTTGTGGATCGTCTGGCGAAATATGTGAGCCCAGATAGGACTGGTGCAGCTGGGTGCGCCGGGCGAGCAAGGTGGTAAGAGTGGCGATGCCGATGCTGCCGCCAAGATTACGACAGAGGTTGATGATCGCGGAGACCTGGCCATTTTGCTCGGGCCGAATCCCGATGTAGGCGATGGTATTAATGGGCACGAAGAGAAAGGCGAGGCCGATGGCTTGGTAGATGCGGAACATGACGGCGGAGCGGAAGTCGATCCCTTGATAAAGACTGGTCATGTGAAAGAGCGCGAGCGAGCTGACGATAAAGCCGAAGCCGATGAGATAGCGGGCGTCGACCTTGGAGACGAGCCGGCCGACTATAGGCAGACAAAGAATGACCACGAAGCCGCCCGGAGTTAGCACCTTGCCGGCTAATTCGGCGGTGTAGCCAAGTTGGGTTTGCACAAATTGCGGGATCAGCACCGTCGTGCCGTAAAGCACTCCGCCGAGCGTGAGCATGAGCAGGGTGCAGACGGCGAAGTTACGATTCTTGAAGAGGCGGAGGTTGAGGATCGGGTGTTCCTGTTGCCATTCGTAGACCAGGAAGATGGCGAGGGAGACGACCGCGAGGATGGAGAAAAACACGATGAAACTGCTGGAGAACCAGTCGTCTTCCTGGCCCTTATCAAGCACTACCTCGAGCGAGCCGAGCGCGACCGCGATCAGTCCGGCGCCGAGATAGTCGATAGAAAGGCCGCGCGACCGTTTGGTGGATTCTTTGAGTGCCGGCGGATCCTCCACAAAGTGCGCAGTCAGGAAAAGTGAGAGGACGCCCACGGGGACGTTAATGAAAAAGATCCAATGCCACGAGTAATGATCGGTGATGTAACCGCCTAACGTCGGCCCGATCGCCGGCGCGAGGACGACCGCCATTCCATAGACCGCGAAGGCGATGCCGCGTTTCGCGGGTTCAAAAGTATCGGCGAGAATCGCCTGCTCGCTGGGCGCGAGACCGCCACCGCCGATCCCTTGCAGGACACGAAAGAAAATCAGCAGACCGAGGCTGGGTGCGAGACCGCAAAGGAGCGAGCTGCCAGTGAAAAGAATGACGCAACTCATATAGAAGCGTTTGCGGCCAACGCGATCGGAGATCCAGGCGCTTAGGGGTAAGACGACAGCGTTAGCCACGAGATAACTGGTAAGAACCCAAGTCGCTTCTTCCTGGCTTGCGGAGAGACTGCCCGCGATGTGCGGCAGAGAGACGTTCGCGATCGCGGTGTCGAGCACTTCCATGAAAGTCGCGATGGTGACCGTGAGCGCGACCGCCCATGGGTTATGCGAAGGGCGCCAATGGCTTTGGTCGTTAGGTTTGCCCTTGCTCATGACTTGAAGGCCGGTCGTCGCATCGCTTTCAGTCCCGCGAGCGAAAATTTCGCAATGTGATCCGCGATGCGACCGATTTGTGGTGCGGTGAGTCGAAACTGCGGCCAAAGATGCGGGAAGAGCGGCTGCGCGTGAGCCCAATGGACGCACTGTGCGATCACGCTGTGGGCCACGAAGCGGACCCGCTCGGAGGCCGGTGGTTCCCCGAGATAGGCGCCGACAATGACGCGAAGCCGCTCGTAGCGGGGGCGCATCACTTCATTGATGACTTCGGGCAGGGCCGCGGTCGGTTGGGCAATCTCGCGCGCCATGATTCGCGCGCCCCAGCTTGGCCGGCCTTCGCCGATGAGCGCGTGGACAAACTCGATGATGAACGCGGTGAGTTGTTTCTCCGGCGAGAGCTTCTTTGTTTTCGCGATGGAATCGGCATCCGGCGGAGGCGGCAGAGAATGGCGCAGGACGGCGATGTAGAGGGTGAGCTTGTCGCCGAAGTGGTAATTCACGCTCGCGACATTGGTCCCGGCGGCGCGAGTGATCTCCGCGACGGTGGCCGCTTCGTAGCCGCGGCGAGCGAAGATTTCTCCGGCCGCCGCGATCAGGGAATCAGGGGTTGGGTCTGTCTCCGGAGAGGAGGAGCGCGCCTTCGCCATCGGCGAAGATGGCTTCGTCAAACTGCCATTTCAAACGCTTATTTGAAACCGGCTTCGCCTTCCCGATGGAGACGTGGTCCCTTCGCAGTCAATTGCTCACGCGTTTCGCTGAACGGGACGTTGGGACAGCTATCGATCCAGGGTTGACCTTCGGGCGCCGCCCAGCGGACCGCGTTGCGCAGCACCTTTTGCACGGTGGAATGGAAGTAAATCGGATAGGTCTCGTGGCCGGGACGAAAATAAAAGATTTTGCCGTTCCCGCGCTTCCAGGTGCAGCCGCTGCGAAAGGCTTCGCCACCTTCAAACCACGAGAGAAAAACGATCTCGTCCGGGGCCGGAATCGCAAACGGCTCGCCATACATCTCGGTGTTTTCGATTTCAAAACACTTGTCGATTCCGCGGGCGATCGGATGGCCGGGATTGCAGACCCAGAGTCGCTCGCGCTCGCCGGCTTCGCGCCAGGTGAGAGAGCAACTCGTGCCCATGAGACGTTTGAAGACTTTCGAGTAATGCGCGGAGTGGAGCGCGATGAATCCCATTCCTTCCCAGATGCGGCTGAGGACTCGCTCCACGACCGCGTCCGCCACCTCACCGTGGGCGGCGTGACCCCACCAGAGGAGCACATCGGTCTCCGAGAGAGCTTTATTCGTTAGGCCATGCTCCGGTTCCTGAAGAGTCGCGGTCCGGACGGCGAGGGCCGGGTCTTCGCGAAGGCCGGCGGCGATGCAGTTGTGCATTCCGTGCGGATAAATCTCCGCGACTGTCTGATTCTTTTGCTCGTGGACGTTCTCTCCCCAGACGGTGACGCGGATTGGGTCGGACATGGGAGAAGAAAGGATGAATCCGGAAAGCGGGAAAGCAGGAAAATTTCAGGATTTGGTCTGCTGATTCTTTCCTGCTTTCCTTTCTTCCCGATTCATCTCTCCCGCGATGAGTCGGAGAGCCTGTTGCAGGAGTTCGCGACCGGGCGAAATCCGGTGCCAGGGCGACGCGCCCGAAGGATGGGGGAGCGGGATGAGGTGAAACTTACGGCCGGATCTTTCCGCCTCGAAACGACGGCCAATCACGGTGTCGAGTTTTCCGACGCTCATGAATTGCGCGATCGCCAGTTTCCCGACCGGGATGACGAGGCGGGGTCGGAGGATTTCGAACTCGCGGTCCAGCCAGGAAGAGCAATTGGCGATCTCCTGCGGGTTCGGGACGCGGTCGCTGCCGCCCGGCGCCTTGCCCGGGAAGCAGCGGCAGACCGCGGCGAAATAAATCTGTGCGCGGACCTCTTCTTCGCGGAGTCCGAGCGCTTCCTCGAACCAGCGAAAGAGCGTCTTCCCGGCGGTCCAGGCGAATGGTTTCCCGACGACCGGTTCGCGCACGCCGGGCGCCTGCCCGACTAGGATGATCCGACTCATAACCGGACCGCCGGAGACAGGCGGCGGATGCATCAGCGGACAGCGCCGGCATTGGCGCAGCCGCGTGACGTGCCTCGTTAGGCGGTTTCGCATCTCGACCATGCGCCTAACGACGAAAGAGCGCGAGGAGCAGGCTCAGGACCACGCTGAGGATGAGGCAGGTAACGACGGGGAAATAAAAGGCCGAAGACCCGCGCTCGATCCGAATATCGCCCGGTAAACGGCCGAGCCAGCCCGCGCCGAACCCGCTCCAGAGCAACGCTCCGATGATGACCAGCGCGCCGCCAAAGACCACCAGAAGTCTGCCAAGTTCCCGCATCCCGGAAACTCTGGCAGTGATGCCTGAACGCAAGCGGCTCCGGTTTGCGAAAGCAGCCCGCGGTCCATTTGCGAGCCCCTAACTAAGCCGGCGTTTGGTGCCGTTGCCCGCCTTTTCCAACGCGGTAATCAGCATCACGTCGAGCGCCATGTAATCGCCGTTTTCTTTCCAGACGTGGGCGAAGCGACCATTAGGCGCGACCGCCAGGTAATTCGAAGCGTTGGAGAATCACGGCAAAGGCCTAGTCGCGAAACTGGCTCACTACCAGCGTGGCGTTGTGGCCGCCGAAGCCGAACGAGTTGTTGACCGCGACCCGCACTTTTTTTTCCTTCGCGACGTGAGGCGTGAAGTCGAGGTCGCACTCAGGATCGGGGTTGTCGAGGTTGATCGTGGGCGGGATTTTGCCGTCGCGCATGGCGAGGATGCAGGCCGCCAGCTCGATCGCGCCCGCGCCGCCTAACAAGTGGCCGGTCATGGATTTCGTCGAGCTGATCGCGAGCCCGTTCCTGGCGTGATCGCCGAAGACGGTCTTAATCGCGCGGGTTTCGCAGATGTCGCCAAGGCCGGTGGAGGTGGCGTGCGCGTTCACGTAGTCGACGTCGCTCGGCGCGACCTTCGCGTGATCGAGCGCCATGTTCATCGCGCGCGCCGCGCCTTCGCCGTCGGGTGGCGGCGCGGTCATGTGATAGGCGTCGCCGGAGAGTCCGTAGCCGGAAAGCTCGCAGTAGATTTTCGCGCCGCGCGCCTTTGCATGTTCGAGTTCCTCGACCACGACCACACCGCCGCCTTCGCCGATGACGAAACCGTCGCGATCGCGATCGAACGGCCGTGAGGCTTTTTCCGGTTCGCTATTGCGCGTGCTCAAGGCCTTCATCGCCGAGAAGCCGGCCAGGCCGACGGGAATGACCGACGCTTCCGAGCCGCCGGCGAGGAAAATATCGGCGTCGCCAAACTTGATGATCCGCCAGGCTTCACCGATCGCGTTGTTCGACGTCGCGCAGGCGGTGACGATGCACATGTTCGGCCCCCGCAGACCGAACTCCATCGAGATGAGCCCGCTCGCCATGTTGCTGATGAGCATGGGAATCGTGAACGCCGAGACGCGATCGGGTCCTTTGTTAACCAGCGCGCTGTGCTGATCTTCGAGCGTTTTCAGTCCGCCGATCCCGCTGCTGACGATCACGCCGAAGCGCTCGCGCACGACTTTTTCCATGTCGATGCCCGCGTCGGCCATCGCGCTTTTCGCCGCGGCCATCGCGAAATGCGCGAAACGATCGGTGCGTTTGTGCTCTTTCGGATTATTAAAAACTGGCTTGGGATCGAAGTCGCGGACTTCGCCGGCGATGGTGCTGTCGTAGCCGACGCTGGTGTCGAACCGCGTGATCGGGCCGATGCCGCTGCGACCGGCGAGCAGGTTGCTCCAGAATTCCTCGAGCTCGCGACCTAAAGGGGTGATGACGCCCATGCCGGTGATAACGACTCTGCGATCTTTCATAACGGGTGCGAGGGGATGACTATCTTTTACCCGCGCGGCGCGGGTTGTCACTTAAATGCTGCGCGGTCGAAGGATACGCCGCGCCCTCTTAGCGCGTGCCCATCCCGACGCTTTGCACGGTCTGGAAAAGCTTGCCCTCGGTCTTGATCGACGGCGCGATAATAATTTCGGTCTGCTGGAATTCCGGCAACGAACTCGCGCCCACGTTGCCCATGCAGGTGGTGATCGCTCCGACCAGATTCTGCGAGCCGTCGTCCACTTCCGCGGGGCCGAAGAGGATCTGCTTCAGCGAGCCGGTGGCGCCGACTTTGATCCGGGTGCCGCGCGGGAGATTCGCGTGCGGCGTCGCCATGCCCCAGTGATAACCGGAACCGGGCGCTTCGTAGGCTTTGGCGAAAGCGCTCCCGACCATGACCGCGTCCGCGCCGCAGGCGAGCGCTTTGCAGACGTCGCCGCCTTTGCTCATGCCGCCGTCGGTGATGATCGGAACGTAACGCGAAGACTTCTTGAAATAAGCGTCACGAGCCGCGGCGCAGTCGACCGTCGCGGTGACTTGAGGCACGCCGAGACCGAGGACGCCGCGCGAAGTGCAGGCGGCGCCGGGACCGACGCCGATCAGGACCGCCGCCGGACCGCATTGCATGATTTCTAAAGTCGCATCGTAGCCGACCGTGTTCCCGACGATGATCGGAATGCGCATTTCGCGGCAGAATTTCGTCAGGTCGAGCGAGGCGTATTCCGTGGAAACATGACGCGCGGTCGAGACCGTGCTTTGGACCACAAAGATATCCGCGCCCGCTTCCTGCGCGATCGCGCCGAAGCTTTCTGCACGTTGCGGAATGGAGCTGACGGCCACCGGCACGCCGGAGTCTTTCATCTCCTTCACCCGCGCACGGATGAGATCCTCCTGCACCGGTTCCTGGTAAATTTTCTGGAGCAGCGCGGTGATCTCGGCTTTATCGGCGTCGACGATTTTCTGCAGCACTTCCTCGGGATTTTTGTAGCGGGTCTGGACGCCTTCGAGATTGAGCACGGCGAGACCGCCGAGTTTTCCCATCTCGATCGCGAACCGCACGTCGACCACGCCATCCATCGCACTGGCGAGGATCGGGATTTTGAATTCCAGCGGCTCGCTCTCCTTCCGCGGCAGGCGCCACGTGATGTCGACTTCGTTTGGGTTAATCGTCACCTGTCCGGGGACGAGCGCGATTTCGTCGAACCCGTAGGTGACACGCGCTTTACGATTTCTGCCGATCCACATTCCCATGATTAAATCCGATCCAGTTTAAAACGTTCGTTGAGGCTGCCGCAGCGCGGGCAGCGTGGCAGCAGCGTGGCCGTGCGATCCTCAAACTCGAAGGCGCAAATCACACACCGCAGACGGTGGCGAAGGGCCCGCTGTTCCCGGCGGCGCCGGTTCCACTCGCCCACTATCCAGAGGAGAAAAACCGCTGCAAGAAAAAGCAGCAGGTAAATCGTAACCAGCGCCGCGAGGCTGACCCGGATCACGGGGCGTGCTCCGCCGGTTTCGGCAGCTCGAGGTCAGTACCGAAAACGATCGTGGCCTCGGCCCAGGTGGACTGTTCGTTAGGCGCAAACCGGCAAAGCGCGAGGGTGCGGCGAGCCTGTTCGTCGAGCGCGGCATCGCCCGAGGAGGAATTGAGGAAGCAGTAGCGGATCACGCCCGCGCGATCGACTGCGACCCGGAAGATCGCCGCCTGCGGCGCGTCCGGGAGCGACGCCTGGAACTTCATTTCCGGCCGGGTGAAGGAGCGTGCGCCTAACGACCCGGAAAACGTGATCGTGGTTGGCGCGACGATCGGCGCCGGAGCCGGTGCGGGTTCGTCCATCGGCACGGGCGCGGGCGGCATCGCGGCCTGTTCGAGCTTCGCCGGCGCGGGTGGCGGGATTTCCTTCAAATGCGGCGGCACCGCGACATAGGAAGGAACGTGCGCGAGTTTCGGAAGCTGATAGGGCCGCGCCTCAGCGGGCCGCTGAGTTTGCGAAGCGAGCGCCGGGTCTTCCGCCTCGAGCCAGCGCAGGAAGGTGCGCGCCTCCGGCGAAGTCGGCGCGATCACGCTCACCCGCGCGGGCGGGGGTAGGAGCGCGATGGTCGGCGGATAGATGACCTGGAAAAGCAAAAAACAAAGGGCATGCAAGCCTAACGAGGCCAGGATAAATCCCGCGATCGCGACCTTCCGTCGGCGCGGACGTTCCCAATGAAAGAGTAACTGCCCGTGCGGTTGCGCGTAGGTGCCCGCCATTACTGTTGCGGAGTGGTGGCGAGCGCGACGGAGCTGATCCCGCGCTCGAGCGCCGCGTTCGTGACGGCCATGACGAGGTCGTAGGAGGCCTGGCGGTCGGCCTTGATGACTACCGAACGACCTTCGCGCTTGGTCGCGTCGAGCCCGGGCCCGAGCTGATCGAGGGTCACCTTTTGATCGCGCAGATAGATCGCAGGACTGGGGCCGCCGGTGATGCTGATGATCTGCTGATTCGGCTGCGGGCCTAACGTAAAGCGCGAGAAGGGGACTGTGACCGAGATGCCGGGTTGGAGGACGAAATTTGAGCTGAGGAGGAGGAAGAAAATAAGCAGGAAAAGAACGTCGAGCAGGGGAAAGACATAGAGCCAGCCGAAGCTGATGTTACTCGTGCGCGTGAGCTTCATGTCTCGTTAGGCGCGAGAGGCCCTGCGCCGCCGGCCTAACGCTCGAAGCGCTGTTCCGCGGCCTTGGTCTGTGCCTGTTGGAAGCTGATGATTTCCGCCGTCGGCGCGCGATCGGTCAGCATGTGGACCACTTCAATGCCCGCGCGTTCCATGTCGTGCAGGAGCGTATTCACTCGGGACGAGAGATAGCTGTAGGCGACGAAAGTAGGAGTCGCGACAACCAGACCGGCGGCCGTAGTCAGAAGACTCTTATAGATACCGGTGGATAACTCAGTCACGGTCGCGTAGCCGCCATTCGACGAGACCATGCCGAAGGCCTCGATCATTCCGGCGACCGTGCCCAACAATCCCAGCAGAGGGGTGAGATAGGCAAGGGTCGCGAGCACGCCGAGGAAGCGTTCGAGCTTCGGCACTTCGAGCTGGCCGGCTTCCTGCACGATCTCACGCAGCTCCGCGCGCGGCGCATCGTGCCGGATGATTGCCGAATGAATCACCCGGGCGACCGGCCCTGGCGTGCCGGCGCATTCGTGGAGCGCCTCGGCGAAGTTGCGCCGCTGCACCAGGTTCGAGAGACCCTGCAAAAATTCTCCCACGTGAATGGTGGCCCGATGGAAGTAGAACAGTCGTTCCGCGAAGACAGCGATCGAGATGATGCTGCAGACCAGAATGGGCCACATGAGTAGACCACCCTTCTGGATGTAATCGATCATGTGGTGACTTGATAACTCCCTTTACTGCCGCTGGCAAGTGAGCGCGCGGTTTGGCCTAACGAGGAAATGAAAAAGGTGTGGCAATTTGTCATCTGAGTCGGCGCAACCCGGCGAAAGACTTCGCCAATGTTCCCTGACGCTGCCAGGCAACTGCGGGTCGCACGACGCTTGCGAGATCCTTCGCCGTCTGCGCGGCTCAGGATGACAAGCGTTGGGGCGTCAGCGCCGCGCTCGTGTGTTTTTGGCCGGTGGCGCTTTCGGGCTCGTGCGACCGAGCAGCGCGCCCGCGCCGTCGTAAATCGCGTAACCGGTCGGGCGCCCCTCGGCGTCGAAGGTATAGACGATCTTGTGCCGGACTGAGTCGTCCTTATCGAGTTGCGTCTCTTCCGCGAGTTGGCCGGCGGTGTTGTAGCGATACAATGTCTTGAAACGAAACGCGCCATCCGCGGCGAAAACGCGGCCGGTTTCGTAGCGGCCTTCGGCATCGAGTTGGTAGATGATTTTCCCGCCGGGCTTGCCGTTCGCCGTCGTGGTGGTCGCGACTGATTCGTGCTTCGCGCCGTCGACGCGGTAGACCGTCTTCGAGCCGTCGGGATTCATCGTCATCGTCACCCGGATGGCGTCGTTGTCGGTCTGCGCCACGAGCGGAGCGGCGCCGGAGAGCGGAAGAAGGAGCGCGCAGAGAGCGAAGGTTTTTCTGAACATAGAACTGGGGTGCAGATTACGTGGCCGAAGAAAAGCGCGCAAACCGCCATTAATTTTATTGACCCGGAAAAAACGTGGTGGTTTAAAGTGGGGGAAAGTGGATTAATATGGACCGTTGATCCTCTCTACGCATGGATTCTGCCTCGTCATCGCCTCACTTTTTCGCCGGTGATTTTCGTCATCAGATTGATGGGAAAAATCGGGTGACGATTCCGTCACGCTGGCGGCGCAACGGCGAAACGGAAGAGTTCATCCTCCTGCCGGAGCAAAACCTGCAGTGTCTGCTCGTGATGCCGCCCGAGGAATTCGCGCGTTTCGGCTTGGTGGCGCTGAACGCACCCGGCCTTTCCGCGCGCGATGCCCGCATTTTTCAGCGTCAGCTGCATGCGCGCGCGCAGCACGGTTCTTCCGACAAACAGGGCCGGCTCGTCCTGCCCGATGACCTTTGCAAAAAGCTCGAACTGAAAGGCGAGGTCGCCCTCGTCGGCGGTGCCGGCCGTTTCGAGATCTGGAATCTCTCCCGCTGGAAACGCGCCCACGAGGACGAACACTCCACCTATCAACATGTAGCCAACCTGGTCGGTCTCTAGCGGGCGAGAAGAGATGAACGCGTTGTTATTTGAGCGACCTGTCCGGTTCTCGACCGGGACGCTCGTCAATCCGGAGGAGGCGCAGGCAATGGAGGATC
Source organism: uncultured Verrucomicrobiae bacterium (assembly GCA_963831805.1). GTDB lineage: Bacteria > Verrucomicrobiota > Verrucomicrobiia > Chthoniobacterales > UBA10450 > Palsa-1392. Next base: position 406,955 of record CAWHRN010000005.1, on the reverse strand, counting down.
ACCTTTATCATCGGCCAGTCCTGCTGGTTGAAACCGTCGAGCTGCTCGCGCCCCGCGCCGGCTCGCTCATCCTCGATGGCACTTGCGGAGGCGGCGGTCACACCGAGGCGCTCCTCCAGGCCGGCGCGGATGTGCTCGCGCTCGACCAAGATCCGGACGCGCTGGAATTTTCGGGCACGCGCCTAACGAATTTCGGCAGTCGCGTCACCCTCGAGCGCGCGAATTTCCGCGACGCCGGCGCGGTCCTCGACCGGCTCGGCATTGCGCAAATCGGCGGCGCGGTCCTCGATCTCGGTGTCTCCTCGCGCCAGCTCGAAAATGGCGAACGCGGCTTCAGCCTGATGCGCAACGGCCCGCTCGACATGCGGATGGATCCACGGCGCGAACTCACCGCCGCGGAAGTGGTGAATACTTATGCGGAGGAAGATCTGACCCGCATTTTCCGCGAACTGGGCGAAGAGCCGGCCGCGCGCCGCATCGCCAGTCAGATCGTGAAAATGCGCAAGGATCGGCCCTTCCGCGAGACCCTCACGCTCGCGAAAGCGATCGAGAAAATCGTCGGTCGCCACGGCCGACGTCATCCCGCGACGCAAATTTTCCAGGCTCTCCGGATGGAAGTTAACGACGAGCTCGGCGCGCTCGAAGCCGGCCTGCGCGCGATCACCGCGCGGCTCGAGCCCGGCAGCCGGTTCGCGGTCATCACCTTCCATTCGCTGGAGGACCGGATCGTGAAAAATTTCTTCCGCGACCGCAGCCGCCCGACCCTCGATCGGCCGGAGTGGCCCGCGCCGCGGCCCAACCCTGAATACGAGCTCGCGTTGATCACGTCGAAGCCGGTCGAGCCGGACGCGATCGAGCAGCGGGCCAACCCGCGTTCGCGCAGCGCGAAGTTGCGCGTCGCAGAAAGGATCGCATGAATCACCACCGCCAAAAATTCAACCCGATCAACGCCCCGGCGCTCGCGCGCTGGATCGTGATTTTCGTTTTCCTCGCCGTCACCGGGCTGAGCTACGTCTACCTCTCGGTGCAGCTGCACACCCTCGGGAACGACCGCAAAAAGGTCGAGCGCGAGCTCGCCGAAGTGCGCACGCAAACCGAGGACGCGAAGGTGCAGATAGCTGCGCTCACTTCGCGTCCCGCGCTCCAGCGCCGGCTCCAGGAAGGTTACCTCAAGATGGTTCCGATCGCGGACCAAAGCATCGTTAGGCTGCCGCTCGCGCATCCCTTCCGCGACGACGAAGTGCAGCCGATCGCCAACCGGGAACCAAGTGGAAGATGAGGTGGAGTGGCCGAACTCGTTGCGCGCTCGTGGGCCTGGTTTTTGTCGGGCTCTTCAGCGTGTTTTCGTTTCGGCTCGTTTACCTCCAGATGGTCCGGCACGACTATTACTGCGCCCTCGCGGCCGGTAAAAACACCAGCCTGCAGACGATCCCGGCCGAGCGCGGCGTGATCTACGATGCGAACAACGAAGTCCTCGCGCACAACGTTCCGGTCGAGAACGTCGTTGCCGATCCGAGCCTGATCAAAGACGCCGACGCGCTCGTGCCCGTGTTGGCGAAAGCGTTGCAAATGTCCGCGGCCGAGATCGCGGAAAAGATCGGGCGCGGCGGCTATTACGTGATGCTGAAGCGGAGCTTGCCCGAGGCCGATGCGGCGTCGTTAGGCGCGGAACTGAGCGCGCGAAAACTGCGCGGCGTGCGCTTCGAACGCGATCTCGTGCGGCGTTATCCAAACGGCTCGATGCTCTGTCACGTCATCGGTTTTCTCGATTTCGCCCACCAGGGAATCCAGGGCGTGGAAGCGTCGATGAACCGCTACCTCAAGGGCGAAAACGGCTTTCGCGAAACCGAGCACGATCGCACCGGCCGCGAGATCGTCCTCTATCGCGGGATCGAGCGACCGCCGCATAACGGCGACAACATCCACCTCACGATCGACCTGAATTTGCAGAACATCGTGGAGAACGAGCTCGCCGCGGCGGTGAAAGAATACACGCCGAAGAAAGCCACCATCATCCTCGTGCGCCCGCAGACCGGCGAGATCCTCGCCCTGGCGAACTGGCCGAATTTCGATCTCAACCAAGTCCAGACCGCGCAGCCGGAGCAGATGAAAAACCGCGCCATCATCGACATGATGGAGCCGGGTTCGACCTTCAAGATCGTCACCGTCGGCGCGGCTTTGAACGAACATAAAGTTTCGCTCGACACCCCGATCTTTTGCGAGAACGGCCCGTGGCTCTACGGCGGCCGTTATCTGCACGATCACAAATACTACGGCCAAATCCCGGTGCAGGACGTGCTCGTGAAATCGAGCAACATCGGCGCGGCCAAGATCGCGCTCATGCTCGGCAACGAGAAATTCTTCGAGTACATCTGCCGCTTCGGTTTTGGCCAGCCGACCGGGATCGAGCTGCCCGGCGAGATCGGCGGTCTGCTCCATTCGCCGCGGAGCTGGAGCAAGATTTCCATCACCCGCATCCCGATGGGGCACGAGGTCGCGGTCACGCCGCTGCAGATGGTGATGGCGATGGCCACGATCGCGAATGGCGGCAAAATGGTCGCTCCGCGCATCGTGAAATCGATCGTCGATGACGAGGGCAAAACGATCAGTCCATCCCAGCCGACGTTCGTTAGGCAGGTGATCAGCCCCGAGGCCGCGGCCAAGGTCGCGCTCGCGCTCCGTGGCGTGGTGAGCAAGCGCGGGACGGCGGCGGAAGCGGCCGTTCCGGGCTACACGCTGTGGGGCAAGACGGGCACCGCGCAGAAGTTCGATCCCAAAGGCGGCGGCTACGAGAAGGGCAAGGAGATCGTCTCCTTCATCGGCGCCCTGCCGGCGGATAATCCGGCCTTCGTCGGCCTCGTTGTGCTCGATGATGCGCACACCAAGACCGCCGAGGAAAACTACGGCGGCAAAGTCGCCGGACCCATTTTTGCACGCGTCGCCGGCCAGGCGGCGCGCTATCTCGACCTTGAGCCGCATGAGGATGAGGGGAAGCAGGACGCGGCCGGACGAGTCGCCCTAACCGATGCCCACCGCTGAGCTACCGCGCCGCGCTTCTTCACACCTCATGCAGCTCAAAACTCTCGCCGCAGGTTTGGAAATCCGGCAAGTGAACGGCCCGCTCGATCGCGAGATTGAAGGAATCTACTACGACTCGCGCCGCGTGCAGAAGAACGGTCTCTACGTCGCGGTCCGCGGCGCGCATGTCGATGGCCATCAGTTCACCAACCAGGCGCTCGAGCGCGGCGCGACGGCGCTCGTGGTGGAAAACCCGGAGACGCATTCTCGCGCCACCACTTTGGTCGTCGATGACGCCCGCCGCGCCCTCGCCGATCTCGCTTTCGTCTTTTACAAAAAGCCCGCGCTGCATTTGAAAATGGCTGGCGTCACCGGCACCAACGGCAAGACCACGACCGCGTTTTTGCTTAAGCACATCTGCGAAAGCGCGGGTCTGCGCAGCGGCCTCATCGGTACCGTCCGCTACCAGATCGGCGATCGCATTCTACCGGCCACGCGCACCACGCCGGAGTCAGCCGACGTGCAGGAACTGCTCGCGCAGATGGTCAACGCCGGTTGCCAGGCCGCGGTCATGGAAGTCTCCTCGCACGCCCTCGCGCAGGGACGCACCCGCGGCCTGCAATGGGACGTCGCGATCTTTACCAACCTCACCCAGGACCACCTCGATTTTCATCGGACGATGGAGGATTACTTCGAGGCGAAAGCCAGCCTCTTCACCAGCCTAACGAATCAGAACGACAAACATGGCGCGGCCTCGGTGATCAATCTCGACGACCGCTACGGCGAACAGCTCGTGAAACGGCTCGGCGAGACCACGCCGATCATCACCTACGGACTCGCGCAGCGGGCCGATTTTCGGGCTTCGAATTACCGCACGGAATTTGGCGGCACGTCCTTTCAGCTCGACGCCCGCGGCCGCAGCTATCTCGTCAGGCTGCCGCTCATCGGGCGATTCAATGTTTCCAATGCCCTCGCCGCGCTCGCCGCCGCGACGTCGTTAGGCATCAACCTTCGCGACGCCGTTCTCAGCCTGAGCAAGGCGCCGCAAGTCCCTGGTCGCCTCGAGGCGGTACCGGCGAAACGGCAGTTCCAGATCTTCGTCGATTATGCGCACACCGACGACGCACTCCTCAACGTCCTGAAAACGCTCCGCGAACTCGCGCCGCGCAAACTGATCTGCGTCTTCGGCGCCGGCGGCGATCGCGACCACGCGAAGCGCCCGCTGATGGGCCGCGTCGCCGATCAAAACGCCGACTTCAGCATTATCACCTCGGATAATCCGCGGAAGGAAGACCCGCTCGCGATCATCGAGGAGGTAAAAAAAGGATTCCGCTCGAACAACTACGAAGCCGTCCCCGACCGCGCCGAAGCCATCACCCGCGCGATCTCGCTCGCGCAACCGCGCGACATTGTCCTCATCGCCGGCAAAGGCCACGAGACTTACCAGGAATTTGCCGACCACACCGTGCCCTTCGACGACCTCCAGGTCGCCCAACGCGCTTTGGAAAACCAACCCTTGGAATTTTGAAAATGAGCATCAGAACCGACAAACGCCCTTGTAGCACAGGCCTCCTGCCTATGGGTCGACCGGGCATCTTGGCCGGTCTCTGGCTCGGGGAAAACGATTCATCGGGCGCGACGCCCGATGGCCCCACAGGCAGGATGCCTGTGCTGCGATAATGGACCCGCGCTCTCTCAACCAGCTCGCGCAATTTGCCGGAGCCGTCCGGCAAAACGGGAATGGCGAGCGGAAGGTCACGAACCTGAGCACCGACTCGCGCACGCTTCATCCCGGCGACCTCTTCGTCGCTTTGCGCGGCGACAATTTCGACGGTCACAAATTCATCGCGCAGGCGCTGGAGCGCGGCGCGGCCGGCGCCATTGTCGAGCGAAACTGGCCCGGAAAACCCGCGCCCGATTTCTCGCTTCTCCGGGTCGACGACACGCTCGCAGCCTACCAGCAGATCGCGGGCGAATATCGCCGTTCGTTAGGCTTGAAGGTGGTCGCGATCACCGGCAGTAACGGCAAGACGAGCACGAAGGATTTCACCGCCTCAGTCCTCGCGCGGCGTTTCCGTGTCACGAAAACGGACGGTAATTTCAACAATCACGTCGGCCTGCCGCAGACCATGCTGCGCGCGAGCGCGACCGACGAAGTCGCGGTCTGGGAGATCGGGATGAATCACCCGGGCGAGATCGCACCGCTCGCCACGCTCGCCCGCGCGGACATCGCGATCATCACTAATATCGGCCTCGCCCATATCGAGTTCATGGGTTCCCGCGCGGCGATCGCGCAAGAGAAGGGCGACCTCGCGGCGTCGTTAGGGCCTAACGGCACTCTGGTTCTGAACAGCGGCGACGAGTTCGCCGAGACGATCGCGCGCCGCACTGCCGCCAAGGTCATCTTCGCCGGCCTCGAGCATGGCGCGGTGCGGGCGGACGAGATCGTGCAGACCGCGAGCGGCGCCGAGTTCAGCATTCTCGAAGGCGCGCATCGCTGCCACGCAATTCTGCCGGTCCCGGGTTTGCACATGGTGCAAAACGCCTTGCTCGCGATCGCGGCCGGGCGCGCGCTCGGCGTCTCGCTGGAAGATTGCGCCGCCGGTTTGGCGAGCGCGCCGCTCACCAAAGCGCGTCTCCAGATCAGGAACCTCCGCGGCGTCCAGTTCATCGACGACAGCTACAACGCGAATCCCGATTCCATGAAAGCCGCGCTGCGCACGCTGATGGAACTCGAGACCGACGGCCAGCGCATCGCCGTGCTTGGGCAGATGGCCGAACTCGGCGAGCAATCGTCCGCCGGTCACCGCGAAGTCGGCGAAGCCGCAGCGTCGTTAGGCATCGATCGCCTGATCGCGCTCGGCGAAGGCGGCCGTGAAATCGCCGAGGCCGCGCGCGCCGCCGGCCTGACGAGCAGCATTGGCGTCGCCACCGCCGAGGAAGCAGCCGAGCTGCTCGAGGACACGCAGCGCGGCGATCTAGTCCTGATCAAAGGCAGCCGGACCGCGCGGACCGAGCGCGTGCTCGAAGCGTTCGCGAAACGCCAACCCGAGGCTCGCGTCGCCTCATGATGTATTTCCTCCATCGGCTGACGGGTGATTTCAAAGGCTTCAACGTTTTCTATTACGTCACCTTTCGCGCGGTCCTGGCGGCCATCACTGCCTTCGCGCTCTCGCTCCTTTTCGGGAATTACGTCATCCGGAAATTAATTTCGCTCAAAGTCGGCCAGCCCATCAGGACTGCTGCGGAAGTGCGCCGACTCGCCGAGCTGCACGGTGGTAAGCAAGGCACGCCGACGATGGGCGGCGTGCTCGTTATCGGCTCGGTCGTGGTCGCCTGCGTGGTCTGGGCGCGACCGGATAATCCGTTCATCTGGCTCGTGCTCTTCTGCATGGTTTACCTCGGCGTGCTCGGTTTCGTGGATGATTACCTGAAGGTCACAAAGAAAAAATCCGACGGAATCAGTGGCCGCGTGAAGCTCGTTTTTCAGATCGCGCTCGCCGGAATTGTGACCGCGTTTTTTCTCCTCAATCCGCTGATCGAAGTGCAGGCGCGCGCGCTCTACCTGCCGTTTTTCAAACTGCCGGTGATCGTGAACATGGGCGTCTTCACCTTCTTTTTTTTTGCGCTCGTCATGGTCGGCGCGTCGAATGCGGTGAACCTGACCGACGGCCTCGACGGGCTCGCGATCGGTTGCACGATCACCGTCGCGCTCGCCTACGCGCTGCTTTCCTACGCGGCGGGAAATTTCCGGATCGCGGAATATTTGCAGGTCCCATTTTACCCGTTCTCGGGCGAGCTCGCGGTCTTCTGCGCGGCGCTCGTCGGCGCCGGTCTCGGCTTCCTTTGGTTCAACTGCCATCCCGCAAAAGTTTTCATGGGCGATACCGGCTCGCTCGCGATCGGCGGTGCGATCGGCGTGGTCGCGATCTGTTGCAAACAGGAGTTGCTCCTCGCGGTCGTGGGCGGCGTTTTCGTGATCGAAGCGGTCTCGGTGATCCTGCAGGTTTTGAGCTTCAAACTCACCGGCAAGCGGCTCTTCGCCATGTCGCCGATCCACCATCATTTCGAGCTCAGCGGCTGGAAAGAGAACACCGTCATCGTGCGCTTTTGGATTCTCTCGATCGTCTTCGCGCTCCTTGGCCTGGCCACTTTGAAACTGCGATGAAGAACCCAGACGCGTCCCAACCAAAAGTTGTCATCCCGAGTCGGCGCAGCGCGACGAGGGATCTCGCAAGCGTCTTGCGACCTTCCCTTTCGAGCTCGACGCCGAGTGACGCTTGCGAGGTCCTTCGCTCCGCTCGGGATGACAGAGCTTTTTTTCTGCGATGAAGCCCGATTACAAAAACAAGAACGTCGCGGTGCTCGGCGCCGGCCGGAGCGGCAAGGCGGCCGCGCTCCTCCTCGCGGAGGAAGGCGCACGCGTCACCATGCTCGATAGCGTGCCCGAGGAAAAACTGGTTGGCCTCGAGCCGCTCCGGGCGAAGGGCGTCTATCTGCTTTGCGGCCCGGCCGCGGATGAAGACCCGACCGTTTACGACCTCGGCGTGATCAGCCCGGGCGTCGATCCCGAGCTGTCGTTAGGCCGAAATTTCTCCCGCAAAAATATCCCGACGATCGGCGAGCTCGAGCTCGGCTATCAGTTCGCGCGCGTTCCGGTGATCGGCATCACCGGCACCAACGGCAAGACCACCACGACCGAGCTGATCTCGCAAATGCTCAACGCCTGCGGCCAGCGCACGGTCGCCTGCGGCAACATCGGCAAACCGCTCGTCGAGGCCGCGCGCGAACGCGACGATCTCGATATCCTCACCGTCGAAGTGAGCTCGTTCCAGCTCGAGACGATCCGCGAATTTCATCCTGAGATCAGCGTCTGGCTCAACTTCGCACCCGACCATCTCGATCGTTACCCGTCGATCCGCGAATACCGCGAAGCGAAGCTCCGGATTTTCGAGAACCAAACGCCTAACGACACCGCAGTGGTCAATGTCGCGGAACATCTCCCGAAGATCGCGCCGAAGATTCGCACCTTCAGCGCCTGGACGAACGACGGCGACTATTCGCTTACGGACGGCTGGATCGCCTTCCGGCAAGAGCCCGTGCTGAATCTCGCCGAGGCGCACCTGCGCGGTCCGCACAACGCCGAGAACATGATGGCCGCGCTCGCCGTCGGCCGCGCGCGCGGCTTGTCCTTCGAAGAAATGGCGCCGCCGCTCTGCGCCTATCGCGCGCAACTGCACCGGTTGGAATTCATCCGCGCAATCGGTGGGGTCGACTACGTCAACGACTCGAAGGCGACCAATCTCGACGCGCTCGAAAAAGCGCTCCTCAGCGCGACGAAGCCGATCGTGCTCGTCGCCGGCGGGAAAGACAAAGGCTTTGCCTTCGATTCGATCGCCCAACTCGTCGGCGAAAAAGTGCGCCACGCCGTCCTCATCGGCGAGATCGCGCCGCGCATCGCTGAAGACTGGAAAGGCGTCACTGATTGCGAGCTTGCGAGTTCGTTAGGCGATGCGGTCGAGCGCGCTCAGGCCGCGGCGCGGAACGGCGAAACGGTCCTCTTTTCCCCCGGCACTTCTTCTTTCGACATGTTCAAAAGCTACGCGGACCGCGGCGACCAATTTCGCGCCCTGGTCCGCGCCCTGCCCGAATTCACCCTATGAAAATACCGCTCATCCTCACCCGCAAAAAAAAGCTCCGCGCCTCGACCGCGCGGCGGTCCCGCTCGCTCGGTCTGCCCGACGAAATGGACTACGAAGAGATGGCGGAGCCGAACATGAAATTGTCGCGCGCGCTCCTCATTGTGCTCGTGCTCCACATCGTCGCGGTCGCGGGGATCGTAGCTTTCAACACGATCAAGACGCGCGAAAACAACCCGCCTTCGCTTCCGGAAACGGCCGCGCCCGCGGCGAACGCGAATAGCGAAGCGACGACGGCGCCATCCGCGGTCGCGGCGGATTCTGCAGCCGAGCCAGCGACAGCGCACGCGTCAAACTCGCCGGGGGTTGGGCCTAACGAAGTCGCGAAGGCCACGCCGGCCGCGGTGAAAGCTGTCGTCAGCGGCGTGAAGGATTCCGGCAAGGTTTATACCGTGGTCCATGGCGACAACCCGGTTACGATCGCGCGCCACCTGAAAGTCTCCGAGGCCGATCTCCTCGCGCTCAATCAAATCACCGATCCACGCAAACTGCAGATCAACCAGAAGCTTCGAATTCCCCAGGGCCGTTCTTCGTCGAAGGCGAAAGGCGAGTAAGGATGGAACGACGATTAGAGAACGCTGCGAGACGCTGCGCCGGGGAGCAAAGGCCGCTGGCCTGTGCGCGGTTGGCCGCCCGCCAAACGCATTTGCGCGCAGCGCAACCCGCGCGGAACCGAGCTGCCGGGTACACTTTCTACAGCATTCCGCGCTTCTTGCGCCAGGTGTTCGGCGAGCCGCCGAACACGACAGGCGAGCCGCCTGTGCTCCCCGGAAAAGCTCTTCAGATCATGTTTGCCTAACGAATGCACCGCAAGAGCGCCTATCTCATGTTTCTCGCCGTGCTCGGTCTGCTCGTGATCGGGGCGGTGATCATTTACAGCACTGGCGCATTTGCCCGCGACAGCCGCGGCGACTCGTTGTTCTTCATTAAGAAGCACGCGGTCTGGCTCGGCGTCGGCCTCGTCTTTTGTGTGGCGGCGGCGCTAATCGATTACCATTTCTGGCAGCGGACCTGGATGATCTGGTTCGCACTCGCGCTGGCCGGACTGGCGGTTTGTTTTCTCCTGCCGGCGCGCAACGGCTCGCATCGCTGGATCATCTTCCACGGCTGGAGCGCGCAACCGTCGGAATTCGCGAAGCTGGCCGCGGTCTTCTTCCTCGCCTTCTGGTTTTCGCGTTATGAAAAGGAGAGCAGCCAGATCTGGCGTGGCTTCATTTTGCCGCTCGCGATGATCGGCCTGCTCGTCTCGCTCATCGTCACCGAGGTCGATCTCGGCACTACCGCGCTCCTCGGCGCGACCACTTTTATCGTCATGTTCATCGCCGGGACGAATCTCGCGCTCCTCGGCGCGCTCTCGCTAGGCGTGGTCGGCGGCGTGCTTTTCGTCGCCACCCACATCTCGGAACGAATGGCGCGACTGACCGCGTTTGTGCATCCGGAGCAGTTCAAGCAGGACGCCGGCCTGCAGCAGATGCAGGCGCTGATCGCCTGGGGCAGCGGCGGGATCAGCGGCCTCGGGCTCGGCAACGGCCGACAGAAAATGCTCTACCTGCCCTACGCGCATACCGACTTTATTTTTCCGATCGTCGGTGAGGAGCTCGGCCTGCGTTTCAGCCTGCTCGTCGTCTTTCTGTTCGTCGTCGTGATCATCTGCGGCCTAACGATTTCGCTGCACGCGCGCGATCGCTTCGGGCTTCTTCTCGGGAGCGGAATCGTCTCGCTCCTCGCTTTTCAGGCGGCGATCAACATCGGGGTCGTCACCTCGCTTTTGCCGAACAAGGGGATGCCGCTGCCCTTCATCAGCTACGGCGGGTCGAATTTGATCGTCGCGCTTTTTGCTGTCGGCGTGCTCCTCAACATCTACCGCCAGGGGGTGCTCGAACCGGTGGCGGCGAAAAAGCAAATCCCCGTCCGCGTCCGGATGACGCCGCGAATCTGATGAACGTTGTCATTGCATGCGGCGGAACGGGCGGGCACCTCTTCCCGGGGTTGGCGGTGGCGGAAGTGCTGCGGGCGCGCGGGCACGAAGTGCTCGTCTTCATTTCCGAAAAAGAAATCGACAGCCTCGCGGCCACCAGCCATGCCGAGTTTCGTTTCGAGAAACTACCGACGGTCGCGCTCCCGTCGCCTTTCTCACCGGCCATCCTCCGATTCGTCAGGCGCTTTAATCACAGCCTCGCGCTTTGCCGCGCGATCTACCGGAAATTCCAGCCGCAGATCGTCCTCGGGATGGGCGGCTTCACCTCGACCGCGCCGGTTCTTGCCGGCCGGATGCGCGGTGCCGCGACCTTTATCCACGAGTCGAATGCCTTCCCGGGCAAGGCCAACCGGCACACCGCCCGGTTCGTTAGGGCGGTCCTCCTCGGGTTCAAGGAATGCGCCGCCTTTTTCCCGCGGGCGCGGACCGAATGGACTGGCACTCCGATTCGTTCGAATCTGCGCCGGGTCGGGCGCGCAGAGGCACTCGTTAGGCTGGGCCTCCGGCCGGAACTGCGCACGCTCCTCGTGATGGGCGGGAGCCAGGGCGCGACGGGCATCAACCAGGCGATGATCAAGGCGCTGCCCGACCTCCAGGGGGCGGCGCTGCAGGTGATTCATCTCACCGGCAGCCGCGATGAGAAGCTGCTCGAGGACAATTACCGGCGCGAAAACATCCCGGCCTTCGTCGCCGCTTTTCATCATCGGATGGAGGAAGTTTACAGCGCCGCCGATTTCGCGATCGCGCGCTCCGGCGCGGCCAGTCTCGCCGAGCTCGCGGCCTTCGCGTTGCCATCGCTTTTGATTCCCTATCCGTACGCGGCCGACGATCACCAGACGCGCAACGCCGAGATTTTCGCGCAGGCCAAAGCCGCGCTGCTGCTGAAGGAATCCGAACTGATCGACGACCTGCTCGGGAAGAGAATCCAGCAACTCCTGAGCGAGCCCGCGACCCTGCGAACGATGTCCGCCGCGGCCGCCGCGCTCGCGCCGAAAAACGCCGCCGATTTGATCGTCGATACGATGGAAAGGTACAGCCAGTCCCATGACGCTCTCGCCGCCTGATCGCGCGCTCCAGCGCTTCCTCACCGAGGAGCGGCACGCGATCCATTTGATCGGCGTGGCGGGGAGCGGGATGAGCGGCATCGCCGCGCTGCTTCTCGAGCTCGGGCACGACGTCCGCGGTTCCGATAAAGTGCGGACACTCGAGACCGGCCGGCTCGAGCAGCTCGGTCTGCGCGCCTTCTCGCCGCATCGCGCGGCGGACGCAGCCGATGCGGAATTGATCATCTATTCGTCGGCGATCCGGAACGATAACGACATCCTCGCCGATGCCCGCGCCCGCGGTGTCCCGGCGATCCGCCGGGCCGAAGCGCTGGCCGCGATCATGCTCGGCAAGCGCGGGATCATCGTCGCGGGGATGCACGGCAAAACCACCACCTCGGCGATGACGGCGCATGTCCTGCGCGGCGGCGGCCTGCATCCGTCGCATTACGTCGGCGCGGAAATTCCGATCCTCGGGAGCAACGCGCACTGGGAGTCGTTAGGCGAATATTTCGTCGCGGAAGGGGATGAGAGCGACGGCACGCTCCAGCTTTTCCATCCCGAGCACGTGCTCATCCTGAACATCGAGGAGGAGCACCTCGACTACTACGCCGACCTCGCGGCGATCGAAGCGGTCTTCAATAAATTGCTCGGGCAAACCGCCGGGACGGTTTTCTACTGTGCCGACGACGCGAACGCGGCCCGTCTCTGCGGCGCGCGCGTGAGTGCGGTCTCCTACGGTTTTGCGCCGGACGCCCGCTACCGCGCGACCGGGCTCGAGCTGAGGGATTTCGCCGCGGTCTTCTGCGTCCAGCGCGGCGACGAAAAACTCGGCGACGCGATCCTCAACGTTCCCGGCAAGCACAACGTGAGCAACGCCCTCGGCGTGATCGCGCTCGCGACCGAACTTGGCGTCCCGTTTGAGAAAATCGCGAAGTCGTTAGGCAATTTCCGTCACGCGCGCCGCCGATTCGAGATCAAATACCAGAGCGATCGCTACCTGCTGGTGGACGACTATGCGCATCATCCGACGGAGATTCGCGCGACGCTCGCGACCGCGCGTTCCGCTGGTCGCAAGCGCGTGCTCACGATGTTCCAGCCGCATCGTTACTCGCGCACCCACGCGCTCCGGCGCGAGTTCGGGGCGGCATTTGACGACACCGATCATCTCTTCGTGACCGATGTTTACCCGGCGAGCGAAGCAGCGCTGCCGGGCATCAGCGGGCAGACGATCGTGGATGAAGTTTTGCAGCACGGCCACGAACGCGTCGCCTATCAGCCGCGGCTCGATTCACTCCACGGCGATCTCGGGCGGATCATCACGGAAGGAGATCTGATCCTCAGTCTCGGCGCGGGCAATATCCACGAACAGCTCGCGAAACTGGCCGCCGAGCTGGTGATTCTCGAGCGGCTGCAGGAGATCGTTGGCCCCGATGGCGCCGCGCGTTTATCCGAACCGCTCGCCAAGCACACGACGTTGCGCGTCGGCGGTCCGGCGCAGTTCTGGGTCGAGCCGCGAACGGAAGCCGTGCTCGCGGAATTGATTCGTTTTTGCCGGCGCGAAAATCTCCCGCTCTTCGTCATCGGCCGCGGCTCGAACCTGCTCGTGCGCGACGGCGGGATTCGCGGCGTGGTCGTGCATCCCAGCGGCGGCGAGTTTGAGAAAGTCGCAACGTCGGGACTCGAAGTGACCGCCGGCGTCGGGGTGAAATTGAAACAGATCGCCTATGCCGGAAAGGCGGCGGGCATCGGCGGTTTCGAATGGATGGAAGGCATCCCCGGCGAAGTCGGCGGCGGCCTGCGGATGAATGCGGGTGCGATGGGCGTGCAGACGTTCGACCAGGTGGTGCGGGTCCGTTATCTCGATCGTGAAGGGATCGCGCACCAGCAGTCGCCTGACGAAATGGAGGTCGCCTACCGGCATGTCGCCACGCTCGAGGAAAACATTGCGGTCTCGGCGGTCTTTCGCGGGGAGAAAACGAGCGCGGAAGAGATCGTCAGGCGACTCGAAGAGTCGCAGGAGAAACGCCGCCGCACTCAACCAAGTGCGAAGAGCGCTGGCTGCATCTTCAAGAACCCGGCGGCCTGCCCGGCCGGCAAACTGGTCGACGAGCTCGGTTTGAAAGACAGCCGCGTCGGCGATGCGCGCGTCTCCGAGGTGCACGGAAATTTTCTGGTGAATGACGGCGCCGCCAGTGCCGTCGAGATGCTGGCGTTGATCGAGCAGATCAAGCAGACCGCGCGAGAAAAACGCGGGATCGAATTGGAAACCGAAGTGCAAATCGTGGGGGAGGAATTGTGAACGCGATCATCGATCTCACCGGCAAAAAAATCGCGGTGCTTAAGGGTGGCCCGAGCTCGGAGCGCGCAGTCTCGCTCGCGACCGGCGCGGGCGTCGCGAACGCGTTGCATTCGTTAGGCGCGGATATCACCGAGGTGGATGTTCACGGTCCGGATTTCGTTTTGCCTGACGACACTTGGCTCGCCTTCATCGCGCTCCACGGCACCTTTGGCGAGGACGGCCAGTTGCAGCAGATCCTCGAGGATCGCGGCCTCGCCTACACCGGCGAAGGCGTGGCCGGGAGCCGGCTGGCCTTCGATAAAATTCCTTCGAAAGAGCACTTCACGAGACACGGCGTGAACACGCCGCCATGGGAAATCATCCGTCCCGGCCAGACGCCGACGCTCGAGCTTCCTTACGTGATCAAGCCGCCGCGCCAGGGCTCGACCGTCGGCATCCAAATCGTTAGGCAGGAAAGCGAACTGGCCGGCGCTCTCGCGGAGGCCGCGAAGTACGACGACGAACTCCTGATCGAGCAATTCATTCCCGGTCGCGAGCTCACCATCGGCGTGCTCGGCGACCTCGCGCTGCCGATTCTCGAGATCATCCCGAAAAGCGGCTTTTACGATTTCAACGACAAGTATCCGTTCCTGAATCCGCAAGGCGGCGGCGGCGCGCAGCACGTCTGCCCGGCAGCGATCGAGGCCGCGGTCGCGAGCAAGATTCAGAACCTCGCGCTCCAGGCGACGCTCGCGCTCGACCTGAAAGTCTATTCACGCGTCGACGTAATGCTTTCGCCTAACGACCAGGCGTTCGTGCTCGAGATCAACACCATCCCGGGCATGACCGAGACCAGTCTGCTCCCCGAAGCTGCGGGGGTTGCCGGCATTTCCTATCCGCAACTTTGCGCCCGCATCATCGAGCTTTCGCTCGCCGCCCGCGCCGGGAAAAAATGAGCGCGCCGAAAGAGAAAAACCAGCCGCGCTCCCGCAACCAGCGGCTCTCGACTTCGCGCCAGCGTCGACAGCAGCATTTGCTCGATGTCCGCGTGCGCTCGCGACGCGCGACGCATCATCGCAACCGGCGGGTCCTCGTTATCCTCGCGAAAGTCATCCTCACGGTTGCACTGTGCACCGGCCTTTACCTCGGTGCGCGGGAAGCGTTGGGCCGCTTCTTTTTCGACAATCCGGATTACCGGCTGAGCACGCTCGCGGTGCAGACCGACGGCACGCTGCCGCGCGACCAGGTATTGAAAGCGGCGCAACTGAGCGAGGGGCTGAACATTTTCTCGGTCAATCTCGCGAAGGTGCACGATCGGCTACAGCAGCTCCCGCAGATCGATGACGTCCAGGTGGAACGGCGCATGCCTAACGAGATCGACATCAGGATCACCGAGCGCAAACCGGTCGCCTGGATCACGAGCGAGAAGACGGTGAAGGATCCTTTTGCCTCCGACGCCGCCTTTCTCGTCGATGCGCGTGGCATCCTGATGAAGGAGAAAAAACTACTGCCGGAATATCTCGCGCTGCCGCTCATCACCGGTTGCTCGAGCGAGGCGCTTGTGCCCGGGAAAGCAGTCAGCTCCTTCGAGGCGAAGACCGCGCTGGCGCTCTTGCGCCTAACGACGACAAGCTTCATGCAGACGCGTTTCCAGATTCGCGACGTCGATGTTTCGACCGGCTACTGCCTGCTTGTGACGGACAAGAATCACACCGAGGTCCGCTTCGCTTTCGACGATCTCGAGACGCAGATGCAGCGGCTCGAGCAGCTCCTGGTTTATGCGGATGATTCCCATCGCCAGATCGGCACAGTGAATCTGCTCGTCGCGCGCAACATTCCGGTGACCTTCACCAAGCCGGCCGCGGAAATTATATCCGAGCTCGAGGATGACGGCGTGACGCCCGAACCGGT
Source organism: uncultured Verrucomicrobiae bacterium (assembly GCA_963831805.1). Classification (GTDB taxonomy): domain Bacteria; phylum Verrucomicrobiota; class Verrucomicrobiia; order Chthoniobacterales; family UBA10450; genus Palsa-1392. The sequence continues at coordinate 391,025 of CAWHRN010000005.1, read as the reverse complement.
CGCGGAGAAAAAGCCCGAGGCCGAAACGAAAGGCGCGTCGAAGCCCGATTCCGCGCTGGCGGAAAAGACGCACAAGAACCCGTCGTCGGCCGGGCACGAGCCCGAGGTGCGCAAGGCGCAGCCGGTTCAGCGGACCGTTCCAAGAGCTACTCTCGTTAGTCCGGGCGTGCAGAAATTTCACTCTCGTCCCCAGGCGTCGCCCCCGGCGCGGAAGGGCGTCCCAGTTCAGCGTTTTAACCAAGGAAGCGACGGTAATGGCTAGCAGCAACTTGATGGTCGGTTTGGAAATTGGCACCTCGAAAATCTGCGTCGTGGTCGGCGAGAGCCGCCCCGATGGCACGATCAAGATTCTCGGCGTCGGGGAGGCGCCCTCGCGCGGCGTGCGCAAGGGCGAGATCGTGGATTTCGAGACGGCGATGAAGTGCGTGCACGAGGCGGTCGTCGATGCCGAGGAGAAGAGCGACATCATGATTCGCAGCGTCTACATCGGCATCACCGGCGCGCACATTCAGAGCTTTAACAACCGCGGCTGCGTCATGCTGCCCGACGATCGCGACGAGATCGACGAGCAGGATATCGACGACGTGAAAGTGAGCGCGCGCGAGGTCAGCATCCCGGCGCAGAACGCATTTTTGCACACGATCATCCAGCATTACCACGTCGACGGGCAGAGCGGCGTCCTCAGTCCGCTCGGCATGCTCGGGGAAAAACTGGAGGCCGATTTCCACATCATTCACGGCGTCCGCACGCGGATTCAAAACACCATTCGTTGCGTAAAGGAATTGCCGCTCGAAGTGGAAGACGTGGTCTTCACCGCCTTCGCCTCCGCGCAGGTCGTGCTCACGCCGCACCAAAAAAGTCTCGGCGCGCTCGTCATCGATATCGGCGGCGGCACGACCGATTACATTCTCTATGTCGACGGCGCGGTGAAACAGAGCGGCGTCCTCGCGGTCGGCGGCGATCACATCACGAACGACATCTCGATGGGTCTCCGCATCCCGATGACGCGCGCTGAAAAACTGAAGATCGAGGAAGGCAGCACCGTGCTCGGCAACTGTCTCCCGGGCGAAACCGTGCTCCTGAAAGACGACTCCGGATTCGCCGGGAAAGAAGTCGAGCGCGAGACGCTGAACACGATCATCCACATGCGCCTGCGCGAGACCTTCGAGTTGCTCAAGCGCCGGCTCGAGGAAGAGTCGTTCCTCGATTATCTCGGCGAAGGCATTTTCATCACCGGCGGCTGCAGCCTGATCAACGGGATCGATCACCTGGCCGAAGACGTCTTCGGCATTCCCGCGCGGGTGACGCATGCGCGGACGATGTGCGGCCTCACGAGTGCGTTCGAGAACCCGCAGCTCGCGGCCGCGATCGGACTGATCAAGTACGCGCAGGCCGTCCAGAGCGAGCGCGCGCCGACCGGGGGAATCCGCGGGATCTTCGGGAAACTGCTGCAACGGATGCGATGAACCTCAAAAGCCGCTCTCTTTCACTGTCGCCTAACGAATACCTAACGAAATGATCCAGCTCAGCCGCAACTACACTCTGCCGGAAAAACACGAAGATGATCTCGCGATCAAAATCATTGGCGTGGGAGGCGCCGGCTCGAATGCGCTCGATCGCATGGTCCTCGATGGCCTCGAACGGGTCGATCTCATCGCCGCCAATACCGACGTGCAATCGCTCGCCAGCTCCGTCGCGACCCAGAAGGTCCAGCTCGGCCGCGTCGCCACCCGCGGCCTCGGCGCAGGCGGTGACCCGGAGCTCGGCTTCAACGCCGCGAACGAATCGGCCGATGAAATTCGCGAAGCACTCCAGGGCGCGCGGATGGTTTTCGTCTGCGCGGGACTGGGCGGCGGGACCGGCTCCGGCGCGGCGCCCTGCATCGTGCAGTCGGCACGGGAAAACGGCGCACTCGTCGTGGCGCTCGCGACTTTGCCGTTTGCCTTTGAAGGCAAGCGGCGCGGGGCGCAGGCGAAGGAGGCGTTGCGGGAACTGCAGCAGCTCGCGGACGCGGTCGTTTGTTTCGAGAACGATCGGATGGGCGACATGGTTTTGCCCAAGGCGGGCATTCACCAGGCCTTCGCGGCCGCTGACCTGACGATCAGCCAGAGCGTGCGGGCGATCATCAACGTCGTTCGGCGGCCGGGTCTGATCCGGATCGGCTTCGACGAATTGCTCTCCGCCTTGCGCGGTCAGGACAGCCGTTGCCTCTTCGGTTTCGGCGAGTCCGACAGCGATAATCGCGCGCACGAAGCGCTCGCGCTCGCCTTAAAAAATCCGCTGATGGATCGCGGCCGAATGCTCTCCGACGCGCGGCATCTGCTCGTGCAAATCTCCGGCGGCCCCGGCATGACACTGACGGAAGTGGAGATCGTGATGCAGGAGCTCAACCGCCACGTCGAAGATCAGACGCAGCTCCTTTTCGGCACCTCGGTCGATGGAAAAATGGGAAACCGGATGAGCGTGACGTTGATCAGCTCGATCGGGTCGAAAGAGGAAGTGGCGCCTCCGTCGGCGACGCATCGCGAAGCGGAAGTTCCTGCTCCGCTCTTAAAGCCAGCGCCATTTATTCCCTCCGCGCCAGAACCCGAACCGGAACCGGTCGCGCAGATCGTCGAACAGCAAATCGCGCCGACACCGATCGTCGAAGCCGAGCCTGCGCTCGAGGCTGAACCCGAGCCGGCGCCCGTCGCCGCCGAGGCGCCGATCCAAGAGGAACTCCCGCCGCCTCCTCCGCCGCGCAAAGAGCGCAAGATTCCCGCCCGGGAGCCGGCCGCGACAGACGCGCCCGCGAACACGCCGGTGACCCGCAAAGATAAATATGTCGCGGCACGCCAAGAAGTGCTGCAGTTCGAGTCGATCACCCGCGGTCGTTTTGAGAAGAGCGAGCCGACGATTGTGGAAGGCCAGGACCTCGATGTGCCGACTTATCTCCGCAAAAACGTGCGGGTGAAGTAAGCGCCGGCGCAATCGTGGCGTTAATGGTCTCACGCCTAACGAATAAGCTATTTCTTCCCGAGCAGATCGAGCACCGCGCTGGTCATCGCGATCAGGCCGGTGCGGATCGTCGGTTCGGGAACGGGGGCAAACTTGCTCGAGTGGAGACTGGGCAGCGGCGGCGCGCCCGGTTTTTTCGCGGCCTCGATCTTCTCCGGAGCGACCGCGCCGACATGAAAATCCACCGCCGGGATTGAGTGGTCCGGCAGGCTGTATTCCGCAAAATCTTCGCCGCCCATGGTCGGATCGACCATCTCGACGTTGTCGTCGCCTAACGACTGCTTCCAGACGCCGACCAGCCGTTTTGTGAGGTCGGGATTGTTGTAGGTCGCGGGCGTAAACTCGTCGCGCCGCACCTTCACCTCGGGCATTTTATCCTCCGGCCAGCCGCCGGCGATGGCGCATCCCTTCGCGATCTGCGCGATCTCGGCAAGAACGCGCTCGCGCACGTCGCTCTTGTAGGAGCGAACGGTGAGCTGCATCTGCACTTCGTCGGGGATGATGTTGTGCTTCGTGCCGCCGTGGATCGAGCCGACCGTCACCACGATCGGGTCGAGCGGGTTGTTTTCCCGGCTCGCGATCGTTTGCCACATGTTGATGATCTCGGCCGAGAGCACGATCGGGTCCTTGGTCTTGTGCGGGTAGGCGCCGTGCCCGCCGACGCCGTGGACGTTGACGTCGACGGAATCAACATTTGCGTAGGTGTAACCAGAAGTGACGCCAATGTGGCCGATCACGAGCTGCGCGTTATCGTGGAAGCCGAGGGCGAAATTCGGTTTCGGGAAGCGGGTGTAGAGACCGTCGCTTAACATCGCGCGGGCACCGGTGCCGAGTTCTTCCGCCGGCTGCGCGACGAAGAGAACGGTGCCGTGCCATTGGTCCTTGAGTTTCGCGAGCGCGCGGGCCACGCCGATGAAGGTCGCGATGTGCACGTCGTGACCGCACGCGTGCATGACGTGCACTTCGTCGCCTTTCTCGTTCTTCGTCGTCACCGTGCTCGCGTAGGGCAGGCCGGTTTCCTCCTGCACCGGGAGCGCGTCCATGTCGGTGCGCACGAGTACGACCGGGCCTTCGCCATTCTTCATCACGCCGACGACGCCGTAGCCTTTCTGGTCGGGATGATCGTATTTCCCTAGGTGATCGGTCACTTCACAACCGACGGCCTTTAGTTCCTTCGCGACCAGTGCCGCGGTCCGCGCTTCCTGCGTCGAGAGCTCGGGGTGACTGTGCACGTCCTTGTAAATCGTGAGGAGGGAAGGCAGTTCCTGCTGCGCCAGTTGCGTCGGCGTTTCGTCCGCGCGGAGGCTGGGGGCGGAAGCGAGAGCGAGGAAAACCGGAAGGAGCCGCAGGAGTTTCATCCTCCATCCTAGAGCGGAAATCCCCTCCGGCAACGGACCGGAGCGAGCGCCATTCTTCTGTGATACGCTGCCGCGCCCTATGAGCCGGCTCCTTTATCTCGACTGCTTTTCCGGGATCAGCGGCGACATGACGGTGGGCGCGCTTTGCGACCTCGGGGTGGATCCGGCGCGGATTGAGATGGAGCTGGGGAAGCTGTCGTTAGGCAAAACGCGTTTCACTTTCGAACGGGAGATGCGGCAGGGAATCAGTGGCGTGAAGTTCCAGGTGCATGAGCCGGTGCCGGCGGATGCGCGTCACCACACGCACTACGCGGAGATCCGGCAACGAATTGGCGAAAGCAGACTTTCTGCATTCGTTAGGCAACGGGCGCTTGCGATTTTCGAGCGGATCGCGCTGGCGGAGGCGAAGATCCACGGCGTCGCCGTCGAGGAGGTGGCTTTCCACGAGGTCGGAGCGATCGATTCCATCGCCGATATCGTCGGCGTGTGTGTCGCGTTGGAGGAACTGGGCCGGCCCCGCCTAGTCGCCTCGCCTTTGCGCGAAGGGCGCGGCTGGATCGACTGTGCGCACGGCCGTTTCCCGCTGCCGGCGCCAGCGACGCTCGAGATTCTGCGCGGAGTTACGCTGGAGCAGGTCGATGAGTCATGGGAATCGATCACGCCGACCGGCGCCGCGATCGCGCGGGAGTTTGCCGAGTCTTTCGCCGCGATGCCCTCGATGGAAATCGAGCGCGTCGGCTATGGGATCGGGACCCGCGACCTCGAAGCGCGGCCGAATGTGCTCCGCGCGATTCTCGGCAATCTTGTAACTAACGAAGATAGGACTGACACAGTCATCGAGCTCGAGACTAACATCGACGATCTCTCTCCCGAATTAACCGGTGCGGCGATGGAACATCTGCTCGCGCTTGGCGCGCTCGACGTCACGCTAACTCCGGTGCAGATGAAAAAGAACCGTCCCGGCGTGCAGCTCGCGGTTCTCTGTGAGCCGGCGCTCGAACAAAAAATCGTGCACGCGCTCCTCACCGAGACGAGCGCCTTTGGCGTCCGTCGCGGCGAAAAACGCCGCTACAAGCTCGAACGCCGTTTTAAAAAAGTGGCGACCGCGTTTGGTGAAATCACGGTGAAGCTCGGTCTGCTTGCAGGCAGAATTGTCCAGGTCGCGCCGGAGTTTGAAAGCTGCCGCGCGGTCAGCGAACAGACCGGGCAGCCTTTGCGTGAGATCTACCAGGCAGCCCTCTCGGCCTACGAGGCCGATCGTGCGCCTAACGAGTAAAGCTATTTCGGAGCGAGCTCGGCCACAATCTTTTCAAACTCCGGGTCGCCGCGCAGCGCATCCCAGAACGGATGCAGCTTGAGCTGGCCGTAGCTCAGATCGCTTGGAATCTTTGCCACCTCGCGCAGTTGTTCGAGGGCTGCTTCTTTTTCACCCAGCCAGGTATAGGTGACCGCGAGATACTCGGCGACGAGCGCGCCGTTGATGGAATCCTTGCTGATCGGGAGGAGCTGGACGGCCTGGCGACTTTCGGTGATCGCTGCTCCCTTTCGGCCGAGGGCGGCATCGATCATGCCGAGCACGCAAAGCGCCCGGCTGTCGTTTGGATCGTCCTGCAAACTTCGTTCGATCTCGGCCCGAGCCTGAAGAAAATTGGTCTGCGCGGCGGCCTCGTTGCCTTCGAGACGGGCGACAAGAGCCGCGCACCAGGAGCGGGGAAAAAGAACCCCTTCGTTATTATAACCATCGGAGGGCAGCACCGCGATGGCGCGCCGGGCGGCGGGGAGATCGCGTTCGCAGAGGGCGAGGAAAAGCCATTCGTCCGCCAGGCCGGAAGCGGCAGCCGGATGTTCCGAGACAATGCGAGCGACCGCGTTGTGCATTGGCTGTGAATCGGCCTGGGCGTGCAGGGCAATCGCGGCCCGGGCGACCTGCAGTCCGGGGTCAGTAGGCAAGACCCGGAGCGCCTGGTCGAGGGCGGTGGCGGCATTCTGGAACTGGCGCTGGAATTGATAGGTGATCGTAATCTGCTGCAAAGTGTAAGCGTTGCGGGGATCGAGCTGGAGCGCGCGGGCGAGGTTTTTCGCCGAGTCGGCCCAGCGTCCCTGGCGTCGATCGATGAACCCCGCCAGCTGATCGATCAGCGGCTCGTTAGGCAAGGAGCGGGCAGCAAGCGCGAGTTCCCGCCGCGCATCGTCGTAAGCCAGAAAGCCGCAGTAGAGATGGTTGGCGCGGGCGAGGTGAGTCTCGCCCGCGTCGGGCCGGAGTCGCTGCGCCGCCTGCACCGCGGCCTCGGCAAGGGCGAGCCGGGTCGGCGTCCGATCAGGTCCGTTAAGAAAAATCTGGTCGTGGGCGCTGGCGAGCAGGCAGTAGGCGAGAAAATAGTCAGGATCGCGGGTAATCGCTTTGTCGAGGAGAGCCACTGCCTGGAAGAGATTCTCCGTGCCCTGGACGTTAAAGAGCGGCGCCGAGATCAGGGCGTTGGCCTGCACGTAAAGATCGTGCGCGGTCAAATCAGACGTGGGTGTTTCTTCGATCGCCGCCTTTTCCGCCGGCGAAATCTTGGTGCGCAACTGGGCGACGATAGTTTCTGCGAGATCACTCTGGAGCGCGAAGAGATCGCTCAGGTTACGGTCGTAGTGATCGGCCCAACGGTGGGCATCGGTCCGGGCGTCGATCAACTGCGCGCTCAGCCGAATCCGCTGTCCCACGCGCTGCACGGTTCCTTCGAGGATGTAAGCGACGCCGAGGGCCCGCCCGATCTCGCGGATGTTGCGCTCCGCGCCCGGGCGGTATTGCATCACCGAGGTGCGACTGATCACTTTGAGGTCCGAGACTTTCGCTAGGTCGGTGAGGATTTCGTCCTGCACGCCTTCCGCAAAATAGCTGTTGTCCTTGGCGTCGCTCAGATTCGCGAAAGGAATCACAGCGATGCTTTTCTCCGGGATCGGAGGGGCGGCAGCGGTGCCGGGAAGGCGCAGCGGGACGGCGACGGTGGGCGGCGGTTTCGAACCTCTCGCCGGTTGCCAAAACCAGTATCCGCCCAGCGCGAGAGCAGCGATGAGCAGTCCGGCCGAAGCCAGGAGGGCGAGGCGGCGTTGATCGGTCGCGGGGGGAGCGACGACGGCCGTCTTGCGCAAGCCGCCGCGACTGAGATCGAACACCCAGCCGAGGACGAGCGCGGCGGGAAAACCAAGCGCGAGGAGAAAGACGAGAAGTTGAAAGATCCAATCCGAGACGTGAAAAGCCGGCAGGATGGTGCCGACGAGTTGCACGGTCGCAGAGGCGAAAATGACGTAAGCGAGCGCGACGCGATAAACCCGCCGCCGTTTCAACTCCTGAAAGAAAGTCTTCATTCCGACTCTTCCGAATTGGCCGCTCGCCCGAGAGAAGAATCCCCCGTTTTCCGCCGAGCGCGAATGGCGTTCTCCAAGCCGAGGAAATACTCGGGCGCGAACGCGGCGAGATTGAGCACGATCATGATGAAAGCGAAGAGATAAAGTCCCATCGTTAGGCCGATCGAAAGGTGGAGGAGGATAACGCCGCCGAGCCAGATCGGCCGGGTGCGCGCCGGCCAAATCAGGACGGGATAGCTAATCTCCAGCAACCAGACGCAGATCCCGGCGACCGCGAGGAGGGGTGCGAAGTGGATGAGCAGCTGGGGAGAAATGAGATCGAACGGAGGACGCGTGAGCGCCAGCCAGAGACTATTGCCGTTCCACCAATCGGGGCCGGTGCTTTTCGCGAGGCCGCCGAAGAAATAAATCACGCAAAGATGAAGCTGCAGGACCCGGCGATGAAAACCGAGCCGCTCCGGCGGTCGCGGCCTTTTTTTCCGAAATCGGTGATCGAGTGACCAAGGATCGGGAAACGGAGCGATCGCGAGATAGAAAAGCCCGATGATCGTGAAATTATCGACGCCGTAGGCGAAGAGCGTGCCGCTCTTGGCGCTGCCGAGATAAAGAAACCAGGCCGCGATCGCGGCCGCCCGCGAGCCCAGTCCTACGAGGAGAAATAAGCCTGCGCCCAACAGGCCCCACCAAACGAGCGAAAGGGTCTGCGCCTCGGAGAGACCGAGATGTGCGCCCGCGTCGATGCACCAGCCGAGACGCGGGATCAGGACGCTTTTAGAAGAGAGGATGGCTTCATTGAGAGCACGGTTGACGAGACCGTGGCCTTTCATTCCAAATAGATAAGACCAGTCGTCGCGCAACGACCAAGCGTAGAGCATCACCTGCAAACCGAGCCCGAGGCGCAGGAGGCCGAGCCAACGACCGGAGTCAGGCGGGAAAAGGAAATTCCGCAGACGTTGGCGTCGTCCAGGCATCGCTATTTGGTGGCGCGCGGAGGAGGTCGGGGGGAAAGGCGAAAGTCGTAGGCGTAGAGGGTGCGGTAGGAAGCTCTCTGGCCGGCACGGTATTCGGCGATGCTCGGGAGATTTGCCACGGCAAAGCGCGCGCGGATGGTTTCCGCGCGCGGATGTTCCCGGCCTGCCGCGGCGGCGAGCGTCTGGAGGATCGCTTCGCGCAATCGCACATAGTGAATGTTCTGGAGCCGATCGAGCAGGGTGGCGATGCGGTAGCCGGCGGCCGCGCCGCCGACCGGCGGCAGATCGTATTCCGTGCGCCCGTCAGGATAGCGAATTTCGAAGGAGAGCTTTCCGTTAGGCGGAACGCTGGGGGCGAAGTAGCTGTAGCCCGCTTCGATCCCGCTGCAATCGGTGTACGTGGTCACCACCTGGCGGAGAGGATTCGACTCTGTAAGGCTTTTCCCCAACGCCGCCGCGGTGATCGCGCGGATCTGCTCCGACCCGGTCCTCAGCCAAGCCGGGCCGCGGTCGCTTCCGAGCAGAAGCGACACGGAAAAATCCTGGAGCGACACCGCCGCGACCAGAGAAAAGTGCAGCGCCAGCGCCGCCAACCAAACCCAGGTCTGCCCGGCAGACACGATCTAGCGCGGCGAGCCGTCCGATGTCCCGTCAAGGATCGCGTCGACTTCGTCCACCATCTTCTTCGATTCGATGATGTTTTCCTGGAAGTGCGCGTGCGGCATCATTTTTCCCGGCTCGGGTGTCGGCGTCGGGTCCTTCTTTCCCCCGCGTTCCCCAGGTTTTTCGGCCTCCGTCATCCGGGTCTCGAAGTCCGCGATTGCCCCGAGGCCGATTTGAACGGCATAACCCTTGAACTTTTGAGCCGCGGCATACTCATCCACGTCTTTAATGGTCCTGATCAACATCGCATCGCAAAGAGTTCCGCCAACGTCTTCGGGAGGATTGTCTGGGTCGTATTTGCGCAGGCGGTAGAGCTCGCTCCGCTTGCTTGCGCCGTCTGTCGCGGGATCCTGGCCGAGGACACCCTTGATTTTGTCCCACGTCGCCTGGTCAATGTCGGACCACAGAAAGAGGCCTCCGTTGCCGACTTGTTGCTTGCCGGTTTCCTTTCTCTTGCATCCGAAATAAGCCAGTAGGAGAGCAGCCAGCGCCAGCGTCCAGGCTATTCTGAGGAGTTTAGTTTTCATGCTCCATGGTTTGCTCCCATGGCGCGCCCACTGGCAAGCCTAAATTTTAGTCGCCGGTGAGCCGGGCTTCGGCGAGGTCGAGGTCGCGCTGGATGCGGCGGAGGGCAGCGTCGTTGATTTGACCGGAATTGCGCAGGGCGATGATCGTCTGGCGCTCCGCTCCGAGCGCGCCGAATTGCAGTTGCTGGTAGATTGGCGTCGCCACTTCGCCGCCGGGATTGTTCTGGTCGCCGGCGCACGCTTCGAGCTGGGCAATGCGGTCGCAATATTCCGCGCGTACCCGGACCATCACTTCTTCGGGCATGCGCTGCTCGAGCGCGCGCGCCTCGATGAAATCGACCGCGGCTTCGTTCGCCCGCAGGCGCGCCGCGCGCTCTTCGCGTTCGACGGTGCCGTCATCGCGGACGCCGAGTTTTTTGATCAGGAGCGGCAAGGTCAGCCCTTGGAAAACCAGCGTCGTCAGGATGACGCAAAAGGTGAGGAACAGGATGTAGTTGCGTCCGGGAAACCGCTCCCCGTTGGCGAGCATCATGGGCAGCGCAAGAGCCGCCGCGAGCGAGATGACCCCGCGCATGCCCGCCCACGCGATGAGCACGCTGTGTTGCCACGGCGGCGCTGGATCGCGCGCGCGCAGTTTCGGGCTGAGCCAGCGCGGCAGGTAAGTCGCCGGGAAAACCCACGCGATCCGCACCAGCACCACGGTCGCACTGATCAGCAGCCCGTAGCCGGCGAGGCGCCGGAACGGTTCGCGGGCCAGGTTGTGCAGGATATCCGGCAACTGCAGCCCGATGACGATGAAGATGAAGCCGTTGAGAAGGAAGGCGACCATCTCCCAAAACCATTGCGCCTGTAGTCGGGTCCGCGCGGGCAGGGCAGTGGAATGCCAGCCGAGATAGACGCCGGCGGTGACGACCGAGAGGACGCCCGAGACGTGCGCGTGTTCGGCGAGGAGGTAAGCGGCGAACGGCGTGAGCAGCGAAATCGTGATCTGCACCGGCGGATCGTTCAACCGCCGCTGGATCCAGCGGGCGCAAACGCCGACGACCAGGCCGAGCGCGACCCCGCCCCCGCCCGCGAGCACGAATCGTCCGTTGGCGTGGCCTAACGAAAAGTGACCGGTGACCATCGCCGCGACCGCGAATTGGTAGGCGACGAGCGCGGTCGCGTCGTTTACCAGGCTTTCGCCTTCAAGGATCGCTTCGATCCGCAACGGGACTTGGAGCCGTTTCAGGATCGCCTCCGCCGCGACCGCATCCGGCGGCGAGACGATCGCGCCGAGCGCGAAGGCCGCCGCCCACGGCAGCCCGACGACAAAGGTGTGCGCGACCCACGCCACCACCGTCATCGTGAGCAGCACAAGCCCGATCGCGAGGAACAGGATCGGCCGGAGATTGCGCCGGAAATCGCGCCATGAAGTAAAGAGCGCCGCGGGATAAAGCAGCGGCGGCAGGAAAAGAAAAAAGACCACTTCCGGGTTCAGCCGGATCACCGGCAGGAAGGGCACGAAGCTGAGCGCGAGCCCGCCGAGCACGAGCAAGACGGGGAAGGGAATCTCGAATTTGTTCGCCACGATGACAAGCGCGGCGACCAGCATGAGGAGGAGAACGATCGGCTCGACCAGATGCATGGCGAAGCGAAAAACTCGTCGTCTAGGCTGCGACCGATGCGGCCGCACGCTGCGCCTCGCCGGCGCGGGTGCGGTTGGCCTGAAGTTGCGGCAGATGCTTTTCCGACCAGGTGCAGATCGCTCGCAGCGGCTCGATCAAGGTCCGGCCGAGCGGCGTGAGCGAGTATTCCACTTTTGGCGGCACGACCGGATGGACCTTGCGGAGGACGAGCCCGTCCCGCTCCAGGCTGCGCAGGGTTTGGGTGAGCATCTTCTGCGAGATGCCGCCGATTTGGCGCTGCAAAGTGGCGTAGCGGCAGGTGCCATTCGCGAGCACGTAAATGATCAGCGCAGTCCATTTGTCCGCGATCCGATCAAGGACCACCCGCGAGAGACAGGCGGGATTCATGACCGAAGGGCCTTTGGCAGTTCGCGGCATGCGCCTTTTTTCTAAGGCATCGCGCCACGGGTGCAACCAGAGAGTGACGTGCCGCGCGGCCGGTTGCCGCCTGTCTGGCATGTTCGAGAAAAATTTCTGGCTAGCCGATTCCAGATTTTTCTTGGAATGAGTATCATCGGCGGGCATTCTCCCTCCGACGCATTCCCCGGGCCTCCCTGCGCTGATCGTTTTGATTACCGCAGCAGCGCTCGCGGGCGCTCCCCAGATGACTAACCCCACCTTGCCGTTCCGTTTTTGATGAGGCTTCTGATTGTCGGCGGCGGCGGTCGCGAACATGCGCTGGCCTGGAAACTGCAACAATCTCCGCGCGCCGGGGAAATCTTCTGCGCTCCCGGGAATGCCGGAACCGCGGAGCTCGGGGAGAATGTCGACCTGGCCGCGACCGATCTCGTGGGTCTGCGCAACTTCGCGCGGGACAACAAAATCGACTTCACCGTGGTCGGCCCCGACGACCCGCTCGCGGCTGGCGTGGTCGATATTTTTCGCGAGGAGAATTTGCGCGTCTTCGGTCCGGTCAAATCCGCCGCGCGGCTCGAAGCGTCGAAAGTTTTCGCGAAACAGATCATGCGCTCCACCGGTGTGCCGACGGCGATGGCCGGCGTCTTCGACGAGACCGGGAAGGCCTGCCGCTTCGTCGAGAAATTGCGCTACCCGCTGGTGGTGAAGGCCGACGGTCTCGCCGCCGGCAAAGGCGTCGTCATCGCGCCGGACGTCGAGGCGGCCTGCGCGGCGATCAACGACATGCTCGAGCATCGGCGTTTCGGTGCCGCCGGCGAGCGGGTGCTGATCGAGGAATTTCTCGAGGGCTGGGAATGTTCGCTCCACGCGCTCGTCGATGGCAGCAGCTATCGGCTACTCGGCACGGCCTGCGACCACAAGCAGTTGCACGACGACAACCAGGGACCGAACACCGGCGGGATGGGCGCGTTCAGTCCCGCGGTCGGCTGGAGCGACGACCTCGAGGAGCAGTTCGAGGCGAAAGTCATGCGGCCGCTCCTGCGCGGTTTGCGCGATGAGAAGGTTCATTTTAACGGGCTACTTTTCCCCGGACTCATGATCAACAACGGCGTCGCGCGGGTGCTGGAATTCAACTGCCGTTTCGGCGATCCCGAGGCGCAGGTGATTCTGCCACGGTTGAAAAGCGACCTCCTCGAGGTGCTCGAGAAAACCGTCGATGGACAACTCGAAAGCGTCCCGCTCACGCTCGATCCGCGTCCGGCCGTGACTGTGGTGATGGCTTCCGCCGGCTACCCCGGAAAAATCGAAACCGGGAAAAAAATCAGCGGCTTGGATGAGTGCGCGAAGGTGGAGAACGTGAAGGTTTTCCACGCCGGCACGCGTCGCGAAAATGGCGAAGTAGTCACGAATGGCGGCCGCGTTCTCGCCGTCACCGCGCTCGGCGACGACCTCGCGGCGGCGCGCGACTTGGCCTATGCGGCGGTCGCGAAAATCGACTTCGAAGGCGCGCATTATCGGCGCGATATTGCTCTCGCCGCGCTCCCGGCTAATCTGCACGCGACCGATGTCGCGCCCCGTACTCAGCGTTAGCCTAACGATTCTCCTGGGCGTCGCGACCGTCGGAGCCGCGTCGCCCACGCCGAGTCCGACGCCCTCCGCGACGGTCGCGCCGACGCCGGCCGATCCGGTCGATCGGCTCAGTCCGGTGGAGCTAGCGAAGGCGCTCGATTTCCTCCAGAAAAACTACGTCGCACCCGCCGCGCTCGATGAGACCGCAATAAAGCGCGCGACCCTCGCCGGTCTGCTCGACAGTCTCGGACGCGGCGCGAGCCTCACGCCCGTCAAAGCTAGTCCGACAGAGCCGCCGCCGTTTTATCACGAAATCATCGCGGACCACATCGGCTACCTGCGGCCGGGCGCGCTCCGCAAGGGCGACGTCGCGGAACTCGACAAAGCGCTGGAAGGTTTTGGCGCGAAAAAGGTCGACGCTCTGATTATCGATTTGCGTGCGCTGGCGCCGAACGACGATTTTCCGGCGGCGGCGGAGTTCGCCAACCGGTTCGTGGCCAAGGGCGCGCCACTTTTCTCGCTTCGCGAATCCGCGCCGGGCCCGGAGCGCAAATTCACTTCCGATCGCAGCCCGGCCTATCAAGGATTCATCGGCGTGCTCATCGACGAGGACACGACGGGCGCCCCGGAAGTGCTCGCGAGCGTTCTCCGGGCGCGCGCGAAAGCGATCCTGATCGGCCAGACGACCGCCGGCGGCGCGGTCGGCTATGCTGAGCTGTCGTTAGGCGGCGATCTCGTTTTGCGGGTGGCGGATTCGGAGGCGCTCCTGCCGGACGGTGCCGGCCTTTCCCGCGGGGTGACGCCCGACCTCTCAGTGACGTTGCCGCATCAGGAGAAGGAGGAAATTTTCACCCAAAGCCTGACGAAAGGGATGGCGCCCTTCATTTTCGAGGAGGACCGGCCGCACCTGAACGAGGCGGCGCTGCTTGCCGGGACGAACCCGGAAATCGAGGCGCTGCAGGATCGCCAGCAACGCCGGGCTCGCGGGGAAAAGCCGGGGCCGCACGACGCGGTGGTCCAGCGCGCAGTCGACGTCATTACTTCCATCGGCGTTTACGCGCAGCCCGGCGGCCGACTGCCCTAACGAGTGCCGCGCGCCGTGCATCCTCTCGAAGAGCGCATCCAGCATCAGTTCCGCGATCCGCAGTTGCTGACCGAGGCGCTGACTCATCCGAGCGTGCGCCACGAACAAAAGCGCGCGCATTTTGATAATCAGCGGCTCGAGTTCCTCGGCGACGCTGTCCTCCAGCTCGTCATCACCGAGCATCTCTTCCGCGTTTTTGCAGACGCGGGGGAAGGTCGCCTAACGACGCGGCGGGCCCGGCTGGTTTCGCGCGGCTCACTCGCGGCGCACGCTCTCCGGCTGGATCTCGGGCGATATCTTTTGCTCGGGCGCGGCGAGGAAGCGAGCGGCGGCCGGGCGCGGGCCTCGACTTTGGCGGATGCGTTTGAGGCGCTGCTCGGCGCGATTTTTTTGGATAGCGACCTGGAGACGGCGCGCCGTTTTATTCTCGCAGAAATGCAGGCGGAACTCGGCCGGTTGGAGGAAGAGCCGCTGGAGGTGAATCCAAAAGGCCAGCTCCAGGAGTTGCTTCAGGCGATCTCGCCGCACAGTCCGGTTTACGAGTTGCTCTCGCAGGTCGGCCGCGAACACGAGAAGACTTTTTCCGTGCAGGTGGTGTGGGAAGGAAAGGTCCTCGGCGAAGGGGAAGGTCGGAGCAAGAAAGTGGCGGAAAGCGCCGCCGCTCTCACGGCGCTGCGTGAACAGCGCTGGAGCGCGTCGTCCTAGGTCTGGTTCAGGGCGTGGATCTCGCCGGACGAACTGGTCCAGGTGAAATGCCCGGCAATCGCACGACTAACGAACTCTTTCCCATGCGCGATCGCGTCCTGCAGCAACTCACCTTGCGCCAAGCCGGCTGCGATCGCCGCCGAATAAGTGCAGCCGGTTCCATGAGTGGAGACGCCTTCCACGAAGGGCGCCGAGAACTCCACGATCCCCGTGTCGTCAAAGAACAGATCAACGGCGCGTCCAGTCGTCAGGTGGCCGCCCTTGATCAGAAAGCGCGTCCCAAATTCCGCCCGCAGCTTCTCCCCGGCCACGCGCATTTCCGCGAGGTTGGTCACGCTCGAGTTCGTTAGGGCAGCAGCCTCGGCCATGTTCGGCGTGACCAGTGTGGCGAGGGGAAAAAGCCGCTCCCGGTAGGCCACCACCGCGTCCTCCTGTAAGAGCGTGTCGCCACTCGTCGCGACCATCACCGGATCAATCACCAGCGGGATTTTTTGGGCCGCGCGCTGGGCAAAAATCGCCGCGACCAGCTCCACGATCTCGGTCGAATAAAGCAGCCCGGTCTTCACCGCCGCGAATGGAAAATTTTCGAGAAGCAGCTCGATTTGCTCGCGCACATTGGCCGGTTCGACCGCGGCGATCCGCGAGACTTTTCCCGGCACTTCCGCGACCACGCAGGTAACTGCGGTGAGCCCGTAAACGCCGAGCGCACTGAAGGTTTTCAGGTCCGCCTGCAAGCCCGCGCCGGCGCTGCAATCCGACCCCGCGATCGTGAGGGCAACCGGCGGCATCTCTCCCCGCTTTGCATTACACCCTCGTCATCAGGGAGCCGGGTGTAGAGTGCAAGTGCATGAAAAAAGACCCGGAGCGAACTACGCGCCGTCGTTTCCGATCGCTTCGACCGGGCAGCCTTCCATCGCTTCCTTGCAGAGTGCGTCCTCTTCAGGCGTCTCGGCCTGTTTGTAGACAAACGAATGGCCGCCGTCGTCGTTCCGTTTGAAGTTCGCGGGCGCGGTTTCGCGGCAAAGATCGCAGTCGATACACTGGTCATCGACGTAGAATTTTCCCTCTACGTTCTCCTCATATTTGTTCGCGACATCAGCCATAAATCGTCCTCGGGTCTTTCGAGGGCACGAACCTAGGAAGAAACGTTCCAGGCGCAAAGGGATTTTCGGTTGACGGCCCCTCCTGCAACCGCCAGATGACGCGGACACGATCTCATTTCGATCCGCCCGCTGCCGTTTTTTTATGAAACCCGGAGCCCGTAAGGCCCTTAACTCTTTTGCCATCGAGCTGGTCGTTTACGGCGCCCTCGTCGTCGCCTATTTCTTCCTCGTCCTCCACTTCCTCGGCGGCTGGTTGGCGCGACTGGACAAGGAGAGCATCAAGCTCTACGCGCTTGTCTCGATCGCTCTGATCATCGGCCAGGCGGTCGTGCTCGAGACCGTCACCACGTTCATCTTCAAGCTCCTCCGCGGCCGCTCGGAATGATCACTCTGCTCGCGATGCACTTCCCCATTTCGGGGACGGATATCAGTCCGGTTTACTTGGTTATCATCGGGTTTTTGATCGGCGTGCTCGGGGGATTTTTTGGCGTTGGCGGGAGCTTCATCGCGGGGCCGGCGTTGCGTGCGGTCGGGATGCATTGGAACTACGCCGTCGGCACCGATCTCGCGCACATCGTCGGCAAATCCGTCGTCGCCGCGAAACGTCATCGCGCGCTCGGCAACGTCGATTTGCGGCTGGGCTTCATCATGGCGCTTGGCACGATCATGGGCGCGGAATGCGGCGCGCAGTTGATCCAGCTCCTGAAACGCCAGGGCAATGTCGACTTCGTGGTCAGCGTGATCTCGATCGCGATCTACGCCAGCATTTCCACCTTCATGGTGTGGGAAAGCTGGAAGACGATGCGCTTGCACAAGGGCCGCAAGTCGACCGCGAAAGGCAAAGCGAAGAGCAAGAGCCAGGACGTCTCCTCCTTCGATGGCGTGACCAAGGCCATCCAAGGCATCCCGCTTTGGCCGATGATCTCGCTCCCAACCTCGGGCGTGAAATCCATCTCGCTCTGGGTCATCATTCTCGTCTCGTTCATCGGCGGGATTTTTAGCGGCTTCCTCGGCGGTGGCGCGGGTTACATCCGCATGCCGATGATGGTTTACGTGCTCGGGATTCCGACCCACCTCGCGGTCGGGACCGATCTTTTCGAGATCATCATTTCCGCCAGCTACGGGACTTTCAGCCACGCCGTGAAAGGCAACGTCGATATCCTGGTCGCGCTCGTCATGAATACCGGCGCGGCGATCGGCGCGCAGATCGGCGCCATCCTCACCCAGTATTTTGCCGGTCCGAAAATCCGGCTCTTTTTTGTCCCGCTGCCGTTGATCGGCGCGGCGATCGTCCTCTACACTTTGTTTACCGGACACAAACTCTAACTGCCCATGCGTATCCTCATTTGCAGTGATGGAACCGACCCTGCCGATAATCCGACGCGGCTCGGCGGAATCATCGCCGCGCCGCGTTCCTCGCCGACCACGCTCCTCGGGATTGCGGAGAAAGAGGACGACGAACCTGCGCTCCGCCAGGCCCTCGAGGAGGAAGCCGCGATGCTCCGCGAGACGGGCGTCGACCCGCGAATCGTGCTTCGCTCCGGCGAACCAATCCGGCAAATTCTTGCCGAGACTTCGGCCAACGAATACGACCTCGCGGTCATCGGCGCGCGGCGCAAAGGCAGCGGCGGCCTGTATTGGCGGCCGGAGAAGACCTACGAAGTGATCAAGGCCGTGCCGCCGCCCGTGCTCGTGGCGATCGGCGCCTGCGACAAGATCGCGCGGATTCTCGTCTGCACCGGCGGCAAACGCTACATCGACGACGCGGTCCAGCTCGCGGGCGAGATCGCGACTTTTGTCGGCGGTTCCGTCACTTTGCTCCACGTCATGGCCGAGCCGCCGGCGATCTATGCCGATCTCGTCAGGCTGGAAGAGGACGTCGACCGGCTGCTCGCCTCCGATTCCGAGCTCGGCCGCGGCCTGCGCGGGCAAAAAGAGAGCCTCGAAAAAATGGGCCTGAGCGTAACCGTGCGCATCCGCCACGGGCTCGCGCTGGATCAGATTTTCCAGGAAGTGAGCGAAGCCGGGCACGACCTCATCGTCACCGGGACATCGCAGGCGAAGGGGACTTTTCGCCACTACATCATGGGCGATCTGACCCGCGGAATTTTGAATCGAGCCGATTGCCCGGTGCTCGTGGCGCGCGCCGGAAAGATCGTCGATGACGACGACGCCGAAGGCGGCTTTTTCCACCGGCTCCTCCACGGCTTCGGCGCGCAAAAGGATTGAAAGGTAGCGCGGGTCTCCGGCCCGCGTTTCCACTGAGCTCGCGGATCGGAGATCCGGGCTACATGCCTAACGAACGTTCCCGGCGGCCCACGCTTTGTCATCCTGAGCGCAGCGAAGACCTCACAAGCAAACGTGCAATCTGTTCCGCCTGACAAACCCGCGAGCCGCTTCCGAGGTCCCTCGCGTTCGCTCGGGATGACAAGCGAAATACGGCGCGAGTTCCACGATCGGCCTGTGTTCATTCCGCGCGAGTGGATACCAGCCCGCCACGCCTAACGAACTCCCGACAAGGCCGCTTGCGCCCGAGAGCACTGCCATTATGCTCGCGCAGCCGCTTATGAATCAAACTTTTCGCCCCGCCTTCGGTCTCGTTAGGCTTTTTTGTCCCTTGCTCGTCGTCCTCGCGCTCCTGACCGGTTGCGGTGGCAAAAATGGTGGCGGCCAGGGCGCCGGCAACACGGGCGATTATGTCAACGGCACTCCGCTGCCCGAGCGCCAGGAGGGCACTTCCTTCCTGAGCGGCAACGTCGACCGCAACCAGTTTCAGCCGATCTATTTCGCCTTCGACAGTCAGGTCATCGGCAGTTCCGAAAATGGAAAAATCCAGCAGGTGGCCAGCTTCCTCCAGAAGGGTAACGGCCAGATCATCATTGCCGGATTCACCGACGAGCGTGGCACCGCGGAATACAATCGCGGGCTCGGCGAGCGCCGTGCAGAGTCGGTCCGCGAGGCCCTGATTGCGAGCGGCGCGAACGCACAAAACATCCAGACGGTGAGTTTCGGCGCCGACATGCCCGCCGACTCCGGTTCGAACGAAGCGGCTTGGGCGAAAAATCGCCGCGCCGAGATTGGCGTGGTGAAGTAGTTCCCGGCGCCGGTTCGTTAGGGCGAGATTCTGCTTGCCCGACACGGCCATTCGCCTAACAACGTCCGGCGATGGCCGAGCGCACCGCAAAAGAACGTTGGCTGCCGTGGCTGCTGTTCCTTTTCCTGTGGGCGAGCTTCGGCTACTTCTACCACACCGGTCAGCATAATGAGGAGGCGCGGTTCGATCAGATCCGCATGGTGGTCGAGAACCACCAATGGAGGATTGATACTCTCGCCGGGAATACGGGCGACCTCATCGTCGTCAACGGGCACTACTATCCGAATAAGGCGCCCGGTACGACTTACCTCGGCGTTTTGCCCTGGTGGATCTTCCACTCAGTCCTCTCGGCGACGCCGCTGAGCGTCGCGGCGCAACGGGCGGCGGCGAACTACCTCACGGTTCTCTCTACCCTTGGCCTGTTCTCCGCGCTCGCCGGCACCGCGCTCTTCGTTTTTCTCCGGCGGCTTCTGCCCTCGCCCGCCGCTGCGCTTTTCTTTGCGATCCTTTACTCGTTAGGCACAATCGCTTTCCCGTTCTCGACCGTTTTCTTCAGCCATCAGCTGGTGGCGAGCTTTCTCTTTCTCGCGTTTTTCCTGCTCTGGCGCCAGCGATCGGAAACAGTTCCGTCTGTTCTGGGAAAGGCACGACGCACCTGGGAACTCGTGCTTGCGGGATTTCTTCTCGGCTTCGCTCCGGTGCTGGAGTACCCCGCCGCGCTCGGCACGATCGTCATCGGGTTTTATGGCCTAACGAATATAGGACTGCGCCGGTTTCCGCTTTTCCTCGCCGCGGGCCTGCTCGGCGGCAGCCCGCTCCTGATCTATAACTGGACCGCTTTTCACCAGGTCTTTTTCATCACCTACGACACCTACACGGCAGACTCGGCCTTTAGCGCGCAGAGCCGCGGGATCGCGGGGGTCAGCTGGCCACGCTGGAGCATTTTCGCCCAGATCACCTTCGTCCGGCAGCGCGGTCTGTTCTACGCCAACCCGTGGCTCGTCCTGATCTTCCCCGCCTTTCTCACCCTGCGCGAAGCCGCCTGGCGGCGCGAGCTGTTTGCCTGCTTCGGGCTCGTGGTTGCCTTCTTTACCTTTAATTCAGGCTTTGGCGACAGCATCGTTTACTGGGGCGGCGCGGTCTCGATCGGACCGCGGCATCTCATCCCGATGCTTCCGTTCATGGCGATCCCGATCGCGTTGCTCTGTCGGCGACGCACCTTTGCAGTTGCCGCGATCGTGCTCGGCGGCTTTTCGTTGCTCGCGATGTTCCTTGCAACTGCGATTACGCCCCACGTGCCCTACGATCCGGCGGATCCGTTTTTCGGGTTCTATTTTCGCCAGCTTTTCCTCGGGCGCTTCACGCAGAACGAGTGCGGGATTCTCGCGGGACAACTGGTGCCCGGTCTGTCTTTCAATCTCGGCCGGCTCATCCACCTGCCGCCGCGCACGGAAGCGCTCCCGCTCGCGCTCGTCTGGGCAGTCGCGCTGCCCTTCCTCTTTTGGGCCGGCGGTTTGTTTAAAGGAATAGGTCCGTCGGGATGGTCGCGTTTCCGGAAGGCGGCGCCGTTCTGTTTTTCGGCGGCGCTCGTCGCGCTCGCGCTCGCTCCCGTGGTCTGGGACCCGTACGAAACAGAGCAATCGGGTTGGTCGCATGGCGTGCGCGGCCAGCTCGCTCCCGGACGTTTTGCCGAGAGCACGACGGCCGCGAATGGAGACGCGGATTTTCTCCGGCCGGAGAAGGTGCTCCCCCGCCACGATGCCGTGATCGATTTCGATTGGCAGTACGGCGACCGGCCTCTGCCCGCCCCCTGCGCTGGGATCTGGCGCGGCGCGCTCTACATTCCCGTCTCCGGCGGTTACGTGTTCGCCCTCGAGTCAGATGAAGGCTCCGCTTTCTATCTCAACTCCCGTCCCGTGATCGATCATTGGCCCGGGAATTCGCCGGAGCGCAAGCGAACCACGGTTTTTCTCCCGCGTGGTTTTTATCGGCTCGCCATTCATTATGAAAATCTTGTTCACTCCGGCCGTCTGCGATTCTTCTGGGCACCGCCGGGTGCGCCGCTGGAGATCGTGCCGACGGAATATCTCTTCAGCCAATGAGCGCGCCTTCATGAAAGTCTCGATCGTCATTCCCTGCTACAACGAGAGCGCCACGATCGGCGAAGTGCTGCAGGCGATTCGCGCCGCGCCGCTCGACGAGATCGAGATCGTGGTCGTCGACGATGGCTCGATCGACAGCTCACGCGCGCTGCTCCAGGGCGAGCTGGCGCCCCTGATCAATCGCCTGGTTTTGCACGCCGCAAACCAGGGAAAAGGCGCCGCGATGCGCTCCGGCTTTGCGGTTGCGACCGGCGAAATCATTCTCGTGCAGGATGCGGACCTCGAATATCAACCGCGCGAATTTCCAAAACTGATCGCGCCGATCGCGAACGGGGAGGCGGACGCGGTTTTTGGTTCGCGCTTCATCGGCGGCCAGCCGCATCGCGCGGCCTATTTCTGGCACATGGCGGGGAACAAGCTTATCACGCTGGTCTCGAACATCTGCACCAATCTTTCGCTCACGGATATCGAGACCGGGGCGAAAGCGTTCCGCGCCTCGTCGCTCAGCGGGATCACGATTGAGGAGGATCGATTCGGCTTTGAACCGGAGATCACAGCCAAGCTCGCCCGGGCCGGCTGCCGGATCTACGAAGTCGGCATTTCCTATCACGGGCGGACCTACGCCGAGGGGAAAAAGGTCACCTGGCGCGACGGTCTGCGCGCCATCTACGCGATCGTGAAATACAGCTTCCGTCCGCAGTAGCGAAGTGGCCTAACGACTTCTCGCACTGCGCGCAGCGCCGCGATGAGCGCGAGCCGGCGGTAACCGCTCGATCTCGTTCCGTTTCGCCCGGAACGATTTCGTCCAGCTTGCCCATGGCCGCGGACAAACTAGACAGGAGGATGCCGAAGAAAAGCCGCCCGCAACGCAATTGGCTCGCTCATCTCTGGCACGAATGGCTCTTTGAGCTGCGCCGACCGATCCAGCCGGCGACCGCGCGACCCACGCCTAACGAATGGCCTGACGGCCACCTGACTGCGGCCTGGCTCGGGCACGCGACGGTGCTCCTGAATTTTTTCGGGGTGACCATTCTGACCGATCCGGTTTTATTCGCGCGCTGTGGGGTTCGTTTTCCTTTCTTCACCGTCGGTCCGAAACGCATGACGGAGCCCGCGCTGACCATCGACGAGCTGCCGCCGATCGACCTCGTGCTCCTTTCGCATGCCCATTTCGATCACCTCGACACGCGCACCCTCCATCGTTTTCACGCGGCGCACGCAGGTCGTGACGGCGTCGCGGACCCGCGATCTGCTGCGTTGGACAAAGCTCCGCGAAATCACTGAGCTGGCCTGGGGCGAAAGCCACACTGTGAACGCGCCGGCTGGTCCTTTACTCGTTAGGGCGATCCCGGTGAATCACTGGGGCGCGCGGCTGCAATACGACAACTATCGCGGCTACAACGGCTACGTCCTCGAACGGGCCGGACGGCGCGTCATCTTCGGCGGCGATACTGCCCTAACGAATAATTTTGCCAGGCTCCGCGATGATCGTCCATACGATTTGGCGATCTTCGGGATTGGCGCCTACCAGCCTTGGATTCGCGCGCACTGCACGCCGGAGCAGGCGATCGCGATGGCGAACGACGCCGGCGCGCGTCACATCATGCCGGTGCATCATCAGACTTTCAAACTGAGCTTCGAACCATTCCGCGAACCCATCGAACGGTTCAGCGCCGCCTTGCGAGACGAGCCGGAGCGCATCGCACTGCGCGAGATTGGCGAGACTTTTTCCCTGCCCGGCACAAGTTAGAATCACGATGAGAGCGATTGTCATCACCGGGCACGGGGGGCCCGAATGTATCGACCTGCAGGATGCCGAGAAGCCGCCGGTGCCGACCGCCGATCGGGTCCGCGTGCGGGTGCACGCCGCGGGCGTGAACCGCGCGGATATCCTCCAGCGCGAAGGGAAATATCCTTCGCCGCCCGGTTATCCGGCGAACATCCCGGGACTGGAGTTCGCCGGCGAAATCGAAGCGATCGGTGGTGAAGTGCGCCGCTGGAAAATTGGCAGCCGGGTCTGTGGCATCACCGCGGGTGGCGCTCAGGCCGAGTTCGTGACCGTCCCGGAGAGCAACCTCGCCCGCATCCCGGCCGAGCTCGGCTATGACGAGGCGGCCGCTCTCCCGGAGGCGTTCATCACCGCGCACGACGCACTTTTCACGCGCGGGCAACTGCGGATGGGCGAGCGCGTCCTCATCCACGCGGCGGCGTCCGGCGTCGGCACCGCCGCGGTGCAACTGGCGCATCTTGCCGGCGCCTTTGTTTACGGCACCTCGCGGACGGCGGCGAAGCTGGAAAAATTGGCCGATCTCGGGCTCGACGAAGGCATTCTCGTCGGTGACGTACCGAGCCGTTTCGCCGACGAATTGCACAAGCTGACGAACGGCACTGGCGCGGACGTGATCATCGATCTCGTAGGCGGCAATTATTTCCCAAGCAATCTCCGAGCCCTCGCGATGCGCGGCCGGCTCATCTCGGTCGGCACGACCTCGGGCGCGAAAGCGGAGATCGATCTCGGCCTGCTCATGCGGCGGCGGGCCAGCGTCACCGGCACCGTTCTACGGGCGCGCGCGATCGAGGAAAAAGCTGAGGTGATCCGCGAGTTTGCCGCGCACGTGCTCCCGCTCGTGGCTTCGGGAGAAATCCGTCCGGTGATCGACCGTGTTTTCCCTGCCGGCGAAGTCTGCGCTGCTCACCGGCACGTGGAATCCGACCGCACCTTCGGCAAGGTGATCCTGGATTTTACGAAACTTTAAGCTGCGGCCGGACTCTGGGCTCTCCCTTCACAGTCGACCGGCGGCCGATCGTTTTTCGAGAGGGCCGGCCGCTGGCACCGGAGCTGCTTTATGGTATTTATGGCGAAGTTCCTGAATACCAGCGCGGCTAACTATTATCTCGAGGAGATCATCCGCCTCGCGCACGATCGCCTCATCCTGATCAGTCCCTTTCTGAAGCTGAACGACCGGATCAAAGAACTCCTCGAGGATAAGAACCGGCTTAAGATCGACACCCGCCTCGTTTACGGAAAAAACGAACTGCCACCCGAGGAGATCAACTGGCTCCGCGGACTGACCTTTCTCCGCACGAGCTACTGCAAAAACCTCCATGCGAAGTGCTACCTGAACGAGCAGTTCGCCATCGTCACGAGCTTGAACCTCTATGAGTTCAGCCAGGTGAATAACAGCGAAATGGGCATCCTCATTTCGCGCGCAGCGGACCCCGACCTCTTCCAGGAGACCGCAAACGAAGCCCAGCGGATCCTCCGGATTAGCGAGGAAGTGCGAATGAGCTTCGAGAAAGTCGCCCGCATCTCCGAGGAGAAAGTCAGCGCAGCCAGCGAGGCGGAAGCGGAGAAGGAAGGGAAGTTCAGCACTTCCAAGCTCGCCCGCAGTCTCGGGCTCAAGACGCACGAGCTGCTCGACCATCTCGTGCAGTTGGGCGCGATTGAAGTCCGCGACGGCCAGAAACAAATCACCGAGCTCGGCCGGCGACTCGGCGGTGAACTCCGGGTGAGCGCGCGCTTCGGGCCCTATTTCCTCTGGCCCAAGGCGCTTCCCTTGACCAAAGCCTAACGAGTCCGCCGGCTAGTCTTCCGCCGATTCCGGGACGGCCGTCTCGGCGGCCTGAAAGCCGATCTTCGAATGTGTCCCATCGCAGAACGGCTTCTCGGTCGAAGCGCCGCAACGGCAAAGCGCCATTCGTTTCTCGGCGGGGTAACTCTTCCCATCCGCGTCTTTCATTTTCACTTCGCCCTTCACGATATAAGGGCCGTTCCTGATGATGTCGATCGTTACGTCAGCCATGTGAGAAAGTCGCATGTGCTAGGCGAAACGGAAACGGCAAAGCCGGAGCGCGAAGAGCGACGTTAGGCTGACCAGAGCTTGTCTTTGAAAGCGAAGGCGCATTATTATTCCGGCGAGATGAAAGCGCTTCCATGACTCCCACTCTCGGAAACGGTAAGATTTGTTACATCGAGATGCCGGCCATCGATCCCCGGCGCTCGGCCGATTTCTATGAAAAGGTGTTTGGCTGGACGATCCGGCAACGAGGCGACGGCGCTCTGGCCTTCGACGATGGCGTTGGCGAAGTCAGCGGGACGTGGCTGAAAGGCCGGACAGTGACAAATCCAGGGTTAATCGTTTACATCATGGTCGATGATGTCGCAGCGGCGATTGAATCGGTCATCGCTCACGGCGGAGAGCTGGTTCAACCGGTCGGCGCCGACGCTCCGGAAATTACTGCGCGATTTCGCGATCCCGCGGGCAATGTCCTCGGTCTTTACCAGGAACCGGCCGGTTCGTAGCTGGAACCGGTCACGCGTCAGTGGAGTGACTTGATCCGCGGAACATCACGATTACGTCTGCGCGGCGAGGATCTCTTCGAGCCGATCGTAACTGGTGGCGACGCCGTCGGCCATCCCGGATTCGAGCGCGCCATCGCGCGCTTCCCGCGAGTCGAAGCGCATCGTCATGGTGAGAGTGGTCGTCTTTCCTTTACTCGTTAGGCGCGAGGTCACCAGCGCTTCCCCTTCCTCGAAGATCTCGGTATGCACGATCCGCTTGGGCCGGACGATCTCGCGAAATTTGCCATGCATCTCGAACTCGCGGTTTTTTTCCTCGCTGCGCCAGAGATAGCGCCAGGCGCCGCCGACGCGGAGGTCGATCTCGCAAACCGGCATCGACCAGCCGGGCGGGCCGAGAAGCCAGCGTTGCACGAGCCGCGGATTAGTCAGGGCGTCGAAGAGGAGGTCGGCGGTGGCCTCGAAGTCGCGGGTCATGACGATCTCGCACTCGTTGGCGGTGGTGACGTTGAAGGTGTCGGTAGTTTTCATGGTTTTGTTTTCCTTGCGGTTGGTTTGGTTGGTTTCGAGGAAGTTTTGGGAGAGGCGTCGTTGGCCTTCATCTCGGCGAGCAAGACGTCGAGGCGCTGGAAGTTGGTCTCCCAGAGGCTGCGATAACGTTCGGCCCAGTCGGACACTTCGCGGAGCGCGGCCGGTTTGAGCGCGCAGAAAGTTTGGCGGCCATCGCGTTGCCGGTCGATCAGGCCGGCCTTCTTCAAGTAGGCAAGATGCTTGGAGATGGCCTGCTGGGAAATGGCGAAAGGACCAGCGAGCTGATTGACCGTGGCCGGCCCGCCGGTGAGGCGATCGACGATCGCGCGGCGGGTGGGATCGGAGAGTGCAGCGAAGGTTGGGCTCAGATAATCCACAACCATATGGTTGTGCATATAAGCGCGAGCGTCAATAGAACTTTTTTCAGAACAGAACGCGCCTAACGATCGCCGGAATGAAAGCGGAGGGCGCGATGGAGGCGTGGCGGCAACGTCGGGAGATGCCGGCGTTCGATCAGGTAGGTGATGACCCCAGCGAGTTCCTTGAAGATGTAATTCTTGTTCACCGCGCCCTGAAGATATTGCTCGCCGCTGCTCCCGCCGGTGCCGACGCGCGTGCCGATCATCCGCCGGACCATTTGGAGGTGGCGGTAGCGGAAGTTGGCGAGTTGCTCGTCGATCTCGATGAGGGAATTGAGCAGAGCGAAGGGCAGCCGGAAGAGCGGCTCATCGCGGTAGAGCATGATGAATAGCGCGGCGCGCAAGGCGGCCGGGCGGAACGCGCCCGCTCCGGCGTGGAAGAAAATGTCGTCGAATTTACCTAGCAAGTCCGCCTTGTCGTCCCGCTCGGAAAGGCTTTGACCGTAGAGCGTGCGATAGCGGCTCCAAAACGGCGCGTAGTCGTCGCCAGTCGTATGTTCGTTAGGCACTTCGTCCTTCCAGTCGCGCCAGAACTCCTCCTGGAAGAAAGGCATCCGCAAGAGCCAGTGCTCGACCAGCTCAAGGATGCTCGGCCTCTCCTCGAAGGCGGTGATGTCCGCGAAATCCTTTTGGTTGAAGCCGCCAAACTCCGTGTGCTTGTAATAGTCGGGCCGGAAACGGTTCTCCATTTCCAGGCCTAACGACGCTTCAATCTCGCGAAACTGTTTGCTCTGGAATCCGGACGCGCCATGGAGCAGGTCGCGAAACTCGAGGAAATCGAGCGGTGTCATCGTCTCGAGGACATCGACCTGATGGTTGAGCAATTTCCAGATCTCGACCACGCGTCGCAAGCGATGCACAACCACGTTCATGTCGGGGCCATCATCATCGGCTTCCGGCTTGCTCAGGACCTCGCCGCAGGCGGTGATCTCATGCAGAATTTGTTTAAACCAGAGCTCGTAAGCTTGGTGGATGATGATGAAAAGCATCTCATCGTGCGCGATCAGTTTTCCCTCGCGCAGGCTGAGCGGCTTTTGCAGCTCGAGCAGCCGCTCGATCCCGAGGTAGTCGCCGTAATACTGGGGCGTGCGCTCGTGATTCATCGGGCATTCCATCGCTCGCAGTGTCGCGCAGTGCGCGGGGCGGAGTCAATCCGCGGTCACACGCAAGGCCGTGGGATTTGCGCTTCCGCCTCAACGGCCGATTTTCGGCCATGGAAATTACGCGTCGTGGTTGAGCCGGCCGCGGTCATCGCGCCGACTGATCACGGTCCGGGCGTCTCGCGGCCGCAAAAGAAAAAGCCGCTCACGCCTCTCCGCTTTTGGCTGCTCGCGGTGGTGATCGGCCTCGTCGGCGGCTGTGGCGCGGTGGTCTTTCGCGGGATGATCGGGTTTTTCCACAACCTCTTTTTCCTCGGAAAATTCTCGGTCTTTTACGAGGCAAACATCCACACGCCGCCGAGCCCGTGGGGGATTTTCGTCATCTTCGTGCCCGTGATCGGTGCGATCGGCGTGACCTGGCTGGTGCAGACTTTCGCGCCGGAAGCGCGCGGTCACGGCGTGCCGGAAGTGATGGACGCGATTTATTATAACAAGAGCATTATCCGGCCGGTGGTGGCGCTGATTAAGTCGCTCGCCTCGGCGCTCTCGATCGGTAGCGGCGGCTCGGTCGGTCGCGAAGGGCCGATCATTCAGATCGGCTCGGCCTTTGGCTCAAGCGTCGGTCAATGGCTGCGCCTCCCGGCCTGGCAACGGACGACCCTGATTGCGGCCGGCGCCGGCGCGGGCATCGCGGCGACCTTTAACACGCCGATCGGCGGCGTCCTCTTCGCGGCGGAACTCTTACTCCACGAGATCAGCGTCTGGACGCTCGTCCCGGTGGTGATCGCGACAGCGAGCGCGAGTTATGTCGGCCGCTATTTTTTCGGACCGAATCCGGCCTTCGCGATCCCGGAGTTACGGCTCGATTATTTCCATCTCACACATCCCGTTTTGCTCATCGCCTATGTCGGGCTCGGGTTGCTCATCGGACTGGTTTCGGTGGTTTACATTCGTTCGATCTACGCCTTTGAAGACTTCTTCGATGCGAAAATCCGGAATCCTTATCTGCGCCATACCAGCGGGATGTTGCTCCTCGGCATCCTTATCTATGTGCTGATGCGACAGACCGGTTCCTATCATGTTGAAGGAGTCGGCTACGCAACCATCCAGCAGGTGCTTGCGGGAACACTTACTTCTTTCTGGCTACTCCTGCTTCTCTTCGGGCTAAAGCTTTTTGCGACCTCACTGACCCTCGGCTCGGGCGCGTCCGGCGGAGTTTTTTCGCCGGCGCTTTTTCTCGGCGCGACGCTCGGAAGCGCCTATGGGATTTTGCTCCAGCATCTTGTTCCCGGCATCACGATCAGCCCGGCGGCGTTCGCGGTCGTCGGCATGGCGGGAATCGTCGGCGGCACGACCGGCGCGGCCATTACAGCGATCGTGATGATCTTCGAAATGACCCTCGACTACGGCGTGATCGTGCCGATGACGATCACAGTCGCGATCGCCTACGGAGTAAGAAAGATGATCTCAAACGAGAGTATCTACACCTTGAAGCTCACCCGGCGCGGTCATCGGATGCCGAGCGCAATGCAGGCGAACATTCAATACATGAAACCGGCGCGCGAGCTGAAGCATGCTGGAGTCGTTAGGCTAGCCGCCCAGATGACTCTGCCGGAGCTGGCGATTACCCTGCCATCCTATCCGGCGGACGCCTGTTTCGTCGCGATGGACGAGAAGAAAATCACCGGCGTGATCACGATCAAAGCCGCGCTCGAGGCGATCCGGCGGCCGCGCCGCGACACGACGATTGCGGAGATCGCTTCCCAGGGCTACGCGGTGATCAGTGCCGACACGTCCGTTTTCGAAATCCTGACCAAGATGCGGCTCGACGGGACCGAAGTATTCCTGATTGCGCCGGGCCAGCAGGAGAACGCGGAGGGAGGGCTGCAGCGCTGGATTTCCCGGGAGTCGATCGCGGAATCATTGATCGACGCGATTGAATTGTTTACCGAATAGAAATGAGAAAATCCATGAAACGAATTATTTCCAGCCTGGCTCTGGTGAGTCTCATCGCTTCCGCCTGCGTCGCCGCCGCTTCGCCTAACGAGTCTAACTCTAAGGCTCCTTTCACTTTCGAGGCGATGATGAAATTGAAGCGGCTCGCCGAACCCATCCCGTCGCCCGATGGCAAGTGGGTCGTCTTCTCCGTGACCGATGTGAACCTCGCGGAGAACACGAAGCAATCGCACCTCTGGATCGTCCCGACGGCAGGCGGCGAAACGCGCCGGCTGAACGAGTCGCGCAATGAGGAAGAGCGTCCGCGCTTTTCCCCCGATGGGAAGAACCTCATCTTCACTTCCAAGGCCACTGACCCGACCCAAGTCTGGATGGTCGGATTTGATTCGGCGGCCGGCAAGTTGAGCGGAACTGCACGGCAGGTGACTCATCTCTCGACCGGCGCTGACGGAGCGATCTGGTCGCCGGATGGGAAGAATATCGTCTTCGTTTCGGAAGTATATCCCGATTGCAAGGACGACGCCTGCAATGAGCAACGCGACAAGGAACTCAAGCAGAGCAAGGTGAAGGCAAAGATCTTCAAGCATCTGCTTTTCCGGCACTGGACCGCTTACACTGACTTCAAGCGCAGTCATCTGTTCGTTGTCGGCGTCGAAGGAAACGAGGCCCCGCAGGACCTCACGCCGGGCGACCATGACGTTCCACCTTTCTCGTTAGGCGGATCGGATATGTATGATATCTCACCCGACGGCCAAGAGTTGGCTTACACGAGTAACATCGACGAAGTCGGCGCGACGAGTACGAACAACGAGATCTTTCTCGTGCCGTTGAGCGGGGGTGGGCCGAGGAAGATTTCCACCAGCCCGGGGAGCGACTCGACGCCGCGCTATTCGCCGGACGGGAAATCGATCGCCTGGCTTTCGCAGGCGCGCGCCGGCTATGAGAGCGACCGGTTCACCCTTGCACTCTACGATCGTGTCTCGGGGAAGAATCGGATCGCGACGCAGGATTTCGATCGCTGGGTCGGCAGCTTTGTCTGGGCCAGGGACGCGCAGTCGGTTTACTGCACCGCGGAAGATCACGGAGAAGCTCCGATCTACCGGCTCTCGCTCGATGCCAAGGAACCCGCCGAGATCGTGCGGCTGCACGCCGGCGATCTCGCGCTCGCGGCGGATGGGAAGACTCTCTATTTCGGACGGGATTCAATCCAGGCGCCGACGGAAATCTGGCGGATCGACGTTTCGCAAAAGGCTGAACCGACGGCGGTGACTCACGTGAACGATGCGATCCTCGCACAAGTCGCGATGGAGCCGCTCGAGCCTTTTACTTTCAATGCTTCCGACGGAGTGGAGATACAGGGCTTCATCGTGAAACCGCCGAACTTCGATGCGAGCAAGAAATATCCGGTGAAGTATCTGATCCATGGCGGACCGGAAGGCGCCTGGGGCGATGACTGGTCTTATCGTTGGAACCCGGAACTCTTCGCGGCTAACGGCTACGTCGTGGTGATGGTGAATCCGCGCGGCTCGACCGGTTACGGCCAGAAGTTCACCGAAGGCGTGATCGGGCAGTGGGGCGGAACGCCGTTTCACGACCTGATGCAGGGACTCGACTACGCGGAGAAGACTTATCGGTTCATCGATAAGAATCGCGAAGCAGCGTTGGGCGCGAGTTACGGCGGTTATATGATTGATTGGATCCTGGGTCATAGCGATCGCTTTAAGTGCCTGGTGACTCATGACGGCGTCTTCAACACCGAGTCAGCCTATGGCACGACGGAAGAGTTATGGTTTCCCGAGAAGGAATTCGGGGGGCCGCCGTGGAAGAACCGGGGGATGTATCGCAAGTGGTCCCCGGCGCTTTCCGCGGAGAAGTTCAAGACGCCCACACTAGTGGTGCACGGCCAGCTCGACTACCGACTCGATGTCTCCCAGGGCTTCGATCTCTTCACTACCTTGCAGCGACTGGGCGTGCCATCGGAGATGCTTTATTTTCCCGACGAAGGTCACTGGGTGCTGAAGCCACAAAATGGCCAGCTCTGGTATAAGACCGTAAACGACTGGGTCGACCGTTGGACGGCGGCGCAATGAGTCGTTAGGCCCTAACGACGTCGCCGGCCGAAGGAATAGCCACGATGGGTGCGGCCCCCGCCGATGGCGCGCTTGCCGCCGCTGGCGGATTCCGGCTCGAAGAGGACGGTGTAGATGTAGGGAAACGTATCGAGCTTCAATCGCGGGATTTTCTGACCGATGAAGCGCTCGATCGCCTGGAGCGAGGGAAGTTCCTCACCGTTCATGAGGGTGAAAGCGTCGCCAACTTTCTGCGCGCGACCGGTCCGGCCGATGCGGTGAACGTAGTCTTCCGGATGTTCGGGAACGTCGTAGTTGATGACATGTGTCACGCCGGCGATGTCGATGCCGCGCGCGGCGATGTCGGTCGCGACCATCACTTCGTATTTGCCCGACTTGAAACCTTCGAGCGCCTCGACGCGTTCGCGCTGGGTGCGGTTGGAGTGCAAAACCGCGACCGCGTGGCGGCCTTGTTTGAGTTGTGAAGCTATGCGATCCGCTCCGTGCTTGGTACGCGAAAAAATCAGCGCGCTGTCGTAGTTCGTGCGCTCGAGCAGCGCCATGAGCAGATCAAATTTCTGCTCAGCCGCGACGGGATAGACCGCATGAGTCACGGTCTCGGCCGGGGAACGTTGCGCGCCGATTTCCACTACTTCCGGATCGCGCAAGACCCAGGCGGCGAGCCGTTCAATTTCGGGTGGTAAAGTCGCGGAGAAAAGCAGCGTCTGCCGGTCAGTGGAAATCTGTTCCACGATCCGCCGGACATCCGGGAGGAAGCCCATGTCGAGCATGCGATCCACTTCATCGAGGACGAGGATGTTGACGTTGCGGAAATTCATCGCGCCTTGTTCGAGGAGATCGAGCAACCGGCCCGGCGTGGCGCAGACAATGTCGGTGCCAGCGGCGGCCTCTTCCTTTTGTTTCCCGTAGCCGACACCGCCGTGGACAACCGAGACGCGCAGATCCGTGTAGCGACCGTAGTCTCGAAAGGCCGTTTCGACCTGCGCGGCTAACTCGCGCGTCGGCTCGAGGATGAGGCAGCGGAAAGCGCCATGCTGCGCAAGCAAGGTGAGAATTGGCAGCGCGAAAGCGGCAGTTTTACCGGTGCCGGTTTGCGCGGTGCCAATAAGATCCTTGCCTGAGAGAACGATGGGAAAAGCGCGGAGTTGGATCGGCGTGGGCTCGGAAAAACCCATCGCCTGTGTTCCCCGCACGACTTCCTGGGAAAGCCCGAAGTTGTTGAAAGACACAGGCAAGAACAGTAGATCGGTTAGGCGGAGAAGCAACGTGAGTCTGCCGCGCGCGGTTCCGTCAATCATGCCTAACGAGAATAAGAAGCAGGGCCGGCGCATCTTTGTGCTCGCGGATACCCACAATCATCTGCCGTCCAACCTGGAGCAGCTCGCGGAGGGCGCAGATGAGATCTGGCACCTCGGCGACGTTTGTGCGCCGCATCTTCTGGTCGAGATCGAGAACCTCGGCTTGCCGGTCACGATTGTGCGCGGGAATTGCGATGCGAACTACGACTGGCCGCTGGTCGTGGATCTGCAGCGAAACGGCGTCCGTTTCCGCCTCGTCCACATTCCGCCCGAGCACGCGCCGGAAGGCGTCGACGTGCTACTACACGGTCACACCCACGTGCCGCGGCACGAGCGCCGGGACGGGGTGCTTTTCCTTAACCCCGGC
Source organism: uncultured Verrucomicrobiae bacterium (assembly GCA_963831805.1). Taxonomy (GTDB): domain Bacteria; phylum Verrucomicrobiota; class Verrucomicrobiia; order Chthoniobacterales; family UBA10450; genus Palsa-1392. Next base: position 357,416 of record CAWHRN010000005.1, on the reverse strand, counting down.
TGCGTGACCCGCCCCAATCGCGGCGCGCCCGCGAGCGTTGCGACGCTCGACATTGCCGCGGACGGGCGGCTGACCTGGAGCCCGATGCGAACTCGTTAGGCGAGTTCGCGCCGTTGGTCGCTCTTAGCCAGGCAGCGATGCACCCTGCTGCGCGCTCGGAACGACTTGTCCAAGGCGGGTGAAGGTGACCGGTTGGTGGCTGAACTGCCAGATCGTGACCAAGGTCGCGACGATGAGAAGGAAATAAACCGCGCTCTCGAGGGCGGTGCGTCCCTTTTCTTCGGAGGCGACGAGGAGCTCGTAACTGGTGGCGTGATGAATATGCTGAGGATTTTCCATAGGTGCCTTTCTCTTGACACCTCTCTCTAATGCAAGCGCCGTGCCATCGCTTTTTAGAATCTCTAAACCGAACAAAACCAGCCAGTTGAAGATATCCGAACGCAGAACGGCGCGGGCCGTTTGTAGCGTGCCCGGGACCGTGCCATGCCGAAACTGGGACGCCGCGCGAGCGCGGCGGCCGGATTATTCGTCCGCTTCTTTTTTCTTCGCGGCGGCGGATTTTTTCGCCTTCTTCACCGGCTTGGAACCAGCCTCGCTGCTGGCGTCGGCGTTAGGCGATTTCTTCGCGCGCTTCTTGCCCTTCTCTTCAGGCTGTGGCTCTTCTTCCACCACCTTCGGCGCGTCGACCCATTCGAGGAACGCGACCGAAGCCGAATCACTCTTCCGCTGGCCGAGCTTGATGATGCGGGTGTAGCCACCTTTCCGATCGGTGCTGCGCGGCGCGATGTCGTCGAACAACTTCTTCACCGCGTCTTTTTGCCGAAGCACGGCAAGAGCAGTGCGGCGCGCGTGGAGCGAACCATTCTTGCCGAGAGTGACCATCTTCTCCGCGAGGGGGCGGACCGCCTTCGCTTTCGCGAGGGTGGTTTTGATCCGCTGATGCTCGATCAAGCTGCAGACCTGGTTGGCCAGCAGCGACTTCCGATGGGCGGCGGTCAGGCCGAGTTTAACGGTTTTCTTTTGGTGCCTCATAGCGACTTCTCCGACTGAAAATATCTGACGATTGCCTAACGACTATTCCTCGGCCGCGCCGTTCGCGCTGTCGCCGCTCATCGGGATCTCCACGAGACCCGGATCGAATTTCTGCCCAAGACCGAGGCCGAGCTGGAGCAGCTTGTCCTTGATTTCGTTGAGCGATTTCTTGCCGAAATTGCGGTACTTCAGCATCTCCGCTTCGCTCTTCTGGGCGAGCTGACCGACGGTGGTGATGTTGGCGTTGTTCAGGCAATTCGCCGCGCGCACGCTGAGCTCGATTTCATTCACGCTCATGTTGAGCAGCTTTTTCAGCTTCACGTTTTCTTCGGAAACACCGGCCGGCGTTTCGTCGAACTCGATCACTTCTTCGTTGAAGTTCACGAAGACATCGAGGTGGTGGCGCAGAATCGCGGAGGCTTGGAGGAGGGCGTCATCGGGCGTGAGGCGGCCGTCGGTCCAGACTTCGATGACGAGCTTGTCGTAATCGGTCCGCTGACCGACGCGGGTGTTTTCGACGGCGTATTTCACCCGGGTGACCGGCGAGAAAATCGAGTCGATCGGAATTAGCCCGATCGTCTGGTCGGCACGCTTGTTTTCGTCGCCGGTGGCAAAGCCGCGACCGACGCGGACGTCGAGCTCAGCTTCAAATTTGTGCTTCTTGTCGAGAGTGCAGATGACCTGTTTCGGGTTCAGCACTTCGTAGCCTTGGACTAACGAAATGTCGCCGGCGGTGACTTCGCCTTCCTTGTTCACGTTTATCGAGAGTTGGCGCATCTCGGGGTCGGCGGCCTTGAATTTGATCCGCTTGAGGTTGAGCACGATGTCGGTGACATCCTCGACCACGCCCGGAAGCGTGCCGAACTCATGTTGTGCACCGTTGATTTTCACGGCGGTGATGGCGGCGCCTTCGAGCGAGGAAAGGAGGACGCGGCGAAGAGAATTTCCAACCGTGTGACCGTAGCCGGCCTCAAATGGCTCGGCGGTGAACTTGGCGTAGGTATCTGCGGCCGACGACTCTTCTTTCGAGAGCGTCTTCGGCATTTCAAAACGACCGTAACGAACTGGCATGACTTAAATGCGGATTTCGGAATGCGGATTGCGGAATTTTGTCCGGTCCGGCATCTACTTTCCGGTATCTCCTAAATTGCGCCGGGTTTCCCCTGGCGAGTATGGTTTCAGCCAAGCGACGGAAAACCCAGGGACCAACGGCGCCACGTTTAAAAACTCGCAGCGGGACGGGGAATGAACACGATCGTGCGCGCTTTGCAAGCGCCGAGCCGCAGAACATAGTCCACGGGAATGACGACCCGGCTGCGAGCTCTCCACCTCCTCGTCGCCATCGCGCTGCTCAGCCTTTGCGCGCACCTGCTGGTGAATCATCGTTATGGCGTTCACCGCGACGAGTTGCCAGTCCTGGACGACGCCGCTCATCTGGCCTGGGGTTACGTGGTCTATCCGCCGGTCACTCCTTTTGTCGCCCATCTCGCGGTCAGTCTCTTCGGAAAATCCGTCGCCGGGTTGCGGTTGTTTTCGACGCTCGGCTTCTGCGTTGCGATCGTGATTTCGGGATTGATGGCGCAGGCGCTCGGGGCGGGACGTTGGGGACAGGCTCTGGCCGCCACCGCGGTCGCGACGGCGGCGGTGCCGATGCATAACAGCAGCCTCTTCCAATATGTCACCTTCGATTACCTGGCCTGGGTTCTCTGTGCCTATTTCGTCGTTCTCCTCGTTCGCACTGGAGACGAACGCTGGTGGTGCGCGATCGGAGCAGCCATCGCCTTTGGCATGCTCAGTAAATACACGATGGGCGCGCTTGTCATCGGTCTCGCCGTTGGAGTCTTCGCCACGCCTCTGCGGCGTCAACTTGCCCACCGTTGGCTATGGCTTGGCGCACTCCTTTCTCTCGCACTTTTTCTGCCGCACTTTCTCTGGGAGTTAAGACACAGCTTTATCTCGCTGGAATTCCTCCAGCATATCCACGCGCGCGATGTCGGTCAGGGCCGTGGGAATGACTTTCTTCCCGGACAACTCCTTGTCGGTTCCAGCATTTTCACGGCCCCGCTCTGGATGGCCGGACTTTGGTTCTACTTCGTCGGGGAACGCGGACGGCCTTTTCGCGTTCTCGGCTGGATGTTTGTGGTGCCGCTGGTCCTGCTGACCGTGGCGCACGGACGCGACTACTATCTCGCACCAGCTTATCCGATGTTACTCGCTGGGGGCAGCACGTGGTGGAGCGAGAAACTCAGTAGCCTTCAGCCAACCGGACGCCGGCTTGGCTTGGCGGTTACTCTTACTCTCCTTTTCACTGGTGCGGTGTTGAACGCCGGCCTGCTCATGCCCGTCGCCACGATTGGGTCACGCCTTTGGAAGACTCAGATCAAGCTCATCGGGGATTTTCCTGACGAGATAGGTTGGCCCGAACTCGTCGATGAAATAGCCGCTGTCTTTCACGCCCAGCCGCCGGGTGGCCGCGTGGCAATACTCGCCGGTAACTATGGCGAAGCCGGCGCGATCAATCTCTACGGTCCTTCGCGTCACCTCCCGCCTGCGATCAGCGGGGTCAACTCCTATTGGGAGCGAGGTTACGGCCAACCGGAACCGGAGACGATTGTCCTGGTCGGATTCACTCGTGAAAGAGCGGAGCGTTTCTTCGGAGAAGTCACTCTGGCCGGTCATGTGACTAACTCTCTTGGGGTAAAGAACGAAGAGAGCGAGGATCACCCGGATATCTTTGTCTGTCGAAATCCGAAGCTCAACTGGCCTGAGTTATGGCAGAAGTTACGAGGCTTCGGCTAAGTCGGAAAACTCGACCCAACTAACCTTCTTCGATCTCGTTAGGCAATTCGTTCCAATCGTCCGGCTGGCGCGGGAACTGGAGGGAAAGAAGCTCACCTGTCCGGTGGATCGCGTGGACCAGGGCATCGGTGAAGTTCCGCGCTTTGAACTGCGCCTGCATCTCGTGCGCGAGCTGCTGCCAAAAGCTGTCGCCGCAGTGCTGATGAATTCCTTCATCGCCGATCACCGCAAATTTCTGCGAACGCGGCGCGACGAAGATCAGTATCCCGTTGCGTTCCTGGGTCGCGGTCATCCCGAGAGCCGTGAAACGCGCCTGCGCCTCGGAAAACGGGTCATCGACCTCGCCATGCTGGACGTAAACGCGGATCTCGCCGGAGGTTTTCATCTCGGCGTCGGCGATCGCCTGCACGATCCGCGGATGCTCCAACTGCTCGAGAAAATGCTTCGTGCGCATGTCGTCTACCAGCCCGAGCCGGCGCCGCCGCCACCGAAACCGCCGCCGCCTCCGCTAAATCCGCTGAAGCCGCCACCGCTCGAACCGCCGCCTCCGCCGGACCAGCCACCGCCGCCGAAGCCGCCGATAAACGGGCCGCCCAATTGGCTATAGCCGTAACCGCGCCGGCCTTTTCGCGAACGGTTCTTGAAAATAAAAAACGCGATGATGATCAGAAAAATGATCAGGCCAAACGGGAATCCACCCGAACCGGTAGCGGATTCCTGGCGGGTTTTGCCCGTGCCTTTGTATTCCCCTTTCACCGCCTGCATCATCGCAGTGACGCCCGCCTGCAGGCCGCCGGTATAGTCGCCTTGCTTGAAGCGCGGCGCGATCAGGTTGTGCGTGATGTCAAAGCAAGTCGCGTCCGGCAGCGCGCCTTCGACTCCGTAGCCGGTCTGGATAAACATCTGGCGGTTCTCCACGAAAACGAAAAGCACCGCGCCGTTGTTCTTTCCCTTCTGACCGACGCCCCAGGTCTGCGTAATCCGCCGCGTGTAGTCATCCACCGACGACTCGCTCTGCATCGTCTGATAAACCACGACGACGAGCTGCGTCGAAGTCTCGCGCTCGAATTGCGCGAGCTGCTCATTCAGTTGCAGCGCGACCGCGCGATCGACCACACCGGCGTAGTCGTTGAAATAGCCGGCCGGTTTCGACGGCAGGATTTCCGCCGAGCCAGCGCGCTGCGTGCAGAGGAGGACGGCGACGAGCGCGAGAAGAAGGCGAAGACCTTTCAACTTATGGCGTTGCCGCCGCGGTCGCAGCCGGCACGGGGCTGGCGTTGGAATTGCCGAAATTGAAATTCACCGTCGGCGCCTTGTCCGCTCCCGGTTGGGCGTTGAAAAACGGCTTCGGCGAGAACCCGAGCATGCCCGCGAAGAGCACCGTGGGGAAGGTCTTCACCGCGGTGTTGTAGGCCTGCACCGCCTGGTTGAAATTGCCGCGCTCGACCGAGATCCGGTTCTCCGTTCCCTCGAGCTGGGCTTGGAGCTGTTGAAAGTTCGCGTTCGCTTTCAGCTCCGGGTAATTTTCGCTCACCACGAGCAGCCGGGAGAGCGCATTGCTCAACTGGCCCTGCGCGGCTTGGAATTGCTCGAGCTGGGCGGCATCGGTCGGCGCCTTGTTCGGGTCGAGTTTCACCTGGCCGACGCTGGCCCGCGCATTCGTCACTGCGATCAGGGTGGACTTCTCGAAGTTCGCCGCGCCGGAAACGGTGTTGACCAGGTTTGGGATCAGGTCGGCGCGTCGCTGATAGACGTTTTGCACCTGCGCCCAGGATTGGTTCACGTTCTGGTCGAGCGTGACCAGCTTGTTGTATTTCCCCGCGACCATGATCGCGATGACGACCGCGATGAACGCGAGCACGAGCAGGATCCCGCCACAACCGAAAGCAGTTTTATTCATAGTTGGTAGTTCTAGATTCGGTGCGGACGCGCGGAATGTCACGCAGCAAGTCAGCCCGCGAAACCGGTTAAACCGGGTCCGATTGCGCGCTCGGCGCTGACTCGGGAACCGCCTCCGCGACCGGCTCGACGGCGTCCTCCGCGACCGGCGCGGCAGTTTCTTCCGGCACGATCGTCGCCCGCGGCAGCTCGCGCCGCTTCAGCTCGTCGGAGTTCGGTAATTCATCGAGATCCCGCAACCCGAAGTGTTCGAGAAAAAATTGCGTCGTCTCGTAGAGCAACGGCCGGCCCGGCACCTCGGCGCGACCGGCAATCTTGACTAGGCCGCGTTCCATCAAAGTCTGGAGCACGCTGTCGATCGCCACGCCGCGCACCACCTCGACATCGGCGCGCGTGATCGGCTGCCGATAGGCGATGATCGCGAGGGTCTCGAGCGAGGGCGGAGTCAGCCGCGCCGGTTTGGCAGCGGGAAAAAGCTGGCGCACCCACGGCGCGAACTGCGGGTCGCTCGCGAGCTGCCAGCCCTCGGCTTTTTCGACGAGCTGGAAGGCGCGGCCTTCCTGCCCGTAGCCGATCTTCAATTCCTCCAGCGCCGCGGCCGCTTCCGCTTCGCTCGTCTTCGCGAATTCGTTAGGCGCGAACTCGTCCTCGCCGCCCGCGCATTTGATCGCGCTCGCGATCTCGCCCGGCGTGAGCGGTTTTTGCGCGCTGAAAAGGAGGGCTTCGACGACTTGGGAGAGATTCATGCAGACGAGTCAGGAAAGCAGGAAAGCGGGAAAAAGGAAATTGGAAGACGCCGTCATGCCTTCGCTTTGGCCTCTTCTTTTCCTGCGTTCCTGTTTTCCTGATTCATTCCAATCGAAGCCTCGATTGCCTTGGCGATTTGATCGGCTTGGCGATCGATCTGCGCGAGCTCGCGCCCTTCGATGAGCAGGCGGATCTTCGGTTCGGTACCGGAATAGCGAAGGAGGACGCGGCCTTTTCCCTGCAGCTCCTGCTCCGCTTCGCGCACCAGCGTCATGACCTGCGACAGCTCTTCGAGCGGCGGTTTTTCTTTCACCCGCAGATTCCGCTGCGCCTGCGGATATTTCTTCAGGCACTTCTTCAGTTCGCTCAATGGCTTCCCGGTTTCCTGCATGATTCGCAAAATTTGCAGGGCGCTGATGATCCCGTCGCCGGTCGTGGTGAAATCGCGAAAGATCATGTGCCCGCTCTGTTCGCCGCCCAAGTTCAAGTCCTGGCGGACCATTTCCTCGAGCACGTAACGATCGCCGACCTGCGTCCGGACGACCTTCCCGCCGTGCGCGGCGAGCGCTTCGTCGAGGCCGAAATTGCTCATGATCGTCGCCACGAGGGTGCTCTGGGCGAGCTGCCCGCGGTGCAAAAGATCGACCGAGGCGATCGCGAGAATTTCGTCGCCATCCACGACTTCGCCCTGCTCGTCGCACAGGAGGACGCGATCGGCGTCGCCGTCGTTCGCGAGCCCAATGCGCGCGCCGGTTTGCCTAACGAGCCGCTGGATTTCCTCCGGGTGCGTGCTCCCGCAATCGGCGTTGATGTTGGTCCCGTTCGGCTGGTTGTGGGCGACGGTGATTTCCGCCCCGAGCTCGCGCAAAATGCAGGGCGTCGATTTGTAGCCGGCGCCATTCGCGACATCGACCGCGATCCGCATTTTCTCGAGCGAGAGCCGGCGCGGGAAGCTCGCCTTGGCAAACTCCACGTAGCGCCCGAGCGCGTCGTCGATGCGGGTCGCGCGCCCGATTTTCCCGGCGGTCGGCCGGATGGCATCGATCTCGCCGGTGAAGACGAGTTGCTCGATCTGTCGCTCGACCGCGTCGTCGAGTTTGTAGCCGTCGTGCCGGAAGAATTTGATCCCGTTGTCCTCATAGGAATTATGCGAGGCGGAGAGGACAATCCCGGCATCGGCGCGGAGCGAACGCGTGACGTAGGCGACACCCGGAGTCGGCAGCGGGCCGATCAGGAGCACATCCACGCCTAACGACGTGATCCCGGCGACGAGCGCGTTTTCCAGCATGTAACCGGAAAGCCGGGTGTCTTTCCCGAGGACGATCTTTGGCCGCAAACCTTCCGGGTGTTGCCGCGGATTGAGTTGGGTGAAAACGTGGGCCGCGGCGCGCCCGAGCTTGAGCGCCGTCTCGGCCGTAACCGGCTCGACATTCGCGACGCCGCGGACGCCGTCGGTCCCGAAGATTTTCCTGGCGGCAGACTGGCTCATGGGCCGGTCTTGATCTGCTGGCGGTCGTGATCGCTGAAGAACACGCATTCGTTATCCAAGCCGAGCAGCGTGGCCCATTTCAACGGGAAATTTGAAAGATCGACGTTGCGTAAAATCACCGGCGCCCAGTCGCGATAATCGCCTTTCATAATATCGCGAAGCGTGTTCTGGCTGCCGCTGATCGGCGTGAGGTAGATCGCGTTGATCTTGCCGCCGAAGAGGCCGTAGTCGTTGTAATCCGTGTAGGCGTGGATCGTATCCGGCAGCCAGACGGCCTTGCGATCCGCATACCACGCGACCGCCCACGGCATGTCGCTGGCGGTGACTTCGTCGGGCGCCATCCATTGGCCGATCACCGCGATGTAAGGCGGCACATACGGGGGCCAGCGGATGCTCCCTTTCGCCTGGCCGAGCGCCGTGCTGAATATCATCGGCACCGCGCAGAGAAAAAAGAGTGCGGCCAGAAACCCAATCCGCGCGAGCCGGTACTCGATCCCGAGACGACCCCACTGCACGAGGAGATAGGCCAGCCCGAAGCAGGTCATGATCGGGATGAAAAGGAGATACAATTGATTCGCCGCCACACCCTGTTCCTCGGTGACGCCGTAAACGGCCATGCCCGTCGCCGCCCCGAGCCACATCACGAGCACGAGCCAGCGGGTCGCCGCAGTCTCGACCCGGCGGAAGGGATGGAGCACGGTGGCGAAGAAAAAAAGCGCCACCAGGCTCCAGCCGAAGTAGTGAAAAATCTGCCCGCCCTGAGTGATCACGTTGCCGGTGATCTTGCTCCGCCAGTAGCCAAACGAGAGGCCGTGAAAGTCAATCGCGAGGTGGCGCATGTGCGCGGTTTCGCTCATCCCGATCTGGTCGAAAAAGGAATAGATCGCGACCCCGCCGGGATTGCCGCAGACGACGTAATTCCGGATTAACCACGGCGTGTAGAGAACCACGAACGGCGCGAGAACAAGGATCGCCGCCCAGATCCGCGGCCGAAAATGGAGCGCGCAAAAAATGAGCGCAGGCACGAAAATCCAGATCGTGAGCGCGTGCGAAAGCGCAAGCAATCCGAACCCGACGCCCGACGCCACGAGCCAGCCGCCAACCCGGCGTCCGGCGGCCTGCGCTTCGATCGCGCGCACCAGCAGGTAAAGCGTGAGATTGAAAAGGAAGAGCAAGAGCATCTGCGGCAAACCCGAGAGCGTGTATTGCCAGATCTGGTCGCAGACCAAGACGAGCCCGCAACTAAGGAGCGCGAGCTGTTGATCGAAGAGCCGGCGGCCGAGGAAAAACAGGATCACCACCGAGCCGATAAAGAACAGCATCGCCATCGCCGCGACCGCCTGGTCGCCGAGATAAATAATGTCGCGCGGCGTCATCGTGAGCTCGCCTTTCACCGGGAGTAGCGCGAGCGCGTCGACCAGCGGCGGGAGCGGCGCGTTATAGGTATCGACCCAGATTTTTTGCGCGACGTTTTTCCCGTTGCTCTGGAGCTGGCCGGCAGCGAGCGGCCGCGCGAAATTAGTCGCCCAGCCGTGGCCGCGGATCAGCTCGCGGCCGATCTGCGCCTGGTCCATTCCCTGGGCCGCGCCCAGCCCGCGGAACTCATGGATGAGATAAAAACAACAGAGCCCCACGATGACGAGCGCCGCCAAGGCCCGTCGAATCCAGCGCGCCGCGCCGCCCGCCTCCAGCGCGTGGACAGTTCGTTGAATGAAATCGGCGCTACCGGGCATCGGGATGAACGTCGGGAACCCGGATGCCCGGGTTAGAGCTGCGAATTTTCTTCATGCGGATTCATTTCAGATTTCGTCGTTTGATCGGGCGATTCGTCGCCTTTTATTTCGTTGATCTTACGATGAAGCGTGCGCCGGCTGATGCCCAACCTTTTCGCAGCCGCCGTGATATTTCCGTTCGTCGTGGCGAGGGCTTGCATGATCGTGCGGCGCTCGGCCGCGTGCAGGTCGAGTGGACTGCTCTTTTCGTCAAATGCTTTCGTGCGCGAGATCCCCGCGGGCAACGGCCCGCTCGTCGCGCCGCGGATCGCCGGCGGCAGGTCGCGCACCGTCACTTTCGGGCCCGTCGCCATGACCACGCCGTGCTCGATCGCGGTCCGCAGCTCGCGCACATTCCCGGGCCAATCGTAGGCCAGGAGCTGATTCATCGCGTCGCTCGTGATCTCGAGCGTGGGCCGCTCGTTCGCCTTCGAGAAGTGGCGCAGAAATGACCTAACGAGAAGCGGAATGTCCTCCTTCCGCGCGCGCAACGGCGGCATCGTGATCTTGACCACGTTGAGCCGAAAGTAGAGGTCGTCGCGGAATTTTCCCTCGCTCACGAGCTGCTCGAGGTTCTTGTTCGTGGCCGCGATCAGGCGCACATCGGCGCGCAACATTTGCGAGCCGCCGACCCGCTCGAAGGCGCGTTCTTCGCTGATCACGCGGAGCAGTTTCACCTGTGTGCTCGCGTCGATCTCGCCGATTTCATCGAGGAAAATGGTGCCGCCGCTCGCCTGTTCGAACCGCCCGATCCGGCGCTCGAACGCGCCCGTGAACGCGCCCTTTTCGTGACCGAAAAGCTCGCTCTCGAGCAACTGCGGCGAGAGCGCGGCGCAATGGACGGCGACGAATTTTCCCTGATGCCGCCGGCTCAGATTGTGAATCGCGTGCGCGGCGAGTTCCTTGCCGGTGCCGCTTTCACCCTCGAGCAGAATATTCGCCGGCGAGGGCGCGACCTGCCGAATGGTGTCGAGCACTTCGCGGAGCGCGGCGGATTCGCCTAACAAGTTTTCAAGCGCGAAACGCTCGTCGACCTGCTTGCGGAGCGAGCGGTTTTCCTGCTCGAGCCGGCGGCTTCCGAGCGCGCGCGCGACCAGCATCTCGACCTTGTCGAGGTTGAGCGGCTTGGTCACGAAATCATAGGCGCCGCGCTTCATCGCTTCGACCGCGGTGTCGACCGAGCCGTAGGCGGTCATCATGATGCAAACTGGCGGACGCGGCATTTTCAGCGCGCGCTCGATCAGGGTCATCCCGTCCTCGCCGCCGAGCCGCAGATCGGTCATGAGCAGATCGATCTGATCGCGTTCGAGCACATCGATCGCACTCGCCACGTCGGCCGCGACGTAAGTGTCGTAGTGGTCGCCTAACAATGTCCGCAACCCGTCGCGGGTATGCTTTTCATCATCGACGATCAGGACCGTGGGCTGCATGGAAGAAAAGGATGAAGGAAGAAGGCGGAAGCGTGAAAGCTAACGCGCGGCGTTCTTCTTTTCATCCTTCATCCCTCCGCCTTCATCCTTTTTCCCGGCGTCGCTCTTTTGCTTCACCTGCACCACCAGGCCGTCGTGGAGCTGATCGGTCGGGTTTACGACCACGGCGGCGTTTTCTTTCAGGCCCGAGAGCACTTCCAGTTTTTCGCCGAAGTCGCGACCGACCTTGATTTTCGCCCAGTGGATTTTCTTGTCGTCGGTCACGGTCGCGACCTGCGGACCGTCGGGCCGGAAGAGGAACGACGTGGCTGGGACGGTGATCGGCGGGTTGGCGTCGGCAAGCTGGAATTTCACGTTGCCGTACATCCCAGCGAGCAACTTCTCGTCGTGGTTCGGCGCCTGCACTTCCACCTGCATCGCGCGGGAAGTGGCATCGAGCGCGCCGGCGGTGCGGGTGACTTTGCCGTCGAAGTTCCTGCCGGGAAATTCGTTCACGGAGACCTTGGCGTCGAGCCCTTCATGGATCGAGGGCGCGTTGCTCTGCGGCGCATAGACGTAAACCCGCAGCGGGTCACTTTGCGCGATGCTGAAGAGCGGCGTGGTCGGGGAGACGAGCGCGCCGACTTCCACCCGCCGCGCGGTGATCTTGCCGGTAAAGGGTGCCGTGACTTTATTGAAGCCCTGGGTTTTTTCGATCTGCTCGAGGTTAGCCTGCGCAGTCCGTTTGGCAGTTTGCTTTTCGTCGCGATCCTGATCGCTCACGACTTTCTTCGCGGCGAGATCGGCCCAGCGCCGAGCGGTTGAGTCCGCTAATTGATAGGCGGCTTGGGCCTGCGAAAGCTGCTGATCCACTTCCGGAGTCTCGATATCGGCAAGGAGCTGGCCCTCGTGCACGTTGTCGCCGATGTCCACATACCATTTGCGCACGTAGCCGTTGGAACGCGGGTAAAGCATCGTCTCCTGGAAAGCTTCGATACTGCCTGGGAGCTGCAGGATCTGCGGTTTCCGATCGCGCTTCGCCGGCGCGATCTCGACCGTAATCTGCGCATTCTGTTTCGCGAAAGCCTCCTCCTCATGGCGCTCGTGCACGTGCCGCCAAATCCCGAGGACGAGGAAACAGGCGACCACTGCGACGATGATGATCGGCAGCCAGATGGCGATGCTCCGGGTCGGCGGATGATGGCGTGGTGCGCTCATGGGTTGGCGGCTTGCGGCTGCGCTTGACCTGCTTCCTCTTCCAGTTCCCCATCTTCGTCGCAGATGAATTCCCCTTTGCGCAGATAGCTGTAGACCACCGGCACAAAGAACAACGTCGCGAAAGTCGCCACGAGCAGCCCGCCGATCACCGCCCGCCCGAGGGGCGCGTTTTGTTCGCCGCCTTCGCCGAGCCCGAGCGCCATCGGGAGCATGCCGATGATCATGGCCAGCGCGGTCATGATCACCGGCCGCAGCCGCGTGTAGCCCGCCGAGAGCGCGGCGTCGTGCGCGCTCTTCGATTGCTCCCCGCAACGTTCGTCGTTGGCAAAAGTCACCACCAGAATGGAATTCGCGGTCGCCACCCCGATCGCCATGATCGCGCCCATCAGGCTTGGCACGTTCAACGTCGTGCCCGTGATAAAGAGCATCCAGATGATCCCGCAGAGCGCGCCCGGCAGCGCCATGATGATGATGAACGGATCCGTCCACGATTGGAAATTCACCACCATGAGGAAGTAGACGAGCACGATGGCGAAAAGGATCCCGAAGCCGAGCCCGGTAAACGATTTGTTCATGCTCTCCACCTGCCCGCGGATATTGATGAACGTCCCGCGCGGCAGCTTCTTTTGCGCTTCCTCCACGAACTTCCCGATCTGCCCGGCCACGCCGCCGAGGTCGCGCCCCTGCACGTTGGCGAGCACGTCGAAGACCGGCTGGACGTTGTAATGATTCACGATTACCGGCGACTCCTTGCGGACGATCTCAGAGAGATTCCCGAGCAATTCCGGTCGCGGCAATCCCGGAGCGACCACCGGGGTGTTCTTCAAATCCTGGAGCGTGTCCATTTTGTATTGCGGAGTCTGAACCGCGACCTGGTAGTTCACTCCGTTTTCGAAGTTTAGCCAAAAATTCGGCGCCGACTGACCACTGGAGCTGAGCGAGATGAGCATCGTCTTGGCCACGTCGCTCTGGGTGAGCCCGATCTGCTCTGCCCGAGTCCGATCCACCTTCACTTCGAGGTCGGGGCCGTGAATCTGCTGGTGGAGGTGCACGTCCACCGCGCCGGGGATTTGCGCCACCTGCGTCTGGATCTTCTGGGCGAGCGCGTAGTTCCCCGTGTCCTTGCCGGAAATCTGGATGTCGATCGGCGCTGGAATGCCGAAGTTCAGAATCTGACTCACGATATCCGGCGCGGAGAAATAGAAATCCATGTCCGGGAAATCGTGCCTCAACCGCGTCCGCAACGTGCGCACATAATCGGCGGTCGGATGATGGTTGTCGTTCAACGCAACCAGGATTTCGCCGTCGGCCGCGCTGATCGTCGCGTTATCGGAGAAGGCGAGGTTAATCCCGCTCACCGGGAGTCCGATATTGTCGAGCACAGTCTTGATCTCTGCCGCCGGGATGACCTCTCGGATCACCTGCCCGACTTGGTAAAACCGGGCGGCCGTCGCTTCGAGCCGGGTGCCGGCGGGCGCGCGCACGTGGAGCCGGAACTGCCCGCTATCGACCGTCGGGAAAAAATCGCGCCCGAGGAACGGCACAAGGCCGAGCGAGATCAATGTCATTCCCACCATCACCAACACGACCACCATCCGATGTTCGAGCGACCAGGTGAGCGCCCCGACGTAACGGTCGCGGAGCCGGTCGAAGTAATGGTTGAACCCGTGGTGGATCCTCTGGAGCCAGGCAATGATGCCGCCGCTCCGCTTCGGATGGGGCTTCTCCCGAGCCGGCGGGCCGTCTTTCCGCTCCGGAGCGACGTCCGCCTGTGACAGAGCGACGTCTTTCCGCGACGGAACAATGTCCTTCCGCGACGGATTCACGTTCTTCCGCGACGGAATATCGTCCTTCCGCGACGGATTCACGTCCTTCCGGGCCGCATTGGCGTCACTTTGTCTCGTCGGAGCTTCGTCTCCCGCGGCGTGCTCCTCCTCCAAGTCCAGCTCTTCGAGATGGTCGCTCAGGAGATACTTCACCATCGTCGGCACGACCGTGCGGCTGAGAGAAATAGGTCGCCAGCATGGCGAAGATGACCGCCATGGCGAGCGGCTGGAACAGGTACTTGGCCGTTCCGCTGAGGAAAAAAACCGGCACGAAGACGATGCAGATGCAGAGCGTGGAGACGAAGGCCGGGACCGCGATCTGCTGGCGCCGTCGAGGATCGCCCGGACCATCGGTTTCTTCATCGCGAGGTTGCGATGGATGTTCTCGATCTCGACCGTGGCGTCGTCGACGAGGATGCCGACGGCGAGGGCGAGACCGCCGAGGGTCATGATGTTCAGGGTCTGCCCGAGCGCGCCGAGGATGATGATCGAGCAGAAGATGGAGAGCGGGATCGAGGTCGCGACGACCAGCGTGCTGCGCCAGCTCCCGAGAAAGAGCAGGATCATGAGCGCGGTGAGGACGGCGGCGATGACGCCTTCCCGCAGCACGCCGTTGATCGATCGCGCGGACGAAGATCGACTGGTCGAAAAGCTGGGTGATCTTGAGATCCGGCGGAAGCGTGGCCTTGATGCGGGGGAGCGCTTCTTTCACCCGCTTGATGATGTCGAGGGTGGAGGCGTTGGCCGATTTCAGGACGGTGAGCAGGGCGGATCGGGTGCCGTTTTGCGAGACGATGTTGGTCTGGACGGCAGAAGCCGTCGCGGACGTGGGCGACGTCGCGGATGTAAACCGTCGCGCCGTTGACCTGCTTGATCGGGAGGTCGTTCAGAGTGTCGAGGACGTCGGGGCTGCTGTTCAGCCGGACGTTGTATTCGCGGTCGCCGATCTTCTGCGTGCCGGCGGGGAGGATGACGTTCTGCGCGTTGAGCGCGTTCGATCACGTCCGCCGGGCGAGGCCTTTGCCGAAGAGTTTCTGCGGATCGATATCGACCATGATCTGGCGCGCCTTTCCGCCGTAGGGCAGGGGAACCTGCGCGCCCTGCACGGTGGAGAGTTGGGTGCGGATGAAGTTGAGGCCGAGATCGTAAAGCTGCTGCTCGGTCAGCGTGTCGCTGGTCAGTCCGAGATGGAGAATGGGAACGTTGGACGCGCTGATATTGAATGATGAGCGGCGGCGTCGTCCCCGGCGGCATGGTGCGGAAAAGCGTCTGGCAAATCGAGGTGACCTGCGCGCACGCCGGCCTCCACTTTCGCACCTTCGTGGAAGAAGACCTTGATCACCGAGACGCCGTTGTAGCACTGCGACTCGATGTGCTCGATGTCGTTGACCGTGGTGGTCATGGCGCGCTCGGTGACGGTGACGAAGCGTTTCTCCATTTCCTCCGGCGCGACGCCCGAGTAGCTCCAGATCACGCGAGACGACCGGGATATCGATCGAGGGAAAGATGTCCGTGGACATCCGGAAGATGGTCACGATTCCGAGCAGGACCATGAGAATCGCCATGACGGTAAAAGTGTAAGGGCGCCGCAGCGCCAGCCGGACGATCCACATACAAGTGCTTTAAAGCGCCGCCGAAGAATTTCCCATTTGGCCTTATCAATCATTCGCAAGCGAAAGCCTGCGCGGATTCAATTGTCGCTCATCGGCGGCGTGCCTGCTTCGAGCATGCGGACGCGACGGTCGAGGAACGGGAGCCGAATGGTCAGCGTGAGGCCTTTTCCTTCCGCGCTCTCGATCGCCAGCTCGCCGCCGTGCTCGCGCACGATCCGCCTAACGATCAGCAATCCCAGCCCCGAGCCGTCACTCTTGGTTGTGAAATACGGCTCGAAGACCCGGCTCAGGTGTTCCGCGGAAATTCCGCCGCCAGTGTCGGTGAAACTGATCTGCACATGCGTCTCGTCGCGATCGGTCCGGATGCGCAAAATCCCGCGCCGCTTCATCGCCTCGAAGCTGTTCTTGATCGCGTTGTAAAAGACCTGCTTCATCTGGTCGCGATCGAGCTGGAGCGGCGGCAGGTCGGAGCGCAGCTCGGTCTCGACCACGATGTCGCGGTCCTTTATTTCCGGCTGGAAAAAACGGAGCGTCTCCTCGAGGAGCGCGTTCACGTTCTCCGGCTGGAGCTGCGGCTTCGACGGCCGGATGGCCCGGAGGAACTGGGTCACGATCGAGTCGAGCCGATTGATCTCCGCGCGGGCGATGTTGATCGAATCCTGGAGCTCGCGCTTGTCCTCGGTCGCGCTCAGCTTGCGCACTTTTCGCTCCATCAATTGCAGGTGGATGTGGAGGGAGTTGAGCGGGTTCCCGATCTCGTGCGCCACGCCCGCGGCGAGCAGAGTGAGCGCGGAGAAACGCTCCGACTCGATCGTCTCCTCGGCCGAGCGCCGGCTCTCGGTGATGTCGCGCAGGATCATCGCGTGCCCGACCCGCTCGGCCACGACGTCGTGAGGCGCGGCGCTCTCGGCGGTCCGTTCGATGACCAACGGGACGACGTAGAAATTAATGAAGCGGTTCGCGGGATAGAAAATCTCCATGTCCCGGCTGAGGACGCTGTCCGATTGCGAGAGCGCCGGCCAATCCAGCCCGCGCACTTTTTCGCCGAGCGGCCGGCCGACCGACTGGTCGCCGTCGAGTCCGAAAATGTCGCAGGCGGCGTTGTTCAGGTAAGTGATCCGCCCTTTCGCGTCGGTGACAATGATGCCTTCCTGGATGGAATTGAAAATCGTCTCGAGAAAGCCTTTCTCCTGCGCGAGGCGGAGCAGGTAATTTTGCACTTCCTCCGGACCAACCCGGCCGAGGCGTTCGATCAGTTTTTCGAGGAAACCCGATTTCACTCTGGCAATGTAAGCGTGCCATCCGATGACGCGCACCTTTCTCCTCTCGCCCGCCTACGCCGGCGGCCGGCGCGCGCAGATGCTCCTGAGCGATCGCGCGCAATTCGCGCTCGCCCGACGTCTGCGCGGGAACGAAGCGGTGTCGTTAGGCGAGGTCTTCACCTTTCTCAGCGGCCTCTATTTTCGCGGGAAGCTGGCCTACGCGAATACCTTCGCGACCGACTGGGAGCGGGTCCTCGTGATCACCCCGACGCGCGGCCTCGTCCCGGCGACGACGCCGGTGTCGTTAGGCGATCTGCGGGAGTTCGCCGAGGTCGATATCGCAGAGGACGACCCGCGTTATCGGAAACCGCTCGAGCGCGATTTGAAGCGACTCGTTAGGCGGCTGACGCCGGAGTGCGATGTCGTCCTGCTCGGGAGCATCGCGACCGGCAAATATGTCAGCGTGATGCTGGAGATCTTGCGGCGAGCGGTTGCGTTTCCCGGCGGACTTTGTTGGCCGCGGCGACATGAGCCGCGGCGGGCTCCTCCTGCGCAGCGCCGTCGATCGGACGGAGCTCGCCTATATCCCGGTGCAAGGCGCGGTGCGAAAAGGGAAGCGACCGCCAAAGCTGGCGCCGCGGCGGTATTCGTAGCACAGGCATCCTGCCTGTGGGGCGATCGGGCACCCTGCCCGGCCTTCCAGATGCAACGGGCGAGACGCCCGTTGTCCCCACAGCCGACACGGCTGTGCTACTTTTACGGCATGCCGCTAGCGCCTCCTATCCCGCCGATGGAAGCGCGTTCCGTCGATGAAATCCCGAGCGGAGAAGGCTGGCAATACGAGCCGAAATGGGACGGCTTCCGTTGCCTCGCCTTTCGCGACGGCGACGAGATTTATCTGCAATCGAAAGCCGGCCAGCCGCTCGCCCGCTATTTTCCAGATGTCGTTAGGGCGCTCTGCGAGCTGAAGGCAAGACAGTTCGTCCTCGACGGCGAATTGGTCATCCCAATCGATGGCGCGCTTTCCTTCGACGAGTTGCAACTGCGCCTCCATCCCGCCGCGAGCCGGGTGAACAAACTCGCCGCCGCGCATCCGGCAATGTTGGTGATTTTCGACCTGCTCGCGGGCGCAGATGGAGAGTCTCTTCTCGCGCAGCCACTCGAGAAACGGCGCGCCGTGTTGGAAAAATTCGCGACAAAATTTTTCCCTAACGAAAAGCGAATTCGCCTTTCGCCCGCGACGACCGACCTCTGCCAGGCGGAGAAATGGTTCCAGAAAGTTGGCGGCGATCTCGACGGGATCATCGCGAAACGCGTCGAGGCTGCCTACGCCTCCGGCGAGCGGACCGCGATGGTGAAGATCAAACAAATCCGTACGGTCGATTGCGTGGTCGGCGGCTTCCGATACGCGAGCGGCGCGAAGGTCGTCGGCTCGCTCCTGCTCGGGCTTTACGACGACGAAGGTCTGCTCCATCACGTCGGTTTCACCTCTGCGTTCAAAGCGAGCGAGAAACCTGCCCTAACGAAAAAGTTCGAAGCCCTGAAGAAAGCTCCCGGTTTCACCGGCGCCGCGCCGGGCGGCCCGAGCCGCTGGAGCACCGAGCGGAGCGCGAAATGGGAACCAGTCGACCCGAAGGTCGTCGTGGAAGTCACCTACGACCATTTCACCGGCGGCCGTTTCCGGCACGGGACAAAGATCGTGCGCTGGCGCAAAAACAAGGCGCCGCGGCAATGCACGCTCGATCAAGTCGAGCACCGCGAAGGGAAATCCCTCGCGCTTATATAGGCGCGCCTCCTACGGTCCGGTTGTAGTCGAACGGGCCGCTTCCGCTCGTCCAAGTGGATATCGTTGCCCGACGATGAGTGCGCAGACCGTCGCGGCCGGCGCGAGCCTATTTCGCAAGCGGTGGTTTGGTCCACCTACGTTTCCGTCTTAAGTCCAGGCAATCAGCTTCCCCTGTTCCACGGACGTCAGGAGCGTATCGCGAAAACCCTCGAACATTCGCCGAAGCCCTTGGTAGAAATTCAGCTTCGCGCCTAACGAGCGGAGCTCGGCGTTAGTCGGGCGATCCATTCCGAGGGTGTCGAGCAGCACCTTAATATAGGCGAGTTCGCTGTCGTAGCCCTGCTCGTGCACGAACTCCTCGCAGCGCCACCAGCAGTTTTTTCCATCGATCCCGTAAGTCGGGAAGACGGAGAGCAGAGTGACAACCGAATTCTTCGATCCTGTTAAATCCCGTTAATCCTGTCCAAAAAATCGCGAAAGAGCGGTGCGTAAATCGGGCCGCGTTCCGGGTGATACTGCACCGCGAGCCCAAACGGTCGGTCGGTCAGGCGCATCTGTTCGATCACATCATCGGTCGCGCACCACGACTCCACCATGCAGCCGTCCGCCAATCGGTCGATCGCCTGGTGATGCGAGCTGTTCACCTTCTCGAAGCGATGCGCGGCCGAGGCCTCGTTCCGCAGCGGTTGGACGTCGTGCGACTTCTGTTCCGGCAGGTTGTGCCCGGGAATATCGAGCCGGAGCGTCCCCCCGAGCGCGACATTGAGCACCTGCAATCCCTTGCAGATAGCGAGAATCGGCAGCCCGCGTTCGATTGCATTTTTCGCCGCGGCAAATTCCCATTCATCGCGTGGGAGATCGGGCTCCTCGAGGACCGATGGATTCGGCACCGGCTGGCGCAGGTATTCCTCGGAAATATCGTGGCCGCCGGTAAGGAGGAGCGCGTCCATCTCGGCGAGCGGGAATTTCGCCGTCGCGGCATTGCGCACCTCCACCTCGGGGCGCAGGGCAAAAATCGGGAAGAACCATTTCTCATCCTTCCGGCGGATCCAACTGGCGAGGCGCGACATCGGCGAACTTGCGACTTTCGCGGCGCAGTGTAAAGCCACCCGCGCGCCTAATGAGTTTTTGAGATTGACGCGGACCGCGCGCCGAATTGCAATCGCCGCAAGCAAAGGAAATCATGGCCACCAAAACAAAAAAAACTTCAGCCAAGAAACCCGCCGCGAAAATGCGCGACCTGCCGACCCGCAAAAATCCGAAGGGCGGCGCACAGAAAAAGGAAACCGACGGCGGCGGCACCAACCAGACGACCGGCAAGTCGACCTTCGGCCTCGGCGCGGGTCGCCGGCAGGTGAATTAGCGCGGGCTTTTTCGAAAAGCGCGAGCTTCGCGGTATGGTGGTCGCCCGCCATGCCTGCTGCCGATTCCGCGCCCGCCCTCCGCACCACCGAGCTTACGCACCGCTACGGCGCGCGGGTGGCGCTCGACTGCGTCTCGCTCTCCGTCGCGCCCCGGGAAATTTTCGGGCTGCTCGGCCCGAACGGCGGCGGGAAGACGACCCTCTTCCGGATTCTCTCCACCCTCGTTAGGCCGACCAGCGGTTCTGCGGAGATTCCAGGTCTTAACCTGCTTCGTGACGTCGGCGCCCTTCGGCGCCGTCTCGGAGTCGTCTTTCAAGCGCCCAGCCTGGATAAGAAACTGCGGGTCCGAGAAAACCTCGCGCACCAGGGGCGGCTCTACGGACTTTCCGGCGCGTCCTTGCGCGAGCGGATCGATCACCTGCTGCTCGAGTTCAATCTGCGCGATCGCGCTCAGGAGTTGGTCGAGACGCTTTCTGGAGGTCTGCAACGTCGGGTCGAGATCGCCAAGAGCCTCCTCCATCGCCCGGAGTTTCTCCTCCTCGACGAGCCATCAACTGGCCTCGATCCCGGCGCGCGGATCGATCTCTGGCAGACGCTCTACCGTCTGCGCGATCAACGGGGCGTGACCGTCCTGCTCACGACCCACCTGATGGAGGAAGCCGAGCGCTGCGATAGGGTCGCGGTCATCGACGAGGGAAAAATAGTCGCGCGCGGCACGCCCGCCGAATTGCGTGCGGAGATCGGGGGCGAGGTGATCAGCGCGAAGGCGAAAGACGCAACGTCGTTAGGCGAGCAAATTTCCCAGTCGTTAGGCGTGGAAGTGAGCGTGCTGAACGACGAGGTGCGGATCGAGCAGCCGGATGGCGCGGCTTTCATCTCGCGCCTGGCCGCAGCTTTTCCGGGCGAGATCGATTCCATCACGCTGGCCAAGCCAACGCTGGAAGATGTCTTCATCGCGAAGACCGGCCGTCGCCTGAACGAAGAAGCCGCGAGCTAACTCACGTTCTCAACCTTGTCATCCCGAGCCGTGCAGGCGGCGAGGGACCTCACATGCGTTTCCGGGCGATCCTTGTTGAACGTTGGGGACCGTTGCTCTACGAGGGAATCCAGCCTTCCGCGATCGCCCATTTCTTCTTTCCGATTTGCGTCATATATCTTCGCGCCACCGTCCCTTTGGAACGGACGGCGCAGCCTAATCGGACTCAAAATTCTCGGGAAGAATTCCGGCCGGAACCGCCGCGCCGCGCGTTCTAGAATTGACCGCGCGGCGGGCGCTTTCGTGAAAAAAACTGTGCGCCAATCTGGCGTGAAGGACTTACGCGCGGACCCAGCGCTCGGCTTGCGCGCGCTCGCTCGCGTCGAAATATTTCACGGTCTCGCTCGCGAAAATCTCGCCGATTAACGGCGTGTCTCCGACTGATCCGCGCATTTTGATCATCCACTTCTGCCAGGCTTTCTCGCGACGAGCGCGACGCGCTGGACTTCGCTCGCGTGCTTCACGCCGAAACGGAGATCGTCCCACGCCGCGCCGGCTTTCCAGCCGGGGAAATCTTTCATCACCATGAGCATGGGCATTACGCCCCGGCTGCGATGACGCGCTGCCACGCCGGGATGAGCTGATCGTAGTCCGCCTGGGTTAGCTTGCCGCTGACTCGGACTTCGATGAGGTCGCCTTTTTCACGAGTGATTGGTGCATCTCGCTAAGTTATCGCGCGAGACAGTTCACGCGCGGGTCACTGACTCGCGAAGGGTAGAAGTGTAGCGCGGGTCTCTGACCCGCGAGAGCTGGCTATTAGCCGTCATTTTTTGGGAACGCGCGTCGGAGACCCGCGCTACAGGCCCATCTCTTCGCGAATGTATTTCACCGGCGGACTGCCGAAGCTGAGCGCTTCGTCGTCGAATTTCTTCAGTTCAAAATCCTTCCCGGCTTTGGCCTGCGCGCGCGTCCGCAGATCAATCCATTCGCTCACGCCGACAAAATAAGTCGAGAGTTGCGCCGAAGAAATCCGCGCGCGTTTCCACTTCGCGACGGCTTCGCCTTCCTGCTGGAAACCTTCATTCTCCATCAGGTCGATCGCTTCTTTCTCGGTCATTTTTCCGGCGTGGATTTTTTGGTCGATGATCGCGTTCACGATCACTCGCAGCCGCATTTTTAGCTGCTCCATTTTCACCTCGGGTCCGCCGTAGCCGTTCTCGGCCATCACCTGCTCCATGTAGACGGCCCAGCCCTCGATCATGCTCCCGCTCTGGAACATCGCGCGCACCATCGTCGGCGCTTTGAACTGGTTGGAATGCACGAGCTGGAGGTAATGACCCGGCATCGCCTCATGCGCGACGAGGTCGTGGATCATGTAGTTGTTATACTCGCGAAAGAAGGAGAGCTGGCGCGCGGCGGACCAGTCCTTCGGTGTCGGCTCGATCGCGAATAAGGTCCTGCCGCTTTTCTCCAGCGGTCCCGGTGAATCGCAGTAAGCAACGCCAGCGCCGCGCTTGAACTCCGGCATCACGATCACGTCGAGCGGCTCGTCCGGCACGGTGACGAAATCCTTTTGCCTAACGAATGCGGTCGCTTCGCCGACGACCTTCTTCGCGTAATCGACGATCGTGTCGTTATCCGGGTGACGATCGGCGAGATGATCGAGGACCGTGGCGGTGACCTTGTGTTTGTCGGCGAGCGCGGCGGCGTCGGCTTCCGGGTGATACTGCTTGTAAAGCGGAAGCGCCGTCTCGTAGATCGCGGCCTGGGTTGCCTTCAAGTCAGCTTGGGCGCGCGACATCACTTCCTCCATCGGCATGTCGGAGGCGAGGGCGAAATGGAGTTTCTTGCGGAACTTCGCTTCGCCCAAACGGAAGTCGCCGGTGGAGCGGGGGAGGAGATCTTTTTGCAGCCAGGTTTTGTAATCGGCGAGCGCGGCGGCGGTTTTTTCCTGGAGCGGCGCCAGCTCTTTTTTCAACTCGGGCGCTTGATCGAGCAACGGCGCGAGGCCTTCTTTCACGAGGGAAATCGAGCCTTGGGTCTGATCAATCGCGACCTCGGTATCGATCTGTGGCGGATGTTGCAGGTTCGCCTTCGCCTGCACGATCACGGCCGGGATCGCTTCCATCCGGGCGCGCAAGCTGGCGACCCGATCTTTCGCCGGCGCGAAATCGCGCGCGACCAGAAGGTAGAGGCTGTTCGCGAGGCTCTCGTTGTAGACGAGCGGATTCGATTCCCACGATTTCAATTCGTCGAGTCGGAAGAGCTCGTAATCGATCGAGTCCTGCAAAATCTGCGCGTCTACCTTGTTCGGTCCGGTGAGCTTTGCGTGGTCGATCTTGCCGAGTTGAGCGCGGGCGTCGCGCGCCGCCGCGCGGGCTTTCGCGAAAGCGTCGGGGGAATAATCGGTCAGCTTGGCATCGAACCGGTGATCGCCGAGCGCGGTCGCTTCCTCGGGATTACGCTGGAGATATTGGTCGAGATAGGCATTCGCGATCTTCTCAAATTGGTCGTCCTCCGGCGTGGCGTGGGCGGCGAGCGGGAGGAGGAGAGCGAGAGCGGAGAAGAGAGCGGCGATTTTCATACGTGGTTGATCTACAACGCCCGCTTCACCTGCGCCATCGCGCTTTGCCGTTTGCCGAGCCAGATGCTGAGCCCGCACCAGACGGCCGCGAGCGGCGCGGCGACGAGCGAGATGCCGTTGAGACCGAGCCCGAGCCAGGTGAGCAACGGATACGACCACGCGCCGACTTGATCGCCAAGGCGGTAGACGAAGGTGTCGATGAAACTCTTCGCTTTGTACTTATCCTCGCGCCGCAGGACGGTGAAGAGCACCTCACGCGCGGGCCGGGTGACGGCGAAATTCCCCGCGCGACGAAGCACCTGGAAGATGGCGAGGAGCGTGAGCGTCGGCAGCAGGCCGACCGCAAGAAAACCAATCACACTCAGCACCGGCAGGAAAGCGAGGGTGACGCCGACGCCGAACCATTTCAGGAGCCGGCCGGTGATCAGGAGCTGGCCGAGAATGGTGAGCGTGTTCACCGCGAGATCGAGCTGGGCGAAGAAGGTCATGCGCGCGGCGCGATCGTGAAATTGCGAGCCGGCGAGATCAGCCTGCTGGAAGTAAACGATCGTGTTCGTAATCGCGTGGAAGAGCATGAAAACGCAGATGCCGATGAGGTAGGGCGAACGGATGACGTGGGAAATGCCGGCGAGAATGCCGCCGCCGATGGGCTGCTCGCTCTGCGCCTCCTCCATTTCCTTCTCCTGCTCTCTTCGTTCGTCGTTAGGCGATGAGCGCAGATTGGGAGCAGGAGCAAGATTGAGAGAAGGAGGCGGCGTGGGGAAAAACTTCACGCACCAGGGCGCGATCTCGAGTAGCGCCGCGGTGACGAGGAGCAGATTCGCCGCGCCCAGTTGGCGCACGAGCGCGGCGGTGAAGAGCGGGCCGGCGATCGCGCCTAACGATCCGCCGACGCTGATGAAAGCGAAGAGCCGCTTGGCCTGCTCAGGGTTGAAGACATCGGTCATGAAGGCCCAGAAGAGCGTTACGACAAAGAGGTTGAATACGCTCACCCACACGAAAAAGGCGCGGCCGACCCAAACGTTTTGCGTCGGCGTAAGCGTGCGCATGAGGATGTAGAAGAGGACGAGGTTCGCGATGAAGAACCGGTAGGCGAGCGGAAGAAACCGCCGCCGCGACATCCGCGCGACGATCGCGGAGAAGGCGGCGTTCGCGGCCAGCATCGCGGCGAGGGTGCCGCTGTACATCCAGGGCAGGGTGGCAATTCCGCCGGTTGCGCCGATGTCGTCGCGGATCGGCCGGATGACGTAATAGCTCGCGAGGATGACGAAGTTAAAGGCGCAGGCGAGGAGGAGCGCGCGGATTTCGTTAGGCCGAACGTCGACCATCTTTCGCAGAAGCGCGTGGGCCCGGTTCATCCTAAAAGTTCAATCCGCAGATGACGCAAATTTGCGCAGATTTTTTTCTCCTAATCTGCCGTCATCGGCGTCATCTGCGGATGCTTTACTTCGACTGCTTATGCCACGCGGCGAGGACTTCCGCTTCGCGCTCTTTAGTCAGGCCGGATTTTAGCTTTTCCTGGCGCGTGGGCGATTGGGATTTGAACCAGGTGAGCGTGTCGCGCGCCGTCTCGGCGAGCGGACGGAAGGTCAGCCCGGCCGCGACCGCGCGGCGGTTGCTGATGCTCCCCATGCCGGCATTCTCGCCGGTCGGCGGCACCCAGACCGGCATGTCGGACCAGGGCGAAACCTTTTCTTTTTCGAGAAAGTCCGCCGGCACCCAAGTGAACTTCGCGGTCTTCGCGTCGAGAGCGTCTTTGATCCCGTTGAGCATTCCACCCACCGTTAGCCGCGTCGCCGGGCCGGCTGCGTTGAAGACGCCAGTCGTCCCTTGCTCGGCCATGCGAACGGTCCACTCCGCGAGGTCGCGCGCATCGATGATTTCGACGGGATCGCTCGGATCGCCGGGCGCGAGCACTTCGCCGCCGCGATCGATCCGCACCGGCCAATAAGTGAACCGGTCCGTCTCATCGCCCGGGCCGACGATCAGGCCGGGCCGAATGATCAGCGTCTTCCCCGGGAACCACTTTTCCGCCTCCTTCTCCGAGAGCGCCTTGAGCGGGCCGTAGAGCGCGAAGTGCGAGGCGATCACCGTGTCGCGCGTCTCTTTCATCGGATCGGCGCCGGTATATTTTTCGACTGGCGCGGTCTCGTCGGCGTCCGGTTTCGCGACATCGCCGTAAACCGAGATCGTAGAGATGAAGATGTAGCGCTCCACGTTTCCCTGCAGGATCTCGGCGGCATCGTGGACCCATTTCGGGAGCATCGTCGGGTTATCGATCACCACGTCCCATTTGCGGCCTTTGAGCGCGGCGAGATCGCCGGTGCTGCGGTCGCCGATGAGTTGCTCCACGCCCTCGGGCAACTCACCGGGGTGCGTCTTGCCGCGGTTGAAAACCGTCACGTGATGCCCGCGCGCGAGCGCATACTTCACTTGGAACGGGCCGGTAAATCCGGTCCCGCCGAGAATCAAAATCTTTAGTGGCTGGCTCGCTTTCTCGACCGGCGGAGCGGGCTTTTCCTGCGCGCGCGACGTCGAGCCGCCGAGGGCAAAGGCCATGGCCAGAAAGAGGTGCGGGAGCAGCTTGTCCATGCCTTCGGGATAGGCGCGCCCGAGGCAGAATGGAAGTTTTTTCAGGCGCCGACTCCGAGGAGACCGGCGCTCACGGGAAAGTTTCCCCTTCGCTTGTGCTATCGGCACGCTTCTAGCTTTTACGAGCTGCGTGCTGGAACACACCCTATCCGCAGAGGAGCGCAGCCAGATCCTCCAGACGATCGAGATGTTTGAGGTCATCATCCAAACACAGCCCGACGACTATCAGTCGCTGCGTATTCTCAAGGAAGCGCGTCAAAAACTTGGCCAGACCGAGGAAGCGCTGCGCATCTCGCGCCAATTGGCGGAAGCCTATTTCAACGTCGGCTCCTACGGCCTCGCTCAGCAGGAATGCGAAGCCGTTCTCGCCCAGGAACCGAATGCGCCGGAGATCCTCGCGCTGCTCGGCGAGATCGAAAACCGCTTGCCCTCGACCCCGGCTGGGAAAGAGGCGGCCGCCGGACCTGATAACGCGCTCGTCCTCACCCTGGATACCTGGAACAGGTCACTCGGCGCGAGCGATTCCGGCGGCCTCGCCGAGATCGGCGGCCGTCACACCGGGAAGGTGCGCAAACGGGTCGATCCCGAGGAAGCCGAAGTCGGAAACGACCAACTCGCGAAATTTTTAATCGTGCAACAGATGTTCGCCGAAGAAGAGGTGAACGCCGCGCTCGAGGCGGTGAAGACCGCGAACAAGGCGCTCCCCGCGCGGTCGCTCCCGCAGTCGTTGCTCATTGAGCTCTGCCACGGCAACGAGTCGAAAGCGGAGAAGGTCCTCTCCGCGCTGATCGACCGCACGAAGTTCGCCTACGTGCCGCTCGAAAACTACGACATCGATCGCCAGGTCGTGCGGATGCTGCCCGCCGATCTCACCGTCGGTCGGCTCTTCGTCCCCTTCGATCTGGTCAGCCGCACGATCATGGTCGCGGTCGCAAATCCCTTCGATGCCGTCGCGCGAGAAGCGGTCCAACAGTCGCTTGATTACACCGTGAACTGGTACCTCGCGAAGCCGTCCGTGATCGTGAAGACACTGCAGGAGATCTACCGCCTGGAGGGTCGCGCCTAGGCGCCTAACGACGATGTCCAGAAGCAAATCTTTCGGAGAGCGGATCGCCGACGTCCTGATCGAGGACGGCCTCCTCTTGCCTAACCAACTTGAGGAAGCAACCCAGATCCAGAAATCGCAGGGCGGACGGCTGCTCAAGATTTTAACCGACAAGCAGTTCGTCAGCGACCAGGACATGGCCTTCTCGCATGGGCCGCTGCCTGAACACGCCGCCGATCAATCTGGCGAAAGTGCGGGTGCCGGAAGAGATCCTGAACATCATCCCGCGCGAGATGGCGAAGGCGCACAAGCTGGTGCCGATCGCGCGCCTGCAGGACAAGCTTTTCGTCGCGATGGCCGACCCGACCAACGTGCTCGCGGTCGACGACCTGAAACGCCGCGTGCAGTTGGAGATCGTGCCGATGATCGCGACGGAGCGCGCGGTCAACGAAGCGCTCAGTGGCGTGCATTCCACCGGCCAGCAGATGAGCGAAGTGCTCAAGCAGGTGACCGAGGAAGCGGCTGGCGACGTCGAAGTGCAGCAGCAGAAGCGCGAGGAGATCGATCTCGATCGGCTCGCGACCGACTCCGAAGACGCGCCGGTCATTAAGATCGTGAACCTGATCCTCGCGCAGGCGATCAAGGAAAAGGCATCCGATATTCACATCGAGCCGTTCCAAAAATCGCTGAAACTTCGCTACCGTATCGACGGCGAATTGATCCAGGCCGAATCGCCGCCCAAGGGTCTTCAGCTCGCGATCACTTCGCGTATCAAAATTTTAGCGGGCCTCAACATCGCCGAGCGCCGTGTGCCGCAGGACGGCCGTTTCCGCATTCGCGTGATGGGCAAGGACATCGATCTCCGTATCTCGATTCTGCCGACACAACACGGTGAGAAAGTCGTCATCCGTATCCTCGACAAAACGGCCCTCGCCGGCTCGATCGACTCGATGGGCATGGACGAAGAAACGGTCTCGCGTTTCCGCAAAGCGATCGACGCGCCGCACGGGATGATCCTCGTCACTGGCCCGACCGGTTCCGGTAAAACGACGACGCTCTATTCCGTTCTCCAGGAACTGAACAGCCCGAACTACAACATCGTGACGGTCGAGGACCCGATCGAATACGAGCTCATGGGCGTAAACCAGGTCGCCGCCCGAGCCGACATCGGTCTCGATTTCGCGAGCGCGCTTCGTTCCATCCTGCGACAGGATCCGGACATCGTGATGGTCGGTGAAATTCGTGACAACGAGACCGCCGACATCGCGGTCAAAGCTGCGCTCACCGGTCACCAGGTGCTCTCCACTTTGCACACGAACGACGCCGCCGGCGCGATCGCGCGTCTCGACGACATGGGGATCGAGCCGTTCCTGATTTCCAGCTCGGTCATCATGGCCTGCGCGCAACGACTCATCCGCCGCGTCTGCGTGAATTGCCGCGAGGAATTTACGCCGGAGCCTGAGATGTTTGACCGGCTGAACCTGACGCCCACCGAAGGCCAGATTTTCTTTCACGGCAACGGCTGCGATCGTTGCAAAGGCCGCGGTTATTCCGGCCGGGCGGCGATCATCGAAGCGCTCCCGGTGAGCGAATCGATTCGCCGGCTCATCATCAAGCGCGCCTCCGCCGCAGTGATCAAAAACCAGGCGATCAGCGAAGGCATGAAAACGTTGCGCATGGTCGGGATCGACAAGGCGCTCGAAGGCATCACCACCCTGGAAGAAGTCTGGCGGGTCACCGCGGAGGATCACTAGGACGGGCTGATTCTGGGATCGTTAGGCACCAAATGAAATTTACCTTACCTCGATTTTTCAAGCGCGGAAAAGCGGCCGCCAGCGCCGTCGCCGACGTCCCGGCCGCGCGCCCGGTGATCGAAAAACCGGCGTCCGAGCGTTTCGGCAAGACCGTCATGCCAAACACCGCGCGAGTGCTGGAACCCGCTGCGCGTCCAGGCGGCGCCCGGTCCTTTTCGTTAGGCGAAAATCTCCTGCCCGCCGCCGCACCCCTCGCACCTGCTCCCGAGCGCACGATCGCGCTCCGGCTTCGCGATGTGCTCCCGCAGATTCCGGCCGAGCTGGTGCGATCCGCTGCGCTCGCTCCGGAACACCGGCTCATTTTCCAGGCGGCCGAGCTCGAGCGCGGAATGGCAAGTGGTCGCCCGGCGGTTTCGCTCCGCTCGATTTATCAGCAGGCGCCGGCTCTTTTCACCGGTGAAATCGGCGCGGAAGATGCGCGGGACGTTGCGCTGCCGCTGCAGAAAGTGCTCCAGCAGTTCGCGAGTTTTCAGGTGCGCGCCGACCAGGAACCGACCGATGCCGTCCCGGAAGTCGAGACGCCTTTTTTGAAAGTCACGCTCGAGGACCGGCAGAAATTCGGCCTGCCGATTCCGGCGCCCGCCGCGGTGATCGCTTCCGTCGTGAAAAGAGAAATCGAAGTGCCGGTCGCGGCCTCAAAGCCGGTTGCGCCTTCCGCGGCTGCGGCTGAACCGGTGCCCGCGTCGTCCGCTCCGAAAGTTGTAGCGCGTCCGCCGATTCGTCTTCCGATGCCGACAGACCTGACGCCGGTCGCTCCTGCGCCGCCGTCTTTCCCTAAAATTTTACCGCGGGGAGCGGGCGCGCCCATCACTGAGAGAGTTCCAGCCTCAAGTGGGTCGCCCGCTCCCATCCCTTTGCCCGCACCGCTTGCTCCCGTCGCGCCGATCCGCATTCCCTTTCCGGTCACATCCCGGACGAGCGATCTTCGCCCGCCTTCGCCTTTACCGGCGCAACCGGCCGCGTCGCTCGCCGTTTCCGCGGACGCCCCGCGCGTGAGGATTTCGTTGCGCGCAGTCCTGCGCGGTCTTCCGCCTTTTCACTTTACCGGCCCGACCGATCACGTCCCGGAGGGCGCGCAAATCGAGCTTCCCTGCGCGCTTGTCGAGCCTCAGCTTTCGTTAGGCCGAGTGATCCTTTCTCCGGCGCAATTTCACGCCGCGTTGCCGGAGGAATATCGCGCGCTCTACCACTTCGACGAGCACGCCGAGCCGGTCGCGCTGCCTTTGCCGGAAATCCTGCGCCATTTGCCTAACGAGTCGCTGCGGCTGCGCGAGGACCAGGAGATGCCGGAAGTAGCGCAACTGTTCGAGACGCCGTTCAGCCAGAAGGCGGCCGAGGATGCCGCGCGCCTGAACGAGCCGCCCGTCCCGACCGCGAAACCGGCCGCGGCGCGTCCCGTGCCTAACGAGAGCGCGGTGGTCGCGGACACCGCTCGGCCGAAACATTTCGAGGAGGTTCCAAAGACGCCCCCGGTCCTGCCGGCTCCGCGGCCGGTCGGGCGCAGTTCTTTGCAGATCGTTCTCGAGACTGACGACCCGCTGGACGCGAAATCGATCGTGACTCATGCCAGCCGGCTGCCCGGAGTGAAAGCGTGCGCGATCGTTTTCTCCGACGGGCTCAGTCTGGCGGGCAACATTCCCGATGTCTACGAAACCGACGCGCTCTGCGCGCTCGCGCCCGAGATCATGAAGCGGATGGACGACCAGACAAAGGGCGTCAATCTCGGCTCGCTCCAGTGCGTCACGGTGCACTGCGAGAAAGCGCCGGTCACCTTCTTCGCCCACCGGAATATCTGCCTCGCCGTCCTCCATTCCACCAGCCAACTGACGGATGAAATCCGCACCCGACTTAACCGGACAACGCAGGAGCTCGCGCGGATGTATGCGCCGCCGTCCGCTGCCTAACGCCTAACGAAAAGCCATGTCGATCATCAATTACGCCAGCCGCGAGATTCAGTTCAAGATCGTTTATTACGGTCCGGCGCTCTGCGGCAAGACCACCAACCTCGCCTATATCCACGAGCGGATCAGTCCCGCGAATCGCGGCGACCTCGTCTCGCTCGCGACCGCCGCGGACCGCACCCTTTTCTTCGATTTCCTGCCGCTGAACGCGGTCGTGATCAAGGGCTTCGTGACCAAATTCCAGCTCTACACCGTCCCCGGCCAAGTAATTTACAACGCCACCCGTCAGCTCGTCCTGCGCAGTGTCGACGGGATTATTTTTGTGGCTGATTCCCAGTGGGAAAAGATGGAGGAAAACGTCGATAGCTTCCGCAACCTCGAGGAGAACCTGGCGCAACAAAACCTCTCGATCGACGAGATCCCCTACGTCGTTCAATACAACAAACGCGACCTCGCGAACATCGCGCCGCTCAACTACCTCGAGTTCCTTTTGAACAACCGCAAGAAGCGAATGCAGACCTTCGAAGTGGTCTCGAGCACCGGGCGGAACGTCTTCGCTTCACTCAACGCCGTCTCCCAGATGTTGCTCCACAAATTCAGCAAACAAGGCGAAGCCGCGTCCGGCGCCTCAGCGCTTCCGGTCGCTCTTCCGATCGAGCCGAACAGCCAGCCGCAATCCGCCAATTCCATATGAATTCGATCCCGGCCCTCACGATTGAAAATGTCGCCAGCCTCGATGGAATCCTGGCTGACTTCCTGAAAAAAGCGGACGCGGAGCTGATCGTTGTGATCGATCGCGGCGGCAACGTCATCTCGCAATTCGGCGACGTCGCGGTGATGGATGTCACGATCATCGCCGCGCTCGCCGCCGGTTCCTTCGCGGCCACGCGTGAGTTGGCCCGGCGCATCGGCGAGGTGGAGTTCAACGCCCTCTTTCACCAGGGCAATGGCAGCCACATTTTCATGAACTCGGTCGACGACGACACGATCATGATCACAGTTTTCGGAAAGCGGACGACCGTTGGGCTGGTGCGATTTTACTCCGCCTCGAGTGCGCAGGCGGTCGCCGGTCTGCTCAAGTCGATCAGGGGCACACGCGCGGAAGGCTTCCGCTTTGAAGCCTCCGACGTGAGCGCCGCGCCGATTTTCGCGGATCGTTAGGCTGGGCGGAGTTGCGCAGCGCGCGTGATGCGGGGAAATTCGCCGCGCACATTTATGGCGGTTCAATTCAGAGATTATTACGAGACGTTAGGCGTCGCGAAAACCGCCGACGCCGCGGAGATCAAGAGCGCCTTCCGCAAACTCGCGCGCGTTCATCATCCCGACGTCGCGAAGCCGAAGGAGAAGGCCGCCGCGGAGGAAAAGTTTAAGCAGATCAACGAGGCTTACGAGGTCCTAAGCGATCCGGAGAAACGCGCGAAGTACGACCAGCTTGGCGCGGATTGGAATCAGCCCGGCGGATTCCCGCCGCCTCCCGGTCGCGGCGGTGGTGGCGGCGGATTTCGCCGTTACCAGGGCGGCAACGGCGAAGGCGTCGAGTTCGAATTTGGCGGGACCGGGTTCAGCGATTTCTTCGAGCAGTTTTTCGGCGGCGGTCGCGGCGAATCGGCTTTTGGCGGCGGCGGTGGTTTTGGCCGGCGACCG
This sequence comes from uncultured Verrucomicrobiae bacterium, assembly GCA_963831805.1. Taxonomy (GTDB): domain Bacteria; phylum Verrucomicrobiota; class Verrucomicrobiia; order Chthoniobacterales; family UBA10450; genus Palsa-1392. The sequence goes on along the minus strand of CAWHRN010000005.1, from coordinate 324,644 downwards.
GCGACGGCCGAGCGCGGGCAGGACGTCGAGGCCGACATCATGGTGACGCTCGAGGAAGCGCTGCAAGGTTCGAAACGCGCGGTTTCTTTGCGGCGCAGCGATTCCGAGAAAGTCGAAACCTACCAGGTGAAAATCCCGCGCGGCGTGCACGAAGGGCAGCGGATCCGGCTCGCCGGCCAGGGCGAAGCGGGCGCGGGCGGCGGCAAAAGCGGCGACCTTTTCCTGCGCGTGCGCCTCGCGCGGCATCCGGATTTTTCCGTGGAAGGAAGCGATCTGGTTTACGAAGCGATGCTCGAACCGTGGCAGGCCGTGCTTGGGACCGAGCTCGAGGTGCCGACGCTCGAAGGGACCGGCCGCTTGAAAATTCCTCCCGGCACCCAGGGTGGCCGCCGTTTTCGCCTCCGCGAGCGCGGATTGCCGATCGCGAATGGAAGCCGCGGTCATCTCTTCGTCGTGGCGCAAATCGCGATCCCGAAAGCACCGAGCGACGACGAGAAAAAGCTCTGGCAACAGCTCGCCGAATTGTAGCGCGGACCTCCGACCCGCGTCCGACGTTAGCCGGTCCAACGGTTCGCGGGTCAGAACCCGCGCTCAGGTCGAGGCTCGACAAGCGCGCCCGGGTTCCATTAGGAAAGCAAAATGAAAATCGCGCTCGGCTCCGATCACGCAGGCTTCCGCTATAAGGAAAAGATCAAGGAGCTGTTGCCCTCGTTAGGCCACGAGGTGGTCGATTTCGGCACCGACAGCACCGAGCCGGTGGATTACCCGAAGTTCATCCGCCCCGCGGCGGAAGCAGTCGCTCGCGGTGAATGCGAGCGCGGGATTGTCCTCGGCGGCTCCGGCAACGGCGAGGCGATCTCGGCGAACAAGATCCGCGGCATCCGCTGCGCGCTTTGCTGGAACGAAGAAACGGCTCGTCTTTCCCGCCAGCATAACGACGCCAATTGTCTGTCGTTAGGCGAACGGATGATCAGCGAAGAGATGGCGCTGAACATCGTCCGCGTCTGGCTGACGACTGATTTTGAGGGCGGCCGCCACGTCGCGCGAATCGCTGAGCTCGAGCCGTGATATTTTCTAGAGCAGCGCCGCCCAGACGCTGAAGAAAAAAACTGCGCTGACGAAGGCGTTGCTCTGGAAAAACGCGCGGTTGATTCCCGCGAGATCGAGCCGCGCCGCGCTCCGATGTTCATAAAAAAGCGCCCCCGCGACCAGCGGCATCCCGCAAAAATAAATCGCGCCTAACGACGCCACGAAGCCAAAGCCGAGGAGCGCGGCGAACATCGCGAGATGCAGCCATTGGGCGATCCGGAGCGCGCGCGCGATGCCCAGCCGCACGACCAGCGAGTGCAGCCCTTCGCCCCGGTCGAATTCGAAATCCTGCGTCGCGTAAATCAGGTCGAAGCCGGCGACCCAGCCGACCACGCCGGCGGCGAGGAACAGGGGCGGAAATGCGATCCGTCCGGTGGCCGCGATCCAGGCCCCGACCGGCGCAATCGCCAGCGCCAGCCCGAGAAAAAAGTGGCTTGCCGCGGTGAAGCGTTTCGTGAGCGAATAGAAAAAAATGAGACCAAGCGCGACCGGCGCGAGCCAGAGCGTGAGCCGGTTGATCGCGCCTGCTGACACCACGAACGCGAGCGCACTCGCGACCAGCAAAAACATCGCGGCGCTGCGGGAGAGCAGAGTGTGACGCGCGGCGGTGCGCGGATTCCGTTGGTCGAGCGACCAATCAACGATCCGGTTAAAAAGCATCGCTGCTGTGCGCGCGAAAACCATGCAGAGCAGAACGAGCAAGAGAAGCCGCGCGGAAGGCCTGCCGTCGGTGGCGACGAGCAGCGCGCCGAACGCGAACGGCAGTGCAAAGATCGTGTGCGAAAACCGGATCAGCTCGAGAAAGCGGACGAAGCTCGAGCGCGTGGCGCTTTCGTCTCGAAATTCTTTCGTCTGGTCCATGACTACGGCGGTTCGGGTTTCGCGCCGGCCGAACTTCGCGCGCCGGTGTTTATTCCGCGAGCAGGGTTTCCAGCTTTCGCCGCGCCGACGAAACAATCGGCACGCCGTGGGCGAAGAGCAGACGCTCGAAGGAAAAGTCGAGCAACTGACGCAGCGAGCGCCGCATCAGTTTTTGATCCTGACAATATTTTGCGGGCAAAAACGCGAAGCCGTCCGATCCGAAATTGATCAAGGCATCGCCGAGCACGAGCGCACCGCCATCGCCTTGGAAATGCAGCGCGATCTCCCCTTCGCCAGCGCCGGCGATCTCAATCACCTCGATCTGTTCGCCGGCGCGGTCGCCAGCTTCGACCAGAACGACTTCAAGGTCCCAGAGAGTGCTCGCGGTCGCCGGCGCCGCCATCACCGCTGCCCCGCTGCGCGCCGCGAAGTCGGCCACGGCCCGGGCGTGATTGGCGTTCGTGATGAAGACGCCGCAGATGCTGGCTGGCGCGGTGAGCTCCGCGCGCGCGGCCGACCGCAGTGGAATCGGGTCCACGAGATAAAGCCGGTCGTCCAGTTGGATCGCGGTGGACCACAGCTCGGCTTTCACTTCCGGGTCGTAGGCGCTCCAAACTCTTAGTCCCGGAGAGAGAAGTTGGAGCTCAGCGGCTGGGACCATGGGAAAGGCAGAGAAGCGGCAGTTGGCACCATAGCTGCTAGTTAGTTCATAGAACCTGCAAAAGCCATATGATGACCTTCTCCTATCAAGCTCGTGATGGCGCCGGCAATATCGTAAACGGCATCCAGGACGCCATCAACGAGGATAACGCTGTCACCAGTCTCATGAGCCGCGGGCTCATGGTGCTCTCACTCACCCAGAAAGCCACAGTCAGCAGAAAGAAGAACAAGGTCTTGACCGTCAAGGAAACCGACCTCGTCCTTTTCACCCGCCAGCTCGCCACCATGATCGAGGCCGGCATTTCGCTCATCCAGGCGCTCACCGCCCTTTACGAACAGAGCGATGGCAAGAAGCAAAAAAACCTGCGCGCCGTGGTCAGCGACGTGACCGCGCGCGTTCAGGGCGGCGAGACTTTCAACGAATCGATCGCCAAACATCCGCGCGTCTTCAGCCGGCTCTACGTGAGCATGGTGAAAGCGGGCGAGCATGGTGGTTTGCTCTCGGAGATTCTCGACCGGCTGGCCGGTTTCCTCGAAGCTAGCGCGCGTCTGCGCAAGAAGATCAAGTCGGCCATGACTTATCCGGTCATTGTTATCAGCATCGCGTTCCTGATCACGACCTTCCTGATCGTCCGCGTCGTCCCGGTCTTCGGTGAGATCTTTAAGGACTTCGGCGCGAAACTTCCAGCGCCGACGCAGTTCCTGATCGATCTCAGCGATTTTGTGAGGGGTGAATGGTATTTCATGATCCTCGGGATCGGCGGAACGATCTTCGGCTTGCGCGCCTTCCTGCGCTCGAATCGCGGCCGCATCCTGAGTGATCGCTGGAAGCTGAAGCTGCCGATCTTCGGCCCGCTCATTCACAAGATCTGCATGTCGCGGTTTGCGCGGACTTTTGCCCAGCTCATCCGCTCCGGCGTGCCGATCCTCGAGGTGCTCGACATCGTGGGTGGCTCAGCCGGTAACCACGTCGTCGAAGAGAGTATCAAAGGAGTCAGCGCCGACGTGGAAAAGGGCGACAACCTTTCCGTCGCGCTCTCGAAGAAGAAAATTTTCCCGCCCATGTTACTCCGGATGGTGGCCGCCGGTGAATCGACCGGTCGGATCGACACCATGCTGGAGAAGATGGCCGACTTCTGGGACGAAGAAGTCGAAGCCATGCTCGACGCGATGACCTCGTTGATCGAGCCACTCCTGATCGTATTCCTGGGAGTCATCGTCGGTGGCATCGTGATCGCGATGTTTCTGCCGATCTTCAAGCTGAACGAAGTCGTTTCGCAGAGCAAAAGCTAGGGAGAAGCCTGCTCCGTAAGGGCCGTCCTCTTTGTTTTCCTACCTTTAATCCTACACTCTCCCAGTCCTTCGATTCTTCAGAAGGTGTAAGTGTAAGTCTAGGTATAAGATTAAAGTGAAAAGATATCCTTGTCGGATTTCGCTCCGGTTACCTGTTCCACTCGCGAGTACATCTCGAAATAGATCCGCTCGATCGCCGTCGCCGGATCTTCCAGCATCATGTTCTCTTTGATCTTGCTCGCGTAAACGGGGAACGAAAACGGCGAAACCACTGGCAACTCGCGCAGCTTCCAGTCGAAGGCCGGAACCTCGTCGAGAAAGGAGTAAGCCGTGTCGGCGTCGAGGAAGGTGTGCGTCGCCTGCCGATAAGCTTCTGCGAGCAACGGATGATCCGGTTCGTGCTGCTCGAGGACGCGGAAAAGGACTTCGCTGCTCCAGCTCAGTTGGCGTGGTTTGCGTTCCCGACCCGGGAGATTCCGCGGCACCATCAAACCCGTCTGCGCCACGCCACGGAACTGCCATTTCACCAGCTCCGATCCGCGCAGCGCCGCGTGCAGATCGTCCTCGGCTTCGGTTCGGCGGAAAAGGCTCTTCCATTGCGCGAGCGGCAGTTCCTGGAAGCGCCGCAGCGTCAGCAGAAATCCGTAGTCGTCGATCGTGACCAGTGCGTTGCCGCCAATTCGGTCCTGCACTCGCCAGGCGATGATCCGCGAGAGCGCGTCGTTCGCGCTGCGGCCGATCAGCGCGTGAAAAAAATAATGCGAATGCTCAGCCTCTCGATAGAGCTCAATGAGAAATTTGCGTCCTGCGGGGATCTCCGAGATCGCGAGCTGCGCGCGGAAAAATTCCACGATCGGCTGGGCGTTGGCGAGCGAGATTTGATAAGTCTCGACCAGCCAATCAATCGCCGCCGCGTCCGTACCGTCGCGGAGCCGCGTGTCCAACTCGGCACGCAAGACCCGCACCGCGTGCGCGAGACCGGAAGTGAGCGGCATCTTGGCGGCATTCCAGCGCGGGATCGTCGGGAGCTGGCCATCGGCCCGCTCGACGTAGGCTTCCTGCACGCCGGTCTCGATCAGCCTAACGACCCGGCCGCCGAGAACGAAGAGATCGCCCGGATTGAGCTGCTTGATGAAGCCTTCCTCGACCGAACCGAGCCGGCGCCGGCCGAGCAAAACGCTGACGTAACCTTCCGAGACAATCGTCCCGATATTGAGCAGGAACTCCCGCGCCACTCGCGGATGAGCGAGCGAGATCAGGCCTTCGTCGTCGATCGCGATCTTCCCGAAAAGCCCGGCGTATTGCCGCTGCAGGGAAGCGCCTCCGCCGGCGAGGTATTCCAGAATATGATCGAATTCCGTCCGCTCCAGCGCGCGAAACGGATAAGCCCGCCTAACGATTCGAAAAGCAGCGTCCGCTGCAATCGGCCGCAACGCGGCCATCCCGACAATGTGCTGGGCGAGGACGTCGTTTGGTTGCTCCAGGATTTTAATTGGATCAAGGACCCGCTGCCTAACGAGTAAAGCAGTCGCGGTCGCTTCGACGAGATCGTTGATGTTTGTCGCGACGAGCACGCCGTGGCTGCTCTTGTTTAAGGAATGGCCGGAGCGTCCGATCCGCTGGATGGCGCGGGACACGCCCTTTGGCGTCGCCACCATTACCACGAGGTCGACCGCGCCGATATCGATCCCCATCTCCAGGCTGGTCGAGCAAACCACCGCACGCAGTTCGCCGTCCTTCAGCCGGTCTTCCACCTCCAGGCGGACGTTGCGATCGAGCGAAGCGTGATGAATCTCGATCCGATCGGCCAGCTCGGGAAGCAGTTCTTTCAGGCGCAGACCGATCTGTTCGGCGGCCGAGCGGACGTTCGTAAAAACGAGCACGGATTGCCGCGAGCGAATCAGCTCTGCCAGCTCCGCGTAAAGTCGCACCCCGGTGTAACCCGCGGGCGGATAAGGCTTGCGCCGAATCGGCGAGAAGACTTCGACGATCGATTCCTTTTCGACCTTCGCTTCGGCGATGTGGCAAGGCCGGTCGTCGCCCGCAAGAAAACGCGCGAGCAACTCGAGCGGCGCGGCGGTGGCGGAAAGTCCTACCCGGCAGAGCGGACCGCGCGGCGCGATGATTTCCTCCAGCCGTTCCAGCGCGAGCGCGAGATCGACTCCGCGTTTGTTGCCGGCGAAGGAATGCAGCTCGTCCACGATGACAAAGCGGCAGTTCGTTAGGCCAAGCGCGTAGGATTCCTGCGCGAGCATGACCGCGAGACTTTCCGGCGTCGTGACCAGGAAGTGGGCCGGCTTCCGCCGAAACTTCGCGCGCTCGCTCGCGCTCGTATCCCCGGTGCGTACATGGATGAGTAACTCCTTCTCCAGACCCATCCTGGCGATCGGCGCACGCAGGTTCTTCCCAATGTCGTAAGTGAGCGCGCGGAGTGGTGAGACATAGAGACAGCGCACGCCTAACGACAATAGCCCGCTGTCCAGCTCGCGCAGGAGATCGTCGAACACGCCGAGGAATCCGGCGAGCGTCTTTCCGCTGCCCGTCGGCGAGGTGAGCAAGATCGATTCCTTCTCCAGGATCGAAGGCACGCAGCGCAGTTGAGCGTCGGTAAAGCTTCCGTAGGTCGCGCGGAACCACTTCGCCAGGCGCGGATGCAGGCGCGCGGCCAGCGCTTCGTTTTTCATAACCGGTAACGCGGGCACGGCCCAATCTCGTGGCGGGTCCTCCGACCGTCGAGTTCATCGCCGTAAACAATTTCACGGGACACTTGCCTCGCGCGGACATTTTGTGACAGCCTCATGAAAAGATATGAAGCATCTTTGTTCCGCCCTGCTCCTCCTCGCCCTCGTCCAAGTCGCTCAGACCGCGCCACCCGCCAAGGATCAATCAGCCAGCCAGGCCGGTGTCCGCACATTCATGACTCTGCGCGGTTACCCGGTTGAAAGCCTGCGCCAGCAGATCACTCCGGAGCTTTTCCGGTCGCTCGAAGTCTCGCCCGTTGAAGCCTATGTCGTGGCGCGCGCGCCGATCTACGACGGGAAAACGCTGCCGGCTAAAATCGTGCGCTCGGACGCCAACGGCGCCTACGACAAGATGCTCCTGACCATGGCGCAAGGCTATCGCGTCACCGGGGAGAACACGATTGAGAGCCGCCTTGCCAGCGACTCGCTCAATCTGTATTTGCTCATTTTCGGGACGGCCGACGGCAAGATCGCGGTCTGCATCTCTCACTCCGACGATGCCCGCTATGTCGGGTATCACCAGTACGGTGGTGCCTGGATCATGCTTAACAAGAATGGGATGTGGACGTCGGTGAAAAGACGGGGCGCTCGTTAGCGCTCGAGGCGCCAGGTCAGCATGATTTTTACCTGGCTGCTCCTGCTCGTTCCGCTCGCGCTCGCGCTGCATTATGTCCTACAGGTCGGGCCGCTTTGGACTTTTCTCTGCGCGGTTCTTGCGATCGTTCCGCTCGCGGAATGGATCCGCCGCGCGACCGAACAACTGGCTCATCGCGCCGGCTCGGCGGTTGGCGGTTTGCTCAACGTTACTTTCGGTAATACCGCGGAGTTGATCCTGGCTCTTTTCGTTCTCAGTACGGGCGAAACCTCAGTCGTAAAAGGCCAGATTACCGGGTCGATCATTGGGAACAGCCTGCTCGGCCTCGGCCTGGCGATCATCGCGGGAAGCTGGGGCCGCGAGCGGCAGATCTTTAAGCGCGAGCGCGGTGGGTTGCTCTCCAGTCTGCTCATCCTCGTGATGATCGCGCTCCTCGTGCCGGCGCTCTTCGATTACACCGAGCGCGGCCTTTATTCGCGGACCGATGTCGGCCGACTGGATGAGCAGCTAAGTCTTGGTGTCGCCATCGTCCTCATTGCAGTTTATCTCGCAAACCTCCTTTACACGTTAGTTACCCATCGCGGTGTCTTCGCTTTCGAGGAACCGGAGGCGGAAGCTGGCGCCAAGGTCTGGCCAATCTGGCAGTCGTTAGGCGTGCTCGTGGCCGGGACTGCGCTCACTGCCTGGGAGGCGGAACTGGTTTCCGGCGCGCTCGACCAGACGGCGAGGCAACTCGGCATGTCCACCTTTTTTCTCGGCGTCTTCGTTCTCGCGGTCGTGGGTAACGCTGCCGAGTATGTCGCGGCGATCTACTTTGCGCGCCGCGATCGGATGGGACTGGTGGTCAGCATCACGGTCGGCTCCACCATCCAGGTCGCTCTGCTCGTCGCGCCGGTGCTCGTGATCGTTTCCCATTTCATGGGTCATCCGATGAACCTGGTCTTCGATAATCCGCTCGAGCTGATCGCGATTGCCGCCGTTTCCTTCGCGGTCAACGCGATCGCCGCAGACGGCGAGACGACCTGGTTCGAAGGCGTGCTGCTGCTCGCGGTTTACGTCGTCCTGGGCATGGCCTTCTTCTTCGTCACTCCATAGCCGAAGCGCGGATCGAGTCTCGCCAGCGCGGTCGCCGCGTAGGCCTGATCCTCAACGGAGAGATAATCCGCGAAACCGCCAATCTTGCCGCGCCGAACTTTAAAGGACTCCGGATCGGCGGTATCGCCGGCGCGCAGGATCTTTGACTCGAACGCGCCCGCGCTCTCGAGCTTCTTCATGTTGCCAAAGCTGGAGAATTCGAGCGCCCGCGTGAGCGCTTGTTCCCCGGGCGGCTGTTCGCCTAACGAATGAAGGATTTCCGAGAAACCGGCACGCGGATCTTCCCGGAGGGTTTCATAGCGGACGAGCAGAAAATCCGCACGCGGCGACCATTCTTCGAGCCAGCTGTTCATCACTTCGATCATCGAGACGAGGCCGAAGCCGGGGTCACGCAGGAGCTCGCTCGCCGATTTAGTCTTAAGCTCGTTAGGCGTTTCCTTCGTGCGCCGGGTCAGTTGCACATAGAGCGAAACGAAGGCATCGCGCGGGTCGCGGGCGAGGAGAATGATCCGGCAACGCCGGCGTTCGCCTTCCGGAATCAGGTATTTCCCGCGGAGCTTGTCCCAGCGATCGGCCTTGGTTCGTTCCTCGAAAAGATCGTGGGTGTAGATGATCCGCGGCACTCCGGGATATTGCTCGGGATGGAGACTAAAGGGTTGGCCGACCTTCTCGCCATAGTAGGCGCAAAGAAACGTCCGCACCCAGGTGCGCCCACTTTTCGGGATCGAGACTACGATCGCGGCGCCGCCCGAGAGTTGGCGCGCGCGGCTGCTCAGATTCCACCTCACGAAGCGCATGACTTATAGCTCGATCGTGCCCGCCATTTGTTTGCGCAAGACACGCTTCAGGCGAGCCCGGCTCAAGGCGCGACGCAGGCCTTTTTGCCATGACTGCTTTGGAAAAACCGGCCGGAAAAATGGATCGATCCGCACTCCATGCTCGCGGCAGAGCGCGATCGCATCGGGCATCCAAAGTCCGCGCGAGATGGCCGACATGAGATAGGGAACCGGCGTGTTTTCGCGGCGCAGATAAGAGAGAATCTGCATCGTCTGAGTCCGCGAACTCCCGCGCGCTTCGAAATTCCATGCAGTCTCGCCCGCGCACAGGATCGATTGCAGCGCGCTCTTTTTCCAGAGAGTCACCTGACAACGGGTGCGGCCGTCGGAGTCGAGCGGCACGACGCCGAAGCGGTTATTCAACGGCCGGAAACCTTGATCGAAACCGGTCCGCGCGCGGAAGCACAGAGAGTCCGCGCCTGAGTCGATCATTTCCGCGAAGTCATTCGCCAACTGTTCCTGCCTAACGAAATCAGTGAGGAAGTAATCCTCCTGAAAATAGAGCACGTAAGGGTGCGGGACGCGGTCGAGCGCGGCGAGCAGGTTGCTCGACCAGCCGCGATCCGCACCGACCGCGAGCGGCTGGATTTTTCGGGAAGTGATCGCGAGGTGATTCGTGAGCAGGAAAATTTCCAACGGACAATCCCGCCAAAACTTCGCGCAGAATTCCGCGAACGGCTTCCAAGCGTCGAAGAACGCGTCGCAGCTCGAAACCAGAATCGCGGCGGTAGGGGCGAAGTCGCGCAGGGTTGGCATCGGGCAGCGTCGGGCAGAGTCGCCGGCTTCTCAATTTCGGCGCGCGCAATTTTGCCTCCTTGTCGAAGAAGCCGGGAGTGCATAAAAGTGCGGCATGCAAAAACGTTGGCGTTCCGTGGTTGCCGGATTCCTAGCCTTCGTCGTGCTCAGCGTCCGGCCAGTCGCAGGTGATGATTTTCACGATCAGTTCAAGCCCAAGATGCATCCCGTCACCGCGCCGCCGGCGAGCACTTCGACTTCGAGTTCGACTTCGGCTCTGCCGCCGACCGCGCCGGATTCGATGGTGGATGCGAAATGGAAACTCGTCTGGGCCGATGAATTCAACGGCACCGCGCTCGATTCGAGCAAGTGGCAGTTTGAAGTGAACGGCAAGGGCGGCGGCAACGGTGAGATGCAGTATTATACTGATCGACCCGCTAACTTACATCTCACCAACGGCCATATGGTGATCAGCGCAAACAAGGAGAACTACCAGGGGCCGGACGGGAAAAAGAGTTACACATCGGCGCGCATTACTTCCAAAGGGAAAGGCGACTGGAAGTATGGCCGCTTCGAGGCGCGGATCAAAATGCCGAAGGGCAAAGGCATGTGGCCGGCCTTCTGGATGATGCCGACGGACAGCGTCTACGGGACCTGGGCGCAGAGTGGCGAGCTCGATATCGCGGAGGTGATCGGCGACAAGCCGAATATCGTTTACGGCACGCTTCATTACGGCGGCAAATGGCCAAAGAATGTGCACAGCGGCGATAAGTATATTCTGCCGGGCGGTGATTTCAGCGATGACTTCCACGTCTTCACGATCGAGTGGAAAGAAGGAGAGATTCGCTGGCTGGTGGATGGCCACCTCTACCAGACACAGATCAGCTGGAAGACTGCGGCGGCGCCTTTCCCGGCGCCCTTCGACCAGAAATTCTATTTCATCTTCAACGTCGCGGTCGGCGGCAGCTGGCCCGGTAAGCCTAACGAATCTACGACCTTCCCGCAGACCATGGAAGTGGATTGGGTGCGGGCCTACGAGCCGGCGAACTGAGTTACAAAGAGTTAGCCGCCTGCTGGCCTTAAGGCAGACCTTCGCCGCGCGCGGCGAGAAGGATGCGATACCAGGTCGGCCGATCCAGCTCGACCTCTGTAGCCCGGGCCGCGGTGCGAATGTTTGCGGGATTGGTGCTCCCAACCACAGGCACGATGCGACTGGGATGTCGCAACAGCCAGGCCAAGGCCACGACCGTGCGTTCGGTTCCGAGTTCTTCCGCCGCCTTATCGAGCGCCTTTAAGAGAGCTAAGTGCATCGCGAAGTTCGCCGCGTCCGGGTCGGGCGCGGCGCCCGTCGCGACCTTTCCGCCGGCGACCGGTCCCCAAGCCATCGGAGTGATTGTCCGCTCGAGACATTGGTCCAAAGTCCCGTCGGTAAAGGAATCCAGCCGCTGCAGATGAATCTCCACCTGGTTCACCTGAATCGCGAAATCGAGCGCGTGCTGCACCGCGGAGAGAAGCGACGGCCGGAAGTTACTCACGCCAAACTCGCGCACTTTCCCCGCAGTTTTTAGATCGGTGAAAGCCCGCGCGATTTCCTCCGGATCAGCGAGGAAATCCGGCCGATGGAGCATCAGCAAATCGATCCGCTCCAACTGAAGCCGCCGCAGCGAAGCCTCCGCCGAGTCCATGATGTGACGATAGGAAAAGTCGTAACGATGCGGCAGCCCAGCAGTAGGTTGGTCGCCGAAGAGAATGCCGCATTTCGTCGCGATCACGAGGTCATCGCGCCAGCTCGGATGTCGCGCCAGCGCTTCGCCGAAAATCGTTTCACAAGTGGTGTCGCCATAGATATCGGCGTGATCGAAAAACGTGTAACCCGCTTCGACCGCCGCCTCGACGATTCCGACGCCGCGCCGCACCGCTTCCGCATCCACCTTGGCGCGCTCCCATGAACCCGAAATGCGCATGCAGCCATATGCGAGCCGTGAAATTTCGATGCCGGAAGTGCCGAGTAACTGAGTTTTCACCGCGGCACTAGAGCAGGAACGGTGGCTTCGTGCGACACCTGATCGAAACTTTCGCGTGACTCTTGTATTATCCGGCCCGGAGCCTCACTATCCGCATCTTCGACGCCGATGAAATTACGCATTTTTCTCGTGGTTCTTTCCTGTCTCGTCAGTGTCGTGACGGGATTCGTCATCGCTCGTGGCGGAGCGGCCCGCGCCGTTTCTCACGCTCAGGCCAGGCCACTTATTGGCTTGTCGATGGACACCTTGAAAGAGGAACGCTGGCAGGGAGATCGGGATTTGTTCGTTAGGCGAGCGAAGGAGCTGGGCGCGGATGTTCTCGTCCAAAGCGCGAATAGCGATGACACCCGGCAGATCAGCGACATCCAGGCGCTGATCAGCCGGCGGGTCAATGTCCTCGTGATCGTGCCGCACAACGGAGGAGCCATGGCCCGGGCCGTGCAGATGGCGCACGAGGCGGGAATTCCGGTCATTGCTTATGACCGCTTGATCACCGATTGCGACCTCGATCTTTATATGACTTTCGACAATGTGAAAGTCGGAGAGTTACAAGCCCAGTATCTCGTCGATCACCTCACGAAGAGCGGCCCGAAAAAGATCGTTCGTATCTACGGCGCCAAGACCGATCACAACGCCGTCCTTTACAAACAGGGCCAGGACAACGTCCTCCTGCCCCTGATCAAGAAAGGCGAATTCGAAGTCGTGCATGAAGATTGGGCGCAGGATTGGAAACCGGAAAACGCCAAGAAGATCACCAATGCGGCCATCACCGAAGTAGGACCCGATTTCGAAGCGATTCTCGCGGCGAACGACGGCACTGCGGGCGGCGCGATCCAAGCCTTGAGCGAGGAAGGGTTAGCCGGAAAGATTCTCGTTACCGGACAGGACGCGGAACTCAGCGCCTGCCAGCGCATCGCCAACGGCACTCAGGCGATGACGATTTACAAACCGCTGGCGCGCCTGGCCAAGCAGGCCGCCGAAACTGCGCTCAAACTGGCCCGAGGCAAGCCGGTCATAGCCTCCGGCCAGATCAACAACGGCCAGGTCGACGTGCCTTCCATTCTCCTCGATGTCGTCGTAGTCACGAAAGAGAACATGCGGGAGACAGTCGTGAAAGATGGCTTCCACAGCGCGGCGGAGGTCTATCGGGGCCAGCCCACACCCTAACGAATAATGGAAGACGTGGAGCAGCAACCGGTCGTCCTGAAGGCAGAGAACATCGTCAAGCGTTTCCCGGGCGTGGTCGCGCTCCGGAATGTCAGCTTCGATCTGCGCGCCGGCGAGGTCCACGCCCTTTGCGGCGAGAACGGCGCCGGCAAATCGACGCTGATCAAAGTGCTCTCCGGGATCTATCCGCAAGGCAGTTACGAAGGCGAATTCGCGATCCGCGGCGCCATCGCCAAGTTTAACTCACTCGCGGATGCGGAACGGGCCGGCGTCGCCGTTATTTACCAGGAGCTGGCGCTCGTTAACGACATGACCGTTGCCGAGAATATCTTTCTCGGTTCCGAACCACGGACCGCTCTCGGCCTGATCGATTGGCAGAAGGTTTACCGGGAAGCGGCATTCCTTCTCGAGAAATTTAAGGTGGCGATCGATCCGGCAACGCCAGTCGCGCAACTCGGCGTTGGGCAAAAGCAACTGGTCGAGATTGTCAAAGCCCTCTCGAAGGATTCACAGATTCTTATCCTCGATGAACCGACCGCAGCTCTGGCCGAAAACGAAGTCCTTACCCTCCTGGAGATCCTGCGCGACCTGCGCACCCGCGGGATGGCCTGCATCTACATCTCGCACAAGCTCGACGAAGTCTTCGCCATCTGTGACCGAGTTACGGTGCTGCGGGACGGCGCTTCCATCTCTACGGTCGAAGCAAGCCTAACGAACAAAGGAGAGATTATCCGGCAGATGGTTGGGCGCGAGATTACCGACCTCTTTCCGCGGCACTTGGCTAAGCCCGGTGAACCGGTCCTGGAAGTAAAAGATCTGACGGTGACGAACCCGCGCACTGGGCTAAAGGCTCTTTCCGAGATAAATCTGACGCTGCGCGCGGGGGAGGTCCTTGGCCTCGGCGGGCTCATGGGCGCGGGACGAACGGAGCTCCTGGGTCACTTGTTCGGCGTCTGGGGCAAGCGGAGCCGCGGCGCCGTTCTCCTCGATGGCCGGGAACTGGGCGGATGTTCCCCGCAGGAAATCATTCGGCGTGGAATGGTTCTCGTCACTGAGGATCGCCGGCGTTACGGACTCATTCTCGATTGGACGATCGGGTTTAACCTTTCCCTTTCCTCTCTCTTTAGCCTCACGAACCGCGGACTGATCGATCGCAGCCGGGAATTTGCGCAGAATCAGCAGTTCTTTCAGGCTCTCCGGGTCAAGGCTTCCACGACCGAAGCACTCGTCGGCCAACTCTCCGGAGGGAATCAACAAAAGGTAGTGTTGGGGAAAGCGTTGATGACTGAACCGCGCGTGATATTCCTCGACGAGCCGACGCGCGGAATCGACGTCGGAGCGAAACAGGAGATTTACGAGATCGTTAGGAAGTTGAGTAATGACGGGAAAGCGGTCCTGCTGGTCTCGAGCGAGCTGCCGGAGCTAATGGGTCTGAGCGACCGAATAGTCATGCTGCAGGAAGGGCGGTGGGCGGGAGAATTTACGCGGGGAGAAGCGACCCAGGAGAAGCTCTTGGCTGCGGCGATGGGGCAAGCGCACGTGCAACTCACCTGAGTCATGGAACAAGGAAAATCATTTCGCGACTTCTCGCTCGTCATCGCCTTGCTCGTCATCTGCGGTTTTTTCGCCGTGGTGTCTCCACAGTTTCTGGGCGCGCGCAATCTTTCCCTCCTGATGACGGAGCTGGCGATCACCGCCACTCTCGCGCTCGGGATGCTGCTGGTCATTCTGCCGGGTCATATCGATCTCTCGGTCGGAAGCGGCGTCGGTCTTCTGGGAGGCGTCGCGAGTGTCCTGATCTTTGAGCACCGTTGGCCGGCGCCGGCGGCAATGGCAGCTTCACTCCTGATCGGCCTGATCATCTGGTTCGGGATGGGAAATCTGGTCGTCAGGCAAAGGATGCCGGCCTTCATTATTACGCTCGGCGGACTGCTTATTTTCAAAGGGCTTTTCTGGCTGGTCATTCATAACTCGACGATCCCGATCGTGCAGGGCGGTCAGTCGAATCTCTATTCGATCCTGACGACTTGGTATCTCCCAGCCGTGGCTGGTTACCTCCTCGCCGCCGGGGTCGTTGGGCTTCTGGTTCTGGTTCAGCTCCGTTCGCGTCGCGCGCGCAGGGAGCATGGCTTCGAGCTGGAAAGCGCGGAGGCTGCCTTTCTTAAACTCTTCCTCACCGCCCAGCTGGTTTTTCTGTTTGTCGTCGTGACGAATCAATTCCGCGGCGTCCCTCTCCCGGCCGTGATCCTGGGTCTGGTCGCCTTTGTGATTCATGTGCTAACCGCGCACACGCCTTTCGGGCGGTATCTCTACGCCATCGGTGGAAACGAAGAAGCTGCTGTCATTTCCGGCATTCCGGTCGCCAAAGTGGTGATCGCTGCCTTCACGATCATGGGCGCAATCGTTGCCCTCACCGGATTCATGCAGACTTCTTACTCAGGCGCGTCGACGACGACCGTGGGAGACTTAATGGAGCTCGATGCCATTGCGGCCTGTGTCATCGGAGGAGTAAGTCTGAAGGGGGGACGCGGGACCGTTATGGGGGTGCTTTTCGGCGCGCTCATCATGGCTTGTCTGCTCAATGGGATGACCCTTCTCGCGGTCTCGCCAGAGTTTAAGTTTATCGCCCGGGGCGTTGTTCTCTCACTCGCGGTCTGGATGGACGTGCGACTCTCTCGTTAGGCCAGCGCCTATTCAGGAACCGAAGGCGCCGTGCCCCATGCGCTGGGCTTTGGCCCCATCTCGAAGACGAGGGTGCCGCCATTCTTCAGGGCAGGGAAAGGGAGGAAAGGATTGTCCAGTGTTTTCCCATTCAGTTGAACCGATTGGACATACTTATTTGCCTCCGAGAGATGATTCGCTGTCATCGTGAAAGTCTTGCCGTTTGAAAGATTTAGGGCCACTCGCGGCAGCTGCGGGGCGCCAATGACGTAATAATCGCTGCCCGGACAGACCGGGTAGAAACCAAGACAGGTAAAGATATACCAGGCCGACATCTGGCCGCAGTCGTCGTTGCCGCTGAGGGAATTGGGTTTGTTCCCGTATTGAGTCGTCACTACTTCGCGCAGGCGTTCCGCCGCTTTCCAAGGCTGGCCTATGTAGGAATAAAGGTAAATCACGTGATGACTCGGTTCGTTCCCGTGCCAATACTCGCCGATGCGCCCCTGAATATCCGAGACCCCCTTGCTCTGATCCGCCTCTTTGAAAGTGAAGAGCGCATCCAGTTTCTGGGCGAACTTCTCCTTGCCGCCCATTAATTGGACCAGCCCAGAAACATCCTGCGGGACATACCAGGAATACTGCCAACTGGTGCCCTCGGTGAAGTCGTTGACTCCGGCCGTCTCATCGTAGGAGTGCGGATTAAAAGGCGAGTGCCACCGACCCTGGGAATCCTTGCCGCGCATCAGTCCGACCGAAGGATCGAAAAGATTCTTGTAACTCATCGCTCGTTTGGAAAAATAAGCGGCATCCTCCTTCTTGCCAAGCGACGCAGCCATCCGCGCGATGCAGGAATCGTCGTAGGCATACTCCAGCGTCTTCGAGACGGATTCATTTTCCTTGTCGAAAGGCACCCAGCCCAGTTTGGCGTAAGTCGCGACGCTGTCGTAGTTCGGATTCATCGCGGTGGTCTTCATCGCGTCATAGGCCCGCGCGGCGTCGAATCCTTTCACGCCCTTGGCAAAGGCATCAGCGATCACAGGCACGGCGTGATAGCCGATCATGCACCAGGTTTCGTTGCCCTGTAGCGACCAGATCGGGAGCAGGTGTTCAACGCTCTGATCGTAGTGCGCCAGCATCGAATTAATCATATCGGCATCGCGCGGTGCCTGAATGAGGGCGAACAGCGGGTGGGTGGCGCGATAAGTGTCCCAAAGGGAGAAGACGGTGTAGTTGGTGAAGCCTTTCGCCGTGTGAATATTATGGTCGAGACCGCGATACCGGCCGTCGGTATCCTCATAAAGGTTGGGTGCGAGAAAAGTGTGGTAAAGACTTGTGTAGAAGGTTTCCTTTTCCGTCTCCGAACCGTGAACCTCAATTCGGGCCAACTCATGATCCCAGCCCGCGCGGGTCCGTTCGCGCAAGGCTTCGAAATTCCAATCGCGAATCTCGGAATCGAGATTCTTCACGGCGCCCTCCGCACTGACCGCAGAGACCGCGACCTTGATCAGGATCGGCTCCTGTTCTCTCGTCTTGTAGGACGCGACAAACTGGAGATTCGTTCCCATCGCCTCCTTCGCGCTGCGGAAGCGGTAGGTGTCGTAGATAACCGGTTTGCCGTCACTGAAGATTTCGGCTTTGTCGAACGGCCGGGAGAACCGTGCGGCAAAGTAAAGAGGTCGCTCCTTCGCCCAGCCGTTGACCAAATGATAGCCGGTAACCGTGGAAGTATCTTCGATCCGGACATGTGACCAGACCACTTTCCATTTCTTTCCGCTTAAGACATGCTGGAGATCGATCAGGATCGAGGCTTGGTCGGCCGCCGGAAAGGTCATGCGCATCATCCCGGCTCGCTCGCCGGCAGTTAGCTCGACGGTCGTCTGCGGCTTCTGCAGTTTTACCTTGTAGTATCCAGCCGACGCCGTTTCCTCCGAGTGCGAGTAGGCCGATAAGTAGCCGGAGTCAGCAACTCCCTTCGTGCCTGAGGAAAGCTTCGGCTCGCCCGTCTGGGGAACAAAGAGGAAGTCACCGAGGTCGGGAATTCCTGTGCCGGTTAAGTGGGTGAGACTGAATCCGAAAATAGTGGGATCGGAGTATTCGTAACCGGAGGCGGTTTCCCAGAGTTCCTTCTCGGTATCGGGACTCAGCTGCACCATGCCGAACGGTGCGGACGGCCCGGGGTAGGTGTTCCCTTCGCCCTGCGTCCCGACGAGCGGCCGGACATAATCGGATAATCGCTCAGCGGCCCGTACGCCGGGCGCGGAAAGCAGAAGAGCGATGATCAGCCAGAGCGTTTTCACCATGTTCTCCTCAAGGGATGAGCCTCTGTATTGAAGACGATCTTATCGAAATTCAAAGTCTCGGGCGGGGCAAAAAGCAGGTAAAAGTATTTGAAAGTCTCAGCGAAAACGAAGCTCTCCATCTCGTCGCGTTTTTTCTTTGTCACCATATCGGAAAGCGCGGCATAACCCACGTCGGTGCGGCAGTATCGCACAAAATCGCCGAACATCTTCTCGCCCATTCGCCGGTATTGCGGGTCGCGGGTGAAGTGATGGAGGTAGTAGGTCGATTCGATGATCTCGGGACGGAGATGGTAGGTCGGCGCGACCACGCGCATCGTTTTGTAGTCCAGCACCTCGGGCTCGATGTTGTAGAGATTCCACATCTTAAAGGAAGAGGACTGGAGTCGCCGCGCTCGCTCGAGATCGCCCGACAGCGCGAGTAACGCGGGGAAAAAAGCGTCGAGCGCACCGTAAGTCGTGCCGGTGCGTGCACCGGTATTCATGTTCGCCTGTCCGTACCAGAGACCGGTGGAGGTTTCATCCGCGAGATATCGATTCACCGCCGGAATGCTGTTGCGCCACATCTGGAGACAGTCTTTGTCCCCGAAGAGGAGCCAGCATTTCCAAAGATACTCGTAATAGGAATCGATACCGCCGCTAATATGACTCTCGGAGTCGGTCCATTGCCCGGTTTCGACGTTGATGGAGGAACCCACCAAGCCCAGCGGAGAACGACGCTTGTAAGTCTCGACGAGCGCGCGCTTCGCTTTCTCGTAGAAGACCGGTCTGCCCGTGAGCTTGCTTAGGGTGCCAAACTCGAGGAGCAAGGTCCCGGTCTCTGCTGGATTGCTCTGAGGATTGCGGACTGCGCCAGTCCGCAGGTTAACCATTACATAGGGGAGGCCGGTGGGTGAGTTGAAGGCGGGCAGAAGGCGATTACCCAGGTCTTCGGCGAGGGCGAGGAGGCGGCGATCGCCTGTTAGTTGATAGCCCGAAAGCAAACCGCCAAGAAGCCGGATCGTGATCTCGAAGTTCTTCACGTAGACGTCACGGTCGAAGGAAAGCTGAGTGGCGATCAACTCCCGTGTCTTGTCGGCTTCGCCGTTGAGCTTCATGAGCACAAGGGTGTCGAGGGCATCGACCGGGCTCATCATGAGCGACTGGCCATACCAGTCATGCGGCGCCTTACTCAGAGGCTTAAGCGCATCGTGGCCCCAGGCATAACGTTCGTAGCCATTCCACGCGTGGAGAAACTCAGTCTTCACGGCGGCTGCGATCTGGGCGGAATGATCGTCCGCCGGCGGAGCCACCTGGCACCCGGCGAACAGGAACGTGGCGGCGACAAGAAGAAGAGTGCGACGTGTCATCTCGTTAAGCATTGTTTCTAGGTAAGGCGGCGCGAAGGATTTCCGCCGGGTGAAGCGCGAGGCGCCCGGTGCCGTCCTTGATTTGGTGGCGGCAACTCGTTCCAGGCGCGGCAATCAACGTCTCAGGAGTCGCAGCGCGGACGGTGGGGAACAGAACCAGTTCGCCAATCTGCTGGGAGACCGCGAAATGTTCCGCTTCGTAGCCGAACGAGCCGGCCATGCCGCAACAACCGGACGGGATGAGCGAGACCTGATAGTTAGCGGGAAGCTCGAGCATTTTTATCGTCGGCAATTGTGAGGCGAGCGCCTTTTGATGACAATGCCCGTGCAGCCGAATAACGCGGCTCTCGGTGGTAAAGGTCTCGGACGTTATGCGCCCCGCCTCCGCTTCGCGGGCGACGAATTCGTCGAGTAAGAGGGCGCGACCGACTAGTGTTTGCGCGGCTTCTTTTAGTCGCGCCGGGACGAGATCGGGAAACTCATCGCGGAAGCCAAGAATGGCCGACGGCTCCAGACCAATGAGCGGAGCGGTGTCAGTAATTACGCCCTGCAGTAATTCGACGTTTCGGATCGCTAGTTCCTGGGCTTCGCGAATCAGCCCTTTCGAGAGTTGGGCGCGCCCGCTCTCGACGTGACGCGGAATGATGACCTCGTAGCCAAGCCGATTAAGTAACTCGATCGCGGCAATGCCGACATGAGTGTCGTTGTAATTGGTGAACTCGTCGCAGAAGAGGTGGACGCGGCCGTTCGGATAACTCAACGACGCGGGGTTCGCATTCCGCGCGTGCCAGGCCGCGAGCGTGGTCGGATGCAACGTCGGCAGGCTACGTCCCGGCGCAAAGCCGGAGACTCTTTTGATCAACCCTGAAATGACAGGCCGGCCGACGGCCCAGTTATAAAGCGAAGGCACAAGCGCCGCCGCGCGCATGGAACGAGTGAAACCAGCGATAAGCCGCGCGCGAAATGGCACACCGTGAGTGTCGTAGTAATGCTGCTGCCATTCCGCCTTGAGCCGCGCGACGTCCACATTTGACGGGCACTCCGACTTACAACCTTTGCAGGAAAGGCAAAGGTCCATGACCGCCTTCACTTCTTCACTATCCCATGGGTCAGAAATGTTAGCCGGATGAGTGAGGACGTGCCGGAGCATGTTCGCCCGCGCGCGGGTGCTGTCCTCTTCATTGCGCGTGGCCATGTAACTCGGGCACATCGTGCCGCCGGCCAGTTGGAGCTTGCGGCATTCGCCGACGCCGGTGCAGGTCTCGGCGGCGCGCAGCACGCCCTGAGTAGCACTGAAGTCGAAGATCGTTTTGTAATCCGGAGCCGGGTGACCTACCTCATGCCGCAGACAGGTATCCATCGGCGGCGTGTCGATGATCTTTCCCGGGTTGAAAACACCGTGCGGATCGAACGTTTCCTTCAGCCGTCGCATCAACGCATAGCAATCATCGCCGACCATGAAACGAATGAACTCGCCGCGGAGCCGGCCGTCGCCGTGTTCGCCGGAGAGCGAGCCGCGATATTTTTTTACGAGCGCGGCGACATCGGTCGCGATGCCGCGAAACATCGCGAGACCTTCGGGCGTCTTGAGATTGAAGAGCGGGCGCGTGTGCAGTTCACCGGCCCCGGCGTGCGCATAGTAGACGCTGCTCATTCCGTATTTCTCGCGCATGAGCGCGTCGAACTCGGCGATGTAAGCCGGCAAATCCTCGACCGCGACCGCGGTGTCCTCGACGACCTCGCGCGGCTTGGCGTCGCCGGGGACGTTGTTCATCAGACCTTGGCCGGCTTGGCGCAGCTCCCAAACGCGCGCGCAATCATCTCCCCATAAGACGGGGAACGCGTAACCCAGACCCGCCGCGCGCAGCTCGCTTTCGAGCACCTCCATTTCGCGGTCGATCAACGCGCGATCGGCATGTCGAATATCGACCACGAGGACCGCGCCCGGATCGCCTTGGACGAAGAAGCGATTCTTCGCCTGCGTGAGATTCGATTTGGTGCACTCGAGGATGTGGCGGTCAATCAACTCGCAGCCGAACGGACCGTGGCGCATCGCGATCACGGCGGCGCGGAGCGATTCGCCGATGGTGGCGAAATGCGCGCACATCAGCGCGCCCGGCGGCGGGAGCGGCTCGCAGTTCAGCTCAAATTCGATCCCGAGAAACAAGCGTGCCTTCCGAGCCGGCGAGCAGCCGGCAGAGGTTGAACGGCTTCTCGGACGCGGGGTCGAAAACCGCGCAGTCCATCAGTTGATCGAGCGCGTAGCCGGTGTTGCGGCGGGTGACGGTCGGCTTGGGAAAATTCTCCCGGATGAGCGCGCGATTTTTTTCCTCGCCGAGAAGCGCGCGCACGGCGCGGTAGATTCGCGTCTCGAGCGAGTCCGGCGCACTGCATTTCGCCGCGAACTCGTTAGGCGTGAGCGGACCGAAAGTGACTTCGGAACCGTCGCTAAGAAAGCCGCGCGCGGAGACAAGATGTTCGCGCGTAGTGCCGTAAACGATTGAGTTGGCGCCGCAGGAATTGTTGCCGACCATGCCGCCGATCATGGCGCGGTTGGCGGTGGAAGTTTCCGGCGTGAAGAAGAGACCGTGCGGCTGGAGAAAACGATTCAGCTCATTGCGGATCACGCCCGGCTGCACGCGCACGCGCCGGCTTTGCGCATCGAGCCTAACGATGCCGTTGAGATAACGGCCGAGGTCGACGACGATGCCGTTCCCGACCACCTGGCCGGCGAGCGAAGTGCCCGCGGCGCGCGGGATCAGACCGAGCTCGTGCTCGGCTGCAAACGCGACCAGCCGGCGCACATCCGCTTCCGATTTCGGGAGCGCGACCGCGAGCGGCATTTCCTGATACTCGGAGGCGTCCGTCGCATAAAGCCGGCGCATTGCGTCGTCGCGATGCAACGGGCCTTCGAGTTGCGCGGCGAGCTGATCGAGTGCGGTGGCGTGCATCAGACGATGGCGTTGCGCGCCATCACCTCAGCATACCATCGCGCGCTCGCCTTGGGCGTGCGTCGCTGGCTTTGGTAATTGCAATAAACCACGCCGAAGCGGCAGGCGTAGCCGTCTTCCCATTCGAAATTATCCATGAACGACCAGAGAAAATAGCCGCGCACCGGCACGCCATCACCGACCGCGCGGTGTAGTTCCCGCAGGTAATTGCGGACGTAATCACGGCGGTGCAGATCGAGCACTTCGTCGTTAGGCAAAAGCGTGTCGTGATAGCCCGCGCCGTTTTCCGTGATGTAAATTGTCTTCACGCCGTAGACTTCGGTGGCCTGACGCGGTCCCCAATAAATCGCCTGCGGAGTGTGGCGCAGCCAGCGCGCATCGGCCGCGGGATAGGAAGGCGGGAAGGGGAGCAGCTCTGGCCGGCCGCGTTTCCCGGCCCTGACGAATTGACCGGAGTAAATGTTCATCCCGAGAAAATCCGTCGGCCGGCTGATGTGTTCGAGATCGCCAGGTTGGATTTTCGGCGCGGCCTTCCCGGCGGCCCGAAGATATGTCGAAGCGTAGCGGCCGCGATAAATCGGCTCGAGCACGCGGGTATTTTCACGTTCGAAAACAGCGCACGCGGCGGCGATGTCGTTAGGCGTTTCGGTGAGTGGGATGTAAACCGCGGAGTTATCGGTCAAGCCGACGCGGGCGCTCTTGCCGCCGTGCTCCCGCACCGCGCGCACGCCATGACCATGCGCGAGCAGCGCGGTGTGATAGGTCTGGTTGACGATTTGGGCGGAGAGCTTCAAGCCGGGCGCCTTCTGGCCGTTGCCATAACCGAGCCGGGTAAAGCAGACGATCTCGTTCAGGGTGATCCAATTTTTGACCCGGTCGCCGTACGCCCTAACGATCGTGTCCGCATAACTCGCGAACGCCTCCGCTGTGCGCCGATCGCGCCAGCCGCCGAAATCGTCTTCGAGTGCCTGCGGCAGATCCCAATGAAACATCGTGACCCACGGCGTGAGGCCGTGCGTGAGCATCGAGTCGATGAGGCGCTGATAAAAATCGACACCCTTCTGATTCACCGCGCCGCGGCCGTCAGGCAATATGCGCGGCCAGGCGAGCGAGAGCCGGTAATTTTTCGCGCCGAGCCGCGCCATCAGGGCGAAATCTTTTTTGAAAAGCCGGTAATGATCGCAGGCGACGTCGAGGGTGTCGCCGTTCTCGATTGCGCCCGGTTGCCGCGCGAAGGTGTCCCAAATCGAAGCGCCTTTGCCGTCCGCGAAAGCAGCGCCCTCGATCTGCGGCGCGGCGGCGGCAAAGCCCCAGACGAAATTTTTTGGGAAGACGAGCGGACGCGATTTGATCGGCATAATGGTGGCGTGAGATTTCGTTAGGCTGGCGCGATCTCAAAAAGAGTGCGCCGAGTTCCAAGTCGTGACTTTCAGAAAACGAGTCAAGAGACAGCCTTTTTCATTCATCGCGCTACGGTGAGCTTGTCTGCGCGCGCGGCTTCGTTAAGGTTGCGACGTCGTCCCATGAAAGAGGCAACCGCATCATCAGTCGTCGAGTCCTCGGACGCGATGGCCGTGACTCTGCGGGTCAATGGCGAATCGCATTCCGTGCGGATCGATCCGCGCACCACGCTGCTCGATTACCTCCGCGAACATCTTCAACTGACCGGGTCGAAAAAAGGGTGTGACCATGGCCAATGCGGCGCCTGCACCGTGCACATCAACGGCCGCCGGGTGAACTCCTGTCTCACTTTTGCCGCGCTGCACGAAGGCGACGAGATCACCACGATCGAGGGCGTCGGACAGCCGGAGAATCTGCATCCAATGCAGGCGGCTTTCGTGGCCTGCGACGCCTACCAATGCGGCTATTGCACCTCCGGCCAGATCATGTCGGCGGTCGCGCTTTTGCAGGAGCCAGCCGGGCCGGATGACGCGGACGTGAAGGAATTGATGAGCGGCAACATTTGTCGCTGCGGCGCTTATCCAAACATCGTCGAGGCGATTCAAAGCGTGCGTGGAAACGGCGGGCCGCCTAACGAGCAATGAAGGCTTTCCAACTCACCCGAGTGACCGACAGCGCCGAGGCGATCGCCGCCGCGGCGGAGGCGAAAACCGCGCAGCAAGGCGCCGAAGTGCGCTTCGTCGGCGGCGGGACCACGCTGATCGACCTGATGAAGTTGAACGTCGAGCAGCCACGCACGGTGGTCGATATCAACCGGCTCCCGCTCGATCAGGTGGCAGCGCTGCCGGACGGCGGCCTAACGATCGGCGCGACCGTGCGCAACTCCGATCTCGCGCATCATCCCCTGGTGAAGAAAAATTACCCGGTCCTTTCCGAGGCACTCCTGAGCGGCGCGTCGGCGCAACTGCGCAACATGGCGACGACCGGCGGCAACCTCCTGCAACGGACGCGCTGCATGTATTTCCGCGCGACGGATATGCCATGCAATAAACGCGCGCCCGGCACCGGTTGCGCGGCGATCGGCGGCTTCAATCGTTCGCTGGCCATCCTCGGCACGAGCGAGCATTGCATCGCGACGAATCCGTCGGACATGAATGTCGCGCTGGCCGCGCTCGAGGCGGTCATCCATGTGCGCGGCACGAAGGGCGAACGTGCGATTCCCATCGCCGACTTCCACCTCCTGCCGGGCGACACGCCGGAACGCGAAACCGTCTTGGAACCGGGCGACCTCATCACCCATGTCACGCTCCCGCCACCGGCGCCGGGGAGCCGTTCGTTCTATTTGAAATTGCGCGATCGCGCTTCCTACGAGTTCGCGCTCGCTTCCGCGGCCGTCGTGATCACGGTGGCCCAGGGCAAAGTGACTCACGCGCGCATTGCGCTCGGCGGAGTCGGGACAAAACCGTGGCGCTCGTTCGAGGCGGAAAATGCCCTAACGAACAAAGAACCGACCGAGGCCAATTTCCGCGCCGCGGCCGAGGCGGCTTTACACGACGCCCGGCCGCAGAGTCAGAATAGGTTCAAGGTCGAGCTGGCCAAACGCTGCCTCACGCACGCCCTCAAGATCGCGACCGACCTTGCCTAACGAATAAAGGATATGC
The DNA here is from genome assembly GCA_963831805.1 of uncultured Verrucomicrobiae bacterium. GTDB lineage: Bacteria > Verrucomicrobiota > Verrucomicrobiia > Chthoniobacterales > UBA10450 > Palsa-1392. The sequence continues at coordinate 299,228 of CAWHRN010000005.1, read as the reverse complement.
CGACGACCCAGGAATCACCGATTGGCCGCCAGACGCCGCGGATCGACGGGCCGCTGAAGGTCAGCGGAAAGGCCATTTACGGTTCCGATTTTCATTTCCCTGGCACGCTCTACGCCGTCCCGGTCCCGGCGACCATCGCGAGCGGCCACCTCATTGAACTCGAGACAGCCGAAGCGGAAAAGATGCCCGGCGTGCGAGCGATTTTTCACCGCGGGAACATCGGCAAAATCAGCCGCTCTGCGCCGGGCCCGGGCATGGCCGGGATTATCGACGAGCGCCGGCCGCCCTTCGACGACGACGTCATTCGCTACTATGGCCAGTACATCGCGCTCGCGGTGGCCGATACATTTGAGCAGGCCAAGGCCGCGGCCGACATGGTCCGGGCCAGTTACGAAGAAGAGAAGCCTAACGTCGCGCTCGAACTGCAGGCGGACGATGACCCAGCCGTAGTGATCACCACCTTCGGGCCGGTGAACCGCGAGGCGAGCAAGCGGGGCGACGCGGAGAAGGCTTTCGCGAGCGCGGCGGTGCAACTCGACCACACGTACATCACGCCGGTGGAGACGCACAGTCCGATCGAGTTACAGGGTGCGACCGCGATCTGGGAAGGCGACCGCCTGACGATCTACGAAGAGTCGCAGGCGATCTTCAACATGCAGGGCCTGATGGCGCAAATGTTTGACGTGCCGACGGAGAATGTTTGCGTGATCACGAAGTTTGTCGGCTCGGGATTTGGGAGCAAACTCTGGCCCTGGACGCATTGCGCGCTCGCCGTCGCGGCCGCGCGAGAGCTGGGCCAGCCGGTCAAGCTGGTCATCAGTCGTCAGATGATGTTCCAGACCGTCGGTCACCGGCCGCGCACGCAGCAGCGGATTCGTGTTGGCGCGACCAAAGAGGGGAAACTGCTCTCCCTGCAGCACGACTACATTTATACCAAGGCGCTGCTCGATGATTATCACGAGGACTGCGGCGAGGCGACGGTCTTCCATTACAGCGTCCCGAATCTGCTGGTAAAATTCGGCCGCGCGAAACGCAACTTCGGTTCGCCGACCGCGATGCGCGGTCCCGGCGCGGTGCCCGGACTTTATGCAACCGAGTCGGCTCTGAACGAACTGGCCGCCGAACTGGAGATCGATCCGGTGGAGCTGCGCAAATTGAATGAGCCGAAGCTCGACGAGTCGTTAGGCATTCCGTTTTCCTCGCGTCATTTCCTCGAGTGCCTCGAGCTGGGCGCGGAAAAATTTGGCTGGTCGAAACGCACGGCCGCGGTCGGCTCGATGAAACGCGACGGGCTCGTGCTCGGCTGGGGAATGGCCGGTTGCGCCTGGGTCGCGGCGCGTTTTCCGGCCGAGGCGCAGGTGGAATTGCGCGCCGACGGCACCGCGCGCGTCGCCTGCGGCACGCAGGATATCGGCACGGGCACTTATACGATTCTCGCTCAGCTGACGGCCGAGAGAACCGGCGTGCCGCTCGAGAAAATCGAGGTCGCGCTCGGTGATACGACGCTTCCGAGCGGCCCGATTTCCGGCGGCTCGATGGTTACCGGCTCGGTCATTCCGGCTGTTTTCGCCGCGGCGGATGAAGCGATCGCTTCATTGTTAGGTATCGCGACTTCGACGGCGGATTCGCCTTTTGCGAAACACAAGGCAGAGGAGCTGGCATTCGAGGATGGGAAGGTTTTTGTGAAAGCTGACGGGCCGTCCGGGGGGATGGCGTTTGGCGATCTTTTGCGGCGGGCTGCTCTTACCGAGGTCAGCGGCAACGGAAAAGCAGAGGGAACTTTCGGGGAGGAAAAGCCGAAAGTCTCGAAGCACTCCTTTGGCTGTCACTTCGTCGAGGTCACCTGGCAACCGGAGATCGCGCGCCTCCGCGTGAGCCGGATCGTAACCGTGATCGACGCCGGCCGCATCCTCAATCCGCTCGCCGCGCGCAACCAGATCGAAGGCGCTGCCGTCATGGGTGTCGGGATGGCCCTTTTCGAAGAGACTAACTACGAGCCACGCAACGGCGCGCCGATCAACAGCAACCTCGCGGACTACATCATGGCGGTGAACGCCGACATCCCGCCGATCGATGTTCATTTCCTCGATTATCCCGACAAGGCGATCAACGAACTCGGCGCCCGCGGGGTGGGTGAGATCGGCCTTGCCGGGATCGCGGCGGCGATCACGGACGCGACCTGGCATGCGACTGGCGTGCGGGTGCGCGAGCTGCCGGTTAAGATTGAAGACCTGCTTACCTCGAAAGTTCTGAGTTAGCCGGTTCGGCCAGAGGGGCGGGCAGTAAATTTGTCTCTTGGACGATGATCGATTCATGCTAAAGACCACACACGAACAACGCACTCCAACTATGAATAAACACATTCCGCTCATCAGAACTTTCTCTCTTCTGCCTGCTCGTCGCGCCGCCGGCGCATTGCTCGCCTGCACGACCCTGGGTCTGGGTGCCTGCCAGACTAACTCCACCGCGAAGTCCGATCAGCCGGCCACGCCGACCGGCGAGCAAAGGTTTGCCATGGCTGATAAGAATCACGACGGCAAACTCTCCCGTGACGAAATGAGTGACTATCTCGTCAACAAGGTCTTTGACGCGAGTGACACTAACCATGACGGCCGGCTAACTCAGGAGGAATGGAGCGGCGCGGACCCATCAACGCTTCCTGACTTTAAGAAACGCGACGCCAACCATGACGGTGTCGTGACCAGGGAGGAAGCCCTCGAGTATGGACGCAAGCATGGGATCGCGAAGAGCGTCATCAAACAGGCGGATAAGAACGGTGACGGCAAGCTCAGCTACGCGGAAGTAAAGGCCTATTACGCTTCGAAGGAAGGTTCGCCGCAGTAGCTCGGCATCGTTCGGAGTGAGAAAAGTCGGCTGTCTTTTGCTGGTGGCGGCCCTTTGGTTCGCGCTGTTTCTCGGGACGGCCTGGGCGACGGGCGCGCTTTACTTTGCTTTCCCATGGCCGCTGCTGCGGCCCTATGTTGCGGCCGTCTACGGGTTGGCGATGATTGCGGCCTTCATGGGAGTGAAGCGGCGTGGGCGCGCGGTTGGATTGGTCCTATTGGGACTCGTGCTCGTGCTGGGTTGGTGGTCGACGATTAAGCCAAGTAATGACCGCCCCTGGCAGCCGAATGTCGCCCAGACCGCCTATGCGGACATCCACGGCGACCAGGTCATCCTCCATAACGTGCGTGACTTTGAATACCGGACTGAAACGGATTACACCCCGCACTGGATCACCCGTTCAGTCCGGCTCTCCCAACTCACCGGGGTGGACTTTTCGCTGATCTACTGGGGCTCGCCCTGGATCGCGCACGTCATTGTCAGTTTTCGGTTCGCAGACGCGCCGCCGATCGCCTTCTCGATCGAGACCCGGCAGCAGATCGGGCAACAGTATTCCACGCTCGCGGGTATCTTCCGGCGTTACACTTTGATTTATATCGTCGCCGAAGAACGCGACGTAATCCGGCTGCGCACAAACTATCGCAAGGACGAAGAAGTCTACCTCTTTCACCTCAAGGTCGCGCCGGCGCGCGCCCGCGCTATTTTTCTCGACTATCTCGCGAGCTTGAATGCGCTCCGCGAGCACCCGCAATTCTACAACGCCCTGACGAGTAACTGCACGACCAATGTGCGGATTCACGTCGTGAGTACGGAGAAGGGAAAGACGCCGTCCTGGAATTGGCGGCTTTTGCTGAACGGAAAATTGGATGAACTCGTCTACGCGCGCGGCGCGCTGGATTCGTCGTTGCCGCTGCCGGAGTTAAAACGGCGCAGTTGGATCAACCCGGCCGCACACACGATGAACGACGCGCCAGATTTCTCCCAGCGGATTCGTGCGGGCCTGCCCGGCTTTTGACTCTGAGGACGCGCCGGCGGTAGGATTCGAGTCATCCGGTTATGACGGCAAAAAATATGGAGGCGAGGGAGATGAACCCCTGAGCGTACCCTATGAAGATGTGTCAAAAACCGGCCATTATGCACTTCCTATGCACAGATTGCTGCGTGAGACATAGCCCTTTTTTGAAGCGGTTGGACGTTCGTCTCAACGGCAACGATTGTCATGCTCACAGCGGAGCAGTAGGCGCAGCACATCCCACGAACGTATCCGGTTCGATCGTCACGGCGGAATGATCAGACCGAGGCGCGGACGGAAGCCTTTTCCCCATGTGTTTCTTCTTCTGAGCACCAGCGACTGGCGACGGCATAGACGCCAGAGTTGGCGCCCACGGTCGAATCAAGGAACGCTCGCCAGTGCCGAGCCTTCGAACCCGCTGAAAAGGGCACGTGATCCAGCGATTCGGTGAAGGCTTTAAGCTCTTTCCAACCGGAGTCGGTCGAAGCTGCCGGATTCCAACACCCAGGCGACAAGACAATCGACGACCTCGCTGGGTGTTTCCGATGCGCTCAGCTTTCGCTGCACCGCCATGATCTGGTTAAGCGCCTCTAGAGATTCGTCAGCCCATCTGAGCAGAGCTTCCGGGGAGATGCTCAGTGCCTGCCGAATATGGCGCTCCCAGAGATCGCGGACGATAGGCGAGTCCAGTTGGTTCCGAATCTGGGCGATCAGTCCCGCCGCTTCCTGTAAGGTCTGCAAACGCTGCAGGGCCTCACCATCGCGACTTTGAGCCCATGCCACGAACGCCTCCAGTGTTGGCTCCGGGACGCCCGCCCGCTGGAATGCATCGCGCAACTGAGCGCTGGCGGCTGAACACCGCTGGAACGTTCTCGAAGTCGAGCGCGGCGTCGGCCCGGGAGCCGCACGATATTTGAAGGCGGGATCGTCGTCGATACGCGACGAGGAGCACGGGGCTTGGAAGCAACGGCGCGTCACGGAGCGTTTGAAGTGGAGTTCCAGCGCCGGCTGGATGATTTCTTCCTTAGCAATTTGCACGTGTTCCGCTTCGTCCCACGCGATGAAAGCCGCTCCGTCACAAATCAGATTGTGTTGTTTGGCGACGGCGATGGCCTCATCTCGTCGACCTGATTCGAGGAGCGCGGCAATCCGCTCTTTGGCCCAGAGCAGCTTGACGGCTTCACTTCCCGCCGCGTCGAGGTTCACCGCGAAGCAGTGCTCGCGGCCATCCGGCAAACGGCCCATGATTTCGATCGGGCTTCGCCGGAACGCCTCGCAGCGAGACGGTCACACATTCCCCGGGCGTGAAGATCGGGCCACGCTTCGCGCGCTGGTTCCCACGAGCCTCGGACCGACAGATCGGTCAGCACGGGACGCCGGAGCCGATCGCCGAGCGCGGCGATCGTGCCGGCAATGTCGTCGTCGGGCGTCTGAAGCCAGCAGCCGCCGCGTTGCTGGCGGGCGAGAGATTTGAGGAACGCGTCATTGACCGCCGTGTCGATGCCGAAGGTGTGGACCCTGACCCTGCGGCGTCTGCCGGAACGCACGCATCACTTCATCATCGTTACCGACCTCTCCATCGGTGATCAGCACGACGTTCGCACGACCGCCTGCCGAATGAAGGGAGATCTGCTCGAGCACATGAACGGCTGCGGGAGCAGCTCGGTGCCGCCACCGGTTCCCAACCCTTCCATGCGCTGGAATCCCCGGTCAGCCAAGACCGCCGATGCCGGGATCGGCGCCTCGGCGAAATCGCGGTAATCAGATTCGAAAAGAGTGATCCACACGCGATCGTCCGGTCCGAGCAAGCCCACAAAAGCGCGCAGCGCGTCGCAGGTCCGCTGCCATTTCGCCCCGCTCATGCTGCCAGAGCGATCGACCAAGAAATAGAAGTCCTGCGCGAAACCCTCAGCCACTTTCACTCCTTCCGGAGCGCGGAGCTGCACGAGCAGGTAGGCTTCGTCCCCCTCCACCCACCGCCACGCCTGCGGTGCGAGTTGCCGGGACTTCGGTTCGCGCCAGGCGAGGACAAAATCCCGGTCGGGAACGGTGCCTCGATCCGAAAGTTCGATTGTGACCGCACCTTCACTTTCCCGGACGTAGATCGGATGGCTCGGCGAGGATGCCGTCCCACTCTCAATATCCGAGGAGGACAACCGCCCTTCGAGCGAGAAGTAAGCCGCATCGGGATGCAGGGCGTCGATCCTCGGCGGGGTGATCCGCGAGGCGTCGGGACCTGATCCGTGTCATCCGCCGTGCCACGGCCGGATAACCCGCGCAGCAACGGCTTGCCGGGTATGTAGCGCACTCCCGGACAAGTCGGCACAAGAAGCCGCAAGCCGTCACCGACGCGGTCGAGAACCTGGAACCAGGCGAACCGCACGACGGTCACGTCTCCGGGCTGCACATTGCCGATCGAGAGAGTGAAGAGATTTTCGCGCTCGCTCTCAACGAGCGCAGCGCGCCGCCCCTCGGCCTTCTGCTCCCGGTAGATGCGGCGTGCCGCCTCCTTCTCTTCCACCTTCGCCCGGATCATCCGGCCATTGACGAGCAACTCGCAGCGATAGACGGCCGCGCCGGCGGGCAGCGGAAAGGTGTAGGTGCAATCCAAAGGCCGATCTGTGTTTTGCTGATAGATCTGGTCGAGTTCGACGCAGGCGATCGCGCCGGTGACTTGGAATCGACATTCCACGCCTTTGAGCGGGAGCGCGACGCGGGTGTTTTCGAGCCAGGCGATGAGGCCGAACTCGGTTGACGGAGCAGACAGGCGGGGTGTTTTCATTCAGTTGGTGTTCTTGTGATTTTTCGGTTTGATGAGCCCTCTCGCAATGCTAACAACACCGCTTCACGCTGGGCCGACGTGAGCGGCGTGCCGCGTCGCGAAACGAGCAGAAAATCTTCGTCGAGGGGGATGGCGCGCCAGAGTTCGTCCTCGACAGGCAGGGTCAACCGGACCGCGGCCGAAGTGCGCTGCGCCTCCGCAAGTCCACGACGGCGGATTTCGCGCAGTTCCTGCACGGAGCGTCCATAGAGCAGTTCCCGAATCTGGCGCAAGGGACGTCCCTGGGCCTGTAAAAGGCGGACGGCAGTGAGCTGGAGCAAATGCTTCTCCCCATAGACCCCGCCTTCAGGGGCATCCATCAGGCCGAGCGTGCGGTAGTAGCGGATGTTGCGTTCGGAGACGATCTCGCCGGCCTGCCCGCTAGCCGGGACAACTTCGTGCTCCTCGCACCAAGAATTGATGCGTTCGGAAAGCTCCTCGAGAGAAAACGACTCTGACATGAACGATCAATACAGTGTGACAGTGTTGCTGTCAAATCCTGCGGTTGGACGCATGACGGGCAACCATGAGGCTTCGGCGATCACCTCGGGCGCAGTCCGATGCTGAACATCAACCGCGCTTGCCAGACGTGTCACAAGTGCCCCGAGTCTGGACTTGAAGGAGGGCGTCGAAGCGATCCAAGAGCGGGCGCAAAACATGCACAACCTCGCGATGGATGCGCTCGTGGAATCGATCGGTGAACTGAAGGTTGCCAACGCCAGGAATTCCTCCGGCTTTCGTGCGCCAGAAGGCGATGCGCATTCTCGGCGAGTCGGTAAATTTCGCCCGCAAAGGCCAGTTCGCGTCGCGCGCCTGTGACATCGGCGCCCCGATATGCGCCGGGAGATTACGGGCGTTGCGACTTCAAACTGAGCAAGAACGCAGCTGGAACTATTGCTACCCGCGGGACCGCCAGACCGCCTGTTGAGCGACAAGGAACGCAGGCGGAAGTTACGTGACATTGGGATTGCGTCAGCAAGGACCGCAGACGATTGAAGGGTGCTCGCTGCGGCGGCGCTCTCGACAAAAAATGGAACGACAAAATCCTGGAACGACTTCGTGCGGCGCGGTCCCGCCGACCGGCATGCAAACTGCACAGGCACGCGTCATGAAAGATCACCTTCTTCCGCGCATTCTTCTCCTGGCGCTGCTGCTGCCGATTGGCTTCGTCGGTTGTGCGCTGCCGTTTGGACCGAAGGCGAGTGTCACGCGCGATCGCGCTTTCATTACCTACTCGCCGGCGGCGAACGACTCGGGAAGACTTCGCCTCGCGGTCAAGGATCTCATCGACATGAAGGGCCAGGTGACCTCGGCCGGTTCGCAGTATCTGGCCAAGAACGCCGCCCCGGCTCGCCGCGACGCGAAATGTCTCTCGGCCGCTCGCCAGCGGCAGGTGACGATTGTCGGCAAAACCAATCTCACCGAATTCGCCTTCGGCACCTCCGGGATGAACGAATACTTCGGCACGCCAGTGAATCCGATCGATCGGCATCGCATTCCAGGTGGCTCGTCCAGCGGATCAGCTGTCGCGGTGGGCAACAACGAAGCGGACGTGGCTTTCGGGACCGATACCGCGGGTTCGGTTCGCGTGCCTGCGGCTTGTTGCGGCCTGCTCGGATTGAAAACGACCCATGGCCTAGTCCCGCTCGATGGCATCTTTCCGCTCTCACCCAAACGTCTCGACACGGTCGGCCCGCTGGCGAAAGATATTCCTCACCTCGTCGAGGGAATGGATCTGCTCGATCCGGGATTCGAGGGACGCTACCAGGCGGCCGTCGCCGCGGAGCCGTCGGCGAAACAGATCCGGATCGGACGCCTTTACGTGGACGGAACCGATCCGAAGATCGAACGCGCGATCGATGCCGCGCTCGATGCGGCCGGATTTCGCGTCGTCCGGCTCAGCGATAGTTTCAAGGACGAATGGGTTCAGGCGCAGGCGAACGGAAGCGCGATCGCTTTCGGCGACGGCTACTTGGATGATCAACAATTTCTCGGAAAACAAGGAGTCGCTTTGGTGACCCAGGAAATCATTCTCACCGGCCAGGTTCAATACAACACGATCTACCCTCGAGCCATCAGACAGCAGCGCAGGTGGCGTCGGGCGCTGTCCCGAGTTTTCGAGCATGTCGATTACGTGGCGCTGCCTACTTTGAAGGCTGGTCCCGCCTCACATTCCTTTGTTCGGGCGCACGGCGATCTTCGAGGCACAGGTCCTGGCGATGCAAAATACGGTCGCGGCGAATTACTCGGGGAACCCTGCGATCGCGATCCCGATCCCGCTCCAACGCCGGGGTTTTCCGGTCACCAGTCTGCAATTGATCGGACCGAAATTAAGCGAAGCGGGTCTGGTAAATGCCGCCCGGTTCGTGACGGAAGCGAAACCTGTAGAAACGAAACGGCGTTAAAGGGCGGGCTCGGAGACAGGAACGATGCGGGGAACGAATGGCAATGGACGGGAAGCGAATGCCGGCTCCGTTATTTTCGTTGTGAATCGCTCGCGTTTCTTCGGCCTCCTCGCCTGCTTTTGGTTGGCGCTCTCTCTTTCAAGCGTCTCGGCCGCCGGGGGCGAGAGCGTGGCCTCTTTGATCGCCAAGGGCGACCCGCTCGATCAACAACTTCAAGCGAACGAGGCTCTTAAATATTATCTGCCGGCGCTCAAGCTTGAGCCTAACAACGTCGACCTGCTCGACCGGATCGCGCGGCAATACCGCCATCTGTTGAGCGACGCGCCGGAGGCAAAAGATAAGCTTCGGCTCGGGAACCTATCCCTCGAGTACGCGAAGAAAGCCGCCGCCCTCGCCCCCGATAGTTCCGCGGCGCAACTCTCGCCCGCGATCAGCTACGGGAAAATGCTTCCCTTCATGACGGCGGGCGAGCGGATCAAAGCCTCGCCGCTGATAAAGGTCGCATGCGATCGCGCCCTGCAGCTCGATCCGCGAAACGACAACGCGTGGCACATTCTCGGGCGTTGGAATCGTGTGATCGCGGATATTACCGGAGTGAAGCGGCTGCTGGCCGGAATGGTTTACGGCAAACTTCCGGAGGCGAGCAATGAAAGGGCTGAGGAGTGTCTCAAAAATGCCATCGCCATCAATCCCAACCGCCTCATCCATTACATCGAACTCGGGCAGATCTACGTGCAGATGGGACGCAAGGAAGAGGCGCGCAAGTATATCGAAAAAGGGCTTTCGATGCCGAACCGGGAGAAGGACGATCCGGAAATGAAGGCGGTTGGTCGGGAATTGCTGGCCAATTTAGGCTGACGCGGAGGGTTGGTCGTAGCCGGGCCATTCCGGCATGTCGGCCAGACCGCCGCCCATGAACTGGTGGTGCCAGAGTTGCGTCGCGACGACTGCCGTGAGCCCCATTTCGACGGAAAGTCGCGGCAACGAATTCGCCCGCAGCTCGCGAAAACTTTTGCGCCAGCGCGTCACTTCTTTGACATCGAAGTAACCGGTGCGACGCAGCGAATCTTCGCTCAGCAGCTGCGCGACAAAGGGCGGCTCCGGGTCCATGTGGAAACTATCGAGCGGCGCGCGAAAGATGACTTTGCCGCGCCGCGCGATCGATTTCGGAATCCAGCGTTCCGCGAGCAAACGAAGCAGATACTTGTCGCGAAATCCGCGCAGCTTCCAGCGCGGATGCAGTTTGGCGGTGAAATCGAAAATTTCCTCGTCGAGGAATGGGTAACGAACTTCGACCGAAGAATGCATCGCGACACGATCGCCTTTGGCCTGCAAAAGATGTCCCGCCAGGAGCACGCGCGCGCCCATCCAAATACCGCGATTGAGCGGCGCCCAGCGTTTTGCTCTTTCGAGCGGAAATCCCAGTTCGCCCCATGGATGGCTCTCGTTCATCACTTCGCGCATCGATTCGGAGTAAAAGCGGAGCTTCGAAATCGCGAGCAGTCCGTAGGAATCGATCCAGGCGTTTTGTCCACCGATCGAATCTTCCACGCGCTCGCGCCAGGCCCGCGGAAAGTGCGGAACTTTGTTCAAGCGCAGATAACAGCGACGCGCCAGGTCGCTCAGATTCACTCCGGGCACGGCGTCGAGAAATCCCATGAGCTTGGCCGCTTTATACCACGGATAACCAACCAGCCATTCGTCCGCGCCTTCGCCGGTGAGGACAACTTTCTGGCCGTTGGCATGAACACGCTCGGCCAGTTTGAGCAACGCGCCGCAAGCTGTATCGATCACCGGAGCTTCGGCCGCTTCGATGAGTTTTGGATAACTCTCGAGCGCTTCCCGATCGCCATACTCCTGGACGATCGGTGGCTTCGCTCCGATGTGCCGCGCCGAAAGACTCGCCGCGCTGAGCTCGTCGAATTCCGGCTCGTTCACCCGCACGGTATACGTATTGATCGCCGGACCTTTGAGGCGACAAGCGAGCGCGAGAATCATGCTCGAATCCACGCCGCCAGAGAGATACGATCCTACGGGGACATCAGCCCGCAGACGTTCCTCGACGGCGTGCAAAAGCAGCCGCTCGAATTCATCCACTAATACCTTCGGATCGTTTCCCCAGACCTCCTCGCCTTGCGCGGGGAAATCCATTTCCCAGTAGGCGCGTTCGGCGATGTCTAGACTCTTGCCGGAACTTCCGGGCGTAATGCGCAAACAGTGTCCCGGCGGCAGCAATTGAACGCCTTCGAAACAAGTGCGGGGTCCCGGCACGGCCGAGAAGGTAAAGACGTGATCGAGGCCTTTGCGATCGGGTCGCGGCGGGACCATTCCCGACGCAAGCAGGCTTTTGATTTCGGAAGCGAAGAGCAGCCAGTCGCCCTGCCGGCTCCAGAAAAGCGGCGCGATGCCGAAGCGGTCCCGGCCGAGATGAAGCTGCCGCTTTTTCGTGTCCCATAGCGCGATGGCAAACTGCCCGCGCAGCCGCTCCCACGTTCCTTCGCCGTGATCTTCCCAAAGGTGCGGAATGATTTCCGTATCGCAATGCGTGCGGAAATGATGCCCTTGCCTAACGAGTTCTTCGCGCCGTTCGACATAGTCGAATAACTCGCCGTTGAAGACTACGAAGACGCTGCGGTCTTCATTCGTCATCGGCTGTTGCCCATCAGCCAGGCCGACAATGCTCAGCCGTCGCGAAGCGAGCGAGATTCCCGGTTGTTCGAAAAACCCTTCCTCATCCGGCCCGCGGTGCGTGATGGCGCGCGCCATCCGTTGCAGCACACCATTCGGCGCCGGGCGCTGCCCGGCCAAGTCGATTAATCCCGCGATGCCGCACATGACCTTGGTCCGATTGGATTAGCGGCCCTGACCACCTTTCCTCGAGGAAGTTTAATGAAATCGGCTTGGAGGGTTGAAAGTCTGTTGCAGCGCATCCTGCCATGAGCCTCGCAGAGGAAGCCGAAGAGAAAAGAGCGACCAACGCAGTTAAACAAAATGATGCCGAGAAAATAGGTGAAATGCCCGATCATCAAAACGAATTCACGTTGGATAAGTGAATTTTTCACCGTTCGTTGACGTCAATAGTGCGCGACCGGATTGGTAGCTGACTTGACATGCTCACAGGCGGCGCTAATCAGTCCGCCCCTGCGGAGCAACTCATGCCCATGCGAAAAGAACGTATCGCGATCATCGGAGTCGGCTGCCGTTTTCCCGGCGGCGTGACTTCCAAGGATTCGCTCTGGAAACTCCTCGTCGAAGGCCGCGAGGGCGTCGTCCAAGTCCCGCCCGATCGCTGGAACGTCGAGCGTTATTACGATGCGGAACCGGGCGTGGCTGGAAAGTCAATTGCGCTGCGGGGCGGATTTATCGACGCGATCGATCAATTTGATCCGCAATTTTTTGGAATCTCGCCGCGCGAGGCTCCGTATGTCGATCCGCAACATCGATTGCTCCTCGAAACGGCGTGGGAAGCGATCGAAGACGCCGGACTCGTGCTCGATTTCGAAAAGGGAACCGATCTCGGCGTTTTCGTCGGCATTTCGCATAACGATTATCAGGGCCTTCAAAGCACGCCCTCCGATCATTTCGGGATCAGCGCGCATACTCCGACCGGAAGTGCGCATAGCATCGCGGCAAATCGAATTTCGTATTGCTTGAATCTGCGCGGTCCGAGTGTCGCGATGGACACGGCCTGCTCCTCCGCGCTGACTGCTGTTCATTCGGCTTGCGAGCATATTTGGGCCGGTCGCGGAGACGCGGCGCTGGCGGGCGGCGTCACGGTCATGATTGCTCCGGGCGGATTCATTGGATTCTCGCAGGCGGCGATGCTCTCGCCAGAAGGTCGCTGCGCGGCGTTCGACGCGTCCGCGAACGGGTTCGTGCGCGGTGAAGGCGCGGGCATGGTGTTGCTTAAACGACTCTCGCAGGCGATCGCGGATGGCGATCCGATTCAGGGCGTCATATTAGGGACGTCGATCAATCAGGATGGACACACCAACGGCATCTCGCTGCCCAGTCCTGAAGCGCAAACGCGATTGGTGCAAGACGCGTGCAAAGACGCGGGCATCGCCCCGGAAGAAATTGGATTCGTCGAAGCGCACGGAACCGGAACAGCGGTGGGCGATCCGATCGAAGCGCATGCGCTCGCGGAAGCTTTGTGTGTTAATCGATCCACTCCGCTGCCGATTGGTTCGATCAAAACCAACCTTGGCCATTTGGAAACTGCTGCGGGCGTCGCTGGCCTTCTCAAAGCCATGCTCGTTCTCAAACACGGACAAATCCCGCCCAGCCTCCATTTTTCGAAACCGAATCCGCACATTGATTTCGAAAAACTGAAGCTGCGCGTTCCAACCGAACTCGAGCATTTTCCGAACGGAACCGCCGAGCGCGTTGCGGGCGTGAACTCATTCGGATTCGGCGGAGCGAACGCGCACATTATTCTGGCTGAACCGCCGCCGCATCAGCCACAAAAACCTGCGTCCGTTCCAGGAAATCGGCCGTGGCCGGTAATGCTGTCTGCGCGTTCGGAAGCGTCGCTCCGAACTTCCGCCGCGAATCTGAGCGCATGGGTGAAGGAACACGCTCATGCCAATGGCAGCTCGCCCGTTCTGCCGGATCTCACTTACACGTTGGGAGTCCGGCGAAATCATCACGCGCATCGTCTGACTCTCGTCGCTTCCGATTGGACTGAACTGAGCGAAGAGATCGATGCTTTCGCGAAGAAAGAGGAAGGTCCGAGAGTTCGCACGACTTTCGCACCGCGTCAGGAACACGCGCCGCGCATCGGTTTCATCATGAGCGGACAAGGTCCGCAATGGTGGGGCATGGGTCGCGACTTGATGAAACACGAGCCGGTGTTTCGCGAGGCGATGGAAAAGTGTAACGCTGCGCTCCGGCCCTGGGGAAATTTCTCGCTGCTCGAAGAACTCGGCCGCTCCGAGAAAACATCTCAGATGCATCGGACGGAAATCGGGCAGCCGTCCATTTTTGCGATGCAGGTCGCGCTCGCTGCGCTTTGGAAATCGTGGGGCGTTGACCCTTCCGCGATCGTCGGTCATAGCGTGGGCGAAATCGCGGCGGCGTGCGTCGCCGGCATTTTTTCCCTGGAAGAAGCGGCCCAGATCGTCGCGCAACGGGCGCGTTTCATGGAATCATGCGGACGCGGCGAAGGGACGATGCTCGCAGTGGGATTACCGGAAGACGAATCCCGTACGCTCATCGCGCGACACGATCGGACCGTTACGATTTCCGCGGTGAACGGCCCGCGTTCCATGACGCTTTCCGGTCCACGTATTTCGCTCGAAGCGATGGCGACCGAGCTCGAAGCGCAGGGCGCGTTCGCGCGACTCGTTAGGGTCGATCATCCCTTTCATCATCCGCTCATGCGACCGGCAGCGGAAGCGCTGGAAGCGGCGCTCGCCGATCTTAAACCGAAGCCCGACACGATTCCCTTCTTCAGCACCGTCACCGGTGAACGTTGCCGCGGCGAATCATGCGACGCTGCCTATTGGGGCCGCGGGATTCGCGAGCCGGTGCTTTTTGCCTCGGCCGTCGGGGCGCTTGCAGATTTCGGCGTGGATGTCTGGTTGGAACTCAGCGCGCATCCCGCGCTCGCGCGTCCGACCCAGGAATGCCTAACGAGTCGGAGCACGAAAGCTCCCGTCATTTCTTCGGTCCGGCGCGAACGCGAATTTGAATCCATCCTCGAGTCCGCCATGGATCTGCATCGCGCGGGTGTTTCTCTCGATTTCTCCGCGATGACGCCGTCGCGCCGTCTTCTCTCGCTGCCCGCTTATGCCTGGGAAAAGACGCGCTGGTGGAACGAAGCGAGCGATGCCCGCGAAGGCCGGCTCGCGCCGGGCGGCCGCGGCCTGTTCGACGTCCGACTGCCACGCGCGATGCCGACCTGGCTCGTTAGGCTGGACTCGCGCCACATGGCTTTTCTGAAAGATCACAAGGTTGAAAACCATGTGATTTTTCCCGCGGCGGCATTTGTCGAAATGGCGCTGGAAGCCGGCGTCCAGTTATTCGAAGGCCAGCCGTTCGTTGTTGAGGATTTCGAAATTCGCAAACCGCTCATTCTGCCCGATCCGCCATCGGGCGTGCAGCTCGAGTTTTCGTATTCGCCTAACGAACGCACTTTTGCCATCCAGAGTCGCTTCGAACAAAGCGTCAGTTGGTCGCTGCATGTAATTGGTTCGCTGCGCAGCGAGCGCACGGAGTCTGACTTCGTCTCTTCGAAGTGGACGCAACCTGCCGGCACGCAAACCGTCGCAGTCGACGGCTTCTACCGCCACATGAGTGATCTGGGTTTGCGGTATGGCGAAGAATTCCGGCCCATTCGCGAATTGTCGGCCGGCAACGGAAAGTCGGCCGGACGCGTGGATTTGTCGGATGCTGTTTCCCCGCGAGCGGGGGAATATGCGTTACATCCGGTCCTCTTCGATGGCGCGATGCAGGTGTTCT
The DNA here is from genome assembly GCA_963831805.1 of uncultured Verrucomicrobiae bacterium. Taxonomy (GTDB): domain Bacteria; phylum Verrucomicrobiota; class Verrucomicrobiia; order Chthoniobacterales; family UBA10450; genus Palsa-1392. The sequence continues at coordinate 283,684 of CAWHRN010000005.1, read as the reverse complement.
CCGCCGGTGCGGCTACGGTTGAAGGTCGTCAGGCGCGCATGAAACTGCCCGTCGGTTACCGCCGTATTCTCTTTCTCGGTTCGCCCGGCCCTTCCAGTCGCGTCTCGGCCAAGGTGTCCGCTTTCGGCGACGACTTCCTCGAGGGCGACATCTCCATCTATAATGAACAGGGGAAACCTTGCGTCTTGGTCGATGGATTCCGCGCCATCAGTCTCTCTGGCGCTGGTCGCTCCGCGACCGGTGGTACGCGCGATTTAACGTATCACGTCGCCTGGCAACGGTCGCCTAACGACACCTCCCGGTCCGATCTGGCGTCGCTCTCGTTGCAAAAATTGCGCGACGCGGCTCAAACCGCATTGGACCGCGTCATCGCGGTTCGCGGTCAAGCCGAGCTGGAGACGGCGCTCTGTGCTCTGGACGATCTCGCCGCTGCTCAATTGGCGCGCGGATTAAGTGAAATGGGAGTGACGGCCAATGCGTCGTTTGATGCCGCGTCGCTGCACATCGCAAAAACGATGCGACCTGTCTTTGCACGCTTGATGGCTGGACTCGTTAGGCACGGTCTGCTGCGGAAGACAAAGGAAGAGTTCAAGCCCACGCGTAGTTTTACTCAGGCGTCGGATTCCGCGGAAAAGAGTTTACGCGATTACATCGAGAAGCACCCGGGACATCTTCCCGAAGCACTTCTCTGCGAAGGAAACTGCGCTGAGCTGGGACCGATTGTACGCGGCGAGAAGGACGCGGTGCAGGTTTTGTTTTCTGGAATCGGCGCGGAGTTGCTCGACCACTTTTACGGCGACGGCCTCTTCACCAGTCATTGGATTGCGGCCATCGCGGCGGCGATCAGCACAGCGGCACGAAGTCTGCCGGAAGGGCGCGGCTTGCGGATCCTTGAGATTGGTGCGGGAACCGGCGGACTGGCCTCGCAAGTTTTGCCGCTGCTCGAGCGCGATTTGCATTCCTACACATTTAGCGATGTCTCGGCCGCATTTTTCTCCGGCGCCGCGCAGAAGCTGGCGGCGTTTCCGGAAGTGGAGTTCAAGATTTTTGACCTCGAAAAAGCTGGTGCCGAGCAGGAACTCGAAGAGGAAACGTTCGACTTCATCATCGGCACCAACGTGCTGCACGCCGTCAAAGATGTGCGCGCCGCCCTGCGTAATCTGCACAGCCTGCTCGCACCGGGAGGCAGCCTCATTTTCATGGACACGGCCACGCCGCAACTTTGGACGGAAACGGTTTTTGGCCTAACGAGCGGTTGGTGGCGGTTCACCGATCGCGATCTGCGGCCGGAACAACCACTGCTCAAAAGAGCGCAATGGGAAACGGCGTTGCAGGAATCCGGTTTCACGGAAACTGCTTCGTTGCCCGGTTTGATCGGGCCGACGGGCGGCGAAGGCCAGATCGGTCTGCTCGCGCGCAAGTCCGGCGTCGAAATCCCGATCGCGTCGCAAACAGAATCACCGGAAGAAAAATCATGGCTCGTTTTCGCGGATAAGTCGGGGGTCGGCGATGCTTTGGTCCCACGGTTGCGCGAACTCGGGGCGCGATGCCAGGTCGTTAGGCGTGGGAAAAATTTCGAGTTCGATGGTAACGATACCTTTACGCTGCGCCCGGGGACGCTCGAAGATTGGCAAACACTCATTCAGAAGTGCTCTTCACCGCAACGCGTCATTTATTTTTGGACTCTCGACGCGGAAAAAGATGGCGCGGAGAACCTGGACGCTTTGCTCCATCTTACCCAAACACTGGAAGCTGCCCGGCCGGCGGCGAAGCAGCGTCTCGATTTGGTAACGCGCAACGCGCAGCCCGCCGGTCGCGAAATGCAACCGACCGCCGTGGCCCAAGCGCCGAGTATTGGATTGATGCGCGTCATTTTGAACGAGCATTCCAACCTTCGCTGGCGTGCGATCGATCTGCCGCCAGAAGGTGATTCTGAATTGCTTTGGAGCGAAATCATTCGCAATGACGGCGAACGCGAAGTTGCGTTGCGAGGTGAAGCTCGCTACGTGCGCCGACTCGATCGCGGCCGCGCGCCGCGCCAGGAATGGCTCGATTCATCGCCGCCGTTGCGTTTGGAATCGCGCGAGCGCGGTCGTCTCGACACCTTGCGTTTCGCTCCATTTGAACTGCCGCCGTGTCAGCCGGGTCAGGTCTTGATCGAAGTGAAAGCGGCGGGGATGAACTTCCGCGACGTGCTCAAGGCGTTGGCGCTTTATCCCGGCGACGCTCCCGACGCACGCATTTTTGGCGACGAAATTGGCGGCATCGTCCAAGAAGTTGGATCGGGCGTGACGCATGTCGCTCCCGGAGATCGCGTGTTTGGTCTCGCCGTTTTTGGAATTGCCACGCACGCGATCGGACGCGCGGCTGATGTTCGACGAATTCCAGCCGGTCTGACATTTGAAGCGGCTGCGACTTTGCCGGTCGTTTTCATGACGGCGTGGCATGCGTTGCGAAACGTGGCACGATTGCAAAAAGGCGAACGCGTTCTGGTGCACGCAGGCGCGGGCGGAGTTGGAATGGCGGCCATTCAGATCGCGCACCATCTCGGCGCCGGCGTCATCGCGAGCGCCGGCAGCCCGAGCAAACGCGCGTTGCTCAAAACGCTCGGCGTCGAACATGTGATCGACTCGCGTCGCGGCGATTTTGCCGAGATCGTGATGACGTTGACTGACGGCAAAGGTGTAGACGTCGTTCTGAACGCGCTCGCGGCGGAAGCGATCCCGATGGGTCTCTCCTGTCTGGCTGAGTTCGGTCGCTTCATCGAAATCGGTAAGCGCGACATTTATCAAAACACGCGCATCCCGCTGCGACCGCTCCGGAATAACGCTTCATTCCACGTCGTGGCGATGGACGGGATCTTCCACGGCAACGAAGAATTAACGCGCGAAATGCTGGAGGAAATTTCTGTGCGGGTGGAAAAGGGCGCGCTGCGGCCGCTTCCATATCGCGCGTTTCCGGCCAGCCGGATCGATTCCGCGTTTCGCCTCATGTCGAGCGGGAAACATATCGGCAAAGTCGTCGTGGCATTCCCGACGCCATTTGTTCCGCGGCGCGGTGAACTTCCCGGCCCGGGATTCGAGGTAAAATCGGACGGATGTTATCTGATCACCGGTGCATTCGGTGGCTACGGCAAAATACTTTCTCGTTGGTTAGTCGATTGTGGTGCGCGTCATCTTGTTCTGACAAGTCGCAGTGGGGCTGCGAATTCTGAGGCAGCTGCATTCATCGCCGAGATGGAAGAGCGCGGTGCCGACGTGCGCGTTGTCTCCGCGGATATCGCCGCGCCTAACGACGTGAAGCGAATTTTCGCCGAGATTAAATCGGGCGGTCAACCGCTGCGCGGCCTCTTTCATCTCGCAATGGTGATCGACGATGCGCCGCTCGCGTCGCTCTCGCCGGAACGCATGCGCAAAGTTCTCGAACCAAAAGCGGACGGCGCATGGCTGCTTCATGAAGCGACGCGAAAAATGAAGCTCGATTTCTTCGTCATGTTCTCTTCCGTCTCCAGCATTTTCGGCAATCCCGCGCAGGGAAATTATTCCGCCGCGAATGCATTTCTCGACAGTCTCGCACATCATCGCCTCGCGCTCGGTCTACCCGCGCTGACCGTGAATTGGGGTGTGCTCGGCGGCGCAGGTTACGTCGCGCGGAACGAGCGCGTCGCCGATTTTCTGGCGCGACAGGGGACAATGGAGATTTCGCCCGGCGAAGCGACAGCACTCGTCGAATCGTTCCTTCGTGCGGGAACGGCGCAAGCCATTGCCATCCGCGTCGATTGGAGCAAGTGGCGCCAATTTTTTAGGAGCATGCAGGAGAATCCGCTGCTCGAACGCATCTTCGCCGCGCTCGAGAATCAGGAAACCGCCGGCACGACGAGCGATTGGCGGAGCCGGATCGATGCGGCCGGGCCAGCGGAAAAACAGGCCGTCATCTGCCAGGCCGTGCGTGAAGCAGTTGGTTCCGTTCTGCGAGTCAAACCTGACAGCTTGCGTGACGATCAACCGCTCACCGATCTCGGCCTCGATTCGTTGATGGGAGTGGAAATCGAGACGTCGCTGGAAGCGGCGGTCGGCGTCGCATTGCCGCCGACAAGTTTAATGCGCGCACGAACGATCGGTCAGATCGCCTCGCTCATCGCCGGGCATCTTGGCGCCGCGACAGCGGTCCCCGAATCCGTACCGGTCGTAGTGCAGGCGGAAGCAACCAGTGCAGTGGATCTTGATGCGATTTCTGACGACGAAATCGAACGCCTCCTTGGCGGCGAATCCAACTCCGAAAAGGCTGAGGCGATCGAAGACGCCAAACGTTAGGCGCACCTTCATGCAAGAATCGCGATGCCGGCTGATCAACGCATCCGTCTCAAACAATGGCTCGATAGGGGTGAAGCGCAGCTTCATCCCCTGACCTTCCCGCAACGCGAACTTTGGGAAGCTTCGCCTGTGCCGGTGGAGGACAGCGCGAATCACATCTGCTGTCTCATCGATGTGCACGGACTTCTGACCGAGCGCGAGTGTCGCGCTGCGATCCAGCTGGTCGTCGATCGCGAAGAGGTTTTGCGTCTCTCGTTCCTGCCCGGCCGGGAGCGTCCGCTGCAGATGATCCGCAAGAGCTGCGGGATCAATTTTGAGCTTCGCGAAATGACCGACGCAAGTCCCGAGGCGATTGAAGAGTCGGCCGCGGAAATTTTCCGCGCGCCATTCGATCTCGTGCAGGGGCCACTCTATCGCGTGGTCGATCTGCGCCGAGCGCCTAACGAGCACGTGCTGGTTTTTGCGGTTCACCACGCCATTGCCGATGGCTGGAGTCTGGGTGTCTTCGTCGAGGAACTCTTTGCCGCTTATCTGCAGGCAATCACCGGATCGTCTGAAGCTTTGCCGCCAGTCCCGCAAACCTATGCCGCGTGGGGCGCGGCCGAACGCACTTTTTGGAAATCGGAAACGCTGGAACCGCGCCTCGAGTTTTGGAAAACCAGGTTAGCCGATTCACCTCGGATGTGGGAAACGCCGATCACCGCGGGAGCGCCCAGGCGATGGCTTTCCGAGATCCCTGCGCCTTTGACTAACGAGTCGCGAGAAATTGCCCGGCGCACTGGCATCACGCTTTTTAGCGCGCTCTTCGGCGCTTTCCAGATTGCGTTCTCCGAATGGAACGGCTGCGATGATCTTGTCGTCGGCACGCCGGTGGCAAACCGGGCAAAACAAATCGCGCGCGAAACGATGGGATATTACGCCAGCATCGTGCCGTTGCGCGGGCCGATCGATCGCTCGCGGGTTGCTGCCGATCATTTGCGAGCAGCCCATCAGTTAACGATCGACTCTTTTGCCAACGCCCTTCCGTTCGTTGAATTGGTGCGCGGTCTCGGCGAGCAGACAACGGCCGGATACAATCCTCTCTTCGAAGTTCGCTTTGCCTTGCAAAACCATCCCATGCCAGAAGTTTCGCTGCCGAATCTTTCCGCGCGTTTGAGCATGCGCTCGACCGGCACGGCGCGTTTCCAACTCGCCTGCGAAATCACCGAAGTTCGTGAGAGCCTCGAAGTCGCGTGGCTTTTCCGTGAGAATTTGTTTTCGCCGCATGACATTGAAAGCCTCGATGGCATATTTCAGCGAGTTCTGGCAGGCATCTGCCGCTCACCGGAGAGCCGAATCTCTGAAGTGCTGAACCAACCGTGAGAGATCCCGCATTTAACGACGAAGAAATGAGCGAAATGCCGCATTGGGTCGTGCGCGGTGCCTTTCAACTGCTCGTTTTCGCGCTCGTATTCACTGAAATCGCGCTCGCCTTCACGGTGCAGCGCGGATGGATTTGGTTGGCGGTGCCGCTCACGCTTGTGGTCAGTCATTTGATGCACGGGACACTCATCGGTCTGCACGAAGCGGCCCACGGACTTCTCCGAAAAAATCGTCGCTTCAATGAGTTCGATGGCGTCGTCATCGGGACGTTGAGTTTGATGAGCTTCAGTCTCTATCGCGTCGTTCATCAAACGCATCATGCTTACCTCGCGACGGAGCGAGACTGCGAATTCTGGCCCCTTTCGAGGACGGACATCCCGCGCTGGCAGAGATGTGTCGCCGCATTTTTCGAACTGAACTTCGGGTTGTTTTATTCCCCGTTTGTCTTCCTGCGCGTTTTCTTTATTTCTCCTTCGCCGGTGCGAAGCAAACGCGTTCGCCGGCGCGTTTGGGCGGAATTGGCGTTGACGGTGGTGACATGGACGCTCGTCCTTTGGGCGGTGGCCGCGTTCGGACTCTGGAAATATTTCATCTGGTTATATCTCGCGCCCGCAATTCTGGCGGCAAATTTGCAGAGCTGGCGGAAATACATCGAGCACGTCGGGATGACGGGTGACACGATCAATGGTTCAACGCGCAGTATTGTGGCGAAGAGCTGGGTCGGACGGCTGGTCGCCTTCACCCTGCTGCACGAACCGTTTCACGGAGTGCATCATCAACGCGCCGGCCTGCCGCACTCCGTTTTGCCCCTGCACGTGGAAAAATTGCAGCCGAAAAATCCGGGCGAACGACTGCCGTATCCAAGTTATCGTAACGCCTTGATCGACCTCATGCGCTCCCTTGCCGATCCGCGCGTCGGGTCGCAATGGCGGATGGTTTGACGATCCGCGGACCGAGCCTTCTCAGGAATGGATAAGACTTCCTTGAAGGGGGCTCCGTCGGCCCCGGCCGCCTCTCTTCTCCAGGCAAAAGCTCTCACCCGCGAGTTCGACGACGGGCGGGTGCAAGCCCTGCGCGGAGTCGACTTTTCCATCGACGAGGGCGATTTCGTTGCCATTACGGGACCGAGCGGATGCGGGAAATCGACCTTGTTGCAATTACTCGGGGCGTTGGATCGACCGACTTCCGGAACGCTTCTCTACCGCGGAAGGTCATTGCCGGATAATCCCAATCCCGCAGCCTACCGCGCTCGCGAGATAGGATTTATTTTCCAGGCCTTTCATCTCCTGCCGACTTTCACCGCGGCCGAGAACGTACAGATTCCGATGTTCGAAATCGATCGCTCAGTGTCTGAGCGCCGGGAGCGCGCTTTCGAGTTGTTGAAGTTGGTTGGCCTCGAGCATCGGCTCGATCATTTTCCTTCGAAGCTTTCCGGAGGCGAGCGACAGCGCGTGGCCATCGCGCGCAGTCTCGCGAATGATCCCTCTCTGCTCCTTGCCGATGAACCAACCGGTAATCTCGACAGCAAAAACGCTCATCTGGTGCTCGATCTCATCATCCGCCTGCAACAGGAACAAGGCCGCACCATGGTGCTCGTAACTCATGATGCGACGGTGGCCGAACGTGCCGGAAGGATCCTTCATATGATCGACGGTCGAATCGTCTCGGACGGCAAACCATGACCTTCTTCACCGTTGTCATCCGCGGCCTTCTGCGGCGTCCTTTGCGCACCGGGTTGACCCTCGCCGGAATTTCCATCGGCATCGCCGCGGTCGTGGCGCTTGTCGGAATGTCGCGCGGCTTTGAGAAAGGCTGGCAGGTTGGGTTGAAGGCACGCGGAACCGACATCGTCGTCAGTAACAAGAGCGGCTCGCTTACGCCCAAACCGTTCGACGCATCCGTGCGCGATCGGATTGCCAAAATTCCGGGCATCGTCGCGACCTGTGATCTGCTCGTGCAGGTGACCAGTGTTGAGGATTCGGACTTAATGATTCTTTCCGCGCGCGAGTGGGGAGGATTTTCCTGGAGCAATCTTAAACTTGTCTCCGGCCGCATGCCGCATGATGCCGCGGAAGAGGCTGTAGTGTTGGGTCAGACGGCGGCAGAGATTCTCAAGAAAAAGGTCGGTGACCCCATCCAGATTGAAACCAAGGAACTCAAGGTCGTCGGCATCGTGAAAGGTGGCGCCCTCGTCGAAGATGGATCGGTTATCCTTTCGCTCCCGCTTTTGCAAAAAATCGTCGGCTCGCCTAGCCAGATCAACGCTATCGACGTTCGCGCGACGCCCGGGGCTAACGAGGAACAACTCGCGAATCTTACCCGACGGATAGAACAGCTTGTCCCCGAAGTGCGCGCCGTAACTGTCAGCGAACACTTGAGTCACGACGAAGGATTTCGCCTCGTGAAGGCGATGAGTTGGGGCACGTCTCTTTTGGCAATTCTCGTCGGCGTGCTCGGCGTCATGAACACCATGCTCATGACCGTATTCGAGCGCACCCATGAAATTTGCGTGCTGCTTGCAGTGGGCTGGAAGCGCAGCCGCATCATGCAGATGATTCTTTACGAGTCTGCGCTGCTCGGTCTTTTCGGAGGAATTGTCGGAGTAGCGATCGGTGCGATCGGCGTGCAGGTGCTAAGCAAGGCGCCGGCGATTCGCGGACTTCTCCAACCCGACCTCGGCATTCCGTTGCTGGGACTTTCGGTCGTCATCGCAGTCGCGGTTGGAATCATCAGCGGACTTTATCCGGCATGGCGCAGCTCGCGTCTAACTCCGAGCCTTGCGTTGCAAGCCGGATAAGTGTGGCGGAAACTCATCTGTGAAGTTTTTCCTCGCTTCCGCCTTGGCCGCGGCGCTTTGTATTCCCAGCCTTCGCGCGGCCGATCCCGCACCGGTTGCAATCTCCACCACGGAGCTCGCAGCGCGGTTGGATGCCGTTAGCCAAGGCAATGCCCTGATTCGGACCAAACTCGAAGTGCAGGCGGCCGATGGAACCAGGCGCGTCATGCAGCTCCAGATCAAGCAGCGTCGGACGAAGACGACGACCGCTCTTGCCTATCAAGTGCTCTGGCCTAACGAACACAAAGGCGAGACCGTCATCCTGCATCAAGCGGACGGCAGTGCGACAGGCTCGATCGTCGTTCCGCATCAGCCGGTTCGCGCCATCAAAGCCTCGCAAATGGACGACGGACTATTCGACAGTGATCTCTCGTATGAAGACGCAGTCGAAAATTTCTTTGCCTGGAAAAAGCAAGCCATCGTTGGCTCCGAAATGATTAATAACGTGAACTGCCAGATTCTCGAATCGAAGCCGGACAACTCTTCCGCTTCCAGCTACGGCAAAGTTCGCAGCTGGATTGATGTCCGCCGTTTCGTCCCGCTGCGCATCGAAAAATATTCGCCCTCAGGTGAGCTCGTGCGCCGCATTGATATCACCGGCATCGCCCCTGACGAAAGACATCATCCGATTCCGGCAAACCTGGTTGTGCATGGTCCGCGAAAAAACAGCGTGACCGAATTCCACGGCGCGCACATCGACCAGGACGTCAACTTCGCCGACGCCGATTTCACTCCGGCGACGCTACCGCAATAACTGGTCTTCCTTACCGCTTACTCGACCGGCTTTCTGGATTACGCAGATCTTTAACCGGCGTTACTTTGGATAAGCAGACGCGTTTCTAACCGGATCATAAGGAATGCGACCATTTCGTGTCGGCGCATAGACAAAGCCGTATCGGTCCGCTTTCACATCCACCGGCTCGAGAAGTAAGTGTTTGTAACTCGACTTCTCCTTGTATTCAATCAGGACTCGGGCCGTTCCATTGAACCCCCACATTTTGAATCCCGTCCCGAAAAGTCCGCCGTTCGGGTAAAGCTCATCCAACCCGGCCATCGCGTGAAAGCAATTGACCGCGATCTTGTCTTTTCGATAAAGACGATCATCGGCCCGATACTTGATGGTCCCTCCGTCAAGCAGGCGTTTGCGCTTCACTACAAGATCGAACGCAATTTTGCTGATTTCGTAAGGCCCCCACATGGCCACCGCACTTCTTGCATCCACCGCAAGTTTGATCGTTTCGGCAAGGGTAAAGTTTCGGCCGGTCGAGACCGGACATGTGTTCAACTGTGGGATAAGCCGGCTGCCGACGCCGTCAAAGACGCAGAGGTCAGGATTGCTCGAAAAATCGTGAGGCAACCAGCTGATTGTGAACGCTTCAAATTCTCGGTCCCTAGATCTTTGTAATTTGAGACCGGGCGTCAGCTTGGGCTGCTCATTATCCGGGAGCACCCGGATAACGGAGATAAAGGAGTGCGAATCTTCCGGGTGGTTTCCGCGGTCTTGGTAAGCAAAAGGAATGATGAAATAGCGATCGCGCGTGTTAATGCCCTCACCCAGGCGAGCTGAGACCTTGGCTTTGATACGACCTACGATCTGCGTGTAGAGGGGCCGATTATAATTCGAAAAATCGACACTCCGCTCGGACAAGCCTGCCTGGGCGATGATGGGCAAAGCAAGAAGGAAGGCAAAGGTTCTGAAAAGCATATCCGCGAATTACCAAGAAACGACCCTGATTACAAGACTCGCAGGCATCGTCTAGAGCAAGGGACAAGGAGTGCGGGCCCAGGCGGCAAAATCCGAGATCAAAATCGTTGATGATGTCGTTTTGAGTGGCGGCCGAAGTGGCGAAAATGTAAAGAACTTGACCGGGCCGGCTAATAGCGCCGTTCGAGGGAATAACGGGCGAGTGTTTGTGCCCAACGAAAAAGGCCAAATTGCAAAAGACATCACGCGCGACGGTGTCAAACCGGTCGTGCCAGGCCAAGGCTTTGGCCACAAGAGGCCGCTCACAGAAGAGGAGTCCGTACTGATGAAGAAATTGCAAGATCTATGACATTGAATAGTAATGTTACCGCACCTATGTCATCGTTTCGCGATGCTCTTATTGCATTAGTGCCCGTAATGGATAAAGCGGGAATCCGGTGGCGAGATGGCGAAGTGTAACGACGAGTGGGATAGCATTGCCACAGCGCTATACAAGAGTATTAGGCGGCGCTTCAGAACTCCACCCAATTCGGAAGAGGGATACGGTTGCCACAATATGATTTGTTGCTTCCGAGTTATTCAGGTTATGATTGTGAGGGTGCTTTTAGGAATGACAACGACCCTGGTAGTTCTGTTTTCGACGGACTTGTGTCTAGCGATCTGCCCTTTGATTCTGTCAGGTGCGTGGAGCTCATGAACGATGGTGTTCTCGGGGGAGATAAGGCAGTACGAACGTCCTATAAGGATTCAGTCTTCCGCCTAGGCCTGACGACTTGATTAAATCTTGCCGCTGTGAATGTTGCAGAAAAGACTCGACCGGCTCGCTGGGGCGTTAGCACTTGCTTGATGGGGTGACCGGCAGGAGCCGATTTTCTAAGACAGGCGGGGAGGCAGAATCGCGGTCAATGCTTACCAGAGCGGGAGCAACAAGGTCTTGGGCAACCGGAGCTGCGCGCGGGACAGCCGGGACCGGATCACCTCCTACCTCAAGGGAACCGACAGCACGCTCAACGGGCTGGAAAACGGGCGCGGGGATTTCTTCACCTACGACGAGGAAGGGTAGCTGACCTACGCGCTCTACGATGGCCTAACGGGGACGCGCAGCGCGGGGATGTCTTCCAGTTATGATGCCTTGGGCAACCGCTACGGAGCAAATGTGCTGGCGAACGCCGGCGCGGTCGATTTCACCCGGCGCGACAATGGGTTAAACCAGTACTTGAACTGGAGTCTGGCAGCGACGGGGAGCTACCTGCACGACGACCAATTTTACGGGACCTCGGGCAACGGAGTGCTCATGCAGGAGGGAACGATCACGGCGACCTGCAACGCGCTCAACCCGCCGGTCTCGATCAAGAGCGCAGCGCTGGGGACGAACCCGATGTGGTTTGGCTACACCCGCTGGGGCGGTGTGTGAAACGCTGGACGAGCGCGACCTGCCCTGCGACCTACTACTACAGCGACAGCAGGTGGAACCCAAATTGGCAAGCCCAATTCGATTTACTATCGTAAAAAATATGGAGGCGAGGGGAGTTGAACCCCTGTCCTGATTGCTCTCCCCGCGAGCTTCTACATGTGTAGCCGATGAGGATTTTTAGGGAGCGGTAACAGCACCGGCACGTCGCCATCTCCCGAGCCACCACGAAATTCCTTCACCGTCCGGCGCGGTCACTCCGCCGTCCGATTAGCCTGCTGTCCATGTCCCGAGCCGTAGCAGGCGTCCAGCCCGGAACATCGCAGTCAATTAAGCCGCGAGAGCGAGATCTTGGTGATCTGCATTTATTTTTTTTGGTCCGGATTTTAACGAGGCCAACGAACCATCCTCGACATGCCGCCTGCGCTTCAAACTATCAGTCGAAACCAGTACGCCCCCGTTTTGGGTGGGGCGAAACTCTACCGTGCCCAAACGTGAATGCAATTCGCTCCGGCGGAGGGGCGCGGCCGGCAGGCGTTGAAGAAGGGGTAAATCTCTCGAGATCTTACCCTCCTAGCGGACACTTGCTCTTTTCCAGCGACTTCGTTACCCTCGGCGTCTTGTGAGGACGGCGGCCGAACTTTATCCGACGCTCGGGGGCGCGTTTAGGACGACAAAGTGGACGGTGCTTCAGGAGTTATCCGCGGAGCAGCAGGAGCTGGCTCCGGAGCAGGTGCGGGAGGCGCTCGCTCAGCTCTGCGAGGATTACTGGCCTCCACTGTATCGGTTCGTCCGGCAGCGCGGTTACAGCCGGGACGATGCGAAGGATCTTACCCAGGGTTTTTTTCTCTACCTTTTGGAAAAGGAACCTTATCGGAAATCTGATCGGAGTAAGGGCCGGTTCCGTTCCTTCCTCTTGACGTTGCTGAAGCGTTATCTGAGCGCGGTGCGGGACTACGAAGGCCGGAAGAAGCGGGGCGGGGACAGCAAGTTCATTTTCCTCGATGCCGACTGCGGGACCTCGGCCGACGAGAGGGCTAATTGCTCGCTCCGGACCGATGGGCCGCCGGATGAAGAACGGGCTTTTGAATGTGACTGGGCTGCGGCGCTGGTCGGCCGGGCAATGACCGCTCTCGAGGCAGAATATGCGGGCAAGCAAAAGGCGCGGCTTTTTGCGATCTTGCGTCCCTTCCTGACTGGCGGCGTGGGATTGCCGACACACGACACGGCGGCGGCGCGGTTAGGCGTGCCGCTGGATACCATGCGCAGTCATCTCTTTCGTTTGCGGTCGCGCTATCGCGCTCTCCTGCAAGCGGAGGTCGCGCGGACGGTGCCGTCGAGTCGCGATGTGGAATCGGAGTTGCAGCATCTTTGCCGCGTCCTGATCGCGGCGGTCTAGCTTTCAGAAACGGCGGAAATGCCAACGCAGGAAAGCGAACAAACGCCGACGCTTTGCGAACTATGCGGCGCGCCCCTGATCGACCGTACCGCGAGGCTCGGCTGTGTCCATTGTCTTTTGCGCGCCGGGATGGAAGCCGATGGAGCGGCGGGAGAGGACTCGCCGATGGATTTCGGAACGCGCAGTTACCAGCACTATGAAGTGCTGGTCCGACCCGACGGATTAGTCTGGGAGCTCGGGCGTGGCGCGATGGGTGTGACCTACAAAGCCGTCGATGTGAACCTTCGAATTCCGGTCGCGCTGAAGGTCGTGAACGGTTGTTTCTCCGCGCGACCCGGTGCGCATCGCCGTTTCCTGAACGAAGCGCAGGCGGCCGCGCGGCTGCGGCATCCGAACGTCGCGAGCGTCTTTCATTTTGGGCGGGTGAATACGCTCCCCGACGAGGAGGACGCCGAGGGCGGCGATTGCTTTTACGCGATGGAATTTGTGGAAGGGGAAACGCTTGAAACGCGCCTGCGCCGCGCGGGTCCGCTTTCCTCGGCGTTGGTCTTGGAAGTTGGGCTGCAAGTGGCGCGGGCGATGGTCGCGGCGGAGAAGCGTGGCCTCATTCATCGCGATCTCAAACCATCGAATATCATGCTCGTGGCCGGGGAGGAACCGTCTTCGGAACCCGCGACCCGCGGCGATGGCGCCGCTTGGGTGAAAGTGATCGATTTCGGCCTGGCGCAGGATACGGCGGAAGAGAAGACGTCCGGCGCGCGGCAATTTCTCGGCACGCGGCAATTCGCCAGCCCGGAGCAAAAGGAAGGCCGGCCACTCGATGTCCGCTCGGATATTTATTCGTTAGGCGCGACTCTTTCCTACGCGCTCTCCGGCGAGGTCTGTCGCGAAGAGATGGCGCCCTTGGTGAAATGCGGGGTGCCGGCGCCGCTGGTCAAGCTGTTGCGCTCGATGCTCGCCCCGGACCGACGCGGGCGTCCTGCTTCCGCGGCCGCGACGAGCGAAGCTATTCACGCCTGTTTGGAGGAAATCAGTGCGCCTATTCCGCCGAAGGCCGGATTTTTCGGGAGCGCGCTTTGGCGGGTGGCAGCTGCGGTCGTTTGCCTGCTCGCGGTGGGAGTCAGCGCGATTCTCTATTTCCATGCTCCGGGCGCACCGGACGACAAGTCGATCGCCGTCCTGCCGTTCAAGAATCTCAGCAACGATCCACAGAACGCATTTTTTGCGGAGGGTATCGAGGACGATCTGCTCTCGAGTCTGGTGAAGATTCGCGATCTGAGGGTGATTGGCCGCCAGAGTACCGCGCTTTATTCGGGCCCGGCGGCGCGGGACTTCCGGGCGATCGGACGAACGCTCGGGGTGCGGCATGTGCTCCACGGAAGTTTGCGCCGGAGTGGAAATCGCGTGCTCCTCGAGGTGACGCTGGTGGATACCCGGGACGGGCACGCACTTTGGGCGGAGCGCTACGATCGCACGCTGGTCGATGCGATTACCCTGCAAAGTGAACTCGCCAGCGCGATCGTGGACGCGCTCGATGCGACCCTTAGTCCGCAGGAAACCGTCGGTCTCCAGGCTAACGCGACTCGCAATCCCGACGCCTATCTTCTTTACCTGCGCGCGCGGAAATATGAGAACGGGTCGGCGTCGGCGGTCTCCGATCACGAGATGGCCGCCCGGCTTTACAGTGAGGCTCTGGCCCTGGATCCGGGATTCGCGCAGGCACACGCGCGGTTGGCGGCGCGGCTCGCGATTCTCTATCGTTTTCGCGGGCCGTCCGATGAGCTGAAGCGCCAGGCGCATGCCGAAGCGCGGGAAGCTCTGCGCCTTCGGCCTGATCTCGGCGAAGCGCGCCTTGCCGAAGCCCAATGCTACTACTACATCGAGCGTGATTTTAACCGGGCTCTCGCGGAATTCGAAATCGCGCGCCAGCTTTTGCCTAACGATCCTGAGCCGCAGAGCTTTGTCTCCTATATTCATCGGCGACAGGGGAAATGGAAGGCTGCTCGCGCCGAGCTCGAGGAGGTCGCGGCCCTCGACCCGCGCGCCCTGAAATATGAAGAGGAACTTTTCGCGACCTCGACGCTCCTGCGCGATTGGAACGGGGCAGCGCGTCATGGCGACCGGATCGTGGCGCTCACGCCACAGCTGCCGCAGGTCCATATAGAACGCGCTTTTCTGGAGGTCTGGCGCCACGGCGATTTGGCTCCGATCGAAAAAGTGTTCACCGACTACACCGCCTACGGTGATCCCGAAGGGGATGTGGCGTGGACGCGCTGGGATGCGGCCATGGTTGCCCGCCGCTACGCGGTCGCACAGGCCGCGCTCGATCAATTTCCGCTTGAGACCCTGCCTTCCGTCTTCGGGGCGCCGCTGCCGAAGAGCTATCTCGCGGGTTGCATCCAACTCGCGCAGGGCGCCGTCGAACGCGCCCACTCCCTCTTCGAGTCTGCACGTCCGTCGTTGGAGGCGGAAGCAATCGCCCATCCGGACAGCGCCTTGCGGCATTCCCGTCTTGGGTTGCTTTACGCGTACATGGGCCGAAAGGCCGATGCGCTCCGCGAGGGAGAACGCGCAGTCCTGCTTCAACCGATTTCTCAGGACGGTTACGAAGGTCCCGAACGAATGTGCGACCTCGCGCTCATCCACGCCCGGGTCGGGGACGCCGACCAGGCGCTGGCGTTGATCGAGCGGATGCTGCGACAACCAGGCTGCGTTTCGTTTTACGAAGGAAGCCTTTCGCTTGAGGATCTCCGTCTGCGCTGGCAGTGGGATACACTCCGGGCAGACCCGCGTTTTCAGGCGATCCTCGCCGGGCCGGAACCGGCCACGGTTTACTGAGCTGTAGTCTTTTTTCGGAGTTCCGCATTTTTTTTGCAATGCGGAGAAATTTTTTCCCAAGGAAAGAATGGAGAAGAACGAATCACCTTCTTCAGGTACCTAAAGGCAACTCCCGATAAGAGCTGCGACGGTGCTTCCTCGTCTGTGATTCCCCTGGTTAGGCGAGAAGTGGCCGTTGCAGCCGTCGTTTTCGTGGGCGGGAGACCGGTGGTCAGCCCTCGCTCAGGGCCAGATCCTCGGTCGGTCGCGCCGGACGCGTCGAAAGCGCAGGCGCCTCGAACTGGCTCCGCCACAAGTGCGGCGGAAGCGCACCGACGAGCATGAAAAGCACCTGGCTGATCCCAAAGCCGATGAGCCAGGGAAAAGCGCTGTCCATGAAACCGTAGGAGTGAAGTCCGATGCCGAGCATGTTCACGCCAAACCAAGACCAGCTCGTGACCACGTTCCCAAACACGGCCATGACCATGAGGCCGCGTTGCCTAACGAGTCCGCCCCAGCGCGCATGCAGAATGATCGCGTTCCAGAGGACAATGAGAGCGGCGCCATTTTCCTTCGGATCCCAGCCCCAGAAACGCCCCCACGATTGATCCGCCCAGATGCCGCCGAGGATCGTCCCGACGAAGCTGAAGAGCGTCGCGAAACAGACGATTCCGTAAACCATTCGCGCGAGCGATTTCGCGGTCTCGCGATCGAGCGAAGGCGTAAACGCTCCGCGCACGATGTAAGTGAGCGCGAGAAAACCAGCGAGGAAGGTCGAGGCGTAACCGAGCGTCACCATCACGACGTGCGTCGCGAGCCAGGCGTTGGTGTCGAGGACGGCGCGCATCATTTCCATCGTGTCGCCGTCCATTGAGAGATGGTGCGCGATCAGGAGCGTGAGAAAACCGATCGAAGCCGCCGTTGCGCTCCCGATGCCGTTGCGGAAAAAGCGCTCGAGCATGATGCCTAACAAGACCGCGCCCCAGCCGATGAAGACGGCTGAAGAATAAAGATTCGTCACCGGCGGCCGACCTTCCAGATACATCCGCGTGATCAGCCCCGCGGAGTGGACCACGAAAGTCACGATCAGCAGCACGTAAGCGTAGCGGCCGAGCGTCTTCGGCCAGACCAGCCACGAGGCGCAGGCGAGGACGAAGATGAGAACGTAAACGACCATCGCGTTATAAAACGGCTGCAATTGATTGAAGACCGCCTCGACTCGCGCCTTCCGCATCCGACCCGGGAAATGCTGCTGAAGCCAGCCCGTAAATTGATCGACCGCGCTGTTGAAAGTCGCCGGATCGTTCGCTTGGTACGCCGTCGCCATCGTCGCCCAGGCGGGGATGGCGGGGTGCATGTTTCCGGCGGTGATGAATTGCAGCAGGCTTTCGCCCATCTTCCGCCATTGCAGCGGGTCGTCGTTAGGCGGGACCGGCGGGATCGGAAAAAAATAACCGGTTTCGGCGAGGAACCCGAGGCTTTGCAACGCCTCGGTCGTGATCCCGCTGTTCATCGGCACCGGCGATGGATGAATATTCTTTTGCAGGTCGTCGACCTGCGATTTGAAGTCCGTCGTGCCCGCGACTTCGAGCGTGTTCTCGAGCCGGTGATAAAGCGTCAGCCGCTCAAACAATTTAATGATGTCGCGCTGAAACGGCGAGCGCACCTGCGCCTCCTCCTTCTGCGCGAGATCCGCCTGTTGCTCGATCTCCTGCAGATGCGGAAAGAGCTCGCGGAAGGAAAAATATTTCTCCGTCCCGCCGTTGCGCCCGATCGCCGCCTGCGTCTCTGGGCTGCGGATGACGAAGAGCTTCTGCAAATCTGCCTCGTCCGACTTGAACATCACTCCAGCCAGCCAGTCGATCGGCGACAACTCGCCGTGCTCGAGCTCCAGGGTTTGCTTGCCGTGGATGATCAGGATCGAATTGCGCGCGACCGTATCGAGCGGCTTGATCCGACCGTTCAGCAGCACCGGCAGCCGTCCGAGGCGCTGCATTTCAAAGCCGCCGCGCGTGTCCCGTTCTCCGAGCGGAGCGAGAAAATAAGCGATCGTTAGACCAACGATCAGCCAAAGAATCCAGGGACGCGACTTGCTCATCTCCGCTGTTTTTTTACAAAGCCAAACAGGTGCATCGAGAATTGCACGAGCAGCCCGAGCCCGACCAGCCCACAGGCGATATAGGGCAGGAGCATCGCGGGATTTTTTACCACCTGCAGGATCGTGGTCTTATCGTTGTTGTCGAAGCCGGCCTGATAAAAAGTGAAGCCGCGATAACGCAGCGGGTCGTTCATCGAGATGAGCACCTCCCGATTTTCGCCGCGCTCGAAATCAACCAGGCGCACCCGGCTGGAGAAGTTTTTCGGGATGTCGGTCCCGGGGTAACGATCGTGCGCGAAGTGTTTCAGGGTCAGCGCGAATTGCTTGTAGAAACGCCGCTGCCGCATGACCAGTTCGTAGGTTTTCCGA
This sequence comes from uncultured Verrucomicrobiae bacterium, assembly GCA_963831805.1. Lineage (GTDB taxonomy): Bacteria > Verrucomicrobiota > Verrucomicrobiia > Chthoniobacterales > UBA10450 > Palsa-1392. Next base: position 265,374 of record CAWHRN010000005.1, on the reverse strand, counting down.
TCGACCGTGAACGACTGCGGCTCCGCGATTGCGTTCGAGACCAGCCATGTGCCTAACGAGCCTTGCACACCGTTGATCTCGACCACAGCGGAGCTCAGATCGCGCTCGTCATCTTTCACCGTGCGCGGAATTTCGCTCGCGACGACCTTGGCGCCGAAGCCGTTCGTCGCGAGCGAAGGTGGCGGGTTCGGCACCTGCGCTCGCATCGCGAGCTGCGTATTCGGGAAGAAGCGGCGGACGTTGATCGTAAAGGGCAGCGTCGGATTTTGAATCGTGCCGCCTTGCGCGAGGACGCCTTCCGGAATCGAGACGACCTGATCGAAGTTCGGATCATTCACATCGATCACCGCCAGCTCCACTTCGCGCGGCGCTTCCGAATAACCGAGCGTCTCGCCTTCATCGATCCGCATCTGGGTTTCACGGGCATAAAGCCCGGTCAGGAGTTGGCCAACGAGCAATAAAATAACGCCGAGATGGAGTAAAAAAATCCCGATCTTCTTGCGCGAAATTTCGAAACGCGTGGCGTGCGCCGCGATCAGGTTGACGAGCAGGACTGCGCCTAACAAATAGCCGCCGGGCAGCACCGGGATCTTCCAGCTTGCCCCGGGTGGCGACCAGAAAACGAAGAGACTCTGGAAATATTGCGCCTGCACCTGGTGAATCCCGAAGTGCACCTGCGCGAGCGTGCCGAGGAAGATCAGCGCCATCCCGAAGCCGAGGCAGACCACGGTGAGCCGAAGCGAAGCGAGAAACCGCAGCGGTCGCAGGAATTCGTTAGGCGCAGTCGCGGTTGTCATTCGTTAGGGGATTTGCAGGCTGCGGAGGAAATCGCTGAAAGCATCTTTCTGGGCTGCGACCGCCGCGGTGTCGCCGGTCATCTTGATGAACCAGGAGCGATCGTTTTCGTCGAGAATCGCGGCGATGATCCGCTGCTGGGCGCCGGCCAGATCGACCAGGAGATAATCGTGGCCGTTGGCCTTGATGTGCTCGGCCGACTTCGCGAGCGCGGCTTCATCGATCGGTCCGAGTTTCACCTGGTCACGCCAGCGGTTCACGTTGGCGAGATCGCCGCCGGCCATCCCCGCGAGCGAAACGACCGAGACGTCGGCGGCTTTTCCGTTGGACCCGGGCGCGTTGAAACTCGCCAGCCGCATGGTGGTGAGCGGCTTTTCCTGCCAACCGGACGGCACAGTGTATTTGAGCGGCGCGCCGGCGGCTGGCTCGATCGGCGGCGGGGTCGGGGCGTTCGTGCTCCCGCTATTCTGCGCGGTCGTTAGGGGCGCGGCCGCCTCCGCGAGATGGACGCTTTCGAGAAATTTCTGGAAGGCATCGCGCTGGGTTTCGACGAGCTGGTCGGGTCCCATCATTTTGAAAAACCAGGTCTCGCCGTTGAGCGGAAAAATTCCCCCGAGGATCCGCGTCTTCGAGCCATCGGACGGCAGCGGGTGTGTGCTCACCAGATCGACGAAAAACATGTCGCGTCCGGCGACCGGCATCGGTTTGCCCGCCTCCGCTTCGTTGTCGATCGGCGCGAGTTTCAGTTGGTCGCGCCAGCGATTCACGTTGGCGAGCAGGCCGCCGGCTTGTTCAGGAAAAGAGATGACCGAGATGTCCGCCTGTTTCCCGTCCGCGCCGTGCACGAGGAAGCTGCCCTTGCGAAAGCCAGTCGCGGGTTGTTCTGCCCAGCCTTCAGGCGCGGTCCACTGAACTGCGGGCGCGGCGCCGGCGACGTTCATCGCGGCCTGCTGCGGCATCGACGGTATCGCCGGCTGCGTCTCTTTCGGAATCCGGTAAACCGTGATTTTGCTGTCGTCGTGGTTGCAGCTTGCGCTGACGAACGCCAGCGCGCCGGGCAAAATTAGCCTAACGAAAAGTGCAAAACGAGAAAAAGCGGGCTTCACGGCAGAGGCGAAGTACTCGCCGTCGCTCCACGATGTCAAGGCGCGACCGCCGACCGGTGCGCGTAGAACTGGATCTGCCGGAGGCGGAAGAGGCCCGGATAATCCTGATCGTTAGGCATCGAGCACGAGGTCGCTTTTCGGCGCGCCGATGCAGGTGAGGCGAGTGCCGGGTTGGTCTCGAAATCCGACTTCTCGATGTAGTCCACTTCGCCGGAGAAACAGGCGATTCATGTCTGCTCTGCCACCGCTACCACGCTGGTTCGACGACCGAACAGGTCGCCGGCCGCAACACGCTCCGGCCATTGTTAGGCGAAAAATAGCCGTCATTTTCTCCAAGGCGGCAACCTTCGAGTTCCGGCCGCCGCTTCAATCCGAAGTCACGCGTAAAGTTAGGCCTTTCCAACCGAGGCGAACAGGTGTTATAAAAACCATAACTATGGTGAATATGCGCCTCGCCTCCGCTCCATTCACCTCCGCGCTGCTCGCCTTGCTTGCGCTCTTCTCGTTCGGGGCTTGCCGGCAGCGCGTCACTCTCGTGCCCGCGGACGACGACCTCGTGGTGCTCAACGGCTGCGTCATTTCCGCCTGCAACTATCTCGCCGTCGTGAAAACGCAGCACAGCCTCGACCAGAATTTCTGGGCGAAAATCCTCCTCGTCCGCTACCGGGATCACCCGGCCGGTCATGCTTATTGCGTTTGGGAAACGGATGGCACGATCTACGGCTACGATCGGAATGCGGGGTCGTTTCCGATCCCGATCTACACCCGCGAGCCGAAGGTCATCGCGATGGTTTTGGCCGACGGCTTATCGAAGGTGCTGAAAGAGCCGCTCCACGTCGCGCAGGCGGAGTTCGTCGAGCCGAGCAAGTCCGAGCTTTACAAGTTCTAGGACAGACTGCGGCTTCCTGCCTTGCAACTCTCCTTTAAGCAGGCCATGCCACATCCGCAGCGCCGTGAATAATTCCGCGATTTTATAGCTTTTCCTTGCTCAAGCCGGTGGGACGACGCTTCATCATTTCATGAAATTGATTTCACTGGTCGCTTTCCTTTCCTTCCTCTTTTTCACCCCGCTCCGGGCCGAGAGCCCACTCAATCCAAAGGGCAACGCCAAGATCACCAAGAATGAAGCCGAGCACATCGCGCTGAAGGAATATCCCGGTGCGCGGGTGACTGCGGGCAAGCTCGAGACCGTCCGTGGCCAGTTGGTCTGGTCGCTCCAGGTTGCCGTCGCCGGCAGCTCCACGAAAGCGGTCGCGGTCGACGCCATGACCGGCCACATCATTCCGGCCGAAAAACAGAAGTAGTCGCGCCTAACGAAAAGCGCGGCGGCTATTTTCCCCAGATTTTCTGGAGATAGCCGACCCGTCCCGATCCGACGTGGTAGGCCTCGAACGCTTCGGGGTTCTTCAGGTAATATTTCTGGTGATATTCCTCCGCCGGATAAAACGGCATCCGCGGCAGGATTTCGGTCACGATCGGCTGGTCGAATTTGCCCGATTTCGCGAGCTTCTCTTTCGAGGCTTCGGCCGCTTTTTTCTCCTCGTCGTTCGCGTAGTAGATCGCGGCCTGATACGAAAGGCCGATGTCCGCGAATTGCCCGTCGGCCTGGGTCGGCCGGATATTGTGCCAGAAAATGTCGAGCAACTGATCGTAGGAAATCTGCGCCGGGTCGTAGGTTACTTCGATCGACTCGCGATGCTTGGTTTTGTGGGCGGAGACCTCTTCGTAGTTCGCGTTTTCTTTGCTTCCGCCGGTGTAGCCGACGACCGTCTTGGTCACGCCCTTGGCGGCATCGAAAGGCGGCTGCATGCACCAGAAACAGCCACCGGCGAAAACCGCTGTCCTGGTCTCGGCGCAAGCGGTGAACGCAGTGCCGCAGAGGGCGAGAACGAGTAGAAAAGACGAGAAAAGTTTGTGCATAATTCTTCCCTGAGAGTCGACGAAGCGGCTGATTATTCCAGCATCGAGCTGATCCCGGCCGATTACTTCGCGCCGCTCGATCTCGCCGCGATCTTTCCGCGCAGCGCTCCGATCGAGATCGATCTCGGCTGCGGCGACGGGACGTTTCTCATTAGTCTGGCGGCGCAATTTCCGGAGCGGAATTTTCTCGGAATCGAGCGGCTTCTCGGACGCGTGCGAAGCGCCTGCGGAAAAGCTGCGCGGGCGAAGCTGCCGAACGTCCGCGTCCTGCTGATCGAATCCGCCTACGCGATGCGCTATCTGTTTCCGCCGGGGTCCATTGCGGCGGTGCATCTCTTGTTTCCGGATCCGTGGCCGAAGAAACGGCATCAACGGCGACGGATTGTGACGCCGGATTTTCTCTCGACGGTTCATCAGGCGCTGGCGCCAAACGGGCTTCTCCGCATTGCCACCGACCAGCAGGATTATTTCGCCGCGATCGAAGAACTGGTGACCGCGAGCGAGTTTTTTCACGAGAGCGGTGAGGAACCGGAGACTTTGCCCCTCACGAAATTCGAAAGGCGTTTCGTCGCCGCTGGCGAACCGATTTATCGAGTGCGGCTGCGGAAGATTTCCTGACCGATAAAGGGCGTCGCTTCGAAGTGATCGTCAAAAAAGCGGAGCGTGACTGCGCCGCTTTCGTCCTGCCGAAATAGCGTGGTCCCTTCTGCGCGCACTTTCTGCGCCCACTCGTCCGGCACGCGCTCGCGCTCCGGGAAATCAACCGATGTCGCGACGATCACCTGCGGCTGGACCGCTGCGATGAAGCCGTCGAGATCCTCTGCGCCGGAGTAATGGCGACCCTTGATTAGCACGTCGCTTTTGAGTTCGTTAGGCTGGAGGAGCAGCGCCGCCTCGGTTTGCGGTCCGCTGTCGGAGAGGAGCAGAACATGAAAGCGCGCGCCGACGTCGAGGTGAATCACCATGGCCTGATCGTCCGCCGCTTTCGCCTTCAGGCCGGCCGGCGGGAAGAGAACCTGCGCCACCACTTCAGGCGAAATCCGGATCGAATCGCCACGCTGCAGCAAAGTGCGTGGCCTAACGAGTAGAGCATGGTGCACGCGTGAGCGATCCGGCGCGGCATTGTCGAAAATTTGGCGCGGCTGGAATTCTTCGAGCAGCGGAATCGCCCCGCCGAGGTGGAGCGAGTCGCCATGACTCAGCACAAGGCCGTCGAGCCGATCGACGCCGCGCGAATGCAGATAATCGCGCAAAAAATTATCGTAGTCGCGCGCGCTGCCAGCATCGAAAAGCCAGTCCTCACCGCCCGCGCGCAAATGCACCGCCGCGCCGGCGCCGGCGTCGAGCACGGTGATCTCACAGCGCGCCTCGTTAGGCCAATGCGGCCGCTCGACGTAGACGTGGCCAGCCGGGAGTTGCGCGAATTGCTGAACGAGCGCGAGCACGAGCCGCGACAGGCTCCAGTTCGCGTTGTTAAAAACGACCGAGAGCCAGGAAGAAAATGGCGCTGCGAGGAGCGAACACATCCCGACTGCGAGGATCGCGAAAGCCACCGGCACGACGCAAAGATTCGCGAGCAAAGAGATCGGCGTGAGCAGGTAAAAATACCACGCGATCAGGAGCAGAGATCCGATCCACGCCGCGGCCGAAACCGAAACCGCGCCGGCCATCCAAAAATATCCGCGCTCGAAAAACCGCCGGCTCCGGCTGACCAGGCTGCGGGGCAGAAAAGGATCGGTTTCACTCAGGCGCAGGAGCGGCCGCAGGATTTTGTCCCGGCAAAGAATGATCGCCGCGACCACCGCGAAAGAGAGCTGGAAGCCCGAAGTGAAAAGCTGATTCGGATCCCACGCGAGGATCAACACCGCGGCCGCGGCGAGGCTGTTCAGGGCAAAGACGCGCCGCTCGAAAAAAATCCCGCCTAACAAGACCGCGGCCATCGTTGCCGCGCGCACGCTCGAGACATGGAGCCCCGTGATCGCGGAATAGAAAAACAAAAACGGAATAATGATCGCCGCGGCGGCGACCCGCGGAAGACGGCAAAGGCGCGCCAGGATCCAGAGCAATTGCGCGATGATCCCGACGTGCAGGCCCGCGACCGCGAACAAATGCAAGGTGCCGGTTTGCTGAAACGGCTCCTCGATATCGTCGCGCGTTTCGTGGCGGAGACCGAGCGCCATCCCGCTGATCAACGCGCCGACGTCCGGCGAATCTTCCAGCCCGCGCGTCAGCGTCGCCTGCATCCAGGCGCGCGATTTTACGGCGAGGCGGAGCATGCGACTGCCGCGCCCGTTGGCGAGAATTTCGCCGTCTTCCGGATAGCGCGCGAAGATCGAGCGGTAAACGTCCTGCCGCGCGAGATAACCCTGCATGTCGAAGACCCCGGGATTGCGCGCCGGCGGGATCGGCTCGGCCAGACCCGTTAGGCGAATTTCGTCGCCCAGTTGCGGCGCGCCTTTCCAGCGGGCGCGCACGGTCGCGTCGGAGCTCTCGCGTTGTCCGCCGACTTCGATCGAATCCAGTCGCAAGAGAAAAGTCGCAAAGTCGCCGGTGCCGATTTTCGGCTCGCTCATCACCGCGCCGGTCACGGTCACCGGCCGCGGTCGCGCGCCTAACGCCGCGGCCAACTTTCGTCCCGGCGCATCGGCCTGTTCGACGGAATGCAAAAGACAAAACGCACTCAGCACGAGCAAATGAGTGAAAAAAGGCGGCCGCCTGACGAGCGCGAGAAGCGCCGCAATTCCCACCGCGCCCAGGCTCACCCCGATCGCCAGTGGAAAAAACTCCGCTAAAATAATCCCCGCGATCGCCGCCAGCGCGACGCCAACAAGCGGCTGCCGGGTGAGAGGGGAACGTGCCATCAGTTCAACGCAGCGCCCGTTATGAGCGAGGCGCGCGCAGAAGTCGAAACTCGATTTGCGCGCCGACTCTGGGAACTTCGCGGGCCGCAAAACGATTGCTTCGCCCGCGTTCGTTCATATCCTTGGCCGACTGTGCCGAGACCCTTTTCGCGGAAACGAACCAGCGTGGTGCGGACCGCGACCAACGAGGACGTCGCGGCGAAGAAATCCGCGACCCGGGTGAGCCTGAAGCCGGGGACCGACTGGCATAAGCGCAACTTCCTTACCGAAGTCCTGATCCCGTCGTTTTTCACCAAACGCTCAGGCTCTCGCGCGACGCCGCTCTTTCCGAAAGTGAAACCGGGCGAGGTCAGCATCACCTGGATCGGGCACGCGTCGTTCCTGCTCCAGCTCGAGGGGATGAATATCCTGATCGATCCGAACTGGTCGATGTGGCTGAAAGTGATCAAGCGGCTGAAGCGACCCGGCCTGCACATCGACAGCCTGCCTTCGATCGATGTCGTCCTCGTGACGCACGCGCATTTCGACCATCTCGATCGCAAAAGCCTGCGCAAAGTCGCGGCCGACCAGCCGATCGTCGTCCCGACCGGCGTCGGCAATCTGGTCCACGATCTGGGCTTCAATATCGTGCATGAGCTCGAAGAATGGGAACAGGTGCAGCTCGGTCCGCTGCGGGTCTCGCTCACGCCTTGTCATCATTGGGGCGCGCGGCTCTTGCACGATCAACATCGCGGCTTTGGCGGGTTCGTGATCGAGGCTAACGGACGCTCGGTTTTCCACTGCGGCGACAGCGCTTATTTTCCCGGCTTCGAGGAAATCGGGCAACGTTTCCCGATCGAGATCGCGCTCCTGCCGATCGGCGCCTACGACGCGCCGAGCCGGCGCGAAGTGCACATGAACCCGGAGGAGGCGGTGCGGGCTTTTCTCGAACTGCGCGCGCAGAAATTGGTGCCGATGCACTACGGGACTTTCCGCCTTGGCTTCGAGCCGCTGGACGAGCCGCCCGAGCGCCTGCTCTCGAGCGCGCGCGCACACGGCGTGGAGGAAAAGGTCCTCGTCATGACCGAGGGCCGGCCGGTCGTGCTTTAGGTTTTGACCCGGCGCGGCAATCTCCTCGGAGCGCTCGGCGCAGGCGCGCTCGTTCTGGCGTTTTGCGGACTGCTCCTTTGGCATAATCCGGGCGTTTTCTGGAACGACGATTACCAGATTTCCATTCTGCCGGTTTTCGCGGATGTCGCGCGAAGTTGGGGCGAGGGGCACCTGCCGCTGCTTAGTCCTTACTCGTGGGTCTGCAGCAATCTCGCGGGTGAATTTCAATACGGAACTTTCTCGGTCTTCGTTAACGCGGCGGTCGTCCTGATCTGGAAGTTGCCGCTCAGTTTTGCTGGCCAGGCCGCGGCGCTTTCGATGGCGCATCTGTTCGTGCTCGCGATTGGCGCTTACTTGCTCGCGCGCGATCGCGGCCTAACGAGTTCCCTGTCGACGATGGTCGCGCTGGTGGCGGCGCTGAACGGCTGGATCATTTGCTGGGGCGCGAGCGATTGGTTCGGCGCGCTCGGTGCTTTCGCCTGGCTTCCGTGGGCCTGGTGGGGAATGGAACGCGCGCTTGATCCGACTCGCACGCGGTGGCGATTTCTCTGGCCGGCGCCGTTCGTTTACCTGGTCGTGACCGGCGGCTTTCCCTACACCGTCCTGATGCTCGGGCTGGTCGCGACCTGGCTGGCGGCGAAGTCGTTAGGCCAGACCCGGCGGCTCGGTCAGCTCTGGCCGCTCGGCGCTCGGGCTCGCGCTTGGTTTCGGGCTTTCCGCGCCGGCGTGGCTTGCGCTGCTCGATTACGTCCACGGCTCGGCCCGCGGCGAGCAGGCGAACGCCGGCGCGCACTGGCAATGGCTGGTGCCGCCGGCGGCGCTGCCGGGATTTGTCTGGCCGGCGTGGACGGTTCGCTGGGTGAATTTTTCCAATGAAAACCTCCCGCACGCGGCGCTCGAGCTGGCCTGCGGCACGGTGCCGTCGCTGGCGCTGGGCGCGGGTCTGCTCGGGCTTCGCGGCGAGTTCGTTAGGCGAATGAAGTGGGAACTCGGCCTGCTCGCGCTCGTCCTCGCGATCGCCATGCTCCCGAGTGCGAACGTCTTTCGCTGGAGCTTTCGCTGGCTGCCGCTGCTCCATTTGGTGCTCGCGCTGGTCGCCGCGGAAGCGCTCGCGCAATTTCGGCTCGCGTCGCTCTGGCGCTGGCTCGCGACCGCGGTGGTCTTCGGATCGCTCCTCGCGACCTACCGGCTGCTTCCAACAAATGTCGGCGTCCCGATTTACCCGTTCGCTCCGCAGCCTAACGAACCCGGAGCCGCTCGATCCGGCTCGACTTTACCTGAGTGTTTACCCGCCGCCGGAAACCGCCGACGACGTGCAAGATCATCCGACGCCGGTCGGAGCAGGTGACGCGGCCTGGGAGCACCTCGATGTGGGCCGGCCTTCGCCTGATCAACGGCTACAGCCCGATCCGCGCCGCCGGGGTCGGACCGGCCTGGACCTTTTACACCCATGGCGAAATCGATTTGGGCATGGCGGAATACCTGCTCGATTTCCAGGCCGGGCCTAACGAACTGCTGGCGCTCCTCGGCGTGGATGGAATCATGGTCGATCGCGCGAGCTCGCTGGTTCCGAAACCGGCGGCGGAATGGCAGCTTGTCCACGAGGAGGCCGACGGCCGCGTTTATCATCGCGTCGGCGGTCCGCTGGGCCGGGTCCGGTCGGTGCAGTTGCCTAACGAAAAGTCAGCGATCGCCACGGTCCGACTGCTCTCGGACGCGCGCCAGAAAGTGGTCGCCGAAATCAACGTCCCGGCCGGCGGGGCGCCGGCGACAATCTCTTTTCTCGCGCCCGTTCTTCGACGGCTACCGGGCGAAGTTCGGGGGCAAAAAATCCCGGTCGAATCCTACCGCGGACTCGCGCCGATGATCCGCCTGCCGGCCGGAACGCACGGCCGCCTAACGATGGTTTACCGTCCATGGTGGCTGGTCGCCGGCGGCGCGCTGGCGGCGCTCAGCCTCCTCGTGATCCTGCTTTCCAGCCTCGCGGCGCTGCGCGCGGAACCTCAGTAAACGTCGCGTTTGTAGCGCTTCTCGTTCTTCAGGTTCTCGACGTATTCGTTCGCCTCGTCGGCGCTCTTGCCGCCCTGTTGCTCGACGATTTCGCGGAGCGTGGCGTCGACGTCCTTGGCCATCCGTTTGGCGTCGCCGCAGACGTAGAAGTAGGCGCCTTCCTCGAGCCATTTCCAAAGCTCGCCGGACGAACCCATCATCCGGTTCTGCACGTAAATCTTGTGCTCCTGATCGCGCGAGAACGCGGTGTCGAGCCGGGTGAGAACGCCGTCGCGCATGAACTGCGCGAAGTCTTCCTGGTAATAGAAATCGCTCTGCTCGCGCTGCGCGCCGAAGAAAAGCCAGGTCCTGCCGCGCGCGCCGATCGCCTGGCGTTCCTGGAGGAAAGCGCGAAAGGGCGCGACGCCGGTTCCGGGTCCAACCATGATGATCGGCGCATCGTTATCCTCCGGCAGGCGAAACTTCGACGCCGTCGGATAAATTGGCGCGGGCGAATCGGCGCAGCGCTCGGAGAGAAAGGTCGAGCAGACGCCTTTGCGTTTGCGGCCATGGCTCGAGTAGGTGACGACGTCGATGATGAAATGCACCGCGTTCGGATGCGCTTTCAGGCTCGAGGCGATCGAGTAAAGGCGCGGCTGCAATTTTGGCAGAGAGCGCGACGAATTCCGGCGGCGTGAAACCGACCGAGGGATGCTCGACGAGGAAATCGATCACCTCCAAACCCCAGAGATAATTGTCGAGATCGTGCCGCCGATCTTCGTGCAAGAGCTCGCGCAGGAGCGGCGCGGCCGAGGCGCGCTCGACGATCGCGCGGAGCATTTTCGGCGTTGGTTGCGTGATGCCGTGATCGCGCAGGAGCGCTTCGCGAAATGTCCTGTCGGGCGCGCCCTTCTGGCCAGGAATCACTTCGTCGCCCTTCGCGCAGAGCGCATTCAAAATGTCATCGACGAGCACGGGATCGTTCGTCGGATAGACCGCCATCGAGTCGCCGACTTCGTAGGTGATTTTGGAGCCTTCGAGCGAAATCTCGAAATGACGCGTCTCCTTTTCGGAGTCGGCGCGATTCAGGCGGCGATTGACGAGGAGCCGGCCGGGAAAAGGATTTTTGCGGGAATAAGCGGGAGCCGAAGCGAGTTCGTTAGGCATGAGAAGAATGGGCGCGCGGAAGTGCATCCTTTCACGATCCCGGCGCGCTCGGCAATCGGTTTTCGCGGTTGCGTCCACGGCGCAGCATGTGAAAAAAAGAAGGGTGCATCCGCCTAACGAACAAACCGCTCGCGACTTTTCCCTCGCCCACGCGCTCCTCCGGGTCGGGCTGGGAGTGAATCTCTTTACCCACGGACTCGTGCGCCTGCCGGACCTCGCGGCGTTTGTGGCGCATACGCAACAAACGATGGCGAAAAGCCCGCTCCCGCGGCCGCTGGTCGTGGCTGCGGGCTACGCGATTCCGTTCGTCGAGATCACGACCGGAGCGCTGCTCTTGCTCGGGCTTTTTCTGCGGCCCGCGCTCGTCCTGGGCTTTCTGCTTTTGATTGTGCTGATGTTTGGGATTTGCCTCGCGCAGAACTGGACCGTGGCCGCCGAGCAACTTGTCTACATGCTCGTGCTCGCCGTCTTGCTCGCGACCGCGCGGCACGATCGCTATTCGCTCGACGGCTGGCGCCGCCGTAGTCGTTAGGCGCCTAACGAAAAGCGTCAGCTCATGAATTCCGCGAGCGGTTCCATCTGCTCGATGTGCGCGCAGAAAATCTTGAACGCGGCCAGGATCGGCACCGCCAGGATCACGCCGACGATTCCCCACATCCAACCCCAGAACGTGAGCGACAGGAGCACGAGCACCGGGTTCAAGGTGAGCGAGCGGCCCATCACCATCGGCGTGATGAAATTCCCCTCGAGCGAGGCGAGCACCAGATAACAGCCCGGGAAAAGCAGCGCGTAACCGAAGCTGTCGAAGCTCAGGGCCGCGCCCAAAGTCATGCAGACGATCCCGGCAAACGCGCCGAGATAAGGGATGAAATTCAGGATCGCGACCATCACGCCCCACATCGCCGGGTTCGGCAAACCGAGCAGCCCGACGGTCAGCCCGACCACCAGCCCGAGGCAGCAATTGATCACTGTGATAGTGAAGAGATAACGCGAGACCTGGCCCTCGATCTCGTGGGCGATCGCGACCGCGCGCTTTTTGTCCGAAAGCGTCGGCATGAGCTTGATCAATTTCGCGAGGAAAACGCCATCGTAGGCGAGGAGGAAATAGAGCAGGATCAGCATCGTGAGCGCGCTCACCACCAGCTCGGGCGTTTGGACCATGAGCGTATCGGCGAGCGGATGCTGTTTCACTTCCACGGTCTGGGTTTTTTGCTGGTGCGGCGCAGGTGCCGTGCTGGTCAGATTTTCAATCGCGCCGCTGGCTTGCGCGACCTGTTCCATCGGTCGCTTCAGGGGGAGTAATTTCTGCTGGAGTTGGTGCAGGCTGTAAGGCGCTTTATCGAGCCAACCGGCGGCCGGGGCGGCGAGAAATGAAGCCGCGTAACCAATGCCGCCGACGAGCGAGAGCAGGAGAAGCGCGGAGCCGATATGGCTGGAAATTCTCAGCCGAGCGAGCCCGCGCACGATCGGACGCAGGAGGTAGCTGAGGAGCAGCGCGAGCACGATCGGGAGGAGGAGCGAGCGGAGGAAAAAGATCGTGTAGAAAAGCGCGAGGAGGAAAAGACCGGTCAGCGCGACCGACCGCACGTCGAACGGCCGGGCCAGCAGGTCGTGCATCCGGAGGCGCGGCGTGACGACCGTTTTCTCGCCATCGTCGCCGGCCGTCTCCGGATTCGGCGGCGCTTCGTCGAGTTTGATTTCCATTCCAGCGAAAGAATCGTCCGCCGAGCCCTCTTCACGCGCCCGCGGGCGGACGAAAGCGCGGTTGACGAGCGCGGCGAAAGCGCCGTTGAGTTCCCGATGCCCGCCGCTGCGTTACGCGCTCTGCTCGAGAATGCGATCGATTATGCCGGGCTTTTTCCGCCGGCGGATCTTGCGCTTGAGCTGGCGCTGGAAAATCAAGCCGGTTATGTGCGTTCGCCGGATCGGTGGATGCTCGGGGCGTTTATTTTGCCGGTTGGGAAATTCGCGGCCGCCGCCGGGCAACTGGCGCGGTTCTCGGCGGAACATCCGCTGCAAGTTTCGGCGCTCGGTCCGAAGCTCGCCGAGTCCGCTAATTTCCGCGAGACGCTGCAGGAATTTACGGCCGTGGTCGAGAATTTCGCGGCGGCGCATGCGGGCGTGGCCACGGTGACCCAATTCGAAATGCCGCTGCCGGCCGGCGCGGAAGCGGAGTCGTTAGGCGGCCTGCGCGTCTTCTGGGAAAGAGCCGCCGATGCCGCGCCGGCGACGATCGCGGCGCTCGCCGGAAGTGGCGCCGGGTTCAAGCTCCGGACCGGTGGCGTGACCGCGGACGCTTTCCCGACCGACGCGCAAATCGCCCGCGCGCTCGTTGCCGGAGCGCGGCACCAGGTCCCGATTAAGTTCACTGCCGGATTGCACCATCCGGTGAAGCATTTTCACGCCAGCGTCGGCGCGAAAATGCACGGCTTCCTCAACGTCCTCGGCGCCGGCGTGCTCGCGGCGGAACATGATTGGGACGAGGCGCAGACGGCGGAGATGCTGGCCGACGAAGACCCGGGTTCGTTCAGCTTTGATGACGACGAGTTCCGCTGGCGCGAATGGCCGATCGCGACGCCGCAGATCGTCGCGCGGCGGCAATTTGTGACGTCGTTAGGCAGTTGCAGTTTTGACGAACCGCGCGATGACCTGCGCGCTCTCGGCTTTTTCGAACTGGCGCTCGACGAGCGAAGCCTGCTTCCAAGCTGATGCCGAGCGTTCGCCAACTCCTCTCCGGCGCGAAGAAGAATCCCGTTTTTCCCCGGCCGCTCCTTCTCCAGAATCTTTGGGAAGCGGTCGCACGCTTCTCCGCGGAAATCCGCGACAGCGAATTCATGCAGGAAATGCTCCGGCGGCACGAGGCGATCGGGAACAAGGGAATGATGGGCCTGACCGATTGCGCCACGCTCTACGCGCTCGCGCGCTGGCAGCGGCCTGCCGTGGTGGTGGAATCCGGCGGCTATCTCGGGATGTCTTCCGCGTTCATTCTCAAGGCGCTGGCGGATGCGAACGTGACCGACGCGAAGCTCTACAGCATCGAGATGGATGCGGAGTGTGCGCACGGCGTCCTCATTCCGGACGAGTTTCGCCCCCGCTTCGTCCCGCTGCGCGGTGACGTGAAGGAGTTGATCAAAGGCCGCCAGCTGCCGGCCACGATCGACCTTTTCCTGCACGACAGCTCCCATCGTTACCGGCATATGCTTTGGGAATTCCGCGCCTTCTGGCCGCGGCTGCGCGATCGCGGCATGCTTGTCTCGCACGACGTCCATTTTAACGCCGCCTTCCCGGAATTTATCGCCCGGACTTATGCCCACGACGCGCAAGGCCTGCTCGACGTCGAGCGCACCACGCACTACGAATGGGGACGCTGGGGCTACGTCGGGTTCGCAGTCAAAAGGCAGCGCTAGGCAAGCGGGTCGACCGTTCTAAGATCACTCCATGGCCAATCCACTTCGCTCCTTCATCGAGGTCGCACCCGACTCGCATTTTCCGCTCGAAAATCTGCCCTACGGGATTTTCCAGCCTAACGACGGCCCGCCGCGCGCCGGCGTGGCGATCGGCGACTTCGTGCTCGATCTCGCGGTGCTGGAAGAGGCGGGCCTGCTCCGCGCGGCGTCGTTAGGCGAGCAGCCGGTTTTTAACCGCGATTCGCTCAATGCCTTTCTCGCGCTCGGCCGGCCGGCGTGGCGGAAGGTGCGCGAGATTCTGCAGCACCTGCTCGCCGCAGACACCGTAACTTTGCGCGATGACGCCGGGCTTCGGCTGCGGGCTTTTCATGCGCAGAATGCGGTCACGATGCTGCTCCCGGCGCGAATCGGCGATTACACCGATTTCTATTCCTCCTATCACCACGCCTTCAATGTCGGAACGATGTTTCGCGGCCCGGAAAACGCGATCATGCCGAACTGGCGCTGGCTGCCGATCGCTTATCACGGTCGCGCGAGTTCGATCGTGCCGAGCGGTCGCGACGTGCGCCGGCCGCGAGGACAGACGAAGGCGCCGGACGCGTCCGCGCCGAGTTTCGGGGCGAGCAAGGCGCTCGATTTCGAACTGGAAACCGCTTTCCTGATCGGGCCGCCTAACGAACTTGGCGAGCCGGTGCCGATCGCCCAGGCGACCGACCATATCTTCGGCCTGGTCCTGATGAACGACTGGAGCGCGCGCGATATCCAGACCTGGGAATACCAGCCGCTCGGGCCTTTTCTCGCGAAAAATTTCTGCACCAGCATTTCGCCTTGGGTCGTGACTCTCGATGCGCTGGAGGCTTTCCGTCAGCCGCTCCCGGCGCAGGATCCGGAGCCGTTTCCGTATCTCCGCACGCCTGACGATTTCGTGTTCGACGTGGAGCTCGAGGTGCAGTTGCAGACCGCGAAAATGGACGCGCCGCAGACGATCGCGCGGAGCAACATGCGCAATCTCTATTGGAGCATCGCGCAGCAACTGGCGCATCACACCGTGGGCGGTTGCAACCTGCAGCCGGGCGATTTGCTGGCCAGCGGCACGATCAGCGGCGCGGCGGACGATGCCCGCGGAAGCATGCTGGAGCTCACCTGGCGAGGGGCGAATCCGCTGCAATTGCCCGGCGGCGAAACCCGCAAGTGGCTCGAAGACGGCGACCGGTTGACCATTCGCGGCTGGGCGCAAGGCGAGGGTTACCGGGTCGGCTTCGGAGAAGTGAGCGGCCGAGTGATCGCGGCCGGCGAATCCGCCTGACCGGTCTCGGAATGGAGCAGAAGTCTCGCTCCGCGGTACAGGCATTGCTCTACGGTCAGGGTCGCAAAATTTAACCATTGCAGAGATTTGCAGTTGCGCGGCAGAGCCTTTGCCTTCATAAAGAAAACTTCCGTGCGACGAATTCATCTCTCCCTTTTTCTCACCGCCGGCCTTTGCGCCCTTTCGCTTTCGCCTTCCCAGGCGGCCGGTGATCGATCAGCCACCCGCTTCGTTTTCACCAATGCCGATGGCCGCATCGAGTCCGCGAAGGTGATCACGACTTACACCGGGAAATCCACCTTTCCGTTTGCCGGCCTTTCGCGCCGCTTTTCGCACCTGGACCCGAAACTCCTGCGCGCGGCGACGATCGCCGACGAGCGGGCCAACGCCCATTCCAGGTCGCGCTGCTGGCGGTACGTGAAGGAAGCGCTCCTCGCTTCCGGCGCAGTCAGCTCGTATCCGAAAACGGAATATGCGCGGCAAGCCGGCGACGAACTGGTCAGCTCTTTTGGTTATACCCGGCTCGCGGTGCGCGATCCATATCAGGCGCCGGTCGGTTCGGTGCTGGTTTACGGTTCCGGTCGGGTAGCGGGTCACGTGGAAATCCGGACGCCGAATGGTTTCGTGAGCGATTTTCGGTCACCGACTCCGTCGCGGCGTCCGCTCATCGGCGTTTACGCGAAGATCTCCGGCTAACGAACGCCGGGTTTTCCTCAAAACGGCGTCGGCGCCGCGACCAGGAAACAACCGACCATCGCAACGGCGATCACGATCTTGCCGACCAGCGCGGCGAGATTGCCTAACAACGTTCCCCAGCCGGCGCGGCCGGCATCGACTAGGCGTTTACCGCCGATCAATTCGCCAACTACCGCGCCGACGATCGGACCGATGATTAATCCGGGCAGGCTGAAAAAGACCCCAACGATCGCGCCGATGAAGGCGCCAAACATTCCCCAACGCGTCGCCCCGAAACGGCGCGCCCCGAGCAAGCCGCCGGCGAAATCAATCCCGTAGGAGACGAGCGTCAGGAGCACCAGCAATCCGAGCGTCCACCAGCCGACGCTCTTCTCCGCGCCGAGCATGAACCGATGAAGAATCGCCGCGCCGAGAATGATCACCGTTCCCGGGACCGCCGGGAGCACCGTGCCGATGATCCCGAGCGCCATCAGCACGAGCGTGGTCGCCCACCAGAACAGCTCCATGGATCTGACCTAACGTGATCTCGCCCGAAGTGCGAGCGGTCGTCGCACCGCGAAACCGTTTCGGTTGACAACTTTGCCTCTGTCCGCGAGCCTCCCCGCTCAGAAAATCCCGACTCATGGCCAATACCAAATCCGCTTCCAAACGCGCCCGGCAAAATCCCAAGCGCACTCTGCGTAATCGCAGTGTCACCACGAATCTCCGTTCGCTCACGAAACGGCACGCGGCGGGAGACGGCAAACCGGAGGCGAGCCGCAGTCTCATTTCGGCGCTCGATAAGGCGGCCAAGCGGGGAGTCATCCACAAGAACGCGGCAAATCGGCGCAAGGCGCGGCTGAACAAGACGGCGGCGAAAGCGGCGAAGTCATAGTCCGGCTGCGCGCAAACTCGTTTTCGAGAAAGATTTCGCGCGCGCGAAAGAGCCGTTGCATCTGACCGAGAACGGTTAAGTTTTTGCCCATGATCCCAGCGCTTTTTTTGGTCATTGCGGCCGTGCTTTACCGGTTCACCTCGGCGGTTGTCGTGCAGCACGGCGGCGCGGGCTGGCTCTCGAATTTTGCGCCGCTCGCTGCGATTGCGCTTTGCGGCGCGATTTATTTTCCGCGCAAATATAGGTTTGCTCTGCCGTTCGCCGCGCTGCTCGTTTCCGATCTCGCGCTCGATTTTTACTACGGGGCGTCGCTGGCTGATCCATTGATTCTTTGCCGCTACGTTGCCTTCGCGCTCGTCGGTCTGCTCGGGCTGGCGATCAGCCGCCACGCTTCACTGAAGACGATCGTGCCGGCTTCGCTCGCGGGTTCGACGATCTTCTACCTGATCACCAATTTCTTCTCCTGGCTGACTGATCCCGGCTACGTGAAAAACTTGGCCGGCCTCGTGCAATCGCTCACCGTCGGTCTCCCGCAGTACACGCCGACCTGGATTTTTTTCCGCAATTCGCTCGTGAGCGACTTGCTTTTCACCCTCGCCTTCGTCGCCTGCATACATTGGAGCGCGGCCTCGGAGCGTCGCTCTATCCCCATTCCGCGGCCGCTGCCGAACTAGCAAATGTCGCAAACCGGGCAACGCGACGAGGTCGAGATGCTCGCGACGATGTTGTTGATCCGCCGCTTTGAGGAGCGCGCGAGTCAACAGTATCAAGCGCAGAAGATCGGCGGATTTTGTCATCTGTACATCGGCCAGGAAGCGGTCGTCGCCGGCGCCGTCGCCGCGACCCGGCCGGATGATTATCTGATCACGGCATATCGCGACCACGCGCATGCGCTCGCGCGCGGGACTCCGGCCGACGCCTGCATGGCGGAACTCTTCGGGAAAGCCACCGGCTGTTCGAAAGGCCTCGGCGGTTCGATGCACTATTTCGATAAGAAGCACCACATGTACGGCGGCCACGCGATCGTCGGCGCGCACGTGCCGCTCGCGACCGGGATGGCGTTTGCCTCGAAATATCGGAAGGAAGATCGGGTCACGCTCTGTTTTTTCGGCGATGGCGCGATCAACCAGGGCGGTTTCCACGAGGCGCTTAATTTGGCGGGACTCTTCAAGCTGCCGGTTATTTTCATCTGCGAAAATAACTTCTTCGCCATGGGCACTTCGGTGAAACGCTCGACCTCGCTCCAGCAGATCGCCGATCGCGCGGCCGGCTACGACATGCCGAGCGAGGTGATGGATGGGATGAACTTCCGCGAAGTGCGCGACCGACTTTCCGAGACGACCGCTTCGATTCGCCGGGAACCGCACCCGGCGTTTGTCGAGATGCGGACCTATCGCTACCGCGGGCATTCCATGTCCGACCCGGCGAGTTATCGGACGAAGGAAGAACTGGAACAGTACCGCCTCGAAGATCCGATCACGCGGCTCCGCGCGCAGCTCACCCGCGAAGGGAAACTGACGAACGAGCAGTTCGACAAGATGGACAAGGCGGCAAAAGAAGCGGCGATGGCGAGCGTGAAGTTTGCCGAGCAAAGCCCTGAACCACCGCTCGCTGAACTCTACGATTACACTTACGTCACCGGCGACAACAATCCCTCTGCGGAATATCAGCCGACCGCGACGGCGACCGCAGCCTTGCCGAAAAAGGGTAAAAAATCGTGAGAGAAATTACTTATCGCCAGGCGCTCAACGAAGCGCTCGCCGAGGAAATCGCGCGTGACCCGAACGTCTTCCTCATGGGCGAGGAAGTCGCCGAATACAACGGCGCCTACAAGGTGAGCCAAGGTTTGCTCGACAAATTCGGACCGACGCGGATCATCGATACGCCGATCAGCGAAAATGGTTTTGCCGGTCTCGGCATAGGCGCCGCGATGGTCGGGCTGCGGCCGATCGTCGAGTTCATGACCTTCAGCTTTTCGCTCGTCGCGTTTGATCAGATCGTGAACAACGCGCCGAACATGCTCACGATGTCGGGCGGGCAGTTCAACATCCCGATCACCTTTCGCGGCCCGAACGGCCCGGCGCATCAACTTGGCGCGACCCATTCGCACGCCACCGAATGCCTTTACGCAAACGTGCCTGGGCTGAAAATCTGCACCCCCGCGACGCCGCGTGACGCGAAGGGATTGCTCAAGACCGCGATCCGCGATAACAATCCCGTCCTCGTCCTCGAATGCGAGCTTTTCTACAGCCACAAAGGCATGGTCGAGGACGAAGACATCGATCTCCTCATCCCGCTCGGCGAGGCCGAGGTGAAGCAGGAAGGCAGCGACGTGACGATTCTTTGCTACGCGCAGACCGCGCCGATGGCGCTCGCGGCCGCGGAGACGCTCGCGCAGGAGAAGATCAGCGCGGAAGTGATCGACCTGCGTTCGATCAAGCCGCTGGATTGGCCGGCGGTTTTCAAGTCGGTTACCAAAACCCATCGCGTCGTCATCGCGGAGCAGGATCGTCCGTGGTGCGGCATTGGCTCCGAGATTGCGTATCGGATTCAGCAGGAGATTTTCGACGAGCTGGACGCGCCCATCCAGCGTGTGACCCAGGAAGACGTGCCGATGCCGTACAACGAAGCGCTCGAGCGGGCCGTTCTCCCAAGCGTCGAGAAAGTCGTCGCCGCAGTGCGCAAGATCTGTTAGGCCAGTGGTCGTGCTGGGCGAGCCGCGGGCGTCGAAGGATCCCGCAGAGTTGCTGTAAAGCCGGGTAGCGAGGAAGTTCCGCGGAATCCTTCGACTGCCGCTATGCTCCGCGCAGGATGGCCGTTTAGCCTAACCAATTCTTCTCTTATGCCTGAAATCCAAATGCCGAAATTGAGCGACACCATGACCGAGGGGACGCTCGTGAGCTGGAAGAAAAAAATCGGCGACCAGGTCACCGCCGGCGAAGTCCTGGCCGAAATTGAGACCGACAAGGCGACGATGGAATGGGAAGCGACCGACGACGGCGTCCTCCAGAAAATCTACGTCGAGGAAGGCGGCAAAGTGAATGTCGGCGACAAGATCGCGCTCATCGGCGACGGCGACGAAGCACCGGCCGAAGGCGGTGCAGAGGAGGAGCCGGAGACGAAAGAGATCGAAGAAGGCGACGAATCCATGGGCGAGGAAGAAGCCAAGGCCAAGCCCGCGTCGCCGAAATCTCCCGCCAGGGAAAAGAAAGCTCCGGCGAAAGAAGATCCGGCCGCGGAAGCGCCCGAAAGATCAGCCGCCGACAAATCCGAATCCGGCCGCGCCAAAGCCTCGCCGCTCGCGCGCAAAATCGCGGCGGAAAAAGGCATCGACCTCTCCGGCATTACCGGCACCGGTCCCGGTGGCCGCATCGTCGAGAAAGATCTCGCCTCGGCCGCAGCCGGCCAAAAACCTGCCGCGACAAAACCAGCGAAAACCGCCGCGGCGCCTGCGATCAACGCCGGCGAATCCGCCCGGATCAATCTCTCCGGCATGCGGAAGATCATCGCCGAGCGACTGACCAGCAGCCTCGGACCGGTCCCGCATTTTTACCTCAACATCGAGATCAACGCCGACGCCCTCATGCGCG
The DNA here is from genome assembly GCA_963831805.1 of uncultured Verrucomicrobiae bacterium. GTDB lineage: Bacteria > Verrucomicrobiota > Verrucomicrobiia > Chthoniobacterales > UBA10450 > Palsa-1392. Next base: position 244,574 of record CAWHRN010000005.1, on the reverse strand, counting down.
TCCGCGCGGAATTAAAATTCGCCGACGACGAAGACGACAGCGCGAAAGTCACGGTCAACGATTTCATCCTCAAGGGCGCGGTCGTGGCCGCGTTGCGCGAGCCGAAAGTGAACGCCGCCTTCGATGGCGACGCGATCATTCAATATGGCGACGTGAATCTCGCCGTGGCGGTCGCGATTGACGAAGGCCTTGTCACCCCGGTCATCCGCGGCGCGCAAAACAAGTCGCTCCGCGAGATCAGCGCGGCAGTCAAAGACCTCGCCTACCGCGCGCGCAATAAAAGGATGAAGCCCGAAGAATTCCAGGGCGGCACCCTGACTGTCTCGAATCTCGGCAGCTACGGTATCGATAACTTTTCCGCGATCATCAACCCGCCGCAGTCGATCATCCTGTCGGTCGGTGCGATCGTGAAAAAGCCGGTCGTGAATGCTGCGAACGAGATCGTCCCCGGCTACCGGATGAAGATCGGGATGAGTTGCGACCACCGCGTGGTCGATGGCGCGATCGGCGCGAACTATTTGAAAGCGCTCCGCCAGCTTCTGGAAAATCCGACGCTGCTCCTGCTTTAGGGCGCGACGCTCCACGCGCGAGCGCAGGAATTCGCCGGCCGGTTTTCCTTTCCCGTAGCTCGTGGTGAAGGCGCGCCGTTCCGGGATCGCGTCAGCGCCAGCCGCGCGTGGCCTAACGAAAAAAACAAACAGGCGGTTGAAAAATGCTTTTCTGCGCCGTGCTAATAGCTTACAGACAGGTGGAAATCGGGCATTTATGGCTTTTCTCCGTCATGGCGATTGGGTGGCGAAAGGTCCCCCGAGAAATGATAACAATAACAATAAACGAAAGGGAAGTTATGATTAAGAAAGTAATACTCGCGAGTGTCTGTCTCGGCTTGGTCACGGGAATTTCGTCCGCTTTCGCGGCGGAGAAACCGGACCCCGGTGCGGTCCTTTCCAGCAGCACGGCCAGCGCCCACGACAAGGTCGCCGCGATCCAGAGTTATGTCTCGTACGTCGAGAAGAACCTCCCTTCCTTGACCCGCAAAGAAGCGATGCTGAAGCCGGAATCCTTGAAGACGGTCACCGACGAAAACTGGCGGAAGATCCACGGCTATTTCGACGGCGATACTCTCCGGCGCATGAAGCTGTATCCAAACGAAGGTTCGCAGAAGACCGAGGAGTTTTACTTCTACCAGAACCAGCTCGTTTTCGTTTTTGTGGAAGAAAAAGGCTCCAACAAGGACGGCCACGACAAGAATGCCGTTGGGAGCAAATTCTACTTTAGCGACGGTAAGTTCCTCGCCGCGATGGGACCGGACGGCAAAATGATGGAACCTACCGACGCGCAGGTGGAGAAAATGAACCATAAACTGCCCGAGGAGGCGGCTGCGTTTCGCGCCAGGCTGCAATAGTACCTCGGGATACTGAAGACCGATTAACAAAAGAGGAGGGTCTCGCAAGGGCCCTCCTCTTTTTGTTTGGCAACAGAAGACGCGGCCCCCGCCAACGGATTTAGCTCCAAACTTTGATGCTTGGCTCAACCTGACGAAGTTGACAGGATGGGAAAATGAAATTCCTAATTCGTCGAAATTGTTGGGCGTTTATTTGGATTGTTCCGCTGGCTTGTTTGGACGACCTCTGCGCACAGGAGGCGGCGCAGGACCCGTTCGAGCTCGATCGGGTCGTTGTGACCGGGTCGAACATCTCCAGCGAATCGCCGCCCTGGGTTCCAGAATCGATCTTTAGCCGCCAGGACGTGGAGCGTTCGGGGGCAGATTCACTGGGGGATTACTTTCGCACCCTGCCCCAGAATTCCGGCCCGACCTTTACCGAGAATCAGAACGACAGCCTTGCCCCCGGCGGAGCGGCCGTCGCCCTGCGCGGGCTCTCGCCTGATGCCACGCTCGTCCTCGTAAATGGCCGCCGCCTCGCGCAGTATCCCTTCGCGCAGAGCGGCGTGACTTCTTTCGTCGATCTTAATTCCATCCGCGCGGCTTCGGGAGCGGGGTCCGCAGGCGTTCCACCTCATTCTTGCTCGGTCGCAAAACGCCGCCGGTGAGATTTCTGCGGAGGCCGTCGAGCCGCGCTAAGTTGTGAGCCATGGTGGACTCCCATTCGGTCGAAGGTCATCTCCGGCTGCGTCCCGCGGAATACGACGCGCTGATCTGCAAGCTCGTTCCGGCTTATCCCAAAATGCGGCCGGTGCAGTTGGATCTGCTCGCTTTGAATATTCCTCCAGCCGGCGGGTTGGTTTTGGATCTCGGCGGCGGCACCGGCGCACTCGCGGCGGCGATCGCGGAGCGGTTCCCAAGCGTGCTCGTGCAGGTCTGGGATGTCGACCCGGAAATGCTTGGAATCGCCCGGACGCGTTGCGCGGATTTCGGCGAACGCGTGCAGTATGTGGAGCGTTCCTTTACCGGGCCGTTGCCCGATTCTGACGCGGTCGCGGCCTGCCTTTCGTTGCATCACATCAAGGATCTCGCGGTGAAGGCCGGGACTTATCGGCATATTTTCGAGGCGCTGCGGTCGGGCGGCATCTTCGTCAGCGCCGATACTTCGGTGCCGGCTTCGACAGCGCTTCGCGAACCCGCTTTCCAGTTCTGGGCGAAGTCGATGCGACCGCACGGAATCAACCACGAGGAGGCGCACCAGCACTTTTCCAACTGGGCGGAGGAGGATTTCTACGCGCCGCTGAACACCGAATTTCGGCTCCTGGCTGAGGCGGGATTCTCCGAGCCGGAATGTTTCTGGCGCGAGGGTGCGGCGGCGGTTTTCGGCGGCCTGAAGAACGAATAAGCGCCGCACTCGCCGGTTGCGCTCTCGGGGTCACCGGCCGATTTGTTAGGCAGAGATGAGTTTGCCTAACGACCTGCCGCCGCCCGGCGAAAAAAAGCTGCGGCTCGGCTCGTTCTCGCTCCACGCCGCGCGCGGTTTGGTGCGCGATCAATATTCGCGACGGATGGCGATGTTTGTCATCGTGCTCGGGGCGCTGGTGATGCTTTTCCTCGGCTCGACTTTCCTCGCCCCGGTGCTCGATCCGCACCTGCGGCCGGGCTGGTATATTTTTTACTGGGGAGTCTGTGCCTGGATCACCGTGACGGCGGTTTTGCTGGCAATTTTCGATCTGCTGCTGGTCCGCACGCAGCGCCGATCGGAACGGCGAACGCTGGCCGAGCGATTGCAGGAGACGGAAGAGCCTAACGATGCCTAACGACGCGACATTAGGCGCGGAATTGCCCCCGGCCGGCTGGAAACGGCGCGAGCAGATGGAGGCGGATGAGGAGCGGACGCTGGCGCCGTTTGCGCAGAAGTCGGGGGAATCGCGCGGCCGGAAATTTTCCGAGCCGCGGCATGCTTACCGCACGGAATTTCAACGCGACCGGGCGCGGATCATTCACTCGCGGGCCTTCCGCCGGCTGGAATACAAGACGCAGGTTTTTCTCAACGGCACCGCGGACCATTTGCGCACGCGGCTGACTCATACCTTCGAGGTGGCGTCGATCAGCCGGACGATCGCGCGGGCGTTGTCCCTGAATGAGGATCTCGCGGAGGCGATCGCGCTCGCGCATGATCTCGGGCACGCGCCGTTTGGGCATTCCGGTGAGGAAGTGCTCGCGGAGTGCATGCAGGAGCATGGCGGATTTGAGCATAACCGGCAGAGCCTGCGGGTGGTGGAGTTGCTCGAGGCGCCCTACCCGGCGTTTCCGGGATTGAACCTGACCCGCGAGGTGCTGGAGGGCTTGGAAAAGCATCGTTCTCCTAACGACGACGAAGCGGCGCAAAGGCCGTCGCTGGAAGCGCAGGTGGCCGATCTCGCGGACGAGATCACCTATTACAGTCACGACCTCGATGATGCGCTCGACTTCGCGATCCTGGATGCGGAACAACTGGATAAAAATGCCGTCTGGCGGCGCGGCCACGATTGGGTGGCGGCGCACGATCGGGAGCTGACCGGCGCGGAGCTGCAGAAGAATATCATTCGCCATCTCATCGAACTGCAGGTGCGCGATGTGGTCGCGACGAGCGCGGCGGCGATCACCGCCGCGGCGCCGGCGAACCCGGAGGCGGTGTGGCAGCAGGAGCGGAATCTGATTCGCTACAGCGACTCGCTAGGCGAGGCGAACCGGGAGCTGCGGAAGTTTCTCTACGCGAATGTCTATTACCATCCGCGGGTCGCGGAGGTGAACCAGCGGGCCTGCGAAATGTTGCGGACGGTTTTTGCCGGGTTCGTGCGCGAACCGGAACGCCTCGGTGAGGCGGCGACGCGGCGGATCGACGGCGAAGGATTGCACCGGACGGTCTGCGATTACCTCGCTGGGATGACCGATCGGTATCTGCTCGAGGAGCACGCGCGGCTCACGGCCTAACGAACTTTGGCGTCGTCCTGGGCGGAGCCGGAGAATGCGTTCTGGGGCGGCACAGAAAATCACCGGGATCCTTCGGCTTCGCTCAGGATGACGGATTTTGGCGTTGAGCCGGAAGCGGGGTCGCTCGTTAGGCTGCGGCGCTGCCGCCCTCCTCGCGCAGATACTGGATGAGGAGCCGCAAACGTTGGTTGAGATCGAGCTCCTCGAGGAGCTGCTGGCGGCGCGCGGCGTCGCTGATCAAAGTGCTGGCGATCAAATCGGCGAGCAGTTCCGGGTCGCTCATCTCGTTCAGGTAGCGGTCGACTTTCTCCGGCAGCTCGCGGCCGATCTGTCTGAGGCGGCCGTAAAATTCCAGGACCTTCGCGGAGAGCGCGTCGGTCTCGACCGTGAGCCTGGTGCGGGTCTTGAGTGGCTTGAACTGCGCCACCGGGTAGGGCGTTTCCTGGGCGAAGCCGGTAAATTTCACCCGCTGTAATCCCTGGAGGATGAGATCGGAAGTCCCATCCTCGCGTCCGACGCACGCGCGGATGAGGCCGATGGTGCTGACCGGGAAAAAATCTTCACTGGTGCGCCAGTGATGCCGTTCCGGCCTAACGAGGGCGACGCAGAGCATGCGATCGGCGCGCAGGGCGCGATCGAGCATCTCGCGGAAGCGCGGCTCGAAGATGTGGAGCGGGAGGAGCGCGTTTGGGAAGAGGAGCACGCCGGCCAGCGGCATGACCGGCACGGTGATGGGCAATGGGACGGCGTGGGACATTGGCGGAGGTGGTTGTCTATTTGATATACGCGGCTCGGCGTACGGCGGAGATTGGCCAGAGTGGGCTGGCCGGGAGCATTCGACGCACCGACAGCGGCATAATTCAAAGCGGAACCGAGACGCAGGAGTTGGCGGCGGGAAGCGAGGCCAAGTTTGCCCATGCCCATCGCCGCGATCGGCAGCCGGTCGGAGTTGTCGCGAAAAAAATCGAGCAGCCGCGCGAGCTGCGCGCGGGTGTCGGTGCGAGTCGCGATCTTGAAAATGTCTGGTTGGTAGCGGACCGCGCGTTTTAGTTGCGCGCGCAGGACAGCAGGCTCGGGGGTGTCGGAGAAGTCGTGGCGGGAAATAATGAGACCGGCGCCCGCGGCGCGCGCCTCGGCGATGAGCGATTCCATTTCGCCGACGGCGCGCAACTCGATGTCGACGTAAGCGGCGCGATCGAGAAAACGCCGGAGCAGCGCCCGCCGCGTCGAGGCGCTGAGCCCGTGGACTCCGCCTTCCGCCGGATGTCGCGCGGTGATGATAAACGGAGCGTGCAATCGCGGCCGCGTTCGCTCGGTTTCCTCCAAGCGATCCGCCAGAGAATCGAGGCGTAGCTCGAGAAAATCCGGCCACCGTCGCAGTCGCAAGGCGCGCCGCAACGACGTGCGATCCGCGATCACTCCGACGAGCTGGCCACTGATTTTGACCGGGTTGGGGACGATCATATCTTGCGCGGAGGCGCGGAAATTGCGATGGCTGGAGCCCTCCGCGGTGGATTCATAAACGATGCTCGCTCGACGACAGGAATTAAATACCCAGTTCCAGCAGCTGGTCGATTCGCTCGTGATGGCGCTGTCGCTCTTCGCCGCGCACGTGCTGCGGGTCGCGAGCACGGATTGGTTTAATCTCAGTTACTCGATCGACCCGTTCCAGTATTACCAATGGCTCCTGGTCGTGATCATGCCGTTCGGTCCGATCATTCTCGACCTGCAGGGATTTTATCGGTCGCCGCTGAACAAGACCCCGTGGAAGTCGTTCGTGCAGATCCTGCGGACGATGATTTACCTGAGCATCCTGGTCAGCGGTTGCGTGATTTTTTTGCGCCTGCCGCTGAAGAGCCGCGCGGTGCCGCTGCTCTTCATGCTCATCGCCACGGTGGTGCTGCTGGTGAAGGAACGGCTGCTCGTTAGGCGGATTCGGCATCGGGCGGCGGCGGGGAAATTACGCGAGCGGGTGCTGCTCGCCGGCGTGCCGCAGGATATCGTGGCGCTCGAGCGCTCCTTCACGCCGGACGAAGCGATGCGACTGAATATCGCCGCACGGATCGATATCGAGAACCAGCCGCTCTCCGATCTGGTCGCGGCGATGCACGAGCACGCGGTCGCGCGGGTTATTTTCGCGGCCGGTCACAGCCAGCTCAATCGCGTGGAAGCGGCGATCGGCGCCTGCGAAGTGGAAGGCGTCCCGGCCTGGCTGGTGGCGAATTTTATCCAGACCTCGATCGCGAAACCGGACTTCGACGCGTTCGGCGAGCGGCCGATGCTCGTCTTTCGCTCGACCCCGGACGTTTCGTGGGCGCTGCTCTTCAAGCGCATGATCGATGTCTTCGGCTCGATCCTCCTGCTCGTGCTCTTTGCGCTGCCGATGCTGGTGGTGGCGATCGGCGTGAAGCTGACTTCGCGCGGGCCGATTATTTTCAAACAACAGCGGGCCGGAAAACATGGGAAGCCGTTCGTGATGTACAAATTTCGCTCGATGTCGAACGACGCGGAGATGCGGCGTGCGGAGCTGCTGCCGTTCAACCTGATGCGCGGGCCGGTTTTCAAGGTGGAGGACGATCCGCGGATCACGCCTTTCGGGCGGTGGCTGCGACGGACGAGCATGGACGAGCTGCCGCAGCTCCTGAATGTGTTCGCTGGCCAGATGAGCCTGGTCGGGCCGCGGCCGCTCCCGCTCTACGAGGTGGAGAATTTTGAACACACCGCGCAACGGCGGCGGTTGAGCGTGAAGCCGGGCCTGACCTGCCTCTGGCAAATCAGCGGGCGAAATCGGGTACAGGATTTCGGGGACTGGGTGAAACTCGACCTCGAATATATCGACCATTGGTCGTTAGGCCTGGATTTTAAAATCCTCCTGCGCACGATCCCGGCGGTCGTCTTCGGTTCCGGCGCGGAATGATTCGTTAGTCCTGCGCGACAATCATCCGCGGGAGCATCCGCTCGACGTATTTCGCGATGAGGTCGAACTCGACGTTGAGCAGATCGCCGGGCTGCAAATTTTCCAGGTTCGTCTGTCGCCGGGTGTGGGGAATGATCCAGACCACGAAGCTGGCCGCGGTCAGCTCCGCGATCGTCAGGCTGATGCCGTTGAGCGCGATCGAGCCTTTGAACGCGGCATACCAGGCCCAGCCTTCCGGCAACTCCACCTCGAGCCGGCTGTCGGCGCCTTCGACGGCGTAGTTGAGCACTTGGAGCACGCAATCGACGTGTCCCTGCACGAAGTGGCCGCCTAGGCGCGCTGTGGCGGCGAGCGCGCGCTCGAGATTCACCCGACTGTCGCGGCGCAGAGTGCCGAGGTTGGTCCGGTTCAAGGTTTCCTCGAGCAGATCGAACGTGATCAGGTCGTCGCGAATCGTTTTCGCGGTCAGGCAACAGCCGTTCACGGAAACGCTGTCGCCCCTTTTTAAATCCTCGACGATCAGCGGCGCCGAGAGCTGGAGCTGCGTCCCGCGCTTGGTCGCGCGGATCCAAGTCACTCGGCCGACCTCTTCGATTAATCCGGTAAACATTTCAGGACTAAAAAAACCACCATGAGACGAGAGCAAAGATGGGCAGGAGAACCGGGAGTGCGAATTTGAAAATGAAGCCGAAAAAGCTCGGGGGATTCAGTTTCGCGTGGTCGGCGATCGACTTGACCATGAGGTTCGGGCCGTTCCCGATGTAGGTGAGCGCGCCGAAACAGGTCGCGCCTAACGAAATCGCGACGAGGTAATGGCCATGCTCCGCGGCGAAGCGGCTGACTTCGGCCGTGTGGTCGATGCGCAAATGTTCCAGGCCGAGCGCGCCGGCGAGAAAAGTGAGATAGGTCGGCGCGTTATCGAGCAGGCCGGAGAGGAGGCCGGTGAACCAGAAAAATTGCAGGTCGGAGCGCAGGCCGAGATCGCGGGCGTGGCGCTCCATGTATTCGAGCACCGGGACCATCGTGCCGAAGATGCCGAGAAAGAGCCAGCCGAGTTCCTTGAGCGGCGCGAAGGTGAAGTCGTTTCCTTTATAAATCGGCCCCGGCGTCCAGAAATAAGCGAGCAACGCCGCCGCGATCATGATCAACTCGCGCCAGCCGGCGGGGACGGCGATGAGCGCACCGAGGATCACGAGCATGAGCCAGACGTTGCGCAAACCGTCGAAACACCACTCTTCGCTCGCGGTCTGCGCGTGACGGACGTCGACGGGAGCGCGCCGGTAATTGAGCCGATCGATCACGTAGAAAACGAGCAGGAGGCTCGCGAGGATGATGACCCACGGAAGCCAGGCGTTGCGCAGCGCCCACCAGAAAGGCACGCCGCGGAGATATCCAAGGAAAAGAGGCGGCCCGGTCGGGAGCATGGCGCCGCCGACGTTGCTCACGAGGAAAATGAAGAAGGCCGTGTGCAGACCGGTGAAGCGATATTTGTTCATCCGGATCCAAGGACGGATCAGGAGCATGGAGGCGCCGGTCGTGCCGACGAAATTCGCGAGGATCGCACCGATCCCGAGGAAGAGCGTGTTGATCGACGGCTTGGCCTCGCCCTTCACCACGATTTGAATGCCGCCGGTTACGACATAGAGCGAACCGACCGCAGCCATGAAGCTGAAATATTCCCAGCCGACATGCAGCATCCGCTCGCCGCTGCGCAGAACGAAGACGTAGTAGGCGGTGGTGAAGGCCGCGAGGCCGAGGGAGACGAGGTGATAGGAATGTTCCCAATGATGTTTCAGGATGAACGGCGCGATCGCGATGCAAAGAAGCAACACCGCAAAGGGAAGCATGATGAGCGGGTTGGGCTCAGCCGGGGCGGCGGCAAGGAAGAAAAGAAGATCCATCGCGAGAGGCCCGACGGGAAAACCAAACCGAAGGGGAGTCAAGGCGAATTGGCCGTATAAGCAGGTCTTTGCCTAACGAATGCGAGTCGGCGAGGCGCAAGCCTAACGAGCGGTGAACAGAGGACGTTGAAGTCAGCGCAACCGGGAGAACGAGCCCGAATTCAGTGCGGTCTGCCCTTTGACTCTTTCCATCCGATCACGGGCAAACAACCGCGGCGAGGACTCCGGAACGGTCCCATAACGACAGAGCCCGGCTCCCCGGCGTTCAAAAATATTTTCAAAAAAATGAAAAATTCACTTGTCAGGGGTTATTTTCTTCCTTAATCCTCACCGCCAAACCTAACCAAACCAATGGAGAAACAAATGAACAGAACTGTATTCACCAAGCTGAATTTCGTTCGCACGGCCCTCGCGGCTGGCGTCGGTATTCCGCTTTTCCTCGCGTCGAGCGCATTTGCGCAAGACGCCTCACCGACTCCGGTGACGACGACCACGACCACGACCACTAGTACCAGCACTCAGGAGGCCGGGGCAGCAACCGCGGAACGCATTATCGTGACCGGTTCCTACATCCCGACCGCCGAGACCGAGTCTGCTCTTCCGGTCACCACCTACACCGCCGAAGTGCTCACCAAGCAAGGTGCGAACACGCCGGCTGAAGGTCTGCGCCAGTTGCCGTCCTTCGTCGGTAACACCGCGACGGAAAACGATTCCAACGGCGGCGACGGTAGTGCTTTCATCAACCTGCGTGCTCTCGGAGCCGGCAACACCCTGACCCTCATCAATGGTCGGCGTGCCTTCGGTTTCGCCGACATCAACTTGATTGGTCTCGGTGCGCTCTCGCGGACGGAAATTCTGAAGGATGGCGCCTCCTCGATTTACGGCTCGGATGCCGTGGCGGGTGTGGTGAACTTCATTCTCATCGACGGCCCGAACGAACCGGCCTATCAGGGTGCGGAAGTCTTCGCCCTCTACGGCAATACCACCGATACCGATGCGCACGTCCGGCAGTTTTATCTCAAGGGCGGCGTGACCGGCTTGGATGGCCGATTCCAGGTTGCGGCGGCCGGTGAATACTATTCGCGCGCGAACCTTTTCTCGCGCGATCGTCTCATCGCTTCCACGGGTGACGTTTCGAACGACCCCACGGGCTTGGGATTGGGCGGCGGTAACACCAATAGCCCGACCTTCTCAGGTCGTGTGGCGGTCAACGGGACGCAGTTGGTCTTAATCGATCCGACGAACAACGCACCGACGCCGGCCTCCTATCGCCGTTTCGAGCCGACTCAATTCAGCACGCCTCCGGGCGGAACGCTTCCGGGCGACTTCCCGCCGGGAACCGATCCTTCCCGTTACAACTTCCGCTCCGCGACCCCGGCCATTCCGGCTCAGGAGCGCTGGGACTATTATGTGACGTCGAGCTACAAAGTGTTCGGCGACGCGATGCAGATCTACGGTGACATCCTCTATTCCCACCTCACGCAGGACAACGGTCTGGCCGCGGCTCCGTTTGCCCTTACCCCGGGTGGTGGACTCGAAGAATCGATCGCGTCTCCGTTCAATCCGTTCGGTGATACGCTTACTCAGGTTCGCTACCGCCTCGTCAACGATCTCGGACCTCGTCGTTCCTTCTTCGACAAGGATGACACTCGTTACGAAGCGGGAGTCAAAGGCGATTTCAACTTCCAGGATAATTCGTTCATCAGCCACTTTGGCTACGATTCCGGATTTGTTTATGATTACTTCAACGAAGTTGAGACGGATAGCGGTGACGCGACTCTCAGTGGTATCGCGAATCAGATCGCCTTGGGCAACTTCAATCCGTTCATCGGCCAGAGTGCGCCGGTCACGGGTGTCGCGCCGACCTACGTGAATGGCGTTCCTACTGGCCTGACAGCGCCATATGATAACGCCACGGCCGCGTCGGCCGCGTCCTACATTGGGACCACGCAGTTCCTGGAGCGCGCCTATCTGGTCGATGTGAAACTCAACGCTCACCTCTTCCCGAATCTCTATAACGGTGGTATCGATATTGCCGGCGGTTACGAACACCGCAGTGTTCGGAACCAAACCGTTCCGGATAACGTTCAGTTGGCCGGTGACCAACTCGGGTTCAATGCCGCGACCGCGAGCAGAAACACCACGGACGTCAATTCAATCTTCGGCGAATTGAGCATCCCGTTCGTCACCTCGACGATGAATATTCCGGGGGTTTATGCCTTCGAAGTTGGGCTTGGCGTTCCGCTACGAGAAGTTTGACGAACACGACAACCTGGTCAAAGGCAATACCGCCTCCTTCGATAACTCGAATCCGGACGAAGATTTCGGTGGCAGCCCGCGTATCTCGATTCGTTATCAGCCTATTCAGGATGTCACCCTTCGCGCCACGGCTTCGCAGTCGTTCCTTGCGCCGACACCGCTTCAATTGTTTCAGGAGAAATTCCAGAATTTCCCGAACCTCTTCGATCCGCTCATCGGGACGACCCTGCAGCCGCCTGAAGGCGTGATCGAAGGCGGCAATCCGAACCTCCTTCCGGAGACGACCGACTCGGTACACTGCCGGCATCGTTTATTCGCCGAAGCAGGTGCCTGGGTTAACTCTCTCGGTTGACTACTACAACGAGTTCACGACGAACCTCATTGTCGATGCGGACAGCTTCGCGCAGTTCCTGCTCACCGCGAACGTGGTTGATCCGGACGGTCCCGGTGGTGGCGCTGGCTTCCCCGGTCTCCCTGGCGGCCCGGCGTTGGGTGTCAACCGTGACGCACAAGGCAATCTGTTTGAGATCGACTCGGCAGTCGGTAATGCCGGCCGTCGTAACGTCCAAGGTTTGGACGTGTCTGTGGTCTACCAGATTCCCACGCAGAATCTTGGAACGTTTACGGCATCGGGTGGTTTGAACCACTTCTTCACCTACAAGATCGAGCCCGTCCTGGGGATTGGGTTATACCAACTTCCTCGGTAACTACAATAACGGCTCACTGCCGCTGGCTCCGGGTGCGATTCCTTTCAATAAGGCGTTTGTACGCGGTGAATGGGTATTCGATAACTTCGACTTTGTCGCGACCGGTAACTACATCGGCGACTACGAGGACGATCCCTCCTTCCTGAAACTGCCCGATGGTTCGAGCAACGGCTTGGTCCCCGGAAATCCGGGAACAGCCGCGAACCCGAACTTCGAACTGCACCGCCGCGTGACCTCTTACATCACGCTCGATATGCAGCTCAGCTACACCTTCCCGAAACCCGCGCCTGTTGAAGCTCCGGCTCCGGGTTACTCGAAGGATGCGAAGGACGCCAAAGCGGTTGCTCCAACGGTGGCTGCCGACAATTCGTCGACCATCTGGCAGCGTCTCCTCTGGGATACGACGCTGACGGCAGGCGTGAACAACGCGTTCGATCGTAATCCGCCGACCGTCCTGGGTGCGTTCAACGATAACTACGACACGTCGCTCTACAGCATCCGCAATCGCTACTACTACGTCAGTGTGACGAAGAAGTTCTAGGCGAACGGAGCGAAGTAAATTGCATCGGCGGGCGGCAGCAATGCCGCCCGCCTTTTGCTTTTTGGAGACTACCAAGAGGCCGGAACTGGAAAATGAGAACGGGGCAGACTTCGACCTTGGGTAGAAGCTTGCCAAGAGTCGACAAAATGCTTTAGTCCAACTTTAATGGCAATGTCCACAACATTGGGCCGCTTGGAGAGAAGCCCGTTTTCGAAATCCGGCCCTGTAGCTCGTTCAAAAACGAGCACTCCAGATCGTCCCAAACCTTCCCCCTGGATTCTTGATCGCTGGCGGGACCTATGCCTTTTCGTCGGTACGCCCATTTTGCTGATACCGCTCTTCTCGGCGGCGCAAGCCCGGTGGAGGGCTCAGGACATTTTCCTTTTTGTCGGTGCCTTCGGAGCGATGGGTCATCACCTCCCGGGGATGATTCGCGCGTATGGGGATCGTTCCCTTTTCGCGCGATTCCGCACTCGTTTCCTGCTTGCTCCCGTAGTTTTATTAACCGTCTCAATCTGGTCATCGTGGTACGATATCCAAGCGATTCAGTTATTGGCCATGGCTTGGGGAATTTGGCACGGGATGATGCAGACCTACGGTTTCTGTCGCATTTACGACGGCAAAGCGTCCGCTAGCGGTGCGGCCCGTGCGCGGGCCGACTTGGCGCTCTGTTTTGTTTGGTTTGCGTCGGCAGTGCTCCTGTCGCATATGCGTTTTCGGACTTTATTGGATCTTTACTACGAAAGCGGAGGGCCTGCGATCCCCGCCGTCGCTGTCTCAGCGATGCGTTCGGTTCTTATCGGCACTCTGGTGTTAGTAACTGGTTACTTCGCCTGGCAACAATGGAGCCACTGGCGGAGCAAGGGATGGGCGAGCCCGATTAAGATTACGTTGCTCACCACTAGCATCGCGTTCTGGTGGTATTGTAATAACGGGGTTCAGAACATCCTTGTGGGGATCGCGCTGTTCGAGGTTTTTCACGACGTTCAGTATCTCGCGATCGTCTGGATTTATAATCGAAGTCGGGTAGAGCGCGACGCCAGCATTAAAGGCTTTATGCGCTTTATCTTTCGTAAGAGTGGGGCGCTTATCGGTGTCTATGTCGGGCTTGTGCTCGCCTATGGATCTATCGGTTTCACTACTTACGGTGCCTCCGCTCTTTGGATTCGTCATTGCCTGATCGGAGTGGTGGCAGCATCTGCCTTACTCCACTTTTATTACGATGGCTTTATCTGGAAAGTCCGGGAGGCGCACACGCGAAACACGCTCGGAATCGGCGGAACAGGCGGCGTCGTGAATGCTCCCCAGCCAAGTTGGCCGCCTTGGTTGCGTCACAGCTTGCGCTGGACCGCTTTGGTCATCCCAGTGGGCGCTCTCTGCGCCGCGCAGTTATTGGGACGAGTGGTGCCGCCTCTCGAGCGCGCGGCGAAAGTGGCTGAAGTCCTGCCCGCTGATGCTCAGGCGCAGTTAGATTACGGTAAGGCCTTACATCAGGCAGGTCATATTGAGGAAGCCATTCCCCGGTATCAATCTGCCATCAAGCAAGACCCATCCATTGCCGAAGCTGAATTCCTTCTTGGCCTGGCTTTCGGCGACCTCGGCCAGAACGATCAGGCGATCGAGCATTATCAGCATTCCCTTATTTTAGATCCGAACAGCGCTAAGGCAGAGCTTAGGCTTGCGCTTGTTCTTGAAGCCATCGGGCAACGCACGGAGGCACGCCGGCGGATAGAACATAGCCTAACGTTGGACCCGAGTATGTTTATGGGTCACGAACTACTTGGCGATTTACTTTGTAATATGGGCGAATTTGACCTCGCCATCCAGCACTACGAGGCGGCATTGCGCCTCCAACCGGATCTTAAGTCCGCCGCGCAAGGCTTGAGCATAGCTCGGTCCCTTGCTAAACGCTAAGCGTAGTCGATAGCTTGGTTTGCAAGGATCGCCAGCTGACTTTATCCCTTGGGTTCCTCTATCTCATTCTTCGTTGCGATCGTTCTCAGCAATTCTGGGCCAGTTTATTAATGCGTGGGATATGACGCCTGACGGCCCGGGCTATCTCTCGGAATAGAGGATGCGGGAGATATGCGAAAGGCCGTTTATTTTCTTGCTCGCCTGCGGTCGCACCCATCGTCATCTTGATGAGATGACTCGCCGTCTAAAACGCATCGCGCCCCTTCAAGCCGGAAAAATGCTCGCCGTGCTCGATGGCTGTATGGGCTTGGTCTTCCTCCCATTTTTCGCCTTGGCTGGAATGGCAGGAGCCTTTGCCCAACATGGGCAAGGCGGTCAATCCGCTCCAACCGCAGCCATTGCCGGTCTTATCTTTGGAATGGGAATTTTCATGCCGGTCATTTACGCGGTCATGGGTTTCGTCTTCGGGATTATCGGGTCGGCCCTCTACAACCTCGTCGCTGGTTGGATCGGCGGGATCGAGGTCGACGTGGAATAGCGGCCCCGCCGCACGCCTGTGCTAGATTTTAGATTTTCTCCTGATGCAAATCACCACTTCGCCCGGCTCCTCCGCGTCACCTTTCCCTCCGGGCTTTCAGTTTCGTCCGTTTCGCTTTCTGCTCGGGGTGATCGGAATCATCGGGATCATCGTTACCCTGTTTTCGCTCCTCTTCGGTTTCGTCTCGGTCCCGACAAATTCCGTCGGGGTCAAGTTGCGCTTCGGCGCCTATCACAGCACGGAAGGCCCCGGCTTGGCTTATGCCATTCCTTACGTTGATGAGATCCAGATCGTCCCGACGCAGCGACTGTTGAAACTGGAGTTCGGTTTTACCACTTCCAGCGCAACGAACGGATTTCAAGGCGACGCCGAACCGGAAGACACCGAGACGATGATCACCGGCGACTTGAACACCGCGCTCGTCCCATGGGTCGTGCAATACCGGATCACTGATCCGAAGCAGTATCTTTTTGGAGCGCGCGAACCGGAGCAGACGTTGCGCGATCTTTCTGAAAGCGTGATGCGCGAAGTAATCGGTGATCGCACGGTCGATGAAGTCCTGACTATTGGCCGGCACGAGATCGAAACGTCAACGCTCGACCGGTTGGCGAAATTGTCCTCCGAGTACGGGCTTGGCCTGCAGATCCAGCAGGTCCAGCTCGCGACCGTGCGCCCGCCTCCCGCGGTCCAGGCTGCGTTTAACGAAGTAAACCAGGCGCAGCAGGAAAAGCAGACCGCGATCAACCAGGCCTGGGCGATCTACAACGACGCCGTCCCGAACGCGCGCGGCCAGGCGAAAGAGCGGCAGAAGCAGGCGGAAGCGTACGCCTTTCGGCGGGTCAACCAGGCGCAAAGGCGACGCCGAGAAATTTACCCTCCTCCTCACCGAATATGCGAAGGCGCCCGAGATCACCCGGCGCCGCCTTTATTTCGAATCGATGCAGACCATTCTGCCGGCGCTGCAACGCAAAAGTCGTGGTCGATGAAAACGTGAAAGGAATTTTGCAGACCCTGCCCCTGCCAACCGAGCCGTCGCCCTAACGAGTATGCCTAACGAACAAACGCAGCAGCCTCTATCGCCCGCATCTTTCCACCCGCTTCGTTGGTTTCATGCAGCGGCCCGTGCTCGCCATTATCGGGCTCATCTTTCTGCTCACGGCGCTGAAATGGGGCGCGCTTCTCTTCACCGTCCATCAGTACGAAACCGCGATCGTGACTCGCTTCGGCAAGGCCGTCCGGGTCGAGAAGACGCCCGGGCTGAAGTTCAAGCTTCCCGTTGTCGATTCCGTCCATCGTTTCGACAACCGCATCCTCGCCTGGGACGGGCCGCCGACCGAGACTGCCGACCAAGGACAAGCTCTACCTCATCGTCGATTGCTTCGCGCGCTGGCGGATCAGCGACCCGCTACTCTACTACAACCGCCTGAACGACGAGCGCAGCGCGCTCTCCCGCCTCGACGACATTCTCGGGCAGCGAGACCCGCACCGCCGTGGCTGCACACGATCTCGTCGAAATCGTCCGGCTGACCAAAGGCCGACAACCTGTGCGCGACGCGGAGCTGGAAAAGATCCGGCACCGTCCTGCCGAGCAATCTTCCCGACATCGAGATGGGCCGCAGTGCGATCGAGCAACAGATCACCGAGCGTGCGCGCGCAGAAGATCGAAGGTTTCGGGATCGAACTGCTCGACGAACGCTTCAAGCGAAGCAAATACAACCCGGCGGTGGCCGACAAAATCATCGAACGAATGTCGAGCGAACGACACCAGATCGCGTCGAAATTCCGCTCCGAAGGACGCGGCGAAGCCGCTAATATCAATGGCCAGAAGGAGAGCGACGTCGCCTCGATTCAATCGGCCGCCACTCGTGACGCGCTGAAAACGGAAGGCGAAGCCGATGCCGAGGCCGCGCGGATCTACAGCGCCGCCTACAGTTCGCCGGAAGCGCAGGAGCTTTACTCTTTCAATCGACGACTCGAAGTCGCAGCGGCGGCCTTTGCGCGGGGACGACGGCGGTGCTCTCGACCGAGAGCGAGATCGGCGACCTGCTCAAGGGCATGGGTCCCCTGCGGCCCGCGCCGACACCTGCGCCGATTCGTTAGGTGGCAGCCGCCTCTCGGAGCGCAGTCGGGGCATTTGCGTCCCGCGTGTTTTTCGGACAGTTTTCTGCGTTCTTCCGCTTTCCTCATGAACTCTGATCCCATTAAAGTCGATCGCGTAACGACGGACTCGAAGATCTTCGCCTTCACGCGCTGGGACGCGATTCCGACGCTCGCCGGACTTTTTCATCTCGCGTTTTTCCTCGCGCTATTCTTCCTCTACCCGCACACGCCGCTCTGGATCATGCTCCTCCTCGGCTTCACCTATTCGCTGATGGTGAACGCGAACATCAACGGCGTCTCCCATAACTTCATTCACAACCCGTTCTTCCGTTCGCCGCTGCTCAACCGGCTCTTCGGCATCGTCGAGTCCATCGCCTGCTGTTTTTCGCAGACCTACTACGACGTCGTCCACACGCAGCATCACAAGGGAAACAGCGACAAGAAAGGCGAGAACGGCGAGACGATCGATTGGATTTCCATCTATCGCCACGGTCATGACGATGAAGCGGAGAACCCGTGGAGCTATGTCTTCCTGAGCTTCTTCCGCGATAACCCGGCGGCGATTAAACGCGAACTGACGAAGCGCGGGAATGAGGAAGTGCGCTGGGGAAATATAGAGCTGGCCTCATTCGCCACCGTGCTCTTCGTCATGTTTTGCTTTAACTGGCGCTACGTCATTTTCTTTTTCCTGCCCTTCTTTTATCTCGGGCATTGCTTCAGTTATCTGAACGGCTACTTCCGCCACTACGGGGCGAACCCCGAGAAGCCGATCGCCTGGGGCGTGAGCAGTTATGGGAAAATCTACAACTGGATTTTTTTCTACAACGGTTATCACGCGGAACATCATTTCCGCCCGAAAGTGCACTGGACCAGGATGGAAACCTTCCATCAGCAGATCGCCCGGCTGCAAGAGAAGGAAGGGGTGCGGGTGATCGAACATGCGCACATGCTCGGCTTCCTTGATCCCAACCTGCCGCCGCGAAAAAAAGATGGCGAACCCGCGACGGCGGCTTCGGTCTAGCGCTTCACTCGCGGGCGGCGAGGAGGTTGTGGCCGGTCATTTCGGCCGGTTGCGGCAGGTCGAGGAGGAAGAGCAGAGTCGGCGCAATGTCGGCCAGGATTCCATTCGTTAGGCGAAACTTTGGAGCGTCTTCCGCGACGTAGATCAGTTGCACCAGATTCGTCGTGTGCGCGGTGTTCGGGGATCCATCCGCGTTTCGCATCTGCTCGCAATTCCCGTGGTCGGCGGTCAGGAGCAGCTTTCCGCCTAACGACAGCGCCGCCGGAACCAGCCGCGCGAGACTGGCGTCAATCGTTTCCACCGCGCGGACGCCGGCTTCGACCACGCCGGTGTGCCCGACCATGTCCGGGTTCGCGTAGTTCAGAATGATGAGATCGTATTCGGGCAGGCGGCTGAGCATTTCATTCGTCACCTGCACCGCGCTCATCTCGGGCTGAAGGTCATAGGTCGCGACCTTCGGCGAGGGAATGATCTTCCGCTCTTCCCCCGGTGAAGGTTGTTCGACGCCGCCATTAAAGAAGTAGGTGACGTGCGGATATTTTTCCGTCTCCGCGATGCGCAACTGTTTCCTGCCGGCGGCACTCACCACCTCGCCGAGGATTTTGTCGAGTGCCTGTGGCCCGAAAATCACCGGGCAGTGATAGTTCTTGTCGTATTCGGTGAGCGTGACGTAGTGCACCCTCGGCCAGACTTCCCGGTCGAAGCCATCGAACTCCGGGAGCAGGAAAGCCTGGGAGAGTTGGCGCGCACGATCGGCGCGGAAGTTAAAAAAAAGTACGGTATCGCTGTCGTGAATCCTTTGTTCGTTAGGCTGGGCGAAGATCAGCGCGGGCATGAATTCGTCCGTCTTCCCGTGCTCGTAGTGGCGTTGCAGCGCTTCCGTCGGCGAATCGGTGCAGACCTCGCCGCGGCCGAAGACGATAGCGTCCCAGGCCAGTTTCGTCCGCTCCCAGCGACGGTCGCGATCCATCGCAAAATAACGGCCGACGACGGTGATGATCTGCGCGCCGGTCGGTGCGAGTTTGGTCGCGCAGTCCGCAAGATAACCCGCGCCACCGGTCGGCGAAGCATCGCGCCCGTCGGTGATCGCGTGCACGAAAATCTGGTCGACGCCCGCCGTTTTCGCCGCCTTCGCGAGCGCGATAAGATGCGCGAGATGGCTGTGGACTCCGCCATCGGAAACCAGCCCGATGAGATGGAGACGACCGGTCCGCGCCTGCTGCAGAGTCGCTTGGAGCACTTCGTTATGCTCAAGGTCGCCCTCGGCGATTGCCTTATTGATCCGGGTCAGATCCTGATAAACGATCCGGCCGGCGCCGAGGTTCAGGTGGCCGACTTCGGAGTTTCCCATTTGTCCGTCCGGCAAGCCGACGTCTCCGCCGCTCGCGCTCAGGGTCGAGTGCGGATAATCGCGCAGGAGCTGATCGTGGAATGGGGTTTTGGCGAGTAGCGTCGCGTCGCCGTTTTTCTCGCGGTCTTTCATTCCGCCGGGATTAATTCCCCAGCCATCACGAATCACGAGGAGCACCGGTTTCGCCATACCGGCGAACTCTGCCGGGGAGCGCGGCTGGCCTCAAGCGGTTTCCCGCGGCTGCGGGATTGACAAGGACGGCGTCGCTCGCTCTATCGAGGAGATGCGATGGCGGAATCAGCTCCTGGCGCTTCTCTGCCTAGCGATTTTTTGCGGCCTCGGAGTTCTCTATTTCCGGCACTGGGTGGTGCAGAAACCTTTCGGGATCGTCCTCTTCATCGGCGAGGGCCTGACGCCCGACCGGGTCGCCGCCACGCGGCTTTATGCCGGTAGCGCAAATGCGAAGCTCGCGCTGGAGAAGTTGCCGGCGCTGGCCTTGCTCGCGAACGCCTCGCAGGATTTCGCGACGCCCGATGAGAGCGCTGCGGCGACCGCGTTGGCCACGGGCGAGAAGGTCAACAATCGCGGCGGTCCCTCGGCCGAGTCGGCGCCGCGCGCCCTGGCCACGATCATCGACCTGGCGCGGGAAAAAGGGCGCTCGATCGGATTGGTCACGAATACCCGCCTAACGAATCCAACGGCGTCCGCGTTTTATTCCGCGGGCCAGGAACGTGCGGATGAGGTGGCCCGGAGTTTCGTGGAGGGAAAGAAGATCGACCTCGCCCTTGGCGGCGGCAGCGCAGAATTTCTCCCGGATTCCAAGGGTGGCGAACGCCACGATGCCCGGGATCTCGTGCTTGAATCGCGCCGGGAGGGTTTCGAGATCGTGCGCACGAAAGCGGAGCTGGAAAACGTTCCGCGCTGGCGACGACCACGGCTGCTGGGACTGTTCAGCAGCGGCGAGATGGCATGGGCGAAACAGATCGCGGCGGGCAGCGAGCAGCCCTTGCTCGCCGACATGACGCGCCGCGCCATCGAACTGCTGCAATGGAATCCCGGCGGCTATCTGCTGATCGTCGATGCCGGTCTTATGGGAACCGCAGCGCGGCAGAATCATGGTGAGCAGACGCTGGCGGAAACCGCCGCGCTCGATCGCGCCGTGGCCGTAGCCGACGCCTACACCGGCGAAAACTCGATTGTACTGGTGACGGGAAATCTGGGCATTGGCGGCCTCGCTTTAAATGGAGCGCCCTTTCGCCGGGATAACGGCATCGCGATCCTCGGGGTCAATGCAGCAGGCGAACCCGCGCTGACTTGGGCGACCGGACCTAACGGACCACCAAAGACGGCCGACCCATCCCGCGGCGCTGATGCAGCCGCCGCAGATGCGGTTTCCGCTCACCCCCCGATGGCACCGTTTCAGGAGCCGGCGGCCGCTTACGCTCCCTCGGCGCGCAGCAATGTCGCCGATGTGCTGGCCGCCGGACGAGGACCCGGAACGGAAAGCCTGCACGGGTTTCTTGATAACACGGTGATTTTCAAAATTATTCGCGATCAGCTGTGAGCCGGGCAGTCCTGCCGTGACCGCTCTTGCCCGGCTGGCGAACGGTTCTAGTTTTTTCTGCCGAGTCGCGCCCGCCGTGCGATTATTGACAGGAGGATTTCGTTCATGAATGCCCATACCAAAGCCACCAACGCCGCCGTCGCCGCGCTGCCCAAACACCTGCTCCAATTCGCGGTCGATCAGCGCTACGATGATTACACTTCGATCGATCACGCGGTCTGGCGTTTCATCATGCGGCAGAACGTTTTTTTCCTGAAGGAATACGCGCACAAACTTTACTTCCAGGGTTTGCTCGACACCGGGATCAGCTTCGATCGCATCCCGCGGATCGAGGAGATGAACGAAATTCTCGGCAAAATCGGCTGGGGTTGCGTCGCGGTGGACGGCTTCATTCCGCCGGCGGCGTTCATGGAATTCCAGGCTTATCGCGTGCTCGTGATTGCCTGCGACATGCGCCAGATCAATCACATCGAGTACACGCCCGCGCCCGATATCGTCCACGAAGCCGCGGGCCACGCGCCGATTATTGTCGACCAGGAATATGCCGATTATCTCCAGCGCTTCGGCGAAGTCGGCGCGAAGGCGATGTCGTCGAAAAAAGACTTCGAGCTTTACGAGGCGATCCGTCATCTCTCGATCCTGAAGGAGCTGCCCAACCCGGATCCTGATGAACTCGCCGCCGCGACCAGGCTGGTCGAAGAACGGCAGAAAAATCTCGGCGATCCGAGCGAAATGGCGCTGCTCTCACGGCTCCATTGGTGGACGGTCGAATACGGACTCATCGGTCCGATGGACAACCCGAAGATCTATGGCGCCGGCCTGCTTTCCTCGATCGGCGAATCCGTCTCCTGCCTCGAGCCGAAGGTAAAAAAGCTGCCGTATTCGTTAGGCGCAGCGGAGACGGCATTCGATATCACGACGAAACAGCCGCAGCTCTTCGTCACTGAGGATTTTCAGCAACTCGCTGAAGTGCTCGAGCAGTTCGCGAGCAAAATGGCCTTTCACGTTGGCGGCCTCGAAGGCATCCGCAAAGCCATCGACAGCCACAACACCGCGACCTGCGAGTATTCCTCCGGCCTGCAGGTTTCGGGGACCTTCACCGAGGTGCTCACTGGCCCTAACGACGAGTCAATTTACCTCCGGACGACCGGCCCGACCGCGCTGGCTTTTGCGGATAAAGAATTAGCGGGCCACGGCCGCGATTATCATGCAGAAGGCTTCGGCTCACCGATTGGCCGCTGGCCGGAGACTGCGCTCACGGAAGGCGAAGTCGCCAGGCTCGAATTTGAGAGCGGTGTTCGGGTCGCCGGCAAGGTCGAGAAACTCCTGCGCCGCGATGGCCGTTTGCTCGTGGTCAGCTTCAGCGATTGCCGCGTTACCCTTGGCGAGCGGGTTCTTTTCGAGCCCGCCTGGGGCACCTTCGACATGGCGGTCGGCCAGGAAATTGTCTCGGTCTTCAACGGCGCCGCCGACAAGGACGGATATAATCAGGTCGCGCTTCTTCCGAAGGAGCGCACGATTAAGAATCCCTCCGACGCGCAGAGGCGAAAACTCGAGAGTCTCTACCAGCAGGTCCGCGACATCCGCACTCGCCAGACCGGTTACGAGCGGCTCGGCGAAATTTGGGAAACGCAGCAGGCCGAGCACCCGCACGACTGGCTGCTCTCGATGGAAATTTTCGAGATCCTCGACGAGATCGGCGAACAAAAATCGCTCCAGGAGAAGATCCGGAAATTTCTCGAATCGCGGAAAGCCGCCGATCAAGACCTCTCGACTTTGATCGAGTGGGGTTTCCGCCTCGTGATTTACCACCAGCAGGACGCGCGCGCCCGCGTTTCCTAGCGTCGGCGTTTTTCCTACCAGATGAACGCCGGAGGGAAGAGCAACGACCCGACGTAGAGCAGACCAAAGATGAGGTGCGTCTGCGCGGTTCCCTCCACGCTTCCGCTCCTCGCCGCGCGCAGGAGCAGCGGCATGGCGGCCAGCGTCGCCAGCGCCCAAACCGAAAGCCAGCCGGCGGCGACGGTCGCGAGGACGAAAACCAGCGGGCCGAAAAGCAGAAAGAGCTGCACCCTTTGTCCGGCCACCGGCGAGAGCGTCGTCGCGATCGTGCGGACCCGCGCCGCGCGATCGTCCCGTGCGTCGCGCAGGTTGTTCGCGTGCAGGATCGCGTCGACCAGCAGACAAACCGGCGCGGAATAGAACGCCGCGACCAGGCAGCCGTGCAAAGTGAGCGGCCGGATTTGCACTCCGTATGCGCCGACCGTCAGGCCGACGCCGAACGAGAGAATGATCAGCAGATCGCCGAGCCCGAACCGTTTTAGGACCGCGGAATAAAACACCGCGCAGCCGAGCCCGATTAGCGTCCAAGAGGCGACGAACGTCGGCTGCCGGCGAAAAACAATCAGCCCGCAAATCGCCGCGGCCGCGAGGAAACCGAGCGCCAGCACCAGCGCCTGTCGCGGCTTCATCTCGCCGCGGGTGAGCACGCCGCTGCCATGCTCCGGTCGCGTATCGACGCCGTGCGCGAAGTCGAAGTAGTCGTTCAGAACGTTGGCTCCGACATGGGCAAACATCGCGCCGATCAGGACCACGAAAAAATTCACGAGATCAAATGCGCCGTGGCCACCAGTCCCGCAACCGCGCGCCGCGAGCGCTGTCCCGAGCAGTACCGGCACGACGCTGGCCGGGAGTGAATAGGCGCGGGTCGCGCGCGCTACCGTGAAAAGATTCATGCCGGAAACTCACAGAATCACGTCGCGCTGGGCTCTTCAAACGCCCGCCCCGCGGCGCCGAACGCGACGATCCATTTGAAACTACCCGGCGCCCGCGCCATAGAGTGGGCATGAACAACCTGGTCGGCCGTCGCTTGGTGCAACTCGGCGCGCTCCTTCTCATCGGTGACGGCGTGATGGGCTTGCTCAAGCCGCGCTGGCATTCCCTGCTCTGGCATTTCGGTCCTGAGCTCGTCCGCGCCGCGACCGAAGAGCTCGCCGAACATCCGAAGACTGCCCGCAGCATTTATCTCGCAGAAGCCGCGCTCGGCATCGCGATTGCTTCGTTGCAGACACCTGACGTTAGTTGATCCGCGCGCCACTGGTGGTTGCGCGAACGATTTCGTCCCATTCGTATGGCTGCTCGCAAGAAACGTATCGTCCTCAAGTTTGGCTCCGGCATTCTCACCCGGAAGAAGTCGCCCGGGCTCGACCCGCAACAGTTCGCGCGGCTCAGCGCCGAAGTCGCCGCGCTCATCGGAGCGGGCCATGAATGTGTCATGGTCACGAGCGGCGCGGTCGCGGCCGGGATGAGCGCGTTGGCGTTGAAGCAGCGACCTAACGACCTCGCGACGGCGCAGGCCAGTGCGGCGATTGGTCAGTCGAAACTAATGCGCGCCTACGAAACGGCGTTTGCCCGCTACAAGCTGAACGTCGCGCAGCTTCTCCTCACCCACGGCGACCTCGACAGCCAGATGCGGCGCGGCAACGCGGCCAACACCCTCGAGCGCCTGCTCGCCGCCGGGAACGTCGTGCCGATCATCAACGAGAACGATTCCGTCGCGGTCGAGGAATTGAAGTTCGGCGACAACGACCGGCTCTCGGTCGATGTCGCACTTCTCGCCGGCGCCGATCTCCTGATCATCCTTACGCAAGTCGACGGGCTGCTCGACGGCGAGGGCAACATCGTTAGGCGAGTGCACGATATCGACCGGGTAAAAAGCCTGGTCCGGAGCGAAAAGGGTCCGTTCTCGGTCGGCGGAATGATCTCGAAACTAGACGCCGTGCAGATGGCGGTCGAAGCCGGCATCCCGACCGCGATTATCAACGGCCGCGAGCCGCAGCGCATCGCCGCGGTCGTCGCGGGCGAGGAAGTTGGGACCCATTTCGTGACCAAACGAAAAGCGCGCGTCGCCACGTTTCGTTAGTCGGCGCGTGATGGATCTCCGCGCGCAGATTCTTGATTTCGGGCGACGGGCTCGGCAGGCCGCGCGCGCCTTGGCCCGGCTGGAGAGCGAACAGAAAAACGCTGCCCTCCGCGCGATGGCCGATGAAATCGTCGCCTCGTCCGAGCCGATCCTGGCCGCGAACGCCGAAGACCTTGCGCACGCGCGGGAGAACGCACTTCCCGACGCGATGGTCGACCGGCTCACGCTCAACCCGGAGCGTCTGCAAAAAATGGCCGACGGCATTCGCCAGGTAGCTTCGCTGCCCGACCCGGTCGGTGAAGTCCTGCGCAGTTGGACGCAGCCTAACGGAATCAGGATTTCTAAAATCCGCGTCCCGATCGGCGTCATCGGGATCATCTATGAATCGCGGCCTAACGTCACCAGCGACGCCGCTGTGCTTTGCATGAAGACCGGCAACGCGACGATCCTGCGCGGCGGTTCCGAGTCGATTCACTCCAACGTCGCGATCGCCGCAGCGCTCCAGCGTGGTGGCGCGACCGCGGGTCTGCCGGCCGACAGCATTCTGCTCATTCCGCAGACGGATCGCGAAGGCGTCCGGCTGATGGCGCAGAATGAACACATCGACCTCATCATCCCGCGCGGCGGCCCGGCGCTCATCGAAGCGGTCGTGAGCCACGCCCGCATGCCGGTGATCAAACACGCGGATGGCGTTTGCATCATTTACGTCGATGAAAAGGCCGATCTCGAGATGGCGACGGAGATCGTGGTGAATGCCAAGACGCAGCGTCCCGGCGTCTGCAACGCGGCGGAAACCGTGCTCGTTCATCGAGCGATTGCGCCGGCGTTTCTCGAGAGACTCGCGCCGCGTCTCGCGGAAAAGCAGGTCGAATTGCGCGCCGATGAACCAGCTTTTGCGCAACTGTCCGCGCTGCAATACAAACGGCTCCAGCCCGCGACGGAGGAGGATTGGACGACGGAGTTTCTCGATTTCATTCTCGCGGTGAAAACGGTCGCGTCGCCTAACGAGGCGATCGAGCACATCGAGCGCTGCGGTTCGCACCACAGCGATTGCATCGTCACGCGCGACGAAAAATTGGCCGAGCGTTTCCTGCGCGAGATCGATTCCGCGACCGTTTACTGGAATGCGTCGACCCGTTTTACCGACGGTGGCGAGTTCGGTTTCGGCGCGGAAATCGGGATCAGCACCGACAAGTTGCACGCGCGAGGACCGATGGGTTTGGAAGAATTAACGACCTACAAGTACGCGATCCGCGGCCAGGGCCAGGTGCGGAAATAAGGTCAACGTCGCTGCTGAATTTCCGGGGAGCACAGGCGGCTCGCCTGTCGTTCGGCGCGGCTCGCGCCGAACACTGTGGGCGCGAAAAAGCGACGACCCCGCGTCGCTTCAAGAGTTGCTCTGCGAGCAAGAATGCATTCGGCGGCGCCGAATGCGACAGGCGAGCCGCCTGCTCCCCGGAAATCAGCAGCGACGCTCAAGAACGGCGAGGCGGCAGAAACTGCGGATCGCGTTGCCTAACGAACGGCATCTCCAGCACTTCGCCGAGCTGCACTTCCGCCGGATCGAGAAACGCCGGCACGCCAATCGTGATCGAATTCTGAGGCACATCGCGCCGGAGTGTCCGATGCAGCCAATCCCAGATCGTCAGGCCGCTCGACCAATTCGAATTCACCTCGTCGTCGACGATCGAGTGGTGAATCCCATGGAGCCGCGGCGTGACCACAAACTTCGCCAGCCGCGCCTCAACCGCGGGGGCCAGCTCGACGTTGGAATGGTGAAACATGATCTCGAGGAGCAGCGCCGTCTGCCAGAGCGAGAGCGCGAATGGGCAGACACCAATCGCGAGCACCTGCGCCGCGCGCCATGGCACCGAGACGACGAGCTCGCCGAAGTGAAAACGAAGCGCGGTCGACGCGTCCATGTCGAGATCGGCGTGATGCACCTGGTGAAAACGCCAGAGAAAGGGCGCCCGATGAGTGAGGACGTGCCAGAGGTAGAGCGTGTAATCGAGCAGCGCGAGCGCCAGCGGAATTTCTACCCAGGTCGGCAGCCTAACGAGTTGGAGCAGACCGACGCGCCGTTGTTCCACCAGCCGGCTGAGCGGCCTGACAACCGGGTTTTCCGCCAACTGCACGCTGACCGCACCGAGCGTCGCGACCGCGAGATTGCGGGCGTTGCGGCGCAGCTTCGACTCGACCGCACCGCGCAAAGGTCGGCGATTCTCCAGCCAGACGAGCGCCGCAAAAGTCCCGAGCGTGAGAACCGCGCCCAGCCATCCCGGTACGCTGCGCTCGCGGATCCGTTGCACATTCAGGATTCGGAACGCGCGCGGGCTTCGCGCCGATCTTTATTCCGTGCGCAACGCCGTCATCGGGCTCACCCGCATCGCGCGCCGCGCGGGCAGGTAGCAGGCGAGCAAAGCGGCCGCACCGAGGAGCAAGCTGGAAACGCCGAGCGCAATCGGATCCATTGGGCTCACCTGGTAAAGCATCTGCGCGAGCACCCGGCCGATCCCGAGGGCGAGGAGCAATCCGACGCCGAGCGCGAACGAAGTTTGCAGCGCGCCCTGTTTCATGATGAGCGCGAAGACGTCGCGCCGATCGGCGCCGAGCGCCATCCGAATCCCGATCTCCCGGGTGCGCCGCGACACCGCGTAGGCTTTCACGCCATAGACGCCGACGGCCGCGAGGAGCAAAGCGATCACGCCGAAAATCCCGAAGAGGACCGCGCCGAAGCGCACCGCCCAAAGCCCGACGTTTTTGTCCACGATGTTTTCAAACGGCTCGATCCGCAGGATCGGCATCGTCGGATCGACGTTGCGCAGAGTTTGCCGCACGGTCGGGATCATGGCCGCGACCGCAGCGCGGCTCCCATTCGTTAGGCGCACCTGCAGCGTGACCGCGCCGGAGTAGGCCTGGGCCAGCGGGACGAAGAGCCGGCGGGGCGGCTCATCGGTCAGGACTTCGTGCCGATGCTTGCTCACGATCCCGACGATCGTGAGGTCGTTAGGCGAGCCGTCGCTCGGCGGGTTGCTGAAGCGGACATGTTGGCCGAGCGCGTCCTGTTTGGGAAAAAGCTGTTCCGCCATCTGCTCGTCAATGATCGCGACGCGCGGCGTCTCTTTATGTTCCGCTTCGTTTACCGTGAAATCCCGTCCACGCAAAATCTTCACCCCGAGGGCGTCGAACCAACCGGGCGTGACCGCGGTGAAGATCGCGCCCTTGCCGGCTTCCGGCGCTTTCGGATCGGTCTTCGCGACCGCGGCTTCGTCCATCCGCATGATCCGGCGCGCATTCGTGATGTTGCCGTAGGGCAGCATGGTGGTGAGCGCCGCTGCACGAACGCCGGGTAACTCGCGCACTCGCTCCCATGCCGCGAACATGATGTGCTGCGCGGCCGCCGCATTCATTCGGTCGAGCGTAAAATCCATCTCCGCCGAGATTCCGCCCTGCCGGTCAAAGCCCGGATAAAGCGCGCCCGCCTTGAGCGCGCCGCGGAAGAAGAGGCCCGCGCTGAAGAGGAGCATGAGCGAGAGGGCGATCTGAGCCATCACGAGCAGGTGCCGGCCCGCGAAAAACCGGTTCAGCCGGCCGACGTGCGCCGGTTCGCCGACCTGTTGTTTCAAATCATTGACCAAGTCCGGCCGGCTGGCTTTCAACGCCGGGCCGAGGCTGAAAAGCAAGGTGGCGAGAAGACAGATGAGAAAGGTCAGCGCCATGATCATGAGATCGGGTCGCAGATTCAAGACCAGGGAAAAATTCATCGAAACAAAGAGCGTGCTGATCGAGCGGACGAGCAATCCGTTGCTCCAATAGCTGATGAGCAATCCCAGCGCGCCGCCGCTAAGCGCGAGCAGGAATCCTTCGCAAAGCAGTTGCCTGACGATGCGCCAACGGCTCGCGCCGAGGGCGAGGCGGAGGGCGATCTCGCGGTTCCGATTGGCCCCGCGGGCGAGGAGCATGTTGGCCAGATTCAGACAGGCGATGAAGAGCACGGCCGCGGCCATGACAATGAGGAGTGTGCTGGCGAATCCGAGTGGGCCGTCGTCTTCCGGCTGCGTGCTGATGCTGAAACGAGGCGGCGGATCGATCTGCAATTCGCGCGCGCCCCCGGAGTCAGGCGGCTGCACGGCGGTGAGACGTTGCGCGAGCGCGGGCAGCCGCGGTCTAGTCGCCGCGATCGTTAGGCCGGGCTTCAGGCGGGCGATGACGTTGAGGGTGTAATTTTTCGGCGAAGTCAGGTCCTGGTTAATGTCAGTGTCGCTGAAAGCCGAGCCGAGCCGCGAATAGACCCCGAGCGGCAGCCAGAGATCGGGCGCGACCAACGCGCTCGCGCCGGAGAAATCCTCTGGGGCGACTCCGATCAGGGTGTAGGCCTGATTGTTGACCGTGACCTCTTTCCCGATCAGGTCGGCGCGCCCGCCGTGTCGTTTCCAAAGAGCGTAGCTGGCGACCGCCACGGGCACGTTCGCGTTCGGCCGGCATTCTGCGGCATTGTAAAAACGACCGAGCGCGGGCTTCACCCCCATCAGCGGGAAATAATTTTCCGAGCTGAGAAAGACAAAGCTGCGCCGCATCGCCTCATCACGCCCGATGCCGGCGAGCGCGAATTGCATCGCCGCGACCTCGGCGAAGACGTCGGTGTTGTCGCGCAGGGTGCTGAACTCATTGAAGGAAAATTGCCGGTAATCGTGCGACGCGTTTTGGCGCGCGGTGTAGACGTCGACGACTTCGTCCGGGCGCAGCGGGACGATCGGTTTCAGGATCACCGCTTTGACCAGGGCGAAAATGGCGGAGTTCACCCCGATCGCGATCGCGAGGGTGAGGACGGCGATGATGGTGAAGCCCGGCGACTTGCGGAGCTGGCGGAGAGCGAAACGAAAGTCCTGTAACATCGCTGGTGAGATGCGCGCACCGGCGGTTTCGGATTCAACAAATTGTCACTAACGAAAAGCGCGGTCTTATTGTTCCGGGCCGCCTGTGCTCCCCGGAGTCGAGAAGCGGCGCGTGCACCTTTTACAGGTTTCAGAAACGGCCGGGCGGATTCCGCCGACGACCTGATCAATCGCCGGAGCTTGGAATTCTTGAGCGGGAGATCAAGCGCGTGCCGAACGGCCACGCGGTCGTCCTGCTCTTCAGCGAAAAAACGCGCGGACACGCCGCCTAACCACTGAGCAGTTCTTCCAGATCGGCGGTCGTTAGGCCGCTCATCATCGGTTCTTCGCTTTCGAGCAGCGCGCTGGCCAGCTCGCGTTTGCGGTTTTGCAGCTTGAGGATTTTTTCCTCCACCGTCTCACGAGCGATCAGCTTGTAGGCGGTGACGACCCGCGTCTGTCCGATGCGATGGGCGCGATCGGTCGCCTGCGCTTCGACCGCCGCGTTCCACCACGGGTCGAAATGGATCACCGTGTCAGCGGCGGAGAGGTTCAGACCGACGCCGCCGGCTTTCAGGCTGATCAGAAAAACAGGAATGGATTCGTCGTTCTGGAAGCGATCGACTTCCCGCTGCCGCTCCCTCGTTTCCCCGGCAAGATAACAATAGGCCGTGCCGCTCGCCTCGAGCCGTTGCCTAACGAGCGCGAGCATCTGCACGAACTGGCTGAAGATGAGCACGCGATGCCCGCCGTCGATGCTTTCCTCCGAGGAGCTCCTCGAGGAGATCGAGCTTCGCTGACTCCGCCGATGTATCGCGGGTCTCCGACCCGCGCTCGAGCAAACGCAGATCGCAACAGACCTGACGCAAACGCAGGAGACCGGTGAGCATTTTCATTCGCTTCGCGCCGTCGTTAGGCGAACTCCCGAGGCCACTTTGGATTTCGCGCAGGATCGCGTCGTAGGTCGAGCGCTGCGCCGGGCCGAGATCGCACGGCACGACCTGCTCGATCTTGGCCGGTAATTCCTGCGCGACCTCGGCCTTCCGCCGACGGAGCAGAAACGGGCGCAGCCGGCGCGCGAGCCGGCGTTGCAGAACCGGCTCGGGGCCGTTCGCGAGGGGCCGCTCATAGCGCTCGCGAAAATCACTCCGGCTGCCGAGATAACCGGGCGCGACGAAATTCATCAGCGACCAGAGATCGCGCACGGAGTTTTCCATCGGCGTGCCCGTGAGGACGAAGCGCTGGCGGCCGCGGAGATCGAAGGCGGCCTGGGCGTTTTGGGTGTCTGGGTTTTTGATGTGCTGCGCTTCGTCGAGCACCACGGTGTCGAAGGCGAGCGCGCGATAGAGTTCCACATCGCGGCGGAGTAGTCCGTAACTCGTTAGGCCGAGATCGTAGCCGGGAAGTTGCGCGATCTTTTCCGGGCGATTGGCGCCGTCGATCAGGAGCGCGCGGAGGTGCGGGGTAAACCGCGCGGCTTCGCGCTGCCAGTTGGCGAGGAGCGACGTCGGGCAAACGATCAGGGCCGGGCCGTGGCCTTGCCGCAGTTGCAGGAACGCGAGCGTCTGGACGGTTTTCCCGAGACCCATTTCGTCGGCGAGGATGCCGCCTAGTTTTTGCCCGGCGAGGGCGGCGAGCCAGCGAACGCCGGTGCGTTGGTAGTCGCGAAGTTTTTCGCCTAACGAACCGAGATCGGGCTCGGTCGTCTCGGTGGCCAGCGCACGCGAAGCGTCGACCAGGCGCGCGCCGATCTCCGCCGCAGTATTCGCAAGATAGCCGGCCTGACTCCGCTCGAGCCGGTAAACGCCGGGCGTGCGTTGGCGCGGATCGACATCGCGCAGCAGCTCCTCGAAATCCTCCAGCGCGGCCGGATCGAAGACGGCTTGCTTGCCGTTCTTCAGCGTCATCCGGCTTTGGCCGGAGCGGAGAAGGCGCTGCACTTCCGCGAGCGGGATGTGTTCGCCGTCCGCGGTGGCGACAGAATATTTCAGCTCAAACCAATCTTCGCCGGAGCTCACGATGTCGATCACCGGCGCGATCGACTCAAGCGAATCGCGGGCTTTGTCTAACGACGGTGCGAGCGAAACCTCCCAGTCCCGGGCCAGCGCCGGATAATCGAAAGCGAAGAAGCGCGCCGCCTGCGCGGAATCGCGCAGCTCGCCCTCGACGAAACCGGCGGCTTCGAGGCGCGCAACGGCGGCGAGTTCGGCCGACAAATTGCGGACCAGCCACGCACCTTCGGGGTCGCGCAGAACGAAGGTCTTCTCCCGATCGGCGGTCGGCGAAAAGGCCGGCCGGTCCCCATAGCGGCAGGTCAGCGCGGCGCGAAGATGCGGGAGCGAGCCTTCGAGCCGGAGGAAAAATTCCGGTTCAACCGGCCGGATCGCGGGCAGCGAGAAGTCGGCGGGCAGCGTCACCTCCGCGACCTCGCGCCAGAGCGGGAGCTCAAGCGCGAAGAACGACCAGGCAGCTTCGCCCTGAAGCGAGAGCGGTTCCTGCAGCGCACTCGTTAGGCGGGGCGGCAAACCGGAACCAATCTCGCGAAACTCGGCCTCGTTCAGCACCCACGCTTCCGTATCGGCAACCAAAAAGGTGCCGACGCTCTTGTTCGTTAGGCGAAAAGCCTCCGACCCATTTCGCTCGATCGCGATCGCTGGTCGAAAGGGTGCGAGCGCGATCTGCGCGCGCGTCGCGCGGCCGAAGGTGATGCGCTCGTGGCCGCGGAACGTCGCGATGAGTTGGAGAAAAGCGGCGGCTGAGAGCGTGTTCATCCCGGCGGCTGGGACAAGTTGTTCGACGATCGGCCGGTCCGGCGGGTCGAGACGGAAAGGCTCTGAGCGCGGCAGTGCATCGAGCATGACGCGCTGCCCGCTCGCCCGTTCCGCTTCGAGACCGACCATCACCTGCCGCTTTGCCCACGCTGTGGCGAAGTTCGGCGGCAAGATGACATGGAGCTTTACCAACTCGCCGGTGTCTCCGAATTGCGACGAAGCCGCGGTTTTCGCCGGTTCGTTAGGCGCTTCCTCCGCCGGCGGCGCGAGATACGCCAGCCCGACGGCGAGCGAATGTGCGCAGACCTTTCCCCACTCGCGCGCTTCCCGGCAGGTGCAGAGGTTCTCGATATCGCTCGCACTTCGAATGCGCAGGCCAGCCCGGTAATTTTTCTGCCCTTCGCGCACCGAACCAGCGAGCAGCGGCGGCTCGTAGGTCGCGCCCGAAACTCTTTCCGCCTTCAGCAGTTCGCGCCCGGCCTTCAACGCCTGCCAGCCGCCGGCGCCGGAGAGAAGTTTTTCCGTGATCGGAATCACCGCGGAGTGTCCGCGCGGCGAGCAGACGGCGCAACGACGCGCCGCCGTCGGATTTTTCTGAAAACGAAGTTTTTTCCGCTACGGTCTGGGCCGGATGGAAAAAGACTGGATCGCCGGCGCGTCGGTCGCCACCGCGGTGCTCGTGCTGTTCTTCACCGCGGGATTCCTGATCAAGAAAGGGATCGCCCGCCAGGACCGCGGAGCGACGGAACTCGACCGCGCCTACCGGTTTCTCGATGAACGAAAATTCCCGGCGGCGATCGAGCAGCTCTCCGCGGCGCTCCGGCAAGTTCTCACGAAAGATCAGCGCGCCTCGGCCTTCGCCAATCGCGGTTGGGCTGAGGCGAATCTCGGCCACGATGCCAAGGCGATCGAGGATTTCACTGCGGCGCTCCGCCTTCGTCCGGCGGCTGAGGTTTGCCTGCTCAACCGCGCACTCTGCAGCCAACGACTGGGGAGAATGGAAGAGGCGCTCGCGGATTACGCGCGGGTCATCGCGCTCGCTCCGGGAACGATGGCCGCCTATCAAAATCGCGCGCTCCTTTACCTGGATCGCGGCGATTGGAAAGAGGCCGCGGCCGATTTGCGCGAGACCTCGCGCTGCGCTCCGCACACAATCCGTTCTGGCTCGTCCAGCTCGGGTTGGTCGCGCTGCGGCTGAACGATCTGGTGGAGGCGCGCGAGCGTTTCAGTGCGGCGCTCCGGATCGATCCAGAATGTCCGGAGGCCTATCGTGGCCACGCTAGGGTCGATACGCTGCAAAATCATCCGGAACGCGGACTCGCCGAAGTCCAGGCGGCGTTGGAAAAGCGGCCGGATTCAGTGCGGCTGCATTTCGCGCGCGGGCTGATCCTCTTCGACGCGCAGCGGCCCGATCTGGCGGTTGATGATTTCGACGCGGCGCTTCGCCTCGACCCGCGGGCGGCGATGGCGTTTACCTACCGCGGGCTGATGCAGTTCTTGCTGCGGAAAAATGAAGCCGCGATCAGCGATGTCGAGCAGGCCGCGCGGTTGGCACCGCGGCTCCCGCTTCCGTGGTTCGTCGCCGGAATTGTGCGCGATGCGCAGCATCTCGAGGGCGAAGCGATCGCCGCGTTCGATCGCGCGATTGCCTGCGATCGTGAGTTCGCGCCAGCCGTCGCGGCGCGCGCCCTGGCCGAGGCGCATGACGGCGAATACGAACAGGCGCGGAAGGATCTCGAGCAGGCGGCGCAGAGATTTCCGGGGAATGATGAGGTCCACCGGGTGCGCGCGATCTTTCTCGCGAGCTGCCCTGAGGCGGCGTTTCGCGATGGCCGGACGGCGCTCGCGGAGGCAAAACTAGCGGTAGATTTGTCGGAACGCCGGGCGTCATCGCTGGACGCGCTCGGCATCGCCTACGCGGAAGTGGGGGATTTCGAGGACGCGGTGGCGACGGCCGCCGCGGCGCTGGAAAGAACGCCCGCAGTCCTCGCCCTCGCGCACGAGCGGCGTGTGCGCCTGGAAGCCTTCGAGCGGGACCGGCCCTATCGCGATGTTCGTTAGGCAAACGCGCGCGCTGGTTTGCCCGCGATCGCTTTCCGTGAAATAGGAGCCGCGCGATGAACTCGACGCGCGGCTCGCAGCACAACTCCGCGCTCATCGCCGGCATCGCGGCGTTCGTCACCTGGGGATTGGTGCCGGTTTACTGGAAGCTGCTCCGCTTCATTCCGGCGCTGGAAATTCTCGCGCATCGCTTCGTCTGGACCTGTGTCTTCATGGTTCTGCTTCTTACCTGGCAACGGCGCTGGCCCGAAGTGGGCGCCGCCGCGCGCTCGCGCCGGACCGCGCTGCTTTGTGCCGCGAGCGGGCTCGCGATCGCGGTGAACTGGTTCTTTTTCATCTGGGCGGTGAACGCCGGCCACGTCCTCGAGACGAGCCTGGGATATTTCATGACGCCGCTGGTGAATGTCCTTTTCGGCGCGCTTTTCCTGCGAGAAAAGCTCACCCGGGCGCAGCTCATCTCGGTCTTGCTCGCGACCGGCGCGGTCGTTTATCTGACCTTTGGGTTTGGCCGACTGCCGTGGGTGGCGCTGACGTTGTGTTTTTCGTTCGGGCTCTACGGCCTGCTCCGCAAAGTCTCGGGCGCGGCGCCGATCCCGGGTCTGTTTCTGGAGACGACGGTGATCCTGCCGTTCGCGGTTGGGGCGCTGATTTATTTCGCGAGAAATAACGCGGTGCATTTCGGCCCGGCGGTGCCGGGATTATCGCTCCTGCTCGCGAGCACCGGCATTGTCACCGGCGTGCCGCTGCTTTGGTTCGCGCACGCGGCGCGTAATTTGCGCCTAACGACGCTTGGCTTCCTCCAGTACCTCGCGCCGAGCTGCACCTTCTTCCTCGGGATTTTCGCCTTTCACGAGCCGTTCCGGCCGGCGCAAATGCTGACTTTCGGATTGATCTGGATCGCGCTGGCGATCTTCACCGCGGATGCGCTGGCGCGCTGGCGGACGGTGCGGCCCGCGGCCTTGCGACCGGTCGAGATGTGAGCGGACAACGTGGTATGTTCGGCGGCCATGTGGAGCGAAGATAATTTCCAATACGCGATCGAGAATACCGAGGTGATCCTCGCGCCGCAGGGGAAGATCGCGACCTTCGGCCACACCAGCTTCCGCTTCTATCTCATCAGCGAGTTAATGGATCAGGTCGACGAAGTGCGGGTGCGCGATGGCCGGATTCACGCCGAGCGGCCGCAGATCCTCACCGCCGATCACTACTCGCGTCTGCTTCTTGATGGCTTTGGCGACAAGGCCGAGCGCTTCATCGAGCAACTGCGCGAGCAGGCGCAAAAGTTTGCCGTCGTCCGCTACGGTTTTCAGTTTCGGAAGACGGACGTGGTGGAAAGGACCATGCGCGCTTCGCTCGCCTCGGTGATCGAGCAGACCAAGGCGCAGGTCGAGCGCGCGGAGGAACCGCTGAGCGCCGTCATCCAGGGCGTGGACGATGCGTGGGAGGTTTGTCTGCTGAAGTTCACGATCGACCTGATCGAGAAATCGGCCGGAGGAAATCTCGGCGATTTCCGTCGGCGCGGGCTGATGTAGCCTAGCGCCTAACGCCTAACGAGTTCGCGCCTCCGCTTCGTAGCGGCGCATCAGCTTGAAGAAACGGAGCGTGTCGCGCACCGGATGAATGCTGCTCACTTCGTCTGAGTAAACGGTGCTGATCGGGACCGCGGCGATACGGAAACCTTTTCGGCTCGCAACAATCAGCATCTCGGTCTCGTAGTCGAACCGGCTCGTGCCCGCGAGCAGGTGCGGCCCGAGCGCGCGCGCGATCATGCGATAACCGCATTGGGTGTCGGGCACTTCCTGGCCGCAAAGCCGGCTGATGCGATGACTCATGTAGCGATTAACCGCCCGCCTCAGGAGCGGCATTTCGCGCGACGTCGTTCATCCGCGTGCCCACGAAAAGCGCGGCGTCGCTCTGCGGCGGCGGCGGCGAAAAAGCGCGAAATCTCCTCCGGCAAATGCTGGCCGTCGGCGTCGAGCAGGAGGATGAACTCGATCTCTACGCGGGCCAGCCAATGCCGCAGCCCGGTTTTGATCGCTTCGCCTTTTCCGCGATTCTCGGGATGCTTGATCACTTCCGCGCCGCCTTCGCGCGCCCGCTCCGCGGTCGCATCGGTCGAGCCGTCGTCGAGCACGAGCACGTGATCGAGCTGGGCGCGCACTCGCTCCGCCACGCCGCGCACGTGCGCTTCCTCGTGATAGGCCGGGATAACAGCGGCGACGTTATGGCGGTCGAGCGGCCGGTCCGGTTGCGGCGAGCCGCTCTCCATGCCTAACGAACGACGGGATGAAAATCCGCCGCGTGATAAGAGCTGCGCACGAGCGGACCGGAGGCGACGTGGGCGAAGCCCTTGTCGCGCGCGATCTGGCCGTAAAGATCGAACTGCTCGGGCGTGATGTATTCGACCACCGGCAAATGCTGCGGGGTCGGGCGCAGATATTGGCCCAGGGTCAGCACCTGGCAGCCGACTTCGCGCAGGTCGTCCATCGCCTGGAAAAGTTCCGGCTCAGTTTCGCCGAGGCCGAGCATCACCCCGCTCTTCGTCACGATTTTGGGCGAGAGCTCTTTCGCGCGTTTTAAGACTTGGAGTGAAGTCCGGTATTTCGCGCGCGAACGAACGGATGGCGTCAGCCGCTCGACCGTCTCGAGGTTGTGATTGAAAATCTCCGGCGCGGCGTCGAGCACGAGTTGGATGCACCAATCCTGCGCGTGAAAATCCGGGACGAGCACCTCGATGATGATCGACGGGTCCATCTCGCGGATCGCGCGAATGGTGCGCGCGAAATGTTCCGCGCCGCCGTCCTTCAGATCATCGCGCGCGACCGCGGTGATGACGACGTGCTTGAGGTTCATCCGCCGGACGGCTTCCGCGACGCGCTGCGGTTCATCTTCCTCGAGGGCAAAAGGCTTCGCGGTCGAGACCGCGCAAAATCCGCAGGCGCGAGTGCAGCGTTCGCCCGCGATCATCATCGTCGCGGTTCCCTGGCTCCAGCATTCCCAGCGGTTCGGGCATTGCGCGCTCTCGCAGACCGTGTGCAGCCGGAGATCGGAGATCAGCGCCTTGGTCGAAAAGAAAACGGGATTCGACGGCAGCCGCACTTTGATCCAAGGCGGCTTTTGCGCCTGGTGCAGAGCGGGATCGATTTTGGCGCAGGACATCGGGGCGATTTGTTCGGTTACAGCTTTAAGTTTGGAGCGGTGGGTTGGCAACTCCCGCGCACGAGTGGAAGGGAAGCGGAGGAATTGCCGATGGGCGGGCTTAAACTAAGCTGCGCTTCGTGAATCCAGCGCCTCCGTCCGCGGAAACCGTCGTCTCCCCGGCGCGGCGTGGTTACGCGCCGATTCTCGCGCTCAATCTTCTTTGCCTCGATGCCCCGCTGGTCGCGATCGTCTGGCAATGGCTCTTCGCCCGTAGCTTCGGCGCACATCTTACCTGGCCGCTGCGGGTGCTGCTTTTTTTGACCGCGTGGCTAATCTATCTCGGCGACCGCTTTGCCGACACCATCCGGCTCCCCGTCGACGCGCCGCGCTCGGAGCGCCATAGTTTTTGCCAGGAACACGTGGTCGGCTGGTGGATCGCGATCGTGGTCATCTTCGTCGTCGATGCCGCGCTCGCGTTGCGCACGCTCGACCTCCAGCTTTTTTTCCTCGGCGGCACGCTCGCCGCGATCTGTGCGGTCTACCTTTTCCTCAACCACCTGTTTGGCGGTCGGTGGCGGCCGGTGCCGATGAAGGAAAAAGCCGTCGGTGTCCTTTTCGCCGCGGGCACCACGCTCGCGGTCGTGGGACAACTGCCCGGCCTAACGATCTCATTCGCGTTCGCGGTCGTGCTCTTCGCGATGCTCTGCACGCTCAATTGCCTCTGCATCGCTTCGTGGGAACGCGAGCTCGATACCGCGCAGGGGAAAACTTCGCTCCTGACCGGCTGGCCCTCGACCGAGCGTGCGCTGCGGCCGCTCGGGCTGTTCATCGTCGCGATGGCGCTCGTGCTCATGATCGTCTGGCGGTTTGCCGCGCCGCTCTGGCTTTGTCTCGCGGCGAGCGCGCTGCTCCTCAACCGACTCCAGACCGCGACTTCGCTCCCGCGCGACAACCGGACCGCGCTGGCCGATTTGGTGTTGCTCACGCCGCTGGTCGTGCTGCTCTGGTCGTTCCGGTGAGCTTCGATCTGGTCGCGCCGTTTTATCGGCTGATCGAGACGCTGGTTTTCGGGAATCGACTGCAGGCGGCGCGCTGCGCGTTCGTTAGGCAAACCCGCCCGGCCCGGCGCGCCCTCGTGGTCGGTGATGGCGACGGCCGTTTTCTCGCGGAGCTGCTTCGCGCGCAACCGGCGCTCGAAGTGGATTACCTCGACGCCAGCGCGCGCATGCTTGAGCTGGCGCGCGCTCGGGTCGGCAACGCGCGGGCCCATTTTCTCCATGCCGATATCCGAACAGCGGAACTTCCGGCAGCTCACTACGATCTGATTGTGACGCATTTCTTCCTCGATTGCTTTGCCGAGAAATCTTTGCGTGAGGTGGTGGAAAAACTGAGCGCCGCGGCAACGGTGGATGCGACCTGGTTGATCGCCGACTTTTGTAGAACGTCGCGCTGGTTCGGGCGCTTCCTGCTTGCGGCGATGCACCTCTTCTTTCGTGCGGTTGCGGGAATCGAGGCACGCCGGCTGGTCGACTACGAGCCGCTTCTGCGCACGGCCGGTTTTCGCCTAACGAATGAAGCCGTCTCCGGGCATGGACTCATCCGTTCCCAATGCTGGCATCGAACCGAGTCCGCGCACGGACAAGCCGAACGAGTGGCCTAACGTTTTACTTGGGCGGCGGGCGGGACGGTGGCGACGCCTTCGCCCAGGTAAATCGTGACCTTGTTCCCGACCGAGACCAAATCCTTAATCCGCGCCGCGTCCCAGTTTGCCATCCGGATGCAGCCGTGGCTGCCGGCGCGGCCGATCGTTTCGGGATTGTTCGTCCCGTGGATACCGATACCCGGCTTGTTCAAGCCCATCCAGAGGATACCCACGGGATTGTTAGGCCCGGGCGGAATGTTGTAGAAGTTGCTCGTCCGCACGCCGTGCATGAGAACGCCTTCGTCATGGCGAAACCAGGGCAAGGTCGCGATCCCGAGAATTTTCCAGACGCCCTGCGGTGCCGGCAGAGTTTTCGAGCCGGGCGTGATCGGGAACTCCGCGACCAGCCGGTCGCCTTCGCGCACTTCGAGGAAGTTCTCCCGGATATCGATGACGATTTCGCGCGTCGCGAAAGCCGGATTCGCCGGGATAAAATGCTCCGAGAGTTTCTCGACCTCGAAGGGCTGAACGTTAGGCACGTTGACTGTGTCGCCTACCTTGAGCTGCTCGAGATCGACGCCGGGATTCAGCTTGCGCAGGAAATCCTCCGCGGAATGAAAACGCTCGGCGACAAATTCCAGAAGCGAGCCGTAGAGCATCGCTTTGAGCTTCGCCTGCTCGGAAGGGCTCGAAGCCACCACGCCGACGAATTTCTCGTCGTCCGGCCGAATGGTGTAGGTCGTGTAAGGCTCGGGCACCTGCGCGAGCAGCTCCTGATCGACCGCGCCGCCCGGCGGCAGGCCGTGCGACTTCTTGTAGGCGACGAGCGCCTTGCCGAAAAACTCGCCCATTTTTCCGTCGATCTTGCCGGGGCCAAACTCGTTGTTATCGAGAAAAATCTGCAGCCGCACGCTGTTCGTCTCATCGTAAACCGGCAGTGCCACGAGCTCGCGCGGCGGTAGTTTCGGCGTCGGCACAGGAGTCGGCTGAGGCCGCGGGGTGGGCACAAAAACCGGAGTCGGCGTGGGCGTTGGAGTGCGCCGGCGGAACCATCCCTGCGCGTCGGCCGGATGCGCGAGCGCGAGCGACGCGAGCAAAATGAGAACGCCGAATTTCATGAGCGGAAGCTATGCATCGCCCGGCCCGCCAACGCAAACGGGGATCCAACCGACCGCCGTTCCCTAACGATTCGGCCCTTTTGGGAACAGGACCTTGTCCGGCGCGGCGTTGAGCGCCGGGAGGAGTTTTTTGATCAATCGCGTTTTCACCGGGCCGGCTTCGCGCGGCGCGACCAGATAGCGCACGATCGCTTCCAGCCAGGTGTTTTCGCTCACCCGGAAAATGACCCGCGGATGTTCGCGCACTTCGAGCTCGTCGACCGGCGTGCGGGCGAGCAGCTCGCGATATTGGCCGACTCGTTTCAGCATCTCCTCGCCCAGTTCTTCCTCGACGATCCGCTGCATCGTCGCGGCGATGAATTGCAGGTCGCTCTCGTAGCCGATGTTGAATTTTATCTCGTTCCAAATGTAGGGGAAGAGCGGCCAGGAATAGTTGAAGACGATCGAGTCGAGCACCTTTGCGTTCGGGAACTTGATGATCCGGCCGCTCGGGTGATCGCCGGAAATGTATTTGCCGCCGAATTCCCAGAGCGTGGTGTCGATGTAGCCGACATCGATCACGTCGCCGGTGGCGTCGCCAATCTGAATCCGATCGCCGACCCGGTAGGGCCGCCTCACGAGGATATAAATCCAGCCGATGAAGCTGGTCATCGGCGTCTGCACGGAAAGACCGACGATGACCGAGACCACGCCGACGGAGATCAGCGCGGTGTACCAATTCACAAAAATCACCGAGACCGCGACGAGCAGAACGAGGAGAAAAACGACTAGCCGCTTGATCCGTTTCAGCGTAAAGCGAGTCGAGGGATCGGTGACGCGCGAGATCGCGTAAATCGAGATCGCACTCGAGATCGCGAGGAGCACGACGATGATCGCGGCCCCGCGCAGGAGCCGGTGGATGAGATCGACCTGACCTTTCGGAAAAGGGACGAAACGCGATCCGAC
Organism: uncultured Verrucomicrobiae bacterium; assembly: GCA_963831805.1. Taxonomy (GTDB): domain Bacteria; phylum Verrucomicrobiota; class Verrucomicrobiia; order Chthoniobacterales; family UBA10450; genus Palsa-1392. Next base: position 202,927 of record CAWHRN010000005.1, on the reverse strand, counting down.
CAGGTAATAAACGACCCCGCAGGCGAGGAGCAGGAGAAGGTGAGTGGCGAACCAGAATTTGTCGCCCGCCTCCGCCTTCGTTTTCGGCTTCTGGCCGGTGGTCTGGTCGAGCGCCTGGCGGACGTCGGCGTGCTGGGAAAGTTCTTCGGTCGTTTCAGGCATCCGTATTTCTGGGTCCGGTGGCTCCGCCTCATACTACGCGAATCGGGCCGCGACCGGCCTCATCGAGAGGCGCCGGAAAAGTGCACCGAGTTCCTCGCGATCTGCGGAACCGCGAATTGGACTCTAAGGCGACGGCGGCGGCGCGCTTTCGTTCGTCGCCTTGGCCGGCACGGCGCCATCGAGGCCGCGACGTTTCAGGAGTGGCTCGATCCAGGGATCGCGCCCGGTGAAATCGTGGAACAGCTTCATCGCGTCCTTGCTCCCGCCGCGCGAGAGGAGGGTGTCGCGGAAGTGGTCGCCATTCTCGCGCTTCAGGCCGCCGTGTTGCTTGAACCACTCGACACTGTCGGCATCGAGTTCCTCGGCCCAGATGTAGCTGTAGTAACCGGCGCTGTACCCGCCGGCGAAGGCATGGGAGAAATAGGTCGTGCGATAACGGGGCGGCACCGGCGCGTAATCGACGCCGGCTTTTTTCAGCGCCGCATCTTCAAAAGCGAGCACGTCGTCAGGCACCTGGTCGGGCGAGAGTTGGTGCCAGGCCTGGTCGAGCAGGGTCGCGGCGAGATACTCGGTGGTCTTGAAGCCCTGGTTGAATTTTTCCGCGGCCAGGACCTTGTCGAGCAGCTCCTTCGGCATCGGTTTGCCGGTCTTGTAATGCTTCGCGTAATGCTCCAGGACCTGTGGCCAGCTCGCCCACATTTCGTTCACCTGCGAGGGATACTCCACGAAGTCGCGCGGCACGCTCGTCCCGCTGAAGCGCGGGTATTTCACGTTGGAAAACATCCCGTGCAGCGCGTGGCCAAACTCGTGAAACATCGTCGTCACTTCATCGAAGGTGAGGAGCGTCGGCTGGCCGGCCTCCGGCTTCGGAATGTTCAGGTGATTCGCGATCACCGGCTTCATGCCTAACAACTCACTCTGGTTCACGTACTCGTTCATCCAGGCGCCGCCCCGTTTCGAGGGCCGCGCATAGTAGTCAGCGAGGAAGATGGCGAGCGGTTTCCCGTCCTTGTCGAAGACTTCGAAGGTGCGCACGTCCGGCTGATAGACCGGGAGGTCGTGGCGCTCCTTGAAAGTGATCCCGTACTCCTGAGTGGCGGCGTAGAAAACGCCATCGAGGAGGACGTGGTTGATCTCGAAGTACGGTTTGATTTCCGACTCATCGAAAGCGTAGCGCGCCTGCCGCACCTGGTCGGAGTACAAAGCCCAATCCCACGACGCGAGCTGGAAGCCGCCCTTTTCCTTGTCGATCAATTTCTGCATGTCGGCCGCTTCCTTCTGCGCGTTTGCGACCGCCGGCGGAGCGAGCTCGGCGAGCAGCTTGTTCACCGTGCCGATGTTGTGCGCGGTCTGGTCGTCGAGCTGGTAGGCCGCATGATTCGGATAACCGAGAAGGACCGCGCGTTCGGCGCGCAGTTTCACCATCCGCAGAACGACCTGGCGGTTATCCCACTCGCCGCCGTGACTGTTCCGTGCGAGCGAGACTTTCATGATCCGTTCGCGAAGGGCGCGATCTTTTAGACTCGTTAGGGCGGGCTGTTGGGTGGTGTTCTGGAGCGGGAGGACAAACTTGCCTTCCTTCTTCTCCTCCTTGGCCGCGAGCGCGGCGGCGTTGATTTCATTGTCGGAAAGCCCCTTCAGCTCGTCCCGCTTATCGATCACGATTGACTCGGCGTTTTTCTCCTTCAGGACATTCTGCGCGAACTTCGTCTGTAACTCGGCCAGCTCGGAGTTCATCGCCTTCAGCTTCGTCTTATCGGCGTCGGAGAGCTTCGCGCCGGCGCGGACGAAGTCCTTGTAGTAACGCTCGATCAGCCACTTCGATTCATCGTCGAGGCCAAGTTTGTCGCGATCGTTATAGATCGTTTCGATTCGCTTGAAGAGCGGACCGTTAAGAAAAATCGCGTCCTGCTGCGCGGAGAGCTTCGGCGACATCTCGGTCTCGATTTTCTGCAGGGCCGGATCGGTATTGGCACCCGCGAGATTGGAAAAGATGCGATCGACGCGCCCGAGCAGCTCGCCGGTCTTCTCCAGCGCGACGATGGTGTTTTCGAAGGTTGGCTTTTCAGAGTTGTTCGCGATCGGCTCGATCTCCTTCAACTGATCGGCCATCCCTTTTTCGTAGGCGGGAGTAAAGTGCTCGTCCTTGATCTTGTCGAAGGGCGGGTAGTGGAAGTCCAACGAACTTTCCTGGAGCAGCGGGTTATCAGTCATGGCAGCGGGACTCGCCGAAGGCGAGGGAGATTCCTGCGCGGCCACTGCGGCGAGCGCAAGCGCGGGAACAAAGAAAATCGCCAGGGCGGAAACTGGCAGGACGCTAATTCGAAGGTGCAGCATGTTGTTGGGTTAAGTGGAGTTTGCGGGTCTGATAGCAAAGGCCGGGTCTTTCCTATGACACGAACCAATAGAGCGAGAAAGTTGAATCTCAGCGCGCCATCGAGTTCGGGCAGGTTTAGCGCGACGCGGGTGACTGACCGATCACACCCTCCTTCGAACAAGGACGAGTCCCGCCTTCCCGCGCCTGCCCAGGCTGGGATGGCGCGAAGGTGGGAAAGTAGAAAGGTGGGATAAGGAGGGAAATGGGCAGGCCCGGCCGCGCTTGTTCTTTTCTGTGGTGGCGACGGCCGCAAAAATTCCGCTATAGCGGCTGCCGTGTCTGGCGGCAACCTTCTGCAAGGGGCTGCGCAACAGAAGTTCCCGGAAGGGTCAACTCGTCCATTCCGAACCGGGAAAAACATCCCGGCGCGGCCAACCGGCCAACCTTTGGCGTCAGAAAGATTCTGCTGGCCTAAAGTGTGCAACTGGGCCGAGAAAAACATCCTGGCGGACCAGACTGCGCCAGATCAAGCGTTCCGAGGCTCGTGCCTGAGCGATGACTGGCCTTCTAGTTACTCCTCTAGCCCTTCTCCTTCTTCGCAGCCGGTGTGATAACAGAGTTACGGATCTGCTTGCAATCAGACGCCCGTTTGCTCTAGACCTGCCATCTGTGCCACCAGACTCTCAAGACAAATGCCGAGCTCAACCACCCACCCGCACCATGACCAAACTCTTTTCCTTAATCGCCTGCCTTCTCGCCGCGCTCACCACCATGGCCGCGGCCCGTGTTCACGCCTTCTATTGGGATAGTAGCACCGGGATGATCGATCTCGGCTCCCTCGGTGGTGACAGTTATGCTACTGGAATCAACGATAGTGGCCAAATCGTTGGCTACTCCTTTCTCGCCGACCAATCCACTCTCCATCTGGTCATGTGGGCCACGACGGGAGGCATCGTCGATCTCGGGTCACTCGATGATATGGGTTATTCGACGGGAAGTGCGATCAATTCCGCAGGGGACATCGCCGGCGAGGGCATTGCCGCAAACGGACAGCAGGTAGCCTTCTTCTGGTCGTCCTCTACCGGCTACGTCCCTCTCAGGGAATTACCAAGAGGCGGAAACTCGGCGGCCTTTGGCATTAACAATAGCGATAACATTGCCGGATCAGCTGCGGGGCTGCAAACGCAGGGTTTCATTTGGCGCACCCTCCCCTCTCGCACTCAGTATATCGGGACATTACCAGGTGGTGCGACGAGCTTGGCTCGTAGCATTAACAACAGCAACCACATCACCGGGGCCGCCGACATTCCCGGCGGAACGCTCGACGCCGTTGTTTGGACCAGGGATGGCGGACTGCGCGACATCGGCACCGTGGTGGCGGGGTCGAGTAGCTACGGCTTTGCGATTAATGACCGGGATGAGGTAGTAGGATTCACCAACAATACCGAGACGCCATTCTACTGGAGCAATGCTACTGGGATTCAGCACCTGCGCTCGCTCGGAGGTCAGAACACCGAGCTCTACGGTATTAATAACAGTGGAGCGATCGCCGGCAGCAGCCAACTCCCTGCCAACTTCTTCCACGCCACCCTCTGGTCGAGTCACCGGGCTACCCCGCAGGACCTGGGCACCTTGCCCGGCGGCACTACCAGCGTCGCCCAAGGTATTAACAACTCTGGCCAGATCGTAGGTTGGTCCGACCTCCCCTAGCGGGGCTGGAGAAACGACTCGCCAATTTCAGCATCCCGGCTTTTTGGAAAGCACCCGGCGCTTCCGCCGCGAGCTCTGGCTGCCATTTCCATAGTGGCAGGACGCTCCCGCGGCGGTTCGCTAACCGCGGTCACGGAACCCGGCATTTTCGCCCTCTGCCTCCGTGATGGGATCGCAACGACTATGAGTAGTTTTCGGGTCCGATTCTGTCCGCCGGCAATCGAAGAGCAGGATTGGCCCGCTTCGACTCGCTTCACCTCTGGGCGACAAAGTTTCTCCCGGTCAAAAGTCCGCGATTTGGGGCGGGAAAAGGCTTTTGGCGGGTCAAAGCGCGCAAGAGTGGTCCCGCTCCGAACAGGTGAAACCCCGGGGATCGTGAAATGGCAGCAAAATCCCGTGAAAACCCCTTGTCTATCTCCTGCTCTATGATAAGAACGTCCCGCCTTGAAATCGTTCCCCCGTGTCCGTGCCCTGGTGGCCCTGTGTTTGTGTGTGGCCCCGGTGTCCTCATCCGATGCTTATAACGTCCTGGGCCCTCGGTGGCCGGTCGGTGCCTCGATCGTTCTGAAGCTCGGTCTCGGCACGCCGGGCACGCCTTTACAGGACGGCTTTGTCAGCTGGAACGCTTCGGCCGCGGACGCCGCGGGGATCTGGAGCGGGTATCTCGATTTAATCAGCCTCTCCTCCGTCTCGAGCGCGACGGTGCCGCAGGTGGCGGACGACGGAGTGAGTGCCGTTTTTTTCGCCAGCACTGTCTTTGGGGATAGCTTCGGCCAGGGCACGCTGGCGGTGACCGTGACCCAGACCGATCCAACTCGGGGTATCGACACCACGGAGGCCGACGTGGTGGTGAACAGCGCGGTCAGTTTTAATTCCTACGCCGGCGTGCAGCAACCCGGCGTCTTCGATTTGCATCGCGTGTTGCTCCATGAGTTCGGCCACGTGCTGGGATTGGCGCATAACCCGGAGACTCCTCTCGGGACGAAGATCATGGAACCGGTGGTCAGCGATTGGGATCATCTCGGTGCCGATGACATCGCGGGCGTTCGTTTTCTCTACGGAGTGGACTTTGTAAACCTGCCGCCGCCGACTACGCTGCGAGTAGGCGACTCTTTTACCTACACACCGGAGCTAAACCTGCGGCCTTCTTCCTACTCGGCGACGGGGTTGCCCCCGGGCCTGACGATCAATGCCAATACCGGAGTGGTCAGCGGGAAGGTCACGAAGCTTGGGCTCTATGGTCCTGTGCTGACCGCGAAGGAACCGGCAGGGGCGAGCGCTTATGGGTCGTTCTCCGTGAATGTGAGCGGCGCAGGGGACGTGACCGGGGTCGAAGCGATCCTGCGCCTGGGGGCGGCGACCTTCGCAGCCGATCCTATCCGGGCGCGGATTTACACGGGTGGAGAAAGCGGCATCAATATGATCGATGCCGATACCTTTCAGGTGACTAACCTGGTGTCGACGGCGGGCGGTACTGTCACGATCTCGGCGGACGGATCGAAGCTCCTTTTCGTCCGCCCACAGGAGGCGCTCAAAAACGAGCACCGGATCGATCTCGAGACTCTCCAGGTTCTTCCCGACCTCAAGATCCCGGCGCACAGCTCGAGCGTGCAGGAGGGGGTTAACAATCATGCATATGTGGCTGATGGCTCCGGGGCAATCTATGAGTTCGACGCCACCACCGGGGCCGTGCAGTTTATTGTGCCGCCCGGCGTCTTTAGCTCGCTCACGCTTCTCTCGCTTTCTCCGGATCGCACCACTCTCTACGCTTCGGAGTTCGATGGCATCGCCGTTTATGATATCTCCGGCGACCGGCCTCTCCTGAAGACCAGGCTGCAAGGAAATGCACCGGTGACGAGCGCGGCGGGAGACTATCTCTACTATACCATTGCTGGCGACGCTTTGCAGAGCGTGCCCCTCCCGGCTCTTACTCCCGTCAAGTCTCTCTTTTCCGATAGCTCGATGTTCTTTATCATGGCGGCAGCGCCAGATGGCTCGGTCTATGCAGCCCGCTCCACGGGTTATGACACCATTTACTCGCTCGTCTCTTATCAACCGGAGACCTCGCAGCTCACCACGCTCGTCTCTTCGGACGATCTAGCTTCCACCGAAAGCCTGGGTCCTTTCTTTGCCGGCGCCTTCGATCAGAGCGGCCGGCACTTCTTTTTCAGTGTCGGCAGCTCGGAGGTATGGGTTCAGGCGGCCGACGCGGCCTCACTTCCACCCGTCACCCCGACGAAGAACCTGCTGAATATCTCCACCCGCGTGAAAGTAGGAAGCGGTGAAAACGCCATGATCGGCGGCTTCATCGTGCAAGGAACGAACCCGAAGAAGGTAGTCATCCGCGGGCTCGGGCCGTCGTTGCCAGTGACGGGAGCGCTTTCCGACCCGGTGCTCGACCTTTACGACGCTGCTGGTCATCTGATGGCTTCCAACGATAATTGGATCTCCAATTTTTCGGCTATCTTGGGGACGCAGCTGGCGCCTTCGAGCGAACGAGAGTCAGCGCTTTCGGTAACTCTCGCGCCCGGGGCGTACACTGCAGTGGTGCATGACCAAAGAAATCAACCCGGGCTGAGTCTGATCGAGGTTTACGATCTCGACCCAAAGGATTCGCTCCTCGCGAACATTTCCACTCGCGGGAAAGTGGAAAGCGGGGCGAGTGCGATGATTGGCGGCTTCATTATCGGCGGGAAAGATGCTACCCAGGTGTTGGTGCGGGCGATCGGGCCATCGCTCGCTCAGCGAGAGATCGCGGGACCGCTGGCTGATCCAGTGCTGGAGTTATACGACTCCGCAGGCAAACTCATTTCCAGTAATGATAACTGGCGCTCCACGCAACAGAGTGACATCTCGGCGACGGGTCTTGCACCTACCGACGATCGCGAGTCGGCTATTCTCGCGACCCTGGCTCCGGGGAACTACACCGCGATTGTCAACGGGGCAAACAACGGCAGCGGCGTGGCCTTAGTAGAAGTCTACAACCTGGACGCGACCACTCAGACGACAAAGTAGAAACTTTCTCTTCCAATTCTAGCGAAGCGCTTAGATGCATCTCTCAACTTTCATCCGAAAGAAAATCAGTGTTGTGGAACGATTACTCCCTCAGGCGCTCATCGTCTTTGCTTTAGCATTAGGCGTAAGGGAGGCGCACGGATTTAATATTGAGTCGTCACAGTGGCCCCCGGGTGCCAAAGTCGTGATGCAACTGAATCTCGGCACGCCGGCCGGGCCGTTGCAGGACGGTTTTGCGACCTGGAATGCCTCGGCGAGCGATGCGCTCGCAATATGGAACGGATATCTCGATTTGATCAGCGTCTCTGGCGTCGTCAATCCGACCGTGCCGGAGGTCGCGGCAGACGGAGTGAATGCGGTGGCTTTCTCGCCCACCATCTTCGGAGGGAGTTTCGGCGAAGGGATCCTGGCCGTGACGGTGATCCAGACCAAACCCTCCAACCCTTCGGTTACCACCGAAGCGGACGTCCTGGTTAACTCCGCCTATCGGTTCGACTCCTATCGCGGCGTGAGGCAGGGAACGTTATATGATCTCCACCGGATCCTGCTCCATGAGTTCGGGCATGTCTTGGGATTGGCTCATAACGATGCTCCTCCCTTGGGGACCAAGCTGATGGAGTCAGTCATCAGTGACTTTGATCATCTCGGGGCCGACGATGTCGCCGGGATTCGCTACCTCCAGGGGCTGGATTTTGGCTATCAGAGTGGGCCGCTGACTCTCCAGCAGGGCATCCCCTTCGCCTACAGTATTGGGCGACCAGAAGGTGATGAAGTTTCTTCCTATACGGCTTTTGACCTGCCGCCCGGCATTACGCTGGATAAGGAGACAGGTCGTGTCAGTGGCACGCCCACCCAGAGCGGAATCTTCGATTCGGTGATCACGGCCATCGGTCCGGTCGCTGATGCCTACTTCGCCCTGCAATTGAGAGTCAAGGGATACGAGGACGTGCCCGGCCTGTTAGGCATCGTGCCATGGTCTGGTTCGCCCCTGGTGGCCGATCCTATCCGACCGCGTCTCTATGCCCCCGGTAACAATGGCGTCGACATGGTCGATATCGCCACCTTGAAGGTGACCTCGCTCTACGCCGGAGGCGGGGCTTATGCCGGGATCGTTTCGGGGGATGCCTCGATCCTCTATTTTTTGGAGGCGGCCGCCAACGGGCCGCAAATCAAGAAAATTGATCTGACAACGTTGAAGGTTTTACCGGCCATCAATCTCGACTCGAGTATCCAGACCTCGGGCAATTTCGTCGACGGGTTGGATGGTCGTGGTTATGTCGGTTCTACCACGGGTATAGCGCAATTCGACCTGGCGACGGGCGCGCATCTGGCCGACTTCGGGTACGAGCTGGGTTACAATGGCTATCATCAGCTTGCGATCTCGCCCGATCGGAAGACCCTTTACGCCGCCGAAATTGATCATGGCACGTTCTCTTACGATGTCTCTACTCCGCAGCCCGCGTTGCTCCACTCCGGCGCGGCCTTGGCTCGACCTAAATCCGGGCCCTGACGGTCAGTATCTATACGGCATCAAGACACTCGCAACCGGCTGGAAGATCTCGCGGACGGTCCTGCCCAGCCTGGTCCCGACAACGTTCAACGACCTCCCAAACGTCAGTGATCTCGCCGTAGGTCCAGATGGAACCATCTATTCCACCTCCAACCCAGCGGCGCCCGCGTCATCTGCGGTCTATCTCTACGATCCGGTTGGATTGCAGCAGACCGGCCAAGTTGACTTCTTCGGCAGCGGCGTTAGCCAGCCGCTTGGCGATCCGCATTACCCAACGTACGATGGCTACTTCACGGTTCCGGATGGCAGCGGCAGCTATTTTTTCTCCTCCGTGGGTCACCAAGATGCAAACGGTTATGATACGGAGCTGTGGAAGTTCTCCACTGATCTGGCTTCCTTTCCCGCGCCCCCTCCGTCGGCCACGAAGAATCTGCTGAATGTGTCAACCCGTACCCTCGATCGCAATGGAGATGACTCGATGATCGGGGGCTTCATCGTTCAAGGTTCGGATCCGAAGAAGATCCTCATTCGCGCGATCGGTCCCTCTCTTCCCGTCACCGGGGCCATGGATAATCCCGTGCTCGATCTCTACGATGCCACTGGAAAACTCTTGAAATCGAATGATGACTGGGTAAGTGACCGATTAAATGTGTTCGGCAGCGGGCTCGCGCCTTCGAGTGAACGAGAGTCAGCCATCTCCATCACCCTTTCGCCGGGGGCCTACACCGCGGTGGTCCGTGACGCCCGGGAACAACCAGGTTTGGCCTTGGTGGAGGTCTATGATTTGGATGTGGATCATTCCCTGCTGGCGAACATTTCGACGAGAGGGAGAGTGGAGACCGGGAACAACGTTATGATCGGCGGCTTCATCATCGGAGGATCCGCGCCGACCCGGGTAGTCGTTCGAGCCATCGGACCTTCGCTAAGCAGTCAAGGAGTTCCAAATCCGCTCTCCGATCCGGTCTTAGAGTTACACGATGGCAAGGGGAACCTAGTCTCCTCCAACGACAATTGGCGCTCTACCCAGGAAGCAGAGATCGCGGCCACGGGACTCGCCCCGAGCAAAGACAAGGAGTCTGCCATCATGGCGACTCTCTCTCCGGGTCACTACACTGCGATCGTCCATGGGCAAGGCGTCTCGACTGGGGTCGCTCTGGTGGAAATTTACAATCTCGATTCCGGCAATCTTCCGGCGAAGTAACAGGTTGGTCCGCCGGTCACGCGCGGGACTCTCCTGCGGCCTTGAGTAGGCGCATCAGTTCACGCCCTTCGCGACCGCCGTGGGGGCGCTCCGGCACCCACTGTCGCTCCACGCTGAAGCTAGCCCCGAACTGGCAGTCGGAGTCGCAGGATCGGGGTCAGGTCGCAGGACCCCAATCTTTCCCCACAGACCCTTCTTTTCCCATTCCTCCACACGTCGTACGTGTTGCACTTAGTTTGTGAATCCGCGTCGGCAAAATCGCGAGGGCAACGAATGGGAGAAAACGCATAAATATGTATTCATTTAGCTGAGGGGTAGCCTAGAAATGTTTTTCGGTGTCATATGAATTGTTGACTCTGGCCTACGCTGCAATCTTTCGTGCAACCGGTGTTTCCTGATTACATCAAACATGTCGATCCACTTGAAACGCGTGGCTGAGGAAACCCGTGTGTCGAGTTCCCGGAGCGGTTTATCATTTGTTCGATCGCGGGAGTCGGCAGGAGTGATCTTCCTCGACGATCGGGATCGGGAGGAGCGCTTCCCGGAGACGCTGGGCGAGGTGTCTCTGCGGCGACTTCTGACCTTGCTCGCAAGTTGATTCTGCCGAGCCAGCCACTCCTCGATGGCCCGCAGGACGACTCATCCGTTGCAGGAAATTCAGGCGCCACCCGGACGGCGTCGGATAAGCGCTGCCTATACCAGCCACAACTATTAAGTATTTCAAAGCCTGGGCCGCGGGCTCGTTAGTTAGGCATGCAAACAATCACCCTGAGCAGCAAAGTTGGACATGGTCAGCTGCTGGATTCGAAGACTTCGATGCGCCTGCGCGCCTTTCGCTTCCTGAGCGAGCGCTACGCGCGGCATGAGCGACCGAGTGTCGTCGCCGAGTTTATCCTTTTCGCTCTGATCGTTCTCACCGCCACGTGGCCGATGGTAACCCTCGTGCACGTGATGAGTCTGCACCGGTAAATCACCGGTCGCTTGTCGTATAAACGGCGCTAACGCGTCAACTCGGCCGGGCGCGCCTGCCAAGGCAGGGCGCGACCCGGCCGTTCAATTTCACGGGACGGCGGTTCCCCAGGGGTCCGGCCCAACGCCACACGCCTCCCTTTACAATCGACTCCGGTCGCGCTACCTATTCGGCCCCATTTTTTCCGCGGGAGGACCAAGTTTATGAACATCATCGATACCATCGCCAAAGAGCAGCAGAAAACCGACGTGACCAAATTCAAGGTCGGCGACGGCGTGCGCGTGCACACCCGTGTGCGCGAAGGCGACAAGGAGCGGATCCAGATTTTCAGCGGCATCTGCATCGGCCGCAAAGGCACCGGGCTGAACCAGTCGTTCACCGTCCGCCGCATCTCCTATGGCGAAGGCGTGGAGCGCGTTTTCCCGATCCACTCCCCGCGCATCGCGAAGGTGGAAGTGGAAAAACAAGGCCGCGCCCGCCGCTCGAAGCTGAATTACCTGCGCAATCGCAAAGGCAAGGAAGCGACCGCGGTCCGCGAGTAGTTTTTCGTCCGCAGATTTCGCAGATTTCCGCAACGACGAAAAACGGCGATTGCGGCCGACTCGCCGAAAATATTCTGCGGAAATCTGCGGCATCTGCGGATAGAATTCGCGGCAGATGCGCTGCGGATTTCGCCACGAGAAGAAACTTCGCTCGTTAGGCATTCTCCGCATTGCCGGGATCGATGAAGCCGGCCGCGGCGCCCTCGCCGGCCCGGTCGTCGCGGCGGCGGCGATTCTGCCGGAGCGCTTCCGGGTGCGGAAGTGGAGGCTGAATGATTCGAAGCAGCTTTCCGCCGACCTGCGCGAGGAAATCTACGCCTACCTCACGACTCGTCCCGAGATCGTCTGGTCGGTCGGCGTGGTCGATCACCTCGAAATCGACCGGATCAATATCCTGCGCGCCTCGCACCAGGCGATGCGGATCGCAGTCGCCGGCCTGACGATGCCGCCCGACCATGTCCTGATCGATGGCCTGCCGGTTTTCCCGTTCCCGCTCCCGCAAACGGCGATCATCGATGGCGATTGCCTCAGCCTGAGCATCGCCGCGGCGAGCGTGATCGCGAAGGTGACGCGCGACCGGTTGATGCGCGAATTTTGCGCGCTTTATCCCGAGTATTGCTTTAGTCAGCACAAAGGTTACGGCACGCCGCTCCACCTCCGGAAACTCCATGAACACGGGCCTTGTTCGATTCACCGCCGCTCTTTCGAGCCGGTGGCGCAGCCGCTTTTCGCGTTCTAATCCGGAGCACCTCCGCCTCGGCGTGCGCGGGGAAAGGCTGGCCGCGCGCTATCTGCGCCGGGAGCGCTATAAGATTCTCTATCGGAACTTCCGCAGCCGCCGCGGCGGCGAGATCGATCTCGTCTGCCGCGAAGGCGACACGCTCGTTTTCGTCGAGGTGAAAACGCGGAGCCGCGAAGATTTCGGCCGGCCGCTCGACGCGGTCAATCGCCAGAAGCAGCGCCGGATTTCGTTAGGTGCATTTGCCTGGCTGCGATTATTAGGCAATCCCGATATTCTCTTTCGTTTCGACGTCGTGGAAGTGGTCGTGGCCGAGGGGCAGGAGCCGCGGATCGAGCTGGTCCGCAACGCCTTTCAGTTGCCGGACGCTTATTTCTACTAAGCGCTCGCGGAATCTTTATCGAACCAGCGCGCGAGCAGTGTGTCCGTCGACGAATGCGCCAAGATCGAGCCGGCGATGACGAGCGCGATCAGTCGGAAGAGGCGCTCAGCGTGCGGCACGTTTCGCTCGAAAAGCAGAAGCCCGTAAACGACTGAGGCGAAGCCTTTCGGCCCAAACCAGCTCGCGGTCAGCCGCTCGCGCCAGCCGAGCTCGCTTCGCCAGAGCGAGATGAGCATCGCGGCCGGACGCGCCAGGATGAGCGCGAGGGCTGCAAAGAGAAAATCCAGCGCATGCAGTTCGACGAAAAGCCGGGGCGAAATCAGCGCACCGAAGACCAGCAGAGTGGCGAGTTTCAGGAGCTCGGTAATCAATTCTCCAAACTGATGAAACTCATCGCGCAAGGCCGGACGCGTGCTGGCAATCGTGACGCCGGCCGCGAACGCTGCCAGGTAAATATTCGCGTGCGTGAGGGACGCGACCGTCAGCACCAGCAAACCGATCGCCACCGCAAACAGCGGCTCGTAGGGTTTCGCGATGCCGAAAAAATAAGCGCGCCGCACCCAGCAGGCGACCCACGGCACTGCTACGCCCACGGCGATCCCGAGGAGCAGTTCGATGCCGAGGTGACCGTAGCCGGCTTTGTATTCTCCGATGACGCTCAGGCAGATGAGCACGAGCGGCAGTGCGAGCCCGTCGTTCAGGCCGCTCTCAATATTTAGGAGGTGTTTCAGCCGGCCGGGGATCTCCTTCTTGCCGATGATCGCGGCGGCGAAAACCGGATCGGTCGGACAAAGAATCGCTCCGAGCAGAAGCGCCTCGATCCAGGAAACACCGGCCAGAAAATAAGCGAGCAAAGCCGTCGCGAGCAGAGTGAGCGGCATCCCGAGCAAGAGTGCGCGACCGGGGAGTGCCCACGCTCTCACCACATCCCGGATCGCGGCGCGCATCCCATCCGTGAAGAGAACGCTAAAGAGCGCCAGCTCCGCCAAGTGCCTAACGATCGGATCGTCGTGCGTGAGCGGCAGGTAATTGAGCACTCCGGGCCCGACCAGGAAGCCCGCGAAAAGAAACAGAACCGCCGTCGAGAGGACGCTGCGATCCGCGAGATCCGAGAGGAGCAGCGCGAGGAAAAGCGTCAGGGCGAAGATGAAGAGCGCAGTCACGACTTAGTTAAACACACCCGGCCAGCGGCGCCTCTGTCCGCGTAATAAGAGGAAATGAGCGACAAAAAAGAGGAGAAACGCGTCACTGCGGTGACGAACGATCAACCGCAGGAAGAGTTCATTAGTGAAAAGGCGCGCCCATCTCGCGATGAGCACGCCGTTTCCGAGGAAGCGCCGCCCAAGGACGCCTCCGAAAAGTAACCTTTCGCGCCGCCGCCTAGTAGCGGTAGTGCTCCGACTTGTAAGGACCTTCCACCGGCACGCCGAGATACTCGGCCTGCTTCTCGGTCAGGACAGTCAGCTTCACCCCGATCTTTTGCAGATGCAGGCGGGCGACTTCTTCGTCGAGTTGTTTGCTGAGCACGTAAACCCCAACCTTGTAAGTGTCCTTGTTCTTCCAGAGGTCGAGCTGCGCGAGCACCTGGTTGGAGAAAGAGTTAGACATGACGAAGCTTGGATGACCCGTGGCGCAGCCGAGATTTACCAGCCGGCCTTCCGCGAGCATGAAGATCGCGTGGCCATCCTTGAAGGTATACTTGTCAACGCCGGCCTTGATGTTGAGCCGCTCGACATCCTTAGCTTCGTTCAGCGGATCGACCTGTATCTCGTTGTCGAAATGGCCGATGTTACAAACCACGGCCTGGTCTTTCATCTTCGACATATGATCGAGCGTGATGATGTCGACATTACCAGTCGTGGTGACATAGATATCGCCCCAGCCCAACGTATCCTCGATCGTCGTGACCTGGTAACCTTCCATCGCCGCCTGGAGCGCGTTGATCGGATCGATCTCGGTGATGATAACTCGCGCACCCTGGCCGCGGAGCGATTGGGCGCAGCCTTTGCCCACGTCGCCGTAACCGCAGACGACCGCGACCTTCCCGGCGATCATAACGTCGAGCGCGCGGTTGAGTCCATCGACCAGCGAATGACGGCAACCGTATAAGTTATCGAACTTAGACTTGGTGACCGAGTCATTGACGTTAATCGCGGGGATGAGGAGCTGATTCTGTTGCTGCATCTTATACAGGCGATGCACGCCGGTGGTGGTCTCTTCCGAGACACCGCGCCATTCCTTCACCATCTCGTGGAAGCGAAACGGATTCTCGCGATTCACTTCGAGGAGGAGATCCTTGATGACCTGTTCTTCCTTGCTCGTGCTGGGTGATTTCACCCATTCGTCGTTGCCTTCTTCGAGTTGGAATCCCTTGTGAATGAAAAGTGTGACGTCGCCGCCGTCATCGACCACGAGTTGCGGACCTTTGCCGCCAGGGAAAGAGATCGCCTGGTTGGTGCACCACCAATACTCCTCGAGGCTTTCACCCTTCCAGGCGAAAACTGGTACGCCCGCTTTCGCGATCGCCGCCGCGGCGTGATCCTGGGTGGAGAAAATATTGCAGCTTGCCCAGCGAACATCGGCGCCGAGATCGACCAAAGTCTCAATCAGAACCGCGGTCTGAATCGTCATGTGCAGCGAACCGGTGACACGCACGCCCTGGAGCGGTTTACCCGGTGCGTACTTTTCGCGGATCGACATCAGGCCGGGCATTTCCTGCTCGGCGATGGTGATCTCTTTGCGGCCCCAGTCGGCGAGGCTGATGTCGGCGACCTTGTAGTCGTTAGTCTTGGTTTCGGTGATGGTCTTGGTGCTCATAGATTGGGTGTTGGATAGGAGTTACTTCGCCGCTTTTTTCAGGGCGGCGGCTTTGTCGGTTTTTTCCCAGGTGATGTCGGGATCGTCCTTGCCGAAGTGACCATAGTTAGTCGTCTTCGAATAGATTGGGCGGAGTAGGTCGAGCTGATCGACAATGTCCGCCGGCTTGAAGGAGAAAACACGGTTGACCGCGCGTTCGATCGCTTCTTCCGGCACGGTGTTGGTGCCGAAAGTGTTGATGTTCATGCTGACCGGGTCGGGATAACCGATCGCATAGGCAAACTGAATCTCGCAACGGGTTGCGAGACCCGAAGCAACCACATTCTTCGCCACCCAGCGGCCCATGTAAGCGGCGCTGCGATCGACCTTGCTCGGGTCCTTGCCGGAAAAAGCGCCGCCGCCATGCCGGCCCCAGCCGCCATAACTATCGACGATGATCTTGCGGCCGGTGAGGCCGGTGTCGCCCTGGGGTCCGCCGATGACGAAACGACCAGTCGGGTTAATGAGAAATTGGGTGACTCCGTTGAGCATCGATTTTGGGAGCACCTTGCGGATGATTTTCTCGATGCAGAATTTTTCGATCTCCGCGTGTTCCTTGTCATCGGTGTGTTGGGTGGAAATGACCACGTTGGAAATGCCGACAGGCTTGCCGCCTTCGTAGATCACCGAGACCTGCGACTTCGCGTCGGGCCGCAGCCAATCTGCTTTCCCGCTCTTGCGAATACGCGTGAGTTCGCGGCCGAGGCGGTGCGCGAACATGATCGGGGCAGGCATCAACTCTTCCGTGTCGTCGCAGGCGAAACCAAACATCAGCCCCTGGTCACCCGCGCCTTGCTCGGAGGAGCTTTTCCCCTTCGCCTTCTTCGCGTCGACGCCTTGCGAAATGTCATTCGACTGATCGGTGATGACGGTGTTGACGAAAATCTTGCGCGCGTGAAAAACGTCGTCGTCGTGCACGTAGCCGATCTCGCGCACGGTATCGCGGACGATTTTGTTGATTGGAATCACATCCTCGAGCTGCTCGTTTTTCTTCAGGTTCGGGATCGTGATTTCGCCGCCGACGATGACGACGTTGCTTTTCGCATAGGTCTCGCAGGCGACGCGGCTCTTCTTGTCCTGCGTCAGGCAGGCATCAAGGATGGCGTCGGAAATGGTGTCACAGACTTTATCGGGGTGACCTTCACCGACGGATTCAGAGGCAAAAATGAAACGACGAAGCATGGCAAAAAGAGCGGGCTAAGAGTTAATGGTTGAGTCGCTGAGAGTGGCGAGCGGTTGGATTGATCATATTGACCAATCATGATGCGTCGATATATCCTGTCTTCTTCCGATGGCGTCAACTTTAAATTTCCTCCGGCTGCTGGCCGATCCAACCCGGCTGCGCCTGCTCCTTTTGCTCGAGCAGGAAGAGCTTTCCGTGGCCGAGTTGCAGGACATTCTCGGGATGGGCCAATCGCGGATTTCCAGCCATCTCGCGCAGCTCAAGCGCGCCGGCGTGGTCGCCGATCGCCGGGCCGGCAAGAACGTTTACTATGGCCTAACGAATAGCGGTGGGGCTAATCCGCAGCAGGCGAAAGTGGCCGAGCTGACTCGCACCCTCGCGCGCGAAATGCCGGAGACGCAAAGCGACCGCACCGCGCTCAAGGTCGCGCTCCGCAAGCGCCAGGACACGACGCGCGAATATTTCGACCAGCTTGCCGGCCGCTTCGGCCGCAGCTACGTGCCGGGTCGGAGCTGGCAGGCGCTCGCCCACACTATGATCGCGCTCCTCCCGCCGCTCACCGTGGCGGATCTCGGCGCGGGCGAGGGGACGCTCTCGCAACTGCTTGCGAAGACCGCGCACAAAGTCATCGCGGTCGACAACGCGCCCAAGATGGTCGAGTTCGGCGCGCAACTCGCGAAAAAGCACGGCTTCAAGAATCTCGAATACCGGCTCGGCGATATCGAAGACCCCCCGATCGATAAACAGAGCGTCGACCTCGCGATTTTCAGCCAGGCTCTGCACCACGCGATCCATCCCGAGCGCGCGCTCGCCGCGGCGTTTCGCATCTTGAAAAAAGGCGGTCGCGTCGTCGTCCTCGATCTTCTCAGTCACCGTTTCGAGAAAGCGCGAGAACTCTACGCCGATCACTGGTTGGGCTTCAGCGAAGTGCAGCTCCAGCAGTGGCTCGAAGCTGCCGGCTTTCAGCAGATCGAAGTGACTGTCGTTTCGCGCGAAAAAGAGAGCCCGCATTTCCAGACCGTTTTCGCCAGCGGGGTGAAGTAGGCAAGCCGCGCGGGTTGCCGCGGAAGCCCTTCGCGGAGACAACAGCGGCGCGGTAACTACTTGCACCCCACTGCTGTGAGAACGGAGATTACAGCGCGATGGGTTCTTTTTTCGAAGAATTGCAGCGACGGAAGGTTTACCGCGTCGCGGTTGCCTACGTCATCGCGGGCGGGGGCATCATCCAGCTTGCTTCGGCGGTTTTTCCCGCATGGGAATTACCCGACTGGATGTTGCGCGTGCTCGTCGTGCTTCTGCTGGCCGGGTTTCCGATCGCGCTTGTTCTGGCCTGGGCGTTTGATTTCACGCCACAGGGGATCGAGACGACGCCGGCGGCGCCTTCGCCGATTTCCGGTCGACCTCATCGCCGCCGGAATATTTTTCTCCTCGCCGCCCTCGGGCTCGCCATCTCCGCGGCTACGGGGTTTTTTCTCCTCCCGCGCGCTTCAGCCCATCGGAGCGAGAAATCGATCGCGGTCCTGCCGTTCGAAAACTTCAGCGAAGACAAGGAGAACGCCTATTTCGCTGACGGCATCCAGGATGATATCCTGACGAACCTGGCTAAGATCGGTGACCTGAAAGTGATCTCGCGCACTTCTGTGATGGCTTACCGCAACAAACCGGAAAGCCTGCAGAAGATCGGCAAGGCGCTCGGCGTGTCCGCGATTCTCGAGGGCAGCGTGCGCAAGATCGGCAACCGGGTGCGAATCAATGTGCAGCTGATCAACGCCGAGAATGATCAGCATATCTGGGCGGAAGACTACGACCGCGAGTTGACGGATGTGTTCGCGATCCAGACCGATCTCGCGCAGAAGATCGCGGAGGAACTGAACGCTCATCTTTCCCCAGACGAGAAAGAACGGATGCTGCGCAAGCCGACCGAGAATGGCGAAGCCTATCTCGCGTTCGTCGAGGCTCACAATCTGCAAGCCTCGCTCGAGGACGAGGAAAAACTAAAGCAGGCGGTGCAGCTCTACGAACGGGCGCTTCAGCTCGATCCGAAATTTGGGGTGGCCGCGGCCAACCTTTCCATTCTGCACAGTTGGATTTACCATACCTTCGCGCCGACCGAGAAGGAGCGTTCTTTGGCGCGACAATTCGCGGAGCGCGCGCTCGCGCTGCCCGGCGATCTGCCCGAGGCGCATCTCGCGCGCGGCTATTTTCTCTACTACGGCGAGAAGGATTATGAGGGCGCGTTGCGCGAGTTATCGATCGCGCAACGCGGTCTGCCTAACGATTCCGAGGTCCGGCTCGTGATCGGCGCGATTCAGCGGCGCCAGGGGAAATGGAAGGAATCGACCGCCAATCTCGAAAAAGCCGTCTCGCTCAATCCCAACGATCCGTGGCCGCTGCAGAATCTCTTCTTCAATTACCAAATGCAGCGCGATTTCGCGGCGGCAAACCGAGTGCTTGACCGCGCGCTCGCGCTGAATCCCGACTCTTTCAGCCTGCACTCGCTCAAGGCGCAGATCGCGATCGCGGAGCGCGGCGATTTCAGCGTCGCCGAGAAGGGTTTTGCGGAACTGGAAGAGAAGACGCGGACAGGCACTGGGCTGGGCGCGAAGGCGTCCGTTCCCGGGATGGCGGCAAATCTGGTGCAAGCCCGGGCCAACGTATCATTACTGGAGAGAAAATATCCGGAGGTGATCGCCGCCATTAGTCGACTACCGAAAGAGAAAGTCATGGTCTGGCCGCACGGCCTCCCTGGCCTGCGGATCTTCGAAGGCATTGCTTACCAGAAGATGGGCCAGAGCGAAAAGGCGCGCGCCGCTTTCATGATGGCGAAAGAAGCCGCCCAAGCCGCGCTCCAGGAAACGCCTAACGACTCGGGAGGTCGTGCCGAACTCGCCAGCGCGCTCGCCTTTCTCGGGGAAAAGGAAGCCGCCATCGCCGAAGCGCAGCGCGCGGTCGCGCTCCGTCCCGTCTCGGCCGACGCCTTCGAAGGGCCGGGGATCGCGGAAAACCTCGCCCAGGTTTACGCGGTCACGGGTGAAAACGCGCGCGCCATTGCGACGCTCGACGGCCTGCTCAGTCGCCCGGGTAACCTCACGGTCGAATATCTCCGGATCGATCCAGTTTGGGATGGTCTGCGAAACGATCCCGCCTTCCAGCAACTGCTCGTGAAATATCAGCGCAAGGCCTGAGCGCTTTCGCCTAACGACTCGCCGCGACGACCGGGCTGGCCTAACTTGTCTTCGTCATGAAATACGACCTCATCGTGATCGGGGGCGGCCCTGCCGGCTACGTCGGCGCGATCCGCGCTGCGCAACTCGGGAAGCGCGTCGCCTGCGTGGAGAAAGAGCGCGCCGGTGGCACCTGTCTGAATTGGGGCTGCATCCCGACGAAATCGCTCCTGCGCAACGCCGAGCTTTACCACCTCATGAGTCACCGCGCGGCTGACTTCGGGTTCAAGATCGAGGGGCTCAGCTACGATTGGAGCAAGGTCATCAGCCGCTCGCGCGACGTTTCCGACAAGAATGCCGCGGGCATTGAGTTCCTCTTCAGGAAGAACAAGGTCGATTACATCCGCGGCGAAGCTTCGCTGGAGAAGGCGGGTGAAGTTGTCGTTAGGCTGACGGAGGGAAAAACCGAAACGCATCAGGCGGATAGGATTCTCATCGCCACCGGTGTGGTCTCGCGTCCGCTGCCGAACCTTCCTTTCGACGGCAAAAAGGTCATCGGCAGCCGTGAAGCGATGGTCCTGCAGCCGCAGCCGAAGAGCATGGTGATCATCGGCGCGGGCGCGATCGGCGTGGAGTTCGCCTATTTCTACAACGCCTTCGGGACCACGGTGACCCTGATCGAGATGCTGCCTAACGTTCTTCCGGTCGAAGACACGGAGGTCTCGCAGGTGCTGGAAAAGGCGCTGAAGAAACAAGGAATCAACGTTCTTACGAAGACCAAAACGACCAAGACCGCCCTAACGAAAAGCGGAGTCGCGATCACCGTCGAGGGCAAGTCCGCGGAGACGATCGAAGCAGAAATCTGCCTCGTGGCGATCGGCGTGCAACCGCTCTTGCCTAACGGGAAGCTGCAGCCGGAATTGACCGAGCGCGGTTACATCGCGACCAATGACCGCTACGAGACGAGCCTGCCTAACGTTTACGCGGCGGGCGACATTATCGGGCCGCCTTGGCTTGCACACGTGGCGAGTTGGGAGGCGATCCAGGCGGTCGAAGGAATGTTTGGCAAAATCGAGCCGCGCAAGGTCGGCGCTTTTCCGGGCTGCACCTATTGCCAGCCGCAGGTCGCGAGCGTCGGCCTGACGGAAAGAGCGGCGAAGGAGAGCGGCCGCAAATTCCGGGTCGGCAAATTTCCCTTCAGCGCGAGCGGGAAAGCCCGCGCGATCGGGGAGACCGATGGTTTTGTGAAGCTAATCATCGGCGAACCGCACGGCGAAATTCTCGGCGCGCATATCATCGGCCCAGAGGCGACCGAGATGATCGCCGAACTCGGTCTCGCAATTACCCTGGAGGCGACGCACGAGGAGATCGAAGCGACGATCCATGCTCACCCGACCTTGAGCGAGGCGGTGCACGAAGCGACGGGCCAGGCTTTCGGCCACGCCATTCACATCTAGCTTTGCCGCCGGGGCGCCGGCCCCCGGCCACAAGCCGCGACTTACTTTCGTCCGCTGACGAAAATCACGATCCCGCCGACGATGCAGAGGCCACCGACGATCGGGCCGATCGGCACGGGATGATCCTCGTGCTTGTTAATTTCCAACGGGCCCACCTTCGCCACATTTTCTTTCGTGGTGAAGCTGGTGTAGCCGCCGTAACCCAGAAGGATGACGCCGACGACAATGAGAACGAGACCGAGGATGCCGGAAGATTTCATCAGCGAGTGATTAAATTCCGCGTCGGCCGGAAACCAGATTGATGATCAAAACGATCACCGCAATGACGAGCAGGATATGAATCAAGCTGCCACCGAAAGGCACGATGAATGCGCCGAGCAGCCAAAGCACCAACAGAATAACGAATATTGTCCACAACATATATTTTAAGCCTCCAAGGTTAGTTTCCTTTCTTTCGTGCGGCGGGGGATCGTTGCGCTTGTTTTCGGAGAAAAAGATTCGGCCGGCCTGAGTTGCGCCGCGGTCTAACGATTGTCGTTTATCGCGTCGTTCGTATGCTGGCGGATGGAGGAAACGGAAGCGTCGGCAGCGCAGCGGCTCGCGGAACTGCGCGCGGAGATCGCCGAGCATAACCGTCGTTATTACGAGGAGGACGCGCCGGTTATCGCCGACCGCGACTACGACCGGCTCTATCACGAATTGCTCGATCTCGAGGCGCGCTTTCCGCAACTGATTACGCCGGATTCGCCAAGCCGGCGGGTCGGCGGCGCGCCACTCAAGGCCTTCAGCCAGGTGACGCATCGCGCGCCGATGCTCAGCCTCGACAACACTTATTCGGAGGAAGAGGTCAGCGCCTTTTACCGTCGGATCGAGAAGCTCTGGCCTGGCGAAAAGGTGCCGGTCGTGATTGAGCCGAAGGTCGATGGAGTGGCGATTTCCCTGCTCTACGAAAACGGGAAATTGCGTTACGCCGCGACCCGCGGCGACGGTACAACGGGCGAAGACGTGACCCAGAACGTGCGCACGATTCGCTCCGTCCCGCAGCAATTGAAAGGCAATCCGCCTGTGCTGCTCGAAGTGCGTGGCGAAGTTTACATGACGAAGACCGGGTTCGCGAAGCTGAATGCCGAACGCGCCGAAGCCGGGCTCCCAGTCTTCGCGAACCCGCGCAATTCGGCGGCCGGTTCGTTGAAACAACTCGACCCGGCGATCACCGCACAACGCCCGTTAGGTGTGCTCTTTTACGGGACCGGTGCGGTCGAGGGAATCGAGCTGACGCATCACTCCGAGTTCTTCGGTTTGCTCAAGAGGCTCGGTCTTCCCGGCAGCGAAAAATGGTGGAAAGCCGATTCGCTCGAGCAAATTCTTCGTCAGATTCGAGAGCTCGACAAGATCCGTCACGACTTCGTTTACGAGACGGACGGGGCGGTGGTGAAAGTCGATTCCTTCGCGCAGCGCGAGTCGTTAGGCATGACCGCGAAATCGCCGCGCTGGGCGATGGCCTTCAAATACGAAAGCGAGCAGGTGGAGACGAAGCTGCTCGATATCCTGATCCAGGTCGGCCGCACCGGCACGCTCACGCCGGTGGCGGCACTCGAACCGGTCTTCGTGAGCGGAAGCACGGTCGCGCGCGCGACTTTGCATAACGAGGACGAGATCGAGCGTAAAGATATCCGGATCGGCGACACCGTGGTGATCGAAAAGGCGGGCGAAGTTATTCCCGCGGTCGTGAGTGTACGGACGGATCTGCGCGACGGCTCGGAGAAAAAATTCCGCATGCCGACAAAGTGTCCCGTCTGTGGCAGTAGCGTGGTGAAAGAAGAAGGCCAGGTCGCGGTGCGGTGCGTGAATGCGCAATGTCCGGCGCAGCTGAAACGTCGAATCGAGCATTTCGCGGCACGCGGCGCGATGGATATCGAGGGTCTCGGCGAAGCGATGGTCGAGCAGCTCGTCGGTCAGAATCTGGCCCACGAAGTGAGCGATATTTATCGCCTAACGAGCGCGCAACTGAGCGAGCTCGAGCGGATGGGCGAGAAGAGCGTCGCCAAACTGCTCGAGGCGATCGAGCGCAGCAAACAACAGCCGCTTTGGCGCCTGCTCTTTGGGCTCGGGATTCTGCACGTCGGAGTGAGCGCGGCGCGTGCGCTGGCTCGTCATTTCGCGGATCTGGACGAGTTGATGAGCGCGTCGCCCGAAGAGCTGCAACGCATTCCCGATGTCGGCGAAGTCGTCGGCGCGAGCATCGCGCAATTCTTTCGCGAACCGGGAAATCGCGAGATGATCGAGAAACTGCGCGCGGCCGGTTTGCACCTGACGGGTGAGCCGAAGAGCGAGTCGGCGGCTGATTCCACGATCAAGGGCACGACCTGGGTGCTCACCGGAACGCTGAGCCGGCCGCGGGAGGAGATCGCGGAGGAGATTCTGCAACGCGGCGGCAAAGTCGCCGGGAGCGTGAGCAAGAAGACGAGCTACGTCCTCGCGGGCGAGGAAGCCGGGAGTAAACTCGAGAAGGCGAAAAAGCTCGGGATTCGCGTGCTTAGCGAGGCGGACTTTTGCGCGATGCTTTAGCGCACGAAGTCGTTAGGGCGTCTTCTCGTGCGCGTCGAGCTTCAGCGGAACCGCCCAACTTTTGCTTGGCGCGAGCGCCATCGTCTCGGATTTAGGCGAGCCGGCGTCGACGTTAAAGGTGAGCTTCTGGTCGCCGCGCATGACCGTGATCGGCACCGTGTCGCCGGCGCTGATGAAGAACGACGCGTCGATAACGTCCTCGGGCTGATGGACCGCAACGCGGCCGACCTGCAGGAGGATGTCGCCCGATTCCAGACCCGAATCTGCCGCCGGCGTGTTCTCGCGAATCTGCGTCATCTCCGCGCTGGAGCCGGCGACAGGTTCCGCCGCCGCCTGCACATCGATACCGATCCAGCCGTGGCGCGCATCGCCGAAACGCACGTAGTCGCGCCGGATTTTCTCCGCCGCATCGATCGGCAGCGCGTAGCAGGCCGAGCCACCGCTATCGACGCTGCTGATGACGATACCGACGACTTCGCCTTTGAAATTGAGCAGCGGGGCGCCCGCTTCGCCGCGTTGGGTGGGCAGATTGACCCGCAGATGGGTGGTGGAGAAATAGCGGCCCATCGCTTTGCGATCGAAGCCGGCGACCATTCCGAAGCTCGGCGTTTCCGGCAGATCGAGCGGGTAACCGATTGAGACTACCGGAGTCGTTAGGCCAACTTCGGCCGATTTCCCGATCGGGAGAAATGGCGTGGCCGCGTCGACTTTCAAAAGTGCGATCCCGCTCCGGAGATCGGCCATCAACTGGGTGGCGTGGTATTTTTTCCCGCCGAACTGGACGGTGAAATTATCCGCATCGCCGCCCACCGAGTAGGAAGTATAGATCGTCCCGGTCGGATCGATAAAAAACCCGGTGCCGGAGAGTTCGCTGTGCTCATCGACGGCGTGGATTTTCACCACGGCCTTGCCGCAACGCTCGAAGATCGAACTTACCTCGCGGCCGAGCGCGCCGGCGGTGTCGTCCTGCGCCCGCAGGAATGGCGCCGTCGTTAGGCAAAGAAGCGCGAGAAGCGCGCTGCGCTTAAAAATTGAAAGACGGCTCATAACTCACGGGCAGCCGGTCGAGCACATAACGCGGCGGCGTCTGCGCACGGTGAGTGTAGGCGCTTTCATCAATCTGACGGCGAAGGTCCGGCCCGAGGCTGCGCGTCGCCAGGGTCACCGGCGAGCTCAAGGTGAAATGGTCGATCGGCGCGGTGGCCACCGGAGTCGCGATCTCCGTCGAGCTGTTCTCGGCAAAGCCATCCGGCTGCGACGACGGAGTCTGATAAATCTTCAACGAGAGGACTGCGGCACAGACGAGAACCGCCGCGAGTGCTGCCGGATACGAGGTGAGCGACGGAATGTTGAGCTGGAAGAACGAGCGCGAGACCCGCTGCCAGATCACGCTCCAGAGCGGCTCGCGGAGCAACTCGTCGCGCTGACGGCGATGGAACTCGTGCAGGAAATCCTCGAAATAGCCGGGAGGTGGCTGTTCGAACTTTTTCAAGCGGAGCAATTGTCCGATTTCGTTGCTGAGCTCGTTGTCGTCGAAGTGGTCCATGCTGCTGTGAGTCGTTAACCAACGGGGTTTTTGCGGAATTCGTCCAGATAATTTTGCAATTGGCGATTCGCGTAGAACAGGCGTGACCGCACCGTGCCTTCGGAAACTCCAAGAATTTTACTGATCTCCGCGTGAGGCATTCCCTGGATATGAAACATGGTGACGACTGCTCTGTGTTCTTCAGACAGCTTCATCATGGCCTCGTTCAATCTTACTTGGAGCTCGCCGAGGTCCGCTTCGCGCACCGGGCTGCTCGTGGAAGTGAGCTCGATGAATTCCTTGTCGTTCTGCACGCTCGCGTCGACGTCGTCGAGGCTGAGGTGATAACGCCGGCCGCGCTTCTTCAGGAAGTTCAGCGTCATGTTCACCGCGATGGTGTGAATCCAGGTGTAGAAACTTGATTTGCCGCGGAAGCCTTTGATCGCGCGATACGCTTTCGCGAAGACATCCTGGAGCATGTCGTTCGTGTCCTCGTGGTTCGAGGTCATATTGTAGACGAGGCCGTAGAGGCGCGGGGAATATTTCACCACCAGATCGTCAAAGGCCGCGGCGTCGCCCGCCTGGGCGCGGGTGACCAGCGCCTGGTCTTCATCGATTCGCGGTTGGTCCATCGCCGTGCGGCTACGTTTAGCACGCACGGGCGAAGGGGACGACAGTAAATCGGTTAGGCGCCGCGGGGCGCGGAAGGCGAAAGCGTTCGACATCGTTAGCGGCGATCGCGCACGGAGAGGAGCCAGAGCAGGTTGCCCAAGGTGGCGACAAAGGCGGCCACGTAAGTCCAGGCGGCGGCGTTGAGGACCTTGTTCACCCCGACGGCTTCGGTGCCCGGCTGGATGATGCCCATTTGCTGGAGAATGATTTTCGCCCGGTGCGAAGCGTCGAACTCGACCGGCAAAGTGATCAACTGGAAAACGAGCAGCGCGAGGTAGCAATAGATGCCGATCGTGATCAACCCGGTGATGTGAAAAAAGAGGCCGCCGAGGATCGCAAACGGCAGGATGCGGGTCGCGATGCCGGTGACCGGCACGACTGCCATCCGCGCCTTCAGCGGCGCGTAGGCTTTCGCGTGCTGAATGGCGTGACCGGTCTCGTGCGCGGCGATGCCGAGCGCGGCGACCGACGGCGTTTGGTAGACATTGCTCGAAAGACAGAGGCGCTTTTTCGTCGGGTCGTAGTGATCGCCGAGGTAGTCGTTGATCTCGACCACCTCGACGTCGCGAATATTTGCCGCCTGCAAAATTTCCCGGGCCGCTTCGGCGCCGGTGATGTTTGAGCTCGCGCGGACTGCGCCCCATTTCTTGAAAGCGCTGCTCACGCGGAACTGCGCCCACAGACCGATGAGCAGCGGGATGCCGACGAGCAAAAGATAGTTGGACGAGAAAAGCATCCCGCCCCCGTAACCGTAGGGATGAAACATGTCAGGTAAAAGAAATCGTCGTTATCATAGACGCCCGAGGTCTCGGGATGTTCATTTCCCGCCGTTCGCGTCGTCGCGCCGGCCGGGCGCTAGATTTCGAGCCGGTTCTCGAAGTGCGAGAGCATCTTGATCCCGCTTTTCGTGAGGGCGACGACATCTTCGGTGCGCACGCCACCGAGGCCAGGATAGTAAAGTCCCGGCTCGACTGTGAGTACCTGGCCGACTTTGAAAGTCGTTTTCTGAAACCGCGGAAATTCGTGGATTTCCAGCCCGAGCCCGTGCCCAGTGCCGTGGAAAAAACCGGTTTGCCGACCATCGCGCACCTCCGTCGGATAACCCTGATCGGCGAAGAATTGCTTGATCTCCTGGTGTAGTTTCAGCCCGTCGACGCCGGGTTTCATTTTCTTCAAGGCCAGCGCCTGTCCGGCATTCACCGTTTCCCAGAGGCGCCGTTGGGCGTCGCTCGCCTTCCCGCGAATCACCGTCCGCGTCATATCGCCGAAATAACCGCTGCTCGCGGAGCGCGGGAAGATGTCGAGAATGATCAGGCTGTTCGCTTTGAGTGGTCCGTGTCCGCGCTCGTGCGGATCGCAAGCCTGTTCGCCGCCGGCCACGATCGTGTTTGCGGGCAAACCGCCGGCCCGCAAAATCGCCGAATCGATCTCCGCGCGGAGGATTTCCGAGGTTAAGACTTTTCCGGACCACTTTAGCTTCCCGCCTTTGCGCTTCGATTTTTTCAGCACTTCGATCCCGCGCGCCATCCCGGCTTCGGTGATCTTCATCGCCTGGCGGAGCAGGCGCTGCTCCGCGTCGGTCTTGGTTTCACGCGCCGGCCAGTAAAGTTCGCCCGCCGGCTCCACCTGTATTTTGTTCGCCGCCAGCTCGCGCGCGAAACCGAGCGGAAACCGCGCCGGCACCAGGGCCGACTTCACTTTTTGCCTAACGAGAAAATGCGCCAGCACCTTATCGAAACCGGGCGCCTTCCGGCTCGTGCCCTGTACTTCTTTTTCGAATTTGCTGTAGGGCAGAATCTCATCCGCCTCCGCCTGCTTCCGTCCGCGATCGATCTCGAGATCGCTCAGGACGAGCGTCCGCTTCCCGTTGCGTTCGAGAAAAATAAAAGCGTCGGGCGCGAAAAATTTCGTCGCGTAGAGCATGTCGGCATCCTGCTCGCTCGCGGCGACCATCAGGCGGGTTTTGTGGTTGGAGTTTGATTTCATATTTGATCAGGTCCGGCGCACTTCCAATTGTCGTCGCAAAATCCAGTGCAGGAGCGCGAGCAGGACCACGCTCGAGATTAGCAGCACCGCCGTGTTGTAAACGAACACGCTAACGGTCGTGCCGAAATAGCGTTTTTGCGCGCCGAAGAAAACATTCGGTTTCCCGCCGCGCCGGTAATCGTTCTGCTCCATCTCCGCGTTCGCGATCAGGTCGGAGACTTTCTGGTTCACGTAAAGTTGCTCGGCGGTGATCGGGCCGTTGGCGTTTTTGAAATCCGCGCGCTGGAAGGGAATCTTCCCGCTCAGGATGCGATCGATCTGGGCGAGAAAACGATCGATTTGTTTGCTATTGGTCGCTTCCAGGCCGGAGAGGACAGCGAGCGTTTCCTTGAGATCATCCAGCCGTTTCGAATCGCCTGGGTTGCTCTCGTGGCGCGCGACGATTTCGTCGATCCGCCGTTGCGCTTCGTCCTGCCTTTTCGTTAGGGGATTCAGCTTCGCCTGCGCGACCACAAGTTCTTCGTAGGACCAGCGCATGGCAACGAACTCGCAGATGAAAGGCACTTGCAACCGGCTGTCCATCTTCTGGCTTTCGTCGTTATCGGGATGCTCGTGGAACCAGCGCGCGAAGGTGTGCACGAGGTCGAGGTTGCGATTCATGTCCTGATATTTGATCAGCGCGCCGCCCATCACGATCTGCGGAATGAGGACGAACGGGACGATGTTCGCCGCCGTTTTCGGATCGGAGACGACCGAGGAGACAACCAAGCCTAACGACACCCCGCTCATCGCGGTCATGAAAACAATCGCGAGATCGGGCCAGAACATGCCGCGGATGCCGAGAATGGTGTCGCCGATGAGTACGAAAAGAATGCATTGCAGGAGGGCGAACACGCCTAACGAAGTCGTCTTCGCGAAGACGTAGTAGCTCAGGCGGACGTTGAGGTTGCGCTCACGCTGGAGGACTGCGCGATCGCGGATGATGTCGTCCGCGCTATTCGTCAGGCCGAGGAACATCGCGACGATGAGGGTGAGGAAGAGGAAAGTCGGGATGTGATAGGCGGACGCGAAATCGTAGGAGCCGCTGTCGGAATAACGGAGGATGAGCCCGATAAAGAGCGCGAGGAGCGGCGCGAAACCAATCGTGACCACGAGGTTGCCACGATTTCGCAGCTTGCTCAGGAAGGCGCGGCGCAGAAGCGTGCGCAGTTGCGTCCATTCGTCGTGCCAGCGGATCGGCTCGTGCACTTTCTGCGGCGGCGCGGGCGGGAGTTGCGGGACCGGATCGCGCCGCAGCGGCACCTGTTTTACGTCCTGGATGAGGCGGAACGCTTCGTATTTGTCGCGCCAGAATTCCGGCGAATAACGGCGCGCGGGCATGAGCTGGCCGCGATTGTTCTCCTCGTAAATAATGTCGCCGCTTAGATCGCGCAGCGGCGTCTCGAGCACGTCGAAGATGAATTCCGGCCGGGTCGTGCCGCAGGCCGCGCAGGCGCCAAGGTCAGCGCCGAACTGATGCTGATGCTCGGCTTCCGCGAAGTATCGCAGCATGTCGCTCGGCGTGCCGAAGAAGACGAGTCGGCCGCCCTTGTCGAGCAGGATCGCCTTGTGAAACATCTGGAAAAGTTTCGAGCTCGGCTGGTGAATCGTAACAATGATTATTTTGTTATGCGCCATCCCGCGGATGATCTCGATGACGTGCTCGGAATCCTTCGAGGACAAACCGGAAGTCGGCTCGTCGAAGAGGTAGACATCGGCCGAGCCGATCATGTCGAGGCCGATGTTGAGCCGCTTCCGTTCGCCCCCGCTGAGCCGCTTCTTCATCGGCGGACCGACGATGCTGTCGCGGCGTTCGCTCAGCCCGAGCTCGATCAGTTTGGCATCGAGCCGCCGGTTGCGATCGCGGCGGGAGAGATGAGGCGAACGAATCGCGGCCGCAAAATGGAGGTTCTCGCCAATCGTGAGGTGCTCGTCGAAGGCGTCCTCCTGCGGGATGTAGCTGACGTAGCGCTTGAGCGCGTCGAGGTTTTCGTAAAGCGGCTGGCCGTTGAGCAGGACTTCGCCGCGGCCCGGCTGGAGTTGACCGCCGAGCACGCGCATGAGCGTGCTCTTGCCCGAGCCGCTCGCGCCCATCACGCAGACCAGTTCGCCGCGATTGATCGCGAAGCTGATCCCTTCGAGCGCGATGTCGCTGTTGGTGAAGCGATGGTTTACATCCACCACCTCGAGGCTGCGGATGATGTTGCGCTCTTCCTCGATGATTCGCTCGGAGAAATCGCAACGGAGAAATTGCCCGACGTCGATCCGGATGGTGTCGCCGTCGGCGAGCGGCGCGGTCGTGCGCACGGCGACGTCGCCGACCATGATCGGGTGATCGGATTCGAGCACTTCGAGGACGCCGACGCGCTTGTCGTAATCGCACAAAATCTTCAGCAGCACGTCGCCTGCGGTTCCGGGCGATAGCAGGATGTCGTCCTCTTCGAGCAGGCTCGGATTATTCGAGACGAGGTATTCCGACTTCGAGGCTTTGAGTTGGAATCTCCCACCCATCGCGCGCGCCCGACGGCGGAGATCGGCGAGGTCCAGTTCGGTGTCGTTATGGAAAACAATCCGGTCTTCGAGCGCGGCATCGACTTTTGTGCCGGCCTTGAGTTTTACCCCATTCAGCGTGGCACGGACGTCGCGGAGGGCTTTCACCTGCACCTTCAAACCAAAGGTGACTTCGAGCGAGCTATCGCGTGACTTTGATCGCTCCATCTCGACTTCGTCGGAGTCGCGATTCACGCGGACAAAAATCTGCGAGAGCGAGACGTTCTTCTTCGCGTTGAAATACGTCGCGAGATCCTGAAACGAGAGCACCTGGTCGCCGATGAGGATCCGCTGCCCTGGATAAATCCGGCAAAACCCGCCGCGCACGAGTGGTCGTCCGCGCACGGAAACCTGCTGCGTGCTGTAATTTTTCAGGAGGATGAGATCGTGATAACGAAACGCCAGAAGCCGGTCGTTGCCGGAAAGACTCTTCAGGGCCACGTCGGAATGCCCGTTTGGCCCGAAGGAGATCGCCTCCAGTGGCGACGCGCCGCGCTGATAAACGCCAGGGTCGGATTCCTCCGAGGCGTTGAGCTGATAAACAATGTCGATCGCCTGCGCGGCCATCCCGAGCTGCGACATAAAGGAGTAAAAGGCGACGACCTGTTCCTGTTTCAGTCCTGCTTGTGAGATCAGGTCGTAAAGCTGCACGCCGAGCATGATCTTGCGATCGGCGCTCAGCGAAGCCGCCAGTTTCTGCGCCATCGCGGACAGGTCCTGCTGTTCGTAAAGAGCCTGCCGGAAGAGCATCCGCAGCTCCGAGTAAACCGTCTCCGGATAGTCATAGCGGAGGAAGCCTAACGACGAATCGATCTCTTCCTCGAGCAGCACACCGTCCGCTTTCGAGAAGCTCGCCAGCACTTGGATGAGCAGCGGCAGGAGGTTCGGCCCTTCCGAGACGCTCCGCGGTTTGCGCATCGCCCGGCGCATCCAACGCCGGCTCCGCCGCCGCAAACGCCAGGCCAGCGGCGTGACCTTTTGCACGGCGCGATCGATCCGATCGGCGACTGATGAGACGAGTTCTGACATGTGAGACTGGGGATTTTACCCGTGCCCGCCGTGCGACGCAATGAACGCCGGCGGCAGCGCGCTGTCAGATGAGCAACTCCAGAGACGCATTCAGCGTGATAACTTTAACCATCTTCTCCCAAGGAAATACCCGCTTCCGGAGCAGGTTCCGGCCCGGCTCCTGCTCTTTTGCAATGCCAAACGCTTCATGATAGTTTTTCCGCTCGCGCACTGTCCGCGCGATTTCTCCTATGGCTCAGCCTGATCGCAACTCTCCTAAAGACAACAAACCTCGTGGCGGCGACCCCAATTTTAATTGGCGCGGCGTCATCCTTTTCGCGATCGCTTTTGCCCTGATCGGGCTGGCGATTTTATTCCGTGGCGGCACGGGCTACAGCAGCGAGGAGAACGTTCCTTACAATCGTTTTCTCGAGCTGCTCGATAAAAAACAGATCGTCAATGATCCGAAGTATCCGCTCCTCCTCGTGGTCGAGGACGGCCGGCCAACCCAAAGTATTCGCGGCGCTTACACCCGGCCCGGAGTCGGCAACGCGCCGGCGCAGCAGGTGCCGTTTCGGACCACGATCTACCTGAATTTCACCACCGATCTGCAGCAGAAACTGGCTGATGCCGGGATGCAGCCGGCGATTCGCACCGAGTCGAATGTGCTCGCGCAAGCCGTCATCGGTTTTGTGCCGATTGCGCTCTTTTTGCTGGTTCTCTATTTCCTCTTCCGCCAGCAGA
The DNA here is from genome assembly GCA_963831805.1 of uncultured Verrucomicrobiae bacterium. Taxonomy (GTDB): domain Bacteria; phylum Verrucomicrobiota; class Verrucomicrobiia; order Chthoniobacterales; family UBA10450; genus Palsa-1392. The sequence continues at coordinate 170,627 of CAWHRN010000005.1, read as the reverse complement.
TCCGAATGGCCGGCAAGGGCGCGCTTAATTTCGGCAAATCAAAAGCGCGGATGCTCGCGCGGGATAAAAACAAGATCACCTTCAAGGACGTCGCCGGTGTCGAGGAGGCGAAGGACGAAGTCCAGGAGCTGGTCGAGTTCCTGCGCGACCCGAAGAAGTTCCAGAAACTCGGCGGCCGCATTCCGAAGGGCGTGCTCATGGTCGGACCTCCGGGAACCGGCAAAACGCTTGCTCGCCCGCGCGATCGCCGGCGAAGCGGATGTGCCGTTCTTCTCGATCAGCGGTTCGGACTTCGTGGAAATGTTTGTCGGCGTCGGCGCGAGCCGCGTGCGCGACATGTTCGAGCAGGGCAAGAAGTCGGCGCCCTGCATCATTTTCATCGACGAAATCGACGCGGTCGGTCGCCATCGCGGTCACGGCGTCGGCGGCGGCCACGACGAACGCGAGCAGACGCTCAATGCGCTGCTCGTCGAGATGGACGGCTTCGATACCCAGGAAGGCGTCATCATCATCGCGGCCACGAACCGGCCCGATGTGCTCGATCCCGCGCTCCTGCGTCCGGGTCGTTTCGATCGCCAGATCACGGTCAATCTTCCGGACGTGAAAGGCCGCGAGGAAATCCTCCGCGTTCACTCCAAGAAAGTGAAACTGGCGGAAGGCGTCGATCTGGCGGTCGTCGCCCGCGGCACACCCGGTTATTCCGGCGCCGAACTGGCGAATGTGATCAACGAGGCGGCGTCTGCTGGCCGCCCGGCGCGGTCTGAAAGGCATCACGCTTGTCCGAACTCGAAGAAGCCCGCGACAAAGTGCGCTGGGGCAAGGAACGCCGCAGCCTCGCGATGAGCGAAAAGGAAAAGACCAACACCGCCTATCACGAAGCCGGCCACGCGCTTCTGCTCGAGATGCTGGAATTCACCGAGCCGCTGCACAAGGTCACGATCATTCCGCGCGGTCCGTCGTTCGGCAGCACGATGTGGCTGCCGCTGGAGGACAAATACACCCAGCGCCGGAACGAACTGCTCGACGATCTCGTCGTCAGCATGGGTGGCCGCATCGCGGAAGAAATTGTCTTCGGCGACGTCACCAGCGGCGCCCGCGGCGACATCCAGATGGCGACCCGCCTTGCCCGCAAGATGGTTTGCGAATGGGGCATGAGCGAGAAGATGGGCATGGTCGAATACGGCGAGCACGAAGACTATGTCTTCCTCGGCCGCGACATTTCCCGGGCGCGCGACTACAGCGAAGCGACCGCCGAGCAGATCGACCGCGAAGTGCGCAAACTCGTCGACGACGCCTATGCGCGCGCGACCGAAATCCTGACCGCGAATCGCGCCAAGCTTGAAGTCATCGCGAAGGCGCTCCTCGAATTCGAAACCCTCGATGGCGTGCAAATTCGCGAAGTGATCGAGCACGGCCGCCTGATGAATCCGCCGCCTACTCCGCCGCCGCCTTCCGGTCCGCGGATGGCGCCGGAGAAGCCGCCGAAACAAGTGGTGGTCGCGCCGGATGTGGCGCCACCGCTTGGCGGCGGTCTCAGTGGGGCGCCTGCCTAACGAGTCGTTGGTTGCCGTGCTGGCGGTCATCCACTCGCATCAGGATTCGGTTTTCGCGCTGCGGATTTTTTTCAGCATCTGCCTCGCGCTCGTGCTCCTGGCGGGCGTCCTCATTTTTCGCCGCCGCCGCCAGCTCTTCGATCGCGACCCGGAAGTCGCCGCTGATCATTGGGCCGCGCGCAATCTGCGTCTCTGGCAGGTGATCCTCGTCTGGCTGCTGGCGGTCGAGCTTTTCGCGACCATGCTCTGGCGGCTCTGAGCCTGCTATTTTTTCGGCGGGAACAAGACGTTCTCGCGTTCCACTGCGGCGCCGCGGCGCCTGAAAACGTCGAGGATCTCCGGGGTGTAATACTCGCCGCCGTACGCCGGGTTGAGTCCGAAAAAAATCTGCCCGCCCGGGTTCAGGTGACGCTCGAGATCGCTCACGAGGAAGTCCCATTCCTTCGCGCCCCAGCGCCAGGAATTGTCTTTCCCGCCGTGAAACGCGGTCGAGAACGCGGTAATCAAATCAAACTTTCGGCCGAAATCCGGCATCGCCTCGAAGGCTTCGATGCGATAGATCACGCGCTTCACGCCTAACAAGTCGACGAGCTCGTCGAAGACCGGAATGCCGCCGGTGTCGAAACCAAGTCCGCGGTGTCCATGGTGCTGCGCGACGTAGAGAAAAAAACCGCCGCCGCAGCCGATATCGAGGATCTCTTTCGGGCTCGTGAGGTGAAGATTCAGGTCCTGCACTCGGCGGATATTCAGCCGTAGATATTTCTCCAGTTCGAGATACTTCGCGTAATGCCGCCAGCTCGCCGGCGCGTCGGGCGGCGGCGAGCCAAGCTCGGCCTGCAATTTTCGCAAACGTTCCTGGTCGACCTTGGCGAGCAGCGGCCCGAGCGGAATCGGATGCAGCACGCGTCGAATTCGCCGCCAGGTCCGGCGATAGGTCAGGGGCTGAAAAAGTTTACCGACTTTGTGGGTGAGCTTCAAAATTAACGCTCCGGATTGACCGGGAAATGTTTGTTCTTCAGCCGTTCCGGCACGCGCTCGGTTCGTTCCGCTTCGATCTCCTCGGTGGCTGCGCCTAACGACTCGTAGGCCTCCCGGCTCTTCGACGCGCGACACATGTAGCAGACGGCGTGGGCGAGGGGAATCTTCGCCTCCGGCATCCCGACAAATTCCACCGCCTGCTGGGTCGCGATCGCGAGCGGCAGGGCCTGGGCGTCGGCCAGGCCGACATCTTCACTCGCGAAAATCACGATCCGCCGCGCGATGAAGCGGAAATCCTCGCCGGCGTGCAGCATTTTCGCGAGCCAGTAGACCGCGCCCTTTTCGTCGGAGGCGCGCATGCTTTTGATGAAGGCGCTGATCGTGTCGTAGTGCGCGTCGCCCGCGCGGTCGTAAACCACCGCCTTCGTCTGGATGCTTTCCTCCGCGACTTTCAGGGTGAAGTGGACGATGCCCTTCTCGTTAGGCGGCGTCGTCAGCACGCCGATCTCGAGTGCGTTGAGACACTTTCGCGCATCGCCGTCGCTCAACTTGGCGAGATGTCGTTTCGCATCGGCGTCCATTTTTACGCGATGTTTCCCGAGGCCGCGCTCTTCATCGGCGAGCGCGCGGTCGATCAGCTCCTCCAGATCGCCTACGCCTAACGACTCGAGCTGAAAAACCTGCGAACGCGAAACCAGCGCGCTGTTCACGTAGAAGAACGGATTGTAAGTGGTCGCGCCGATCAGTCGCAGGTTTCCGCTTTCCACGTCGGGCAAGAGGATGTCCTGCTGCGCTTTGTTGAAGTGGTGAATCTCGTCGACGAACAGGATCGTCCGCTGGCCGGAAGTGCGCCGCCGATTCGCGGCCGCCGCCACCACCTTGCGCATCTCCGCGACGTTGCTCTCGACGCCGCTGAGCTTTTCGAACTTCGACTGGGTCATCGCCGCGATGATTTGCGCGAGGGTCGTCTTTCCTGTGCCGGGCGGGCCGGAGAGAATCACCGACGGCAAACGATCCGCCTCGATCGCGCGCCGGAGCAATTTCCCCGGTGCGAGGATATGCTGCTGGCCGACAAACTCCTCGAGCGATCGCGGACGCATCCGGCTCGCGAGTGGCGCCGCGGCGTCGGCCTTATTGGCGATCGTTTCTTCTTCCTCGCTGAAGAGATCCTGCACGGATGAGACTAACGTTGCCCGCCGGTTTTGTCAGGACCCGCTGGCTTGACCGGGAAGGTGGGCGCCTTCATTCTCGGAGCAGTCGTTGTCATGAAAAGAATTCTCGTTCCGGTCGATTTTTCTCCCGCGATGGAAGGTGTGCTCACGCTCGCGCGCGAGATGGCGCGGGCGTTCGAAGCGGAGTTGCACCTCGTCCACGTGCGCGAGTTCGGGGCCGTGCCGGTTTTCCCTGCAGCGACGATCGGTTATCCAGGAATGGGCATCCCGGAGATGAGCATGACGGGCGGAATCACGATGGTCCCGCCACCGCTCGGGCCCGGGGAAGTGCCTAACGACAAGCAACGCAGTCACCTTGAAGCGCTCGCGGAGGACCTGACCCGGCGGGGAATCCCGGCCTTCGCCCACGAACGAGACGGTACCGTGGTGGAGGAAATTCTCCGCGCGGCCGACGAACTGGCGGTCAATCTCGTAGTCATGGGCTCGCACGGCCACGGCTCGGTTTACAACTTGCTCGTCGGCAGCGTGACCGAGGGCGTGCTCAAGGCCAGCCGCCGTCCCATCCTGCTCGTCCCGGCTCCCGTCGTCGGCAAATAGAGGCGCTTCTTGCGCCTGCGGACTTTCTCCCGAAATGTTTCCCGGCAATGCGCGCGCGCCGGATTTTCCTCTTCCTCTTCCTCTTTGCCCCACTTTGCCTAACGAACGCAGCGAGTCTTCCCTTCGACACCGTCTTCCGCGGGCGCGGCACTTTCGATCGCCTGGTCGGCGAGGCGAAGGCCAAAAATTGGCGCGCGCTTCCGATCGGTGAGCGCACCGCCACCGTCGGCCACGCGCTCGTCGGCACGCGCTACAAATCTTTCACCCTCGAGATCGACGATCGGATTGAAGCTGCGTCAGTAAATTTTGACGGTGTCGATTGCTGGACCTTTTTCGAGATCTCGCTCGGCTTCGCGCGGATGCTGAATGAGCCGCAAACGGCCTGGACGCCCGCCACGCTCCTGCACTACGTCGAGCTGGATCGTTACCGCGGCGGGGTCTGTACCAGCGAATATCTCTCGCGTCTCCATTACCTCGAGGATTGGCTTGCGGATAACGATCGCCGCGGCCTGGTGAAAGATCTTACGCGCCAGCTTGGTGGCGTGGAAGTGAATCACTCCGCACGCGAGATGACGCTGGGCTGGCGGCATTATCGCTATCTCAAGGCGAACCCGGCGTTACTCGCCCCGCTCGGCGAAATGGAGGCGCGCGTCAGCAGTCGGCCGCTCTATCAAATTCCGAAAAATCAGGTCGCGCGGATCGAATCCAAGCTGCAAAGCGGCGACATCATCGGCATCGTCTCGCGCGATCGGCCGGGTCTTTACTCGACCTCGCACGTTGGCCTTGCCTATCGCACTCCCGACGGCGTGCTCCATTTCATGCACGCCTCGGCGCCCCATAACTTCAACAAGGTCGTGGTTGATGCCGAGCTCTCGAAATATCTCGCCCGTTACCGCAGCGACAGCGGCATCCTTGTGGCCCGGCCGGTTCGTTAGTCGTAGTCGTCGCGCAGTTGCCTAACGACCACCGCGAGACGCGCGATTGCCTTCTCCGCGTCGACTCCTTTCGCCTCCAGTCGGGCGGTTGCGCCCCGGTCGAGATTGGCCCGCATCACTTCGAGCAGGCTGAGCGCGGAGAAGCGGCCCGCCTTGGTCACCAGCCAGATCTCGGAGCGAAAAGTATTCGCCTGCCTGACGAACTCCGCGGCCGGCCGGGCGTGAAGCCCGAACTCGTTCTGGATCGTGATCTCGCAGGCGGCGTGGTGGCTGGCCGCGGCGGTCATTGGCTCGTTCCCCAGCGGCGGTGGAGGAAGCGCTCGGTCGGCGCGAAGAACGTTTTATCGGCGAGCAATCCGATGAGCACGATGACAAACATGATCGCGATCACCTGGTCCATCGCGTTCAATTCGCGGCCGTAGTGGAGCAGTTGCCCGAGCCCGAAACCGCTCAGGATAGTGACGAAAATTTCCGCCGCCATGAGCGAGCGCCAGGCAAAAGCCCAACCTTGTTTCATCCCGCTCACGATGAACGGCAGCGCCGCCGGCAGGATCACGCGAAGCCAGGTGTGGAGGTTCTTCGAGCCCATCGTGAGCGCCGCGCGGCGATAGATCGGCGGGACGTGGCGCACACCCGTATCGGTCGCGATCACGACCGACCAGAGCGTTCCCATGACAACGACGAAGAGCATCGCCGCTTCCGTTTGTCCGAACCACAGGAGCGCAAGCGGCACCCAGCAGACGCTCGGCAAAGTCTGCAACCCGAGCGCGAGGGTTCCCACGGTGTCGTGGAGCACGGCCCAGCGCGCGGTGAGCAGTCCAAGTGGAATGCCGACGACGAGCCCGATGATGTAGCCTAACAATAAGCGTTTGATCGTGATCACCATGGCGTGCCAGAGCGTCCCGTCGGCGGCCGCAGCCTGAAGGTATTCGACCACCTTAATCGGGGCCGGAAGCAGGACCGGCGACCAGAGCCGCAACCAGACGACGCCCTGCCAGAGCAGGAGCAGCCCCGCGAAGAACAAGAGTGAAAAGAAAACGCGTTTCATTCTGCCACCTCCCCATGAGATTGTTTGAAGCCTTTTAACGAGCGCATAATCCGGCTGGCGTAATTGGCCAGTTCCGGGCTGTTGATGTCGCGCGGACGCGGCAACTGGATGTGAAATTCCTCGCGAATCCGGCCCGGATGCGGCGAGAAGAGCAGCACCCGATCGCCGAGACAGGCAGCTTCGCGGACATTGTGGGTGACGAAGATGATCGTTTTGCGGCGGCTCTCCCAGATTTGCTGGAGATCGCCGTAAAGCTGTTCTCTCGTGAGGGCGTCGAGCGCCGCGAAGGGTTCGTCCATCAACAGCATGCGCGGATTCGGCGCGAGCGCGCGGGCGAGCGCGACCCGCTGTTTCATTCCGCCGGAAAGCTCGTGGATGTTGGAGCGTTCAAACCGGCTCAGGCCCACCAGCTCGAGATAATAACGAGCGACCTCCTTGCGATCTTTACTCGTTAGGTGCGGTTTCATCTTGAGGCCGAAGAGGACGTTGCCGAGCACGTCGAGCCACGGGAAAAGCGCCGACTCCTGGAACATCACCATGCGCTCACGACCGGGCGCGGTGACGCGCTCGCCATCAGCTTTCACGAGGCCGCTATCCGGCTTTTCGAGTCCGGCGATGATGTTCAACAAGGTTGATTTCCCGCAGCCGCTCGCGCCGACGAGGCAGACGAATTCTCCTTCGCCCACCTGCAGACTGACCCGGTCGAGAGCCTGCACCGGACCGGTCCGGCTCTTAAAGCACTTCGAGACGTCCTCGACCGCGAGTTTACTCGGCGGCAGGAAGCGCAACTCTTCGCGGACCGAAGAGCCCGGATCGACATCCGCCGCCCGTGGAAGTTCAATCGTGTGGGTAAAATACATTTTTGTCAGTCCTTTATTCGTTAGGGTTTAACCACCAACTTCGAGGTATCAGTCGAGCCGCGGGAAAAGCCGGCGTCTTTCGCATCCTGCACTGCCTTCGCGATCCGCTGCGGCGTAACTTCAGTCGTGAAATCGATCCGTTTCCAAGCCTGGGCCACGGCTTCCGGGGCAATCGTGGCACGGGTCTCCTCCTTCAATTCCGCGGCCAGGATCTTCTGGGCTTCCTCGGGATGTTCCTTGATCCATTTCGTCAGTTCGGCATTGGCCGCCACGATCTTCTTCACCAGGTCATCATGGTCCTTGAGAAACTTCACGCTGGAGACCAGCCATGTCGTCTGGACATCGCGGTCTTCGAGAAACACTTTGCCGTTCGCCTCCCGTTCGAGGCGGGTGACCCACGGCTCGACGGTCCAAACCGCGTCCACCTGTTTGCCCTGAAAGGCACCCAATTGGTCGGCATTCGCCACCGGGAGAACTCTGACATCGCCCCCGGTTTGGGTGACATTGTAACCTTGAGCCTTTAGCCACGCGCGGCAGGAGATATCCTGGGTATTGCCGAGTTGCGGCGTGGCGACGGTCTTACCGCGAAAGTCAGCGGGGCTTTTCAGGGTGCCATCGGGTCTAACGACTAAAGCCGCTCCGCCAGTCGCGGCGCCGTCAATGACCCTTATTTCTTCGCCGTTGGATTTGAAATGGGCATTCAAAGCCGGCCCCTGACCGACGTAGGTCACATCCAGCGAACCGGCGAAAATCGCCTCCATCGCGGAAGGACCGGCGTTGTAGGTAAACCAATCGATCTTGATTCCAGAACCGAGGCGCTCTTCGAACCATCCCTTGCCCTGACGGGAGAGACCGTGGGCGATCACGCCCTGCGCGTGAGTGATATTGGGGAAATGCCCGAAGCGGATGGTGGTCTGATCTGCGGCCTGGCTGTTCGCCGAAGCGACAAGTGCTAGTGTTACAAACAGTGTCTTAATGAGTTTCATAGGATAGGTGTAATTGCTGAGTTAGAAGTTGAAAGTGGTCATGACATAACCGAAGTCTGCATCCGAGGACGCGCCTGTATCGGCAAGATAGGGACCGGCAAAAAAGTGACTATAACCAGCCTGAAGCTTGATATTTTTCGTCAAGTCATAAGTCGCGGAGAGGTCAATCTCTTCACCGGCGTGATTGCTGGCGCCGATGGTCCGCACATCGCGACCGTCAGGCGTCTTCGTCCGAAGGGTGGAGATGCCGTTGGAGCGATACCAATAGTCTTCGGTCGTCGCCAACCAGAAAGCATGAACGTCTAATTGGACGGTGAGCTTCTTAAGCGGCCGCACGTTCACTTGCGCCCGCAGGTCATGAATGTTCCGCCAGCCGAATTCGTCCATGAAACCGTACTTCTCGTGATTCGATGGAAAGAGGTTTTGGAAGGAATGCGAATCGCCGTCACGTGGATTGTCATCCCCGCTGGCAAAATCGTACTCCAAGCCGAAGCGCGGCTGCCAGAGAAGGTCCTTGGCCGTATAACCACCGGAGGCATGGACTGCGAAGGCGCTAAGATCGGATCGTGGCGAGTTAAGATCTGAGACATACAGGTCACCAGTCTCGAAGGCGGCCTCGCCGTTGTAATCCCAGCCGTTCAGCGCGTCTGCTTTCGATTTCACCCGCGCGCCGATCGTCGCGAAGTGCGCGGCCGGGCCGTTCCAAGTGCCTTGTGGATCGATCTTATTAGTTGGATCGAGATCAGGCTGGTTGTCATCCTTGTGCCGGTAGAAAACATAGAAGTCGGTGGTTTGGGCCGGGACCAGGTCGGTCGAGAAATAGCCACCGAAGAAATTGTCTTCGGCGTCACTGGCGTCGAACTCATGGCGCTCGATCTGCACCGGGCGCATGGCGAAGGATTCGACCCAGTAATGCTTATCCTCAAAACGCAGGCGGACAGCGTCAAAGGTGCGGCCGAAATTTCCCCACTTGGAGTCTGCTACCAGACGGTTGTCACCGTAATTGACGGCCTGACGACCCACGGTGAGCAGGAACGGGAACTTCTTTAGGTCACCCAGCGAGATGTAACCTTGCCGAAGATCGAAAGTATCGTCGCCTTCCGCACCGTGGATTCCAGGAATGTTCGACCGATCGGAAAAGGCCTCGCGTGAGTCCTGAGTCTGGCCATAGAGCTTCAGCCATGAGATCGGTTTTAAGGCCAGCCCCACACGGAAGCGATTCAGGAGCCACGAATCGTCGTTGTCGTCATTGATCGCGGAGTTGAAATCCCGGTTATTTTCGCGGACTTCTCCGCGCATGCGTTCTTCGAGATCGAAGACGACGCGTCCATCCCAGAAGCTCAACGGATTGGATTCGGCGGCTTTGTTCACAGGTGGCGACGACACGGGACTAACGAAGGCAGGATCGCCCGCGAGAACGGTGACGGTTAGGACAGAGGACAGCGCTACGGGCAACGCCCGGCGCAGACATGAGAGGTGAATTTTCTTGGGTGATGACATTCAGAGGTGACTTCATAAGAACGAATCTCCGGTGGTCCGGTGCTTACGCCCTGCGTGGTTGAGTGACCTCCAGCTTGTCTGGTCGGTTGGAAAACTTGTCTTCGACTCCGCTGAGCCTGGTCCGCTCAGTCCGTTCAATCTGCGTGACCTTGGAATCATGAATCACAATCTGGACGACGCCGTAGCGAAGGGTTTCGACCTTGTCGCGGACGATGCTGACCCATTCCGGTTCGTGGTGGTTCATGATTTTAAGAGTTCCTCGAGTCCAAAAGAGCGGCGGGCGAAAGGAACGTCGACCTTGTCGCGGCGCATCTTGCGCAAAGTGATCTCGACGATCTGCGCGAGAGTGAAACGATCGAGAATGCGCGCGATCGCATTCCGGACGTCGAGCATCACCATCCGCAGACCGCAGTGCGCCTCATCGGGACAGGTGCAGCGCTTATAGTCGCTCTGGCTCACGCAGGCGATCGGCGCGAGCGGACCGTCGAGCAACCGGATGACCGCACCGAGCTTGATCCGGGAGGCGGCTTTCGCCAGCGCGTAGCCGCCATGTTTGCCGCGCTTCGTCTCGACATAACCATCCGCGCGGAGCTGGGTGAGGATCTGCTCGAGGAACTTGACCGGCAGCTTCTCCTTCGCCGCCAACTCCGAGACCTGGAGAATGGGTCGACCGAGCTCGCGGGCAATCCCGAGATCGATCAGGGCGCGGAGCGCGTATTCGCTGCGTTTGGAGAGGTTCATTCTCTAGTGATCCAGTAGACTTGTGTCAAAAGTCTACCAACCAACTAGAGATGACAAGAATTATTTTTGGGAAATTTTGCTGCCCGCAGAAGTGGCCGCGCGCAGTTCGGCGACCAATTCCTGCGGGGTCCAGCTGTTGCCCCGGAAAACGTGACGCAGCCGGCCTTCGCGATCGAGGATCACCGTGCGCAGGTTGTGCACGATCTGACCTTGCAGGTTGGTGAATTGCAGGCCCGAGGCGTCGGCCAGTGGCCGCAACTGATCCGTGGAGACCGAGGCAAAGGTCCAGAGAGGTGGCCTCGCCTCGTAGCCGGCGGCGACTGCGGCCAGCTTATCGGGAGTATCGTTTACCGGGTCCATGCTTAGACTGAGCAGCCTGACCTGCTCGGTGAGGTGAAGACGTTCGAGAAGTTGCGCGGCTTCCTCAAAATTGTGATTCATTAAAGGACAATAAGTCGGCAACGGGCAGCCGAGATAGATGAAGGTGAAAGCTACCGGCCGACCGCGAAAGTCATGCAGGAAAATAGTGTGACCTTGATCGTCCAGCAGTTTTGCGTCGGGCCAGCGTCCGCCAACCTGGACTTCGGCGACGGAGGTGACCTTGTCGGTTGGGAACGGAAAGATAGTCGCCGTTGCTTCGCGGTGAATCGTATCAATCCACGCATCGGTCGCGGTAACGTGCAAGGTAAAGGAGACACTGTCGCCCGGGTGTAGATCCCCCGTATCTTCTTCCTTCGCTACTCGGAAGGTCATGGTCATAGCGCCCATGTAACCGGGTATCTCTTCGTGCGCGATAGTCACGTTCCTTTTATCGGGAGCGACGCCCCGGACAAGCCCGCGAACCTGAAAACGTCCGGGCGCAGAGTCTCCCCTCACCGGCGCGAGCAACAGGAGCACGAGGAGAACGTGGAAGAGTTTCATCCCGTTTCAAGGTCCGGTTCCGTCGCGCGGCCCGCAAGCGAGTCACCTGAATGTAACATCTGCGCGCTTGCACCTTCCGGGAGTATGCGGTGCGGTTTGCGATGGTCCTTACTTCACTTTTTCGCTTTGCCTGGCCGCGGTGGGCGAGCGGGATGATCTTGTTTCTGGGCGCGGCCGCCGCTGCTCACGGGCAACAGGCGACGAGCAGCCCTTCCTCTCTCACCACCACCGTCGTCGCCACCGTAACTCCGCAAATGGGCGACGTGGGCGGCAAATATTTTGGTGCGGCTCCCGACCCAGCGCACACGCGCCATTACTACATCGCGGCGGAAGCGGAGCTGTGGAACTTCGCTCCGCAAGGGGAAGACCCGATCTGTGCCCGCAATCTTCCCTCCCGTCTGCTCTTGCATCGCTCGGCCTGGAAGATTCGCTATGTCCAGTACGCGGATGAGAATTTTACCGCTCGCGTCCTTCCCACCGCGCGGCTCGGGATCATGGGTCCCGTCCTTCGCGGAGTCACCGGTGAATATATCGAAGTGACTTTTCTTAATCGCGGCTGGCGTCCGCTCTCCATGCACCCGCATGGGCTAACCTATGATAAGGATAGCGAGGGTTCCTACTACCGTCCGTCGCCCGGCCGCGGAGCCGCGGTCGCTCCGGGCGCGAAATTTACCTACGTCTGGCACATCGATGAAAACGCCGCGCCGCGCCCGGATGAGCCGAGCTCGAAGGCCTGGCTCTATCATAGCCATGTGGTCGGCGACGAAGAGACTAATCTGGGTCTCGTCGGATGTATCATTGTCACAGACCCGAAGCGGGCGCGGCCGGACGGCACCCCGCGCGATGTCGACCGTGAAATGCCGGCGCTCTTTACGATCTTCAACGAAGCCCGCCTTGGGGGAAACGATGTCGTGGACGCGGATGACATCCCGGCGGGAGCGACGGTCGGACCAAAGGTCTACACCTGGGCGGAAACACAGCAGGCGGTCGAGGAAGGTCAGCGTTATACCATCAATGGCTTAACCTTCGGCAACCTGACTGGTCTGGAAATGAATCAGGGGGAGCGAGTGCGCTGGTATCTCTTTGGGTTAGGTTCGGAGGAAGACTTTCATACTGCGCATTGGCATGGGCTTACGGTGGTGGAGGACAATCGCCGTCGCACCGACGTGGTGGAGCTACTGCCCGCGAGCATGCGTGTCGCGGATATGGTGGCGAGTAATCCCGGGAACTGGCTCTTTCATTGTCACGTCGCCGAGCATATGAGCGAAGGAATGTTTGCGTTGATGACCATTCATCCGAGCAACGCGCCGGGGGCGAGTAAGAGGCCCGAGGTGGCGTTCCTAGGCATGCCGCAGTCGCTCCTGACGCTTCGGTTCTCGAGCGCGCAGCTTGCCCCGAACACACAGGACCCGACGAAGAGTGAAATCGACTTAAAAGGTGAGGTAACGGTGGCGGAGCCGTTCCCGGCGGCACAGAACCAATTTGTGATTCAAATCGGGAACAAGAGTGTGACCCTGAAGCCGGACGCGAGTGGACTCTCTGTGGTGCCGGATGCGATGCTCTTGGTTACAAATACCTCCCGTAACGGCAACGGGATCGTGACCGGCGGCACGATGAACTTTGAGCTTACTCTTAGCGGGGCGTCTTGGTTCCATGAATTAGAAAAGCTCGGCGCGTTGAAGGACGGGAAGGTTGCCGGGGAGGTGAAATTGTCTTTGCGCCTGGGAGAAGCGCGCCACTCGGCGCTGGTGAACCTTCAGTCACCTGCGGACCGTCGGAAGTAGCTTGAGGGCCCTTCCAAAGAAAGACCGCGCGACGGATTGGACGTCGCGCGGCTTCTGCCACTGCCTAACTAGAGAGTCGCCGCGCCATTGACGGTGCGCGCGCTGTAACCGATGCCCCCCTGTGACGGGATGGCGAACTGCAGGGTCACCGTGGTCACGCCCTTCGGACCGATGGTGCCGGCGTCGAGATTCACATAAGGACTGTTCTGCGCGGTCACGCCACTGGCATTGAGCAGGCGAGTGCCCGGGGTGAGGTTGTCGAGCACTAGCCGGATCCGGCCGGCCACGACGGCGCGACCTATATTCGTCAAAGTCACTGTCTGCGTGAGGGAATGACTGTTCCGGTCAAACACATAGGCGCTGCGGGCGATATCCATATCGGTGAAAAGATCGGCATAACTCTGAGCATTGGCGTCGCGCCGGTTCAACGGCCGCAGACCAAAGCGATCCTCGATCGTTGCCAGAATCGACGAGGTATCTCGAGTCACGTGGTCGACATACCCTTTCGGGGCGAATGGCGAGATAAGGATGCAAGGGACACGCACGCCCGGACCCCAGATATCGCGGGTAAACGGAGTGGCGTGGTCCCAGCGGCCACCATGTTCATCGTAGGTGATGAAGATGGCCGTGTGGGCCCAGACATCGGGGTTATTCTGCACCGCCTGGACGATGCTGGCGACGTGGTCCTGGCCCTGTTGGAGGCTGGCGTAGCCCGGATGCTCGTTGTTCTCACCGAGCGGCTTGATGAAACTGACCGCCGGCAGGGTGTTATTCGCGACGTCGGTGAAGAAGTCCGCTTCATCCTGCAGACGCGCGGCAGCATAGGGATTCTTACCGTCCGGATAGAGATCGGGATGTGCCAGATACTCGGCGAGCGAGACGAAGGGCGCATACTGATCATAGTAGGCAAACGCCTGGTGATGCCACTGGAAGAGCGGATCAACCGTATTGGGTCCGACCGTGCCGTAGTGAGTAGGATTAGACGGCGAGCTGGCGACGGCTTCGTTCCAACCACCGGAGTACCATTTCCAACTTACGTATTTGGCGTCGAGCCGGTCTCCAATCGTGGCCCGGTAGTAGGGAGCTTGCGGGTTGCTGTCGTTGAGCGAAGGCATGAGCGATGGAGGCGGGGTGTTATTGCCAAAGGTGACAAAGGTGGGCGCAAAGTTGACTGAGTAAGTCGTGTTTACGACGTAGTTCTGATCGAACATGACATTAGAACGGACGAAAGAGACATTGCTTTCGCTGAGACCTGCCTGAACGTCGGCGGCGGTAGGAGTAATGCTGCCGTCATGCTGGATTTTGCCGAGGTCGTTTAGGACCAGCTTACCGGTGTTATCGAGGTCGGCGATGGCACCCGAGTTAAGGGAGCCTGCGTTTGGATAAACCGGCGGCTCGGCGGAGATAAGAAATTGATGGTTCAGGAAAGAACCGCCGAAGGCTGAGTGACAGAAGGCATCACTGATCGTGTACTGTTGTGCCAGAACTCCTTCGGGCAAATTGGTGGCATCGAAGTGACTCATGACCAAACCGGGGTTGTCCGACCAGGTCACGAAAGAGTCGTTGCGGCCATGGTTGATCTGGAACTGTTCCTGCCAGTAACGGTGGACGATATCGCCGGTAATATAGGAAGGATCGATGTAACTGAGCAGCTGGAATGGGAGCAGGGTGTACAGATCGTTGGGGAAATTAGTATCGATCATGACCGCGCTGTTCAATGGTTGTGGCGGGTCTTGAATGGGGATGGTGCGCGAGACATTGTTGTAAGTGTCCGGCCCGATCTCGTGCGCGAGCGCCCGATTTGTCAACCGGTCCTTCTGAGTCAGTGACTTACTGCTCGCGTTGACGATTCCGTCGGCGCCGGGAAAGGTGCCGTAGAGGCCGTCGAAGCTCCAGTTTTCCTGGTAGATTACGATGATGTGATCGATGTCGGAGAGGGCGTTGTTAGCGGGATTGGCCCCAGACAGGGTCCTAACGGGCAGGCCGCCGAGGAGGACAGCGGCTGCGGTGGTGACGCCCAAGGGAAGGCTCATGAGCCGGCCGAGGGGTTGGAAACGTTGAATGAGTTTCATAGTGGTGATGGTTTGGTTGATTTCACCAGGCCATGGGAGACACGCAGATGGAAAGTGGCCGTATCTGATTGACCTGGCTGGGAGAAGGCTAGGGAGGCTTTGTAACGATCGCATGGCGCGCAAGTGACATTTGGCGAAAATTCACGGGACGGGAAAAGGCCCGCCGCCGTCGCGGTTCAATCGCGGAGCGCGGCGTGCTGGACTTAGCGCGCCCAGTCTGGCACGCGGTCATGGGGAAGAAGCGTTCCGGGCACTGTGCGCGGTTCACGCCTTCCGGAAGCTCCAGAAGCGAAAGCGAGCCCCACACCTTCGGGTCTCAGCGTCGCTTATTCGCGACGCTGCTTTTCCACGAGCGTCTTCAACTGCCGCTCCATCGTCTTGAAGGCGTCGTTGATGACCTTGCTCAGCGGCTCGTGCATCTCGTGCGCGTTCTGTTTTTCTTCGGCGACTAGTTCATGGCCCGGCGGCACCGTGACGTCGATCCGGACGCGAAAGGGATTGCCGGAATGTTGGGAATGATTCGGATGCTCCACGACTACGTCGCACCGGCTGATGTGATCGCAGAAGTGATCGAGCCGGGCGGCTTTGGCGCGAATGTGCTCTTCGAGTTGCGCGGATTTTTCGACGCCGCGATATGAGATTTCGACAGGTAGCTGCATCGTGGAAGCTGCCGCTTTAAAGCGGTTGGAGCGAGCGAAAATGGCTTGCGAGTTTGGCCGGCTCGATTTTCACGAGATCGGATTTCACATGCTCGACGATCCGGTTGCGGATCGCTTTCGGGAGCAACTCGGTGACGGCGCTGTGGATGGAAGCGGGCGCGGCGAAGGACCAACCTTCGCCTTTTTCCTTCTCGACGACTTCGGCGATCCGGTCGGCCAGTTCGCGGCAGTTGCGCTTTTCGTTTTCGAGCTCGAGACCGGTGCGTTCAGCGACGGAACTGGCGTGCCAGGCACTCCCGTTGCTCACCGGAAAGTGGCCGGCTTGGTCGGTGATCTGCTCGCTCGTCGCCAGATGTGAGCCGGTGATGTCGAGCGCCTGGACGAGTTGCAGGCTGGCGCCGCGATTCGGCGTGTCATCGACGCGGTAGGCTTTCAGGCCGCCGCGGTCGGCCACGACGATAAGTGAGGTCGGTGTCATGAGTATGCTGACTAAATTCGCGCGGGCGGGTGGTTTTGCGCGGGAGCGGGGCAAGATCACTCTTGGGCTGCAGGATTTTCCTCGGGCCCGGTCGATGGCGCCGAGGCTTTTGCCTCGGGTTTGGCTTCGCCGTTTTTCGGCGCGGAGAAATCGCGTTTTTTCCACGATTCGTGGCGCGCCTGCGCGGTCGAGCCAGTCGCAAGCTTGAGCAACATGGAGGCGCGGCCCTGGATTTCCACGTCGTCGCCGGAGACGTAATTCTGCGGTTCGTCGCAGAAACCTTTCTCCGATGCGGTGTCGAGGAGGAGCTGCCACGCGACATCTTTTTGTCCGGGCAGGACGAACGGAATCGGCTCGTGGTGAGCGTTAATGATAAGCAGGAAACTGCTGTCGCGGATCGGCTCGCCTTCGAAAGTCTGGACATCGATGGTGTCGCCGCTCAGGAGCATTCCGAGGCAGCGGACGAAGGGCGAATTCCATTCATCGTCGTTCATCTCCGCGCCGCCGGGGGTGAACCACATCACGTCGCGAATCTCCGACCCGCGAATACGCCGGCCCTGGAAAAATTTCGGGCGCCGGAAGACCGGGTGATCGTGCCGGAGCTTGATCAACCGTTTGGTGAAATCGAGCAACGACTTCTGCGAGTCGTCGAGGTTCCAATCGAGCCAGCTGATTTCGTTATCCTGGCAATAAGCGTTGTTGTTCCCGTGCTGCGTGCGCGCCGACTCGTCGCCGGCGGTGAGCATCGGCACGCCTTGGGAAAGCAGGAGCGTGGTGAGGAAATTGCGCCGTTGCTGGAGGCGCAGCTGGTTGATTTCCGGGTCGTCGCTCGGGCCTTCCGCGCCGTGATTCCAACTGTGATTGTTATTATCGCCGTCGCGATTTTCTTCGCCATTGGCTTCGTTGTGCTTCTCGTTGTAGCTGACGAGATCGTTCAGGGTAAAACCGTCGTGGGCAGTGATGAAATTCACGCTCGCGTAGGGTCGGCGGCCGCTCGTTTGGTAGAGATCGGGGCTGCCGGTGAGTCGATAGGCGACCTCGCCGATCTTGCCCTCGTCGCCTTTCCAGAAGCTGCGAATGGTGTCGCGGTATTTCCCGTTCCACTCCGCCCAGAGGATCGGGAAATTGCCGACCTGATAACCGCCTTCGCCCACGTCCCATGGCTCGGCGATTAGCTTCACCTGCGAGATGACCGGGTCTTGGTGAATGATCTCGAAGAAGGCGTGGAGCTTGTTCACCCCGTTCGCATCCCGCGCGAGGGTGGAGGCGAGGTCGAAGCGGAAACCGTCGACGTGCATGTCGAGGACCCAGTAGCGCAGACTGTCCATCACGAGTTGGAGAGCGCGCGGGTGGAGCAGGTTGAAGGTGTTGCCGGTGCCGGTGAAATCCATGTAGAAGCGCGGATCCTCGGGCGCGAGCCGGTAGTAGGCCTGGTTGTCGATCCCGCGGAAAGCGAGCGTCGGGCCGAGATGGCTGCCTTCGGCGGTGTGGTTGTAGACCACGTCGAGGATCACCTCGAGACCGGCGGCGTGGAGGTTGCGCACCATCTCCTTGAACTCGGTCACCTGACCGCCCGTGACGCCGTTGCTCGAATATTTGGATTCCGGTGCGAAAAAGCCGATCGAGTTGTAGCCCCAATAATTCGTTAGGCCGCGATCGACCAGAGCCTTGTCGTTGATGTAGGCGTGAACTGGGAGCAGCTCCACTGCGGTGACGCCGAGGTCCTTCAAATACTCGATCGCGGGTGCGCTGCCGAGGCCGGCGTAGGTGCCGCGCAGTTCCGCCGGGATTTTTTCGTTCAGCTTGGTGAAACCTTTGGTGTGCAGCTCGTAGATGACCGAGCTATGCAGCGGGATTTGCGGGCGCGGTGTCTCGCGCCAATCGAATTCCGGGTCGATCACCACCGCTTTCGGCATGCCCCAGGCATCGTCGCGAAAATCGCGCGCGAGATCGTCCGACGGTCCGCCGACGACGTAGCCGAACATCTCGTCGGCCCAGTTCACCCGGCCCGCGATCGCCTTGGCGTAGGGATCGATCAGCAGCTTTGAGCTGTTAAAGCGCTGGCCGCGCTCCGGATCGTAAGGACCGAAAACGCGGAAGCCGTAGAGCTGACCGGGCCGCACGTCGGGCAGGAAGATGTGCCAAACCTGATCGGTATGTTCGGTCATCGGGATGCGGATGTTTTCCTGGCGCGCATCGGGCGAATCGAAAAGGCAGAGATCGACTGAGGCCGCGCTCTCGGAGAAGAGGGCGAAATTGACACCGTTTTTCATCCAGGTGGCGCCGAGAGGATAGGGATAACCGAGCCAAATTCTTACAGGAGTCATAGATAATGAACGGCGTTGTCTATCCCATTCGCGAGCGCGCGGCGCAAGGATTCGCCGGTCGTCGTTCGCTGGGTTTTCTGGAACTGCGGCCAAAGCGAACGCCAGTTGGCGCGCCCATTCGACAGCGGAGTTCCCGGTTTCTCCGCGGGATCCTTCGAAAACGCTCTGCTTTGCTCAGGAATGACGGCGGCGGCGGCCGCGTCTACTTCTTACCCTTCAACTCCAGCTTGCGATAGAGCGTCGCCATGCTGATGCCGAGGACGCCGGCGGCCTTTTCTCTCGCCCCTTTGTATTGGGCCAACGTTGCCTCGATGTATTTGCGCTCCTGCTGCTGGATGAATTCGTCGAGCGATTGCCCGATCGGCAGCCGGTCTTTCGCTTTGCGTTTGGAGTCTTCCCGGTTGAAATCCACGATCTGCGGCGGCAGGTCAGTCGTCAGGATGAGGTCGTCCTCGCACAATGCGCAGGCGCGCTCGACCGCATTCTCGAGTTCGCGCACGTTGCCCGGGTAGTCGTAGCGGCTGAGCAGCTCCATCGCTTTCGAGTCGATCTTCTTCGGCTCCGTGCCGGAGGCCGACGCCTGTTTCTGCAGGAAATGATTCACGAGCAGCGGCACGTCCTCCAGCCGCTCGCGCAATGGTGGAATTTCCACCGGGATTACCGCCAGCCGGTAGTAAAGATCTTCGCGGAAAGAGCCGTCCCGGATTTTGTCCTGCAGCGGCTCGTTGGTCGCGCCGACGACGCGTACGTTCACCGGGGTGCTCTTGTTCTCGCCGACGCGCCGGACTTCCCGCTCCTGTAAAACGCGGAGCAGTTTCGTCTGCAGCGAGGTCGCCATCGAGTTCACCTCATCGAGGAAAATCGTTCCGAGATTCGCCTCCTCGAAGAGTCCCTGCTTGTCCGAGACCGCACCGGTAAAGGCGCCTTTTTTGTGACCGAAAAGTTCCGATTCGAGCAGATTCTCCGGGAGCGCGCTGCAGTTGATCGCGACAAACGGCTGATGTTGCCGGTTGGAATTGAAATGCAGCCCGCGCGCGACCAGTTCCTTGCCCGTGCCGCTCTCGCCTTGGATCAACACCGTGCTGTCGGTGTCCGCGACCTTGTTGATCAGGTGGTAGACCTTCTGCATTTTCTCGCTCGTGCCGACGATGTTCTCGAATTTGTATTTGTTTTTGAGTTCCTTCCGCAGATACGTGTTTTCACGCATCGTCGATTGGTAATCGAGCGCCCGCTGCACGGTCATTTGCAGCTCGTCGATCTTGAACGGCTTCGGCACGTAACCGTGCGCGCCCATTTTCATCGCCTCGATCGCGGTATCGACCGACGCATACGCCGTGATGAGAATCACCAGCGTCTGCTTATGATGCTCGCGCACGTGCCGGAGCACGTCGAAACCGCTCATCGTTTCCATCTTCACATCGGTGATGACGATCTGCGGCTCGATCTCGTCGAGCTTCTTCACCGCCTTCGCCGCGGAGCTGAACGGAAACACCTGATGCCCTTTTTCGCGGCAGAGAGTCACAATGACTTCCACCATTGCCGGCTCGTCGTCGATGATGATGATCTTGGCCATGGATTCGGGCGGAGATTATTTCACGAATGAGAAAAGGAAAGACAAATTTGAGAATGATACGCTTCAAGGCCGGTTGAAGGTTGCGTCCATTTGCAGCTGATCGACCGGCTCAGTCCACGCGATGATTTGATCATAAACATCCTCGCCCACACTGGGCGTTGGGAGGCAGATGAGGTCCGCGAAGCAACCGGGCGCGAGTCGCCCGAGGGCATCAGCCTGTCCCAAAGCGCGGGCCCCATTCACCGTCGCCATCGCGAGGATTTCGGAAGCCCGCAACGACGGCTGTGCGTCGCGAACCGCTCGCATTTCTGAGAAAAGGCTGAGTGAAGCGTTGCTCGCGAGGCTGTCGGTGCCGAGACAAATGTTGAAGCCGAGCGCGCGCAGGCGCTCGAGCGCAAACGACCGATGGCCGAAATAGCGGCCGCTCCGTGGACAATGCGCGATGTGAAACCGCGGGCCGTCAGCAAGGAGAGCGAAATCTTCTTCGCTCAATTCGTTCAGGTGCACGAGAAGCCAGCGCTCGTCGAGTGGCTGGCGAGCGAGCATGGTCGCCAGCGGCGTTTTGCCTTTGCCGCAATCTTCCATCGGCCGGCCGAGACTTTGAAGCAGATCGAAGAGCGGTCCCCGGCCGTCGCGGAACATTTCCATCTCCTCACGCGACTCCGCGAGGTGCATCGTCAGCGGGACACCCTGCTCCGCGGCGAGCTGCGAGAGACGCGGCGAGGCGGTATAAGGCGCGTGCGGGCTCAGACCAAGATGTCGCGCGGTTTTGCCTAACGACATCGCGGTTTTGACCAGTTCTTCCGCCGAGGCGTCGGCGCGGACGTCGATCAATTCCAGAAACCACCAGGTTCGCAAGGGCGGCGGCGGAATCCGGCCGAGCAGTTGCGGGAGCGACTCGATGTTCGCGATCGTGGTCGTGCCCCAGCGACGCGCTTCGGCGAAACCGGTCGCGATCGAGGCCAGAAAATCCGTTTCCGTCAGCTCGCGCCGCTTCGCGTTGATCTGCCGAATCCAATCCGCAAACGAATGCTGCGGCGCGATCGCTCCGCGCAGCGCGGTGAAGTCCAGGTGGCAATGCGCGTTCACGAGCCCGGGCAGTAGCACCGCTTCGCCCAGATCGGTCACCGCTCCACCGTGCGAGCTTTGTAGTTCGGCAAAACGACCGACCTCGACAATCCGCTCGCCGTCGATCGCGACCGCGCCGTCATCGATCGGCGGGCCGTCCATCGTCACGACCGTCCGTGCGCGAAAGATCACTCGGCTTTCACGACCTTGCGCGCCTCGGCCACGAGGAGGTTGCACGCTTCCTGGCAGAGCAGCGGGATGACATTTTCCCCGCGCCCGGTCTGGTCGCCGGGAGCGATGAATTTATCGAGCGGCAAGCGGAGCGACGGCCGTGCTTTCGTCTCGTCTCGCGGCCACAAAATTGTCCGCAGGCATCCCGGCGCTCCGCCCTGCGAACGGCAAAAGCGTCCGACCAGCGAGTCCATTTGCTGGTCGGAAATCGTCGCCGCCACGCGGTACATCCCGGTTTGCCGGTTGAGCGTCGCGCGCAGCGGCGTGCGCGGGAGCCGGTTTGCTTCCCAGGCCGCGAGCGCGGCCAGCCGTCCCGGGTAAAAAAAGTCGAGCGCCTGCTGTAGCGCGTCCAAGTCCGGCAGATCAAGTCGCCAGCCGTGCCGAAGATTCGGTGCGGTTTTCAGCGGCCGATATTTTCCATCATCGGCGAACTTCGCCAGTTCCACGGCGTCGTTAGGCGAGTTGGCCGCCGCGAGGTCTTCCCGCCCTTCGTCCTCGCGATGACAAAGGGTAAACCCGTTGTCGTTTTGCGTGATCAGAATCTGACCAATCCCGCGCGTGCCCGCGGCGATCCATGCGGCGAGCGCCCGCTCAACTGGCGGGAGCATCGTGCTTCTTCGGCCCGCACATGGCGCGTGCCAGGAGGACAGCGGCATGTTCGAGAAAATCCCGGTCGTCCTCGGAGAAGGCATCGAGCTTTTCGCTTTCCGCGTCGAGAATCCCGCTGACGCGCTTCTTCGTTTCGTCGATGATCGGCACCACGATCTCCGAGCGCGTCGTCCAGAAGGTCGGCAGATAGCGCGGATCCTTTTGCACATCGGGCACCACCAGCGTCTCGTGCGACTCCACGACCGCGCCGCAGAGACCTTGGGTCACCGGAAACCGCGGATAGGTCGGCGGTTCTTCGCCCGTGCCTGCAACGATGATGCATTCGCCGCGCGTCACTTTGTAAATGCCAACCCAACGATAGCCACGCTCCGCCCGGATCATCTCCGCGGCTTTCTTCACGCAAATCGGCTGGTGCGAATCGGCCAGCACATAGGCGCCGAGGTCTTGCAGCAGTTTGGTGGATTTGGTTTTCACGAGCGCGTTAGCGAGAGACAATCTGCGCCTCTGCCGGGAGATCAAGCGCGCGCGGCGCGAAATTCTCCGCCTGCGCGACGATGATCTCGGCAAACTCCGGCGCCGATCCGATTGCTCGCGCGTAGTAGAGCGCGCGGCCGCGGAGCCGATGCGGATTTTGTTCGAAGCCATGGCGAGCAATTCCGAGCAACTCCGGAATGTCCTCGTAGCTGTGCAAGCCGTCCGAGATGAAGAACGGGACGACGACGACGTTAGGCGAATTCGTTAGGCCGGCCCAATCGGTGATGAGCGGCGGCTCTTCCATGTAGGCGCTTTGCACCGAGGCGAAGCAGTTGAGCGCAGCAATTTTCTGCACCTGCCGTTTCGCCGCGACCGCGCTTTGATCGTTCAGCGCTGTGCCGTGGCCGACGATGAAAAGGGTCGTCTCTTTTTCCGGGACACCAGGCGCGATCTCCCCGGCGCGGCGCAAAAGCAGATCGGTCACGCCGGCGTGATTCCCGACCGGCTCGCAATATTTCCAAACCTGGCCGTTCGCCCGCGTCGTTAGGCTCCCGTCCAATTCCAGTTCCCGCGGGATCACCGTCTGGGTGAAATAACCTTCGCTGATGAAGTTCGGGACCACGAACACTTCGCGGATTTCCGGATCCTGAAAGAAGAGCAGGGCGTCGCGAAAACTCGGCTCTTCTTTCCAGAAGCAGCAAGCCACCTCGCGAAAAATTTTCCGCGCGCGGATCGCCGCCGCCTGCGCGAGACTCGGCGCGCTCGAGTCGGGATTGACGGTCGAGCCGTGGCCGGCAATCAACAAAGCGCTCTTCGCGAAAGACATTTCGGGAACGTCCGACACCCGAGCGCCCGCGTCGAGTGATGGGCGAAACAATGAAACCTGTCATCCTGAGCCGCGCAGCGGCGAAGGACCTCACGAGCGGCGGACGACTTCGTTCCGCCTAACGACGTCGCGAGGCGCGGGCGAGGTCTTTCGCTTCGCTCAGGATGACAAATCTCGGAGTCGCCTCCGTTAATCCGAGTCGTCCGATTCTTCTTCCGTCGTCTTCTCGTTCTCGCCGCCTTTGCCGTAGGTGGTGCGGAGGATCTTCCCGATCATCGGCGCCGCCGCCGATCCGCCGTGCACCTTGCTCCCGACTTCGCCCTCGTAGAGTGCGGCGAAGGCGTATTGCGGATGATCCGCCGGCACGAAGCCCGCAAACCACGCCGCGGTCCGCTCTTTCTCCTTCGGTCCCCATTGCGCGGTGCCCGTTTTACCCGCAACCGAAACGTTCTCGAGGCTCGCCTGATGGGCGGTGCCGAGGCCGCCGTTGACCGCATCCACCATTCCGGTGTGCACCAACTGCATCGTCTGCGGCGACGCGTCAATTTCCTTCTTCGCGCGGACGGAATAAGCCGCGACGATTTCGTTGCTCACGGTCTGGACCTGCTGCACGAGTCGGGTCTGATAAAACGTCCCGCCATTGGCCACGATCGCCATCGACTGCGCCATCTGCAGCGGCGTCACCAGCAGATCGCCCTGGCCGATCGAAAGGTTCGCAATGTCGCCGCCGAGAATTTTCCGGCCGTGCGTCCGCCGCATGTAGTCGTCGTTAGGCAGACGCCCTTCCGCTTCACCCTTTAGCGGCACGCCGCATTTCGCTCCGAATCCGAGTCGCGCCGCCCAATCCATGATCGGGGCCGCGCCGGTCTTGATGCCGACCTGGTAAAACCAGGTGTCGCACGATTGGGTGAGCGCCTGGACGAAATTGAGCGAGCCGCGATCGGTGTGTTTCCAGTTGTGAAAAGTGGTGTTGCCGACATCCATCGACGCGACGCACTCGTATTCGTCGTCTGCCGTGATCGTTCCGGTCTCAAGCGCGGCGATGCCGACTGCGACCTTGAAGGTCGATCCTGGCGGATAAGCCGAACGATAGGCGCGCGGGAGCAGCGGAATGTCCGGATCGCTCTGCAGTTCCTTGAATTTCGCCGGCGAGATCGAGGGAATAAAGTCGTTAGGGTCGAAGGTCGGCCACGAGGCGAGGGCGAGGATGTCGCCGTTGTTCGGATCGATGATCACGATCGCGCCGCGCTTGGCTTTGGCGGCGAGCGTTTTCTCGGCCAGTCTCCTGGAGGTGCAGATCGAGCGTGGTGACGACGTTGTAGCCGGGCACCGGCGGATCGACGATCGCGGTCGGAAGTTTTCCGGCCGTCGCGATCGAAGGTCACCTTGTAATGCCCGTGCCGGCCGGTGAGCATGCTGTTGAAGGTCTGCTCGAGCCCTTCGCGGCCCTCGGTTTCCGGCCAGAGCACCTGACCGTTCTGAATGATGCCGTCGGCGTTGCGACTCGTCTTTCCGGTGTAACCGATGATCTGCCCCGCCACACTCTCGTTAGGGTAAATCGCGCAGGTAAATCGGCTTGAGCGAGAGCGCGCTGGAGAGTCCGCTCTTGAGCGCGTCGCGTTCCGGCTCGCTCAGGTCCTGTGCGATCTCAAACGGCAGAAATCCGCGATTGTGATAATGCCGCAGAATGGCGTCGTCGGCGATCTTCGAGCGAGCGGCCGAGCAGTCTCTCGGCGACTCCGATCCTCTCGTGCGCGAACGACAGCGCCTGGGCGTCGGAGAAATCGAGCGGCGTCGGGAAATCGATCGTGAGGTTGTAGCTCAGCTTGTTCTGCGCGAGCGGAACGCCGTTGCGATCGGTGATCTGGCCGCGCGGCGCGGGGATATCGAGGACATAGGTGCGCGCCTGCTTTCTGCGTTTCGAAGGTGGGTTTGATCGTTTCCTCAAATGGCGTCGCCGTCGACTTCTGGCGGGACGACGGCTTCCTGCCGGACGAATGGCGGCGCGATCAGGAGGAAAAGGAGGATCCGCAGATGGCGCAGATTTCCGCAGATTTTATGGGCGGTAACGATCGGGTGAAAATTCTGAATCTGCGTAAATCTGCGGATGAACCTCGAATTGCCGCTCCAAGAAAGCGATGCACTTCCTCCGCCAACTTCTGGCCTATTCCGTCGGTCGAAGCAATTTCTTCGACGCTCGCTTTGCGCAAACGCTGCACCGATCCGAACTTGCGCAGCAGAAGATTTTTCCGGTTCTGACTCACGCCCGGGCAGTCGTCGAGGATGCTCTCGCCGATCCGTTTTTTCATCAGGAGCTGGTGATAGCCGTTGGCGAAACGATGTGCTTCGTCGCGGATGCGCTGGAGCAAACGCAACGCGCCGGAATCGACCGGCAACTGCAACGGCAGAGCGCGCCCGGGTCGGTAAATTTCCTCAAACTCCTTCGCGAGGCCGATGATCGGGAGCTCGTGCAAACCGAGCCGCTGCAGCTCGCGGCAGGCGGAAGAGAGCTGGCCTTTGCCGCCGTCGACGATGATCAAATCCGGCAGCCTAACGAACGTCGTGGACCCGCCCAAACTCTCATCCCGAACGGGCGAAGCGCGGCGAGGGACCTCGCAAGCGTCGCTTGGCGTCCCTTCGCCTAACGACGTCGGATTTAGCTTGGGAGGTCCTTCGCCGCGCTTCGCCCGTTCGGGATGACAAGCCAACCGCGCCAGCGCTTCCATCGGATTTTCCTGCGAAAATTCCGCCACTTCCGGATTCTCCGCCCGCGCCTGCAGCAAGACCCGCGAGTAACGCCGCCTGACGACCTCGGCCATGCTCGCGAAATCATCCTGCCCTTCCACCGTCCGAATGCGATAACGCCGGTAATTGTTCTTGTCCGGCACGCCGTCGCGGAAGGAAACCATCGAAGCGACCACGTGCGTCGTGGAAATATTCGAGATGTCGAAGCACTCCATCACGTTAGGCAGCTGCGGCAGCTGCAGCGCGTCCGCCAGCGCCTGGACGTCCGCCTCCGGATCGATCGTGCTCGGCAGGCTGTGCCGGGTAAAACGCCGCATCGGTCTCGTCGTCCGCTGCAGATCCTCGAGCATGTTGCGCAGCTCCGCGGCCTTCTCGAAATCCAGTTTCTCCGCCGCCTTTTGCATCTCGTCCTCGAGCGCTTTCATCAGTTCGCGCGAATGGCCTTCGAGAAAATCCGACGCCTGCGCGACCCGCTCCCGGTATGTCTCGGCGTTGATCTCGCTCAGTCGCATCGGCACCTGGTAAGTCGACGATTTTAATTCCCTCGGCGTCGGCGACCCGCGCCCAAAGGTGAGCACGCCAAATTTTTTCCGCATGAAATTTAATGTCTGCCGAAGCGCGCCCGCGTGCGCATACGGCCCGAAATAGCGAGCGCCGTCATCCTTCTTGAACCGCGCCAGCCGAAACCGCGGCCATTCCTCCGTCGGATCGACCTTGACCACGAGAAACCGCTTATCGTCGCGAAACGAAATGTTGTATCGCGGCCGATATTCCTTGATCAGCTTCCCCTCGAGCAGCAGCGACTCCGGCTCGCTCGCCACCGTGTGCACCTCGAAATCCCAGACCGCCTCGAGGAGTGCGCGCGTCTTCAGATCCGCCACCGCCATCTTCGACGGCATGAAATACGAGCTGACCCGCTTCCGCAGATCGCGCGCTTTCCCGACGTAGATCACCCGGCCAAACCGGTCGCGCATCAGATAAACGCCCGGTTTGTGCGGCACCTCGTGGACCTTTTTGTTCAGGTCCGGCTTTTCCTTCGACAACGGCACAGTTTTGTAGCGGCGGTCTCTGACCGCCGTGAGAAAGTACCCGCAAATGTGGGATGTCGCCATCGTGGGCAGTGGTCCGGCCGGCGCGAGTTGCGCGGCCTTTTGCGCGGCTGCGGGCCTGCGCACGCTCGTGCTCGAGCGCGCGATTTTTCCCCGGGAGAAAGTCTGCGGCGATTGCCTCAACCCGACCTGTTGGCCGGTGCTGGACCGCCTCGGCGTGGCGGCACAAGTCCGCGCCGCGCCGCAGGGAAAATTGACCAGCGTGGAATACATCGCGGTCGATGGGCGTTCCGTCAGCGCGCCGTTGCCGGTCGGCGGGAAGGGCGAAGTCGCCATACGGCGCAGCGTGCTCGACGATCTCTTGCGCTGTCGCGCGCAGTCGTTAGGCGCGGAGATTCGTGAAGGTGAAACGCTCGTGTCCCTCGAGCGCGAAAACGAAATCTGGAACCTCAGTACGGCCAACTTTACCGAGCAGGCGAGGCTGCTGGTCGCCGCCGACGGTCGTAACTCGACGGTCGCGCGCCTCTGCCACCTGATGCCGCGCAAAGGGCGCGACCGGGTCGCTCTGCAAACCCACATCACGCTTCCCGAAGGCTTCGGTGAGCGCGTGGTCTTGCAACTTTTGCCCGAGGGCTATTCGGGCCAGGCGCCCGTCGGCGACGGATTGCTGAATCTTTGCCTCGTTTGTCGGCCTAACGATTTACCGGGGATCCGAAGTTGGGCCGAGAAGAAGTTCGCGATTTCCGCTGAGCACAACTGGCGGACGATCGCGCCGCTCGCACGCGCGCCGTTGCCGCCAACGCAACCGGGCCTGTTCTTGATTGGTGACGCCGCGCGCGTGGTCGAGCCCTTCACGGGCGAGGGGATTTACTACGCGCTTCGCTCCGGCGAACTCGCCGCGGAGGCGATCGTCGCCGGGGACGCGGGCCGTTACGCGATCGCGCATCGCCAGCTTTACGCGGGACGGCTTTGGATCAACGCGCTCGCCCGGTTCGCGGTCGAGCATCCGCGCCTTACGAGCAGCTTGCTGCGCGCTTTACCTAACAAGCGGCAAATCCTCCGGCTCCTGACCACGAAAGTCGTGCGCGGCTAAAAGAAGCCGTCGCGCTGAATAGCCTGTCACCCCGAGCCGCCGCAGGACGGCGAGGGACCCTCCAAGCGTCCAAAGAGCATCGACCTCGCTAAACGCTTGGGAGGTCCCTCACCGCGCTCCGCGGCTTCGGGATGACAAACACAGAAGGCGCGCCGCCTAACGATTCGCAGCAGCTCCGCGCGCTGCCTTGACCGTGTTCGAGATCAGCATCGCGATCGTCATCGGTCCGACTCCGCCGGGAACCGGCGTAATCGCGGCCGTCTTCGGCGCGACTTCATCAAACGCCACGTCGCCGACCAGCCGGTAACCACGTGGCGCGGTCGACTCATCGACCCGGTTGATTCCCACATCGATCACCACCGCGCCGTCGCGGACATGTTCCGCCCTAACGAATCCGGGCTGACCGATCGCCGCGATCACCACGTCGGCGGTGCGCGCGATCTCCGCGAGATTGCGCGTGCGCGAATGCACCACCGTGACGGTCGCGTCGTTGCCCTTCTGCATGAGCAGGAGCGCGAGCGGTTTCCCGACGATCATGCTGCGTCCGAGCACGACCACATGCGCGCCGCTCACGGCGACACCGCTTTCCTTGAGCAAGCGCAAACACCCAAGCGGAGTGCAGGGCACGAAGCCGCTCACGTCACCGAGTGCGAGCTTGGCGATGTTCATCGGGTGAAAACCGTCGACATCCTTCGCCGGATCGAGTGCCCTCACGATCGCGCCTTCGTCGATCTGCTTCGGTGGCGGCGACTGCACGAGGATGCCGTGAATCGCAGGATCGCGATTCAGTTCGTCGACGCGCGCGAGGAGATCGGTCTGCGTCGTTTCGGCGGGCAATTCCAGCTTCACCGAATGCAGCCCGAGCTCGCGGCACATTTTGTCCTTCGAGCGGACGTAGGCGCGCGAAGCCGGATCGTCGCCAACGAGCACCACCGCGAGTCCCGGGGTGGTGCCCTGCGCTTTGAGTGCGGCAATTTCGCCGCGCAGTTCCGAGTACACTTTTTCCGCGACCGCGCGGCCATCGATGAGTTTGGTTTCAGTCACAAGCGTCAGCGCTTTCTACCGGTGCTCAGCGCACGCGGCAAATCCACGCGTCGTCGCCGCGCCGTTTTCGGTCCGGGAAGCACGGACGGCTCGCTCGTTGCTCGCGGCGGCCTGCCGCGCTGAACTTTCGGCGGCGTGATGAGGCCTCGGCGGAACGGAGGGAAGAAAAGGCGCGAGTTTTTTGAGAACCGAACGATCCCAAAAAGGTGACGCCACCCCTCAACCCACGCCGCGCGGCCTCCTCATCCTTTCCGAAAGTTCGCGCAGGCCAGCGGCCTTCGCACAGCGGGCTGGCAGCCCGCGCTCCCCGGAGTTTCGGGTTCGGTGTCGGAGATGGGTTCCGTTTTTTAGGTTTCAGCGCATTTCGACTGGCTGCATCATGGCTTCCTGCAAACGCACGCGCTCGCGTTCGAACGCGGTTTCATCATTCGTTAGGGCAACGCGATGCGGAGGGCCGAAAGATGACGCGCACTTTCGCGAACGGCTTCGGCAGAATGAAACGATCCCAGCTCTTTAAGCGCCAGCAGCTCGAGTATTCCATATTGATCGGCACCACGTCGGCCCCCGATTGCTGCGCGAGAAAGACGATGCCCTGGCCGAGTTTGTAGGCGGGTCCGCGCGGGCCGTCCGGAGTGATGACGACGTCCTGACCGCGCGCGATCACCTCGCCGAGTTGGCGAATCGCGCTCGCGCCTTTGCGCGAGCTCGAGCCCCTAACGACTTCGAAACCGAAGCGCTCGACCAAGTCCGCAAGGAGCGCGCCGTCGCGGCTCGCGCTGATGAGCGCGGCGCCGCGCCGCTCGGGGAGGTAACGTTTGATCACGAACGGGAGGAGAAGCAGCCGGTTATGCCAGAGCGCGCCGATGTACCGTTCGTTAGGCGGAGGGCCGATCACGCCGGCGCGATCGTCGATTTCGAAGCGCAGGGTGCGCGCCCAGACTTGGAGCAGTCGATAGCCGAAAGCGATCAACCAGCGCGCGCGCCAGCCTTCGATTTTCAAGCTGACGGCTCGTTCCAGCGATAAGCGCGCGGATTCGGCAGGCCGATCTGATCGAGGATGCGCCAGACCACGGTGTCGACCACGTCGGTGACCGATTGCGGCCGGCTGTAAAATGACGGGATCGCCGGGAGCACGATCGCGCCGGCTTCGAGCAGGGTGACGACGTTGCGCGCGTGGATCAGACTCCACGGCGTCTCGCGCGGGACGAGGATGAGCTTGCGACGTTCCTTCAGGAAAACATCGGCCGCGCGGAGGAGCGCGCTGTCGCTCGAGCCGGAGGCGATCCGGCCTAACGTCGCCATCGAGCAAGGCACGATGACCATCGCGTCGAAGCGGGCGGAGCCGCTGACGAACGGGACGTTCAAGTCATTCTCGGCATGTTCCGTTACGCCCGCCGGGAATGACGAGCCCGTCGACTTTCCTGGGCCGCGACCTGTTTCGCGTGTTTGCTCAGGACGAGGTGCACTTCGTTGCTCGCTGGCGTCGATCTGGTCGAGAAGACGCTGGAGATAAATCGTGCCGCTGGCGCCGGTGGCGGCGATGACGAGTTTCATGCGCGCCTAACGTTTCATGAGATTGCAACAAACTCTAGACGCGATCCGCCGAAATGCCGGGTCGCGCATGCGTCCCGCGTGCGCTACCCGGGCGATGTAGCTCCGCGTTTAGAGATACCCGCCGGTCTTCAACTTTTTCGTTAAGTCGATCTGTTTCAAAAGGAGGTCGCGGTAAAGCGCCTGCGCATCCTTGCGCGGTTCGACCCGCGATTTTTTATCTACAACGACCAGCTCATCGACCAGTTTCTCCAGGCTCAACGGCTTTCCCTTTACCTGGTAATAAGTCCACGCCGCGTGGATCGCCGCGCCCAGCGCCGCCCCTTCCGTCACCTTCAGCGCGACGGCGGGAAGCCCGAGGACATCCGCGGCGATCTGCCGCCAGACCGCGCTCCGGCTCCCGCCGCCGGTGAGCCGCACTTCCTCCGGTGCGATCCCGAGATCCTTGAAGCGGCGCAGCCCATAGGCGAGCCCAAGCGTGACCCCTTCCACGACTGCGCGCGCCATGAAATCCGGGGTCATGTTTGCCGTCGTTAGGCCGCGGAAGACGGCGTTGCCTTTCGGGAGATTTGGGGTGCGCTCGCCTAACAAATATGGGAGAAATTGAATCCCCCCCGCGCCCGACGGGACTGCGGCGACGCGCTCCTCCATTGTGGGAATATCCCAGCCGAAAAGGTTGCGCATCTGCTCGGTCGCGACGGCGACGTTCATCGTGCAGGTGAGCGGCAGCCAATGATCGGTCGCGTCGCAAAAAGCCGCGACTTCACCCTTCGGATCGATCACCGGTTCTTCCGCGAAGGCGCAGATCGTGCCGGATGTCCCGAGGCTTACCGTGACCACGCCGGGCCGGATATTCCCGGTGCCGATTGCGCTCATCATGTTGTCGCCGCTGCCGGCGCTGACGAGGGCGTCGTCGGCGAAGCCCCATGCTTCGCGCAAGCTGCTCCGGAGCAGACCCGCGGGCCGTTTGGAAGACCGGAGCGGCGGGAGCATCGCTTCCAGTTTCGGGTCGATGAATTTCAGGAGCGGTTTGCACCAGGTGCGCGTGCGCACATCGAGCAGTCCGGTGCCGGAAGCGTCGCCGTATTCCATCAGGCGGTCGCCGGTCAGCCAGAGATTCAGGTAATCGTGCGGCAGCAGCACGCTCGTTAGGCGGCGAAAATTCGCCGGCTCGTTTTGCTTCAGCCAAAGAATTTTCGGCGCGGTGTAACCCGGTAGCATTGGATTGCCCGTCAGGGCGATCAGCCCTTCGACTCCGCCGAATTCCTTATTGAACTCCTCGCATTGCGCCGCCGTCGAGACGTCGCACCAGAGCTTCGCCGGGCGGAGCGGCTCGTTCGCTTCATCGAGTGGGACGAACCCGTGCTGTTGTGCGCTCACCCCGACTGCGCTGATCTCGCGCCGGCGCGGACCGATTTGTTCGAGGCAAACGGCGATCGCCCGATCCGCCGCGTCGCGCCAAATCTGCGGATCCTGTTCCACATGACCCGATGGCAACCCTTCGATCGTGCCATAGCTCTCCTGCGCGGAAGCGAGGACTTTTCCGGATTCGATATCGAGCACGAGCACTTTCGTGCTTTTCGTGCCGCTATCGATTCCGAGTGAGAGCATAACGAGAAGTGTTCCGAGGGAAGCCGAATTTGAAATTAGCCGTCATCCGGCGCAATAAAAGAGCGATGATCACGAAGCTCCTGCACACCCGTTATCGTGTGACCGATCTCGAAAAGACGGTTTCTTTTTACCGCGACGTCCTCGGCCTCGAGGAAGTGCGCCGGCACACTTCCGGCCGCGGCTCGCAACTCGTTTTCCTGAAGGCGCCCGGGAGCGAAGAGGAAATCGAGCTCTGCAAATTCGATGAGAGCGGGCCGGTCCAGGTCGGGCCGGACCTGACCCATCTCGCCTTTGAAGTGGACGACATCGAAGCGTTCGCGAAGCAGACCGCGGCAAAGGGTTATCCGCTCTCCGACGGTCCGCATCCGAACGGCAACGGCGGCGCGATCGCTTTCATCGATGCGCCGGAAGGTTACGAAGTGGAACTGATCCAGCGCGGGAAGAATCGTTAGGCGGGCCGCTTTGCCCTGCCCTCGAACGTTCGTTAGTCTATCCGCCATGATGCGAAAATTTGCCGCCAGTTGCACAGTGCCGGTGACGGTGTTGATGGCTCTGCTCTGCGTCGCGGCCTCGACACCGAAAAAGTCCCATCACACCGTCAAGCGCGCGACGGCCGTGGTCGACGACGATGACGAGCCGACCTCTCTTTCCACCTCCACGCCGGCGGCTTATCCCACTCCCGTCCCCGGTCAGCGCGAGGAAAACGGCGCCCCAAAAACGCGCGCCGCCGCCGTCCTCGTGACCGATGTGCGCTCCGGGCAGATTCTCTACGCGAAGAATGCCGACGCGCCGCGCGCCGCCGCGAGCACGCAGAAATTGCTCACCGCGCTGCTCGTCTCGGAGACCGGTTATCTCGATCAGTCGGTCACGGTGGAGCAGACCGACACGCTGGCGGAGCCGGTCCGGCTGAACATCAAGCCGGGTGAAGTCTATACCCGGATCGATCTGTTGCGCGCGCTTCTGGTAAAAAGCCCTAACGACGTCGCCCGTTGCCTGGCACGCGATAACGCTGGCAGCATCGAGGCTTTCGCCGCGAAGATGAACGCGAAGGCGCTCGCGCTCGGCGCGACTCACTCCCATTTCGTCAACCCGAACGGACTCCCGATTCCCGACCAATACACGACCGCGCGCGACCTCGCGATCATCGCTCGCGCCGCCTACGCGAACCCGACGATCCGCTCGATCGTCTGCCTGCCGCAGCTTGTGTTTCGTTATGCCAACGGCCGCACCCGCGAGCTGCACAACACGAACAAAGTGTTGAAGAGCCTGGCCTACTGCAATGGGATGAAAACCGGCTATACCGAGGCCGCCGGCCATTGCCTGATTGCGAGCGGCACGATCCCCGGGCGCGACGTGATCGTGGTGGTGCTCGGCGACAGCAAGGCGGGCGTCTGGCGCGACGCGTCGGCGCTGCTTTCCTGGGGTTTGATTTCGATGTGAAGCCGCGATCGTTAGGCAAGTGAGCGATCTTTTTCAGGAGCAACTGCACGCCCTCCGGGCGCAATCGCTCCATCGCAAATTGCGCGAGATCGGCACCGCGCAGGGCTCGGAGATCGAGGTTGTCGGCCGGCACCTGGTCAACTTTTCCTCGAACGATTATCTCGGTCTGGCGAACGACCCGCTGCTGAAAAAAGCGGCGACGGAGGCGATCGAAAAGTTCGGCGTCGGCGCGGGCGCCTCGCGCCTGGTCAGCGGGACGCAATCGCCGCACGTCGTGCTCGAGGCGGCGATCGCAAAGTGGAAACGCGCGCCGGCGGCGCTCGCCTTTAGCAGCGGTTACGCGGCCGCGGTCGGAACGCTACCCGCGCTGGCTTCCAAGCGCGACGTCATCATGCTCGACAAACTGAGCCACGCCTCGCTCATCGACGGTGCGCGCCTGAGCGGCGCGACCGTGCGCGTTTTCCCGCACAACCATCTCGGCAAGCTCGAGAGCCACCTCGAGTGGGCGCAACGCGAGCTGCCGGAAGCGCGCCGTATCGTCGTGACCGAATCGGTCTTCAGCATGGATGGCGATCAGGCGCCGTTAGGCGAACTGATTGAGTTGAAGAAACGCTTCGGGGCGATCCTGCTTCTCGATGAAGCGCACGCCGTCGGAGTCATTGGTCCGCACGGTCGCGGACTTGCCGCAGAGCTCGGGCTCGAACGGCAGGTCGATGTGCAGCTGAGCACATTGAGCAAAGCGCTCGGCGTCAGCGGCGGTTACGTCTGCGGTTCGCACAGCCTGATCGACTGGCTGATCAACCGCGCGCGTTCCTTCATTTTCTCCACCGCGCCGCCGCCCGCGCTGGCCGCTGCCGCGACGGCCGCGATCGCCTTCCTCGCCAGCTCGGAAGGCGAAGAGCGTCGGCTTACGCTTTGGAAACGCATCGTTAGGCTGCTCGAGGAATTACCAACCTCATCCGCCAAACCTTCGCGCACGAGCAGCGCGATCATTCCCTGGATCGTCGGCGACGAACAACGGGCGCTCGATCTCGCGCGCTCGCTCCAGCAGGAGGGTCTGCTGGTGCCGGCGATTCGTTACCCGACCGTGGCCAAGGGCGCCGCGCGCCTCCGCATCACCGTGAGCGCCGCGCACACCGAGGCGCAAATCGCGCAACTCGGCGCTGCGCTGCAACGCCTCGAGCCGGCCACAGCCGAACTGCGCAGCAGCGGTGTCGGGATGTAGGCGGCATTGGTCGCCACCCTGTTAGGCTTCCCGGTTCACGCGAAACGCGCCAGAATCGGTTTGAGCCGCTCCACCGTTTCGTTAGGCCAAAGCCGACGATCGGTCACCAGAGCGGTGTCGAGCGCGCGATGTTCCGGCCAGTTCGGCACGGTCGGAATTCGCGGGATCACATCGGCGAGAACTTTCTTCGCCGTCTCCGCGTTCGCCAGCAGATGGCCGATCACGGTCTGCACCGAGACCGGTTCCTCGTCCACTTTCCAGCAATCGTAATCGGTGATCATCGCCATGGTCGCGAGCGCGATCTCGGCTTCGCGGGCCAGCTTCGCCTCCGGCAGGTTGGTCATGCCGATGACGTCGAAGCCGTGGCGGCGATTCAGCTCCGACTCGGCCCGGGTGGAAAAAGCCGGACCGTCCATGTTCACATAGGTGCCGCCGCTATGCGCGGTCACGCCTAACGAGTCCGCGGAGTCGGCGAGCAATTGGCGCAGCGCGGTCGAGATCGGCTCCGCGAAGCCGATGTGCGCGGCGATCCCGCGACCGAAAAAGGTGTGGTCGGTGCGCTGGCTCGTGCGGTCGTAAAACTGCGACGGCAGCACGATATCGCGCGGCGCGTATTGTTCCTGCAGGCTCCCGACCGCGGTCACGCAAATGATCCAGCGCACGCCTAACGAACGCAGCGCCCAGATATTCGCGCGGTGATTTAATTCATGCGGCAGCAGCCGGTGACCGCGCGCATGCCGCGGCAGGAAATAGACCCGCCGTCCGGCCACTTCGCCGCCGATGATCGCGTCGGAAGGATCGCCAAACGGCGTCTCCACTTTGTACTCCTGCGAGTCGGTAAAACCTTC
Source organism: uncultured Verrucomicrobiae bacterium (assembly GCA_963831805.1). Classification (GTDB taxonomy): domain Bacteria; phylum Verrucomicrobiota; class Verrucomicrobiia; order Chthoniobacterales; family UBA10450; genus Palsa-1392. Next base: position 134,629 of record CAWHRN010000005.1, on the reverse strand, counting down.
AATCTGATAAAGCCCGCTCCCGCCGATGATGCCGATGGCTGCTGTGTCGTTTTTCATTCGTTGGGCGCCAGCTTTCCGTGCGCGCTCCGTCATTTGCAAGCCCGAAGCTTCCGCTATTCTCGCCGGATGAATCCGCGTTCGTTTTTCCTCCTGCTGCTCCTCAGTCTGTTCGTCGCCTCGTGCAGCGCGCCGCCGTCTGGACCTTCGGCTCAATCGAGCGCCGCGACCGCCTCGGCGTTCGCCCAACCTCCGCAGGATCGCCCCGGCCTCGGCACAAAATGGGGCGAGACGCGCCGGTCCGCCTCCAGCGTCACGAGCTTCATCCGCGCGACGCCAACGGAGCCGCTCGCGTCCGCGGCGATTTTCTACAACGATCGCGCGGGCATCGAGGCGATGGCCACGACGACGGACTTCCGCCGCGTCTGGCCGATCCTGCGCGGGCCGGCGGCGAATCTCATCTCGGTTGGATTGAAAGATCAGAGCAGCCGGTTCCTGCCGGGCCTGATCGTGGGCGACCGCTGGTTTGTCATCGGCGAGGAAGGCCGCCGTTATTCGATCGTGTTGCGAAACCGAAGCGACGTTCGCCTCGAAGCCGTGCTCTCGGTTGACGGTCTCGATGTGATCGATGGCCGGCCGGCGTCCGTCCGGAAACGCGGTTACGTGATCGATCCCGGGCGTACGATCGAGGTGGAAGGGTTTCGCCAGAGCAACGACGCAGTCGCGGCCTTTCGTTTCAGCCCCGTGCGTGAATCCTACGCGCAGGAAAAATATCGCAACAGTCGGAACGTCGGCGTGATCGGCGTGGCGATCTTTCACGAGCGCGGCACTTTTCCCTGGACCGATCGCGAGGTAAAGAAGCGGCTGCAGGCGAATCCATTCCCGAGTCACTTCGCCCCTTCGCCTAACGAATAAGTATCGTGCGTCCCGATGGCGGGCCGGGAGTGTTTGTGTAAGTTGCCACCCCGAAATGCCGAAATTTTTCATCAAGACCTACGGCTGCCAGATGAACGAACGTGACTCCGAGCAGGTCGCGCGCTCGCTCCTCGAACGCGGCTATGAGGCCGCGCCTAACGAGCAGGAGGCGGATGTCGTTCTCCTGAATACCTGCAGCGTGCGCGACATGGCGGACCAGAAGGCGCTCGGGAAAATGGGCATGCTCGGGAAGATCGCGAAGCAGCGGCCGGAGACGGTTTTCGGATTTCTCGGCTGCATGGCGCAGGCGCGCGGCGCGGAATTGCTCGGCGCCGCGGCGCATGTCGATCTCGTCGTCGGGACGCAGAAGTTTCATCGCGTCGCCGATTACGTGGAGGAACTGCTGGAGAAGAAGCGCGCGCGCCGGATGGACGATCCGCGATTTTCCATCGTCGACACGGCGGAGGAAGCCGGCTCACAATCGACGATTCGCGAGCACGCTTTGCGCGCGCGGCAGGCGACCGCGTTCGTCTCGATCATGCAGGGCTGCAACATGCATTGCACCTTTTGCATCGTCCCGCGGACGCGCGGCGCGGAGCGCAGCCGGACGATCGACGAGATCGTCGCGGAGGTGCGCGGACTCGTTAGGCAAGGAGTCAAAGAGGTCACGCTCCTTGGCCAGATCGTGAATCTCTACGGCCGTCATGAATTTCCGAAGCGCGACGGAAAGAGCCCGTTCGTGCAGTTGCTCGAGGCGGTGCACGAAGTCGAGGGACTGGAGCGGCTCCGCTTCACTTCGCCGCACCCGATTGGCTTTCGCGCCGATTTGGTCGCCGCCTTCGGCGAGCTGCCGAAACTTTGCGAGCACGTCCACCTGCCGCTGCAATCCGGTTCCGATCGGATTCTAAAAGCCATGCATCGCACCTACACGGCGGAGAAATACTTGCGGCTCGTCGAGCAGATCCGCGCGGTGCATCCGGGCGTTGCCCTAACGACCGATGTGATCGTCGGGTTCCCGGGCGAGACCGAAGAGGATTACGCGCTCACCCGCGCGCTGGTCGCGCGGGTCCAGTTCGATAACGCCTTCGTCTTTCGCTACTCGCAACGGAGCGACACGCCCGCGGCGGAAATGCCCGGGCAACTCGACGAAGCGACCAAAGAAGCGCGCAACCAGGACCTGCTCGAGGTGGTCGATGCCGCGGCGAAAAAATGCGGCGAAAAGCTGGTCGGCACGACAGTCGAGATTCTCTGCGAGGGCCCGAGCAAAACCAACGCCGCGCGGCTCACCGGTCGCACCCGGACGAACAAGATCGTCGTCTTCGAAGGCGATGAGCACGACATCGGGCAGTTGGTCGATCTGCAGGTCACGCACTCGACCGGCTTCAGTCTCTCGGGCGGCGGCGAAATTCCGCGGCCGGTTGTGCTCCGGCCCAAACAGCGGAGATTCTGCCGCCGGTCGCTCTCGTTTCATGATTTATCATCTTTCCCTGCATGCTGTCGGCCTGATCGTGGGTGTGCTCCTCGCCGGATCAGCCTGCTCGCTTTCGTCCCACAACTGCGTCACAACTTCCGCAGTTTCCTCGCTCGCGCACCGCGGGCGCCGCGCTTCTGACGATCGATCTGGTCTGGTGCTTCTGGCTGCTCGCGACGATGGAAATGGGCGAGTTCTCCAACTTCCGGCGCCCGCTTCTGGTCATCCTGCCGATCGGTTTTTTTCTCGTCCTCAAATTTGTCGATGAATTTCTCGCCGTCCGTGCGCTCGGGATTCTCTGCCTGCTCGCGGCGGAGCCGATGCTCGACGCGGCTTTCCTGCGACCGGAAACGAGTCGCCTGCTCGTGACGGTGTTCGCCTACCTGCTGATCGTCGCGGGACTTTTCTGGGTCACGATGCCCTATCTGCTGCGCGATCAGATTAACTGGAGTGCGCGAAATGCCGCGCGCTGGCGGCGCGGTCTCGGTGCTCGGATTTGTCTTCGGTGCTGGCGATTCTGGTCTGCGCCTTCGTCGCCTACTGATCCTGCCGCCGGTCCGCTAAAGTGAGCCGCATCCTGGTCATTCGCGGCGGCGCGATCGGCGATTTCATCCTCACGCTGCCGGCGATGAAGCTTCTGCGCGACGCTTTTCCCGTCCGCACATCTCGAAATCCTCGGTTACCAACACATCGTCGCGCTGGCGGAAATGAGCGGCTACGCCAACGCGACCCGCTCGATCGAATACGGGCGGCTCGCCAGCTTTTTCACCCGCGACGGCGAGCTCGCGCCGGAGCTGGTCGACTACTTCGGCGGCTTCCAGCAGGTCGATCAGCTACCTCTTTGATCCGGATGAAATCTTCGCGAACAACCTGCATCGAGCGGGAGTGCGCAATTTCATCGCCGGCTCGCCGAAGATCACCGACCAGGAACATGCGGCCCGGCAACTGGCGCGTCCGCTCGAAAGGCTCGCGCTTTACCTCGAGGATCCGGCGGCGCGCATCGTGCCGCGCGAGAAGCGAGCGCGCGAGGACGATTTACTCGCACATCCACCCTGGCAGCGGGAGTGAGACCAAGAACTGGCCGCTTGAGCGTTTCGTTGCAGTCGTGCGGAGCTGGCTCGTGCCTAACGAAAAGCGGCGAGTGCTCCTGATCGGTGGAGAAGCGGATGATGACCGCGTGCAGCAGCTGCGCGCGGTTTTGCCTGACGAGCGGGTCGAACCGGCGCAAGAACCTGCCGCTGCCGGAACTGGCCGCCCGACTGCAGAACTGCGCGCTGTTTTCCTCGGGCACGACAGCGGGATCTCGCATCTGGCCGCGGCCGTGGGAACTCCTGCGCTGCTCCTTTTTGGTCCGACTGACCCGGCAATTTGGGCGCCGGAGAATCCGCAGGTGCGGGTGCTGCGTTCGCCCAGCCTAACGATGTTCGGCCTGGAAGTCGTCGAGCAGTTGCGGGACTCGTTAGGCGAACTTACGAGCTGATGCGCATCGGCATCAGGACGTAGAGGAACGGGCTCTGGATCTTGATCACGCCCGGGCTCATCTCGTCGATCAGGTCGAGGAAGACTTCGTCCTCGGTCAGGTTGCGCAGCGGCGCCATGAGGAACTCCGGGATTGAAGGCGATGGAGAACTCGCGGCCCTTGTAGACGACCGGCGAGCGATTCCTTGGCTTCGCCGACTTCCGGCGTGTTGGCCGTGATATCGATGTTGTTCTTGCGTGAAGTTCAGCTTGATCGAGTTCGACTTGTCGCTCGCGAGGAGTGAGACGCGGCGCAGCGAATTGAGGAAAGTCTCGCGCTCGAGCGTGACCCGTTCCTTCATCTCGCCGGGAATGACCTGCTTGTAGTTCGGGTAATTTCCCTCGATCAACTTCGAGACGAGCAGCGTGTTGTTGAGATCGAAGGCAATCTGCCCGCTGCCGACGCTCACCCGCACGTCGCCTTCGTCGGTCAGGAGGCGCTGCAATTCCGTCACCGCTTTGGTCGGCACGATGATGTCGGCTTCGTGGCTGCGCGGAAATTCGAGATCGATATCGAGCATGGCGAGCCGGCGGCCATCGGTCGCGACCAGGGTGAGCTTGTTGTCCTTGAAGCTGAAGAGGACGCCGTTGAGGACGTAGCGTGTCTCGTCGGTCGAGATGGCGTAGGAAGTCTTCCGCAAGCCGTCGCGCAGATCCTTCTGGCGAATGGTGACGACCTTCGCTTCGTCAAACTTCGGCAGCGGCGGAAATTCTTCCTCCGGCAAGCCGAGGATCTTGAAAAAGCTCTGGCCGCTGCGGATCGAGGCGGCGTTTTTGCCATCGACGTCGAACTGGAAATTTCACTCGAGGGCAGCTCGCGGATGATGCTGAAAAGCCGGCGCGCCGGCAGGGTGGTCGCGCCCTCCTTTTCCACCTGCGCCTCGAAACTGCCGCGCACGCCGACGTCGAGATCGGTCGTCGTTAGGCGAACTTCGTTGCCGTTAGCCTGCAGGAGAACGTTCGAAAGAATCGGCAGAGTCGTGCGGGTGCTGACGACGTTTTGAACCTGCTGCAGACATTCGAGGAGCTTTTCTTTCGTAACGCTAAATTTCATGAAAAGAGAACGGAGTCGTTAAGATGTAAAGCCTGCGATTTTATCCGGCAACCGCAATCTCGCAGCGCGCGATCTAACGTTGCAGCGCGCTATCGATAAAGGAAATGGTCTGCCGGATCTTGTCCTGCTCTTTCATCCGTTTCTTCACCAGCTTGCAGGCATGCAGGACGGTGCCGTGATCGCGGCCGCCGAACGCTTCGCCGATTTCGTTGAGCGAAGCCTTGGTTAATTCGCGCGCGAGATACATCGCGATCTGTCGCGGGAAGGCGATGTTGGCCGGCCGGCGTTTGCTCGTCATGTCGGCGAGGCGCACGTCGAAATGTTCGGCGACCCGTCGTTGAATCTGGTCGATCGTGACCGCGCGGCGCGCTTCCTCCTGCAGAATGTCCTTGAGCAGATGCTCGACGACTTCGTGGGTCAGTTCCTTGCCGCTCAGTGAGGCGAAGGAAGCCACCCGCATGAGCGCGCCTTCGAGCCGACGGACGTTGGTCTTGATCCGGTTCGCGAGAAAATCGAAAATCTCGTCGCCGCAAATTGATCTTCAGCGTGCGCGCCTTCTTGCGCAGGATCGCCATGCGCGTCTCGACATCGGGCGGCTGCAGCTCCGCGGTCAGGCCCCATTCAAAGCGCGAAACCAGGCGATGCTCGAGATTGGCGATTTCCGAGGCCGGCCGATCGCTCGAGAGGACGATCTGTTTATGGCCGTCGAAGAGCGTGTTGAAGGTGTGGAAAAATTCCTCCTGCGAACGCTCCTTGCCGCCGAGGAAATGGATGTCGTCGATCAGGAGCAGATCGGCCTGGCGATAGCGCTTGCGGAATTTGACCAGGTTGTTGTGCTGGATCGCGTCGATGAACTCGTTGATGAAAAGCTCGCTCGAGAGATACATCACGCGAGTCTGCCTGCCGCGGGTCGACGATGAATTGCCCGATCGCCTGCATCAGGTGCGTCTTGCCGAGCCCGACGCCGCCGTAGATGAAAAGCGGGTTGTAGGTTTTGGCCGGCGATTGCGCGACCGCGAGGCTGGCGGCGTGCGCGATTTCATTGTTAGGCCCGACCACGAAAGACTCGAAAGTATTGCGCGGATTGAGGCCGGCGCAGGTCTTCGGGGCCGCTTTGCCGGCGGCGCTGGCGGTCGCATTCCTGGCCGTCGCGGGCGGTTCGTCGGCTTCGTTCGCGGCGTTGATCGCGCAACTGAATTTGACCTGCCGCGGGCCGCCGATGACCGACTCGATCGCGGTCTGGAGCGCGGGCATGTGGTTACTCTCGATCCAGAATTGGTAGATATTGTTCGGCACCAAAAGGGTGATTTCTTCGTTGGTTGCGCCGGTCAATTTCACGGCGGAAAACCAACGCTTAAAAGTATCGGCGCTGACCTGTGGTTTGAGAGCGGCAGACAGCTTCGCCCAGAGCTGGGAACACTTCTCGTCCATGAACTTGTTAACAGCGTTAAATAACGCCGGAAAAGCTGAGTTGAAGGGACGAGGTTACGATCGTGTGGCGACCGTCGAGAGGGAAATGGGCGCTGGTTTTCGGCGCCGCCGACCGGCGAAAAGGCCGAAAACACGCCTGATACGAGGGAAAAACAGGCTCGTACCGGGCGGCGAACCGGATCGCGGCGCCGGGGGAACCGACCAGGTCGCGCGCTTCAGTGCATCTCAAATCTTTTTTCATAAAATCACCTCTGTTTGCGGCCGCAGACCTTGTTCACATGTTGTTCACACGCACACTTTTCGTTCCCGCCCAGCGGCTTCAGATTAGGAATCGGACCGGAACGGGACAAGCGAAAAACAGGAACTTTATTTTCGATTTTCGGCCAAAAAAACCTTGACGATAAATTCGGTTGAGCGTGGTCTGATTTCTCTCTCGTGCTGGCCTCTCGCCGACCTCGGCAACTCGTTAGGGAAAAGGTTGCGGGGTCCTTTTTCGCGACGATTCTGGCGCCGGAAGATCGGGTCGCGCAGCCCAAAAAGGTTCGCGCCCCGGGCATTTTGCCCGAAGTTTGGCCCGGAAAAATCATGCGTGGAGTCTGGCAAAAAATTGGGGGAAACAAGCTAGCGGTCGCGACCTGCCTCGTGCTCGTGAGCGGCGGTTGCAGCTCGACGCCAGCGCCGCCGCAACCGGTGCAGCATATCGTGCTCATGTGGATGATTCATCCGGAGAGCGCCGCAGACCGCGCGCAATTGCTCCGCGCGGCGCACTCGCTGCGCATGATGCCCGGCGTCACCCAGGTCGAGACCGGGCGGGCGGTGCCGCAGCCGAGCGCGGAGGCGGATCGCGACTTCGATCTCGGAGTGGTGGTTACCTTTCGCGATCGCGCCGCGCTGCAGCGCTATGAAGATCCGCGGCACGCCGACGCGATGCAGCGTTACCTGCAACCTTTGGTGCGGCGTTACGTCGTTTACAATCTCGGCACTCGTTAGGCTAATGCGCTTCTTCCCGACGGCGATGGCGCTGCTTCTTTTCCTGCCGGTTTTCTCCTCGCTCGGCGACGAGGTCCCGCCGCCGTTTGGTTTTCGTTGGAACGATTCGTCGATCCGTGTCGAGAAGGTGCTGAAGGGGGCAAAAGCGAAGATTGTCGCGCGGGAGAAGAAGGACGCGGGCGAAGTCTGGACCGTCGAGGGACTGATTCATCCCGGCCTGAAGCGGACGCTTTTCACCTTCAAATCCGGCCTGCTCAGCCAGGTCGAGCTGCAATACGAATATCCTGATTGGACGCTGGAGCACTACAACGACCGGATGGGGGAAATCCGGCGTTACTTCGACGAGCGCTACGGAGTCGGCCGGCTCATTTCGCGCGCGCGGGATAACAACACCGACATCATTCAGACGCTGGTCGGTTATCAATGGGTCGTCGGCAAATCCGCGCTCGAGCTCTTCTATTTTTCAGCGCAGAAGGAGCCGAATGTTTACCGCAACATCACGGTGACCTACAAGGCGATTTAAAATTCACTGACGCGCGCGCGGATGCTTCAGCGCGGCGTGTTTTCTTTCTTCATCCGCCGCAGTCGGCCGCGCAGCGCGACCTTCGTCACCGCGCTCATCCGGTCGATGAAGAGGACGCCGTGGAGATGATCGACCTCGTGCTGCAAGGCACGCGCGAGCAGGCCGGTCGCCTCGATCTCGATCTGCTCGCCCTCGAGCGTCTCGGCCCGGGCCACGACCGAGCTGGCGCGCGTGATATCGGCGGTGATCTCCGGAAAGCTCAGGCAACCCTCCACGCCGACGACTTTTTGCTCGCCGAGGACTAATTCGGGATTCAACAGCACCAGCGGCATCGACTCCTTCGCGTCAACTTCCTGCCCGTTTAGTTTCATCGTGCTCTCTTGGTCTTCGGCGGCACCGACATCGACGACGGTGAGTTGCAAAGCCTCGCCGATCTGTTGCGCGGCAAGGCCGACGCCGTTGGCCTCGTGCATCGTCTCGAGCATGTCGGCCGCGAGCGCGCGGATCTGCTCGTCGACTTTGCCGATGCGCTTGCCCTTCGCGCGCAAAACCGGATCACCGTAACGAACGATCGGGCGCGTCATTGCCCGCCTCCCTGGGTGAAAGCCGGCAAATTCTTCACGCCCGCGAGCTTCAGCGCGTCCATGACTTTGATGATGATGCCGAAGGAAGCTTTCTGGTCGGCCTTCAACACAACGGAATTTTTTCGCTCCGGAGTCAGCTTGTTGATCGCGGCTTCGAGCTGATCGACCGCGATGGTTTCGCCGTCGAGCTTCAATCCGTCGTCCGCGTCCACGCTCACGATCGCGTGTTCCAGCTCCGCCGGCCGCGCGCTCGAAGTCTTCGCTTGCGGGAGGTTGATGTTCACTTCCGGCTGGTCCTTCTTGAACGTCGTCGCGACGACAAAAAAGATCAGCAGGATGGTGAGGATATCGACGAGCGAGACGATGATGATCGCCGGCGCGCGTCGTTTGCGGACGGCGAACTTCATTGGCCTAACGAGTGCTTCACGCGACCGGGGCGCGCGCCGCCGGGATCGTGCTGCGGACTGGCGGGTTGTCGTCGCGGTTGATGCGGCCGTAGTAACATTTGGCGAGGAGATCGGCTACGAGCGACTCCATCTCGACGGCCATCACTTCCACTTTTTTCGAGAAATAGCTGAAGGCGATCAGGCTCGGGACGGCAATCGAGAGCCCGAAGATCGTGGTGTTGAGCGCCTCGGAAATGCCGAGCGCGATGCCTTTCGTATCCGTCCCGCCCGCGCTCAGGCCGATGTGCGCAAAGACGTGGACGAGGCCGGAGACCGTCCCGAGCAGACCGAGCAGCGGCGCGATGCCGGTGATGACCTCGAGCACGATCAGGCCACGTTCCAGCCGGACCATCTCGTGGCGCGCGCGAGTTTGCACTGCCTCTATGTTTTCGTTCCGGGGCCAGCGCAAATGTTGCAGCGCGACGAGCGCGATGCGCGCGAGCGGGGAGTTGTCGGATTGCGCAATCCGCAGCAGGCGTTCCGGGCTCGCCCCGGGCACGAGCCGTTCGATCTCGGTCTCGAGGACGAGCGGGACGACGACTTTTTCCCGCAGGGCGACGCTCCGCAGCAGGATCACGGTCACCGCCACGATCGAGCAGATGAGTAGCGGCCACATGAAAAGGCCGCCGCGGGTGAGGAAATTAAAGACGCCCTGGATCGCGTCAGGTGAATCAACCATCAGGAAGGGAGTCATCGGTTGGCGAAAATCGTGAAGGTTTCTTCCATTGTAAAGTAGCCACCGGGCAGCGTCGGCAGCAGTTCCTCGGGAATTGGCGGGAACTTCGTCTCCTGGACCGAGCGCAAGGCGATGCTCGCGGCCGCTTCGCTGGTCGTGTTCTCCGTGACTCGCATATTGCTGATCGAACCGTCTGCGGCAATGCGGAACGTAAGCGCGGTCGTGCCGACCGATGCAAGGTCCACCCGCTCGTTGATCATGAAATACCAGCGCGAACCGATCGCGTCTTCAATCTGTTTGCGATAGCGGCCGAGCGGTGTGCCGAGGGCGTTGACGGCGGATCGGCCGCGGTTGCTGATCCCGCCGCGGATGATCGTCTGCTGCTGGAGATCGCGATAAGTGGAAGCCGGCCGCGGCGGAGTGGTCTCGGGCGGCGGGGTCGGGCTCGGTGTTTCGCTCGGCGTCGGGACGTCTGTTTTCTCCTCGGTGGAAGGCGGCGAGGGAATGGGCGTTGGGGTCTTCGTCAGCAGCGCGAGTTGATCTTTTTCCGGCTCCGGAGTGGGCGTCGGCGCGACCGATTCTTCCGGCGTCGCAGACGGTTTGGGCGGCGCGGTGGGCGCGGGGGTTGGTTGCGGCGCGGACCCGTCCTGGGCAAAGGATTGCTCGTGATTGTCCAGATTCATGAACGGCCGATCCTTGCCGTCCTGGCCAGGCAGGAAGCTGTTATTTTCCGCCGCCTTCTCCGCCGCGGCGATCGAGTTCGCGTTCGCTTCGAAGGTCTTTTCTTTTGGCGCGACCGAGGAGGCGCGGTCAGGGTCGACCTTGGTGGTGAGGGTGTTTTTCGGCGCGATCGGCGGCGGCGTCGGCGGCGGCGTTGGATCCGGCAAATCCATCATCGTTAACTGCACAGGCGCCTCTTCTTTCTCCGGTTCGAGCGCGCGCTGAGTCCCGCCAAAAGCCGCCAGCGCAAGCCCGATGAGCACGTGCAGGCCGATCGAGATGAGCACGGCCCACCAGACTTTTCGCCGATCCCGATTTCGTTCCATGAATAGCTGCGGCGTCGCCCCTGCGCGCCGGAACCGGCTCCAAGAGAGCGCGTGGCGCGCCGGTTCAAAGGGAAAAATCGTCGCCGGCCGGCAAATTATCTCAGCTCTTCCGCGGTGACAACCGGCGCGGGGTGGTCTTGCGGGCGTAGTGAAAAAGGTATTGCTGCGCGTAACCGCCGTGCGCGCCGAAGTATTCCGCGGTGAATTTTTGAAGTTCGCCAGGCCGTATCTTCCGCCGGCGCGGAAAATATTTCTCACGGAGCACACGCTCGATCCAGACGTCGATCGGGAACGCCTCGAGTCGTTCGTAGGCGAAAAGCATCACGCAGTTCGCGACCTTCGCGCCCACGCCCGGCAGCGCACAGAGGGCTGCGCGCAACTCGCCGTCGGGCAGAGTGGCCAGTTGGTCGAGATCGACTTCGCTACTCGTGATGAGTAGCGCGGTCGCGAGGAGATTTTTCGCGCGATAACCGAGCGCGCAATGGCGCAGGTCGGTTTCGTGCAGGTCGGCGATCACCTCGGGCCGCGGATAGCTGTAGACGTGGATGTTGCCTAACGAGCGCCGCATACCAAAACGCTCCCGCAGCGTGCGCGAGATCTGCCGGATGTGCGCCACCTGTTTCATCGACGAGGTGATGAAAGTGGCGAGGCATTCCCAGCGCGGTTGCCGCATGATCCGCAGCCCGCGACAGAACGCGCCTGCCGCCTGCATTGCCGGATCGCCCGGCAGCGACGCGCAGATTTCCGCGAGTGGATGATCGAGGGAAAAATAACGCGAGACGACTTTTGCCGGCGCACCTCGGAATTTCAGGGCCGGTCCGCGTTGCTCGACGTAGACCGCGCGCTGATCGAGCGCGCCGACGAAGCCTTTGCCTAACGACTCCCAGTGAAAGGTCTGTCCGGAGTCGAGGGTAAGCGCGAGATCGAAATCGGGCGCCGGAATTTCCATCCCGGCAATATAGCGGGCCGCCAACTCTGTCATCCCGAGCGGAGCGAGGGACCTCCCAAGCGTTGCTCGAGGCGGTCAGAGAATTGGACGTCGGAAAACGCCTGCGAGGTCCTTCGCCGCGCTGCGCCGGCTCAGGATGACAAGGTCGCGGGCTTTCCGTGCGCCCGGCGAAAACCCTTTGCGCCTCCCGCGAATTCTGGCAGCTAACAACCCGTGGACGCGCGCCTCCTCATCGATACCGGAGTCCTGCTCCTCTACTTTTTCACGATCATCTTCATCGGCCTCTACATGGGCCGGAAGGAGGACAACCTCGAGGATTTCGCGCTCGGCGGCCGCAAGATTCCGTGGTGGGCGGTGCTCGCTTCCATCATCGCCGCGGAGACCAGCGCGGGGACTTTTTTCGGCACGCCGGGTGAGGGTTTCGCACTCCGGAATTACACCTATCTCCAACTCGCGCTCGGCACGATCATCGCGCGCATTTTGGTCAGCTACATTTTCATCAAGCCGTATTACGACCACAAAGTTTTCTCGATCTACGAATACCTGACCGTCCGTTTCGGAACCCGGACGAAGAATGCCGCCTCGGCAGTTTTCATGGTCACGCGGCTGCTCGCTTCCGGCGCGCGACTCTACGTCGGCGCGATCGCGCTCGCGCTTGCCTACGAGATGATCAGCGGCGTGCGCCCGACGGCTTCGCAGACGCTCTGGATTTACGTCCTCTCGACCGTCGCGATCGTCATCCTGACCGCGATCTACACGACACTGGGCGGAATCAAGGCGGTCATCTGGACCGATCTCATCCAAGCCTCGATCATGTTTGGCAGCGCACTTGTTGCGGTCGCGCTGCTTTATTCTTCCATCCCCGGCGGCTGGGACGAAATCGTCAGGCGGACGGGCGGTTTTCAACTCCACGATTTCTTCACCACCGGCCTCGATCCGGCGAAACACGGCTGGCAGCAAATCGTCGGCATGTTCGGGATCGAATACACCATCTTCGCCGGGCTGTTCGGCGCGACCTTCATCACCATGGGGACGCACGGGACCGATCAGGACATGGTGCAACGAATGCTGACCGCGCCCGATATTCGGCGGAGCCGGCGCTCGCTCATTCTCTCCGGGCTCGCCGATATCCCGATCGCTTTCACCTTCCTCACGATTGGTTTGTTGCTCTGGGTTTACTACCAGGCGCATCCCGATCCGACGCTCTCGAAAACGCCTAACGAGACTTTCTGCCATTACATTCTCTATCAAATGCCGGTCGGACTTCGCGGGCTGCTCATCGCGGGCATCTTCGCGACCACGATGGGCTCGCTCAGCACGGCGCTGAACGCGCTCGCGACCAGCTTCACCCGGGACTGGTACCAGCCCTACATCAATCCCGGCGCCGGCGAGGAGGAAAGTCTGCGCGCGGTCCGCTGGGCCACGGTCTGTTTTTCGATTCTCATGATCGTGGTCGCGTCAGCCACTTCCTATTGCGTGATCGTCCTGCCGAACGTGCGCATCATCCCGATCGCGCTCGGGATCTTCGGATACACCTACGGTTCATTGTTAGGCATTTTCTTCTGCGGCATGCTCACGAAACGGCGCGGGAGTGATTGGACCAACCCACTGGCGATGATCGCCGGCTTCCTCTTTGTCGCGCTGATCAGTAACCTGCCTAACGACATCGCGCGCATCTTCGGCGCGGTCCTTTACCTGCCACCGAAGTGGCTCCCGATCATGGAATTTCCCTGGTGGATCTGCTTCGGGACGATCGTGACCTTCGCAGTCGCGGTTTTGTTTCCAACCCGGAAAGCAGAGGAATTTGAAAACCAGGAAGGCGCGCTAGAAAACTAAGGGAGGCGGCGCTCCTGCGTTGACGCCCGGACGTCATCATCAGATGATGACGCGATGAGAACGATCGTCGATCTTCCAGAGACTCAAATCAAAGCGCTCGACTCTTATCGTAAGCGCGAAGGGATTTCCCGCGCGGAGGCGGTTCGGCGAGCGGTGGAGGCGTTCGTCCCGAGACTGGGGACCGGCAAGATCGACTTCGCGGCGCATCCAGCTTTTGGCAGCAGCAAGCGTTCGCGGAAAGAGGATAGCGTGACGACCGTGCGACGACTCCGCGAGGAATGGCGGTGATTGTCTGCATCGATTCCGATGTTCTGATCGATTACTTCGATGGCGTCGCCGCTGCGGCGGTGGAGTTGGCGCGATACGAGACGCTACTTCTGAGCCGCATCGGTTGGATGGAGGTTTTGGTCAGTGCGCGCACTCCCGCCCAACGCGAAGTGCGCGAGAGTTTTCTGCGCCATTTTAAGCTGATTGAACTGGATGCTGCGGTCGCCCTCCGGGCGATCGCGCTACGGCAGGAGCATCGCCTCGGCCTGCCCGACGCGATTGTCTGGGCTTCGGCGTTGACTCATCGATCTCTTCTCGTGACGAGAAACGCCAGGCATTTTCCGCCGGATCATCCTGGGGTGCGGATACCCTACAAAGTCTGAGCGACGCGAAACGTGAACGCGCGCCTCGAATTTCAAAACCTTCTCGCCCAGCCCGAGCCGATCCTCGCCCTCGCGCCGATGCAGGACGTGACGGATTTGCCGTTCATGCGGCTGATCAGCGGTTACGGGAATGCCGACGTCTACTTCACGGAATATTTCCGCGTCCTCCCCGATTCGCGGCTCGATCGCAACATTCTCGCGTCGATCACCGAGAACCCGACCGGCCGTCCCGTGATCGCGCAGATGATCGGTAACGACATCACCGCGCTCGTGCGGACGGCGCGCGAATTGGAACAGCATCCCGTTGCCGCGATCGATCTGAACCTCGGCTGTCCGGTGCCGGTGGTGTACCGCAAATGCGCGGGCGGCGGTCTGCTCCGCGAACCCGCGCGGATCGATCAAATCCTCGGCGCGCTCCGCGAAGCGATCACGCATCCCGTTCACGGTAAAAACGCGGATCGGCTTCGACGACACTGCGGTCTTCGATGAGTTGCTGCCGATCTTCGCGCGACATTCGATCGACTTGCTGACGATTCACGCGCGGACGGTGAAGGAGATGTATCGCAGCGTGCCGCGCTACGAATTCATCTCGCGCGCCGTCGCCGCGCTCGATTGTCCCGTTCTCGCGAACGGCAACATTTACTCGACTGCGAAAGCCGACGAAGTCCTCGCGCTGACTGGCGCACGCGGCCTGATGATCGGCCGCGGCGTGATCCGCAATCCCTGGCTCTTTCGCCAGATCCGCGAAGCGCGTAGCGGCCAGCCGGTCTTCCGCCCGACCGGCCGCGACGTCCTCGCCTACGTGCACGCGCTCTTCGAAGCCGTGAGCACGCCGGAGATCGGCGACACGGCGCAGGCGCATCACATGAAGAAATACATGAACTTCATCGGACTCGGCGTGGAACCGACCGGCGAATTCCTCCACCGCATCCGTCGCGTCACTTGTCGCGCCGATCTTTTCGCGATCTGCGCACGAGTTCCTCGACCACGACGAACCGATGCCGCTCGAGCCCTTCGCCCTGCCGCTCCAGCCGC
The DNA here is from genome assembly GCA_963831805.1 of uncultured Verrucomicrobiae bacterium. Classification (GTDB taxonomy): domain Bacteria; phylum Verrucomicrobiota; class Verrucomicrobiia; order Chthoniobacterales; family UBA10450; genus Palsa-1392. The sequence continues at coordinate 119,508 of CAWHRN010000005.1, read as the reverse complement.
ACGACGTCATGGCTGGAGCGACTCGTTAGGCGAACCGGTTACTGGAGAAACCGGATCGTCATTGGGTAGCGATAAAACTTCCCTTCGCTCGCCTGGACCGCGGCGATGATCGCGAAGACGGCGTTCAAAACCCAGAGGACGACGAGGAAGACAAAGCCGATCAGGACGAGGCAGAAGACCAGCGAGACGGCGTTGTAGATCAGCATCGAGATCTGGAAGTTGAGCGCTTCCTTGCCGTGGGCGTCGATCTCCGGCGAGTCTCCTCGTTTCGCGAGCCAGACAATGAGCGGCCCGAGGATGTGGCCGGGAAAATGAAACAGGACACCGAAGAGGGCGCTGGCGTGGCAGAGCGCGTTCCAGGTGCGCACATTGGTTAGCACGGGCGCGGCGGGCGGTGACGGCGGAGTTGGGTAGGTAGTTTCCATGGCTTTGTATGGAATGGATGCGGCGGGATTGCCTTTTGGATTCAAGAAAACGCCGGTTCTCGCTTTCCCTTGGTCGTCGTTGGCTAGAATCATCTCTCGTGGAAATAAGAAGAGACGATCTGAGCGGTCCAGAAATCGCCGCCCTGCTGGACGAACATCTCGCGAGCATGCGGAGCCAATCGCCGCCCGAAAGCGTGCACGCACTTCCGCTCGACGGCTTGCGCCGACCCGAAGTCACGGTCTGGACTGCATGGGAGGAGGGCGAACTGCTCGGCTGCGGTGCGCTCAAGAAACTGAGCGAACGCGAAGGCGAAATAAAATCGATGCGTACCGTTGCGCGCCATCATCGCAAAGGCGTGGCGACCGCGCTCCTGCGTCATCTCATCGACGAAGCGCGGCGCCGCGGTTACATCCGGTTGAATTTGGAGACGGGAGCGCAGGCTGGCTTCGAAGCCGCGCGCCAACTTTACGCACGCCACGGATTCACCCCGTGCGCGCCGTTCGCCGAATATCGCGAAGATCCGAACAGCGTCTTCCTGACGAAAGAGCTCTGAGGGCTTTTATTTTTTCTCTTCGGCGAGCTTGATCCCGAGTTCGCGCAGCTGGCGCGGCTCGACGTCGCTCGGCGACTGCGACATCAGGTCCTGGCCGCGGTTGTTCTTCGGGAAAGCCATCACGTCGCGGATCGATTGCTCGCCGCAGATGAGCATGACGAGGCGATCGAGTCCGAGCGCGATGCCGCCGTGCGGCGGCGCGCCTAACCGAAAAGCGCGGAGCAAATGGCCGAATTGCGACTGCTGTTGCTCCTCGCTGACGCCGAGGACGCCGAACATTTTCGCCTGCAATTCCGGCTCGTGAATCCGGATGCTGCCGCCGCCGATTTCGACGCCGTTGAGGACGACGTCGTAGGCTTCGGCGCGCATTTCGCCGTAGCGCTTTTCTTCGAGCAACGGCAGGTCGTCGGCATGCGGGCGGGTGAATGGGTGATGGACGGCGTTCCATTTGTTTTCCGCCGCGTCGAAGGCCAGCAGCGGAAAATCGGTCACCCAAAGGAAATCGAGTTCCTCAGAGTTTTTCGTTAGGCCTTGAATCTCGGCGACGCGCAGCCGCAGCCGGCCGAGCACTTCGCAGGCGACGTCCCATTTGTCGGCGGCGAAGAAAATGAGATCGCCTTCTTCGAGCGCGAGCTTCTCTTGCAGCGCGGCCTTCTCGGCGTCGGTGAAGAACTTCACGATCGGCGATTTCCATTCGCCCTTCTCGATCTTGATAAAGGCGAGGCCTTTCGCGCCGAAGTTTTTCGCGATCGCGGTCATCTCATCGACCTGGCCGATCGTGATCCCGGCAAAGCCTTTGGCGTTGATCGCTTTCACGCATCCGCCGTTGTCGATCGTGCTCCGAAAAACCTTGAAGCTGCTCGCGCGGAACTCGTCGGTGAAATCGACCAGCTTCATCGCGAAACGGCGATCCGGCTTGTCGCTCCCGAAAGTGCCGACCGCTTCGTTGTAGGTCATTCGCTGGAACGGCGTCGGGATCTCGACCTCACGCGCTTCCTTGAAGACGCGCGCGAGCATTCCCTCGGTGAGCGCGTAGATATCCTCCGGCCTGACGAACGAAGCCTCGATATCGATCTGGGTGAATTCCGGTTGGCGATCGGCGCGCAGATCTTCGTCGCGAAAGCACTTCGCGATCTGGAAATATTTCTCCACGCCGCCGACCATGAGGAGTTGCTTGTACTGCTGCGGCGCCTGCGGGAGCGCGTAGAATTTGCCCGGCAAAATCCGGCTCGGCACGAGAAAGTCGCGCGCACCTTCCGGCGTGCTCTTCGAGAGAATCGGCGTTTCGATTTCGAGGAAACCCTGCTCGTCGAGATAATCGCGGGTCGCTTTCGTGACGCGGTGACGAAGGCGCAGATTGCGCGTGCAGCTGCGGCCGGCGCAGGTCGAAATAGCGATAGGTGAGCCGCAGGTCTTCGTTCTGGTCTTCGGCGTCGAGCGGGAAGGGAAGAACGTCGGCGCGGTTCAGAATCGTCAGGCGCGCAGGCAAAACTTCGATCTCGCCCGGTGGCGAGCTTCGGATTTTCCGTGCCGGCGAGGCGCGGGGCGACGCGGCCTTCCACCTGGATGACGTCTTCATCGCTGCAAATGATGCGCCGCCTGCGCGAGCCTCGGCATTTTCCTCCGGGCGAAAAACGACCTGCGTCAGGCCTTCGCGATCGCGCAGGTCGATGAAGATGACGCCGCCGTGATCGCGCCGGGAATGGACCCAGCCGGCGAGGGTGACCTGCTCGTCGATGTCAGCGGCGCGGAGAGCGCTGGCAATGGTGGGTGCGATACATGGTGGCGAGCGGCGGAGTGTCAGTTTGGGCGAAGGTCGATCGCGACGCAAGTTGCGCCTACGCGTTGCCGGACCGCGCTCCTCGCAGTTCGCCGGCGCGTGCCTGCAGGTAGCGCAGGAGATCTTCTCGTGCGGGACGAGCGTCTCGGCCCGGGTCGCGAGCGTTTTCATCTTCACCTGCGGCCATTCGTCGCCGTAAAGAATGCGTCGCCTTCGCGCCTAACGACTCGGCGGTCTGGAATTGTTTGCCGACCTTCGCCGGCGCGAGCGGGTAATCGACGCGCCAGCCGGCGTCGCGCAGCTGTTGCAATTCGCGGAGCGCATCGGCCCGGCGCTCCTCCTTGGCGATGACGAGGTAGATGATCGAGCGGCGCTGCGTGTTGGCTCACGATTTCCGCGAGCCGCTTCGAAGATCGCGGCGGTGTTCTTGATCAGATTCGCCCAACACGACGTCGCCCATGGCGAAGCCGATCGCGGGCAGCGAGACGGCGCCGTCGCTGAGTTGCGCCGATCAGGTTGTCGTAACGGCCGCCGCCGGCGATGGCGCGCAGTTCTCCGGCGCGATCGAAGACTTCGAAAACAACCCCGGTGTAGTAAGCGAGGCCGCGGACGATCGAGAGATCGATCTTGCACGAAGTCGGCGAGCCCGCGCAGTCGCGAGTTGCTGCACGAGCTGCTTCGAGCTTTTCGCTCCGGCCGCCGCCGTCGAGAATCTCGAAGACCGGCGTCGGCCAGCGCGCCGAGTTGCTCAGCGGTTTTTTCGCGCGACTCGCGCTCGCTCTTGTCGATGACCTGAAGCAGCTCGTGTCCAGCGTTCGTCAGGCACGTTTTGCGTTCGCGAGCAGATCGATCCAGAAGCTCGCGATCGCTCAGCCTGACGACCACGTCGTCCGGTCCGAACCCAAAGCCGCGCAGGAGATCGATGCGCGAGCGCGATCGATCTCGACATCGGCGCCTAGCGAGTCGTCGCCGATCAGGTCGCAGTTGAGCTGGTAATGTTCGCGGAGCCGGCCGCGCTGCTGCTTCTCGTAGCGAAAACATTGCGGGATGGAGAACCACTTGAGCGGCTTGCGAAATTCGCGTTCATGCGCCGCGACGACTCGGGCGAGCGTCGGCGTCAGTTCCGGCCGGAGCGCGACTTCGCGGTCGCCTTTGTCGGTGAAATTGAAGAGCTGGGTGACGATTTCCGGCCCGCTTTTTTTCGTGTAAAGCTCGGTCGGCTCGAGCACGGGCCCGTCCCATTCGACGAAGCCGTAGCGGCGGCAAACCTCGCGCCAAGTGGCGAAAATTGCGTTCCGGAAAGCGCAGTCATCCGGCAGAAAATCGCGAAACCCAGGGAGTGGCTGCATGACTATTTGGAAAGCGGAAAGGAAAACCGCCTAACAATGGGTCCACCGGCGGAAGTGGGCACGAATTAAGAAACAAGATTGAATAAACGACTGACTGGAACGGTCGGACTGAAGCACGACGGAAACCATCCGTTTAACCAAACCAAAGGACAAACATGAAACACAATACATTCACTAAATTAATGGCTGCCGGAGTCGCTGGAGCGTTCGCGCTCGGCACCGCTTGCGCGCAGGACACGAGCACAACCACGACCGCGACGACCAACGGCACCACGGGCGTAAGTGGAAGCACCACCACCACTGCAACCTCGACGATGGACGGCACCGGCACGCTGACCACGCTCTCGCCTGACGGGAACGTCATGACCGTCCGCACCGCGACAAGCACGGAGCCGACCACCTATTACTACACCAGCAAAACGACGGTGGTTGATCCCGACCGGCGCGGCGGTGGAGATCTCGGCCCTCCGTCCCGACATGCCGGTGACCTACACCTACGCCAAGGAAGGCGACCGCATGGTGATCACGAAAGTGACCCTGCAAAAGCCGCTCACCTACTACGAGAAAAAGGAAACCACCACGACCACGACAACCACTCCGTAAAGGAGTTGTATTCGTTAGGCAGTCGTTAGGCTGCAAACCTCAGAGGGCGCCCGCGGACCGTGTGTTCGCGGGCGCTTTTCTTTGTTCGCGCCAGAGTACGAGGAGACAACTTTTGTCATCCTGAGCCGCACGGACGGCGAAGGATCTCTCGCGCTGGTTCAGGGCTCTTTTGAACATGCCGATCGAGCGACGCTTGCGAGGTCCTTCGCTTCCTCAGGATGACAAAAGCGGTGAGCCGCTAGTCGCCGTAGCCGTTGGGGAATTTCTGGTGCCAGTGCCAGGCGCTTTCGATGATCGCGCGCAGGTTCTCAAACTTTGGCTGCCAGCCGAGCTCGCGCTTGATCTTCTCCGAGGCGGCGATGAGTCGCGGCGGATCGCCCGGGCGCCGCGGTTTCTCGACGACCGGGATTTCGTGTCCGGTCACTTCGCGACAGACGTCGATGACTTCGCGCACGCTCGAGCCGCCGCCGGTGCCGAGATTGTAAAAGGCGCTCTTGGCTGCGCCGAGCGCGAGGATGTGCGCGCGGGAGAGGTCGAGAATGTGGATGTAATCGCGGATGCAGGTGCCATCCGGCGTCTCGTAGTCGGTGCCGTAAATCTCGACCTGCGGTTTCTGGCCGAGCGCGACCTTGAGCACGTTTGGGATCAGGTGCGTCTCGCAGCGATGATCTTCGCCGAATTTTTCCGTGGCGCCGGCGGCGTTGAAATAGCGCAGGGAGACGAACTTCAGGCCGTGAATCTCGTCGTACCAGCGCAGGATCTTCTCGAAGATCAGCTTCGATTCGCCGTAGGGATTGATCGGCCGCTGCGGCAACGTCTCGTCGATCGGCACGCGCTCGGGCGGGCCGAAAGTCGCGCAGGTGGAGGAGAAAACGAACCGGCCGACGCCGGCTTCGCGCATCGCGTCGAGCAGGTTGATGCCGGCGCTGACATTGTTCCGGAAATACTTCGACGGATTCTCCATCGACTCGCCGACGAGCGCGTTGGCGGCGAAATGCATCACCGCTTCCGGCTTCGTTTCGCGGAGGGCGCGGACGATTTCCTCGCGCCGGGAGAGGTCGCCACCGATGAAGGCCGCGCGCTCGTCGACGGCGAGGCGATGACCTTCGGTCAGGTTGTCGAAGACGATGACCTCGTGGCCCTCATCGAGCAGCAGTTCGACGCAGATGCTCCCGATGTAGCCGGCGCCGCCAACGACGAAAATTCTCATCCGCCGAAGGTGCGGCGGGCGTGCGGCCCTGTCAAAAGAAAGCGGGCGAAAGATGGGTGTTCTCGCGACCCGCGGCGTTCTTGGCCAGGCTCATCATCTGGCGTGGACCTTGGGATTGTGGTCGCGCGATGCGAGCACGTGCATGCTCTTTTCGGTCGAACCCCATTCGAGGATATCGATATCAACCGAGCGCACGCCCCACTTGTTCATCTCGAACCGGTTCGTCTTGTAGAGATCGATCGTGCTCGTGCCGACGAGCGCGCCACCGTAGTCGTCGATCTGGAAAACCTCGTCCGTATCGACGATCCGGAATTTTGTCCCGAGCGGCCAGCGCGACCAATCAGCCGCGGCGCTCATGACGTTTTTGCCGGAAAGGCGAGAGCCGATGGCGTTCCGCCGGCCGCCCGCCTCGGTGTGGGTGTAGGCGGTCGTGCGGACCTTGGCGACGCGGCCTTTTGGGTGGGCCTTGCTGCTGGCGGTCGGGTGCTGCGTCGTGGCGCAACCGACGCTGAGAAGGGCGAAGGCGCTGACGAGCAGGAATCTCGGCGAAATCGGCATGAGCGGCTGAAGTCGGCCTGCTTATCGGTTGAAGCGCGCTCTGGCAAGGAATAATTTCCCGGCCCCGCTCCCGCCGCTTACCGATGCCCGCTCCCGCCGTCAGCCAAATCGCGATCGCGCCCGACGTCCTTCTCGACGGGCGGCTGGCTCTTTTTCACGAAAGGGAACGCTGGCTGGCGGTCGCTGATTTGCACTTCGGCTACGAGCTGAGCCAGCGCGCGGCCGGCCGGCTGGTGCCGCTCTGGGGCATGACTTCGATCGAGGCGCGGCTCATGGAATTGCTCGACGAATATCAGCCGCGCCAGCTCATGATCGTGGGCGATTTGGTGCACGATCGCGCGTCCGGCGCGCTCGCGGCGGAGTTGCTCGAACGGTTGCGCTCGCGCTGCGAGGTGATCGCACTGGCCGGAAATCACGATCGGCATGTGGCGCAGGTGATCGCGTTCGAGCCGCGCTGGGAGACGCCGGAGTTCGTCTTTCAGCACGGTCATTGCGAAACCGAGTGAGCCGGGTCGAATGCAGATCATCGGCCATCATCATCCGGCGGCGAACCTGACTGACGGCGCCGGCCTGCGGCTAAAGTTCCCGGCGTTTGTCGAAACAGCGATGCTGCTGGATTTTGCCAGCCTTCTCGCCTTGGGCCGGTGGGGTTACCTGGCCCGACGACGGCGAGAGCGAGATCTGGCTTTGCACGCCACGGCGCGTGCTGCGGGTCGCGCCGAATTCCGGTGGCCGGCTAGACCGTCGCTAGCTGCGTGGTGCAATGCGGGCAGCGAGTCGCCTTGGTCGGAATCGTCATCGTGCAAGCCGGGCAATCCTTGCTCTCCGGCTCGGCGTCAGCCGCGGCGGTGGGCGCGCTTTTCAGTTTGTTCAGCGCGCGCACCAACATGAAAATCGCAGCGCCACGATGAGGAAATTCACGCTCGCGGTGATGAAGTTGCCGTAGTTCCAAGTGACCGCCTTGGCCGCCTCGGCCGCGGCCGGCGTGGCAAAGCTGGTCGCGCCGTTCGCGCCGGCTTTGAGGACGATGAACTTGTTCGAGAAATCGAGCCCGCCCGTGAGCAGGCCGAGTGGCGGCATGATGATGTCGCTTGACGAGCGAGCTGACGATTTTCCCGAACGCCGCGCCGATGATCACGCCGACCGCGAGATCGACGGCATTGCCTTTGATTGCGAACTCCTTGAATTCCTTCCACATGGTCAACCAGCTCTATCAGCTGGCGACGACATTGACCAAGCTTCTTTGGGAATCACGACGACCTTGCGCACGGTCAGGCCGGCGATGAATTCCTGGACGCGGGGATTCGCGAGCGCGAGCGCTTCGAGTTCGGCGGTCGTCGCCGCGATCGGGACTCGCGCGCGGTCGCGGACCTTGCCGTTCACCTGAATCGCCATCTCGACTTCGTCTTCGACCAGGAACTCGGCGCGAAACTCCGGCCAAGACTGATCGGTGATCTCGCGTCGGCGTGATCTGGAAATTTCTCGCCTAACGATTCCCAGAGCTCCGAGGTGAGGTGCGGCGCGAAGGGATTCAGGAGGATGAGCAAGGTGCGCATGGCCGCGACCGGGCGCGTCTCCGCGGTGGTGAAGGCGTTCACGAAAATCATCATCTGCGCGATCGCGGTATTGAAGGAGAGCGCCTCGATGTCTTCGGTCACTTTCTTGATCGTGGCGTGCATGACCTTGAGCTGCGCGCGTGTCCGGCTCCACTTCCGTGAGCGAAGCGGCGAGCAGCCATTCGCCGGCCTGGTTTTCCTCCATCATCAGCCGCCAGACCCGGGCGAGGAAACGCGAGACGCCTTCGACGCCGGTCATGCTCCAGGGCTTCATCTGCTCGAGCGGACCCATGAACATTTCGTAGCAGCGGAAGGCATCCGCGCCGTAATCCGCGATCACGTCGAGCGGATCGATCACGTTGCCCCAGCGCTTCGACATTTTGCGGCCGTCTTCGCCGAGAATGATGCCCTGGTTCACGAGCCGCTGGAACGGCTCCGTTGGTCGAGAGATGGCCGAGATCGAAGAGCACTTTGTGCCAGAAGCGCGCGTAGAGAAGATGCAAGCACGGCGTGCTCGGTCCCGCCGACGTAGAGATCGACCCGCCCGGCTGCCCGGATCGATCCAATAACGCTCGGCCTCCTCGCTCGACGAAGCGTCTCGGCGTTATGCGGATCGCAAAAGCGCAGGTAATACCAACACGAGCCGGCCCATTGCGGCATCGTGTTCAGCTCGCGCGTCGCGGTGTCGGAGTAGCGGACCCAATCCCTGGCCCGCGCGCGAGCGGCGGCTCGCCGGTGCCGGTCGGTTTGAAATCGTCGAGCGCGCGGCGGGACCAGCGGCAGCTCGGTCTCCGGAATGGCCTCGTGTTTTCCGTCGCGCCAGATGATCGGGAATGGCTCGCCCCAGTAACGTTGCCGCGAGAAAAGCCAGTCGCGCAGTTTGTAATTGATCGTGCGCCGGCCGAGGCCTTGTTCCTCCAGCCAAGCGGTGATGCGGCGCTTTCGCCTCCGGCGTCGACAGGCCGTCGATCAGCGGCGAATTGATCGCGACGCCGTCGCCGATGAAAGCGCGAGGCTTCGCCGGGAGCGACGCGTCGTCCCCGGCGGCTGCGGAGCGACGACTTCGATGAATCGGCAGAGTCGAATTTCTGCGCGAACTCGAGGTCGCGCTCGTCGTGCGCCGGCACGCCCATGATCGCGCCGGTGCCGTAACCCATCAGGACGTAATCGGCGATCCAGATCGGGATTTGCTCGCCGCTCGCCGGATTGATCGCGAATGCGCTCCGATGAAGACGCCGGTCTTTTCCTTCGCCAGATCGGTCCGCTCGAGATCGCTCTTGGCGGAGACTTCCGCGCGATAATCGGCGACCGCCTGGCGCTGTTCGTTCGTCGTGAGGCGATCGACCAGCGGATTCTCCGGCGCGAGCACCATGTAGGTCGCGCCGTAAAGCGTGTCGGGGCGGGTCGTGAAAACAGTGATCGTTTTCCGCGCTCGCCGGCAGCGCGAACTGCACTTCCGCGCCTTCGCTTTTCCCGATCCAGTTCCGCTGCAGCAGCTTGATTCCCTCCGGCCAGTCGAGCGGCTCGAGTTCGTCGATCAAACGCTCGGCGTAGGCGGTGATGCGCAACATCCATTGCCGCATCGGTCGTCTCACGACCGGGAAGCCGCCGACTTCGCTCTTGCCGTCGATCACTTCCTCATTCGCCAGCACGGTGCCGAGCTCGGGGCACCAGTTCACCGGCACCTCCGCGACATAGGCGAGGCGCACGCTGTCGGGATCGTCGCCGTGGTAGGTGGAGATCGGCTCGGCCTTGCCCGTCTCCGGATTAAACCAGGAATGGTAAATCTGGAGGAAAATCCATTGCGTCCAACGGAAGTAATCCGGGATCGGTCGTGCTGATTTCGCGCTCCCAATCGTAGGAAAATCCGATTCGCTTTCAACTGCTTCTTGAAACGCGCGATGTTTTCGCGCGTGGTGATCTCCGGATGTTGGCCGGTGCGAATGGCGTATTGCTCGGCCGGCAAACCGAAGGCATCCCAGCCCATCGGATGAAGCACATTCAAGCCGCGAAAGCGCTTGTAACGCGCGACGATATCGGTCGCGGTGTAGCCCTCGGGATGGCCGACGTGCAGCCCGGTGCCGCTCGGGTAGGGGAACATATCGAGCACGTAATATTTCGGTCGCGCCGGGTCGAAGCCGGGCTCGCCCGGATTAGGCGCGTGGAAAAGGCGGCGCTCGTCCCAGAGCGCCTGCCATTTCGGCTCGATCACATCGAAGGGATACGGTTTGCGGCGTTCGTTCATGCGGAAAGAGGGCAAACAGTAGACAGGATTCAGGGGATTTACAGGATGGGTTGATCTCGGTGCAACGTGAGCGTCTGCTCCCGGATGCATCATCTTTGGCTCGCGACCCGCAACCGGCATAAGACGGTTGAGCTTCGCGAAATGCTCGGGCGGGATTTCGCGCTCGACGATTTGAGCGCGCATCCGGAGATCGCCGAGGTAGTGGAGGACGGGACGACTTTCGCCGAAAATGCGCAACTCAAGGCGGTCGCGATCTCGCGGCAGTTGCCGGGGCTGGCGCTGGCGGATGATTCCGGGCTGGAGGTAGATTCGTTAGGCGGCGCGCCCGGGATTTATTCGGCGCGCTACGCCGGCGCGGCGGCAAACAGCGCAAACAATCGCGGGAAATTGCTGGCAGCCTTAGACGCTCTCAGACCGGCCGCTTCGCGCCGGGCGCGCTTCCGGTGCGTGCTTGCGCTTGCGCGCGATGGCGTGACAATCGCGACTTTCGCGGGCACGGTGGAAGGGATGATCGTTAGGCAGGAACGCGGCGACGCCGGCTTCGGCTACGACCCGCTTTTCGTCGCGGATGGATTCGAGCGCACTTTTGCGGAGCTCGCGGCTGCGGATAAGAACCGCATCAGCCACCGCGCCGTAGCCGTCGCGAAGCTCCGAGCTTTTCTCGCTCAGAGCTGAAAGACGGAGCCGAATCCGCCTTAGACTAACCGTCGCTAAGGAGCGGGGGCGCCGCCGGGAGGGCTGGACTTCACCTTGATCTCGTAGCCGACCTTGGTGATGCCGACCGATTGAACCCGATCGAGCAACTTAATCACGTCGCCATGCAGCGCCTCTTTGTCCGCACTGATAAAGACCTTGGCGTTGTGATTGCTGTTGTAGAGCTGCAACAGGCGCGGAGTGACATCGCCATCGGCCAGCACCTGCTTGTCAAAATGCACCAGGCCATCCGCATCGATGAAGAGGCTGGTGTAGTCCTTCTGAAGCGGCGGAGGGGTTGGCTGGGCGACCGCCTTGATCGAAGGCAGGTTGACCCGGATGCCCTTCATGTGGACTTGGCTCAGGCTCACCATCATGAAACTGGCGAGGAGGAAAAACATGATGTCGATCAGCGGGATGATCTCGATCCGGGCGTGCTTTTTCGGAATGGGTGATGCGACTCTCATAATTTTCTCAGATCACATCTGGGCGCCCTGCATCGTGAAGGTGATCGGGACGACTACCTTGGTCACGCCGGGCTTGGCCCGCCAACGCCGGAACGTGTTAACGGTCGTCTGATCGAGAATCGCATTGCCTGTGCTTTGTAAAGTCTGCACGTCGGAGACGGAACCTCCCGAGTCGAACACCACCATGAATTTACCGCTACCGGTAGCGTGGGAACGGCGTGCTTCGTACGGATAAACCGGGTGCGGCGCACTGATCATGTTTGCCTTGGAAGAATTGTAGCTGACCGGACCAGAAGGGATGCCAACCGGTCGGGTCGCAGCGACCTTCGCCCTAGGCTTCGGTGTCGGCGCGTCTTTCGGCCGGGGCGGCGGGGTCGGTTCCTCGACGGTGAACTCAGTGGGTTCGTCAGGTGGTGGCGGCGGCGGCGGCGGCGGCTCTTCGTCCGGCGGCGGCGTCGGCTCAGGCGGAATCTCGGTGATGACGGCGGTGATCGGCTCCGGCGCGGAAATTGACGGCGCTTCGGGCGGCCCTTCCTCCTTGTGCAGGCTGGCGACTCCGATCGCCGCAAACTCAATCGCAATCGCTCCAGCCAAACAGGCCCAGAGCTGCCAACTCGGCGAAGGTTTATAGAATTGCGGTTTGGCCATGGTCAGAAATTCCTACGGAGAGCTGTGCGAAGGCAACGAGGGACTCTTGATTTCGAAAGCAATTCGGTAGATGCCCGCCGCGCGCACCTGCTCGATCAGGCGAATGATGTCGCCGTGATACGTATCGCGATCGCCCCGGATGAAGATTTTCGCGTTCGGGCTGTACTTGTGGATGTCGACCAGCTTTCGGTAAATCTCCTCCGGCTCGACCTTGTCCTGGTCGAAATAGGTCTGCCCATCCTTGTCCACCGAAAGGCTGACGTATTCGCGCTTGGTCTGAGTTTCTCCCGTCAATCCGGTGGGCAGATTGACCTTGATGCCTTTCATGTGCACCTGGCTCAGGCTCACCATCATGAAGCTGGCGAGGAGGAAAAACATGATGTCGATCAGCGGGATGATCTCAATCCGCGCGTGCTTCTTGGGAATGGGCGAGACGACATCCATAGGACGAGGTGCGCAGGCTAGGGACGCTCGGTCGTAGTCGTCATTTCGGCTTCACGTTTGGCTTTGGCGTTGGCTTCCAGCATGACTTCGAGGTTGGTCGCGGCGGTCTGCAGCTCGAACTCCAGGTTAGACACTCGTGAAGTGAAAAAATTAAACGGAATCAGACAAAAGATCGCGAGACCAAGGCCGCAGGCCGTCGCGATGAGCGCTTCCGCGATACCGCCAGTGACCGCCTGGACGGCGAGTTCTTCGTTGCCTAACGAGCCGAACGATTTCATCAGACCGGTGATCGTGCCGAGCAGGCCGAGCAACGGGGCAAGCGTGACCAACGTGTCCATGACGACGAGGAATCGGCCCGCCCGTTTGATCTCAATACCAGCTGCGACCTGCAGCGCGCCTTGGAGCGAAGCGTGCTGGTGATTCAGACCATTCCAGAGCATCCTTAAAACCGGATCGCGCGTGCCGCGAGCGAGCTTGGAGGCTTCGTTCACGTCGCCCGTTTCGATCGCGGTAAAAACCTTCTCGATCCGTTTCGGATCGCGCCGGAACCAGCGGAAACCCCACCAGAAGCAGCGCTCGATCACGACCGTAAGCGCGATGATCGAAACGAGCAGGATCGGCCACATGATCGGGCCACCTGCGCGGAAATTGGAGATGAAAAAGTTTTTGCTCGCGGTTTCCGCATTCGCCGGCGGCATCGCGCTGGTCGCCGGCGCGACCGTCGCGGAGACGGAAGCAGCAGCCGTCGCGGCGGTGACTGGCGCGGCGGGCGACGTCATCGGCGCGCCGGGTGATGCGGCGACGGAAGCGTCAACCGCCGGGGTGGTGGCGTCCACCGGAGCGGTCGTCGCTGCCGGCGCGGCGGCCGTATCGGCCGGGGCGGAGGTGGCAGGACTGGTCGCCGGAGAAGTAGCAGGATCTTGCGCCGACGCGGTAAAGGCGAGGGCGATGGTGCACAGACTAACGATGAGCGTTTTTTTCATATAAGGCAGGTTGATGGTGTCGACAGAAGGTTCCGGCGAAGGTTGATGACCTCGGTTATCCCAAAGCCATCTACCGTGCGTCGAGTAAAACTTTTCCTAATTTTCATGCCAAGCCGATTTAGCTGAGAACCTTCCTCTATCATTCGGATTCTCGCGTTTCGTGGGATGTAGAGGAAGCACAGGAAATTGCGGGTAAACAAGATTATTTTGCCGCGCTCGCGGCCTTTGCGACTCGATTGCGCAACGGTGGCCAGTCGCTCATGCGCGCCTCCAGTTCATCGCCTGCCTGGATCGCGCCGACTCCGGAAGGCGTCCCGGTCAGAATGAGATCGCCCGGTTCGAGGGTGAGCGATTCGCTCGCAAAGGAGACGATCCGCGCGACCGAATAAATCATCTGGCTGGTCCGCGCCTCCTGGCGTGTTTCGCCATTCTGCCGCAGGGAAATTGGCAGGTCGTTAGGCTCGACTTCCGCGTAAACGAACGGTCCGACCGGCGTGTAGGTATCGAAGGATTTGCAGCGCGAAAACTGTTTCTCGGCCTTCTGCAAATCGCGATCGCTGATGTCGAGGGCGACAGTGTAGCCAAAGATAAAATCGCGCGCGTGCTCCTCGCTGACATTCTTCGCGGCGCGGCCGATGACGATGGCGAGCTCGATTTCGAAATCGGTTTTGTGCGCGGGAAAAGCGATCTCGATCGTCCCCTCGTGCGCGAGCAGCGAGCTCGGCGCCTTGAACCAGATCAGCGGCGAACCGATTTCGGTCCGCTGCATTTCCCTGATGTGATCGGCATAGTTCAAACCGACCGCGATGATCTTGCCCGGCGCGACCGGCCGGTCGATCTGGATCTCGCCTAACGAATGAACTCCCCCGCTGAACTCGAGCCCGCGCCAGAACGGTTCCCGGAGCAGATGAACCTCCTCACCACGAACCTCGCCGTAGACTTTCGAGCCGTGAGAAAGGAAACCTCCGAAGGTCCGCATGCGCCCAAAGTTTTGGCGCGGGAGAGCGGAGCCGTCAAGGCCGCCGGCTTCCGCCTAACGACCGGAGCGCGGCACGATCGCGACGAAATCGCGGACGGTTTTTTGTTCGGAAATCGAGAATGGTTCTTCTTTCCCGGCTACCCAAAAAGCACTCGAGGAACCGCCGTCGAGATTGAGCGCGCGGACGATCGCGTGGCTGCCGGCCACCTTGGGCAGCGCGAGAATTTCGGCCAACTGTGCGAGTGAAACGCCCGAGCTGTAACCAAGCGCCGCGCCGCCTTTGCCATCGACTAAGGCAAACGTCCGGCGCGCCGAGCGGGTGTCGTTCAGGCCCGCAACCGGCTTGGATTTTTCCACGAGCAGCGGACCGCATTGCACGGCGTTTTCGATCCGCGAGCTCTTCGCGAAATGCTTCGCGCGCACGATCTCGACCCGCCCGTTCCGGGTAAAAAGCACGCCGCTCAAAAGCCGCGCGGAACTGAGCGGCGCGATTTGTTTTCCGCCACTGATCAGCAACCCGACCGGCGCATCCTGCGGATCGAAATAACCGCCATTGACGCCCGCTAGGGCCTGCTCGCGCGGCATCACTTCCGCAAGATCGCCGCGTGGCGTCTCCGGTTGGTCGATCACTTTCAACGCCGCGGCGCTGCTTTGGAAAATCGCGAAGTGCAAAGTCGCGCGCTCGCCGGTCGTGTCGTTTTTCACTTCGGTCTGTCGATGTTCCACCAGCTCGTTAGGCGGATTCCGGCGTTCGCTGCCGGTGATTTGCCAGCCTGCCGAGGCGATGGCGACGCTCGCGAGCCAAAGCGCGAGCGCGCGGAGGAAGAGCTTCACCCGTTAGCCGCCCGCCTTGAGCACGGCGAAGGTCCGGCTGTTCTTACGATCGAGATAGAGTAGGACGCCGCGGCGCGGGTCCGCGTTCGTGAGGGCGGCGCGGAAGCTGGCGACATTGGTCACGGGTTTGCCGTCCACTTCGGTGATCACATCCTCGCGCTGGATATCCTGGGCTTCGGCAATGCTGTTGTCGGCGACATTGGTCACGATCACGCCCTGCTGCACCTTGAGTTTCAGGCGCGCGGCCACCTCCTTAGTCAGATCCTGCACTTGGAGGCCGAACTTGTTTGTCTCGTCCGGGTGAGCGTCACCGGCGGGCGGCGGCGCCGGATTCGCCCGCTGCGTTAAATCGTTAGGCAACTCGCCGGTGGTGACCGCGATCTTCATCGTCTGGCCTTTGCGCCAGACGCCCAGCTCCACGTTTTGGCCGACTTTTTTCTTCAGGATCTCGTGCTGAAGTTGGGTGTCGGTCGCGACCGGTGCGCCGTCGACATTCGTGATCACGTCGAATGGCCGGAGCTCGCTCTTGTAAGCGGGCGCGTCGGCTTCGATCGTCCGCACGATCACGCCTTTGTCGATGCCTTTAAAAAGATCGCGGAGCGCGGGGTTGTCGCCCAGCGTCTCAATCCGAATCCCAAGCCACGGCCGCACGATCGCTTTGCCGGCGATGAGCTGCTGGCCGATCTCGCTGACCAGGTTGCTCGGAATGGCGAAGCCGAGGCCACGATTCAGGCCGTTGATCAGGGTATTCATGCCGACGACTTTGCCGTCGATATCGCAGAGCGGGCCACCGCTGTTCCCGGGGTTGATCGAGGTGTCGGTCTGGAGGTAGTCGGCGATGTTATAGCCGCCGGTCTCGAGAAGCTTGCTCCGGCCCTTTCCGCTGATCACGCCGAAGGTGAACGTGTAGTCGAGTTTGAACGGCGCGCCGATCGCGAAGGCGAACTGCCCGACGCGCACGGCGTCGCTATCCGCGAGCTGGACCACGGGAAGATTGGTCGCGTCGACTTTCACCACCGCGATGTCGGTCTTCTCATCCGTGCCCGCGACGGTGCCGGCAAATTCCCGGCCATCTTTCAGCTTCACCTCCACTTTCTCGGCGCCTTCGACGACGTGGTAGTTCGTGAAAATGTAACCGTCCTGCCTGACGATAAAGCCGGAGCCTTCAGTCTGCACCGGCTCGGGCGCGCGCGATCCGTGATGCGGGTCGGTGTCGTCCGGCGGCTGGAAGAAAAGATCGTCGAGCGAGGTGTCGTTCCCGTCGGGTTTCTTCGTCACCTCAATGATGACGACACTCGGGGCGACCGTCTCGAAGACTTTCTCAAAGGCGCTGTTAAGCTGGTGGACCACGTCCTTCCCCGGCGCGGCGGCTTCTGCCGGGATCGTAGGCGTCGGTGACGGCGTGGGCGCGGGCGTGGTCTGCGCCGCGGCCGTGGCCATGCCTAACGAGAAGAGAAGGAACGAGCAAAGAAGACGGTGCATAGGCTGCGGTATGGACAGAAGCGCGGCGTGCGCTGTTCAAATAGTAACGGGAAGCAGAAGCCGGGCAAACGAGGAGCGTCTTCTGCTTCCTCCCAATCCTGCTCCTGCTCTCTTTGCTCGTCCCTGCTCGTGCGGTTCATGGGAAAAGATTAGGAGCAAGAGCAGGATTATAGACGGACCGAGTGCGTGGCGCACCCGCAAGTGCCTCCGTTGACACGATACTTAGGGCCCTTAACTTTTTCTTCACAAATCAAAATGCTTACTCTTGCCGACGGCAAAAAGGACGGAAAAGAGTTCACCTCAATGGCGCCCGGTTATTTCCCGGATGTCGCGCCGGAACTCTGGAATGACTGGAAATGGCAGCTCAAGAATCGCGTCACCACCCTGGCGCAACTCGAGCAGCATCTCGTGCTCTCCGAAGAAGAACGGGCGGGAGTTCTGCTCTCGGGCGACAAGCTCGCGCTCGCGGTGACGCCCCACTTTTTCAACCTGATCGAACGCGATAACCCTGACTGCCCGATCCGGCGTCAGGTCATCCCGCGGATCGAAGAGACTTGGGATTCGCCCTACGACATGGCCGACCCATGCGGGGAAGATTCGCACATGCCGGTGCCGGGATTGGTCCATCGTTATCCCGATCGCGTCCTCTTTTTGGTGACCGATCGTTGCGCGAGCTACTGCCGTTATTGCACGCGGAGCCGCGTGGTCAGCGGCGTGGGCGAACAGGAACTGCACACGGAATTCGAAGCCGCCTTCAAGTATCTCGAAGAGCACACCGAAGTACGCGACGTGCTCCTTTCCGGTGGCGACGCGCTCTTGTTTAGCGACTCGAAGCTGGAGAAAATCCTCAGCCGCCTCCGGGCGATCAAACACATCGAATTCCTGCGCATTGGCACACGCGTGCCGATTTTCCTCCCGCAAAGGATCACGCCCGAGCTCTGTCAGATGCTGCAGAAATATCATCCGCTCTGGATGAGCATCCACGTGAATCACCCGCGCGAGCTCACCACCGAAGTGCGCGCGGGACTCGAGCGGCTCGCGAACCACGGCATTCCGCTTGGCAACCAGAGCGTCCTCCTCGCCGGCGTGAACGACAACCTTGAGACGATGAAAACCCTCGTGCACAAACTCCTCATATGCCGAGTGCGACCCTATTACATCTACCAGTGCGACCTCATCGACGGCTCGTCCCACCTGCGCGCCTCGGTCGCGAAAGGAATCGAGATCATCGAAGGCCTGCGCGGGCACACGACCGGTTACGCGGTCCCGCAATTTGTCATCGACGCTCCGGGCGGCGGCGGGAAGGTGCCGATCAATCCCGGCTACGTGCTTTACCACGACCAGGAAAAAATCGTCATCCGGAACTATGAAGGCGAAATTTTCGAATACCCGGAAACCGGCGGCGACCAGACGGTGCAGTTCGCTCCCCAGCGCGAGTACCACGACGAATATCTTTACTCATAAAGCGACGGCCTCGGTCGCCGACAGGGACACGTAAAGGTTCTTTCTGGATTTTTTCCCAGTCCCTTGGCACAAAGCTGGCTGCTCTTAAGTGTGAAAATCGGACGACCGGCTCTATCTTTCGAGGGTGTGATGCGCCCGGGGAGTCGTTGGTCCGACCGGTCCCGCGATAGATTTACCACTCGATGGAATACCCAAGAACTCCTGCTTCCGCTCTTCGACGGCAACTCATCCTGTTGCTCACGGTTTTGCTTCTGCCGTGCTCCGCTTTTTCGGCCCCGCTCAAGACGGTGCCGCGCGGCCTCTATGATCTCCTCTTCGGCGCGCCGGGAACGGGGAAGATTGATCTGACGGGCAATCCGCTGCTGGACAATCCGAGCATCGACGGGTTCCGCTACAAGACCGGTTGGGCGAAAATACAGCCAACTAGCGGGGACGAATACAATTGGTCCTCGATCGACGCCGCGATCGCGATCGCCGCTGCCCATGGCAAGAAAATGTGCATCAGCATCGCGGCCGGGTTCTCGACCCCCAGCTGGGTCTACACGAGCGCGCCGGTGGTTTACAAATATCACATGACCGAGATCGATCGGGATACCGGCGAGTCAGTGGGCGATCAACCACTGCCCTGGGATACGGCTTACCAGGATAAATGGGCGCAGTTTCTCGCGGCTTTTGGTGCGCGGTATGAGTCGAACCCAGCCCTGTCCTATGTCGTGATTGGTGGATTCATGGAGAACTTTAATACCGTCGTCGTGGCCACCGATGAAGACTTCGCTGCCGTCGAAGCGCTGGCCAAGGACCCGCCAAGTGGTTATCCTGGCCTGACCACTTCCTATGCGGATTTCAGCTCCGCTTATGTCCCGGCCGCACAGAAAGTCATTGACACCTATGTCACGAATTTTGCGACGACAGCGCTCCTCCTGACGCTTAGTCGCGTGGTCCCCGGCGACTTGGGCCTCACCTTGCAAAACAGCGTCCCCGATTGGGCGAAAGCGACCTATCCACAGCATTTTGGCACCATGGTCTCGGCCCTTTACGCCGTGCCCGCACCGCACGCGTTGCCCCCGGTCCCGCTCGCATTTCCGAAAGGTTTTCAGATGGTCTGCCACACCAGCGATCCGGCGCGTCTCTACGTTGATCCGGACCCGGTGCCATTACCCGCGGATCCGATCCCGTTGGAGGATGCGCTTGAACATGCCGTCAGCCTCGGCGGCCAATATGTCGAAGTTTACGAGGATGATCTGACGAATCCGGTCTCACAACCGGTGCTCGCCGTCGAAAGCGTGAAGCTTAAAGCCAACATTCCCGCGGACGGCATTCCCGCCGCGCCCCTGAATCTTCGGCTAACTCCCTAACCTCGCCTGTCGCGCAACAGTTACCGGCCGAGGCTACAATCGGGCTTGATATCCTGCGCATAGATATCGCCACCATCGGTGCGACCATCGCTCCAGACGAGCAGGCCCCAGCCGTTCGCTGATAGTGTAAAGTCGAGCCGCGATTTGGAAGAAAGGATCGACGAGACCGGGAACGGCGGGCACAAGAATGCGCCATTCGGGTCAAGTTTCGCGCCGGTGATCATATCCTGTGCGAAGGCCGCCTCCGAAGACCAGACGACGAGCGGTCCCGTTGAAGTGAGCACGCTCGTCACACCGAGCACAGCCGAGGAGGTAAACGGCTGCACCACGACGCCAAACGCACCCCATTGCACGGTGCCGTTGGAGCTGAATTTCTGACCAGAGACTCCTTCGTTCGTTAGGGGGCCTTCCAGGATTTCATCCCAGAAAAGATAAGTGCTATCCGTCGCCTGGTCGTAGCTCACGGTGGGATTCACTTGGTCGTGACTCGTATTCGTGGAGCCGGGCACGCCGTTATGCGGGAAAGCCTCGCTCCCGTCTGCGCGGATATGCTGGGCGAGCGATTGCAAGGGGCTCACCTGATACCAGCCAAAAACCGCGCCACCTGTGCCATCGGTCACAAAACGCGGAAAGTTGCCAAACTGCAGCGAGCCGCCATCAAAAACAGCCAGGTGATTCGCGCCCCAAAGTACGTCTCCGGTCGCGCTGATTTTATTGGTCAGCAGGTGTTTCGGCCCCGTAAAACCCGCTGCGGAAACCCACGAGGCGATGACGGAGCCATCATCGCTCCCGTGGAGATCAGCCAGCGAATAAGTCAGTCCCGCCGGTGCCGTGATGATGATGCCCGCCGGCCCCCAGGTTTTCACGCCCCGCTGGTCGAGCCGTTGAAACATCAGGTTGTTCCCCTGGATCCAACCGGCGACGACTGCGCCGTCAGAAGTTGCGGTCACCTTCGGGTTGCCAAGAAAATCCTGACCGCGCGCCACTTGGCGACCTTTGTTGCCGTAAAGCTGTTCACCGCTCGGATTCACCTTCATCACCGTCACGATGACGTTCGGATTATGCTTCCGCCGATCGTCGAGGAAGCAAAGCAGCGCGTTGCCGTCGCTATCGACATCGAGACCATAGTCCTGGGTCGAGCTCAGCCCGAGATCCGCGAGCCGAATCCCACCGGCCGGGAATTGGGCGACGCCATTCGCATCGAGCCGCTGCAGATCGACGTCGTAGCCAAACGGCGGGTTCCCGGTCGGATCGTTATCGAACCAGCTGATATAGCACCCGCCGTTCGCCGTCGGGCGAATCTTCGGTTGCACCTGATCGTTCGGTTTCACGGCAACCCCGAGATTTTGCATCGGGTCGGAACTCCACTGGGCAAAGAGCGGAGTCGTTAGGCAAACAATCAGTGATGCGGCGAGCAATGAAGTTTTCATGAGTGGTGGTCACATTAGCAACCCGAACCGGGTTGGCCAGATAAATTCCCGCGACCGCGCGCCTCAACGCCCGGAAAATTGCGCCGCGCCTCATTCTGCGGCAAAGGTGTGAGCGCATGGCGAATGATACTTCCCGCACCGGTTCCGATCCGCTTTGGTACAAGGACGCGGTCATCTACGAGCTGCACGTAAAGACCTTTCACGATAGCTCCGCCGACGGCATGGGCGACTTCCGCGGCCTCATCGAGAAACTCGATTACCTTCAAGAACTGGGCGTGACCGCGATCTGGCTACTGCCATTTTATCCTTCGCCGATGCGCGACGACGGCTACGACATTGCCGATTACTACGACGTCAATCCGAAATACGGCTCACTCGACGATTTTAAGGCTTTCCTCGCCGCGGCGCACGATCGCGGGCTGCGAGTCATCACGGAGTTGGTGATTAATCACACCTCGGATCAGAATCCCTGGTTCCAGAAATCGCGCCGCGCCGCGCCCGGCTCACCGGAGCGCGAGCTCTATGTCTGGAGCGATTCGCCCGAGCGTTACAAGGACGCGCGCATCATCTTCAAGGACTTCGAGACTTCCAACTGGTCATGGGACCCGGTGGCGAAATCCTATTACTGGCATCGCTTCTACGCGCATCAGCCCGACTTGAATTTTGATAACCCGGCGGTGCACGAGATGGTCGAGGAAGTGCTCGACTTCTGGCTGGAGATGGGCGTCGACGGCTTGCGACTGGACGCCATTCCCTACCTCTACGAGCGCGAAGGAACTAACTGTGAAAACCTTCCCGAGACTCATGACTATCTGAAGACCCTGCGCGCGCACATGGACGCGAAGTTCAGCGGCCGCATGCTTTTGGCCGAGGCGAACCAGTGGCCCGAAGATGCGGTGAAATACTTCGGCGACGGCGATGAGTCGCATATGAACTTCCACTTCCCGCTCATGCCACGGATGTTCATGGCGCTGCAGATGGAGGATCGTTTCCCGATCATCGACATCCTCGATCAGACGCCGGCAATCCCCGAGAACTGCCAGTGGGCCATGTTTTTGCGCAACCACGACGAGCTAACCCTCGAGATGGTCACGGACGAAGAGCGTGACTACATGTGGCGCGTTTATGCGACTGATCCGACGGCGCGGATTAATCTTGGGATTCGCCGCCGGCTCGCGCCCTTGCTGGCGAATAGCCGGCGCAAGATAGAGTTACTCAACATCCTGCTCTTCTCCATGCCTGGCACACCTGTCCTCTACTACGGTGACGAGATAGGAATGGGCGATAACTTCTATCTCGGCGATCGCAATGGCTGCCGCACGCCGATGCAATGGAGCAGCGATCGCAACGCCGGCTTCTCCAAGGCGAATCCGCAACAGCTCTATCTCCCGATCACGATCGATCCCGAGTATCACTACGAAGCGATCAACGTCGAGAACCAGCAGAAGAACCTCTCGTCGCTTCTCTGGTGGACGCGCCGGGTCATCGGGATGCGCAAGAATTACCGCGCCTTCTCCCGTGGTTCGATTGAGTTTCTCCTGCCGGAAAACGCCAAGGTGCTCGCGTTCCTTCGACGCTATGAAGGTGAAACCATCCTGGTCGTGGTAAACCTCTCGCGCTACGCCCAGCCGGTAGAACTGGATCTGGCGCGTTTCGCGGGTTGTGCACCGATGGAAGTTTTTAGCCGCAATGTCTTTCCGGCAATCAGGAAGGCGCCTTATCCTCTTACCATTGGTCCGCACGGTCACTTCTGGTTCGTCCTCCAGGCGGCTAACGAGAAAAGGACTGCGAAGAAGCGGACTACGCCTGTGCTCGAGGGCGAGCCGACTCTTGGCGCGCTGCTCGCGGACGGTCAGCGAGCGCGAATCGAGCGCGAGATTTTGCCGGAATATCTCCGCGGTTGTCGTTGGTTTGGCGCAAAGGCCAGACCGGTGCGTGAGGTACGAATCATCGAAGAGATCGCGCTCGCCGAGGGCGCTGGCGCTGCGCAACTCTGGCTGGTGCAGGTCGATTATACCGATGGCGCACCGGAGATTTATGCGCTTCCGGTGCAGATCGCCCACGGGACGGCTGCGCACAATCTTACCCGTAACTCGCCGCAGACGATTCTCGCGAGAGTTGGCCGTCACGGAAGTATTTTGCACGACGCGGTCTGGGACTCGGACTTCCGCGAAAGCCTTTTCCGAATCATGATGAGCGGAGCTCGCGTCAAGGGTCGGAATGGAGAGTTAGTAGGCATCGGCAGCAGGCTGCTGGCGCAGGAACCTGGCGAAAAAGTGCCTGCATCACAGGTCTTGCATGCCGAGCAAAGCAACTCCTCGATGCTTTTCGACAATCGCTTCTTCCTGAAGCTCTACCGCAAACTCGAGGATGGAGTGAATCCCGATGTGGAAGTCACTCGTTTCCTGACCGAGCGCGCGCAGTTCGATTACGTCCCGGCCTTCGTCGGCGCGATTGAATATCGCCGGCCGCGTGCGGAGCCAACCGTCGTGACATTGTTGCAAACGGCTGTGCCTAACGAGGGTGATGCGTGGTCGCTCACGCTCGACGCGGTCGGCCGTTTCTTTGAGCGGGTGCTGGGTCGCAAAGGTGACCTGCAAAATGCGGTCGCGGCGCCGGGACTCCTGCTCGACGAGCTGGTCGGCGGCATTTTTCCCGAGAAAGCACGACTCATTGGCACTCGCACCGGCGAGATGCATCTGGCGCTCGCGGGCGAGTCGATCGACCCGATCTTTGCGCCGGAACCGTTCAACGCGATGGCGCAACGTTCGGTTTACCAGTCGATGCGAGCGTCGCTGCGCAAGACCTTTGCTCTGCTGCAAAAGAAGGTCGGCAATTTACCGGAAGCCCTCCGCGCCGAAGCGGCTGAAGTGCTGGCCGCGGAGAAGCAGATTCTGGCGCAGGAACAGCGCATTCTGCAGCATCATGCCGACGCCGCGAAGATTCGTATTCACGGCGATTATCATCTTGGCCAGGTCCTTTATACCGGGAAAGACTTTGTCATGCTCGACTTTGAAGGCGAGCCCGCTCGGCCAATGAGTGAGCGCAAGCTCAAACGCTCGGCCCTGCGCGACGTCGCGGGGATGATGCGCTCCTTTCAATACGCCGCCTACAGCGCGCTCTGGGAACCTTCCACCCGCGAAGAGGATCGGGCTTTTCTCGAGCGCTGGGCCGATCTCTGGTATCGGCAACTCAGCGCGACTTTCCTGGCGAGTTATCTCGAAGCCACGGCGGGCGCGGGCTTTCTGCCCAGCAACGAAAGTGACCTGCAAATCCTGCTCGAAGCCTATCTTCTCGACAAAGCCGTTTACGAGGTCGGCTATGAGTTGAATCATCGGCCCGACTGGGTCGTCATCCCGATCCGCGGGATCAGGCATATCCTGCGACCTGCGGAAAGCGTGCCTAACGAACAAAGGTGATCTCTTTCATCGTCCCGGCCTACAATGAAGAACGCGAGCTGCCCGCCACCCTTGCGGCCATTCATCACGCCGCTGCGACGGCAGGACAGCGTTATGAGATTATCGTGGTCGACGATGACTCGACGGACGCGACCGCGGCGCTCGCGCGCAGCGCCGGCGCGCGGGTGATCCCGGTGCGGCATCGCCAAATCGCCGCGGTGCGCAATGCCGGGGCGCGGGCCGCCGAAGGCCACGTTTTCTTTTTCGTCGATGCCGATACGCAGATCGCGCCGGCGCACGTCACCGAGGCGCTGACCTTGCTGCGGACCGGCGCGGCCGGGGGCGGCGCGCGGGTCGTGATCGAGGATGAAATTCCCCGTTGGGGAAAAGTCTGCGTCTATCTCTTTTCCAAAGCCTACTTCGCGGCCAATCTCGGGGCCGGCGCGTTCCTTTTCACCACCCGTAACTTCTTCGCGCGGTCCGGCGGGTTCGACGAACAATACTTTGCGGGGGAGGAAATCTACTTCACCCGCGCTTTGAAAACGCTTGGGAAATTCGCGCTGCTTTCCACGCCGGTGATCACTTCCGGGCGGAAGTTGCGGATGTATTCCGGTCGCCACATTCTGGGTCGCAGTCTGCGGATTGTGGCCGGCGGCAAACGCGCCGTGCGTTCGCGCGCGAAGCTCGATGTTTGGTACGACGGCAAGCGCGAGGCCGCGCTCAAGGCCCGGGAATAACCACACCGAAGCAGCCTCTTGGTTTCATGAAGCTCGTTTCCGCAGTTCTCGGCTTATCGTTAGGCATGACCACTCTTTCAGCATTCGCCGAAGAGCAGTTCGAGAGCGGCCCCGCGCGCACGGCGCTGCTCGAGCTTTACACTTCGGAGGGCTGCAGCAGTTGTCCGCCGGCCGAGGCGCAGCTCAGCCGGCTGAAGAATGATCCGGGATTGTGGAAACGGATCGTGCCGGTGGCTTATCACGTTGACTACTGGGATCGGCTCGGCTGGCGCGATCGCTTTGCCGCGCCGGCCTGGACCGCGCGGCAGAACCGCTACGCGTCGCTCCTGCGCAGTGACTCGGTTTATACGCCGGAGTTCATCCTGAACGGCAACGAAATGCGCGGCGGTTTCCGCGGCGCCTCCTCGCCTGACGATGCCGCTGGACAGCTCCGCGCGACCAGTGCGGATGGCCGGACTTGGATGGTTGAATATCACCCTGCGGCCGGCGCGGCGGGCGATTGGGAAGTGCATGTCGCGCTGCTTGGCGCGGGGATTTCATCGAAAATCGGCGGCGGCGAAAACGGCGGGCGAAACCTCGCGCATGACTTCGTCGTGCTTTCGCAACAGGACGTCCCGTTGCGCCCGGCGGGAGATCACGCAACTGCTAGCCTAACGATCAAGCCCTCCGCGGAAAATGCACCCCAAAAAGGGGTCGCGATCTGGGTGACGCGGCGAGGCGAACTGGCGCCGGTCCAGGCGACCGGCGGCTGGCTCGCGGCGCGCTGAGCAGCAGCGGCGTTGCGCAAAGGTCTCGCCATGCGCGAACGTAGGTCGCATGAACGTCGGTGGCCAACCTTATCGCACCATCTGGCTGCAGCCGGATGACCGGCGAGTGGTGCAGTTGATCGATCAACGGGCATTGCCTCATCAGTTCGTGGTCGAGGAAATCAGAACGGTCGAGCAGATGGCGGTGGCGATCCGAGAGATGCACGTCCGCGGAGCGGGATTGATCGGCGCCGCTGCCGGCTACGGGATGTATCTCGCGATGCTGGCGGAAATCGAGCCGACGGCGGCGGCGTCACTCTTGCAAGCAACGCGCCCGACGGCGGTCAATCTCGCGTGGGCCGTTGAGCGTCAACTAAACGCGATCGGTGCCGGAGCGAATGCTGCGGAGAAGCTCGCGCTGGCGCGAACAACGGCCGAGGCGATCGCGGACGAGAATGCTGAACACTGCCGGCAGATCGGTCTCCACGGCTACGAGTTGATCGAAGAGATCGCGCGGCGCAAAAATGGCCAGCCGGTTAACATTCTTACGCACTGCAACGCGGGCTGGCTCGCGTTTGTCGATCACGGTTCGGCGACGGCGCCGATTTATGCCGCGCACGATCGGAGCCTGCCGGTGCATATCTGGGTGGATGAAACGCGGCCGCGCAACCAGGGCGCGAGGCTGACGGCTTGGGAACTGGGTGAACACGGCGTGCCGCACACGGTCATCGCCGATAACACGGGCGGTCATCTCATGCAGCGTGGCGCGGTCGACCTGGTGATCGTGGGAACGGATCGGACCACTTGCACGGGCGACGTGGCCAACAAGATCGGGACTTACCTGAAAGCACTCGCGGCGAAGGATAACGGTGTGCCTTTTTACGTGGCGCTGCCTTCGTCGTCGTTCGACTGGAAGATGCGCGACGGACTGGCGGAGATTCCGATCGAAGAACGCGGAGCCGAGGAAGTAAAACATGCCGAGGGCTGGGCCGATGGCCGCTCAGTCGAGGTAAGACTAACCCCGGAAAAGAGCGCGGCGGCGAACTACGGGTTCGACGTCACACCCCGGCGACTGATCAGCGGACTCATCACCGAGCGCGGGATTTGTCAGCCTAACGAACAAAGCATTCTCGCACTATTTCCGGAGCAGGCGAGGTGAGCGAAACCGGCGCAATCAAGTTTCGCTGCGACTGGACCGAAGCGGACTTCGCGCCATTTCCCGGTTTCGCGGAACTGAATGAGGCGCGGCAGGAATTACGGCGGCTCGGATTCCTCGGAGTGAATGCGAATGGCGTTGGCTTTGGCAACGCCAGCCTGCGGGAAGGCGGGAGCGGTTCGTTTTATATTACCGGCTCGGGCACCGGAGTGTTATACTCGTTAGGTATCGAGAATTACGCGAAGGTGCTGGCCTGGGATTTCGAAGGTAGTTGGCTGCACTGTGCCGGACGGGGGCTGCCTTCCGCGGAATCGCTCACGCATGCGGCGATCTATGCGATGGCTCGCGAAGTGCGCGTCGTCCTGCATGGACATGACCAGCGTCTGTGGCGGAGTCTTTTGCGGGAAGCTCCGGCGACGGATCCGGAAGTCGAATATGGCACGCCCGCAATGGCACGAGAGGTGGAACGGCTTTTCCGGGAAACGGATGTGCGCGACCGGAAGGCGTTTGCCATGGCCGGACATTTGAATGGAATTGTGGCTTTCGGAGGAAGTGCGCGCGAGGCGCTCGCGGGGTTCAGGCAGTCGGATGACCCATGGGATCTGAATCGGTTCGTGCAGGCTCAGGAAGGGAGTTATGCGCGGGCGCTCCTGGAGATCGAACGCGGGCGAAAATTGTCGCATTGGATGTGGTTTGTCTTTCCACAGTATGAAGGGCTGGGATCGAGCGCGATGTCTCGGCGCTTCTCGATTAAGAGCGTTGCGGAAGCGGCCGCCTATCTTGACCATCCGGTTCTCGGACCACGGTTGAGAAAGTGCTTCGAAGCGCTCTTCGCCCTCGAAGGTCTCTCCGCGAACCAGATCTTCGGTTACCCCGACGATCGAAAATTACAGTCTTGCGCGACGCTCTTCGCGTCGATTTCGCCGGCAGATTCCGTCTTCTATCGCCTGCTCGAAAAGTATTTCGCCGGCGAGGAAGACGTGGCCACGCGAGGTCTCGTGGAACGCTAGAGCGTGGCGTCGGCTGAAAATCAACCGAACCAGATTCTGCTTTTCGGAGTTGCCGGTTTTGGTCAATCTGCGGGCTGACCCCACCATGCAGACCCTCCGGATCGTCATTTTTTTCTTTGTCGTTGCGTCCCTGTCGCAGGGCTTCGCGACGGCGCCCGAGGACGCGATTGTTTCGCGAATCAAGCGGCAGCCTGTGGTCTCGAGCAACGTGGCGAGTGTCGGCTACAGCCGTCACCTGCGCGCGCTGGAGATCGAGTTCACCCGGGGCGCGATTTACCGTTTTCTCGACGTGCCGAAAAGCGTCTATCGAGCGCTGATGGAGTCGAGCTCGAAAGGGCATTTCATCGCGGAAAATCTTCGCGATCGCTACCGTTTTGTGCGCGTGCGACCGGGGAAGCCGAGCCCGCACGAACCTTTGGCGGAACGCAATTGAATCTCTCTTCCCCGACGAGGAAGCCGGCGGGTTTCGGTGCCGCGGCTTTGTGATAAAGTGAAAGGATGTTTCTGCCGAATCAGAAAGTTGTTTGCGTGGACGGGCGATTTCCGCTCGGGATCGAGAAGCTCTACTCGGAGCTTCCGAAAGAAGGGACCACCTACACGATTCGCGACATCGTGCCCGGCATCGCGCTGACGGGCGAAGAGGGCGAGACCGCGGTTTACCTCTGTGAAATTACCGGGCCGCTCAACGCGCACGGGATCGAGCGCGGCTTCCGCGCGGACCGCTTCGCGCCGCTCCAGACGGACGAGGAGTATGCCGAAGAGGAACTTTTCTCCGGCATGCCGGAGATGCTGCCCGCTTGAGCGGCTGTTCGTTAGGCCAAAGGAGGAGGCAAACCGGTCGGCGAAGAGGGCAAAAAAAATCTCTTTTTGCGAAACTTTTCTTTTGACGAAGGAGCGAGGTCGTCTACTTTGCTCGTCCGCAGTGCTGCGGCTTTGGGAGTTCCCAAGGTGTTCTTCTCGGTTCAGTGCGAACCGGCTTTCGATCCAATCGAAGGGCCGACTGTCGCCGCGAACCGAAACGGAACGTTGGATCTTTGACAGTGCAATTCTGGATTTCGTCATCACGACGATTCGGTTAGTTGAAATCCAGAAGGTAGAAGTCAGCGAAAATTGAATTGTGCGTTATACGTCGAGTTTCTTTGATTAAAAATTTTCCCAAACCGGTTCTTCGGAGCCGCGAGGGAATCTTAATTTGAATAAGATCGGACGAACACCGGCCTCCGCTTACGAGCGGTTGCCGGTTTAGAATGGTCAGATTTCAGCTCCCTCTTCGTTAGCGAAGAGGGGCGCAAACTTTGTCCGGTATCAGCAATGATGCCGGCTCCAAATTTTTACGGAGAGTTTGATTCTGGCTCAGAACGAACGCTGGCGGCGTGGATAAGACATGCAAGTCGAACGGGACTTTTCCGAGTAGCAATACTTGGGAAAGTTTAGTGGCGAACGGGTGCGTAACACGTGGGGAATCTGCCGAGAAGTGGGGGATAGCTCGTCGAAAGGCGAATTAATACCGCATATGATTAGGAACGACATCTTTCCAACATCAAAGCCGGGGCAACCTGGCGCTTCTTGATGACCCCGCGGCCTATCAGCTAGTTGGTGAGGTAACGGCTCACCAAGGCGATGACGGGTAGCTGGTCTGAGAGGACGACCAGCCACACTGGAACTGAGACACGGTCCAGACACCTACGGGTGGCAGCAGTCGAGAATTTTTCTCAATGGGGGAAACCCTGAAGGAGCGACGCCGCGTGGAGGATGAAGGCTTTCGGGTTGTAAACTCCTGTCATTTGAGAACAAGGATTAGCAAGTAACTACTGCTAGTTTGATAGTATCAGAAGAGGAAGGGACGGCTAACTCTGTGCCAGCAGCCGCGGTAATACAGAGGTCCCAAGCGTTGTTCGGATTCATTGGGCGTAAAGGGTGCGTAGGTGGCGCCGTAAGTGGGGTGTGAAATTTCGGAGCTTAACTCCGAAACTGCATTCCATACTGCGGTGCTTGAGGACTGGAGAGGAGACTGGAATTCATGGTGTAGCAGTGAAATGCGTAGAGATCATGAGGAAGACCAGTGGCGAAGGCGGGTCTCTGGACAGTTCCTGACACTGAGGCACGAAGGCTAGGGGAGCGAACGGGATTAGATACCCCGGTAGTCCTAGCAGTAAACGGTGCACGTTTGGTGTGAGAGGATTCGACCCCTTTCGCGCCGGAGCTAACGCGTTAAACGTGCCGCCTGGGGAGTACGGTCGCAAGATTAAAACTCAAAGAAATTGACGGGGGCCCGCACAAGCGGTGGAGTATGTGGCTTAATTCGATGCAACGCGAAGAACCTTACCTGGCCTTGACATGTATCTCTAAGCACGTGAAAGCGTGTGAGTGTCGAAAGACACAATTTACACAGGTGCTGCATGGCTGTCGTCAGCTCGTGTCGTGAGATGTTGGGTTAAGTCCCGCAACGAGCGCAACCCCTGTGAACTGTTGCCACTCCCTTGATTGGGAAGCACTCTGTTCAGACTGCCCTGTGAAACGGGGAGGAAGGTGGGGACGACGTCAAGTCAGTATGGCCCTTACGGCCAGGGCTGCACACGTACTACAATGCTCAGTACAGAACGATCCGAGACCGCGAGGTGGAGGAAATCCAGTAAAACTGAGCTCAGTTCGGATTGGAGGCTGCAACTCGCCTCCATGAAGCCGGAATCGCTAGTAATGCCGTATCAGCTACGACGGCGTGAATACGTTCCCGGGCCTTGTACACACCGCCCGTCACATCATGGAAGTCACTTGTAGCCGAAGTGCGCGCGCCAACCCGTAAGGGAAGCAGCGCCCTACGCTATGAGCGGTAACTGGGATGAAGTCGTAACAAGGTAGCCGTAGGGGAACCTGCGGCTGGATCACCTCCTTTCTAAGGAGAAATTCCTGCATCGCTTCGGTGGTGCTTGAATAGGTCGACGGCTAAGCTTGAAATCCTTCGGGGTTTCAGAGATGCCGTGAAGCCCTTGGAATCGAAAGAAACCGAGGCTCAGAGAGATTCGAAACGGTAACGCACAATTCAGTTTTTGTTTGATTGCTGACAACTCTAAAGGCCGGACGGCTCACGCTGTCCGGCCTTTTTCTTTATCGCGATGTATAGTGTGGCATGACCAGCCTCAGCGACCAAGCCCTGCAGATCCTCCATGAGTGGGTAGAATCGGAAAGCCTGCGGAAACATTGTTACTCCGTCTCCGATTGCATGAAGCACTTTGCCCAACTTGGCGGGACCGACGCCGACCTCTGGCAAGCTGTCGGTCTGCTCCACGACATGGACTACGAGCGCCATCCGAACGCGGCGCAGAGCGCGACGGAAGAACATCCATCGGTCGCGGCGAAATGGCTGCGCGAGAACGGTTGGAGCGAAGAAGTTTCCCGAGCGATTCTCTCGCACGCTAACTATACCAGAGTGACGCGCGAGAGCGCCTTGGAGAAGACGCTCTACGCGGTGGACGAACTCACCGGTTTTGTCACCGCCGTTGCCCGAGTGCGGCCTTCCAAAAGCATCCGCGAAGTCGATGTAGCTGCGGTGAAGAAGAAGATGAAAGACAAAGCCTTCGCTCGGGCGGTGAATCGTCAGGACATCATCGAAGGTGCGCAGCAACTCGGGCGACCCCTGGATGAGGTCATCGCGGAAGTCATCGTCGCCCTCGCCGCCGACGCCGATCGTCTGAGGCTGGCCGGCGTTTCTCCCTCGGAGAAAACGTAGAGCCGCCGCGTTTACCAGATGCGCGCCCGCGCCTCCGGCGCGACGTACATCTTGTCGTCCGGCTGCACCTTGAACGCCTCATACCAGGTGTCGATGTTTCGCGCTGGTCCGATGACGCGGAACTGCCGCGGCGAGTGCGGATCGCTCACGACCTGTTTGCGAACGTAGTCATCGGAAACCTTCCCCCGCCAGGCCTGCGCCCATCCTAACAAGACGCGTTGCTCGCCCGTGTAGCCATCGAGCACCGGCGCGGGCTTTCCTTGGAGCGACGCGCGGTAGGCGTCGAGAGCCAGCGTCAGACCGCCCAGATCGGCGATATTTTCGCCCATCGTCAGCTCGCCATTTACCTTCACTTCGGGCAGCGGCTCATACTTCGAATACTGCGCCCCGAGCACTTTCGCGCGCGCCTGAAAAGTGGCCGCGTCTTTCGCCGTCCACCAGTCGCGTAGCTTGCCAGCGGCATCGATTTTGCGCCCCTGATCGTCAAAACCGTGGGTCAGCTCATGGCCGATCACGCCACCCGCTGCTCCGTAATTGATCGCCGGATCGGCATTCGGATCGAAGATCGGCGGCTGCAAAATGCCGGCTGGAAAAACGATGTCGCGCAGGCTGCCGTTGTAAGCGTCGTTAGTCTGCGGCGTCATTCCCCAGTCGGTCCGATCGACCGGCTCGTTAAAGCGGCCGGTGTAAAACGCCCAATCGGCCGCCGCGCAACGCTTCACATTTCCGACGAGATCGTCCGGTTGAATGACCAAGCTGGAGTAATCGCGCGGATGATCGGGATAACCGACCTTGATCGTGTAGGTGTCGAGCTTCTTGAGCGCTTCCTTCTTCGTCTCCGCGCCCATCCAATCGAGTTTCTCGATCCGCGCGTGATAGGCGTCCTTGAGATTCGCGACGAGCGACTGGATTTTCGCCTTCGCCGCGGCGGGAAAATATAGGGCGCTATAAAGCTGGCCAACACCAAAACCCATCGTGCCGACAGTCCCGAAGCGGTCTCCCACGCCAAAGTCTCCGCCGCCCACCGCGGTGATCGCGCGCTTCCAGCGGACTTGCTCTTCCCTCTGACCGGCGAGCGTCTTGTTCCGCATCACGAAATAAGCATCGGTAAACGGCTTCGAGAGATAGGGCGCGGCGTTGTCGGCGATGTGAAACGCATGCCAGGCGCGAATCGTCTCGAGCGGCGTTTTCGCGTAGATCTGCGCCAGTTTGGGAAAGGCACTTTTCTCTGCCACGATGAGGCGCGGCAGGTTCTCCATTTTCGTCTCCGCGAGGAAGCTCTTCCAAGGAAAGCCGGGCGCGAACTTGCTCAACTCATCGACCGTCATCGGATTGTAGGTCGCGATCGGATCGCGTTGCTGAGTCTTCGTCCAGCTCGCCTCGGCGATTTTGGTTTCAAAAGCGAGCACGTCCTTGGCGCGCGCCTCCGACTCTGACCAGTTCACCAGCCGCAGCAGCGTCGCGACGTAATTTTGGTAGGCCGCTTTCTGCGCCGCGAAGTCCGGCTTCAGGTAATAATCGCGATCGGGCAAACCCAGACCGCTTTGTCCGATGTAGAAGGCATAGTGCTGCGGATCCTTCAGATCGACATCGATCCCGAAACCGAAGAGCGACGACTCGAAATCGGTCGTCGTGCGGCCCATCAACGTCGCCAGTTCTTCGCGTGACTTCGCGTTTTTGATCTCGCTCAGCTCCGGTTCGATCGCCTTCGCGCCGAGGCTCTCGGCGTGCGCTTCGTCCATGAACGAGTGATAAAAGGCACCGACCTTTTCCCCCAGCGGACCGGCGGACGCAGGCGATTTCCCGGCCAGTCCTTCCATCAATTCGTGCAGGCGTTTCTCGGTCAGATCCGTCATCGCAAGGCGCAGCGAATAGGCCGGTTTGTCCGGTGGAATTTGCGTCTTGTCGAGCCAAGTGCCGTTCGCGTATCGGAAAAAATCGTCGCCCGGTTTGGTTGACAGATCAGCGCCGGCGAGGTCGAAACCCCACGCGCCATATTGCGGTTTTTCCGGTGAATCGGCGGCGAGAAGTGAGCCGGCCGCGAAGAGAACAATGAAGATCCGAGCTGCTGTTTTCACGGTCCGGAGCGTAAACGATTCGACTGGTTTTCCAATCGCGTTCGTTTGCATTCCGCGCTCCGCAATCTACAATCCGCCTTCCGCCACCGGGGGCATAGCTCAGTTGGTAGAGCGCCAGCTTTGCAAGCTGGATGTCAGGGGTTCGAATCCCCTTGCCTCCAATCCCTCCTGCCTGCTTGGCTGGGAATTGAAACCGCCATGCGCGGCTTTCTTTTCCATGGCTTCCACCCAACTCTGGTCGCGACGCTGGCAGGCCTTTCGGCATCCGCTTGATCCCGAGAAACAACAACTGTTGCTCGCGCGCTGGGCTTCACTGCCGTGTGAGCTGCAAACGCCGAATCAACTCAGCGGTCGGCACCTGACTCATTGCGGATTCATCAGCGGAGCGAGCTACTGCGGTTTTCACTGCACGCATTGCTACCTGCCGGGAAATGCCAATCGGGTTCCCATTCCTTCCTTCGCGGAAATGCGGGAACAGATCGACGCCAGCCGTCGGCTGCAGGGTCCGGGCGCTGGATTGCAGATCACCGGCGGCGACGTGGCCGACGCTTATTGGCGGACCGGGCGCCAGGACGAGTTGGTCGCGATCGTGCGTCACGCCGTGGACGTCGGTCTCGTGCCGATGCTGATGACACACGGCCAAACCCTGATCACGCATCCGGAATTTCTCGAGCAGCTCATTGTCGCCGGCGGCTTGCGCCAAATGGCGGTGCACATCGACATGACGCAGGCCGGTCGAGCCGCTTATCCGATCAACCGCGTTCAATCCGAAACCGATCTTCACCCGGTCCGCCAGGCTTTCACCGACTTGGCGAAGCGAATGCAGGAGAAAACCAAATTGCCGTTCGAGCTCGCGCACAACTGCACCGTGACCGAGCGCAACCTCGCTTCCGTCGCGGAAGTCGTCCGTTGGTTTCTTGCCGAGCCGGCGCGTTCGAAGATCTGGCGGATTCTTAGTTTCCAACCCGAAGCCAATACCGGCCGCACCATTTATTCCAAGCATCCGGTTACGCCGCAGATCGTCTGGCGGGAAATCTGCCGCGGCATCGGGCGCCCGCTCGACGGCGGCGCCTACATCGGCGGACATCCGGACTGCAACCAGGGCGCGAGCCTGCTCATCTCGCAAACCACGAATCACTTCCTGCCGCTGCTCCCGTCCGACGCGAAGACGCGCGAAGTTTTCACCGAGGTCTTGGAAAAGTTGGGAGCGCTCTCCACCATGACGACCGACGCCGAGGCCGGGCGAAGCTCGCTCATCGCCTACCGAATCGCCGGCGCAATGGCACAACAGCCGGGACTCGCGCTGCGGATCGCGTTCCGGCTCGGTTCGTTAGTCGCGGCGGGCGCGATTCCCTGGGAATTCATCCGCGCGCTCGCGAGCAGCCGGGCGCACACGATCAATATCGGCACGCACAATTTCATGGATGCCGCCCAAGTCGCGAACGCGCCTAACGATCCCGTGGTGCGGGCGCGGCTCGATGGCTGCGTCTTCAAGGGCGCGATAAAAAATCGCGCGACCAATGAATGGGAAGCCGTCCCGATGTGCGCGATGAACGAGAGTCGCTGGAGCGAGCTTTACGCGCAGCGGCTACGGACGGCGTAACGGGTGAAGGAGCGCAGGTCTGCGACCGCGTTCGGAATTGCGATTTCACGGACGCGGGTCGCTGACCCCGCGCTACATCTTCGTCAGGTCGGCGCGGTTGAGATCGAGATTCTTCTGCTCGATCACGCGGGCCGCGGGTGCGTCTTTTTTCAGCGCATCGAGAAAATCCGCATCCTTTCCGACAATCACCGTGCTCGCGGCGGTCGCGAGATCGCTTTTCGCGAAAGCACTTACGTCGGCCGAAGTCACGGCGTTGATCGAAGGGATGAATTTGTCCAGCGTCTCGAGCGGCAACTTGTAAACCGCCAGTTCCGCGATTGCGCCGGCAAAGCCCTGGTTTGTCTCCAGGCCGCGGGCGTAACCGCCGGTCAGCACTGCCTGGCGCGATTTCAATTCCTCGCCCTGCACCGGATTCGTCACCAGCTTCTCCAGCTCCGCGGCCATCAGCTTCGCCACTTCCGCCGCCGATTGATTTTTCGTCTGCGCACTTGCGGTAAAGGCGCCGCCATCGCGCCGCGCATCGATCGAGCTGCGGGCGCCGTAGCTCAGGCCCCGCTTGATCCGAATTTCGCGATTGAGTCGCGAGACAAAGCCGTTGCCGAGCGCCGCGTTCGCCACCATCGCGGAGTAATAATTTGGCGAGTCGCGCCGGATCGCCGGCTTCGCCAGGATTACCGCGGCCTGGCCCGCTTCCGGCATATTGACGACGAGCGTCTCGGGTTTCCAGGACTGCTTGTCGGCCGGCTCCTTTTCGTTAGGCGCCGGGGCTGCTTTCCAATCGCCAAAGAGTTTCTGCGCGTCCTCCGTTGCCTTCGCCAGCGTGATGTCGCCGACCAAAATGAAGACTGCGTCTTCCGGCCGATAGCTCCGCTGATAGAGGTGAACGATGTCGTCGCGGCTAATCGCCTGCACCGTTTCCATCGTCCCGCCCGCCGCGTGACCGTATTCGCCGTCGTCGAAAATCACTCGTCCCGTCACGAAACGCGCGAGCGAGCCCGGCTGTTGCAAGGCGACCCGTAGACCGTCGAGCCGCTGATTTTTTAACCGGTCGATCTCTTCCTGTTTGAAAGCTGGATGGAGGACGACGTCGGCGAGAATTTTCAGCGCGGTTTCCGCCTGGTTCGACATCACAACGAGACTCGCCGACGACTGATCCCAGCCCGCGCCGGAATCGATTGAGCCCCCTAACGATTCGATGGCGTTGGCAATCTCCGGGGCCGACATCGTGGCCGTGCCTTTGGTGAGCAGGTCGCCCGCCATGCTCGCCGTCCCAGCGCGATCTTTGGAGTCTGCCTCGGCGCCGTGGCGTATGATTACACGCGCTGCGAGGAGCGGAAGTTGCGGGCGCGCCGCGACGATCACGCGGAGGCCATTCGGGAGGGTGGTCTCCTGCGGTTCCGCGAACTTGCTCGGGTGCGGCGCGGATGGCGCGGGCGGAGTGTCGACTCCGCCGATCGCCCAGGCGCTGACCGCGCTCGTTAGGCAAACAGCAGCCACCAACATGCTTGTCATCCCGATTCGCCGAAGACGGGAGAGGGATTCCACAAACGTGCCTTGGTCTGATAACTTGTGATCGTTAGGCAAGAAGAACGTTTTCATCAGGATTTGGCCTCCGGCTTGGCTGCCGCCGCCTTCATCGCTTCGGGCAGGAATTCGATCTGGACCTTCTTTTTCCCCTCGATGTAGCGCGCGACCGCCGCTTGCACTTGCGCGACGGTCACGGCCTGGAGCCGGCCGAGGCCGGTATTCACATGTTGCGGATCGTTATAAAGCACGGCTGCTTCGCCGAGCGCGTCGGCCTTGCCGTCATTCGTTTCCAGCTCGAGCAACTTTCCGGTCAGGAAGCGATTCTTCGCCTTCGTCAGTTCCGCCTCCGTCACGCCCTCCTTGGCAACCTTCTCGATCTGCTCCTGCAACGCCTTGACGGCATCGGCCGGCTTTTTGCCGCTCGCCAGAATCATCCGCATCGTCAGCAGCCCGAGGTCTTCCTGCAGATCAGAGCCGAAGCTGACCTGCTGGACGATTTGTTGCTGGTAAACCAGCGCCTGATAGAGCCGGGAGGAATCGCCGCCCGACAAAATCTCATCCGCGAGCTGCAAGGCCGGAGCGTCATCGCTCCGAATCGACGGCGCGAGATAAGTCACGGCCACCGCCGGAAGCGGCGCCTGGGGGCTGTATTCCACGATCTCCTTGTCGGCTTTTCGTGGCGGCTCCTTCGCGGTCACGCGTGGGATCTTATCCGACGGTTTCTTGACCGCGCCGAAGTACTTCGCGACCCAGTCGTGCAATTCGTTAGGCTGAAAATCGCCGACCACGATCAGGGTCGCGTTATCCGGCCGGTAGAAGGTGCTGTGAAACGCTTTCACCTCTGGCAGCTTCGACGCGTCGAGCTCCGCGATGCTCCCGATGCCCGGGCGTTTGTAGGGGTGCACGGCGTAGGAATTTTTGATCGTGTCGAGGTAAAATTCCCCGTACGGGTTCGCCGCGATCCGCTGGCGATATTCCTCTTTCACCACGTCACGCTCGGACTTGAAATTCGCTTCGTTCAACGCCAGCGACGACATCCGTTCCGCTTCCGCCCAGAGGATCGGGTTCAGGTAATTCGACGGCACGACTTCGTGATAAACCGTCACGTCCTCAGCCGTGTAGGCGTTGTTTTCGCCGCCGATGTTTTCGGTCAGGTCATCGAACGTGTCTTCCTTCAGGTGCTCATTGCCCTTGAACATCATGTGCTCGAAAAGATGCGCGAAACCGCTCCGCCCGGCCGGGTCATCTTTCGCGCCGACGTGATACCAGACCTGCACCGCCACGGTCGGGCTCGCGTGATCTTCGACCGAGTAAACCTCCAATCCGTTAGGCAGCGTCTCGTGCTGAAAATTAATCGGCGGGATCGTGACCGCCGAGGGCGAGGCGGCAACCATCGGCGAGCTCTCCGCCGCGCGCAGATGACCAACCGAAAGAACGAGGAGCGTGGCGAGAGCGAGAGAAAATTTCACGACGGGTTCGACATCATACACGCCCTTTCGTTGAGACGAATCCGGAAAACGCGTGCGCCACACCGCCCGGCGGCGCCGTGGGCCTGACTGGATTCGAACCAGTGACCCTGCGCTTATCAAGCGCATGCTCTAACCAGCTGAGCTACAGGCCCGGGAAGCGCCGGGGCGCCGAGGGAAAGAATAGTGAGCGGGGATGGAGGGTTGGTCAAGGAGCCGGCGGCACTTCGGACAAATGGGCCGCCGGCCGGGACCGTTCGCGTCGCGCGCAGGCCAGATGAAGCAACCACGCGATCAAAATTCCCAACACCGCGCCGCAGTAATCGATCAGCACATCACGCGCCGACGAGGTGCGCGAAGGGACAAACGACTGGTGAAACTCATCCGACGGCGCAAAGATCAATGCCGGCACCAGCGCGACCGCCGCGCGCCACCAGAACCCGCTGATCGACCCGCGCAGCGCGCGAAAGAGCAGCCCGCTGAGGATCGCATACTCCGTCACGTGCGCCGCTTTGCGCACGCAGAGGTGCACGTGCGCGATCGCCTGCCACGACATCTGCGGGTCGAGCCAGCGGAGGAACGGCGTGATGAAGCGCGAGGTGTGATCGGACGACATCAGGTCCGTGGAGCCGAAGAACATCAGCCCCATCCAGCAGATCACTGGTCCCCAGGCCTTGAGGAAGTCGGAAAATTTCAAGCGCGCAGTCTAGGCGGAAGCGCGTGTCTGACAACCGCCGCGGCTCGCGCTAATCTCGCGGCGGAAATGAACCTGACGACGACCGAGCCGCTCCTCTTCGAGCCGATCTTCCAAGAGCGGGTCTGGGGTGGACGCAGCCTCGAGCGCGCTTTCGGGAAAAAGCTGCCGGCCGGAAAAAGCATTGGCGAATCCTGGGAAATCGTCGATCGGCCGGAAGCGCAGAGCGTCGTTAGGCAAGGTCCGCTCCGCGGGCGAACGCTGCACGATTTGTGGCGAGAACAGCGGCGCGAAATCTTCGGCGTCGATTTTGCCGAGGTGCCCCGGTTCCCGATTCTCGCCAAGCTGCTCGACGCGCAGGAGCGGCTCTCGCTGCAGGTGCATCCGCCCGTCGGCGTCGCGGCCGAGCTCGGCGGTGAATCGAAAACCGAGCTTTGGTACGTCGCTGCCGCCGCGCCCGGGGCGGAAATTTTCCTCGGGCTGCGGCGCGGGGTTGCGCGCGCGGATTTCGAGCGCGCGCTGCGCGCAGGGACGGTCGCCGATTGCGCGCAGCGCGTCCCGGTCCAGCGCGGCGACGTGGTTTTTCTGCCGAGCGGCCGGTTGCACGCGCTCGGTGCCGGAGTGGTGATCGTCGAGATCCAGCAGAACAGCGACACCACTTATCGCGTCTTCGATTGGAACCGTGCCGGCGATGACGGGCAGCCGCGCGCGCTCCAAATCGACGAAGCTTTGCGCGCGATCGATTTCACAGATTTCGAACCGGAAAAGATTAAGCCGGCCGGAGAAACCCTCGTCCGCGCGCCGGAATTCACGGTCGAGAAATGGCGCCTGATAAAGCCGCGCCGCGCCCTTGATCGCGCCTCCGCCGCGCTCTTCGTTTGCCTTGAGGGCACGGTCGCGCTCGGCAATACGGAAATGGGCGTCGGCGATTTTTTCCTCGTGACGGCCGGCGCCGGTGAGTCCGAGCTGCAACCCCGCGCCGCTCGGACCGAGCTGCTTCGCGTCACCGCGCCGATTCGTTAGGCCGCTAAACGTGCACGCCCGGCAGCCCGCGCGCGGGCAGCGATCCAAGCGGCTCGACGCCATTGATTTTCCAGCCGTCCGGTTCCGCGATGAAACTGTAGAGAAATCCGCGCACTGAGCCGTCGGGCCCGATCAGGAATACCTGCACCAGCGCCGAGCTGCCGACCACGTGGACTGCGCCGAACTCCACGTTGCCCGCCTGGGTCATCGCGGTGTAATCACGCCGGACCATTTCCTCAAACTGCCCGAGCGAAAACTTCTCCTGCACGCCGGCGGCGGAGTGCCGATAGGCGCTCACAAAATCGGCCGCGCGAAACTCGGAGAGCTGCCGATTCACCACCGAGAAAAGCTCCCTCGCCTGCGGCGGCGTGACATGTCTTCGCACCTGCCAGGTCGCGAGCAGGGCCGCGCCGCAGAGGGCGAAAAAGAAGAGGAGCAGCCCGATTTTCAGCCCGCGGTTCATGGTTTAGGGGGCGCGTGCAGGATCGATCCGGCGCAGATATTGATAGGAATAAATCCCGCTGTTATGCCCGTCGCCCCAGGTCGGCTGGAGCGCGTAGCCGCCGACCATTTGCCAGCTGACAAGGTCGAAACTCTGCGGCGTGTAATGCACTTCCGGTCGGACCACGTTGCCCATCACATCCGGCTCGCCGCCGCAGGCCGCGCAGGGGCAGGCGCCGCGCATCAGGCGGAGCGGGAGGAAGGTTTCGCTGCCGTCGTTCCATTGGATGGCGAACTCGCCGCCGATCAATTCGATGTTTTGCGGCTCGAGGCGCATGGCAAAACCCTAGCAACGCGGGTCGCGCGGAGCAATCCAAAGGGTGCATCGCTTTTGCTTCCCACAAGGAAGGACGCGCCTAACGACTGCCGAAAATGGCGGTCCCGACCCGGACCATGGTTGCCCCTTCCTCAATCGCGACGGCGAAATCACCGCTCATGCCCATCGAGAGCTGCGGCAAGTTCACCGCAAATTCGGTTTCCAGCGCATCGCGCAGTTCGCGCAGGGCGACGAAATATTTTCGCGACGCTTCCGCTTCGGGAGCGAAAGGGGGAATCGTCATCAGTCCTTCAATCGTCAGCCGGCCTAACGACAGCGCCGCTTCCAGCTCGCGCCGCAACGCTTCCGGCGAAAAGCCGTGCTTGCTCGCTTCGCCGGCGACATTCACCTCGAGCAAGAGACGCGGGCACATTCCTTCTTCCTCCGCGATCCGGTCCATGTCCTGCGCGAGCGCGAGCGAGTCGATGCCGTGGAAAAGCTCGAAGAGCGGGAGCGCCTGCCGAATCTTGTTCTTCTGCAGGTGACCGATGAAATGCCAGCGCAGCCGCGAAGAGCAGAGCGGCAACTTCGCCCGCGCCTCCTGCACCCGGCTCTCGCCGAAAAGCAGCTGACCGGCTGCTTCCGCCGCGTTCACCTTTTCGGCGTCCTGCTTTTTGCTTACTGCGACGAGCTCGACATCGTTAGGCGAGCGTCCGGCGCGCGCACAGGCGACCGCGATTTCCGCTCGCACCCGTTCGAGGTTTTCCGCGATCTGCTCGTGCATGGTCGGTTCCACGTTCTCCCGCGGCCGGCCAGCTGACAAATCCCCGTCTCGTCCTCGTTAGGCGACCTCGCCTGCGGCGACGCCGCTCGCCCAGGCCCATTGGAAATTGTAGCCGCCGAGCCAGCCGGTTACGTCCACCACTTCGCCGATGAAATAGAGGCCCGGCACCTTCCGCGCTGCCATCGTCTTCGAGGAAAGCTCGCTTGTGTCCACGCCGCCGACCGTTACTTCGGCCTTCGGGTAACCTTCGGTGTCGTTAGGCTGAATCGACCAGCGATGCACGTTTTGGGCGAGCGCTTCAAGATCGCCGCGGCGGAGTTGCGCGAGTGGTTTCGGAGAAGCGTAACGGCTGCACCACGCGGCCGCGAAACGCGCCGGCCAATGGCGCTCAAGGACCTGTTGCGCGGTCGCGGCCGAGTCTCGCTGGGCGAACAGCCAGTCATCTCCGGGTGCGTTAGGCAAGAGGTCGAGGAATATTTCCTCGCCCGCGCGCCAGAAGGATGAAGCCTGCAAAATGGCCGGACCGCTCAACCCGCGATGAGTGATCAACATCGCCTCCGCGAAAGTCGCGTCTCCGACTTGCGCACGGACTGGAAGCGCGACGCCGCTCAACTCCGGGAAACGTTCTGTCTCCGCGAGCGTCACCGGGACCAAGCCAGGCCGCGTCGTCGTTAGGCGAAGGCCGAATTGTTCCGCCAGCAGGTAGCCGAAATCGGTTGCGCCCAGTTTCGGAAACGAGAGTCCGCCGGTCGCGACCACGAGCGCTTCCGCTTCGAGCGGTCCCTGATTCGTGCCTAACGAAAAGCAGTCCGCCTTTTCCACCGTCTGGACACGGCAGCCACAGCGCACCTCCACTTCCGCGATCGCGCATTCCGCGAGCAGCATCTCGATGATCTCGCGCGAGCTCTGGTCGCAGAAGAGCTGGCCGAGTTTTTTCTCGTGGTAGGCGATCCGGTGTTTCTCCACAAGCGCGATGAAGTCCTCGGGCGTGTAGCGGGCCAACGCCGAGGCGCAGAAGCGCGGATTCTGCGAGAGATAATTCTCCGGCGCGGCGCCGAGATTGGTAAAATTGCAGCGGCCGCCGCCGGAGATCGCGATCTTCAATCCGACCCGCGCATTCCGCTCGAGCAGCGCGACACGACGCCCCCGCCGTGCGGCGGTGAAGGCGCACATCAATCCGGCCGCGCCGGCGCCAATCACGATGACGTCGTAGCGTTGCAATCAGCTCTCGTGCGGTTCGTGCACGCTCTCGCCGCCGGTGCTTTCCTCCAGGTCCCAGAGCAGCCAATCGTCGTTAGGCACGTATTTTTTCAGCCGGTTATCCCAGCGTCGCGGGAGCTTTTGCGCGAGCTGCGAGAGGAAAGGGAGCAAGGGGTTTTGCGGCGGCTGCTCTTTCTCCCGCAGGTCCATCGGGATCTCCGCCCAGTCGAATTTCCCCCGGTAATCCGCGAACCCGAAGCCGTCGAAA
Organism: uncultured Verrucomicrobiae bacterium; assembly: GCA_963831805.1. GTDB lineage: Bacteria > Verrucomicrobiota > Verrucomicrobiia > Chthoniobacterales > UBA10450 > Palsa-1392. The sequence continues at coordinate 76,275 of CAWHRN010000005.1, read as the reverse complement.
AAATTGCTGCTCCCGACCAGCGGCATGTACCAAAGGCTCGGAATGCCGCGCGGGTTCGGCTTGATCGGGACCTCCGAGCTCAGGCTGTCGAGGAGCTGCAGTGCATGAGTGTCCTTGCGCTGCTCGAGATGAGTCCGGAGTAAATCGAGCGCGGGAAAAGCAACCGGCGGACTAACGAAAAGCACCGGCTTCCGTTGCAGCCGCGAGAGCACGATCTCGTGGACCGTGCCGACGCTGTAAATGTTTGTCGGCACATATGCGATCGTGAAGTCGCTCGTGTCGACCATCCGCAGATCGATATGAAGCGTTTCCCAAAACTGCTCCGCGCATTGCGAGCGTTTCTCGTCACCGGCCTGGCCCTTCTCGAAGGTCCACTCGTCGCGCGCCTCGATCGTGTTGATGTCCTCGAGGCCGTATTGATGCGCCCCGCGCACGCCCGGTTTGAACCACGGGTCGAAGACGATCGCCCCCTGCGCGCGGAGGAAATCGCCGACGCGATTGCGCCAGCCGAGCTTTTTCTCGTCCGCGCGTGAGGCGACGAAATCCATCGGCCCGGAAAGGTAAACGCGCGCGCCGCGCAGGAAATTTTGCTCACTCATGGCGGCAAACATAGCTTGGCCGCCGGTCTTCTGCGAAACGAACACCGCTCCGCAGGAGCCGCGATGGAAGGGGCCGTCCGTTAGGCGCGACGGCGTAAATTGCTGGCACGGTTGCGGGCCTTGAGCGATCTTCGCCGTGCATGCGAAGGATAATTTTTCTTCTCCTCCTGGTGCTGCCGGGTCTCGCACTGGCCCAGCCTTCCGGCCTCGAGGGATCGATTCTGATCACCCCGGTGCAGGGCGGGCCAACGCGCCAGGGCGCGAGCGACACGAAGCCGCTCCCGCACACCGCGTTCGTGGTGAAAAAGGGCGACGAAACGGTCGCGAGTTTCCAGACCGATGCGCAGGGACATTTCCAGGTATCTTTAGGCCCGGGCCGTTACACGGTGGTGAAAAAGGAGGCGGGCGCGATGGGTTCCTACGGTCCGTTTGAGGTGGACGTCGCGGCCGGAAAAATGAAAACCGTGGAGTGGAAGTGTGACAGCGGAATTCGTTAGGCCATGACGGAGCCGGTAAAACAGGGCGGCTGCCTCTGCGGGGCGATCCGCTATGAGGCCCGGGGCGATTCGTCCCACGTCACCCATTGTCATTGCGAGGATTGCCGGCGGAGCGCGGGCGCGGCGTTTGTCACCTGGTGCTCGTTTCGGAAAGAGGATCTTAGTTTCACCCGGGGTGAGCTGCGCGAAATCGAATTTGCCGGGCGGCTCCGCGGCTTTTGCCCGGCCTGCGGGACGACACTCACCTTTCGCTCCTCTCCGGAGACGGACGAATGGGACGTGACCGTCTGCAGCCTGGACGATCCGGAGGCGGTCATGCCGAGCGATCACATCTGGATCGAGGACCGGCTGCCGTGGATCCAACTGAACGACGGCCTAACGACGCACGCGAGGTACCGCACCTGAAGATCGTGGTCGCGGGAGCGGGCGGGCGGCTGGGCGCAGCGCTGGTGCGCGAATACGCGCCCGACTTTGCGGTCACCGGTCTCGGTCGGATGGAGTTGAATCTCGCCGCGCCGGAGAAAATAGCGGACCACGACTTCGACGTGCTGATCAACGCGGCCGCCCTAACGAACGTCGATTATTGCGAGGATCATCGCGCGGAGGCGATGCAGTTGAACGCCATCGGCCCGGCGCGGCTCGCGGAGATTTGCCGGGAGAAAGGGGCCCGCTTCATTCACGTCAGCACCGACTACGTTTTCGACGGCGAAAAGCGCATGCCCTACACCGAGGAGGACGTTGCTCGACCGATCAGCGTTTACGGCGAATCGAAGCGGGCTGGCGAAGAACAGGTGCTCGCCGCAAACGAGGGCGCGCTCGTCATCCGCGTCTCGTGGGTTTTCGGGCCGGACCGCCCGAGCTTTATCGATGCGATCCTGAAAAAAGCGCGGAGCGAAGAAAAGGTCGCGGCGGTCGCGGATAAATTTTCCACGCCGACCTACACGAAAGACGTCGCAACGATGCTGCGGCCACTGCTGGCCGATTCGGCATGCAGCGGCCTGCTTCACCTCGCGAATGGCGGCGAGTGCAGCTGGCAGGAATACGCGCAGTGGGCGCTCGATTGCTGTCATCGCCACGGCGTACCGATGCGCGCGACCACGGTGGGACCGTCGTCGTTAGGCGAGATGACGAACTTCGTCGCGCGCCGCCCGGTTTACACCGTGCTCGGAACGAAAAAAGTTTCTCGCCTCACGAGTCAGCCGCCGCGCGACTGGCACGACGCAGTCGAGGAATACGTGCGCGATCATTATCGAGCGTAGCGGCAGTCTCCGATCCGCCCTCTAATTTCGCGTGTGTCCGCCAACACGTCACCTCGGAGCTGTCGCCTCGGTTGACAACCCGGCGGCGCTGGCGTTTGATCGCGCGCAGATGAAGATGGTTTTTTCGCTCTGCGCGTTGCTCTTCCTGAGCGTCAGCGCGGTGATGGCGGGCGCTCCGGAACCGCCGACGGAATTGGTCGCGCGCCCCTCTTCGCAGAATCCGTTTGCGAAGGGCAAACTCGAGCTGCAGGACGTCTCGGGCGCCTATTTCTTTTTCGACACCACACAAAACAACCGGCCGGCGATCGATTACGCGCTGAACAGCCTGCGTCTCGGCGTGATGCTTTACGATCCGAAGGGGCCCGGTTTTCTGGCGGGGAACGTCGAGCTGATGGGAGAAGTTTTCGCCGGCGGAATCTTCGAAGGGCCAGGCGAAGTGATGGCCGGAGGCACTCTTATTTTTCGCTACAACTTCGTCCAGCCGCAGGCGCGCTTTATTCCCTATCTGCAGATCGGCGCGGGCGGCGTTTACACCAACATCGGCGAAGAGGAGTCGCACGGGTTGATTAGTCTGCCGGTGGAGTTCAATCTCCAGGGCATCGGCGGCGTCCGCTACATGCTGAACGACCGCTGGTCGCTCGTGCTCGAGGCAGCCTATCGCCATGTCTCCAACGCCGAAATCAAGAAGCCGAATTACGGTCTCGATAACATCGGCGGAAATGTCGGATTCGGTTTTTCGTTCTAACTTCTACTTATGAAAATTCCACTTTTGACCCTGGGCAGCCTGCTGCTCGTTAGTCTGTCGGCCCACGCTTCGCTCACTTGGGAAAGCCTCGAAGCCGATCTGCATCCGTCGATCTCCGACAAGGAAGCGGTCGCGCATTTCAAATATAAAAACTCGGGCGACAAGCCGATCACGATCACCTCGGTGAAGCCCTCCTGCGGCTGCACGACGGCGGCGCCGCCGAAAGATCCGATCGCCCCGGGAGCGAGCGGGGAAATCACCGCGACTTTTCACATCGGCGATCGCATCGGGCTGCAGACCAAGACGATCCATGTGATCACCGACGAGTCCCCAGACACGAACACGACGCTCACGCTCAAGGCCGATGTGCCGAAGCTCCTCGAGATCACGCCGACTTTTCTCTACTGGTCGAAAAAGCAGCCGATCGAGCCGCGCACGATGGTGGCCAAGGTCGGCGGCGACTTCCCCATCACCAAGCTCACTGTCACTTCGACCGATCCCGACGTGATGGTGGAATCGGCAGTCGTGCCTAACGAGAAGGAATTCAAGATCACGGTCTCGCCGAAACCGGGCAACCGGCCGATCAACGCGGCGTTGAAAATCCAGCCTGATTTCCCGAAGGATCCGCCCAAGACTTTCTACGCGAACGTGCGGATCGACGCGCACCCGGAGAATGCCCCGACGGGTTCGCCCGCGGCCGCGGCTGCATCCCCGGCCGCGACACCGCCGACACCGTAAATCGTGCGCGTGTCGGTCCTGCGGCAGGCCGTGCTTCTTCTCGGCCTCGCCTTTCTCCCGGCGATCGGACAGGCGCTTTATTTCCGGGGGAATCCTGCCTGGCAGGCGAAGCCGCCCGATGCGCACGAGGTGACGCTGGCGCAGGCGAAAAGCTGGGGCCAAAGCGTTCTCTGGGTCGACGCCCGGCCTAACGGAGAGTTCGAGAAGGGACACGTTCCCGGCGCGTTTTCGCTGAACGAAGACGACTGGAACGGCCTCCTGCCGGCGGTCCTCGCGGCCTGGAAACCGGAGGGAAAAGTGGTCGTCTATTGCAGCCGGAAAAGCTGTAACGCGAGCCACTCCGTCGCGGAGCGCCTGCGGAACGAAGCGGGGCTGAAGAACGTCTATGTGCTCCCGGGCGGCTGGGAAGAGTGGGAGGAAAATGCGCATCGTTAGGCTGATCCTCGGCCTGCTCGTCGGCGCGGTTTTCATTTACGCCGGCGTGCTCAAGGTTCTCGATCCGCTGCGCTTCGCGGGCGACATCAGCAACTACGCGCTGATTCCCTGGCCGTTAGGCGTGCAGGCGGCGTTTTACCTTCCCTGGCTCGAGATCATTCTCGGGCTGGCGCTGATTTTCCAACGCCTCTTCGCCGGCGCAATTGTCCTCACGATGGGGCTGATCCTGCTCTTCATCGGCGCGACCATCTGGGCGCGCGCGCACGGGATCGACGTCGCGTGTGGCTGTTTCGGCACGGTGAGCAGCAATCTCACACTGACCTGGCATCTCGTGCTGAACGGCAGCCTTTTCCTGGCGCTGGCGGCGCTTTGGTTTCTCCGCCCAGTGGTCGCCAGCGCGCCCTAGGGTTTTTCCCGAGAAACCGATTCGTTTCGTCGTCGGGCATCCGTCTCCGGAATGCCCTCGTATCCATTGCCGTTACCCGCTTATAGCGGGGAAACCTGCAAACCAAACAACCAACAAAGAAGGAAATGATATGGATATAGATGCGATCACCACACAGTTGACCATGCCGCGGGCGACGACCCGCCGGCAGGTGCTGAGAAGTCTGGGCGTCGGCGCGGTCGGTCTGACCGGCTTACGAATGCTCACCCGCACCGCGCAGGCTGCCGCCACCAGCGGCGCCGGGCTCGACGCCGCAGTCCTGCAATTCGCCCTCAATCTCGAATATCTCGAGGCGGAATTTTACCTCTACGCGACCACTGGCGCGGGTCTGCCAGCCGGCGACATCGCGGGGGATGGCACCACGGGCACGACTACGATCAAGGCGAATCCGAAAGTCCCGTTTGTCAATCCGCTGATCAAGCAATACGCGATGGAGATTTCCGCGGACGAAAAACATCACGTCGAATTTCTGCGCGCCGCGCTCACTTCGGTTGGCGTGCAACCGGTCGCGCGGCCGAACCTCGATTTGCTGAACAGCTTCAACACCGCGGCACAAGCGGCGGGCATCGGCGACACTTTCGATCCCTTCGCGAACGACACGAACTTCCTGCTCGGCGCCTTCATTTTTGAAGACGTCGGCGTGACTGCCTATCACGGTGGCGCTGGTCTGATCACGAACAAGGACATCGTCACGGCGGCGGCGGGCATTCTCGCGGTCGAGGCGTATCACGCTTCGAATGTCCGGACGGCGATTCTCGCCGGCGGCGATCCCGGCATCAGCCTGGCGCAGAAGATCTCCAACCTGCGCGATGAGCTCGACGGCCCGGTCGACATGGACCAGGGCGTGACGAGCGACGGCACCGCGAGCGGCACGGCCAACATTGTGCCGACCGACGCCAATGGCCTCGCCTTTACCCGCACCACGCGGCAGGTGCTGAACATTGTCTACGGAGCGGTCAACGCGAACAGCGGCCTCTTCTTCCCCAACGGTCTCAACGGTCCGATCAAGTAACGCGGCATCCATCCTTACGTCCCTATGAAAAAACTTGTTTTCGCGACGGTGACGGCGGGAGTGCTTGCGTTGTCTGCGGGATTCACCACGGCCCACGCGCAGGTGACCTCGAGCGATCAGGTGCTTTTCGGCATCACCTTCTTTAAGAATGAACTCATCAAAATCGATCCCACGACGGGCGTTGGCTCGCTCGTCATGGATATCGGTTCCACGGAGTCGGGCTACGGCCTGACGACGTTTAACGGCGCTCTCTATACCTTCAATCCCAACACCAGCAGCCTCGATCGTCTGAGCACGGTCGATGGTCGCGTGCTCTCGAGCACGGGGTTGAGCGTGACTGGGCTAGCGGGCGAAGGCGACGTGGTCATCGGAGCGGACGGCGAGGGCTTCCTCGCTTCGGCTTTCGATCCCAGCGGCGCGCCGACGCATCCGATCTATCGCTTCGACGCCAACACCGGGGTCGCGGTCGAACTCGGCGGAACGGCCGTGGCGATCGATGGCCTGGCGTTGGATAATCAGACGCCGTCGACGCTCTATGCTCTCGGGCAGGGCGACGCGGTCGATGCGGATCCGGCGACGGTCGAGACGGAACTTTACACCGTGAACCAGCTCACCGGCGCACTCACGCCGGTCGGACCGATCGGTGTAGCCGCAGAACAGCCCGATTGCCGGGTTGACCTCCTCACCGGACGGCACGCTCTACGCGGCCATCGACGACAAGCTCTACACGATCAATCCGGGCACCGGCGCGGCGACGATCGTGAAGGCGAGCACGCCTGATTTCAACTTCAGCAGCGTCTCCGGTCTCGCCTATGCGAACGGCGCCAGCGTGCTCGCGAACCTCTCGTCTCGCGCAGAAGTGACGGGCGGAGGAGACGACGTGCTCATCTCCGGGTTTATCATCACCGCGCAGGATGAAGCAACGCCGCCGGCGCCGGGCACGACCAAAGAGATCGTGATGCGCGCGCTCGGGCCGTCCCTGAAAGTCGGAGCCACGCCCCTCAACGGCCGGCTTCCGGATCCCACGTTGTCGTTGCGCAATGCAAACGGCGTCGAGATCGCCTTCAACGATAACTGGCAGCAGAACTCCCCGGCCGATCAGGCGTTGATCCAAAACGTCGGACTCGCGCCGACGAACGCGAGCGAGAGCGTCCTCGTCTCACACCTCCCGGAAGGTGAGTACACGGCCATCGTCCGCGGCTCGCAGGATGGTCACGGTCTCGCTCTCGTGGAGATCTACGACATCGATGAAGGCAACGGCTTGAAAACGGCCAACCTCTCGGCGCGAGCGAAAGTGTCGCCGGGCGACCAGGCGCTGATCAGCGGCATGATCGTCGAAGGTTCGCTCGACAAGCGCACTCTCATACGCGGCCTTGGCCCGAGTCTCGCCGGTCAGGTGTCGGAGCCGCTCGCCGATCCGTTGCTCATGGCCTTCGATGCCAACGGGACCATGATCGAGATGAACGACAGTTGGATGAATTCGCCGGAAGCGGCCGACATCATGTCGTCCGGTCTCGCGCCCTCGGATCCGAAGGAAGCGGTGATCGATCGCGTCTTTACACCGGGCGCGTACACCATTGTTCTCACCGGCAATGGTCCGAACCCGACCGGCACGGCGCTGATCGAAGCCTACGATCGCAACACCAGCGAATAGCGGTTCAGCCTAACGAAGAAATTTCTGCCGGCGGCCACGAGGCTGCCGGCAGATTTTTTTTGCCCGGCCGCGGGAGAGTTTCGGCACGAATCAAAGGCTCATGGAAACCCCTACTCTTTACGTCAAGCGCGGCTGTCCCCATTGCAAAATCGCGCAGGATTATCTCGACCAGGAACAGGTCGCCTACCAGGAAGTGGAAGTGCTCTCCGATCCGGTGCAGATGAAAAAGCTCGAGGAACTTTCCGGCCAATCGAAAACCCCGACGCTCGTCTGGAACGGCGATGTGCTCGCGAACTTCGGGACCGAGGAACTAAAGCCTTTCCTCGCGCAGCATCGCGGCCCGCAGGCCTGACGAAGCACCGTCCTACTCGAAGCGGAGCGCCTCGATCGGATCGAGCGAGGCTGCGCGATAGGCGGGATAAAGGCCGAAGCCAATCCCGATGGCCGAGCAGACGACCAGGCCGGCAATCGCCCAGCCGAACGGGAAGATCAGGTCGACCTTCAACCAAAGCGCGAGCAGATCGCCGCCGAGCACGCCGAGCAGAATGCCGCAAATGCCGCCGGCTTCCGAGATGAAGACCGCTTCGGTAAGAAATTGCCGCATGATATCGCGGTTGCGCGCGCCGATCGATTTACGCACGCCGATCTCCTTCGTCCGCTCGGTCACACTCACGAGCATGATGTTCATGATCCCGATCCCGGCGGCGAGAAGCGCGATCGTGCTGATGACGAACGCGCCGATCCGGATGACGCCGGCGATCGAGATGAAGGCGCCCTTGAGCGAGTCGTTCGTGTAAACCTCAAAGTCGTTCGGCTCCTCCGCGCGCAATCCGCGCGCGATTCGCATCGCGCCGATCCCGCGATCGAAGGTGCGGTTGTAATCGAGCTGCGAAGCAGATTGCGTCGCGATGTTCACCGTTCGTCCCGCCGAGCCGAAATCCTCGAAGAAGCGGGTGATCGGCAACGCCGTGATGTCGTCCTGGCTTTGGCCGAAAGCGGTTCCGCGTCCGCCGAGCACGCCGATGACGGTGAGCTTGTGGCCATTCAACTTGATCTCGCGGCCGATCGGCGATTCATGCGGGAAGAGCCGCTGCTCGATCGCTTTCCCGATCAGGATGACGCGACGGCTGAGCGCGACATCTTCGTCGTTCAGGTTCCTCCCGTAGGCGAGGGTGTAGGCATTCGCCGTGAGGAAGCCTTTATTCGTGCCCACGACCGTGAGGCTCGGGGTCGTCTTGACGCCGTTGTAAACCGCCTGCTTGCCGTCGTCGAAAACCTTCAGGCAAACTTCCGACGCATAGCCCTCCATCAATTGAGCGTAGCGTTGTCCCTGATCGTAGGTGATGTCGTGCCGGTTATCGTATTTCTTCGCGTCCCGGCCACCGGAATGGACCGAGACCGGATACTTCGCGAACTGGAAAATATTCGACCCGAACAGGGTCAGGCCGGTTTCGATCGATGCCTGCATCGCGCCGATCGCGGTCATCACCGAGATGACGGAAAAGACGCCGATGGTGATGCCGAGCATCGTGAGCGCGGAGCGAAGCTTATTCGCGCCGACCGAGGTCAGGGCCATCGTGAGAATTTCGCGGAAGTTCATCGGGGATGATTATTCATACCGAAGCGCGGTCGCCGGATCGAGCCGACTCGCGGTCCAGGCCGGGGCGATGCCGGAGGCCAGGCCGGTGAGGACGGAAACAAGCATCGCGGCGATGACCAGGCCTAACGAAAAGCTGATCGGGAAGGAGGGAAACGCGCGGGCCATGCCGAAGCACATGAGGTAGGCGAAGGTGAGGCCGATGAGCCCGCCGACGAGGCAGAGCGCGGTCGATTCGATGAGGAATTGGAGGAGGATCGTGCGCCGCCGCGCGCCCAGTGCCTTGCGCGTCCCGATCTCTTTCGTCCGCTCTTTCACGCTCACGAAAGTGATGTTCATGATCCCGATCGCGCCCACGAAAAGGGAAAGGCCGGTAATGAAGAGACCCGCGACCGCGATGGTTGTTTTCACGCCGTCGAGCGTGCTCTTGAAAGCCTGCTGCTCGTTAATGCTGAAATCGTCGCCCTTCTCCGGCGGCAACGAACGCAGCCGGCGCATGATCCCGGTGAGCTCGTCGCGCGCGTCGAGCATATGCGTCTTGTCGCGCACCTTCACCCGCACGTCGGCTTCGCTCTTCGCGCTGAAGTATTTTTTGAAAGCGGGCAGCGGAATGATGACGATTGAGTCGAGACTAAAGAGCCCGAGAAACGTGCCCTGGCGTCCGAGTGTGCCGATGACTTTGAAGGCGTGGCCGTTGATCAAAACCTTCTTGTCGAGCGCGCTGCGCCCGGAAAAAAGCGCGTCCGCGACGTCGTAGCCGACGACACAGTCTTCCGCGCCGCCGTTGGCTTCGATCTGGTTAAAGAACCGGCCTTCAGCGCAATCGATGGTCGAGATCTGAGTGTAATCGGAGGTGGTGCCGAGGATGAAAACGTTGTCGACGTTGTTGTCACCCGACTTCACGCTGCGGGTCAGGCTCATCGTCGGGACGGCGATGCTAAGATTGGTATTGGGCGTCGCGGCGCTCGCGCGGTTGATTTTGTCCGCGTATTCGGTGTGGATTTTTGGCCGGTCGCGGTAGTTCCACCAATCGTCCACGCGCGTCCACGGCCGCTGCTCGACGTAGAGCACGTCGTCGCCGATGAACGACATGCTGTTGTCGAAGCCAGTCGAGATGCCGTTGATCGCGGTGCCCATGAGCGTGACCGCGACGATGCCGATGATCACGCCGAGCGCGGTCAGCATCGAGCGAGTTTTGTTCGCCGACATCTGCGCGAGGGCGATTTTCCAGCTCTCGCTCAGCTCGTAGAGAAAGCGTTTCATTCGCGGCGATTTTTAACGGACCGCGAGCACGTTAGGCAGCTCGGCATTGGCTTCGTCGCTCTCGATCACGCCGTCGCGGAGATGGACGCTGCGTCGCGCGTGCCGGGCAATATCGGGTTCGTGTGTGACCAGGATGACGGTGTTGCCTTTTTGATAAAGGCTCTCGAAAAGCGCCATGATTTCCTCGCCCGTCTTGGAGTCGAGGTTGCCGGTCGGCTCGTCGGCGAGAATGATCGACGGGTTGTTGACCAGCGCGCGGGCGACGGCGACGCGCTGGCGCTGGCCGCCGGAAAGTTCGTTAGGCTTATGAGTCAGTCGGTCGCCCAAGCCGACGTCGGCGAGCGCGCGGGCGGCACGTTCCTCGCGTTCCGCGGGATCGATCCCGGCGTAGATCAGCGGCAGCTCGACGTTCCGCAGGCTGGTGGAGCGCGGGAGGAGATTGAAAGTCTGGAAAACGAAACCGATCTCGAGATTGCGGATCGCCGCGAGCTCGTCGCCGTCCATGTCGGAAACGCTCTTGCCATTGAATTCATAGCGGCCCGAGCTCGGCGTATCGAGGCAACCAAGCATGTTCATGAGGGTCGATTTGCCGCTGCCGCTCGGGCCCATGATCGCGAGATATTCGTTCCGCCGAATCTGCAAGGTCACCCCGCGCAGGGCGTGGATGATCTCCTCGCCCATCACGTATTCCTTCGTGATGTTCTCGATGTCGATGACGAGCGGGCCGGGAGGCCTGATGCCGTTAGAGGTGTCCATGTCTTAACCGCAGCGGTGTAGGGGAAAAGGAACTCCGTCTAACCGCTTCCCTCCGATCGCTACGGCAAAATTATTTCTTCCCCGCTGTGGCCGGCTTCTCCAACTCGACCTTCGCGCCATCTTTCAGCTTGCGGCTGATCGCGCTGTAGCTGCCGGAGATCACTTCGTCGCCGGCTTTCAAGCCGCTCTTGATCTCAATGTTGGCGTCATCGGCGATGCCGGTGGTGACGGCCACCATCTTCGCTGTGTTGCCGTTTTTCAGGAAGACGACCTTGCGGAGCTTCTCCCGCTCCTCTTTCTCGGCGGCCTTGGTCAGGCGTTCGTTTTGGACTTCGGCATTGTTATCGGCTTGGTCCTTGGCGGCGGCGACTTCCTTGTTTTTCTCGATCTCTTCGGGGCTGAGATTGCTGTCGCCGGTGCGGATGGTGACGCTCTGGATCGGGACCGAGACGACATCGTTCACTTTCTGGGTCTGGATATCCGCGGTGCAGCTCAGGCCCGGGCGGAGGCGAACGTCGGGTTTCGTGAGGCGGATTTTCACTTGGAAATTGGTCACCTCTTCCTGCGTGCCGGTGCCGGTAGTGGTGCCGGTATTGGCGATTTGCTCGACCACGCCGGGAAACTCCCGCTTGCCGTAGGCATCGATCGAGACCGTGGCCGGGTCGTTCAATTTCACGTGGACGACGTCGTTTTCATTCACGTCCACCACGGCCTGCATGTGGTTGAGATCGGCGACGCGCATCACTTCGGTGCCGGCAAATTGGTTCGTGGCCACGACGCGCTCGCCGAGCTTGCTGTTGAGCACGGTGACCACGCCATCGAGTGGCGAGTAGATCGTCGTCTTGGAAAGCTGGTCGCGCGCCTGGCTGGAGCTGGCCTTGGCACCTTCGATCCCGTGCAAGCCGGATTCAAACATCGATTTCGCGGCGTCATAGGTCGTCTGGGCGGTCACCATTTCGGTCAGCGAGATGAGTTTCTTGTGATAAAGATCGACCGCCTGTTTGAGATCCTGATTGGCCTTTTCCATCGAGGCTTTTTGCTGTCCGCTGACCGCCTCTGCGGTACTGATCGCCGCCTGCTGCTGCTCGAGCAGCGCCTTGTAGGAATCGGGCCGGATCTTCATCAGCAGCTCATCCTTTTTTATCTCCTGCCCGTCGGCCACCGGCAGCTCGATGATTTCGCCCGCGACTTCGGGAGAAATTTTCACCTCGGTCTCGGGCTGCACTTTGCCGGTCGCCGAGACAGTCTCGAGGATGTTGCGCCGGGCGGCTTTCTCCGTGGTCACGGCGATCGGCGGGACCTGTTTCCCGCGAATGACGGAGATGAGAATGAGCAGGAGAACGAAGCCGCCGATGCCTAACCAGATATAGCGCTTCCGGCGCGATTTTCGTTTGCGACGGATCGCGGGTGGGGGGACGGCGGCAGGCGCGGAGGCGGGTTGATGCATTGGCGGGACGATCTTTTGCAAAGCAGTAGCGGCTCCTTAGACCTTTGCAACGGATTTCCCGTTCAGCGAATGACGCGCGCGCAGGCGGTCCAGCGCCCAGCGGGCATGCTCGGCGACCAGCGGTTCGTAGTCGCCGGCGGCGCCTTCGAGCGCGGGCAAATCTGCTACGGTGCCGACATTCCCGAGCGCCACGCAAACGTTGCGCAGGAAACCACGGCGCTTGATTCGCTTGATCGGTGAACCGCGAAACAGTTCGCGAAATCCCGCGTCATCGAGCGCGAGGTAATCGCGCAACTGCATCTGCTTCACCGCCGGGCGCGCGGCGAACGCGGCCTCGTGCGAAACCTGCGCGAAGCGATTCCAGGGGCAGGCGTCGAGGCAATCGTCGCAGCCGTAAATGCGATCGCCAATGAGCGGCCGGAGCTCGAGCGGGATGCTCCCTTTCAGTTCAATCGTGAGGTAGGAAATGCAGCGGCGCGCGTCGAGTCGATGTGGCGCAGTGATCGCGCCGGTCGGGCAGGCGTCGAGGCAACTGGTGCAACTTCCGCAGCGGGCCGCCTGCGGCGGGTCGGGCGGGAGCGCAAGCGTAGTGAAAATTTCCGCGAGGAAGAACCAAGTGCCTAACGATCGGTTGAGCAACATGGTGCTCTTCCCGTGCCAGCCGAGGCCGGCCGTCGCCGCGAAATCGCGTTCGAGTACCGGCCCGGTATCGACATAGGAGCGCTGCCGCCCGCCGGCGTTTTCGAGGAATTCGTTCAGCTGTTTCAGCTTCCGCTCGATCACGTCGTGGTAATCATCGCCCCAGGCGTAACGCGCGATGCGGCCGGCTTTTCCCGGCTCCGACTTACCCTGCCAATAATTCATCGCCAGCACCACGACCGATTTCGCTCCGGCGAGCACGAGCTGCGGGTCGCTTCGCTTCCCCGCGCCGCGCTCGATCCAAGCCATGTCGGCGGCCGCGCCCGCGTCGAGCCACGCGCGCAACTCCGCCGCATGCGCGGGCGGCTCCGCGCGCGCGATCCGGCAATCGTCGAAGCCGATCTCCCGTGCACGGGCGACCAGCGCTTTTTTCAATTCAACTTCCGGCCTGTATTGCACGACGAACCGCCTCCGCTACCTGCGCGTGATCCAGCTCCGAAGTATCGACCGTGAGATCGGCTGCCGCTTCGTAAAATTTGCGTCGCTCCTCCAGCAGCCGCGCGATCGTCGCGGCCGGATCGGACGTTTGCAGAAGCGGGCGATTCCTGCGCCGCGCGAGGCGTTCGCGGAGCACATCGAGGCTGGCCGTCAGCCAGACGACGGTTCCGATCTCGCGAAGTCGGCTGACGTTCTCCGTTCGCAGGACAATCCCGCCGCCGGTCACGATCACACTTGGCGGTTTCGCGCTCATCCTGGTGAGGACGTCGCTTTCCGCCGCGCGGAATTGCGTTTCGCCGCCGTGCGCGAAAATCCCCGGAATGCTCATCCCTGCTGCCGCCGCGACCAGCTCGTCGGTATCGCGCCGCGGCCAACCCAAAGTTTGCGCGAGCCGACGGCCGACGGAAGATTTGCCGCTCCCCATGAACCCGATCAGGACGATGGAACGGAGCGGCGCGGTCACCCGCGGAATATCGGGCGCCGCGCCGTTTTGCCAAGCCGACTCGTCGTTAGGCAGAATGATGCGTCAGGGGGTGATGGTCTCGGCAGTGGCGCTGATGTAGGGCCGGCCGACGCCGCCGGTGATGAGAACGCGGCCGTCATTCAGTTCGGTCGCGGTGTGGTTCTGCCGCGCCACGGTCATCGTGCCGAGAAGGGTGAACTGGCCGGTCTTCGGATCGTACATTTCCACCGAATCAAGTGCCTGCTGGGCGCCGCCAAAAATCGCGCCACCCGCAACCGAGCCGCCGGTGACGATAACGTTCCCGACCAGGCTCTTCCAATTTGGATTCGTCAGGCGCAGCGCGACGTGGCGGCCGCGCGGCTGGAGGAGCGCGCCGGTGGTGGTAAAGTTTTTCGCCGGCGGCTGGTAAATATTGGACTGCACGACGCTCTCGGTGCCGCCGGTCTGTAGGGCGGTGCCGTCGGTCAGGAGCGTGGATTCGTGCTCCGTCCGCGCCGCGCTCATCACCTGCGTCGCGGAGAAGGTGCTCGAGACCGGGTCGTAAAGCTCAGCGGTCTCGGTCGTGCGATCGCCGCCACCCTGGCCGTTGGCCAGAATGTTGCCGCCGCTGAGCAGCACCGTCCCGTCGAGTAGCACCGCCGCGCGATGGCGTTTGCGTTTCTGCTTCATCAACCCGCTCGTACGGGAGAAGCTTTCGCTCGTCGGGTCGAACAGTTCCGCGATATTCGTTTCGTTGCCGCCGGTCGTGACGCCGCCCGCGACCATGACCCGGCCATTGTTGAGCAGACTGGCCGTGTGCAAGGCGCGGCCAATTCCCATCGGTGAAGTAAGGTGAAAGAGCGCGGTCGACGGATCGTAAATTTCCGAGCTGACCAGATCGCCGGTGACGCTCTTTCCACCGGTCACGAGGATGCGGCCATCCTGCAATTTGGTCGCGGTGTGACTCTTGCGCGGAGTGTTCAAATTACCCGACAAGGTGAAAGTGTTTGTCGCCGGGTCGAAGAGCTCGGATGAACGCAAGGTTTGCGTGTCGGTGCTGCCCGCGATCAGGAGCACCTTGCCGTTGTTGAGCAAGACGGCGCGATGCTGGTTGCGGCCGACGTTCATGTTCCCGAGAGAGGTAAAGGCGAGCGTCGTCGGGTCGAGGATTTCCGCTGTGGTGAGGGTGCTGTTTCCGGTGACGCCGCCGGCCACGAGAATGGTGCCGTCGGCGAGCAAGGTCGCGGTGTGGCCGGCGCGGTTTTGCACCAGCGAACCATCCGACGACCAAGTGGCGGTCGATGGATTGTAGATCTCGTCCGCAAAAAGAAAGCCGCTCTCCAGAGTCACGCCGCCGATCACGACCACGCGGCCATCTGCGAGGCGAATCGCGCGGTGATTCGAGCGGTGGTAGGCCATCTTGCCGGTGAGGGCGAAGGTCTGCGTGCTCGGAGTATAGATTTCCACTTCATCGTGCGGACTGGTGCCGGAAAAGCCGCCGGCGATGAGAACGTTGCCGTTCAACATCAGCGTCGCCGTGTGGTTGGCCCGCGGGATTATCATCCCCGCGGCGAGTGTGGTGAAAATCTGCGAGACCGGGTTGTAAATTTCCGCCGAGTTCGTCGCGATGCCGCCGACGTAGCCGCCGGTGATCAGCACCGTGCCGTCCGGCAGTAGTTCGCTCTCGTGCGCCCGGCGATTAATCGGCGCTCCGACGGTGGAGGTGAAATTCTGGAGGACCGGATTAAAGATTTCAGCACCTTTGCCCCCGTCGAGCATCACCGTGCCGTCCGCCAGAAGCGTGGCGGTGTGTTGCGTGCGCGCGATCTTCATCGCCTTGGTCGTCGGGGTAAAAACGCCGGTTGTCGGATTGTACAGCTCGGCCGTCTTCAAGGTGACCGCGCCTTGGTCGCCGCCCGCGATCAGCACCCGGCCATCCAGCAGGAGCGTCGAGGTATGATCAGCGCGCGGCGTGGTCATGGAGCCGGTCGGCGTTATTTGCCCGGTCGCCGGATCGTAGAGGAGCGCGGAAGCGAGCGTGCCCGTTTCGTTCACGCCACCGGTGATGAGAATTTTACCGGACGGCAATGTCGTCGCCGCGTGGCCGGTCCGCTCCGGGTTCAAGGGCAAAGTCGCAGCCCGCAGCGGAGTGAAGGCGGCCAGCGCCATTGCAAACAGGAGGGTGAACAGGAAGGGGCCAGATTTTTTCATAATTTTGAGAATTCTTTTGTTACACATCCGCGTCCCTTTGACTACAGAATCAGGGGGGGCCGCCGAAAATGACCGCGAAGGAGCCACATCGGTTACCAACATTCAAGTCGGCCGAAGCAGAAAAACCCCGGCCGGAAAAACTTCAGAGCAGCCGCACGGCCGTGATCGCGATGCTTCCGCCGAAGCAGACATCGACGTCGGCTCCCGGGGTGCGACCGCGCAGGCTGTATTCGCCCGCGAAATAAAGGCCGCTATCTTCCTCGTGGCGGTAGTTCAGCGGCAGCGGCTTCGGGTCGAGCGGGCACCAGACCAGCTCCGGATCTGGCGCTCCCGGCGGCAGCATCGGGAGATTCACATTGTAAAAGACGCCCGTCTCCGCCGGTCGCGCCAGGAGATTGGCGAGGATTGGGCCGATCCAGCGGGTCGCGCGCGCCCAATCGTATTCCATCCCGTCGCGTCGATAATGCGAGAAGGCGATCCCCGGCCAGCCATGCAGCAGCCCTTCGCGCACCGCGGCCACCGTGCCCGAATAATAAACGTCGGCGCCAAGGTTCGCGCCGTGATTGATCCCGCTCAGGATCCACTTCGCGTCGGGTACCGCGTAGAGCAATCCGAGACGCGTGCAATCTGCGGGCGTCCCATGGATCGCGAAACGATTCTCCCCGCGCGGCTCGAGCCGCACCCCTTCGCGCCAGGTCACCGCATGACTTACCCCCGACTGCGGACCGGACGGCGCGACAACGACCGGCTCGCCGTAACCGCCCGCGGCGGCGACCAGTGCTTTTAATCCCGGGGCGTCGATCCCGTCGTCGTTCGTCACGAGGAACTTCATCTGCGGCGCCCGCAAGCTACCGCAGCGTGTAGGGGCCGCTAGCTCTGGTTTTCCAAGGACTCCGCGCGAGTTCCTATTTCCGGGTCGCGGCCAGCCGCTGAAAATGCGGATCGGATCGAATAGGATCCCAGACCGGATCAAGCCGGAGCAGCGCGGGCGTGAGAGAGCGCCGATAGGAAACGGCCAGAGCATGCTCGAGCAGCGGTGTCGCCTTTGCCGCATCGCCGAGTCGAGCGTAAGCCACGGCTACGTCCGTCTCCCATTCCGGAAACATCCATAAGTCATCTTTGCGGCGGAGCAGCATCGCCGCCTGCTTTTCCACCTCAGTCCGATCGCCGAGATCGGCACTCGCCAAGGTCAGAGAAACGGCCAGTCGCGGGCTGGTGTCGCCGGCTGCGGCCAGAGCCTGCAGAGCGACCCTCGCCTCGGTGAGTAACTGCCGCCCCGCCGCCTCGTGGCCCGCGAGGATCTGCAAGCTGCCCAACCACGATTTGTCGTCCGCTTCGAGGAGCGGAGACCGCTCCGTCTGCTTCGCGGAGAGTCGGGCGAAAGTCGTCACGGCCTCCTCAAAGCGCCGGCGGTAGAGCAACAGATTGATTTGCTCACCAAGCGCCCCGGTTGTCCCTTTCAAGTCTCGGCCACGAAAGGCCGCATCCGCGGCGTCCAAGTTACCCTGCGCCATATAGGATTCAGCCTTTTCACCGATGAATTCCATCTCGTCAGGCGACAAGGCAAAGGCGCGATCGAAAGTTTCTCGCGCCTGCGCAAAATCGCGCCGACCCCGGTAACTGCGCGCGAGATTCGACCAGATATCCGAGTTACGCGGGTCGAGGGCGGCGGATTGCTTCAGACTCTCGATCGCCTCTTCCAGTTTCCCCTGTCGTCGCTGGACCAGACCGATGTAGAGAATCACATCACCATCGTTAGGCGAGAGATGGTGAGCTTCGGTTAACTCACTCAGGGCACGATCGAAGTCCTGCAAACACAAATAATAGAAAGCTCCCAGAGCGGCTCGGGCTTCGCTTAGTTGTGGTTGCAAACGAACCGCCGTCTCCGCCGCGCGGCGGGCTCGTTCGAGGCAAGCCGGGTTATGTTCGTCGCCGAAATAAATCTGGGACTCAGCAATCGAGATTTGCGCCCAGGCCTGCGCGTACAACGGGTCGAGTTCGACAGCCTTCTGGAAAAGCGCGCGCGCTTTCCGCACGTCAGTCGACGCTTGGCGGCGAATGAGCGCGAGCCCGCGCAAGTAGTTATCGTAGGCCTGCGGATTCTCCGTCGGAACGCGCGCCATCTGCTGGCGTTCGCCGCCCGTCAGCTGGGCCGCCAGCGAGCCGGCGATCTTCTCGGCTACCTCCGTTTCCACCGCGAAGATATCTGTTAGCTTCCGGTCGTAGGTGTCCGCCCAGAGATGCGAATTCTCTTCCGCCTTGATCAGCTGCACGTTGATCCGAACGGAATCGCCCACCTTCTGCACGCTACCCTCGAGGATATGAGCTACACCTAACTGGTGGGCTACCTCCGCGAGGTTTTGTGGTTTGCTTTTGTACAGCTCGGTGGAGGTGCGCGAGATAACTCGAAGATCCGCGACCGCGGCAAGGCGGGTTAGGATTTCGTCATGGATTCCTTCGGCGAAATAGGCGTTTGCCTTATCCTCACTCAGCGATTCAAACGGAAGGATGGCGATTGATTTCAGCGGCAGCCGCGCAGCCGAGACGCAATAACTCTCCCAGCGCTGCCAGGCGAACAAGCCGCCAGCGACGAGCGCGAGACAGGCGATGAAGGCGATGAATTTACGCCGGCTCCAGTGCGGGATAGACTCGTTAGGCGAAAGGTCTTCCGTCCTTTGCAGACCTGCCGGCGTCAGCTCGAAAGCCCACGCCATGAGGAGCGCGATCGGGAAGCCGCCCGCGATCACGACGACCAGGACCTTCATCACCCAGGAAGGCGCGTCGAAGGTCGGGAGAAGGATCGATCCGGCTTGCAGCAAAAGCCATGCGATCACGGCATAACTGACCGCGACCTTGTAGACATTCCGCCGCTTCAGCTCGCCGAAGAAGTTTTGCAATTTCAAGGCTTGGCCAGTTTTTGGAAACGTGGATCGTCGCGGATCCGGTTCCAGACCGGATCGAGGCGGAGGTAGGAAACCGTGAGCCCGTCCTGCGCCGGCGCGGCCAGCGCGCGCTCGATATGCGGCAGGGCGCGATCCGCGTCGCGGAGAATGGCAAAGCCGCGGCCAACACTTTCCTCGGCGTTTGGCATCTGCCAGCGATCGTGCTGAGTTTGGCGCAGGAGGATCTCGCATTCCCGCTCGACCGCGGCGCGCTTACCCAACGCGGCATTGATCTCAATCAGCGACTCCCGCAACCCGACGGTTCGGTCGCCCTCCTCGAGTCGATGCTCGAAATCGCGTTGGGTCATTTCCAGTTGAGGACGCGCGACCCCGAATTGTTCGAGCAGGACGTGGGCAAAGGCGATTGAAAGATTGGCGAATTGTCGATCTTCGGCGGTCGCTTCGGCGTCTCCCAGATGCTGGGTGATCCCCGCGATCGCCCCGGTGTAATCATGCCGCAGCATGAACAGGGCGACGTATTCGTTGTAGAGCCGGGTGCCGAGTTTGATCTTGAGCGGGCTAAGCGCTTTCGCCGCGGTGTCGAGGTCGCCTTCGGCGAGATAGGTCTCAATCTTTTGCGCGAGAATCGAGTCTTCGTTAGGTAGGATCGCCAAGGCGCGATCATACATCTCGCGCGCCGCTTGAAAATGACGTTGAGCGCGATAACTGCGTCCCAGATTCACCCAGACATCGGGATTGCGCGGGTCGAGTGCGGCGGCCTGCAGTTGTAACTGGATCGATTGTTCCAGCTCGCCCTGCCGGCGTTTCACCATCGCCGTCATGATCACGGCATTCGCCGAACTGGGTGAAAGTTCAGCCGCCTTTTGAAACTCCGCCAGAGCGCGGTCGAAATCCTGCAGGCAGTAATAGTAATAGGAACCGAGACCTGCATGCGACTCGCTCGCGTCGGGCCGCAGCTTCATCGCCGTCTCTGCGGCCGTGCGCGCGATGGCGAGCTGCTCGGGTGTGCGATGGTCGACAAAGTAATGCCAGGCCTCGCGGTTGGCGAGATAAGCCCAGGCGAGGGCGAATTGCGGATCCAGCTCGACCGCCCGGCGAAAGTATTGCCGCGCTTTATCAATCTCCGGTTCCGCCTGGGAGTTATCCAAAGCGAGACCGCGGAGATAGGCCTCGTAAGCCTCGGAGTTAGCGGTCGGGACATGCGCGAGCTCGTCTTTTTCCCGGCCGGTTATTTGGGCGGCGAGGGAACTGGCGATCCGGCCGGCGACTTCACTCTCGACCGCAAAGGTATCGAGCAGCTTGCGATCATAAGTCTCGGCCCAAAGATGAGAGTCCCCCTCGACTTTGATAAGCTGCACATTGACCCGCACGGAATCGCCGGCTTTCTGCACGCTGCCTTCGAGGATGTGGGCGACGCCCAGCTGTTTGGCGATTTCGGCGATGTTCGCGGGCTTGCTCTGGAACTGCTGGGTCGAAGTGCGCGAGATGACTTTCAGCTCACTGATCTTGGAGAGCCGGGTCAGGATTTCGTCCTGAATCCCGTCGGCAAAGTAAGCGTTCGTCTTGTCTTCACTTAGATTCGCGAAAGGCAGGACCGCGATCGATTTCGCGGGTGACTCGACAGGGTGGTGCGAGCCGGTGTAGCGACCGAGAAAAAATAAACCAACGGAGAGAGCTGCGCCGATCACGACAATGTAAACCCACGTGTAAGTCCGCTTCCGCGGCGCGAGGGCCTCGACTGAGTCGGTGCGTTTGATTCCCTCGGGAGTTAGCTCAAAGGCCCAGGCAATAACGAGCGCGACCGGGAAGCCGACGGCGAGGAGCATGATGACCAAGCGAATCACCCAGTCCGGAATCTGCAGGAACGGAAAGACCTGGGTCGCGATCTGGATCAGAAGCCACGCGACCACCGCATAGGTCACCGCGACCTTGTAAACGCTGCGGCGTTTTAGCTCTTCAAAGAAGTTAGGCGAGCTCACAGTCTTAGCGATAGATGGTCCTGGGTTCCGGCCCTTCGACGAGCGCCTGGAACCGCGGGTCGGCGCGCAGGTTGTCCCACGTGGGATCGAGTCGCAGGGCGGCCTGCGTGAGTGGAAACGCCCCGTAGGGAATGGTGAGCAATCGTTCGATGCGCTTAAGCGCGCGGTCGTTTTCGCCGACCTGCACTTCCACCGCGGCGAGACTTTCTTCCATGCCAGGCCCGAAGACCGGATCGGTCGCCGCCGACAGCAGTGAGACAGCTCGTTCCGCCTGGCGCAGAGCGGCTGCTTTGTTTCCCAGTCCCGCCTCGGTGAAGGCAAGATTGGAAGCGATGAAGGGACTGTTGGGTTCCTTCAGTTGCTGAGCTTCCAATGCAGCCTTGGCCTCGAGATACGCCTCTCTCGCTTCTGCCTTTTTCCCGGCGAACGCGCGCGCGTCGCCGAGCAAGACGCGATAAAGCGGAAGATCTCCCGCTAAGGAATCCTTTTCCCGCGCCAACCGTGCTTCGGCCAAACGAAGAGCTTCATCATAGCGTCGTTCCCAAAGCGCCTGGGTGTAGCGGAGACCTTCGACCAGACCGCTGCCTGTGCCGCTCGGAATGCTCTCCAGCACGGTGCGTGCGGCCGGAAGGTCGCCGGTGGTTTGGAGGAGTTTCGCTTTGTTCTCGAGTACTTCGGGATCGTTAGGGCTAATCTCGAGCGCGCTTGCGATCATTTCCGCGGTCGCCCCAAACTGACGGAGCATCGAGTAAGTCCAGGCTCGATCCATTAAGAGATGGGCGTCGCGGGGATTTAGCTGCGCAGCCTGTTCATATAAGTGAAGGCTGTCATTCCAGCGACTTTGCCGGCGCGCAATCCGGGCGAGAGCGGTCAGAGCTTCGCTATTACTCGGAGATTCGCGCCGGAGTTTTTCAAAGAGGAGCCGCGCTCCCTCGTAATCGCGCTCTATGTGATAACGATAGTAGGCATTGGCAAGGAGTGTCTCGGGGGCGGTAGGACTTAGCCGGGTGGCTGTTTCCGCGGCGACCCGGGCGGCCTCCTTGCGCGCTGCGCTGGTGTCAAACTGCAGGAAATAAAGACTCGCGTTGCCATGGGAGAGAGCCGCCCAGGCCGGCGCGAACTGTGAATCGAGACGCACCGCTTCGGCGTAGGCGTCGACGGCTTTTCTTTGATCCTCTTCCGTCTGCCCCGGCCGCGATTCCAGTTCGAGTCCGCGCAGATAAGCGTCGTACGCGGCGAGATTGCTCGTCGGTTTGTCCGCGACGGCTTTGCGTTCGTCGCCGCTCAAGGTTGCCTGCAAAGACTCAGCAATGCGGGTGGCCAGTTCGCTCTGGACCGCGAAGATGTCAGTCAGATTGCGATCGTAAATCTCCGCCCAGAGATGGCTCTCATTCGTCGCGCGGATGAGCTGGACGTTGATCCGGACGCGGTCCCCGACTCGCTGCACCGTTCCCTCGACCAGATGCGAAACCCCGAGCTCGTGCGCGATCTCGCCCAAGTTTGAGGGCCGCGTTTTGTAGCGCTGAGTGGAGGTGCGCGAAATCACGCGGAGCTCGCCGATCTTCGCCAGGCGGGTGATTACTTCGTCCTGGATGCCGTCGACGAAATAACCGTTCTCCTTGTTCTCGCTCAAATTCTCAAAGGGCAGCACCGCGATTGACTTTCCCACCGCGGTTTCGCCGACAGTCTTATGTTCGTTAGGCAACAGGAAACGGCCCGCGAGGAGAAACCCGAGCGAGAGGAGTGCGCCGAGCACGGCGATGTAAATCCAGGCGTGACCGCGCTTCGGCGGATGAGCGCGGCCTACCTGATCAGTTCGTTGTAGTCCTTCCGGCGTGAGCTCGAAAGCCCAGGCGAGCAGGAGTGCGACCGGGAAGCCGAGACAGAGAACGAGAATGACTGCGCGCACCACCCAGTTAGGAATGTCAAAGAAGGGAAAGGTCTGCGTCGCGACCTGGATGAGCAACCACGCCACGACGATGTAGGAGACCGCAATCTTGTAAACATTGCGGCGTCTTAACTCAGCGAAGAATCCTAGAGTCTTCACGGGTTAGCCAGCTCTTTGAAGCGCGGGTCGGAGCGCAAAGGACTCCAGAAAGGATCAATCCGGAGGAGAGCGGGAGTGAGCGGGTTTTCCCCGTTGGTCGCAAGCAGCCGACCAACCGTGGTAATAGCCGCCTCTTTTTCGCCTAACCATGCCCGCGCGACTGCGATATTCGCTTCGATATTTGGCCCAGTCATTGCGTCGTGCGCGATCTCATCTTGTAACTCAGCCGCGACGCGCTCAACCGTGGCGTGGTCGCCGAGCAGTCCCGCGGTTAGGAGGAGATCGATCGCGATCCCCTGGCCTTTGTCGCCTCCCGCGCGGAGGGTGGCGAGTTCATCGCGCGCGGTCGTGAGGTCGCGCTTCGCTTCCGCGGTAGGCCCGTTTAGCGTTTCGATCATGCCTAACGACGCCCGATAATTTTGCCGAAGGACGGGTGAGATGGCGCCGGGTGCGGCCAGGGTGTGACGCAGAACGCGAGTCGCCTCGTCGTAGCGACGCAGGTAAACCCACTGCCTGATGTGGGCGTCGAAGAGGAGAGGATCATCCGCCCTCACCGGCACTTTCTCGAGCAAAAGCGAAGCAGTCTCGAGATCGCCTCGGGCCTGCGCAATCCCGGCCTGTTGCACGAGCAGCGGCGCATTCTTCGGGTCGATCGCGAGACCGCGGTGGAGGAGCTGCCGCGCTTCGTCGAACTGTCGCAGCGCGAGATGAGTCGACGCGGCTTCGGACAGGAGAATCAAATTTTGCGGATCGAGCTCGAGCGACCGGTGATGGAAGGCGAGCGCTTCGTCCCACTTGCCCTGTCGCCTTTTCACGTAGGCGGAGAATTCCAGCGCCTCGACCCGGCCGCTTGCAGTCCGGCTTACTTTCTCGAACGCGGCAAGCGCTCCTTCGTAATCGGCCAGCGCGCGATAACGATAGAGCCCGAGCGCGAATTGCGTCTCACCCGATTCCGGCGCGAGGCTGGTGGCTTGGTCGAGCGCCTGTTTGGCCTGGGTCAGGCGTTGCGGAGTGCGGTCAAACGAAGCGTAGGAAAACATGTTCGCGACGCTGAGTCGCGCCCAGGCGCTGGCAAAGTGCGGGTCGAGCTGCGTCGCCCGCGCGAAGTAAAGAATCGTGTTTTCGATATCTGCGGGCGAGACCTGGATGCGATTCCAAAGCGCGAGACCATGGAGATAGGCTTCGTAAGCCTCCGGGTTATCCGTCGGCTTCGCGCTGACCGCCTGTTGTTCGGCGCCGGTGAGTTCCGCGCTCAGGGATTGCGCGATCTTTTCCGCCACTTCGCTTTCGACCGCGAAGATGTCGGTGAGATTGCGATCGTAAGTCTCCGCCCAGAGATGCGAGTCGGTCGCGGCGCGGATCAGCTGCACGGTCACGCGCACCTGCGGGCCGGCCTTTTGCACGCTCCCTTCGAGAACATGGGCGACGCCGAGCTGTTGCGCGATCTTCGGCAAGATCGTCCGGCGAACTTTTGTAGTGCTGCGTCGAGGTGCGCGAGATCACTTTCAAATCGCCGATCTTCGCCAGGCGGGTGAGGATTTCGTCCTGGATGCCCTCGGCGAAATAGGCGTTTTCCTTGTCCGAGCTGAGGTTTTCAAACGGCAGCACCGCGATCGACTTCGCCGGCGGCCGTCTCGCCGGCCGCGTCGCGGCGTGCGCCAAGAGCGGTAGCCCAGCAATGCCGCCGCGAGCAGCGCCATCACCGCGACGAAGGTGAAAAATTTGCGCCGGCTCCACTGCGGATTCGGTTCGTTAGGCGAGACGTTCTCCGTCCGCTTCATTCCGTCCGGAGTCATCTCGAAAGCCCAGGCGATGACGAGCGCGATCGGGAACCCGAGCAGAACAAGCACGACCACGGCGGTCGTTAGGCTATCCGGCAGATGGAGCGCCGGCACGACGGTGGCCGCGACCTGCATGACGAGCCAGCCGACCACGCCGTAGCCGACGGCGACCTTGTAGACGTTGCGCCGTTTCAGCTCGGCGAAGAAGTTGCGCGGATTCATGCCGGTGCCACGGGAGCATAGCGACGTGAGCCCATACGGGAAGCGCGTTTCGAGCGGCGCACTCCGTTTCCGCGCCAACGAGTTAGCGGGTCGTGGTCGGCAGAGTGGCGCTCGATTCGTCGGTCCGGGATGAGCCAGATAGTCGCCACCGTCACGTAGCCGGCGCAGGCGAGGAGCGGTTGCCAGAGCGCGACCGCGATCGCGGCGAGATAGATGACGGCGAGAGCTTGCCCTTCCAATCGCGTCCCATCGCACGCGCCGAGCGCGGAGTCACGTTCCCTTCCGTGCGGATGAGTGAACCTGCAAGATCACGTAAGCGATCGCGGCGCAGAGCAGCACCAGTCCGTAGACCGCGACCGGCGCCGGCGCGAAATTGTTCTCGCCCATCCAACCGGTGACGAACGGCACGAGCGAAAGCCAGAAGAGCAGATGAAGATTGGCCCAAAGATCGCTGCCCGCGACGTGCTCGACGGCCTGCAGCATGTGGTGATGGTTGTTCCAATAAATGCCGACGAAAACGAAGCTCAGCACGTAACTCAGGAAGACCGGCAGCAACGGCGCGTAACTCGGCGAGCTCTCGCCGTGCGGCACCTTCAGTTCCAGCACCATGATGGTGATGATGATCGCGAAAACACCGTCGCTGAAAGCTTCGAGGCGCCCGGTCGACATCGCGCCTTCTTAGCGTGGGATCGCGCGGATGGCCAGTTGCGATCTGGCTTCGCGCGCGACGATGTTGACGAGTCATGGGAATCGCGTCGATCAATCCGGCCACGGGCGAAACGCTGAGAGAGTTTTCCGAGCTCACCGACGCGCAGATTGAAGAGAAACTTGCCGCGGCCGAGCGCGCGTTTCTGCGGCAGCGCGCGCAGTTCCTTTGCGGAACGCGCCGCGATCCTCGAGGCGGCGGCGCAGTTGCTCGAGAACGAAGTCGATTCGCTGGCGCGCACGATGACGCTGGAGATGGGAAAACCGATCGCGGCGGCGCGCGCCGAAGTCCGCAAATGCGCCAGCGGCTGCCGATTTTATGCGGAGAATGGCGAGCGTTTCCTCGAGGAGCAAACCATCCAGACCGCGGCTGCGCGCAGCTTCGTGCGCTGGGAACCGCTCGGTGCCGTGCTCGCGATCATGCCGTGGAATTTTCCCTTCTGGCAGGTGTTCCGTTTCGCCGCACCGGCCCTCATGGCCGGCAACGTCGGCCTGCTCAAACACGCCGCGAACGTCCCGCAATGCGCGCTCGCGATTGAGGACATTTTGCGGCGCGCCGGCGCGGCTCCCGGAGTTTTCCAGACGTTATTCGTCGACGTGGCAAAAGTCGCCTCGATCATTCAGGATCGGCGTGTGCAGGCGGTCACGCTCACCGGCAGCGACCGCGCCGGCAGCGAAGTCGCGGCGACCGCCGGCCGCGCCATCAAGAAGTGCGTGCTCGAACTCGGTGGGAGCGATCCGTTCATCGTCATGCCGAGCGCCGATCTCGAGCAGGCGCTCGAAACCGCAGTCACCGCGCGCACCCAAAACAATGGGCAATCCTGCATCGCCTCGAAACGTTTCCTGATCGCGGACCAGATCTACGACGAATTCGTCAGGCGCTTTGTCGAAAAGATGGGCGCGTTGAAAATCGGCGACCCGCTCGAGGAGGCGACCGAGATCGGACCGCTGGCCACGCCGGGCATTCGCGCCGGCCTCGACCAGCAGGTGCGCGACTCGGTCAAGGCCGGCGCGAAGCTGCTCCTCGGCGGCGAGGTAGGAGAAGGGAAGGGGAACTTCTACCCGCCGACCGTGCTCGCGGAGATTCCGAAGGATTCACCCGCCTACGGCGAAGAATTCTTTGGCCCGGTCGCTCTCCTTTTTCGGGTCAAGAATGCCGCGGCGGCGGTCGCGCTGGCGAACGACAGCGCCTTTGGCCTGGGCGCCAGCATCTGGACGAATGATCGCGCCGAGCAGGAACTCTTCGCCCGCGAGCTCGCGGCCGGGATGGTTTTCATTAACCAGATGGTCGCGTCCGATCCGCGCCTGCCTTTCGGCGGAATCCGGCGCTCGGGTTACGGGCGAGAGCTAGGTTCGTTAGGTATGCAGGAATTCATGAACGCGAAGACCGTAGTCATCGCCTGAGTCTAACTCCCGAACTGGTCTTCCTTATCCTTGAAGAGAACGTTGAAGGTCGTGAGGGAGCCGTAGCAGCGGGTGATGTACTGCTGGAGATCGAACTTCTCGGCGTCGGTCAGTTTTTCGTTCGCGTTCACTTTTTGCTCGAGCACGCGGAGGTTGTTCCGGATCATCACGATCTTGTGGAAGAAGGTCTCCAGCGGCACTTCCTTCGCCTGCAGGGAGGCGTCGGCCGGTTGCAGGCTGAGCGTTCCTTTCTGCCAGCGCGCCGCCGAGGCCTTCGACCGTTTGCTCCGGTGGCTCGAGACCGAGGGCGTCGACGACCGCCTGCGCGGTCTCGCGGAGGAGCCTGGCGAGCGGCATTTGCAGGTCGGTCACACTAGCGGCCGGTTCGGCCAGAGTGAGGTCGCTCACGGCCGGATCGACCGTTCGCGGCGCGTCGTCGAAGGTAATATCGGCGGTGTGTTCCGTGAGTCCCTTGACCTTCCCCACGCCGTAGCGCGGATGCCGAACAACCATCCCGATCTGGAGGTTCTGAATCGCGATTCCCATGTGGAGCAGGCTCCGTCGCGAAGTGCCGCGCGCAACCGGAAACTCCGTCGTTAGGCAGAATTACCGCGACGCTTCCGGGTAGCGCACATGTCCGTGGGCTGGCGACGGTGTTCCACCGTCGCAAACTTTTCTGAACTCCAGGCTCTGATAGCCACCACGCCAGTAAAGTTCGACCAGCACTCGGGACGAGCCTGGACTGAACACGCCGGTTCATAAAGATCGTTAGCCCGGCTCGGAGCAGAGCCCGGCCAACGCGGCATTTCGTTAGGCAAAGAGATTCAAGTTGTTCGTTAGGCCGACGAAAACCGGCGGTCGAGAGTTTCGGCCGCGCGTGCAGGCCCGCGCGCTTGCAGCCGGCTTCGAACAGCCCGCGGATCTGCTCGGCGAAAATTCCTTCGCCGATCATCCGCGATTTGAAATTCGGATCGTTCAACCGCTCGCCGCCCGCGCAGATGGCGAATGCGACCGAGCACCTTCTCCTTCCGCTCAGGGAAATGTTCCTCGAGCCAGCGCTCGAACAGCGGCGCCACCGCATACGGCAGCCTAACGACCGTGTAACCGGCCCATTGCGCGCCCGCTTCCGCCGCAGCCTCGAGAATCGCGGGCACTTCGTGATCGGTCAGCCCGGGAATGATCGGTGCAGTCATCACCCCGACCGGGATCCCCGCCGCCCGGACCTGCGCGATGGCGTCCAGCCGCGCGCGCGGAGTGGAAGTGCGCGGTTCGAGAATCCGCTGCAGTTTCGGATCGAGCGAGGTGACCGAGATATTGACTGCTGCGGCCTGATGCGCGGCCAGTTCGCCTAACAAGTCAAGGTCTCGGGTGACAAGCGCGTTCTTCGTGATGATGCCGACCGGATTCCGAAAACGCGCGAGCACTTCGAGGCAGCGGCGCGTGATCTGCAACCGGCGCTCAACCGGTTGATAGGGATCGGTCACCCCGCTCATCGCGATCACCTGCGGCTTCCATTTCGGTTTCGCGAGCTCCGCGGCGAGCAGCTCCGGCGCGTCTTCTTTCACCATGATCCGGCTCTCGAAATCGAGCCCGGCGGAGAAACCGAGATACTCATGCGTCGGCCGCGCATAGCAGTAAATGCAGCCGTGCTCGCATCCGCGATACGGGTTCACGCTCGAGTCGAAGCCGACATCCGGGCTGTCGTTGTGCGCGATGATCGTGCGGCTGAAGTCGCGGTAATATTTCGTCGCGAGCTTCGGGCGATCTTCGTCCGCGAGATCCTCGAGGTCGGGCTCGAGCGCGAGCGTTTCGAACCGATTCGCGGGATTCGCCGACGCGCCGCGGCCATGGACGGTGAGCGGCGGAGGCGGCGTCATCACTGGATCGAGCGATTCGTCGGAGCTCATGCGAGTATGTTCAACTGAACAACAGACTTTGTCCAAGCCGGCGTGCTCTTGCTCGCGGCCGGCGCGATGCGAAAATAGCCCGCGCAACCGGAGGGGTGGTCGAGCGGTTGATGGCTCCAGTCTTGAAAACTGGCAGGGCGCAAGCCCTCGTGGGTTCGAATCCCACCCCCTCCGCCAATTTGCTTTCTTTCCCGGCGCGCCTTTGGCACCTTCTTTTCGCCATGAAGTTCAAGACTTTTCTCTTCGAATTCCTCGTTTTCCCTAACGAGAAGAAGCAGGCCGAGATTCACATCAAGGCTCAGGATCAAGACGGCACCGCGGCGAGTGACGAAGCCTTCCAGGACCTCGTGCGCTCCATTGCCGCGAAACACATTCCGGAAATGAATCCAACCAGCGCAAACCCCGGCAAACTGCTCACGACCGCCGAGGAAGACCCGCCGGTGGAATATTTTCGCGACGACAAACATCCGGGAGTCGCGGTTTGGGAATCCAATCGCGGGTTCAAGTCGGTCGCGTAACGCGGCCAGCCTCCTTGCGCCGGGTTAGCTTTCGCCTAACGACTCCAACCCGCGCGCGCAGAGCCAGGCGCAGAACAGGCCCAGCACCGCCGCGACCACGACGTCGGAGAGAAAATGCGCGGCGACATACATCCGCGAAGCCGCGATGAGCAGCGGGATCGGGAGCAGGCAAAGCCCGAGTCGTGGCCTAACGAAAAGCAGAACACCAAAAAACGCGGTCGAAGCCGCGGTGTGACCGCTCGGAAAGGAATTGTATTTCGAACTCAAACGCGGGCCGTGCCAGCCGAGTTCCACCTTTACTGACGGGCGCGCGCGGCCGGTGGCGATTTTCACGCCGCGCGCGGCAATCCCGGCGAGCGCGCAG
This sequence comes from uncultured Verrucomicrobiae bacterium, assembly GCA_963831805.1. Lineage (GTDB taxonomy): Bacteria > Verrucomicrobiota > Verrucomicrobiia > Chthoniobacterales > UBA10450 > Palsa-1392. Next base: position 46,208 of record CAWHRN010000005.1, on the reverse strand, counting down.
GCCACGATCATCGTGAGGCCAATGCGCACCCAGCGTTTGCTCCCGCGCAGCCAGGCGAGCGCGACGATGATCACTCCGAGGAGCACGTGCTCCGGCCAATCACCAAATCGGCTGACCAGGCGCATCCAATGTTTCGCCGCGCGATTCGGATGCGGTCGTGACCCAGTGGCGAACGGCGTCGTCGAAATGAAACGCGGCGACGATCGCGAGGGCGGCGAGGAGGAGGACGAGCAGCCACTTCCAGAGCGGCGCGATTCGGTTCATCGGGAAATTGCCGGTTGTGTTTCGACGACTGCCATCTTTCAATCGCTCTCTTGCAACCTGCAACCCGCAATTTCCTGCTCCTCTTTTGCGGCGCCTTCCTTTTCCACCTCGCGGGCACCTGGCTGCTGCCGCTGGTCGATCGGGATGAGCCCCGTTTTGCGGAAGCTTCGCGGGAGATGATCGAGCGGAACGACTATATCGTTCCCTACTTCAACGATCGTTATCGCTTCGACAAACCGCCGCTGACTTACTGGGCGCAGGTCGCGAGCTATCGCGTGTTTGGCGAGAATCCGTTCGCCGCGCGCTTTCCCACCGCCGTCGCCGCGGCGCTTATCGCGGTCGTGATTTTCGCCTGGGGACGACGCCTGAGCCTGGAGCGCGCGGGCTGGTGGGCGGCGATTTTTTTCACGCTTTGCCTGCAGAGTTTTATGCACGGGAAAGCGGCCGTGGCGGACATGTGGCTCGTGCTCTTTGTCTCGCTCGCGCATTGGGCCGGCTACGAAATTCTGCGCGACCGCTATGGAGGAACGTGGCGCAGCGCGGTCCTCCGGCCTAACGACACGCGCGGTTGGTGGTGGGTTTTCTACCTCGCGCTCGCGCTCGGCTTTCTCGCCAAGGGGCCGATCGCCTGGGTGCCGCTCGGGACGGTCGCGCTCTTTCGCGCGGTCCGGCCGGTGCCGCATTTTGCGCGGCGTTTTATGTTCGTTAGGGGAATGCTCCTCGTTCTTTTCTTGGTCGGTCTCTGGGGCGTCCCGGCGCTCGTTCGGACGCACGGGGAATTTTTCGCGATCGGCATCGGCCGCCATGTCGTCGGCCGTTCTTTTGGCGACATGCAGGGGCACGGGAGCAAGTCGCTCCTTGTCGCGCTCGGATCGCTGCCGTTTTATTTCCTCACCATTTTTCTCAGTTTCGCCCCGTGGTCAGTCAAGCTGCCGTGGCTCGTCCGGCGGCTCTGGCAGAAACGCGATTCACTGGATCTTTATCTCATTCTCGGGACCGGTTTGGTCTTCGCTATTTTCTCCCTCGTTCGGACGAAGTTGCCGCATTACACCCTGCCGGTTTTTCCGCTTCTTTCGCTGCTCCTCGCGCGGCATTGGCTCGCCGCCGGCGCGACTGCGCAGAGTCTGCGCCGGTGGACGACGGCGACGGCGACGGTCTGGCTGGCGGTGGCGTTGGTTGGGTTTCCTTTAATGGCGCCCTACTCGCTCGCGGCCGCCTTGTTTAAAAAATCGGAACCCTACCTGCAGCCAGAAATGGATTTCGGCTCCTACGATTTCCAGGAGCCGAGCATCGTCTGGGTCTTCCGCGGCCGGGTGCGCGGCTGGTCGTTTCGCAACCAGCGCGACGGGCATGAAACGGGCACGCTCCAGCCCGCGCAGGTGCACGATTTTCTCGCGGGAAAGGGGCCGCATTTCGTCATTCTCCCGAGCAAGATCGCAGATCGGCTTTACCCGACGCTGCCGAACGATTATCGGAAGTTCACCATCCACGGATTTGATTTCGCGGCCGGTGAGTGGATCGATCTCACGCTGATTTTGAAAAACACATGATCACATTTTTGCATGGTCGCCTAACGAACGCGTTGCCGACCCAGGCGGTCGTCGATGTCGGCGGCGTGGGCTACGAAGTTTTCATCCCGCTCTCGAGCTACGACAAGCTGCCGGAACCGGGCCAGTCGGTGCAGATCCTGACGCATCTCCACGTCCGGGAAGACGCGCAGATTCTCTACGGGTTTATGACCGCGGCCGAGCGTGATCTTTTCCGGTTGCTGGTGAATCACGTCAGCGGGATCGGCCCGAAGCTCGCGCTCGCCGTCCTCAGCGGCATGAGCGTGAGCTATTTCAAAAGCGCGGTGGTGAATTCCGACGTCGCTTCGCTCTCGAAAATCAGCGGGCTCGGGAAAAAAACTGCGGAGCGCATCGTCCTCGAATTGAAAGACAAACTCGGGGTCGCCGCGGCCTGGGAAGTAGCGAGCGGCTCGCACGCACCGACGCCGGAACAGGAGCAGGCCAACGAAGCCGTTCTTGCTCTGATCGCGCTCGGCTACAAACAGGTCGAGGCGCACAAAGCCGTGCGCGAAGTGCAGCAGGCCCGGCAGGACCTGGCGAGCGCGGAAGATCTCGTTAGGCTAACCTTGCAGCGACTCGCTTCCGGACGATGAAAACCAGTTACGACGTCGTTATTCTAGGCGCGGGCCACAACGGCCTCGTCGCCGCGACTTATCTCACCCGCGCCGGACTGAGTGTGCTCCTTCTGGAGAAGAACGATTACATCGGCGGCGCGACCACTTCCCAGCGCGTCTTCCCCGACTACGACGCCTGGCTCTCGCGCTATTCTTATCTCGTGAGTCTCTTCCCGGAAAAGATCATCCGCGACCTTGGGCTCGACCTGGAACTGCGGCAGCGCGCGACCGGTTCCTTCACGCCCTATGAGATCGACGGGCGACACGACGGTCTGCTCCTGAGCAATGTCTCCGAAGAAGTTAGTCGTAACTCCATTGTGCAGCTTACCGGTAGTGACCGGGAGTGGGAGCAGATGAAGAAGTTCTACAACCTTTCCCGCACCTTTGCGGAAGGTGTTTGGGACAGCATGCTTGAGCCGCTTCGATCGAAGGAGGATCTCCGCCGCCGTTTCGACACGGATGAGATCGGCCGCGAAGCCTGGCGCAGTCTCGCGGAGGAGCCGCTCGGCGTTTCTCTCGAACGCTATCTGGGGAACGACCTGCTCCGCGGGCTCGTCTTTACCGACGCAAAGATCGGGGTTTCGACTTACCCGCAAGATCCGACATTGTTACAGAACCGTTGCTTCCTTTATCACCTCATCGGGAACAAGACCGGCGAATGGAAAGTGCCGGTCGGCGGGATGGGCGCAGTCGCGAAGAAGCTGGAGGAAGCGGCGCGCCGGAGCGGCGCCGAGATGCTCACTTCGGTCGAGCTCCGTGCCATCGACGTCAGCGGCGAAAAGCGCCGGGTGGAGTTCGTGAGGGAGGGAAAAACCGAGACGGTCGACACGAACTTCCTCCTCGTGAATTTCGGTCTCAATGTCCTTTCAAAATATCTCGGACAAAGCTTCGAGCCGGATCAGACCGATGAAGGTTCGGTCTTCAAGATCAACCTGCTCCTGCGCCGGCTCCCGAAACTGAAAGCGACGCGTTATCCGCCTAACGAGGCGTTCTGCGGCACGTTTCACATCGACGAAGGCTATGCGGAAATGAACCGGAGTTATGAGCAGGCTCAGGCCGGTCAGCTGCCGGATAAACTGCCGTCGGAGATGTATTGTCACACGCTGACCGACGACAGCATTCTCTCGCCCGACTTGCGCGCGCAGGGTTTTCATACCCTGACCCTCTTCGGCATCGACACGCCGTGGTCGCTCTTCGCGGGTGATAACAAGACGATGTCGCAACGCGCCGAGCGCCGCTTTCTCGACGGGATCAACCACTGGCTCGCGGAGCCGCTGGAAGATTGCCTCGCGGTCGCGCGCGACGGCAGCCTCTGCCTGGAAAGCAAAAGCCCGGTCGATATCGAGGACTCGTTAGGGTTGTTTCACGGCAATATTTTCCAATCCGCGCCGAGTTTCCCTTTCGCCACTGAGCCGGCGCAGGTCGGCACCTGGGGCGTCGAGACCGATTTCGAAAATGTCTTTCTCTGCGGCTCGAGCGCGCAGCGCGGCGGCGCAGTCAGCGGGATTCCCGGGCACAATGCCGCGCGCAAGGTGCTGGAATCGATTCGTTAGGCGATTCAGTTTCGGCGCGTGCTCACCGTTCGGGAACTCACCAAGCATTACGAGGCGACGATTGCGCTCTCGGAGGTTTCCTTCGCGCTCGCGCCGGGCGAATGCTTCGGTCTGCTCGGCCCGAATGGCGCGGGCAAGACGACCTTCATGTCGCTCGTGGCCGGATTACGTACGGCCGATGCCGGCGAAATGTTTTTCCACGGCGAAAAATTTCACCCGGAGCGGATCGAGCAGCGTGCGCAGATCGGTTACGTCCCGCAGGATCTCGCGCTCTACGGCGACCTCACCGCGGCGGAAAACCTGCTCCTCTTCGGTCAACTCTACGGGCTTCGCGGCCCGCTGCTCCGCGAGCGGGTGGCCGAGGCTTTGCGCGCGGCGCAATTGGAGGGCCGTCGCGAGGACCTGGTCCGCACTTTTTCGGGCGGGATGAGACGCCGACTGAACATCGTCGCGGCCGTCCTCCATCGGCCGCCGCTCCTTCTTTGCGACGAGCCGACCGTGGGGGTCGATCCGCAGTCCCGCAACGCCATCTTCGAGTTCGTGGAAAAGCTCCACGCCGAGGGCACGACGATCGTTTACTCGACCCACTACATGGAAGAGGCGAGCCGGCTCTGCTCGCGCATCGGAATTCTCGATCATGGGAAATTGCTCGCCATCGGCACGGTCGACGAGCTGCTCGAGCAGCTGCCCTTTACCGAGCATATCCGGATCGCGCGGAACGATGCGACCTCGGCGCAAGCCGAGGCGTTTGGCGAGTTCGGCGAGGTCACGACCACTTCGGACACCTATGTTCTGCGGCCCCGTGAAGGCCTTCGGCTCTCGGAGTTTTTCGCGGCGATGGAACGGCTCGGGCTGCCTTACAGATTTTTCACGGTGACGCGCCCGACCCTCGAGAATGTCTTCCTGCAGCGCACCGGCAAGTCTCTCCGTGATGGTTGAGCGCTCTTCGGCCTAACGAATAAAGGACTATGCGCACGATCCTGATTTTGGTGGGAAGTGAATTTCGGCGTTTCTTTCGCGATAAAGCCGGGCTCTCGCTCACCTTTCTCGTCCCGGTAGTGTTGATCTATATCTTCGGTCATGTCTTCGGTGTGAGCGGCGACGGGCCGAGCGGAATTCCGCTGGCGGTGGTGCGGGAAACCAAGGCGCCCATCGCCGAGGCGATCACGGAGGCGCTGGAGAAGGAAAAGGCTTTTCACGTGATCACGACCGATGAGCGTCCGAAATCCGCGCAACCGCTCACGGAAGCGGAAGTGCGCGAGCAGATGCGCACCGGTTCGCTCCGCTTCGCGCTCATCTTTCCGCCAGATACGGAAAGTGACACCGGCTTCGGATTGAAGGTGAAATTCCTCAACAACCCGCGGAATGAGATCGAAACCCAAACCGTGCGCGGATTACTCGAGAAAACGATCTTCACTTCCGCGCCGCAGGCCTTTCTCTCCTCCTTGCAGAAGCGCGCCGCGCAGGCGGTCGGCCAACCGAAGCTGGAGCAGTTCAACCGGTCGATGGCCGACTCGATCGCGAAAGCCTTTGGCGGTGACTCGAGCCAGCTCTACGACAAGATCAGCCGCGGCCAGATCCCTTCGAGCGCGACTAATTCCGGCGACTCTAATTTCCTCGAGCGCTTGATTCAGATCGACTCCGAGCAGGTCGCTGGCGCGAAGGTGAAAAGCCCGATGGCGACGCGCAGTGTCGGCGGCTGGGCGATGATGTTTCTGCTTTTCTCGCTCTCGGGCGCGGCCACGTCACTTTTCGATGAAAAGAAAGCCGGTCTCTATCAGCGGCTCCTCTCCGCGCCGGTGAAGCGGACGCAGATTCTCTGGAGCAAATACCTTTTCGGAATGCTCATTGGACTTATCCAACTCAGCGCGCTTTTCCTCGCCGGACATTTCCTTTTCGGGATCGATCTCTGGACGAATCTCGGCAACCTCATCCTGATCTGTTTCGCGGCCTCCTCGGCCTGTGTCGCCTTTGGCATGTTCCTCGCGGCGATTGCGCCGACCTCCGCGGCGGCGAACGGGATGGGCACGTTCCTGATCCTGACGATGAGCGCGATCGGCGGCGCGTGGTTCCCGACCAGTTTTATGCCGGAATTTATTCAGCACCTGAGCAAGCTCACGATCGTTTATTGGTCGATCGAGGGATTCATTCAGGTCTTATGGGCGAACTGCACGACCTGGGAGTTGCTTCCGACGTTAGGCATTTTATTCGGCATCGCCGCGATCGTGAATGCTTTTAGCATCTGGCGGTTCAATCACGGTCACATTTTCGAATAGCGTCCTTTGTTCGTTAGGTTACTATTTGCCGCCGGCGACGGTATAACCTTCCGCGCGCAAGTCTTCCGCCAGTTCCATTTCCATCTGCACGGCGGCTTCGAAGGGCATCGGGTTGAGATGCGCGAAGAGTTCCGGCAATAGTCGCACGCCGTATTTCTCCACCACCCAGGCCGACTTGTAGCCGTGCTTGTGATTCTCAAAGCGATGCTCAACCGGCAAGCCCGTCATGCCGACGTAAACGCACGGTTTGCCCGGATTACGTTTTCGATTTAGTCGCAGGATCGAAGGATGTCTTAGAACCGCGTCGTCGAGCAGAATGACGTAGACGCTGTGGTGAAATGTCTCCGGTCGTTTCATGATCGAGTGCCGGATACTTTTCGAATTGACGCCTTCGCTCTGGCGCGTTCAACTGAACGTATGAAACGGCTCCTGCGCTTGCTCGCGAAAATCACCCGACCAACATACCACCGCGCGCAGCAGCTCGAATTCAACCTCCGCGATCGTCGCTGTGGATCGGGCCGATCCCGGCCGTAGCGCGGGTCTCTGACCCGCGAAGGCCGACGACGAATCCAATCGCCCGATCTCGCGGGTCGGAGACCCGCGCTACATGTTCAGTCGCCGCGCGCGGCCGCTTCGGCGAAAGCCACCTCGCCCTCTCGCAACTCGAACGCGATCTCCGCGGGCGTCCCGAAAACGCGCGCGCGTTCGTCGTCGAACTCACCTTCCCAGCGTCCGACCACCACGGTGGCGAGACAGTTGCCGATCAGGTTCACGCAGGTCCGGCCCATATCCATCAGCTCATCCACGCCGAAAATAACCGCGACGCCGATCGGCCCGAGGCCCGCGGGCAGGAAAGTATTCAGGGTCGCGAGCAGGATGACGAACGACGCGCGCGGCACGGCGGCGACGCCTTTCGAGGTAATGATCAGCGTCAGCATCATCACGAGCTGCTGCCCGAAGCCGAGGTGATGCCCGGTGGTCCCTTCCGCCGCCTGCGCGACGAAGACCGAGGCGAGCGCGAGATAGAGCGTGGAGCCGTCGAGATTGAAGGAATAACCGGTCGGCATGACGAAACCGACGATGCGTGTCGGCACGCCGAAGCGCTCCATCGCTTCCATCGCTTTCGGCAACGCCGACTCGCTGCTCGTCGTGGCGAAAGCAATCGCCGCCGGCTCACGCACCGCCCTAACGAATTGCCGGAGCGGAATCCGCGCGAGCAAAATCACCGTTCCGAAAACCAGCACGATGAAAATGATCAGCGCGAGATAGAGCGAGACGAATCAGGTTCCCGAGATTGCACGAGCACGCCGAGGCCCTGCGTGCCGACGGTGTGCGCCATCGCCGCGCCGACGCCGATCGGCGCGAACATCATCACGTAGTTGGTGAACTTGAACATCACCTGCGAAAGACTTTCCATCGCGCGCAGGATCGGTCGCCCTTTCTCGCCGACGGCCGAGACGGCCATCGCGAAAAGGACCGCGAACGCGACGATCTGGAGCACGTCGCCGCGGACCATCGCCTCGATCACGCTCGACGGGAAGGCGTGCACGATCGTCTCGACCAGCGTCTTTGGATGCGTCGTGCCGATTTTCTGGATGATGTCGGTATTCGGCGCGACGAGGAGAACGCCGACGCCGGGCTTGGTGAAGTTCACCACCGCGAGCCCGATGAAGAGCGCGGCCGTGGTCACGACCTCGAAATAGATCAGCGCCTTCACGCCCATGCGGCCGACCTTTTTCAGGTCGCCACCGCCGGCGATCCCGACCACGAGCGTAGAGAAAACCAGCGGCGCGATGATCGACTTGATCAGGTTAAGGAAAATGTCGCGCAGGAAATAAACCGCGTTTCCCCAGTCCGGCCGGAGCCAGCCGATGAACCCGCCGACGACCAGGCCGATCATGATCTGCGTGGTCAGCGACGGCCGATACCAAGGGCGGCGCGGTATGGCGTTGGATTGGTCCGGGCTCATCAAATCGATCCGCAGATTACGCAGATTTCCGCAGATGAAAGAAGGGCCCATTTGCGATCTCTTGCTTTTTCAATCTGCGGAAATCTGCGACATCTGCGGATAACTCACCCTAGAAAGACCATGGCCCTAACGACTCTCCGCTGCACTTACTGCGGCCTGCATTACGACTGGCAGGCGCTGCAAAATCTCTGCCCCGCGTGCCAGAAACCGCTCTTTGCCGAATACGATCTCGCGGCGATCGGACGCTCTTTTACGCGGGAGAAACTAGCCGGGCGCGAGAAGTCGCTCTGGCGTTATCGCGAAGTGCTGCCGCTGCCGGCGGAGGCGGAGCCGGTGTCGTTAGGCGAAGGAGGAACGCCGCTTGCTGCCAGTCGCGACGCTGGGGCCGCGACCTCGGGTTTTCCGATCTCTGGGTGAAGGACGAAGCGCAGAATCCGACCCAGAGCTTCAAGGCCCGCGGCATGACCGTTGCGGTTTCGATGGCGAAATATCTCGGCGCGAAAAAGCTCGCGGTGCCGACTGCGGGCAACGCCGGTGGCGCACTGGCGGCCTATGCGGCGCGCGCCGGTTTGGAGGCGCACATCTTCATGCCCGCCGACACGCCGCGCGCGAACGTCATCGAATGCCGCGAAGTCGGCGCGCACGTCACCCTGATCGACGGGCTCATCACCGATTGCGGCGCCGAGATCGCGCGACGCAAGGAGGCGGAAGGATGGTTCGATGTCTCGACTTTGAAAGAGCCCTATCGCGTCGAGGGCAAGAAAACGCTCGGCTACGAAATCGCGGAGCAAGCCGGCTGGCAGTTGCCCGACGTGGTGCTTTATCCGACCGGCGGCGGCACCGGGCTGATCGGAATGTGGAAGGCGTTCGACGAAATGGAAACGCTTGGGTGGATCGGGAAAAAGCGGCCGCGGATGTTTTCGGTGCAGGCTGCGGGCTGCGCGCCGATCGTCCGCGCCTTCGAAGCAGGGCGAAAAGTTCGCCGCGGAATTTCCGGACGCGCAGACGATGGCGTCCGGCTTGCGCGTGCCAAAAGCGGTCGGCGATTTTCTCGATGCTGCAGATTCTGCGCGAGTCCGGCGGTGGCGCGATCACGGTCGAAGACGAGGAAATGATTTGCGAGACGCGGACGGTCGGCGCGGCGGAAGGACTTTTCGTGGCGCCGGAAGGCGCGGCCTGTTTTGTCGCGCTGCGAAAGCTATTGTTCGTTAGGCAAGTTTCGCCGGAGGAGAAGGTCGTGATCTTCAACACCGGATCGGGAATCAAGTATCTCGAGTGCTACTCGTAACGCGCGCGGCCGGCTTACATCGTAATGACGACTTTTCCGCGCGCGTGTCCCTTTTCGAGATAGCGGATTGCTTCCGCGATCTGACTCAAAGGATAGGTGCGATCGATGACCGGTTTCACCTTCCCTGACTGCATCAGGTCGCTTAGGACTTGCAGATCGCTCTTCTTTAACTGCGCCATGAACATGCCCATCTTCTGGCTCACGAAAGGAGCGAGCAGCATGGCTTTGAGCGGACGGGCCATTGGCCCGATCAATCCACCGTCGCCCGGCCCTCCTCCTCCGATCATTACGCAAATGCCTTTGGGTTTCCGGGCTCGAGGCGATGATCCGGCATGGGAAAATCCGTTCAGAGCACGTGCAGCAGGGGAGGGGGTCTGCTCACAGTGCGGCGACCGTCTGTACCTCGATCAGAAACCCCTCCTGCACGAGGCGGTCGACGATCAACAGCGTGTTCGGCGGATAGTGGCCGCCCGGAAACATGCGCGGGAACTCGCGCGATCGAAAGCTCATGAAATTCGCAATGTCCTGCGAATGCACCAGATACGTGGTGAACTCGACGATATTGGCAAAGCCTGCACCCTGCGATTTGAGCCCGGCCTCGATGTTGGCGAACACCTGCCGGCATTGCGCATCGAAGTCGTTTACTCCAATCGGCTTGCCGCTGTTGTCGGTCGCCACCTGACCGGCAATGAAGAGAAACTCGGAAGCCTTCACCCGGGTGATATGCGAATACTGCCCCAGCGGTTTTCCCAGGCCGTCGGGGTTGAGGATCTTGATCTCGGACATCGTGCACCTCTCGCACGCGACCATAACGATATCGCGCATCGAGGCAAGCGTGTGGGCATGCTCTAGCACTAGGGCGTCAGAAACTTTTCGCCGCGCCCGTGCTTTGCGCCGTCATCCTGAGGCGCGAGCGAGCGTTGGCGAGCGAGCCTCGAAGGATGGGGGCGCGAGGGTCGCGGCCGGTCGGGGTTGTCACCCTTCGAGGCTCGGCGCGCAAAGAGGCGCGCCGAGCGCCTCAGGGCGACGGTTCACGAGTTGACCTCCGCGGGCTCGGCGGCCAAGTTGGTCCGGGGAGAAGAACCAAAAGAGCGCGTCCAGCCGCCCCCGCCGAAAGCTTTCAGGAAAATGCTCCAAGCCAACACAGCAAGCGAGGTTGAATCTTCATACGCCTGGGTCCGGCTCGCCGCCTCCGTCGCGATCGGAGCGATCGCCACGGTGGGCATGTGGTCGGTACCGGTCGTGCTCTCGGCCGTGCAATCCAACTTTGGCGTCGCGCGCGCCGATGCGTCGCTCCCGTTCACGCTCGCCATGACCGGTTTTGCACTCGGAGGCGTCCTGATGGGGCGTCTCTCCGATCGGTTCGGCATCCTGGCACCTCTCGCCTGCGGCGCCGGCTTGATGGGGCTCGGCTACATCGGCGCAGGGCTTGCCCCAAGCCTCATGGTGTTTGCGCTGATGCACCTGCTGATCGGCTTCGGCACGTCCGCGACCTTTGGGCCGATCATGGCGGACGCCTCTCGCTGGTTCACGCGCAGGCGCGGCATCGCGGTCGCTCTTGCCGGCAGCGGCAACTATGTCGGGGGCGCGATCTGGCCACCCGTTCTGCAGCACTTCGTTGCGGGCGAGGGTTGGCGCGCAACGCACATCGGCGTCGGCGTGTTCTGCGCGGTTTCCGTCGTGCCCCTTCTCTTCATATTCATGCGCCGCCCGCCCACGGCTCAGATGACCGGCGCGAGCATGATCAGTGCGGACGGCGCGCTCGGGCTTTCTCCGAACGCATTGCAGATCCTGCTGTGCATTGCCGGCGTCGGTTGTTGTGTCGCCATGGCGATGCCGCAGGTGCACATCGTCGCCTATTGCGGCGATCTCGGTTATGGCGTCGCGCGGGGAGCCGAGATGCTGTCCCTGATGTTGGCGTGCGGGCTCGTCAGCAGGATCGGCTCGGGTCTCGTAGCTGACCGCATCGGCGGCGCGGCGACGCTGTTGCTCGGCTCGGCGCTGCAAGGGCTCGCGCTGTTTCTCTATCTCCTCTTCGATGGCTTGGCCTCGCTCTACGTGATCTCCGCCCTGTTCGGGCTGTTCCAGGGCGGCATCGTCCCGATGTATGCCGTGCTCGTGCGGGACTATTTCCCCGCGCGCGAGGCCGGTACCCGACTTGGAATCGTGCTGATGGCCACGCTGCTCGGGATGGCGCTTGGCGGGTGGATGTCGGGCATGATCTTCGATCTGACCGGGTCGTACCGCGCGGCGTTTCTCAACGGGCTCGTCTGGAATCTGCTCAATGTCGTGATCGTGCTCTGGCTCGTCCTGCGACCTGGCCCCCGGCTCGCGCCGACGTAGCATTGGGCTTGCGGGCTCACCGCGTGTAGGGGCGGGTTTGAAACCCGCCCCTACATAGGGCCGGTGCAATCGTAGGGGCGACGCATGCGTCGCCCTCCATCCACAGCACCGCATGCGGCAAGGGGGCGAGGCAGTGCCTCGCCCCTACGAAGAAAGAGTCTTGGTTGAAGCACAAAGACGTGGATGCGCGGGACAAGCCCGCGCATGACGGTGAGACCTGCTGCTGCGAGACAGCTTGCGTTTACCTTAGCTGTTAGGAGTTTGTTGTCTTACCAATGTCTTAGCGCGCCATGATGTAAGAAGATCGAAACGTCGGAGAACTAGGCTCGACTTGTACAGAAGCTCGAACCGTCCGATGAACCTGCACATCCTGCGACTGCCAAAACTGATTGCAGAGCGTCGAAGCTCGGCGATCTTCGGCATTGTCATCATAGCGATGATTTGGGCAGCCGTTATCCTGAAATATTCCGAAGACGTGCAGGCCGATCTGAAGGAGGCCGAACGGGGCAATCACAATTTCGCAATGGTGTTCGAGGAGAACGTGCTGCGTTCGATCGGAGAGATCGACAAGGCGCTCCTGTACCTGCGGCGCAGCATCGAGACCCGCAAGGACTCCATTGATTTTGCCACCATTGCCAACACGACCGACGTGCTGAGCGAGATCATCGTTCAGGTGGCGATCATCGATGCCGCCGGGATCATGCGCGCTTCCAATGTGGGTCCGCAGCCTGCGCCGCCGCTCGATCTCAGCGACCGGGATCACTACAAGGTTCACGTGAACAGCAGCGAGGACCAGCTGTTCATCAGCAAGCCGGTCATCGGCCGCGCCAGCGGCAAGTGGTCGGTGCAGTTCTCACGCCGGTTCCTCAACCGGGACAAGACGTTCGGCGGGGTCTCAGTAGCGTCGCTCGATCCGGATCATCTCACGAGATTTTACAACAAGATCGACTTCGGAACGCTCGCCTCCATCTCGCTCATCGGCAGCGACGGAATTGTGCGCTCCAGCGGCGGAAATGCAGGCGGCTTCGCTCTCGGCCAGGACCTGCGGGGAACCAAGCTGTTCGACCATATGCGCGCGGGCGCGATCTCCTCCACATTCGAGGATTCGGTTCAGCCGAACGGCAGCCCCTGTTTGATCACGCTGCGCAAAGTGAAAGATCACCCGCTGTGGGTGAGCGTCACTACCAACAAAGACGAGATCTATAAAAGCTCGTGGGCGGACCTCCAGGTCGATGTGCTTGCGGCCGCGGCACTCACGCTGATCATCCTCTTCTCGGTCGAGCGGATTTTGCGAACCGAGGCCGGGGCGAGGCTCAAGGCGGAGCAGCTGCAGCTCACGCTCGAGAACATGAGCCAGGGAATCATGCTCGTCACCAAGGACCTGCAGGTCCCGATCATCAACAGCAGGTGCGGCGAGCTCCTCGGGCTGCCCGCGCACTTCGTCGAGCATCCGCCAAGGTACGATCAACTGGTAGCGTTTCAGGCGAGGAACGTTCAGGCCCCGGACCCCAAGGCGGAGTTCGCATTGGCGAGAGATGGCGCCGCAACCGGCGCTGCCTCGCGGCAGGTCTCGATCTGTGAGCGGTCCATGCCGAATGGCACCGTGGTGGAAGTGCGCAGCGGGCACCTCCCCGACGGCAGCTTTGTGCAGACCTTTACCGACGTCACCAAGCGGAGCGAGGCGGAAGCGCATGTCGCGCGGCTCGCCTCCGAGGATCCTTTGACTGCTCTTCCGAACCGCCGACTGTTTCACTCGACCCTCGATGAGGTGTGTGGCCTACCGAGAGCGTCGGATGCGGAATTTGCGGTCCTCTTCCTTGATGTCGACCGCTTCAAGGTCGTCAACGACACCCTGGGTCATCGGATCGGGGACATGCTGCTGCAAGAGATCGCCGTGCGTCTGAAGCAGGCCTTGCGGCCCGCAGATGTTCTGGCGCGCCTCGGCGGCGATGAATTTGCCATCGTGGTGGCCACGACCGGATCGCGCAGCGCGCTCGAAGCCCTTGCCAACCGGCTGATTGCGGCGGTGAATCATTCCTACGAGATCGATGGGCACCGCATCCGCTCGGGAGTCAGCATCGGAATCGCCATTGGACCGCGGGACGGAAACAATTCCGAGGACCTGCTCGTGGCGGCCGATCTGGCGCTCTATGCGGTCAAGGCGAGCACGCGCGGGACGCATCGCTTCTACGATCGATCCATGAATGAAGGCATCAACGACCGTCGACAGCTCGAGATGGATTTGCGCGAGGCCATCGAGAAAGGCGAGCTGGAGCTGCATTACCAGCCCCTCATAGATCTGCACCGCAATGCGATTACCGGTTTTGAGGCGCTCGCAAGGTGGCGCCATCCCAGCAAGGGGATGGTGCCGCCGGCGGTGTTTATCCCGCTGGCGGAAGACACGGGACTTGTGAGTGCGCTGGGAGCGTGGGCGCTGGCAGAAGCGTGCCGCACCGCGGCGGCGTGGCCGGATGAGCTCAAGATCGCCGTGAACCTGTCACCCGTTCAGTTCTCGAGCCCCGACCTCTACAGCATGGTCAAATCGGTGCTGACGCAGACGGGGCTCGCGCCGCACCGTCTCGAGCTGGAGATTACCGAGCGCGTGTTCATCGACGACAGCGAGAAGACGCTCTCGACGCTGCATCGGCTCAAGCAACTCGGCATTCGCATCGCCATGGACGATTTCGGAACAGGGTATTCCTCATTGAGCTATCTGCGCAGCTTCCCCTACGACAAGATCAAGGTCGATCGCGCCTTCGTCTCCGATCTTGCCGCGGGGACCGAGCACATCATCATCGTGCAGGCGGTGGTGAGCATAGCGCGCGCGCTGGGGATGACGACCACGGCCGAAGGCGTGGAAACCGAGGCGCAGAGGGAGTTCCTCGCAGCTCTCGGCTGCGACGAGGCTCAGGGTTATCTGTTCAGCGCGCCTGTCCCGGCAGAGAAGCTCGGCGACATCATGACTGCATGGGAGGCGGAGAGCACATTGGCAGCCTGAGCTGCCAGCGGCATCGATTGGGCAAGGCTGCTGCGGCTGCGCCTGGTCTCGTGCCAGAGCAGGAACAGCCCGGAAACAACCACGATCGCCGAGCCGGCAAGCAGGCCGACGGATGGCACGTCGCCCCAGAACACGAACCCGATCAGCAGCGCCCAGACCAGCAGCAAATAATAGAACGGCGATACCGCCGCGGCGGGCGCGAGATGAAGTGCACGCGTCCAGAGGTATTGCGCGAGCGCGTTGGCGATGCCGCTTGCGACCAGCAACGCGGCATCCGTGGCAGTTGGTACGCGGAATCCGAACACGAGCAGGCACGTATGCACCACCGCAAGGATGGCGAGCTGCCACATCAGCAGGGTATTGGTCGATTCAGTTGCCGTCATGCCGCGCACGGCAACGGTCACGCTGCCGTACATTATCGCGTTCGCCAATGCGAACAGGGCGCCAAGCGTGAGCGAATCCTGGCCCGGATTCGCAACTACGAGCACCCCGACAAATCCCGAGAGAAGCGCGCTCCACCGCGCTCCGCCGGCGCGCTCTTTCAACCAAAGAACGGAAAGCAGCGCGGACCACAGAGGTGCCGAGAAGTTGATGGCAATGGCGCCCGCAAGCGGCATCAGGCTGAACGCAATGACGGTGAAGGTCTGCGAGATCGACTGCGAGAGCCCGCGTGCGAGATGGTCACGCGGGCGGCGCGTGGCGAATACGGACAGTCCGGTGACCGGCAGGATCACCGCTGCACACACCAAAAACGATGACAGCGAGCGCAACGCCATTACCTCGCCGACCGGGTAGGTGGCAACCTGCCATTTTGCGATTGCGCTCGAGATTGCAAACAGCAGGCTCGCGCCGATCATCGCCATGATCCCGCGCGGCACGTCGTCTTTGGTCATTGCCATGCGCATCACTGGGGCAACTCGTAGGGGCGACGCATTGCGTCGCCCTGAGCGAGGCAGTGCCTCGCCCCTACGAACACAAAACTGCTGTGCGGCATTCGAAATTCCCCCGTCTGTCATTCCGGGGCCGCGAACGTAGTGAGCGGAGCCCGGAATCCATAACCACAGGCCGTGCAGTTGCGATGGCGGGTGGGATTCACGGCGCAGCCTTGGGTTATGGATTCCGGGCTCGCCGCGTAGGGGCGGGTTTGAAACCCGCCCCTACATGCGGCGCCCCGGAATGACGCTGGAAGTGAGATTGTGACACGAGCATCACGCGGGTGCATTGCGGGCGTCGATCACGCCGCTGATCAGATTGAAATCGAGGAGGTTCGGCGCGGGCGGTGCGCTCTCGCTGAGCGGCACAACTCGCGTGGCGATCCCATCGATGTCGGCCAGCAGCTTGCGCCGCAGCGCCTCCGCCTCGTGCAAGCCGACCCGCTCGAAGGCGATCTTCGCGCCTATGGGAAGGCGTCCCAGCGCCGGCAGATCCGCGGAGATGACGGTGGCAATCTTCGGGTAGCCTCCGGTCGTCTGCCGATCCGCCAGCAGCACGATCGGTTGCCCGCTTCCTGATATCTGAATCGAACCCGGAGCGATGCCGTCGGAGACGATGTCAAAACCGCGGGCGTGCTCCACCTTCGGGCCGCTGAGCCGCATTCCCATGCGATCAGAGCCGGCAGAGACCGTATACTCGTTGGCGAAGAACGCCTCGACCTCCGGCTTCGAGAAATAATCGTTCTGCGGGCCCTCGATCACGCGCAATCGCGCAGGCACGGACAAATCCATCCCCTGCAGACGGCAGTCGTCGCGGTTGCTTGCGCTCATGCGGCGCAGCGGCAGCCGATCGCCATCGACAAGCGCTCGCCCGTCCCAGCCTCCCAGGCGTCCGCGCACGCAGGTCGAGACACTCCCAAGGACAGGCTCAATCGCGAACCCGCCCTCGACCGCGATATAGAGCACGCTGCTGCGCGCGAGCCGGCCGATACGGATCACCGCGCCGCGTTGCAGCCGAATGCTGCGCATGGTCTCGACCAGGGTGCCGTGTGCTGCGTCCGCGCCGGCAAGGACTTCGATGATCGGGTCCGCACCGGCAAAGGACATCCTGATGCTGTC
Source organism: uncultured Verrucomicrobiae bacterium (assembly GCA_963831805.1). Taxonomy (GTDB): domain Bacteria; phylum Verrucomicrobiota; class Verrucomicrobiia; order Chthoniobacterales; family UBA10450; genus Palsa-1392. The sequence goes on along the minus strand of CAWHRN010000005.1, from coordinate 29,284 downwards.
CGCCTCGACCGCGAGCCTGGGGCCGAGATAAAGCACTTCGAGCGCTCCCGTGTCCGGCGGATTGCCGACGAGCGCGTTCGCCGCGCGCAGGCTTACGGGATCGAGAGCGCCGCCGACCGGGATCCCGAGCCACTGATGACCCGGGCGACCGAGGTCCTGCACCGTGGTCGAGAGCCCGGGCGAGAGAACGCGCAGCGCGGGCTTCATGCCGCCACTCCCACCGGCGTCTCGCGCCGAATTCGGAGCTCGCCCGCGGCTGCCTTTGCCCGCAGCTTCTCGTATTCGCGCAGCGACACCGGCGCGAAAGTCACCTTGTCGCCCGGAGCAAGGATTGCGCGCGGATGCGGCTTGCGCTCCCACAGCGCGATTGGGGAGCGTCCAATGACATGCCAGCCGCAGGGGGTCTCGAGCGGAAAGATGCAGGTCATCGTTGCGGCGATGGCAAGCGATCCGGCTGGTACCTGCGTGCGTGGGATCTCGCGCCGTGGCAGCGCCAGCTCGATGGGCACATCTCCCATGTAGCCCTGGCCCGGAAGGAAGCCGAGCATGTAGACGTGGTAGGTCATGCCGCTGTGGCGCGCGATCACTTGCGCGGGAGAGAGGCCGGTTCGTTGCGCGACCTCATGGAGGTCAGGCGCGACGCTCGTGTCGTAGCAGACCGGCAGCGACCAGGCGCGGCGGGGCTGCTCGTTGATCTGCAAGCCGCGCATCACGTGCTCGATATGCGCGACCAGTGACGCTACCGGGAGCACCAGCGGATCATAGTACACCAGCAGCGACCGAAAGGTCGGCACGGTCTCCATGATCCCGTCCAGTCGCGCCTCCTTGAGCCGGCGGGCAAGCGCGAGAACCCATGCGCTCAGCCTGCGATCGATGGTCTCGCCGAACTCGATTGCGAGCGCCGTGTCCCCCGCCTGCAGCAGCTTGTAGCGGGGCAGCCCGTTTTCGGATGACTTGTATTCGAGCATGAGCAACCTTCCCCAACGACTAGAGCGCGTACCGGTGACGTGTACTCAGGACGTGCCGCAAGACTCTGGCGGCTCCCTCCCCCCTTGTGGGGGAGGGTTGGGGAGGGGCGGTGGTGCGTTTGGCAACATTGAGTCCCAGTTCTCACGACCCCCACCCCCAACCCCTCCCCACAAGGGGGAGGGGAGCACACCGAGTTTGCTGCACCTCTGCACAACTACCACCTGAACGCCCTCAGTTACTTCTGCTGATCAGTTGTTCGGCATTGCGTCCGCGCACTTGCACGAGGTGGCGGTGCACGGGCGTGCATCCAGCGGAAGAAACCATGGCTTCACACCAAAGCCGCGGCGAAGCGAGTACATGTAGAAGATGGGCAGATGCTGCGGAAAAAGCGCCCGCAGATCGCTTCCGTTGAATGTTATGAAGATCGAATTCGGGAACGCAGCTTCCACCGCGCGGCGTTCAACCATGTTCATGCGGTAGTAGGTCCTGGCGCCGTCCTCGGGAGTGCCGGATCCCCGGTACCATTTTCTCGCGCTGGCAATCAGCTTCAGCAGCGTTGCCTCTTCTATGTCCGCCTCGTTCAGGTCCGTTGCCGGAGCGATGTTTGAGACGCGCACGAGCTCGCCGAGACGTCGGGTGCACATGCCCCGCTCGCGGGCGAAGGCGCCCACCTCGTGAAAGTATTTTTCAATGCCGGGCTGAGAGTAGCCATTCAGCTCGGCATGGGTATCCGTGAAGATCAGGTTGAGCGCCGCGCCGGGCGCGTAGCCCTTTTTCACCCGATCCGAGAACGCGCCCAGGAAATCCAGGCACTGCATGTCCGGATCAGCCAGGCTGCATCGCGGCCCTTTGCCCCAATAGACCGCGAAAGCCAAAGGTTCCGAGCGTCTGATGGTGTGCGAAATCACGTTGAGCATCAGACCGATGTCCGAAGGCTGCTCACGCTTGAAAGACCATGTGTTGAACGTCCGCAATATCTGCTCGGCCAGAACCTGGTCATGGCTTCCAGGAGGTTTTTCTCGCTCCTTCGCCCTCAATCTGACGCTCAGGTCTACGATTTTGGCCGCAGTTTCGGGGGCGCGGTGCCCACCAGCGGCAGGCGTGTTGCGCAACGCGCATTCGCGCGCACGCTCAAGGCTCGCTGGATGTCCAGCGAGCAACAGATCTTGTTGCTGCATAGTGGCCCCCGACCCCGACAGATTTATGGTTTGTTAGTATTACCAGCGGGCAGCCGCGGTCAATTGTAAAGCAGCTCGCGGCCGCGTTAATCAAAAAATAAGGTTAAGACCGTCCGGCTCCGGATAAAATCCATGTTTCAGAGCGCCATTCCGCTCGAACGGCCGCGTAGGGTGGGCAAAGGCGCGCCCATCCTACACACCGACATTTCCCACGCTCGCGCGCCGTGCCCACGCGTGTCTCCGCGTGGGCAAAATCGCTCTTGTGCCGAGCGCATCATAGGTAACACGTCATGCGATTTTGCCCACCCTACAGGAGCTGCGGCACGGCCGTGCCGGCTTACTCCTGCGGGATGACGGGCAGCAGCAGATGCGAGGGCCGTTTCGCATCGTGATAGATCTTGTGCAGCGTGGTCCGGCTGCTCACGATGTGGTTGGGGACGTATTCGGCATTGGTGGCGCCAGCCACCCCGCTCGGCATGTCCGCGCACGCGATCTCGACGCAAATGCGATGGCCGCGCCGGAAGAGATTCGCGGTCGCGAGGATTTCGATCGCGTATTCGTTGATCTCGCCGCGCACGACCTTCTTCTGCGCTGCCCGCGTCAATGGATGCCATGGGCGCCATGGCTTTGATCGCACCGGATCGATCGCGCGATGCGATGCCTTGAGCCACCCGCGCGTCACCTCGCGTTCGATCAGGTCCTGCGGGATCTCCCGCTCGCCCTCCCGCACCGATCGTACCGAGACGTCCGGGCCGACATCCTTGAGCGTGATAATCCAGTTGGTATCGTCCTGGTCGATGGAAGCGAACAAGTTGAGCACGGCTGGGCCAACGACCAAGACATCGTTCGGCAGCGGATCGGTCAGGTAACGAAGCTTCTCCACAACGTTGGTCTGCGTCGGCGGCATCTGCACGAACGCATCGGGCGGCAGGTCGTCTTCAACGCTCGAGGGTGTGAATGGCCTGACCTGGAGCCGTTCCCAGCTGTTGAGATAGAACTCGGTCCACTGCGTTTCCGGCAGCGGCCAATCGGCCGCGCTGCGCCATTCGTTGGCGCCCATGACCCAGTACCGCACCGGCGGCTCGTCCATGATGCCGGTATCGATGCTCTTGAGCCAGTAATCGTGCCAGCGCAGAATCTCCCCGTGCAGTGTGTGGAACGGACGCTCGAGGTGAGTGGGCCCGGCGAACATCAGCTTCTTCGGGGCAGAGATCTTCTCGAAATAGTTCTGCGCACCGTTGAGGTGGGTCTTGTAGGTGTAGGCGTACCAGCCCGAGCCCGTATAGGTCGGTACCTTGATGTCGGCTAAGCTCTTCTCCGCGTCCTCGACCACAGCTTCGCTGTCATAAGGGTCGATCAGGAGCTGAAAATACGGCGGCATGTGCTGCCCCTTCTGGGTCAGCACGTTGTAGATGTGCGGATACATCTTGTAATCGGGATCATTCATCGCCTCCTGCCAGCGCGCCTCGCGCTCCGGCGGCAGTGGCGCGGGCTTCCCGCGGGCGCCATGCATGGCAGCGAAATGCATGATCAGGTAGCGAAAGAGATGCAGCACGCCGCCGGGGTATTCTTCGCGGAAGCTGCCCATCACACCGTAGGCGCCGCGCGGGTCGAACGGAAAGATCGCTTTGAGATGCGGCGGATTCTGCCGCGCGACATGCAGTTGCTCGGTGCCGAATCCGGAAATTCCGATCATGCCGACATTGCCGTCGCACCAGCGCTGCTGCGCGATCCATTCGATCAGGTCGTAGCTGTCCCACAGACGCGATGCGCCACTGCTGTCGGACTTGCCGACGCCGCGGGGCGAGCCGATGACGTGGACATAGCCGCGTGAGACGAAGAATTTTGTATCGCCAGCTTCCAGGAGCCCACCCCACAGCGACGACCATGCAGGCTGGGGCGGCAGCGCGTTCGCCACATCGGGTCCCTGCAGATCCTTGTTGTAGATCGAGAAGGCGAGCAGTGCCGGAAATCTCTCGTTCGAATCCGGACGGTAGATGTCGATGGACAGGTTGACGCCGTCGCGCATAGGCACGGCAATGTCTCGCTCGGCGATCATACCCGCGTGGCTCGGCGGCCGATCGTAGCTGACGGGCGGACAGTCGCTTGCGGCCGGCAAGCGGATCGTTTGGCGCGGTTCTGTCATGGAGGTTCAGCGCGCGGCTCTGTGAATTGATGCGCAACGCTGCCGCACACGCGGCGTGCTCCCCTCCCCCTTGTGGGCAGGGCTATTGCATATGACCTAGCGGTGCAGCACCTCGGTCATACCTCCCCTCAGGGGGAGGTTGGAGTCTCGCCCGCGGCCGAGCCGTATGGGATGGTCCCGCCGGCCTCGTGACAGTTGGACGCATCCAAAGTCGTAAAACCGCACCGACCCCGCCTACCCCGAGCCCTCCCCCACAAGGGGGGAGGGAGCAGACCGAGCCTGCCGTACATCCTGCGTACATTCACTGAAGCCTGCTGTAGTTCAATGCACCGGCCTAGTCCGCCTTCAGGCCGGCGAACTTCACCACCTTGGACCACTTTTCGGTTTCCTCGGCGACAAGCTTGGCGAACTCGAGGGGAGAGCCGGGAAGCGGCTCGCTGCCAAGCTCAGCCATTCGCGCTCGCACCGCTGGATCCGCCAGTGCTGCGTTGACCTCCCGGTTAAGTCGCTCGATGATCTCCGGCGGCGTCCCCTTGGGAGCCCCGACGCCCAGCCATCCGGTAACGGCATAGCCCGGGACAACGTCGCCGATCAGCGGAATGTCCGGCAGCACCTTGAGGCGCGCCGTCGCAGTCACCCCCAGCGCTCGCAATGAACCGGCCTGAATATGCGCCATTGAGGACCCAACAGCGTCGAAGAAGGCCTGCACGTCGCCTGCGAGAAGCGCCGAATGCGCCGCCGGCGTGCCGCGATATGGCACGTGCACCACGTCGATCTCGGTCATCATCCGGAACAGCTCGCCGCAGAGATGGGTCAAATTGCCGGTGCCGGCCGAGGCCAAGTTGATCTTGCCGGGGTTGGCCTTGGCATAGTCGATGAACTCTCGGACGGTTTTGGCCGGGAAAGACGGATTGACCAACAGGACGAAGGAGTCCTGGTTGATACGCGCGACCGGAATGATGTCGCGCGTGATCGTGACGGTGCTTTTCTCATAGAGCGTCACGTTGACGGCGTGCGGAGTGGCGACGAGGAGGAGCATGTACCCGTCGGCCGGCGCGCGCGCGACGGCTTGCAGCGCCAGATTGCCGCCGGCGCCAGGCCGGTTGTCGATGACGACCGATTGGCCGAGCCGCTGCGACATCGATTGGCCAATGAGGCGCGCAATGATGTCGGGCGTGCCGCCAGCGGGGACAAAAACGATCAAGCTGATGGGCCGAGACGGGTAGGTCTGCGCCCCTGCAACGACCGACACAGCCGGGAGCGTGGCGGCGCCCGCGGCCAGATGCAGGAATTTGCGACGGGGAAAATTCATGAGTGTCTTTCCTGCGAATGAGCTACCCATTACGCCGCAGGCTCAGCAGCGCCGCTGAGGCAACTGAAACTGCCTCGGTGCTGCGCTTCCCGCGCAGCCTCACCAGCGCGATCTGTCGGCTGAGGCGTGGCTTGATTGGTCGGACGGTCGTATTCGTCACCGCAACGTGCCCCTCGCCCAGAGATAAACCGGGAAGGATGGAGCTCCCAAGCCCGACAGCCACGACACTCTTTATGGCCTCTACGTTGTCGAACTCCATCACCGCCTTGGGTACACTTCCCGCCAGCGCAAGCCATTCCGTGACCATCCGACGCAATGCCGATTGGCGGTTGCCTAAAATGAGCGCACAGCGGGACATGAACGCGGGCGTTACTGTCTTTGGGATAGCCTCCAGTCCCACCGGCATGACCGCGACAAGCTCGTCGGCGAAGAGCGGGACCGTTTCGAACGCCGGATCTGCGATCGGCATGGCACAAAGGCCGAGGTCCAGTGCGTTCTCCTTGAGCAATCTCAGGGTGGTGGCGGTCAGTCCGGCTTTGAGATTGATCTCCAGCTGAGGATGATCGCTCTTGAGCTGACGCAACAACGGCGGCAGCACGTACATCAGCACGGTCATGCTGGTGCCGATGCGAACGCGCCCGAGCCAGCCATCGGTGAACCTGCGCATCGCGTCGCGTGTGTGCGCGTCCTCATCGAGCAGGTGGTGAGCATGCTCCATCAATTTTTCGCCCGCCTCGGTGGGATAGGCCCGCTTGCCCAGGCGTTCGAGCAGCGCGAGCCCAAAACGCTGCTCGAGCTCGTGCACCTGATGAGTCACGGCGGGCTGACTCAAATTGAGGGCTCTTGCCGCAGCAGTGAAACTCCCGCGCTCGGCGACCTCGATGAAGGCCTTCAGCTGATCGAGACTAAGGCTGCGCATGACCATAACGCTTGTTTATCGGTTCCATCAAAACAATCATCTTTGCGGACGCCTGGTTTAACAAGATACTAGCCTGGATTCGAGCCGTGGAAATCCAGGCTAGCCCATCAAGGGAGGGTCAGCTTCGAATCGGAGACTTGCATGATAAAGGCAGCCATTCTCGCGTGCTTCCTCAGCGCTGCAGTGACTGGGACGGTTTTGTGGGTGAAAGCTCATGCCGGAAACCAGGCACCGGCCGCCACCCTCGACATAACCCCAGGCTTGACCCCATGGTTCTGGGAGTTGCACGCCAATGCCCACCTGGAGGGCCTGCCCGTTCTCCCGGAGGCGAATCATTCTGACCCCCGCACCACCGGTTCGGGCACATCGACGCACTGAAGCGCAATTCCGCTCGCATAAACGCGTAACCCACCGGCAATAGGGTACGCATCCGATGCTGGACCGGCGGGTTAGCCAGGCGCGGCTGGAGCGCTCGCTGGCTAATCGTACTGCGTCACAAAGGTTTCGACGCGGGCCTCGCGTCGTCTGAGGCGAGGCGGCTGAGCGGTCGCGGCCGGTCGGGGCTGTCACCCTTCGAGACGCTCGGCGCGCAAGGGCGCGCCGAACTCCTCAGGGTGACGGTTCAAGAGACGGCGTTTGTGACGCAGTACTGCTAACCTGCCCCTACAGTCTGCAGCTGATCTACTCGAACCGCAGGCGGATGCCATCCAGCGCGATACCGTTGAGCGCGGTGCTCCAGGTTTCACCGGAATTCACCGGCATGGCACGCGTGAGCGTCCCTGTTGTCACAATCTCGCCCGCTGCGAGCGGCGGATTGATCTCGTCGCGTGCCAGCAGGCCGACGAGATGGCGCATCCCCGAAACGGGACCGTTGAGAACGTTCGCGCCGTGGCCGGTGTCCATCACGCGCCCGTCGCAAAGAAGATCGATCGCAAAGGTGGAAAGCGGTTTCTCCCATTCCAGAACGTGCGGTCCGATCGTATGTCGGGCCCCCATCAGCAGCGCGCCATGGAGGCCGTTGGCGGCGACAGTATCAGCGGCGGAAAATTGCCATCGGGGAAAAATGGACTGAACAATTTCGAATCCATGCGCGACCCACTCCACGCACGAAAGCAGGGCGGGTTCGTCCATGTCCGGAGCGGGCGCCCTGGCAAGACCGAAGACGATTTCAGGCTCGATAAGCGGTTCGGAAAATCCGGTCAGCGGCAAGGATGCCGTAGTGCCAAGGTGATGCACGGTGGAATCGTAGACATGGCCCCAGATCGGTGCGTAGACCTTGTATTGCTCCCAGATGGTGCGATTGGTGAAGCCGATTTTCCGCCCAAGCCGCTTCTCGCCACGCGCTTCACGCTTGCGATTGAGAAGGGCAGTCACGACGTAGGCGTCCTCGAGCGTCAGGCCCGCTGGTCGCGACGAGAAGGGTGATATCTGGCGGCCGGACTCAATTGCTGCGAAGGCTTCATCGGCAACGGCGTGAAGATCAGGTTTCATGATGGTCCAAGGCTATTAGCCACTAAGTCATGAACCGCTAGCCGGCTCCGACAATTCCCGCCTCTGTCATTCCGGGGCCGCGAGCACTCGGATCGGCGCTACGCCCCGTCCGAGCGAGCGGAGCCCGGAATCCATAACCACAGGTCCTGCAGTTGCAAGGGCAGGTGGCCTCCACGCCACCGCCCTGGGGTTATGGATTCCGGGCTCGCTGGCAAGTCGGCAAAGGCGAATTGCCAGCGCCCCGGAATGACGCCGAGGAATAACCTCTCAAACTCTGTACCGATATGATACCGTTGGCTGCCCCTGGCGTTATTCCGAGCGTCGTGGGAGGGCTCATGCGAGGGCTGCCGCTTCTCAATCCGATTATCACTCCGATTGTCACTCCGGTTGTCCTGGGCACACCGCCGTCGGTTAGCCCGATGGATCGGCGCGCTTCGCTGCAATGAAGACGCGGCGCCGCAAGCCTGCGAGCCCGAAGCGTAGCGGAGCCCCGAAGGCTGCCCGCACCCGTACGCCATCTGTCGCCGACCTGCAGAGCGAGGTCGCGGCCCTGCGCCGCGAATTGAGCGAGGCGCGTGAACAACAGACCGCCACCGCTGACGTGCTGAAGGTCATCAGTTCGTCATCTGGCGAGTTGAAGCCGGTGTTTGAGTCCATGCTGGCCAACGCGACCCGACTCTGTGGTGCCAATTTCGGCGTGCTGACCTTGCACGAAGATGGTGCATTCCGCATTGGCGCACTTCACAATGTGCCGGCAATATTTTCCGAGATGCGGCTGCGTGAACCTCTGTTCCGACCGGCCGAAAACAATCCGCTCGGTCGGCTCGCACTCACCAAACAAGTCTTTCAAACTGCCGACCTTCGAGAGGAAGATTCCTATCGCGAAGGTGATCCGGCGATCGTTGCGATGGTCGAGCGTGCAGGGGCCGCGGTTGCCGATACCGGAATCGGCATGACCTCAGAACAGATGAGCAAGCTGTTCCAGGAATTTTCGCAGGCCGATGCCTCCACCACCCGCAAATACGGCGGTACCGGCCTTGGGCTCGCGATCAGCAAAAGTTTCTGCCAGATGATGGGGGGCGACATCACGTGCGAGAGCGAGCCGGGTTGCGGCTCGACGTTTACCATCCGGCTTCCGCGGATTGTGGAAGGCCTCAAGGAAGGGTAACTGCCCAACCGGCCGATACAGGACAGGTGAGTGCCGGGATGGGCGCATGAAATTCGGCACGTCGAGGAGGCCTTAAGTGCGGCGCAGTGGCTTCGCTTCGTTGCAGTGCATGGGTCAGGTATTGGGCACGAAAGAGCTGTGCCGGCATCGCACTTGGTAAGTCCGCTATTCGGGATGAAGCGGTGCAGGGGATGTTGCCCTCAGGCGGCAACATTCCTGAGGAAATTCTCGACCTCATCACGCAGGTTCCCGACGGCGGTCTCGACCGACTGGGATGCCGTGAGCACAACCTCCGCTGAGGTGCGCGCCGCGATCGCCGAAGCGGCAAATTCGCCGAGAACGGCGACGACGCTGTTCGTTTCCTGCGACGCGTTCGCAACATTATACGAAATTTCGCTGGTTGCCTTGCTCTGCTGCTCAACGGAAGCCGCGATGGCAGATGCATATGTATTGATCTCGCCCATGCAGTCCTCAATGCCATGGATTGCATCAACGGCCTCTGTCGTTGAGCTCTGCACCGCCAGGATCTGGCCAGCGATCTCATGCGTCGCATTGGCAGTTTGCACGGCGAGCGTTTTGACTTCGGAAGCAACGACGGCGAAGCCTCGCCCTCCCTCGCCGGCTCGCGCTGCTTCAATCGTTGCGTTTAGAGCGAGAAGATTGGTCTGCCCGGCAATTTGCTGGATCAGCTTGACGACATCGCCAATCGTCTGCGCTGCCTGCACGAGCCCGGCGAACTTGTCGCTCGTTGCTTTGGCTTTGCTTACCGCGCTGCGCACCACATGACTTGTCTGCCCAACTTGCCGGCTAATCTCCGTGATAGATGACGATAGCTCATCTGTTGCGTTCGCGGCATTTGCAACGTTTATTGATGCCTCGTTCGAGGCCTGCACCATTCCATTTGCGCGCTGTGAGGTTTGCTCGGACGCACCGGACAGATCAGTTGCAGTCGATTTCATCGTGCGCGCGCTATCGTTCACGATCTCCAGAACGGTTTCGACGCGCTTGCGGAAGGACGAGATTGCAGCATCGATGGATGCCCGGCGACTTTCCTCGGCAGCCATGCTGTTGCGTTGTTCCTCGAGCTTGTAGCGCTCGGTAACGTCCTCGTGTGTCGCGACCCAACCACCTCCCGCCATTGGTCCCCGTGTGACGCAAATCACCCGACCGTCAGTGAGCGTGTCTATCCGACGTGAGATTTTGGTACCCGACAGTGCTCCCAAAGCGGCGAGCTTCTGCTTGACGGCACTGTCAGTTTTCTCTTTTCCCATCAGGCCACTCAATACACGATGGCCTATGATCGCATCATGGGTTGCACCTGCGGTTCTTAACTCCGGTGGCAAACGGTACATCTCAGCATAGCTATCATTGCAGAGGACCAAGCGTTTGTTGGCATCGAACATGCAAAATCCCAGCGGCATGTAATTTAGCGCGGCGATTGTCTGCGCACTTTGATGACTCAAGCGGCGACGCATCCTCACGGCGGCGAGAATGCTGATACCCAGAATCGTCAGAGCAAAAAGGCGATGAGAATGACATGCCAGTCAGCGTCCTCTGTAAGATAATTCAATGGAAAAATCATGCTTTCGATCTCATGTGGCGATTTGGCTATTAGCCAGGGTGGAGAAGTATTTTAGCTCCGATAATAGAATTTACGGGTTTACTCAAAGTTAATGGTAAGTGGTCAACCAGGCGCTTGTGTTCGTAGCCTGGCACGAAATCACCGACGGTCGGGATGGCAGCGCGGCACCAGACGTTACGCTACGAAGAATTTTGTGAATTTATCATACATCATGTCTGGAATCTCCTCGGCCATATAGTGACCGCAGTTCATTCCTTCACCGTACTCGAGGTTCTTGGCAAATTTCTTCCAGACGTCGAGAAACTCTTTCGACCGGGCAGGCGACTGCCCGCGTGCTCCCCAAAGCACGATATAATCGGGGGGAGGCCCTGCGGTTCTCGATTTCTAAAACAGGGATCGAAAGCTCAGGAGCCACGCCGTGACTTTGTTCGTGCACAATGTCCCTGAGCCGATTGTCGGAAGCGCGCTATTCGCGCCCTGCCCGCTGCGCTTCACCCTGAAAGAGATCTGTCAGCCCAAACTCGTTCTTCAAAACCGCGAACAAACCGAGCAATTTCCTCTCGTCTTCTTTGGAATGTGACTGATGTGCAGGTTTTGCGTCAATAGCGCGTTGAAAAGCCGCCACAGCCAGCGAGTGGAATTGCGCACTTCGTGTAAAGTGATGACCTGCTATTTCTCGTGTGCGCTGACCGAGCTGATCAGCAGGCATACCGCCTTGGAAATACGCCTTGAGCAGTTCCAATATCAGCAGTCGTTTGGTCCGGCGCCAACGGCGGCGGCGGGCGACGTAAATCGATATGAGAACCCCGACAAGAACCGTTCCCCAAACGATGCTACTGAATGTGTCGATGTCCATAGCACTGGATTTTAGAACTGGCTTTCATGTTGTCGGCTTGCTTGCGATGTCGATCAGTTTCCTCGGCCAGCAGCAACGGGTTGATAACCTTGGGGTCGCTACTGTGAGAATCTTGGCGAGTTCGTTTTCGGCCAGATAGTAACAGGTGCGTTGTTGAAGCGGGGCCTGCCGAAGAATGAAGAAATGCGTCATGCGATGGAGGTCGCCTTTCATCTTGCCGCTGCCGCTTGCTGTTTTCACCAAGGCGGATCAGCTCCCGAAAATGACCCGCCGGAAGCGCCTCATGGCGATGGCAAAATAGACCGAGCCGATGATGAGCATGGCCAGAAGCGGGCGCCAGACGAGGGTGAGATCAGCGCCGCGGAACAGCACCGCCTGCGAAAAGCTGACGAAATGCGGTGTCGGACTGATGGTCCTCATCACATATTGCAGCCAGACCGGCATGCTTTCCATCGGGGTGCTGCCGCCGGAAAGCAGTTGGGTGGCTGCGAGAATCGGCATTGCCAGCAGCCCGAACTGACCCATCGTCGTCGCGAGTGTGCCGAGGAGAATTCCGAGGGCGGCCACCACGATGGCGTAGAGGGCCGCGCCAAGGAGGAAAAGAAAAATCGACCCGGCAATCGGCGCGCCGATCCACCAATGGACGACGAATTGCAACGACAGCATTGCGGCCACGAGGATGACAAGGCCATTGGCCAACATCTTGGCCAACATGATCTCCGCCGGTACTACCGGCATGACCAGAAGATGCTCTACGGTCCCCTGCTCCCGCTCACGGATCAGCGCCGCGCCGGTCAAGATCACGGTCAAAAGCGTGATCTGATTGATGACCTGCGTCATCGCCGAGAACCATGCCGTCTTCAGGTTCGGATTGAACGCGGCGCGAACGATGAGGTTGACCGGGTCGGTCCGCTGGCCTCCATGCTGGGTAATGAAGTTTTGTACCTCGTTCGCAATAGCGGTCTTGAGATAGTTGGCGCCGTTGCCGGCCTGGGCTACCGCCGTTGCATCGACGTTAATTTGAATCTCGGTCTTGCGTTGGGCGAGAACGTTGGCTTGGAAGTTTGAGGGAATCTCGACGATCAACAGCAACTCGCCTTTGTTCATATTCGCGTCGATCTCGGACGCGGTTATCTGCACGGCAGGCTGGAATGTGGGCCTTACCAGCCCCTCGGCGATCTGTCTGGAGAGTTCCGAGCCATCCTCGTCGACAATCCCGACCGAGAGATTGGTTGCTTCGGTGACGGCTCCGGTCGCCACGGTGTTGACGGAGATGCTGAAGGCGTAGATCACGAGAATCAGCATCGTCGGATCAGAGCGTATACTTCTCAGCTCCTTGATCACCAGGCGAAAGATATTTAGCAGATGATCGCGCAGCGTCACCTTTCGCGCTTCGGCCAGCTTTGGTGCAGGGTGCCCGCCAGACGCAGACATCTCACGCCTCCTGCTTGGGAAGGAACGCGAGCGACAGAATGAAGTATGCTGTCGCGATTGCGGCGATTGCTGCTATGCTTCGCCAAAGCTCCGGCATTCCCAGCGCCTTTGCGAAGACGCCAACAGTGACGGGCTGATACCAGGCCGACGGGAATGTCAGGCCGATAATCTTTGCTCCGCCGGACAACGACGAAACCGGGGCGAACAATCCCGAAAAATTCACGGCCGGCACGATGGATAGGATCGCGGTCGCGAAAACCGCGGCAACTTGTGTGCGGGTGAAGGAAGAGATCAATTGTCCGAAACCGGTTGTGGCCACTACGTACACGATTGTCGCGATCAACAACGTGAGGAACGGCCCCTTGAGCGGCACCCCGAAAAGGAAGACCGCCATCAGGAGCAAGAAGACGAAGTTCACCATGGCGACGGCGACGTAGGGCAGCTGCTTGCCGAGAAGGAATTCGAATCTGGTGATCGGCGTCGAGCGGAAATTGGCGATGGAGCCGGTCTCCTTCTCGCGCACGACGGCAATCGCCGACATGATGGCAGGGATCAGGCAAAGCATGAGCATGAACACGCTCGGCACCATCGCATTGACGCTGAGAAAGGCCTGATTGTAGCGAAAGCGCGTCTGGATATCGTCGTCGCTCCAGGCATTCGGACTGCCTGCACGACGCATCCGGCGATCCAGCTCCTGCCCCTGCTTCCGCACCACACCGCTGACATAGTTTCTTGCGGTTTCGCCGCGAAAGGTCATGGCTCCGTCGACGGTCGCATCGACTTCCGGCCGGGCGCCGCTGAGCAAATCGCGGCCAAATCCGCTTGGCACTTCGACCGTGATCTGCGTGTTGCCGCTGCGCAGACGCCGATCCGCCTCGGCCGCGGAGCCGATCGGCGGCTGCAGCACAAAATACCGGGAGCCGGAAAAGCCATCGAGCAGCTCGCGGCTTTGCGGCGTGTTGTCCTGGTCGAATGCCGCCAGCTGCAGGTTTTCGATATCGAAAGAGATGCCGTAACCAAAGGCCAACATCAGAAGAATTGGGCCGAAGACGGCGAACGCCAGCCGGATCGGATCGCGCAGAAGCTCCACGGTCTCGCGCCTGGCATAGGCCCACAGACGCACCAGATTGAACCGCTTTGGTACGCGCATAGGTTCCGCTTCGATCGGCGCCGATTGCGGCGGCGGCACCTCCGCCTTCTTGGAGCGGTCGATCCCGGCGGCGTCGGCGAGATAGCCGACGAAGGTGTCTTCCAGCGAATTGCTGCCGCGCTCCTTGACCAGATCCAGCGGCGCACCAACCGCCAGCACCTTGCCCGCATGCATCAGTGAGATGCGGTCGCACCGCTCCGCCTCGTTCATGAAATGGGTTGAGAGGAAGATCGTGACTCCATCGTCGCGGGAGAGGTCGATCAACGTGCGCCAAAATGCATCGCGCGCGATCGGATCAACGCCTGAAGTCGGCTCGTCGAGGATGAGAATGGCGGGTTCGTGCAGCACCGCCACGGCGAGCTGCAGTCTCTGCTTTATCCCGAGCGGAAGGCTCTCCGGCTTGATGTTGACGACGGCTTCAAGATCGTAGCGCTTCAAGAGCTCTTTGATGCGGCTTTCCATCTTGTCGGGCGGCAAATGGTAGAGCTGCGCATGCAGCTCGAGGTTCTGCCCGACGGTGAGCTCACCATACAGCGAGAACGCCTGTGTCATGTAACCGACGTTGCGGCGCATCTCCATGTCGTCCGATCCCATCGGTCTCCCGAACAGCTTCGCCCAGCCCTCCGTGGCGGGCAGGAATCCGGTCAACATCTTCATGGTCGTCGACTTGCCGCAGCCGTTCGAGCCAAGGAAGCCGAAGATCTCGCCAGGCGCGATGCGGAAGTTGACATGATCCACGGCGACAAAGTCGCCGAACCGCCGCGTCAACCCCTCGGCCTCGATGGCGGGCACCTCGTCCGTGGCGGCGATGCGCGGTCGCACGATCACCTTTTCATGGAGTGCGCGCTTTTCCTCCGGCATCAGAGCGATGAAGGCTTCATCGAGCGTTGGCTCCCCCGCCTTGTCCAGCAGTTCCTGCAGAGTGCCGTGAGCAATGATCTTGCCGTCGTCCATGGCCATGAGCCAGTCGAAGCGCTGGGCCTCGTCCATATAGGCGGTCGCCACCACGACGCTCATCTGTGGACGCCGCGCTCGGATTGTGTTGATGAGGTCCCAGAATTGGCCGCGCGACAGCGGATCAACGCCGGTCGTAGGCTCGTCGAGGATCAGCAAGTCGGGATCATTGATCAGCGCGCAGCAAAGGCTCAGCTTCTGCTTCATGCCGCCGGAAAGCTTCCCGGCCGGACGGTGCTCGAACGGATCGAGACCGGTGGCGGTCAGGAGCTCGGTGATGCGGGCGCGCCGCTCGGATGCCGACTGGCCGAACAGACGGCCGAAGAAGTCGATGTTCTCGAACACGCTGAGCGTGGGATAGAGGTTGCGACCCAATCCCTGGGGCATGTAGGCGATGCGACCGCGAATGTTCCTGAGGTGGCCTCTCGCGGCCAAACTCTCCCCGAAAACTATGACCTCTCCGCTTTGGATCGTACGCACGCCGGAAATGAGCGCAAGCAAGGTGGATTTGCCGACGCCGTCGGGCCCGATGACGCCCACCATGATTTTCGGCGGGATATCAATCGTCACATTGTCCAACGCTACCGTCGCGCCGTATCGGTGCGACACAGCCTCGACCCGTGCGACGGGACCGTCAGTCATTGCGGCAGCTTGACCTGCAGATCGTCCGGCCAGGGTGTTGCGGGATCCGCGCGCACGATTCCAAGGCCGCGTATGCCCGTCTTCACCCGCCGGCTGTATTGTTTGAGAACGGCTGCATCCAATTGCAGCTTGACGCGGAACATCAGCTTTTCGCGTTCATCTTGGGTCTCGACGGTCTTCGGGGTGAACTGCGCGTCCGCGGCCACAAAGCTGACCGAGGCCGGAACCACATACTGCGGGACGGCATCCAGGATAATGCGGGCTTCGCTGCCGAACCCGAGTCTGGCGGCGATTGCTGCGGGAAGGAAAACCGTCATGTACACATCTTGCAGGTCAAGGATAGTCAGGACCTTGCCGCCGGCAGCGACCACTTCGCCGTTGCGGGCTAACTGGTATTGCACTCGTCCCGTTCTGGGCGAAATCAGAATCAGGTCGCGCAAAATCGCCTCAATGCGTTCTACATCGCCCTGCGCACTTTTGATGGCGGCGTCGGCTTGCTGGCGCTGCGCGGTTGCTCCCTGCACGCCTGCCTCCGCTCCTTCGTAATTACGGCGGCGCTGGTCGAACGTCTGTTGCGAGATAATCGCCTTCTGGACGAGCTCCTGTCCGCGTTCGAATTCGGATTTAGCCGCCGCCAAAACAGCTTTGCGTTGATCGATCAGTGCATCCGCCTCGGCCATCGTCTGCTTGGCGCGCTCCACGTTGGATTGCGCCGACCTGAGCTGGGCTTCATATTCCGGCGACGATACTCGGCCGACGACTTGGCCTGCTTTGACCTCGCTGCCCTCCTGGACGGTGATGTCAACGAGGCGGCCGGGATATTTCGCAGCGACGTCGACCTGGGTGGCTTCGATACGGCCATTGGTTTTGACAATGCCCTCCGGCATCGTCTTGCCCATTATCCGGTCGAGCAGCGTGCGTATTCTCGATTGTGCCTCCGCGGTGGGCGAAACCACGGCTGCAATCAAGGGATGCATGTAGGCGGGAGATAGTGGCAGGGCGCCGGCTACGAACGCGAACGTCAGCAGGACGCCGAGACAAACGCGAATGTACATGACAGTTGCCTCCGAACGTTCGAGACGAAGATTATTCGATCTCGGATCGATTACCAATGCACATCTTCGAACGGAGCTCGGGCCGACGTGCGAAGCTCATTTCGATCAAGCCGCGAGAAGCGAACGGGTATGTCGGGCGATCATGAGCTCCTCGCCGAGCCTACAGCCTGGGATAGGCAGCGGCCGCGTTGATCGCCATGTTGAGCTTGTCGATGATCTCGGCGGGCGTATTCTTGGGTGCGCCGTCACCTACCAGGCGCTTGCTTTCGTAGCCTGGCACGAAATCACCGACGGTCGGGATGTCAGCGCGGCATCAGACGTTACGCTACGAAGAATTTTGTGAATTTATCATACATCATGTCTGGGATCTCCTCGGCCATGTAGTGACCGCAGTTCATTCCTTCACCGTACTCGAGGTTCTTGGCAAATTTCTTCCAGACGTCGAGAAACTCTTTCGATCGGGCAGGCGGCTGCCCGCGTGCTCCCCAAAGCACGATCGCGGGCATCGCGATCTGCTTATCCTTGTCGGCAGTGTCCATCTCGAAATCGCAGGTCGCCGTCGCGCGATAATCGCGGCACGAGCCAGTAATAGTTTTGAGCGTGTAGCACCTGACATATTCGTCGAGCACCGCGGGGGTTAGAAAATCCAATCCTGTTCCACCGCGGATAGTCATTCGACTCTTCAAGAAATACTCCGCCGGTACAGCACTCATGAGACGTTCGGGAAACGGTTCAGGCTGTGCCATGAAGCCCCAATGCCAGGTGCCCGTCACCCAGGCTTTGGTGATATTCGTCCACACAAAGTAATTGGGCAGGACGTCAGCAAGGCAAACCTTCATCACCCGCTCCGGGTGATCGAGGCACATACGGTGCGAAGTGCGGCCGCCGCGATCGTGGCCCGCCAGAAAAAACTGGCGATGGCCAAGCTGCTCCATCACCTCGACCATGTCCTGGGCCATGGCGCGGAAGCTGTAATTGATGTGGTTCGGACCCGGCTCGGGAAGCGAGCTGTCGCCATAGCCGCGCAGATCCGGCAATACGACGTGATAGTTTTTTGCGAGACGCGAGGCGATCTTGTGCCAGGCGACATGATTTTCGGGATTGCCGTGCAGGAGCAGTAACGGCGGGCCGGAGCCGCCATGGCGCAATCGAATCACGGCCCCACTGGTTCGCATATCGAGATGATGGAATCCCGGGAACAGACCGGCGATCTCGGCGCTGCCCCAGCGCGTAGGGTCAAGTGCATAATCCGCGGCTGAGGCAACGGTTGGCGCCACGGCAGGCTGCTGCTGCGCGAGCGCGGGGGAGGCGATGACGCCGCCGGAAACCGCGGCGCCTGCGGCCGCGGCCTGAACCAGGTGGCGACGGTTCACTCCCTCCTGGGCCTCATGCTCGGTCATTTTGTCCTCCCTGACCTGACCTGGGTCATGCTTTACGGTAAGGCTACATCACTTCCGCGTGCGCGGAAGGGGCCAATGGCAGCTTCTGGCATATCGCAAGATCGAGGGAGTACTCACAGAGCACGGGACCACGTGATATGGTCCTGGATGTGACAACGCGCTCCACGGGAAAATGCGTGGAGCTTGGCGCGACGGCGCGTGTGCGCGGAGAATTCGATGAACACCGCATCGGCCATTGCATTCGACTCGGCGGAACGCGAGTACAATGATGCCTGGAACGCGCCATCAAGCACGCGGTTCGAGCTTCCGCCAGTAGACGTCAACAAGATTCTCAAAGAGCGATATCGGCTCAGTCCCGAACAGACCCTGACGCGTGCCATGATCTGGGACATGGAGACCAAGAAGGCTTGGGATCCGCTCACCTACATTCCCTATGTGGTTTCGCAGGCCCGCTCATGGGGCCGAACGACCCTGTGCGATGGCTCCACGCGGTTCTCTCGGTCATCATTGCAGCGCGGATGGATCACGCCGCAGGAAGGACGCGTCCTCGAGGACGTTTTCGTCAGCGACGCCAGGCAGACCATCTATTTCCTCGGACGCCCGCAAATGGTTGAAGAAACCGGCAAGGCTCTCGTGGCGAGTCCCTTTCAGCCTCTCTTTCATGTCCGCCACGGTGTTGGCGGGTCGGAGCATGCGCCTTTGAACCTCTGGAGCATCGTCCTCCTGACGAATGCGCCGGAGCCGCGCTACTGCGAACCGTTCGAGCAGATGGTGCGCGCAGGTTTGCTGCCGGGGTTCATTGAGATCTACATCGAACGAGATCTTAAGCTGAAGTTGAGTCGCATCCGACCGTGATCTGCCGGAAGATCAGACTATCGCTCATTCATCGAGGACCCTCGCACGGGAAGCAAACGTCGATGCCGGTTATGGGGGTCCTTGACCCTCCATCGCCTGACACTTTCTTGGAGGGCTATCGCGCAATTTGCCAGGGCAGCCGGACATGAATCGCCTCCGGCGGTTTGACATCGGTTCAGCGCGTTCGCTTAACCTGCGTACAGCTGACTACCGTGGACGCGGTCTTGCCGCCCGTATGCATGTAGCAGAACGAGAGCGCGTCGTCGGCGTCGAGCTGTCCATTCCAGAAGCCGTCCGTGTCGGCGAAGACAAAGCTCCTGTTGTCCTTGCCAGTAAGCTCGCCGATGAACGGTTCGTCGGTCTTCTCCCCGGCGCCCGAGAGCGTCGTCACGCCCCAGAAGCGGCGGCCGTCCTGCCCGGTAATTTCTATCACCAGGTCCTTTTCGAGCAGTGCTGGTTTGTCCCAGGTTCCACGGCCCTTCGGCCAATGCCCGCCCTTGCCCACAATTATGGTGTGAGTCTTTCCGATCCATTTGCCTTTGATGTCGGGCACCTGGTCTGCGCCGATCGCAAACGCCGGATAGGCAACCAGTGTGGCGACCGCGAGATTGCGAATTATCGACCGGTTCATAGACGCTCTCCGAATAATCAAATTCAAACTCCTAACACCTGAAGGGCAACTTGAATACTCCCCAGACCAAGCCGAGGTCGCCCAACTGAAGGGCCGCGGATTAGGTGATCGAGTACGGAAGCTATGTCGAGTCTTGGCACATCGCGTCAGCGCTTGTTGCTTGGGTTATGTTCGGTTTTGGAGAACTCCGGATATGGCCGGCCAGCGCCGCCAAAAGGTTCGGGCGCTTAATGACCCATCAGCGACATTGGCTGTGCACTGCGGCAATGGTTTAGATGCCGGTAAGCCCCTATCAAAGTACTCGTTTGAGCCGATACAATGCTGGGTCTCGTGAGGTTGGGAGCGGATATGCGGCGACGCGAATTCATCACGCTGCTCGGCGGTGCGGCTGTTGCTTGGCCGCTTGCGGCGCGGGCGCAGCAACCTGCGCTGCCGGTGGTCGGGTTTATCCGAGACGGGTCGGCCGATGCCAACGCCCGCTTTTTGGCCGCGTTCCGCAAAGGCCTCAACGAAACCGGCTACGTCGAGGGCCAGAACGTCACGGTCGAGTACCACTGGCTGGGGGTCCAACGCGATCGCCTGCCGGCACTGCTGGCCGATCTGGTTCGCCGACAGGTGGCTGTGATCGCCACGCCCGGCAACGTGCCTGCGATCGCGGCCAAAGCTGCAACAGCGACGATCCCGATCGTCTTCGGTGTCGGCGATGACCCGGTCCGACTTGGTCTTGTCGCGAGCCTCGCCCGGCCCGGCGGCAACGCAACCGGCATCAATTTTTTCGTCACAGAGGTGGCGGCCAAGCGGCTGCGGCTCCTGCATGACTTGTTACCCAAGGCCGTTCGTATTGCCGTGCTCGTCAATCCGACGAATGACGCTGAGACCACGTTGCGGGAGGTGCAGGAAGCCGCCCACACCATCGGGCTGCAAATCCAGGTCCTCAATGCCCGTACAATCGGCGAGATCGATGCGGCCTTTGCCACCCTTGCGCAGGAGCGCCCGGATGCCCTCTTCGTCGCTGGCGACGCATTCTTTCTCGACCGCCGCGTGCAGTTTGCCACCTTGACGGCGCGCGACAGGATTCCGGCGACCTATTCGGTCCGTGAACTTGTGGCAGCCGGCGGTCTGATGAGCTACGGACCCGACCTCGCGGACGTCTTTCATCACGTCGGCGTCTATACCGGCAGCATCCTCAAGGGCGCCAAGCCCGCCGACCTGCCAGTGGTGCAATCGACCAAACTCGAGTTCGTCATTAACCTGCAAACGGCGCGAGCCCTCGGCATCGAGGTGCCGCCTGGGGTGCTCTCAATCACCGATGAGGTGATCGAATAGGAACGCCGTTTGTTGCAATGCATGAGTCAGGTTCTGACCCCAACATGACATCCAGCCTCCGTCTCTGCGCGTTGGAGGCCCCATTGCCTCAGCGCTCAGAATCCATACGTTTTTCGCAGCCTGCGGAGTGGAGCGGCTGCGCATGGACATAATTGAAAAATCCCACAACCGGCGAGCCATTGTGATCGGCGGTTCCATTGCCGGTCTATTCGTTGGGGCGTTCCTTCGCCGAATTGGTTGGCGGGTCGATGTCTATGAGCGTTCATCAATCGAGCTCATCGGCCGTGGCGTTGGGATTTTTGCTACCCATTTTCTAACTACGACGACATCGATCGGGCACTTGCCGCTTATAATGCCGTGCGCCAGCCGCTCAGTGAACGTATCGTTTCGCACGGCCGAAAGCTCGGGATGCAACTCGGCGTCGGGATTGAAACCGATGAAGATCGCAGGTTCGCGAAATTGATACGGAGCCCTAAAGGCATACTGGATTGGATTGCAGTCCCGAATTTCCTGGCCGCGCGATCCTAAAATTGGCTCTCTCTCCTATGGCTGCTCGACAAAATTGGCAGGTCCGAAATTCGCACATCGCGTAGCGGCTGATGCTTGGGTTAGGTTCGGTTTTGGAGAGCTCCGGACATAGCCGGCCAGCGCCGCGGGATGGCTCGGGCGCGAATGACCCGACTCGGACATCACGCCCTTCGGGAGCCTCGAGCTGTCGCAGCGCTTCGCCGTAACATGGCGCGGCGCACCATGAGCGGTAACGCACTAAGCGGCTTTGGCAGGTTTGGCTATCTGGCCTTGCAACTCGGCGCGACGCGATCCGAGACGCGTGCGGACCAGGTCAATGTGAACTTTCAAGGAAAAAAACAGATCCGAGTGTCGCATTGGAACCCCGAGAATATGTATCGCCCGTTCTACGCTCTCAAGATCGGCTTCGAGCGCCGAGAGTTCCGAGATGCTAACATTCCTTTGCAAGGTGGCTTCGATAGCTCTGAGCCGGCGGTACATAGAGCGCAAACAATTCTCCACGAGCCCCCTGTATAGTTTCGGTGCGTAGCTAAACAGCGGGACGATGATAGCGATGACTGTCGCCAGCACCGCGATGGCTCTCTGTGCATAGTTGGTGATCCAAAAGGGCAGATACCGGTGTAGGAACGACGGACCGTTTTTGTAGAAATCGCGAGCGCTCTGAGCGACGGGATATTCCGGATCGGTCTGCGTGGGAAAATCTCCGGCCTTGTGAAACAGCCCCGGCCCGCCATGTGCTTCCAACATTGTCTGTGTCAAAAGATCGATAATTGCGGGATGAATATCATCGCGCACGAGGACGGCGTTGGTCGTCGCGATGACGGTCACGTCAGCGGGCGGAAATTTCCTCTCATAATCGATCAGACCTTGCGGCATTACCAATCGAACAAGAAACGGGAAAATACGCGTGAGCGCTTCCGCCACTTCGAAGTTGATAAGGCGAAAATTGGGGTTTTTCAGTAAGGAAAGGATGATTGGCGCCTCCGGTGCAAAGGCGATGAATATGACATCGACCTTGCTGTCGTTCAGTGCCTCAACCGCGCTTTGTGCTCCAAGAGGTAATAGCGTCGCGGTTTCAGACGTAATGCCGGCTACAGCGAGGACTTTTTCCGCCACCATTTTCGTGGCGCTCCCTGCCGGCCCCACGGCGATGCGTTTGCCCTTGAGTTGCCGCAGATCGTCGAACGCATCGGTCGCACGGCAAAAGACCCAGAAGATTTGATAATTGATACGACCCAGCGACTTCAGCCCGGGCGATTGCTTGCCGTCCGAGACACCTCCCTGCATAAGGGCGACCTGAATGCCAGAAGCCGGATCCTTCAGAAGCCGGAGATTATCCACTGCACCTTCCGTCAGGCGCGGGTCCGCCATCACGTGGGCACGTGCAAGTATTTCTTTGTATTGGGCCGTCACAAAATTGTAGTGACTACCTTCGAAGGATCCGGCGATTGCAATCCGTGAAGGGGGTGCCGGAATGAAATACCCCAATGCGAGCCAGGAAATACCCGCGATGCATAGGATCACGGCTAAAACCTCGAACAGATGCCAACGATTAAACCCAAGCATGAATCTTTCTCCACGGGTTGCGTCCGTCGCCGGCGAGCTACGGCAAACGTCCTACGGTCCTGGCATGGCCAGGGGTGTCTGGACTGAAGGTGGCCTTGCCGATGGTCCGATACGCAAGGCGATTGCGCGAACAGGCGGGAGCGGATTGGACGCTCTCCCAGCCGGCGATGCCCGGGCTGCCTATCGCCGATGTCAGTATGCTAGCCCAAGCGAGCTTGAATAGATAGACGACGTTGATCCGGCCGGACGATGCTGGTCGTCAGTCCGTACACGGATCTTGCTGCGCAAAAGCCGACCCGTTACGCACTGTGATTCAGATCACAACCATTTTCTTGAAAGTAAGATACCTCTTTTTCGCCACGAGGCCCGCTGTTCGTCCGGCTTAGAGAAATCGGGGAGGTCTCCTATGCGCAGAATTGCGCTGTTGGCTCCAGTTGCTGCCACGATGATCTCGCTTTCTTTTCCATCGCGGTCTCAGGTATCATCGCCGGTGCTTCCTCTCCAGCCGCTCGGATATTGCCAGCTCACGTCACTTAACTCTGCGACGAATTTCTCTGCCTGTCCGGGTGGCATCCCAGCAGGCGCTAATATCGCATGGATAAGCGTGGGCTCGGAAGGTATCCGCTACCGGGATGACGGGGCATCGCCCACCGCCTTCGTCGGGTTCCCAATCGCCCCCGGAGGAACTCTGTTTTACGTTGGCATGCCAAAGCTAATTCAGCTAATTGAGCAAAAAGCATCTGCGACAGTCGATGTGTTGTTCTACCACAGCCCATGACATCACCGTCGAGAGCGAACCGGGCCGCGGCTCGACGTTCAGCATCCGGTTGCCGAAGATTGTGGAAGCTTCCAAGCAAGCGGCAGGGATCAATCCGGCCGCATAAGACGCGGCCCGGAACTCATTAGCGCACTCGCCCCGGTGCCCGCCCGACAAAGGCGTGGTACGTTTCTTCCAGTCAAAGGGTAGCATCCCCCGGAGCGGTCGCATGCCAATGCATATTTTAACGGGCGCAAGATCCGGCGACCTGCCGATCGAATTTCCGACAAAGCTCCTGCTGGCCGTCAATCTGAGGACCGCGAGAGCGCTGGGCATCACGATCTCGGCGGCCATGCTCGCCCGCGCCGACGAGGTGATCGAGTGAGCCCGTATAGCTGCAATCGACACAGCGTGTGAGTGCGGCATGCCGGCTGTCCTGATCACGGGTGCCAATCGCGGCATCGGTCTGGAATTCGCGCGCCAGTACGCGGCTGATGGTTGGGCGGTATTCGCCGCCTGCCGCGATCCGAAGGCTGCAAAGAAGCTTGCAGCACTCGCGAACGGCTCCGGCGGCAAGCTCATCATGCTGGCAATGGATGTCACTGATGGCGAGAGCGTGCGCAGCGCTGCGCGGCAACTGGGAACACGCGGCAATCGACCTGCTCATCAACAATGCCGGCATATCAGGGGTGCCGGGGCAAACGACGGGCCATGTCGATTACGAGAACTGGGCCCGTGTTCTTGACGTGAATACGATGGGTCCGCTGCGGCTCATCGAGGCCTTCCTCGATCACATTGCCCGCAGCGAGCGGCGCTTGATCGTCACCATCACCAGCGGGATGGGCTCGCTCACGGACAATACCTCCGGCGGTTCGATTGCCTATCGCACCTCGAAAGCGGCTGTGAACATGGCCATGCGCAGCGTTGCTGCCGACCTCGCCCCCCGCGGCATCACCTGTGTGGTGGTTAATCCCGGATGGGTAAGGACGGACATGGGCGGAGCGAGTGCGCCATTGCGCGTGGAGGACAGCGTAGGTGCGATGCGCCGGCTCTTCGTCAGGCTTCGGCCGAGCGATTCGGGCAAATTCTTCGGCCATGACGGCGGCGAGCACCCGTGGTGATTGTAGCCCCTGGGTCCCGGATCTTCGCTCCCCCGGCTCAAGCGCCGGGGTCGCTCGTCCGGGACACGAAACACTTCGTGTTCCGGCCGAGTGTAGTGAGGGCGAACGAGAGCCGGGACCCATGGGCCACACGATCAACATGTGCGTTAGGTGTGCGTCGCCATCTTGCGGTGGGTTACGCCGCACAAGTCCGCTGCCAGCAGCGGACTTGTGCGGCTAACCCACCCTACGGCGTCTGGCGGCTCTTCTGCGCAGTCTGGCACGCCGTTCGGCTCTTTCCTTGGCCCGCTTGCGCGCGCACGCCAGGCACTTGCAACCGACCGCCTTGATGAAGGCGTCGACGTAGTTGCGGCCGTAATGATAGGTGATCTCGTCTTCCGGTTTGATGTTCTTGATGGCGCGGATCTTGATCGTATGCTTGACGAAATACACCTCGGCATTGGGCCGGCATGCGTGATTGATGTAGCGCGCGCGGTTCTTGCGGGTGGCGCCATCGATGGTCCAACGTGAGTTGATCTCGAAAAGATAGCGGTTACCGAGATCGTCGGCGGTTTCGGTGCTGATTTTCCTGCCGCTGTAACGCAGGATAAACTGACCTTTGCGGATGGGCACACGGGCGAAGAGGCCCAAGCCGGCTCTTGATCTCCCGATGCGCAGGTGCCGTGAGGGGGAAATTTTCGCAGGCATGGGATCGTCAGAGCGAATGGATCATGCGACGCGGAAGGGATAGCGGTCTTGATGCAGCAGCCGCTTTGTGGCGCACAGGGCGGCGGTTGAGCGGGCAATATGCAGGCTTATGACGTCATCATCATCGGCGCCGGTCACAACGGGCTCACCTGTGCCGCCTATCTCGCCATGGCGGGGCTGAAGGTCAAAGTCCTGGAACGCAGGCACATCGTCGGCGGCGCCGCAGTCACGGAAGAATTTCTGCCCGGCTTTCGCAACTCCACCGCCGCCTACACGGTGAGCCTGTTGAACCCCAAGGTGATTGCCGATCTCCAGCTCCCTGCGCACGGACTGAAGATTGTCGAGCGGCGCGCGCAAAATTTTGTCCCCACGCTCGATGGCCGCTACCTGCTTGCCTCCGAGGGTCGCACGCGAGCCGAGGTGGCGAAACACAGCCGCGTCGACGGCGAGCGTTATGACGCATTCGAGCGCGAGCTCGATGCGGTCGCCAATCTCTTGCGCGAGTTCGTTCTGCAAGCGCCCCCCAACCTCACGCGCGGAGTGAGCTTCAAATCCCTGCGCGAATTACTGAAAGCAGGTCGGCTCGGCAACAGGATTCGCCGGCTGTCCACGGAATCTCTGAGCGCGATGCTCGATCTGTTCACCAGATCGGCGGGGGATTACCTCGATGGCTGGTTCGAAGGCGATCTGGTGAAGGCACTGTTCGGCTTCGATTCCATGGTGGGCAACTATGCGAGCCCCTACACGCCTGGAACGGCATATGTGCTTCTGCATCATGCCTTCGGCGAGGTGAATGGAAAAAAGCGGGCGTGGGGCCATGCCATCGGCGGGATGGGAGCGATCAGTGAGGCCATGGCACGCGCGGCAGCCAGTTTCGGCGTGGAGATCACGACAGATGCCCCGGTACGGGAAGTTCTGATCGAGAAAACCCGGGCAGCGGGCGTCGTGCTCGCGGGCGGAGATATCATCCGCGCCAAGATGGTCGCTGCCAACGTCAATCCAAAGCTTCTCTACACCGCCCTTGTCCCCGAGAGCGTGCTCCCGGCCGCCTTCTTGCGCCGGATGCGGGGATGGCGCTGCGGCTCCGGCACGTTCCGCATGAATGTCGCGCTCTCCGAGCTGCCGAGCTTCAGCGCGCGGCCCGGCCGCATGATCGAGGACCATCACACCGCCGGCATCATCCTGGCGCCGAGCCTTGCCTACATGGACCGTGCATTCTGCGACGCACGCATGCACGGATGGAGCCGCGAACCCATCATCGAGATGCTCATCCCGTCCACTCTGGACGACACGCTCGCTCCATCAGGGGCACATGTCGCAAGCCTGTTCTGTCAGCATGTCGCTCCGCAATTGCCGGGCGGCGCCTCCTGGAACGATCATCGGGAAGAAGTCGCCGACCTCATGATCGAAACGGTTGAGCGCTACGCGCCGGGCTTCAAGGCCAGCATTCTGGGCCGGCATGCCCTGACCCCGCTCGATCTGGAGGAGCGCTTCGGCCTCACCGGCGGCGATATTTTCCACGGCGCACTCACGCTGGACCAGTTGTTCTGGGCGCGCCCCGCGCTGGGCTATGCCGATTACCGTTCTCCCGTGCCGGGGCTATACCACTGCGGATCAGGCGCGCACCCTGGCGGCGGAGTGACGGGAGCACCCGGTCACAACGCCGCGCAGGCCATCATCGCGGACTGGCGCCGGCGCATTATGATGCGCAAGTCGGGGGCGAACTGAGAACCGTCAATGCAACGGCCCAGTACGTCATCGGGTGCTGCTGCAAGCGAGAGCATCAGCGCGGCCTGGGGAAATTTCCTCGCGCGCTCGCGCTGGACCGACATTCCCGTTTCGGTTCGGCATGAAGCCAAGCGTTCGCTCCTCAACTTCATCGGCACCTCGCTCGGTGCCGCGCGCCATCCCGATCTTGAACGGCTGGTGCGTCTTATTGCCGGCGTTGCCGGTCCGCCCCGAGCAACACTTTTCGGACGCTCCGATCGCATGGACATTCTCAATGCCGCCTTCGTCAATGCGATCAGCGGCAACCTCCTTGATTTCGACGACACCCACCTCGAGACGGTCATCCATCCGAGCGCGCCCATTGCGCCTGCGCTGTTTGCCCTTGCGGAGGAGCGCGGTTTCTCAGGGACGGAACTCCTCCATGCCTTCGTTCTCGGTGTGGAGATCGCATGCCGGCTCGGCAACGCTGTCTCTCCCGGCCATTACGCCCGCGGGCTCCACATCACCGCGACCTGCGGCGTCTTTGGCGCGGCCGCGGCGAGCGCCAAGCTGCTCGCCCTCGATGCTGCCGGTGTCGCACACGCCATCGGGATTGCCGCGAGCCAGTCGGCCGGGTTGGTGGAGAGCCTCGCCACCGATGCAAAGAACTTCGGCGTGGGCAATGCCGCGCGCAATGGGCTGCTTGCCGCGCTCGCAGCAGAAGCCGGATGCACGGCGGCACCCGCGGCCATCGAAGGGCCGCAAGGCTGGGCGCACGCCTTGGGAGACGACCTCAAACACGAGCGTCTTCTCGATGGACTTGGGGAAACCTGGGAAATCGCGAAGAATACCTACAAGCCATATCCCTGCGGGATCGTGCTGCATCCCGTGATCGATGCGTGCTTCGATCTGCGCAAGAGACATGCGCTTGCTGCCGCCGATATCGCCGCGGTCACCGTGGCGGGACATCCTCTCCTGCTCGCGCGCGCGGATCGTCCGGTGCACAACGCGCGCGATGCCAAGATCAGCATCCATCACAGCGTTGCCGCGGTATTCGTGCTGGGCGCGGCAGGCGTGCGCGAGTTCGACGACCCTCTGGTCATGGACCCGGCGGTTGCCGCTTTTCGCGCGCGGGTGCATGCCGAGACCGACCCTGCCATGCCGGTCGGAGCAGCGCGCGTGAGCGCAAGAACGAGCGGCGGGAAATTGTTCAGCGCCGAGGTGATGCATGCGCGCGGCAGCCTTGCCCAGCCGATGACCGATGCTGAGATCGCGCAGAAGCTACGCGATCTGGCAGCGACCGGATGCCCCAGATGCGAGGCCGATCGGGTGATCGATGCAGTCTGGAGGCTCGATGAAGCTGATGATGTGAGAGAGCTTATGCGCCTTGTTGCGCGGGCGTAACTTGGTAATGTTTTGAGTTCATCAACTGCGGAGGTAAACGCATGCAGGCCTTCGATCTGAAAAAAGAGCAGGAGTGGAATCCCAAGCATCACGTGGAGAAGATCCTCGGCGAGATCGGAGAGGGTGACGTCACCGTGGCGTGCTGGGAGCCTGGCCAGATCAGTCCCAATCACTGCCATCCGCATGCCACCGAGATTTATTTCTGCTTCGAGGGCGGCGGACAGATGCGCACGCCGCGCGAGACGATCGACGTGGTGCCGGGCTCGTTCGTGGTGCATCCACCGGGCGAGCTGCATGAATACAGCAACGGCCCCTCCCGCACGCTCCTCTTTCGCGTGCGCTATGGGACCGACATGTCGAGCCGCCATTTCGAGTGGCGCGGCAACCCGCAGTGGAAGCAGGCCCCCCGCGACGCCGAATATTTCCGCGCGCACCCACCGGGGTGA
>CAWHRN010000004.1:0-666635 GCA_963831805.1 uncultured Verrucomicrobiae bacterium | reverse complement strand
CATGTTCTTGTCACGCTTCGTTACGGTTGGTCTTGCTAATACCTCACGTCTCCTCGTAAAATGGCGACGGACCGGCTCCAGCGCCTCATCCAAATCTGCGGCTGTGACCGGTGCGCTAGTAGCGAAAAATATGCCACGCGTCGCGCCTGCCAGTTTCCAGCGTCGAGCGCCTGTTTAATTGCCGGCGTCCACCGTTGGCGAAAGAACGAGCTGATGAATGCAACGAACTCTTCGTGCTCAAAATCATCCGGTGCTGCACCAGCGATTTCGGCAACGAGCGGATATGGCGCATACTCCAGTGAGTAGAAATAGTCCAGCTCGCCGTGCATGAGAAAACGATTCAGCAATGGCATGCGGAAGACCGCCCAGTGATGCGGGTGCCAGCCGCTATCGTCCAGAAATCCGACAGCACTCGATGAACGACCTCATCAGTGATGTGTAGCTGCGGCAGCCAGGGAAGGCTCCCATCGTTCAACTCAAGCTCTGCCTTGAGTGCCGCGGCGGCGGGTCAGCGAGCCGAGTAGTTCGTCCGAATCCGCCGTTATCGAACCACTCGAACGCCTCCGGCAGGTTCGTTGATTCCCGCGAGATTCAAAAGCGCGTAAGGATTGACGTAATCGTGAGGCCCGATCTCTCGCGGCTTTCTGGCAGTCGCGGCGCGGTAAAAGGAACCTGCGCACGAAGGACAGCTTACTCGCGTTCCGGCGAACGATTTGCTCTCAGTAAGATGTGCTGTCCACATGGGACAGTTGAATTTATACTCCGACTTTGAAGGCAACGGCGGCGGCATCGGAGGCCGTTCCAAGGCCTTTTCGAGTCGTCGGCATCATTTTCGCCGCCGACTCGTATCCGTTGTTCAGGCTCAGCGAATGGCGGCAGGCATGGTAGGCATCAAGCACCCTTCCGCGGCGCTCGTGCATCAAGCGCAATGTTGAAAAAATACGCGCACTCCTCAGGAGCGCGCGAATGCCGCGTTGCGGAAGGCCACAAGCCCGCCCTCTGTGTCACCTTCCCGCTCTCGTGCACAACCGAGCTTGTTCCAATCGCCGGCCGTGCAACCGCCTCAGTTCGAAAGCGCTTCAAGAGCATTCAGTTCGGCCTTCGGCTCTTTCAAGTCGGCGAGACAAGCGGCGAGATTGCGCCAGTCCTGGGGATCGCGCTTCTCAAGTCGCGTCGGCCGTCGTGAATTCTTCTCGAGCCTCCTGATTCCGCCCGAGCCTTCTGTAGCATTTTCCGAGGTTGTTGTGTGCTGCCGCTCCGGCACCTGCCGCGATCGCCATCTGATAAACCCGCACCGCTTCGACGTCTTTACCGGCATCCGCGAGGCACCAGGCATACTTGAAGTAGACGTTGTGATCACAAGGGCCGTGCTCCGTTGCTGTCCGGTAGCATTCCGCAGCGATCGAATACTCCTTTCGAGCGTAGTGCTCATCACCGTCCCGCTTCAACCGCTCAAATTCGATCTGCAGGTCACTCATTGCTGCGGAGCGTGTCCCCAGCGAACCAAGGCTGGGCTACGATGCCGAGATTGGCGGCGGAATTCTTCCTAGAGGAGCGTGCGCGGGGCATGTCAGGGACTTTGCCAAGTAAAGAAGAGAATGTGGAAAGAGAGAAGGAGAAATTTTCACGGGGCAGCCGCTTCGCCTGAGGAGTCCCAGTTCGTGAGGTAATCGCTGGAAGCCTCCGGCGGTCTGCCGGGGACTCCAGACTATTCAGCGCGGCGATCACGCCATTTGCCTGAAAGGCTGGGAAAGTAGCTTGCCCCTCTGGGAAATTTGTTTTCAGCCCGAAGCTATTTTCTGGAGCCCATCTGCTATTTTCCTGGGCGGGCAAGCTAATTGATTGCACCCCCAGGCTATTTTCCTGGGCGCCTGAGCTATTTTCTCGGACCTCCAAGCTTATTTTCTTGGAGGCGTCACCTATTTTCTCGGACCTCCAAGTTACTTGCTTGAGCCTCCTAAACTATTTTCTCAGACCCCCAAGCTATTTTCTCAGACCTCCAAGCTATTTGCTTAGACCTCCAAGCTATTTGCTTAGACCTCTAAGCTATTTGCTTGCACCCTTCAGCAAATAGAAACCGGGCCAGAATGACTCGATTTGTCGTCGAAAATGGGATGCGGAGGCCGGAAATCGGCGGTTGGCGAGGTGACGGAGCGGAAAATCGGCTGGACTTCCGGACCGCGGGGCGCGTAAAAAGGCTGCATGAAAATGAAGCCAAAAACGAAGGCTGCTTTCCTCCATTCTCGCTGGGCCGCCTACGCGGCGGCGGCCAGCGCCACCACTTTCGGGGCCGCGGTCGCGGAAGCGGAGATTCATTACTCCGGGCCGCTGCGCGAGAAGCTCATCCCGCACCAGCACAGTTCGGTCGCTGCGGAGCATTTCGCGCTCAATAACGGCGCTTCCTTTTCTCTCTTCGCCGTCTCTTCGAGGGCCGCGCATCAGTACAGCTACGCCGGTCTGGTGGTGAAGAACGCGCCGGTGTCGCAGGGGTTCCGGGCCGCCAAGTTTTTCTCCTATGCCGCCCGGTTGCCTGCGGGTGTGCCGGTGTCGACGGGGAACTTTGAACGCACTTCTTCCTCTTTCATCGGCGGAAATATCCGCACTTTCTACGGGGCCGGGGCGTTCAATGACGGCGGGCAGGGATTCGTCGGCTTCAAGTTCAATACCGGCGCCGGCACGCAGTATGGCTGGGCGCGGATAAAGCTGACGCCGAACAGCCGCGACGTGGCGATGTTGGTCGTCGACTACGCCTACGGCGATCCCGGCGAGCCGATCGCGACGGGGCAGAAGAGCAGCGCGCCAACTCAAACGGCGAGCCGGCCGAAGGAGGGATCGCTCGGATTGCTCGCGCTCGGTGGAGCGGGTCTCGCAGCCTGGCGCGAGGATCGCAAGCCGGCGCCATAACGCCCCGTGGCTTCCGGGCCCGGGGATCTGGTCAGCTTCAGATACTCACGGTTGTCGCCAGCCAGATTCCGAAGCTGCCTTCCCCTAGGAGGTCGGCAATTCCATCTCGCTCCCCGCGCGCATGGAAGCGATTTCCTCGGCGTTCGCGTCGCGGACGGTGGTGGCGCGCATCGATTCCGAACGGCCGCCGGCGAATCGCCCAGTGACGAACAAGCCCGTGGGATGCGTGCCGACTGACTCGAGGTGAAAGAAGTCGGCGCCCACCGGCTGCCGATCGGTCGTCGGCAGGACGACCATCAGTTTGCCCTCGTGGGCGCGGCGATAGGTTTGCGCTGGTGTGGGGTTGGTGATCATGCCGGAAGATACGGCCGCGCAGCGCGATATGATAGGTCTTTCCCCGTGATCGCTCGCGCCGGGCGAAAGAGTAACCCGGAGCCGACCTAGGCCGCTTTCTTCACGCCGGTGAGCACGGCCGGGAAAGGCGCGACGATCGCGTCCGACTGTTCCACCGGCTGCGAGGTGAGCTTGCCCTCGATGATCTCGGTGAGGGCGATGTCGGCGATTCCCATCCCCGGCGGCGTCTCGACCAGCGGACGGTGACCCTTGTTTAACTGGCGCACGCGGCGCGAGACCATGTTCACGAGGAGTTCGGTGAGCGGGATGACTTTGGTCGCCGCGACGAGAAGGTTGGAATTCATAGGATGAGATGGGACGGCGGCTTGAAGAGAATCACACCGGGCCGCCCGCTGAGCGCGCCAAGGTGATTCGCCGCAAAGAGACTGGCGGACGCTCGTCCAGTCTCGGGGAAAGGCAACCGGCCATTGCCGGGGAGGGTGGCGGGCAGGTGGCGCCTAACGAAAGAAAAGCAGATAACCCAAGGCGGCCAGCACCAGCAAGGTGGCAAGCAACCAGGGAAGGCGTTTCGGATCCAAGAACCCTCGGGGCGATCCCGCGAGCAACCCAGGCGCGCAATGCCGGCAGCGATGGTCGACGATCGACAGGGCATAACCGCAGGTGGGGCAATCCTCCAGAGGCACAACTCACTCATCGCAGGGTTTGGCGCGATAGCGAGGTCGGCTTGTGGAGATATGCCGTCTTCTCCCCTCGCCCCGCGCTGGTAATTATTATTTGGAAGCCAGGAAACCAGGAAGGAGAGTTACTAGCATTCTGTTTTTTCCTGGGTTCCTGGTTTCCAGATTCATCCCGCTTCGCCAGTGATAAGTCGGCGACGGAGTTACTCGGCGGCGACGTGCGCGCCCTTTTCGGCGACGGCGCGTTTCATGAGGAAAACGAGAAAGACGAGCACTCCGGCGACGCAGGCGAAGACGAAGAAGCTGTCGAAGTAGGCCAGGGCGGACGATTGCTGGAGGCGGAGATTGGCCAGGGTTTGCAGGGCCAGCTGCTGCGATAAAGCCGGGTCGCCAGTTTGCTGGAGAAAGCCGGGATAGGACTGGTTGATATAGGAACTAACGGCGGGGTTGAGCGGGTCCAGATATTCGCCGAGCCGCAGGCTATGGAACTGGTCGCGGCGTTCGTAGATGGTTTGGGCGACCGAGGTGCCGACGCTGCCGCCTTCGTTGCGCAGGAGGGCGAGCAGGCCGACGGCCGCGCCGCGGAGCTGCGGCGGGATGTGCATGAAGGCGGCGACATTGAGCGGCGCGAAGATCGTCGAGAGGCCCATGATGACGACGACGCGCGGCCAGACGATCTGCCACGGCCCGACCTCGAGGTTCAGGCGCGACATCCAGTAACAGCCGAGACCGAGCACGAACAGCCCCGCCGCCATGAAATAGCGCGCGTCGATCCCGCGACCGAGCAGCCGGCCGACGATGGCGAGCATGATGATGGCGAAGACGCCCGAGGGCGAAAGGACGAGGCCGGAAGTGGTCGCGTCGTATCCGAAAAGAGTCTGGAGTAACCCGGGCAGCGTGGTGGTATTCGAGTATAGGACCGCGAAGGCGCAGAAGATGATGATGCAACAGGCGGCGAAGTTGCGGTCGGCGAGGGTGCGGAAATTGATCAAGGGATTAGCGAAGCGCATTTCGCGAAAGATGAGTCCGCCGAGACAACAGACGAAAACCACCGCCAGGATTTGCACCCGCAGGAAAGGATCGCCGAACCAGTCCCATTCCTGACCCTTACTGAGCACGACTTCCCACGACGTCATGGTGACGGCTAACAAACAAAGGCCGAGGGTGTCGAAAGGACGGCGGTCGTTGCGGGCTTCGGCGGTTTGAGCTTTCAGGTAGGCGGGATCGAAGACGAGGGCGTTGCACATGAGGAGCGCGAGGATTCCGACCGGGAGGTTAAGATAGAAGACCCAGCGCCAGCCATAGTTATCGGTGATGTAACCGCCGAGAGTCGGCCCGACCACGGGTGCGAGTAAGGCTGCGATGCCAAAGACAGTCATAGCTGCACCTTGTTTCTCCTTGGGGAAGGCATCGAGTAAGACGCCCTGGCTGGAAGGTTGCAATCCTCCGCCGGCCAGTCCTTGTAACACGCGCGCGGCGATGAGCATGTTCAGGTTCACGGCCATCCCACAGAGAGCGGAGGCGAAAGTGAAGAGCGCGATGGAAAGGAGGAAGTAGTTACGCCGGCCCAGCCTCACCGCGAGCCATCCGGACATGGGCAGGATGATGGCATTGGCGGCGAGGTAACTCGTGATGACCCATTCGCCATCAGTGACCGCGGCGGATAACCCTCCGGCAATATGACGCAGGGCGACATTCGCGATGGTCGTGTCCAACACTTCCATGAAGGTCGGGATGACCACCGCGAGCGCGATCATCCATGGGTTGATGACGCGCGGAGCTACCGCCGCCGAGTAACTCGGAACGGCGAGCGACGAGGTGCTCATTTCCCCACCGACGCGTCGCTCACAGGCGCGGCACTGGTTAGGTCCTGGAGAAATTGGCCCGCGTTCGGTCCAGTCGGTTTGCTCCGCAAGTCGACTTCCGGGGAGACGGAGAGACCGACGAAAAGCGGGGTCTTAGTCGGATCGTAGTTTATGAAATCGATCCGAACGGGAAGGCGCTGCACGACCTTGACGAAGTTGCCGGTCGCATTCTGCGCGGGTAAGAGGGCCAGCGTCGAACCCGTGCCGAAGGTAAAGCCGGAGATACGGCCCTCGAATTTCACCTTCCCGCCATACATATCCGCCTCCAGCGCGACATGCTGGCCGATGCGCAGATTGCGCAGTTGCGTTTCCTTGAAATTCGCATCCACCCAGATGTCGCGGAGCGAGCGAATCGCCATCAAGCTCTGGCCGACCTGGACATTGTTCCCCGGGTTCACATTGCGGCGGGTAATGACGCCATCAATCTCCGCCGTGATCGTGCAATAGCGCAGGTTGAGTTTTGCTTCGTCGAGATCGCGCTGCGCGCGCAGGAGGCCGGCTTCGGCTTGTTTCACCGCCGGTGCGGTCTTGATGATCTCGGCATAAATTTGGTTGATGTCGCCGCCGGGATCGCGCCGGTAGAATTCCGCAACCGTTTGCCGTGGCGTGAAGTCCCAGGAGGATGAGACCACGCCGAGCTGGGCGGCGCTTTGCATGAGGTCGCCCAGCGCCTCGCGGACCGACGAAAAGGTTTGATCGAGATCCGCGGGAACGTCCGTCAGGTTTCCATCGGCGGACGGCTGGCCGGGAAGGCCGAGTGCGGCGCGCGCCTGGTAGACGCTTTCCAGGGACTGTTTCACCTGCGCGTTGGCGACATCGAGTTGCGCGCGTTTTTGATCGAACTCCTCGGAGCTGGAGACCTTGGTGGCGAGTAGCTTTTTCGCGCGCTCAAACTCCGCCTGCGCGAGTACCTGGGTCGCTTTGCTCTGCTCCCAGGTGGCGACGCGCGCGCGAATGACGGCGACCTGGTTATCGACGTCCTCGATCGCGTGCTCCAGCTTGAAGCGCAGGGCGCGCGTCTGCCCGATCTGGCCGCGCACGGTCGCCTGTGTGCTGACCAGCTCCGCTTGCGCGGAATCGACCGCCGCCTCTTTGATCGCGACCTGCACTCGATACGGCTCCGGATCGAGCTCGACCAGCGGGTCGCCTTTCTTCACGCGGTTGTTATCCTCGACCAGAACGCGCGCCACCTGGCCTGTGACGCGCGGCGCGACAAAAGTCACATAGCTATTCACATAAGCGTCGTCCGTCGAAACCGTGTGCCAGGCGTGGAAAGCTTTCGGGATGATCAGCAGTAGGAGGACCACTGCGGCGACAATGAGCAGCGGCTTGCGCCAGCGCCGGACCGGGCGAGATGGGGGCGCCGTGACGGCTGCCGGTGGCGCCGGTGGTGCAGGCGCTGGCGGTGGCGGCGGATCAGGTTTCGATTCTTCTGGCATGGCGCGCCTCAATGGAACTTGCTGCCGGAGGGAAAAGAGCTATCGCCGCCGAGCGC
Source organism: uncultured Verrucomicrobiae bacterium (assembly GCA_963831805.1). GTDB lineage: Bacteria > Verrucomicrobiota > Verrucomicrobiia > Chthoniobacterales > UBA10450 > Palsa-1392. Next base: position 659,340 of record CAWHRN010000004.1, on the reverse strand, counting down.
GTTCTGAAAGCAAATAATTTGCAACAAATTCGCTGCTCCCGATCGACGCCCCAACTCGCGGACGCAAAAGCGGCCCACCCTTCCGAGGAGCGGCTGAGGGAGGCGGAGGGATCCCTTCGGTTAGCGAGCGATTGCCGGAGCGATTGCCTCGGCGAAGGCGAAGTGGTAACCGCCCGCGTCGGTGCTCATGATTCGCCCCGACCTTTTCGCCAGCGGCGCGCTGGCTCGTTTCAATGCCGGGGGTTGGCGCGGTCCCTGTTGGCAGGTCCTTTACCGTCAAAGGCTCGCGATTGCGGTCTCGATTTTCAGGAGGTGACTGTTCCGCGCGCTTACGGGCTCCCGTTACCGCCCATCGCGCCGTAGATCTGCCCGGTCGCGTAGCTGGCGTCGTTCGCCGCCAGCTGGACGTAGATGGAGGCCAGCTCGACCGGCTGGCCGGGGCGTCCCATCGGAGTCTTGCCGCCGAATTCTTTCAACTTCTCCTGGGTAGCACCGCCGCTCACCTGGAGCGGAGTCCAGATCGGGCCGGGCGCGACGCCGTTCACGCGAATGCCTTTCGAGGCGAGCTGTTTCGCGAGGCACTTCACGTAGTTCGTGGTCGCGGCCTTGGTCTGGGCGTAATCGTAGAGGTCGGCTGACGGGTCCATCGCCTGCTCGGAGGTGGTGCCGATGATCGACGACCCGGGCGCCAGGTGCGGCAGTGCGGCTTTGATGATCCAAAATGGCGCGTAGAGGTTGGTCTTCATCGTGGCGTCGAAATCTTCCGTGGAAAGATCGAGGATCGACGCGCGCTGCTGTTGCCGGCCGGCGTTGCTGACCACGATGTCGAGGCCGCCCAGTTCTCTTATGGCGTCGGCGACCAGCTTCTGGCAGAACGCCTCGTCGCGCAGATCGCCGGGGAGCGCGACGGCTTTGCGGCCTTCGGCTTTGATCAGGGCGATGACTTCCTGCGCGTCGGGTTCTTCGGTGGGAAAGTAATTGATCGCGACATCGGCGCCTTCGCGGGCGTAGGCGATCGCGGCGGCCCGGCCCATCCCGGAATCACCGCCGGTAATGAGCGCCTTGCGACCGGCCAGACGGCCGGAGCCTTGGTAGCTCTTCTCGCCGTGGTCGGGCCGCGGATCCATCTTGCCGGCGAGGCCGGGCCAGGGTTGCTCCTGGCCTTTGAAGGGCGGTTGCGGATATTTTTTGGTCGGGTCCTGTAGTTTTTCGGAGGTCATGGCGGTTTCCTTCTTTCCCTGGGCGCCGAAGACGGGCGCGACGGCGAGCCCGGCAAAGCCCGCGCCGATGCCGCCGAGGGCGCGGCGGCGGCTCATTTTGTTTTGTTCTTGCATGGTGTGGAATGCCTCGGGCTTTCGCGCGAACCGATCTTGTTTTTTGGTTTACCCGGAGGTGAAGGGAATTCGCCTTCGCCCCGCTGGTTGGATGCAGGAAATCGGGCTTGGCGAAGTGCAACTTCGCCGATGAATGCGTTCCCAAGCGCAACTTGGGAACGAGAGGCACGTGAGGCAGTTCGCCAACTGCCGGCCGGCAGGCGGACGGTGGAGAAGAGTGCGGCTTGCGCGGGAGCGCGGCGGGCCGATAGTTCAGTCATGAATCTCGCGCGGCCAGCGAAGGTTTCTCTTACGTTCGGGTTGCTGGCTCTCGCGCTCTCGTTTGGGACGGTTTCCTGCTCGCGGGAGGATGCGGTGGCGGAGCGGAACGCGGAGATCGATCGGCGAATCGATGAGCGGCTCGCGGCGAAACGGCAGGCCGACGAACAGGAGCGACTTGCCCGGGAGCGCGCCGACCTGCTGTCGCGGGAGCGAGAGCTCGAAGCCCGCGAGAATACTTTCGCGACGATGGTGGCCAGGTTATCGGCGCAACAGCAGCAATCCCAGTCACCGGAGGAGACAGCGGGCGAGACGGATGCTTCCTCGAATCTCGCGACTGAGTCCTACGCTGCGCCGGAGACTTACTCGACTTATCCTAGTTACTCGACTTACCCGAATACGAGCGGCCAGTATGACTCGGAGCCTGATGGCTATGTCTCTTCCGCCGGGCCGTATTTCGATCCCTACTATTGTCCGCCGACGACCTTTGTCAGCATCGTCAATCAGAGCATCGTCCTCGGAGATCCGCGGCACAATTTTCACCGGCACGATGGCGGGCAGCATCATCGAAATAACTTGCCTAACGACAATGTTCCAGCGGTGCCGGCGCGGCCCGCACCGCCGACCGAGCTGCGGCCGCCGGTCCTCGCGCAGCGGCCTCCGGTGGTCGCGCAGCGGCCTCCGGTGGTCACGCAGCGGCCTCCGGTGGTCACGCAGCGGCCTCCGGTGGTGACTCGTCCGCCGGTGATGACCCGGCCGGCGCCGGTCAGCCCGCCGGTCCGGAGCTTTGTCCCGCGATCCACGCACCCGACGGGGAGCACGCAGGTGGTCGCGCGGCGCCCGGCGGCGGCGAAACCGATTTTGCCGCAGACTCCCTAGCCGGGAGACGCGAGGCGGGGAAGACCGTGCGCGCCTGGGTTTTTCGAAATCAGCTGCGTTGCTGCTCTTCTCAGCGAGACCCATCTTCCGGGCGCGCTCACGGCGAATCCGGAAATTCCATCGCCTTTAAAAAAAACTCAAAATCGGCGTAACGGACGCGCGGCGGCCCGGTCACTTCAACAGGGTTTCACCGCGGCCCGTAGTGTCCGCGGCCCCATCAACGTACTTTTCCCTATGAAAATCCTCCATGTTTCCACTGCGTCTCTCGTCGTTCTGATGCTCCTGCCGTGCGCGGCGATCGCCGGGACGGTCTCGGTCAACTCCGGTCCCAACCTGACGCCGCCGGGTTCTTTCTCGGCCAGCACCCTCGCGGCGACCGCTCCGGAGTCTGATCAGGCGGCACTCACCGGAGGCGCGACGATCACGCCGCCGAGTTCCAACAGTGTGTCGATCAATATGTCGGGCACTTTCGCCGCGGACGTGAATGATCTGACCACGGTCGCCTTCACCTTTACCGTGGATGCGAACGTGACCGGCAATACCACTTACGAGATCAATGGTTCGGCCAGTCCCAGCTCGGCCACGAACGCGCCGGGCGGCGGGCATTTCTCGCAGACGGGCCCGATAGCGCCGGGCTCGAATGTTTACTCGATGGCGTTGCCCGCGCCGGGGCCGATAAAGGTGGCAACCTCGGGGATGTTTAATCTGACGCTGACGTTCCATTTCAACGCGCCGGCCAGCTCGGCGCCGGGCGTTGCCGTAGCGGCGCCGGCCCCGTCCGCGGCGGCTCCGGGGACGATCGACGTGTCGATCGCCGGAGTGCTCTTCCAGGTTTCGCCGACGGCTGCGACGCCGCCATCCTCCGGCGGGACGCCAACGCCAACACCAACTTTGACGCCGACGCCGACTTTGACGCCGACGCCAACGCCTTCCCCGACCGCTTCGGCCAGTCCCACCCCAACACCGAGCCCGACTCCGTCCTCGGCGCTGCTGCTTAACCTGTCGACCCGCGAAGATGTCCAGACTGGGAACGGCGTGCTCATCGGCGGCTTCATCATTACGGGCGCAAACCCCAAGCCGGTGGTGATCCGTGGTCTCGGACCGTCGGTGATTTTGCCGGGCGGCGGAACAGTGCTCGCCGATCCGGTCCTCGAATTGCACGAGCCCGACGGCACGGTAGTGACGAACGACAATTGGACCGAGAACAACCAGACTGACCAAGGCGTGCTCACGAGCAACCATCTCGCGCCCTCGAGCCCGCTCGAATCCGCGCTGGTCGCGAATCTCGCTCCCGGATCCTACACGGCGATCGTGAGCGGGAAGAATGGCAGCACCGGCGTGGGCTTGGTCGAGGTTTATGATCTCGGGAGTGGCTCCGATTCACAGTTGGCCAACCTGAGCAGCCGCGGCCTCGTCGAGACCGGCGAAGACGTCATGATCGGCGGCTTCATTCTCGGCCCGACGGATGCGACGACTTCGGCCATCGTTGTCCGCGCGATCGGGCCGTCGCTTACGGCGCTGAATGTGCCGGGGGCACTGGCCGATCCCGCCTTGGAGCTGCACGACGGCAACGGCACGACGATCGCGAGCAACGATAACTGGATCGACGGCCCCGATGCGCAGACGATCGCCGACGACGGCCTGGCTCCGACAAGCGATCTGGAATCGGCCCTGCTCTTGAACTCGCCGCCGGCGGCTTTCACCGCCGTGGTGAGCGGAGTAAATGGCAGCACCGGCGTCGCGCTGGTGGAGGTTTACGACCTGCGTTAGCGGGCGGAGGCGGAACGGTAAAACAGCGATAAGTCCCTGAGCGCGTCGTGTGCCTGAGCGACTAACTAACGACCTTTGGCCGCACCCTTTTCCTGGAGCGCTTTGCGGGCAAGATGACTAACGAATAGAGTGACTCCAACCGTGGCGAGAAGACCTACCCCGAGAAAGGTCCATTCCAGCGGGCCGTATCCTTTCTTCCCGCCACTGAGACCGGCCTGCCCGATCGCGCCGAGATAGGCGTAAAGGAGGGTGCCGGGCAGCATCCCCACGCAGCTCGCTAACAGATAAGGCCAGAAGTCAATCGAGGTAACCCCGTAGAAGTAGTTACTAACGTTGAACGGAATAAGCGGACTCAGCCGGAGCAGGCCGACGATCTTCCAGCCTTGTTGAGCGATTGCCCGGTCGATCGCGGCGAATTTCCTGCTTTTCTTAAAGGAATTCTCAATCCGTTGGCGCAAAAGATAACGACCGACGAGAAAGGCCAGAGCCGCGCCTAACGTCGCTCCCGCGAGCGCGACCGCGGTGCCGGCGACGATGCCATAGACGAGGCCCGCCGCGATGGTGAAGATCGCGCCCGGGAGAAAGAGGACCGCGCCCAGCGCGTAGACGGCGATGAAGATAAACGCCCCGGCAAGCCCAAGATGCCGCACCCAATCGGTGAAGCCTTTCAGCCACTGCCCGACCGGCAAAAAGGAGATCGCGAACGAGAGCAGGATCAGCCCAACGACGAGGGCGATCCAGTTCCCGTATTTCTGCAGCCAGTTCATCGGAGCGGTCAGCGGCCTCGGCGGTAGAGCCAGCTCGTGATTTTTTTGGCGCGCGGAGTGAGGCGCTTTCGGTTCAGCTTCTCCGCGGTCTTCAGGATGAGGCTGGCGAAGGTCGGGTAGGCATAAACTGTCGAGGCGATCTTCTTCAGCCCGATCCGATTTTTCATCGCCAGGGCAAACTCCTGGATCAACTCGCCGGCATGCGCGCCGACGATGGTGGCGCCGAGGATTTCGTCGCTGCCGCGCCCGACGAGCACGCGGGCGAAGCCGGTCTCGGCCCTCTCCAGGACCGCGCGATCGACCTCTTTCATTTCCTGCACGAGAAGGTCGTAATCGATCCCCTGCTCTTTCGCCGCGGTCTCGGTGAGACCGACGGTGGCCACTTCCGGGTCGAGATAAGTGCACCAGGGCACGACCCGATAATCGACCTTCTGCCGCAGGAAACCGAAAGGCACGAGCGTGTTCCGGATCACGACGCGGGCGTGGTAATCGGCAACGTGCGTGAACTGGAGCGCGCCGACAATGTCGCCGATCGCGTAGATGCCGGGACGGGTCGTCTCCAGGTGTTCGTCGACGGCGATTCCTTTCTTCGTGAACTTCACGCCGGCGGCCCGGAGGTTGAGGTTCTCCACGTTAGGCTGGCGGCCGGCGCAGACGAGCAGTGCGTCGCCAAAAAGACTCTTGCCCGAAGCGTGGAGGTGGATTCGGCCCTCCTTTTCCTCGGCGCGATCGATCTCGACGCCGGTGAGCACGCGGATTTCTTCCGCCTCGAGCTGTGCGCGGACGAACTCACTCACCTCCGGATCTTCCTTCCCGAGGAGGCGCGACTTGTTATGCACGACCGTGACCTCGACCCCGAGCCGGCTAAACATCTGCCCGAGCTCGCAGCCGATCGGGCCGCCGCCGAGGATGAGCATGCTTTCGGGCTTTTCCTTCAGCCCGTCGAAGATGGTTTCGTTTGTGAAATAAGGCACCTGGCTCGCGCCGATGACCGGCGGGACGACCGCGCGCGAGCCGGCCGCGATCACGAAATGTTGCGCGCGCAGTTTTTGTTCGCCAACCTGGAGTTCGTTAGGCGAGAGGAAACTCGCTTCCTCCGCGAAGACATCCACGCCTAACGACTCGAAACGTTCCCGCGAATCGAGCGGCGCCAGCTCGGCTCGCGCCGCGCCCATCTGCGCGAAGACGCGCCCGAAGTCGAACTCCGGTTCGACGCTTTGCAGGCCCCACGGCTCGGCATGACGCATCCGATGAAGAAGCCGCGCAGAAGAGATCAGCGCCTTGCTCGGGACACAGCCGAAGTTCAGGCAATCACCACCCATTTTGCGGCGCTCGATCAGCGCCACCCGCGCGCCCAGCCCAACCGCTCCGGCGGCGGTGACCAACCCAGCGGTGCCGGCGCCGATCACGACCAGGTTGTAGATGCCCTCCCCCTTCTTCACAGGTTGGTGGGAGAACCGGCCTCTCCGATTATTTCAAGTGGCGCGCCTAACGCCTAACAAGCGATGGCGTGGCGGCGGCAGACCGCGGAGAGCAACTCCCAAAGCGCGTCGAGAATCTGCCCCGCCGCTTCGCTCGCTGCTTTCGCATTCCCGGAACCGACCTCGCTTCCCAGCAGGGCGCGCTCCACCGCCGCGTGCTCGCGATCGGCTTCGATGTGGACCGTGAAATAGCGGTAACCGTTTTCGTCGTCGAAGCCGTAGTGCTTTCGCAGACCGTCGATTTTCGACTCGGACACGGCCGGGATTTGACTCTCGTAGGCGTAGAGGGCAGCCAGGGCCGCGCCCGTATTGCGGCTCCGGCAAATCCGCCGAAAGGTGGCGATGAGCGCAGCCGTTTCCGGCCAGGTCTCGGTGTTCGCGAGTTCGTTAGGCGGAACGCCGAGCGCTTCGGCAAAAGTCTGCCAGAGCTGCGGGTGATTCGGCTCGCCGGCTTCCTCGTCGATCAGGTTTGCGAGCAGTTGGCGACGCACCGCCTGGTCGTCGCAACCGGCGTGCGCGGCCGAGAGATAGGTCGGGAAAGCCGCGACGTGCTGATAATATTGCTTCGAATAATCCGCCAGCGTCTCCCGCCGGAGCTCGCCGCGCGTCCAGGCGAGGTAAAACGGATGAGTCAGGAGATGGCGGGCCGCGATTTGCTGGTCGAGCTGATCAAGAAAGGTGTTCATAATTTTTGGATCTGGGTTGGTTCTAAGCGATCGCCCCGAGGATTGCCAAGCTCATTTGGATCGACCCCGGAAAGATAACGCCGGGTGAGAGCGAGATCGTCCAGCGTGGTGCGCAAAGGACCGCGCGCGGCAAAGCGGCGCGCCGAGGCATAAACCGACGGCGTGAGCGTGACCGTGCGGCCCAGTGCGCTTAAGCGACGCGAGAAATCGAGGTCTTCGAAAATCGGGATATCGCGAAAACCACCGAGCGTCTCGAAGAGATCGCGCCTAACGAACATCGCCTGGTCGCCGAGATGCCAGCCGACAATTTGGTTGCGCAGCGAGGCAAGCCGTGAAGTCACAGCGAGGACGAAAGAACGCGAGCGATAGCGCCGGCTGAAAGCTCCACCGACCGCGTTGCGCCGATCAATCGCGGCGCTGATCTTTTCCAGCGCGCCTGCAGGCAGGAGCGTGTCGGCGTGGAGGAAAAGCAGGATGCGCCCGCGCGCGGCGGAGGCGCCGAGATTCATCTGTCGCGCCCGATGGCGCTCAGGCGAAACGAGCACGCGACAACCGACGGCGACGGCGACTTCGGCAGTCCCGTCGTTGCTCCCGGCATCAACCACGATGATCTCGTTAGGCAGGCCCGCGATTCGCGCGAGACAGGCGGGCAACGCCGCGGCTTCATTCGCCGCGGGGATGATGACGCTGATTTCAGGCGCGCTCATGGCCGAAGCAACGACCACGCCCGGCGTGCGCGGTCAAACCAGTTTCACTGCCGCCACCCCCCGATCAGCGGGCCCGTCAGCCCAACGAACCTGTCGATGGCCGATCGTGTGAGCTACCGGCGGAGGGGATCGAACCCACACACTCTTGCGAGTACCAGATTTTGAGTCTGGCGCGTCTGCCAGTTCCGCCACGCCGGCTTGCTCGAACGGGGAGGAAACTACGAGATGCCGAAAGGCATGCAAGCCAGCCGCGCGCGGCGGCTAGAAACCCGCGGCATCAAACGCCTGCAAGCCGCGCGGCGCGCCGAGGATTTCGCGTAGGAGAATCGCGCGACGCGCGCTCGCGGGCCGGCGGAGCATTTCGCCTAACGAATTCCCGGGTCGAGTGGCCGAGCCAGCCGGCGGAGGTTGCCTAACGACCGGGTTCGAAAGCGGCCCGCGGCCCGGCGTAAGCTCGGCCCTCACGGCTGGCGGCGGCGCGTTTTCTGTCAACTCGGCAATAGGCGGCAGCAACGTTTGCTCGAGCGGCGCGGGCACGGTAACGAGCGGCGGTAACGGCTGGACCCACTGTCGTTTCGCCTCCCGACGCGTCCTTGTTGATCGCGCGGGCGTGGTCAGCTGTCGCGGCGCGACCGGCCGCGACCGCACGGGCGGAGGCGGCCGCGAACCCGCCGGCATCCCGAGCGCTTCCATGAAACGGCGCACCTTTTCCTCTTCGCTCTCGGCCGGCGCGCGCGTGACCGGCGTGCGCGCCGGAGGGTCGTTAGGCGAGCCAACTGTGCGTGAACCCGTCGGCGGCTTCTTCTTGGAATCCGGGCCACTCAGCCACCGGAAAACGAGGCCGATCCCCGCCAGGATGAGAAAAATAACGGTGTCGTTCATCGCGTCAGCTCGCCCGGAGCAAACGTCAGGGAGTCTCCGTGACCGGCTTCTCGCCCGCGATCGACTCGCGCATCGTGGTATCGGCCTGGACGTTTTTCATCCGCACATAATCCATCACGCCGAAATTCCCCGAGCGAAACGCATCGGCCATCGCCTGCGGCACGAGCGCTTCAGCTTCGACAACTTTTGCGCGCATCTCCTGCGTCTTCGCGCGCATCTCCTGCTCGACCGCGACCGCGGCGGCGCGGCGCACTTCGGCGTTGGCTTGCGCGACCCGCTTGTCGGCGTCGGCCTGTTCGGTTTGGAGTTTCGCGCCGATGTTGTCGCCGATATCGACGTCGGCGATATCGATCGAGAGAATCTCGAACGCGGTCCCGCTATCGAGTCCTTTCTGGAGGACGAGCTTCGAGATGCGATCGGGATTTTCGAGCACGTCCTTGTAGGTGTCGGCCGAGCCGATCGAGGTCACAATCCCCTCGCCGACGCGCGCGATGATCGTCTCTTCGGTCGCGCCGCCAACGAAGCGGTCGAGATGCGAACGCACGGTGACGCGGGCTTTCACTTTCACGCCGATGCCGTCCTTCGCTACGCCGTCGATCGTGGTCCGACCCATCGCGGCGCTCGGCACATCGATGATCTTTGGATTAATGCTCGTGCGCACCGCTTCGAGCACGGTTTTGCCGGTGCCCTTGGTCGCGAGATCGATCGCGCAGGCGCGGTTGAAATCGAGCGAGATGCCGGCCTTGTCCGCGGCGATGAGCGCGAGGATGACGTGGCTAACATCGCCGCCGGCGAGGTAATGCGCTTCCAGTGGATCGCTCGGCACGTCGATGCCCGCTTTCACGGCGGTGATCCGGTTATCGACGATCAAGCCAACCGGCACTTTGCGCAGGCGCATGCCGACCATTTTGCCGATGCCGACTGGCGCGTTGGCGATGCGGGCGCGAAGCCAGAGTCCGAAGAAATTGAAAAGCACGATCGCGAGCACGAGGGCGAAGACCGCGAGCACTGCGACGCCGACGAGGTAGATCGAATCCATGCGAAGAGGTTACGGGCGCGGCCGTTAGGCGGAAAGTGCTATTTGCGCGTGGGTTTCGGGGCGATCGATCGAACGGTGACTTCGGATAGCGCGCGCATCTCGCGTTCCAGCCGCAGCGTCCCGCGGCAGCCAAATTTTTCCCGTGGTCGAGTGGTGACGATGCGCTGAGGGCTTGGCGAAGTTCGCGACGGTGGAACACCGTCGCCAGCACGCGAGACGTGTGCGCTACCCGAAATTCCAGCGATCTATTTCGCGAGACGGCGACCCAGGACTCCGGGGGGCACCGGAGTCTCGCCTCCAACCGCGCGCGGGAGGTTGCGCTGCGCGCAAATGTCATTTGGCCGCGGCCAAATGCGGACAGGCGAGCCGCCTGTGCTCCCCGGAGCTTCGGAATTCTTCGCGCCGCGCGCTTACGAAAAGCCGAGCACCGGGTGCGGGACGTACGGTTCTTCCAGCGCGGCGATCTCGTTAGGCGCGAGTTTGAGATCGAGCGCGGCGACTGCGTCCTCGAGGTGATTCATCTTCGTCGCGCCAATGATCGGCGCGGTCACCGCCGGCTGATGGAGCATCCAGGCGAGCGCGAGCCGCGCTGGCGGGACGCTTTTTTCTTCGGCCATTTTGTTCAGCCGGTGCACCACTTCGCGATCGGCCTCTTCGGTTGGCTGATAAAGCGTTTTGCCGAATTCATCCGTCTGCGCGCGGCCGCCACCTTCTTCGCCCCACGGTCGCGTCAGCTTGCCGCGCGCGAGCGGGCTCCAGGGAATCACGCCGATTTTTTCCTCGAGGCAGAGCGGCAACATCTCCCGCTCTTCCTCGCGGTAGAGCAGATTGTAATGCGGCTGCATCGAGACGAAGCGCGTCCAGCCATGGCGCTCGGCGATCTGCAACGCCTTCGCAAATTGCCACGCATGCATCGACGACGCGCCGAGGTAGCGCGCCTTCCCCGCTCTGACCACGTCGTGGAGCGCCTCGAGGGTTTCTTCAATCGGTGTGTCATAATCCCAGCGATGCGTCTGGTAGAGATCGACGTAATCCATTCCCAGCCTCGTTAGGCTGTCGTCGATCGCCTGCATGATTGCCTTGCGCGAAAGCCCGCCGGTGTTGGGCCGGTCGCGCCATTGGCCGTGGACCTTGGTCGCGATGACCAGTTCATCGCGCGGCGTCATTTCGCGGAGAAATTTCCCCACGATCTCTTCGCTCGAACCGGCGGAGTAAACGTTGGCGGTGTCGAAGAAGTTGATTCCCATCTCGAGCGCGCGCGCGATGAACGGCCGCGTCTTTTCCTCGTCGAGTGTCCAGAGATGGTTACCGCGGGCCGGCTCGCCGTAGGTCATGCAACCGAGGCAAAGGCGCGAAACCTGGAGGCCGGTGTTTCCGAGTCGAGTGTATTCCATCGAGGAATATAACACGCCGTCGCTCCCGGAAACGCAAAGGGGCCTGTCCTCAACGGACAGGCCCCCGCGAAAATACCGCCGCCCGCGACTGCGGGTTGCAGGTCTAGAATTCCACCGACAGGCCCGCGTAGGCGGCCCGGCCCGGCGCCGGCTCGATCGAGCCATTGAAGAAGACGCGAGAATAATATTTCTCGTCGGCCAGGTTCGAGATGCCAGCAATGATCTTCAGGTTTTTCGTGACCCGATAATCGCCGGCGAGGTTCAGCACCGTATAAGCCGGGATCTTCGCCGGAATCGTCGGGGTGCCGGTGTTGGCATCAGCCCAATATTCATCCGACACATACACAGCGGTGAAGCTGAGATCGAAGAGGCCGTCGCGGCTGAGCTGGATCCCGCCCTTGACGAGCACGCTCGGCGAATAAGCCGGCGTCTTGCCCACCTGCCCCGGGATTTGGCTGTCCGTGAAGGTGGCGTCGAGAAGCTGGAGATTGCTGAAGACATTCAGGTGCCAGCCAACAAAGGAGCTTTGCGTGGCGCGCGTGATCGGACCGTTGTTGTCTTTGCCGTCCTTCGCGCTTTCGACGGACTGCACCGCAGCGTCGGCGCCGTAGAAGAGCTCCATGAAGTCATAGGCCACTTCGCCTTCGAAACCGCGATGGCGGGTGTCGCCACTGTTCACGATAATGAAGTCGGTCGGCGTGAAGCTTGCGTCTCGGTGCGGTTGTCGAAGTCGTTCCAGAACAGACCGAGATCATACCAGAAACCCTTGAACGGAGTGCCGTGGACGCCGAGTTCAAAGTCGAGCGACTTGAACGGATCAGGCGAGTTCGCGGTGTTGAGCGGCTGGAACGGCGAGGCGACATCGAAGTAACGGGTCGGCCGCCAACCGGACGAGGCATTGAAATAGGTCTCATTGAGGTGACCGAAGTCATTGCCGAGACCAATCCCCCAAAGCGGCACGGTGTGGTCCGCGCTGCGCGAGCCAAGGTTCGGGCCGATGTCCGTGTCTACGTCGACTGATTCGTGGTCGAGGCGGAAGGAAGGCACGACGTGAAACTTGCCGAAGCGGAAGATGTTCTCGATGAACAACGCTTGGTAGTTCGAGTTGCGCGACTGATCGAGGGTATGGGTGCCCGAGGTGTCGAATCGGTCGGCGGTCAGGTCGAAGGTGCTGTAACGATTGAACGGCGCGTCGCCATGGTAAACCGTGCCGCCAAAAGTGAGAGTGCTGCCCCGGAGCACGGTGCCGTCGCCGTAGTTCTTGCGGAAGCGGAGATCCGCGCCGCCGTTATTAAACTCGTCGGTCTGGAGCGTCGTCTGGAAGGGCGGCGCGCCGCGGAAGCTCTCGTTGCGGTTGTCGATATCCTGATGGGTGTACCAACCCTTGGCTTGCATCAGCCAGCCTTCGGCAAAAGTCCATTCATCCCGCAAGACGACGGAATAACGATCCACCCAGGCGTGGTCGAAAGGCGCGGTCGATTGATCCTCGTCCTGGTCAAACTGCTGGATAGTCAGGCGACCGGGATCGCCGCCGTCGAATTGGCCGGCGTGGAAATCGAGCGCGAAGAGTTGGTCTTCATTCGGGCGATAGCCGAGATAAAGATTGGATTGCCACTGCGTATACTGACTGTTGGCGCGCTCGCCATCGGAACGGTTGTAAGAGCCATCGAGCCGAAACTCGAGCGGGCCGACCGCCTCCTGAATGACGTTGTAGGTCTGGTAGAGACCGTTCGATCCGCCGATTTGTTCGCTGGAAAAATTCCAGGGCGAACCGGGAACAGGGTGCTTGAGAACAAAGTTCACCGCCGGCGCCGGCTCCGGTCCGTAGAGCAGACTGCTGCCGCCACGGATGACCTGGATCTCGCTCACACTCTGAGGAACGGGGAGATAGTAGAGCGTCGGGAAACCAATCCAGTCACTCGCCAGCGGGATGCCATCCTGCAGCACGGTGACGAATTCCGACTCCTGCGGATTGCCCAGGCCGCGATAGGTAAAGTTGAACTGACCCGGGGTGTTTTGCTCGCTCACGAGCAAGCCGGGAGCCTTGGTCAGGAGCTCCTGCAGATTGTTGTTCTGCACCGGCGGCTGCTGGTCCAGCTTGATGACCGTGGCTTTCTTCGTGACGGTAATTTCCGTCCCGGAGACCTCGCTCATGATGTGGTTCAGCTTTGCCTTGTAATCGTCGTGGGGGGTCGGACTGGGAATGGCTTCCCCGTGGACGACGATTTGCGAGGTATTCGCGGTTTGTGCATGAAGGCCCGGCGCCGCCGCCAAGCCGAATATTCCGACGCCTACCAGCACTCCGAGGACGAGCGGGCGGCTACATTGGCCAAATTGCATTTCTTTTCGCATCATTTTCGGCCGCGGTATTACACGGTCGTAAGGTTCTGAACAAGCGGAAATTTTCACGACAGTGCCGCAAAGAGAATTATGCACGTTCAGTCGCCCTCGCAGGCACGCCGGAGTCGAGCATCTTCGCCCGCTTCGGCTGCGATTCCGTCCGCAGGCTTTCTGACTCGGGAGAAAGATTTCTGGCGCTAACGAAAGAGCGATGAGCTGCCGCGTGAAGTCTGGCGCGCGCACGATAGATTTAGCGGACCGATGAAACATTTTTCCCTGCTCGATCTCGCACCCATCCTCGAAGGTGGCGATGCCGCGCTCGCGTTCCGCAATTCGCTCGACCTCGCACAGCACGCCGAACAATGGGGCTACCATCGTTTCTGGCTCGCGGAACATCACAACATTCCGGGGATCGCCAGCGCGGCGACCTCCGTCGTGATCGCGCATGTCGCCGGCGGCACGAAACAGATTCGAGTCGGCTCCGGCGGCGTGATGCTTCCCAATCACGCGCCGCTCGCGATCGCAGAACAGTTCGGCACTCTCGCTTCGCTTTTCCCGGGACGAATCGATCTCGGGCTCGGGCGCGCCCCGGGCAGCGATCAGCTCACCGCGCGCGCCCTGCGCCGCAACCTCGGGAGCAACGGCGACACCTTCCCGCAGGACGTGCTCGAGTTGCAGTCCTACTTCGAACCGGCCGAGCCGGGGCAGCGACTGCAGGCGGTACCGGGCGCCGGGTTGGACGTTCCGCTTTATTTGTTAGGCTCGAGCGATTTCAGCGCGCGGCTCGCCGCCGAGCTCGGGTTGCCCTTCGCCTTCGCGTCGCATTTCGCACCGGAATATCTCGGACTTGCGCTCCAACTTTACCGGCAAAATTTTAAGCCGTCCGCACGGCTCAACGCGCCGCACGCGATGATCGGCGTCGGCCTTTTCGCCGCCGAATCCGACACGGAAGCGCAACGACTTTTCACCTCTTCACAGCTTCAATTTCTGAATCTCATCCGCGGTCATCCCACGCCGTTGCCGCCGCCGGTGGACTCGATGGAGGGCCACTGGAACCGCGGCGAGCAGGCGGCCGTCCTCGAACGCACGCGCTACTCAGTCGTCGGCGGGCCCGACACGGTCAGCCGCCGGCTTCAGCAGATCCTCGAGGAAACGCAGGCCGACGAGGTGATCGCGACCGCGCAGATTTACGATCACCAGGCGCGGCTCCGCTCGTTTAAGATCGCGGCCGAAGCGTTGCGCCCATTCGTTAGGCAACAGCCCGCCGCCTAACGAGTCAAAGATCGTTCGTTTGGCCAATCTTCGGCAGGATTAGTTCCTTCCCGGCGGCCTGCGCGATTTCCTGCGTTTTGGCGTGGTCGATCTTGATCGGGGGGAAAGTGTCGAAATGCACGCCCACGATTTTCGACGTGCCGACAAAATCCGCCGCGCGGATCGCATCTTCGATTCCCATCGTGAAATGGTCGCCGACCGGTAAAATTGCGAACCGCAGCTTGGTCCACTCGCCGATCAATTTCATGTCGTAGGTCAGCGCGGTGTCGCCGCTGTAATAAAAATTATCCGCCTGCGACTCAACCACGAAGCCATTCGGGTTTCCCCCATAACTGCCATCGGGCATCGAGCTGCTGTGGATCGCGACGGTCGACTTCACCCGGCCCCAAGGTTTTGCCGCGGAACCGCCTGGGTTGATCCGGTCGACATTTTTGGCGCCCTGACTTTCGAGCCAGTTACCGACTTCGTACGAAGCGATGATCGGCGCCCCGGTTCGTTTCGCGATCGCGATGGCGTCGACGATGTGATCGAAGTGCCCGTGCGAGACCAGAATCAAATCGGCGGGGATTTTTTCGATGTCGATTTCCTTGGCGAGCGGGTTCGGCGTGATGAATGGATCGAAGAGCAACGTCTGGCCGCCAACTTCCACCGCGAAACAGGAATGGCCGTAATAGGTGAATTTCACTACCAGAAGAATCGCAGACGCTCGTGGAAGCGGACCGGTACGGCGAAAAATTGGTCGCTACTCGACGGTCCGCACGATGTAGCTGCCGGCCTGTTTGTCGCTTTCGAGTTTGAGCAGGCCGCGTTTCTGCGCTTCCAGGAGAAGGTCATTGAAGGCGCGGAAACCGTGCGCGCGCTCGTTGAAGCCGGGGTTCTGGCGCTTCATCGTCTGCTTCACGAGTGAGCCGTGAATTTCGTAATCCTCGTCCCGCTCGGCGCGCAACGCTTCGAGCGTGCTTGCCAGCAAACTCATCGCCTGATCGACCGACGGCCCCGGTTGTTTGCGCGCCGGCTTTTCGTTAGGCGCAACGGTGGCGGCAGCCGCGGCCGGCCGCGCCCGTCGCTGGCGTTGCTCTTCGCCGCGCACGAGGTCGTCGTAGTAGATAAAATCGTCGCAGTTCCCGATGAACAGATCGCTCGTTGAGGTCTTCACTCCGACGCCGATGACGGTCTTGTCGTTCTCGCGCAGCTTGCTCACCAGCGGCGAGAAATCAGAGTCGCCGCTGATGATGACAAAGGTGTCGACGTGATGCTTCGTGTAACAAAGATCAAGCGCGTCGACGACCATCCGGATATCCGCGGAATTTTTTCCCGACTGCCGCACATGCGGAATCTCGATCAGCTCGAAGGCGGCTTCATGCAGGCCGCGCTTGAAGGTCTTGTAGCGCTCGAAATCGCAATATGCCTTCTTCACCACGATGTGGCCTTTCGGCAGCAGCCGCTCGATCACCTTGCGGATATCGAAGGCCGGAAATTTCGCGTCGTGCGCGCCGAGGGCGATGTTCTCCAAGTCGAGGAAGACCGCCATCGTGGCGTCGGTATTAGTGGGATTCATCGCTCGCTTTTGCCTTTCAGGAAATCGGACATTCGGACGACTCGATCCGTAAACTTCCGTCGGACCTCGCGGTGCAAAAAAATCGTCAGGCGCGACCCCAGATCATCGCGACACTCGTCGTTAGGCTGCCGCCCATGTTGAAGGTCAGGAACTTCTTCGCGCCGTTGATCTGGCGCGCGCCGGCCTGGTTGGTGAGCTGCTGATAAGCGTCGACCACCTGGCGGACACCGGTCGCGCCGACTGGATGACCGTCGCCGATCAGACCGCCGCCGGTGTTGACCGGAATCTCGAAGTCGATCTTGCCGCTGACGTGTTCGCCGCGGACTTGCGGGAGCGCGGTCGCGCCGGTCTTCGCTAGTTCGGCACCCTTGCCGGGTTCGGCGAGGCCGAGGATTTCGTAGGCGACGATCTCGGTGATCGAGAAACAGTCGTGCACTTCCGCGCCGTGCATGTCTCGCGGTTTCAGGTTCGCCATGCCGAAGGCTTTATCGGCAGCTTTCCGCGCGGTGCTGAACGTGGGCGCGTCCTTCTTTTCGAGCGCGAGATAATCGGTCGTGTGACCAAAGCCAAGCAGTTGCGGGTATTTCGACTTATCGAGCCCGTGCTTTTCCAGATACTTGCCGGAGACAAGGACGATCGCGGCGGCGCCGTCGGTGATCTGCGAGCAATCGGAAATGCGCAGAGGCGGCGCGACACTGGGATTTTTCTCCGAGACCTGCGAGGCATCGTCGTAGGTGAGATCGGCGTCACGCATCTGGGCGAGCGGGTTGAGGCGCGCGTGCGCGTAATTCTTGTAGGCGACCGCGGCGAGGTCGTCGGGCGACGCGCCGTATTTCTCGATGTAGACCTCGGCGATGTGGCCGAACAATTTCGGGAACATGAAGTCGCCGTATTCCGGACGCTCGACTTCGAAATCCGCCGCTGCGCCGAGGACATCGGAACCATCTTTTGAGGACATCGTTTTCTGTTGTTCAGCGCCCACCACGAGCACGGCGTCGTGGAAACCGCCCATGATCCATTGCGCGCCGAGGAGTACAGAGAGTGAACCGGAAGCGCAGGCCGCCTCGGTGTGCATCGTCGGGATGCCGTGCAATTTTTCGTCGATCTCGGGCACGAAGGCACCGAGATGAAGCTGCTTGGTGAACTGGCCGGCGTTGAAGTTTCCGACCGCCGCAGCTTGGATTTCCGCCGGATCGATCTTGGCGTCTTCGAGCGCCGCGCGACCGGCTTCCTTAATTACATCGCGGAGGGACTTGCCTTCTTTGCGGAGGTTGCGCTTAAAATCGGTTCGGCCAGCGCCGAGGATATAGACGGGTTCGTTCATAGAGCCTGGAAGTTAAGCCAAGGGTCCCGGCCTGTCATCCCGAGCCGCGCAGACGGCGAGGGACCTCGCAAGCGGTCGTTAACTATTCGAGAGTCCGGAGACGATTGTGAGGTCCCTCTCCGTGCTTCGCCAGATCGATGACGCACGATCGACCTTCGCCACAAAATGCCTTTATAGGATGGGGATTCGGGCGTAGAAATGGGAACTGATCGACCGACATTAATTCTTTTATGGAAACAATGACACAGCCACAACCCTACGTCCCCACCGCACGCGAGCAGAAGTTTCTCGAGAGCGTCGAAGAAGGCCGCTATGAGCGGGAAATTATCAGTGGGCTCGCCCCCTTCTTCAACGAGAAGGCGCCGGCGGACATGCTCAACTTCTACTCCAAGGACGAGGTGACACGCCTGCAAGCGCTCAAGGGCACCGATCGTGACGTTGAAGCCCGGATGCCCGTGAAGATCACGCGCCATTACTACGAGCTGGCCAGGACCAGCGCCGCGATTCAGCGCATCGTCAAGGCCGACCCCGCCGAGACGATGGATCTGGCGGGCTCGGAGGATCCCGGCAACCAGATGGACTACAGCCCCGTCGAGGGCCTGCTGCACAAATACGAGATGGGACTCATGTATGTCATCTCGACCTGCTCGGCCCATTGCCGATTTTGCTATCGCGAAGAATTAATCGCCCGCAAGCAGATCAAGCGACAGGACGGCACCATCGCGAAGAAGGGTCTCGCGATGATCCCCGAGATCATCCCGTACATCAAACAGCACAACGCGGCCGTGGCGAGGAACGGCGGCGTGCACCCCGAAAGCGGACGCGAAAAGCTGCGCGAGATCCTGATGTCGGGCGGCGACGCCATGGTGCTGAACAATTCAAAGATCGCGGCCTGGCTCGGCGCGCTGGCCGAAGCTGGCGTCGAGTCGATCCGCATCGGCACCAAGGACATGGCGTTCTATCCCCAGCGCTTCGACCGCACCTTCCTGTCGATGCTCGATCGCTTCCACGAGACCTACCCGCAGGTCGGCCTGCACATGATGCTGCACTTCGAGCACCCAGACGAGTTCCTCGCCAAGGATGCGGAAGGAAACTACCTCGAGGACGCGCAGGGCTTTAAGCAATGGGTCCCCGCGACGGGCGAAGGGATGCGGGGCTTGGCCTCGCGCGGCTGGCTCACCGTGCAGAACCAGGCGCCGATCATGAAGGGCATCAACGATGACCCGGACGCCCTCCGCATTCTGCAGCGCGAGTTCAAGCGCGCCGGCGGCGAGAACCACTACTTCTTCTGCGGGCGCGACATCGTCGCCTACAAGGCGTTTAACGTTCCCATCGAGACCGCGTGGAATATTCTCAACGAGTCGCAAAAGGGATTGTCGGGCGTCGAGGCCCACGCGCGCCTGTCCATCACCCATTACAAAGGCAAGACCGAAGTAGCGGCGGTCACCAACGAGGCGATACCGGGACTCGCGGGCAGCGAGAATGGCGTCCTAATCTTCAAGATTCTTCGGAACGCCGGCGACGCTCCCGACCGCGGCAAGGTCTGCATCGTCGGCCGCAACCCCGAGGCGCTCTGGTTCGACGACTACGAAGACCGCGTTCTGTTCGATGAGGCCGGCTTGTATCACTACGCACGGGTGTCGAAATCCGGACAGGCGCCGGGTCACGCCACGGCTGCCGGACAGGCGCCGAGTATCGGCGCTCTTCAAGCCGCTCTGGTGTAGCCGCGTCATGATTGATAAGCGGGTGGCGAGCGCGGCCGAGGCTGTCTCGGACATTTTCGACGGCGCCACCATCATGATCGGCGGTTTCGGCGAAGCGGGCAGTCCCATCGAGCTCATCCACGCGCTGATCGACCAGGGCGCCACGAATTTGACGATGATCAGCAACAACTGCGGCAGCGGCGAGGTCGGCCTCGCGGCGCTGCTCAAGGCGGGCCGCGTTTCCAAGGCCGTCTGTTCGTTTCCGCGCACCGCCAACTCGACCGTCTTCCCCGAGCTCTACCGCAGCGGGCGCACGAAATTGGAATTGGTGCCTCAAGGCACACTCGCGGAGCGCATCCGCGCCGGCGGAGCTGGCATCCCGGCGTTCTACACGCCGTCCGCGGTGGGAACGCCGCTGGCAGAAGGCAAGGAATGCCGGGAATTCGACGGCAGAAAGTATGTGCTCGAGCACGGCATCCGCGCGGACTTCTCTCTCATCAAGGGGCGGGTCGCCGACACCCACGGCAACACCCTTTACAACAAGACGGCGCGAAACTTCGGCCCGCCGATGGCGATGGCGGGCAAGGTCACGATCGTCCAGGTCGCCGAGGTCGTCGAGCCGGGCCAGCTGGACCCCGAGTCGATCGTCACCCCCGGCATCTTCGTGGATCGCGTCGTCGCCATCGCCAACCCGGCCCACGAATCGGAACTCGTCGAAGCAGGAGCGTCCTACCCATGACGAAGCCGCCGGTGATCGGACTGGTGGGGGCGTTCAAGTCCGGCTTTGCCAAGCTGGCTTCGATGGGCTGAGCGCGCGGAAGTGCGGATCGATTCGGAGCTGCTCCTAGACAAGGATGTACCTGCCGCGATGAAAACGCTTTTTGGACATCTGTTCGGCAAGAAAGCACAGGCGCTTCCTGACCGACTTCCTCCTGCCGCCGGATCGAAGCCGCAGACATCGAATTTCGAACCCTACAAAAAGGGGGATGTGATCGGCGCGAAATACTATGTGCATGGCATTATCGGCGCAGGAGGATTTGGCGTTGTGTTGCTCGTTTCCGAACGAGGAACGGATCGCTTGCTCGCGTTGAAGACCTTTCGTGACGAATTCCTACCGGATGCGGCTACGCGTGAAGCGTTCAAGAAAGAGGCGTCGTTGTGGGTCAATATCGACGAGCACCCGTTCATTTTGACAGCCAGATGGATCGAAGTTTTTTCCGACAGGCTGTTCGTGATGATGGACTACGTCGAACCTGATCCTCAAGGACGGGTAAGTCTTGCAGACCATTTGCATTCGAAGCAGCCAGTCCCCGAAATGCGCGTGACCGAATGGGCGATACAATTTTGCATGGGTATGGAGCACGCGACCTCGCACGGAGTTCGCTGTCACCGAGACATAAAGCCGTCGAACATTCTTATAGGTAGGGAAGGTAACGTAAGGATTGCGGACTTTGGGTCAGCCGCGATGCAGCACAAATTGAATGAGCGAGAACGTTTGGCCGCGGAACTCTGTGAAGAAGCAGGAATCGAATTGATCGTGGAGCGATCGAAAGAGAAGGAACGACTCTTTGTATCGAGGGCACCAGATGGGTCGTTTGGGTTCAGCGTCATTGAAATGGAAGGCAAGGTTGTTTCCGGCACACCGGGATACATTGCGCCTGAAGTGTATCGCGGCGCGACCTCAGACATTCAAAGCGACATTTACGCATTCGGATTAGTTCTGTGGCAAATGTCGACAGGGAGTGCTACTCCGCCGTTCGTTGAGCGCGTTGGCGACCTTCGCCAAATGATGCAAAAAACGTACGAGAACCAAGCGTCAGGAAGGTTACCCGCTGTCGGACACGTACTCGACGCGGTTGTCCGTCAGTGCCTTCGCGCAAACCCTGCAGAACGCTACGGCGATTTCGCTGGGTTGCGTAAAGCTCTCGAAGTGATCCGAGGACGAGCATCGGCGCAGCCTCTGCAGCGGCCCACTGCAGAACACGAGTCCCCCGCGTATTGGAGCACCCGCGGAGCTTCTTTTTGTAGCTTGGGCAAATTCGAAGAAGCGATCGCATGTTTCGATAGAGCTATAGGAATTGACCCTGAATACGCACATGCCTGGTCGAATAAGGGAGTTGTCCTATACGAACTCGGACGAAATCACGACGCGCTCAAATGTTTCGAAAACGCTCTGAATCTTGACTCCAGCGACGCGATGGCTTGGTGCAATGTTGCAAATGTCTTATCGACGCTCGGCCGGCACGAAGAAGCTATCCCGTGCTGCAAAAAGGCACTCGCGCTTGATTTGCATGATCCGACGACGTGGAACAACAAAGGAAACGCTCATCATGCGCTAGGCGCTTATGAGGAGGCAATCACCTGCTATGACGAAGCGCTCGCACGGGATCGACGCGATTCGCGCGCGTCGGTGCAACAAAGGAGGTAGCTTGCGTGCTCTCGACCGTCACGCAGAAGCAATCACCGCCTTTGCTAATGCGCTTGCGATCAATCCTCGCTCGGCTGGTGCTCTCTATAACAAGGCCGAATCTGAATACTCACTCAACCGGTGGCGCGATGCGCAAAAGAGCTATCAAGCTTTCATTGAGATTAACGCACCGGGGTTCAACCAATTGCTCTCGCGCGTCCGCGAACGACTGGCGGAGCTGCAAATGAAAACAGGCTAGCTTCGCAGATGCCGTCTACCTACGCCGTTTGGCTTTCCAAGAATCCCGCGCCATTCGTCGACGACGATGGGCCTGCAGAAGGCGTCATCGTCGTACAAATGCAAGCTCGGCGCGCGCCTCCGCCGCCAGCCAATTTGTTCGCAATGGCATGTTCGCAGTTCCAGCTCGGCCATCCACGAATCAGCGAGGTTCCACCGTATTTGGAAGAGTTCGACCCGACGGGTTGGCGAAGCGTTACCATCGGCTCGGATGTGTTTTGGACCGATTGCCTCCCCAATTCTTTCTCCACCGAATAATTGCCGCCTCAGGCCCGATCTATCGCGGCGTCTCGATCGCAGCCGCCATCCGCTAGTGCCCGCGGTAGCCTTTGGGTGACTCCAGCAGGCGCAGCTGCGGTTCAACGGAGAGGAAAAGGGGGTCTGAGCTTTCTATCGACACACGCGCGACTCTTCACGGGCTGCAAACGGTGGCGAATTCATCGTTCAGGATTGCGCTTGTATGGACGGCAGCGCTCGGCCCATCGAGCGACAACCGCATCGCGGGATGAATCTCCCAGACGGCTGCGAGAAGGAGGAAGGAAGAATGCAGAAGGAAGAGATGATCTGAATCACTCGCGCTTTCGGGTGAGACGCGCAAAGCACTCCGCCGGTGTCAGGATTGGGATCTGCTGAAACTCTCGCAGGACGAGCAGGTCGTCGTCACCAGTGACAATGGCCTCGGCGTTACCACCTGCCGCTGCGGCCAGGACGACTAGGTCGTTGGGATCGCGCAGAGCCGGAGGCGGCGAGATCGGGGCTTCCGCGGCCCACGTTATGTAGCTCCGCAACGCACTCGCCACCTCGGCCGGGGTGAGGCGGAAAACTTGGAGGCGGGAAACAAACTTCGGGCGTTCCAGAACTTCTACGAACTCCAGCCATAAGGCTGGTGTCTGGAGCAAAGTCACTTTGCCGAGCCTGGCCGCATCGAGCAGCTGCGCAGGAATGCCGCTCCACAGGACTCCAGAGACCAAACAATTGGTATCAGCGACGATCCTCACGGCCAGAACGCGCGGCGCGAACCGCCTCCACCTCCGCCTGGATTTGCGGCATCGTCATCGGTTCGCCCGGAAGGGAGCGAAGTTCCCGCACCATCTCGAAGAAATCGCGCGCGTCTTCTTCGGCCGAAACTTCACGTTTGATCAGGCGCGTCAGCTCCTCGGGCTCGAGTAAGCCTTTTGCTCTGGCCTTCGCGGCGATTTCCTCTGGGAGATCGAGTTCGATCGTGATGCTCACAAGACGCAAAGTGCCAGCAATCGCGTGCGCCTGCAAACCCATCCCGGATTTTACAAGTCCAATCGGCATCCAATCGGGGTCGGAGCTTACTATCGACACCTTGGTCCGAGCTGTTTCGAACGAGGGGAGACGACCATGCACCACGGTTCGGTGCATCTCGGTGTTGAATGGTTCCGATGCAGCTATTGCCGCCAGCGCGCGAGGCAGACGGCCTTGAACAGCATCGCCATCTGCGGCAGCTTCAATCATGAATTGCTCAGCATCGTACCCATGACGAAGCCGGCGGTGATGGGGCGAACGCGTGAGGAGATGGCGCAGCGCCTGGCGCAGGATATTCCCGATGGCTCCTATGTGAATCTCGGCATTGGCATTCCGGAGCTGGTCACCAGGTTTGTGCCGGCGGGCCGCTCGTTCATCTACCACACGGAAAATGGCCTGCTCGGCATGGGCCCCGCGCCCAAGCCCGGCGAAGGCGATCCCGAGCT
This sequence comes from uncultured Verrucomicrobiae bacterium, assembly GCA_963831805.1. GTDB lineage: Bacteria > Verrucomicrobiota > Verrucomicrobiia > Chthoniobacterales > UBA10450 > Palsa-1392. Next base: position 635,524 of record CAWHRN010000004.1, on the reverse strand, counting down.
GGTCAATGCGGGCAAACAGCGCGTGACCGCGCTGCCCGGCGCCGCCTACTTTCATCACGCGGACAGCTTCGCCATGATCCGCGGCGGCCACATCGATCTTTGCGTGCTCGGCGCGCTTCAGGTCGCGCAGAACGGCGATCTGGCCAACTGGTCCACGGGCGAGCCCGACGCCATCCCCGCAGTCGGCGGCGCCATGGACCTGGTCGCGGGAGTAAAGTCGATCTTCGTCATCACCCAGCATTGCACCAGGGAAGGCGAGGCGAAACTCGTGCAAAAGTGCACCTTTCCGCTGACGGGATTGGCCGTCGTGAACCGCATCTACACCGATCTCGCCGTGATCGAAGTCACGCCGGACGGATTTCGGCTCGTCGAACTGAGCCCAGGCATCGATTTCAATTTCGTGCAGGAGCGCACCGCTGCGCCTCTGCTTCAAACTAATTAGGAAGGAAGATTAAGATTTAAGAAGGTGGCAACAGGAGATCCGGGGAAAGACTTGCGTGAACGAACGAAGAGCTTTGCCCTTCGGATCGTTCGGATGTTTTCGGCTCTGCCGAAAACGACTGGAGCACAGATTCTTGGCAAGCAGGTGCTCCGTTCCGGGACGTCGGTGGGAGCAAACTATCGGGAGGCTTTCCGAGCGCGCAGTAAGCCGGAGTTCATCTCGAAGTGCGGCGACTGTTTGAAGGAAGTCGAAGAAACCGCGTACTGGCTCGAGCTGCTTGTTGATGCAGAGTTTGTCATTCCGAAAAAGCTAGCTCCTCTGCAGCGGGAATGCGACGAGCTGACGGCGATCTTCGTTTCGATCATCAAGAGTTCGAGGCGCAATACGACCACTTCTTAAATCTTAATTCTTAATTCTTAAATGTGATGCAAACCGACCTCTCGCGCAGCGCCGCCCTCTACGAGCGGGCCCTCAAAGTCCTTCCCGGCGGCGTCAGCCGCAACGCGATCCTGCGGGGGAAGCACCCGACCTACGTCGAGTACGGCAAGGGCTGCCGCGTGACCGACCTCGATGGCGTCACGCGCATCGACTTCTCCAACAACATGGCGTCCCTGATCCACGGCCACGCCTGCCCCGAGATCATCCATGCGGTGACGGAGCAGATGACCCGCGGCACCGCGTTCATGATGGGAACCGAGATCGAGGTGCGCTATGCCGAGCACTTGTGCAGCCGCAACGCCTCGTTCGAGAAGATGCGCTTCATGAACTCGGGCACGGAGGCGATCATGGTCGCGCTGAAGGCGGCCCGCGCATTTACCGGGCGGCCGAAGATCGCCAAGGCCGAGGGCGCCTACCACGGCGTCTACGACTACGCCGAGGTGAGCCAGGGCTCCACGCCGGCGACCTGGGGCGGCATCGACCATCCGCACAGCGTTCCGCTGGTGCACGGGACACCCGAGTCCGCGCTCAAGGACGTCGTTGTCTTTCCGTTCAACGACACCGAGCGCACGCTGGCGATCCTGGACGAGCACGCCAAGGACCTCGCGTGCGTATTGATCGATCTGATGCCGCACCGCGTCGGCTTGTGTCCGGCGGATGTCGAGTTCGTCACCGCGCTGCGCGAGTGGTCCGCGCGCCACGGGGTGCTGTTGGTGTTCGATGAAGTCATCACGTTCAGGGCCGAGCACGCCGGCTTGCAAGCGCGCTACGGCGTCACGCCCGACATGACCGCGCTGGGCAAGATCATCGGCGGTGGATTTCCCATTGGCGCCGTCGCCGGCCGCGCCGAAGTCATGGATGTGCTCAACCCGCAGTCGCCCCGCTACGTGTTCCCGCACTCCGGAACATTCACGGCCAACCCGATCAGCATGACCGCGGGCATGGCGGCGATGCTGAAGTTCGACCGACCCGCGGTGGCGCGCCTAAACGCGCTGACCGATCGGGCCAGGAACGGCATCGAAGGCGCGATCCGCGCGACGGGCGCGCCCGCGAGCGTCACCGGGGCGGGCTCGATGTTCCTGGTGCACATGAAGCAGACGCCGCCACGAAATTACCGCGATGCCTACCCGACGCCCGACGAGTCGCGCCGACTCAAGGCGTTGCTCGATCACCTCTACAACGAAGGTTGCAGCATCATCAGCACGGGTGCGTGCGTGTTCTCCACGCCGATGACCGAAGCGGAGATCGACACGCTGGTGGGGGCGTTCAAGTCCGGCTTTGCAAAGCTGGCTTCGATGGGCTGAGCGAGCGGAGGGACGGATCGATTGGGACGGGTGGGATGCGTTGCAGAGGCGCCCTGCGCGACATCGATGCCGACTTCGGCCCTCCGGCAGCCGCCGGACCGAACACCTTCCGGCGCGACCTCCATCCCGACCTCCGCGCCGACTACGTTCTCGCCGTTTAGCAATCAAATGAGTAAAACAGAGAAATGAGCCGCGAAGAGAGGCTTCCTCCAAATTACACCAAGCTCGACAAAGCCCTGCGTTCAATTGGCTATAGTTTCGAAGCGTCCGTCGCAGACATCATCGACAACTCGGTTGATGCCAAAGCTCGAAACGTCCTAGTCAGATTCATACTGCATAAAGACAAGCCCCTCGATCTTGTCATCTGGGACGACGGCACGGGTATGACTGCGCCAACGTTGAAGGAGGCCATGCGGTTTGGCGCGGATGTGAGCCAGGAATTAGACCGCCTCGGCAAATTCGGGCTTGGGCTCAAACTGGCTTCGTTGAGTCAAGCGAAAGAGCTGCGCGTTCTTACATGCACATCAGGTCAAATTGCTGGCCGCGGTTGGCTAGAAACGGGCATCTCCTCTGGATTTGTCTCAACAATCTTAGAGCCGAAAGAGTGTAAGACATTTCTCCGCGCTATCGTCCCGGACAAGAAATGGCCCAAATCGGGAACCGTTGTTTGGTGGTCCCAGCTCTATCGGGTGGGGCAAAAGCATTCTGACCCTGAGGAGCATGTCCAAAAACTACTTCGGCGGCTCAAGGACTACCTTTCGCTATCATTCAATCGGTTTCTTTCCGGAACTCCCCGGAGAGTCGATATCTCAATAGACATCTTCGACGGCGACTCAAGCTTGGAGGGTCTCCCGATGGCGCTAGAATCACTTGATCCATTCGGATACCCTGAGAGCGGAAAGGACGACTTCCCTGCTGATTTTATAGCGGCTGACGGTCTCGCCAAGCGAATCAAAATCCGAGGGCATATATGGCCGCCTAATTCAACGTCGCCGGAATACTTCCTACCAGGCGGCGCCAACAGCAGACAAGGCTTCTATTTTTATCGAAACAATCGCCTGATCCAAGGCGGCGGCTGGAACGGAATGCGCGAAACTGAGCCGCACCTCTCGTTAGCCCGCGTCGAGGTTGATATGCATCCGGACTTCGACGTAGACGTGAGTCTCGACGTTAAGAAGGTCGAGATTCAACTTCCTCTCGCTGTTGCCCAGGCAATCCAGCAAGCCAAAACGCCGTTCGGTCTGGATTTCAAAAGGTACCTGTCCAGAAGCCTGACAGTCAGAGAGGCAGCGCGGCTGCAGACTTTCCCCGACAACTATTATTTTGAGGGACCACGTACCGAGCAATATCGCCAAGTCGGTAATGCCGTTCCGCCGTTGCTGGCTAGGAAGATAGCCGAAATTGTCGCCAAAATCCTTCACTAATCGCCGCCTGCATCCTTCGATTGATCTCGAAGACTCCAGAGCTTTGTCTTCTTGTCTTGGACGATAACCTCTTCGGCTTCAAGTAATCCGAGAACAGTGCGACTGATATGCCCTTCGTGCCCGATATGGCCCTGATAGATCCCGAGCCGGCGTCCAATTTCTGCATTGCTCAAGCCCTTTCCTTCTGCCGCGCTAAGCAGTTCGTAGACAACTCCCTTCAATTCTGCCATCGCAAGCTGGGCACGGGTATACAATGACGTCGTCATTTGCCTAGAATAGTTTTCGCGTTTCGAAAAGGAAGCGGGAAAAGTTAGACGTGCCTGACGTCTTCACCTCAGCGAAGCGCTCCGAGGTTATGTCCCGGATTCGCGGAAGCGGAAATCGCGACACCGAGATCCGTATGATCACTCTGCTTAAGAAGCACAACATTTCGGGCTGGCGACGGCGTCAAAAGGTGTTTGGCAAACCCGACTTCGTTTTCCGACGCGAGCGGTTGGCCGTGTTTGTCGATGGGTGCTTCTGGCATCGCCATCCTGGCTGCAGATTTGCTTATACACCCAAGACTCGAACTGAATTTTGGCTCCCCAAATTTGCTCGCAACGTAGCGCGCGACAAATTGGTAGCGCGCACACTCCGGAAAACGGGATGGAAGGTTATAAGAATCTGGGAATGCGATTTGGCAATTCGCTCAGCGGACCGAACCGTTGCGAGGCTCAGACGCTCGTTAAATCCGGCTTCCTAAGACGATCAACTCTTCGACCAGTCCCAGCGCTGCCACGAAATCCTGAGGCGTACGCCGGTACAGGCGGATAGCCGCCGCATCTGCTTGGAGATGTACAACGCGATCATCAAGCTGCGTCCGCAATGGGTGAGCGGGCCGGATGACGATGACAATGGGAAGTCATGCGTCGCGAAGATCGTCATGACCGGCGGCGCTCGAACGATCTGACAGTCAGGCCCACTTCCAAACTCACTCCCGTTCGAAGACCGTCGCCAAGCCTTGTCCTACCCCGACGCAGAGCGACGCGATGCCGCGCGCGGCGCCGGTGCGAGCCATCTCGTGGATCAGCGTCGTGGCCAGGCGGGCGCCGCTGCAACCAAGCGGGTGACCGATCGCAATCGCGCCGCCGTTGACGTTCAATTTTGCGTTGTCGATGCCCAGCTCGCGCTGGCAGGCGAGGGCCTGCGCGGCGAACGCCTCGTTCAACTCGAACAGGTCGATGCGGTCGAGCGTCAGTTTCGCGCGCAGAAGCGCCTTGCGAATCGCGGGCACGGGTCCGAGCCCCATGAACGCGGGATCGACGCCGGCCGCGGCGCTCGGACCGATGAAGGCGATCGGCTGAAGACCCAGCGATTTGGCCAGCCCGGCTTCAACGATCAGCAAGGCCGCCGCGCCGTCGTTGATACCCGACGAATTGCCCGCGGTCACCGTGCCCTGGTCGTCTTTGGCGAATGCGGGTTTCAGCTTGGCGAGTTTCTCCAGCGTCGTGTCCGGCCTCGGGTGCTCGTCCACGCTGACGAGGGTCGGAGCGCCCTTGCGCTGCGGAATCTCGACGGGCACGATCTCCTGGGCGAACAGCCCGCGTTGGTGCGCCGCCGACCACCGTTGCTGGCTCTGCAGCGCGAACTGATCCTGATCCGCCCGGCTGATCTTGTGCTTGCGGGCGACATTCTCGGCGGTCTCGCCCATGGAGAAGGGGTGATGCAGCGCCGCCAGGCGAGGATTGACCAGGCGCCAGCCGATCGAAGTGTCGAAGATCTGCTGCGACCGGTCGAACGCGGATTCCGCCTTGCTCAGCACATAAGGTGCACGGCTCATCGACTCGACGCCGCCCGCGATGAAGACATCGCCGTGATTCGCCTCGATCATGCGCGCCGCGATGTTGACGGCTTCCAGCCCCGACGCACAGAGGCGATTCACCGTCGAACCCGGCACGGAAGCGGGGAGGCCCGCCAGCAGCGCGGCCATGCGCGCGACGTTGCGGTTGTCCTCGCCGGCCTGGTTGGTGGCGCCGAAGTAGACATCCTCGATCAATGCGGGGTCGATGCCGGATCGCGCCACGACGGCCTTGATGACGTGGGCGGCAAGATCGTCGGGGCGAACCGACGCCAATGCGCCCGCGTGCCGACCGACAGGTGTTCGGAGAGCCGTGATGATCGCCGCTCGTCTTTGCATCGAGATTTTCCCCAGATCGCGACGCTCGTTAGGCCGACTTGTGCACCGCGTCCTGTTTGCGCGGATCGGTCAGCTCGATGATGACGCTGACCGACTTTTGGTTGAAACCCTTGAAGCCGCCTTTGCGTTGCAGATTTTCCAAGTGACTTCCGATTGCCCCTTCGTGCGCAAACTTCTGCGCCTGCTCGTCGGTGAGGAGCCCTCTCGAAGTCAGCCGGGTGATTCGCTCTGGCCGCACGGCCCATCGCTCACCCTGGGTGAAAGCCTGCTTCAGGAAAGGGAAATCGGAAAATGGCGCCATCGTCTTGATATGGGCCGCGGCGAGTTGCTCGCGCAGGAGCTCGTAATCAAAGCGGCACTCCAGGTGATGCATCCCCGCGTCGAGAAAACTTTCGCCATGCAGTCCAACCCAAAGCCCCACCGTGCGCAGTTTTTTCTCCTCCGGTGACAGCGGTTCTCTGGAGAAATCGATTTCCGTTTCGTCGGAGTAAAGATCGACGTCGTTGAAGATCGTGATTCCCTCGATCGGCTGCTCGACGATCTGCGCGCCCCAACCCGCCTGCGACCCGGCGTAGTAACGTTCGCGACGATGGAAGCCGAGCATGTCCCAGGCTTTCATGAGATCGACGAAATGTTTACGCGACGAACGGAACGTGTGGTGATCGTGATTCGCCCAGCCCAAACCTAACGAGTCTTGCCGGCGCTTCTGCTCGATCGCGGCGCGATTGCGCTTCTGCCAGAAAGCGCGCTCTTCTTCAAAGACGAGATGACAAGCGAGATCGGGGCCGACGAGATCGATCACATCCTGCAACCGCTCGAGTGAGTAAGCGTAACCCTTCACATCGCGGTCCCAGCGGCGGCGGCGCGTCTGCCAAATCTCGCGCGCGGCGAGGAATTTCTTCACGTCGCCGGGTGCCGACTGGTAACCGCGATACCCGCGCCGCTCGATCGCGTAGAAGGCCGCGTCGTTTTCCTCAAAGGCGAGCAACTTGCGAAAGCGCGAATACGCTTCGCCCTCGATCTCGTTCGTGATCCCATGGGCGGCGGCAAATTCCGCGACAAACTCCGGCCGAATCGCGAGCGCAGACGGATGCTTCACGTTCCAATCGCGTCGCGAGCAACACGCGCGGCAGCATCGCCTCGGGATGCCAGAGCGCCTTTAGCCCACTGCCGTTTTCGCCTAACGGATCCTCGGTGAAACCGACTATCGCGAAAAGCTGCCTCGTCCGCCGCCGAGACAACGAGGTGATCGACCCAATCGAGGAAGAGCGTGCCCGTCTCATCGCGCATCCGCTCCGAGAGAATCCGGGCGAAACTGTTCTGCGCCAGAAAAGCGCCGATGCGCTCGAGCAGAAGATTTTCCGCCTCGTAGCAGAGCGGCCAGTTGAATTGATTTTCCGCCTCGGCGGGCGCTTCAAGGGTAGTCGTATTCATAAAATCCAGTTAGTCGCTCGAAAAATCCAGTTAGTCGCTCGAGCGAACGATTTTGGCGCCCCGGGACCTTCGAGAGCGTGCTTCAGCTTAACGAATCGCCTCCATTTTTCAACGACCCTGGCTTTCCCCTAACGAGCCTTCGCCATCCTAATCACTGTCCAAACGCCGACCACCCAACGGCCTAACGAATTGATTTTCACCAGACTATTTTTTCCACCAGATGTCGGGATGCACGTCGAAGTAGGCCTCGAAGATTTGAGCGATGAGCGCGTCGTCATGCACGTTCGGATGATGCTTGCAGCCGGTCCGCTCCAGCTTCGGGAACACAATCCGGTCGATGTGCTCGATTCCGTCGGCCTTGAGTGCGTCGAACACGCGTTGCGCGCTCGCCGGGTATCGGGGCCGCGATCCCCCGTCCAGGTCATGATGAGAAAAGCGTCGGGATTTTTCGCATGCAGGTCTTTCATGAACGCGATGTAGGTCTTCTCGTAGTCGGCCACGAAATCTTCCTGCGTTTTCCAGGGCTCATCCTCGCGGATTGGCGAGGAGAAATCGTTCCCGCCGATCCCGACCACGATGATTTGCGGGCTCCAGGGTGATTCATCCGGCGTCGGGTCGTCGAAAAGCGCCCGTGGATAGAGCATCGGGAGGTGATATTTCGGGTGCTCGCGTCCGTCGAAATTGCGCACCAGTCCGAGGCCGGAAAAGGCGTTGATCTGGTAGGCGGCGCCATACTGCTTCGCGATCAGCGGACCGAAACCCTGCTGCGAATCCGTGGCCTCGAAAAGCTCGTCTTCGCTGCATTCGGTGAAGGCCGAGGTGTTCCCATAGCCCACGGTCAGCGAGTCGCCGATGAACTCGATCGCGCGGTCCGCCTGCGGCGCCGGCAACGCGTTCGCCTTCTCCGGAACGAAGAAGCCCTTGAACGCGCCGACCGCATATTGCGTCTCGGAGCGCTTCTCGATCCGAACGGTGTGCTCGCCCGGACCGAGATTTCGAATCGCAAAACTATTCTTGGCCGGCTTTTTCAGAACCCCGAAATCGCGGCCGTCGACGAGGAGGTTGAAGTTGTTGTTCGGATCGTCGAAGGCGAGCGAGACCTCGTTGCCCGTGAAATGTGCGGCAAAATAGATCGCCGGCCATTGGTAGGCCCAGGCTTCGTCGCCTTCGCGCGTGACCCGTTGCGTGCGACCGCCGATCAGCATGTCGAGCCGCGTCTTGTCGTTAGACTGGGCACGAAGTGGCACGGCGAAAATCGCGAGCAATAGAATGCAGAAAACCCGTCGCCCTATCCTCATCACGGGAGGCGACTAGGCGGTGGCGCTGCCTTCGTCGGGGCTGCCGAACTGGATACCCTGCGCGAGCGGGAGCTCAGTCGAGAAGTTGATCGTGTTCGTCTGCCGTCGCATGTAGCTCTTCCAGGAATCGCTCCCGCTTTCGCGGCCGCCGCCGGTTTGTTTTTCGCCGCCAAACGCGCCGCCAATCTCCGCGCCACTCGTGCCCGCATTCACGTTCGCGATCCCGCAATCGCTCCCGATCGCGCTGACGAATTTCTCCGCCTCGCGCATGTCGTTGGTAAAAATCGAAGAGCTCAGGCCCTGCGCGACGTTGTTGTGCATTTCGAGCGCCTCGTCGAAATCGCGATACGTCATCAGATAGAGCAGCGGCCCGAAGGTTTCGTGCTGGACGATTTTGTAATCGGCTTTGGCCCGCGCGAGGCAGGGCGTGACGTAGCAGCCACCGGGATATTTTTCGCCGTCGAGCCGCTCGCCGCCGTAGAGGACTTCGCCACCCTCTTCCTTCAGTTTGGCGATGGAATTTTCCACGTTCTCGACCGCGCCTTCGTCGATCAGCGGGCCCATCAAAGTTTCCCGTTCAGTCGGGCTGCCAATCTTCACGCTCTGGTAGGCGCGCATCAGCGCCTCCTCGACTTCCTTCGCGATCGACTCGTGAACGATGACTCGCCGCGTCGAGGTGCAACGCTGGCCGGCCGTCCCGACCGAGCCGAAGAAAATCGCGCTCGTTGCCATCTTCAGGTCGGCCGTCGGGGTCACGACGAGGGCGTTGTTGCCGCCGAGTTCCATGATCGTTTTGCCGAGCCGGCCGTGGACCGTCTTCGCGACGTCGAAGCCCATCCGGGTCGAGCCCGTCGCGGAGATGAGCGGGATACGTTCGTCTGCCGCCATGCGCTGGCCTAACGACGGCCCATCGCCGATGACGAGACTGAAAATTGCCGGATCAACTCCGGTATCGCGACAGACTTGCTCGGCGATCTTGATCACGGCGATCGCAGTCAACGGCGTTTTCTCCGACGGTTTCCAGATCGTCGCGTCGCCACAGACCGCGGCGAGGGCCGCATTCCACGACCAGACCGCGACCGGAAAATTAAAAGCCGAAATGATTCCAACCAGACCCGAGCGGATGCCACTGCTCCATCAGGCGATGATTCGGCCGCTCCGATTGAATCGTCAGGCCGTAAAGCATCCGCGACTGGCCGACGGCGAAGTCGCAGATGTCGATCATCTCCTGCACTTCGCCCTCGCCCTCGGCGATGATTTTGCCGGCCTCGAGCGAGACGAGCAGGCCGAGCTGGTGCTTTTTTCTCGCGCAAAGCATTGCCGAGCTGGCGGATGGTTTCGCCGCGGACCGGCGCGGGAACGGTGCGCCATTTTTTAAAAGCCTCCTGCGCCCTCACGACCGTCGCCTCGTAATCTTCCGGGGACGCGGTCCGCACTTTGCCGAGCAACTTGCCGTCGACCGGTGAATACTTCTCGATCACGCTTCCGCCCGCTTTCCACTCGCCGGCAAAAGCCCCTTCGCTCGTGCTGGAAATGCCCAGCTGCTGCAACAGGTCGTTCATGATAATGGTCTAACGCCTAACGATCTCGCATCCGCTCGCATTGCGCACGGAGCAGGCCGATGGCTTCGTCCACGACCTCTTTGGTGATGTCGAGCGCCGGCCGGAACCGGATCGCGCTCTCCCCGGACTTCAGGGCGAAGACGCCGTTCTCGAAGAGACCTTTCCAGAAGGCATTGCGGATCTCGGGGCTGGGCAGATTGAAGGCCAGGAAGAGACCGCGGCCGCGAACGGCGCTGATCATCGGCTCCTCCTTTTGCAGTTCGAGCAACCGCTCGAGAAAATGCGTGCCGACGACGCGCGCGTTCTCGACCAGGTTTTCCTCCTCGATGATCTGGAGAAAATGGGTCGAGCGCACCATGTCGGTGAAGTTGCCGCCCCAGGTCGAGTTGATCCGGCTCGGCAGGCGGAAGCAGTTGTCCTTCACCTCGTCGAGCCGCGGGCCGGCCATCACCCCGCAGACCTGCGCTTTTTTTCCAAACGACATCAGGTCGGGCATGACGCCGAAATGTTCGCAGCACCAATTCCGGCCGGTCGCGCACATGCCGCATTGCACTTCGTCGAAAATCAGCAGCATCTCGTTCTCGTCACAAATCCGGCGCAGCGTCTGCAGCCATTCGCCGCGGAAATGGTTGTCGCCGCCCTCGCCCTGGATCGGCTCGATGATGATCGCGGCAATGTCGACGCCGCGCTGCCTCACGAATTCCATGATCTCCGCCTCGGACGTCTGCTCGCGCGCAATCACGTCAGCCTCACGCTCATCTTCGCCTAACGAGTAATCGATGAACGGAGTGGAAACGCGCGGCCAGTCGAATTTCGCGAAGAGGTCGGTCTTCACCGGGTCGGTGTTCGTCAGGCTCATGGTGTAGCCGCTGCGTCCGTGAAAGGCGCTCTTGAAATGGAGAATCTCGGTCCCGCGTTCGCCGCGCCCGGCTGCCAGATTTTTGCGCACCTTCCAATCCATCGCCGGCTTCAGCGTGTTCTCGACCGCAAGCGCGCCGCCTTCGATGAAGAGCATCCGCTCGAGCGGCGGCATCCCGACCACGCGCCAGAGAGTATCGACAAAGCGCGCATAACCTTCCGAGTAAACATCCGAGTTCGCGATCTTGATCTCGGCCGCGGCGAGGAGATCGGCTTTCACCTCGGGGCGGTCGAAATGCGGATGATTAAACCCGATCGGATTCGAGCCGAAAAAGCCGTAGAGATCGATTAACCGCTGATCGTGCGCGGCGTCGTAGAGATAGGAGCCTTTGCTCTTCTCCAGATCGATCACGATGCGGAAACCGTCGAGCAGGACGTGCTCGGCGATCTGATCGAGGACGCGAGATTTCGTGGCGGGTTTTGGTGGTTCGCTCTGGCTAGCGCGGCGTGACGATGAAGTGCGGGCCGCCTCCGTGAGCACGGATGGCATACTCATGCGCAGAGGCTAGCCGGGGCCGGGAAGATGGTCAATCTGGACTAACGAAACGCCGTCGCACCCAACCGAAATTGCCAGACGCGTTTTAGTTGAAGCCAGGGGATGCATCGCGCAAGCTCGCCGCACTTTGGTTTCCGATTCCTTCCGATGAAGCGTGCCGTCGTCACTGGTCTTGGCTTCATCACCAGCATCGGGAACAGCCGTGCCGAAGTGCTGGAAAGTTTGCGCACCCAGCGGAGCGGAATCGAGATTCACCCGGAGTTCGACCGGCCGGAGATCCCGGTGAAACTCGCCGGCACGATCAAGGGGTTCGAGTTCCCGACGGAGAATTTCGAGAGCTGGAAATTTCCCGATGACCTAGAGATTCCGCGCCAGCAACTGCGCTCGATGACGCCGCACGGCGTCTTCGCACACGCCGCGATGCTCGAGGCCATCGCGGACGCCGGCCTAACGAGTGAGCTGGTCAGCAATGACCGCACCGGTCTGATGTGCGCCTCGGCCGGCTCGACCCGGATGCTTTATTGGAGCGTCGACATCATGGTGAAGAAAGGGATTCTTCGGTGTCATCCGCTTGGCCTGACGAGGACGATCGCCGGCACGCTCAACTTCAACCTCATCTCCAACTTCCGCATTCGCGGCGCCTCCACCGGTTTCATCAGTGCCTGTTCCTCCTCGGCGCACGCTTTCGGTTACGCCCTCGATCTCGTCAGGCTCGGACGGCTCGATCGCGTTTTCGTCGTCGGCGCGGAGGATGGCGATCTTTTCACTCTGCTCCCGTTCGCGAGCTGCCGCGCGCTCACCCGCTCGACCGATCCGACAAAAAGTCCCTGCGCCTTCGACGTGAAACGGGACGGCTTCGCCGGCACCGGCGGCGCGGCCGTGCTCGTCCTGGAGAATGCCGAGATCGCCGAAAAGCGCGGCGCAAAAGTTTACGCGGAAGCAACGGGCTGGGGCCAAACTTCCGACGGCTACGACCTGATCGCACCGGAGCCGGACGGTGAAGGCCTGGCCCGCGCGCTTCAACTCGCGCTCGCTGACGCCGGTCCTCACGCCTAACGAGATCGACTACGTGAACGCGCACGCCACTTCCACGCCGGCCGGCGATCGCGCGGAGCTGCGCGCCATCCGCAGTGTTTTCGGCGCGGGCGACGCCTCGCCGCTGATCAGCAGCACGAAGAGCCAGACCGGTCACGGCCTTTCCCTCGCCGGTGCGCTCGAAGCCGCCATCTGCTGTCTCGCGCTCAAGGAACAGGTCGTGCCGGTCTCACTCAACATCACCGAGCTCGACCCGGAAGCCGACGGTATGCGGATCGTGACCGCGCCCGTGCAGGCGCCGCTGCGCAAAGTCGTTTCCAACTCAAGCGCCTTTGGCGGTTCCAACGTTGTGCTGGTATTGGACAGTTGTAGCTCGCCTCGTTGAGGCCGCCTGGCGTCGTGGGCCGGTCGAGGTCGCCGCCCCAGCTACAGCGACGGCGCTGCCTGAGCGCAACCGCGAACTAGCTCGCCGACGCCAATGTTCCTGGGAGCACAGGCCGCTGGCCTGTCGCATCCGGTGGCCCCGCCGGTTGCATTCTTGCGCGCAGCGCAACCGGTCGAGCGGAGCACGGTCGTCTCTACCCCAGCCGCCTCGCGCAGTGTTCGGCGCGAGCCGCCCCAACAACAGGCCAGCGGCCTGTGCTCCCCGGAGGCAGAAGCGACGCGTTGCTGAAAAATGCGTTGTAGCCGCCTTAAACGATCCCCTCGCGCAGACTCGCATGCTGACCCGCCATCAATTCCTGCGTCAGGTCGTAGCCGGCGCGATCCGCGTTTTCTGAAACGCCGGCGAAATGCGCGCTGACCCGCATCTTCGCCGAGCGGCAGAAATACTTCGCGACCGAGAGGACTTCCTCTTCCGGCTCGCCGCGGTCGATCTTGTGCTGCGCGTAGGAACAGACCGCGCTGAGCGCGAAAAGCTCCGTCGCGATGCCGACGAAACGCGAGAGGAGGAGCTGCTCGCGATCGAGTTGCGGGCCGAAACGGGTCATCGCATGGAAGAGACCGCGCGCCAGTTTGCGGCTCGTGTTTGCGCCGTAACGGACGTGCGGGCGCAGGTCGGGATGAAGTTTTTCGAGGTCGCCCGGCGTGCCGAAGGTCCACTGTTTCGGATACCAGCTCGCGTAAAACTTGCCCGATTGAATCGCCGCCTTCGCCCGTTCCGTGGTCGGGAGCGTGGTGTTGAAAATCGCGCCCCCGACCTTGAGGTGCGGATCGAGCGCTTCGCGCGCAATGAAGAGGCGCATGATTTCGCTCGAACCTTCGAAGATCATGTTAATCCGGCAGTCGCGCAGGAAACGCTCGACCGGGATTCCAGGTTCGCCGCGGCCTTCGAGCGACTCCACGGTTTCGTAACCGCGCCCACCGCGCACCTGCATCGCTTCATCGGCGATCCGCCAGGTCGCTTCGGTCGCCCACATTTTGCACATCGCGGTCTCAATCCGGAGATCGCCGGCTTTTTTATCGACCATCGCACTGGTCAAAAAGGTGATCGCTTCCATCGCGAAAACATTCCCGGCCATCTCCGCGATCTTGCCCGCGATCGCGTAATGCTGGCCGATCGGCACGCCCCATTGCACGCGCTCGCTCGCCCATTTGCGGCAAATCTCGAGCAGGCGCTTGGACAACCCGACGCAGGCGGCCGGAATCGTCAGGCGACCCGTGTTCAAAGTCGTTAGGGCAACTTTCAGACCCTGGCCTTCCTTCGCGATCAGGTTTTCCTTCGGGACGCGGACATTGGTGAACTTGACGATCCCGTTGTAGAGCGCGCGCAGGCCCATGAAGTGGCAGCGATAAGTGATCTCGAGCCCCGGCGAATCGACCTCGACGATGAACGCGCTGATCTGTTTGCGTTCCTTGCCTTTGACGATTTTCGGCGCGGTCTTCGCCATCACCACGAGCACGCCGGCCTTGATCAAATTGGTGCACCAGAGTTTCTCGCCGTTCAGGATATAAGCGGAGCCGTCTTCGCTTAGTTCCGCCTTCAGGCTCATGTTCGCCGGATCGGACCCGGCGTCGGTTTCGGTGAGGGCAAAAGCGGAGATTTCCTGGCGCGCGACACGCGGGAGATATTTTTTCTTCTGCTCTTCCGTGCCGAAAATCAGCAGCGGCTGCGGCACGCCGATCGATTGATGCGCGGAAACGAGCGCGGTCAGGTTGGCGTCCCAACTGCCTAACAACATCGCCGCCCGGCCGTAGTTCACCTGCGATAAACCGAGCCCGCCATATTCGGTCGGGATTTTCACTCCGAAAGCGCCCATCGCGAAAAGGTCCTCGATGTTCTTCCGCGGAATTTCGCCGGTGCGATCGATCTCGTCGGCATCGACGTTCGCCTCGAGATATTCGCGGAGCTCTTTCAGAAACGGGTCGCCCTTCGCGCGATCCTCCGCGCTCTGCGCCGGATAAGGAAAGATGCGATCGAAGGCGAACTTCCCGATGAAAAGGTTGCTCGCGAAACTGCCGCGCTCGTCGAGCGGATCGCGCGAGCTTTCCGCGAGTTCGAGGGCGGCACGTTTGCCCTCGGACATCTTCGAGGTGTCGATCACGGATTGCGTTTCCGTGGCGGGCCTCGCGCTGGTTTCTTCGGCTATTTGTTTTTCAGGCGCTTCGAGCGGTGTCTTCATAAAATTTGGTGTTCTTGTCGGCGTGCTGACGCAGCAGGTCGCACGGTTGGAATTTCTCGCCTTCGCCGGCGACGGCGCTGACCAGTTTGGCGGCGCCGAAATGATCGGCAAAGCGCAAAGGACCACCGCGCAAAGGAGCGAAACCAGTGCCGAGGATCATGCCGTAGTCCGCGTCCTCCGGCGCCGCGACGACCTTCTCTTCCAGGCAGCGCGCGGCTTCGTTCACCATCAGATAAACCAGGCGAGTGGCCAGGTCGCCGGGCTTCGTCCCGGTGCTGCGCCATTCCTGCAACGCCTCGTTAGGCGACTGCGTTTTGCCTGCGTATTTATAAAACCCGGAGCCGGATTTGCGGCCGAGCATTTTCGCCTCACGCATTTTCTGCAGGATCGCCGGCGTGCGCGCACGCTCGCCTAACGACGCTTCGAGCGTCGCTGCGATATCGATCGTGATGTCCACCCCGATCTCGTCGATCAACCGCAGCGGGCCCATCGGCATCCCCCACTCCAGTAGCGCGCGGTCGATCTGCTCCGCGTCGACGCCGTTCTCAAACAACTCCGCGGCGTCGAGCAGGTAGGGAAAAAGGACGCGGTTGACGAGAAAGCCCGGGCTGTCCTGCACGACCACCGGCAACTTCCCGATCTGTCGGGCGAAGAAGAGCGCGCGCTCTCTCGTCTCGTCGGAAGTCTGTCTGCCGAGCACGACTTCGATCAATTTCATCCGGCTGACCGGGTTGAAAAAATGCAGCCCAATGACGCGGCCGGGATGTTTGGTCTGGGCGGCAAGGTCACTGATCGAGATCGCGGAGGTGTTAGTCGCGAGAATGTCGGTGTCGTCGATTTTGCCATCGAGATCGTGGAAGATCGCGCGCTTGATCTCGACCTTTTCGGAGGCGGCTTCGATCACGATTTGCACTTCGCGCATCGGGCCGGGATCGCCGGAAGCGACGATGCGCGAACGGCCTTCCCTGGCTTTCTCGTCGCTCATCAGCCCGCGTTTGACCGCTTCGGCGTAGACTTTCTCGATGTTGCCGAGGCCGCGATCGAGCTGCTCGGCGTTGACGTCGCGCAGGATGACGGAGATGCCACGCGAGCTGAGCCATTGCGCAATGCCCGAGCCCATCACGCCCGCGCCGATGACCGCGGCGTGGACGACTTTTTCTCCCGGCGCGGTTTTCGATGAGCTCTTCTTGTATTTGTCGGCGAGGAAGAAATTGCGGATCAGGTTGCGGGTCGACTCGGTTTCGCCCAGCTCGACGATCGCGTCGAGCTCGCGGCCTAACGAGTCTTCCGTCGAGCTGGTCAGACTCTGGTTGATAATCTCGGCGGCGCGAGCCGGCGCGGGATTCTGGCTCGGCTTCGCGGAGATCGTCGTCATGCTCGCGGCATCCTTCGCCGCGCGTTTGCCGGATTGGAGTTTCGCGCGCGCGACTTCCAGCAATTTGTCCTGCGCGACGACTTCGTCGACGAGGCCGAGCTGGAGCGCTTCCTGCGCCGGATAAAGTTTGCCCGTCAAAATCACTTCCGCGGCTGCCTCGGTCCCGATTAATTTCGGCAACCGTGTCGCACCGCCCCACGCCGGCACGAGACCGAGCGTCGTCTCCGGCAGACCGATCCGCGTCGCCGGTGCGTCGGAGGCGACGCGATAGTCGCAGGCGAGAGTGATTTCGTAACCGCCTCCCGCGCATGCTCCGTGGATCGCCGCGACCGTCGGCACTTTCAGCGCGGCCAGCCGGTTAAAAATCTGCTGCCCCTTCGCGATGAAGGCGCGCATCTCGCCGGTCTGCGCCTGGCGCAGGAGCGTCTGCAGGTCGGCGCCGGCGATGAAAATCGACTTCTTCGCCGAGGTGATGACGACCCCTTTCAGCCCGCTTTCCTTTTCCAGGAAATCGAGCTGTTCGCTCAGGGCCCCGAGCGCGCCGGCGTCGAAGATGTTCGCGCCGGAATCGGGCCGATCAAAAATGAGCGTGCAAACGTGGTCATCCATTTCGCGCCGGATGAACGACGCCGCGGGAGTAGAAGTCATCGGCTTAACGATGGCCACTTTCGCGAAAAATCCAAATAAAGCGCACCGCGACTCCACTGTAGCGCGAGTCTCCGACCGCGTAGTGCGGCCATGGCTCGCGGGTCAGAGGCCGCGCTACAGGGCTGTTGATCTTGCGCGCGGGCTGATTGCGTGGAGCGAGCCACGATGTTACAACCTCACCACCTCGCCCGCGTTTCAACCTTGCCTAACAATGGTCGGCCGGATTCTCCAACCTGAAATCAAGAACCTGATCGACGCGCGGAATTTCACCGCGTTGCGCGAGCTTTTTTCGGAGATGCCGCCGGTGGATGTGGCCGAGATCATTCTCGATCTGCCGGAGGATGAACAGGTGATCATCTTTCGAATCCTGCCGCATGTCTTGGCGGCGGATGTTTTCGAATATCTCGACGTCGATGTGGAAGCGCAGCAGACCCTGCTGCGCGGAATGGCGCATGAGCAGGTCGTCGGGATTCTGAACGAGATGTCGCCGGACGATCGCACGGCGTTGCTCGAGGAACTCCCGAGCGCGGCGGCGCGGAAGCTGATTCAACTCCTCACGCCCGAAGAGCGGCGGATCGCGCAGTCGCTCCTCGGTTATCCCGAGGGGAGTGTCGGCCGTTTGATGACGCCCGACCTGATCGCGGTCGGGGCGAATTGGGCCGTGCGCGAGGTGCTCGATTACGTGCGCGAAAACGGGCGCGATTCGGAAACGATCAACGTCATCTACGTGGTCGATGATCGCGGGAAGTTGCTCGACGATTTGCGCATCCGGGAGTTCCTCCTCACGCCGCTCGACAAGAAAGTGAGCGAGTTGATGGGCGAATCGTTCGTCTCGCTGAACGCGACCGATTCGCAGGAAGACGCGCTCAATATTTTTCGCAAATACGACCGGACGGCGCTCCCGGTGGTCGATTCCGGCGGCGTCCTCGTCGGGTTGGTGACGATCGACGACATGCTCGATGTCGCCGAGGAAGAGGCGACCGAGGACATCCAGAAATTCGGCGGCATGGAAGCGATGGACGAGGAGTACATGCGCATTCCGTTAGGCCGAATGGTGCGGAAACGTGCGACTTGGCTGGTGGTCTTGTTCCTTGGTGAAATGCTGACCGCCTCGGCAATGAGCTATTATGAGGGAGCGATCGCCAAAGCCGTCGTGCTCGCGCTTTTTCTCCCGATGATTATTTCCAGCGGCGGCAACTCCGGTTCGCAGGCGTCGATGCTGATCATCCGCGCGATGGCCCTCGGCGAGGTAACACTGCGCGATTGGTGGAGGGTGATGCGAAAGGAAGTGATCGCGGGCTTAATGCTCGGATTGGTCTTGGGATCGATCGGCTTTCTGCGGGTCGCGATCTGGGCGCAGTTTTCGAATGTTTACGGGCCGCACTGGATGCTGGTCGCGATCACCGTCGGCGTGGCGTTGATCGGCGTCGTACTCTGGGGCTCGCTCTCGGGCTCGATGCTGCCGTTTATCTTGCGCGCTGCGGGCGCGGACCCGGCGACTTCCTCGGCTCCATTTGTCGCCACGCTCGTCGACGTGACTGGGCTGGTGATCTACTTCAGCCTTGCGCTGCTGATTTTGCGCGGGTCGATGTTGTAGCGCGTCGCGATCGGCCTAACGACGGAACCGGAATGGCCGTTACGGGAACCCGGGCCGGAGACCCGCGCCAGAGCGCCCGCGAGCGCAGGTACTAGGCTGCGATCAGGCCGGCTTTTTTCAACGTCGCGTAGGCGCCGTTCTTGTTGATCGTCTTCAGCCCGCGCGCGGTGGTTTTCACCCGCACGAACTTCTTCAGCTCGGTGACCCAGATGCGCTGCTCCTGCAGGTTCGGATTAAAGGTGCGGGGCACGTTCTTCGTGACGTGACGGCCGACGCCGCCTTTTTTCTTCGCCATACCACGACGGTGAATGACGCTGCCGCGCGATGGTTTCGATCCTGTGATGCTGCAAACTTTTGACATAAGCCGGTGTGGGAAGGGCGCGTAAAGTGCCGCCACTCACCGGGACGGTCAAGAGATTCTTCGCCGGCGCCTTCTTTCGGAGTTGAACGGGCCTGCCGAACCGTGGTCAAATCCAGTTCGCTGCGGCCCGCGCGCTCCGGAACTCTCTTATGAACCACAAAAATAATCAGAAGCTGCGGATCGGCATCGTCGGGGCGGGCGAGATCGTGCGCCGGCGCCACCTCCCCGCGTTGCAGCGAAATCCCGACGTCGAAATCGTGGCGATCTGCAACTCGAGCTACGAGAGCGCGGAGAAATTCTGCCAGGAAAACGCGCCGCATGCGACCCCGATGCAGAACTGGGCGGAACTGCTCGGCATGGCCGAGCTCGACATCATCTGGATCGGCACGCCGCCCTACATGCACTCGGCCGTGACCGTTTCCGCGCTCGAGGCGGGGAAGCATGTTTTCTGTCAGGCGCGGATGGCGATGGACCTCGCGGAGGCGGAAGAGATGCTCGCAACGTCGCGGCGTTTTCCCGAGCTGGTGACGATGCTTTGCCCGCCGCCGCATGGCATGCGCGCCGATTTGCTGGTGCAGAAATTGCTCGCCGAGAAAGTGCTCGGGCGTCCGCATTACCTGCGGTTGCAAAGCTTGAACAGCCTCTTCCTCGAACCGGACGCGCCGGCGCACTGGCGGCAACGGATCGAAATCAGCGGGCTGAACGTGCTCACGCTTGGGATTTACGCGGAGGTGTTGCAGCATTGGTTTGGCGATATCACCGGCCTCTTCGCGCGCGGCAAAGTCGTGCAGCCGCTCCGGCAGAATTACGAAGTGCAGATTCCCGACCAGCTCACGGTCCTCTGCACCTTCGCAAACGGGATGGAAGGCGTGCTGGAGTTCAGCGGGATCGACGCGCTCGCGCCGGCCGACCGGATGGAGGTCTATGGCGACCTCGGGACGCTGACCTACGATTTCGGATCCGACGTGGTGCACCACGGGCAGATCGGCGACCGCGCGCTCCACGTGGCGGAGTTGACCGAAGAACTCGAGACGCGCTGGAACGTGGAAGACGACTTCATCGCCGCGGTGAAATCGCGCGGGCGGATCAATCCGCATCCGGATTTCGAGGATGGCGTCCGCTACATGCGGGTGGTGCAGGCCGTCGCCGATTCCCGCGCGCGGCAGGAGTGGGTCGCGATCAAGACTTAGGGAGATTCTCGGCGGCGGGATCAGGCGAAGACTCGTCAGGCGATTGGTTGTCGGGCGCGACCACGGGCGATTCGTTAGGCTCAGGCACGGGCGCCACGACGACAGCCGGCTCCGCGGGAAAGTCCGGCGCGAGCTCGGGTTCCAGTGCCGCAACAGCCGCAGGCGCGACCGGGTCCTCGGCGGGCGCCACCGGTTCCAGCGCAACGGCAGTTGCTTCCGCCGCCGGGGGCCCGGCCTCGGATTCGCTAGGCACGATCGGACTTTCCAGGCTGGGCGCGGGCGCTTTCGCCGGGGCGCTTTTCGTCCGGGAAAGATCGAGCGAACCGTCGTTGAATTCGATCACGTGACCTTCGCCAATGAGCCAGCGCAGGTCGGAAGCGAGAGTGATTTTTTTCTTTTCCTGATCTTCCGGCACCGCTTCGCCGCCGCCAGCGGGAAGCATCTTTTCGAGCAACTGTTTGCGCTTTATCCCGGGCGCTTCCGCGAGCGTCCGGAGGAGCGCCGCGATGGAGGTCGAGACCCGGGCGCTGTCGTGGCCGAAGGGTTTCGGGCGCACGGGTGCGACGAAGAGCATGCCTTTGCGATGTCGGAAAATATGCAGGCCGGCGTCCGGGAAGGCGCCGATCAGTTCCTGCATCATCTTCGACGGCGACCGCGATTCCTGGGACCACGCATTCTCAATCAAACGCCCAAGCGCGCGGTCGGGCAGACTCCGGCTGACCACTCCGTCCACGGTCAGCTCGGCGTTCTCCCGGAGCAGGCTCGCGAGATGATTCTGCCGGAAATGCCGCTCGGTCTCGCCCGCGCTGTTAAAGGTCTGCGGCGGCTCCTCTTGCAAAGTGGTATAAGTCGTTAGGCTGCGCGCTTCTTCCTTCCAGCGCTCGACTACTTCCGGGTCGTTTACGATCTCGATCTGGCGTTGGAAATCGGGGAAGCCCATTCGGCGGCTGTAGCGCTGTTCGTAGAGTCCGCGCAGCTTCGTCTGGTAGGCGTGATGATTCGTCGGGCCGAGCAAGGTCCCGCTCGCCCGGTCGCGTGCCACGCTCGTGAAATTGCCCTTGATCGGCTCGGTCTGCGTGACCTCGCTGCGGTAAAAATTTTCCAGCTCGCGCGCAAAGGCGCCGTTCTCGAGCAGACGACGATCACTCGCGACCGCGCCGTTCTCGCCCGTCTGGAAGAGCGAACCTTCCTTGGCCTTCAGGCGCACATCGTAGCGCTCCGGTTTTTCCAGGAACATCCGGGCGAGCGAGAAGACCGAATACGCCAGATGACCGCCTTTGATCTGCAAAAGGACGTTGTCGAGCGCGCGTTTGTCGGGCAGAAAACGCACGTCGACAGCGGGCGGCGGCGCCCAGGTTTCCTCGGGACGCCGGGTGGGCGGCGCGGCGCCGCGCGGCGGCCGGCGCTCGCGCTCTCCGCGTTTGTCTCCTCGCGGCTCGTCGCGTCGCGGCGGCCGGGGACCGCGCTCGCGTCGTTCGCCGCCGCCGCCGCGCCGGTCGCGCCCACCGGGCCGGCCTTCTTCTTCACCGGCAAAATCGGCGTAGCGGTTATCGTTAGGCGACTCCGTCGCCCAGGCAGGAAGCATTTTCAGATCGAAGAGATCGGAGGCTGGGTCCTGCTCAGGCATGTGTGTTTCTACTCGCCAATGCGCCGTTGTAAAATCACGTTTCTGCGCCCGTCGGAAAAGCCGCGGGCGCGCCGCCAAACAAATCGCCGGGCGCGCCGATAATTTTAGTTGCCAACAGGTCGCGGCCCATTTAATCGGTCACCCACAGCAAGCCAACCAAGGAGAAATTTATGTCGGACAAGCCCATCGAAGAAAAAGTTAAAGAGATCATTGTCGAACAGTTAGGGGTGAATCCCGAGCAGGTGACCCCAAATGCATCGTTCATCGAAGATCTGGGCGCCGATTCCCTCGACATCGTCGAGCTGGTGATGGCTTTCGAGGAAGAGTTCTCGGTCGAGGTGCCCGATGAAGACGCGGAGAAATTGCAGACCGTCGGCGACGTCGTGAAATACATCGAAGAGAAGGCGAACAAGGAAGGCTGAGTCTCGCCGCTCGCCTAACGAGCAAAGCTCATTTTTAACCTAACGAGAAACACGGCTGCGGCCGTGTTTTTTGTTGTCTCCGGTTGCAGGGCCTTGGTCTGCGCGCAACCTAACGGGTGAACATTCTCTGGCTGAACGACCCGCTTTTCGATCTCGCCGGACATCACATTTCCATCCTCGGCGTCGCGGCGTTCGTCGGGCTTTTTCTCCTCGGCCTGGTGGTGGCGAAGCTGGTCCAAAGCGGACCGGTGCGGCGCTTTTTCAGCCGCTTCAAGCTCGATGCCAATTTCGTCGCGATCATCACCACGATCCTGAGCGTCGTCTCGCTGGTTTTCTTTACCGTCGCGGCGATCAATGGCCTCGGGATCCCGCTTTCCTGGAGCGCGCCGTTGCCCGGCGTGCCGATCAGCCTCCTCCAGATTTTCCTCCTCATCGGGCTGCTTTTTCTTGTCTTCTGGATCTCGTCGCGGACGAAGCGTTTTCTTTTTAACCGCTTCCTCGTCCACAGCGGACTCGATCGCTCGCTCCAGTACGCGATCTCGCAGATCGCCTCCAACGTCATCCTCGTCGTCGGCGTTTTCATCGTCCTGCAAAACACCGGTATTCACCTCGAGGCGCTGACCGTTTTCGCCGGCGCGATCGGTGTCGGCATCGGGTTTGGTCTGCAAAACATCACGAGCAACTTCATCAGCGGACTCGTCATTCTGGCCGAACGGCCGATCACGATCGGCGATCGGGTGGAAGTCGCGGGCGTCACCGGGCAGGTGTTGAAAATCCGCGCCCGCAGCACGGTGATCGTGACTAATGACAACATCACTACGATCGTGCCTAACCAGAAGTTCATCGACTCGCCGGTGACGAACTGGACCTACGGCGATCCGCGGGTCCGCTTCCGCATTCCGGTGGGCGTGGCCTACGGCAGCGATACGGAGCTGGTGAAGCAAAAATTAATCGAGGCCGCGGAGGAAGATCCGCACGCCTTGAAGGATCCGGCGCCGAGCGTTTTCTTTGTCGAGTTCGGCGACAGCTCGCTCAATTTCGAGCTCGTCGTCTGGAGCGACAAGATGAGTCATCGACCAGCGCGTTTCCGGAGCGATTTGAATTTTGCGATCGACAAAAAATTCCGCGAAGCCGAGATCGAAATTCCCTTCCCGCAACGCGATCTCAACGTCCGCTCCGGAGTGCTCAGGGTCGACTCTCAACCGGGGAATGGGAGTCATTCCGAACCCTCCGCAGCCCCGAAGCCTTAGACGCACGCACATCACTTGAAAAGTTCGAGGCATTCGCTATCGAATGGAGATTCTCACCTGTCCGCCTCACCCTTCTCCGAAGCGCTCCGAGCGCACGTTTTCCGGCGAATCCATCTCGATCCCCCAGGGTCGCGCTCTTCTCACGACCTTGGGGCAAGTGCACGATTGTCCATCCTGGTCAGCGGCTTTCCGCGACCAGTGTAAAGACCATCGTTTTTACGAGCTGATCGCGAGCACGCTGACGGCGGATTTCGACTATCACCTGCTCGTGCTCGAAGACGATGCCGGGCGGGTGCGCGCGATGCAGCCGCTATTTTTCGTTAGGCAAAATCTCAGCGAAGGGATCGCCGGGCCGCTCCGCCCCGCGATCGATCGGGTGCGTCGGAGATTCCCGCGCTTCCTGACCCTCAAGACCCTCATGGTCGGCTGCTCCGCGGGCGAAAGCCACCTCGGCGCCGTCGCGCCCGAGGATACGGAATGGGTCGCGGAAGCGCTCCATTCCTCGCTCGAGACGGTCGCGCGGCGAGCGGGTGCGCCGCTCGTGGTGCTGAAGGATTTTCCCGCGCACTACCGCGGCCCGCTTCGCCATTTTTCCTCCAACGGCTACACCCGGATCGCGAGCATGCCGATGACCAGGCTGTCGCTTCGTCATCGTGGATTTGAGGAATACCTGTCCTCGTTAGGCAGCGCGACGCGCAAGAACCTGCGCCGGAAATTCCGGGCGACCGAGCGGCGCGCGCCGATCAGTTGCGAAGTGCTCAGCGACGTCACCCCGGTGATCGACGAGATCTACCCGCTCTACCTCGCCGTGCACCAGCGCTCGAAGCTGCACTTCGAAAAACTGACGCCCACTTATTTTTGTCGGCTAGGCCGCGAACTGCCGGACCGGGTGCGCTTTTTTGTCTGGCGTCAGGAAGGGAAGGCGATCGCCTTCAGCCTCTGTCTGGTGCACGACGGCGTCATCTACGATGATTACCTAGGCCTCGATTATACTGTCGCCTTCGATCTCCATCTTTATTTCTACACGCTGCGGGACATCATCACGTGGGCGCTGGCGCAGGGACTCGAGTCCTATTGCAGCAGCCCGCTAAATTATGATCCCAAACTTCATCTTGGTTGCGAGCTCATCCCGCTCGACCTCTATGTCATGCATACCAGCGCGTTGATTAATCCCCTCTTCCGCCGCGCCCTGCGCTTCCTTCAGCCGACGAAGCACGATCCTGTCCTGCAGCAGTTCCCGAACGCGCACGAGCTCTAGGCATGCGCTCGTGCGCGGCCGCGCTCACGCCGGCGCGGGTCCGGCAAAGCGCGCCGCTTTACACTTTCCCGCTGCGCCAGGGCCACGCCGCGATCTATGCGCGGGCGGCCGACGTTGATTCGCAACTCTGGGCGGAAACCTTTGCCGGAGAGGCGAAGGATTTCGCCTACTATGATTTGCTCGAGCGGACGATGGCGCGTGGTTTTCTCTACCGCTATCTCGTGCTCGTCTTGCCTAACGAAAAGCCAATGGCGCTGCAGCCGTTCATCCTGGTGGACCAGGATCTTGCGGTCTCGCTCGGAGAAACAGCGGGCCGGTTCCTGGGATCTTTGCGACGCCTTTTCCCTCGCCTTCTCCGGGCGCGAATGTTGATGGCCGGTTGTCTGGTGGGTAACGGCCACTTCGGCGTCGCCGCCGGTTTTCCACGGCGCGCGGCGGTGTCGCTGCTCGCGGAAGCGCTCGAGGCCTATGCCGCGATCGAAGAGATTCCCTTTCTCACGATCAAGGATTTCCCCGCGGAAGAGCGCGCGGAAATGGAACCGCTGCGCGCGGCCGGCTACACTCGGCTCGACGGCTTTCCGCCACTCAAACTCGATCTCGATTTCGACAACTTCGAAGACTACCTCCGGAACCGTCTGAGCAAAATCACCCGCAAAGGACTGCGCCGAAAATTCCGCGCCGCCGGCCAGTCGCAGCCGCCGATCACGGTCGAGGTGCGCAACAACTGCCGCACGGTGATCGACGAAATTTATCCGCTCTACCTCGCGGTCGCGCAGCGGAGCGAAGTCGAGTTCGAAGTCTTTACCCGCGAATACTTTCTCGAGGCGAGCCTAACGATGCCGGAACGCTGCCGCTTTTTCATCTGGCGGCAGCGCGGCAAGGCGATCGCGTTTTCCTACTGCACCGTTTTTGGCGACACGATTTTCGATAACGATCTCGGGCTCGACTATTCCGTGGCCCACGATCTCCACCTTTATTACCTCAGCTTTCGCGATATTCTTGAGTGGGCGCTCCGCCACGGTTATCGCACCTACCGGACATCGCCTTTTAATTACGACCCGAAAATGCGCCTTCGCCTCGAACTGGAACCGGTTGATCTTTTCGTTAGGCATCGCTCGCCGATTTTGAATTTTCTGCTTCGCCGTTTCGCGCCGCGCTTCTCGCCCGTGCAATCCGATCCCGTCCTGCGTCGTCACTTTTCCGAGCTCTTGTGATCGGTTCCTGGCGGCGCTGGTTTCTCAATCCGTGGGTCCAGCTCGCAATCTGCGTCCTCCTCGCAACCGCCGCGGAAATTTTCCTGAAGCTCGGCGCCCAGGCGACCGCCGATCCAACCGACCCGTGGTCGTGGACCGGGCTCACCGGCTTGCGTTCCGGCTGGGTCTGGTGGGGCATTCTCGCGTCGGTGATCAGCCTGTTTAACTGGCTCGCGACCCTGAAAAAATTGCCGCTGACAATTGCCTTCCCGGTCGGGAACGCGGTGCACATTCTCGTCCCGCTGAGCTGCTGGATTTTTCTCGGCGAAACGATTTTGCCGAAGCGCTGGCTCGGGATCGCGCTCGTTTTGATCGGCCTGATGATCGTCGCGAAACCCGCCGCGCGTTTGGAGGCGAAACTATGAACGCCATCGCCGCGATTCTGATTTTCGTGACGGTGAGCTGCTTCGTGGCCGGGCAAATCCTGCTCAAGCACGCGATGGACATCCTCGAGCGCGAGACCTACTCGCGGCTGCACGCGACGATCGTCTTCGCCTCGGCAATCGCGGTTTTCGCGGCCAACTTTTTTATCAACATCGGGCTGCTCCAGCGCTTCGACTTGAGCTACTTCTTCCCGTTCCAAGGGCTGAGCGTGATCCTGATCGCCTTTGTCGGCGCCTACGTTCTGCGGGAAAAAATGACGCTTCGCCTAACGATCGGCTCGCTCGTGATCAGCCTCGGGGTGATTTTGGTTTCGCTGAGTTAGAGCGGGCAGCAGCCGGCGGAGCGTGCGCAGGTTGGTCCGCTGCGTCTCGACCGGATCGCGCGGCGGGAGTTTTGGATGATCCATCTCCGAGGCGAACCGCTGTTTCCGCCGTGCGTAAACCGGCGGCGACCACGCGCCGCAAATATCGCCCGCGCCGATTCGTTCGCCCAGTTGTCCCAGCGCCCAGAGCAAATCCTCGACCGTAAAGCGCCCGCTTTCCCAGTTCGTCGCCGCCTCCTCCGTGCGCAGGCAATCGAGATCGATTGTGACGTAAACCGGCTTATCGCCTAACAGCCTAACGAACTCGGAAAATTTCCGCCGCCAGCTACTTAGCAGAATGGCGCCGCGACGCGTTCGCTCCTTCGCGCTCCGCTCGTCGGCCCAGGGATGTACTTCCAGCCGGCCGGCACGCTCGGCGCGATTGTTCCCGAAAATTCGCCCGGGCCACCAGCACTCGAAATTGCCGCAGCCCCAGACGCTCACTTTTTCCACCTGCGGCCATTCCAGCGCGCGGTTCACCCAGCTCCCGCAACACCAGCGCGGCGGCCGGATGTCCCAATCGGGGTGATTATCAAACGACACTACGGTCGTTAGGCGGGGCTGCCGCCGGACCCAGAGTGCGCTGAGATGATGGAAATCCCCCGAGCCGTAAACTAGGAAAGGCGGCAGCGCTTCGCCGAGCGCGCGATCAAAACCCGCGACTTCCCACGGCGGCGCGGAGAAGCGCAAACGCGGTCCCCATTCCCGCAGATCGCGGGTCGGAAGGCCGAGATCGGCCGACCAGGCACCGTCGAGATCGAGATGGAGGACATCGAGTGCCATCGGACGAATGCGAGAAATATTGGATTCTGAGGCGCGCGCGCTTCGCCCCTTAAGCGAACCACTCATGCATGGCGAAAAAGAACGGTTCGAAAGCGAAAGAGAAAACGGAAGAACGCAGCTTTTTCTGCCGGACACAGGACGCTTTTCGCGTCGCCGCGCGCCGGACGTCCGCGGTCCTCGGCACGGCCTGGGCCTTCATGACCGCAGTCGGCGTGATCGTAGTCTGGGGCTTAACCGGGCACATTTTTCACTACTCGGACACCTGGCAGCTGATTATCAATACGGGCACGACGATCGTTACCTTCCTCATGGTTTTCCTGATTCAAAATACCCAGAACCGCGACTCGCGCGCCGTGCAGCTGAAGCTGGACGAATTGATCCGCAGCGTTTCCGGCGCACGGAATAAGCTGATGGACATGGAAGGACTGAGCGATGAGGATCTGGATGATTTCCAGAAGGAATTCGAGCGGCTGCGCAAGCGCTCGGAGCAGACCGCGAAGGCCGTGGAGCGGATCGACGAAAAGACCAGCTCACGCTGAAGCGCGCGCTTCCCCGCGGCGAATGAATCGCGCGCCGGAAGGACAAAGCCGGAGCAGCTCGCAGTTTTCGCAGTCCGGTTTGCGCGCGAAACAGCGGCGGCGCCCATGCCAGATGAGCCAGTGACTCCAGTTCGTCCAATCCGCGCGCGGCACGAGTGTCATCAGGTCGTGCTCGATCTTCACCGGGTCGGTTTGTTTCGTTAGGCCAAGCCGCTCCGAGAGCCGGACGACGTGCGTATCGACGACGATGCCTTCGTCGATGTGAAAGGCATTGCCGAGGACGACGTTGGCCGTTTTGCGACCGACGCCCGGAAGCGCATTCAGCTTTTCCATCGTCTGCGGGACCTTGCCGCCGTGCTCGCTTTCAATCGCCGCGGCCGCGGCGCGAATGCTTTTGGCTTTGTTGCGGAAGAAGCCGGTCGATTGAATCGCTTTTTCCAGTTTCGCCGGATCCGCGGCCGCAAAGTCGGCGGCCGAGCGATAGGTTTTGAAAAGCGCGGGCGTGACCATATTCACTCGCTTATCGGTGCATTGGGCGGAAAGAATCGTCGCCACGAGCAGTTCCAGCGGCGTCTTGAAATCCAGCTCGCAATGCGCGTCCGGATAAATTTTCGGGAAAGCCTGCACCAGCTCTTTTGTTCGTTCCGCGCGCGTCATGGCCTAACGACTCCGCTTTTTGTTTTTCCGCCGCTGGCGCCAACTGCTCCAGTAACCTTCACCTCGTTTCACGATGGCGCGCGCCCAGGCAAACTCGGTTGCAAGAATGGCAAGCCCGAGTGGCACGACCACGACCGCCGGCCCGGGCAGAACGATCAACGCCAGCCCGAAGAGCAGGATGGTGCCGCCGATCACGGCGACGATGCTTTTCCGTAAGCGCGGCCAGCCGGTGAGGCCGCAGCGCGCCATCCAGCGCTCGTAGCGGTTCACGGCTGAAGAAACGGCGCCAGTTTCTGCTCAAGCTGCGGCGGAACGTTCGCCAGCACCTCGGTGAAATCTCCGTCGTAATGCACCTCGAGCACGTGCCCGACGCGATGCACCTCCGCGAGCAGCGCGGCTTCACAGACCGGCAGACGGTAGCGCGAACGCAGCCGCCACGAGCTGAGCGCATTTTGCAGCGCCGGCACGAGGTCGTCGAAACCGGCGCCCGTCCGCGCGGAAATCGCCACGCTCCCGGGAAATTTTTCGAGATAGAAATTCACCAGCTCCTTGTTCTCGAGCAGATCGACTTTGTTAAAAATAATGAGCGTCTGTTTGCCGTAGGCGCCGAGTTCCTTGATCACGTCCTCGACCGCTTCCATCTGATCATCAACCCGCGGATGACTCAGATCGACGACGTGAATGAGCAGATCCGCCTCGACCACTTCCTCGAGCGTGGCCTTGAAGGACTCGATCAAAGTGTGCGGCAATTTCCGGAGGAAACCGACCGTGTCGGTCAGGAGCAACCTTTGTTTGTTAGGCAAAACGAAGGCGCGGGTCGTCGGGTCGAGCGTCGCGAAAAGCCGATCTTCCGCGAGCACGCCGGCGCCGGTGAGCCGGTTGAGGAGCGTTGATTTCCCCGCGTTGGTGTAGCCGACCACGGCGGCGACCGGCCATTGATGACGCTTCCGACCCTGGCGCTGGATCGCGCGATGTTTGCGCACTTCCTTCAGATCACGCTCGAGACGCGCGATCCGTTCCTGCACCCGGCGACGATCGACTTCCAACTGCGTTTCCCCGGGACCGCGGGTGCCGATACCGCCAGTTTGCCGGGAAAGATGCGTCCACATTCTCGTTAGGCGCGGAAGCAGATATTGCAGTTGGGCGAGCTCGATCTGCAGCCGCCCTTCGCGGCTGCGCGCGCGTTGCGCAAAGATGTCGAGGATCAACTGCGTGCGATCGAGCACCTTGCGCGAAAAAAGATTTTCCAGGTTCCGCCCCTGCGCCGGCGAAAGCTCGTTGTCGAAAATCACCGAGGTCACCTGCTGATCCTGGAACGATTCCTTGATCAGCTCCGCCTTGCCTTTGCCGATGTAAAAAGGCGCGGTCGGTTTCTGTAATTTCTGCGTGATCGTATCGACGACCTTTGCGCCCGCGGAGTTGGCCAGTTCCGCGAGCTCGTCGAGTGAATCGCGCAAATCCCATTTCGAAACGCCGTCCTGCTCGAGGCCGATGAGGAGCGCGCGTTCCTGTCTTCGCTGGGGTTGCGTGACGATCATTCAGCGGGGGCAAAAGAGCGCTCGGCCTTTTGCAGGATCGAATCGACGGCGGCTGCGTGGTCGTTGATCAAAGAAAGATTCAGCGGCTCAAAATTAGTTTGCCGCCGGAACCAGGTCAATTGCCTTTTGGCATAGCGGCGGGTCGCCTGCTGAATCGCCGCGATGCAGCCGGCCTCGCTTATTTTTCTCTCCAACAGGAGGCGGATTTCGGCCAGCCCGAGCGTCTTCGCCGCCGTCTCGCTCAGCTCTTTCACGCGGGCAACTTCCTCCACCACGCCGTCGCGAAACATCTCTTCGACCCGCGCATCGATTCGCGCCGCAAGCTCCTCGCGCTCGCGAAAAACGAAGACGCCGTGGGCTGTGGGCGCGGCTTGCGTCCATTCGGCGCGCTGCGCGGAAGCAGGCTTTTGGGTTTGCGCGAAAATCTCCAACGCGCGCACGACCCGGCGCTTGTTCTGGCGGTCGATCGTTTCCGCGCCTAACGGATCGACGGCGGCCAGCCGTTCGTTCAATTCCGCGAGCGACAGCGCCTCGAGTTGCGCGCGCAGTTGCTGATCGACCGGCGGCAGCGGTGCGAGGCCGTGGGTGAGCGCCTTCACATAAAGCCCGCTTCCGCCGACGACGAGCGCGCGCTTCCCGCGACGATGAATCTCCGCGAGCGCGTTCAGCGCCAGCTCGCGGTATTTCGCCGCGCTCATCTCGTCAGTCAGCGGGAGCGCGTCGAGCAGATGATGCGGCACCTGGCGCAGGATTGCTTCGTTAGGCTGGGCGGTCAGCAGCGGGAGGCCGTGGTAAATCTGGAAGGCGTCCGCGCTCACGATCTCGGCGTCGAGCCGCTCCGCGACGTCGGCGGCGAGCTGCGATTTCCCGCAGGCCGTCGGGCCGACGAGGTAAAAGACGTTTTCCATTTGGCCAAAAAAAACCGGGAGACCAGCAGCGCAACATCGCCGCCCGATCTCCCGGTTGCTGATTCGTTAGGCGGTTAGTCGCGGACGTGACTGTCGTTTTTCGCTCCGCTCACCACCAGTTTGCGGCCGAGGAATTCCTTGTCGTGCAATTCCGAGACGGCGCGCTTGGCTTCATCGACCGATTGCATCTGGACGAAGGCGAAGCCTTTTGAGCGCTGGTTGTGTTTGTAGGTGACGACCTCCGCGTTCTGCACCTGGCCGACCCCGTTGAAGAGGTCGAAGAGGTCGCTCTCGCTCGCTTCGAACGAGAGATTGCCGACGTAGAGGCGCGGCGTCGTCACTTCGACCGACTCCGGCTTGCGCGCGGGGCGTTCGCGATCGCGTTCCCGTGAACGTTCGCGCACGGGCGCTCCGTTGCGCGCGGGAGCGGCGCCGTTACGCGGCGCGCTCGCGCGCGTCGGGGTGGGGTCGGAGCCTCCGAAGAAGGCGGTGATTTTCTGCCAAATGCTCTTTTTTGCGGGAGCCTTCGACTCCGCGCGATCTTCGCGCGTATCGAACCGCCGTCGGGGTCCACCACGGCGCGGGCGCCGCGAATTTCTCCCGGGGGATTGAGATTTCATAATGATCCTCAGTTAATACCCAGTTCTGTTGCGGGCGGAGCGCACCAACAAATGGTGCACGGTCCATGGCGCGCGGACCCCAGAGGGTCCCAACAAGCAGCTCGAGAGCAGTCTGCGCAGCCGGAGGAAACTCCGCCTCGTCGGGCCGGGAAACTCTTTCAGGCCAGGGCCTGTCCGCGTGCGATCTCCGTTGCTGCAAACCGGTCAGGGAAGACGTGTTTGCCTGCATCATTCGTTTCGAAACAACCGGATGATCGCGAGAGGAGGCACACACCTCAGCCTCCCGGCATCGGCGGGACTAGTATTCCTGAGCGTCGCGTAATGCAAGCGCGGACTCTGGGGAGGGCTACGCCTGGTTGCGATTCTGGTGGAACCACTCGATGAAACGGGGAAGACCGCTGGCGAGAGAGGTTGTCGGCCGGTAACCGAGGAGCCGTTGCGCCTTGGAAATATCGGCACAGGTGAGCGGGACGTCGCCGGGTTGTTCGGGCAGGTAATTAATCTTCGCCTTGCGCCCGAGGGCGGCTTCGATCGCGGCGATCAAATCCTTCAGCTCGATCGTCTGGTTCTCGCCGAGATTGAAAATGTCGAAGAGCGGCCCTTCGTAGCCTAACGACGCCACGACGCCCTGGATGATGTCGTCGATGTAGGTGTAATCGCGCCGCGTCGTCCCGTCGCCGAACTGGTCGATCGGTTTCCCGTTCCAGATCCGCCGGGTGAACTGGTGAATCGCCAGGTCGGGTCTCTGCCGCGGCCCGTAAACCGTGAAGAAGCGCAGCGCGACGACCCGCATGTTGTAGAGATGCGAATAGGTGGAGCAGAGAAATTCCCCCGCAATCTTCGTCGCGGCGTAAGGGCTCACGGTTTGGGTGAGATGCAGTTCCTCCGAGAACGGCACCGTCTTCGCGAGTCCGTAAACCGAGGAGCTGGAGGCAAAGATGAACCGCTTCAGGCCAACCGTGCGAGAGGCCTCCAAGAGGTGAAGCGTCCCGTCGACGTTGGCATCATAATAGAGCTGCGGATTTCCAATCGATGGCCGCACGCCCGCACGCGCCGCGAGGTGAATCACTGCATCGAAGTCCGCGCTGTCGAAAACTCCCCTCACCTTCGCCGCGTCGCGCAGATCCACTTCGTGGAGCGCGATTTTATCCGCCACCGCCGCGAGATTCCGGCGCTTGATCTGCGGGTCGTAGAAATCGTTAAAGTCGTCGAGCACGGCGATCTCGTGACCTTCGCCGACCAACTTCTCCACCAGATGCGACCCGATAAATCCGGCGCCGCCCGTGACCAAGATCCGCATGGCGCGACCGTACGAAGGAAGCGCTCAGGCGGCAAGGAGAGAAGGTTCCGACGCCGTCGTAAATCGGCTGCGATAAAAGTCTTGTCGCCGCGGCCGGACGGGATAACATTGCGCTCCCGACTGGAAAATTCACGGCGCCCCACGCGCTGCGGACCCAAAGGATGCAAAACTTTACCGGCCTCTCTTTCTCCGCTCAGTCGTCACACTTATGAGCGAGAATCCGGCCGACCTCAGTCTTGGGAATTTTCTCGCGGGTGAAGGCAGCGACCCGCTGCAGGTCCCCGCAAGTTTCACGCGTTGGATGGAAGCAGGCGCGTGGGCCGTCGAACTCTACGAGCCGGAAATGCGCGCCGCGGCCGAGGCTCGCACCAGCATCACCTACGACGGCAAGCCGCAGTCGGTGATCAATCTTTGCTCCTACAATTACCTCGGGCTCGCGAATCACCCCGAGGTCATCGCCGCCGCGCAGGAAGCGCTCACCACCCACGGCCTCGGCGCCTGCGGCTCGCCGATGCTCTCGGGCATGACCGATCTTCACCGCGAGCTCGAGCGGAAGATGGCGCAATTCCTCGGGCGCGAGGACGCCATGCTTTTCAACAGCGGGTTCGGCGGCGCGCTCGGCACCATTTCCGGCCTGCTCCGCAAGACCGACGTCGCGGTGCTCGATAATCGTTCGCACCTCAGCCTGCGCGATGGCGCCACCCTTTCGCGCTGTCGTTCCGAGAAGTTCGAGCATAACGATCCGGCGTCGCTCGCGGTATCGTTAGGCAGAAACAAGGGCCGCCGCCAGCTGGTCGTGATCGAAGGCATTTACTCGATGGATGGCGATTTCGGAAACCTCGTCCGGCTGATCGAAGTCGCGGAAGAACACGGCGCGAGCGTCTTCATCGACGAGGCGCATTCCACCCTCGCCTGCGGTGAGCATGGCCGTGGGGCGGCGGAAAAATTCGGGGTCGAAGATCGCGTCCGGCTGACTTACGGGACCTTCTCGAAAGCCTTCGGCGCGCTCGGCGGCTTCGTCGCGGGCGCGCGCGAGACGCTGCAATACCTGCGCTTCTACGCGCATCCGTATGTCTATTCCTGCGCGCTGCCGCCGGTCGTGGTCGCGGCGATTTTGCAGTCGCTCGAAATCGCGCAGCGACAGCCGGAGCTGCGCACGCGGCTCTGGGAAAACGCCGATTATTTTCACCGGCAACTGCGCGGCCTCGGGATCGACACCGGCAACTCCACCACCTACGTGATGCCGCTCGTGATCGGCGATCGCGAACGGATGTATCGCCTCGGCCACGAACTGCGCGCCCGCGGGCTCTGGGTCGCGCCGGTCGATTATCCGGCGGTGCCGCAGCATCGAATTTGTTTCCGCGCCTGCGTCACCGCGCATGCACACCCGCGCCGATCTCGACGAAGCGCTCAACATTCTCGAAGACACGCTCGTCCCGGCGCTGCTGGCGAAAAGCGCCTAACGAGTGGCGCGTTCTTCAATCCGATCCGCCTCGCCGGCCGCCATGGAACCGCCATCGGTCGAGGCCAGCTACAAAGCGCGCGCGGTCGAGAGCACGCTCGACCTTTATTTCTATCGCAAAGTTGGTTATCGGCTGGCGCTACTCTTCGCTCGCTGGCGGGTGACGCCGGCGCAGGTGACCTGCTGCGGTGCGGCGCTCGGAATTACCGCCGGCCATTTTTATTACTACCGCGACCTGCGCTGGAACCTGCTCGGGATGGCGCTGCACATCCTCTCGAACGCTTTCGACAACGCCGATGGCCAGCTCGCGCGCCTAACGAAACAAGGAAGCCGCACCGGCCGCGCGCTCGACGGCCTCGCCGATCATCTGGTTTTCGTGAGCATTTACGCGCACCTCTCGCTGCGCTTTATCGCGGGCGGCGGCTCACCGTGGATCTGGATGCTGGCGTTCGCCGCCGGTTGGAGTCACTCCCTGCAAAGCGCGGCCGCCGATTATGTCCGCAACGCGTGGCTCTATTTTGCCGAGGGAAAAACGCGGGCCGAGCTGGATGCTTCCGGTCAAGTGCGCTCAGAATTCGCACGCCTTCGCTGGCGGAACGCGCCGCGCGAGAAGTTCCTCTATCGCCTCTACCTCAACTACACCCGTCAACAAGAATGGCTCCTGCCGCGCCTGAACGAGTTGAAACAACAGGCCAACCAAGGCGACAGCGCCGCGATCTCGGAGGCCTATGGCCGGGCGAGCCGACCGTTGATTAGGTGGACCAACCTGCTCGCGACCAATCCGCGCATGATCCTGCTCTTCGCGCTGCTCCTGCTTGGCCAGCCTGTCTGGTATTTCCTGGCAGAAATGAGCGTGTTTAATCTCCTTCTCTTTCTGCTCTTGCGCGGTCAGGACCGGGTCTGCCGGCGTCTGCTCGCCGTGATCCAGAACGCCCGCTGCAGCGTTGCTTCCGATGCCGGGATCGCGCATGATAAAACCGATGGCGCGTTACGTTTCTAACAAGAACGAATCGGTCCGGATGTTTGAGAGCGACTTCATGGAGTTCTTCTCCCACGTCCATCCGGCGACGCCGCTGGTGATCTATCTGCCGGTCATCGGTTACCTGCTCTATCTCTCGGTCGCGGTGCGGGATTTGTCGGTCGGTTTCGTGGCCGCGCTCGTCGTAGTGGGAATTTTCATCTGGAGCTTTGTCGAGTATTCGATGCACCGCTGGGTCTTTCATTACGAACCGCGGAGCGCGTGGGGGAAACGCCTCCACTTCATGCTCCACGGCGTGCACCACGATTACCCTAACGACGCCAGCCGCCTCGTGATGCCGCCGAGCGTGAGCATTCCGCTCGCGTTTATCTTTTACGGGATCTTCCTCGTCGCCTTCGGACGGCTCGCCCCGGCGGTCTTCGTCGGGTTGCTCGTCGGTTATCTTTTCTACGACACGCTGCACTACGCGACGCATCACTTTCCGATGCAGAGTCCGCTCTTCGCGTGGCTGAAAAAGTATCATCTTCGCCATCATTATCAGGATGACGAAGCAGGCTTCGGGGTCACCTCCCCGCTTTGGGATTATGCTTTCGGGACGAGGGAGGCGCGGCGAAATCCGTCGGCCTCCGCTTCGGCCAAATCGTGATTTGTCCTCGCTAGAAATCACGCCCGTTGTCACGCGCGCCGATCGGGACGCGTTCATTAAATTCCCCTGGGAGATTTACCGGGGTGATCCTGCCTGGGTGCCGCCGCTGCTCCTCGAACGGAAGGAATTTCTCGACCAGAAGAAGCATCCATTTTTTGAACACGGCGCGGCCGCGCTTTTCCTCGCGCGGCGCGGCGGCAAGATTGTCGGCCGGATCATGGCGAGCGACGATCCGAACTACAACGCCGAGCACAATTCCAACGTCGGCTGCTTCGGCCTGTTCGAATGCATCGACGACTTGGCGGTCGCGCAGGCATTGTTAGGCGCGGCTGAGCAGTGGGTCCGCTTGCGGGGTCGCGACGAGATCATGGGGCCGATCGATTACTCGACGAACTACGTCTGCGCGCTCCTCATCGAAGGCTTCGAGCATCCGCCGACGCTTCTCACCTCGCACAACCCGCCCTACTACGCCGCACTGATCGAGGTCTGCGGATTTGAAAAGGCGATGGACTGGTATGCCTGGTGGTTTTCCAAACCCGAAGAGGCCGCCGCGCGCCTGCGCCGAATTAGCCGTCGCTTTGCGCAGCAACCCGGAATCACGGTTCGTCCGGTGAACCTGAAGGACGAGGTCGGCGAGAGCCGCCGGCTGCGCGAAATTTACAACGCGGCCTGGGAGAAAAACTGGGGTTTTGTCCCGTTTACCGGGAAGGAATTTGAGCACTTGGTGAAAGAACTGAAACCGCTCGCCGTGCCGGAGTTCACCCTCATCGCGGAAGTCGACGGCGAGCCGGCCGGCTTCATCCTTTGCCTGCCCGACATCAACGTCGCCTTCCAGAAAATCAACGGCCGCCTAACGACGTGGGGAATTCCGATCGGCCTGGCGAAGTTGCTCTACTATAAGAACCGCATTCGCACGGCGCGCCTCGTTGCGCTCGGCGTGGTCCCAGAGCATCGGCGGAGCGGGATCGCGGAGATGCTGGTGCTGCGAATCATCGAGGACGCGATGATCAAGCGCGGATTCATCGGCGAGCTGAGCATGACCCTGGAAAACAACCGGCTGATCAACCGCTTTCTCGAAGCGATCGGCGCCGACCGTTACAAGACTTACCGCATCTATCGCCGCGGCCTAACGAACTAAGGATGACGCGGCGGGTCGTCATTCTGGCCGACGATTCTGCGAGCTGGAGAATTGCCGGCCTGCGCCAGTTGGAGCGCATCGCGCTGGCGGTGAAGGAAGAGGCCGCGACGCGCGCGGATGACGTGCGGTTCTTCATCTCATGGTCCCCGGGCGCAGCCCCGTTTCTTCCGACGCACCGGCGGCTTTCTCCGCTCGATTTCGAGGCGAACGAACCGAAGCAACCTGACCTCGTCCTGAACACCCGCACTTTCCTGCCGCGCAATCGCCCGCCCGCCGGGCTGCGGGATGACTCCGAAGAGCTCGATAACCCAGCGCAAATCGCGGCCTGCGAAAAACGCCTACTGCAAAGAAGCGGCAAACCGCAGGACGGATTGGTTTCACGCTTCATCAACCGCCCAATCTCCCGCGCGCTCAGCCGCCTGCTTTTGCGGACGTCAATCACCCCGAGCGAATGGACGCTGGGGATTTTTGCGTTGCCGATCGTCGGCGCGGGATTCCTCCTGCGCGGTAGCTATCTCAACGTCGTCTTCGGGCTAATCTTTTTCCAGCTCTACAGCATTCTCGACGGCTGCGACGGCGAGATCGCCCGCGCGAAATATCTCGATTCCGCACGCGGCCAACGGCTCGATACCTGGTGCGACGTCGCCGGCAGTCTTCTCCTCGCGCTCAGCCTTGGTTTCGGTCTTTCTTGTTTCGTCGAGGGCGTGATCGTTGCCGCGTTGATTGCGACTAACGAATTGCTTCTCGCGCTCCCATCCAAGATCGCAACGCCGGCGCCTACCGACAGCGCGCTTTATCCGAGACATCAACGGATGCTGAGTGGAACCGGCCTGCGCGTTCCCGGCTGGCTCATTCAACTCACGAAGCGCGATGTCGGGCTCGTCCTCTTTTTCCTTCTCGCGATCGTCGGATGGTCGGCGTGGATTCTGCACCTCTCCGGCGCGGTCGCGGCGATTAGCGGGCTGCTTGCCCTGCGCTCACTTCGTCGTCGTTAGGCGCTCCGCGTGGCGCCACATGCCGCCGTCGTCCACGTCCTGCCACCAGGCATCGCCGATATCGATCACCCGCGCTTTGTCATCCTGTGCCATCGCGCGTACGCCGTCGGCGAGACTGCAATCGCCGTTCACCTGCGCGCGTTCGAGATAAGAAAAAATCTCCGGCGGACAGACGAAAATGCCCGTGTCGATCGCATCGTAGTCGGCCAGCGTTTTTCCGATCGCGACAATCCGGTCCCCGCGCGTTTGCACCTTCATCGCGTCATCGAGATCGAAGATCGACTCGATCTTGCGGTCAATCGCGAGGTTAAGCATCGCGGGATTTATTTGCCTAACGAACTCTTCCAGGAGTCGCGTTTCGAAAAGGTGATCGCCCATCAGCAACAGGAACGGGCCGGTGAGATACGGCGCCGCGGCGAGGAGCGAAATGCCGTTCTGCTTTTGCCACTCCGGATTCGGAATTGGATGCAGCCGGATCGCCGCCGAAATCAACGGCCTCAACCCCGCAAGCAGTCGTTCGCTTTCCCAGCCGACCACGACGTGCAGCGTGGTGATCCCGACCTGCAGGAGCGCGTCGAGCGTATGGGAAATCAGCGGGCGTCCGCCGATCGGGACGAGCGGCTTCGGCAGCGTGCCGCCGGAAGCGCGCAGGCGCGAACCCGTTCCGGCCATGAGAATGACAGCGTCTTTGATCACCTAAATTCCGTAATACATTTTCAATCCCCAGACCCGCACGCGTTGAGGCAAGAACCGAAAAATCAGCGGCGCGATTCTGGATTGGAAGAGATCGCCGACCGTGCTCCGCGGCGGCGGATTGTTGCTCTCGATAATCTGCAGGACGCGTTGCGCGACCAGTTCGGGCGGCGGCGCCTTCCGCAAATTCCGATCGACCGCGCCCCAAGTTTTAGTGATTCGGGTTTCGGCAGACGGAGGCGGCGCGATCGAGTCATTGAAGTGCGTGCAGATATCGGCCGGTTGCAGGTCCACGACCCGGACCCGGCGATCCGGCAATTCGAGTTGGAGCGAGAAAGTGTAGGCAGCCATCGCGGCCTTGGCGGCGTTGTACGCGGCCATGAAAGGCACCGGCATCCGCGAAGCGAGCGAAGTGACGTTGATGATCAGGCCCCCTTCCCGCTTTCTCATCGCCGCCAAGCTGAGGCGGCAAAGTTCCACGTGAGCAAAGACGAGGGTGCGAAACATTTCCTCGACGATCTCCGCCGAAAGAGACTCTGCGGAATCGAAGTGACCGCCGCCGGCGTTGTTAATCAGAACATCGATCCCTTCGCCTTCGAGCTGAGCGGTCGCGAAAGCTGCCCGGACCGAGTCCAGATCGGACAAATCCATCCGCACGGGATGGAGTCGGCCTAACGATGGCAGACGGGCCGGGTCGCGGGAAGTTCCCCAGACTTCGTGGCCCCGTTCGACGAGCAGTTTCGTAGTCGCCAGTCCGATGCCGGAACTCGCGCCAGTGAGTAAAATTCTCTTCACAAATTGCGCCTGCGGGGCCTTGATCCTAGGTCATTTCAGCTTCTCACTTGAAAGCCTTTCGCAGGCAGAGCAACTCCGCGAGAGCGCGAATGCTCTGGGAAGATGGAATCCGGTCAGGGGAAATCATGTTTTCGCGACTCTACTTTAGGCTCAAAACCGCCGATGAGATTCTCGGCGGAATCGCCGAGTGGCTCCTCCAGCACGTGGAGCGGAGGCGCCGGCGACAAGTGACGTTTATCAGGGAAACCCTCGCCGGATCGCGGGAGCCAGAGAAACGCCGGATTATCGTTTCCCTTTCCACTCTTCCCGACCGGATCGCGAAGCTCGAATCAACTCTGCGATCCCTGCTCCGCCAGACCCGGTCACCCGATGAAATTGTGCTCGCGGTTCCACTATTTTCGTCGCGTCAGCATAAGGCTTACGTCATCCCGAAGGCGTTGGCTGCCATTCCACGGCTGCACATTTTGCGTTGTGACCGCGATTGGGGTCCGGCCACGAAGTTTATTCCCGCCATTCAGCGTGAACACGCCGCCGGGAGGAACGATACGCTTGTCATGGTGGTGGACGACGATCGGATTTATCCGCGCGACGCGATCGCGACCTATCTCCACTATCAGGCGCAATTGCCGGATGCCGCGCTCTGCTTTCGCGGCGGCGAGATGCCGCCCAGCTTTGATTGGCGAGAGGCCAGACTCACCTACGCCAACCTCATTCGCGAGCCGCAGCCGGTCGCGGTGGTGACCGGATGCGGCAGTTACGTCATTCAGCCGCGCTTTTTCGACGAATTGCTCTGGGATTATGCCAGCACTCCACCCGCCGCATTCTTCATGGACGACATCTGGATCAGCGGCTGGCTCGACCGCCGCGGGGTGGAAAAATATGTCGTGCCGGCCTCTGCCATGATGCGGACCGCCGCCCGGCAACTGGGCACCATGACGCTGCATGACATTCCCGGCGGTCGCCAGCCGAGCAACAACGAGACGATCCGTTTTTTCCAAGCGAACTGGAAGGTCTTCGCGTCTCCTCAGGCGAGATCATCAGCCGATGCGGCTCGATCGCGCGCCCGGCAGGACTGCCAGGCGATAAAATAAATTAGAACGAAGATGGCCGAGCTGATTATCTGACCGGCTGTTCCTTTGACGAGCGCACGACAGACCAGGGCGGGAGAGATGGCTACGAGCGCGGCCAAGACCGGACGACGCAGTTTCGACCAGGGATTTTGCCATCCGAAAACCTGCTCTAGGGCGCGGTGCCGGAGGATTCCGAGCAACACGTAAGGGAGCAAAATCCCGAAGGCCGCGCCGGTAACTCCAAAGCGCGAGATCAGACACAGGTTCGCGAGGACTGCCACGACCACGGTGATGGCAGAATTAATGAGGTTGATCCGTGGCTTTTGCACCATGATGACCGTCTCGGCCAAGCCGACAAAACAGTTCGTCCCACAGGCGAGCGCAACGATATTGAGCCACATCGCGCCCTCGCGAAAAGCGGGCCCATAAATACTGAGGATGAGAGAGCCCGCCAATGCGATAACGGCGAGTAGTGGCAGAAGAATCCAAAGCAGCCATTGCGCGACACGAGAAAAAGTCGCCGCCGCGTTCTCCTGGAGACCGTGTGTTGTCATCTCGGCAACGAGAGGAGCAAAGATGGGATTGAAAGCCTGATTCACCTTGCGCAATCCGCTCGCGACTTCCACGACCGCACCGTAGACGCCAACCGCGGACAAGGTCACGCCGGGCGCGCGACCGATGAAACATCCCAGCATGATGACATCCAGCCTAACGATCAGCGCGTTGAGCAAATCGTAGCCGCTGATCGAGGCCGCATAACCAAGCAAACGGCGCGCTTCGGCCCGATAGGAGATGACCCCGCGAGAGCAAGGCGCAGAGCGAAAAAGCGACGAAGCGAGAGCGAGGGCAACCAACCCGGACGCGCCAGTGCCGATGACGGCCGCGATCGCCGGGCCGAATGTCTTCCATCCCAGCGCGACCGTTCCGAGAAAAGCAGCCGTCGTGATTGCCGGTTCCGTCAGGCCGCGAGAATAGATGTCGTGTTGCATCACCTTCATCCCTCGCGAGACGGCGGTACAAATCCGGTACAAGACCACGCCTGGCATCGCGCAAAGCAGGACCGAGAGCACGTCGACCATCTGCGGATTCAGCTTCAATCCTCCGCCGGCCAGGCGAATGACGAGAATCGAAAGTGCGGCGATCAGGGTGCTTTGTCCGACGGCAAGCGAAACCCCGAGATGAAATAGCGCCCTGCTTCGCGCCCGTTCACCTGCCCCTTCCGATCGTGCGATGAAGGCGATGATCGTGTTGTCGAGGCCGAAGATTCCGATCTTGCTCAGGATGTCGGTGGCCGCCCATGCGACCAGAAAGATGCCAAGCGGAGCCGCTCCCAAAAGGCGCGCGACGAGGAAGGTAAAAACTCCGCGAAAATTCGACGCCAGCAGCGCGATCGTGTTGAAGATCGCGCCGCGCTTCAATTCCGGGCCCGGGTCGGCCATTTGCTGCGCCGGTGAGCCGACCGAAATCACTTCTGTCGAGGAAACACTCGCTCCTGGTCCGGGCATCATCGCCTAACGATAAGCCAACGAAGTTCCCCCGCCCGTGTCCCGCGAGTGGCTGCCGACGATCAAACCATCCTGCATTTCGTGAATCCAATCGCAGGCTTCGGCGATCTCCGGATTGTGAGTGACGAGCAACAGCGCTTTGCGCTCGTCCCGGACGATCCTTTTCAGGAGCCCGAAGGCGCGCTGGGAATTGGCGGTGTCGAGATTGCCGGTCGGCTCGTCGGCGAGGATGACGCGCGGATCGTTCGCCAGCGCGCGCGCGATCGCGACGCGCTGCTGTTCGCCGCCAGAAAGATGCCGGCTCGGCCGGCGCAACTTCCCACCGAGTCCCACCTCGTCGAGCAAATGCGCGGCGCGCTCCAGCATTTCGCTTTCCGTTAGGCGCCCGAGCCGCCGCATCGGGATCATGACGTTTTCCTGCGCGGTGAAA
The DNA here is from genome assembly GCA_963831805.1 of uncultured Verrucomicrobiae bacterium. Lineage (GTDB taxonomy): Bacteria > Verrucomicrobiota > Verrucomicrobiia > Chthoniobacterales > UBA10450 > Palsa-1392. Next base: position 592,592 of record CAWHRN010000004.1, on the reverse strand, counting down.
TCTTCGAGCAGAAAATGAAATTGAAAGATGAAACCGAGGAGCTCGTTTCGTTTCCGGGCCAGCTCGTCATCGGCCAGGTGCTCGATACGCTGGCCGTCGATCGTCAGGCTGCCGGCAGTCCGGCGGATCGAGCAGGCCGAGGATGTAAAGCAGCGTGCTCTTGCCGCAACCCGAGGGGCCGACGACGGCGTGGACACTTTCCGGTTCGAGATCGAGCGAGACGCCGCGAAGCGCGTGGACGCGCGAATCCTCCTCGCCGAGATGGCGCTCAATTTCGCGGCAGCTTAACCAGACCTCGTCACTCATCTCGTGGGCGGAGCCGAATCTAGCCACAGATGATCGCGGATTGAAACAGCGATTGCCGGCGCGGCCGAGGGAGAGTTTGCATTTCTCGCGGCCTTTCCGGATAAGAAGCGGGCGGCTTGTCGCGATGGAATCTCAACTGCCAGGCGTCTTGATCATCGCGCAGGAGCGAGCATGCGTCGTTAGGCTCGGCGGCATTTCCCTCCTCGAACGCCAGCTCCGCGTCCTGCAACGGCTCGGCTTTCGCTCCGTCACGATTTCCTCCGAGGCAATCGGAGCGGTCGCGGCTCATCTCGCGTCCGTCTCGTGGGCGCGATCGGAAGTGGCACTCGCATTTCTCTCCCGTCCGCCCGGTGCGGTCACGATCGGGGAAATTCCAACCGGCCCGATCCTCTTCTGCGCGGAAGGATATTGCGACCCGCGTCTCCTCCGCGCGTTGGCGGAGCAGAAAGCAACGACGCTTCTGATCGAATCCGAGCCTCCGACGGAGTTGCTTCCACTTTGGAACGGTGTGCGTCGGAACTCGTTAGGCTGGCTCTCCGGCGCGGCTTTACTCGATTCGGAATGGCTCAGGGAAAACGAGGCCAATTCCCTTCTCCTCGATGAACTCGCGAACGACGCGGAAGCGGCGCGCATCGCAACGATCGATGCCGCGCATGATCCGGGCTACGTCACCGGCCAGCGACGGGAGATTCGTCCGCTTTGGTTTCCTGTTTCAGCTCCCGGGCATGAACCGCTGGCGGAACATGTCCTGCTCGACGGTATTCAAAACGGCGTGCTCGATTTACCCGCGCTGGCCCATGCGCCGATCGAAACCGCGATCGTTAGGCGGCTCTGCCGGACATCGATCCGGCCCAATCAGGTAACCTTCCTCACCATGCTGGTCGGCCTGGCGGTGACGTGGTTCTTCTTCACCGGACACCTTTGGCTCGGAACCGCTTGCGCACTCGTCATTGGGATTCTCGACGGCGTGGACGGCAAACTCGCCCGCCTCAAAGTCGAGACGACTGAACTCGGCCAATGGGAACACGCGGTCGATTACGCGATCGAATTATCCTGGTGGACCGCGCTGGCGTTTTACTTCTCGGTTCACGGTCTCGGCGCCCGGAGCTGGCTGCTCTGGTTTCTCCTCGTCGGCTCCGACTTGGCGGCCCGCGGCGCGAAGAGCGCCGCGAAAAAGGCCACCGGCCGCAATCTGGACGACGTCGGAAATTTCGATCGTCGCTTCCGCCTCGCGGCGGGTCGCCGCAACATCTACATCTGGACCTTGGCCATCGGCCTGCTCGTCGGATTTCCCGGTGCGGCCTTCCAGATCTTTTGCTGCTGGGGAGTTGTCACCGCCGCTGTGCACGCGGTGCGCGCGTGGCAAATTCGCGTTGCTCGTTAGGCGGCTTGCGGTTCGGCGGAAACCGGCGCCGGATGCACCAGATCTGGAATCCGCCGCGCGCGCGAGAAGATCTCTTTGCTCAGCACGCGCACCGGTTTCTCGACGAGCAGCGAGGTGCTCACCGCGCAATAAACACCGCAACCTTCCTGGCAGGATTTCTTGCGATAGTTAAGGTAAAGATCGGCGAGGGTCACATCCATGATGTGCTTGTCGGTGTGCACCATGCTGCATTCCCAGAACTTCCCCTGCGCCGAGACGAAGAAGAGTTTGTAGCCGGCGGTGCAGGTCCACTCGACTTTTTCTCCACGGAGAAGGCTGCGCTGATAATTCAGGATCGCTTCCGTGGTGTGAATTTTTTCGCCCTGCTTCTTCCGCTCGATCATCGAATCGAGGAACGCTTCCAATTCCGCGCGATCGCCGCGCGCCACCCGATAGCGGCTCAGCGGATCGGCGTGGACCAGTCGCACTTCAGTCGGAATCCCGCGGGCCAGACCGGTCTCGAGGACGGCGCGCGATTCCGGGAGCGTGTCCTGGCAGATCACGCCGGTGATGTGCAGGCTGATCTTGGAATCCTTAAAATAATCGAGCTTCGGCAGGATCGTCTTGAACGATTTTTTCGTCACCGGACTCGGAGTCATCCGGTCAACGCTGATCTGCATGACCTGTAGACCGGCCTCTTCCAGTTCGGCCAGGAGCGGGCGGGTGAGGAGGAACCCGTTAGTCGTTAGGCTGGTGGCGAAACCGAGCTCGCGGCAGTAGCGCACGATCTCGACCACGTCCGGATGGAGGAGCGGTTCGCCGCCGACGAGGGCGATTCGCATCGTGCCGAGATCGCGGATTTTTTTGATCCAAAGCTTCAGATCGGCGAGCGGTGGATGCGGCCGGCTGTTGTCGTATTCGGTGCAATAACTGCAATCGAGATTGCAGCGATCGGTCAGATAAAGACTGCACTGCAGCGGCTTGCGATCGTAGAGCCGCTTGCCCGATTCGAGCACGTTAAAGCCCGAAAATTCGCGGCCGATTTTATCGAGTAATTTCATAAGTCGCGCGGCCGCCTGGCCGCCGAACTAGGAGGCGCGTTCGCCGCGGATGAATTCCTCGACGTGCTGATACGCCTCGTCGTCGGTCACCTGCACGGCCGGATGTTTCGAAAAATAAGCGGAAGCCGAATGGAGCACGCCGCCGATCCCGCGATCGAGCGCAAGCTTGCAGCAGCGGATCGAATCGATCGCCACGCCCGCGGAGTTCGGCGAATCTTCGACCGAGAGCTTGAGGTCGATCTCCATCGGGACGTTCCCGAAAAGTTTGCCCTCGACGCGGATGAAACAAATTTTGTTGTCGTTCTGCCAAGGCACGTAATCGCTCGGCCCGATGTGAATATTGTCGTCGGAAAGCCGCGCGCCGATGACCGACTGGACCGCTTCGGTCTTCGAAGTTTTCTTCGAGGCGAGCCGGCTGCGATTCAGCATGTTTAGGAAATCGGTGTTGCCGCCGGTGTTCAACTGGTAGGTGCGCTCGATCTTCACCCCGCGCTTGCGGAAGAGATCGACGATCGTGCGATGCAGGACTGTCGCGCCCAACTGCGCCTTAATATCGTCGCCGACGAGCGGCAGATTTTTTTCCTCGAACCGCTTGGCCCAGACGGGATCGCTCGCGATGAAAACCGGGATGTTGTTGACCAAAGCGAGACCCGCCTCGAGCGCGCAGCCGACATAAAAGCGGGTCGCTTCTTCCGAACCAACCGGCAAATAATTCACCATGATTTCGGCGCCGGAGTTTTGCAATTCCGCGATGATCCGCTCGCGAGTCGATTCCTTGGCCAACGGCTGAAAGGTGCGCTCCGGACTGTAGTCGCTCATATGTGAGGCGACGCCATCGAGCACGCAGCCCATCTGCACGATCGTGCCGGTTTTGGCGATTTTTTCGCAGAAGACCTTGGTGCAATTCGGCGAGGGAGAAAATCGCTTCGCTCACGTCGAGGCCCACCTTCCGCCGATCGACATCGAAAGCGGCGACGACTTCGATGTCGTTAGGCCAATAGGGGCCGACCTGCTCATGCATCAGGCCGACACTGGCGCCGTTGCTTGGCGTGCCCTTGTAGAAGTTAATTCCCTGTACCAGCGAACTGGCGCAGTTGCCCACACCGACGATCGCGATAGGAATTTTGCTCATCCGGAAACGCCCACCTTGCCGCACCCGGTCCCGCGGGGCAAGCCCACAAAATGCTCTGCGTAAAAATTCATTAAGCTCACGGCCCGAACGGGATTTTTGTTGCGCAACCCGAAGTCGCCGGTGAGAAAGCCGCATGCGACCCGGTTGGCCCTGCGCTCTTGTCCTGCTTTGGCTGAGCGTGGCCGCTCCACTCGCCGCGGCCGGGCCGCGTTATACCATCGACCAAATCGTCACGCTGGCGCGGGCGCAGAACCCGGAAATCGCAATCGCGCGGAAGAAGATCCAGGCGGCGCACGGCGGGCAAGTGGAAGCGCACGCGGGTTATCTTCCCTCGGTGGTCAGCAACGGTCTTTATCGCCGGCGCGAACGCGTGGAAGACACGCAACTTCGTCCGGATGATTACAACGCGTCGCTCCGGGTGGTGCAAAATCTCTACACCGGCGGCGCCACCAGCAACGCCGAAGCGATCGCGCGGCTTAATCTCGCCAAGGAAGAAGACGCCCTTCAGGTCGTGACCGATCGCGTGACCATGGACGTGCGGCTCGTTTTCTACGAGTTGCTCCTGAACCGCGAGAAAATTCATCTGCGCGAGCAATCGGTCGAGGTCCTGCGCGGGGAATTGAAGAGCGAACGCGAGCGGTTGAGCGCCGGGACCGTCGGTCCGCTCGATGCCAGCCGCGCCGAAGTGGCACTGGCCAACGAACAACCGGAGCTGATCCAGGCGCAGACCGACCTGCAAAATTCCTACCTTCGACTGAGCGAGCTCTGCGGGCTGGAAGCGCGCGCGCCTCACGAGCAGCCGTTCGAAGTCGCCGGCACGCTGGAATATGAGCCGCGCCATCCCGATCTGAACGCTGCGCTCGCGCGCGCGGTGGTCGATCGGCCGGAGATTCGCTCCGCGCAAAAGGACGTCGCAATCGAGGATCGCCAGCTCGAGCTCGACCGCGCCGCCTCGCGCCCGCACGTGCAGGCTTTCACCGGCTACGAAGTTTACAGCGAACGCGATCCACAGGTCGGCCCGGAATTTAATCACGGCTACGTCTTCGGCGTGAACGCGACCTGGAATCTCTTCGACGGCTACGCGACTCGCGGACGGATGAACGCGACCCGCGCCCGGCGGGAAGCCGCGGTCCTCGCCTTGAAAGCCGCCAAGCTCGGGATTGAATCCGAAGTGCGGAGCGCATTTCTCGATCTCCAGCAGGCCGACAGCGTGCTCGCGGCGCAGGCGAAAAATATCCAGACGGCGGATGAATCGCTCGGTTTCGCGAAAAGCAATCTCGCCGCTGGGCTCGGCACGCAGCTCGATGTGCTCCAGGCCTCGACCGATGTGACTGCAACGGGAACGACCCGCCTGAGTGCGATTTATTTGCATAACGCCGCGCTCGCGCGGCTCGATCGCGCGACCGGCGCCTCTTCGGCGCCCGCGTCGCCTAACGAATCGGAAGCGAAGGCGACGGTTCCTGACGGGATGCAGTCGTCGGCTCCGCCGCGCGGAAAAAGATGAAAGTCTGTGCCCTTCTTTTCCTCGCGCTGATTCGGCCGGCGGCCGGTCTGACGATGTCGGCCGCGCTCGCCCAGACGCTGGAGGGAAATCCGCAGATTCGACAGGCGCAGGCCGCGGTCCAGGAAGCGGCCGGGCAGCGGCTCGTCTTTCGCTCGGTCGCACTCCCCAACATCGTGCTCGGCGGCGTCGCCGGGGTGCAGGGCGGCAAGCGTGCGGGCGAACCGCCGATCGAGCCGTTCGCCTTCGCCCAGGGCAACCTGCTGCAGCCGCTCTTCCAGATGGCGCTCCCAGCTTCGCGGCGGCGCGGCGATCTCGCGGTTTTGGTCGCGGCCCAGCAGCTCAATGTCGCGGTCGTCGAGCAACTGCATCTCGCGCGCCTCGCTTTTTACACTGCGCTCTACGATCGCTCGCTCGAAGAACTCCTCCGGTCGCAGCGGCAACGGCTCGACGCAAATATGCAGGGCGAGGAAGCCCGCTATCAGGCCGGCGCGATCGATCGCGGCGCCCTCGCCGCGGGGACTTTGCAGGCGCGCGAACTCGATCCGCAAATCGAGGAGGCGCATCGAGCCTACGGCTCGGCTCTCTTGCAGCTCACCGCCGCGACCGGTCGCGAGCTCGGCCCGGGCGCGACCTTGCCGACTCCGGAAGGTTCGCTCGATTTCGCCCGCGCGGATTTTTCCCTGCCTAACGAGACCGCGGCGGCGCTCGCGCACCGGGCCGATCTGCGACTCGCTCGGCTCGTCTTGCGCGCTGCGCAGGAAGACGAGCGAATCGTTCGGGCCGGTTATTATCCGCGGCTCGATCTCACCATTTTCGCCCGCTACATTCCTTCGGCGAATCTGAATCAGGCCAACTCCGGTTCTGCCCAACGCTCGGACGACATTGTCTCCTCGGAGTTCAGCCCAGGCGCGAGCTACACCTGGCGGGTGATCGATAACGGCAAGGTCAGCGGCCCCGCGCTCCGCGCCCGTTCGTTGCGCGAGATCAACGCGCTGCAGTTGCAAAAGCTCGAACGCAGCGTCGGCCGCGAGCTCGCCGGCCTGCGAAATAATTTCCGCGCGATCACCGCGCGCCACGACGCGCTCCTCCAAGCAGTGGAGGTGGCGGAAAAAAATCTCGCGGTCGTGGAGCAGAGCTGGCAGCAGGGCCTCGCGTCGCAACTGGAGTTCCGCACCGCCGAGACCGGCCTGCTCGAAACCCGCCGCGGCCTGCTCAACGCCGCCTTCCAACAGAACGTCGCGCTCGCCGAATGGGACCGCACGACCGGCCGCTATTTTCAATTCACGGACGAAAACGCCGCGAGCGTGCATAATTCCAAACCGTGAAGCTGACGAAACAAACGCTCTGGATCATCGCCACCGTCGCCGCGCTCGCGCTCCTCGCGATTTTTTTCTGGTCGCGACCAGTCGCGGAAGTCGAGGTCGTTAGGCGCGGAACCGCGATCTCGGCAGTTTACGGCACGGTCCGGATCGAGCCGTCGTTTGTGAATCACGTGCGCGCGCAAAACGCCGGCTTCATTCAGCTCGCCGAACCGCTCGCCGCCGGCCGCGGCGCGATTGGGAAGAGTGTGCGGAAGGGGGAACTGCTGGCGACGATCACCGATGAAGCGACTGCGCGCGTGCTGAAACAGGCGCAGGCCGATCTCCAAGCCGCGACCGAAAGCGCGCGTCTGGAGTTGCCCTCGTCCGAGCCGCTAAAAATCGCGGAAGGAAATCTGCAGCGGCAGGAAAAATTAGCGGGCCTGAGCAACGTGCCCGCGGTCGAATACGAGAAGGCGAAAAGCGAGGCGAACCGTTTGCGCGACGCGCTCAAGACCGAACGAATCGAGCGCGATCGCAATCTCGCGGCCCTCCAGACCACGGTGCAAAAGGCTGAGGCGGCGATGAAGAACACGGAAATCCGCGCGCCGATGGACGGGATTCTTTCCGGGTTGCGCGTGATCGATGGCGAGCTCGTCGCCGACGGCAATGAGCTCCTCGCCGTTTCGTCCCGGAAAAATTACGTGCGCGGCGAAGTGAATGAAGAAGACGTCGGCGAAGTGAAAGCCGGGATGAAAGCCGACCTGCAAATGTACGCGTATCGCACCCGGCAATTTACCGCCGCGGTCTCGTCGATCCTGCCCGCAGCCGATCCCGAGACGCAGCGTTACACCGTCGTGCTCGAGCTGGAAAATCCGCCGGAAAACCTGATGGCCGGGATGACCGGCGAGATGAACATCATCACCGGCCGGCACGAAAACGCGCTCCTCGTCCCGACGCGCGCTATCCTCGTCGACCAGGTGCTGATCGTCGCGCACGGACGGCTGGAAGCGCGGACGGTGCAGGTCGGTTTTCGCACCTTGGAATTTTCCGAGGCGCTCTCCGGCGTAAAGGAAGGCACCCATGTGGTCGTGGCCGACCAGGATACTTTGCGGCCGGGAGCGTTCGTTAGGCAACGGGTCGTGCATTCCGATCTCCCAGCTCCCCGACGGTGACGACGCCGCCGCTTTACATCGCGCTCCGTTTCCTCGGCCATCGGAAGCGCTCGTTTTTCCTCAGCCTCGGCGGCGTGGTTTTCGGCGTGGCGATTTTCGTCTGCACGCAGGCGCAGACCCAGGGTTTCGCGAAAAATTTCATCGACGGCACCCTCGGGAGCAACGGCGCGCTGGTCATGAAGGCGCGGGTGCAAACGCTCGAGGACGCGGCGCAATTACCTCCCCTTCCCGTGCAGCCGCCGCATCGTCGCTATTTCGAGGGGATCAACGATGCCGATGAAATCATGCGGATGAGCCGGCGCTTTTCCAACGTCGTCGCCTGCTCGCCGGTGCTCCGCGGGAACCTGACCGCACGCGCCGGTTTCCAGAGCGCGACGGTCGATCTCTTCGGGATCAATCTGCCGCTTCATCTCCAGACGACGAATCTCGCGAAACAAATCGAAGCCGGGAAGCTGGACGATTTTCGCAATAACCCGAACTCGGTCATCATCGGCGCGAAACTCGCGAGCGCACTGCTCGTTAGTCCGGGCGAATCCGTGCAGCTCCTCTCGCCCGATGGCGAATATCGGCGATTCGTGGTCGCGGCGACCGCGCGCAGCGGTGTCGGCGTGGTCGATGCCGCGCGCATTTATTGCCACGCGAAGGTCGCACAATCGCTCCTCCACCGGCCGTATTCGGCCTCGATGATTATCTATAAACTGCGCGATCCCGACCGCGCGCCCGCGCTCGCGACGCGCTTCGAATCGCTCTTTCACCACGAAACCGAAAGCTGGCAGGAGCGCGAGGAGGGCAATCTGCAGTTGTTCCTCACCATTCGCCTCTCCGCCGCGATTACCGTCTCGCTCATCATCCTGCTCGCCGGTTTCGGCATCTTCAACGTCCTCACCATGACCGTGCTCTCGAAAGTGCGCGAGATCGCGATCCTGCGCTCGATCGGTTACCGGCGCGGCGACATTTCGGCGATCTTTCTCTGGCAGGGCGCGATGATCGCCGGCGCGGGATCAATCATCGGCTGCGGCGTCGGCGCGCTTCTTACCGCGGTCGTCTCGCACATTCCGATCCGGGTGCGCGGGCTGCTTTATGCGGATCACTTTTTGGTCGCCTGGGATTGGCGCCATTATCTTTGGGGAACCCTCCTCGCGCTGATCGCCGTCGCGATCGCGAGCTATGTCCCGGCGCGGCGCGCGGGTCTGCTCTCGCCGGTTTCCACGCTGCGCGGGACGAGCGGATGAACAGGTCCCGGCTCGGTTGGGCTTGGTGGCTTCTGGCTTTGGCGACCTTCGTCGTTGCCCTAACGATTGACCTCGCCTGGCACGTCGGGCCGGAACTGCTGGACCGCCGCCGGTATCAGCTCGCGCTCGCTCTCCCCTCGCCTCTCGAATTGGCTTCGATCCCGACCGCGACGCGGTTCGACTTTCCGTTAGGCACAGAACATGGCGCGCTCGCCTACAACGCCCAGTCATTCACGTCCAACAACCATCTCGGCGATGATCTGAACGGGATCGGCGGCGAGAACAGCGACCTCGGCGACCCGGTCTTCGCGGTGGCCGACGGCCGGGTCCTCTTCGCGCGCGAAGGCGGCCCCGGCTGGGGCAACATTGTCATCGTTCTCCACGCCTACGACGAGGGCGGCGTGCGCAAATACGTGCAGTCCTATTACGCCCACGTCCTCGCGATGCTGGCGAAACCCGGCGACCTCGTCCGACGCGGCGAGCAGATCGCCACGGTCGGGACCGGCGGCGGGAGATATTTTGCGCATCTCCATTTCGAGATGCGGGAATTCACCCAGCCGTTCGTCGGCGCCGGCTATCGCAAGGACACGAAAGGCTGGCTCGATCCCAGCGCCTTCCTCCGGGCGCATCGCGGCGCGCCGGATGAAGACGTGGGACGAGAGAGCTATATTCGTTAGGTAGAACTCAGCAGGCCCGGTGGGCCGCATCCGCTGCCTGCGCCAGACCGGTCAGGGTCTGGAAGAAGGCCGACGTTTGCCCTTTGAAGAGGCCCGACGCAGTCAATGCATTCGCCGCCGCGACCGCGCCCGCCAGCGGCGCGGAAGAAGGACGAATCACCGAACAGACCGGGAGACTCGGATCGATGAATGCGCACGGTTCCGGCATGATGAGTGACTTCTGCCGCAGCGGATCGCCGTCGAATGCTTCTTCGATATCCGGGAAGACCAATCCCGGAACTCTGACCTCCGGCGCATCGCCTGCGCCATCCGCCCAGATCGCGAAATGGAACACTTCCACCCCGCCGATGCTGTTAACGATTCTTAGCACCGTGAGATCGGAGACGCCCTGCGCCATTGCGGTGTAAAGACTCGAGCCACCCTGCTCGATCGCACCGAAATGGAAGGCCGCAGAGTTAGCGATCGCCTGGATCTGGTCCGAGCCGCTCGGCAAATCGTGCGGCGGAATGGTTGGGCGATTCTGGATCTTGATCAGTTGTGGAAAGGTCGCGCCGAAGTCCGGATTCATCGGACTGCGGTAACGAATCCACCAGCTGGTATCGACCCGAAGATTCAGCAGGTTGGTTAGCCGCCCGATCTGTTGCGCGCCGGTCGCCTGACTACTCGGCAAGGTGCGAAACGCATCGAGATTAACCGGCTCCGCACCCATCGACGCGAGAAAAGCGTTGAGAAACGCGGCATGACTCACTTCATCGTCGGTGTTATCCGCGATGTATTGTGGAAAGTCATCGTCGATGACTTCGATCGCTTCCTTGTAAGCGTCGTTCCCGGTCGCGAGCTCGGTGTATTGCTGCCAGAGGTCGGCCTCGAGCAGTTCCGCGGCCGCGAGGAAACGCAGAATGGCCACGTCACCGTTGTTGAGCCGGTTACCCGAGCCGAGGTTCGCGCCGCGAGCGACTCCGGTGAGCGCCCCCGCCATCGGCGTGAGGAGAGCCGCTCCTACTCCGAGACTGCGGAGAAAGGATCGGCGGGCCATCGGATTGGGTGCAGGCAGAAGGTTCGCAAAGCTCTGCAAGTCGAGCGATGGCTGATTAACTGACTTATCATGTTGTGTTGAGTTATTCATAACTGTTCCTTTTCTTTGGGTTGATGTTTGTCCTTAAGGCGTCGACAGCCTTGAACCCGATCCAGACGACCACAAGGGAGGCTCAGTAACAGCTTTGTTACTCTGCCTGGAGGAAGAGTTAGATAACTAAGTAACAATTCTGTTACTTAGGCGTTATGAATCAAGCGCGCGCCAGAAATACCACGCGACGACCGAGCGATAGGGCCGCCACTTCTCGCCGATCGCGAGCAACTCTTTCGGTGTCGGGGTGACTTTCTTGCGATAAGTCTTCACGTAACCCTTCCGCACGCCGAGGTCATCCACCGGCCAGACGTCGAGGCGACCGAGATGGAAGAGGAGAAGCATTTCCACCGTCCAACGCCCGATCCCGCGGACGCTCGTCAGGCGTGCGATGATCTCTTCATCGCTCATCCGGGCGAGCGCCGCGGGCTTGGGGACCGTCCCGTCGAGCGTCTTCGCGGCGAGATCCTTGAAGGCTGCGGTTTTCGCACGCGAAAGACCGGCGGCGCGAAAGGTGTCATCCGGAGTCGCGAGGAGCAGCTCGGCCGAGAACCATTTATGACCCGGATAAAGCGCTTTCACCCGGCCGAAAATGGTCGCCGCCGCTTTTCCGCTGAGCTGCTGGTAGGCGATCGAACGCGCCAAGGCGTCGAGTGGCCTAACGACTCGCTCAGCGACCAGCGGGAACGGGCCGACCCGGGCGATGAGCGCGGCCAGTTTCGGATCACGCCGCGTGAGCTCCTCCTCCGGCCTCATCGACCGCGTCTGCGCCCGCCACCGCCCGACCGCCGTCCATCGCGCCGGGGCGCCGAGGCGCGACGGTTGTCGTTAGGCCGATTCGGTCGCGGGCCGCGATCTTCGCGCGGCGGCGCGGCCGCTTCGTAATCGAAACCTTCCGCGCGCTTGCGCACGATTCCGCGGCCGATGAAACGCTCGAGCGAGCGCAACGGTCCCTGGTCATCCGGCGTGACGAAGCTGATCGCGTCGCCGACGGCATGGGCGCGGCCAGTCCGGCCGATGCGGTGGACGTAATCCTCCGAGTGCATCGGGAAATCGTAATTCACCACGTGCGAAATCCCGTCGACATCGATCCCGCGCGCGGCGACGTCGGTGGCAACGAGCACCCGCACCGCGCCCGATTTGAAGTCCTTCAGCGCGCGCAGCCGCTGATTTTGCGAGCGGTTCGAATGGATCGTTCCCGCCTTGATCCCACTGCTTTCGAGCCGCCGCGCGACGCGATCGGCGCCGTGTTTCGTGCGCGTGAAAACGAGCACGGTATCGAAGTTCTTATCCGCGAGCAGATGCTGGAGGAGCGCCGGTTTCTGATGCATTTGCACTTCGTAAATGAGCTGAGTCACGGTATCGGCCGGGTTGGCACGCCGACCGATCTCGATCACTTTCGGCGAATACTGAAACTCATGTGTCAGCGCTTCGATCTCGCGCGAAAGCGAGGCGGAGAAGAGCAGCGTCTGTCGTTTCGTGGGCAGCGCCCTCACGATCTGTTTAATCTGCGGGAGGAAGCCCATGTCGAGCATCCGGTCGGCTTCATCGAGGACGAGAAATTCCACCGCGGAAAAATTCGTCTGCCGCTGCTCCATCAGATCGATCAACCGCCCGGGCGTTGCGACGACCAGCTCGACGCCGGATCGGAGCGCCTGGATTTGCGGACGCTCACTCACACCGCCGTAGACCGTCGCCATCCGCAGCGGCAAATGCCGCGCGTACGCGCGCACGTTTTCTTCGATTTGCACGACCAGCTCGCGGGTCGGAGCGATGATCAGCGCGCGGGTGCCGGGCCGCTGTTTTCCCTGCACGAGCCGGGTGAGAATCGGCAGCACGAACGCCGCGGTTTTGCCGGTCCCGGTCTGTGCGATGCCGATCACATCGCGACCGGCGAGGACCTCGGGAATGGCAGCCGCCTGGATCGGCGTCGGTTCGGTGTAACCAGCTTCCTGGATGGCTTTGAAGATGCGGTCGTCAAGACCGAGGGCGCGAAATGGCATGGCGCGCGGACTATCGCGCCGGTTATGGGGAAAGTCAGTCGCTCTTCTCCGGGAGACGTTAGCTTGCGAATTCGTAAGCTGGAATGTCTTGCGACAGCCGCTGCGATTCGGTCATCTCTCGGGCTTATGAAACAATTTGCCGCGATTATTTTCTGCGCCCAGCTCGCTCTAGCGAACGCCCATGCCCAGTCCCTTTTGCTTCGGCCCGATCCAGATCGCGGCGGCGCTTTGCCGGCGGTGGACGTGAGCGTGAGTCGCGGGAACGAAGCGGAAACAGCGGTCGCGGTGAATCACAAAAACCCGCTCCAGATCACGACGGTCTCGAACCTGGAAGCGAACGCGCTTTTCCATAGCTGGACGACCGACGGCGGCCGCACCTGGCAGCATAACGTGATCGCAAACGGCGACTCGTTAGGCTCGGCCTGCTGCGACGCGCAACTCGCCTCGGATGATTTTGGCAATATTTTCCTCACTTATCTCTCCGCCGATATCGCGGTGAAGATGGGCATCTCGACCGATGGCGGCGCGACCTTTCAATCGCTGCCGTTTCTCACTTCGCTTCCGAAGGGCCTGCCCGTGATGCCGTGGAAAAGCCTCGCTTCGATCGGGCAGTCAGTGAGCGGCGATCAACCGTCGATCTCGACCGGAGCGGGTAGCGTCTGGATTTCCTGGACTGGTTTTGACGGGACAATCCAGGCGAGCGGCGCGGCCGTGACCGGTCTCGGCCAGGTCGGCACCTTCTCGCCCGCACAGGGAATTCCCGGGGCGAATCGCGCCGGTGATTACGGCGACACCGCCGTCGGACCCGATGGTCAGGTTTTCGTTGTCTTCCAGAATCCGACCGGCGGCGAAGGGCCGGCCACGATCTACGGTGCGCTCGATCCCGACGGTCTCGGGCCGGCCGGCTTCGGGCCGGCGCAAGTGCTGGAGACGACGAACGTCGGCGGCTTCGATTACATCCCGGCGCAATCCGGGCGCTCGATCGACGCGGAAGCCGGCTTGGTCTGGGATCGGACCGGCGGCGCGCACCACGGGCGGCTCTATCACGTCTTCGTTTCGGAGGAGCCTAACGAGAGCAACGACACCGACATCAACCTCCGTTACTCCGACGACAATGGCGCTACCTGGACCGCGCCGGCGCGGGTGAACGACGACGTCGGCACGACCAGCCAGTTCAATCCGAAGATCGCGCTCGATGGCACGAGCGGGAAAATCGCCATCGCCTGGTATGACGCGCGGAACGACCTCGGCGACCACGGTCGCGGCGACACGAACGGCGTGCCTAACGACGACGTCATGATCTACTCGACGATCAGCCGCGACGGCGGCGTGACCCTGGAGCACAACGTCCGCCTCTCGCTCGCGGCCTCGAACGACAACGACGCGCGCAGCGGCGTGGACTACGGGGACTACAGCGGGTTCGCCTACTATAGCGGCCGGCTCTATTTCTCCGCGGCGGATAACAGCAATGCCACGGGCAACAACCCGGATGGAACGCTGAAGGCGTTCGACCTCGTGATCGCGCCAGTCAGCCTGAAGTAGGGCTCCGGGTCAGAGGAAATTTGGAGGGCGGCGGTTGGCAGGATCGGGCCAGCCGCACTCCCCGCAATTCGTTAGGCCGCGATCGAGTGCTCGCCGCTCGCGAGGACGTCGATGGCGTGGCGCAGCTCCTCCACATCGAACGGCTTCGAGAGCATCAGGTCGACGTGCAGGTCTTCGTAGGCGTGCACGTTGGTCTCGTTCAAGTGCGCCGAGAGGACGGCGATCTTGCCCGCGAAATGATGCGCCCGCAGCTCGCGCACCAGCTCGAGGCCGGTGCATTGCGGCATCTGATGATCGGTGATCACGACATCGAACGGCCGGGAAGCATGCGTGATTTTTTGCAGCGCCTGCGCCCCGTTGCAGGCGGTCGTGACCCGGCAGTCCGGACCGCAAAGCACGAGGGCGAGAAGCTGCGCAACGGCGCTTTCATCTTCGACCGCGAGAATCCTGAGACTGTCCTTCATATCCCACTTCCCAAAGCAGGACGCAGGCCACGGGCGCTCGTTCGGTGAAAGTTCTTCGCCGCTCAGGTTACCCGCACGATTTCGCTCAGTGTCCGTCGTCGCCATTCCATCGCGAGGAGCGCGAGAATCGTCAGAAGGTCGCTGGTCAGATGCGTCACTTTCACGCTCGCCCAGGTGGCCGGAGTGAGCGTCGGTTCGATCAGCGCGCGCGCGGCCTGCGGGTTGGCGGTCGCGCCGCCGTTGGCATCGAAATTCCTGATCGCCTCGAGCAGGGCAAATCGCTGCACCGTGACATCATGGAGCGCGTCGAGATTTTCATAGGCGAAAAGCGCGAAGAGCAGGCAGACCACAAGCGTCGTGACCAGCGCGTACTGCTTGCGCAGAGAGGAAAAGGCGAGCAGCCCGCCGACGACGATGACGTAGAGGTTCCAAAATTCCTGGGTCGCGTTCGAGCGCTCAAAATAGAGCTGGAGCAGTTCGTGGTAGTTCATGATTCAGGCGGCTTCTCCCCGAAGGAAATAACAGGCCGCCGCGGCGAGAACAAGACCGCCGGCGATGTCCGCGACGTGATGCTGGCGGGTAAGCACCGGCGAGAGCGCGATCAGCGCAAACCAGACGAAAACAATTGCCCTAACGAGTCCGTGTAGCTGGCGCGCATAGACATTCACGAGCAGCCAGAGCAGCGCCACATGGAGCGACGGGAAAAGGTTGTAGGGCGCATCGACGGCGCGGAACCAGTCGAAGAGCGCACCCTGCCAGCCAGCCACTTCCGGACGCGGGAAAGCGAAACGGAGCGGGAAGAGAAGAAAGAACGCGCCCGCCACCAGAATCACCGCGCTCACCCGCGCCACGTAGACGCGCAGCGCTCGCGGATCGCGAAAGAGGAATGGCGCCGCGATAAAAAACAGATCGATCGAGAGATAAGGAAGAATCAGCGCCGGCACGAACGGGATCGAGCGTTCCCAGGAAAAATAAAACATCCCGACATCGCCCCGGCGTGCCGTGATCCACAGGCAACCGCCATAGACGACCAGGAAAAGCGCCGATAAGCCTAACGAGACCACGAGCGCCTGAAGGCGTGAAACCGGGCGAGCCATCCGGGGCAGTATAGACAGCGCTGCCGGAAGTTGCAGAGAGCAGGTCAGCTAAAGGCCGACCATTCTTTCTTCCGGGAGCACAGGCCGCTGGCCTGTCGTTCGGGACGGCCTCGCCCCGAACATAGTGAGCGCAAGAAGCAACGGCCCCGCGCCGCTCCGCCGGTTGCTCTTCGAGCAAAGATGCAGTCGGCGAGCCGCCGGCTGCGACAGGCCAGCGGCCTGTGCTCCCCGGAAACTGCAATCCCATCCCCGACGTCCTAACGCTTCCGCCGCGCGATCGAGACTGTGAACATCCCCCAGCGATCGATCTCCATTCCGAGCTTGTCGAAACCGGCCAGCCGAACCAGCTCATCCATTTCCGCGGTGGTCCGCCGGCGCATGATCCAAGGCTGCCCTTCGCGGTTGCGCAGGACGCGCGCGATGAACTCGAGCTGCGGATGCCAAGGCTGGTTGGTGTAGATCAGGTAGCCGCCGCCGGCGAGCGAAACGGCGAGCGCGCCTAACGACTGCAGGACTTGGTCGTTCGAAGGGAAGAGCTCGTAAAGCCCGGAGACGATTCCGATCGTGGCAGTGAGTTCGTTAGGCGCAAAGGCATTCCCCAGTTCCGCGGTCACATTCGGAATCTTCAGCTCATCCGCGAGACGTCGCGCGGCGGCAACATTCTCCGGCCGGTTATCGCGCAGCGTGGCGCTGATCGGCACCTCCGGCAGCGCGCGCATCGTCTCCAAAACGTAGCGACCCGCCCCGGCCGCGACGTCGAGAATCTGCACCGGTTTTCCTTCCCGCTGCACGCTCTCGATCACGCAACGCAGCGCGGTTTCGAGATTCGCTTTCCGTCGACGGACGCCGCGCCAGCCGATGCTCCCAAGGTAATTCGCGTCGATAAATTTCCCCAGGCGCGACGACCCGTTAGGCTGATTCGCGTAAACGTAGTCGAGCGATTCGCCGGAATCGAAACCGCGGCGCCAGCCAAGATCGATCCCTTCGCTCAGGCGTCCGGCGGTTTTCATGAAGGCGCGGACGGCGGCGAATTGCGGACCGCCGCGCAGTTTCAACCGCTCATGTTCCTCCCAAGTGAAACCGTATTTATCCGCGTCGCGGAGCGAGACCGTCACCGGCGGTTGCGCGAAACGCTCGACAATAAAATCACGCACCCGCGCGATGACCTGAGCGCGCGCCGCTTCATGAAAGATCGCGTGATACATCGCGGGGAAGACGTGCATCCGTTTCACTGGCGAAGAGAGGCGATCGTAAAATTGCCGTTGCGCCTGCAGACTAACGACCCAGTCACGACCCGCTGCGAGCATGAGCGTCGGCACATTGATCGCGCCCGCATCCGCCAGAAGACGCTGCGCGGTGTCGTGGAGATCGAGCAGGACGTTGATCGCGATCTGGCGAAAGATCAGCGGGTCGCGCTCGTAGGCGGCGGCTTCCGCGGGATCGTGCGTGAGCATCTTCGCGCGGACGTAGCTCTTCACGAAGCCGCCGGAGCAAACCTTTTGTTGCGCGCGCAAGGCCGGAATCGCGAGCGGCACATAGAGTTTCACCTCGAAGGCCGCGGTCGCGAGAATGAGCGCACGAATCGGCGGCGCGCAATCGTGCACCCACGCGCTCACCGTCACCGCGGCCAGACTATGCGCGAGCAGGATCATCTCCTCGAGCGCGAGGCCGTACTGGTTCGTTAGGTGCCTAACGAACGCATCGACATCCCGGATCACGTCGGTAAGTTCGCGGGCTGCGCCGCGCTCGCCGGGCGAGCGGCCATGGCCCCGCGCGTCCCAGGCGAAGATTGCGACTTCGTACAGGCCTAATGAGTCCACGGTTTCCTGCCAGCGGCCGGAATGCTCGTGTCCGCGATGGAAAAGAAGCAGCGCCTGGCGGGGCGGCATGGTGTTAGCCAACCAGGCGCGATAGAAAAGCGGCGTCCCGTCCCAGCTCGTGAAAGTGCGCTCAGACGCTTCCATTTTTCCGGCCCAACTCCTGTACCGCGTCGTGCAATTCCTCCACGATCGCGGCACGCTCGTGCTGCGTCGCGTAATTCCGCGGCGTGTCGATCCGCAATCGCAAACGCGCTGGCCACGGCCAGCGTCCGCCCTTCGGCCAGCACCGATGCGCGCCGTCGATGTGACAGGGCAACACCGGCAGATCGCGACCGGCGACGAGCGCCCCGATCCCGCCGCGGAAAGGCTGCAACTTCCCGTCGCGCGCGCGGGTTCCCTCGGGAAAAATGATCAGGACGTGGCCGGGCCGCGCGAGCACTTCCGCGCAGGCGGCGAGGCTTTCGCGCGCGCCTTTGCCGCGGATGAACGGGAGCGCGTTGACCGTGAGCGCGGCGATCCAAAAGCGCGTGCGATTTTGAAAAAAATAATCCTCGGCCGCGACTGTGCAGGCGCGCGGCAGACGGGCGAGCGGAAGCGCGGCGAGCAGACAGAGCGCGTCGAGATGGCTGGTGTGATTGGCCACGAGCACGAACGAACCGTCGTTAGGCAAGTTTTCCGCGCCCTCGATCCGGAGTCCGCCGTAGGTGCGAAGAAGCGCGCGGATGACCAGCGCGACCGGCCACCGGAGCCACTTCCAGCCGCTCCTCTCGCGCTCCGGGAACGGAAAAATCCGCGCACACTCGTTAGGTAAAAGCGGGTTCATTCAGGCAGGATAATATTCGACCAGCGCGGTGAACAGCGGCGCGACGAAGAGCAGGCTGTCGATCCGATCGAGGACGCCGCCGTGGCCGGGAATGGCGTTGCCCATATCCTTCGCTCCGAGCTCCCGCTTGAGCAGGCTGATCGAGAGGTCGCCGAGTGGGCCGCCGATTCCCACGACGAGTCCGGTGAGAAGGAGCGGCACCGGACCGAAAGATGGAAACGAAAACCGGAGCAGCCATGGCAGGAGCAGCGCGACCGCGAGAGCACCGAGCGCGCCTTCCCAGGTCTTGCGCGGGCTGATCTCGCTTCGCAGCGGATGGCGCCCAAATATTTTCCCGAAGCAAAACGCGGCGACATCGCAGAGCTCGGTCGCGAAAAGGATGAAGCAAAGATAACCGGTCGCGTGCGGCAGGTCCGCGAGCAGCGCGAGGTGGCCGAACATCCAGCCGAGATAGCAAAGCGCGATCAGGCCTAACGACATTTGCGGAAGCGCGCGGCCGCTCCGATTGCGCAGGATCGGCAGGAGCAAAACAAAAGCGCCAGCGACGAGCGCGATCGGAGAGAAAAACTGCGGCGCGAGCAGCGCGCTGGCTCCGAGCGCGATGATTCCGGCGAGGACGACGGCGCTGGTCGGGCGCTCGAGTCTTGCAGAGCGGGCGAATTCGCGCGCGGCGCAAAGCGCGAGCGCCGTCACGCCGAGAACAAAAACTCCGCGCCCGGCGGAGATCGCGAGCGCCGCGAGCGGCGCCATCACGAGCCAGGAAAAATAGGTTTTCCAGACGCTGCCCAGCTCGACATGGAAAACGAATTGCAGGAGCGCGAGAAGCAATCCGCTCGCGACCAGAACTCCGGGGACAATCCAGAGATACGCGCAAAAAACCGGGTCTGGAATCGCGAACCCGGGCGTCATCACGTTCGTTCAAGCGCGCGAAGCGTCCGCGTCAGGCGGCGCGCGATTGTGAGCGCGCAGCCTGCGACGATCACGAAACAAGCCCATTCCAGCGCACGGTTGATTTCTCCGTAACTGAGCCAGGCGCCGACTTGCAATACGACCATCCGCCAAGGCTTCGACATCGGGCCGGAAAATTCCCGCGGCGCGCCGACTGCCTCCGCCAGCGTCCCGACGTAGGCCGTGCCTAACGACGCCAGCGCCGCCCAATAACCCACGAGCGGATTCACCCACCCGCTGTGAGCGACGCCGACAAAGATGATCACGTCGGAGAAGCGATCGGGCAGATCGTTCAGCACTTCGCCCCGGGCGCTCGCCCGGCCGGAGGCGAGCGCGACCATGCCGTCGAGCATGTTGCACCAGAGCCGCAAATCGCAAAGAAGCGGCGCGAGCACGAGCAGAATCGGGTGGCGAAGCGATTGCCAGAAGCAGATCGCGGCGGCGGTCGCAGCGACCATTGAAGCATACGAAATCGTGTCCGCCGAAATGCCGGCACGCACACAAAAACGGGTCGCGCCGCGGGCGGTCCGGCGAAAAATTTCCGCGATCGGCCGGCGCGAAATCGGTTGGTAATTCGCCATCGGCTCAGGCTTGCAAGATTCAGCCCGAAATGTCCACGCCGGAGCCGAAAAATTTCGGGCCCGGCGGCACGAAATCTTCTACAGGAACAGCGTGCGCGTGCTGATTGCCGACGACGAAAGAAAATTCGCCCGGGCGCTCGCCGAAATGGTTCGCCATGGCGGGCACGAGGTGGTGGATGTCGTGCACACCGGCCTCGACGCGATCCGCGCCTATCGCCGGCATCGGCCGGAGGTGGTGTTGTTGGATTTCAAGATGGGCCGGCTGAACGGCTTGACCGCCTGCCGGAATATCCTGAGCGACGATCCCGCGGGCCGGATTCTTTTCCTCTCCGGCCTGAGCGAGCATCGCGATCTCGCGCCGCAATGGTCAGGCGCGCTCGCCGTCCTGCAAAAGCCGATCGGCTACGCCATGCTCGAGCAATGCCTGCGCGCGGCCACGCTCCGCGTCCCGCCGATACTCGCGAGCGCCGGGCCGGCCAACTGATTTCGTCGCTGGAGAGCTCCGCTTATTTCTGGTAGCCCGTCGTCCGATGGCTGCCGGCTTTCACCGCGCCCTTGGAATCGTAGACCGTATATTCCGTGACCCGCCCGCTTTGGCCGAGGCTGACCGAGAGCTGCTGCACGTCGAAATCGAGGCCGCCCCAGAATTGGCCAAAGACCGGGAAGTAGCCGCGCGGTTTCGGGGCCACCGAGCGAAACCAATCGAGCTTCGTCGAGCCCTGGTAGGCGGCGAGCCGGGTGTCGGGCGGACCGAAGAGATGGACGAGGTCCGCTTCGGTCGTGACCCCCGGCCGGATCTGGCTGACCGCCGGCTGGGTGATCACTTCGTGATGGTCAGTGGCGCAACTCGTTAGGCAAAGCAGGCCCAGAGCCGCGAGCAAATTTCGGATTTTCATCGGTGGAGATATATCGGCGCTGAAGATTGGCGCACAAATACCGATAAAGTGCAACCCGGCGGCGCGGGTTTGTCGCGGCGAAAGCGGTCAGCTACCTTCCCCGATGGAAAACCCGCCCGCGGCTCAAACGGCCGCTCTCGCAAAATTTCGCGCCCTCCATAAAACCGGCTGCTTCGTCTTGCCCAACCCATGGGATATCGGCACCGCGGTCTATCTTGAGCGACTCGGCTACGCGGCGCTCGCGACTTCGTCGGCCGGATTCGCCTTTTCGCGCGGCCAGCCGGATGGCGCCGTCCCGCGCGACGAGATGCTGGTGCACATGCGCGAAGTCGTGAACGCAACCACGCTGCCGGTGAACGCGGATTTCGGAGGCGGCTTCGCCGATCAGCCGGAAGGCGTGGCCGCGAACGTCGCCCTCGGCCTCGCGACCGGCGTCGCCGGGCTCTCGATCGAAGATTCGACCGGTCGCACCGCGGCGCCGCTTTATGAAAAAGATCTCGCCGTGGCGCGGATCGGCGCGGCCCGCGCGGCGATCGACGCCAGCGGAATCCCGGTGCTCCTGACCGGCCGCTGCGAAGCTTTCCTGGTCGATGCCGTCGAGCCTTTGCGCGTCGTCCTCGACCGGCTGGTCGCCTACGCCGAGGCGGGCGCCGATTGCCTTTACGCGCCAGGCGTGACCGAGCCGGAGGAAATCTCCGCGATCGTTAGGGCGGTCGCCCCGAAGCCGGTCAACGTGCTCGTCTCCGGTTTCAACGCGCAACTGCGACAGCAGGAACTGGCCGACCTCGGCGTGCGCCGCATCTCGGTCGGCTCCGGCCTCGCGCTCGCCGCCTGGGGCGCGTTCATGCGCGCCGCGCAGGAGATCGCGACCGCAGGAGATTTCTCCAGCCTCGCTGAGGGCGCCCGGACCGCTGACCTGATCGAGGCCTTCCGCGCCTAAGGATGGAAAGCAGTCGCCGGATCTTCTTTTCGTTAGGCGAGAATGTCTGAACCTGCTCCGCGTCCGGCTCGCCGCCCGCGTTATCGCGGCAAGAATCCGCGCCGCTTCGACGAGAAATACAAGGAGCACGATCCGGCGCACCACACCGGGACGATCGCGAAGGTACTCGCGGCCGGGAAGACGCCCACCGGTTCTCATCGGCCGATCATGGTCGCCGAAGTCCTGGAGATTCTCGCGCCGCAGCCGGGCGAGATCGCGGTCGACGGCACACTCGGCTACGGCGGCCACGCCGAGGCGATCCTGCCGCGGCTGCTGCCCGGCGGTCGGCTGCTCGGGCTCGACGCCGATCCGCTTGAATTGCCCCGGGCTGCCGCGCGGCTGCGTTCGTTAGGCTACGGCCCGGAAGAACTGCAGGTGGAGCGAAGCAATTTTGCCGGGCTGCCGCAGGTGCTGGCGCGGGCCGGGCTCGCCGGCGCCGATTTGATTCTCGCCGACCTCGGCGTTTCCTCGATGCAGCTCGACGATCCGGCGCGCGGCTTTTCGGCGAAACACGACGGCCCGCTCGACCTGCGAATGAACCCCGGACGCGGGCAGCCGGCGGCGGCCTTCCTAGCCGGCCTCGCGCCGGAGAGACTCGTTAGGCTGCTGGAAGAAAACGCGGACGAGCCACACGCGGCTCTGCTCGGTCCGGCGCTCGCGGGGCAGCGCTTCGAACGCACCCACTCGTTAGGCAGGGCGATCCGGACGGTGCTGCCGGGAGAGAAAGAGGAAGCGCTCGAGCTCACCGTGCGCCGGGTTTTCCAGGCGCTCCGGATCGCGGTGAACGATGAGTTTTCCGCGCTCGAAACCTTCCTCCGCAACCTGCCGGCCTGTCTCCTCCCCGGCGGCCGCGTCGCGGTGCTGACGTTTCATTCCGGGGAAGATCGGCGGGTGAAGAAAGCCTTCACCGCGGGTTGGCGCGAGGGGCTTTACGCCCGGATTGCGGACGAGGTCATCCGCGCGGGGCCGGAAGAGCGCCACGCGAATCCACGCGCGACTTCCGCGAAACTGCGCTGGGCGCGCACAGCCGCCTAACCGAATAAGTCTAACGATTCGGCGAGCGCTCGTATTCCTGCATCGCTTCCGGCATCCAGGCCTGCAACTGCGCGATGCGATGGCCGTGCGACGGATGAGTGGAGAGGAATTCTGGCGGCTGCGCGCCGCCGGTTTGTTCCATCCGTTCCCAGAAACGAATGCTCTCGTGCGGATCGTAACCGGCCCGCGCCATGTAGATGAGCCCGATATGGTCGGCTTCCGATTCATGCTCACGCCCGAAGGGCATGAGCACGCCAAACTGCGCGCCGGCGCCGAGCGCGCCCATGACCGCGCGTTGCTTGCCGTAGTCCATGTCCGAGAGCGAAACCGCCACACCGGTCAGCGCGGTCTGGGTGAGACTTTGCTGGAGGACGCGTTGCGCGCCGTGGCGGGAAGTGGCGTGCGCCATCTCGTGGCCGAGCACGGTCGCGAGCCCGGCCTCGTTCTGCGCGATCGGGAGAATGCCGGTGTAGACGACGATCTTGCCGCCGGGCAGACAGAAGGCGTTGGCCTGTCGATCTTGAATGAGAGATTCCTGCCAATCGAAATCGCGGCCGGCCGCGCCCGTCGCCGCGGCGAGCCGGGTGGAGACGCGCCGGACCATTTCAAACTCGGGGCCGGAATTGATCGCCTGGGCCTGGGAAAGAACCTGGTGATAACTCTGTAGGCCGAGAGCGGCTTCCTGTTGAGTCGTTAGGCCGACGTGGCTCTTGCGACCCGTCTCCGGGTTCACAAATTTCTCCGAGCTAAAATACTGATAGCCGAAAAACAGGGCGGCGATGAGGATCGGGACCCATTTTATATGCGTGCGGTTCATCTCGATCCTTCCTCTGTTCCGGGTGACAAAACTCGGTCGCCTAAACCGCTGGCAGGAATTCTTCGCGAACAACCTGACCGTCCTTGACCTTATAAATCCCGACCTCGGAGGCCTGCATCCGCTTGCCGGAAGGTTTGTTGGTCACATCGATCTCGAAGCGGACGACGAAGGTGTCGCGCGCGACGAACGGCCCGGTTGCCTTCGCGCTGTGGATCTCATGGTTATCCACCCACCATTTCGTCTTCGCGCAGACGGCGTCGAAACCTTTCATTTCGGCGGGCATGCCGCCCATCGCGTGCGGTTCCACGCTCACGATATCCTGGGCGTAGAGGGTTTTCGCGGCTTCTTCGTAGCTGCCCTGGTTGCAGAGCTCGACTAATTTTTTTGCGACTTCTTCGGTGTTCATAAATATCTCCTGTTTGAGTTGAAAATCACGGCGCTATACCGGCATCCACTCTTTCGCACAATGGAGCCAACGGCAAATCAAGCCAGCCCGTGCAAACCCGTTCCCAGACTAACGAGTTATCGTTACCGGCTCGCCCGAGTTAGATAACTAACGGCCGGCGCCGCGGAGTCACTTCGCCAGGAGCGGAGCGGGCGCGGCGGCGATGGCGCTTTCGAGCGCACGGATATCCACCGGCTTGGTCAGGTGCGCGCAGAAACCGCAGGCGCGGCTGCGCGCGATATCGGTTTCCATTCCGTAACCGCTCAGCGCGATGCCTGGGACGCCGTGACTGCGCTGCAGCTCGGCCATCAAGTCGTGGCCATCGCCATCGGGCAGGCCGAGATCGGAAATGAGGAGGTCGAAATCTTCTTTCCCGGCGCGTTCACGGGCCGCCTGCAAACTTCCGACGCCGGTCACGCGATGTCCGCGCCGCTCCAGGAGGAGAGCGAGAGTGGAACGGGTCTGCTCGTGATCTTCCACCAGGAGGATGCGGCGGCGCGCGGTGGCTTGCTCCGCCGTGGACGCAGTGGCGGAAGGCGCGATGGCAGCCGCGGCGCCGACTGCCGCCAGCGGCAGCTCGATGCGAAAGGTCGCGCCCTGCCCGCGTCCTTTGCTCTCGGCGATGATCCGGCCGTTTTGCAATTCGGTCAGCCGATGGCTGATCGCGAGGCCGAGCCCGATGCCGCCGAAACGATGGCCCTGCCCGTGTTCTTCCTGAATGAAAGCGTCGAAAACGCGGCCGAGCATTTCCGGTGCAATGCCGACGCCGGTATCGATCACTTCCACGACAAACGTCGCCGGGTTCTCCACCGGATTGCAGGTGCGGACGGTGACGCGGCCGCCCGGCGGCGTGAACTTGACCGCGTTCCGGAGCACGTTCCAAAAGATCTGCTGCAAACGAACGGCGTCGGCCTGGATGGTGTGGCGTTTCGCTTCGAGTTCTAAGGTGAAGTTGATTCTCTGCTGGCCGATTTCGGCGCGGAGGATCTCGTGGGCGTGGCCGAGCGCGTCGTGGGCGTCGATCGGAAGGAGATCGAGCCGCAATTTCCCACCGGTGATGCGAGTGATGTCGAGCAAGTCGTCGACCAGCCGGGCCTGCAGCGCGATGCCCTTGGCGATGACGTTGATGTCGTCGCGAACCGCGCCGGGCAGGGTCTCGTCTTCGGCGAGCGAGGTGGCGAGGAGGAGCGCGGGATTGAGCGGCGTCCGCAATTCGTGCGAGAGCGCAGCGAGGAAATCGTCCTTCGCCCGGGTGGCCGCTTCGGCCCGGCTTTTCGCTGCTTCCGCGGCGAGCCGCGCGGCTTCCGCGGTTTCGAAAAGCGCGCGGACTTGTTGCGCGCTTTCGCGCAGCGCGGCGTTTACCTTCTCGAGTTCGGCGGTCCGTTCCGCGACTTTTTCCTCAAGTTCGCTCTCCTGTCTTTTCTGCTGGAGGGCGTAACGAATCGACCGCTCGAGCGCGGCCGCGTCGATCTCGCCCTTGACCAGATAATCGGCCGCGCCGGCCTCGAGCGCCTGGAGCGCGAGATCGCGGTCACCTTCGCCGGTGAGCAGGATGATCGGCGCTTTGCAGCCGCGCCCGAGCGCTTCGCGCAACAGGAGAAGGCCATCTTTTTTCCCGAGCCGGTAATCGAGCAGACAGGCATCGTGCTCGCAGCGGGCGAGTTCGTCGAGGCCGGCATCGTAATCCTTCGCCCAGGTAAAGGCGATCTTGCTCCCGGGAATTTCCTCGAGGAGCTCCTTCGTGAGCAGGTAGTCGTCGGGATCGTCCTCGATCAGGAGCACCCGCAACTGGCTCTTATCCATGCCCGCCTCCGTTGCCGCCATTGGATTCGCCGGGCAGCGCGACGATCTCGAGCCAGTATTTCCCGAGCACTTTTACCACCTCGGCCATCGCAGCAAAGGTGACCGGCTTGGTAATATAGGAGGCGGCCGAGAGATCGTAGGTGCGGTAGATGTCCTCTTCCGCTTTCGAGGTGGTGAGGATGACGATGCGGATGCTCTTGAGCGCGGGATCGGCCTTTATCTCCTTGAGCGCTTCGCGGCCGTCTTTCTTCGGCATGTTCAAATCGAGCAGGATCAGGCCGGGGCGCGGCGAGCTGGCCGGATCTTCGTATTTGCCGCGGCGTTTCAGGTAATCGAGCAGCTCCACGCCGTCCTCGACGAAGCGGAGGTCATTGACCAGCCGGCTTTCCTCGAACGCTTCCTTCGTCATCAGCCGGTCGTCGGCGTCGTCGTCGGCCATCAGAATCGTGATCGGTTTGCCTTCGTTGTGCATATTCTTTTTTTCCTGGTTATTCCTGCCGCAAGGGCAAGGTGACGATAAAGTTCGCGCCTTCATTCAAAGCGCTGTGGGCGGTGATACTCCCGCCGTGCCTTTCGACTATTTTGCGACAAATTGCCAGCCCCATGCCGGTTCCTTCGTATTCCTGCCGGCCGTGCAGGCGCTGGAAGAGTTCGAAAATACGGTCGAGATAGACCTCTTCAAACCCGATGCCATTATCGGCCACGGAGATTTCACAAAATGGAATCTCCCCGTTTGCCGCCGGCAGCAACCGGCTCGACACCCGAACGACTGGCGCCTCGTTAGGCCGGGCAAATTTCAGCCCGTTCCCGATCAGATTCTGGAGAAGCTGGCGCATCTGGGACAAGTCGGCCTGCAAGGTCGGCAGCGGTCCCACTTCCACCCGGCCGCCCATCCGCTCGACTCGCTCCTCCAAGTCGGAAACCACGTCCGCCGCGACGGTTTCGAGGTTCACCGGCACGAAAGGCTGCGCCTTCGTCGTGACCCGCGAGAAACTCAGGAGCGCGTCGATCAGGCTGCGCATGCGGGTGGCCGAGAATTGCATCCGCGCGAGATAATCGCGGCCCTGCTCGCCGAGTTCGTCCGAGCAACGGGTGATCAGCCGGTCGCCAAATGCCTGGATCTTGCGCAGGGGCTCCTGCAAATCGTGCGAGGCCACCGAGGCGAATTGCTCCAGCTCACGGTTGCTTCTTTGCAGCGACTCATTCGCAGTATTGAGATCGGCGGTCCGGCGCTCGACCCGCTCCTCCAACTCGTCATTCGCGCGCGCGAGCGCCTCCGTGCTCTGGCGGCGAGTCTCCAGTTCGCGGGCCGTCATCCGATATGCCGAGGCCACCAAGACCAGACCGAGTAGCGTGGAAGCCCAGACCGTCAGGACCGCCAGGCGATAACTCTCACGCGACTCCGTCTCGCGCTGCAGGAGCAGATTCTGCTCGCTCTTCTGCATTTCGCCGAGCACCAGCGCGATCTCCTCCATCTCCCGCCGGCCCCGCCCTTCCTGCACGTAACGCCGGGCGCCTTCCACGCCGCCGGAATCGTAAATCTCCACACCCGCGCGCAACGACTCGAGCCGCGTCGCCACCAGCGCTTCGACGCGCGTCAGTCGCTCCTGCTGGACCGGGTTGTCCGAAGTCAAAAACCGGACCCGCCCCACACTCCGCTGCGCCGCCGCCGTCGCTTCCCGATACGGCGCCAGATAAACCTGCTCGCCGGTAATGAGGTAGCTCCGCTGCCGGCCTTCCGCCGCGGAGAGCTTCGCCGCGATATCGCGTAGCTCATCCAGGACTTCGTGGGTGTGGATGACGAGGGCGTCGTTCCGCGCAATGCGCCGGATGTTCTCATAGGAAAGCCAGCCGCTGACAATCAGCGCCACGGCCGCGAGAACAAAACCAATGGTAGCCGAGACACCGACCGACCCCTTCATCGCGAGAAGATCCGGACTAACGAGGGAGGCATGGTTTCTTCATCGGCCAGCCGATAGCATGCGACGCCTCCCTCGATGCGCAAGAACGAGTTGGTCCGCGGAATGTCACGCAATCTTAACACTTCCGCGCTGGCGGGCCGCCCGCAGAGACAGGAGAAATATCGCCCAGATGAAATCATTCCTGAGCATCCCTTCGCTTTTCGTTTTCCTCGTGGCCGCCCCGCTCGCCTCGGCGGCCTTCAATCCCGGACCTAATCCGATCGATGGCACGGTCACCGTGGCGCAGACTCTGTCCAGCGGCACCGGCACGATCGCATCCACCGGCACGCTGCAGGTCAGTGGAAGCTCGGTCGCCATCACCATCACGGGCGCATCCACGATCGAGAACAACGGCAACGTCAGCCAGATCGGCTCGGCCCGCGGCATCCGCGATAACACCGGGGGCTTCGCCTTCACCATTAACAACAACGCCGGCGCCATTATCCAGACCGCCGCGGACGACGTCATCCAGAGTGGCAAAGCCGGCAGCAATCCCACCGTCAACAACGCCGGCACCATCACCGCGCTCGGTGGCGGCCAGGCGATCGATTGGAATAACATCACCACCGGCGCGAACACGCTTCACAACCTGGCCGGCGGCCTGATCGAAGCCTTCAACGCCGACGCCGTCCGCCCCGGCGTCAACGGCATCATCACCAACGCCGGCACGATCCGTTCGTCCACGAATAACGGCGACACCAACGACGGCATCGACACGCAGAATAACAGCGGGGTGAACATCACCAACAACGGTTCCGGGCTAATCGAAGGCACACATCACGGCCTCACCGGCGGCGACGAGACTCATAACATCACGCTAAGTGTCACCAACACTCTCGGCGCCACCATCAAAGGCGACGATGGCTCCGGGATTAACGTCGACGGCACCGGCGCGAGCGAAGTCGTCACGATCATGAACGACGGCGCCATCACGGGTAACGGCGTGACCGGCGACGGCGACGCGGTGGACGTGGACGGGGTCGTGAACCTAACGAACACAGGAACGATTAAGTCACTTAACTCGCTTAATGATGTCAGCGAAGGAGTGACCGTCGGTGGTGGCACGATCACTAACTCTGGCCTGATCGAAGGCGACATCGCTTCCGGCAACAGCGGCACCGGCGTCGGCCGCGGCATTACCCTCGCCGGCGTCGATAAGGACGCCAACGGCAACACCATTCCGCCGATGGGCATTTACGCGAACTCGATCGTCACGAACAGCGGCACCATTCGCGGGCAATCCGACTCCGGGATTGCCGTCCTCGGTCCGGCAACCGGTTTCACCGTCACGATCAACAATAACGCCGGCGGCCTGATCGAAGGCGGCGGCGCTACTGCCGCGGCCATCCAGACCGGCGCAGACAACGACACGGTGAACAACGCTGGACAGATCGTGGCCGACTTGAGCAACCTCGCAGTCGACCTGGGCGCAGGGAACGATGTGCTGAACGTTACCGGCGGCGCAGCCTCCATTACGGGCGATATCTCTGGCGGCACCGGCACTAACTCTCTCAGCATCGATCCAGGCGCCGGCCATGGCTTTAGTTATACCGGGGTCATCTCCAATTTTGCTAGCGCCGAGATCAAGAGCGGCACCGTCACCCTCTCCGGCGCCAGCACTTATACCGGCACGACCACGGTCAGCGGCGGCACTCTTCTCGCCCATAACTCTACCGGCAGCGCGACCGGCTCCGGACAAGTGACCGTCCAGAACGCCGCCACCCTCGGCGGTGACGGCCGCATCGGTGGCGACGTCCTCGTCCAAAGCGGCGGCCGCATTTCTCCCGGACTCAGCCCCGGTAACCTCCGGCTCGACGCGAACCTAACGATCACCGACGGCGCACGCTTCGTCTTTCAGCTCGGACCTGACTCCGACTTGGTCACGGTCGCTGGCACGCTCGGGTTCTCCGGCAGCGGCGAAGCCTTGGTCGATGTGCAGGATGCGGGTATCACCGCCGGGGATGACTACACTCTTATCACCTTCGGGCAGACCTCCGGCCTGACTCTTAGTAATTTTACCCTCGGCGAGACACCTGCCGGTTTCTCCGGCACCCTCGCGCTCGAAGGCAACGCGCTGACGCTGCATGTTAACGCCGTCCCCGAGCCCGCGAGCGTCTTCCTCTTCGCCGCCGGCGCGGGAGTGCTTCTCGCCCTCCTGCGGCGTCCCCGGCGCGACCAGTCCTAGCGGGGCGAGAGATTCTCTTCGCTTCGGACGCGCGATTTTTTGCCGTGCGCTCGCGCTGGATTTGGAAAAAGTAGTGGGCTATGAAAATCCTCACGCTCGTCATCCGGCTGATCGTTGGTCTCGCCTTCGTCGTCTTCGGCGCGAACGCCTTTTTTCACTTCATGCCGATGCCTGAGCTGCCGAAGAACGCCATGGGCGATTTCCTGAACGCGCTTTTTCGCAGCGGTTACATTTATGCGATCGGATTTTGCCAGGTCCTGGGCGGATTGCTCCTCGTGCTCGGGCGGTTCGTCCCGCTCGGGCTTACCATCCTCGGCCCGATCGTGGTGAATATTCTGCTCTTTCACCTTTTTCTCGATCGCTCGGGCTTGGCGATCGCATTCGTGGTCCTCGCGCTCTGGCTCTTTCTGGTCTGGCGCTGGCGGGATGCCTTTGCCAGCCTCTTTCGCCAACCCTATACTCGTTAGGGCGTTTTCGCTTCCTCCGGATTTCAAATCACGCGAAGGCCGGCCGCAGGACCGCGAAGTCGCCTCGGCCTTCTGCGTGCAGCGTCTCGTGGCGCGGACTGACCGGCCGGAGACTGAGCGTCGCAATATGAGCATCGACCAAGTCGGGAAAGATGAGATGCGGAAACGGCGACAAGCTCCACGCCTTGGTTTCCTCCTCATCAAGAACGAGGTGAATGATCTCCCGCAAGTCGGGATAAGCCCGCTCGTAGTCTTGCTGCAGCTCGCGCTTCAACTGCGCGAGCGCGTTCCGAACGATCCGGGAGAAATCTGCCGCGGTAGTGAGGTTTTTTTGCATAGGTGGTGATGGCGATTGTGTATTTGACTGGTCGTCTATAGATAATCTAAAAAAGAGAGTCAGGATGAGACAACCTCGGGCGATTTCACGCCCAGAACATCCACCGCGACCTGTTTGAAAGCTCGTACCATTTCCAAGTCATTTTGAATCCGGGCCTGCGCCAGCGTGCCGTGGTAACAGGCAAACAGAGCTCGCGCTTTCGCTTCGGGATCCGGAGCGAAGACAAGACCTTGCGCGTGGGCATCGCGGATCGCCGAGATGAAGTAATGGATCTTCTGATCGAGAATCCGATCGACGGTCTGCCGGACCACGTCCTCCTGCGTGCTCACCTCGCTCCCAATCGATAACATGGGACAACCAAGAATCGATCCGCACTGCCTCTGGCGTTTGGCGAGGTTCTCGTAAACAAGATCGAAATACCGCTCGAACCTCTCGAGCGGCGGCACCGTCGGAGAGAAGATCGCGTCCATCTCCCCTTTCTTCTTGTGCCAGTCAGCCTCCAGCGCGGCCGCGGCCAACTCGGATTTTGACTTGAAGAAATAGTAGAAGCTCCCCTTCCTCGCCCCGGCGCGTTCGCAGATCGCGTCCACCGAAGTCGCTCCGTAGCTGTTTTCCCAGATCAGGTCCGTAGCAGCGTCCGTCAGCCGCTCTTTCATGTCGCTCACTCGAGGCATAACGGCACGCTTGTCTTTCTAGACCGATCAGTCAACAGTTTTTCGCAAAATAATTTCAGGCGTCGCGAATCCCAAGCAACCTCACTGGCTGGATTTGCCCGCGACCGGAAGCGCGCTTTGCCGTTCATCATCGGTCGATAAGCTGCGGCCGCTTGATCGAGCGGGAAAATCTCGTTCATCGATTGCAGGCCGCTCGCGCCGCCCAGGCGCTGGCAGATTTCCTGAAAGCGCGGGTCGCTCCGCAGCGGATCCCAGGACGGATAGTTTTTTAGATAACCATAGCTGATGTAGCCGGGCATACTTACCAACTTTTGGAGCAGTTCGATCGCGCGATCGGGCTGGTTCGTCCAGGTGTAGACCTGGGCTTGTCCTTCGAGCACGAGCGGGGCGTCGTAAGCGTCTTTGGAAACGGGCATCAAATCGACCGCGTGTTGTGCCTCACTTACGGCTAGCTCTTGTTTTCCCAGATTAGCATCGACCTGCGCGAGCACGGCGATCGTGCGCGCGTGTTCCGGTTTCACCTCCAACCGCTTCACCAGAATACCGCGCACCTTCTGGTAGGCGGCACGTGCTGTCTCCTGATTGCCTTTGGTGCGGGCGATGATGGCTTCATACCAGGCCTTCGGATAGTAGAAGGTGAAATCCACGTCCTGGAATTCTTCCCGTGGGGAGATAGCGAGGAGTCGTTGCGCTTCGGCATAGTCATGCCTGATCAAAGCTTGCCAGACGCGTAACGGCGTGGTGCCTCCTCCGATATCCAACCCAGCCGGCGCCTTCGCCAATGCTTCCCGCAGAGGCTCAGCATGGCCGAAACCTGCGAACTGGATCTGCGCTCCGCGAATCAGGAGCACGGGCGTCGACTGTCCGGAGGCCAGAACACGCAGATAGGATTGCCGGGCTTCCGGGAATTTGCGCTCCAGGATGTAAGTGTCGGAAAGAAGATTGTAGGCGTTGGGATTCCGCGGATCTAGCTGCACCGCGGTTTGGAAATCGCGTTCTCCTTCGGCCCAGCGATTTTGCCGCCGGCTCATGTAGCCGGCCAGGATGAAAAGCGGAGTGTTATTCGGGAGACCTGGCCGGGCGATCTCGAGTTCCGAGCGGGCGCGCACGTAATCGCGATGACAGCGAAAATAATAATCAGCCGCGGCAAAGTGTGCTTCCGCCGAGTCCGGCCGCAACCGAAGCGCGGCCTGCAGAGCCGCCTCGGCCAGACGCACCTGCACCGGCGTGGAATCGAGATCATAGAAGTAGAGGAGATTGTGTGCGCGCGCGGAGTAGCAGTAGGCAAGTACAAACGTAGGATCGCGCTGGGTCGCCTCATCAAGCCACTGCAAGGCCTGCATCACCGAACCGCGCACATCCTGGAGGTCGAGATAAGTTTCAATAATCTCCTTCGCGCGGAGATAGAGCTCGAATGCGACCAGATCGCTCGTCGGCCGTTCCTCGATTTCGGCCTTCTGTTCCGGAGAAATTTTCGCCTGTAACTGCTGCACGATCGCCTGGGCGATTTCACTCTGGATGGCGAAGAGATCCGCCGCGTCGCGATCATAGGTCTCGGCCCAAACCTGAGAATCAATGCGCGCATCAATTAAACGTGTCGTCACGCGCAGGCGATGGGGCTGACGTTGGACCGAGCCCTCCAGGACATAAGCCACGCCGAGTTGACGGCCGATCTGGCGCAAGTTCCGCGACGCGCCACTCACTGCCTTATACTGCCGCACGCTGGTATTACTGATGACTTTTAGCTCGCCCACCTTGGCGAGATTCGTCAGGACCTGGTCCTGGACACCGTCGGCGAAAAAGGCGTTGGTCTCTTCCGCGCTTTGATTTTCGAATGGAAGCACTGCAATGCTCTTCGGCGGGATGGCGTCTCCGGCGACCTCGCTCTGAGTTGTCGTCGGGTTTCGCCAGGGATGCCAGTAGTAACCCGCCACCGCGCACCCGGCAACGAGACAGCCGGCGAGTGTTACCCCGATCAGATAGCGCGTCCCGAAACGCCCCGAGCCATGAGCCTGAGGCGTGCGCTGGATTCCCTCCGGGGTAAAATCGAATATCCACGCGAGCACGAGGGCGAGAGGAAACCCCGCCGCGATGAGGACCACGAAGATCTGCTGCGCCCAGTCGGGCGCGCGAAAGATCGGCAGCACAGTCCCACCGACCTGGAGCAAGCCCGAAGCAATAACTCCATAGGCCAGGGCGACGCGGTAAACGCGCCGCCGCTTCAGCTCGGCAAAAATGGAGCTCATCCCGCCCCTACTTTAGCCAGACTTGGCCAGAAGCGAACCTCAGGCGCAGGCGGCCATCGATTTCCGGGAAACGCGCGAAGGCACGGCGCGCCGGCGCTTCAGCTTTCCGTGACCGCCGGGTCGTAGCTGAGGCGAAACTCACCCACTCCTTCAGCCGGTTCGAAACCCACGGCCAGAAGATAGGCTTCAAAGTCCTTTGTCCCCGGAGTGGCGACGATCTCTTGGATGTCGCGCTCGCGGAAGAATCCCGCCTGCTCCAGAAAGAGATAGCGTCCCACTCTTAGGTCGCGATAGCCCGGGATCACGTAGTGCAACCGCACGCGCAAACTTCCCTTAACCGCCTCCGCCGCGAGGAAGACACCTACCGGCTCACATTCCTGCAAAAGGTTCTCGAGCGGTCGATAGACGAACTCCGGCGCCAGAGTCTTGATATCCGCGCCATAGAATCCGAGGAAATATTTTTAGGTAACCCAACTGCGGTTCCAGCTTTAGCACTTGGAAATATTCCCCGGTCGTGAGCGTCCGGAACACATAGCTGCCATTCACCACCACGATCAGCCCATTCAAAGCCGCCACCGGATAGGCATGAATGAGCAAGCCATAGGTGGTAAACGCCGTGGCCCCGACCATATTGATGACTCGAAGCCAGAGGACCGAACTCATCATCATCGACATCGCGATCAAGGCCGACGCGAGATAGCCGAGTAGCTTCGGAAAATAATAAGGCATTTCGAGAATTTACATGAATCGGCGCAAACAACCCGCGAGCGAATTGCCGCGACCCTGCGCAGAACAAGCGACGATCATGCCACGGCGGCCGCGGGAAAGGTCACTGCGCGATTTCCGCACAGCCGACCTCGTGCTTATATTCCCCAACCAAACCAAGCACTGATTTTTTTATCCAATGAGCAACGATCCAAACAACCAATCCAAGTGCCCCTTCAACCATACTGCCGCCGCCGGCAGCGCCACCACGAACCACAACTGGTGGCCCAACCGGTTGCAGGTCGAACTGCTCCATCAGCATTCCGCGAAGTCCGACCCGATGGGGGACGATTTCAATTACGCCGAGGAATTCAAGAGCCTCGATCTGGCCGCGCTGAAGCAGGATCTCGCCGCACTCATGACCGATTCGCAGGCTTGGTGGCCGGCGGATTTCGGGCACTATGGCGGGCTCTTTATCCGCATGGCGTGGCACAGTGCCGGCACCTATCGCATCGGCGACGGTCGCGGTGGCGGCGGCCGCGGGCAGCAACGCTTCGCTCCGCTAAATAGCTGGCCAGATAACGTCAGCCTCGATAAGGCGCGCCGGCTGCTCTGGCCGATCAAGCAGAAGTACGGCCGGAAAATCTCCTGGGCCGATCTCATGATCCTGACCGGGAACGTCGCGCTCGAGTCGATGGGCTTTAAGACCTTCGGTTTCGCCGGCGGCCGTGAGGACACCTGGGAACCGGATCACGATGTTTACTGGGGCCGCGAGACGACCTGGCTCGGTGGAGACATTCGCTACTCCAAGGGCTCGCCGGGCGTGGAGGAAAATCACGCCGTGCTCGTCTCCGACGACGACAGCGAGGTGACTCACACGCGCGACCTTGAGAATCCACTCGCCGCGGTGCAGATGGGTTTGATTTACGTCAATCCGGAAGGTCCGGATGGCAATCCGGACCCGATCAAGGCGGCCTATGATATCCGCGATACCTTCGCCCGCATGGCGATGAACGATGAGGAAACCGTCGCGCTCATTGCCGGCGGCCACAGCTTTGGCAAGACGCACGGCGCGGCCTCGGCCGAGCACGTGAAGCACGAACCCGAAGGAGCGAGCCTCGAGGAAATGGGCTTTGGCTGGAAGAACACCTTTGGTAGCGGCAAAGGACCCGACACCATCACCAGCGGACTCGAAGTTACCTGGACGACCACACCGACCAAGTGGAGCAATAACTTTTTCGAGAACCTCTTCAATCACGAATGGGAACTAACGAAAAGCCCCGGCGGCGCGCAGCAATGGGTGGCGAAGGATGCGGACGAAACCGTGCCCGATGCCTACGACCCGTCGAAGAAGCATCGCCCGACCATGCTCACCACCGATCTCTCACTCCGGATGGACCCCGCTTACGAAAAAATCTCGCGGCGCTTTCACGAGAATCCGGACCAGTTCGCCGACGCATTTGCTCGCGCCTGGTTCAAGCTCACCCATCGCGACATGGGACCGCGCGCGCGCTATCTCGGGCCGGAAGCTCCTGCGGAGGAACTGCTCTGGCAGGACCCGATTCCGGCGGTCGATCATCCGTTGATCGAGGCCGCGGAGATCGCTTCGTTAAAGGAGAAAATCCTCGCATCCGGTTTGTCCGTCTCGGAGTTGGTCTCGATCGCCTGGGCCGCGGCCTCGACCTTCCGCGGCTCCGATAAGCGCGGCGGGGCGAACGGTGCCCGCCTTCGCCTCGCTCCGCAGAAAGATTGGACCGTCAACCAGCCGGCTCAGCTCGCCAAAGTGCTCAAGGCTTTGGAGGAAATTCAGGGCGCCTTCAATGGCCAGGCGCCGGGCGGCAGGAAAGTCTCGCTCGCTGACCTGATCGTCCTGGCCGGTTGCGCCGGGGTCGAGCAAGCGGCGAAAAATGCCGGGCACAAAGTCACCGTGCCTTTCAGTCCCGGACGGATGGATGCCTCGGCCGAACAAACCGACGTCGAAGCCTTCGCTCCGCTCGAACCGATCGCGGATGGCTTCCGTAATTACTTGAAGGGCAAGTACACCATTCCGGCCGAAGCGCTTCTGATCGACAGGGCACAGTTACTAACTCTTACCGCGCCAGAAATGGCCGTCCTCATCGGCGGTCTGCGCGTCCTCGGCGCTAACTTCGGCGGCGAGAAACACGGCGTCTTCACTCAACGCCCGGCCGCGCTGACTAACGACTTCTTCCTCAACCTGCTCGACATGGGCACAGAGTGGAAACCGCTCTCGCAAGACGCCGAAGTCTTCGAAGGCCGCGATCGCCAAACCGGTGCCGTGAAGTGGACCGGCACGCGGGTCGATCTGATCTTCGGCTCCAACTCGCAGCTCCGTCCTCTCGCCGAAGTTTACGCCTGCGCGGATTCGGAGAAGAAGTTCGTCCAGGATTTCGTCGCGGCCTGGAGCAAGGTCATGAACCTAGATCGCTACGACCTCACCTCGTGAGGTCCTTATCGCCGACGGCTCGGGGAAGGCCTATCCGGGGTGTATGCATAGAGCCGAGACCGGCCAACGAACTTTACCGTTCGCTTCGACCGGCTGTGGCCATGACGCGCAGAACGCAGCCGCCCGATCAGCATCAGACCGCCGCGCTGCCTCGATGACAAACGCGCTAAGAGGTTGCTTGCCGCTTTGAAACCGCTTGGTCGGCCGGTTTAAAACCAAGGCTTGAGCCCGCACGCCAACCCGCTATCCTCGCGCCATATGCATCGTGACTATCACCGTTGGTACTCTCACCGCCTCAATCGCGACATGGGCGTCGTCGTCTATGGCCATTACGGCATGCCCATCCTCGCCTTCCCGACCAGCGGCGGCGACGAATGGGAGCAGGAAGGCCAGGACATGATCCGCACCCTTAGCCCTTATCTCGACGCGGGCCGCATTCGCATCTTCTCGATCAATGGAGTCCAGGGCGATTCGTTCCAAAACAAGAGCGCGCATCCCTACCATCGAAGCTGGATGCAGGCGCAGTATGACGATTACGTGGCGAGCGAAGTCTTTCCCTTCATCGACTCCCAGTGCCAGACCGGCGGCATTCCCATCACCACCTATGGTGCGTCGTTAGGCGCCTTCCACGCGGCGAACACTCTCTTCAAACATCCCGACCGGGTAAAGCGCTGCTACGGACTCTCCGGCGTCTATGACATGCGCGACTCGATGGACGGAATGTACGACGACAACTTCTACTTCAATAATCCCGTCGATTACATGGCAAACCAGAGTGACCCATGGTTTCTCCATCACCTCGCCAGTTGCGACATCCACCTCGCGACCGGTTGTGGCCCGTGGGAAGTGCCCGGCCCGACCTACCGCATGTCGGACGTATTAAATAGTCGCGGCATAGCTCATCACCTGGACGACTGGGGTCCGAAAGGCGGCCACGAATGGCCCTACTGGCATCACCAAATGTGGGAATACGTCGGCGCGCATTTCTAGAATCGCGAGCCGTTGAAATGGTCGGTGCATTCGTGACCGCAGCCGATCCACTTTAGCCTAACGATCATGGCATCTCCAGCACTTGCTTCACCGGTCATCGATCCGGAATTGCCCGCGCCCTTATCGATGGGCGCGGTCCTGCGCATCCCGATGATGCGGCGCTTGTGGTATGCGCAGACGATCTCGGTCTTTGGCGATTTTCTTGCGCTCTTTGCCGTCATCAGCGTGCTGACCTTCCGGCTTCACGCCAATGCGCAACAGGTCACGACCGTGCAGATCGCCTACCTTTTGCCGATCGCGCTGCTAGGAGTGCTGGCCGGCGTCTTCGTTGATCGCTGGCCGCTAAAACCGACCATGGTCGCGAGCGATGTGATCCGGGCTGGTCTTGTCCTGTTACTCCTTGTCGCCACCCAGTTATGGCAATTCTACGTCATCCTTGCCGCGATCAGTGTCGTCTCGAGTTTCTTCAGCCCGGCGCAAGGTGTGGCGATTCGCTCGGCGGTGCCGCTGCATGGCTTGCGCTCGGCCAATGCGCTCATCCAGCAGGTGATGTTTGGCATGCGGATCATCGGGCCGGCGGTGGCGGCTTTCCTGGTTGGGTCGTTTGGGGCGAACAGTTGTTATCTCGCCGACAGTGTTAGTTTCATCTGCTCGGCACTTCTGATTCTTTCGCTGCCATTTGTTCAACCGGTCAATGCCGGCACGCCCGCTGCGGAAAAGGCGGCATCGTCTTCCGCCTCATCCGCGATCGGACGGGTTTGGCAGGACGCGAAACAAGGACTCAGCTTTATCTTCCATCATTCGGGACTGCTCTTTGTCACACTTGCCCTCGCTTCGGGAATGTTCATCCTCGGCTGCTTCGGCCCGCTTATCGCGGTGTATGTGCGCGAAGATCTGCACGCGGCCACCCGCGTCTTCGGTATCGCCAGCGCGCTCATCGGCGTCGGCATGCTTGTTGGCACCAACTTCGTCAGCACTTTCGCCAAGCACCTAACGAATGAAACACTCGTCTTCCTTGGTCTCGGCGGCATCGCATTTGGCCTCGTCTTTCTCTCACTCTTCACTCGAGTCTGGACGACCTTTTTCGGCGACTTCCTCATCGGCCTCGCCGTGGCCGGGATTGTCATTCCTGCCCAAACCATGATGCAACAGGAAACGCCGCCGGCGATGCTCGGGCGGATCGGTTCCGCCTTCATGTCGCTCATCTTCACCGCGCAGATCGCCGGCCTCATCCTGAGCGGCTTCCTCGCGAAAGAGTTTGGCGTTCGTCATGTCTTTGGCTTGTGCGCGGTCGTCCTCGTCCTTCTCGTGATGGTTGGTTACATCTGGAAAAAGCCACGGCCGAACGCGCCCGCCAATCTCTCTACCAATCCCGGTTGACCCAGCAAATTAAAGCCTGTTCGCCCCTTATCTACTGATAGCAACGGGACCACCGTGATTCCTCACCTCTATTGGGAATCTGCAAGCGCGAGCACGTTTGCAGAGATCGCGGGCAAATACGGGCGAACCCTATGCCTCATCAATCCCGACGCACCCGCAAATAGGTCGGGAACCGTGGCAGGCCTTTGGCCGTTAGTCCGCGGAAGCGATAAGTGATGACTGTTCCCACCGGCGGCGGGGACTCTCGCTCGACCTCGGTCAAGCCGCTTCCAACAGAAAATTCCCTGCCGTCATCCGTCCGCACCCGGAGTGCGCCAAGCTTACCCGCGAGCTTTCCCTTTCCCGGTTCGTGCGCGATGACCGTCGCCTCCGCGTCGTCGTAGGGCTTGACCTTAAGCAAGGTAGGCGATCTCCGCGGTTCGTAAGCCGAGTCCGGCTGCCGCAACATAAGACCTTCACCACCCTGCCGAACGACGCGATCGCGCTCCGCCAGGAGCTGAGTCTTCCCCTGACAGCGTTCCTGCGCTACGACTCTGACGAACTGATTCCCCTCGGGCAAAGTCGCACGCAGGAAATGCATTCGTTTTTCAAAGGGACCTTTAGCCTGTGGGGCATCGAAGACCATAAAGCGGACGTTTTTCCAGCGATCGTCGGGTGTCTCCGCACGGACGACACTGACCGTCTCCTCGAATTTGCCGTAGCCAAGCCATAACTCTCCATCCAGCGCAATGTCAGGCGGCAGCTCAGCGACAAAATAGTCCGGCGGATGAATCAGAGTGCCTTTGCGGCTCCAGAGTTGCCGGCCATCCCAATAACCTCGCAGGCCATCGTACTTCTCACTCACCCACCAGCCGGTGGGATCCATTGAAGGGTTCCAGACATTCGCCAGCAGCAGTTCCGGAGTCTGTTTCTTCGTCTGCGAAAGATCACTCGCCGCCGCCGGCTCGTTCGCCACAAGCCGACCGACGAGGAAAATGCCTGTCGCCAGGACTAAAAACGCCGCTCTATATCTGGAGGGAACTTTCATATCCGAGAGCGTGGGCAATCCGGCTGCTCTGTGTCAAGCAGTTGCTGCCCAGCCCGAGACTCCTAGCGGCGAGGCACGCGCTCCAGATAATGGTCCAGCCGCACCGGCCCAAACTCCATCATTCCATCCATGAAACGTTGTAGCTCGAACTTATCTGCTTCCGCAGCCCGCGCGGCATCGTATATCTGCCTCACTTTCGCATAGCCGAGATAGTACGTGGTAATCTGCGGCGAGCTCGTCAGGGTTCGCGTCCACATGTTATTCGCCAATTGGTCGCCTTGGAGCGCTTCCTCTTTGACAAACCGCACCATCTCTTCGCGCGACATGTTTTCGGTGTGAACTCGGATGTCCACGATCGTGCGGGCGATATTCTCGAGTTGTTTCTTCAGATGTGCCAGGCGCGGCAACGCACCACCCCAGCCCTGGTCCAGCAATAATCGCTCGCAAAACGTTCCCCATCCTTCGAGATAAATAGGATCAGGGAAAACCGCCCGCACCTTGTGAGGCTGGCGGGCGGCATACTTGAGCTGCACATAGTGACCCGGAATCAGTTCATGCGGCACAATCATTCGGCTAAACGGGCGGTTAAAATCGCGGAAAAAAGCTTCGCATTGTGGCGCGGTCGCGTCCGGCGGTGGCACTGGGAGAAACAGGATCGTCTTAGCTTCCGGCGCGTACGGGCCGGCCGGATAAACGCCCCCTACGCTCTGACCAACGAAATACGCCGGCGCCCGCTCGATGACCAGAGTTAGCGGGTCGGGCAGAGTCATGATGTGCTTCGTGCGCACGAACTTCTCGATCTCGACCACGTTCGCTCGCCAGCGTGCCGTATACTCTTCGACGTTCGTATCACGGTCCTCCGCCACGCGGTCGAAGAGCCGCCGTAACAGAGCCGAATCGTCCGCCGGCGGCTTCTCCTCCTTCATTAACTCCGGCCAAACCTTCCGCCCGAAATCGGCCGCTTCCCTCTTCTTGGCCGCGAGGTCAGCGTTCGCGTGTCTTAGAACGTCGGCCACAGGTTCGGTCACTCCCGTTCCCAGTCGGAACGTCGTGGCATATTCCTTCCCCAGACGAGGCGAGGCAGTCGCGTGTTGCGATAGCTTGTCGATCTGGTCGGCCAGTCCGGCGATCGCCGCCGCTGCCTTCCCACCCTCCGCGCGCGATTCCGTGCTCTCGCCCACTGCCTGCGCGAACCCATCTCGGTAAAATGTCGCCGTCGCGCGGAGCTGCCCTGCCGCAATCTTGCAAAATTCCGGCGCCACCTCCTCGCTTTTCGACCGGGCAAAGGTTTCGCTGCACTGACGCGCGAACGCTGGCAACAGGCGCGCGCGAGCTCGGACGCCTTCCTGTCGTTGCACCAGCGGCAAGTCATCACGCACCAGCAGAAAGACCGCCGCGTTGGCGATCACCTCCGACCAGTAGAGCGGATTGCGTTGCGGCCGCTGCAGGACCGTCTGTTCGTGCAACTCACGTTCCACCTGGGCGAGCAATGCTTCGGCGTCGAGGCGATCGTCGAAGGATAAGTCAGGAGCGCTCAGCAGCTTTGTTAGGCGACTGCGTTCTGACAAATTAAAGTCCACCCAGCGCGCGAGTTGTTCCGCCGAGAAGTGTTCGAGCTTGTTATCGAACGCGTGGTTCCCCGCCTGCGTTGCGCGGGTCGGGAACATTTTGAAGTAAGTATCCAAATACGCATCGGCGACTCCGCCCAAGGCGTTGTCCGTAACGGCGAATGCCGCGATGGCTCCGCACAAGAAGAAGCAATAACCGCGCATGCTATTCCGTCTCATGACACACGGCTTCGATGTTATGGCCGTCAGGATCGAAGACATAGGCCGAGAAATAGTCGGCATGATGTTCGGGGCTTAACGCGGGCGCGCCATTGTCGCGACCAGCGGCCCCAAGAGCCGCCTCGTAGAACGCCTTTACCTCCGCCCGCGTCGTCGCGCGAAATGCGATATGAAACGGCGGCTTGATCGGAGCGCCTTCGACGAGGAAGAACTCCTTATCCTCGCCCCCGAAACCGACTCCGCGCGCCTTTGCCGGTCCCCAAGGAAATTCCGGCGTCGGCTTCATCCCGAGCGGCGCCAGCGCGTGCTCGTAAAAGGCTTTGCTCTGGCTGAGATCGCTGACTGTGAGAATGATGTGATCAATCATGCCTCATCATCCTGCCATTCGGCGGCGCGGTCGAGCGCTGATCTACTGCCAGTCCCGGCCGTAAACGTGATAGACCCGCACGAGGCCGCCGACGAAATCCCAATCCTTCTGGAAGGAAAACTCCTGCTTGCTCAAGGAATAGTTCAGCTCGCGCGGCTTGTCGGCGTAGACCCAGTATCCTATTTCATCGTGGTCCGGGCCGGGCGAACGATGCGCATAAACCAGCACCGCATGATTAATGGTGAGACTTGGAAAACTTGAGAGATAGGCCACAAAAAACTCGCCGCGACCCAGGGCATCCTCCATTTCAGTCTGTTCAATCGCCTGATAACCGCGGCTATGAAGACCGAACATGCGCCAGTTACCTATCCGAAATACGTGGGCCAGCCCAAGCCCATGTTTTCCTGCACCACCCGTGGCCGCATTTCGCTTAACTCTCGCAGATCCCTGTATCCGGGAATAATGCTTCGATGCTCCGCTGACCACGCGGCGACCAACGGATGCTCGTGGCAGATGACACGGAGGCGAGGCGCGAGCCCGGCGTCGTCGAGCGGAGGTGACTTTGGTTCGAAGCGGGCGAATTTTTTGAACTGCACCACGCTTCGACTCATGACGAAACAACGCCAGGTATAAGGCTTTGGCTGATTCCGGCCCGGCGAAGGGTGGTGCGCGTAGGGAATGCCTTCGTGATAATCGAAGACGGTTTCGTTCGGAAACGCGAATGTCCCGAACGAAGTCGAAT
The DNA here is from genome assembly GCA_963831805.1 of uncultured Verrucomicrobiae bacterium. GTDB lineage: Bacteria > Verrucomicrobiota > Verrucomicrobiia > Chthoniobacterales > UBA10450 > Palsa-1392. The sequence goes on along the minus strand of CAWHRN010000004.1, from coordinate 549,133 downwards.
TCCGGCCCATCCTTCGTCAATGCTACTTCTTTGCTACTCAGGAGCACAACCGCGATACTCACCGCCAGACCGGGACTGAACTTCATCCTCATGCGTGCGGGAGCCAGGGACGGGCGTGGCGGACGGAGACTTATAGGCAGCTCACTCCATATCTGGGTAAGGACCTTTGCCGCCTGCGGCGATGAATCGGTCGATCCGCGTGGTCAGAACGGGCAGCGGCACCGAACCGAGCTCCAATACAGCATCGTGGAAAGCGCGGATGTTAAACTTGGATCCCAGCGCCTTCTCCGCCTTTTCGCGTCCACGCAGGATCGCCAGCTCACCCAAATAGTAGGAGAGTGCCTGTCCCGGCCAGCCGATGTAACGGTCCACCTCGGTCTCGATTTCATGGTCGGGAAGCGCAGTGTAGTCATGCATATACTGCAAGGCCTGTTCACGCGTCCAACCCTGAGAATGAATCCCGGTATCGACGACCAGTCGCGCCGCGCGCCAGATTTGGTAACCGAGCATGCCGAAGCGGTCATAGGCCGTGTCATACATTCCCATTTCCAAGCCTAGCTTTTCACAGTAGAGCGCCCAGCCTTCTCCGTAGGCCGAGATGTAATCGTGTTGCCGAAAGTCCGGCTGATTCTTGTGCTCGAGTGCGATCGGTCCCTGGAAGGCGTGACCCGGCGCGGACTCGTGCAAGGTTAGGGCGGTCAGGTTGTAAAGCGGGCGATGCGGCAAGTCGTAGGTATTCAGCAGATAGATCCCGGGGCCGCCCCGGCCAGAAGTATAAAAGGGAGCCAGGTCCGCCGGCACCGGCTTGATCGTAAAACGCATCCGCGGGAGATAGCCGAAATACTGCGAGGCCTTGCCGTCGAAGACCTTTGCGATCCAAGCGGCGCGGTTGAGCAACTCCTGCGGCGACTTGGCGTAGAACTGCGGGTCATCACGCAGGAATTTCAGGAAGGCGGGAAAGTCGCCCTTGAAGCCGGTCTCATGCATCACCTCGACCATTTGCTCGTGAAGCTTTGCGACTTCCGCCAGGCCGGTCTGGTGAATCTCGTCGGCCGAGAGATTCAAGGTGGTGAACTCATGAATCTTCTGTCGGTAATAAGCCTTGCCGTCCGGTAATGCTTCCGCGGCCAGCGTCTCACGGGTGTGGGGGACATATTCGTCGCGAAAGAACTTGAGCAGATCCGCATACGCCGGTTGCACGATGCCGCCAATAACCTCAGCTGCTTCCTTCTTTAGCTTCTGCTGGTCGGCAGCCTCCACTCCTACCATCGGCTCGCGAAAGGGCGTGTAGAGCAGATTATCTTCCGGCTTACCTTCGGCCACAGTCGCGATCGACTTCTCGCGTCCGGTCAAAGTCGCCCGCGGCGGCGTGAACCCGCGCGCCACACCCGCCTTCATATTCGCGATCTGTTCCTGGAAGTAGCGCGGGACATCACGCATCTGCGCGATCCAGTTTTGGTAATCGGCGAGGTTCTTGAAGGGCCGCCGCGCGGTGTAACCGAAATCGCTCCAGAAAGCCGAGTCCGAGTTAGCCGGCATTTCGTAGTCGCGGAACTTCTCGTCGGCGATCGAGTCTTCTACCTCCGGGCGAAAGACATCGTAATTGACTTGTTCCTCCGCCGATAGCTCACCGTGCGGAATCGCATCGAGCTGCTTCAAGACTTCTTCCCAGTGGCGCAGCCGCATTTCCTGCGTCGCCGGATCTTCTTTGGAAAGATGATCGGGAACCGGGTTGTCCGGCCCTTCCAGCCCGGGAAACTGTTCCACCCGCCACTTCCACTCGTCGGTGTAGATCTTCCGCAGTCGTGCATCCGCGCCGGGTGTTTCCGCTATTGCTAGCGACGATGAGAGCACGGCTGCTCCCAGTAATATTCCGAATAGTTTCATAATAGCTCCTCTGCCTGGCCCCGGTCGATGACTCCTGGCCTTCAGGCCATCTACGGTAGCGCCAGTCGCAACCCTCCCACGAAACGCTCCCGCCTGCATCGGGCAAAACCCCTCGCGAATTCGTAACGATGCTGTTGAATCAGTCCCGACAGACGGCACCGATCTGCATCCGCCTTCGCCGGCACTTAACTCCACAAGCGAGAGCCATTCCCAACCAGCCGCTTCTCCTTAGGTCAGCCCGCGACCGATCGACTCATCGCGACTTAGCGATGACCGGGCCCATGTTCGTTCGCGTCCATGTTCCCCTGGCTACCCCGTTCCTGCATCTCGCGCACGGTGTCGTTGCTGAGGTAGGAAGCGTTCGGTTCGCGCAACGCGCTTTCTTCGACCCACTGTCCGCCAACGTTGCTGCCCGTCTTGCTCTCGACCCACACGAGGCGTTTGCCGTTGACCATTCTCACCTTCGCCTTACTCAGCTCCCGTTCACTCGCGACCTGGCCGGTGATGGCTGTTCCATTTTTCAGATCCATTCTGACCGCAGCGCCGCCGGCGGTGAATTGTTTGCCCGGGATCGCGTTGGAAATCACCGTTTTCTTCCCCGCGCGCAGGACGAGCAAAAACTGATCGTTGGCCAGCGCCGCAGAGTGCGAGCGGAACTCCACTACATAGGAGCCCGAAGCGAGCGAGCCAGTGGCAAAAGTGCCATCGCTTTTCGTGATCATTTTCGAGACGCGGCCACTGTTCGCGCCGGAGACCGTCACGTCCAAAGGTGGAATCGCAAACGCACTCGAAGCAACAAAAACGAGCAGCAACAAAGGCACCCGGCTAGTGAATTTATTCATAACCAGAGAGCGTATGAATTCCAGGCCGGAATAACAAGATTGGATTTCGCGAGAAAAAGCTAACGCTAATCATAATCCCCGGGCCGAATGTTTGATGCCTGACAGGTATGGCAGCCTTGACCCTTTTCGCTCCAACCGCTCGCCTCCGAGAGACGGCCCACTGCGTCGCAGCACTTTTCAGTTTTCGGTTGCTGCGCCCGGCTAGCTGAGTCACGAATTACCCATATCAGAAAATTCGCCGGCGGCTGCTCCTGCGGTTCCATTCGCTATGAGCTTCTCGCCCCGCCGATGTTTGTGAACTGCTGCCACTGCGACGACTGCCAGAGGTTGACCGGCAGCGCGTTTGTCATCAACGCAGTCATCGAGACCCAGGCGATCAAGCTTACAAGCGGAAGCCCAGTAGCCGTGCCAGTGCCGCGCAAGCAGGGACCGCACGACGTCTATCGCTGTGGCCAGTGCCAGACCGCCCTTTGGAGCGACTACGGACACCGGCCGAATCTCCGGTTCGTCCGCGTCGGCACGCTCGATGAGCCGCAGGCCTTGGAGCCGAACGCGCATATCTTCACTCGCTATCAGGTGAAATGGCTCGAGCTACCTGAGGCCACACCGTCGTTCGATGAGTTTTACAAAACCGAAAAGCTCTGGCCAGAAGCCAGCCTCGAACGACTAAGCGCCGCACTCGGCCCTAACCCGTAGAACGGTAGAAGCCGAAGGCAGGCTTCCCCGCCATCCACTCCGAAGCAGGACGGTGATCCCAATAACGGTTAGCGTTTGAACGCGAACGACCGGCCGCGGCCCTGGAGTCTTAGCTACTCTGCGACGGCTGGTAGATCTGAATCAGGTTGCCGCAAGTGTCAGGAAAAATTGCGATCTGCACAGGCCCGCATTGAGTCGGATCCATCGTGAACATGACGCCGTTCTTCTTCAATCGCTTCGCTTCGGCGCCTATGTCTTCCACCTCGAAAGCGGCAAGCGGGATACCCTGCTTGAACATTGCTTCCTGATAGGTTTTCGCCGCCGGGTTAACATTCGGTTCAAGCGAAAGCTCGACGTCGTCACGCCCCTCCGGTGAGATAACAGTTAGCCATTTGAATTCACCCATCGGGATCTCATTTTTCTTCTTGAAACCGAGCACCCGAGTGTAGAAGGCAAGCGCCTTACCCTGATCTTCGACGACAATGCTATTTAGTTTGATTTTCATGGGAGCGAGATTAACCGGCGCCGCGACGACCTGCTTCTTCAAAATTGCCAATTTTCATCCGGAAATTCCGCCCATCAGCCGGAGACACCCCGGGACCAGGCTCGGCGGCAGCCGCCGCGCCTTTCCCTTGGCCGGGCGATAGCGCCGCTGGAAGGCTGAGGGCGACATACCGACCCGCTGTGAAAAACGAGAGCTAAAGCTGCCGAGGCTGGTAAAACCCACTTCCAGGCAAATCCGGGTGACCGAGTAGTCAGTGAGAATCAACAGGTGCCTGGCTTTTTCGATCTGAGCGCGAGAGCGATACTGGTGCGGTGTTCCACCAAACACGGCCCTGAACAGACGGATGAAATGAAAGTAAGAAAAGCCGGTCCTGCGAGCGACGGCGCTCACCGGTAATGGCGTTTCATCCCATTCCCGCAGCAAATCACGGGCAAGACAAAGGCGGCGCAAGAGTTCCGGGTGCAACATCGTGAATCACCTCGCCCGGAAATATTATTCTCGGCGAACCGGAGTCAATCACTTCATTGCGGTCGTTAGGCCTCCGGATTCCATAGTGCGTGCGTTCGACCTCTGATCACCCGACGCTGATCTCGCCCGCAAAGAGGCCAGCCTAACGAGGCCATTTAGCCGTTCCAAAACGGACGGATCTCGATCACCCCCGCACGCGCCATCGGGTGCACCGCCGCCACCTCTATCGCCTCCGCCAGATCGCGACACTCGAGCACATCGAAGCCGCCGATGGATTGCGCGCTCTCGATAAACGGACCTTCCTGGACGACGATTTTGCCGTCGCGCACCCGCACCGCGCGCGCGTCACTGGCCGCCGCCAGCCGATCGCCGAGCAGCCGCACGCCGCTCGCATCATACTTCGCGACCCATTGCTCGATATTCATGCCCGCCTCTGAGTTTGCCTCTACCGGAGTCGTGTCGGGACAAACAAAAATTAAAAAACGCATCTTCTCGCCTCACTCATTTCACGATCATCCGCCACCTCGGGAAGAACGCGAGAAACGATTCGCTCGTTACAAGCCGTCAGCTGAAAAATGAAGCGCACTGCCAGGAAAGGCCGCTCTTCCACAGTTAGCCCGACAGCGCCGCCTGCAATGCGGCAAAATACCAAGTCCAACCTCCTATTTGAATAAAGAGAGCAAGGATTTGCACCCAGCGGGTGTTTATGAAAATCGCGGCCACGGCCGTCGCGATCGTCATGGGAGCGATCACGAGATTCTGCGCCGGCCACTGCGAAGCGCCAGCGGCCTGGCCCAGCACGGCATTCGTCGCCACCGTCACCGCGCCGAGAATGGTGTAGGCGACAAGATATTTGCGGCCTTCCTCGGAATGAAAGCGCTGCAAGTCGATCTCGTCGCTTTCCGGTATGCGCGGCGAGACCAGACGCGCGAGCAGATAAATGCCCGAGGCGATCGCGAAATAGAACGCGATTGATCCGACATCCCATCTCGTGACCGCATGCAAATCCCACAGACCGATCCACCACGCGCAGGTAAAGAGGAGCACAGCCAGCATCCAGCCCGCATTGCACCACGAAAGCCGGATGCGCTTGGAGGCGATGATAATCTCGCCCGCGGTCGAGATCAGATGCGTCACCGCCGCCGCGTAGACGAACGAAAACAGCACCAGGATGAAATCGAACGCGTGCATCGGTAGAGCGCGATTATGCTGCTATCACCGACACAGCCTGATCTGGAACGGGAGAGTTAACCACCTGCATCATATAATCCTGTTGTCTTCGTCACTGCTCCGTTCCCAGATTGAAACCTAGCCGATGCGAGAAGTCAGACCTTGAGCGAGCTACGGAAAGCCCGCCCGCTGTAGTAGGAGTCCGCGCCGTTGTGTCCTACAAAAACGCGGCCGTAACGGCGATCGCCATAGAGCGCGCCGCCGAGTTTTCGGATGTCCGCCGGCGTCTTGATCCAGCTCGATCTTTTCGTATCGAACTCTCCCAGCTTCTGTAGCGCGAGATATTCCTCCTCCGTCAAGAGCTCGACGCCCATGTCCATCGCCATGCGCACTGCGCTATCCTTCGGCTTGTGTTCCTTTCTCGCCGCCAGCGCCTCATCGTCGTAACACAGACTGACCCGGCCGCTCGGAGTTTGCGGCGAGCAATCGACGAAAATGTATTCGCCGGTCTTCTTATCCTGGCCGATCACGTCCGGCTCGCCGCCGGTTGTTTCCATGAGGTGAAGCGACCACAGCTTCCCCGCATTCGCCTCCAGTCTGGCTTTCACCTTGCCCCATTCGAGCCCTTTGTGGCGGGGCATATTCTTCTCAAAACGCGCCTGCAACGTCTCGATTAACTGGGCGCGCTCTTCTGCTGACAGCATTTTCTTCGTCTCAAAACTTTTCTTGGCCATGATCCTCATTGCCGCGTCGGACGCGAATCATCAACCAAATCTTGCGCGCAATGAATGGCGCGGATTACGTGCGCGAGAGAGCAATCATTGGGTTGAGTTTGGCGGCGCGACGCGCGGGCAGATAACAGGCGAGAAACGCGACGACGATAAGCAGAAACGAAATCGCGAGATAGGTCGTCGGATCATCTGGCCGCACATTGAAAAGTAAACTTGCCATGACGCGCGTGAGACCGAAGGCACCGGCCAATCCGGCGACAATCCCAATCGCGGCCAGCGTCATTCCCTGCCTAACGACTAGTGCGAGCACATAATCGACTGGTATGTCCCGCGCTTTCTCGACCCGACGCGCTAGGGCGCCAGCAATTGGGCACTTCAGTTTTCAGCTTTTCAGAGTTTCGGCGTTTCAGAAGTGCACATGGTCAATCACCGGGCGGCGAGAGCGCTTCTGGGGCGAGGGAAAGAGCAGCGCAAAAGTAATGCGCACTCAAACATCGTGCGGTCTATTTGGCCGTGTCGACAGCCTTTGATCGGACCGCCACGAGATCTAAGATTGACCCAAAATGATCGTCCATCTCGTTGACGGCACCTACGAACTCTTTCGTCATTTCTACGGCTTACGCCGGTTCAACAAAGGCAAGGACCGGCCTTACGGCGCGGTCGTCGGCGTGCTGCAAACTGTTCTGCAAATGATCGAGAATGAGAGCGGCCACACCTATCTCGGCGTCGCGACCGATCATGTGATCGAGTCGTTTCGCAATCGGCTTTGGGCGGGCTACAAGACCGGGGCCGGGATCGAGCCGGCGTTGCGCGCGCAATTCCATCCGCTCGAGGAGGCGCTCGCGGCGATGGGCGTCGTCGTCTGGCCGATGATCGAGCTCGAAGCCGATGATGCGCTCGCTTCGGCCGCGCATCTCGCGGCGAAGGACAGGAAGGTCGAGAAGGTCGCCATCTGGACGCCCGATAAGGATTTGGCGCAATGCGTGCGCGGGACGCGCGTGGTGCAGATCGACGGCCGGCGTAATATCATTCGCGATGCGGTTGGGATTCGCGAGAAGTTCGGGGTCGAGCCGCCGCTCATTCCGGACCTGCTCGCGCTGGTGGGCGATGCGGCCGACGGCTATCCCGGCATCCCGGGGGTCGGCGCGAAGACCGCGGCCACGCTTTTGCACCGGCACGGTCCGATCGAAAGCTTCCCGGCCAACGTTCTCGGCGAACGGCGCGAACTCGCGCTGCTCTTTAAGAATCTCGCGACCCTGCGCACCGATGCGCTGCTCTTCAGGAAGGTCGAGACACTACGCTGGCGCGGTGCGACGCCGGCCTTTGCGGCCTGGGCGGAGCGGATGGAAGCGCCGCGGCTGCTGGAGCGTTGCGAAAAGGCAGCGGCCGGATAACAACGCGCTCTCGATCTCCCCTTCCCCGCGGGAAGTTCGTCGTGCTGAGGAGTGCAAACACTTCGCCTCAGGAGGGAGGAATTCCTGGAGAAAGTCGTCTTTCACCGCGCCGTCGCAGCACGCGATGAAATATACAGTTGGCTTCCGAGCGGGCATCGTGTCGGCTTACAAACTCGTGATTCACACCATTGCCTGATGCGATTACGTTCCGGGCAATCATCCTTTAATGCCCGCAACGACTTGGCTTCCCTTTCTCACCATCGTCGGCACTGTTCTGCTCGTCGGCGTCGGCCTGCTGAACTTTTCCGTCTTCGTGCAACAGCTTCGGGCCGCGCGCCAGAACCTGGAAACGGCGCGGCGCCAGCTCGAGAACGCGCGCCAGCAACCCGAGATCCAACTCGTGCAACGCGCGATGGCGGAAACCTCCGATCATCTGCCCCTGCTCGTGCAGCGGCCTTATCTGCGCCCCTACTTTTACGATAACAAAGTCTGGGCCGAAGGCGATCGCGCGAGCAGCGACGAAGTCAAAGCCATGGCCGAGTTGCTCCTCGATAACCTGGCCTCGGCGATCATCCATTCCGCGGCTTTCCCGCAGTATCCCATTCGCGGCGTCGAACAGAACATCCGGTTCCATCTCCGCCACAGCCCGGCCTGTCGCGATTTCCTGCTCGAGGCCTTCGACCGTTTTCCGATGGCCGGGCTGGCCCTGCTCTCGCTGAAAAACGACACCCTGGAGCAAACCGCAGCCGACCTGCGTTCCCTCATCACGCGCGCGGATGACCCGACCGAGAAAGCGCGGCGCGAACGACTTCTTCAACACCTGCAAACGACCGCGCAGAAGGAACCCCTGGAACTGGCTAAGTACAGCTTCGAGCGCATCCGCCAGCGCACCTTGGAGCGGGCCGCGATGAAGAGCGCCGGCGGCACGATTTCCTAGCTTGTCCCGGTTGCTAAGCGATCGCAATCTCCGCGCCGACGTTCAGTCGTTTGCCGGAGATTCCGCGCCCGGAAACCTCCCGACATGCCCGTCGACCGGCGGCCGAAGTAAGTCACTCGTTGGCCGCGGAGAAGCCAACATAACCCTGGGCTCCGGCTGGCATCGTCCGCTTGGTAACGTCGCGAGGGGGACTCTGCGACGCGCTCAACAGGTAACGCTCGAAAAAACGTCGGACCGCGTCATCGATCTCGTTGCTGACAGGCGCAGGCGCGGAAGTCGTGGCCTGCGCGTCCGGACCGAAGTTATGGCCCAAGCCCGGGAAGACTTTGACCGCGAATTTACTCTCCGCGTTTTCCTTTTCATAAGCCGTCCGCAAAGCAGCGGTCGCCCGCCGCACCGATTCGCCATCGAACGACTCATCGGCTCCGCCGCGCATGAGCAACAAAGCGGGCAACGGCTGGCGGGCTGCGATTCGACCCGCCTGGCGTTCCACATCGTAACGATCCGCCGCCGCCCGGGCCGCCGCATCCCACTGAAACTGCCGGTGCAACGCCCGCTCCCAATTCCGCACATTCTCCCTCACGCTCAAAGGCGCGTTCAGGATCGCCGCCGCCACCACCGGGACGTCCGCCTCTATCAAGGCCAGTAACGCCGCCGCGCCCCCGGCCGAGAAACCGAAGAGCCCGATCCCGCTCCGCACATCCAGGTGATATTCCACCTCGATTTCGCGCACCATCAGCGGCAACTCGGACGACGCACCCTCGATCGACGGGAAGAAAAAGCCGTTCACGAAATTCTGCGCCTGCACCCGCTTCAAAGCCTCGATCCCGCCCGCGGGCAACCGCTTCGCCACCAGCGGCAGATTCACATAAGCGAGAACGGCCGGGAGTTTTGCCAGGGGCAGGGCCCGCGCCAAGGCCTCCGGATTCTCGGGCGGACCAAACCCATGGAACAACACCACCAACTGCGTCCCGGGCAACACTTCTTTCGGCCTAACGATCAACACCGGCACGCCCTGAAACGACTTCTGTTCCTCCACCCGCGCCGGCCCCGCTACCGCTCGCGGCTCCGCCTGTCCCAGCGCTCGCGCCGCGCCGAAGAGCAAGAGAAGACAAACGCCCGGGCTCGCAGCGCGAATCCCACGCATTTTCAGTTTCCCCGCATCCGGGAAGCGTTTCATCCTGACACCTCGGCTTGGCCAAACTCGCGCGCAACCTCGGCTGCGCCGCAACCGCAGCGAGCACCACTCAAGAATCGCGCGCAGGCAAGCTCCGCGCAGGGTGGGACGAATATTGCTACATGGTGGCGCTATGCCGGTGACGTTAACGATTGATTCCGTCCGAAGACTAGTCGTCACGACCGGCTGCGGCGTGGTCACGGATGAGGAATTTCTGCGCACGCGCCACGAGTTACTGGAAGACTCGGCGTTCGATCCCGGCTACGATCGCATCTGGGATTTCCACGCGGTCACGGAGGCGCAGGTGAGCGAGGAAATTGTCGCGCAATTGGTCGCCGCCTCTCCGTTCTCGCCCAAACCGATTTGTCGCGCCGTCGTCATGAGCGAACGCTCGGGGCCGATGAAAGCGATCATCCATTTCATCAGCCGCACCCGCCAGGCAAACCACCGCATCGCCGCCTTCCCTGATCGGGCCAGCGCTGAGCAATGGGTCTTGACCGCCCGCCACGATCTCCCGCCGGAACAAGCGGCTCCGATTTGAGCTCGCGGTTATCGGAAAGCCGGAACTGACGGAAGAGACTTCGGCTGCTTTCGCGCCCCGCTCGCGTCGCTATCTCCTGCTGGAAAAGATCTGAAACGGGTTTTGACCTATCAGGCCCACGCTCTCATCCGCAGCGCTGCCGGATCGAAGATCGCTACCGCTGCAAGACGAACCACGCGGGATTCAGATGCGCGAGTGGCTCTTTCAGCTTCTGGAGTTGAGCGGCGGGCCCGTGGACTTCAAGCCGAATAAGGTCTGCCATCTTCAGCGTTGCCGCGAGCATCGCGCCCACGTTCTCCAAGTGCTCCAGGAGCGCGGCCGCGTTGACATAGCCTTCGCGACAGAACACCTCGTCGCCGTTGATCGTGAACTCATAGAAGAGATTGCCCGTTTCATTCCGCGTCTTCGCAGCGAACTCAGGCAAAATCGCCTTCAAAACCGCCAGTTTATCCGCCGGAACCTTGAAGTAGGGATGAAGACTGACGAATTCCGACAGGCGGTCCATGCCGCCGATGGTAGCGACGAGTCGAGCTTCTGCAACCGGCTTAATGTTCTGCTTATCAGTCTAACTACCCGCGCTCACGAGAAATGCCAAACGCCAGAGATGAATGGGCTAGTCTTGTTCCCTCTTGAAAATAGCTGGAACGAGTAGCTTGAGCACTTAGGCAATCGTGGAATTGGCGAATCTTACTTCTCACCTTCGCGCTTCTTTGCGCCGGCTGTGTCGGAGTCATGCCGCGAGAAAACCACCGGCCGCGCTCGCGCATGCCTTACAGGGGCTTTCGCCGCGGGTGAGCGCAGCCGAAGCGCGCCGCGCGTCCGAGTGCGCCTATACCACGAGCGCCCGACTGAAGGGTGACTATCGGGTCGTGGGGCCGGCTATCTTTCAGAACGGGCTGGTCAATCTCGGCCTCCGCGAGCAGGGTTTCTGTTATCATTGGACGGAAAATCTGCTCCGCGAGATGCAGCGACTGCATCTCAAGACCCTCCAGATCCATTGGGTCGTCTCGCACCCGGGCGATTTTCTCGAGAGTAACGCGCTCGTGCTCACGGCCCGCGGCCAGCCCTTTACCGATGGCATCGTGCTCGATGCGTGGCGTCATGCCGGCGATCTTTATTTGAATGCGACCACGGCCGATCGCGCTTTCCCCTGGCAGGAAGACCACTCCGACTTTGTCCGCAGGAAAATGGCCGAGCCGCCCCGGCCCCACTAGCGTCTACTCGGACGCTGATTAAACCGCAGGCCGCCGCACCAGTCTCCAGTGGTGTTGGATCACGACGATCTGCGCGTAAATGACCCAGACCCACAGGAGCGTCGATAACAACGCGAGGAGATTGAAGGCGAAAAGGAGCCGCGACTTTTTCTTCTCGATCCGTCCTTGCAACGCGTCGACATCCGCGCGCAGCGACTGCACATTCGCCTGCACTTCGCCCAGTCGCGAGTCGATCCGCTGCGCTATTCCATTCAGCGCGGCCACGGTCTCGGAGCTGGCGGCGCCCTTCTGCTCCACCAGTGCCCGCAAGGTGCTCCGCAGTTGCGTCGTGTCCGCGGTGATTCCTTCGAGCCGGTCAAAGGTCTCATCCAGCGCCGCGAGCCGGGGCGCGCGCTCGGCCATGCCGGGTAACGAGCTGACAAAGCTGACCGCATTGCTCACATTCGCGACCGCATCGCGCACCGGCGCCAGTGTCTGCCGCATCTGCGCGATCCGCGGGGTCAGGCTGGTCTCCAGGCGTTCGTTTAACGCGTTCAAGACGGAGCTGTTCGCCGCCGCCTGCGCGCCGACGGTGCCGATCGTCTCGGCCACCTGCTTCACTTCCGTCCGGCTCGTGGCGATAAGGTCATGCACGCGTCCCACTCCAGCATCCACCACGCCGACGCCCATCTCGATCACGCCAAACCCTTGCAGCGCGATCTCGCTCGCCTTGCGATTAATGTACCACGCGCCCACAATGCCGCCGACACTCACGCCGATGAAGAGGACGGCGAGCGTGATGGCGCTAAAGCGAGCTGTCTTTTCGAGAATCCGCATACGTAGCCGCGAGGTGTCTCTTCAGGCTAGGCCTCGTCCGGACCCGCCGACAAGCATGAACTTTCGTAAGGCGGCGACTCAGAAAGGAAATCCAAGACCCATGTAGAAGAGCTTGCCTTCTCCGCTCTTCCCCAGGTCGAAACTAACGATCGTGGAAACATTCCAACTGAGAAGGAACCCGATTCCGCCGGATGGCTTCCAGTGTTTCAGGGAAGTATCTCCTATGCTGTCAAAGACACTGCCGGCGTCGACAAACGCGGTTGTGCCGTAAGCCAGGTTCTGGTTCCAGACGGTTGATTTGGCAAAGAACCAGCGCGCCTCGGCGCTCGCGATGGCTACGTTATTGCCGATAAACCGGTTATTCTGAAACCCGCGCAGACTGTCGAACCCGCCCAGCCAGTTACTCGACCCGTCCACTCCGGGAGCCTGCGACAGGATGTAGAATGGAGTGTTAGAGGTTTGCGCGAGGTAACCCAGCCGGCCGGCCAGGACCAGGCGCGTGCTGGGAAACGGGCTGTAGAAACCCCGCGCTTCCAGCTTGAATTGCCCGTAGCTCTCGTTCGAGCCGAAGGCTCTGAGCGAAGCGCGGCCGATGCCCTGCAGAAAGATGCCGTTGGACGGATTCGGCGCGAAGTCTCTCGTGTCATAGGTTAGCCCCAACCTGACTGAGTTATCCCAGCCGCCATTGAAGCCTTTGGCCCGACCGTCGTCCGCATCGGAGCGCAGGTGGGTCGGTTGAATGATCGCGCCATCGTGAGTCTCACCGGTGTAATCGCCGATATCGTAGTAGGCCACCTGCACGCCGGCCATGGGCCGCAGGATGCCCCCGAGGGTGTCCCGCTCCACACTGAAATCCGCAAAAGCTTGTTTCTGTCGATACTCGTCGTAGGAGCGGTAGGTCTGACCGTCGTGGACTTGTTTAATGGCATCCAGATAGTCCTCATACTTACTGTAGGTCTGATCGGATCCGGGAAAACTAAGCGGTGCGAGGCTCGCCTCCCCGACTCCGAAATAGTTTTCGAAGTCACTCTTCATGTAGAGCGCCGTGCCGTACAGGTGCCAGGGCGAAGCCTTGAAATTTGGCGCGTCAAAAATGAAACGGACCTGACTTGCGCCCCCGGTGGAATAGGCCGCGGAGAGCGCCAGCTTGCGTTCGTAGGAGTTATAGCGAAAGAACGGGCTGTCTTTCGGTCCGTCATCGAAGACGTTGACCGTCGCTCCGATATTAAAAAGCGTGTCAGGATCGTAACCGATGATCGGAAATCCAATCCAGTAGGTCCCCTCCTTTTTCTGGTCGAGCAGTTCCGGCGGTATCTCCTTCCGGGCGCTCATAAATTCCGGCACGCCGGACTGAGTCTGCGCGCTCGTATCCGCACCGACAGAGTCGCCGGCGAGGACGGCGGAGGCCGCGAGCCCGAATAGAGCGAAGGAAATCGCCGCAGGCCTCGCAACCCGGCGGAGGAATCTGACGAGGTGGTCCTTTCGTGGCAGAGCAAGCGTAAACTCTTTCATAGGGCTACTGTTTGATCGGTCGAATCATCGAGACCGGTCCCTTCTTCGTGCTGACCTCGGGTGCTGGAGACGCGGCTCTCATGGTGAAGTCAGCGTAGCAGAAAAGTTCCTGACGGCGAGGAATCGCGTCACCAGCACAAGGCGCGTGGGCTGTTCGAGCGGCCGGGCTGTCCCGTGACCTGTAACGCAGGCGAAGCCGGGGCGTGCCTTCCAGATCTTCGCGAACAAGAAGAATTCGCCTACCGCGGCGGGTAACTGAGCGAGACAGCAGGACAAAATGGGCATCAGACGCAAGTGCCCCTACCAACCAGCCATACGCAGGCAAATGCCAAAGGTTGGCCGATGACGCGTCCTCAGAGGCTGGAGAGAATCAGGGCGTCGTTTTTTCCGGCCCGTCTGGTGCCGCGCCGAGCGCGGCCAACGCGTCTTCCACACTCTTCTCGACCCCGCCGAGTTTGAGCGTGGCGGCAACTGCGAAGCTATACTCGTATTGGAGATCGGCCAGGACGGCTGGATTGCGACGAAGCGCCACGGCGGTATCTCGCAGAGCGGCGGGATCGACCTTGAGGTCGCAGTCTTTAGCGAAGCCCACGATATTGCCGCGCTTATCCCGCACATCACTGCAGCCTGCGCGCATCGCTATCTGCACGGTCATCGGGATGATTTGCCGCGCGGTTTGGCGATAGCCGGAATTGAGACCCATGCGATACATATCCTGGGCGGTATCGAACGCATAGTATTGCGACAGGCCTGATTCCGCCGCGCCGGTCGGCAGCAGTCCGAGGTGGCCGGAGGAAACAACCTGGTCCCACGTCGCGCGCACGGGCGGGTTATAGCTAAGCTCCGTGGCGCGATAGGCGTTGATGACGAGCGCGCGCGGGTCGGGATCAGCCGACCGGAGGAGCTCGTCGGTCCGCTGCACGCTATCCAGGACGGCGGAATAGTAAGCTATCTCCTCGCGGAGCCCGGTTAGATTCTCTTGCAGGTCATGAGTCAACCGCCTGACGTAATCCCGGCCGAGCCGAGCGTCCGCCCGCGCCTGGTTCCAGTTATTGACCTGCAGACCGATGAAGACGCCGACGACGACGATCACCAGTTCGATGAACACGCCGCTCCAGTGCTTTTTCATGTGCTTATTTGCATTGCGATCGAGCCTATTGGAAGAGCCGGACCGGCGGCAACAGCGAAGTTCTGGAGTTGGCGCCGATTAACCACATACCGCTCAATTTCAAAGACCGGCCGTTTGCGCGTCTGACGCCGTCTGGGAATCTGACGAGCTTCGAGGTCGCGAGTGTCGATAGTAAGCTCTGATTTCTCCGCCTTCCTTTCGACCATATCATCTCCTATTTCCTCGCCAAAGGAAACATGCGAGACATCGACATGACCTGCCTAGCGCAGGTCGCGGCGCCGCCCCTTCGCGACGGACGTGGCGAAGTAGCTAAGTCTCTCGTCCGCCATCCAGGCGCGGTCTGCTCGCTGATGACAACTTCGAATAGGCGACGATATCGAGAAAAGGACTGCCGATCTCCAGTCGCAGCAGCTGCGCTATCTGGAGCGGGCAAGCGTTCTCCTGCCCCATAACAACGGTGTGTTGATCTCGCTTCGCTCTTTTTTAGCAGTGGCTACTCCCGACTTAGGCTACGCCGGAATAGAGATCGCGCTCCCACACTTGCGCGGCGGCTTCATCGCGCGCGGTCAGGAGGAAGCGCTCCCACGACTTCGTCTCGTGCCAGACAGCGGCGAGTTCCCAGACGCAAAAAGTTGGCTTATGCATTCCGTCTCGCGGCCAAAGTGCGAAGTCGCCCATGGCGTCACCATTCTTATAGAAGACTGTCTCCCAAAGTTCGTTGTTCCCGCGCCAGGTGTTGACGATCAGGAAATAAAAGTCTTCGCCGCACCGGTGCAGGATGACAAAGCCCAGTCCCTTCGCTTCGAGACTTGCCTGCCGGGCCAAAAACGAGCGAGCCAGCCGATCGATCTCATCTGATATTTGTCGATCCTCCGGAGCCAACGCATACCACTTCAAGACGATGCCATCGGTTTCGATCGGATCGCCGGGCGTGACCCGTTTCGGGCCATGCTCGTAGCTCTGACTAACACCCAAATCGCTTTTTAGAACCGCACCTATTGTCGCCATATTGCCAAGCTAGTTTGAGATCCGCCTCTCCACCACTACCTGAGTTACGATATGCAACTCGCGAACGGCTGCGGCCCCCCGGGGAAGCGGCCCGCCCGCCAATGATTCCCATTCGGACGAAAATCGCACGAAGAATTCAAAGGCCAACAAAGTGACCTGGTATAACTGCGAGTGCTGGGGCCGATTGCCGGGGTGATTCGTCTCTCGTATTTGCCCTTGAGTCAGATATCAGCACCGGAGGGGAGCTCACTCGCAGTAATTTGCCCGACGAGCGACCTGGTTTGCAAGAACTGGATCGTACTCAATCCGATGACCAACGTGCTGACTTTTAGATTCATGCCCAGTACGTGTTCCGCGCCTCCGAATGATCAAGCAACCTGGCTCCGACCTCTCCGGTAACGGAAAGCCGGTCGGTCTCGTTGGGTCAGGGCTTGGAACTCGCTGCCGTCTCGGAGGCCCGTGCCAGTGCTTGCGTGTCGATATACTCCCGGATGTTCGTCAGTTTGCCATTTCGAACGGTGATGGCGAAAACCCAATGGTCCTCGAACGTCTTATTCGTGGCTATGACTTTCCCCCTCGCGAAGCCGATGACCAGAACCCGGTCGCCTTGCGCTACGAATTCGGGGGGCTCTGGGTAGGAGGTTTCCAGCTTTGCGGAAGCCTTCCGAAGCAAATCCGCCAATTCCCCGTGCCCGCGGTGCGTGCCGGCCAGCGGCCAGTCCTCGCCCGGAATGATCCACTCAATATCTTCGGCAGACAAAGCCAGCAGACTTTGCGCATCGCCGCGACCCATGGCGGCGAAGAAATCCTTCACAACCTGAACGTTCTTTTCTGTGCTCATACCTATCCTCCGCTTTGTTCGTTAGGTTGAATATGTGCTCGTCTTCCGGGTCAGACCTGCGCCATGCCTCCGTCGACGGCGAGATCCACGCCGGTGATGAAAGAACTTTCATCGGAAGCGAGGAACACGACGGTAGCAGCGACTTCCTCAGGCTTGCCTCTGCGGCCGAGCGGAACTTCCGAGGCGAACTGATCCGCCACCTGTTTTACCTGTTCAGCGGTGAGGCCCGCGTTCTCCAAAGCCGGGGTTTCGATTGGGCCAGGGCTCATCGAATTCACCCGAATCTTGCGATCCTTCAGTTCCACCGTCCAACCGCGGACGAAACAGCGGACAGCCGCCTTGCTCCCGGCGTAGGCGGTAAACGCGGCGTCTCCCCTCACATTCGCGACGGAAGAGGTAAGGATGATCGAGCCGCCATCTTTGAAAAGGGGAAGGGCCTTTTGGACGGTGAAGAACGTTCCCTTCGCGTTCAGGTCGAAGGTCTTGTCAAAATGAGCCTCGGTCGCCGTTGCGAGCGGCGCGACTTCGCCCCAGCCGGCGTTGGCGAAGAGGACGTCGATGTGACCGTGCTTCTCTTTCACGACAGCAAAGAGCCGATCCAAATCCTCCAGGCGCGATACATCGCCCGCGACCGTCGTGACGTTTTTTCCGATCAAGGCTGCGGCCTCCTTCAGCTCTTTCTCTCGTCGGCCGGTGATCACGACGTGCGCACCTTCTTCCACGAAGCGCTTGGCCGTAGCTAGGCCAATTCCGCTATTTCCGCCGGTGATGACCGCAATTTTACCCGCCAGTCTTTGTCCTTGGTTACTACTCATATGTTTGTCCTTTGTGTTGGTTGTCGTTATTTTTGTGAAAGTGAGACTTACGCTTTTCCTCCAAAGCTGACGTAGTCATCGAGTTCGCCGAATTCGAAGAAGGTCTTGATGTCTTCCCTGGTTTTGGAAAGCCGGCCTAGGTTTTCGGCATAGAACTCCAGCGTTTCGGCATCGCTGTCCGGCCCGCGCTTTTCCATAAAGGTGGACCAGCCTTCGATCTCCCATGGAGCGCGCGGCGTCTTGGAATGGGCTTGGAGCCATTCGAGTATTTTCCCGTCACCTTTGCCGGTGGCCAACTCCTTCAGCAAGGCCTTGGGATCGAAGGCGAGAAATTTCACCAGGTGCTGGTCGGTTGGTGAGTTGTAAATGTATTCGCCGTTCTTTCCGGCGAGGGTCGCCCGGCCCTTGTCGAGCATGCGGGCGAGAATCACGTAGTTGCCCAAACGAACGCGAAAGCTCCGGGGCGGGCGTTGAGTGAGATCGGTATAGAAAGGTTGAGTCTTCATAGTTTGCTCTATTTCGAGGTGAGGAACCTCCGTGTTTTCGATCTCACGGCTAATGCCGGTTCGTGATTGCCGTGATGCGGAATGCGCATCACTATGCCGATCGTGCTGGAGAAGCTTCGTTTGTTCCTGGTGATCCTGGAGGAAGGCAGCCTCCGTCGGGCGGCGGACCGTCTGCGCATTTCTCAGTCCGCCATCACGCGACAGATGCAGGGTCTCGAACTCGAGCTCGGCGGGCGCGTTCTGGAACGAACATCCGCTGGAGTGCGTCCAACGAACGGAGGACAAGCCCTGGCCGAAAGGGCGAAAACGCTCCTGGCAGATTATGACTCCGCCATGGCCGAAGTCCGCCGGCTGAATCGCGGAGAAAGCGAACAATTGCGGATTGGCTATATCGCCTCGGCCGTCCAGCAGTATCTCGGGCCAGCTCTGGCCGCGCTGCGGCGCGATTATCCCAGGCTAAAAGTCAAAATGCTCGATCAAACACCTGGCGAGATGATTACCGCCTTACGGGAGGGCAAAGTCGACCTGGCATTGACCTTGCACGGGATCGACCTGCTCTCCCGGGACTTCTATATTCGTAAAATCGCGACTGTTAAGAGCGTTGTTGCGCTTTCCGTCAGTCACCGGTTCGCGACCAAGAGACAGGTGTCTCTTAAACAATTAAAAGGCGAAGCGTTCGTGCGTGGATCGGACGATGTGATCCCGGGATACAATCAGAGGATCACGCAGTTCTGCCGCAAGTATGGCGGTTTCCGTCCGCGCCTGACCACCATCGATAAAGCAACCAGTCGTGTGCAATCACTCGAGGAATCTCTCGCCGTGGCCGCGAATGAAGACGCGATTTCGATTCAGCCAGCCTTCATCTCTCACCTAAACGTTCCAAACGTGCTCATGGTTCCCATTGCTGACGCCGGTGCAACCTGGGATTTGTTCGTCGTCTGGCAGCAGGGCACAATTGCCGGCCCATTGCGGACCTTGCTGAGCGAACTAACCCTGAAGTCGAAATAGACGCCAATCCGCTGACCCCCAGGTGAAATGACATGGTCGTTCTGAAAGATGATCGCGACGCCTTTCATTTCGCCGCGCACCACCTGCGCGATTCCATTTTGCGGATCGTATTTGCCCTCGAGTCCGGTGTCCGAATTAAGCTGCATTAAGTCCTATGGCATAGCTGGGTCGGTCCTTTTTGAAATTGACGCCTCATTCAAAGGCGGGTGTACTTGGGCGCAGCCCGCACGGAGTGAGACGATGAAGAAAATCAGCCGCCGATCCTTTCTCAAAGCTGCAGCGGCAATGGGTGCTTCGCTCGCATGGGTCGGACCTGCCCGCGGTTCGCGTGTCGAATGGCATGAGCGGCGTGAGCTCTATCCTCAAGGAGTCGCCTCGGGCGATCCCGACCCGCACAGCGTCATCCTGTGGACGAGGCGTCCGTTCGCCGAGGGCACACGCCAGCCGCCTGACCGTCGAGGTCGCCGAGGATGAGACATTCCAGCGAGTCATCGCGCACGCGCAGGCGCCGGTCTCGAGCGCCGCGGACTGGACCGCGCGCGTTCTGATCGGCGGACTCAAGCCGGCGCGCACCTACTGGTATCGGTTCACCGACACCGACGGAAACGGCAGCCGCGTCGGCCGCACGATCACCGCGCCGTCGCCAAACGATCCGCGCCCGGTGAACTTCGCCTTCGTGAGCTGTCAGGATGTCAATGAGGGCAAGCTCAACGCCTATCGCCGGATGATTTACGAAGATGAACGCGCTCCCGCCGCCGAGCAGCTCGATTTCGTTCTGCACCTCGGCGATTTCATCTACGAGGTGGTCGAGTATCCCGACGAGGTGAAGACGCGCTACGACCGCACGATCTATGAGGTCGCGCGCATCCCGGACGGCCACAAGGTCGGCAACTTCCACATCCCGCTGACGGTCGATGGCTATCGCGCCATCTACAAAGGCTATCTCGCCGATCCCGACCTGCAGGACGCGCGCGCGCGCTGGCCGTTCGTCGCCATGTGGGACAACCACGAATTCTCGTGGCAGGGCTGGCAGAGCATCCAGTCAAGGCGGGCGGCAAGTTCGAGCGGCCTGGCCAGAGCATCAAGGTCGCGGCCAATCAGGCCTGGTTCGAATATCTGCCCTCGCGCTGCAAGAAGGTCAGCGGACCATCGCTCGAGAGCTTCGATCCGCCCGCGGTGAAAGATGTCGCAATCGAGAAGTGGGACGAGCACGGCCTCGGCGACGAGCCGAACAACCTCGCCGCGATCAACAGCCTGATCGGCTACCGCGCCTGTCGCTACGGCAAGCACCTCGACCTCATCATCACCGACCAGCACAGCTATCGCAGCGCCGACCCCTTCAGCGATCCGTCGCTCGAAAAACTCGGGCGGCGACGAGTTCACCGGCATGTTTCCGGAGACCTGTGATGCAGGTTCTCGACGGCGGCCGTGCGTTCAACGGCGGCAATCCGCCGGCGGAAGTCAGCTTCAACGATGCGCATGTCCCCAACCCGCAGAAGGAACGCGCCGCCGCAGACGATTCTCGGCGCGGAGCAGAAGGCGTGGTTCAAGGACCAGCTCGCGCAAGCTCCACCGCGACGTGGAAGATCTGGGGCAACTCGGAAGGCGCGCTCGATTCGCGCGCCGACCCGCAGAACCTGCCCCCTGGTCTGACCAAGGAGACCTGGCCGAAGAACACTTACGCAACCCTCGGCCGGCGGCGATTACGGCACGGCCTACGCCGAGCGCGCCGAGATCTACGACCTCGTGCGCGACGCGAAGATCACCGGCTTCGCCATCGTCTCGGGCGACCGCCACAGCTTCTGGGCCGGCTACGCGACTTCGGAACTGCCGCCCGGCAAGTTCGAGCCGGTCGGCTTGAGCTTCGTCGGCGCGTCGCTCTCGAGCGCCGGCACCATGGAAGCCCTACGAGCACAACTTTCCAAAAGCCCGATCCGCTGCGCCCGCTGTTTCTCGTCGATCGGCCGGACGGTGCGGCCAAGCCCGACTGGACGCTACAACATGCTGCTGAGGCACGGCGTCCGCTCGTGCCTCGAATATGCCAAAGAGCTTCGACCTGAAGCGCGCCCGTTCGCTGTCCAACCCGGATCTGGCTCCGCACCTCGAGTTCGTCGATCTCGGAGGACACGGCTATGCGAAGGTCCGATTGTCGGCCGATGAGATGCGCACCGAGT
Source organism: uncultured Verrucomicrobiae bacterium (assembly GCA_963831805.1). GTDB lineage: Bacteria > Verrucomicrobiota > Verrucomicrobiia > Chthoniobacterales > UBA10450 > Palsa-1392. Next base: position 527,762 of record CAWHRN010000004.1, on the reverse strand, counting down.
TTGTCTGCATCCCGCGCCCCATTGCGCGGAGCGAAAAACCGGACGGCGGGCCCATCAGGTATCGGGTCTTACACACCGCTGCACTGTGGAAGAGCGGCGAGCGCCCGCAGCTGAAGACATCGGTTCTCGAAGGCGACGCTGGACTGTCGATTTGACTCACCTACACCCGATGATCGCTCGTCATGATCGCCGTCAGCGCTGGAACGTTTGCCTGGCCTGCGCGCCCGAGGCGACCGGATCGGTTCGCACAAGCTTCAGCGACTTAACCATGTTTTGCGTCGTCGCTTTGTACTTCTTGAATCGTGGCGCGTTCAAGTGTGCCTTGTAGGCCTCTTCGCTGGCGTAGATTTCAAACACCCTGATGTGTGTCGGATTCTCCTTTTCCGACAGCGCGTAGAGCATCAGAACTCCCGGCTCCACGCGCACCGCAGTTTCGATCTGCTCCTTCACTGCGGCTTTGTAGGCTCCTAGCTGCGCCGGATCGATCTCGATTTCAGCTATCTGACAGTATTGTCCTGACGTTTGCATATCCTGGCTCACCGCAACTGGACTCGAGGCGAACGCGAGGATCGCCGCGCTGAGCGAAAAGAGTTTCGTCTTCACTCGCTCGAAAAATCAGGCTAGCTCCCGCTCTTGTCTGCGGTGGCAAACAGTTCCTTCGCCACCGCCATGCAACTCATCGCACTGGGCCAGCCGGCGTAGAACGCCAAATGGGTGATCGTTTCGATCAGCTCCTGCTCCGTCACGCCGTTCTTCACTGCGTTCGGCAGATGAAAACGCAACTGTTCCGGTCGATTCAGGGCCACGAGCGCCGCGACGGTCGCGAGACTGCGATCGCGTTTCGACAGTTCGCTCCGCTCCCAGACATCGCCAAATAAAACGTCATCGGTGAGTTCGACCAGTTTGGGCGCAAAGCCGCCGAACATCTTCTCCGCTCCTGACGGTTCCTTCTTCATAAATCATGATCGCGCCTGGACGATCACCTAGCTGTCTCGCCCGTCGCGCGCCAGGTTGCGCGGGTGGGCAGTGCGAGATCGTCCAAAATCGGGGAAGCCCAGACTGCCCTCTCTTCTCCCCTCCGGGGCAAAGGCGAATCCAATCCGCCAGCGCGCCAAAAGCTCAACCCGAACGCCGATTGGCGCGGACCGGTGCATCTTCGTCTCTTGCCGTCGCCAATCCGGCGGCCGTCGAGTTCGCGAGTGTCGATAGTAGGCTCCGACCCTGATTCTTCCCCGCTATCCTCATACGCTCAGCTGACATACGTAACATTTAAATCGGTATTCCATGCGGGCCCGGCCTCTTAACCGTAGGTGAGATCGGTGCTCTGTCCGACCTCGATGATGTAACCATCAGGATCGCGGATGTAGCAGCGCGTCTCGCCGTACTTGGGGATCGGCTCGGTAATAAACTCGGCTCCTCGACTCTTCCACGACTCGTAGCTCGCTTGAATATCAGCGACGCGCATATTCATAAAGCTGTTGATGTGATTGGGGTCGGGGACGCTAAGTGTGACCGTCGGCTTGTCCGCAGTCGGCCCGCCTCCCACGTTCATGATCATCCAGATATTCGCGAGCTGGAGGTAGCCAGGCGCGTTGCCATCGCCTCTGCTCAGAATGCGCGCGCCGAAGACTTTCTCGTAGTAGTTAAGCGACCGGTCGATGTCGGACACGGTAAGAAAATAGGCAATGCTCATTCCCTCCCGCGGCGGCATCTCATAGCTTTTCTGTTCGATTTGGACGCTCTTGATCAAGGACTCCGATTCAGCTCCGCTCATGAATTTCAGAAGCGCCTGTGCTGTTGAGGTGGACGACGCGGGGTTCTGACCCGTAATGAGACGGCCGTCAGTGATGGCAAAAGGCTGCCAGTTCGCCCTCTTCTCAAAGATGGCACCGAGCCGTATCAATTCGTCTTCGACGAGGAAGGGCACAACTTTGGTCAGCTTCGCCTCTTCCTCCTCGCCGTTGGTAAAGCCGGTTACGTGCTTTCCTTTTACCAAAGGCTCGCCTTTGTAGGTGACATGACGAAGCACACCAGGCGAGTGGCAGACCAACGCGATTGGCTTGCCGGAGTTGTAAAACGATTCGAGCAACGCGATCGAAGCCGGGTCTTCCGCCAGATCCCACATCGGGCCGTGTCCACCTGGATAGAAGACGGTGTCGAAATCTTCCGACTTCACACTCGAAAGCTTGACGGTATTCGCGAGAGCTTCCTGAGCCGCCTTATCTTTCTTATAGCGCGCCATCGGCGGCGTTTGATTTTCCGGCAGATCACTCTTTGGATCGATCGGTGGCTGTCCGCCTTTCGGAGAAGCGAGTGTTAGATCAGCGCCGGCATCTCTAAAGACAAAGTAAGGCGCGGCGAATTCTTCCAGCCAGAAACCGGTCTTGCGACCGGTGTTTCCGAGCTGATCATGCGAGGTTAAGACCATCAGTATTTTCATTTTTTCCTCCAGTTTGTGCGAGCGGATCCTATTTCATGAATGCCCTAACGAGCGCCGCGATTTCATCCGCCTTGGTATCGAGCGCGAAGTGTCCGGCGTCGAGGACGTGGATTTCTGCGTGAGGGGAGTCCTTGCCATAGCGTTCCGGCTCGCCGGGATCGAACGAGAGATCGTACTTGCCCCAGATCAGGAGGAGCCGTGGCTGAGTCTTTTGCATCCATGCCTGCCATTTCGGGTAGGCGTCGACGTTCGTTCGATAGTCGTAGAAAAGATCACTTTGAATGTCTGCCTGGCCGGGCTGGTTGAGAAAATAAAACTCATCGGTCCAAAGATCAGGGTCATAGCGCTCGACATTGGGATCACTACCGACATGGCGGATTCGCGTGGTCGCCAGCGAAAGAAGATTTGTGCGCAGCGCATCTTCGTGCGCAGCGCGATCTTTCCAGAATTCGCGCCGCGTCTTCCAGTTCGCGCCCAGGCCTTCGTTATGCCCGGCCGCGTCTTGCACGATGAGTGCGTCAACCCGCTCCGGGTGCGCCAGCGCCATGCGGAAACCGACCGGGCCGCCGTAATCGTGCATGTAAAGCGTGTAGTGCGAGAGCCCGAGCGTTTCGGTAAAGTGACTCATCACCTCGGCGATGTGATCGAAGGTGTAGGCAAACTTTTTCGGGTCCGGCCAGTCGCTGTGTCCAAAGCCCGGATAATCGGGCGCGACCAGGTGATACCGATCAGAAAGCCGCGCGAAGAGCGGCTCGAATTGCCGCGAAGAAGTTGGAAGACCGTGCAGCAAGAGAAGCGTGGGCGCGTCTTTCGGGCCGGCTTCTCGATAAAAGATCGATAATCCATCGATCTGTTTCGTGCGATAAAAAGTCGGGTAGTTCACGGCGGATTCCCTTCCATTAGCTGGGGCGAGCGCGAGCAATGCGGACAAAGCCGCGAGCAGGAAAATTCGCGCGGTTAGAGTTCGTTGCACCATCAGGCCCTCCTTAAGTGGAGACTTCAAAAATCACGTCGAGTAACACCGGCGTGCCCAGCGGAAGACTGGCCACACCATAGACCGAGCGGCAAGGGTTCTTATCTTCTCCGAACACGTCCCGTAGCAGGTCCGAAGCACCGTCCGCGACTTTCGGCTGATCGCGAACGTCTCCAGAAGTCGCCACTGACACGCCGAGCCGGACGATTCGCGTCACCTTATCGAGTGATCCCAAATATTCTCGCGTCACCGCGAGGAGATTGAGCGCCGCGAGACGAGCGGCTTTGTGTCCCTCTTCGACGTCGAGCTCGGCGCCGATGCGTCCGACATATTTCGCCGCGCGGCCTTCCGTGGGCAGCATGCCGGTGAGGAAAAGGAGATTACCTGTCTGGACCGCTTCCGCGTAAGTGCCGAACGGTTGCGGCGGGACCGGAAGTTTGATCGCGAGTTCCCGCAAACGCTGCTCGGCACTGCTCGGGTTGGAATTGTCAGATGTCACCATTTGCCAATGTGCGCGCCGCCGTCCACGTGCAACACCTCTCCTGTGATTTGACGAGCTTCAGTCAGATAAACGACCGCGCCCGCGATATCTTCCACCGTCGTGACCGAGCCCATCGGCGAAGCGCTTTTCAGCGAGTCCTTCGAAGCATCGGCGTGCAGTGGAGTATCGACGACGCCTGGGGCGACAGCGTTGAATCGGATGCGCTCTTTCGCGTATTCCATGGCCAAACTTCTCACCGTCGCGTTCAGCCCGCCCTTGGTCATCATGGAAACGGAAGCCGGCTCGCCGGCAATGGGATTGTCCACTAGCGCGGCGGTGATGGCCACGACGCTGCCGCCGCTCCTCTGCGCCTGCATTTGCTTGACGGCGAGCTGCGTGATGTAAAAGAAGCCTGCCAGGTTGGTCGAGACGAGGGCGCGAAAGTCGTCCGCGGTGTGTTCCGTGAAAGGCTTGACGACGAAGATGCCAGCGTTCGCGACCACGGCATCGATCGAGCCGAACCTGCTGGTCGCGATTTCGGCCACTTTCTGCGCCGTCTCAAATTGGCCGATGTTGCCGTCAACCAATGCGAGATGGTCAGAAGCCGAAAGATCCTTCGATTTGGTCGCGTTTCGCGCGGTCGCGACCACATCGTAGCCACGCGCGAGAAATGCGTGAGCGATCCCGGCGCCGATGCCTTGCGATGCGCCCGTCACGATGACCGTCTTATGATTCTGTTCCACCGGAGTTAACGGAGTGACTTGAATGCAGCGCGTAACTCTTGCGTGAATAACTCCGGCTGTTCCCAAGCCGCAAAGTGCCCGCCTTTATCCAGCTTGTTATAATAGATGAGCCTGGGATAGGCTTTCACCGTCCAGCTCTTCGGAGCCTGATAGAGCTCGTCGGGAAAGGCACTCACTGCTGTCGGAACGGCCACCCCTTTGGGGGCAAAGAAGGCAAGCTTGCTTTCCCAATATAAGCGAGCCGACGAAACCGCCGTGTTCGTGAACCAGTAGTAAGTAATGTTGTCCAGCACGTCATCTCGCGTGAGTCCTTCAGGCACGCCATCAAAGACTCGCGACATCAGCGCCATGCTGACTCCGTCGTGGTCGAGCATCCAGGCGGCGAGGCCGACAGGTGAATCCGCCAACGCGTAGAGCGTCTGCGGACGGTTAGCCATCTCACTCGCGTAGCCCAAGCCGTGCTTGTAGAAAAAGGCCAGCTGATCGTAGGCATGTCTCTCGTCGCTTGAGAGACTTGCTGGCGCCGACGCACCAGCAAAGGCCGCCTTGTCGATATCACTCGGAACGGTTGCGGGCATATTGGTGTGAATCCCGATCAGTCCCGCAGGCTTGAGCAGCGCCATTTGCTCGGTGACTGCATTACCCCAGTCGCCGCCTTGCGCGACATACTTCGTGTAGCCGAGGCGTTTCATCAGCTCGATCCAAGCCCGCGCGGTGCGGACAGGGTCCCAACCGGTCATGGTTGGCTTGCCTGAATAGCCGTAACCCGGCAGTGAAGGAATCACGACATCGAACGCGTCTTCTGCTTTACCGCCGTGCGCCGTCGGATTCGTTAAGGGATCGATAATCTTTAGCTGCTCAATGATCGAGCCGGGCCAACCGTGGGTTATGATCACCGGCAACGCGTTCGGACTTTTCGAACGCACGTGAATGAAGTGGATATCCAATCCATCAATGGTCGTGACGAATTGCGGGAGCGCTTTCAGCTTCGCCTCGCACTTGCGCCAATCGTAGTCCGTCGCCCAATAGCGTGCGAGTTTCTCCATCGTGGCCAACTGCACGCCTTGGCTCATATCGTTGACCGTTTCCTTTTCGGGCCAACGCGTCGCCGCGACGCGTTTGCGGAGACCATCGAGCGCGGATTGCGGAACGACCGGGATCGTGAACGGTCGGATTGCGGTTGAATCTTGCGTCGCAGCGGCACTGGCCGCGGCCGACGTTTGGATTCCGACCGCCGATGCGATGGCAACTGTCAAAGACACTACAGACCGAAAAGCAGAGCGACTTTTCATAGGACCTTCAGTTCTGCGTGCGAACAACGTCGCCCGCCTTCTCGGCGATAAGTGAGTCAGGCGGAGCTCTTTTTGCGGAGACGACTGGCGGACCTGGCGCTGAGGCGACTCTCGCCCTCGTCGGAAAAAGGTAAAGTTAAAACTAACATTAAGAAATCGCGGACGGGGGGCGCTTCCCGCGGTTTGGACTCTCCCTTTGAGTCTTTACTTCTGCCTTCTTCCTTTCTCAGAATGCCATCCTGACAACCTTCGCGTCCATACCTTCAGCCCCGCGCTCTGGCACGGAGAGAGAGAGCTTATCGCAAAGAGGACGATTGCCGCGACGACGCGAGTAGCATTTGAGTTTGTGGCGAAAGAACCTGAGGCGTTCGGCGTCATGTTTTGCCGTCGCGCGCTCAACCGAAAAACAGCCCATGCTTCTCACGATCCTAGATTTAAAATTCATAACTTCAGTATGTTCCGCTCATTAGAATCATCAAAGTGTCAACAACCGGGAGAGCGCCGGCGAGGCTGGGGTGATTCTGCTGGAATTCCTTAGGGCCAAAGCCACGCCTTACGCCATAGTGTCTATGATGACGGGGTCGCGTCTATACATTTGACATTTTCGAGCAGAGCGGGGCGGCGGGCGGCGCTTTCCTGTCACCGAGATATTCGCTGAGAGGCCGATAATGGAGCGGCTTCTTCCGCATCCTGCTCAGCCACGCAACGTCTTCCGCGTCTTCAGCTCGCTCCAGCAACTCCTGGTAGGCCTTGATCGGGAGGATCACGGAAACCGGCTTCCCGTTTCGGGTGACGATTTCCGGCTCGAGCTTTGCGGCTTCTATGTTCGAAATCTATCAGCCTCACGCCTTCGCGTAAATCTCAGCGCCCGCTTCGCTGAACTCCCGAGATTTTTGCTCCATGCCGGCCTGCAACGCGTCATCTTCTGAGAGCTGTTGTTCGGCCGCGTATTTCCTTACATCCTCCGTTATTTTCATGCTGCAGAAGTGCGGGCCGCACATGGAACAGAAATGCGCGGTCTTCGCGCCTTCCTGCGGGAGAGTTTCGTCGTGAAACTCTCGCGCGGTTTCAGGATCGAGTGACAGGTTAAATTGATCTTCCCACCTAAACTCGAACCTAGCCTTGCTTACCGCGTTATCCCGATATTGTGCGCCGGGATGTCCTTTAGCCAGGTCGGCGGCGTGGGCGGCTAGTTTGTAGGTGATGACTCCGGTTTTGACGTCGTCTTTGTTTGGTAAGCCCAGGTGTTCCTTCGGGGTGACGTAGCAGAGCATGGCGCAGCCATACCAGCCGATCATGGCGGCGCCGATGCCGCTGGTGATGTGGTCGTAGCCAGGGGCGATGTCGGTGGTGAGCGGGCCTAACGTGTAGAAGGGCGCTTCGTGGCACCATTCGATTTGTTTTTCCATGTTCTCTTTAATGAGATGCATGGGGACGTGGCCGGGGCCTTCGTTCATGACTTGCACGCCTTTGGCCCAGGCGCGCTCGGTGAGGTCGCCCTGCACTTTGAGCTCGGCGAATTGCGCTTCGTCGTTGGCGTCGGCGATGGAGCCGGGGCGGAGTCCGTCGCCAATACTGAAGCTGACGTCGTAGGCGGCCATGAGGTCGCAGATGTCGTCCCAATGTTCGTAAAGGAAGCTTTCCGGTGATGGGTGAGGCACCATTTCGCCATGATGGAACCGCCGCGGCTGACGATGCCGGTCATGCGCCGCGCGGTCATCGGGACGAAGCGGAGGAGGACGCCGGCGTGGATGGTGAAGTAATCGACGCCTTGCTCGGCCTGCTCGATGAGGGTGTCGCGGAAGATTTCCCAGGTGAGGTCTTCGGCGCGGCCGTTCACTTTCTCGAGGGCCTGGTAGATGGGGACGGTGCCGATGGGGACGGGGGAGTTGCGGATGATCCATTCGCGGGTGGCGTGGATGTTCTTGCCGGTGGAGAGGTCCATGACGGTGTCGGCGCCCCATTTGGTGGCCCAACGCATTTTCTCGACTTCTTCTTCGATGGAGCTGGCGACGGCGCTGTTGCCGATGTTGGCGTTGATTTTGACGAGGAAATTGCGGCCGATGATCATCGGCTCGAGCTCGGGATGGTTGATGTTGGCCGGGATGATGGCGCGGCCGCGGGCGACTTCGCTGCGGACGAATTCGGGGGTGATTTCGTTGGGGATGGCGGCGCCGAAGGATTCGCCGGGGTGCTGATGCGCGAGGGAGTTGCGCTGCCGGAAGAGCCGTTCGGCGAGTCGCCGAACGGAGCATGCGGGTCGCGTACGCTCCCCGGAGAAGAATTCGGCGCGGCGCATGTTCTCGCGGATGGCGATGAATTCCATCTCGGGGGTGATGATGCCCTGGCGCGCATACCAGAGTTGGGTGACGGGATGATTCGCGAGGCGCGGAGCGGTTTGCGTTTCGCGCCTGGAAATGGTCGAGGCGATTCTTGCGCTCGGCGGTGCTGGCGAATTCTTCGTGGCCGCTCGTTAAGTAGCCGTTGTCCTCCGGCTTTATCTCGCGGCCGTCGTATTCGGCGACGTCCCCCCGCCCGTCGATCCACTTCTCGCGCAAGGCCGGGATGCCTTGCTCGAGTCGCCGGCGAACTGCGGATCGCCCCACGGGCCGCTGCGTGTCGTAAACGCGGACCGGCTCGTTAGGCTCGAGTCTACCACTGAAATCCTTCGTCGGCGCGAGGCTGATCTCGCGCATCGGGAACGCGGACGTCGGGATGTATTTCGCCCTCGACGTAGACGCGGCGTGAGTTCGGCATGACGTAGTCGGACGAGTTCGGTTCGAGTGAGTCTTTGGATGCGATCATAAAGCTGGTGGCGTCATCGCTCGTGGCTTGCGAGGTCCTTCGCTGCGCTCAGGATGACAATTCAAAATAACAAAAAAGCCATGCGTGGAAAACGCATGGCTGAAAACTTGAACTCCTCGCTCCCTCCGGCGGCATTACCCGCATCAGGTTTAAGGGGTCGTCCGATCTTTCTCGGACCTCTCAGCCATTGGCTCCCCCGCATTAACTACGGTCTCAGACTAATGGCCGCTGGTATGAAGTCAACGCACGCAAACCCGAAAGCAGTGCGCCCCGAAAAGGACGCGCCGCTTCCAGGTAAACTCGCGAAACGAGCCGACGGCTATTCCTTTTTCTGCCCGTCGGTCGCCTTCACATCGGTGTGGAAAACGGCCCGCCACTCACCATTTTTCATCTGCCACACGCTGGCGCAATTGTAGGTGCCGGAAGCATCCTGCCCGTCCATGCCCGCTTTCATCTTGCAGACGTAGGCGACGATCGCCGTATCCGCATCCGACATGGTGATCTTGAAATCGCTCAGCTCGAACGACTTCATCTCCATTTTCGACATGTCGCTCAATTCCCGGGACAAACCCTGGATGCCGCTGTCGTAAACCACGACCACATCCGGCGAGAGGAGCTTTTCAAAGTCGGCCGGCTTCTTGTCTTTGAAGGCCTGCCAGGCAGCCTTCTCCTTGGTTTCGAGCGCGGTCGCGGTGGGCGAAGCGGTCGCGATGGCGATTGAAGCGAAGAGCGCGGTCATGGTCCAGATGAGCAGTTTTTTCATGGTGTTTCCGTCGGTTGGTTGATTTGCGAGCAGGCTGACCAACATCTGCAAACAGGTCAATCCCAATTATATGCGTGCTCTTGCAACGGGGTTTCCGCGTCTGGAGAAGGCTCGTTAGGCGAATCGCTTCTTCCTCGGCTCTCCCGGCCATTTGGAGGAAGAGTTTGAAATAGTTGACGGTATAACGAAACCGCGGGCGCCGTCTTGTGCGCGACGCGGATGAGTTCTCCCGCCGGGCCTAACCGGCCGGTTTAGTTGCTCGTCGGGATGACGGCCGGCGCGGGCGAAGCTTCGGACTTGGCTGGCTCTTTGACGTCGTGGAGCACGAGCTGGCCATCTAACTCACGCCGGTAATCCGCGACCATCATCGGGCGCGTCTTGTTATCGACCAGGCTCTTGTAATTGATGAGCCCGGTGGCGATCGACTGCGCCAGCTTCGCGCGCCAGGCGCTCTGCGCGATCAACCGGCTCTCGCCGCGCTCGGTGAGGAAGCCGCCTTCCACCAGGACGGCCGGGATTTTCGTCTGGCGCAGGACCGCAAAACGCGCGCGCTTGATCCCGCGATCGTACTCAGAGAAATGGCCGACCACCGAGTGAAACACACTCATCGAGAGCGCGAGACTCGGCGCATCGACCGGACTCCCGGCCTGCATGTTCATGAAACGCAGGGCGAGCGCGTCATCCGCGGTCGAGGGCGCACCGCGCGGCGTGAGCGAGAAAATTTCGAAACCCTGTGCCGCCGGATTCGCGTCGGTCGCGTTAAAATGGATGCTCACGAAAACCGAATCCTTCGTCGCGTTTGCGATCCGGGCGCGCAGTTCCAGCGGAACGAAAACATCGCTATCGCGGGTCATTTTTACTGTCAGGCCCTTGGCCTCGAGGAGTGGCTTGAGGTCCCGCGCGACGTCGAGCGCGAAATCCTTCTCGCAACCGTAGGGACTGATCGCCCCTTTGTCGTATCCGCCGTGGCCGGGATCGAGCACGACGGTGGTGAAACGGCCGAGATTCGGAATCATCTGCGGGCGCAGTTGCGGCTCGAGCGTTTTCGCAAGATCGACTCGTGAGACCAAAAACTCGCCGTCCTTTTCCGTCACCGGGAAACAAAGCCAGTTGCGCACGCCATTGATCATGACCTCGCGGCTATCGAGTTGGAAATCGACCGAGCCGTTGGCGTTGGCGAGGCGGAGATGTTTTTCGATCGGCGCGATGCCGGTCGGGAGGCCGTAGAACTTCGCGATGTTATCGGCGGTGAGATATTCGCGGCCGCTGATTTTTACGATTTTCCAATCAGGAGCCGCGCCGGCTGCCGCGCTGGCGCTGAGCACGCAGACGAGGGCAAGCAAGGCGAGGGTTTTGAGGCTGGCGAACATGCGAACGGGGTCTGAAATATCGATTCGGGAGGACAATACCTCTTCTGAAAATTATAAGAGCCGCCCACTGGCGGCTGCTTTTACCTTCGCGCGCGAAGGATAAATATGCCAGCAAAATCCAAGAAACAACAGATGGCCGCGGGCGCTGCGCTCGCCGCCAAACGGGGTGAAACCAAGCAGTCGTCGCTGAAGGGCGCGTCGAAAAGCATGGCGAAATCGATGAGTGAAAAGCAGCTCGAAGATTTCGCCGGGACGAAGCGCAAGAACCTGCCGAAACAGAAATCGAAAGGCAAAAAGTAGCGGCAATTTTACTGCAGCCAGCCGGCCTCCCGAAGGACGGCTTTGAACCGCGGGTTGTCGGCCGCTAGCGGCGGCAGCCAAAGCCCGAGCTTGTCTCGTTTCCACCAGAGGCCCTGCGGATTCGGCCGGACGAATTTGTAGCGGTACACGACAGCGCGAAGGTAGCGCGGAGGTTTCGCCGGAAACGGGTTGGAGCGAAAGAGGCCGACCGCGCCGGGATCGTTGTGGAGCAGTTTCCAGATCAGGTTTAGCGTCCAAGGGTAGTCGTTAGGCCCACCCATCGCGGCGAACCACATCTGCCAGTCGAGCCGCAGTTGATAGGGCGCAATCTGCGGCGGACGCTCGTCGAGCGCGACCGGCAGACCACGATACGGATAAGGCCGCCAATCGGCGTTGTCGTTAGGCTGGGAGTCGTTTGTGCCTTCGAAGACGACGTTGTCGCGCTCCTTCCCGACCGAGCCGAAGGCGCCATAAGTGTTTACCAGATCGAGCGGATCGAACGACGTGTTCATGATCTGATGCGGCGAGAAGATGTTCACGATTGGCTGGACGCTGAGGAAAAGAACGAGCGCGCCGATCGCCCAACCGATAATCGACATTGGCGCGGAAACCACCGCGGCGGATTGCGCGGCTTTCGCGCTTTCCGTTAGGCGGCGCGGGAGGATTTTCGCCCAGGCACGATCGTCGAAACAGGCGAGCGCCGGGAGAATGGTGAGCCAGTTCAGGAAGGATAAATTTCCGCCGAGAATGATGACGACCTGAAACGCGACGATCACTCCGCCGGCGATCTGGCGCGCGAGCCGCGGCCAGAAAACGAACCAGGGCGCGACCAGTTCCGCGAGGTGATTGAAGAGCGTGCCGCCTTTCAGCACTCCGCGCGGAAGGAAGTGAAACCAGCGGCTTAAGCCGTTCGGGATCGGCTGGGTCTCGAAGTGATAATAGAGCGCGGTGAGATCGCGCCAACTCTCGTCGCCGCGGATCTTAATCATGCCGGAACCGAGCATGATCCGGAAAGTGAGCGCGCGAAAAAGCCAGATAATGAGCAACGGTGGCGGCCGGCGCGGAAACGGTCGGCCATCGAGCAGCGGACAGAGAAAAATCGCGAGAAAACCAGTCTCGAGCAGCTGCACTTCCCAGCCGTAGCCATACCATTCCTGCCCGACGTGGACGAACGACATGTAAAGCACCCAGAGGACGGCGAGGAGGAGTGCATTCGCGTAACCGCAAAGGACGACGCAGGAAAGCGCGAACCCAAGCCACGCCGTCGTCACCAGCGCCGTGTCGGAGTGATTAAGCCAGAAGAGCGACGGCAACCTAACGAATCCACCTAACGAACCGCCGAGCGCGAGCCGAACGTGCGCGAGAAAGGTCCCAACCGGAAGCAAACCATCCGAGCCGATTAGCGGCAGGATCTGGTTCGCCGCGACCAGAAACGCGATCGCGTAGATCAGCCCGAGGAGGCGAAGAATAACGAAGCGGGTGAGCCAGTAACTCTCGCGATCGGGCAAAACGCGCTCCCATTCCTGCACCTTCATCATGGAATGATCGCGAGCCAGGACCGGCGCCGATGCATCCGACCGCATCGGCGCGGCGGACCATTGAACGTCAACCTAACAGTGTTTCGCATCTGCGGAATCGAGGCTGGCAACAAACCAAACAAGAAAGAAACAATGAAAAAATTAGCAATCGCACTCGCACTGATGAGTGCATTTACCTTCTCCACCTATGCCGGTGAGATGAAGACCATGGGTAAGGAAAAGGACATCTACGATACGGCGAAGAGCACGAAGATGTTCAGCACCCTGACCGCCGCGATCAAGGCCGGGGGCAAGAAAGAAATGCTCCAGGACGACAAAGGACCGTTCACGGTTTTCGCGCCAACCGACGCCGCTTTCCAGAAGCTGCCGAAGGGCACGCTCGATGATCTCCTGAAACCGGAGAACAAAGAGAAGCTCGCCAAGATTCTCGCCTACCACGTGGTGCCGGGCAAAGTCATGGCCGCCGACGTGAAGACGATGGAAGCCGACACCGCTGAGGGCTCGAAGCTGAACGTCAAAGTCGAAGACGGCAAGGTGATGGTGAACGACGCCAAGGTGATCAAGACCGATATCCCCGCGACCAACGGCGTGATCCACGTGATCGACACCGTGCTGATGCCGCCAGATCTCGGATAAGCCTGTTTGTCGGTTGGTAGCAGGGCGCGTGGCTTTCGGGCTGCGCGCCTTTTGCGTTTTGGGCGAACGCGAGGAGGTGGAATTGCTGTTCCCTTCCGGGAGCACGGGCGGCTCGCCCGTTGGCGAAGGCCGCGGGCTTCGCGGACTTTCGGGACGCCTCGGAGGCTGAGCCACGCGGGGTTTCGGACGGCGCGATTTTTTATTCGTTAGGTGCTCACTGATGCGGGCCGGACTTCTAAAAAAATCGCGCTCAGGAACGCGCCACCCACCGAGGCCTCATCACTGTGCCGAAAGTCCGCGCAGGCCAGCGGCCTGCGCCAACAGGCGGGCCGCCTGTGCTCCCCAGAAAGAGCCAGCGTCACGCCTAACGAATTATCAGGCCTCTTTTTTCGGCGGGCGCCGGATCAGCGTGATCTGCTTAATCCGCGCGGAATCGGACGGGCTCCACGTCCCGATGTCCGGGTCGTCCTTGAACGCCTCGTGCACGATCCGGCGCTCGTAGGAATTCATCGGTTCGAGTTGGAGCGGGCGTCCGGAAGCGCGCACGCGCTCGGCCAGTTGCCGGACGTGATGCACGATCTTGTCCTCGCGCATTGAGCGATACATTTCGCAATCGACGACCCATTTCGGCGCGTCCGCGTCTTTCGCCTGGAGCACGCGATTGAGCAGAAATTGGATCGCGTCGAGGGTCTCGCCATCGTGACCGATCAGCCGGTCGGCTTCCTCGGTGTAAATCTGCAGCGTCGGGTTGTGGCCTTCCTCCTCGACCGCCTCGATCTGCACCACGAAGCCGAGATACCCGAGCATGGTGTCGAGCAACTCCCTGGCGCTGGTTTTCGGTGCAGTCTCGGTGCTCATCAACGTCCCTTTCCTTTACGCTTGCCTGGCGGATTCACCTTTTCCAGCTTCGGCAGCGGTTGGTTCCGGTTCTGGTACAACTGCAGAATCGTGAAGAGGTTCTGAGTTGTATAATACAAAGCGAGCGCCGCCGCAAAATTGTAGCAAAAGACGACGAAGATCAGCGGCATGAACATCATCACTCGCTGCTGCGTGGCGTCGCCGCTTTTCGGCGTCAGCCGCATCAGCCAGAGGTTCGTGGCGGCCATGATCAATGGCAGAATGTTTACCGGCCAGCCGAGTCCGGGAAGATGCGCGACGGTGTCCGGCTGCGACAAATCGTGGACCCAGAGGAAGCTGGCATTGCGCAATTCCACCGCCTGCCGCAGCATCGTGAAGAGGCCGAAGAAAATCGGAATCTGGATCATCATCGGCAGGCAGCCGCTGACCGGATTCACGCCGTAATCCTTGTAGAGCTTCATGACCTCGGCGTTCATCTTCGTCGGGTCGTCCTTGTACTTTTCCTTCAGCTCCTGCATTTTCGGCGAGAGCGCGCTCATCCGGCGCATCGACTTGTTCGCCTTGGTCTGGAGCGGCCAGAGCAGGAGCTTGATGATCGCGGTCAGAATGAGGATCGCGACCGCGTAATTCCCGACCAACCCGTGGATCAGGTTCATCATGTTGAGCAGCGCCTGGCTGACCAACTTCCAGAGCCCGAAATCCATGATCTCCGCTTCATCGTGCGTCAGCTCGGCGAGCCGGTGATAGAGCTTCGGCCCAATGTAGAGCTGGAATTTTACGATCTCGGTTTTACCCGGCGCGACTTGGAAACCTGGGAGACCCATCGCGCTCTCGATCCCGTACTCGGGTTCGCCCTTCGGCGTTTTGCCAGCCTCATAACGCGTCGCCCAGACCGAGGTCGCTTTGGTCGTTAGGGGCGTGATCAGGGTGACGAAGAACTGGTTGCTCACCCCGAGCCATTCCGCGTCTTTCAGCGGCTCGCTGTGGTATTGCTCCGCGGCCCGTTTCTGGATTCCGACCAGCGGATAATTCTGCGCCGCGAAGGAGCTGACGTCGGTGTACTTCGCCTTGCCGTCGATGCACCAGGTCGCCCGGGTGTAGTTCGGCATGTCGTTGCGATGAATCGGCGCGGCCGAGCCGAGCGCGAGGAAATACCCGGGGTTGGTGTAGGCGGCGGAGCCGTTGTTTTGGAAATCGACTTCGAGCTGCGCGATGTAGTTGTCCTTCTTGTTCGGCGGCGCCGGCAGACTGAAGATCTTGCGCAGGGTCACGCCGCCCGGGAGCGCGCGCTCGAACTGCACACTGCCCGCCGCCGCTGGGACAATCGTGAACTCCGCGAGCTGCGGGTCGGCCGGTTTCTCCAGGATCGCGCCGATCGGGACCCGGTCGGCCGCGTTCAGCCGCAGCGGTTGGCCATTCTCCGCCTTGTGCTGCGGAAGGACTGCCTGGGCGATACCGCCGCCGCGATTCGTCAGGCGAAGTTGCAGGTCGGGATTCTGCAGGTTCGCCGTTTTTTCAGCGAACGGCGCCGGGGTCGGCGTCGCCGCGGGTTCGTTAGGCTGAGGAGCGGTGGAAGCTCCCGGCGAAGCCGCGCGGCGGTCGCATTCGGCGCTGTCGATGGAATCGGAGTTGGCGAAGCCGTGACCCGCGCCCGGGCTGGTTGCGGATGTTGCAGCGTATAAACCTGCCACCCGATCAACCCGAGAACGCAAAGAACAACGGCAATCCAGGCTTGGCGATCCATAAACTAGGCCGACAGGGCTATTCGCAAACCAGACCGTGAACGTGCGGCGCACGCGCCCGCCGCTCCGGCACCGGGTCTTCCCCCTGCCCGCCCCACGGCTGACAGCGCCCCAGCCTTTTCAGCCCGAGCCAGGTCCCACGGAGCGCGCCATGCCGTTCCACCGCCTCGAGAAAGTAAGCGGAACAGGTCGGATGAAACCGACAACCCGTACTCGGACCACCCAGCGCCAAAAGGATCGGCGAGAGCGTCCATTGATAGGCGCGGATGAGGAAACGAACGAGCAAAACCATCGGCAGGGGCGTAGAATAGGGGCGCGCCGGTTGCGATGCAAACGAGTCGCCGCATCGTCCCCGCTGACTCCTACTCCGGCTCCTGCTCTTGCTCCTAATCTTCTGCCTATCGATCAGCTGAGAGAGCAGGAGCAAGAGCAGGATTAGGAGGAAAAGGAATTGCTCATCGCCTGTCCCCGTCGCGCCAGTTTCAGCCATTCCGTCTCCAATTCCACGCTCGTCGCGCGCGCCGCCGCCGGACGCGTCACCACCACCAGCCAGACGTCTGGGCGCAGCTCGTGCTGATGCCGTCGCACGATCTCCCGCAATCGCCGGCGCAGCCGGTTCCGCACCACCGCTCCGCCGACCCGCTTTGACGTGACCAATCCGACACGAAAGCCGGTCGCCTCTTCCACCTCCAACACGCCCAGCAACATCATCGTGCCGCGGGTCGTCCGGCCTTCCGTCCGCACCCGCGCAAACTCACGCGTGAGCTTCAGTCGGCGAGAAGCGGGAAATCGAAAACGCTGCGGAGCCATAGGAATGCCGAGCCTACCACGCTCCACGCCCGTCATGGAATCTTCACAAAAACCCTCCTCGAAACCAACTCGCGGGCGTGCAACTTACCGGTCGATGAATCTCGGAAAAATCGCCGCGCTCCTCCTTCTCGCTACTCAGCCGGTCTTCGCCGCCGAGCATGTTCTCCTAGTCGTCTGGGACGGGATGCGGCCAGATTTCGTGACTGCCGAAAACGCGCCTACGCTCTTCGCACTCGCGCACGACGGCGTCTTCTTTCGCAACAATCACGCCGCCTACCCGAGCTCGACCAACGTCAACGGCGCGGTTTTCGCGACCGGCGATTATCCGTCACACAATGGAATCATCTCAAACCAGGAATATCGCGCCGAGATCGATCCGCTGAAACAGTTCGACACCTCCGATTTCGCCGCGCTCGACGCCGCCGACGGAGAGATCAACGCCAAATATCTCGCCGTCCCGACCGTCGCGGAGATCGTGCAAAAAGCCGGCTACCAGACGGCGATTGCCGGTTCGAAACCGGTCGCGCAACTCGCCGATCGTTCGCGGAAACGGCCTAACGAAAACTCGATCGTCATCTATCGCGGGAAGATTCTGCCGCGCAGCGCCGAAGCCGGGATCGTAAAGGCGATCGGCCCATTCCCGCGGCGAACGACGCCGCTGCCTAACGAAGCCGAGGACGCCTGGACCACCCGCGCCCTCACCGACGTGCTCTGGAAAGACGGCGTTCCGAAGTTTTCCCTGCTCTGGCTGAGCGAACCCGATCTCACCCAGCACGAAAACGCTCCCGGTTCGCCCGCCGCCCTCGCAGCGATCAAAAGCGATGACGCCAACCTCGCCCGCGTCCTCGAAGCCCTGCGCGCGAAAAATGCCCTAACGAGTACGGACATCATGATTGTTTCCGATCACGGTTTCTCCACCATCGACCAGGCGGTTGATCTCGCCGCTCAGCTTCGCGAAGCCGGTTTCGACGCGGTCCGACTCTTCGCCGGAGCCGCGAAACCGGGACAGGTGCTGGTCGTTAGTCTGGGCGGCAGCGCCGAGCTCTACGTCGTCGGCCACGATCCCGCGGTGACCCAAAAACTCGTGGACTACTTGCAACGCTCCCCGTGCGCCGGCGTCATCCTTACTCGTGACAAAATGGAGGGCACCTTCGCTCTCGCCCAGGCGCACCTCGCCACCCCGACCGCGCCCGACATCATCCTCGCTTCGAGCTGGCGCGATCAGCCTAACGACTTTGGCGCGCGCGGCCTCGTCGCCTCCGATCTCGGGAAGGGTGTCGGCCAGGGAACGCACAGCACCTTCAGTCCGCACGATCTCCACAACACCCTGATCGCAAGTGGCCCGGATTTTCGCCGCGACTGGAACGACCAGACGCCCTCCGGAAACATCGATGTCGCTCCCACCATCCTCGCGCTCCTCGATCTCAAACCACCCCAGCCGATGGACGGCCGCGTCCTGACCGAGGCTCTCCGCGACGCGAAGCCGGCACCCGCGCCCAAAGCGACTGAGCTGGTCGCCCAACGCGACCTCGGCGACGCCACCTGGCGGCAAACCCTCCGCCTAACGAGTGTAGGAGAGACCAGCTATTTTATGGAAGGCAACGGCGCTCGCATTACTCCGCCGTCTCCCCCAGCACCCGCCGATAAAGCCGCTCATACACCGGCACAATCCGATCGGCCGTAAAGTTCTCCTCGGCTCGCGCGCGGCCACGCTCTCCCATCTTTCGCGCCAGCTCGGGTGAGTTAGCAAGTCGCGCCAGCGAGCGTCCCATCTCCGCGACGTCGCCAAACGAATGCAGAAATCCGCATTCGCCATCGACCACCACTTCCGGAATCCCACCGACCCGAAAAGCCACCACGGGCTTACCATGGAAAAGAGTCTCCAGAATGCTGAGCCCGAAGCTTTCATTCTCGGAGGTGTAAAGCCCGGTATCACCGGCCCTCAGATAACCCTCCACGTCCCTAAGTCCTTCCCGCACGATCACACGTCCACGCAGACCAAGCTCATCGCGCAGCGTTTCGTAAGGCGCGAACGGACTGCCCGCGAGGATGAGCAAGCGCAGTTGCCGCTCACTTTGCGCGGCGGCGAAGCTTCGGAGCAACAGGTCGATTCGCTTCGGCTGGCGCAGGTTGGAGCTGTGGACGACAAGGAATTCATTATTCGTTAGGCCTAATTCTCTCCGCACCACCTCGCGTGGGGTGAGCTGCGCAGCCGGCTTGAAAAAATTGTGGATCACCTCCACCGGCTGTCGGAGCTGAAAAGTCGCGAGCGTTTCCTCCCGCAGATTCTCCGAAACCGTGGTCAGCGCATCGGAATGCGAAAGGGCGTGCTCAATCGCCGGCCGATAACTCGGATCCTTTCCGAGTAGCGTCGTATCCGTGCCATGCAGAGTGGTAATGATCTTAGGGGCTCGCGCCGCAGCCGCGCCGAGCATTTGCACCGCGAGATAGGCAGCCGTCGCATGCGGCACCCCGTAGTGGACGTGAAAGACATCGAGATCCGCCTCTCGCGCGATCTGCGCCATCTTCACTGCCAGCGGCAAGGTGTAATCAGGATAAGTGAAGAGGCTATACTCATTCACAATCACCTCGTGAAAGAAAATGCGAGGCTGCGTGAGATCGAGCCTAACGGGTAAAGCAGAACTGAAGAAGTGCACTTCGTGCCCGCGCCGCGCCAGCTCCGAACCCAGCGCCGTGGCGAGAATCCCGCTCCCGCCGATCAGCGGGTAGCAGGTGATGCCGATCTTTAGCGGACGCTCAGACATCGGGCAGATAGGCGCGATCCGATTCCGCGATCTGGTCGCGGGTGATGAATTCAACCCCGGGCGCTTCCTCGGTGTGCAGATAGTCAACCTCGCTCGCGCCGGCCACATAGTGGGTGCAGCCGATGACCGACTGCATCCAACGCAGTCGCGTGTCCCGGGTCGGGCTGATCTGCGTCGCGTCGTATTCTTCGAGGGGCAATCGTAGATAAGAGTTTCCACCCTTATGCAGGAGCAGCGCGTCCTCGCTGATCCTCGCGCGCACCAATTCCCCTTCGTAAGTCACATCCACGAAATAATCGTCCACCGCGATGGCCCGTCTTCGAAACTCCGGATCGCCTGAGCGCACCACCCTCACTCCGTCGAGGAGCCCCACTTGTCGATACATCTCGAGACAAAAGTCCGCCACGTTGTTTGCATCCACTTTTTCGAACTGCTCGACTAACTCCGGCGCGACATAGTTAGGCAACTGGCGCGCGGTTTTCTCGCGCCATTCCGGCCGGACCCGCTTGGCGAAGAGCGGTGAATACTCTTTCTGCAGCTTGTTCGCGAAGCTGAAATTCAACCGCTGCTCTTTCCCAGAATGCAGATCACGCAAAATCATCTGCGTTTCGCGCGGGTCGTGATCGCTGTCGTGATAGAAGAAAACGATCTCGCCCCCAATCTCGCGTTGCAAACGCCGCGCGGTCTGGATTTTTGCAAAGAGGAAGCGACGCGGGAAAACGCCGCACGGTTGCTGTCCAAAACAGATAACAGGAGCCGGCACAGCCGCACCGTAGCACAGGCATCCTGCCTGTGGGCGACCGGCGAGACGCCTGTGCTACGGGGCCGCGAAGACCGTCCGCTCGAGCAAGGCCGCCAAGACCATGACCACGATGCAGCCGATCACGTTATACCAAAGATAGCTGATCGCGGTGCCATAGAAGAGCGCGAGCACGAGCACCTGCGAGATGATCGCGGCAACAAAAACCGCCGTCCCCCGGACGAAACGGAGAAAGAACGCGACGAGGAAAATCCCGAGAATGCTCCCGTAAAAAATCGAGCCAAGAATGTTGATCGCCTGGATCAGGTTCTCGACCAGGTTCGCAAAGAGCGCGAAAGAAATGGCCACTGCGCCCCAAGCCGCGGTGAGCAATTTCGAGACGAGTAACTGGTGCGCCTCGCTCGCCTGCGGATGGAGCAGCGGCCGGTAAAAATCGACCACTGTGGTCGAGCCGAGGGCATTTAACTCCGAGGCGCTCGACGACATCGCCGCGCAAAGAATAACCGCGATGAGCAGTCCGATAACTCCATGCGGGAGATAGTTCAGGACAAAGCTGATGAAGACATAGTCGGCGTCGTTCGTCTCCATCTTTGGGTCGGCCGCTTTCAAGGTTTGCTTCACTTCGCCGCGGATCGTTTCCAGTTCTTTTTGCGGTCGCAGAACGGCGCTGGTCGCCTCGCTTATCGCCGGCTGCGATTTCGTATCCAGCGCACTCGTTAGGCTACGGACTGCGCTTAACTTTTCCGCAAAGACGGAATCGTAACGAGTTTGGAGCGCGGCCAGCTTGCCGGCCTGCGCGCGTTTGCGTCGCCCTCTGATAAGCCGGTTGATTGAAAAACAACGGCGGCTTTTCGAACTGGAAGAAAATGAAGACCATCACGCCGGTCAGCAGGATGAAGAACTGCATCGGGATCTTGAGCACGGCATTGAAAAGCAAACCAAACCGGCTCCCCGCGAGCGAACCCCCGGCAAGATAGCGCTGCACCTGCGATTGATCCGTTCCGAAATAGGAGAGCGCGAGAAAGAAGCCGCCTAACAAACCTGACCAAAAGGTATATCTCTTCTGCCAGTCGAAGGAGAAGTCGACGGCATTGAGCTTGCCCATTTTCCCCGCAACCGCGATCGCCTGCAGGAAGGAGAAATCCGGCGGCAAGCGATGCAGGATCATCCCAAAGGCCACGCCCATCCCCGCGAGGATCACCAGCATCTGCCATTTCTGGGTGTGACTGACCGCCGTCGTCCCGCCGGTGGAAGTGTAAATGATCACGAAAAGTCCGGCGAGGATGATCGTGAGGCGCAAGTTCCAGCCAAGGAGCGCGGAAAGAATAATCGCCGGCGCATAAATCGTAATCCCGGCGGCGAGTCCACGCTGGAGGAGAAAGAGAAATGCGCCTAACAATCGCGTCTTCTGGTCGAAACGCTGGCCGAGATACTCGTAGGCCGTGACGACTTTGAGTCGATGATAAATCGGAATGAAAATCGCGCAGACCACGATCAGCGCAAAAGGCAGGCCGAAATAATTCTGCAAAAAGCCCATCCCGCTTTCGAAAGCCTGGCCCGGCGTGGAAAGAAAGGTCACCGCGCTCGCCTGCGTCGCCATCACCGAAAGCCCGATGGTGCCCCAGCGGATGCTCGCATCGCCGCGCAGGTAATGATCGAGATCGTGATCGGCTCGCGTCTTCCACCAGCCATAAACGGCGATGGCGAGCAAAGTGCCGAAGAGGACCGCGTAGTCGATCCCGCTCACGAGAAATGGCGGCTGACGAAATAGAACAGCGCCACCTCGAGAACGAAAAAGATCACGACCGCGAGATAGGCGTTGCGCCAGCTTCGGAAAAGCGGGATTCGAGCGCCTGACTCAGGCAAAAATAAGGGCCGACCTTTCACTCTTGATTTACACCGCGATTACCAACACCAGAGTCGGATCCTCCGCGTGCACCGGCAGCTTGGCATCGAGCGTGAGCAGACGGCCCTTGGCGTGCCGGGCTACCTCGACCAGGTAAGCGTCATTCACCTGTTGATGACCCAGCGACCTGCGATAGATCGCGGCCGTCGCTGCCTCCGGCGATGACCAGTAGCGATGGTTTTTGTGGGAAAGAAGTTGGCGCAGCAGAGTCGCTGCTTCCTGAGGAGAGACCGCGGCAGCCGTGTAAGCGGGATTGGACGAAAGCCGCACAAAACCAAGCTGGGTTAGCGCGCAACTCGCCCAGCCGTAGCGCGCCTCCGCTCGGAACCAGCGATGCACCGCGGCATGGTGCTGGTGAATCGGCCACGCCAGCGCGAGCAGGACGTTGGTGTCTAAAAGGGCTGGCTTCACTGGGCCTCGTCCGCGAGCAGGCGCTGCGCGCGGCTGCTCGGAATCACCGCGGCGTCGGCGGCGACCGGAAAAGTGGGAAGGCCGTTCTTGCGCGAACTCTTGCCCTCGATCCGCAAACCCCGACGCGCCAACTGTGAGAGGACCTGGCCAAGCTTTTTTCCGGAGGACGCGGCCAGAGCCTGCGCCGCCTCAAAAACATCGTCATCCAAAGAAAGTGTCGTGCGCATTGTTGATACGCTGATGCAGCGATGCAGCGATGTCAACGCCCGTGCCCCAGCGAAATGAGATTGGCAAAAAGCCTGTAGGCACCGGGAACGCCGGCGGGTAGTTCACGAAAAAAGGAGTAGCCGGTGTAGACAAACCACCCCTTCCCGCAGCGCGTCACCAGCAGGCCGCTGTCGAGCGGTTTCTCGCCGGGGTCGTTGCTGGAAAGGATCGGCGTCCAGGCGGCATCCCATTGATCGGGAAAATAGAGACCGCGCTCCTGGACCCAGCCGGCGAAATCCTGGCTGGTGATCTTGTTCGGGAAGTTCAAGGCCGGATGATCGGGCGCCAGCATTCGGACCTCGGCGGTTTCATCAGTCACACGATCGTGGGAAACCTGCAGAGGATGCGGTAGCTGGTCCGGCTTCGGACCGGGCGTCGTGTTGTATTGGACCAGAACGACGCCGCCACTTTGCGCATACGCGATCAGCTCACGCGACCAGGCACCAACGCGGTCAGGATGAACATTGTAGGCTCGCACACCGAGGACGACGGCGTCGAATTGCTTCAGGTTTTCCGCCTTGATCTCGGCATCGCTGAGGATTTTTACCTCGGACCCGATCTCACGCAGGCACTCCGGAATCGCATCGCCCGCACCCGGGATATAGCCGACATGACGGGCGGCATTTTCGATTTTCGCCCTAACGAGTCTAGCTTGTGCCGGGGAGATGAGAGTTTGCGGTTCGATGTGCGGATAGGCGATTCGCTGGCGACTGAAAGCCGGAGTCTCGCCGAAGACAGCGCGCAATTCGCCTTCACCCGAAGCGGCCGGCGGTGTGACCTGAAAAGAACAGCTGGTTTCACTGGAAACGCCGTCGAGTTTCACGGGAAGAGAAGCCGGTTCCACTTTCCAGCCGGTGGGCGCTCCCAAGGAAACATCAGCGCTGAAATGCTCCGTCGCGGCGACGACCCGAACGGTGATCGACTTGGATTTCTGGTCGCCAAAAACGAAGACCGGTTGTGGGAGCTCGACAAAAGCCGGCGGCGCGATCACCAGCGGCTCGCTCGTTTCGCCGGCCACCCGATCGACCGTGCGGAAGCGCGGCTCCAGCGAATAAGCAATCTCCTGGCCGCTGACTTCCACTTTGACGTCGATTGGAAAAACGGGCGGATTTTCCGGCCGACCGATCAGAGTTTGGTCGGCGACCGTATAGGTACCGACGGTTCCCGGCTGGCGTAACCAATAGGGCTCCGAATAAGGCAAATCCTGCGGCAAACTGACCGTCATTTTTTCTGTTTTTAACTCGTTAGGCGGCAACGTCTCTTCGCTCAGCGTCTTCAGTTTCACCGCAACCGGGGAGCGGTTAACCGCTTCAATCTCGATCGGCAGTTCTTCGCCCGGTTGCGCCATCGGCTTTTCGGCGACCGCCTCGAGATCCAAGCCAAGACAGGCACCGATGATCCCGTCGAGCTCGGTCCGCTTCTGCGCGACCCAGGGATCGTCGCCGAGCGCTTGAAGGTTCTTTCGCAGTTCGAGCAGCGACGGGACGGACTTGGAGGGCTGGGTTGCGTCGAAACTCTTAAGAATGTCTTTGACCTTCGCGGTCACTTCCCCACCCTGGGCGATGCGCGACCAGCTCGTGTCGACGCCATCGAAAATGCCACCGCTCACGACCGGTTTGCCGTCGAGAAATTTAAAATACTCCTTCCGCTCGCCGCGATGAACTTCCGCCCCGAAGCCCTGACTCTTGTGCATGCTTCGGCTAGCCGCCGCGATCTCGGGATAAGACTTCCCGAGAAGGGGCTGGTAGCCGCCCGCCTCCAATTCGATATAACCGGTTGGATCGAATTTCTCGTGGCGAAAACTCTGCCACGAATTCCACATCAGCCGCGTCGGTTGCCAAGGTTGCACGAACTTGAGCTGCTCCGGGAAACGCTTCGGATCAGCGGCGGCGCGGAATGCTTCACTCGTTAGGCGCGCGGAAGCAGTGTGATGACCGTGAGTTTCACTGTCTTCGGTCGGGAACCGGGTCACCACCAGGTCGGGTCGATATTTCCGGATGACCCAGACGACGTCGGCGAGAATCTTATCGCGATCCCAGATCCGGAGGGTCTCGTCCGCGGACTTGGAAAAGCCGAAGTCGTTCGCGCGAGTGAAGAACTGCCGACCGTGGTCGATCTTGCGCGCGGCGAGCAGCTCCTGGGTGCGAATAACCCCGAGTTGTTCGCGCAGTTCGGGGCCGATCAGGTTCTGTCCACCGTCGCCGCGAGTCAGAGAGAGATACGCGGTGTCGTAAAGCGCGCCGTTGGCCCAGTAGGCGATCAGGTTGGTGTTCTCGTCATCGGGATGCGCCGCGACATAGAGGACGCGCCCGAGCACGTTGAGCTTCTCGAGCGCGAGTCGGATTTGCGCGGAATCCATTTCGCGCGGCGCCTCGGTCGCCGGCGCCAAGTTAGCGAGACTAACGAGTGTAAGTGACGCCGCCATGACTGTGCGCAGGATCCGAGACATCGAGCAGGAGCGGTTCGGCCACTCGTTAGCGGAGGCCGTCGACCAGGAGCTGGCTGTTTCGGATGGCGCTCTGGTCGGGTTCCTTCGCTGCCTTGAGCAGATCGATCGATTTCTCCGCCGCGGCTTTGGCGGCGTCCTTGTTCCCGAGCTTCGCCTCGATCTGGGCCTTTTTGTAGAACATGAAGTAGCGGGCCGGATCCTGTTTCGCGATCGCCTGATCGATCCACTTCTGCGCCTGTGCCAGGTCCTTGTCGTGCTCGTAATAGAAGCTGGCCGCGGAGTAATAGAACTGCGGTTTCAACTCGTCCGGCTTTTGTAACCCGCTTTCGATTTCGGCCTGCACCTTCGCGAGGGTGTTCGTCGTGAGTTCGACCGGCACGCGAGTTTTATCCCATTCGAACGAGATGGTCGCGGCGTCGTCTTTCAAGTCATCGAAACCAATCGTAAAAGTCTCGACCGGCGCGGCGAGCGTCGTCGGCTTCACCTTCACTCGCAGCGCGTCAGCGTCCTGCTTGTAGCCGTACGCGCCCCAGAGCTTGGTGTTCTTGGAGACGATGATGGTCCATTCGTCTTCGCCCGGCATGGTATAAAAGGCGTATTCCCCTGCGGGCAAATCCTGGCCGCCGATTTTCACCGCGTCGCTGAACTTGATTTTCGTCGGCTGATTCGCGCCGGTCCGCCAGACCTGTCCGTAGGGAACCAGCGCCCCGAAGATGTCACGACCACGCTTCGCCGGGCGCGAGTATTCGACTGAGATGTCGGTCAACCCGACACGCTGCGTGATGGTAGCGTGCTGGCTGGCGTCGGGAAATTCCAGCTTCGTCTCGGCGGCGAAGAGGCTCGGCGCGAGGACGCAGGAAATGAGAAGGGCAATTCGCAGGGATGACTTTGGGTTCATAGATGAAAACGGTTGATCCAAATGAGGCGACCCCGGCCAAGAGTCAAATTTGCCAAACGCAGCGTCGCCGGGGACCGAAGGCAATTCGCGCTTAGAAGGGGCGCTTCAGCCCTAGGATTTGATCAGCTGGTAAACGTCGGGCGACGGCAGCCGCAAAAGGGTCACGTCGATGACGGTGGTCCGGTGGGGTTGCACAACGTTGGCCAGTTGTTTACTCGTTAGGGGGATGCGGACCGGCAGATAGGAGATGAGTGGGTCCTGGACAGGCGCGGCGGGCTCGATCGCAGTGATCTCGAGGGCGAAGTCGCCAACCTGCGCGAGTTGGTCGACCCAGTCCTTGGCCCGGCGGTCGAATTTCAGCAGTCGCAGGTAGAAGACGATGCAGTTCGGCGCCGCCCCGCTGACCACGGTGTCTTCGATCAAGGACTGGATCGGGATCGTCCCCTTGGTCGATTGCGCGGAGACGAAAAAGATGTCGCTGCTCGAGACCGGAATCGGGTTTCCCTCCTGATCGCGCAGCCGGAAGATGATCTGGGCGTGCGGGTCGTACTGGTTGCGCGGCTCGGCGAGGAAATTGAAGAGACCGGGCTTCCGCATGGTGCGCGCCAAGTCATAGGTCTTATCGGTTTCCGCGGCGAACGCCACTGCGGCTCGTTGCCAGGCTGCGGTCGTGCGCTCAGTCGTTTCGAGCGCAAGCCGGAGCATTCGCTCGACCTGTTCCCGCGGGTCGGTTCCGGAGACGATTCCCATCGATTTACCGGAATGCGCACAACGAAAAGGAATCCCCATCGGAATCGGCAAGCGCGCTCCAATCCCGGCGAGCGAGCGGGTCGCGATTTTGTAGTAGGTCGGGAAATCTCCCTGCACCGATGCCGCCTGGGCCGCGGCGGAAACGGCCGACCAGGGCAAAAGGGCAGCGTCCTCGTTAGGTTCAATCGTTAGGTAGTTAAAATTGAGGTTACCCGCAGCGACCCGGACGACGCCGTCGGAACCGTCTTCGTGTGCGTAGCGAATCGGGAATTCAAACCAGTCAGGATCGGCCTGAGTGCCGATGATGATGAATTCCTGGACCTTGAAATCCTCCAGCATCCGGCTGCCATCGCGGATGAAAGAGAGATGAAGATCAAGCGTGGCGGAGGAACCAAGCTCGAGTGATCGCAAGACTTTCAACCCGCGCTGGGCGCCGCGCTCAAAGACGAACCGGCCCCAGCGCGCGACCTGTCCTTGGCCGATGCTGGCCCAGCCGCTGCCAAGATTTGCGCCCGCGAGATAGACGAGATTGCGCACCGGCGAAGGCTGGGGGCTGAAGAGACGAATCCAAGTCCGGATGACGAGCGCGCCAGTGCTGTGGATGACGACGTGAAAGCCATCCTTTAAAAGGCCTGGGTGTTGCTCGAGAAAAGCCCGCTGCAAAGCGCGCGCAATGTCGGAGACCGAGACTGAATCGTTCAGACTGACGTAGCGCGAGAGATCGACTTCCACGACATCATAGGCGGCGCGGAGACGTTGTGGGAGATCGCCGTAGATGTCGCTGATGGAAGTCGGATCGGCGGTGGGACTTTCCGAGCTGTAACCGTGGATGAGGACGATCGGTTTCATAAAATGCGATGATTCCCCGGTAGGTTAGCGACGTCTCCAGGGCAGTGGCAAGATTATCCGGGAAGAGCAGGCGTGGGATTGCAAATGCGGGGTCTTCACCGTCGGGTGTGGTTCGGGATGATACCAGAGCGCGCGGCTTGGCCATTGGACGCGGGCCCCCAACCGCCTTAGGATTAGGCCGATGAAAACTCTCACACTCGTCTCTTCCGTCGCCTCACTCCTGTTACTCGCGCTCCTGCCGGCTTCGGCTCAGGAACACAAGCGGATCAGCCCGCACGAAACCGTCTCGGCCACGATCGATGGCGCACAGCTCAAGATCGTCTACGGCCGTCCCTACACGAAGGACCCGAAGACCAGTGAAATGCGCAAAATCTGGGGCGGACTCGTCCCCTTCGGCCAGGTCTGGCGGATGGGTGCAGACGAGGCGACTCTCATGACGACCGATAAAAACATCGAAATCGGCGGCACCAAGATACCCGCCGGAACTTACTCGCTCTATCTCCGGCCGGAGGAGAATGGAGCGGCCAAGCTGATCGTGAACAAGCAGACCGGACAGTGGGGCACCAAACACGATGAAAGTCAGGATTTTGCCAAGATCGACATGGCGAAGAGCCCTTTGAGCCCGGCAGTGAATCAGTTCACTATTCTGCTCAATAAGACGAGCGACGCCGGCGGTCAGCTACGTCTCGATTGGGATACGACCGAATACACTGCGCCGATTACGGTCGAAAAGTAGTATTTGGCGCTTCAGCTCCCTGGCCCACCCTTTCACCTTATGTTTGAGATCAAGGCCAAGGATAAAACGGTGGAGCGCGCGCTGCTCGTTGGCGCTTATATCTCTGCCGAGTTAAAGACCGAAGCGCAGAATCTCCTCGATGAGTTAGCCGAGCTGGTCGAGACGCTCGGTATTCCCATCGTCGGTCGCGAACTCATCTCCTATCGCGAAAATCACGCGCGCTATCTCATCGGCTCAGGGAAGGCGGAGGAAATCGTTGCGCGTGCCAAAGAACTCGGGTGCGATGTGCTCATCTTCGACAATGAGCTGAGTCCTTCGCAGCAGCGCAACTGGGAAGAACTAGCGGGCATGACGGTAGCTGATCGCCAGGAGATCATCCTCGATATTTTCGGCGCGCGCGCGCAGACCCGGGAAGCGCGCATCCAGGTCGATCTCGCGCGGATGCAATATTCGCTGCCACGCCTGACCAAGGCCTGGAGTCACCTCGGCCAGCAGGGCGGCGGCATCGGCGCGAAAGGCGAAGGCGAAAGCCAGCTGGAGCAGGACAAACGGAAGATCCGTTTACAGATCGATCGCCTGAAACGGGAGCTGCAAGAAGTGCGGCGCGCCCGCGCCACCCAGCGGAAAGATCGAAAACGCGCCCCGGTGCCGAACGCCGCGATTGTCGGTTATACCAATGTTGGTAAGTCATCGCTCCTGCGCCGGCTCACCGGCGCCGACGTTTTCGTGGAGAACAAGCTCTTCGCCACGCTCGACACGACGACGCGGAAGATAGCACTACCTAACAAACAACCTCTGCTCCTCACCGACACGGTTGGCTTTGTGCGCAAGCTGCCGCACCAACTGGTCGAGGCTTTTAACGCCACGCTCGAAGAAGCGGCGCTGGCCGATTTTCTTATTCACGTGCTCGACGCGTCGCAGGACGAAGTCATGGCTTTCTATAACACGACTATGACTGTCCTAGGACAGCTCGGTGCCGAGACAAAGCGGACCCTCGTGGTCTTTAATAAGATCGACAAAGTCACCGATCCCCATGTTCTTCCTGCCTTGCGCCGGCATTTTCCAGACGCTGTCTTTGTCTCCGTCCAGAACGGCGAAGGGATGGAGGAACTGATTGAACGCATCTCCGATTTTGTCGCCCGCGGAACGGTCACAGTCGAGTTGCGCCTGCCGCTTAACCGCCCCGAACTGCTCGCGCGTCTGCATCGCGACGGCGTGGTCCGCGATCTCCGCTATGACGAGGCTTTCACGGAAGTCGTTGCAACTATGCCCGCTCGGTCCCTCGAACTCTACGCGCCATTCCTTCGCGAACCGCTCCCCGAGTTGGCCTTGACTGAAACGCCTTCTGAATAGGCAGCCCAATCCTGGCCGGCCCAGAGTCATCGACTATTAGGAAGGAATCCGAAACCCTGCTTCCTCTGCCGGCCGAAGACCAAATGATCGAACTGACGACTGCGCGTCTGCGCCTGCGGGAGATGAACGATGCCGATGCCGCCTTTCTCCTCGAGGTTTTGAATGAACCGGCCTTTCTTCGCTATATCGGCGATCGCAGAGTGCGGACGGTCGAGGCTGCGACCGGCTATCTCCGGGAGCGCATCACGTCGAGTTATCGTGAGTCAGGCTTTGGCATGTGGCTGGTGGAATCGGTAGAAGGTGGCGAGCTAATCGGGATTTGCGGACTCATTAAGCGCGAATCACTCGACGATGTGGATCTTGGCTTCAGTTTTCTCGCGCGTTTCTGGTCGCGCGGTTATGCGCGCGAAGCGGCGATGGCAGTAATCGCCTACGCGTGGAACGTAGTTGAGTTGTCGCGCTTGGTCGCGATCACTTCGCCGGAAAACGCAGCGTCGATGCGGTTGCTCGCGAAACTCGGCTTCACGTTGGAAAAGCGAATATGCCTCGAACCGGGCGCGCCTGAGTCCATGCTCTTCGCTCTCGCCTGGCCAGTCGAAGCTCCGGAGCCGGCCGTTTAATTTCCCTGCGCGCGGAACCGCGAGATGGAATCGTGGCGCCGGCAACATTTCCTCAGCGCCCATTGTCATTGACATCGAAGACGCTTTCCCGGCAAAGAAAGGCGTATGAATGAAACGCTGACTCAGCTTCGCGATACGACGGCCAACCCGGCGCCTCTTGGGCTTCTCGGATTCGGTATGACCACCATCCTTTTGAATCTGCACAACGCCGGCTTCTACGAGCTCAACAGCATGATTCTCGCAATGGGGATTTGCTATGGCGGAGCGGCCCAGGTGATCGCCGGAGTCATGGAATGGAGAAAGGGTAATACCTTCGCCGCGACCGCCTTTACCTCTTATGGATTCTTCTGGCTCTCGCTCGTGCTCCTGATAACTCTGCCGAAACTAGGACTCGCCACGGCCACGAGTGAAAGCGCGATGGCCGCCTATCTTGCCATTTGGGGCCTATTCACCGCCTGCATGTTTGTCGGCACCTTGAAGCTGCACCGCGCGGGCCAGGTGATCTTTGGGACGCTGACTCTGTTGTTTTTTCTTCTCGCGATCGGTGACTTTACTGCCGCTGGCCCGGGCTTTCGTCATGCCACCGGCTATGAGGGAATCTTCTGCGGCCTCTCTGCGATGTATGCGGGGGTCGCACAGGTGATCAACGAATCCTTTGGACGAACCCTGCTGCCGCTAGGCGTGGGGAGATAGCGTTTCCTGGCCAGCCTGCACGTGTTGCACCATGGCCGCGGCCGCGATCAGGACGAGCGCCGCGACGACTTGATGAGGATGGAGCGCCGCGTGGAACAATCCCCAGGTGATCGCGACCGCGGCGAGGGTCTGCATCATTTCAAAGTAACCGGCGGTGGAAGCCTGAGTCAGGCGCAGCCCCTCAAAATAAATAAGCAAAGGGAGACCTCCTGAAAGCGTCGCCAGGAGAACAAGGGCGCCGATCGCGATGGTCGGATGGGCTTGCGCGGGCGCCGGCCAGAGCGAGGCCAGATGCAGTTTGCCGCCGGCCAGGAGAATCAGAGTCATGCAGACCAGTCCGACGACGATACGCAGGCTCGCGGCGAGGGAGAGGGACATCCCGATCATGACCCCGCGACCGGCCACGGTTGAGAGCCCCCAAAACAGCGCGCAGACCAGCGCGTAACCGGTTCCGCGATTCAACCCGGCTTGCTCGAACGAGACACCGATGAGCGTGGGATGCTCGACCGAGAGAAAAATCCCCGCCGACACCGCGAGACCGGCCCAGAGAAAAAAGCGGCGGGCCAGCCGGTCGCCGAAGAACAGGCAGGCCCCCGCAGTGGAAAAAACCGGTTGAATATTCAGGATCACATTCACGACCGTGGGGTTGCCAAACTTCAACGCGAGGGTGAAAAAAATCGTGCCGACCGCCGAGCCAGCAAAACCCGAGAAGAGCAGGTAACCCCAGGTCCGCGGGTCAATTTTCGCGATCTCGGCTCGACGCCAGACGAGGAGCGGCAGGAAGAGGAGCAGGATGAGCACATGCTCCCAAAAGACGATGACCTCGGCATCGAAGAGGTCGTTCAGCGGGATCCGCCAGGCGCTTTCGGTGCCCCACAAGGCAGCGCCGAGTGCGACCAGCCACGGGCCGTAACTCGCTCTTTTCGGGACCGAAGCGTGGTGCACGCCGCAGGCTTAGCGGCCAGCCACCGGCTCGTCAATGCCCGTGGAGGCGCCTGCTAGTCCAGACCCACGCGGCGCCGCTTCAGCTCCCAGACGCGCAGCGCGGCCAGGAGCAGACGGCGAGTGCGCTCCATCGAGCCCGCGGCGAAAACGGCCGTTTCCTGGACCTTTTGCGCGGACCGGGGCGAACGTTTACGAGGGTTATTCCGCTTCGGAGCCGCGGATTTTATTTTGGAAATCGTGACCTTTGAATCTGATGAGACAGCCATGAAACTCATCATTAGCAGGTCACGGGCCAGCTCCATTATTGCGGGCAAAACTAGTTGGCATTTACGTTGACAGCCGCGCGCGCGCAAATCACTATGATCGCGAGTGAGCGCCAGCCAGATAACCTGCCCGGACTCATCTCCAGAAAGTTTTTCACATGGACCGATGCATTAACCCGCGCCGCCTCCGATTGAACAAAATTGAGGCCGCAAAGCTTCAAATTGAGTCCGCCATCTGGCTCTGGTTTGTCGATGGCAACATCGTTTCCGTCCAAACGCTCGCGGCCGCGGCGCACCGCCTGCTCCGCGAGCTGGCCACCCTGCACGGCATCCACGTCTGGCCGCTCACCGATGGCTATCTGCAGAAGGAGACCTGCCAGAAAACGCCCTGGACGGATGACGCTGCGGGCTACTTTGAGTGGGCGAAACAGGAAGAATCCTACGAGGTGAGCGAGCAATGGACCGAGCTCAACCTTTTCGACGCCGTGATGTCGTACGGCAGTCTGGCCGGCGATCGCTCGGGCAGCGCGCTCATGTCGACCTTCGTGGTTCGGTTTGGAGTTGAACGCCAGGAACTGTTTGTGGGTGACGCCTTTTCCCTGCTCGAGGAGCGGATCAGCTCGACCTTTAACCTCGAGCGCCTCGAAGGCCTCTCGCGGATCGATTTTCTGAAAGAATTCCTCGGCTACTTGGAGCCGGCCGGGTAGCGGACCGGCTGTCCGGTTTCTTGACGCTCCGGCACGGGCCGGTAGAGTCGCCGCCTTACCGCGTCGCCAAAATCGCGACCGCCAATGGCACTCCCCCTACTAAGGCTGAGCGGGCGCGAACGATTCAGAGGTCTTACAAACAAGAGAACTAAACGCATGGATTTTGCCTGGTCGGATCAACAACGAGAGCTCCTCGACGCAGTCGACCGTTTCGCGAAGGAGCAGCTCGACTACGAGATGATCGAGAATGATCGCCAGGCTGTTTTTAATCGCGACGGCTGGAAGAAATGCGCCGAGTTCGGCATCCAGGGTCTGCCCGTCTCCGAGGAATACGGTGGCCTCGCGCAGGATCCCCTCACTACCGTCGCGGTCCTGGAAAAGCTCGGCTACCGCTGCAAAGACAACGGGCTCCTCTTCTCGATCAACGCCCACATGTGGACCTCGATCATCCCGCTTATTTTCAACGGCAACGATGCACAGAAGAAAAAATTTCTGCCCGGCTTGGTCGACGGTTCGTTGATCGGCGGCAACGCAATGAGCGAGCCGAACAGCGGCTCCGACGCCTTCACTCTCGCGACCACGGCGGTGAAAAGAGGCGCGAAATACATTCTCAACGGTTCGAAAATTTTCGTGACCAACGGCCCGATCGCCGACGTTCTCCTCGTTTTCGCCTCGACCGACAAAGCGAAAGGCGCGGCCGGAATCAGCGCCTTCCTCGTGGAAAAGGATTTCCCCGGGCTCGATCTCTCGCACAAGATCGAGAAGATGGGCATCCGCACTTCGCCGATGAGCGAGGTCTTCTTCGAAGATTGCGAAGTGCCCGAGGAGAACTTGTTAGGCAAAGAAGGCGCCGGAAGCTGGATGTTTACCCGCTCCATGACCTGGGAACGCGGCTCGATCCTCGCCGCGCATGTCGGGACGATGCAACGGCTGCTCGAGACCTGCATTCGTTATGCCAACGAGCGCAAACAAGGCGGACAATCGATCGGCAAATTCCAGCAGGTCGCGACCAAAATCGTCGCGATGAAACAGCGGGTCGAACGCTCCCGGCTCGCGCTTTATCAATACGGCTGGGCGATGAGCCATCGCAAAGCCGTCTACATGGAAGCCGCCCTGGCTAAGCTCGAGATCAGCGACAGCTGGGTGAAGTGCTGCGAAGACGCGATCCAGATCCACGGCGGCTACGGCTACATGGTCGAGTACGAGATGGAGCGGGAGCTGCGCGACTCGTTAGGCAGCAAGCTTTACTCCGGCACGAGCGAGATCCAGCGCAACATCATCGCCTCGCTTCTCGGCCTGTGAAAATTCTCGTCCCTTTTAAGAGCGTCCCCGATCCCTACGCCGGTGCCGGGGCCGCGGCCAAGGCGGTCATCAACCCTTTCGACGAGATCGCGATCGAGGAGGCGCTCCGGATTCGCGAACGTGGTGAAGCGACCGAAATCGTCGGCCTAACGATCGGCCCGGCCCCGGTCGATGAGCAGATTCGTTCCGCCCTCGCGATGGGCGTCGATCGCGCGATTCGTGTCGATGATGCGCGCGCGCTCGATTCCTATGCCGTGGCGCGGTTGCTCCGTGCGCGTGGTGGAAAAGGAAACGCCGCAGGTCGTGCTCATGGGCAAACAGGCGGTCGACGACGATTCCAACCAGGCCGGCCAGATGCTCGCGGGATTGTTAGGCTGGCCGCAGGCGACCTTCGTTTCGAAAATCGAATTCCTCGGAAATAAGACGCGCGCGCAATGTTCGCGCGAGACCGATGGCGGGATCGAAGTCATCACCGTTTCGCTGCCCGCGGTCATCACGGTCGACCTGCGGCTCAACGAACCGCGCTACGTTTCGCTCCCCGGCCTGATGAAGGCGCGCAAGAAACCGATCGAGTTGCTCACCGCCGACCAGCTGGGCGTCGCAGCAAATCCCCTAACGACCACGCTCGCCACTTCCAGCCCGCCTCGACGCAGTGCGGGCACGCGCGTCTCTTCGGTCGAGGAACTCGTCGCCAAACTCAAGCAGGAGGCGAAAGTCCTTTAGCATGGCCGCGACCCTTGTCCTGATCGAACTCGATCGCCAGCAGGTGAAGCGTCCATCGCTGCACGCGATCACGCTCGCGCAGCAGCTCGGCGGCACCTACGACCTCTTGCTCCTCGGCAGCGGGCTCGGCGAAGTCGCAACGTCGCTGACCGGTTACGGCGCGGCGTCGGTTCTCGTCGCCGACGATCGCGCACTCGCGGAACCGCTCGCCGACCGTTATGCACAGGTCATCGCGCAGGCGGTCGAGAAGCAGGGCGCGACCACCCTGCTCGCCTCGTCTTCCACGTTCAGCAAAGACATCCTGCCACGCGTCGCCGCCCTCCTCGGCGCACCGATGGTGACGGACGTGATCGCGCTCGAGAAAACAGAAAGCGGCTTCGCCTACCAACGCCCGATCAACGCCGGCAGCATGCTCGCCACTGTGACGGTCGCAGGCGATCGCCGCGTCCTGACCGCGCGGACCACCGCTTTCGAAATGCCGAAAAACGACGGCGCGCCCTGCCCCGTCGAGTCACTTGCGATCGATGCGGCGAGTTTGCCTGACGGAATGCAGTTCGTCTCCCGCGAAGTGCGCGCCTCCGAGCGGCCCGATCTCACCGAAGCACGCGTCGTCGTCAGCGGTGGCCGGCCGTTGAAGGATAAGGAAACCTTCGATCGCCTGGTCGGCGGTCTCGCGGATACGTTAGGCGGCGCGATCGGCGCGACCCGCGCGGCGGTCGATACTGGCCTCGCGCCTAACGACTACCAGATCGGCCAGACCGGCAAAGTCATCGCGCCCGAGCTTTACATCGCCCTCGGCGTCTCCGGCGCGATCCAACATCTCGCCGGGATCAAGGATTCCCGCATCATCGTCGCGATCAACAAGGACGCCGACGCGCCGATTTTCCAAATGGCGACGTATGGGCTGGTCGGAGACCTGCATCAGTTGGTGCCGCAACTGATCGACGCGATCCGCGAGGGCTAAACGGTGCGCGGAGCATGAGCCGGATCGTCCAGGCGCCTGCGAGCGCGACCCGATCATGAAGCCGCCGGAGATCGATAACATTTCGCGCGAAGTCTTCGGCAACATCGCGCCGTGGATGCAGTATCTCTTCTTCGCCATGATGGCGGCGAGCATCGGCGTGCTCGGATGGCAGATCTGGAATCATTTCCGGCAATGGCGCCGCGGCGAAAAAGGCGGTTTCGAGCGCAACCCGCGCGTCTGGCTGCAGCGGCTCACGGTCTACGCGCTGGCGCAAAAGCGGGTGCACAAGAAATCGCTCGGCGCGCTGCTCCATGGATTGCTCTTCAGCGGCTTCGTGGTGCTCACGATCGGGACGACGCTCCTTGGGATCGCGCACGATGGGCCGTACGATTTTCATCACGGCTGGTATTACCTTTTCTACGAACTGACGATGGATGTCTTCGGCGTCGCCTTCATCATCGGCTGCCTGCTCGCGATGTATCGGCGTGGGTTCGCGCGCAAGCCCAGCCTGGGTCATAACTGGCGCGATTGGTTCCTTCTCGGGATCCTTCTCTCGTTAGGTATAACCGGCTTCGCGGTGGAAGCGCTCCGCATGCATTACACTCAGGTGACGCCGTGGGTGGCGCACTGGTCGACGGTCGGCTGGCTGATCGATCGCACTTTTCTCCAGGGAATCAGTGTCCCCGTCGCGCAGACGA
Source organism: uncultured Verrucomicrobiae bacterium (assembly GCA_963831805.1). Lineage (GTDB taxonomy): Bacteria > Verrucomicrobiota > Verrucomicrobiia > Chthoniobacterales > UBA10450 > Palsa-1392. The sequence continues at coordinate 490,952 of CAWHRN010000004.1, read as the reverse complement.
TGCATCTCGCGACCTGGTGGCTGCACACCATCCTCGTCGCCGGCTTCTTTGCCACCATCCCGGTCGATCGCTTTCTCCACGTCATCACCGGGCCGTTGAACATCGCCGCGCGACCCGAACGGCCGATGGGCGCGCTCGTGCCGCTAACGATGGAGCAGGTCGAAGAAACCGGCCGCACCGGTGTCCACGAGCTGATTCATTTCAAACAGCAACAGCTCCTCAGTCTCGACGCCTGTATGGAATGCGGGCGTTGCGAGGAGGCCTGTCCGGCCTTCGCCACCGGCAAACCGCTCTCGCCGAAAAAAGTCGTGACCGATCTGCGAGGCCTAATGTCGTTAGGCGGCGGCGATGTCCACACCGTTATCGCCGATGAGACGCTTTGGTCTTGCACGATGTGCCAGGCCTGCGTCCAGGAATGCCCGGTGCTGATCGGTCACGTCGATCTCATTAGTGACATGCGCCGCGACTTGGTCGGCGAGGGAAAGCTCGCCGGCCCGCCGGCCAAAACGCTGCAACAGATCGGCAACCAGGCCAACCCTTACGGACGCCCGAACTCCGAGCGACTCGCCTGGGCGGAAGGTCTCGACGTTCCGACGGTCGCGTCGAATCCGGACTTCGAGTATCTCCTCTGGGTCGGCTGCGCGGCCTCTTTCGATCCCCGGGCGCAAAAAGTCGCGCGCGCCACGGTGCAGTTATTGAAGGACGCAAAAGTTAACTTTGCCGTTCTGGGAAAAGAAGAGACCTGCACCGGCGATCCGGCCCGGCGAATTGGCGATGAATTTCTTTTCCAGGAGCGCGCCCAGACCAACGTGGAAACGTTAAGCCGACACAAGGTGAAGAAGATCGTAACCCCCTGCCCGCACTGCCACAACACCTTGAAGAACGAATACTCGCAATTCGGCGGCCAGTACGATGTGCAACATCACTCCAGCCTCCTCGCGGAACTGATCCGCGACGGGCGCCTGCAGGCCGGCGCGGCCGGCGACGAACCGATCACCCTGCACGATCCCTGTTATCTCGCCCGGGTCAGCGGAGTAACCGACGCTCCGCGGGCGGTTTTGGGCGCGCCTAACGACTCTAACTATCGCGAAATGCCGCGCCACGGGAAGAAGACCTTCTGTTGCGGCGCCGGCGGCGGCCGAATGTGGTTCGAGGAACCTCCGGAGCAGCGAGTCTCTAATCTCCGCGCCGCGGAAGCGATCGCCACCGGCGCGAAGACGCTCGCGACCGGCTGTCCCTTCTGTCTCAACATGATGACCGACGGCATGGCCAGCGCCGCGGGCGGCGAAGCGGTCAAGGTGCTCGACATTGCCGAGGTGCTGCTGAGCCGGCAAAAGCGTCGACAAGGTCAGCCTAACGCCTAACGATCAGGCAATGGCCTCCGCTGGAACTGCGGGAAAAGAGCCGAGGCGGGGTTGCCGGCATCCGTCACGGCAGCAGGTCGGGGCGATTCTCGCGGGTGCGCCGCTCGCCTTCCTGCCGGCGCCAGGCTGCGATCGCCGCGTGGTGGCCGGAGAGAAGAATCTCGGGCACTTTCCAGCCGCGGAACTCCGCCGGTCGGGTGTAGTGCGGACCTTCCAGCAGGCCGCTCGAGAAACTTTCCTCCTCTGCAGATTGCTCATGCCCGAGCACGCCGGGCAACAGCCTAACGATCGCATCGACCAAGACCACGGCGGCGATCGCGCCGTTGGTTAACACATAGTCGCCGATCGAGATTTCCTCATCCACGAGGTGCTCGATCACGCGATGATCAACTCCTTCGTAATGACCGCAAACCACGATGAGATGTTCCCGCGCAGAAAATTCCCGTGCGACCGGCTGGGTGAAACGCCGGCCTTGCGGCGACATCAGCACGACTCTGCTCGTCTCACTTCGGAGCGACTCGACCGCGGCGAAGATCGGCTCCGGTTTCATCACCATGCCGGGGCCTCCGCCGAAGGGCGCGTCATCCACGAGGTGATGATTGCCGCTCGTCCAATCCCGTAAATTATGCACCTGGAGCACGAGCGCGCCCGCCGCCTGCGCGCGACCCATGATGCTCTCGCCTAACGGAATCCGGCAGAGCTCCGGGAAGAGCGTGATGATGTCAACGCGCACGTGCTAATGTTCGTCCTGCTCGACCGGCACGGATGGAGCCGGCCCATTGCGAAACTCGCGATGGCGAATCTTCCCCCCGGCGTAACCGATATAACCGCCTATCCCGAGGACTGCGAAAGAGAAGACGAGAGTTATGATCGTTAGGCCAAAGGCTGCGCGCGGCCAGCGCAACGGGACCAGCACTGCCGCCGCCGCGACCGCGGCCAGCGCGTAGAAGAAAACTATGAACCGGTCCGCGCGATGGGCGTGGACCTTCAGCCACGCCTGGCCCTGGTCGTCGGAGAGCGAGAGCGCGCGATCGTAGCCGGCTTCGCCGAAATGCGCGACCGGCCAGGCGACCGCGCCGCAGACGACGATGAGCAGGAGCGCCGCGACTTGCGCCGGCCGGCTGCGCTGGACCAGCGCGATGAGGAGCCCGAGCACGGCGATGGCCAGGCCATAGACCGGCAGCGGGTTGATCAAGACGTGGACGTATTCGGGCTGGCTCAGGTCCTGCAGAAAAGTGGAAATCATATCGTTTAAGCAGTTAGTCGGAGATCCTCGCCTCAGCGGTTCGCGTCCGGGAAAGCCGGCATGACCCACTCCTTCATTCGTTAGGCTCAGGCTTGGGTGGAGACGTCGTAACCGGCGCGGGCGGGGACTGCACCCGCGCGAGGCGTTGCAGGAGGAGCCGGGTCGCGCCTTCCGGGATCTCGAAATGCAAATCCAGGTCGGCGCCGCTCCGATCGACCTTCGGCTCCTGCGCCGCGAGCACGAAGTCCGAGCCGGGCAGAGTGAGCCAGCGGCCGAGCTCGTTCTTCAACCCGGCGGCGAGCGCTTTCGCGGCGTCGTCATTCGTCGTCCGCACGAAGAGATGCGCCTTCGACGAGGGCCCATCGAGCACCACCGCGAAGCCGAGGAGCTGCGCCGCGTCGAGCAATTCCTGCGGAAAGATCGGGCCGAAAAGCCGCGGCAGCTCCACAGGCGTGCGCGCCGCCAGCCGCAGCGTGCTCTCCGATTCCAACGCCTGGAATTCCTTGGAAAGCGGATCGTCCACCTTCAAGTCCGGCTCCGTCCCGAGTCGGACCTGCACCAGTTGATCCACTTCGCCTAACGAGCCCACCGCGAGCGTCCGTGGACCGACCCGCGCTACGGTCGCGTCGGGCCGTTGCCAGACGACCAGCCCGCTCACGGTGTTCTTGGCAAAGCTCTGGTCCTGCGAAATTCCCCGCAGCACCGGCGCGAGGTCGTCGTTCGTTTCCACGAGCACGAAATCCCGCTCCTCACCATTCTCGAGCATGAGCGCGCGCGTCACCCGGCTGGCCTGGCGCGCGAGATCGAGCGACGGCGTGCGCGCGGCCGGACCGACGAGGCCGGCAAACACCTGCGGCCAGTTCCCGGGCGTCTCCTTTTGCCAGCGCTGCACCAGCGCGCTCTTCATCAGCTCGTTAGGCGCGAGCGAAAAGATCACGCCGGTATCCTGCGGCAGCCAATCGCGCTTGGCCGGCGATTGCAACGCGAGCGGGACGATGATCGCGAGAATCACCAGGACCGAGAGGACCACGAAATAGAACCGCCGCAACTCCTGCTTGTCGATCTGGCCGGAGATCTCGGCCAGCTGGCGCTTGTGCTCGCCGTGGCGCTCGACGGCGCCGCGATGCCGTTGCACGTCCGCGAGGAGATGGGGCGCGCTCGGCGGCGCGATCCCGGCGTTCCCGAGGTGACGGCCAATATTCAGGTAGGCCGGATTCTTCTTTTCCTCGACCGTCTGGTGTTGCTCCTTCGCCGCGCGCACCTCTTCCTGCTGCGCGCGGCTGCTTTCGTTCAAAGCCCGGTCGCGCGCTTCGAATTCACCGCGCGTCTTCGCGATCTTCTTGTCCTGCTGCGCGACCAGCGCCTCGGCCGCGGCCAGCTCCTCGCGGGCGGCGCGACAAGCCTCCGCGCTGCTCGTCCGCACCTCCGTCATCGCCTCCTTTTCCGCGGGCAACCCGGCGCGCGCCGCGGCGATCCGTTCCATCTGCTCCGAGAGATCGTCCGGCGGCGGCTCGGTCGTCTCGAGCGCGCTCATTTTGTTCAGCAAATCCTGGTCGGACGCCGTGTGTTTCGCGAGCCGCTCCTCGGCGGTCGCGAGATCCTTCCCATAATTCTCCGCGCGCGCTTTCGCTTCGTCGCGGCGCGCGACGAGCGGGCGTTTTTCCTCCTCCAGCCGCGCGAGCGCGGCGGTTTGTTCGCGGGAATTTTCCTGCCGCTGCTGCTCAATCTGCTTCAGCGCCTCCTCAATCTTCGCGATCCGTAGGGCAAACTCCTTCTGCTCCTGCTCCAGCTTCCGCAGCGCCACGATCTCGGCCCGGACCTCGGGGAAATTGGCCGCCACCGAAGTCCCCTCGCGCCCGAGCGTGATCTCCGCTTTTTGCAGCACCCGCTTCTCGTGGCGCAGGGCGAGGCGCGTCCGCTGCCGCCGCACCTTCAGCGTCAGCTCGCGCAAACCGGTGGTGATAAAACTCACGCGCCGACCTTACCCGCCTGCGGAGTGCTTGTCGAAGGGCGAGCGCGTCAGAGCGAAGAGCGAGCTTATGAAGCCGGCCGCTCTTTTCCTCCGCAATGCCGACGCTCCGCCTGGTCGAGCCAGACGTTGCCCGAGCTACCTCCCGGACTTGCCGGCGACTTGGACAGAACTCATCAATTCCTTTAGGCCACCGGCCTTGGCGACCAGCTCCTTCATATCTTCTGCGGAAAGGCCGACGGTGATCAGAGTATCATCTCGAATACACATCGCGATGAGATAGTCGGAGCAAAACGAGCAACGGATTGACCAGATCGTCACCTTTTGTCCAAGCATCTGGCTCTCGGCGAATTCCCCACTGTCGGCGGCGGATCATGCGGTCCCTGATTTTGCATCAAATCCGACAGGAAGGCATGGAATTGCTTGGAGACACTTTTAAGGTGTCCGTACTGATTCGCCATCGGTCCCAGGACGTTGATGAAGAGGTTGGGATGCTTCGAACGAAAGTCAGTTCCCGTGGGGTAGAAGACAACGCTCATTTGATGGATTTCCTCGTCTTCCCGTCGGGTTTCAGCCCTCATCCCATCCCATAGTGCGAGTCATCCTTCCATCCCTGCCAGCCTTTGGGAGTGGAACAGACAAACGTGCTCTGTGCCCAGCCCGACTTATCCACGGGAGCAATCTGATAATCCGCGGCCCGGGCGGTACCAGTGAGCAAGCCGCAGAAGGCGATGACATTCAGAATACGCAAGTGCATACAAGTAGGTTTCTGCCTGTTGCCATGTTCTACAGTAAGAGAATCCCCTTCAGCAAGTCTGACGTCCCGCGAGCCCGGAGATTAGCCCGCGGCGTCAGCCCCACCTGCGACCAAGGCCGTCCTCTGCGTCCGTCAGCTTCACTCTTAGCTCCTAACTGCCAGGAGAACAGCGCCTGCAAGGATTAAGCCCACGCCGGCCCATTGATGCCAGGTGAGACGTTCATGCAAGACGAGAACGCCAAACGCGACCGCGAAGACCACACTGAGTTTGTCGACCGGGGCGACGCGAGAGGCCTCGCCGAGTTGGAGCGCGCGGAAGTAGCAAAGCCAAGACAAGCCGGTCGCGAGGCCGGAGAGAACCAGAAAAACCCAATTGCGGCTATCGAGCAGTCTTACATTCCGCACCGGCGAAAACGCAAAGAAGAGCAGCCAGGTAAACACAAGGATGACGGTGGTGCGAATGGCGGTCGCGAGATTGGAATCCAACCCCGCGACACCGATCTTCGCGAGCACAGCGGTGAGGCCGGCGAAAAAGGCGGAAAAGAGAGCCCAGATGAACCAATTCATGGATGGGTGGCAGGAGATTCCATTCTTATCCGGTGGCCACACCTGCTAAGCTCAAGCCGCCATGGAAAAGCAATCACTCGGCTCAAGCATGCTCAGCAAAGTCCCTCAAGTCACGCTCACCTTTTGGGTGATCAAGATTCTCGCGACGACGCTCGGCGAGACCGGCGGGGATGCGGTCACCATGTCGTGGCTGGGCGAAACGACTGATGCTGGCAATGGTTCCGGCTACCTGATCGGCACGGCGATCTTCGGCTTCATTTTCATCGCGGCGGTGCTGGTGCAAATCAAAGCCGCGAAGTTTCACCCATTCCTCTATTGGCTCACGATCGTCGCCACGACCACCGTCGGGACCACGCTGGCGGATTATTGCGACCGCTCGCTCGGGATCGGCTATACCGGCGGTTCGGCGATCCTGCTGGTCTGCGTGATTGCGTCGTTGTTGAGCTGGCGTTGGTCCACCGGGAGCATCGCAGTGGAAACGGTGAATACCCCGAAGGTCGAGATCTTCTACTGGGTCACGATCATGTTCTCGCAGACGCTCGGGACGGCCCTGGGCGATTGGGTCGCTGATACGAATGCCGCGGGCTATCTCGGGGCGGCCGCAGTCTTCGGGGGGCTGCTTCTTTTGACCGCGCTTCTCTACTACTTCACGAGCCTTTCCCGCGCCGTCTTGTTCTGGGCAGCCTTTATCCTGACGCGGCCGCTCGGCGCCGTCGTCGGTGACTTTCTGGATAAGCCACTCGCCAATGGCGGACTGGCGCTTAGTCGTTACACCGCATCGTTCGCGCTCCTCGTGGTCATCATTGCGCTGATTCTTATCTTTCCGCAAAAGCCGGCGGCGAAGGCTCACTAAGGGAACCGCAGTTCAGAAGAGTAACTGCACGCCCAGGTAGCCGATCAAAGCCCGGGCCTGTTCCGAATCGCGCAGTTCCTGGCCAACCGACGCAAGCAAAATGCGTGAATCGGTGAAGCTATGCCGCAGGCCGAAGTTAGCGACCAGGATATCGCGTGAGAAGTTCGTCCGTGATGACCCTTGTAACTCTGCCATGACTGCGGTGGTTTTCCCGAGATCGATGCCACCGACAATACCGTAGAGCCACTCGCTACGTCCGACCGTCACCGCACGCGGTCCGAACTCCGTATCGAGATGGAATCGACCAAACGATTTGGAGGCTTGGAAAGGAATCTGAAACTGCGCGCCATCGTCAGCCAGGCCACGGCGGGCGGAGGACGGAGGAATGTTGAAAATCACTCGCGGAAACATGGAAACATCCAATCCGCTCTTCTCCTCATCGAGGAAGCGCCACTTGACCGCCGCCTCGGTCCCGCCTAATCCGCCGACCAGGCCGTGGTCGCGGCGCTTTAACCAGGCCGGGCCGCCTTGCAGAGTAAGTTGCAGGTGGTCACCGAGGCCGTAGTTCAGATCGATACCCGGAGCGTCGAAGGAGGTCTCACCCGGGCGATGCGCGAAGACGGTCGCAAGATTGATCTCCCAATGCCGGTTTCCCGGCGTGCCGGGATCGTCGGTGATCATCGGCGGGCCGCCCTGCGCACGCACCTGCGGAATGAGGAAAAGACCCGCCGCAAAAAACAGCGCCAGCGCTATCGTCGGCCGAACCACTTCTGAATCGTCAGGTCTGCGGACCGTAAACGAGTAGCTTGAAAGTATCGGGCACGACCTTCGGCCGCTGCCGCTGCGCCCCGGGCGCGGGACTGGCCATCGGCTCGAACTCAGCGGTCGGCAAATAAATTCGCTGAGTCGACGGATCGAGCGCCATCGTGCGCGCCCCTCGCTGGGTCTTCAAGGCCTGCACGACGGTGAGCTTGTCGGGCGATTCCTCTTTCGCGATCGTGGTCACTCCTTCCCCGCACGACGCAAACGCGAGTTGTGCTTTGTCGTCGAAGGCGCAGCCGTCCGGTCCCTCGCCGATCGGCACGGTCGCGACCACTTTGCCACTCTCGGTATCGAGCATGGTCATGAGTTTGTTATCACAGGTACTGAACAGGCGGTGATGGGCTGCATCGAGGGCTAGGCCGCTCGGCCCTTCACCCGGCGCCAGCGGCCAATGCGCCACCACCTCGTGCTTTGTCGCATCGATCGCCACCACCTCGTTCTTGTCTTCCACGTTGCAGTAAACCCGATCCGCCGCACCATCGACGGCCGCGAATTCCGGGCTCCCTCCCAGCGGAATCGTGCTCACCACCTTGGCGGTCTTCGCCTCCACGACCGTGACCGAACCGCCTCGGTGATTAAAGATGTAGACCTCCCCATGCTTCGGCTCGTAGACGAGCGCGTCGGGGCTCTCGCCGGTATCCACTTTCGAGATGGTCTTCAGCGTCTTGAGGTCGACCACGCTCGCCTTCGCCTCCTTGCCATTACTCGAATAGCCGCGACCCGCTTCCGGCACCGCGAGGAAACCGTGCACTCCCGGCGTATCGGAGATTTCGCCGACGACATCATTCTTCTCCAGGTCGATCACCACCACTTTGGTCGCATGGGAGAGATAGAGCCGATGCGCCGGTGAATCGATGGTGAGGATGTCCCAGCCGCCCTCACCCCCGATGGAGATCTCGCGAAGGAATTTGTACGGTTCCGCGCCGGCAAGCGTCGCGCACTGAAACGCCAAGACACACGCGAAGGTGCGCAGGATATTTATTCGCATTTAGACTGTTACGTCACGTTCCAGCAAAACGCACATGCCAGCGTCTTCACTGAGAGGAGCGCTCGCGACCTAGACCGCGGCCGTCGATCTCTAATCTGTTCGGTATTCGCCGCCCCATGAGTCAATTCCAAGGCCGGCCCGGTTCGGCGAAATTGTCATTGGCGTACGGAGGCCGATTTCGCATCCATCACCAGGAAGGATAAGGGTGATGACCCGTGCACTGGTATTCGTGATTGACGCTTTCACCTCCGGAATGGGCAACTGCTCACCAGATCGCGCGGAGAGTTTCACTGGAGCAATGAAGCGAAAGATCACCGGCGTGCGCGAAACCGGCAGTGGACAACTACCACAGCGCGAATAGTGCGAGCAAACAGCGTGTAACGGTGTCCATAGGCCTAACGAGAACAAGACGAGCGACGGCTGGCAAAAACGCGCGTCACTCGCAGTGTAAGGGTAGAATTCATCTCAAAGGTGGAGCATGCAGCGGTCCGCCGTTCGCTCCATCGCCTTGGTGAGGCCTTATCGTTTTACTGTAAAAGAAAATTGTCTGCCTTCCCATCCTTGACACTCAAGGTAGCGAGAACGTCATCGCCGCCGTCCTTAAATCTCAGCCGCCAGAGATGCACCTTGCACCCCTTTCGATTCAGCTCGCCGAGATACTGTGCATCGTAGCCTTGCCTGGCGCGCGGCTCCAGTTCCTTGCTCACACGCTGCAACATGCGCTTCGTCAAGGCGGCTTTCAGGGTGGCGTCAGACTCCGCAATAAAGCCGTCGTAGTTGTTGGACACGGTGGCGGCCATCAAGTTCTTAAAGATAGCCTGCGTTGCTGGATCGGGTTCCGCAGATGCGAAAACAATCGGGAGCACGGCCGCTGCTGCGATAAGCATGAATTTGATGAGTCTATTCATATGGGCTGGGTTTCTTTGCTATTGGTTATGTGGTCGTGGTCTTGTGGCCTAACGAGAACAAGATCAGGCACGCTGGCGAGAGCGCGGGTGGTCGTTAGCTGCATCAGACGGTTAGGCCTTTTCAATGGGATCTACCCATCTCGCCTCTGCGTCGGGAAACGCAAGGATATGTAAAAGATCGTTCATGGAATAAGCGCGAAATGCGACCGGTCTCTGCTCGATGTGGGATTGCGCGCATCATGAGGACCCGAGCCAATCCGAAGTCTCCATCAAAAGTAGGGGAAACGTCCATCGCGACCAAGGATCTGGACACCGCGGCAACTGCGGAGGTAGAGAAACGAGCCCGAAGGACTCGCTTTCCCATCGCACGGCGATAGCACCGGTAAAGTTGAGGACGAGGTCTTGCGGCGCGCCGTCGCGCACATGGGAGAAGTACATCGTCACCGAGAGACGAAACGGAACGAGGTAGCTGAAGCGGATGTCTGCGCATGGAGCGAGGATGCCGCTGATAGGTTTCCACTGACGCAGCTATCGGTGCTCATGAAGTCTAACAGGTCATAGGCCAACCGGCGGTTCGCCTATTTCGGGTGGCGGGGAAGAGGGCTGGGGAAGACGAAGACATTGCTCTCAGGATTATAGGGGCGGGCTTGGCCTGCCAAGTCTAATCGTCCTCGGGCCGGGATTGATTCTTCGAACGCCAGCTGCACGGGGCGCTCCACGATTCGGGCTGGCCGTTACCGCAGGCACGGGCGCGGAAGGCGTCGCGGGTGCCGCTGGTCAGGTCTTCGACGGCTGGTTTGCCGCCGCCGGACATGGCCGGGGCGCTGATCCAACCGGTCGCGCCGGTGAGGGACTGCACTTCGTAGTTACGTGCGCCGATCGCGGCCCGGGGTGTCATTGAGGCGGAGTGCCAACGTGTATCGGCGCGTGCCCGATCGGTGGCGATGCATCGCCGATGTATGGTCACGCAATGACGATCTGTCGTCACACACGTGGGGGAAAGAAGGCAATCAGCTTTCACGGGGTCGCTCCTCCCGCCGGTACCACCGCGACAACTGTTTACGCAAGGCACGGGCCGGCAGATCGCTCTTTCCAATCCCCCATCATACCCGCCGCGAACCTCGGGACGGAGCTTCCTTGCCACCTGGGGACGGCACGTGGGTCGGGGCGGCTCTCCCTTTCCAACATTGGCACGGCAAGAGCATGGGAACCCTCGATGTTGGGCGGCTTGACCCGCCGCGAGGATTTTCCTGTCCATGGTTGGCCGGTCGAGCCCGGGAGGCGGCGCAGGCCCGGCCTTGCCTACTTGCCTACTTTCCCACTTTCCTCCGGCCCCCCTCCGGCCGCTCAGTGCCGCGGGGTGCCGGCCCGGCAGGTTTCAAAGAGGAACCAATGCCGGCGCTCGGTCTCGTCCACCCAGTTCTCGATGAGGCTGGCGGTGGCGATGTCTTCGTATTCATCGCAGACCCCGTGGGCTTCGCGGAGCCGGCGCAGGAGGGTTTCGTTGTCCTCGCGCAGCTCGGCGAGCATGTCGAGCGGCTCGACGTAATCCTCGTTATTATCGGAAATGGTCTGGAGCTTCGAGGCGTGGCTCGGGGAGCGCAGGGTGGTGCCGCCGAGCTTGCGGACGCGCTCGGCGATCGGGTCAGTCATGGCAAAAATCTGCTCACCCTGTTCATCGAGGAGGAGGTGGTAATCGCGGAAGTGCGGGCCGCTCATGTGCCAGTGGAAGTTCTTTGTCTTGAAGTAGAGGGCGAAGACGTCGGCGAGGATGCTGTTCATCGCGCCGCTGATGTCGCGGGTCGCCTTGGCGCTGAGATCCGTCGGTGTGAGCAGGGGCGCCTCGATCTTCCGGCGCAGGGAAGTTTTGCCATTTTTCATGGGCCAATATGAATGCGGCGAGCGGTTTGCCAACTGCCTGGTGGAATGGAGCGCGGGCTAGGCGAATCTGTCCGCGCCAGATCTCCGAGGCCGGGACCTGGCAGCTAGCTCGGCAGGGTGAATGAAATGATCTCGTCCGCGGCGCGGTGGCTGGACCAGAAGGATTTGCCGTCGTGAGTCAGCGAGCGCGAAGCGAAGGGAACGGTCGCGAGGTCTTCCGGCTCCGGCTTCTGCGCGCGCGGATCGAGGCGGGTGATCCGCCACTCTTCAGGCTTGCCGGGCTGGTCGTTGTTCTCTCTCCCGCGCAGGAGATAGAGCATTCCATCGACAAAGGTATGTCCGCAGGTTTCGGCGTCGAGGTGGAGCGTGCGTGTGATCTTACCCGAGTCATCCAGCCGGTGGATCTCGCCCTTATACCATTGACTCAGGTATAACTGCGCGCCGTCGTAGCTAAGATAGGAGCCGGTAAAGTCCGGGCAGGCAAAGAGTTTCTCGAAACCTTCCTCGGCCGTGTAGCGATAGACATGGCGATCGTCGTTCGTTCCTTTGCCGATGGTGAAACGCCAGCCGTCGTTCGTGAGCACTCCGGCCCAGATCACGCCCGGTGGATCGATCTCTTCCACGATCGCGCGCGTCTCGCGATCCAGCCGGTAGAGCGTGCCGAGGTCGCGCGAGCTGAGCCAGAACTGCCGGCCATCCCAGGCCAGCGCCTGCGGTGACACGATCGGTGAGGAATGGCGCTGGAGGTCGGTGATTTCTTTCATCGGGAAAGGTTAACACCGTTGGGCGGCGCGCAAAGCGCGAGCGTTGTCGAGGCGATCGCGTCGTGCGCACAGCGAAATTCGCGCGCCCCGGGCGCATGAATGTCTCGCCTCAGGCATCGAATCGGTTAAGTCTACGGGGACATGAAAGAGGAAATGATCGATACCCACTCCAAAGCGCTGCGGATCAATCTCGATCCGCGGTGGTATGGCACCTTTGCCGAAATCGGCGCCGGCCAGGAGGTCGTGCGCTGGTTCTTTCGCGTCGGCGGCGGCGCCGGGACGATCGCGAAAAGTATCTCGGCCTACGACATGAAAGTAAGCGACGCGATCTACGGCCGGGCCGAGCGCTATGTCTCGCGCGGCCGTCTCCAGGCCATGCTCGACCGGGAGTTCAAGCTCGACATCGAGCGGCTCGCGCACGAACGCGGCGATAACACTTCCTTCTTCGCCTTTGCCGATACGGTGGTCGCGCAGAGTTATCGCGGCGGGAATGAGTGTCATGGCTGGATGGGGATTAAGTTCCAGAGCCGGGCCAACGATGAGCCGAGCCAGATCGTGATGCACGTGCGGATGCTCGACACCCAGGCTTCGCTGCAACAGGAAGCGCTCGGCATCGTCGGGGTGAATCTTTGTTACGGCGCCTTTTTCCTGAACCACATCCCGGAAGAACTGGTCGAGTCACTGCTCGATAAACTTACCGTCGGCCGGATCGAGATCGATATGCTGGAGTTTCGCGGGATTGAATTCCGGAATGTCGACAACCGGGTCATGGCCTTGAAACTTGTGCAGCTCGGACTCAGTGGCGTGGCCATGTTCGGTCCCGACCGGGAGGTGCTCCAGCCTTCCGACGCTCTCCATCGCAAGGCGATCCTGGTTGAACGCGGGAGCTTCCGGCCGATGACGCATGTGAATCTCAACATGCTGGAGTGTGCGATGACGAAATTTAAAGAAGACCCCGCGGTCGCGGGCAAGCCGATCCTGCCCGTGATGGAGCTGACCATGCGCAATCTCCTCGCGGGCGGGACGGAGGTGGACCGGCGGGACTTTCTCGCCCGCGCCGAGCTGCTCGCCGCCTGCGGCATGACGGTGCTGATCTCCGATTACTTCGAGTATTACCGCCTTGCGGCCTATCTCTCGGCGCGGACGAGCGAGCGCATCGGCATCGTCCTCGGCGTGCCGAGTGTCTATGAGTTATTCGAGGAGAAGTATTACTCTCAACTGCCGGGTGGAACCCTGGAGAGCTTCGGCCGTCTCTTTAAGCACGACCTGAAGATCTACGTCTATCCCTTTCGGGCGCACGAGGGTGAGCAGTTACAAAGCATCCAGACCATCAGGGTGGATGACGAGCTGCAACCGCTCTTCGATTATCTCGTCGGCCGGGGCAGTTTCGTGCAGTTGGATAACTTCAATCCTGACTACCTTTCCATCTTCTCGCGCGACGTGCTCAAGCGCATCCCGAGCGACGACGAAAGCTGGTCCGACCTCGTCCCGCCGCAGGTCGCGGCCCTGATTCGCGAACGCGGCTTCTTCGGTTACCGGGAAAAGAGATCCTAGCGCGCCGCGGAAGCAGTTGAAAAAGACAGCGTGACAAGACAAGACCGAGTCGCTGTAATTGCCTCCATCTGACCGGAGACCAACCATGCTCCTGCATATCTATACCATCATTCACGTTGTCATTAGCTTGATCGCCATCCTGACCGGCTTCGTCGTCCTCGGCGGCCTGCTCAAGAGCGATCGGCTCGATGGCTGGACGAAGTGGTTTCTCATCACCGCGGTTGCGACGACGGCGACCGGGTTCTTCTTTCCGTTTCACGGCCTGACTCCGGCGTTCAACCTTGGAATTATCTCGAGCGTCGTTCTCGCGCTCACCATCATCGCGCGCTACCCGAAGCATCTCGCGGGCAACTGGCGCTGGATCTATGCCCTCGGCGCGGTCGTCTCGCTCTATCTCAATGTCTTCGTCGCGATCGTGCAGTCATTCCAGAAGATCCCCACCCTGACGGCGCTCGCGCCGCACCAGACCGAGCCGCCGTTTGCCATTACCCAGCTCGTTGTGCTGGGGCTGTTCGTGGTGCTGGCCATTCTGGCGGCGATCCGCTTCCGGCCGGCCGCGGAGGCGATGGCTTAGCCACTCCTGACGTCTAAAGGAACTTGACCAGCGCGGCGGTCGTTTCCTTCGGCCGTTCTTCCATGATCCAATGGCCGGTATCCTTTAAGACGACCACGGTGACATTGGTTGCGACCAGTTTCATTTGCGCGGCCAGCGCGTTGCCCGACGCCTTGTCACCACCGATCGAGAGCACTGGCATGGTCAGCTTCTTTTGCGACAGCCTGGCAAAATCCTTGGCCAGTTGCGGCCACGAAGCGAAGTAAGCCCACGCCGCGCGCATTCGCCCCGGCCGCGCATAAGCAGCGGTGTAAGCCGTGCGGTCGGCTTCCGGAATCGAACGGGTACCGTCTGCGGCGAGGACGTTCCAGAAATATTCGAAGTAAGTCCGCTCCCGGCCTTTCACCAAAGCTTCGGGATATTCGCCATGAAAACGAAAGTGCCAGATGTTTGGGTCATCGTAGATCGCTTCCCATCCGGGCACGCCGGGAAGAAAGGCGTCCATCACCGCGAGCTTCTCAGTCTCAGCTGGAAACTGCGCGGCGTAGGCATACGCGACCATTAACCCGATGTCGTGACCGACCACCCGCGCGTGCTCAATTTCCAGCGACCGCATGAGATCGTGGATTTGTTTCGCCGCGACAATCATGTCCGTCTTCCCCGAAGGAATCGAAGAGTCGCCGATGCCCGGCAGGTCCGGCGCAATCACGGTAAACTTCTCCGCCAACAAGGGGATGATCGGCCGCCACATCCGGGACGTTTCCGCATAGCCGTGGAGGAGAAGCACGGCCGGCCCGGTGCCAGCTTTTAAGTAATGCAGTTGGACTCCATCGACCGACGCGGAGAGCGAAGCGATCTCCTGTCCGGAAGGCTCGGCGGAAAGTGAGCCCGAGGTTAGTCCAACGAGACTCAGGGCAAGGCAACAACGAAAGAGGTTGAGATTCATTGGAGCGACCCTGACAGCGGAGGCAAAAAACACCAGCCTCAGATCAACGCGCTGCGAAGGTTGCGCGATCTCGGCGATCAGCCTTGGTATTGCTCGTCGGTCACTTTCTCCAGCCAGGCGACGACCTGGCCGTCGAGCGCTTCCTGGATGGCGAGATGCGTCATCGCGGTCGTCGGCGCAGCGCCATGCCAATGCTTCTCGTTAGGCGCAAACCAGGCGACATCGCCGGGATGGACCTCCTCAATCGGGCCGCCCTCGCGCTGCACTCGCCCGCTCCCCGCGGTGATGATCAGCGTCTGGCCTAACGGATGCGTGTGCCAGGCAGTGCGGGCGCCGGGTTCGAAGGTGACACTCGCTCCGCGGACGCGGGCCGGCGCCGCCGCCTCAAACATCGGGTCGATCCGGACCGTGCCGGTAAACCAGTCAGCCGGTCCTTTGCCGGATGGTTGTGAGCCACTTCTCTTGATTTCCATGTTCTCTCTAATCGCAGCGAACCGAACGCCTGCGCGTTTGTTGCTGTCGCCTGTCGAGTCTAACGAATAAAATAGCTGGTCAGCGGAACACGATCTTTGTTAAACAGCGAACAACCAACACTCCACGCTTATGTTTGATACAGGTACTACTGGCTTCATGCTTCTCGCGACCAGCCTCGTCATGCTGATGACGCCCGGCCTCGCCTTCTTCTACGGCGGCCTCGCCGGCAAACGGAACATTCTCGGGATCATGATCCAGAGTTTTGTCTCGATGGGGATCACGACCATTCTTTGGTTCGTCGTTGGTTACTCGCTCTGCTTCAGCGGCGATACCATGGGCGGACTGATCGGGAATCTCGACAAGGTCTTCATGCACGGCGTGGATTTGAATTCCCCGTTCCCCGGGAATCACAAGTTGCCGGAGTTCGTCTTCATGGCCTACCAGATGATGTTCGCGATCATCACGCCGGCACTGATCACGGGTGCGTTTGTGAATCGGGTCACGTTCAAGGCTTACCTCGTCTTTCTCGTGCTCTGGCAACTGCTCGTCTACTACCCGTTCGCGCACATGGTCTGGGGCGGCGGATTGCTCGTGCGGATGGGCGTGCTCGATTTCGCCGGCGGCATCGTGGTGCACGCGACCGCGGGCTTTGCCGCGCTCGCTTCGGTCTTCTATGTCGGGCATCGGCGTGACAAGGCTTCGCCGCCGAATAGCGTCCCGCTTATCGCCATCGGCACGGGTCTGCTCTGGTTTGGTTGGTACGGGTTTAACGCCGGCAGCGAGCTTGATGTGAACGCGATCACCGGCCTCGCTTTTCTGAACACCGACGTCGCCGCTTCCTTCGCGGCCATCGTCTGGCTAACGATCGAGTGGACCGTGCAACGCCGACCGAAATTCGTCGGACTGCTGACCGGCGCAGTCGCGGGCTTGGCGACGATCACGCCCGCGGCCGGCTTTGTTTCGCTCCCATCGGCGGCCCTCATCGGCATGGCGGCCGGCGTGGTCTGCTACATGGCGGTGCACTTAAAGAACAGGCTCGGCTGGGACGACGCGCTCGACGTTTGGGGCGTGCACGGCGTCGGCGGCGCGCTCGGTGTGATCCTCCTCGGCGTTTTCGCCTCTAAGTCGATGAATGCCGGCGGCGCGGATGGTCTGCTCGCCGGCGGCAGCCATTTCTTCGTCATCCAATGTGCGGCCGTTATTGGCGCAGCGCTTTACGCTTTTCTCTTCACTTACGTGATGCTCGCGGTGATCAACGTGTTCACCCGGGTGAAAGTCTCCGAGGCTGATGAAGACCTGGGCTTGGACGCGTCGCTCCATGGCGAGCAGGCTTACGATTCCGGGGCTCTATAACTCTTAGGAGTTGGAAAGCCAGATCCGTCAAAGGAGGCGGACAGTTAACGGCATTGGCGCCTTTATTTCCCGCGCGGCCGCGCGGCGCTCTTTCGCTTTGCGCTCGTCTTCGCCTTCTTGCCGGATTGAATCCGATGCGCGGTGATGATGGCCGGGATCAATCCCGGGAAGCGCCGCTGAATCTCAGCGCAGCGAGAAACGTTTTGCATTTCCACCCCCTGCCGCTCGCTGCGGATCAGGCCCGCCTCTCGCAGCGCCTTGAAGTGCTGCGAAAGCGTCGACTTGGGAATCGCCTTCTCGCGGACCTCAAGAAAAGCCGAGCAATTCTGCGAGCAGTCCGAGCCGGCGATCTGCGAAAAAATCGAGACCCGGACCGGATCCGAGAGAGCATGGAGAATGCCCTCGACGGTCACGTGCTCGAGTGCGGGATGTAAAAGCGGCCTCATAAAATTTCTTAAACTATCGCATTTGACATAAAGTTCAATAGTTCATAAGTTCGGAACTCTAGCAGCAAAGAACTAACAAACTTATGAACCAATCAGCATCACTCCAAGACAAAGTCGCAATCGTCACCGGCGCCTCCAAAGGCATCGGCGCCGCCACCGCCAAAGCCCTCGCCGCCGCGGGCGCGTCCGTCGTCGTGAATTATGCCTCGAGTAAAGAAGGCGCCGACCGCGTCGTGGAATCGATCGTGAAAGCCGGCGGCCAAGCGGTCGCCGTTCAGGGCGACGTCTCCAAAGCCGCGGACGCCAACGGTATTATCGATGCCGCGCTGAAACACTTCGGCCGTCTCGACATTCTCGTGAATAACTCCGGCGTCTTCGAATTCCTCCCGCTGGAGGCAATTACCGAAGCGCATTTCCACCAGCACTTTGACGTCAACGTCCTCGGGCTTCTCCTTGTCACCCAGGCGGCGGCGAAACATCTCGGCGAAGGCGCGAGCATTATTAACATCGGCTCCGGGGTCAGCCGCATCACCCCGGCTAACAGTGCCGTCTACACGGCCACAAAAGGCGCCGTCGACGCAATTACCGGGGTGCTTTCGCGGGAACTCGGGCCGCGCAAGATTCGAGTGAACAGCGTTAACCCCGGCTTGGTCGAGACCGAAGGCTCAACCCGTCAGGGTTTCACCGGTGGGACGGAGATTGAGAAAATCTTCGTCGCCCAGACTCCGCTCGGGCGCGCCGGCCAGCCCGATGACATCGCGGACGTGGTCGTCTTTCTCGCCTCCGACGCTGCGCGCTGGCTGACTGGCGAAACCCTCATCGCTTCCGGCGGCTTCCGCTAAGTCGGCACCTTTCACTTCCAGGCAAACTCAACCGCAGAAAACCAAATCCATGAACCAACTCAAAGATAAAGTCGCCATCGTCACCGGCGCCTCGAAAGGCATCGGTGCCGGCATCGCCAAAGCCCTCGCCGCCGCGGGCGCATCCGTCGTCGTGAATTATTCCTCGAGCAAAGAAGGCGCCGATCGCGTCGTCGACTTGATCGCGAAAGCCGGCGGCAATGCCGTCGCGGTCGGGGGCGACGTCTCCAAGGCCGCCGGGGCCCAGGGGATCGTCGACGCCGCGTTGAAAAACTTCGGCCACCTCGACATCGTGGTGAACAACTCCGGCGTCTTCGAGATGCGTCCGATCGAGGAGGTAACGGAAGAGCATTTCCACAAACAATTTGATGTGAACGTGCTCGGCCTCCTCCTCGTGACCAAGGCGGCTGTTCCGCATCTCACCCGTGGCGCGAGCATCATTAACACGAGCTCGGTCGTTAGTCGGATCACGCCGCCGGGCAGTGCTGTTTACAGCGCCACGAAGGGCGCGATCGATGCCATCACCGGCGTCCTTTCCCGAGAGCTCGGGCCAAAGGGCATCCGGGTGAATTCCGTTAATCCTGGCCTCGTCGAGACCGAAGGAACACAGGCCGCGGGCATGATCGGCACCGATTGGGAAAAGGGCTTGGTCGCCCAGACCCCGCTCGGCCGCACCGGAAAACCGGATGACATTGCCGACGTCGTCGTTTTCCTTGCTTCCCATGAAGCGCGCTGGCTCACTGGCGAAAAGGTGATCGTCAGCGGCGGCCTCCGCTAAGTCATAACTCAACTCGAAAGGATAACTCCAACCATGTCCACGACTAACATAACTGCTCCTGATCTCACCCAACGTCCCCCGCGCAGTCCACGTGTCCGCCTTGGCGGCTACGTCATCCTCGCCCGCATGCTCGACAAAGGGCGCGCCACTCTCGCGGGCAAGGCCGGCGAGTATAAGTATGATAGCGGCATGGACCAGCACTGGCTGCGCTTCGCCGGGATCGACGCGGAAGCGTTGAAACAAAAACTCGCCGAAGGCCGTGGCGACGAGGAAATCCTTCTCTGGGTCCAGGAAAACGGAGCCAGCAAACGTGAGCCGTGGGAGATCGCCCAGTGGCGCGGCTACTTCAACGAACGAGGTCCCGACTCCGATGCCGAGACGCTCGAGTTTTTCGCCGAGCGCGTCGCTCAGTGGAGCAAGACTCGCGAAGACATCAAGACGTGGTTCGATCTCCTCGATTTGGATGACCACGTCACCTTTGGCGGGATGGCCTGACAATTCGAGACCTTAAAGGTGACGGAGGTCGGCCAGCTCGGGGCCGGACGTGATTTGCATTTAAGGTCTCGACTAGGGTCAACGATCTTTTCAGCATCGCAGCCTTGCCCCATTTCGCTCTATCGGCGATCGCAGCTTCACGACCATGAACGGACCTTCCACCACCGCCCAACCGGCCCCGAAGCTTCGCGCTGACAATACTGACCGTCCCTTAAAAATCGCGCGCCCCGATACCGACGAAACCCTGCCGCACATCGGACTTGTCGGCGACACCTACACCATCCTTCTCTCCGGTGCCGACACCGCTGGCCGCTATTGCCTTATCGACATGCACGTTCCGCCTGGAGGCGGCCCGCCACCGCATCGGCATGACTTCGAGGAATCGTTCACCGTCCTGGAAGGCGAGATCGAAGCTACCTTCCGCGGCGAAAAGACGACCGTGCACACCGGCCAGACCGTGAGCATCCCGGCTAACGCGCCCCACTCCTTCACCAACGCTGCCGAGAGCGCGGCCCGGTTGCTCTGCATCTGCGCGCCCGCCGGTCAGGAGGAATTCTTTACCCAAGTCGGAGTGCCCGTGCCCACACGCAGATCCACTCCACCGCAGCTGGGGCAATCTGAACAGGTGGAGCTGGGAAAGAAGGCGAAAGAGTTAGCGCCGAGTTACCGGACAGAGCTTTTGCCGCCCTTAGCTCGTTAGGCGAGAGCAACGATCAATGCGCCAGCGCTCTGTTACCTTCCGCGTCTTGCGCTGGATCTTTTGGGGCGCGGTCCTGATCACTTTCGTAGTCTGCTGGTTCGTGATGATTCGGATGCCGGGCCAGAGCTTTCGCGGAGCGCCGCCGTCGCTCTCGGCCGACGAGCAAAAGCTCCGGACCGAGCTAATGACCGACGTGCAGAAGCTCGGCGGCGAGATCGGGGAACGAAATCTCGACCGTTATCCACAACTCCTCGCCGCGGCCGCCTACATTGAAGCCGAACTCACCCGCGCGGGGTTTAAACCGCGCCGCGATGAGTACGAAGTGCAGGGCCGGAAGGTCTGGAACATCGAGGCAGAATTAACCGGCCGGTCGTCGGAAGTCGTGCTCATCGGCGCGCATTACGATTCCGTCCTCGGCGCGCCGGGAGCGAATGACAACGGCAGCGGCGTCGCCGCCCTCCTCGCCCTCGCCCGGCGGAGCGTTGGCCAGCCTAACGAACATAGCCTGCGCTTCGTCGCTTTCGTCAATGAAGAGCCGGGATATTTCCAGACCGGCCAGATGGGCAGCCTCGTCTACGCCCAACGCTGTCGCACGCGCGGCGATCGCATCCGGGCGATGATCAGCCTGGAGACCATCGGTTATTATTCTAACAAGCGCGGCTCTCAGAGTTATCCAATGCTCGGTCTCAATCTGCTCTATCCGCGCACGGGAAACTTTATCGGCTTCGTCGGCAACGTGGCCTCGAGAGAACTGCTCCGCGACGCCCTCGGCGCGTTTCGCGCCGAAGCCGACGTGGCCTCCGAAGGCGGCGCTCTGCCGGGGTTCGTCCGAGGTGTGGGCTGGTCGGATCAATGGTCCTTCTGGCAACAGGGCTATCCCGGAATCATGGTCACCGACACGGCGCCGTTCCGTTATCCGTATTATCACAAAGCCGGAGACACGCCGGACAAACTGGATTACGACACCATGACGCGGGTCGTGGCAGGCCTGGAGAAAGTCGTCCGCCACCTCGCAAACGAACGTCGTTAGGCTGGCGGACGCTTCCAGGCTAACTCGCGAAGCGGTGCCAGATCACATAGGCGGTGATCGCGGCCAGCGCACCGGCGCGGAGCGCCGCCGGGCGACTGCGCGGAAAGACTGAGATGACTCGCGGCCGTCCGCGCGTCCGCCACATCCGGTAGCACAAGATCGCGCTCCCGGTTAGTCCTACAAGGTAGCTCGCGAGGTGAGCGCACCAGACGGCCATGAAGCGATCGTGCAGACCCACGGAAATCGATCGCGCTAGACTCGCTGGAAGGAAAATAACGCCACGGCGCGATAGCTGATAGCCAAGCAAACCGGCCGTCATCGCGCCCATGGCCATTATCGCGAGCAGGATCGCCACAGCGCGCGTCACTCGTGGGAGCGGGATGGGCGGCGAATCACCCGCCTGAGTTACAACTTCGAAAACGAAACCCAGCACTGCGCCGAGTCCAAGCGTCGCCGACACTCCCCAACAGAGCGCCAGCAGCGTCACTGAATCCGTCGGGAAAAGCGGTGGATGCGCGACGGTGAAATACTCCAGGCAGATCCGCGCGGTGATCTGATCGTGCACCACACCGTAGCCGCAGGCGGCGAGGATACAGAGGAGAACAATCTGTAATTTCTTCACGGAAGATCGAGGTGTCGCGCCTAACGACGTCAGGCCCGTCGGCTTCCGCTGCCGATGGCGCCTGCTCCAAGGTTCTGCCGGAGCGCGGACCTGCGATCCGCGCCCCGGCATGGCTCTCCCTTAAGCCGGAATTGTCTTCGCGGCTTTCTCGCGATCCCAGTTGCGATGCTGGGCGATAGCCTTAATGAACTTCTTCGCGACTTTGCCGACATCGGCTTTCTCGTCGGCCAAGAGGGCGAAATCGCCCTTCGCGGCGTCGCTCTCGAAATCGATTGCCGAGGCATGCAACACGTCCACGCCCTCGCCCGTCGCGGCAAGCGCCTTGCAATGTTTGTAGGTCTCGTTCACGAAGTGGATCGCGCGGGCGTCCGCTGTCAGGGTCGCCGCACTCTTCTCGCCGCCGGGAACGTAGGCCGCATCAAAAACAACCGAGGCCGCGTTGTGCAGGCTGATGTCCACCTTGATTTCGGCGCCTTTCGCGCTCTTCACAATGCCGCCGTGCGGACCGATGATCTTCACCATCGCTCCTTCACTCGTTAGGGCTTTCTTCATCGCGTTGAGATCGGCGTCGTTCACACCGTCGGCGACGAGGAAGGCCACGCGCCGGGTTCTGATCGTGTCTTTCACCGTGTTCATCATGCTGAGCGCGGGCGAAGTGCCGTAGGTGTTCTTCGTCGGCTTCGACTCAGTATTTTTCCCGGCGTCAGCACCGACCGCCTGATTGACGCGGCCTTCCACCGAGCTGGGCACTTTCATCCCGAGACCCTTGGCGATGCCGCTGGCGAGAGATTTGTCGACCTTGTTCAGCATCGCAAGCATCCGCTCAACGATCGCGGGACGGGTCACGTTCCCCAGCTCAAACGTGAGCGCGTCGATGATGTGCTGCTGTTCGTGCGGCGCCTGGCTTTGGAAGAAGAGCGCAGCCTGGCTGAAATGATCGAAGAACTTATCGGTCTTCCCCCGCACTTTCGCGCCCTGCATTTTCTCCATGTGACTAACGAACCCACCCATGTCGGCCTTTGCTTCCATCGGGCAGCCGCTGCTGATCGTATTCGGGAAGTAACTCGTCTCGCCGCGATTGACGATCTGCTGCATGTGACCATCGCGCTGGTTATTGTGCATCGGGCAGGTCGGCCGGTTGATCGGGATCTGTGCGAAGTTCGGACCGCCGAGACGAGTGAGCTGCGTGTCGGTATAACTAAAGAGCCGGCCTTGCAGGAGTGGGTCGTTACTGAAGTCGATCCCGCTCACGAGGTGCCCCGGATGAAATGCGACCTGCTCGGTTTCCGCGAAATAGTTATCGGGATTACGATTGAGAACGAGTTTGCCTAACGGAGTCACCGGCACGATTTCCTCCGGGATGATCTTGGTCGGATCGAGCAGGTCGAAATCGAACTTGTGCTCGTCCTTCTCTTCCACAATCTGGACGCCGAATTCCCACTCCGGAAAATCCCCCGCCTCGATCGCGTCCCAGAGATCGCGCCGATGGAAGTCCTGGTCCTTCCCGGAGATCTGCTGCGCTTCGCTCCAAAGGACCGAGTGCATCCCGAGTTTTGGCTTGAAATGGAACTTCACGAAGCGCGACTTCCCGGCTTTGTTGATGAAACGGAAGGTGTGGATGCCGAAGCCTTCCATCATCCGCAGGCTGCGGGGGATGGCGCGGTCGGACATCACCCACATGAGCATGTGAAACGTTTCCGGCGAGAGCGAGATGAAGTCGTAGAAAGTGTCGTGCGCCGAGGCCGCCTGCGGAATCTCATTATGCGGCTCCGGTTTTACCGCGTGAATGAGATCGGGAAACTTGATCGCGTCCTGAATGAAGAAGACCGGGATGTTGTTCCCGACCATGTCGAAAATGCCTTCGTCAGTGTAAAACTTGATTGCGAAACCGCGCACGTCGCGCGCCAGATCGCTCGAGCCGCGAGAGCCGGCGACAGTCGAGAAACGGAGGAAGACAGGTGTCTGGCGCGACGGATCATTCAGGAAACCTGCTTTCGTTAGGTCTGAATGATTCTTGTAAGACTGGAAATAACCGTGTGCCGCGACGCCGCGCGCATGGACCGCGCGCTCGGGAATCCGCTCGTGATCGAAATGCGTGATCTTCTCGCGCATAAGGAAATCCTCGAGGAGCGAAGGGCCGCGCTCGCCGGCCTTGAGCGTGTTGTTCGTGTCGTTGATCGGCACGCCCTGATTTGAAGTGAGCGTCGTCCCATCCATCTCGGAAATATCCGGCGCGAGTTCCTCGATTTTCCCCGTCGCGGTGTTGTCTCTTTTGCGTTTGATCTTCGGCATTGGTTCCTTTCGACTGAAGTTGTTTGGTAATTGAGCGCCGGAGGAAGCGCGTTGGCAACGTAACGATTCGTGCGATAGGAGGGAAAGACGCCTTCCCTATCTTTGCGATAGGCCTCGCCTATGGAACTGCATCAACTCCGATACTTCCTCGCCGTCGCAAAAGCCAGCAACTTCAGCCGCGCGCCCGAGAGCTGCCACGTCGCGCAGCCGTCGCTCAGCCAGCAAATTCTGAAACTGGAAAAGGAGCTGGGCGAACAACTCTTCGAGCGCAGAGCGCGCCGCGTGCTCCTCACGCCAGCGGGCGAAATGTTCCGCGAACGCGCCGCGAAAGTGTTGCACGAACTCCACGAAGCGCGCCGCGAAGTGCGCGACGTGCAGGGCGAACCGCGCGGGCAGGTCAGCCTCTCCGCGCTTCCGACGATCGCGCCGTATCTCCTGCCGAAAATCATTCGCGGTTTCGCCCGGCGTTGTCCCGCGGTCTCCACGATCGTACACGAAGAAACGACCGACCGGGCCTTGCGCGCGCTCGAGAATCACGAGGTGGATCTGGCCCTCGTTAGTCTGCCGATCGATTCGCCGCGAGTGGAGAAGCGCACGCTTTTCCGGGAAGAGCTGCTTCTCGTGCTCCCGAAGCGTCATCCGCTACTGCGCAAGCGTGTCGTCTCCGGCACCGATCTCGAGCCGGAGAAATTCATTTTCATGGCCGAGACGCATTGCCTCGGCACGCAGAGTTTGCAGTTCTGCTATGCGAAAGGTTTCACGCCGCAGATCAGTTGCCAGAGCGCTCAGATGGAGACCGTGCAGGCGCTCGTCGCGGCCGGGGTCGGCATTTCGCTCGCGCCGACGATGGCTCGGGAATCGGGGGCACGGGTCAGCTACCGCTCGTTAGGCAAGAACCCGCCGATGCGCACGATCGCGCTCATCTGGAACCGGCGCCGCCATCTTTCGCGCGCCGCCATCGAGTTGCGTGACTATATTCAGGCGAGCACCCGACGATTGAAAGACTGACTCGATCCTTTCCAATTGAAGGACTTTGCGTGGCGCGCTCGCGCTTCTCGTTTTTTTTCTCCTACTAATCATTGCTTGATCGTTTCTACTTGGCGAAGGCTCGACTTAGCCGAGCAAGACCACGCGGGCGATCAGACAAAGCCCGGCTCCGATAACCAGAATACCGATGGTCCGCGCGACAGCTTCACCAGCGGGCGCGAGGCGTTCGCAGGTGGTGGCGGCGGTGACGACCAGCATCGCGCGGAAGTCCATCACTCCGCTGACGAGGAGGACCGTCGTCAGGCCGGAGCAGCAGCAGATGCAATGAAGGCCAAGACGCAGACCGTGGCACCAGGCGGTGCCGGCGTCCGCCGCGAGGATTAAGTCCCGGGCCAACGCGCCGCGGCAGCAGGCCAGGTGGTATGCTTTCCATTTGGTGAATTGGAGCGTGCCGCCGGCGACGACGACGAAGCCCGCCAGGATCGGCACCGTACGCGCGAAGGCGGGAACTTTCATCTCAATCGTAGCCGCGCCCACGCCGAGCGGATAAGCCACCATCCCGAGCAAAGCCCAGACGAAGAAGTAACTCAGGCCGGCCAGTGTAGTTAGTCGTGCGAGACGCTTCTCGTTGGTCTCGTCGACCAACTCGCGATAACGCGATAACATCGGCACAAGCGAAGGCAGCATCATGGCCGTCATCATGACGATCCACATGGTGACGAACGACGCGGCGGCGGCGGGCCAGGTCTGGTCCGGCATGCGCATCCACGTCATCGACATCGTCCACGCGCCAGGCATCGGCATTCCGCCCATCGCCGACATCCTGGCGCACCAGACGGCGCTTAGCGTTGCGCTCACTGCGAAGAGCAGCGCTGAAACGCCCAGGAAGGTCTTTTCTGAGCTTCGCTCGTGAGTCATGAGTCGAGAGATTGATTTAGCGCTGATCGTACTCGTCCTGGCGCAGCCACCAAACGTCTGTCTCGTTCCGACCCAGAGGAGCACGATCGAGCCATTGATACATTCCCCAAAGAGAGTCTAACCCACGCGCATAAGTCGAGTAAGTGTGATAGACGACGCCAGCTTCGCGCACGAAGGCACTCATCCCCGGTCTTTCGCGGGTGTAAGTGGCCGGATCCGTTCCGGTCATCGCGGCGTTTTTGGCGACCGGCTCCGGGACCGTTGTGCTTGCGTCCATCGCATGGCCGCCGCACTCATAGTTATACTCGATCGTGCCGGCGCGCTGTTCTTTTTCGGTGAATGAGACATTGAAGTCGAAGTTGAAGTCGTTCCCGAGCGCGGAGGCCCAGGGAAAGATCCAACCCATTCGCCGCCGGTAGCTTTGTAGCTTCGCGAAAGGCGCCCGCGAGACCGCGGCGAGAGTTACGTCATGATGAGCCAGGTGCGCGACAAAGCCATTGAACCCGTCGGCGATGGTCGAACAAGTGACGCAGCCGGCTTGGTAGTCCGGCCCAAACATGAAATGATAGACCAGGAGTTGCGAGCGCCCGCGGAAAAGATCGGCCAGCGAGACGCTTCCCTCCTCCGCCTCGAATTGATACTCTTTCTCCACCGGCACCCACGGCAATCCCTGTCGCCACCGGGCCAGCTCATCGCCGCGGCGGGTGAGTTCCTTCTCCGCCGCGAGCAGATCGCGCCGGGCGGTCAGCCACTCTTCGCGCGTCCCGATGGGGTGCGCGGTGACTTCGGTTTTATCCTGCAGTTCAATTCCTGATTCGATTTGGTCCTTGATAGTCATGAGATAACTTAGGATCAGCTTTCGCAGGGGTGGGAGTTACAAGTATGACGGGATTCCAATGGACTCATTGATAACAGCCGCGGCGCGCGCTCTGGCGACGGGCGATCCTCTTGGAGCCTTGAAGCGCGTAGCTCTGCGCGACGATGCGCCGGCGCTCGCGCTGCGCGGAATCGCGATGGCGCAGCTCGGTGATCTCGCGCGGGCGAAGGTTCTTCTGCGCGAAGCCGCGCGCGCCTTCGGTCCGAAGGAACCTGTCGCGCGCGCGAAATGCGTCGTCGCCGAAGCCGAGATCGCCCTGGCCTCGCGCGACCTTGGCTTTCCGGCAAAAAACCTCGAACAGGCGCGCGCGATTCTCATCGAGCAAGGCGATCGGGCTAATGCCGTGCACGCCGGTTATCTCGAGGTCAGGCGGCTTCTCCTCATCGGCCGTCTCGACGAAGCGGAACGCGCGCTGAACCGGCTCGACCCGGCGCTCCTTTCTCCGGCGGCGCGGACCGGCCACGAGCTGGTGGTGGCCGGGATCGCGCAGCGGCGCCTACAGGCGAAGGCCGCGCGGGCCGCTCTCAATCGCGCTTCGGAGTTCGCCCGGCACGCCGGCATCCCGGCGCTAACCGCGGAAGTCGAAAGCGCGTTGCTCGCCCTGGATAAACCCGCCGCGCGATTGATCGCGAACGGGCGCGAACGGCTCCTCCTGCTCGGTGAAGTGGAATCCTTGCTCCGCTCGAAGATGTGCATCGTGGATGAGTGCCGGCACGTCGTGCGCCAGGAAGGCCAGATCGTTTCGCTTGCGACGCGTCCGGTTTTATTCGCGCTCGCCCGCGCGCTCGGCGAAGCGTGGCCCAGGGATATACCGCGGGAAATCCTGCTCGCACGAGCCTTCGGCGCGAAGCGCGCGGATGACTCGCATCGCGCGCGGCTGCGGGTCGAGATCGGCCGGCTGCGCCGGATGCTTCATCCGCTCGCCGGCGTGACCGCAACGAGCCGGGGATTCGCGCTCGTCCCGCGAGGCGCCCGGAAGGTTGCGGTGCTCGTGCGACCGGTCGAGGAAGAACACGGCAACGTGCTCGCGTTCCTCGCCGACGGTGAATCGTGGTCGACCTCTGCGCTCGCGCTCGCCCTCGGCGCCAGTCAGCGCACGGTGCAGCGTGCGCTTGAGTCGCTCGCCGCCGCCGGCAAAGCGCAGCCCTGCGGCGCAGGACGAGCCCGGCGCTGGATGACTCCGCCGTGGCCCGGTTTCACGACGATCTTGTTACTCCCGGCGCCGCTCCCGATCGCCTAGATTGATCTCATGAATCGAACAACTGCCGAGATCGTTTCCGAGCATGGACCTTTCCCAGGTTTCGACCGCGTCCATGGAGTCAGTTACGACGGCGAGAACGTCTGGGTTGCGCTCGGGGAAAAACTGAACGCGCTCGATCCGGCGAGCGGGCAGACGCGTCGGTCGCTCGACGTCGCGGCCCACGCTGGCACGGCGTTTGATGGGCGACATCTGTTTCAGATCGCCGAGGATCGGATCCAGAAAATCGACCCGCAAAATGGCCGCGTCCTCGGGACGATCCCGGCTCCGGGCGCGGGCGCCGACTCCGGTCTCGCATGGGCCGAAGGCACGCTTTGGGTCGGACAATATCGGGAGCGGAAAATCCATCAGATCGATCCCGAGACCGGCGCGATTCTGCGCACGATCGAGTCGAATCGCTTTGTCACCGGAGTCACCTGGATCGGGCGCGAGCTCTGGCACGCGACCTTGGAGAATGACGCGAGCGAGCTCCGGCAGATCGACCCACAAACCGGCGAAGTCCTCACGAGCCTCGACCTTCCGCCAGGCGTGACTGTCTCCGGGCTCGAGTCCGACGGTGGCGACCAGTTCTTCTGCGGCGGCGCTGCCAGTGGAAAACTAAGAACCATCCGGCGCGGCCGGTAACTCTGGCGCGGCCGGCCGCGCCGTGATTCACCCTTGCAAAGAGTTATCTCAAGAGACATCCGTACCAAATTCTCGCCATCCTCGGTCTGCTAACCCTGACCGTGACTGTTCTCCGCTGCAGGTCGCGCTATTGGCTCCCTCCCAGACGTATCGCCAGCACTCGTGGCAATGGCTCTCGGCTGGCGCGCCATCTGTCGCCGGCTTTATCCGGGGTCCGGTTCGAGAATCGTTAGGGCTTCTCTTCGCCATGCTGGAGCTCGGCGAGTTTCTCTTCCGCGCGCGTCACGTCCGCTTTCCGCGCGCTGCCGGCGGCGAAGAGCTGCTTTTGGCGGCGAAGATCGAGCGCCGCCGCGTCCAGTTGAGCCTGTCGATACTTTGCTTCCGCCGCTTGCGCCGCACCGCTGGCTTGCTCCAAGGCTGCGAGGAATGGAGCCAAATCGGCCTGGCTGATCTCACCGGCATCGAGACATTTTCTTTGCGTCACGACGGCCTCGTTCGCCGCCATCAACTCGGCGTTTGCCAGTTCTGATTCCAGCCGGACGACGCGGAGCGCGCGACGCTCCGCTTCGACCTTTGCCAAGACTCCCGCCCTGACAAGACGGCCGGCCGAAGCCGCGCTTTCCTTTGCGCGCGCTAACTGTCTGGCTAATCCCTCCACGGAGACAGGCTCGGGCGCTTCCGCGGCTGATTGCTCCGGCGCCGGCTGGTCCGGTCGCACGAGCAAGGGCGGCTCGACATCAAAGGAATCCTTCGTTGGCGTGGGTGACTCTTGAGCCAGACTGGATGTCGCCAGAAATGCCATCGTTAGGGCGATGGCCGCCGCGAAGTGCGGGAGAATTCGCTGCGATCGTGTCTGCACCATTATGGCGATAAATCAGCCGCCGAATGCATGCATCTGAAAATCGAAGTTCTTCGTTGTTGCGAGCACGCCAGAGTCGAAAGGAAGTTTGACTTCCCGTCGCCAAAAAGATGAAACTTCCCGCGCACGCCTGCTTTCAGCCCGGCGCGAATCACACGAAACGACCAAACCAAAAGGAAACAAAGCATGAAAAAAATCACTCCATTGGCCATTCTCGGCGCCGCCGCACTTGCGCTGGCCGCCTGCGATAACAAGTCTGCCGATACCGTAAAGGAACGGGCCGGCGACGCGAAGGACGCGGTCGCGGCCAAGGCCGACGAAGCGAAGGCTGCGGCCGATCAAAAGATCGATGAGGCGAAAGACGCGGCGAAAGAGAAAAATCCCGCCGCCGCCGCCGCAGTAGACTCGATGGCCGAGAAGGCCAAGGACGCCACCCAGAATGCCGCCGACGCAACAAAGAAAGCGGCCGATAACGCGGTGGATAAGGTCCAGGACGCCGCCAGCAATGCGGTGGACAACGCCAAGGCCGGGATGTCGCCGGTGGCGACGCCCACTCCGTAGCGCAACTCTGCTCGACGGTCATACAGCCTCGGTCTCCACCGGGAAGCCGGGGCTGTCTTCCCCTCTCGGAAGCCGGCGCATTACCGGATAAGTCTTTCTCTCTAACCTTTTCTCTCTAGGCTGGCGCGAAGGGCACCAGCATCGGCACGCGGCGGCGATAGGCCTCGTAAGTCTCCGCACCGAGCTCTTCGCGCAGGAAAGACTCCTCCAGTCGCGCCTTGATCCAAAAACCGAGCGTCGCGAGAAGCACGCCGGCCAGGGCGTAGACACTTCCCTTTACCACCATCATGGCGAGCGCCGCGACGAGGATGCCGGTGTAGATCGGGTGCCGGACGATGCCATACGGCCCGGTGTCGACGACCCGATGATCGGCCTTGCGCGTGACAAAGGCAGACCACAGCCGACCGAGATGAAGCCGCGCCCACCAGGCAAAGGCAAAGCCGGCTACCGAGAGACCGACCATCCCCCAGCCCGCCCCGGCCGGCAACGACCAGAGGCGCAGCGGGCCGTGATAACTGCCGCGCAGGTTAAAGCCGAAGAGGAGAACAAAGCCAACAATCGTCGTCAGACGATAGGGCAACTGCTCGGCAAGGCTGGCTCGCGCCGCAGCGCGGCTCGACCAAAGAGCCGCCAGCCACCAGGATACCGCCCAGATACTCCAGACCGCGTAACAAGCCCTTTTAGGATTGGCGACGACGGAACTGGTCATATCTGCGAGTTAGGATGACCCGAGATCGATCTTCCAACGACCGTTCTCTTAGCCGCCCGCCTTGGCCTTCTCGCTCTGCAACTCCGCGACGAGGTCCTTTTCCATCTGCTGCGCGCGCTCCATCATCGGGCCCATCATCTGCCCCATTTCCGCCATCGTGTTTTGCAGGATCAGCGGCATCTTGGTGATCGTCGCCTGGCCGGCCGGAGTCTTGTAAAAGGCAATCATCCCATCCACGTCCGACTGGCTGAGTGACTGCCGATAAATCCGCAGATAGACCGGCTCCATCTTCTCCCAGGTCATATCCTGTTTGCACATCGCGACGACGTCGGCCCGGCCCTTGTCGAAGATCTTTTGCGCTTCCGCCGACATCGACCGACCGGCCGTCAGTTGTTGGTAAAAGTTGTTCATCATCGAATCCATCTGCGCCATCGTGCCATCGAGGGTCTTATGAGCCTGGATGACTTCGAGCAGTTGCCGGAGCGAAGCATCGCTCGGCGGGCTGTCGGCGGCGTGCAGGACGGGAGAAAACAGCGCCAGAAGGATCAGGATGCGAATAAACATGCCTGCGAGCCTGTGGAGGTTCCGCGTGAAAGGCAAGCGCGATCGTCGCCGCGCCCGCCTCGTTAGGCCGGTGTTCTCTCGCGTCGAGCCGATGCGCCCCGGTCGTTTCCAGTTGAGCGGCCAACCCGGCCCGAGCCAGCCTAGAGCCGGCCGGTCAGCAGCAGGACGAGCAGGATGATCAGGAGCAACCCGCCTGGGCCGTAGTAGTATCCGCCGCCCGCCCAGCCGCCGCCGGCGAGCATCAGGACGAGCAGGATGATCAGGATAATTCCAAGAGTGCTAAGAGCGAGCGTACGAGGAGCGAGTTTCATGTGCCAGTGGCTCGCAGAAGCGTCCGGCGGTGTCAATCAAATCCGCTCGTGATATTTCAGCCGGTCGAACCGTTGCGCCGAACGATTAGCGACACTTACTCCCAGCGCGCTCAAGCCGGTCCGGGACGAGCCCGTTCTTTTTGGGTTGTCACGGCCAAGCGAGCGGCCCTACTCTCATACGCCGTCTATGTTGAGCTCGCCATCAAATCGGGAGCAGTTGCGAGTCGTCGATAGCACTTCGAATCGCAAACTCCTCGCAGATAAATTGCTTTGGGAGCCGTTGGGCCGTTGGCGAGGATCCCCCGAATTGGGTCGCCTCCACTTCCTGAAGAAGACGCCTTTCTTCGATGAGTTATCGAATCGGGAGCTCAAAAAAGTTTCCGGAATCATGTTTGAACGGACCTACGACGCCGGCGAGTTGATTTTTGAGGAAGGACAACCGGGCGCCGCTCTCTTTCTCGTCTTCACCGGCCGAGTTGTGATCGAGCTCTGTCGCGAAGAAAACACCATGGTCCTCGCGACTTTGGAAGAGGGCGCCTTTTTCGGTGAGATGGCGCTGCTCAACGAAGCTCCGCGCTCGGCCGATGCGCGCGCGATTGAACCAACCCGCACCCTCGCACTCTACCGCAACGATCTGAATGACCTGATCCAACGCGATCCGGCAGCCGCCTGTCAGATTTACCGGGCCATAGCATCGATGGTTAGCGACCGCCTTCGTCTCACGAACGAACTGGTCAAGACTGGCGCGACTTCGTAGCGGGAGAAGGTTATCCGCCAGTGAAACACCGACCAGAGCGCGTGTGTGCTCGATCATAGGGGAGCGGAATGAATCAGGTTTCGGAATTTGAGCTCAAGGTGCGGGAACGCAGAATCCGCCGACGCATCTTCCGTCTCACCTGTCTGACGCTCGCGCTGCTTGGCGGCGGCTTGCTGATCTGGAAACTGGGCAGCCTGATCTTGCCGATCATCGTCGGCGCCCTTCTGGCCTTTCTCTTTCGACCGATCAAGGCGCGTTTCAGAATCCCCTGGCTGCCGCACGAGCTTCAGGTCCTTTGCTCGTTTGCGGCTATCGGTCTGCTCCTGTTTTTCGTCTTCGATACCGTCCGGAAGCACATCCCGGACGAAAGGGAAAAGTTAGAACTCAAGGTCCGGCTGAAGTACAAACTAAACGAGAAATACCAGGAAATGAGAGGCAAGCCGGAGGAGGGCAAATCGAACCTTCTTACTCCTCTGGTCAATTCGGAAGTCGGGCCTTTGATGGATAAGCTTAATTCTTTGCTGGAGCTCAACCCGGAGGAGAGAAGTCTATTCTTCAAGTACCGCGCCGGATATCACAGCGAGCCACCCATCGAGGATAAGTTCTTCGATTACTTCCGGGCAAACCAGCGCACGAGCAAATACGTCGTGCCCGAGAAGGCGCCCGCCGGGTCATCGCCCGCCGTAGCGCCAACGACCCCGATGGCGGCGGAGCCTCCTTCCCGCGATGCGGACAATGACTGGTCCGTCTGGATTTTGGCGCCGATGATTTTCATCTTCCTCGGCTTCGATGACGGGCAGATGCGCCGCTATCTCATCGGTCTCGTGCCTAACCGCTACTTCGAGTTATCCCTGACTCTGCTCGACCGGCTCGATAATGCCATCGGCCGCTATCTCCGGGGAACCGCGCTGGAGTGCTGTCTGGTCGGCCTGACTTTCGGTCTGGGCATGATCCTGCTCGGGATCCCCTTCGGCGTGGCCGTCGCAATCGGAGTGGTGACCGGTTTAGCCAATGCGATCCCGTTTCTCGGGACAGTTATCGGGCTGGTCGTAGGTCTTGGCTACGCCTTGATCGCCGAGAACATCACGCCCTTGATCCCCGGTCTGCATCCTAACGACCTCGCTCTTTATGTGCTGATCCTTGTCGGGATCACTCATGTTTTCGACAATATCGTCTTCCAACCATTCGTGCTGGGAAGCGCGGTGAATATTCATCCCCTCGTCGTGGTGATCGCGATTCTCGGGGGTTCGTTAATCATGGGTTTGTGGGGCATGCTCTTCGCCGTCCCGACGGTCGTGGTGCTGAAGACCGCGGTTGAGACCTTGTTTCGCGAGCTGAAAGCCTACCGCATCACCTGACCGCGGCAATCCAACTGCGGAGCTAAAGAGAAGAGCCGGAACGCGCGAAAGTCCCCCTCGGACTTCGTGAATGCGACAAGGGCATCCAGCGTGATCGCCGGATGCCCTGCGCGTGCCGCCGAGAATCGGTTAGGACGATTCCCGGCAGCGGAACGACCGATCTGGTCTTACAGATGCTGCTTTTTGTGGGTCTTGACTTCCTGTTCGTCGTTGCGATTGATCGTGCCGTCGGGGATCACGTCATCGCGGAAGTTCGATGCGTTAACCGGCTGGCCGACCTGCCCTCGGATTTCGACTTGGTCCGGCTTGTCCACGGTACGATTCGCGTTCGCGTCGGCAATGAGGAAACCAAACGGCACGTCGCCGTGCGCCTGGCCGTCGCCATTAATATTGCCCACCCGCAGAGTGACAATTTGCGCCGTGGTCACGCCGGTCAATTGGGCCGTCATGCTGTTACCACTGAAGGAGATTGCTCCCACCGTCGCGGTTCCGCTCACGACCTGGACCGTCCCAGAAGTGACCGCCGAGTCGAAGGTGAAGACCGCATTGTAGGTGGTGGAATCGCGATCCTCGACCCCGGAGGTGCCGGTGAGCGGCATCGCCACGTCGAAGGTACCCGCCGAGCCATGAGTCAGCCGCGAAGCCGCGCTCAGGAGCTTCGCACCGCCGCCACCGGTCGAGGCCGGCTCGCGATCGACAAAGGCATCCTGCTGGGACGCGTTATTGATGGCTTTACGTCCATCTACGAAGGCATGGATGTGCTGGTTCAGAACCGAAGAACCGTAGTCATAGTCACCCACATAGACCGACACGATGGAGGAATCGGGTTGCAAAGGCAGCGGGCTGATCACATCCGAGTAGGGCTCGTCTGGAAGCCAAGTAACACCATTATCGAGAGATTTGCGCGCCCACATCCGATAACACGGCTTGGTCGGATTCGACGGCTGGCAAGGGGTAGTGCCTTCGCGTTCGTCGTACCAGACCGAGAGGAGGCTGCCATCGCTGGCGACCGAGAGGTTCGGCTGCCATTGGGCCTTGGTCACGTCGGTATTGGTGTTCAGCTGGAAGGGAGCGCTGAAGGTCTGGCCGCCATCGGTGGAGCGGATGTAAAAGACATCGGCCGGATCTCCGGTGGCGGCATTCCGCGCGTCATAGACATAGTGCACGATATTGTTCAACGCGGCCGGCTGACCCCAACCCTCATGCCGCCAGTAAGCAGGGCTGTTATACATACAGGCGAAGTAGCCCGAAACACCCCGGCCCGGTCCGCTAAAGGTGGGGCCGCTATAAGTGTTCGTCCAAGTGTTACCCCCGTCGGTCGAGCGATACATCTTGTTTATGTTGTTATGAGGAAACCCGCCGCCGCCTTCATCGATGCCAGCGAGGAAGACAGTGCCAGTCGCGAGGTCACCGGTGATTTGCACGTCGCGGATGAACGGGCTGCCCGACGTAATCTGTCGCGAGTTCGTCCAAGTCAGGCCGTTGTCAGTGGAGTAACGGACGTAAAGCGCGCCGCCGCCGACATTGAAGTCATTATAGGAAATGTACATCCGGCCATAGAACGGGCTGGCCGGGTTGTTATCGGCCCAGCCGGATTCGCGGTCGTCGGCGGAATTGCTGTGCACCGTGAAGTGGGTCCAACTGGAGGACGAAGGATCTGACGGTGTCTTGGACTTGAAGCCGCCGAGGCCCTGCCCGCCGCTCGCGCCGTCGAGCCAGACGGTGAACCAAGTGGCGGTCGGACGATTATAGAGCGCCACGGGATCGCCGAAGGTATTCGCGAAAGGACTCTGGCCGCTGGTGTTGGTGAGCCGGGTGAAAGTGTTGCCGCCATCCTGGGAAACCGACGCACCGGAAATGTTATTCGCCGGCACACCCCGCGAATCGTTGTAGGCGACGACGATTTCGTTCGGGTTATCCGGATTTGCCGCGGTGAAGGTCTCTGACTGGGTGACGTGCGGAGAGCTCTCCGTACCAGTGATCAAATCCTGGTCGGTAGTGCCGAGCAAGGGCGCGAGAATTTGCTGCACGATCTGATGGCCATCGACCGGGGTCGACGTCGCGCCACCTTGGAGATCGCCACAGAAAATGGCGATTGCACCGGCCCGGAGATTTTCCTGCCGGGTGATGCCTTCGGCGCGCATCTGCGCGCAATCCACCATTGGTGGAACAAGAGCCATGGCGACGGTTGAATTAGCTTCCATCTCCTCGTCCTCCGCGCGCGCCTGGAACTGGCCCAGGCCAAACACGGCAAGGGAGACGCCGGCCAGCGTGAGCAGTAGCCCCGCGGAAGTTCGCAGATGGAAGAAGGCAGATTGTCGATTGGGTGTTTTTTTCATAATGGATAGTTGGTGGATTGCGGTTGTCCGGCTTGGCCCGAAGGGGGCGTGCCTCGCGGTGAAGCCCGAGATTACCAAATCAGGTCAGCGATCGTTGCCACTTTTTTTCTTACAATTTCGCAAGGTGTCGTAACGATCGGGTCTCTCGCGAACAGGTCCCTCAGTTACTTCCCACCCGGCCCGCGGTGAAGGTGCCGCTTTTGGAAGGCCTGGCCCCCGCGCCTCGCGGTTCTTGATCGGCGGAAAAGAAGGAGGCCGCGCCCCCGATCGAACCGTCAGAGGCAACCTTACCTCTCAGCACCAGCGTTCCACGTTCCAGCCCGACGTTGCCGAGCGGAAACTGAATCGGACCCGAAAAAATGACCACGTCACCGCTCCGGCTCCACGATCCGGTCGCCGGGTCGGTCCCGGCGGTCTGAGTCGGTCCCGGCACCGAGAGAGCAAAGGAACCCTTCCCGGACTCAACGGCCTCGAATCGCAGCGACCGGCTTTCGCCGTTCACGAACGTGACTGCCACCTTCCAACTCCCGGCGATGCTTGCAGTCCCGGCCGGGGCGCGACCTATCTCCAGCATTTGAACGAGCGCGACCAGAAGCAATATCAGTTTTGCCGTCATAGTTAGCCTTTCGCAATCAGGAATAAACTTACCACCGCGAGGGTGACACCGAGGAGCTTGCGCGCGGTCAGCGGTTCGTGCAGGAACAAAATCCCAAGCACCGCTCCGCCGACGATGAACATTCCATAGACCGGCACCACCACGCTCGCAGGGCCGAGTGAGAGCGCCCGAAAGAGTGACATCACGGCGACCGTCAGGGCGACCCCCGTGGCATAGGAGAGCCAGGCACTCGGGCTCACCAGATCCTTCGCACTCAGGCGTTGCAGCTCACCCCGAAGCAGCACCACGGTGAAGGCCGTCGAACAAACAATCAGCGTCGCCAACGCGAGGACGAGAAAGCTGGAAAACTGCCCGCCTCGTGTCGCCAGCTTCACCAGCAGCGTGGTTAGCGAATAACCGGCCATTCCGACTAACGCCCATGTGATGTAGTTCATAATTGATAACTGGCGTTCACTCGGCGGCTGATCCGGGCGGCGACGGCGTTCGTTAGGCGCCGCGGTTCGCGCGGCGGATATTTCAGCTCAGCCGGCCGTAGAAGATTCTCGTCTCGTAGTCAAAGATCACTTCATTGTTCTTCTGATAACTCTCAAAGACCCTTTGTAACTCTGCGATCATCTCCGGATGCCGCGCCTGTGTCGCATCCGGAATGTAGGACGACGAGAGTAACCGGCCTTTTGCCCCGGTAAAATCTACGCGCTGGCAATGCTTGAAAGAAGCTTGTCCAAAGGGACCGCCGTAGAACTGGCCGATGATCTCTTCGGTGATCTGTCGGTGATCGATCTTTTCATAGTCTATGGCGTATTCGCGCAAGAGGTGCTCGTAATCCTCGGCGAAGGGTGAAGCTCTGGTGAGCCGCTCATTCCAGATCAAGACCACCCAGCCGCGCGCCTTCAGGATGCGGGTGAATTCCACTCTGGCCTGATTACGCTCAAACCAATGAAAAGCCTGCCCAGCCGTCACGAAGTCAACGCTCCGATCCGGCAAGGTGGTCGCTTCGGCCCGACCGGCGACGCTCTGGAAACCGGGATAACTCTTGAGCAATCGCTCGCCGGCTTCTCTCATCGGACGATTTGGTTCCACGGCAAAGACTGTGGTCCCGTAGCGGAGGAATAACTCCGTCAGAATTCCCGTGCCCGAGCCGACATCGGCGAGCACCGAGCTCTCGCACAGACCGCAATTATTCCGCAGGCAATCGAGCACCGCGGTCGGATAGTGCGGACGATAGCGGACATAGTCCTCGACCCGGTTGGAAAATCGCTCCGTCGCTTCCATAAGCGACCGAACTCTTACCCCAAAACCGCGAAAGACTCTAGGGCTGCTTCGCCGGGAGCGCGGCTTTGCTCTTCAGGATGTCCGCTTCCGGCGTGAGCTTGTTGGCCTTGCCGCTGAAGATGATCCGGTTTGGCTTTTCCGCGAGCGTATCGACGA
Organism: uncultured Verrucomicrobiae bacterium; assembly: GCA_963831805.1. Taxonomy (GTDB): domain Bacteria; phylum Verrucomicrobiota; class Verrucomicrobiia; order Chthoniobacterales; family UBA10450; genus Palsa-1392. The sequence goes on along the minus strand of CAWHRN010000004.1, from coordinate 452,564 downwards.
GCGCCTTGGCGTGGGTGGTGATCACTTTCAGGTTCAGCAAAATCACGTGCAGCTCGTCCATCTGCTTGCGCAGTTGCTGATCGGTCGAGCCGAGAAACGTATCCGCGGTGTTGAAGACATTGCTCGCTTTGGTCTCGACGCCGTTGAGGCCAGCGATCGTTTTTTGCAGGTCTTCGAGGTCGGCCTTCGCCGTATCAGCGACGGGCGAGAGCTTCGGCAGGAAAAGTCCGAGGTCGCTTTTCACCGTCGTGATCGTGCTCTTCAAGGTCGTCACTGTGCCGTTCAGGTTGTCGATCAGCTTGTTGGCGTTGGTCAGGACCGGGCCGATCTTGCCCGTGATCTGATCGAGGCTGAAAGGAGGCGTGCCTTCGATCACGGCGTTGTTCGCCAGGGTCGGTTTGCCCGGCGTCCCGGCGGAGAGGGCGACGAATTTCGGCGAGAGTAAAGTGTCCGAACTCAACGAAGCCGCGATGTCGTTAGGCAAAGGCGGGAGACTGTCGTCCAGCTCCACGGTCACACGCACGGCGTCGTTCTTATTTTTGGCGGCGGCGCGTTGTTTCGGAGTCAGGTGAGTCATCGCGATAACTCGCCCGGCGGGCGCGCCGGCGTAGCGCACCTCGGAGTGAAGCTTGATCCCGGTAACGTCTTCGTAGTCGAGCTGCAAAGTGCGGCTCGGTTTGTGCAGTCGGTAACCGGAAAGCGCGACCGTGAGCGCGGCTAGGAGGACGACGCTGCAAAAAATTACAGTCAACGCGACGAGGTAATCGGAGAAGTTTCGTTTCATGATGTTTTGCGATTGAACCGCCCACGGGCGTAGACGAATGGCCGGGGCTGGACGTGCGCATGCTGCGCGTGGTCGCCGGTCGAGAGGTTGAGCGGCACCGGGCCGTCCGGTTCGCCGTTGATGAATTGCTGCACTTCCGGCACCGGGCTGGCGCGAATCTCCGCCGGGGTGCCTTGTGCGATGATCTTGCCGTGGTCGAGCATGATCATGCGCGTGGCGATGCGGAACGCGCTCGTCATGTCGTGCGTCACCACGACCGCAGTCATGCCGCGCTCGCGGGTTAATTCCAGAGTCAACTTGTCGACCACCGCGGTCATGATCGGGTCGAGTCCACTGGTCGGTTCGTCGCTAAAAAGCAGCTCTGGATCGAGCGCGAGCGCGCGGGCGAGGCCGACGCGCTTTTTCATGCCGCCACTGATTTCCGCTGGCTTCAGATTTTCGAAATCGGTCAAACCGACGATTGCAAGTTTTTGCCTAACGACCTCTTCGATTTCTTCCTCACTCAGCTCCGTGTGCTGGACGAGCGGAAGCGCGACATTCTCGCCGACGGTGAGCGAGGCGAGGAGCGCGCCGGATTGGAAGAGCATTCCGAAACGCCGCCGCACGCCATCGAGCTGGCGCTCGGTCATCGTGGTGATTTCTTCGCCGAAAATCTGCACCGAGCCGGAACTCGGTTTCATCACCCCGATGATGTGACGCAGGAGCGTGCTCTTGCCGCAACCGCTCCCGCCCATGATGACGAGAGTCTCGCCGCGCGTGATTTCAAACGAGAGATGATCGATCACCGCGCGGTTACCAAATTTCCGCAGAAGCTCAGAAACCTGCACGACCGGTTCGTTAGGCGCGGTGTCCGTGCTCATGTGCCGAAAAAGAAAACCGCGGTGAGAATGGCGTTGGCGACGAGCATGGCGAGGAGCGCCTGCACGACCGAGCTGGTGGTCGCGCGCCCGACGCCTTCCGCGCCGCCCTCGACGTGGAGCCCGGCGTTGCACGCAATCGTGATGATGATCCAGGCAAAGACCGCGCTCTTGATCACGCCGGAATAAAGATCCCACAGGTCGGCGCTCCCGACCGCCCGGAGGACGAACCCCGCGGTATTGAAATTGAGTGCGAGCCGGCAGACCGCCCAGCCGCCGAAGACCCCGATGTAATCGCCGAGCACGGTGAGCACCGGCAGCATCACGAGCATCGCGAGAAAACGCGGGACGATCAGATAGCTGATCGGATTGATCGCCATCACCTCGAGCGCCTCGATTTCTTCCGAGACCTTCATCGTGCCGAGCTCCGCCGCCACCGCCGAGCCGCTCCGTCCGATCACGATCACGGCGATGAGGACCGGCCCCATCTCGCGCAGGAGCGAGACCATCACGAGATCGGGCACATAAATTTCCGCGCCGAGTTGCTGAAGCGAATGCGCCGCCTGCATCGCCAGCGTCACCCCAATGCTGCACGAAGTGAGCGCGACCATTGGCGCGGCGCGCACGCCGATCGCGACCATCTGTTTGAAGACGGGCGAGACCTTGAACATCTCGCCGCGGAACGGCGCGATCAGGACCCAATAAAGAAGGCTAAAATTAAGCCGGAGATAATTGCCCACGCGAAAAGAGCGGAGGGTAGGCAGAAGGCGCGACAGATGGCGAGCGCGGAAAATTCCCGCCGGGGCGGCGCCAGCCGGGCGAAATGGGCCGCCGGCGTGCTTTTCGTTGTCGTTAGGGCGAAAAAAACGGGTTGATCGCAGCTGGCGCGATCAACCCGTTGGAATTCCCTTTTTCCTCGAGGCGGCTACGGATTCCGGAAGATGCCGCCGTTCGTCGAGGGATCGCGCACGAGAGCGCCCTGCGGCACATTGCGCACGTCGATCGTGTGATGGTCGCCGTAAGGGCTGTAAACATAACCGGGCGTGCCGGTGCGTTTCGCGGAGGGATAACCTTCGGGCGGCGCGTGGTAGTAGCGCTCCTGATCCGAGGCGATCGCGGCGCCGACGAGCGCGCCCGCGAGCAGTCCGGCGCCCGCGCCAATCGCCGCACCGTTGCCGCCCGCTGCGCCGGCCCCGATGAGGGCGCCGGTGGCGGCGCCAATGCCGGCCCCGATCCCAGCCCCCTGCCCGGCCGGCGTTTCACAAGAGCTCAGCGCCAACGTCCCGAGAATTGCGGCCGAGACCGCAGGTAGAAAATGCTTTGTCATGATGTTGTAGGAATCGAACTGCCGGGATGGGACGGACGTTCCCGCGAAGTATTCACGCGCGCGGAAGAAATTGGCGCAGGATGTGGAGGAGCTTGGCCGGTTTGCTCAGGCCGTAGTCGCGCTCGAAGACGCGGAAACCGTCCTGCTCCATCTGCCGGAGGAGCGCGTGATAGATCGAGGCCATGATCTCCGCGCTCCGCATCGACCGGCGGTCTTCGCGCGGCAGGAGCGCGGCGGCTTTCGCGAAATGAACTTCGGCCCGGTCGGCCTCGAAACGCATCAGGGCGAGGAATCGCTCGTCGTGGACGCGGGACGCGAGTTCTTCCTCGCGGTAACCGAACTGCGCCATGTCTTCGCGCGGGAGATAGATCCGGCCGTTGGCGAGGTCCGTGGCCACGTCGCGGAGGATGTTGGTGATCTGGAGCGCGAGACCGAGCTCGATTGCGTACTCGCGACAGGCGGGATTTTTGTAGCCGAAAATCTCGATGCTGACGAGCCCGACGGCGCTGGCCACGCGGTAACAGTAGGCGCGTAGCCCGGCGAAGGTCTCGTAGCGCGCGATGGTCAGATCCATCTCCACGCCGTCGATGATTTCCTCCAGCATCGCGGGCGTGATCGGGTAACGGGCGAGCAGCCCGCGAACGGGCGCGGCGACGGCGGATTCGTTAGGCACGGACTTGTGCAAAGCGTCGCGCCAGAGCTTCAGCCGACGGCCCTTTTCCTCCGCCGGCAGCAGCGGGTCATCGGCGATGTCGTCGATCAACCGGCAGAAGGCGTAGAAGATCGTGATCGCGCGGCGCTGCTCCTTGCCTAACGAGACAAAGGCGAGCGCCAGGTTGGACTGACTGCTCCGCGTGATTTCCTGGGCGCTGCTTTCCGCGGGCATCGGTTAATAGCGAATCCAGGTTTCCTTGTTCACCCGGCCGATCTCGCACTGCCGATAGAGACAGACCCAGCTCGCGAGCAGCCAGCCGGTCACCAACGAACGCCCGAGGAGAAAAACTACCGTCCACGAAATCAGCGCGAGTGGACGCTCGACCGCCGCCGCGCGGACGGTCGTGTCGGCGAGCGCGAGGAACCAGTAATGCACGGCGCAAAGGAGAACGAACCAACCGAAGCGCAGGCCGTGTCGCCGAACGAATTGGAAATGCGCCCGAAAGGCTTCGCGGAGGCTTTCGTTATGCAGGACGAGGGAGATTTGCATCGTGCCGAAACAGAGAATAAGCCCGGCCATCACGCCGCGGCCAATCGGGAGATAATCGAGCACGCCGGGAACTTCGCGGAAATAGGCGACGAGGAGCGGGACACGCAGGAGAAGCGTGCTCGCGAGCACGACGAGCCCAAGCCATTTCAGGACAAAGCTGAACCGGCGCATGGCGAAGCGGAGGAGCGCTTCCTCGCCGAAGTGGAGCCCTTTGATCCAGGCGAGGCTGACCGTGATGAGATAGACCTGGAGGTAGACCGCGCAGAGATATTCAAAAATGAAGGCAATGGTATCGACGACCGCCGAGACCTGCAGGGTGCGTGCGGGTGAAACGAGATGGATCCATTCCGGCATCCGCCAGTAAATGAGCGGCTTCACCAGCGAAGCGAGCGCGCCGAGGAGGACGCCGAGATAGATGAGCCAGCCGGCACGGCCGAATTGTTTGCGGACGGCGCGGACGAGGCTGCGATGGAGGCCGCGCCAGTTGGCGATCAGAAGAACGGCCGCGAAAACCGAGAGCGGGTAAGTGGTCGCCGCGGCGTCGAAAATGCCCGCGACCGATTCCGCGGTGTGGAGCAGGCTTTCCCGCCAGACTTCGAGGAAGCCGGGCCAATGCCAGGATTCCCAGAAGGCAAATTGCTCGAGCCGGTAATCGGAAGTCTCGCCCAACGGGGTGAAGACCGACCATTGAAAGGCTGCGTAGGCGAGTGCGAGGACTGCGAAGACGAGCCAGAGCCGCTTGAACCGAAGCACGCAGCGGAAGCCGTCGCGCAAGGCGATCCGGACCGGGCTGAAACCGAGCAGCACCAGGTAACCGGCCAGCATCCCGAGCAGCGGAAAGATGCGCGGCCCAGCGAAAAACATCGGCACCTCGCCTAACGAATGATGCCCCAGTGCCGGCTGAACGGCCAGTAAACGAAGAGCCCGCGACCGACGACGTTCTCCTCCGGCACCGGCCCCCAGTAGCGGCTGTCGTAGCTGTTGTAACTGTTATCGCCCATCGCGAAGTAACGGTGCGGCGGAATCACAAAGGTGGTTTCCGGGACGGAAAGCCCCGGCGCCAATTCGCCGTCCGGCAGTGGTATTTTGTCCGGCCCCTGCTGGTAGCCGCGATAGGGCGGGACCGCCGCCGCGACCCGGCGGATGCCGAAGTTCTGCGCGAGTTCCCCGTTCACGTAGAGATTCGGCGAATCGATCCGCAACTCATCGCCCGGCGTGCCCGTGAGACGCTTGATGTAGTAAGGCGCCCCCGCCTCGGGATCCTCCCGAATCCCCGGGATGTGGTCGGTGCGGAAAACGAAGACATCGCCCCGTGGCGGACGAATAAAGTTGTAGCTGAACTTATCCACGAACACCTGGTCGCCGGTATCGACCGCCCCGCGCGCGATCACCTGCTCCGGATGGTAAATGTTGCCGGGATAGACTTTGAAATCCTGCTGCAAAATCTCCGGCGGCGCATAGACCGTGAAGCTCTCGTGATCGCAGCGGATTCGCGAGAAGGTGAAGAAGAAGAGGAACTTCTTGCTCGTCACGCCCTCGACCGTGTTGTCCTCGTGCGAGACGACGTCGATATAATTGCGGCCGAGCCAGACAAACTCGAAGGCGCGCTGAAGAATGTTTGGCGCCGGCTCGGTCATGGGATGTCCGATGATCCCGTTGAGCGTCGGCTGCATTGAGCCGGTCGGAATTTTAAAGGGCTGCAAAAAGTAGGAACGAATCCCGACCGCGACCACGATCGCCACGAGAATGACTTCGACGTTCTCGCGCCAGACCGCGTCACGCGGCGGCGGAGTGTGGGCGCTGAGCAGAGCGTCGAGTTTTTCCGAGGCCTCGTGCGTCGCTTTCTGGTCGCGCGCTTTCATCGCCGCCTTCACCTGCGCGATCTGCGCCTCGAGTTCGGCAATGGTCGTGGCCGGCAAAAGGTCGCGCCGGTAACGGATCGTTTTCTCTGCGTGCCGAACGAGGAGGTGGCTGTGCTTGATATAACGGGGCTCGAACATGCGGCGGAACGCTAGCTGAGGAATGCGGTTTGCAAAATCGTGGGTGACGGCCGGCTACTGCGACTTCAGCACTTCGATGAAGGCTTCCTGCGGAATGTTGACTCGGCCGATGCTCTTCATCCGCTTTTTGCCTTCCTTCTGCTTCTCGAGCAGCTTGCGTTTGCGCGTGATATCGCCGCCGTAGCATTTCGCGGTCACGTCCTTGCGCATGGCGCTGACGCTTTCGCGCGCGATGATCTTGCCGCCGATGGCCGCCTGGATCGCGACCTGGTAAAGCTGCGTCGGGATCACTTCCTTCAACTTCGCCGCGAGCGGGCGGCCGCGGCCCTCGGCCTTGTCGCGGTGCACGATGCATCGAAAACGCGTCGACGGGTTCGCCGTTCACCAGCATGTCGAGCTTGACCAGCTTGTCCGCGCGATAGCCGGCGTGCTCGTAATCCATCGAGCCGTAGCCGCGGGTGATGCTCTTAATCTTGTCGTTGAAATCGACCAGGATTTCGTTCAGCGGCAGCTCGCAATGGAGCATGACGCGCCGGGTATCGAGCGTCTCGGTGTGATCCATCGTCCCGCGCTTTTCCATGATGAGCTGCATGATGTCGCCGATGTACTCGTTAGGGCACATCACGATACGCCTGCACGATCGGCTCGCGGATTTCCTCGATCACGCTCGGGTCGGGCAGATGCGCGGGATTATCGACCTGGATGACTTCGCCGCGCGTGTTCAGCACTTCGTAAATGACGCTGGGATACGTGGCGATGATGTCCATGTCGTACTCGCGCCGGAGCCGTTCCTGAATGATCTCCATGTGCAGCAAACCGAGGAAACCGCAGCGGAAACCGAAGCCGAGCGCGACCGAGCTTTCCGGCTGGTAGACGAAAGCGGAATCGTTCAGCTGCAGCTTCGCCGATGGCCGCTTTGAGATGCTCGAAGTCGGCCGTGTTGATCGGGTAAATCCCGCTGAAAACCATCGGATGGATTTCCTGGAAACCGGGCAGCGCTTCCTTGGCGGGATTCCGCTGGTCGGTGATGGTGTCGCCGATCTTGATGTCGGCGGTCGTCTTGATGTTCGCGATGAAATAGCCGACGTCGCCCGCGCTCAGCTTCTCCTGCGGGAACATCTTCGGGGTGAAGACGCCGACTTCCTTGACCTCGTAGCGCGAGTCGTTGCTCATCATCTGCACCGCCTGCGCCGGCCCATCGCGCCGCGACATCACCCGCACGTAGGCGACCACGCCGCGGTAAATATCGAAGACCGAATCGAAAACGAGCGCGCGCAGGATGTCGTCTTTCGGCTCGTTCGGCGGCGGAATGCGATGCGACCACCGCCTCGAGAATGTCCTCGATTCCGATGCCCATTTTCGCGCTGCAATCGATCGCTTCTTCCGCGGGAATCGCGAGGATTTCCTCGATCTGCCGATGGACCGAGGGGATGTCCGCGTTCGGCAGATCGATCTTGTTGATCACCGGGACGATCGTCAGGCCCTGCTTGTGCGCGAGGTGCACGTTCGCGACGGTCTGCGCTTCCACCCCCTGCGCCGCGTCGACGATTAGCAGCGCGCCTTCGCAAGCGGCGAGCGAGCGCGAAACTTCATAGGCGAAATCGACGTGGCCCGGCGTGTCCGAACAGATTCAGCCGATAAGTCTGCCCGTTTTTCGCCGTGTAGTGCATCGCGACCGGATGCGCCTTGATCGTGATCCCGCGCTCGCGTTCCAGGTCCATCGAATCGAGCAACTGATCCTGCCGCTCGCGATCTTGGATCGTGCCGGTGCGCTCGAGCAACCGATCCGACAAAGTGGTCTTGCCGTGATCGATGTGCGCGATGATGCAAAAATTGCGGGTCAGCTCGATCGACATTGGGAGCGCCACTATGCGGGCGTCGCTTTGACGGGTCAATCGGAGCGGGCCCGCCCGCGATTGTCATCCCGAGCTGGCGGAGCGCCACGAGGACCTCGCGAGTGTCGCTTGGCATCGATCAACAAGGAACGTCCGGAAACCCCTGTGAGGGATGACAGGTCTGCCTTAGACCAGGCAATCGTCGAGACAGCCGAGCAAATGCCCGACCGTCTCTTCCGTTTCGTCGCCCATGTTCGAGAGCCGGAAGGTCTGGCCCTTGATCTTGCCGTAGCCGCCGTCGATCACGAGATGATGCTTCTCCCGCAGACTCTTCGTTAGGTCGACAACGTCTATTCCGCGGTTGTTTTTCACGCAGGTGAGCGTGACCGAACGCGCTCCTTCCGGCGCGAAGAACTCAAAACCCCGCGCTCGCACCCAATCGTGGACGAGCGCGTTCGTGCGCTCGTGCCGCGCGTAGCGATTCGTTAGGCCTTCCGCGAAGAAGACCTCGAGCTGCGACGCCAGCGCGTGGATATGGCCGACGCTCGGCGTGGTCGGCGTCATGTCGCCTTCCTGTTGTTTCCGGAACTCCAGAAAATCGAAGTAGTAGCCGCGATCGGAAACCTCCGCGGCGCGCTCAAAGGCCTTTTCTGAGACGCTGAAAAGCGCAAAGCCCGGCGGCAGTGCGAGCGCCTTTTGTGAACCGGTCAGAAGGACATCAACGCCTAACGAATCCATTGGAATCGGCATCGCTGAGAACGACGAGACCGCATCGACGATCAGCACGACTTCCGGATATTTCGCGAGCACGCAACAGATTTCGCCTAACGGATTCATCACGCCGGTCGACGTCTCGTTATGGATCAGCGTGACCGTGTCGTATTTCCCGGTCGCGAGTTGCGCATCGAGCGCGCGATGATCGATCGCCTGCCCCCACTCCACCTGCAGCGGATCGGCTTCCTTCCCGCAACGCCGCGCGACGTCGAGCCACTTGTCGGAGAACGCGCCGCACATGCAGCAGAGGACGCGTTGCTGAACGAGATTGCGAATCGCCGCTTCCATCACGCCCCAAGCCGAGGAGGTGGCGAGGAAGACCGGCTGCTGCGTCCCGAAGAGTCCCTGCAGCCGCGGCTGCAGGCCCGCGTAGAGCTCTTTAAAAGCGGCACCGCGATGGCCGATCATAGGCTCGGCAAACGCCGCCAGAGTTTTCTCAGAAACCTCGACCGGACCGGGAATAAAAAGCTTGTCGTGCGGAATCACCGCGCACCCTTCAACGGCTCGCCGCCGCCGTCCAACGGTGCGCGCGGTTTCCGGGAGCCACCGCCGCGCGCTCCTGCGAATCCCTTGCATGGATAAACTCGGAGATTTTATCGACGGCCAGAAGTGGCTCGAGCCGGTCGAAAAGACGCTCGGCACGATCGCGGATGCACTTTTCCTGAAGGACGTGCCCTTCGGCGAGAAGCTGCGGAATTTTTTTCACGGCACCTGGTTTGGGCATCCGCTTCACCCGGTCATCACCGACGTGCCGCTCGGCGCGTGGACCGCAGCGACGATGCTGGACGTGTACGAGCTCGCGACTGGCGACGATAGCCTTGCGCGCGGCTCCGATGTCGCGGTCGGGATCGGCCTGATCGGCGCGGCCGGCGCGGCCCTGACTGGCTTGAACGACTGGAACTACACCTATGAAAAGCCGCGCCGGGTCGGGGCGCTCCACGCGACGATCAACATCGCGGCGACGGCCTGTTACCTCGGCTCCTGGTGGCAGCGGCGGAATGGCTGTCGCGCCACTGGCCTAACGAGTGGCTTCGCCGGCTATGCGCTTTCCCTGGTCGGCGCCTATCTTGGTGGGCATCTGGTTTACAACGAACGAATCGGCGTGAATCACGCGCCGGAAGAACTTCCGGAAAAATTCGTCCCGGTGATGAAGGAGGCTGACCTACCGGATGACAAGATGGTGAAAGCGAACGCTGACGGCGTCCCGATCTTCGTCGTTAGGCACAATGGTCGCATTTTCGCGATGGCGGAGAAATGTTCTCATCTCGGCGGGCCGCTTTCCGAAGGTGAATTCGACGGTCGGACGGTCGTCTGTCCGTGGCACTACTCGAAATTTTCGATCGAGGATGGGAGCATCATCACCGGCCCGGCGACCTATGCGCAGCCCTGTTTTGAGGTCCGCGTGCGCGACGGCCAGGTCGAGGTGCGCGCACCGCGCGGAATGGTTGCGAATCCTTATTAGAGCTTATGAAAACAATCGAACTGAAAATACCAGAACTGGGGTTATTTGCCCTGACCCGCGGACTTCTGGGGGTCGGCGTCGGCCTGCTCCTCGCCCCGAAACTGCCCGCCGATTCGCGCCGCGTGGTCGGGATCACGCTCCTCGCGATCGGGGCGATCACGACCATTCCGTTCGCTATTCAGGTTTTCTCCGAAGAATAACGGCGAACGGCGGCCGCGGGGAAGCTGCTTGCGCGGAAAACCTTCGCGTGGCATAGACAGCACTCCCGTTTTCTATGGCCACTGTTTCTCAGATTTCTCAGGATCCCGCGCTCGAGACGAGTTTGTTTTGGGATCAGTACAAAATGCCGATCATCGCGATCGTGGTCGTGCTGCTCCTCGGCGGTCTCGGTTTCGCGGGCTACCAATTTTACAGCCAGCGGCAGGCCAGCGATGCCGCGGTGATGCTGGCCAAGGCCACGGCGCCGCAGGATTTCCAGCAGGTGATCGACAAATATCCGGGCAGCGGGCCAGCCGCGAGCGCCTATCTCCTGCTCGCGAATGCGCAGCGCGGCGAGAAGAAATTCGCCGACGCCAACGTGACCCTGCACAAGTTCATCGACCAGTTTCCAAAACACGAATTGATCACGACGGCGTGGATGGGAATGGCGGCGAATCTCGATTCGTTAGGCAAATCCGACGAAGCGCTCAACACTTACCAACGCCTGGTGACGGAATATCCGCAGAGCTTCAACGCGCCGCTCGCGCTTCTCTCGCAGGTGCCGTTGTTGAAAGCCAAGGGCAAAACGGAAGAAGCGCGCCGCGCCTGTGAGACGATCCTGTCGCAGTATCGCGAGAGCGTTTTCATGAGCGAAGCGCTGCGCGAATTGCAGAAGCTGCCCAAGACGACAGCGCCCGCGATGCCGGCAGTTGCGCCCGCCCCCGCTTTGGCGCAGCCAGCGCCCAGCGCCAAGCCGTAATTCGATCCGTCGTTAGGCGCTGAGTCGGGATCGTGACGCGTGATGTCGCGTGCGCAGACGGAGAAACATCCGCGCAGACTCGTCATCCCGAGCAAACGAGGGACCTCGCAAGCGGTTATGGGTTGCGGTTCTGCAAGGGGCGACACTGCGCCCCGACTCTGCTAGACAGGGTCAGCCGTGCGAGAGCTTGAGCGGCGCCCTCTCCGCGCGCGCCGGATCGGGATGACAAAGTCAGCCGCGGCATTTCGTGAACGCTCCGCCGCGATAAGAAACCGGCTCGTTTAAATGCGCCCCCGGCGGAGGAATTCCCGCGCCGCGTTTCCGGGACTTGGGCATGCCCTCCTAAGAGAGGCAAACAGCGGATTACCGCTTCGAGAACTGGAAGCGCTTGCGCGCGCCCGGCTGTCCGGACTTCTTCCGTTCCTTCATCCGCGGATCACGGCTGAGAAGGCCTTCGGCTTTCAAGGTTCCGCGAAGATTCGCGTCCACCTGGAGGAGCGCGCGCGAGATCGCGAGCCGCGCCGCACCGGCCTGACCCGTGGCGCCGCCACCGGTCGTGTTCACCGAAATGTCGTAGGCGTTCGTCAGCTTCACTACCTGAAGCGGCGCGAGGAGCGTGTTCTGCAGCGGCACGGTCGGGAAGTAATCCTCGAAGCTTTTGCCGTTGACGTCGATCTTGCCGCTGCCGGCCGTCATCCGAATGCGCGCGACCGCAGTTTTGCGGCGGCCCGTGGCGATAAATTCCTCAGTGTTAGCCATGAAAATAATTCGTTAGTCCAGAACGGCCGCTTCCGGCTGTTGCGCGCCGTGCGGATGCTCGGCGCCCTTGTAAACCTTGAGTTTGCGATAAACCGCGCGACCGAGCCGGTTGTGCGGAATCATCCCGCGGACCGCGTGCTCCACGAGCAACTCCGGATGACGCGCCCGCCGGGCCTTGGCGTTTTCGGTTTTGTGGCCACCGACGAAACCCGAAAAACTCATGAAGCTCTTCTGATCTTCTTTTTTGCCGGTGAGGCGGACCTTCTCGGCATTGATCACGACGACAAAGTCACCCGTGTCGACATGCGGGGTGAAAATGGCCTTTTCTTTCCCGCGCAGGAGGTTGGCGGCTTTGACCGCGATGCGGCCGAGGACTTGGTCCTCAGCATCAATAATCCACCACTTGCGTGGGACTTCGTTGGCTTTAGCAGAAAAGGTTCTCATCGGCAGGTCTGGTGAAGGGCGGGGAAAGTAGCGGCGTCGCTCGCGGGTGTCAAATCAGCCGCGCGCACTGTTCGCCCGGGATAACCGGGCGCTCCAATCAGGGGTGGCACCGAGCCTGCTTGAATTTCCAGAATGCGATTCTTCGCGTTCGTTTGCGTCGTCTTTCTTCTCGCCGTCGGCTCGGCATCGCCGTTGCTCGGCGGCGGACCTTCGGATTGTGATGGCGAGGCGGTGATTCGCGAAATGACCTAGCGCGCCAACATCCTGACGTTTACGCCAACCTTCTCGAAGCGCGCCGCAGACAGTTTCGCGGCAATCTCTTCGTGATGGAAGACGGCTCGCTCCTGCGGACGCGTGAAGGCACGCGCGGCCTCGATGAGGCGATCCGCTTTCTGCGACGCGCGCAACCTTTGCCGCTACTCAACTACTCCGCTGGAATGTCGCAGGCAGCCTTCGAACATGTCCTCGACCAGACCGGAGGCGCGCTTGGCCACGCCGGCTCCGATCGGAGTAACCCGGCCACGCGGCTGAACCGTCACGGAGCCTGGAGCGGGGCTTGGGGCGAGAACATTTCCTACGGCAAAACGAGCGCGCGAGAAATTGTGGTCGCGCTCATCATCGACGACGGCCAGCGCGCGCGGAAACATCGAAAGAAACATCTTCAACCCGGCATTTAAGTTTGCCGGCGCGGCGCTCGGACCGCACGCCCGCTACCGGACCGTCTGCAACATCGACTTCGCCGGCGGCTACATCGAGCGCGGCGAAGCCGTCGCAGATTCGCTCCTCGCACGAAACTAAGGCAGAGAGCGCGGAGGTTTAAGACATCCTCTTCCTCTGCGTCCTCTGCGGTAAACAAAACCCCGGCTCGCCAACGCGGAAACCGCGGTTTAAGTATCGCGCTCCCGATCATGGCCAAGCCCGACCTTCCCAAATCCGCCATCACCCCGCGCCGCGCCGAAGACTTTCCCGAGTGGTACCAGCAGGTCGTGCGCGCCGCCGATCTGGCCGAGAACGAGCGACGTGCGCGGCTGCATGGTGATCAAGCCGTGGGGCTACGGCGTCTGGGAAAACATGCAGCGCGATGCTCGACGCGCATGTTCAAGGCGACCGGTCACAGCAACGCCTATTTCCCGCTTTTCATTCCGCTCAGCTATCTCGCAGAAGGAAGCGGAGCACGTCGAAGGCTTCGCCAAGGAATGCGCGGTCGTCACGCATCACCGGCTCGAAGCTGAACGCCGACGGAAGGCTGCGTCCCGCGCCGAGTCCAGCTCGACCGAGCCGCTCGTCGTGCGGCCGACTTCGCGAGACGATCATCGGCGCGAGCTACGCGAAGTGGGTGCAGTCCTATCGCGACCTGCCGATCCTGATCAACCAATGGGCCAACGTCGTGCGCTGGGAAATGCGCCCGCGCCTCTTCCTGCGCACGACCGAGTTCCTCTGGCAGGAAGGCCACACCGCGCACGAGACCGAGGCCGAGGCGCGCGCAGGAGACGCGGCAGATGCTCGACGTCTACGAGACCTTCGCGCGCGACTATCTCGCGCTCCCGGTGTATCACCGGCGAGAAGAGCGAGAGCGAGCGCTTTCCCGGCGCGGTGCAGACGCTTTGCATCGAGGCGATGGTGCAGGATCGCAAGGCGATCCAGGCCGGCACGTCGCATTTCCTCGGGCAGAATTTTTCGCAAGGCCGAGCGGCATCAAATTCCAGATCCGCGCGACGGCCAGGAGGAATTCGCCTGGACGACGAGCTGGGGCGTGAGCACGCGGCTGATCGGCACGGTGATCATGGCGCACGCCGACGACGACGGACTCGTTCTGCCGCCGCGCATCGCGCCGACCCAGATCGTCATCCTCCCCGTCATCCCCAAGCCGGAAACACGCGAAGCGGTTCTCGCCGCCGCGAACGAGCTGGCGCGGTGAAACTGCGCGGCACTCTCCTGGCAGGGCGCGCCGCTCGAAGTGCGACGTCGACGGCGCGATATCGGCGGCGGCACGAAGAACTGGGAATGGATCAAGAAAGGCGTCCCGATCCGCGTCGAAATCGGCCCGCGCGATCTCGAGAGCGGCAATGTCGCGGTCGCCGGCGCGACGAAGGCGTGAAGGAGAAGCAATTTCTGCCTGCTCCGGAATTCGTTGGCAAGCGCCCGCGCTGCTCGAGGCGATCCAGGACGATCTCTACGACCGCGCCCTCGCCTTCCGCGACGAGAACACGCGGAAGATCGAAACGAAGGAAGAATTCTACGCCTTCTTCACGCCGAAGAATTCGGCGAAACCAGAAATCCATGGCGGCTTCGCGCTCGCGCACTGGAACGGCTCGCGCGAAGTCGAGGAGCAGATCAAGGAAGACCTCAAGGTGACGATCCGCTGCATTCCCTTCGACGATCCGGCGCATCCGCCCGAGCCCGGGAAATGCGTCATTACCGGCGAGCCCAGCGCGCGGCGCGTCCTCTGGGCGAAGAGTTACTAGCGGTCGCCGGCGTCGCTGCCCGCGCGCGACAACTTGACCGCGCGCGCGGCTGCGGGAGCGTGCCGGCATGCAACACGAAATCATCGGCAACACGATGCCGGTCCTCGAAGTCCGGCTTGCGCCTAACGAGAGCGTCGTCGCGGTTTCAGGCGAGCTCTCCTGGATGACGAGCACGATCGACCTGGAAACGACGACCCAGTTTGGCGGCGGCGGCGGGTTGTTAGGCGCGTTCAAGCGCGTGGTCGGCGGCGGTTCGCTGTTCATGACCGAGTACCGCGCGCGCGGCGGCGAAGGCACGGTCGCGTTCGCCGCAAAACTTCCGGGGCACATCGTGCCGGTGGAGGTTTCGCCCGGGCAGACCTACCTGATTCATCGCCACGGCTTTCTCTGCGCCACGCCGGGGGTGCAGCTCAGCGTGGCTTTTCAGCAATCGTTAGGCGCGGGTATTTTCGGCGGCGAAGGTTTCATCCTGCAAAAGCTCGAGGGTAACTGCCACGCCTTCGTCGAGCTTGGCGGCGAGATCGTGACCTACGACCTCGCGGCGGGTGAAACGCTCCGGGTTCATCCGGGCCACGTCGGCATGTTCGAATCGAGCGTCCGGTTCGACATCACGAGCATCAAAGGCATTCGCAACATGCTCTTTGGCGCCGATGGGATTTTCCTCGCCGCGCTCACCGGTCCGGGCCGGGTCTGGCTGCAAACCCTGACCGTGGCGAATTTCGCCCATGCGCTCGCGCCTTATCTGCCCGGGATCCAGAGCGAAGTCGCCGAGGTCGGCGCCGGCGCGGTCATCGGCTCGGTCATCCGCGGCTTGAGCAAAGGCTGAAGCCGCCTAACGAACCGGCGCGCGGTTCCGGATGATCTTTGGCACCGCAGTCCGCGCGAGCTCGGTGAACTCGCTGACCGCGCTGTTCGCGCCGGAATCGATCAAACGCAGCAGCCCGATCTCGAGCGCCAGATTATTTCCCTTCAACCGAATCGCGGTGAGGCCGCTAGTGCCGCGGAGCGCGATCTTCGGCATCAGCGCGGCCGCGTGCAGCGGCGCGAGGGACCGCAGGAGCGTCTCGATCGCGTTGATCTCCGCCACGGTGTGCGGGCGCACCTGATGCTCGCGGCAGATCGCGTCCGACATCCGGCGCATGACGAAGGTATCCGGCAACTGCAAGATGCGCGCCTGGTGCAGCTCGCGGACTTCGATCGAACGGCGCTGCGCCCATTCGTGGCTCTGGTGCACGATGAGCGCGAATTCATCGGTGCAGAGCCGCTCGTAGCGCAGGTTGGGCGAATGCCGGGTGAGAAAACCGAGACCAACGTCCATCCGACCTTCCTCAAGCGCGGTTTCGATTTCGGTCGAGGAAATTTCCTCGACGTTCAGGCTGATCTGCGGGTGATTCGCCGCGAAGAGCCCAAGCAGTTGTGGCACGAGCGCGACGTTGAGAATCGGCACCACGCCGAGGTGAAGCGCGCCGCGCATCAGGCCGGGCTCGACGCTGATCTCCTGCAAAAAATTTTCCACCTGGTGCAGAATCGCCCGCGCGTGCTCCTGGAAGATCAGCCCGGTGGCGGTGAGGAGAATCCGTTTCCCGTGGCGCTGAAAAAGGGAAACGCGCAGCTCGGCCTCGAGATCGCGCATTTGCTGGGAGACGTTGGGTTGCGAAACGCCGAGGCGATCGGCGGCGCGACTGAAGCTGCCGGCTTCAGCCACGGCGAGAAAGTAGCGGAGATGTCGAAGCTCTAGCGGATCGTGCGTCATGGGCCGTCCAAAATGTCGCCGCCGACCTCGGAAGGCAATGCCGCAAAATTCTCGCAGAATTTTCTTTTATAGGCGTCGCTTATTGTTCTATTGTTCCCACTTAGAAACACGTCCGACGCATGAGCACTCAACTGATGGAAATTCCCGGCTTGGAAACTCTCGAGACGAACGCCCCGCAATCGCCGCCACTTCGACCTGCCCAGAAAACGACCGCGGAGAACAGCTGGTTCGCGCTCGCGCTTCATCCCGCGACGCTGCGACGCGCCCTGCTCACCGCCTGCGTCGTCGGTTTTGCGCTGATCGCGATCAATCACGGGGCCGCGATCGTTTCCGGCACGGTCACCCGTGGGCGCGTGCTGCAAATGTGTTTGACGGTCGTCGTCCCCTATTTGGTTTCGACCACGGCGAGCGTCGCTACCCGCCGCGAGTTGGCGCAGGCGAAGGCTGCGGAGTAGCAAGTCCGCAGTTACACATCGCCGGTTGCCGCAACTCCGGAGGCTCCGCGGCGATGACTCCCGAAAAGCGTCAGCAACGGACCGGTCATGATCGTGGTCACGAGGGCCATGAGGACGAGCATGCTAAAGACCTGCTGGGAAAGAATGCGCAGCTCGTAGCCGAGATTGAGCGCGATCAACTCCATCAGGCCTCGGGTATTCAGTAACGCGCCAAGCTGGAACGACTCTCGCCATCCTAACCCGGTGAGGCGGGAGGCAAACGCTCCGCCGCCCACTTTGCCGATCGTCGCGACGACAATGATCAGTCCGCAGATCAACCAGTCGTCTTTGCCGTGAAGCAGTCCGATTTCCGTGCGCAGACCCGAAAACGCGAAGAAGACCGGGAGCAATAGCACCGAGCTGATATTCTCGATCCGCACGCCGAGTTTGGCGCGAAAGCCACCTCCGGACGGAATGATCAGCCCGGCCACGAAGGCTCCGAATAGGGCGCGAATCCCCAGCAGTTGAGTGCAAAGCGCCGAAGCCAGGACGATCGCGATGACGATGGCGAGGACAGCTCGCGAAGGCTTCGGGCGTTCCAGCGCTTCACTCCCGAGCCAGCGGGGAAGATTCGGCTTGATCACCAAAAACATGACTGCGGCGAAAAGCAGCACGAGCCCAAGGCAAAAAACTGCCGACCGGAAATCGGCCGCTCGTGCGATTGCCACGACAAAGGCCAACAATCCCCAGGCGGTGACATCCCCGATCGCGGCACAGGCGGATGCTATTCGTCCGAGGGGCGTCTTGAGGACACCGCGATCCTGGAGGATGCGCACGAGCACCGGGAAGGCAGTGATGCTGATCGAGATCGCAACGAAAAGTGCGAAGGGGAGGAACGGCGCCCCGGTCTGCGCCAGCCGTTCGTAGAAGAGAGCCGCCAGTCCGGCGCCGAGCAGGCAAGGGAGGGCAATACTGGTATGGCTGATGAGAATGGCGGCCGACGCCTTTTCGCGCAGTTCCGCCCAATCCATTTCCATGCCCACCGCAAACATGAAAAGGCAGACCCCAACCTGACTGAGCAGCCGCAACGGCTCGAGCGAGCCCGCGGCGAAAACGTAATGGAAAGCGGACGGCGCGAGCCAGCCGAAGAGCGACGGACCGAGGAGCACTCCGGCCATCATCTCCCCGACCACAGCCGGTTGCCCGCAGCGGGTAAAAAGCCAGCCGACCGAATAAGAAACCGTGATTACCGCGAAGAGTTGGAGAAAGAACCGGCTCAGTGGATCCTCCGCGTTCTGGCGCAGCCGATCGGCTACGGAATGTCCAAGTGAAGGCCGGGAGGTCGCGGCTTTGTGGTGGGCCTGGCTTTGGGCGACTGAGCTACCAGGGATACCGGCGAGCGGCTGCTGCCGCCCGAAGTGCAGGATGGTAATAAACCCGCACATCGCGATTCCGATGATGAGCAGATAAAGCCACGCTATCCGTTGCATAAACTAACGGCTGTTGGGAAGCGGCTCGGCCTCATCCGGAGTCGAGCCGCTCCAACCCAGATGGGCCTTTGCGCTTAAACTTCGGCGATGGCCAATTCCTGGCTCCGCTCGCCGTCCCGCTCCAGCATGTCGACAAAGACTTCTTCCCACTTGCTGCTGCAGGTCGGCTGCACAAATTCGTCGCGATCGATCACCAGCTTCTTATAGCGGCGGAATTGCTCGGGGCTCTCCAAAATCTCGAAGAATCCCTCAAACTTTTTGTAATTCTCGAAGAAATCCCCCGAGAGCATGTAATGCCCCGCGGCCATCGCGCTCTCATGATTCTTGTGCGCTTGTCCATCTGCGCCGGCCTGAGCCCAGGTCACGCTGTGCGGGTTGTAGAAGAGCTTGATCATCCGGTGCACAAAATTATAGGCACCGGTGATCATCAGGTAGGCCTGTTCCATCGCCTCGTTCTTGCCATTGGTTTCGCCGGTGAGCTGTTTGTGGATCGCGGCCGAGACAAGCGAAGCGCTCTTGATCGAGAGAAATACGCCGCTGGAAAAGATCGGATCAATAAAGCCGCGGGCGTCGCCCACCATGGCGTAGTTCGACCCGTAATGGTTCTTCACCTCGTAGGAATAGTTACCGTTAATCTGCATCGGGATGAGCTGACGGCTCCCTTCGAGCAGACCCTCGACGAACTTCGAATGCTTCAACTCCTGCAGACACAGGTCCTGCTTCCAATCCTCGGAGCCCGCGTCGCGGAACTTTTTCGACTGCTCCTTGATGTAAGAGTTCTGGGCCACAAAGCCGGCGGTGATCCGGTTCTCGCCCAGCGGGAAAACCCAGATCCACCCCTTCTGCTCCCGCCCCATATAGATAATGATGGAAAGCCCTTCCTCGAGTCCGCCGGCAAGTTTCACATCGCCCCAGTGCGACCAGATGGCCGTGCGATCGAGTTCCTCGCGCGGCGTCCGCCAGCCGGCTTTCGCGCCGATGAAGGCCTCGCGGCCGCTTGCGTCGATCAGGAATTTAGCGCGGTGCGTCGTCTTCTCGCCCGCCGCGTTCGTCGAAGTGACCGAAACTGCATCCGGCGCGGTCGTGATATCGGCCGCAATCACGGTATTCTCCTCGCGCACGTCCGCGCCGTTCTTCGCCGCGTTCTTAAGCAGAATGTGATCGAACTCTCCGCGGATCACCTGAAAGGAGAGATAGGTCTGGTCCTTGATCACGTGGTCGAAACACCACGTCGTCGAAATGTTCCCGTCGCGATCGATGAATCGCACGCCCGGTTTGCGGACGAAATTCTTCTTCAACTCATCGATCACCCCGAGATCATCGAGCAGCCCGTAGCAAAACGGGAGGAGTGACTCGCCGACGTGCTCGCGCGGGAATTTCTCGCGTTCGAGGAGGAGGACTTTGTGCCCTTGGCGAGCGAGCCAGGTCGCGGAGGTGGAACCGGCCGGGCCGCCGCCGATGACGATTACGTCGTGTGTAGTGTCTTTTACCATAAGCAAGTGACCGCCCGCCGGACCCGGCGGTTACAGAGGGATCGATTTAGATGATAAATCGGCAATGTCAACGGCTCACCGATGATATGATAGCTTTCACCTATGAACGGGAGCGGTCGCGTCGCCGCGGGGAGCGGCTTTTTTCGATTGTAACCGTCGCGCTGGACGGCCTGTCTCCTTTAGGATGGAAATCTCTAACGCTTTTGCGCTCATCAAACTGCTGGTGGATCACGAAGCGGGCTATCCCCGCGCGATCCGCGAGGAACTGCTCCAAGGCGTTTACGAGATCGCCACGGCCTGCCTGCAAACTCTCGACGAAGCCGAGGACCCCGCTCTCCAGCAGGAGGCTCGGAGCGAACTCGCGATTGCCGCCCAGATCATTGAGGAGGATCTGGCGTCGGGGGAGCTTACGGAAGGTTTCCTCGTCGCGCACGATTGCTTTAATAAGGCCCTGATCGCCTGGGAAAAGGGCTCTCAGCAATCGGCCTGATCTCGCTGGCACAAATTTTTTGTAACGAGAAACCTCTTGCCTCGGTCTAGCCCCTTACAATAAGGTCGCAGCCGAAATCGATGCCCGAGTGGGTCACGGCTCCTCTCAGCCGGCGCGACCGTCGCATCGAACTCACGAGGGAACTTCTATGAATAATCACGATAATGTTGTCATCATCGGCGGCGGTCCGGCCGGGTCCGCCCTCGGCTGTTATCTTTCCAAGGCCGGAATCAAGAACACCATCTTCGAGAGCGCCATTCATCCCCGCGATCACGTGGGCGAGTCGATGGTCATGTCTTCCGTCCGCGTCTTCGACGAGATCGGCTTCCTGCCGACGATGGAAAGCGAAGGCTTTGTCCGGAAATACGGCGCCTCCTGGCATCCGCCGGTCGCCAAAGGCGAAGCCGACATCGCCTTCAACGAATTTCCCCAGGAAGACATCCACCAGGACTACACCTACCATGTCGATCGGAAGAAGTTTGACCTCCTCCTCCTGAAACACGCCGAGAGTCTCGGCTCGAAAATCTACCAGGGCGTCCAGGTCACCGAAGTCCTCTTCGACGACGACAAATACGCCCGCGGCATCCGGGTGAAGATCGCCGGCCAGGACGTCGACATCCCCGCTCGCATGGTCGTCGACGCCAGCGGGCGCAGCACCCTCCTCGGCAAACAGCTGAAGGTGAAAAAGAACGACCCCGTCTTCGACCAATTCGCCGTCCACGCCTGGTTTGAGAACGTCGACAAGAGCCAGGTCGATTCCTCGGAATACATCCACATCTACTTCCTGCCCGTGCAGCGCGGCTGGGCTTGGCAGATCCCGATCACCCACGAGGTCACCTCCATGGGCATCGTCGCCGAGAAGGAAATCTTCAAAAACGGAAAGATGACGCCCGGCGAATATTTCGACAAATACGTCGCCTCGAACCCCGACCTCGCCCACGCCATGCGCAACGCCAAACGCGTTAATGAATTCAAGATGGAAGGCGATTACAGCTACCAGATGGAGACCTTCGCGGGCAACGGATTCGTCCTTATTGGCGACGCCGCGCGCTTCGTCGACCCGATCTTTTCCTCCGGCGTGAGCGTCGCCCTCTTCAGCGCCAAATATTCCTCCGAGCGGATCGTCCACGCCTTCGAGACCGGCGACTTCAGCGAAGCCTCGCTCAAGCCCTACGAGGTAAAACTCCGTTCCGGCACCGCCATCTGGTACGAATTCATCCGGCTCTACTACAAGCTCCTGCCGCTCTTCACCCACTTCATCAAATCGAAGCAACACCGGGTCGAAGTGCTGCGCCTCCTCCAGGGCGAGGTCTTCGACCGGAGCGAAGTGCCGGTGCTCGACGCCATGCGCAAGTTCATCAAGACCGTCGAGACCACCCCCGGCCACATGTTTGCCGGCCAGCTCTCCAACATCGCGATCGACTAGGCCGGGTTCTCACGCGGCCGCTTCGACGGAAAAAAGCGCGGCAGTTTTCGCGGCGGAGAGCAGACAAGCCGGTCCGGCTGGCGTAAAAAGGGAAACCTTTTTCGCGCGCGCACTGGCGCGAGATCGACACCGACGCATGAAACTCTCTCCCGCTTTCGAAGACGCCCTTGTCTACGCCACCCGCATCCACGGCGGCCAGCTCCGCAAGAAAACCCAGGTTCCTTACATCGGCCATCTCCTCGGCGTGACCGCGATCGCGCTCGAGTACGGCGCCAACGAAACCGAGGCGATCGGCGCTCTCCTTCACGACGCGGTCGAAGACGGCGGCGGGCCGGAACGCCAGCGGCAAATCGAAAAGCGCTTCGGGAAGGAAGTCGGCGCGATCGTCGACGGCTGCACCGACAGCGACCAAACCCCGAAGCCGCCCTGGCGCGAGCGCAAAGAAAAATACATCGCGCATCTCGCGACCGCCTCCGCTTCCACCCGGCTCGTCTCCGCCTCCGACAAGCTGCACAACGCCCGCGCCATCCTGCACAATCTGCGCGAAGACGGCAACGCGGTCTGGGAACGCTTCAGGGCCGGGAAACAGGGCGCGCTCTGGTACTACCGGGCGCTCGTCACCGCCTTCCAGGCACATGGGAAAAGCGAGCTGATCGACGAGCTGGACCGGGTCGTGACCGAGATCGAGAAGATCGCGCGCGCCGGGATTTTGTAAGCCGGACGCTTCACTCCGGACCGCGCTCTCGTTAGGCGAGCCGGTTCTTGCCTAACGAATTCGGAGAGTGCCCGGGTTGACTTGCCGCACCCGCGCGATAGCTTTTTCGCTCGATGATTTCCGTCACAGACAATGCCGTGCAGCACTTGCGGAGCCTCCTCGCGGAGCAGCCCGCGGAGGCCGGCAAGGGATTGCGCGTGCAGGTGGCGAAAGGCGGTTGCTCCGGTCTGCAATACGAGATGTCGCTCGGCCGCCAGGAGCAGGGCGACGCGGTCGTGCAGCGCGACGAAGTCGAGTTTTTTGTCGATGCCGAAAGCGCGCATTATTTGCGCGATGCGACCCTGGATTTCGCGGATGGCCTGACCGGCGCCGGTTTTCGTATTGTGAATCCGAACGCCGCGCGGACCTGTGGCTGCGGCACCTCGTTCGAGCCCGCGCCTTCTGCCTAACGAGGCCGGAGGCAGCGCGCGGCTCCCAGCATGGAACCCGATCTTTTTCGCTTCGACGACGCGCGCGGTTTCCAGCGCAAGCGGACGAACTACTTCGGCTGGACGATCCTGATCCTCTTCCTCATCGGGCTGGTCTTCGCAGCCTGGCTCGGGAGTTACTATGTGCTCGGGCAACCGGAGCGGCCGGACAGTTACCGGATCCTGAAAAAGCTGCACAAGATCGAGGCGCCGAAACGTTTCGCGCTCACCGCCGCCCCCGCGGGCGAATTCCTCAACCCGAATCAGCTCTACTCGCGCTACAGCGCGATGGGTCCGGCCGAGCTGGCGCGGAAAGATGCTGAGCTGACGCGCAATTACATCCGCAACTTCCAGCAGGTCCGCGGTCTGGTCACCTACGTGGTCGGCCGGTTCAATATCATGGCCGCGCGCGAGTTGACGCCCGGCGATGTTTTTAATCCCGGCGCGGTGGCGCTGACCCGCGCGGTCGATCGGCCGGACCTGCTCATGGAGCACGTTTTCACCACGACCGATGAGCACGATGCGCAGCAGCTCACGCCTCGGCTCGCGATGGGAATGGACGTGAATTTCGAGCGCAGCCATGATCTCTCCGCGGTGATTCATGTCGAGCGTTTGCCCGATGGCCGCATCCAAATCACGGCGATCCCTTTGCTCTACGGGAGCTACGCGGCGACGAAGGGGATCGGCACTTTCAGCCTCGAGCCGCCGAGCGATCTCAACCTCGCCGCCGGCTGGCCAATTTTCAAAGGCGCCGCCCGGCAAACCGCCGAGGCGAGCTACGATGGCTATCGGGAAAAACTCGCGCCGACCAGCAATGCGTTGCCGATCGCGGGCTTGCCCACCGTCAAGACGACCGCGCCGGCGGAGGATGCACTCGTTCGGGTGGAAGCAGCCGTGCCTTTGGCGGAGGAGACTTCACCACCGCCGGCCCTGGCGATGAGGAATCGCCGGCTCGACAACGCGACGCCCGCGCCGGTCATCGCCGCCGCCTCGCCCGCCGCGAGCGCGGTCGCGACTTCAGCTTCGCCGACGCCCCGGGTGATGCGCGCCTTGCCGATCGACGCCACGGCGACGCCTGCGGTCGCGATCGCTTCCACCACCGGCGCGACCTGGAAGACTTTCACGCCCGGCCGCATGCCGATTGGACGCCTGGTTGATCCCACAGGCTTGCGCGAGGTGGCGAACAAGGGCCTGCACGGCGAGCGCGTTTATCTGCGCGGGCAATTCGTCGTCAACTTCGCCGACGGAAATCGCGCGGTCCTTCGCCCGACGAGCGGTCGCAGCGGCCAGTTCTCCCGCAACACCCGCGTCATCGTCGATTATCCGGCCGGCTCGCATCTGCCGGAGCCCGGTTCGACCCTCGATCGCGATGCGCAGCGTCCTTACGAAGTGACCGAAGTGCGGCAGCAGTCCGATGGCCAGCTCAATGTCTTCGTCCGCGAAATCATGAAGCAATGAGCGTCGCGGCCTAACGACTCAGCGCAGGATCACGTTGCCGTTCTGGATTTCCGCCGTGCTCACGTTATACGGCGCCGCGCCCCCCAGCG
Source organism: uncultured Verrucomicrobiae bacterium (assembly GCA_963831805.1). GTDB lineage: Bacteria > Verrucomicrobiota > Verrucomicrobiia > Chthoniobacterales > UBA10450 > Palsa-1392. The sequence continues at coordinate 427,880 of CAWHRN010000004.1, read as the reverse complement.
CGTAGCTGAGAATCGATTGTCCACGATAAGTCATGGAGAGAATGCTCGAAGGCATGGGCACACCGTTGGCCCGGATTTTCGAGATGTTGAGCGCGCCGAGCGAGGTCGGGCCGTCCGTCGTGATGGTAAAAGTGCCGTTCAAATAGCCGCGCGAAACTCCCGGCACCTTGTCCGAGGGCACGCTGATCTGCACGTTCGCGGTGTTGCCGCTGATCGAGACGAAAGCGTGCCCGCGTGATCTCCGATTCCCGGCGATGAGCCCGTTAATTTCCGACGCGCTCACGACCAGCTCCCGGCCCGTCGGCGTCGCGCTCGGCTCCGCGCCGGGCGCGGCCGATTCCGCCGGCGTCGGCGCCGCCACCGGCGTTGATGGAGCGTTTTGGAACTGATCAATCCGCTGATGCAACGAAGCCAGTTGCTCGGCCGGAAGCTCCTGCACCGGCACCTTCGCCGGCGCAGATGCGACCAGGCCGTGCGCGACGAAAAAATAAATTCCGACCACCAGGAGCAAGGCGAGGAGGATCAGCGCGATCACGCCTTTCCCGACGCAACCCATCCCGGCCGGCCGCGGCGGCGGGGGCTCGATCCAAGTCCCGGGTGTCTTCGCCATATTGTTAGGCCGCGATATTCTCCTGCGCGCTCATCAGTTTTCCATACAACGTCTGCAAGCCTTCGGAAAGCAGTCGCGTCCCGCCGAGGATGGGCATGAAATTCGTGTCCCCCGCCCAGCGCGGGACGATGTGGAGATGGAGATGATCCGGCACTCCCGCGCCAGCTCCCGGGCCGAGATTGAGCCCGATGTTAAAACCCTGCGCCTTCATCGTCGCGCGGAGCAGCGCCTGCGCGTGGACCGCCAGGGCCCAGAGCTCCAGCACCTCGTTTTCGCCTAACGAGGATAGGTCTGCCGTCTTCCGATACGGCACGGCCATGAGATGACCGACCGCGTAGGGATAGCGGTTCATCATCAGGAAGGCATTCTTCCGTCGCGTCACCACGAGGTGCGCGGCGTCGTCACTCGCCTGCGCGGCGTGGGTGAGGAAATCCGGGTCGCGATCATTCGTCTCGAAATATTCGACCCGCCACGGACACCAGAGAGTTTCGAGCTCGGCTTTGGGAAATTCCATGCTTCGTTAGGCTGGCAAGAGCTGCGTCAGCCTAGCGGCGGAACGTATCGTGTCGAGGCGGTTTTGCGGCACGCACGAAGAGGGAATACTGCGGGACGGCGACCGATTTTTCCGACACCAGGAGCGGTTCCGCGCCGGCCAGCACCGGAGACGAAGGGCGGTTCGGCAGGACGAGCGCGTCGAGGGTGCCGGCGTTCCACTGGCGCACCGCGTCGTTAGACGGAAGAAAATGATCGCGCCGGAGATAGAGCAGCATCCCTTCTTCCCGGCCGCCCACCACTTCGTAACGCCAGTGATTTTTCTCCGCCAGCGCGCGGACGTTTTCCGAGAAGCGAACGAGCGCATCCGCGTTTTCGTGCCGCGCGCTCCCGACCTTCCAGGCCGCGTAACCACCCGTGAAGACGACCGCAAAAATCAGCGCCCCGCGCAGCCATAACCGGAATTTCGCCTCGCCGCGCAGCGCCGCGACCTGCGCGCCTAACAATAAGCAAAGCGGCGGAATCACCGGGAAAATCCGATCGACCCGTTTCGACGGGATCACCGACATGAGGAGCAGCCCGCCCACGCTCCAGCAGGCCAGCCAAAGCGTCGCCGGTTGCAGGCGACTTCCCGTTCGACGTCGCCAGAACACGACGGCCAGACCGATGATGAGCAGACTCCAGGGCGCGAATTTGTGGAGCAAGTGCGGCAGATAAAAATAGATCGGCTGCGGCTTGTGCACCGTCTCGGTGAAACGTCCGGCGAACTCCTTCAGCACCACGCTTTCATAGAAGCCCGGTTGCCTAACGATCCCGCCAACAGCCCAGGCGAGGAAAATCGCCAACGACAAGATCCACGGCCACCAGCCGCACCAGGCGGAATGTGGCGCGGGTCTCTGGCCCGCTTCGTTATCGATGCCACCGGTTGTTCGACGCGGGTCGGAGGCCCGCGCTACAGAGGTTTTGCGCAGTATCTCGAAGGCCACCAGCCCCGGTAAAATGAACGCGTAAATGATCGGCCCCTTGATCCACATCGCGACCGCGAGCAGGCCGAAAGCGACCCAGCGATCGCGCGCCTCCCACGGCTCGTCGCGTTGAATTTTCCGCCAAATCTGCGCGCCGATCAGAAACGTCACCAACGCCAGCGGCATGTCGGTACGCACCAGCGTCGCCAGTCGCGGCGCGAGCAGGTTCAACCCAAAGGCGCTGAGCGCCAGCAGCCCCGCAGTCTCGCCGTAGGCGGCTGTCGCCCAGCGCCCGATCAGCCAGAGAAGAACAACCGCCGCGGCGAAGGAAGGAATGCGCCACGCCCCATCCCACCAAAGCGTCACCTCGAACAGTCCCGCCGAAATCCACCCGACCAGCGGCGGCTTCGTCGCCACCCCCTCGTTAGGCGTATGCTGGTAGAGCCAGTGCCCCTGCCCCACCATCTCGAACGAAGTGTAGGCCTGCTTCGCCTGGTCGTAATCGTCCAGTGTCCACGGCAGATTCGTCGCCGCCCCGAACCCGAGGACCAACGCGACGAGCGCGCCCCGCAACCAGCTGCTCGTTAGGCCGATTCCGTCGTTCGCGGTTTCGCTGCGGGATGAAATTTGGGCGGAAATCGTTGTGCTCCTCAGATGGGAAGTTTAGAGAGAATGGCACCGCCGCCTCAAGATTATGGAAAACAAAGTGCAGGAAGCGATCAACCTCGAAAACTGGATTGATATCCATCGCGAAGGATTCAAGCCGCCGGTCAGCAACCAGTATCTCTACGATGGCCGCGATTTTTTCGTCATGGTCATCGCCGGGCCGAACGCGCGGAACGATTTTCACCTCGTGGACTCCGAGGAGTATTTCTATCAACTGAAGGGCGACATCAAAGTGCGCACCCGCGAGGGCGATAAGATCGTCGATCACCTGGTGCGCGAAGGGGAAACGTTCTTCATTCCGGCGAACGTCCCGCATGCGCCGGTCCGGCCGCCCGACACGCTCGGCGTCGTGGTCGAGCGACGACGACCGGCCGGCGAGCACGAGCACGTTATTTTCTACTGTGAAAATTGCGGCGCGCTGGTGGAAGACATCGATTTCGATTGCGGTGACATCGTCCAGCATTTTAGCCAGGCGATGCTCGATTTCTGGCAGGATGACGCTCGCCGAACCTGTCCGCAATGCGGCACCAAAGTGCCGCAACCGGAACCCGTGAGACCGTTCTAAGAGCGGGTCGGGCAACGCAGCATGAAGATCGATCTCCACACGCATATCCTCCCGCGCGAGTGGCCCGATCTCGATGCCCGCTACGGCTATCCTGGGTTCGTTAGGCTGGAGCATCACCGGCCGTGCTGCGCGAGAATGATGGTCGGAGATCGGTTCTTTCGCGAGATCGGCGACAACGTCTGGGATCCGGCGCGCCGAATCGAGGAATGCGACCGCGCGGGCGTCACCATGCAGGTGCTCTCAACCGTGCCGGTGATGTTCAGCTATTGGGCGAAACCGGCGGATGCGCTCGATCTCTCCCGGCGCCTCAACGACCACATCGCCGAAGTCGTTAGGGCAAATCCGGGACGATTTAGCGGGCTTGGCACGATTCCGCTGCAGGACCCGGGATTAGCCGCGGAAGAATTGCGCCGCTGCGTCGAAGAACTCGGTTTGCGCGGCGTCGAGATCGGCACGCACATCGACGCCAACACGTATCTTTCTCGCGCCACCACAAATCTCGATAACCGCGCGCTCGATCCAGTCTGGAGCGCGGCCGAGCAGGTCAATGCCGGCGTTTTCGTCCATCCATGGGACATGGTTGGGAAAGAGCGGATGCCGAAATATTGGCTCCCCTGGCTCGTCGGCATGCCGGCGGAAACCTCGCTCGCCATCTGTTCGATGATGTTCGGCGGAGTCTTCGATCGGTTTCCGGGAATGCGCGTCGCCTTCGCCCACGGCGGCGGCGCGTTCCCATTCACCGCAGGGCGGGTGGAACACGGCTTTGCCGTGCGGCCGGATCTTTGCGCGGTCGACAACAAGACTCACCCGCGCAGCTATCTCGCCGACGGAAACAAACCGGCCCATTTTTACGTCGACTCACTCGTGCACGATCCGGCAGCGCTCCGCTTTCTCCTCCAACTCTTCGGCGCGGAAAGAATCGCGCTCGGCTCGGATTATCCCTTTCCGTTAGGCGAAGAGAACGCCGGGTCGCTTATCGAAGGGATGGCAGATCTCTCGCCGCGGGTGCGAGACCAACTTCTGGCTCGGACCTGCCAGGAGTTTCTTGGGCTGACTTAGCCGCCGGCGAGAAAACCGGCCAGCTCCGCCAGCCTTCCGTCAGCTCAAGCCAAAGCCAGGAGGAGAGCGCGCGCAGAATTAGACTTACATCCGTCGGCTTCAGCGTAAATCCGGGGATCAGACAGCGCCGTCCGCGGTTTTTCCTTCCGAGCAGGCCAAGTCGTCGGCGCCGCCGAGCGATCTGCGCGAAGCGCCGATTGTAAGTCCGAATGAGATGAAAGAACGGGCGCGAAACCTTTTCTGAAAACGGCGGCACCAGCAGGGCTTTCGGCCCGAGCTTGTAAGGCTGCGAAGCGATCCCGAGATAATAAAGACCGAGGTCGAGCGTCAGCGCCTTACTCATGAGATCAAACTCACCGAGATACTCATACTTATCCCGGTAAACCGCCTCGAACCACGACTGATAGCTTCCCCGGAAAACGCGATTATGATCGGCAAGTCGTCCGGCGATCGCCTCTCCCTTCCGTTCGCGCGCGATCAAATCCACCGCCGCCGCACTGGTAAACGCGATCCAATCCATTCCCGGGCTGTAGATGGGATCGAGAAACCCGGCGGCGTCGCCCACGAGCACGAAGCCGTCACCGGCGAGCGTGTGACTGTAGTAGGAAAGATTCTTTCGCCAGTGCACATCGTTAGGTTCGCACTCCGCGTCGGCGAACATTTCGCGACTGACCGGATGCCGCAGGAGAAAACGCTTTAACTTATCCTCCACCCGGCCTTCCTGCGGCCAGTCGACGAGGCGTTGATCGAAAACAACGCCGACACTGACATCGCCGCCGCGCAGCGGGATCCACCAGCTCCACCAACCGTCGCCCACCACATGGTTCGTCGCCGTGCCGCGCACGCCATAGATCGCTCCCGCCCAGTCCGGGTATTTCTCACATAACTCCAGGCCATCCCAGTCCTTGATTCCCCGCCACCGTCCCCAAGCCGCCGCGGTTGGATGATCGCTCTTCGGCACGAGCCAGCCATTCTTGCGCGCCAGCAAAGCCGCCACACCCGAGGCATCGACCAGCCAGCGTGCGCTGATGGTGCGCGATTCCCCACCCGTCTTGCAGGTTACGGTTTGGGCTGAGCCCGGTGAAAGTTGGACGTCAGTGATGGTTGCGGGTCTTAGGACTTCAACACCCGCGAGGGCCGCACGGCGCAGGACTTCCTCGTCAAAGGTGGCGCGATCAATTTGATAGGATGGCAGGCGCACTTGATAACGACCTCCCAACTCGCTCGCTTCACTCAGGTTCTGCACCTCTTCATTGGCAAACCAGAACCGCAGACCTTGCTTTACGAGATGGTTCTCGTTGAGATACTGAGTCAGTCCCAGCACTCGACCCATAAAGTAAGCGCTAACTTCGACCGTCGCCTCCCCTACTCGCCGGGAAAATTGCGCCGACTTTTCCACGATGAGAATCCGCAGCCCGGGATTCCCTCGCCGCAAGAGCAGCGCGGTGGCCGCGCCCGACATGGAGCCGCCCATCACGACCACGTCGTAGTCAAAATCGGGCGGCGCAGTCACGCAGGACTTGGCGCGGGCTCCGACGCCAGCGTTTCATTTTTCACCGGCACGAGAGTGAGTCGCGGAGAGAACGGGATATAACGCTGGGCGCGCACGAAGAAATAGAAGAGCCACATCCGCCAGCGCACGGCAAAGCTCTTGCCGGCATTGCCCGCGAGGAGCGCGTTCACGGCCGGCGCGATTTGCAGGATTTCGGTCGGGTTCATGAACACTTCCATAAACTCGCGACCGCTATACCAGGCGTTCACGAAATGGAGATACATCTTCATCACCGAGTTAACGTGCCGTTCGTAACTCCGAAAAAGTTTATTTCTTCTGGCGGGATTAGCCAAAACCGCTTCCAGGGCATCGGCCGCCTTCTCGGCCGACATCATCGCCAGATAAACTCCGCTGCTAAAAACCGGATCGATAAAACCCGCCGCGTCACCGGCGAGAAGCCAGCGGTCGCCCTGCAGGCGGATGTTGCGATAGGAGTAATCACCCGCCGAAAAAATCGAAGTCACTCGCTCCGACCGCGTCATCCGGCCCGAAACAAGAGGTTGCTCTTCGATGCATTTTTCCAGCACCTCGCCGGGAGGGAGCTTCAACTTCCGAAAGGCGGCCGTATCCATCACCACACCTACACTCATTCGCGTCGCGGTTAGCGGGATCATCCAAATCCAGTGGTCGGGTCCACGCACCATCCGGATGAGTGTGCCATCGATTCCTTCGGGCCGATCGACGCTTTCGTAGTGCGCGAAGATCGAAAATTTCTGCAGGTGTTCGTAAGCTCGCTTGAGTTGGAAAAAATTACCAACCACCGTCTGGCGTCCACTGCAATCCAGTAGATAGCGCGCTTCGACCCGATCGGAGCGGCCATCGGCGCCGACTAACTCAAGGAGCACGCGATCGCTTTTCGCCTCAATCGTTTGCACCGTCGTCTCTTCCCGGACTTCGGCGCCTTTCTGGCGTGAGTTATTCAGAAGTAACTCATCAAACTCCGCGCGGCTCACCTGATAGGCATGATCAGTTTGCGCGCGAAAACCATCCTTGAAGTAAAACCGCACTTCCCGCGAGCCGCAGCCGGCAACGACTTCGCCGCCATACTTCCGCATGAAAGTGCGCTCCATCGCGTCGCGCATCCCGAGGCGATCGAAGATGCTCGAAAGCGAAGGCAAAAGCGATTCGCCAATATGGAAGCGCGGAAATTTCTCACGCTCCAGCACAATCACCCGACGCCCCGCCTGCGCGAGCAAAGCCGCCGCGGTGCTGCCGGCGGGACCGCCGCCAATAATGGCTACGTCGTAGAGGTTATCACGCATGCGCGGATCATTTTAGCCCGGTTCGCGGAGAAGCAAACGGAGCAATTTCCCAGATTGCCTTTCCGGGCCAAGATCGGTAAAAATTTCAGACTATGAGTGGAATACGATTGCTCGTTGGGACACGAAAAGGCGCTTTCATTCTGACCGCAGACGGGAAACGCGACGACTGGGAAATTGGCGGACCACATTTTGCCGGGTGGGAAATTTACCATCTCAAGGGCTCGCCGGTAAATCCGAACCGCATCTACGCTTCGCAATCTTCGGGCTGGTTTGGCCAGTTAATCCAGCGTTCCGAAGACGGCGGCAAGACCTGGGAACCGATGGGCAAGGATTTCACCTACGAGGGGGCGGCCGGCACTCATCAATGGTACGACGGCACCCAGCATCCCTGGGAATTTAAGCGCGTCTGGCATCTCGAGCCGTCGCTGACCGATCCCGAGACCGTTTACGCCGGGGTCGAGGACGCGGGCCTTTTTCGCACCACGGACGGCGCGAAAAGCTGGCAGGAGTTACCCGGCTTGCGGAGCGCGAAGGGCAAACTCTGGCAACCCGGTGCGGGCGGAATGTGCCTGCATACAATCCTTCTCGATCCGGTTAACTCGGAGCGTATCTTTGTCGCCATCTCGGCCGCCGGCGCGTTCCGGAGCGACGATGGCGGACAGACTTTTCAACCGATCAACCGCGGCCTGAAGTCACCCTTTGAGTTACCCGATCCGGATGCGGAGGTAGGTCACTGTGTCCATCGGATCGCGATGCATCGTTCGCGGCCCGACGTCCTCTACATGCAGAAGCATTGGGACGTGATGCGCAGCGAGAATGCAGGAGACTTATGGAGTGAGGTCAGTGATAACCTTCCTTCTGATTTCGGATTCCCGATTGATGTCCACGCGCATGAGCCGGAAACTATCTATGTTGTGCCGATCAAGAGTGACTCGGAACATTTCCCACCGGATGGCAAGTTGCGCGTCTACCGCAGCAGGACCGGCGGCAACCAGTGGGAGCCGCTGACCAAGGGCCTGCCGCAACAGGATTGCTACGTTAACGTACTGCGCGACGCGATGGCGGTCGACTCGTTGGATGAGTGTGGCATCTACTTCGGCACGACGGGCGGACAGGTCTACGCCTCCGCTGACTCAGGCGATACTTGGAAAGCCGTAGCGCGCGATCTTCCCGCCGTGCTCTCGGTTGAGGTGCAGACCCTGCCATGATTCGGGTGGTGCTCCCGGTTCACCTGCGCAACCTCGCGCGTGTCTCGGACGAAGTGCAGTTGGAGGTTGCTGGACCGGCCACCGTCGCTGCGATCCTCAACGCGCTCGAAGAGCGTTATCCGGTTCTCCGCGGCACGATCCGCGACCAGACCACCGCAAAGAGAAGACCGCTCGTTAGGTTCTTCGCCTGTGGTGAAGATGTCTCGCATGAATCGTCTGACTCTCCCTTGCCGGAGTCGATAGCGAGCGGCGCCGAGCCTTTCTGCATCATCGGCGCAATGGCCGGCGGCTAGGGTCCTGATTTGTCATTCCGAGCGCAGCGAGGGATGACAAGTTAGCCAAGCCGGCGCAGGTATTCCCGATCCCACGCCGCCGGGATGCTCTCGCGCGGCGAATAAGGGCCCGGGGTATAAGCCCGCGACGAAATCCCACGCTGACTTAACTCGCAGACGTGCCAGTCCTGCCGGTTTGTCATATCCCAGAACTCGATCGCGTCCCCAGGATTGTAACTGGCGGCGAAGCCCTCTCCGGCTGCATCCGGATGGAAAAGCCAATCACATTGAATCAGACTTCGACCAGGAGAATATGGCCAGATTAAATGCGTCATCACGTAATCCGGGTGCAGACTCAGGAGCAGGTTAGGGAAAATGGAATAGTAAAAGACACGAGCGTGATCGTCCTCCGCGATATCACCGACCGGCCGAGCGCAGGCTTTTCCACTCATGGTGAGACTTTCTCCTTTCGCGATCGCCATAAAGCCACCGAGGAACGGCCCTTCGGTCAGATCATTCTCCGCGGAATCGGATGGCGAAAGCCGGCTGAGAGCCGGATGAACGAGCGAACAGTGGTAACACTCCGAGTAATTCTCAAAGATCAGTTTCCAGTTCGCCGCCACGTCATAAACGATCCGGCGCGCCGAGCGCAAGGTAGGCAAATTCCAATGCGCGAACTTCGTCCCGAGCGGCGCGAAGAACTCTGCCAGCGGCGACGGCTCTTTCGCCAGACTAACGAAGATAAGACCTTCCCAGAGTTCCAATCTGACCGGATGAAGGGCGAAGTCCGCCGGATCGAAGCCCGGCACCGCGTCCATCGAGGGCGCGCCAAGTAAGCGGCCGTCGAGCGCATAAGTCCAGGCATGATACGGGCATTGCAAGACGGCGGACGAGCCCTCGGCTTCCTCGCAAACGCGGGTGCCGCGATGCCGGCAGACATTGTAGAAGCCGTGGATCGTTCCGCTCTTCGCGCGGACGATGATCAGGCTTTCGCCCGCGACCTCCTGGACGAAAAAATGACCCGGTGCCGCGAGCTGCGCCTGGTGTCCGACACAAATCCATTGCCGGGAAAAAACCCGCTCGCGTTCCGCGTCGAAAATCTCCGGCCCGACAAAGTAGCGTTGCGGGAGCGTCCTCGCCCCAGCCGTGTAAGTCTCTGTGGTTTTGCGAAAAGACATGGCTGATTACTATATCAAAGGCGCAAGCGGCCGGACCAGACTCTCTTTCCAGCGCTGGAATCGTGGGCGCCGCGCGAATTCCTGCTCATCGATCCGGCGGGAAGCCGCGAAGTCTTCGCTCAACACCTGCTCCAGCTTCGCCGCCGTGGCGGGATCGCGCACCAGCGCGTTCAATTCGAAATTCAAACGCATCGAACGGACGTCGAGATTGGCCGAGCCGACCATGAGCCACTCTTCGTCCACTAGTGTGACCTTGGCGTGATTGATCCCGGTCTCATACTCGAAAATTTTCACTCCGTGCCGGAGTAGCTCAGTGTAATAGGAGCGCCCGACGTTCACCAAAATCGGGTGATCACTTTTCCCCGCCACGAGCATGCGCACATCCACTCCGCGCCGCGCGGAGAGCTGCAGGGCGGTGAGCAAGGGTTCGTTAGGCCCGAAGTAGCCAGCCGTGAGCCACGCACGTTCGCGCGCATTGTTTAACATCGCGACCAGCGACATTTCGATCGGGTTATCCGGACCGTCCGGGCCATCGGTCATCGGCTGCACGAGCAAGGTCTGTTCCTCGTTAGGCGCAGGATAATAAACCGGCGCGAGCAGTTTTTCCTTCGTCGCGAAGAACCAGTCATCGGCAAAGATCATCTGGAATTTTCGCGTGGCGTCGCCGCTGATCTCGATCTGGACGTCGCGCCATGGGCCGATCTTCGGGTCTTCGCCCGCATATTCGCGACCCATATTCATCCCTCCAACGAAACAGCGGCGTCCGTCGATCACCTGAAGCTTGCGATGATTGCGCAGGGTAAAAGTCCATTGGTTGCGCAGTGGATTCGCCGTTCGGAACCAGGCGAATTTGCCACCTGCCGCGACCAACTGCGCAAAGCGCGAACGTCGCAGACCGAAACAGCCGATCGGGTCGAGCAACAACCGCACCTCTACCCCGCGGCGCGCGGCAGCAACCAGCCGGTCGAGCATGGCGTCGGCGCGCGGATCTTTTTGCCAAATGTAAAACTCGATGTGGACATGATGCTCGGCTTCGTCGATGCGCTCGCCGAGCGCGGCGAAAAAGTTCGCGCCATCCACGTGCAGCCTGGTCGCGGACGCGCTGGCAACAGCGCAATCGTTAAGCTGCGAGAGCATCTCCACCTGTCGCTGCTCGGGCTCCGGCAGTTGCGCCAGGGCGGCGCGGGTGTTAGCGCTCACCCGCCGCTCGGCGCGCCCGCCCGAAGCGTCCATCTCGCGGGTCGCGCGGAGCCGTTGCCTAACGAGTCGATCTGTGCCGAAGATGAAATAAAAGATCGGGCCGCCGTAGGGAAAAAGGAGCACGGCCCAGACCCAGGCGAGGGTCGAGGCGGGCGGCTTATTACGGGTGAGGATGTGTGGAATGATCCCCCAGGTGACGAGATAACCGACGAGGATGAACGACCAATGCACGACCCGAGCATGCGGCACGCCCCGTCCGCCATCCAGTTGATAAACCGCTCACCCGCGCGGCACCAAGTTGGGCGTTGCCTGGGCCGCCTGCCGCAGTCAGTCGTCGAGAATTTTTCCCGGCAAGCGGCACCCGTCAGCACGTATCTTATCAGGATGAGCAGTTCCAAGGCACTCGCAGAGGAGCACGATTTCGCCGCCGCGTCCTCGCCTGACGAGGCCTACGCCTCGCGCCACTGGGAGGTCGATTTCCTGAGCACACCCGAGTTCCTCCGCGGGCGGCGTTTCGGGATTTCCACCGCGGCAAAAACCGTCCGCTTCCCGGTGCGGATGCTGCGCTATTGGTTCACCTATCACCTAATCCGCGCGGAATATCGCCGGCTCGGCCGGCCGCTCGATGTGCTCGAGCTCGGCACCCACAACGGCCAGATGCTGACCTTCGCGCGGCTCGCCGCGAGACGGGTCGGGGTTGCGGCGCCGTGCTATCGCCGTTGGCTGGGGGTGGACGCAATGCCGAAGCGCAATATTCTGCGCCTCGCCGGCTATCAGGATATCCTGCAGGCCGATATCGAGGCGCCAAATCTCACCCTGCCGGACGGTTTCGACTGCGCGATCTGCCTGCACATTTTCGAGCACACCGCGGACCCGTTAGGCGCGTTGCGCAAAGTCGCGGACACGCTGCGGCCGGGCGGGTCGGTCATTGGCGGTTCGCCGGTACTGCCGCATTTCCTCATCAACCTGCGCGAGCGGCAAATTCGCCGGACGGCACAGATGTTTGGGCACGTCACGGTCTTCTCGCCGACGCGGGTGCGGGAGATGGTGGAAGCGGCCGGCCTGAAGGTCGAATTTCTCTCCGGCGCCTACTGCATGCGGCACAAAGGATTTTTTCTCGAAAACTCACGCGCCTGGCTGCGTTTTAATCTCCGCTGGGGCCGCGCTTTTCCCTGGTGGCCGGGTGAAATCCACTGGCTGGCCCGGAAGACGCGCTAGAATCAGAGATACCGAATCGATGGCTTTCGGGGCTCTCCGCACGCCGAACTTCCACACGAGAAGGAGCCGTCCGAGGTGCGACCCACGAATCATAGCTCTGTCCGCATGATTTCTGGCTCGCCGCTGTCACTCTTCCTTCCCTCAGTCGTCGGGCTCTTACTCGCGGGTCACGGTGTCATGGCCGGCGCCCGCCGAGTCCCGCGCCGGCCTGGACTTTGGAATCGAACAAGGAAGGGGTTGTCACTTACAGCCGTCCGCACGAAGGCACCGAGCTGAAGGAATTCAGAAGCATCGGATTGATCTCCGCCGCTCCCCGGACGGTCCTCGCTGTTCTCAGCGACACCGCCAACTACCCGCACTTCATGCCTTACTCGGCGGAAGTGCGAATCCTGCAGAAGACTGCTAACTCAATCGTCGCCTATCATCGACTCGCCTTGCCGCTGATTAGTGACCGCGATTATATCCTGCGCTCGGTGCGCTCGGTCACTCTTAGTCCGAAGGGTCCGGTCTATCATATTAACTGGAAGCCAGCAGTCGGAATTGGCCCTTCGCCGATACCCGGAGTGCAGCGTGTCACCACCTGCGAAGGGAGCTGGCTGCTCGAACCAACCGCGAGCGGCACGACTCGGGCCACCTACGAAGTCTACAGTGACACCGGCGGCAAGATCCCGGCTTTCCTCGCCAACGGCGGCAGTCGCGCGGCCCTCCGCAAAGTCTTTGCCGCCATTCGTCAGCAGGCCCTCGACCCGAAATACGCCGGCGCCAAAGGCTAACCTGGCACGAAGCTGGTCGGAGTTATATCTTATCAGTTAGCGAAAGCCGCGATCCCGGTGATCTGCTGCCCTAATACTAACAGGTGAATGTCCTGGGTGCCTTCATAGGTCTTGACGCTTTCCAGGTTACACATATGCCGAAAGCATTGGTGCTCTTCCAGAATCCCAACGCCGCCGAGGATATCTCGCGCGGTCCGGGCGACGTCGAGCGCCATCTCGACGTTGTTCATTTTCGCCATGGAAATATGATAATGCTTCGCCGCGCCTGCGTCCTTGAGCTGGGCGAGACGGAAAACGAGAAGCTGGGCCTTAGTCAGCTCGGTGAGCATGCGCGCGAGTTTCGCCTGGACTAACTGGAAGCTTGCGATCGGCCGGTCGAACTGTTCGCGGCGCAGCGCGTAGTCGCGCGCTTCATCGTAACAGGCCATCGCGGCGCCGAGCGCGCCCCAGGCGATTCCGTAGCGCGCGTGATTGAGACAGGTCAGCGGCGAACGCAGGCCATCGCTTCCCGGCAGGAGCGCACTCTCGGGGAGAAGACACTTATCAAAAGCCAGCTCCGCCGTCAGCGCGGCGCGGAGCGACAGCTTGCCGTCGATCAAAGTCGCGTCGAATCCCGGCGTGCCCTTTTCCACCAGAAAACCACGGATCGCGCTCGTGCTCTCGGCATCGACGCCGGCTAAATCTTCGACTCGCGCCCAGACGACTGCGAGGTCAGCGATCGTTCCGTTGCCGATCCACTTTTTCCGGCCAGTAAGACGGTAACCATCGCGCGTCTTATGGGCGCGACACTGCAACCCGGCGGGGTTCGAGCCGAAGTCGGGCTCGGTCAGCGCAAAGCAACCGAGCTGCGCGCCCCGGGCCATCGCCGGCAGCCAGCGTTCCTTTTGTTCCTCCGACCCGAAAAGATCGATCGCCATCATCGCGAGTGAACCCTGGACCGAGGCGAAAGTCCGCAGCCCGCTATCTCCGCGTTCGAGTTCCTGCATCATCAGACCGGCCGCCACGTTGCCCAATCCCGCACAGCCATGACCGCTAATCGTCGGGCCAAAAACGCCGAGCTGCGCGAGTTCCGGCACGAGTTCGAGCGGAAAAGTTCCGTCGCGATAATGCCGGGCGATTCCGGGCAAAAAACGCGCCTGCACCCAGACGCGCACTTCATCGCGGCAGCGGCGCTCGTCCGTCGTCAGCAGGTCATCGAGTTGGTAGAAATCAGCCGCGCAGAAGGTGGACTTTTCGTCGCTCATTCATCGAGAGGTTAGCAGCAGTTTCGCCCGCCTCAAAGAGGCCGGACCGCGCCAGACTGACAAATCGGTAGGTTGACAAATTCAGGCACGCTTTGTCAGTGTCGCCCCATGTCTCGACACCGCTCACGCGATTTCTCCAGCCGCATCACCCCTCTTCTCAGCAGTCTCACCCTTCTCACCAGCCTCGCCCTCGCCTCCGGGCAGACGACAAAACACAAGCCGCTTCCAAACGAAGAACTAGAGCACTACGACGACGCGCCCGTGTATGTCTGGCGAACCGGGCTTTCGCCGCGGATGGTCTCTCAGCACGACGCTTTCACGAGCACCCAGGTGAATGTCTCCGCGAATGGGCAGAACATCACCGGTGACGCAGCAAACGAACCATCGATCTGCGTCGATCCGACCAACGGCAGCAAGATGACCATCGGCTGGCGGCAGTTTAATAGCGTCGCGTCTAACTTCCGCCAGGCCGGGTGGGCTTATACGAGTAACTCTGGATTGACCTGGACTTTCCCCGGTGTCCTCGAAAACAACGTCTTCCGCAGCGACCCCGTGCTGAAGTCGGATAGCGCCGGCGGGTTCTTCTATCTCAGCCTGCTCGAGACTTTCTTTGACGACATGTGGAGCTCGCTGAATGGCGGCATCTCTTTTAACCGCCTCGCGGCCGCGGACGGTGGCGACAAGCAGTGGTTTACGATCGATAATACGAACAGCACGGGTCACGGCTTTCAATACCAGAGCTGGAGCACCGGCGGAAACAACTATGGCGGGCGGCAGTTCACCCGTTCGACCGATGGCGGACTTACCTGGCTCAACCCGGTCAATATTCCTAACTCTCCCTCCTGGGGGACGCAGGATGTGGATACCTCGGGCAACCTGTTCATCGGCGGAGTTAACCTGAACACCGGCCAGATTTGGTGCGAACGCTCGACCAACGCGAAAAACTCCGCGATGACTCCCAGCTTCGACCAAAACACCTCAGTCAATCTCGGCGGCGATATTTCGATCGACGAACCGATCAATCCTGAAGGTCTGGTCGGCCAGGTCTTCCTCGCAGTCGATCGCTCGATGACGGCAATGAAGGACAACGTCTATATGATGGCCAGCGTGCAGCCGACCGGTTCGAACAACGGAAGCGACGTGATGTTTGTGCGCAGCGCGGATGGCGGCAAGACCTTCAGCGCCCCGAAGCGGGTAAATGACGACCCGGTTAATCACAACAAGTGGCATTGGTTTGGAACCCTCGCCGTCGCGCCGAACGGACGGATCGACAGCGTCTGGCTCGACTCGCGCAATGCTGCGAACAACACTGACTCCCAGCTCTTTTACTCCTACAGCATGGACGGCGGCGTCACCTGGGCTCCCAATGTCGTGGTCAGTAACTCTTTCAATCCGTTCCTGGGTTATCCCAACCAGAATAAGATGGGCGATTACATTACCATCGTCTCGGATAACACCGGCGGTAGCGTCGCCTACACCGCGACGTTCAACAACGAAGAAGACGTTTACTACGTTCGCGTCGCGCCGACCGGCGGCAGTTCGCTCAACCTGGTCAGCGCCGCTTCGGTCAAGGGTGGATTCGGCATTGACCTGCCGCTCACCGGTAAGCCCGGCGTGGAAGATCGCAGCGGTGGCCGGACGAATGCGTTCGAAGTTGATTTCGTTTTCAATAACAGTCTGAACGGAGTCGGCGGCGTGACCACCACCTGCGGGACCGTGGCGAACACCTCGATCAATGGCAATACCCTGGTCGTGAATCTTACCGGCGTGACCTGCAACGCGCAGGATGTGACGGTTACCCTGACGAACGTAACTGATACCCAGTCGAACACCCTGGCCTCGGCTGCCGCCACCATGGGTCTCCTCCTGGGCGACGTCGATGGCGATGGCTCCGTGACGAAAAACGACGGCCGACCGGTGAAACTGGACCAGGGCAAGACGACCGATGCAACCAACTTCCGCGAGGACGTGAACGTCAATGGCACGATCGATAGGATGGACTCGAATCTGGTGAAGCGCGCCCTCGGCACTTCGCTTCCCTAAACCGCGCGCTGGCCTAACGAGACTAGGATCGATCGGGGCGGAAGGTCACGCGCTGTTCGTCGATCTCCGCCCCGCGCTCAAGGAAATACTGACGCACGGCTTCGGGATAGAACCGCCCATCCAACTCGCGATTGAAACCGAGCTGGATGCGGCCGCCAGGCTTGAGCCGCGTCTCGAGATCGTCGAGGAAGAACTGCCACTCCGGCGGTCCCCAAAGCGCGGGGCTCTTGTGGCCATTAAAACAAATCATATAGGCCGTGATGAGATCGAATTGATGGTCGAATGCCGGCAGCGGCGCGAAGGCTTTCACCCGCCAGATGACTCTCGGGACACCCAGCATCGCGGTCATTTCGCCGTACATGGGTAACTCATCGAGATCGAGCCCGAGGACGTCATGGCCGAGCCACTTGCAGATGAAAAGGAAGTAACCAGCGCCGGAGCCGAGATCGAGGATTTGCTTGCGGCGTCCCCAGTCGAGATCGAGGCCGTGAACCCGTTGCAGGTTGGTGCGAATCCAGCGTTTCAAATCGAGATATTTCGGCCAGGCGTCGCCAGGATCTTCCACCGCATGCCGATCGTAGATCGCCTGGAACTTATCTCGGTCGATCGCGCGAAAGATCGCTTCGTCGAGCGCGAAGACGAGGCGCCGGCTGAGCAGGACGACGCCAATATGCTGGCGCATGCTCCGGAACACGAGCGGGTTCATCAGCTTCCTGAGCTTGTGGGAAAAGCGCATTCCTAGATAAGTGAAAAAATCGCGAGGACGAGGATCACTGCCAGCGCGATTACCGTGCCGTAGACGATCCGATCCTGCAGGTGGGCGCGCCGCCACGCCTCGGCGTAGGGAATGCGGCTGAAGGAGACCATCGAGTAAAGCGGGAGATAGGTTCCGGGGAACCAGCCTTCAAGAGTGTGATCGAGCTTCTTCTTTGCCCGGAAAAGACTCGACGCTGTCTTATCGCGCATCTCGACGAAGTTATGCACCGCGAGGTCGGCGAGAGCGTCGGCGTTCTCCTTCCGGCGCGAGAAATAAGTCTCGAAACCACGCCTGCGTTCGTTAGGGAACTCGGCCAGGCATTCATCGAAAACCACGCAGTCCTCGAAGGCGGCGTTCATGCCCTGGCCGTAGAAAGGCACCACCGCGTGGGAGGCGTCGCCAAGAAGAGCGACCTTGTCCTGGTAACTCCAGGGCGCGCAGCGAATCGTAACCAGCGAACCGGTAGGATTAGTCTTATAATCCTCGAGCAACGTGGGCATGAACGGCACCGCATCGGCGAATTCCTCCTCGAAGAATCGACGTATCTCGTCGTCACTCTTCGTCGTCGCGAAGCTGCGCGGGCCGTCAAATTCCCAGAAGAGCGTGCAAGTAAAAGAGCCATCCGGATTCGGCAGCGCGATCATCATGAAGCGATGGCGCGGCCAGATATGGAGCGCGTTCTTTTCCATCTGCCACGAGCCATCGGCCGCCGGCGGGATGGTTAACTCCTTGTAACCATGCGGCAGATAACTCTGGCTGTATTCGAAGCGATTCAGTCGCTGCATCGAGGAGCGGACCGCCGAAAAAGCGCCGTCGACTCCGACGATCGCGTCGCTTCGCACTGTGCTGGGCGCGCCGGTCTCGGTCTGCACGAAGTGCGCCGACGGCTGATCAAGGTCCACCTCGGTACAGCGCTGGTTGAATCGGACCCGCACATTCGGATAACGCTGCGCGGCTTCGATCACGACGGTGTTGAGGATGTCGCGACCGATCGAGTTGATGCATTTGTTCGGGTCGCGATCGTAGGGCGAAAAATGGAGCGCGCCGTTCGGGTCATGAATCATCCGGCCGCGCATTGGAATGGCGTGCCGCAGGACTTCGTCGGCGAGATCGAGTTGCTGGAGCGCGTGGATGCCGCGGGTCGAGAGCGCGAGATTGATCGAGCGCCCGCCGACCGTGTTTCCGGCGCGGGGATCGGGCCGCCGTTCGAAGAGATCGATCTCGTAACCGCGCCGGCCGAGAAAGCCAGCCAGCAAACCGCCGGCCAGGCCGCTTCCCACGAGAGTAAATCGGGCGCTCATGCAGGCTCTACCGTGGACGCATCCGGCATTTTGCCAAGCCCGAGGCGGTTGATCGTGGCCGGGGATGGTTGGTTTGGCATCGACTCTGCTAGGTAGGCACTGAGATGAGCACCGAACCGTCACCCGGAAATCCGGAGCGAGTCAGAGCGTGCGACCTGAAGGCCATCCTCGTGGTGGATGACGACGAGCAGATCGCCTCGGCCTTGGCGTGGGTCCTGGAGGATGAAAACTACCTCGTGGATGTCGCCTACGACGGCGATGAGGCGCTGCTGAAAGTGAAGGTACACGCTTATGACGCGGTGATTTGCGACCTGAAAATGCCGCATCTCCGCGGCGACCAGTTCTACCTCCAAGGGCGGGAACTGCGACCGCAGTTGGCGGACCGTTTCATCTTCATTACCGGCTACGCGACCGACCCGGCGGTGCGGAATTTCCTCATCGAGGAAGAGGTAAAGTTTCTGGTGAAGCCGTTCCCGATTCCGGGGTTGATCGGTTGTCTGCGGGAGTTGCTCGCGTAAAGGCCGGCTGATCTAGGCGTGGTGCGCGGCGAGGATTTGCCCGCAGCGCCAGACTTCGTGGAAGGTGTTGTAGAGCGGCGTCGGCGCCGCGCGGATCACGTTTGGCTCGCGGAAATCGCATTTCACTCCCGCCGCTTCCAACTTCTGGAAAAGCTCCGCCGGCCGTTCGTGCACGAGAATGGAGAGCTGGCACCCGCGTTCGTTATTCTGGCGCGGCGTGATCACGGTGAAAAGCTCGGACGAAATCCGGTCGAGAAGGAACTGGAAATAACCGGTCAGCCGTTCCGATTTCGCGCGCAGCGCGGCGATCCCGCCCGCTTCGTCGAAGAGCGCGAGGGAGGTGCGCAACGGCGCCATCGCGAGGATCGGCGGGTTACTGATCTGCCACGCGTCGGCCGAGGGCACCGGGATGAAATCCGGCTCGAGCTGCATCCGAAATCGGGTCTTCGGATCGTTCCCCCACCAGCCGGTGAGGCGCGGCAGTTCGCGATTGCGCGCGTGCCGATCGTGCACGAACGCGCCCGCGACCGCGCCGGGCCCGGAGTTGAGATATTTGTAGCAACACCAGACCGCGAAATCGACGTTCCAATCGTGCAGCGCGAGCGGCGCATTCCCGACCGCGTGCGCGAGATCGATGCCAACCGTGCAGCCGAGTTTCTGCGCAACCGAAGTGATCCGCGCGATATCGAAGAGCTGGCCGGTAAAAAAGTTCACTCCGGCGAAAAGGACGAGTGCGATTTGCTCGCCTTCTTTTTCCAGCAGCTCCTCGATATCCTCCTGGTGCAGCGCGAACTCGCCGACCCGCGGGCGCGCGAGGACGAGACATTCCTCCGGATCGAAACCGTGATGCGCGATCTGAGATTTGATCGCGTAGGTGTCGGAAGGGAAGGCCGGCTCTTCCATCAGGATTTTGCAGCGAGCTTTCGTCGGTCGGTAAAACGTCGCCATCAGGAGATGGAGATTCACGGTCAGGCTGTTCATGCAGACGACCTCGTTAGGCAACGCCCCGACCAGCCGCGCCGCTGGTTCGCGCAGGGTCTCGTGATACGTGTACCAGGGCGTCGCCGCGGCGAAGTGCCCGTCTACCGCCAGCCGAGCCCAGTCGTCCAATTCCTGGTCGACGATCTGGCGCGTCGCCTTCGGCATCAGCCCGAGGGAATTCCCGACGAAATAAATCAACGGCTGCCCATCGTCGCCGACCGGGAGATGGAAGCGATCGCGAAAGCCGGCGAGCGCGTCTTCGCGATCGCACTGCCGGGCAAACTCCTCGTC
This sequence comes from uncultured Verrucomicrobiae bacterium, assembly GCA_963831805.1. Lineage (GTDB taxonomy): Bacteria > Verrucomicrobiota > Verrucomicrobiia > Chthoniobacterales > UBA10450 > Palsa-1392. Next base: position 407,725 of record CAWHRN010000004.1, on the reverse strand, counting down.
GGCGGAAAAATCCATCCGCACCATTAACCGGAAACTTTGCCCTCCGCCAACCGGGGAAATCGGTCCGCGCACCGCCGCATTTGCGCTTTGGCGTTTCGCAACGTTCTTACGCTTCGCCAGCCTTCCATGCTCTACGAAGACAACCCGGTCAGCATCAAATATTACGTCAAGCGCTACATCCTGGAGCACCGGGCGGAGTTCGCCGGCAAAGTGGTTATCGATACTCCGGCGGGGTCCGGGACGACCTCGAAGGCGCTCAAGGAAGTCGGCGCCGAGGTGCTGGCTTACGACCTCTTTCCGGAGTACTTCAGAACGAAGGGACTGACCTGCCAGCGCGCCAACATCATGGAAGGGCTGCCGGTCGCCGACGAGTCGGCCGACGCCCTCATCTGCCAGGAGGGGATCGAGCATTTCAGCGATCAATACCAGGCGCTCAATGAGTTCAATCGCGTGCTAAAAAAGGGCGGCTCGCTTTTCATCACGACGCCGAACTACTCCAACCTGCAATCGAAATTGAGCTATCTCCTTTTCGAGACCGAATACCATCTCAAGACCATGCCGCCTAACGAGATCGACTCGGTCTGGATGGCGGACGATTCGCGGACGAACGAAATCTACTTCGGCCACCTCTTTCTCCTCGGCATCCAAAAACTCCGGCTCCTCGCGCAGCTTTCCGGGTTCCGGATCAAGCAGACCATCTTCACCAAGGCGTCGACTACTTCCGTGGTGCTCCTGCCGTTTTTCTATCCCTTGATCCGGTTGACCGGCTGGTGGACCTATCGCAACCGGGTTCGGCGCGATCACAGCATTCCCGGCTCGGCTTATGAGACGCTTTACCGGGAGCTGATGCAGTTAAACTCCAACGCCCGCCTGCTCATCGACCGGCATCTCTTCATCGAGTTCGAGAAGAAAGCCGACCTCACGACGGTGAAGAAAAACCTGCGCGGCCAGCACGCCTTCTTTAATATTATCACCTAACGACGAGTTCGAGAGGAGCTCACAATCAGAAACATGGTCCTCCTGAGCGGAACGCAGCGGAGTCGAAGGATCCCGTGGAGAGACGAGAAAGCCGGCGCACGCCAGCTTCAACGAAACGCCACGGGATCCTTCGACTCCGCCTGCGCTTCGCTCAGGAGGACAGAGGTTTGCGCAATCGCTCGCTTTAGGGAATTTGCAGCGTCTGTCCCGGCTTCAGGTCAGCCGGCTTCGCCAGGATGTCCGGGTTCGCCGCGAGGATTTTCCCCCAGCGCGAAGAGGTCTTGTAAAACTTCCGCGAGATCGAGGCCAGGGTATCGCCGTGCTGCACCGTGTAGGTCCGGCCGCCCGCCACGCTTTTCTTCTCATCGTTAGGCGCGGAGGTGCGCCCGGCGGTCTTTTCCGTTTTGCCGGCGGCCTTCTTCTCCGCCCAGCGCTCGTCGAGTTGCTGGCGCAGATTCAGGTTATCGTTCCGCAGCCGGGTCGCTTCGGCCCGCGTCATCACCGCGTCGCCGGAGAGACTGGTCAGGAGCGTGAGTTCGTCGCGCTTCATGAATTTCTTCACTTCCTCCGCGTGCTTGCCGGTGGGCGTGAGGGTGAGGACGCGTTTGAAATGATGGAGCGCGTTCAGCGGGTCGTTCATCTGATCGTCGTAGAGCAGCCCGAGTTTGTAATGCACCTCGGCTGAGCGCTCCGTCCCGTCGAGCGCCGCTTCGTAGAGGTTGATCGCTTCCAGGTATTTCCCCTCGCCCGCCTTCGCGTCGGCGTCCTGGGTCAACTGCGTCTGCCGCGGCGTGACCATCCGATCGCAACCCGCCAGCGCGCCTAACGAAAGAAGGACCGCCCCGATTCGACAATAGCTGCGGGCTCGGTCAGTAACGCGGAACATCCGGATCAATTTCCTCCGACCAGGCGTCGATCCCGCCGGCCACGTTCGTGACTTTCGCGAAACCGGCGGACCGGAGAAACTCCGCCGCGCGCGCACTCCGCACGCCGCTGTGACAAAACACGAAAATCTCCTGTTCCCGTTCCAGCTCCGAGAGCCGCGCCGGGAGCTGGCCTAACGGAATCAAACTCGCGCCCGCGATCTGGGCGATCTCGTGCTCGAACGGCTCGCGCACATCGAGCAGGGTCAGTGGCGCGCCGCTCGCCAGCTTTCGCTGCAAAGCGTGCACATCGATCTCCGGCAGCGCCGATTCCGCCGCGCTCTCGCCCGCGCAGAAAGCCTCGTAATCGATCGGCTCGGTGATGCTCGGCTGATCGCCGCAGACCGGGCATTCCGGATCGCGCCGCAGATTGAACTCGCGAAACTTCATCTTCAACGCGTCGAAATGCAGCAGCCGGCCGAGCAGCGTCTCGCCGATGCCGAGGATCAGCTTGAGCGCTTCCGTCGCCTGGATGGTCCCGACGATTCCGGGCAGCACGCCAAGCACACCGGCCTCGGCGCAACTCGGCACCGAGCCGGGATCGGGCGGTTCCGGAAAAAGACAGCGGTAACATGGCCCGCCGAGATGCGGCGCGAAGACGGTCGCCTGCCCGTCGAAGCGGAAGATGGAGCCGTAAACGTTCGGCTTCCGCGCGAAGACGGCGACGTCGTTCGTTAGGTAGCGGGTCGCAAAATTGTCGCTCCCGTCCACGATCAGGTCGTAATCGGCGAGAATTTCTTCCGCGTTCGCACTCTCGAAACGCGCTTCATGCAGCCGCACCGCGACGTGCGGATTCACCGCCAGGAGACGATCGCGCGCTGAATCGGTTTTCGCGCGGCCGACGTCGCTCGTGCCGTGCAGGAGTTGGCGTTGCAGGTTCGAGAGCTCGACGCGATCGAAATCGACCAAGCCGATCGTGCCCACGCCCGCCGCCGCAAGGTAGAGCGCAGCCGGTGAGCCGAGGCCACCCGCGCCGAGGCAGAGCACACGCGCGTTTTTCAATTTCGCCTGACCTTCCGGGCCGACTTCCGGGAGGAGGAGATGCCGCGCATAACGCAGCCGTTCCTCCGCCGCGAAGACAACCGGCTGATCGTTAGGCAAGATCGCGTGCATGCAAATAAAAGACCGCCAGAGAACTACGGCAAAGAAGATCAGACTACCGTTGCTGCATTCCTGCCCTGGCGGGATTCGTTAGTCCTCAGTCCATAGCCCCTGACGGAGCGGAAATTTTCCGCGGCCCGGCCCCGCGTGCAATTCTTTTTCTTCCGCCGCCGTGGCCGTTGACAGCCCGGAGCGCATTTGATTCCCTGCGGCGTGAAATTTTTCCTGCTCCTCTGCGCCGTCGCTGCTCTCGCGACCGGCTGCACCACCCTGGCGAATCGCCGCGATCTCTATAATCCCAGCGAAGACGCCGGTCCCTACCACTCGCTGCCGCCCGCGCATCCCAACCAGCCGGGCGCGAACAATCCCAGCCAGGCCGCGCCACCGCCCACCCCGCAATAGCGCCTAACGCCTAACGACATCAGAGATCGAGCAACGCGCGCTGCCAGTCGACCAGGATCTCGCCCGTGCGGCTCTCATCCGCCGCAATCGATTCGAGCGCGCCGCGCGAGGCGATGAAAGAGGGGTCGAGCGCCAACTCCGTCGCGTGCTTGTCGCGGCGTTGCTTTAACTCCTCCACCCGTTGATCGAGATTGCGCGTGCGCGGGCGATGGACGCGCGGCGGTCGCTGCGGCCACTGCGATTCCGGCAGGGCCAGCGCGGCCTGCGCGGCGGCGACGAAATCGTGCCGCCGGCGCTCGGAGAAATGCCGGTAACTCGGCACTTCGCCCGCGGCGAAACGTGTCGCCGACTCGAGCAGCGCGCTGTTTTGCAAAATATGAAAAGCCGGCCGATCCCCGCGCTGCGCCTCGCGATCGCGCCATTGCCAGAGCGCGCGCAGGACCGCGTTGGTCTGCGGCGGCAGCGTCCCGCTCCCGGCGATGCGCCAGGCCTGGTCCGGGTCGCGTTCGCGCTCGATCGCGGCTTGCTCGAGTGCGCGGCGGCATGATTGGCGGAACCACTCGGTGCGCCCGCATTCCTCGAGTTGTGCCTCCATCCGGGCTGCCAGCGGGAGGAGAAAATGCGTGTCGTTCTCGGCGTATTCAGCCATCACCTGCGGCAACGGCCGGCGGGCCCAGTTCGCCTTCTGCGAGCCCTTCGCGAGCGTGACTCCGAAGTATTGCTGCACGAGCGCGGCGAGACTGAATTCCCGCAGCCCGAGCAACCGCGCGGCGATCACCGTGTCGAAAACTTCCCGGGCCATAAAACCGAGCGTGCGCCGGAGCAGACGCAGATCGAAATCCATTCCCTGGAGGATGATTTCCTTTTGCGAAAGGACCTCGCAAAGCGGCTGGAGATCGACCCGCGCCAGCGGATCGACCAGGTAATCCGTCTCCCCGACCGTGAGCTGGATGAGGCAGAGCTTCTCGAAATAACAATGCAGACTGTCCGCTTCGGTATCGACCGCGACGCGGTCGACGGCGTGCAGGTGCGGCAGGATTTCCGCGAGTTGTGCGTCGGTCGTGATCACCGCAATCCGGCGAGCAACAGCTCGGCGTTCGACTTCGTGGCTTGGAGGTTTTTGATCAGCATTTCCATCGCCTCGAGCGGCGGGAGCGCGGCCATTGCCTTGCGCAGGAGCTGCACCCGTTCCCATTCCTCGGGATGGTAGAGCAGGTCTTCGCGCCGGGTGCCGGATTGGAGAATATGGATCGCCGGGTAGAGGCGCTTCTCGACGAGCGACCGGTCGAGATGCAGCTCCATGTTCCCGGTGCCCTTGAATTCCTCGAAAATGACTTCGTCCATCCGGCTGCCGGTATCGATCAGCGCCGTCGCGAGAATCGTCAGGCTGCCGCCTTCCTCGACGTTGCGCGCCGCGCCGAAAAAGCGTTTCGGCTTCAGCAACGCCTTCGCCTCGACACCGCCCGACATGGTGCGGCCCTTGCCGCGGACCATCGCGTTATAGCCGCGCGCGAGTCGCGTGATGCTGTCGAGCAAAAGGACAACGTCTTTCTTCTGCTCGACCAAACGCTTCGCGCGCTCGCTCACCAACTCGGCGACTTGGATGTGGCGCTGCGGCGGTTCGTCAAAGGTGCTGCTGTAAATCTCGCAACCGACTTCGCGTTGCAGGTCGGTCACTTCCTCCGGGCGCTCATCGACGAGCAGAATGATGAGCACGATGTCGGGATGATTCATCCGGATCGCCTGCGCGATTTGCTTGAGCAGGATCGTTTTCCCGACGCGCGGCGGCGCGACGATCAAACCACGCTGGCCGCGGCCGAGCGGAGTGAGCAAATCGACCGCGCGGGCGCTGACCGAATCCGGCGAAGGGCATTCGAGCATGATCCGCCCCTGCGGGAAGAGCGGCGTGAGACTGTCAAACGCGGTCGGCGCCTGCCATTCCGCGATCGGCTGGCCTTCCACAAAAGTCAGGCGATCGAGCATCAGCCCGCGCTCGCGATCGCGCGGCGGGCGGACGGTGCCCTGCAACTGCTGGCCGGGACGGAGAACGAATTGCCGGATGAGATAATGCGCCACGCCCACGTCCTCCGGGACGGGGAGGAAATTCAGACGCGGCGAGCGGAGCACGGCCGGGCCGTCGTTAGGCTGTTCGAGGAAACCATCCACCGTCACGCGCAGACCGCGGGGGATGCCTTGCCGCACCAGCTCGTAAATCTGCTGGTGACGCGTCAGCCCGGGGTGCGGGCGCAGATCGCAGCGCGCGTAGAGCTCGTGGAGCGCGGCCGGCTCCATTTCCTGGAGCTCCTGCATGGTCAAAGCCGGGAGCGGCGGCGCTTCCGGCTGCTGCTCGTTAGGCTCGGCTGCCAGGGTAGCAGTGGCGCTCCCGTTGGACGTGGGTTCTTCGGTTGGAGGGTAGGTTGGTTCTTCCATCACTGAGTTTGCCAGCGGCGCGCGAGCAGCTCCGCCTGGTCGGCGAGGAGCGCGACCGGTCCGTTGTTCCAGACCAAGTGATCGGCACGGGCGATTTTCTCCGCGAGCGGCATCTGCGCGGCGATCATGGCCACGGCGTCGGTTTGGGAAAGTTGAGCGCGCTGCATCAGGCGTTCCTGCTGGAGCAAAGCAGAACAGGCGACGACCACGACGGCATCGCACAAGGTTTCACCATTGGTTTCATAGAGAAGCGGGATATCAGCCAGAAAGAGTTCGCCCGTCAGACGACTTTGTTTCGCTTCAGCAGCCCACTGAAGGCGAATGCGCGGATGGAGGATTTGCTCGAGCGCGCGCTTCTTTTCCGGCTCGGCGAACACTATGGCGCGAAGGGCCGCGCGATTCAACTCCCCGGTGGCAGAAAAAATCCCGGCGCCAAATTCCTCGCGGAGGAGCGCGCCCACTTCCGGGTCGTCATTCACGAGCGTGCGCGCCGCCGCGTCGGCGTCGAAAACCGTCGCGCCCGTCCGCTCCTGGAGGACGCGGCGGAAGGTCGATTTGCCGGTGGCGATTCCGCCGGTGATCCCGATCACGGTGCAATTCCTGGACATGGCTCGCGCGCCGCTTCTAGCGGAATTCCGTTCGCGCCGTCAACCGCCTTTCTCACGATCGCAGAGCGCACGACTGCGCGAACTGTTTTCCGCTCGCGACCCAGAAAGAATCGCCCGCACAACCTCCTGACCGGAGAAACGCGCCCCGCGCGCCGGCACCTCCCGGCGGACGCTGCCTCCGCCCGGTGGATGCAATCGATGCACGAGAGCAGAAAGCCCGCGCCCCCTTGCGGCGACACGGGCTCTCGCTCCTGGTGATGACTGAATTAGCCCAGACGGTTCACGGCCTGGCTGCCGTTGCCGTGGCCGTTCCCATTGCTTTTGACGTCAGGCGAGATCGCCGCCCGGCGCGTCACCTCCCCTTTCGCGTTCGCCGGCTTCGCCTCGGGCGCGAGCGGAGCCACCACCGTGATCGGATCGCTCGCCACACTTTGCGACGGTCCGTTCACGGCTTCCACGATGTAGAGCGACGTTAGTCCCGCGGCCACGCCATCCACCGTCACCATCGGAGTCGTCGAGCTGGCGACGAGGTTATACTTCGCATCCACGCCCTCGATCTTGCGGCGGAAACGGTAACGCGTCGCCAGCGGCATCGCGTCGCACTCCAGCAGTAACTGCGCGCCCATCACCGTCGCCTGCAGACCCGTCGGCTTCGCCGGCGTCGTCTGCGTCGCCGGGATGTTCAGGCCGAAGCGTTCCCAGCGTGCATCATCCCGCGAGAGCGTGCCGCTCAGGATCTTGATCAGGAAACTCATCTTCGTTACCAGGCCCGTCTGCGCCGTCCGCAGCGAAGTATTCGCCGCCTTCAGCGCCGTCCTCGCCTCGAGCAGCGGATCCTCCGCCTCGTTCACTGCATCCACCAGTTCGCCCGCCTTCACCGCGGTCACATTCCGGTCGGGCACTTCCATGCCCGGGTTAGCCGTGAAGAACTTGCCCAGCTTCCCCGCCAGCGCGATCTGATCCACCAGCCGGGTCGGGACCGCCGTGCTCGGCTGGACAAAGCCCGCCGACGCCCAGTCGTCGCTCCAATCGTTGCCGAAGTCGCCCACGAGGATGCCACGGACCACCATGAGCCAATCCTTGAGTGCCTTCTGATTAGTCCGCACCAATCCCGCCGCTGTCTTCCGGGTTCCCCGCGCGGAGTTATAAATTCCGAGCGCCGACTTGAACGCTTCCAGCAGAACCTTAAAGGCGGCCGCTGTTATCTGCGTTATCCCGAGCGTGACGCCGAGAGCCACGAGGCCCATCCACATCTTATCACCCAGGCTTTCGATTTGTGCCCGGTTACGGGCGATTGCATTTTGAGCCATGGTTATGGCCTCCTGTTTAGTTAATAAACACGGTCATCGTTCGACCGTGGCCTCCTGGCATTTTCGCCCGGAACGATTACCTACCAAAGCAAGGGTCATGCCAGTCCGAATAGGAAAGTTTATCGTTAGTTTAACGTCCTTTCCTTCCAATTATAGAAGTTATAGAAACTCTCGAAATGCAAGAAGGACTCCAGTCCTCGGCCTCGTTGACCTCAGCGTTCTTAAGCTGCGGCTTGCCGGCCCGACCCGGCTTGCGGTTCTCGGAAATGGAGCCCCTTCTGCAAGATTCACGAGCTGACCCCGTACCGGTCCCGGCAAATTCGACCCGAGCTTTGCGCGTCATCTCTTTTCTTCACCCGCGGCTTCAGTCTCCTGTCCAGCCGATTTGCCGCGATTCACAGACTGACCCCGATTCCCACCCACACCGATTCCCACCCACACTCTGCTCCGTCTCCGGCAGGCGCTCCAAGCGCGCCCAACGATAAAGCAGCGGCGGCCGGATCCCCAGTTCTGCGGCGACCTTCGCTGCGCTCCGGCCGCTCGCCCGCCATAACGAGAGCGCCTCCTGCTTATACTCCTTCGTGTAGCCCGTGCGCTCACGAGCTGGTTTGCTGATCTGTGTCTTCATGTGGACTCCTTGGGTTTTGACCCTAAGCCCACTGTCCGTCAATTCAGGGCAACCCCACTTTGACCCCGCGGCGCCACTGTCACCTGTAACTTCGCCAGCATACTTCCTTCCGGGCAGTAACCGGCTCTCCTGTGCCACACAATCACCGCAATTCTGCAACTAGAATGTTACACTAAACTCATTGCTCAGGATCGGTGTTGTCGCAACTTAAGGGTGAAACTTGATCCAGACGAAGGAATAACTATATGAAGAAACAACATAGCGATTCTACGAACGCTTCGGTACTCCGAGTCACCCTTTCGGTTACTCTCATATGTATGTCGGCGGCCTTATCTATTGCAGCGGGCTTGGTAGGCTCCGGTTCCAGCTCTTCACAATCCGGTCCGGGACCGGCGCCCAGGGGTGACGGCAACACAGCCACACCTATCAAGCATGTGATTGTGATCGTGGGTGAGAACCGCTCGTTCGACCACCTGTTTGCTACCTACGTTCCCAAGAAAGGCGAGACGGTGAACAATTTGCTCTCGGAGGGAATTGTTAATGGTGATGGAACACCGGGCGTTAACTATGCGCGAGCGACGCAATTCGAGGCCGACGTGACCGGCAGCACAATTTATCAGCCGAGTCCGATGAGGAAAAAAACTGCCTACTCCACATTGCCGGCGCCGTTGAGCGGTGGACCAACCGATGTCTGCATGGATTTCGGGATGTGCGACCTGCAGGATGCTATGTCGACAGAGGATGGGTTGGCTAAGAGTTACTACCAGTCGTTGTTGCAGGGGGGGACGGGACTACCCGGGCAAGTTCCAGATTCGCGAATCGATGGTGTGAACGATAACCCACCCTACTCGACGCTCGCCCCGGGGCCATTCCAACTTACTAACGGCGGCGCATTTCCCTATAGCTCCTACGCCAACAGTCCGGTGCATCGGTTTTATCAAATGTGGCAGCAGGAAGACTGCGATGCCGCCTACGCTACCCCGACCAATCCGAGCGGTTGCCGGGCGGACTTGTTCACGTGGACGGAAGTCACCGTTGGCTCCAACGTAAATGGCGTGGCGCAGCCGCCAAACTTCAGTACGGATTATGCGCCTGGCGCAGTCACGACCGGCGAGGGTGCGACGGCGATGGGCTTTTACAACATGCAAAAGGGCGATGCTCTTTATACGAAGCAACTCGCGGATAAATACGCCATGAGCGATAACTACCATCAGCCAGCGATGGGCGGGACTGGTTTGGATTCAATCATGCTGTTTTTTGGCGATGCGATCTGGTTCCAGGATCAGAACGGCAACCTGGTGCCTCCGAATAACCAACTGACATGGAAGGGGGGCCCGGTGAATGAGATTGAAAACCCTAACCCTCAACCTGGAACGAATAATTGGTGGACCCAAGATGGCTACGGCGGGTACGGGAATTACGGCCAATCTACAGGCGTTTACGGCGGCGGGACCTACAGCGAGTGTTCGGATCCTTCGCAGCCGGGTGTCGGCCCTGTCTTGGATTATCTGGTTTCCCTAAACCCTCCGATCGCATCGAACTGCGATCCTGGCCATTATTATTTGCTCAACAATTATAACCCTGGCTACTTCGGTGATGGGAGCAACGCGTATGAAGATACCAATCCCGCTAATACGCCGTTCACAATTCCACCGACCTCGCAGCGGAGCATCGGGGACGTGATGTTGGAGAACAACATTTCGTGGAGAAGCTATAACGACCAGTGGGACAACTATCTAAACGACAAGTATCAGCTTAACTATGGGAAGGTCGGCCCAACGAGTGATTCCTACTGCAACATCTGCAATGGCTTTCAATACCAGACCCAGATCATGACCAACCCGGCGGTGCGCACTAAGCATATTGTCGATACCGACCAGCTCTATCAGGACCTCGCGAGCGGCCATTTGCCGGCCGTGTCGTTCGTCAAGCCAAGCGGCTGGGTGGATGGGCATCCAGCGTCATCGAAATGGGATTTGTACGAAGGATTTGTCAAGAAGATCGTCGACATGGTGCAGGCCAATCCCAAGCTCTGGAGCACGACTGCGATTTTCGTGACTGAGGACGAAGGGGGCGGCTATTACGACTCTGGATATGTGCAGCCGTTGGATTTCTTCGGCGATGGCACACGCATTCCTCTGATTGTAGTTTCGCCCTACACTAAGCCAGGGCATATTTCCCACAACTATTCGGATCATGTTTCGATTCTGAAGTTCATCGAACATAACTGGGGCTTGCCCACGATCTCGGGCCGCAGCCGGGATAATCTGCCAAATCCGACGTCCGACATTACGGTCAGCAAATACGTACCAACCAACAGCCCGGCCATCAGCGACCTTTTTGACCTTTTCAACTTCTGAGGCCGGACGCCGGATGCGATCCCCCTATTCTTTTCCCGTGCTTAGCGCGAAGCAAAGAATAGGGGGCAGGAGAATATCTTGGGAGATCGGGGTCAGTCTGTGAATCGCGGCAGAAATCATTCCGGAGCCTCGGCATTTTCCACGTGCATGTCTAACTCCTTGTTGGACTCCACCTCCACCTCTCTCCGCGAGCTGTAGCGGCTCACGCTGCTGACGTGGCCCAGAGCCAACTCTTCTGCAATCCACCGGTTGGGCACGCTCGTGCGCTGGCGAATCAACTGTGCCATGGCCACCTTGCGCGGGTCGCTTCGTTTGAGCCCGGCGAGTTCCACCTGTTGCAGCCCGTAGTAGCTCATGGCTCGCTCCAAAAGCCGCCGCGCTTCTTCCTCCCCATGGCTTCGCCGGACCGTCCCATCCACCTCCTTCTTGCGACTCAGCTTCTCTCCCACGCTCTCCAGCAGGTTCAGCATCCGCTCGCGGAACGTCTCTCCACCTAGACACCACGCGTGTTGTAGCTCTGCATTCCCGGCATCATTCTTTCCGGCCAGTTCCTCCACCGCCCGCTCCCGCATCCGCTGGGCATAGCGGCGCCGCCCAGGAGCCGTATCCGTGAGATCGAGCTCACCCAGAACCCGGCCCGGCTCAAACCAGCCGGGCCGTCCGGCCTGCTCCGCGTAAAGGCGGTAACTACTCCAGCGGTAATCATACAGTCGATCCTGCAAGGAAATAAGCCGGGCGCGCACCGGGTTGAGATGGATGTAGTCACTCAAGGTCACGAGATAATTGCGCTCCTCCGGGTCCACCACGATCGCCTTGTAGCGCCCCTGGAAGAGATGCCCGCTCAGCCGATGCCGCCGGTTGTAGCGCATCGTGTAAGTGCCCTGGAACCAACGCATCCCCGCCACCAGATTAGGCTCCGGCGTTTCCACCAGCAGATGATAATGATTGCCCATGAGCACGAAGGCGTGCACTCGCCAGCCAGTCCGGGCGCAGACCTGGCCCAGCGTCGATAGAAAACGCTCCCGGTCCAGGTCGTCGCTGAAGATCGTCTCCTGGCGATCCCCGCGGTCGAGCAGGTGATAAACCGCCCCGGCAAATTCGACCCGAGCTTTACGCGCCATTTCTTCTTTCTTACCCGCGACTTAAGTATCCTGTCCAGCCGATTTGCCGCGATTCACAGACTGACCCCGATTCCCCGCCACGAAGCGGACGGAACCGGAGTGGCTTGGAGATCATTTGTTACAGACGGCTAAGGCACGCACTACGCCTAACGCGAATAAGATGAGCGACGGCTGGCGGAAGAGCGCGCCGCTCCGGGTCGAGGGTGGCATTTCATCTCAGACATGGAACCAAAGCTGCCAGACGTTCGCTCCATCGCATTGTTAGATGTTTGCGTTCGGGTGTTAAGGACGACACTCGGCTGTAATTATTTGCTTGGATTCCAAATCGCCAGCCGCTCTACGTCAACTTTGCTCTTCGCGGTCAGTTCATCTCGCTTCTTTCTAAAATCCGCATCGCTCGGTTTTACAGTCTTGAAAAGCTCCGCCCTGTCCTTAAACGATTGCTCGAATCCGCCTGGTGTCATTGTGAGCAACACCTTAACGGGGACTGTCCCGAGATTTCCCTGGGCGTGCGGGGTTCCACGCGAAATCAAGACATATGAACCGGCTGGATATTCAGCAGTTCGGTCGCCGATCTTCACCGTTAACACTCCCTCCAGTAACATAGAACGCTTCGTCGGTATGGTTGTGCCGGTGAAAATTGGTATGGTAACCAGGCATCTCTGTTAATTCAACGAGTGACCAACTTCCGTGAGTATCCTCACTCGAAACCAGAAACCTTACCGTTCCTGCGTCATACAGAAGGTTTTTAGGTTCACCGGGCAGGAACGCAATGCCTTTAGGTCCCGTTTGATCTCGCTCAGATGGGAGCTTATCCGGCAACGTTTGCGTCTGTCCGAATCGCCCAAAGCTGAAGAGCAGCGCGAAAATGAGAATCACAAACGATCGTAATTTGATCATGGCATATCTCCTTTTGTTTCCGGGGAGGAATTCGAAATGATGGCACATCAGAAGCATCTAACGAGACCAAGATGAGCAACGGCGGACGAGAGCCCGCGTCGCTCGGAGTGGAAAGGTGGAAATCATCTCAAAAGTGAGCGTACCACGGTCCGCCGTTCGCTCCATCGCCTGGTTAGACCTTTTCGCACGCGGGCTTGAGGGCAACGATAACCACCTGATCAGCGTCTCTCAGCAACACATCAATGAGCCCGAACCCTGCTGCCTCGAGCAACCGCCTCCAGCCCGCGACCGACATACCGTCTCCGATGCGTTCTGTATCGGGCGATCCTAGTAGCTTCGTGTGGTCATAGCCAAGGAGTGAGTTTGCCCTCGACCAGAACCGCTCCCAATTCTCGCGCGTGTAGCGCGGAGGCTGCTTGGCCTTCCACTCTTCGAATCCAGCCGCGAACGGTGTCTCAGAAGAGGCGGGCTCGGCGAGCAGGAATACTCCCCCGTCCCGCAGTGTCCCATAGACTTCCTTGATTAACTGCCCCGCGCGTCGCAGGTCGAACCAATGCAGCGCATTCACCATCGCCACGACATGGTAGTTGCCCGGAAGCTCATTGAGCCAGCCCTTGTCGTTCAGGTCTCTCACGGCGAGGCTTCCTGGTATGCCATCTCGCCGATTTACGGCTCTGCAGATCGACATGAGAAATGGGTCTCGATCGATGCCGTCGACTAGCGATTTCGGGTAGATCTGTCGGATAGCTCTGCCCACATCGCCGGGGCCGCAGCAGAGGTCCAGCGCGCGAATAGCCTGGCCGCGGGGAAAAGGCAGCGCCAAAGCGATTAGCTCGAGGTCTTTCGGTTTCGAGGCGCCTTGCTCGGCCCACCACAACTCCAGCAATTCGCCGATGTGGCTACTAATTCGCGAGTCGATCTCAGCCTGGCTGATGGGCGGAGACTGCATCTGGGGGCTGGCTTCTGGGTCGCGAGCTGTGATTTCGTCTGCCATAGGTCTAACGAGAACAAGATCAGCCACCGCTGGCGAGAGCGAGCGTGGCAGCGGGATGAAGTGCCTGAGGCATGAAAGACTTGAGCGTACGCCGGCCAGCGGTTGGTTGCAACGTTTGGTTAGATCCTTGGTGGAACATCCGTCCGGGCGATATCCTCACTTTGTCGTCTTGTCATAAATAAGTGCTGGACCAACTATCTTAAAGCCGTTCGCCTGCCGAAATTTGTCTTTTTCTTCTTCAGACAATTTTGTCAACGCTCCTTGACTCACAGCCTTAAAATGCGCTTCCATTTTACCCGCCGGCTGGAAAATGGTTAACATTCTGGCGGTTCCCTCATTGGTCTTTGCAAATGCGTGAGGTATCATGCGCGGCCCGAAAATACTATCGCCTACTTTGGCTACCAAAGTCTCTTCGCCGACCTTAAACAGGAACTCCCCTTCCGAAATATACCACCATTCGTCTTGCTCGTAATGATAGTGAAGAGGAGGTCCGCCTTTTTTATCGCGGGTGGACTCAAAGATGTAGATATCACCATCGGTGTCCTTTGTAGAAACCTTCGAGTAAAAGGTGTCTCCCTCAAAGAGAGAGATACTCTGATCGAAGCGGTCTTTGCCGGCGGGAACTTTAATGGCCTTTTCGCCTCGCTTTTTTGCAGTGAATTGTGCTCGTACTGTGAACGGTATTGTAACAGATGAACCGAACGCCAGGCACAGCTTAAGGAATGAATTGCGATTCATAGAGTTTGGATGGATGAAGTGATGTGATGGTGGTTGTGCTCGCAGACGTCGTTTGGATCTAACGAGAACAAGATGAGCTACCACTGGCGAGAGTGCGTGTGGCAGCGGGATGTGAGGTTGAAGTAATGGAAAAGCTTGAGCGTACGCCGGCCAATGGTTGGCTCCATCGCATGGTTAGATGTCGCGGGTGAAAACAGTGTGATGCGGAACGAACATGCGGTAAATAGGCGCAACTGCAACGATGCACGAGCGACCCGACTCCGACGAGGAATACAACTACCGAAAGCTGCTGAAGCGACGCGAATGGCGAGAGAAAAGAGACGCGATCGTCGCTGCGTCGCCTCGCTGCAAGAGGTGCGGACGAAAAGGAGGGCGCCTTGCCGTCCATCATCCCGAGTACGCAGTACGGGCGTATGCCGTGGGACTACCCAGACGAGGTCTACGAAGTGGTGTGTAGCGGGCGATGCCATCGGGAAGCCGATGAAGACAGAGAAGAGCAGGCCGCGGCTGCAAAGAATGTTGGTCGCGGCTGGCAATGGGACGAAGGCAAGAAACATCAGAGGCCAAACAGAAGGGAATCAGAGAAGCTCGCAAAGTATGAAGCGGCGTTCAGGGCATGGTTGTGGCAGAACGAGATTCTGCACGACGAATGGGATTGGGAGACGTGGCCGATTTGGTCTTTGTGGAATCAGCTATCAAAGCAGTTCTTTGCTGAACAGAAGCCCGACGAGCGCCAAGGGTTCTTAGACATCTAACGAGAACAAGATCAGCCACCGCTGGCGAGGGCGCGCGTGGTGGCAGCAGAAGCGGTTGAAGTCATGGAAAACTTGAGCGTACGCCGGCCAGGGGTTGGCTGCATCGCCTGGTTAGACCTTTCATCGTGCAACTACTCATTCGAGAGTTCCCCGCCCAGGAGCAACAAAGATGATCGGAAAATCGACTTCTCTGGGGCGGCCGGGCTTCGCGTGCCAGTGAAGCGCGGCCGTGATGACCGTCTCGTCCATGACGGGATGGCCCGTACTCTGAAGAACGATGACGCGGCTCACCTTCCCCTCGGGCGTAACGAATGCGCGATACACGCCTCGACCCGACCAATTGTTGCGTCGCGCCTCGTATGGATACGTCGGAGGCCGCGGGACGATAAACACCTGGAGCAACTCAGGACCGGTGATAACACGAGCCGGTGCGGAACCGGACAAGGCCATCGGAACGAATAGCAGCCAGCCAAGGGTGATTGAAAACAGTAAAGGTGTCCGCATAGGTCTAACGGGAACAAGATGAGCTGCTGCGCGCGGGAACGTGCGCGGCAGCGGGTGAATGCGTAGAAGCGATGGAAAGCAAGGTCGTACGCCGGCGGGCAGTCAGCTCCATCGCGTGGTTAGACCTTGGCATTGCGCAAATACCCCGCGGCTTCCAGTTGGCTCCATTGAGTGTAGAAATAGATGCTCGGCGGAATGAGGCCGACGATGCCGAAAACTAGCAGGAGCGCAAACAGTGCGTCATCGGCGGCGTACGAAGCGCCAAGCCGCTGCAGCCATTTAAGGGGGAACAAGATCGGCGCCGCCTGCGTGAAAGCGACGAGGAGATGGACGGGCAGCAATAGGACGCGGCGCCAGGTCTGAAAGAGTTTCGGACCGATGCGACGAATCGTGGCGATGTATAGGAAAACCGCAGCGAACGCGAACGCACTGCCGGCTAGCGCTCCCACCACGACCGCTGTGAACTCGCGCATAGATTTCAGTCTAACGAGAACAAGATGAGCGACGGCGGACGAGGGCGTGCGTCGCTCGGAGTGGAAGTGTGGAAGTCATCTCAAAAGTGAAGCGTACGGCGGTCCGCCGTTAGCTCCATCGCATGGTTAGGTCTTTCGGGTGTTGAGCAGCCACAAGCGATATCCCCACCACGTCGCGTATAGCAGGTAAATGCAATAGCACATGAACAGCGCAGCGCCGAGTAGATAAATGCGCGAGAGGGAGAGAACGAGCGCGGCCACGACGACAGCATACGGCATGAACGCGATAAAACTGGCCCGCAAATCACGGCGACGGAAAAACAAGACGCTCCAAAAAGCGTTTGCGAGGAGAACGACGATCAGCAATGCGAGAGCTGTGCGCCCCATGGGAGTAAAAGCTGTGGCGGCTAGCAGGTGTCGAAGGACAACGAAGCAGATGGCGTAGTAAACGAGGCCAATGAGTAACCAGACAGCGAACGGCGGCGAGTAGGGTGGCATGCGGAGCGCAGCGAGCCGCTGACGAACACCGTTGCCGGCCAGTGCGCCCTCCAAAGCTGCTGCGATTATGCAGATGAGGAGAGCAGAAAGCGTCGGATTCACACTGTGTGCAGAGACCTAACGAGAACAAGATGAGCGACGGCGGACGGGACCGCGCGTCGTTCGGAGTGAAAGGGTGGAAGTCATTGCAAAAGTGGAGCGTACAGCGGTCGGCCGTTCGCTCCATCGCTTGGTTAGGCGTTGGCCGCCAATCTGTTGAGTTCTGCGGATTGCGAACGCAAAAGAGATCGGGAAAACGACGACTAGGCAGATACCGACGAGATAAAGATCCGCAAATGCACACGAAAATCGCTGCCGAAACACATGGCCAACCCGCCAACCAACACGCCCGGAGCTAGGCTGATCGCCAGGAGCGTCAGTAGTGTGAAGGGGTAAAAGATGAGATCTCGCGGCGGGTAACGCGAAGACGAATGGCGAAATGCCGCCAAGAACGCTATGACGATCAGGGAATGGAAGAAGATATTCTTCCCGACGCGCACGCCGGAATAAAGCAAGAAGACTCCGTATGCCGTGAGCAGAAGCTCGCCAGAACGAGGTGAAGCGTGAAGAGTCGCATGCGCCTAACGAGAACAAGATGAGCGACGGCGGACGAGGGCGCGCGTCGCTCGGAGTGGAAGTGTGGAAGTCATCGCAAAACGTGGAGCGTACAGCGGTCCGCCGTTCGCTCCATCGCATGGTTAGGCCTTTACGCGTCCAAAGAAAGGTCATCTGTCATTCCCTTTGCTCAAGACGCGATCCAATCGGTCAAGGCTTGTTAGTCCAGTCTTCGAGGCCCGATCCAGCTCGGCAGCCAGTGCGGGACTACGCCGCTCGGCTAAAAAGCCTGGCCACTGCGGACATCCGGCAAGAACAGCATCCCAGATAGACCGAAACTGCTCGAGCGGTTTGCCGCGCGTAAGCGAGGCACGATAAGCAAGCACGCAACGTAAGGCATAACGCCCTAAGCTTCGAGAACAAGGCCAACATCGATGGCGGAGGCGGCGGCCGGAGTGGGGCAGACATCATTGGAGCGTACCGCAGTGCCGGCTCGATCGCCTGGTTAGACCTTGGTCGACCGACGTTAACCCAGTCGCCATCCGTGCGTGAGATGAATCCGCATCGAGTAGCCGGGTTGAGCGCGATTGACGCTCGCGGATGCGCCAAGTGGCCAATCGAAGCGAGGCGTCGTCCACGAACCAGGTGCCCGCAGACGCAGCTAGAGCGACACCGCGTGCGCAAGGTGAAGTCCAGGAGAAGCCGACAATCACGTCAAGCAAAGTCGCCTAAGCGAAATGAGACTGCGGGTAATCATAGGCCTAACGAGAAGTAGATGGAATTATTCCGTATTTAATTGCGGAATTATTCTGTATAATCCGCTTGTCTGAGAGGCTGCCGCCGGTTAAACACGAAATCATGTCGACCATTGTCACGCTGGCGAGGGACGAGAGCAAGCCAAAAAGATTGCTCGAACAGGTGCGCGATGTGATGCGCTTCAAGCACTATAGCCTGCGCACGGAGCGCGCCTACGGCGACTGGATCGAGCGTTTCATCCGCTTCCAAGGGAAACGGCATCCGGCGGAGATGGGCACGGAGGAGGTGACTCAATTCCTCACCCACCTGGCACGGGAGGGCAAGGTGGCGGCCGCCACTCAGAACCAGGCTCTCAGCGCCTTGCTTTTCCTTTACAAAGAGGTGCTGAAGCAGGAGATCGGCTGGCTCGACGGGGTGGAAAGGGCGAAACGGCCAGCCCGGCTGCCGGTAGTCTTGACGCGGGATGAGGTACGGAAGGTGTTTGCGCATTTACATGGGACGCCGCGACTGATGGCGAGCCTGCTCTATGGGAGCGGGCTCCGTCTTATGGAGGCGGTGCGGCTGCGGGTAAAGGATCTCGATTTTGGCTACGCCCGGATCGTGGTGCGTGATGGCAAAGGCGGAAAGGACCGCGTCACGATGCTGCCGGTGAACCTGGCCGCCCCGCTGCAACTCCATCTGGAAAAAACCCGCGCGCAGCACGAACAAGATCTGGCGGAGGGCACGGGAGAGGTCTTTATGCCCGAGGCCCTGGCGCGGAAGTATCCCAACGCGGCGCGGGAATGGGCCTGGCAGTATGTTTTTGCCTCCAGCCGGCTCTCGGCGGACCCGCGAGCGGAGGGAGACCAGCCGCGCCGGCGACATCACATCGATGAAAGCTCGCTGCAGCAGGCGGTGAAGAAGGCGGTGCGGGCTTCAGGGATCGCCAAGCCAGCCAGTTGTCACACTTTTCGACATTGTTTCGCCACCCATCTGCTCGAGAACGGCTATGACATCCGCACTGTGCAGGAACTGCTCGGGCACAAGGATGTCAGTACGACCATGATTTACACGCACGTGCTCAATAAGCCGGGCATCGGGGTGCGCAGCCCGCTGGACGTGGAGGCGAAGTAGGAGATCACACGACGAGGAGCTGACGCGCGCAAGGGAGAATCGGGGTCAGTCTGGTGAATCGCGGCAGAACGCGCTGGACAACGCAAAGCTCGTGTCGAATTTGCCCGGAGCAATCTATCACCTTCTCGATCACGGCGATCGGCAGGAGGCCATCTTCAGAAACCAGCCCGAATTTCACCTCCACGTGAAAAATACCGAGGCTCGGGGATGAATTCTGCCGCGATTCACAGACTGACCCGGTCCTCCTCACGTCGCCGCGGAGGCTTTGATTGTTCGCACCAGAGACGAAATACTCTCTTCCGGTCGCCGTACGTCCGTACAGCGGCCAAAATATTCCCTTTTGGATCGTAAAGGGACTTTCAGAGGCCAAAATGTTTCTGTTCGCTCCGCGATAGAACTTTCACGGACCAAAATGTTCCTTTTCAGTCCGTGATAGAACTTTCCGGAGCCAAAAAATTTCGCTTCAGTGCGTGATAGGACTCTCAGGGATCGAAATACTCTTTTTCAGCCCGTGATAGAACCCGCCAGGTTGAAGAAACTTCTTTCTATCCGCGGTTGAGACTTTCAGAGGCCAAAATCTTCCTTTTCGGCTCATGATAGAACTTTCAAAGGTCATGATGTCCTTATGCGACTCGTGATAGGACTTTCAGGGATCAAATTGTTCCTTTTCGGCCGGGGGCGGGCGCCCGGCCAGCTGAATGCTCGCGCCTCCGTCAACTCCTGGCGGCGCAAAAAATAGCTCGGCAGCCACCCCGGCTCTGTGCCATATCGTGAGGCCGCTCCCCTTCTCGATGAATCCACCCGGCCAGGATCCAGCGTCATTAGTCACCCTCCGGCGGCTCACTCCCGGCGACGCCGCGGCCGTCGAGCGCCTGATCAGCGACCGCGCGATCGCCGATACGACGCTCTCCATTCCCCATCCGTATCCCGCAGGCGGCGCGGCCGAGTGGATCGCCGAGAAACAGGTGGAATTTGAGGAAGGAAGGAGCGCCGGCTTCGGCATCATCGGGCGCGCGGAGGGAGCCCTCGTCGGCTGCATCGGAGTGCGGATCGAAAGTGACCAGAACCGGGGCGAGTTTGGCTACTGGATTGGCCGGCCCTACTGGAATCGGGGCTACGGCACCGCGGCGGTGCGGCTTTTCCTGGACTACTGCTTCTGCGACCTCGCGCTGCGGCGAGTCTACGCCGAGCACTTTACGCGCAACCCCGCCTCCGGCCGCGTCCTCGAGAAAGCCGGCCTGCAGCGCGAGGGAATGCTGCGACAACATGTGTGCAAAGAGGGCCGCTACGAAGACATCGTGCTCTACGGCCTGCTGCGCGACGAACATCTCCGCGCCTGAAGGCGCGGCGCGTGGCGCGACGCTGGCCTGGTCTCGCCCGCGGGTGGTGCCGACGCGAATTCCGGAGGAACGCAGGCCGGGAAATGGCATGGCGGGGCCGCGGCGCGCGCGGCAGGATTTTCCGGCTTGTCATTGCCGGCGAAGTGCGGAACCTCATCGCCAGCCCGCGCCGCTGCATCACCCATGCCGGGCAGGAAAAGTAGAGGAAGAGGACTCACCCAGCGCCCACGCTGAATCACCATGCCGCCGAAGAAAAAAGCTTATGCCCGCGCCGGGGTCGACGTCGATCTCGGGAACCGGCTGAAGAGCCGGATCCACGGGCTCGTGCGGCAAACGCACGGGCCGGAAGTGCTGGGGAAGATCGGCGGCTTCGGCGGGCTGTTCGCGCCCGATTTCTCCGGGATGCGCGAACCGGTGCTGGTGAGCAGCATCGATGGCGTGGGGACGAAGCTGAAGGTCGCTTTCGCGCTCAACCGGCACGACACGGTCGGCGCCGACCTGGTGAATCATTGCATCGACGACATCGCGGTGCTCGGGGCGCGGCCGTTGTTTTTCCTCGATTACATCGGGGCGGAAAAGCTCGAGCCGCCGGTCTTCGCCCAGATCCTGCGCGGCTTCACCAAAGCCTGCCGCGCCGGCGGCTGCGCGCTGGTCGGCGGCGAGACGGCGCAGATGCCCGGGATGTATCGCCCGGGCGAATACGATCTCGCCGGGTGCATCGTCGGGGTGGTCGATCGGAAGCGGATGATCGATGGGAGCCGGAGCAAGCCGGGCGACGTGATTCTCGGGCTGCCCTCGAACGGGCTGCACACGAACGGCTATTCGCTGGCGCGGAAGATTTTCTTCGAGCAGTTGCGGCTGAAACCGGGGGCGCGTTTGCCGGGGTTGGCGCGGTCGTTAGGCGAGGAGCTGCTCCGGACGCACCGGAATTATCAGCCGGCGCTCGCGAAAGTGGCGGAGGGGAAGCTGAAAGGTCTCGCGCACATCACCGGCGGCGGGCTGGTCGATAACCTGCCACGCGTCCTGCCGGGCGACTGCGACGCCGTGATCGAGACGACGAGCTGGAAGGTGCCGGCGATTTTCCAGCTCCTGCAGGAGCGCGGAAAGGTGGACGCGGCGGAGATGTATCAGGTCTTCAACATGGGCATCGGGATGGCCGCAATCGTCGCGCCGCACGACGCCGCGGCGGTGGCGCAGCAGCTCCGCGCGAGACCGATCGGCCGGATCGAACGCGGCCGCGCGCACTGTCATCCTGAGCGGAGTGTAGCGGAGTCGAAGGATCCCGCGAGCTGCGCGGGCGACTTGCATCCGAGTCGGCGAGGGCGACTCTCGTGCCATCCTCGATCGAGCCTGGCGCCAGCGCGGTGACAGGATCCTCACTCGCCGGGAAACAACAGCGTCGTGCGATCCGAATTTTGCCTAACGACACCGAGCAACGTGTGCGAGATCCCTCGCCGCGCTTCGCCGGCTCGGGATGACAAGCTCTGCCGAGCGCGCCCTAGCCTTCCCGATGGAAAGACGACCTTTCGGCCGCACGGATATGCAGGTCTCCGTGCTCGGCTTCGGTGGGGCGGAGATCGGCCACGAGGGCGCGGATGAAGCGACGGTCGCGCGCTTGCTCGGCAGCGCGCTCGATGCCGGGCTCAATGTGATCGACACCGCCGAGTGCTACGGCAACAGCGAGGAGATGATCGGCAACACCGTCTCCAACCGCCGCGACGAGTTTTATCTTTTTACCAAGGTCGGCCATCCTCACGGCCAGGAGAGCGGCGCGAATTGGACGCCGGATTCAATCCTCGAAAGCATCGAGCGGAGTCTGCGCCGGCTCCGGACCGATCGGGTCGACCTCGTGCATCTGCATAGCTGCCCGGAGGCGGTGCTGAAAAAAGGCGACGCGATCGCCGCGCTCCAGACCGCGCGCGAGAAGGGTTACACCCGCTACGTCGGCTACAGTGGCGACAGTCATGCCGCGGATTACGCGGTCGCCTGCGGGGCGTTCGATTCGCTCCAGACGTCGGTGAATATCGCCGACCAGGAAGCGATCGAGCACGCGGTGCCGGCCGCGCAGAAAGCGCAGATGGGCGTGATCGCGAAACGCCCGCTCGCCAACGTCGCCTGGAAGACCGGGCAGAAGCCGGAGAATTCGTATCACCACACTTATTGGGAACGGCTGCGGAAGCTGGACTACGCCTTCCTGCGCAGCACGTCGCCGGGGAAAACGATTGCGACCGCGCTCCGTTTCACCCTCGCGACGCCGGGGGTGTGCACCGCGATCGTCGGGACGACGAAGCCCGATCGCTGGGCGGAAAACGCCCGGCTGCTCGCGGACGCTTCGTTAGGCAAAGCGACCTGGGCAGAAATCCGCGAGCGCTGGGAAGAGGTCGCGCCGAGGACCTGGATCGGCCAGACCTGAAGCGACGGTCGGCCCGCTCGCGCGCCGAGTCGTTAGGCAAAACGAGTCGCACCGCGCGGCGATTCGACAGCAGGCCCGGATTGGACTAAAAAGCGCGCGGCCAACGGGCAGTTAGCTCAGCGGTAGAGCGGCTCGTTTACACCGAGTTGGTCGGGGGTTCGATTCCCTCACTGCCCACGCTTTTTCGGCCTCGTCTTCTTCACCGGCAGGATGGCCGTGGCGAGAAAGCGCTGCACGATTTCGTCGTCCTGGTTCTTCGTGAGGCAACGATAGCGGATAAGGCCAAACTCCGGCCGCTTGACTGAGACGCGGGTGCGGAGAATCCGGATCTCCACGTGGAGCCGGTCGCCCGGGCGGACCGGCCGCGGCCAGCGCAGACCGTCGACCGCGACGCCGATCATCGCGCCGCTAACCTGCATCGTCTGGACAAAGAGACGCATCGAGAGGCCCGCGGTCTGCCAGCCGCTGGCGGCGAGCCCACCGAGGAGTCCCTGCTTTTTCGCCCCGGGCTGAAGGTGCACGGCCTGCGGGTCGAACTTCTTCGCGAAGGCGATGATCTCCTTCTCCCGGATGGTGTAGGAGCTGGAAACCAGGCAATCGCCCGGTGCGAAATCGGCAAAACTGCGGGACACGCCGGAGCTTCGCGGCATTGCCCGCCGGCGCGCAAGATGTAAGGTGCGCCTAACGAATCCTCATGACCGACCAGGAACTGATGCAGGTCGCGCTCGACCAGGCGCGGAAAAGTCTAGGCGAAGGCGGCATCCCGATCGGTTCCGCGCTCGCGCGCGACGGCGAGCTCATCGCCGCGGGCCATAACCGGCGTGTCCAGGAGAACGACCCGATGACCCATGCCGAGATCGATTGCCTGCGGCGCGCCGGTCGGCTCGGCAGTTTCCGCGGGACGGTGCTCTATTCCACGCTCATGCCCTGCTATCTTTGCAGCGGCGCGGTCGTGCAGTTCGGGATTCCGAAAGTGATCGTGGGCGAAAGCCGTACTTTCCCGGGCGCGCCGGATTTCATGCGCCGCCACGGCGTGGAAGTGATCGATCTCGACCTGCCGGAGTGCGTCGCGCTGATGACGCAGTTCATCGCGGCGAACCCGGAGCTCTGGCACGAAGACATCGGTCGTTAGGGCTTTTCGTTAGGCAGATATTCAATCCGGACGATCGCGAGCTCGGTTTCGCCGGAGGGAAAACGGAAGCGCACCTTTTCGCCGAGCCGGTTGTTCAAGAGGGCGCGCGCGATCGGCGACCTCCAGCTCACCCAGTCGCGCTCCAGGTCGAGCTCGTCCACGCCGACGATGCGGTAACGCGATTCCTCGCCACCACGAGCGCGCACCGTCACGATCGCGCCGAAGCGGACCCGGTCGTGCGGTTGGTCGGGCGGCGGGACGATCTCAGCCGATTGCAGGATGGCGTGCAGCTCATCGATCCGACGGTCGAGCGCGGCGAGCTGCGTCTTGCTCTCGGTATCGTCCTGACTCGTCAGGCGCGGCCGCTCGGTCTCGCTCAACCGGAGCAGCTCGGCCTGCCGGGCCGCGGCGCCGTCGGGCGTGATGTAGTTACGCGTACCGTGCGGCAGGGTTGCCGCGCGTTCGATCACGACCGGCTGTTCGGGGGCCGTGTCGTCTTCGCGGGTGAAAGCTTTGCTCATGGGTCTAGCCTGATAAATGTCGGTCACTTGAAGAAACTCTGCGAGCACAAGCAGGACAAGGCGACGCGCCCGACGGTACAGAGGCAGCCGATTCAGCCTGAGGAACAGAGCGTTTCACTCCGATCTCACGCGCAGCCGAGCGCGCCTGATAAAAGGCAGCAATCTGCTTGACCTGGATAGACGCGGTCGCCAGAGTCACCACCGTCTTCATAAAAAGATGAAATTTTCCGCCGTCCTCACTGGAACTGCCGCCGCCATTCTTCTTTGCACGACGTTCGTTGCGCCCGCGACCGCCGGCTCGTTGACGATCGACGAAGGTCCGAGTTTCCTGCCCGGCAGCTCCTTTACCGACAACTCGATCGACGCCGTCGTGCGACACAACCCGGCCGGCTTGGTCGGTGACGTTGCTCGCCTCTACGGGGATGCGATGGTGTCGCCCTCCCTGGTGCCTTCGCGCGTCCTGCTCGAGGGCAGTTTTGCGGCGCAGCCGGGCGACAGTTTCTCGGTCAGCTACGATTTTCTGGCCAACCTGAACTCGACCGAGCCGATCACCATCACTCTCGGCGCGCAGACCATTGTGGCGGGAGTGCCGCAGATTTTTAACACGACCCTGACGATCAATCCGGGCCAGGGCGAATACTCGGGGCAGGTTTCCGGCCCGACCTTCGATCTCGCGACCAGCGGCACTTGGAAAGGGCACGTCTATTTCAACCTCGCGGCGCCGAGCCAAGGTGGAACCGAAGCGCCCGATCCGGGCGATCTGGCCGTGCGGCTGCGCGGCGTGGATTTCCAGCTCGTCGCGGTCCCGGAACCTTCGTCGCTCGTCTCGCTCCTGCTGGGTGCCGCGGCACTCGGATTCGTCTGCTGGCGCCGGCGGCAGCTCGCCTGATTTCCACTCGCCCTGGCGGCGAAGCCTAACGATCTCGCGAACTCAATCCGGGAACGGCACCTGCAAATCGACCGCGAGGTGCAACGCCTCGGCCAGCTCCGGGTATTTCTTCGCCGCGTCGTGGAAATAAAAATCGTTCACGCACGACGCGAAAAGACCGGGCGCTTTGCCGGCGCGCGCCTCCAGGATGAGCTTGCGCGCTTCGTCCACCCTGCCCTCGCGAAGTTCCAGCGCGGCCGCGGTCATCAGCCAATCCACGGTCAGCGGACCGGCCGCCTGGAGTTTCGCCAACTCGGTTTTGACCGCGGCGCCCTGGGCCGCCTCGATCCGAGCCATCCGGATTTTGAAACGACAAACGGCGGCGTCCTGCGCGTCGCGGGCCAGGAGGACGGCCTGCTCATAGTGCGGCACGGAATCGTCCGGCTTTAGGTCCAGCCGCAGCGCTTCGCCCCAGTAATATTGATAGTCGGCCGTGAAGGGCGAGGTCGTCGACGCCGCCTCGAAAAAGCGCGCCGCCGCGGAAAGATCCCGCCGACGCACCGCGATCAATCCCCGGTAAAAATTCGCGGCCTCGACATTTTCCCCAAACGCAATCGCGCGCTCGAACGCGGCGTCGGCGGAGTCGAAGTTACGGTGCTCGTAGAAGATTTTCCCGACGCGAAAAAGGATGCCGCGATAGCGCAGGTCCTTTTGTTTCGCCGCCATGAAACGGGTGATCGCGTCGTCCCACTTCCCGGCCTGCTCCGCGGCCAGCGCCTGCTTCACCAGATCGGCGGCCGCGACGCCGGGAAACTGTTCTTCTCTCGCGCCGGCCACCTTCGACGCCTTCGGGGCGGTGAACCGGTAGCGCAGATAATTCAACTTCGTCCCGAGATAGAAGCTCGCGCCGATGACGAGCAACGCGCCGAGGATCAGCGCCGCCTGCTGGATCTCGCGCTGACGCGACTCCTTCGCTCCGGGCGGCTCGGGATTGACGGCCACGGCCGCCGCCGCGGCTGGCTCTGCCTCGTCTTCCAAGTGCGGCCGCCGAGCCTTTTTCCGCCGTGGGTCGCCGGCTGGGGGGCGAGGAAAGTCGGCAATCTGCTTCGGTGAAATCGGACTCAACGGTCGCGCGGTCGCAGGCTTCGGCGCGGTCGCCGACTCGTTAGACGCGGGCACGGGATTCGACGCGGCCGCTTCGCCGGGTTTACCGGGTGCGGGAGTGTCTGCTGGTTGATCGGACATGGGAAGAAGCGGTCAGTTGTGCAGTCGGTTATATTTTTGCAAAAGCTCGCGCAGGCGATCGTGTGGGAGCGCTTCGACCTTGTGGTCGTCGCGGCCGGTCATGCTCCGGTTATCGACCAGCGCATTGACGATCGCTTCCTCGACGGCCTGCACCGTCGCCTCGAACAGCGGATCGAGCCGATCGTTAGGCACGGTGAGGACGGAATGCGTCGGCTGCTCGGGACTGGCCACGCCGGGATTCGCGGTCGAGAAAGCGATGAACAGGTCGCCCGAGCCATTGCCGGAAGTCGCCCCGGTTCGCGCGAGTCCGAGGCTGGCGCGGCGCGCAAGGCGTTTCAACTGCCCCGGCAAAAGCGGCGCGTCCGTCGCGACGGCGATGATGATCGAGCCGGTCTCCTTCGGGTAAACGGAGCCGGGAATTTCTTTGCCCACCGGCACGCCCGCGATCGTGAGTTGTGGTCGCCGGCCGCAATTGGCCTGCACCAGAACACCGACCGTGTAGCCGCCGCTCTTCTCGTCGAGCAGGCGCGAGGCGGTGCCGGTGCCGCCTTTGAATTCATAACAAATCATCCCCGTGCCGCCGCCGACGCTTCCCTCCGCGACCGGCCCGCTCTTTGCCGTGTCGAGCGCGTGCGCCACGTCCGCGGGCTGGATGTGAAAGCCGTTGATGTCGTTCAGCCAGCCGTCCCAAGTTTCGGCGACCACCGGCAAGCTCCACCAATAACCGGTCTTATCCGGATTGCCGTGCTTGATCCGCCACGCGATCACCGCGTCGCGCGCCACGCCGACGCTGTGCGTGTTCGTTAGGATGATCGGTCCCTCGAGAAAACCGCTCTCTTCGACCCACGCCGTCCCGGTCATCTCGCCGTTGCCGTTGAGCGAAAATGTCCCGGCGTAAACCGGATCGTCGAGCGAAGCGTGACCGCGCGGGATGATGGCCGTCACACCGGTCCGGACCGGACCTTTGCCGGTTTCGAGCTTTCCCTCGCCGCTGATCAGAGTGGTGAAGCCCACCTCCACGCCCGCGACGTCGGTGATCGCGTTCAGCTTTCCCGGCGTGCCGTCGAAAGGCACGCCGAGGGCGCGCGCCCTAACGACCGCGTTTTCCGGCGGCGCGGTCTGCGGTTCACGCGCCACCGCCGCGTTCGCGGCGAAAAGGAGGAAGATGCAAAAGGTGGAAAGTGTTCTCATAAGGTCGTTAGGCGGAAGGCCGATACTTTTGCCGGAGGTGATCGATATAGTCGCTGTAGCGCCCGGCCAGCGCCGCGCTTTCGATGAAGAGAATGTTCTCCGCGTTCACCTGGGCGCTGCGCGAAAAATTATACGAACCGGTAATCACCGTGTCGTCGATCACGAGGATTTTGTTGTGCATGAAATCGTGCCGGCCGGTCGGGCTGTAGGGTGTCGAGTTTTTCCCGACGAAGTCCAGCGCGCGCGATCAAATCGTGAAGCGCTGGAATTTTCCAGCGATTGGAAGGGACCATCTGCCATTGCCCGTAAACCTCCTCCATCTGCGTGCGATCGAAGACGCCGTCGACCGCGACCCGGCCCGCTCGCAGCAGCTCGCCGAGCGCGCCGATCAAGGTGCCGGAGTTGATCAGGAGGCTGCAAATCCGCACGCGCCGTTGCGCCGCGCGCACTCGACGCGCGATCTCGGTGTCGATCGCGAGCCCGCAACCGGGCGAGAACAAGACCTGCGTGCGCGCCGGTTCCCCTTCGAAAATCAGCGGCACCGGCACAGTTCGGATATCGCCGGTATTCTCGAAATTCGCCTTCTCCCAAAGCTGCTCGAAATCGCGCGCATAGAAAGCCGCCAGCTCCGGCGAAGCGATCTCCACGATGTTGTTTTCCATGATCGTGAAGGCGTCGTCGGTCAGATTCGTCGAGCCGGTCCAGACGGCGCGGCCATCGCGCACGATGAACTTGTCGTGCATCAGCTTCTGCCCCGCGATCCGCCGCCACGGATAGCCGAGGCTCTGCACCATCTCGCCCGTCCCGGGCGGAGCGGGATCCTGGCCGGCGGCGAGATTTGGATTCACCGGCTTATCGCTGTCGTAGCAAAAACGGATGCTGCACGCCGGCGCCGGCGCGCTCGCGGAGGGCGGCGCCTAACGATTCCTTGAGCGGCGCGCTCAGGCGCATGTCGTAGAGCGCAAAATCGAGCGTCGCCTCCGCCGCGGCGATGAAGTTCGTCAGGCGAGCCATCACGCTGGCGGCTGATTGCTCGTCCTGCGCGAGGAAATGAACGGCGAGCGTGTCGGGCATCGGAGAGGATTAACAGGATTGGAGAGGATTTAAAGACACCCCGCGATCAGCTCGGCCTAAAGAATCCGGTTAATCCCGCTAATCCTGTCTCTCTTTCCGAATTTCCGTTTTCCCCTCCCGCTCGCCGCACTAGATTGCGCGTGTGAGCTATCAGGTTTTCGCGCGCAAATATCGGCCCCAGACCTTCGACGACCTCGTCGGCCAGGAGCACGTCACGCGCACGCTGAAGAACGCGATCGAACAAAATCGCCTCGCCCACGCCTACCTTTTCGTCGGTCCGCGCGGGATCGGGCAAAACTTCCACGGCGCGGATTCTCGCCAAGGCGCTCAATTGCATCCGACGGCCCGACCGATTACGCCCTGCGGCGAATGCGACAGCTGCAAAGAAATCGCCGCCGGGCAACAGCCTCGACGTGCTCGAGATCGACGGCGCGAGCAACAACGGCGTCGAGCAGGTGCGCGAACTGCGCGACAACGTCCGCTACGCGCCGGCGAAAGGGCGCTACAAGATCTACATCATCGACGAAGTGCACATGCTCACTTCGCAGGCGTTCAACGCGCTGCTCAAGACGCTCGAGGAGCCGCCCGCGCACGTGAAATTCATCTTCGCCACGACCGAGCCGCAGAAGGTCTTGCCGACCATCCTGAGCCGTTGCCAGCGCTTCGATCTCCATCGCATTCCGGCGAACCTGATCGCGAAACATCTCCAGTTCATCGCCACAAACGAGAAGGTGAAACTCGAGCCCGCGGCCGCCCACGCGATCGCCCGCGGCGCCGACGGCGGCCTGCGCGACGCCGAGTCGATGCTCGACCAGCTCGTCGCCTTTTGCGGAGAGACACATCGCCGAGACCGATGTGCTGAATGTCTTCGGCTTCACCAGCGGACAGACGGTCGCGGCTTTCAGTGAAAAATTCTCCGCGGCGAAACCGCCGCCGCTCTCGGTCTGCTCGACGAGCAGGTAGCCGCCGGCAAGGAGATGATGAAATTCATGAGCGACCTCATCGCGCATCTGCGCGATCTGCTCGTTTACAAGGTGAAACCAGACGCGCTCGCCGACGAAGCCGCGCCCGAGCTTCAATCCTCGTTAGGCGCGGAAGCCGCTCTCATCGAGATTGACCGTTTGCTCGATTTGATTGAGCAATTTGCGGCCGCCGAAGGACGGATGAAATGGGCGCCGAATAAGAAGCTCCACTTCGAGGTCGCGGTGATCAAAGCCATTCAAACCTTGAGCCAGGTTTCACTCACCGAGGTAATCGAAAACCTGACTGCGCTCCGCGGTGGCTCCGCGCCCGACGACCACGCCGGCGCCAACTCGCGCGGCCGCTCCGGCTCCGCGAAAGTTGACTCTTCCGCAAATTCCCGCCCCAGTGACTCAACCTTCGGCGAAAACCGCTGCTGCGCCGGTCGAAGCCACCACTGCTCCAGACGTGGACCTCGCCAAGATCTGGCCACAGGTGGTCCCGTTGGTGCACCAAGCGCCGACCGTTAATCAAGCCCTGGGTCGAGGCCGCGCAGTTCCTCGGGACGGACGGGCGCACCGTTCTCCTCGGGTTCCCGACCGACCAGAAGACGGTAATGGAATCGATCGCGCGTCCGACCAATCGCAGCTTTCTCGAAGTGCTGCTCAAAGAACTCACCGGCAGTGATTGGACCTTGAAACTAAGTCTCGACGCCAATCTTTCCCCTGCCCCGAAACGAGAGAAGCCAACCGCGCCGGCCACCAAACCGGAGAGTCCGGAAACTTTCAAAGACGACCCGTTAATCAAACAAGCCCTTGAGATCTTCAAAGGCGAAATCAAATCCGTCACGAGCTGACCTATGAACCTGAACAAGTTAATGAAACAAGCGCAGAAGATGCAGGAGCAAATGGCCAAGACGCAGGCCGAGCTCGAGGAAAAGACCGTCGAAGTCAGCGCCGGCGGCGGGAAGGTCAAAGTCGTGGCGAACGGCGCGGGCGACGTCCTCTCGATCAAGATCGATAAGACTGCAGTCGATCCCGAAGACGTGGAGATTCTCGAAGATATGATCCTGAGCGGCGTGCAACAGGCGATCAGCCAGGGGAAAGAGTTAGCCGGCTCCGAGATGTCCAAGATCACCGGCGGGATGGGACTCGGTTCGCTTGGATTGTAAGTCAGAGCTGCTGTCTCGAGCTATCGTAGCCTAAGTCAAAAACAGGCCGGTCACACCGGCTGGCGCCTGCGGCGACGGTCCTATTAGACCTAGTCCGCGAGTAACTGTAGCAGGTAAGGCAGTAACTGTTTCTTGCGTGAGACGACCCCGGCTAACTCCCACATATTCGGACTCCGCGCGGGAAAGTCGATCCGATGCAGAAACTCTGAGTCGCCACAGCACAAAAGGAGCGACGTATGAGTGTTAATGTCAGTCACGAGGAGAGCGGCGAAGTGGAGGCGTTCGGCGCGCGCGTGTTGGTCGAGCGCCTTGAGAAGCGCTTCCTGTTTCTCGGGGAAATGAGAGAAGCTTAACTCTTCGATCTGCGAAACGGTAAAGCGCACGCCCTCTTCGTCGTAGGCCTTGCAATCGGCGGTAATAACCTGCTCCGCACCCAGGGTCAGCAAGGGCGATCCGACGGAAAAGATTTCCTCCGCGAGCGTCGCGGGATCGACGCCGGTGATTTCGGATAACTCTTTCATCACTCGGTAATCGGTCGCGGTCGTCGTGGGGGAGCTGAGATTGAGTGTGTCGGAGATGAGGCCGGCCATGAGCAGACCCGCCATGTGCGCGGGGACCGGCACGCCGGCCTGTTCGTAGCAGAGCGCGACGATCGTGCTCGTGGAACCGACCGGGTTATTCCAAAAAAGAATCGGGGAACCGCTCGAGAAGCCCCCGATCCGATGATGATCGAGGATCTCGACGATGCGGACTTTGTCGGCGCCTTTCACGGCCTGTGAGAGCTCGTTATGATCGACCAAAATCAGCTGCCGCTCGGCGGTCTCCAGGAGATTACTCTTCGCGAGGACGCCGACGAGGACGCCTTCGTCGTTCACGATCGGGAAAACGAATGCGGCGGACTGCGCGGCTTTCTCGCGCACATGGTCGAGCAAAGTATCGGGCGTGAAAGTGGTGTATTCGGTTTCCAGCATTCGCCCGACCCGGACCGCGCCGCGCGCGAGATCGACGGTGATGGCGGTGTCGTAGGGCGAGCTGATGAGCGCGACGCCGGCCGCCTGCGCCGCCTCGCGCACCTCGGCGCTGACCGGCAGATTGCCGGTCACGACAATCGCGGGCACCCGTGCGGCGATGGCGAGCCTTTGAATATCTTCGCGATCGCCGACGAAAAGCACGAGCTGCGCGGCCCGTCGCTGCCGCAAGCGCGCGGCGAACGAATCGGCATTCATCGCACCGATCGTGAGGAGATACTCCGCGGCGTCGTTAGGCAATTCGCCGGTGAGGACCCGTCCGCCAAAGGTGGCGACGATGCTGGAGAGCGGCGCGGTGATGACGCGGGCCGCATCCGCTTCCTCGCGCGGCGGAAAGAGGTGATGGCTGATCTTGAAAGCGGAGAGCAATCCGAGGAAGCGCATCTTTTCATCCACCACGGGCAGACCGCGCAGCCGCCGCTTTTCGAGCAGGTGAATCGCGTCGTAGGCCGTGGAATCGGCCTGCACACAGATAACGTCGCGCTCCATCACGTCGCTCACCCGGTCGGAGAGATCGCTGACGAAAATCGGCGGCTCGACGCCGAATTTATCGAGGACAAAATCGATCCGCTCGTTCGTGCTCCCGGCGCGCGCCGCGATCACGTTCGGCGTGCCGGTCGCGCGCTTGAGATGCGCGTAGGCGAGCGCCGAACAGATCGAATCCATGTCGGGATTGGTGTGGCCGATGACGATGGTCTGCATGTGCGGAGAAACTGTAGCCAATTCCCAGCCTATGCCATTTGACGCCACGCTCGGCGATGAAAGAATAGCCTCATGAAGATTCTGATCCTCCTGATTGGCTGGTGCATTCTCTTCGTTCTTTGCTGGCCGGCGGCGTTGGTGCTGCTGGTTCTCTTCCCGCTGGTCTGGCTGGTGGCGTTGCCGTTTCGCCTCGTCGGCCTCGTCGTGCGCGCCTTCTTCGCCGCGCTCGCGGCGTTGCTCTTCCTGCCGGCGCGGCTTCTGGGCTGGCGCTAAACGGGGCTCGTTAGGCGAGCGAGTGAGTCTTCCAGATTTCGCGAGGCCGGGCGAACTCTGGCTGATTCGTTAGGCTGGAGCGTGCGGCGCGAGCGAGCGCGCGGATTTCGGGCGTCGGGATTAGTTCGGCTGGGATCGCGAAAGCGCCGAATCGCTGCGCGACCTCACCGAGCTGAAGATCGCTCAGCCAGGCCGTCAACGGGATCGCGAGCAGCCAACCAAGCACGATCGGCAGGAGCCAGAGAAAATAACCGGGAGTAAAATACCAGGTTACCGCACTCGCGACGGTCCCCAGCAGTGTCGTTAGGCCGAAGACCTCGCGCGCTTCGCGCCAGGCGATCCCGCTCGCGCAGGCGCGTGTTTGAGCGTGCCATTCGACCTTTTTCCCGAGCAGACTGAAGAGGACAAACTTCGCGTGGAAATACAGGAAGACCGGTGCGATCAGCGCCGAACAGACAATCTCCGCGACCGTGCTTGCGATCAGCTTCGCCGCGCCGCCGAACTCGCGGGCGCGCCCGTTTCGGAGCGCGAGGCCGAGCGCGAGAAACTTCGGCAGGAGCAGGAGGAGCATGGTGAAACCAAACAGAACGAGCGCGGTCTGCGCGTGGCTCGCATCCGCGAAAATGCCGTCGCTCATCGGCGCGGCTCCGAGATTTTTCACAAAGCCAAGCAGGAGCACGACCACGAGCAGCGGCGACGCGACGAAGGAAAAAATCCCGTGGAGAAAATGGAAGCGCGTCATCGGCTGGAAGCCCCTTGCGAGCGCGAGCGGCCAGTGCTGCAGGTTGCCCTGGCACCAGCGCCGATCGCGTTTCAGGTGCTCGATCACGGTCGGCGGCGTCTCTTCGAAGCTACCGCCGAGATCGTCGGCCAGATGCACTTCGTAACCGGCGCGACGCATCAACGCGGCCTCGACGAAATCGTGGCTCATCGGTTTCCGCCCGATCGCGCTCCGGCCCGGCAAATCCGGCAACGCGCAATGCTGCATGAAGGGCGCAATTCGGATGATCGCGTTGTGGCCCCAGAAGTTGCTCTCTTCCTGCTGCCAGAAATTCGCGCCCGCGGCAAAGATCGGGCCGTAGAGCGCCATCGAAAATTGCTGAAGCCGGCTCCAGATCGTTAGGCCATTGATCGCCTGCGGGACGGTCTGGAGAATCCCGATGCGCTGATTGCGTTCCATCCGCCTAACGAGCGCAACGAGCGTCTGCGCGCTCATCAGGCTGTCGGCATCGAGGCAGATCAGGTAGCGATACTGGCTGCCCCAGCGTCGGCAGAAGTCGGCGATGTTCCCGCTCTTGCGGTTGAGCGGAAGCTTGCGGCGGCGATAGAAAACGCGCCCGGCGCTCCCGGTTTCCGTGACGAACTGCGCCCAGCCCGCTTCCTCCGTCGCGGCTTTTTCGCGATCAGTGGAATCGCTCAGGATAAAAAATTGAAAACGCGTGAGCGCGCCTAACGACTCCAGGGCGTCGTGCATCACGCGCAACCGCGCGAAGACGGCGGCGACTTCCTCGTGGAAAATCGGAATGACGATTGCGGTCACGGGCAGCGCGGAGAAATCGCGATCGGTTTCCGCGAGCACCGGCGCGGCGCGATCGATCGAAATCAGAAACCCAAAAAACGCCTGGCAAAACCCGATCGCCACATGGGTGAAAAGGAGCGTGAACAAAACGAGCAACCCGCAATTGATCGGCGACCAGCCTTCTGCGCCGAGCAGGCTCGCTTCGAACGCCGTCGCGATCAGAGTGAGGAGACCGATCAGGAACATGAACGCCCAACGGCGCTCATGTTTGTCCTCGGCGACGACGTGTGTCCAACCCGAGAGGTCGGAGTATGGAAGCGTGCGAAAAGATTCCATCGCGAGCGGCGGCTAGTGGCGGCGAAAAAGACGCCGGAACCAGTCGTGCACCGGAAATTCTGTTGGCTCCGGAAGCATTTTCCCGCGCTGGATCGGCGGCGTCATCGGACCGGCGGGCGCGGCCGGCAGGAAGCCGAGGAGCGCTTCCATCACCAGCGTAACCGGATGGATCCTCCCATCGAGGCGCGACTGGGCCCGGGCCGAAGTGAGCGCGGAGGCGAGGAGATCGCGCTCCGCCGGGCCGAAAGTTCCGCGGAGCGACCGCAGGTAGATTTCCCCGCGCCGCTCCGCCTCGTGCCAACGCTGGGCCGGTTGTGTAGGATGACTCATTTTTGTGAGTCTCTTCCGACGTGACCGGATCAGGGTTTATTCGATTCCTGCGTAAACCAATGGAGTCGGTAGCGGAAATCCAGCGTGTCACCTTTCTGCGGCGACTTCTCCGGTTGCCAGAAGGCAACCACGTTGTCGTTGTATTCGTTAGGCGCAGGCAATTGAAAAAGCCGGACCGCGCCTTTCCCCCAATCGCCCAGTGGCTCCACGCGCACGCTCGGCCGCCGCTCGTAGTGTGCCTCGCGATCATGATAATGCGCGGGGTCGCGGTCGCGTTGCAGGAGGGAAAACGAAGGCGACGCTTCCGCCGGCCAACTCTGCATGGTGGGTTTCGTGACCGGTCGCAGCGGGTGCCAATCCGCCTTGCCGATGAGCAGGCCATCGGAGTCGTGCACCTCCGGCCGCTTATCGTTAGGCTCGAGCGGGTCGTCGTCGCCGCGCCAGAACATGCTGGTGAGCGACGCGATCCCGAGGACCGGGACCGGTTGTCGGAAGAACAGGTGCGCCTCGACTTCCACCACCGTTTCCTCTCCCGGCCTAACGACGAAACGATAAGCCCCAGAGAGGCTCGGCCCGTCGAGGAGCGCGCAGAATTCCATCTCCCGCGCACCGGGCGCCGGCCGGCGCAGCCAGAACTCGCGGAAGTCCGGAAATTCTTCGGTCATATTTTCGCCCGTGTTCACGGCGACACCGCGAGCGGAGAGGCCGTAGGTCTGGCCCGCGGCGAGCGCGCGGAAGTAGTCTGAACCAAGGAAGGAAATTACTTCATCGAGCCGGCCCGGGCGGTTGAGCGGATAAAGGAGCCGGAAGCCGGCGAAGCCGAGCGCGCTTTCGTCGCCCAGCAGGGCCGAGTTAAAATCTGGATATCGAAAATATCGATGACTGAACGGCACCGGCTGCACTTCGCCATTTACCACTTCATTAATCCGAACTGGACGCGTGAAGAGATAACCGGGATGAAAAAATTGCACCTCGAACGGCTGGCCGTCGCCGTGCCAGAGCGCGCGCTCGCGGCGGAAAGTAATGTCGCGATACGTGTCGTAATTCAGCTTCTGCAGGACCTCCGGCAGCTTCGACTCGTTAGGCTGAAACGGCGCCGCCGCCGCGGTTTGCGCGCGCCGAATGACTTCCGGAAATATTTTGTCCGCCGCGAAGATCGGCCGCGGCGCGAGAACGATCGCCAGCGCCAGCCAGCCCGCGAGCCGTTTCACCGAGTCAGAGCGCGACCACCTGCCGCTGGTGACGCTCGAAAACGCAAACCTGCGTGATGCCCATTTCCGCCATCTTGCCGGCGAGCCGCTCGAAGTTCTCGCCCTGCTGGACATGCGAATGCGCATCGGAAGCGGTCGTGAAGAGAATGCCTTTGGCCTGCGCCGCGCGGATGATTTGATCGCTCGGATAGAGCTCGCCGACCGGTTTGCGCCAGCCGGCGGTGGAGAGCTCGAGCGTGAGATCGGCGGAGCGGATGGCGGAAAGGACGGCATCGAGAACATCGGTGAAGTCGTTAGTCGGGCGGAAGCCGAAAATCTTCACCAGATCGAGATGCGACATGCCATCGACGAGCCCGCTCTGCGCCATCGCGGTGATCCGCTCGTAGTAATCGGCGTAGACTTCGTTGATATCGCGCCGCGCGAATTCCGTTTCCTGGCCGACGTGATCGAACGGCCAGTCGCCGCGCAAAAAGTGCACGGAGCCGAGCACGAAATCGAGCTGATCCCAGTTCTTCTCCACCCAGGCCCGCCCGGCCGCGGAATGGACCGGATCGTTATCGAGCTCGATCCCAGCGCGGATTTTCAAGTCAGGATTACTCGCACGCAGTGTCTCAATTTCGCCGAAATCGACTCCCTCATGATAACGATCGTGATCCGTCAGGGCGATGTCGCGCAGGCCGATCTGGCGCGCGGAATCAGCCCACGGTTGGAGCAGTTCCTGCGTGTAAGGCCGCAAGCTGTGCACCTGCGGGTGCATGTGGTAGTCGGAAAAAAGGGTGCGCCGAGAAGCGTGAACCGTCGATCGTGAATCGTTAGGCGCGCTTGCTGCCGATTCTCGATTCACGTTTCTCGATTCTTGATTCTTGATTCTCGCCCACAACGCTCACAGCGCGGCAAGTGATTTGCGTTTCGTGTCCAGCTCCGGGTACGCCGGCACCAGCACTTCCACGGTGAAGACTTTCCCGGGCGAAAGCTCGCGGGTCGCGATCGTCTCGGCGTACTCAAGGTGCTCGTTGGGATTGATCAGCACCGTCGCCGGCGTCGGCTGGAAAGCCCGGTTCTCCGACCAGCGGGTGACGATCCGGCCGGCCGCGTCGTGCAGTAAAATCTCGATTCGCTGATCGGTCGAAAAACTCAGCTCGACCGCGCGGTCGCCACGATTGACCAGGCTCACGGTCACCGGAAGCTGGCGCATTTCGGCGAGCTTGATCGGCTCCGCGGGAAGTTGCACGACGAGCTGCAGACCGCGCAATTTCGGGTTGTGATATTCGGGAATTTTCTCGGAGGAACCAAACGGATGAAGGAGCCGGCCGAAGACGCCGTGCTTCGGCGCGGCAGCATCCTGGGCCGCCAGGCGCAAGGGCTGCGCGAGCAAAAGGAGCGCGGCGCAGAAGGCAAATCGTCTCATCGCCCTAAGAGGCTGACGTTGCAAAAACTGTCAAACCCTTTATCAATCGCGGATGAGGAACCTGCTCGCGGTCGCTTTGCTTTTTCTCGCCGCTGGCTCGGCGCAGGCGGGCGGACATTGTATTTTCCGGGTCCACCTGGCGGCGAATATGAACGACGGCGACACGTTTGCGCAGCCGATCCACTCGCTCTCAGGCAAGGATGTTTTCATCGAGAGAACACCCTGGCTGACCGAGCGCGATGTGAAGGCTTTTTATCCCTACAAATCGGCCGACGGCTCGACCTATGGCGCGCTCCTCCAACTCGACGATCACGGCCGGACGGTGCTCGACACGGTGAGCCTGGAGCAGCGCGGATCGGAGCTTTTCGTCTTCATCAATGGACGGCCGTTGATGGAGATGCAGGTTGATAAACGGGTCTCGGACGGGAAGCTTTACCTGCCCGCGGGCCTGACCCAGCAGGACATCCGGCTGATGGCGAAGGATTGGCAGCTCCTCGGCGGGCACAAGAAGCCATGAGCCGCGGGCATTCGTTAGGCGCGATCGTTTTTCTCTGCCTTCTTCCGTTGCTCGCGCGCGCGGACGAGGCGGCGCCGCTCCAGCTCGCGCTGCCGACGGAAAACCATGCGCTGCTCAGCGGGGATTACGCGCAGTTTTACCAGGTGATCGACCGCAACCTGCACGGGGTGATTTCGCATCCGTGGCAGGGTGGCCAATACGGTTTCGTGCGCGATCCGATCGAGACCGCCGGCGGCACGGTCTTCACCCGTTTCCACGAAGGCATGGACATCCGCCCGGTCCGGCGCGACGCGCACGGCGAACCGCTCGACCCGGTGCAGGCGATCGCGGCGGGCAAGGTCGTTTACGTGAGCCGGACGGCCGGCGCTTCGAACTACGGACGCTATGTCGTGGTCGAGCATCGTTGGGGCGACTGCCCGTATTATAGTCTCTACGCGCATCTCAACACGATCACGGTGGAAGCGGGCACCGCGGTGCAGCAAGGCGATCAACTCGGCGTGATGGGTCACACCGGCGAAGGGCTCGATCGCGAGCGCGCGCATGTGCATGTGGAGCTGAACCTGCTCCTGAACGATCACTTCGAGGAGTGGCACGAAACCTTCTTCCGCGGCGAAGCAAATCACCACGGCATCTACAACGGGATCAACCTCGCCGGGCTCGACCTTCCGCGGCTCTTCCTCGCGCTGCGCAGCAATCCTTCGCTCACCGTGCCGGCTTTCCTCGCGAAGGAAGAAGTCGCCTGGAAGGTGATCGTGCCGAACACGCCGAACTTCGAGTTGCCGCGGCGCTATCCCTGGATGATCACCGGTTCGCCTAACGAAAAGCCAGCGGCGTGGGAAATTTCCTTTACCGCGTCCGGACTACCGATTCGGCTCACGCCCAGCGCCCGGGACGTGCGCGCGGCCGAGCTTTCCTATCTCAAACCGTCGCTGGTGGATGCGCGTTATCTCACGCGCGATCATGTCGCCGGCCGCGGCGCCACCGGGCATCTGACGGACGGCGGCCGAAACTATCTGCGGCTGCTCACCTTTCCGGATTGATTCGTTCGTTAGGCGCTCGTTAGGCGAAGAGATCATGCGGCGGATGACGCGACGAAATTTTCTCGGGCTCGGCCTCGTCGCGCTCCCGGCGGCAGCGGGTATCGACGCCCGTTTCGCCGAGCCGAGCTGGCTGCGGGTGACGCAGTTCGAGCTTTATCCCCAGCCGACCAACCGCTTCGTCCACTTCAGCGATCTGCATTACAAAGGCGACGTCGAGTATGCGAGGAAAGTGACGGAGACGATCAACGCACTCGCGCCGGAGTTTGTTTGCTTCACCGGCGACCTCGTGGAGGAGGCGCGCTTCGCTCCGGCCGCGCTCGATTTCATCCGGCAAATCAAGCGGCCGGTTTACGGTTGCCCGGGGAATTGGGACTACGGGAGCCGGGCCGATTTCAATCTTTATCGCCAGGCTTTTGCGGCCACCGGCGGCGCCTGGCTGGAGGACAGGAACATCGTCTTGGAAAAACCGGGGCTCGAGCTGATCGGGATGGGATTACAGGGAGTCCACGCGCTCCGCGGAGCGCAGGCGGCGCGCCGGATTCTGTTGATTCACTACCCGCTCCAGGCGGATCAGCTCGACGGCCGGCGCTACGACCTGATCCTCGCGGGCCATTCGCATGGCGGGCAGGTGCGGCTGCCGTTTTACGGCGCGCCGATTCTGCCTTCCGGCGTCGGGCGCTATCAGCAGGGCCGTTATGATTCGTTAGGCGGACCGCTCTACGTGAATGCCGGGGTCGGAACCTACATGTTCCCGGTGCGGTTCAATTGCCGGCCGGAACTCACCGTCGTCGGGATTTAATTCGCCAGCTCGAGCAACACGTCGGCGTGGCAGGGCCGGTCGAGCGGGCACCAGCAGGCGAGGTTTCTTCCGCCAAGCCGGGCGCGAATCGTCTGCGGATCGAAAACTTCCGCGACATGCTGACGGTAGAGCTGAACCGACTTCGCGGCCGTGAGCAGGTCGCCGTTGAGCAGCTTCGAGCCCACGACATAGGGATTTCCCCAGACGGTCGGCCGGCCGACGTAGATCGTGTCCGCCGGCATGCGCCAGTCTTTCGCGCGTCGCCTAACGACGCGACGCGGTTTGCTGACTTTCCTGGGCACGCCGCAATTTCGGCGATGAAGGGCGCGACCGCTACTCCGCGGCGGCAGCCGTTTCGGTTTCGCCCGCGAGGGGCTCGCCGACCGAGTAACGAGTGAACCGTCGGATGACGATGTTCTCGCCGATCTCGGCAATCTTCGACGCGATTAGTTCCTTGATCGTGAGATCAGGGTCCTTGATGAAGCCCTGCTCGAGCAGGCAGACGGTGCTGTAAAACTTGTCGAGCTTACCTTCGACGATCTTCGCGACCACGTTTTCGGGTTTGCCTTTCACCTGCTCGGCGTAGATCGCCTTCTCCGCTTCCACGGTCGCGGCCGGAACTTCGTCGCGACTCACGAACTGCGGCTGGGCGGCGGCGATGTGCAAGGTGATGTCCTTCACGAAAGCGCGGAAGCCCTCGTTCTTCGCCACGAAATCAGTCTCGCAATTCACCTCGACAAGGACGCCGACTTTGCCCTGGAGATGAATGTAGGAGGCAACGATGCCTTCCTTGGTTGCGCGCGACGATTTCTTGCCGGCGCTGGCGATGCCTTTGGTGCGAAGAATCGTTTCCGCTTTCTCGATGTCGCCGCCGGCTTCGGTCAGGGCGCGTTTGCAATCCATCATGCCCGCGTTGGTCTTCTCGCGGAGTTGCTTCACAGTTTGGGGATTGATTTCCATAGATGTTGAAAGGCTCATGGTTAGTAACGGTTGATTAAAAAATAGCGGGAGAACTTGATGGCGATCCGCCATCAACGATCCACCGGCAAAACTGCGGGGTCGTTAGGCGGAAACGCCCGACATCTCGACTTCTTCGCGCAGGCGGGCTTCGCCGCTCGCGGAGACGATGGCGTCGACCAGTTTCTGCAGCATCACGCGGATGGCGCGAATCGCGTCGTCGTTCCCCGGGATCGGGTAATCGATGATTTCCGGATCAGCGTTCGTATCGACGATGCCGACGATCGGCACGCCGAGGCGGCGGGCTTCGTTGACCGCGTTCTGCTCGCGCGTGGTGTCGATGATGATGAGCGCGTCGGGCAGCTTATCCATCTCGAGGATGCCTTCGAGGTTGCGGCGGAGTTTCGCGCCTTCGCGACCGAGGGCTGCGAGCTCCTGTTTGCCCATCTTCTTGAACTCGGGCGAGGACTCGATCTCCTCGATATATTTCAAGCGGCCGATGCTCTTTCGGATGGTCGTGAGATTCGTGAGCGTGCCGCCGAGCCAGCGCTGGTTGACGTAAAATTGTCCGCACGCGACGGCCGCTTCCTTGACCGCTTCCTGCGCCTGCTTCTTGCAGCCGACGAAGAGAATCTTCCCGCCGCGACGCGCGACGTCCTGAAGAAAATCGGTGGCGCGCTGCAATTGCACGACCGTCTCGTCGAGATTGATGATGTAGATCGCGTTGCGTTTTTCGAAAATGAACGGCTTCATCTTCGGGTTCCAGCGCTTGGTCTGGTGACCGAAATGGACGCCG
This sequence comes from uncultured Verrucomicrobiae bacterium, assembly GCA_963831805.1. Taxonomy (GTDB): domain Bacteria; phylum Verrucomicrobiota; class Verrucomicrobiia; order Chthoniobacterales; family UBA10450; genus Palsa-1392. The sequence goes on along the minus strand of CAWHRN010000004.1, from coordinate 365,708 downwards.
GCTTCGAGCAGCTCGGGGACGAGTTCAACTGGTATTGCCATAGGTAAAAATCGCCGGCCGACGGGCGCAGCGGGTCGGGAAGATGCAGCAACGGTGGCGATTAGGCAACCGCAAATTCAGCCGGCGCGGCGGTCAATGTTCCCACGCGTCGTTGCTGTCGGTGATGAACTGCTGGAGCACCGGAAAACGAATCTCGCCGTAGTTCATCGCGTAGCGCAGGTCGCCGCCTTTGAAGACCCAGGTCGTGGGGATCCAGCTCAGCGGCAGACCGAGGAATTGCTTGATGTGATCGGCGCCGCGCGGGCCGGGATCTGCCACGATGGTGACGTTAGGCTGATTGGCGATTTCGTTTTTCGCGAGGATCGCGCGGCCGTCGTCGCCTTTATCCCAGACCGAGACGAAATAGAATTTCACCGCCGGGTTGTCCTTCACGATTTTCCCCCAGCCGCCGCTCTTCAGCTCGGCCTGGCAGTTCGAACACCACGGCGCCCAGAGGTGAACGACGGAAACGTTCGGCGCCTTGATCGCCGCGGCGACCTGTTGTTCTGCCGGCGACTCGGCGCGCGCGGAAGAGAAAAGAGAGAGAGCGGCAAAGGTAACGAGCGCGAGAGTCTTCATAGGTGAAATGAAGCGACGACAAAAAGGCCGACGCGTCAAATCAACCAGCCGGCCGCAAGACCTGGATTCGCCTAACGAAAATCCGCGTTCGGCTGCAGCCAGCTCGGGTCGGGCTTCAGCCCTTTCTCCACCGCTGCGTTGTAGGTGCAGACGAGCTGGCCGATCACCGCCTGTAAGGCCTCACCTTCCTGGGTCTGATCCTCGCACGCCGCCTGTTCCTGCGGATCGAGTCCAGGCACAGAAATCGAATGGCTCTGCCGAACCAACACCGTGCTCGAGTGGATCGGGTTGTAGACGCGGAGCGTGATCTCGGTCGGGATATCGCGCAGATGAAAGCGAAATTCCGATCGGAACGCGATCGGCTCGCGGATGGCCGGGTCTGTAAGTGCCTCACTAGTGCTCCAGTTACTCATATGCGGTTGGATATATCGTCGCCGCGTCCGGCTGGCAACGCCATTCTCTCCCAGTTGACCTCACCCGGGAACCTGCCTACTTTGCCTGCTCTCTCAGCGGGATTCAGCGCCGATGAACGGTGCTGTTTTAACCTCGATCCCCGCGTCATTTGTTAGAGCACACCGTTTATGTTGCAGATGCAGGAATTGATGGCGAAGTCGATGCGCGACTTCAAAGAAGGCAGCATCGTCAAAGGTCGCATCCTCGAAATCCGCCCCCGCGAAGTCCTGGTCGATATCGGCTACAAATCCGAAGGCGTCATCCCCAGCAACGAGTTTGATGACATCGAGTCGCTCGAAGTCGGTGACGAAGTCGAAGTCCTGCTCGAGCGCCTCGAAAATGACGAAGGCATGGTCGTCCTCTCGAAGGAGAAAGCCGCCTATCGCCAGAACTGGGACAAGATCGTCGCGGTTTTTGCACGGCGATGGGCTGATCAAGGGCAAGGTCAAAGCCGTCGTCAAAGGCGGACTCATGGTCAACATCGGCGTCGAGGCTTTCCTGCCCGCGTCGCAGATCGACATCATCCCGCCGCAAGATCTCCAGCAGTTCGTCGGCAACACCTACGATTTCAAGATCGTCAAGATCAACCACGACCGCCAGAACGTCGTCCTCTCCCGCCGCGAACTGATCGAGCAGGAGCGCGACGAGAAGCGCCAGAAGTTCCTCGAGAGCGTGAAGGTCGGCGACAGCGTCAAGGGCACGGTCAAGAACCTCACCGATTTCGGCGCGTTCATCGACCTCGACGGCATGGACGGCCTGCTCCACATCACCGACATGAGCTGGGGCCGCCTCGGCCATCCGAGCGAACTGCTCAAGGTCGGCCAGGAAATCGAACGTCCTCGTGCTCGACATCAACAAGGAGAAAGAGCGCGTCTCCCTCGGCCTCAAGCAGACCCAGAAGAATCCGTGGGACGAGATCGAAGAGCGTTTCCCGGTCGGCGAGAAGGTCAAGGGCAAGGTCATCAATCTCGTGCCTTACGGCGCGTTCGTGGAACTCGAAGAAGGCGTCGAAGGTCTCATCCACGTCTCCGAACTCTCCTGGACGAAGCGCATCGCGCCCGTCGGATGTGCTCACCGTCGGCCAGGAAGTCGAAGCCGTCGTCCTCGGCGTCAACAAGGAAGAGCAGAAAATCTCCCTCGGCCTGCGCCAGCTCGAAGCCAATCCGTGGGACGAGATCGAGAAGAAATTCACCATCGGCAGCCGGGTCAAGGGCAAGATCCGCAACCTGACCACCTACGGTGCGTTCGTCGAACTGGAAGAAGGCATCGACGGCATGATCCACGTCTCCGATCATGTCCTGGACGCGCAAGATCAATCACCCGTCCGAAGTCTTCAAGAAGGGCGACGAAGTCGAAGCGGAGTCCTCGAAATCGACAAGACGAACCAGCGCATCGCCTCGGCTCAAACAGCTCGCCGACGATCCGTGGAAGAACATCGACGAGCTCTACAAGATCGGCGATCTCGTCACCGGCAAGGTCACGAAGCTCGCGAGCTTCGGCGCGTTCGTGCAATTGCAGGACGACATCGACGGCCTCGTCCACATCTCGCAGATCAGCGAAGACCACGTCGGACAAGATCAAGAACGTGCTCAAAGTCGGCCAGGAAGTCGAAGCGCGCGTGATCAAGATCGACAAGGTCGAGCGCCGCATCGGTCTCTCGATCAAGGCCGCGAACTACTCCGAGGAAGAGCTGAAGCGCGAATCCGAAGCCTTCGACACGCTCCGCCCGGGCGAAGACATGGTCGGCCTGGAGAAAGCTTTCGAAGCCGCCGAGGAAGATTATCGTCCCGGCCAGGGGAAGAAGTAGGCTTCTTCGTTGGGCGCGGTCAGTCGCGCGTCTTTAGATAGAACGGGCGCGGGTTTCGACCCGCGCTTTCTTGTTTCAGGACAAGTCATTCTCGCGGACAGGCGTCCATTTTTCGTTTTCTCACGAACTACCCTTACTAATGAAACTTTCTCGCATTCTGCTTCCCGCGGTTTTCCTCGCGCTTTTTGTTTCCGCGCCTCGCGGATTCTCCGCAACTCCGCCGACCTTTTCCCAGGTTGTCGTTTTTGGCGACAGCCTCTCCGACGACGGCAACATCCGGCATCGTCTCCAAGATCAATACGACATCAGTTATCCCGGCGGCGATTATAACTACAGCGACGGCCGTTTCACCAATAGCTCCGATACCGACCCGAGCTCGGACAAATACGCCGGGACTTGGCACGAACAGCTCGAGCGCGATTTCCTCGGCCTGCCGGATGGCGCGATCATCAATAGTCTCGACGGCGGCACCGATTACGCGTTCGGTGGCGCGACGACGGCTCAGGGCACGATCGAACGGACGGTCATTTCGAATCCGGACCCGTTCGGCGGCGGCGACTTCACTGTCACAGTCGATAACCTCGGCAAACAGGTCGACGATTATCTGGCTGATAACACGCCCGCGACCGACGCGCTTTTCATCGTCTGGGGCGGAGGCAACGATTTCTTCGATGACCACAGCGACGCGAATGTTCCGGTGGTGGCCACGAATGTGTCCGGTCTGGTGCAACAACTGGCCGAAGCCGGCGCCCGTTACATCATGGTGCCTAACGTTCCGCCGCTCGGGCTTGTCCCGCATTACAAGGACGACCCGGAAACTGCGGCCGCGTTGAACACCGCCTCCGCCGCCTACCGGACGCAGCTGAACACCGACCTCGACGCCACTGTCGCCACGCTCGCGAACGAGGGCATCACGATCACGCTTTATCGGCTCGATGTTTACGGACTCTTTTACCGGCTGGCGGCAAATCCGGATGATTACGGTTTCACCAACATCAGCGACAGCGCGCAGGGCGAGGACGTGAACCCGGATGAGTATCTTTTCTGGGACGACATTCATCCGACGACCGCGGGCCATTTCCAGATTGCGCAGGCCGCTTACGATTTGCTTAGCGGCACTGCCACACTGCCCGCACAGGCGCTCAACCTTTCCGCCCGCTTGAATGTCGGTACCGGTGACAATGTGCTCATCGGCGGCCTCATCGTCGACGGAACGGAAGCCAAGCAGGTGCTCGTTAGAGGGCTGGGGCCGTCGCTCGCGGTCAACGGCACACCGGTCGCCAACACTCTGGCGGATCCGACGCTCGAACTTTATAAAGACGGCGCGCTGGTCATGACCAACGACAACTGGCGCGACACCCAGGAGGCTGCGATTCAAGCGACCGGCCTCGCGCCCACCAAAGATCTCGAGTCGGCCATTCTCATGACGCTCGAGCCGGGCGAATACACCGTGATTCTGCGCGGGAAAAATAGCGGCACCGGCATCGGCTTGGTCGAAGCCTATGATCTCGATCTCACCACCCAGTCGACGCTCACGAACACGAGCACCCGCGGGTTCGTCGACTCCGGCGACGACGCGCTCATTGGCGGTTTCATCGTGGGGAACGGCGGCAGCGACACCGTCGTCGTGAGGGCGATCGGACCGTCCCTCGCCGACACGGGGGTGGCCGATCCCCTCGCCGACCCGACGCTCGATCTGTACGACGCCAACGGCGCGATCATCAAGAGCGACGACAACTGGCGCGACGCGCAGGAATCGCTCATCCAATCCACCGGCCTCGCGCCGACGAACGACGCCGAATCCGCAATCATTCGCGCGCTTGAGCCGGGCAACTACACCGCGATCGTCCGCGGCAAAGATGGTGGGACCGGCGTGGCGCTGGTCGAAGTTTACAATCTCCAATAACCCGGCGTTTTTGGCCTAACGACGGAAACGAATCGATCCGCCGCGGACTTCGGGGCATGCCGAAGGTGAAATTTCGTGAAGAAACGTTAAGCCGGTCAGCTAGTTGACCGCTGGGACTGGCGCGACCGGCACCGCGGCGCTCGCGCCGTTGCCGTTGAGTGAGAGATAAGTGTAACCCTGCAGCCCGCGCTCGTAATCGGCGAGAAGCTTCATCGCGTCGTTAGGCTTGAGCCGGTCGCTCTTGATCGCAGCGTCGACCTGGAGTTTTACCAGGCGCATCAGCTCGATCTTGTCCCACTGTGTCAGCGCCAGCACCTGGCCGATCGTGCTGCCTTCGATCACCTCCTCGATGTACCAACCCGATTCCTCATCTTCGTCGAGGAAGACATGCACCTCGGTGACCCGGCCGAAGAGGTTGTGCAGGTCGCCCATGATGTCCTGGTAGGCGCCGACGAGAAAAACCCCGAGGTAGTAAATATCTCCCGGCGAAATCCGATGGAGCGGAAGGGTGTCCTTCACATCCTGGAGATCGATGAATTTGTTGATCTTGCCGTCCGAATCGCAGGTGATATCGACCAGCGTCCCTTGGCGATCCGGCGCAGTCGTGAGGCGATGGATCGGCATGATCGGGAAAAGCTGCCCGAGCGCCCAATGGTCGAGAAGCGACTGGAAAATGGAAAAGTTGCAGATGTATTGGTCGCCTAACGACGTCTCCAGCTCCTTCACTTCCTCGGGCACATATTTCAGGCCACGATGGAGAGCGACGATCTGCGCCGCGAGCTGCCAGTAGGCGGATTCGATCTTCGCCTTCGACTCAAGATCGAGCAGCCCGAGGCTGAACATCTGCTGGGTCTCTTCCTTGATCTGCTGCGCGTCGTGCAGCGTCTCGGTTCGGTTGTTCCGCTTTAGCTTGCTCTTCACCTCGAGCATGTCGCGGAGCGGCTTCGGATCGTCCGCCGTCGCTTCGATCGCACGCGCGTGCACGTCTTTTTCGATCGCGCCGAACGACTCGACCACAAGCACGGAATGGTGCGCCACGATCGCCCGGCCGCCCTCGCTCACGATCGCCGGATGGGCCACGCCCTCGGAGTCACAGACCTCCATGATATTGTAAACGACATCGTTACAGTATTCCTGGAGCGAGTAATTCGTAGAGCTGTCGAAGCTGGTCCGCGAGCCGTCGTAATCGACCCCGAGTCCGCCGCCGACATCGAGATAGCCTAACGAGTGGCCCATCTTCGAGAGCTTCGCGTAATAGCGGGCGGCTTCCCGGACGGCGCGCTTGATCGTGGAAATATCCGGCACCTGCGAGCCGACGTGGAAATGCACCAGCTTCAGGCAATGCGCGAGCCCTTCGCGTTTCAGCATCTCGCTCGCCGCGACCAGATTCGTGGTGCTCAGGCCGAACTTCGCATTTTCACCGCCGCTCGTGGTCCACTTTCCCGCGCCTTTGCTGTGCAGGCGGACCCGGATGCCGACCATCGGCTCGACCCCGACTTCCCTGGCGACGCGCAAGGTTTGCTCCAGCTCCTCGAGCTTTTCGACGACGATGATGACCGACTTCCCGAGCCGCCGCCCAAGCATCGCGGTGCGGATGAAATCGCGATCCTTGTAGCCGTTGCAGATGATCAAACTTTCCGGGTCCTGATGCATCGCGAGCGCCGCGACCAATTCCGGTTTGCTCCCGGCTTCTAGCCCGAAGTGGAATTGCGCGCCCGCGTCGACGATCTCCTCGATCACCTCGCGGAGCTGGTTCACTTTGATCGGGAAAACGCCGCGATAGACATTCTTGTAATCGAACTCCGTGATCGCCGCCTGAAAACCGCGGTTCACCGTTTCGACCCGATGCCGAAGCAAATCCTGGAACCGGATCACGAGGGGAAACCCGAGTCCGCGCTCTTTTGCTTCCTGCACCACCTCGAGCAAATCGATCGAGCCGCCGGCTTCCTTCAGCGGCATCGCGGAGACATTGCCCGCGGCATTGACCGAGAAATATCCGCTTCCCCACCCTTCCACGTTGTAAGTGGAAATGGCGGCGTCGATATCCCAGTCGGGCTTGGATTTATCGTGAGCGGGCACGGGCAGGAACGCATATTCAATCAGTGCGCCCGACATGCAAGGGCACGGGGAAAAATCCCGAAAATTACCGCGAACGAGTGCTCTTCGTCTTTTCGTTAGGCGCGATCCCCCAACCTCCCAAGCCGCGGGGCTGGGGGCGCACTTCTCCGCGGATTTCTTGTTTTTCGGCGGCGCGCGGATAACGTCGTGAGCGATGAATAAAACCGTCATCGAGGTGCAGGTGCGAGCCGTTCTCCCGACCAGCGGAGGTTGCGCGGTCTTCCTCGGGAACAGCGACAAAGTTTTTATCATCTACGTCGACCAAAGCGTCGGCAGCGCGATCACCATGTTCATGCGCAGCACGATGAAAGAGCGTCCGCTCACTCATGATCTCATGGGACATCTCATGACCGCGCTCGGCGCGAAGGTCGAGCGGGTCATCATCAACGACCTGAAAAACGCTACCTATTACGCGCGCATGATCATCCGCGCCGAGAACGAGCTGCAGCAGAAAAAAATTATCGAACTCGATGGCCGGCCGAGCGATTGCATCGCGCTCGCGGTGCAACAGAAAGCTTCCATCTACGTCAGCCAGGAAGTGTGGGACGAAGTCGACGACATGAGCGACGTCCTGCGCAAAATGGAAGAAGACGGGATCCGTCCGGAATCGGAATCCGGCGAATCGAGCCTCGGCGAAGAAGAGTAGCGGCTAGACAAACGCGACCGCGACCGAGTCGGCCAGCAATCTCCCCGAACGAGTGAGCATGACGCGGTTAGCGTCGCGCTGCATCAGACCGAGGTCGACGAACTCCGCGACTTCGTTAGGCCGATGTTCCACCCAGGCTGCGGGCACGCCTAAACCGGTCCGCAGGCCAAGCGCGATTGCTTCGGCGCGCTTCATTTCCGGCGTCAGGACTTCATCGCCGGTCGAAGCGCTCGCGCCCGCGAGCACCCGGTCGGCATAGGCGCGATAATCGGAGACGTTTTGCCAGCGGCGCAAACCGCGCGTCGAGACAGCGCTCGGGCCGATCCCGAGGTAATCTTCACCGCTCCAGTAAGCGCGATTGTGGACGGCTTCGAATCCGGGCCGCGCGAAGTTTGAGATCTCGTATTGTTGTAAACCCGCGGCGGCGAGGAGTTCGTTAGTCGCCTCAAAAAATGCCGCGTCCGCCTCCGCGTCGACCCGAAATTCTCCGCGCGCATGGCGCAAAAAAAAGTCGGTGTCCTCTTCGTAAGTGAGGCAGTAGGCGGAAACGTGATCCGGTTCGAGCGCGAGCGCGCGCCGCAAAGTTTCCTCCCATTGCGCCAGCGTCTGTCCGGGCAAACCGAACATCAGGTCCACATTCAGGTTCTGGAAACCGCTCCGCCGGAGCAGCGCAAAAGAAGCCTCGGCCTGTGCCGCGGAATGATCGCGACCGAGCAGCTCGAGCAACCCATCGTCGAACGATTGCACGCCGAGGCTGATCCGGCTCACGCCCCGCTCGCGCAGCAAACGCGCCTTGCGCTCCGAGACGCTTCCGGGATTCGCCTCGAAGGTCCACTCCGCGAGTTCCGACAGATCGAGCGCCTTATGAAATCCGGCGAGCAGCAGATCGAGCTGCGCAGTCGTTAGGGCGGTGGGCGTTCCGCCGCCAAAGAAAATCGTCGCCGGGCGCAACCGTGCCGGCACGCTTTCGCGGCGCAGCTCCGCCAAAATTCCTTCGCAAAATCGCCCGGTAAACGCCGGGTCCGCGCGCTCCTTGTAAAAAGCGCAGTAAGGACAAATCCGCGCGCAGAACGGAATGTGAACGTAGATGTGCCGGAGCGGTCCATCTCCCGTGCAGTTGTCATCCGAAACGCCGTCCATAGAGTCCACCATCGCCGCTCGCCTCTTTCGCTCAATCGCTTTCCTGGCCGTCTGCTTCGGTTCTGCCGCCTCACTTTTAGCCGCGCCCGCGGGGTCGCCCGTTCCGGTTCCGGCCGCCACACCGGTGCCCACGGTAGCGCCGCCGCCGGCGATTTCGATCGTCTATCGCGCCTCCGATCCGGGCGCGATCCGCGGTTTCCACAGCGATCCGGCCATTGTTAGGCGAATGGTCAACGACCTCATCCTCGCGGTCACGCATCAGAGCGATCTCGCGAGCGCCTGGCGGACGCTCGTTTCCCCGAAAGACAAAGTCGGGATCAAGATTTCCGCGGCCGGCGGTGAGCTCTTCACCACTCACCGCGACGTGGTCGAAGCGCTCGTGGACGGCCTCGTCGCCGCCGGGCAGGAGCGCCAGAAAATCATCGTCTGGGATCGTTCGTTAGGCGGAATCAAGCAGGCCGGCTACACCGGGCGGGAAGGTTACCAGCTCCGTTCGATCCCGCCGATCGAAGGCTATGATCCGAAGGTTACGATCTCGGCGCCGTTTCTCGGGAACCTGATCTGGGGCGATTTCGAATATATCGGCGGCCGCGGTGAAGTCCCGCTCCTGAGCGACCAGGAAAACACCAGCAGCCTGAGTCATCTCGCAAAGATCGTGACCAGCGAAGTCACTAAAATCATCAACGTCCCCGTCTTTAGTAACAGCGAGAGCAACGGCCTCGCCGGCTGCCTCTACAACGTCACCATCCCGAACATCGACAACTGGCGGCGCTTCGGCGTACCGCCCGACCACGGCGCCTCGAGCATCCCGGAGATTTACAGCGACCCGCACATCGGCCCGAAGGTGGTGCTCAACCTGATGGACGGCCTGCTCGCCGAGTACGCCGGTGGACCGCTTTCGCAGCCTAACTATGCTGTGAAATACGACACCCTTTTCGCCAGTCGCGACCCAGTCGCGATCGATTCCGTGGCCGGACGGCAGATCGAGAAATGGCGCAAGGAGCAAAAATTTCCGACGATCGCGCGGACCGGCGCGCACATCGCGGTCGCGGCGCAGATGGGCTTGGGCAACGCCGTCCCGTCCCGGATCGAAGTCCGCAACGTCGGCCGGTGAAGGCGATCCTGAAGAGCGTTTCGCGCTCGTTTTACCTAACGATCCGGTTTCTTCCCGGGCCGCTGCGCGAGCCGATCAGACTCGCCTATCTCCTCGCCCGCGCGACGGACACGATTGCCGACACCGCAGAAATCCCGGCGACTCTTCGCCTAACGAACATAGGACTGCTCGGCGAAGTCATTGCCGGGAAAACGGATTTTGACGCGATCGCCGACTCGTTAGGCGATTTCGCGGCCTGGCAAACCGACCCGGCCGAGCGCCGGCTACTCGAAAATGTCGACCAATGCACGGACCAGCTCGCGCAAATGAGCGTTGAGGATCGGGCAGACATCCGCGAAGTGCTCGCGACCATCATTCGCGGCCAGACCCTCGACCTCGAGCGCTTCGGCGATCCCGCAAAGGTCGTCTCGCTCCGGAGCGCCGCAGAACTGGACGAGTACCACTTATCTCGTGGCCGGCTGCGTCGGCGACTTCTGGACGAAGCTCGGCTTTCGTCATCTCGCGCCGTTTGCCCGCCGCTCGCCTAACGAGATGTCGGCGCTCGGGATCGAGTACGGCAAGGGACTGCAGCTGATCAACGTCCTGCGCGATCGCGGCGCCGATTTGCGCGCCGGCCGAGACTACCTGCCGCCGGGCAAAAAGTTCCTCGACTGGCTGAACCAGACGGAGAAGAAGACTCACGCCGGGATCGACTACGCCGCCGGCCTAACGAATTGGCGGATGCGCTTCGCGACTGTTCTTCCGGCGTTGATCGGCGCGCGCACGATCGCGCTTTTACGCGACACGGCCGGCGCCGAAACGGCCGAAAAGATCAAGGTCCCGCGCGCGGAAGTGCGCCGGATTCTCGCGGCGGCGCTCCTGGCCGCAGCCTTCCCGGCCGGCCTGCCAGCTCTCTGGCAACGCCTCGCGAGCCCCCGCGTTCCAACTCACTAGCGCGCCGGCCACTCGGCGAAATTGCTCGCCTCGAACCCGCCGTTTTTTCCCATCGCGGCCGGGCCAGCGCCGTTGATGACATGAGTGATGCCACCCTTGCCGCCAAGATGCACATCGACCATGTGATGAATTTTTATCCCGTTGGCGTCGGGCGTTTCGATCGCATTATCGGCCAGCACCTGCGCCGCGGTGAAGTAGGAATAAATTCCGAGGCCCCAAGCTTCGTGGCTGGTGACTTTGTCGCCGACTTTATAGGAAGCGTAACCCTTCGCGCTGCCATGTTGCCAGGCCATCTGGCTGGGCACGTCGTAGGGCATTTCGGATTGGTAGAAATAAAGCCGGCCGCCGTTGCCGTTCCAGACGGTCTGGTATTCCTGGGTGTGCTCCACGGCCAGGCCGTAGTAAATGACGTTGTCGCCGTTGATCACGATCCCGTTCTTGTTCCGGTTGACCGCCCAGCCGACTCCGGCGCCGTGATCGGCGCGCCAGAGCCAGGCGTTGTCGCCGATGACGTTGTTGCTGTGAATGGTAACCATCGCGTCCGCCGAGCCTGGACCGGCGCCGCCGACGCGAGCGAAGATGTCGTAGAGAATCGTCGGATCAGTCGCGTGCGCGACGTTGCTGCCGGGCACGCCGACTTGCAGGAGCGTGGGCGAATTAACCGGCGACGCCTCTAGGAGCAGGCCTCCGATTCGTACTCCATCGACATCGGCGATCTGGACGGCGGGCGTGCCCGTGGTTGGAATCAACGTCGGATAGCCGAGCCCGAGCACGACCGTACCAGGGCGAGTGATCTGGATGCTCTTCTCGAGCGGATAAATCCCGGGCGTGAAGATCAGATTCTTCCCCTGCCCGAGCGCGGCATTGATCGTCGCCGCGGTGTCGGTTCCGGCATGGGCGAGATAGAACTGCGCGAGCGGGATCGATTTCCCCCGCGTCGCTCCTTCCGACCAGGTCGAGCTCTTGGAATTCGTCGCGACGGCGGGCACCATCACGGCGTAACTCCCGTCCTTTTCGAGATAAAGATAAGGCTTCTCAGCGATGATCGGCGTCTTCTCGACCGAGGTGTCGGGGGGCCATTTCTGCGGCGCGCCGGGCGTCCCGACGAAGACCATGTTCCAGACGCCGCCGCTCCAACTGCCCCACTTCGCATTGCGCGAGAACCACTGCTGCTGCGAGCCGGGAATGACATTTCCATCGACCCAGCAATCCGCGAGAAAACCGCCGCTCGCCCACTCTTTGCCGCCGGTCCCGCCGAAGAGCCATAAGTTTCCCTTCACGTGGAAGCGGCGGATTTCGGTGCCCTGGGAAACGGCCCAGTAGCAATTGCGCCGGTCGCTCGGCATCACCGCGAGATTCTCCACCGAGCGCCAGAAAGTCGTAGTCACATTCCCGCGATCGGTCGAGTCGACCGCGCCTTTGATCGTGACACCATCCGGGGTGGCGCCAAGCCCGATCACCTGCGTGTAATAACCGACGCGCAAATTCAGATCCTACTCTCCCGGCTTGAAGAGCAACGCGTAACGACCGTTGCCGAACTGGCTGGTCTTCTGCTGGTCGGCTATCGCGTCCACGCGGCTCTGGAGATCGGTCATCGAAGGGTCGCAAAGAAGAACGTTCGGACCGAAATCTGGCGCACCGTTGGAGCCGGTCGATGGCGCCGCGACCGCGGCCGGAGGCGCAACTGCACTTGGGACCGCGAGCCTTGGCGGAGTGGCCGTGGTTCCAAACTCCTGCGCCGGTGTCGCCGCGACAGAGGCTTCGGGCACGGGTGTCGCTGCGGCGGTCGGAACCGGAGTCGGATGCGCAGTCCGCGGCCGCACCTCGGTGGCGGGCACGAGCGCCATTCGCAGCCGGCCATTGGGCAGGACAAACCGGATCATCACTTCACCATTCCCGTTCGTCCCTCGGATTAAATCGACCGGCTGACCCGCGGGAATCTGGACCGCTCCATCCGGGGTGACGACAGGCAACGGCCGAGCTAGTTCCAGCGCGGGAGCCGCCGCCTCCGCCGCGAACGCAAACCAAAAGAGCGCGCCCGCGCAAAGCCACTTCCAGAACAGGTACCGGAAGTCCGCGCTATTCCGCAATAAAATGCAATTCTCTGCCTGCATGCCTTACTGGTCTGGCAGGAAATCGGTGCCGTTAATAGCTAAATTGGCGTTTGGCCTCACGCTGGAGACCTCTAAGCGGCGCTTACGATCCGATCTCGCGCCGCACTTCCTTTACCGGCTTGTCTTCACGCAAGCCGAGGAAGACCGGCTGGCGCAGCTTCAGGTCGCGCGTCCATTCCGCGAACTTCACCTGGGCGACAAACTTCGGGTCGATCCAGTGAAATTCCCGCATCATCGCCGGTGTAATTCCCTGCACCCATTTCCCGCCCTGCTTCAACGGAAGATCGGCGAACGGACAATCGTCGCGCTCCGCGGCCTGGAATTTTTTGAACAGGCTCGCGAGCGACTTGGCGTCGAAACCGGTTCCGACTTTGCCGACGAAAAGCAGCTTCTTTTTTTCGTAGTAACCGACGAGAAGCGCGCCGAAATGTTTGCGCGCCCCGGCCGGCGGCGTGTAACCGCCGATCACAAATTCCTGTTCGTTCAGCGATTTCAATTTGATCCACGCGCCGCTTCGTCGGCCCGCTTCATATTTCGAATCGGCGAGCTTTCCGATGATTCCTTCCAACCCGAGCCGCTTCACTTCCTTCAGCAGCTTCCGCGGATCGTCGCCGAGTTGACCCGAGAAACGAATCGGGTCGCCGGCCTCCGCGCAGAGCTGGCGCAGCAATTCCTTTCGCATCGTCAGGGGAAGCGCCGTCAGATCTTTCCCGGCGAGCTGGAGCAAATCGAAAACGTAGTAGCAGAGCGGCGCCGGGCGCGCCTCCATTTCCCGCGCCTGTAGCAGTTGGAATGAGGAACGTCCCTCCGCATCGAGCGCGACCACTTCGCCGTCGATCACGCACTCCTTCCCGGGCAGAGCCGAGACTGCGTCGGCGATCTCTTGGAAGCGGTTCGTGAGGTCGTTTTCGTTTCTCGAAAGCAACTTCGTTTTACCGGCTTGCTTCAAAGCGAGCGCCCGAATTCCATCGAATTTCAGCTCGTAAATCCAGCCGCCCGGCGTCGGCGGATCTTCGCGCAGTTGCGGTTTCATCGACTCGATGAAGCGCACTTTTCCCGACGGTAACTCGTTAGGCAATTTTGGGAGCGCGACTTCACGCCGGACTGCGTCCTGCGGTTTCTTCTTTTCGTCGCCGCGATTCGATTGCCATTCAGCGTCGCGATCCGCCGCGATCTGTTTCATCGTCCGCCCGCTCTTAACCGATTCGTCGTCGCGCTTTTTCGAGATCGGCTTCACGGCAGCGTCGCTCTTCAGGAGTAGCCATTGGGTTTTGCTGCCTTCGCGTCGGGTGCGGATGAGCGCCCAATCGCCCTGCGCTTTTTCGCCCTCGAGCACGAGGTGCAGCCGGCCTTCCTGCAACGCCTGGAGCGGCTTCTCGCCGTGCACAAAATAGGTCCCGCGATCCCAGACCATGACGGTGCCGCCGCCATAATTTCCCTCCGGAATCACGCCCTCGAAATCCTCGTAGTCGATCGGATGATCCTCCACCTCGACCGCCAGATGTTTCTCGCCTCGCTTCCAGGGCAGACCCTTCGGCACCGCCCACGATTTCAGCACGCCGTCCATCTCGAGCCGAAAATCGTAATGCAGCCGGCTCGCGTCATGTTTCTGAATAACAAATCGCGAAGCGCCGGCGACGCGCTGCGGCCGCGGCTTTTTCTGGCCGCGCGGCTCGGCGGTGACGGCGAAGTTTCGTTTTCGCTGATATTCGGAGAGAGCCATCGGCGTTAACGTTTCATCAACGGAAACGGAAACAAGATCGCAAACGCGCGGCTGCTATTCCCACATTTCGACCGTCACCTCGGCGCCCGCTGCGAGTCGCTCGTGCGGCGCGAGCCGGAGCAGCGCGTTGGCCTGGCTAAGGCCGTAGAGCGCGTGCGATTCCTGGCGGCCGCTCAACGAAAAAATCCCGTCGCGCACCTGGCCGCGAAAGTAATGGGGCCGGTCGCCGTCGTTCGTGACTGCAGTCCCGAGTCGCGCGGTAAGACGGCACAATTCCTGGTGCTCCTCCGACGCGCCCATCATTTTGCGAAGTGCTGGCCTAACGAACTTGAGAAAGGTGACGAAGGCCGAGACAGGATTTCCCGGCAGACCGAAGATCGCGCACCGGCCGGCGCGACCGAAGAGAAACGGCTTCCCCGGTTTGAGCGCGATCCGCCAGAGATCGATCTCCGCCCCGAGCGAGCCTAACGACGGTCGCACGAGATCGCGATCGCCGACGGAAACGCCGCCACTCACGATCAGGCCGTCGTTCTCCAAACCGCGTCGCAGAACCGCGGTGAGCGCGTCGAGCGTGTCCGGCGCGTGTTCGACCGAGTTCACCTCGGCGCCCGCTCCGCGCGCGAGAGCGTGGAGCATGATCGCGTTGCTCTCGAAAATCTGGCCGGGCAACGGCGTTTCGCCGAGCCGCGCCAGCTCGTCGCCGGTAGAAACGATCGCGACTAGCGGCCGCGTGCCGACTTCGATCGCCGCGAGTCCCTGCGAAGCGAGCAGCCCGATATTTTGCGGCCCGATCCGATCGCCGCGCGCGATGATTTTTTGCCCCACCGCCAGGTCGCCACCTTGGCGGCGGACAAATTCCCCCGGCTCGACGCCGGCACCGATCACAACTTCGCCGCCGTCGCGAGTCACGTCTTCCTGCATGACCACGGCGTCAGCGCCCGAGGGCAACGGTGCGCCGGTAAAAATGCGAATCGCCTCGCCCGCGCTTATCGTTAGGCCAAGATCGACGCCGGCCGGTTGTTCGCCGACGACGCGGAGACGGCTGCCGGTTTGCGCGGAAGCCGCCTGCACGGCGTAGCCATCCATCGCGGAATTATCGAACGCCGGCAGCGGCCGTTCCGCCCGGAATTCGCGCGCGGCAAATCCGCCCAACGAATCGAGCAGCGTGCGCTCTTCTCCGGGCAGCACCGGAACTTTCGCCAACACCGCCGCCAACGCTTCCGCTTCACTCGTCATCGCAGGACTTCATCGCCCACCTTGGGCGTTCCGTCGACGATGTCGGCGGCGATGAAGGGCCGCTTTTGTTCCGGCGAAGCCTTCAAATGCGCGGTCGTTCCCGTCGCGTCGGTCGTCTGCAGCAGCTCGCCCGGCGGCGGAACGTAGAGGTGCGCGCCGAGATCGACCAGGACGAAGCGCTCGGTTTCATTCACCACCGCGATTTCTCCGACCATGAAATGCGTGACGCGCGGAGTCGCCGAAGGCGTGGGCGACGCGGATCGTTTTGCCGACGCGGCCGGTTTTCCTGGGTTGGCGCAACCAGCGGCGCCGAGCAGCACACCGCCCACGAGCATGGTCGTTAGGCAAAAAGCGACGAAAAACTGAGCGCGACGCATGGCCCGAGGCAACTGGTTGACGAGCATGGAGCGGTCCCGATATTCTCGCAACTTCGACGGCGCATCAGGTGAGGTGGCTGAGTGGTCGAAAGCAACGCTTTGCTAAAGCGTCGTACCCCAAAAGGGTACCGAGGGTTCGAATCCCTCCCTCACCGCGTCCATCTTTTTCGGCGCTGGTGCGAGCGCGAGCGGACGCTAGAGTCCCGCCCATGTTTGAGCCTTTGCAATCCGCGCGGGCGCGTCTCGATAACCTCGATCAGGATTTCATCCAGGCGCTCGCTGAACGCCAGAAGATCATCGCGGAGATCGCCGCCCTGAAGGCGGATCCGTCGCTGCCGTTGCAGGACACCGCGCGCGAAAGCGAGCTCCTCGCCCGAGTCGCGAAGCTCGCGGAAACGGAAGGTCTCGACGGCTATTTCGTGCAATCGCTTTATCGCCGGATTCTCGATCACTCGGTCCGTTTCCAGGTCGCGCGCCAGGGTGCGAGTGAAAGCGGGCCGATCCTCCTCGCGCATCTCGGTTCGGACGGCTCCTACAGCCACGCCGCGGCGCGGGCGCATTTCGCGGGCTCGCCGCGGGAACTGCGGACCTTCGGCTACACTTCTTTCAGCCGCGCGCTCGATGCCTTGCGCCGTGACGAGGCGGAGTTCGCGATTTTGCCGATCGAGAATTCCGTCGTTGGCTCGATCACCGAAACCTACGACCTGCTGAGCAAGGCAGATCTCCATCTCGCCGGTGAGGAGATTCTCCGGATCGAGCATTGCCTGCTCGCGCTCGAGCAGGTGCCGTTCGGTTTAATTCGTCGCATCGGCTCGCATCCGCAGGCGCTCGCGCAATGCAGCACTTTTCTCGGCGAACTGGAAGATTGCCGGATGGAAATAGAAGAAGACACCGCGACGGCTGCGCGGCTCGTTGCGGAATCGGGCGACCTCTCGCGCGGCGCGATCGCGAGCGAGGAATCCGCCACGCGCTACGGCCTGCAGGTTCTCAAGAAGAACATCGCGAACCAAAAGGATGTCTTCACGCGCTTCGTCGTGATCGCGAAAAAGCCGCGCCCAGCAGACCTACGTTTGCCGCACAAGACGTCTCTGCTTCTGACTGTGGCGCATGCGCACGGCGCGCTCGCCCGCGCGCTCGATACCCTCGCGCAGAATGGCGTAAACCTGACGAAATTGGAATCGCGCCCGAGCCTCGAGCGTCCGTGGCAATATCTCTTCTACATGGATTTCGAGGGCGGGCCGCACGAGGCGCACGTCGCGAAAGCGCTCGAGGAATTGAAGCCGCACGTGGAGGCGATTCGCATCCTTGGAGTTTATCCGCGGAGCGTGCCCGGCGCGCCGCGCGTTCCGCATGCGACGCCGGTTTCCGCGCTGGAGAGTCGCTCCGACAAAGCCGCGCCGAAGAAGGAATCGCCGAAGTCGAACGCCTCGTATCGGCTGGTTTCGCGGGCGCATCGCGCGGAAGACACGGTGGTCGAGATCGGCCAGGTGCGGATCGGCGGCGACGAGCCTTTTGCGTTGGTCGCCGGACCTTGCTCGGTCGAGTCGAGCGAACAGATTCACGCCTGCGCGCGGGCCTTGCAGCAGGCGGGCGGCGGATTATTGCGTGGCGGTTGCTTCAAGCCACGGACTTCGCCGTATGATTTCCAAGGGCTCGGATTTTCCGGCCTAACGATCATGCGCCAGGCCGCCGACGCCTACGGCCTCGCGGTCGTGACCGAAGTCCTCCAACCGGGCGACGTCGACGCGGTGGCGCGGGAAGCGGATGCGATCCAGATCGGCGCGCGCAACATGCAGAACTTCGCCTTGCTAAAAGCCACCGGAAAAACCCGACTCCCCGTCGTGCTGAAGCGCGGTTTCATGGCCTCGATCGACGAATGGCTCGCGGCTGCGGAATACATCATGGACCAGGGAAATTCCCGGGTGATTCTCTGCGAACGCGGCATTCGCACATTCGAAACGGCGACTCGTAACACGCTCGATCTTTCCTCAGTGCCGGTGCTCCGCGAGCGGACGCATCTGCCGATTATTGTCGATCCGAGTCACGCCGCCGGCCGGCGCGAATGGGTCGCGCCGCTGACTCGGGCCAGCCGCGCCGTCGGCGCGCACGGAGCGATGCTGGAGTTCCATCCCGAACCGGAGAAAGCGCTCTCCGACGGCCGGCAATCGCTCGACTTCGCGCAGTTCGCCGCGCTCACGAACGAGCTCTTCTCCTCGACTCGTTAGGCCAGCGTCAGAGCGCCTCCTCGCCTTCTTCATCCGTGCGGATGCGCACGGCGTGTTCGACCTCGAGGATGAAGACTTTGCCGTCGCCGATCTTGCCGGTCTTAGCGGCCTTCATCACCGCGGCCGAAGCGCTCTCCAGCAGAGAATCCGGGAGCACGATCTCGACTTTGAGCTTGGGCAGGAAATCGACCGTGTATTCGCTCCCGCGATAGATTTCGGTATGCCCCTTTTGCCGGCCGAAACCGTGTACTTCGCTCACGGTCATGCCCTCGATCCCGAGGTCGACGAGCGCTTCGCGCACTTCCTCCAGCTTGAATGGTTTGATGATTGCTTCGAGTTTTTTCATGAAAATTGCGAGTCGTTAGGCTTCGAGGATGTAGCCTTCTTCGCCGTGTTCGTTGATGTCGAGGCCGCCGGTTTCCACCTCGCTCGTCGGGCGCAGGCCGAGGCTGAATTTCAAGAGCCCGCCAATCAGCAGCGTCCCGACCACGGCGAGCGCCAGGGTCAGGCCGATCGCCTTAAGTTGTTCCGTCCAGGCCAGGCCGCGCCTAACGAGATCGGCGAGCCCGTTCGTCGTCGCGGAGTTGGCGCCGTGCGCGATATTCGCATTCACCGCCGGCGTCGCAAGAAAGCCGGTGAGCAGCGCGCCGAGCGTGCCGCCAACGGCGTGCACGCCGAAAGTATCGAGCGCGTCGTCGTAGCCGAACCACTTCTTCACCTTCAGAACAAAGACGAGCGGGATGAGCGCCGCGAAAACGCCGATGATGACGGCGCCGGTCGCGTCGACAAAGCCGCACGCCGGAGTGATCACGACCAGTCCGGCGACCGCGCCCGAGCAGAAACCAAGAATGCTCGGTTTGCCGCGCACGATGTATTCAGTCATCGGCCAGACAAACGACGCGACCGCGGTGGCCAGCGTGGTCGTCGTGAAAGCGTTGGCCGCGATGCCATCGGCGGCGACGGCGGAGCCGGCATTGAAGCCGTACCAACCGACCCAGAGCATGCCGGTGCCGATCGCGCAAAGGACCATGCTATGCGGCGCCATATTCTCGCGCCCGAAGTTGTGCCGTTTCCCGACCAGCAAACAAAGGACGAGCGCGGACCAGCCCGACGACATGTGGACGACCGTCCCACCGGCGAAATCCATCGCGCGAATTTTCGCGTTGGCGTTCCAGACGCCGTTCATGAATCCGTCCGCGCCCCAGACCATGTGAGCGAGCGGGAAGTAAACCAGGAACATCCAGAGCGGCATGAAAATCATGATCGCGCGGAAGGTCATCCGCTCCGCGATCGCGCCGATGATCAGCGCCGGCGTGATGATCGCGAACATCAGCTGATAGATGCAGAAGACGTTGTGCGAGACCCAGTAGGAATAGTCGGTGTTTGGCGCGGAAGTGACGCCCCTGAGAAAAGCGAAACTGAAGTCGCCGTAGAAAGGCGCGCCGTGGGAAAAGGCGATGCTGTAACCGCAAGCCCACCAGAGGATCGTGACCAGGCCGGCGAGGAAATAGCATTGCGCGACGACCGAGAGAACGTTCTTTCGCCTGACGAGTCCGCCATAAAAGAGGAACAATCCCGGCAGCGTCATGAAGAGCACGAGCGCAGCGCAGGTCATTTGCCAGCCGTTCGCGCCCGGGCCGGAAGTGCCGATCGCGGGAGTCGTTAGGCCAGCGGGGACCGTGGCGTCCGCGTCGCTCTTGAGCGCGGCGCCGGGGTCGCCGTTCGTCAGGTAAGCTTCGAGCCCGGCGACGCGTTGCTCCAGAGTTGGAGTGGGCGCGGGCGTCTGCGCGTCAAGCGGCGACGCGGTCAGAACGACGAAACCGAGAAAGAGAAGCAGGCCGCGGCCAATCCATGAATGCATGGGCGCGAAGCCTGCGCCGCGAATATTTCAATTTCACTTCGGACCTGTTTCAAGTTTGTAAAACAGAGCGAAGGCCCGGCCTTTCGCGCGGCAGCGAGATGGTCACGCGCGTCGACATTTGCAGCACGCTCTCCGCGCGCACCGTGCCGCCGTGCAGTGCAACGATCTGTTTCACGATCGACAACCCCAGACCGGTACCGCCGTACTTCCGGCTCCGCGCCTTATCGACCCGGTAAAATCGCTCGAAGATATGCGGCAAATCGTCCTGCGGAATTCCGGCGCCGTTGTCCTCCACGCTGATCTCGATTTGTTCGCCGACCGCCGCGCCGCGCACCCGGATCTGCCCTTCGATCGGCGTGTATTTAAAAGCGTTGTCGATCAGATTGTGCATCACCTGTTCGAAGCGAAAACGATCGACCACGATCGTCTCCGCGCCTTCCTCCAGCTCGATGATGAAGGCCATCCCTTTACCCGCGAGCACCGGCTGCCAGTCCTTCGCGAGTCGCCGCAGAAAATCGCCAAGATCGAGGGGCGCGAAATCCAGCACCTCACTCTGAGCGTCGAAAAAGGCGAGCGTGAGCAGGTCGTCGAGCAGCGCTTTCAGCCGTTCCGCGTGTTCCTGCATGATGCCGCAAATCTCGACCTGCTCCGCTCGCGGCATTTTCGGGAAATCGACCAGGTTCTCGATGTAGCCGGCGAGAATCGAAACCGGCGTCCGGAGCTCGTGCGAAACGTTCGCGACCACTTCCGCGCCGGCCTCCTCGAGCGAGCGTTGCGCCGTGAGGTCGCGAAAAAGGAGGAGTGTGCGCGTCTTTTCGGCGTTCGTTAGGCGATGGGCCCGGGCTTCCAACCAGCGACTCTGGCCGGCACGCTCCGCCGGCAATTGGATCGCTTCCGCTTTCGCCGTTTCCGCCAGCTCGACCAACGCACCGTCGAAAAAAATCGCCCGCGGCGTGCGCCCAACGATTTCGTTCGTTAGGCCAAACCAGCTCCGCAACGGTTCGTTCGCGAACTCGATTTCGCCCGCCGCGTTGAGCAGCAGCGCGCCCTCTTCCAGCGCCGCGAGGGCGGAATGCAGGAGCGCGTCCGCGCTCATCGCGCCGGGTTTTCCACCAGCCGATAACCGAACCCGCGGACCGTCTCGAGGTGGGCGCCGGCGCGGCCGAGTTTGGCGCGCAGCCGGGTCACATAAATATCGACGGTGCGCGATTCGATCGCCGCCTCGTAATCCCAGACATCGCTCAAGAGGCGCTCCCGCGTCTGCACCCGGCCGACCCGTTCCATCAACGCGAGAAGGAGCTTGAACTCCGTCGCCGTCAGAGCCAGCCGCCGGCCCGCCACTTCTGCCGCCGGTTCCGCGCGGTTGATCACGATATCACCCACCTGCAGTCGGTCGTCGACGTGATCGTTAGGCGGAAATTTCCGCAGTCGCGCCTGCACCCGGAGGATTAGTTCGCGCGGACTGAACGGCTTCGTCACGTAATCATCGGCGCCCATTTCCAGCCCGTGCACGCGATCTCGCTCCAGCGCCTTCGCGGTCAGGAGAACGATCGGCATCTCCCGCGTCCGCGGATCGTTTTTCAAGGCGCGACAGATATCGAAGCCGGACATTCCGGGCAACATGACATCGAGGAGGAGGAGGGCCGGTTTCCAGGCGCGGACGCGCGCGGTGACGTGGTCGCCCTTGGTCACCTGGCCGACGACGAATCCGGCCCGCTTCAGGTTGCTCTCGATCAACCGGAGCATGCCCGGCTCATCTTCCGCCACGAGGATTTTCTCTTTCGTACTCACGGTTTTGAATTCGTTAGGCGGCCGCGACTTTGAAGTTTTCCCATTGCAGGAACGGCTTCGCAAAATCGGCGTGGGGCGGGTGGGGCACCACTTTCCAGAAGTGGCCGATGGTCTGTTCCCAGCGGTTGAGCAATCCCTGCGCGAAGGGGCTCCCGGTGAATTCGACGTGGCGTTCGAGCAAATGGCGCAGACTCCCGATCTCCTCCGCGTTCGTTAGGCGCTCAGCGTTCGACATCTGCGCGTTATGGCGCCCAGCAAAATCGCCGGCCGGGTCGTGCACGAAGGCCAGCCCGCCGCTCATCCCCGCGGCGAAGTTTTTTCCGGTCCGTTGCAGGACCACAACCACGCCACCGGTCATGTATTCGCAACCATGATCGCCGACGCCGTCGATCACTGCAGTCGCGCCGGAATTGCGGACCGCGAAACGCTCGCCCGCACGGCCGGCGACGAAAAGCGCGCCCCCGGTCGCGCCGTAGAGACAGGTGTTGCCGAGGATGCAGTTTTCTTCCCAATCGAAAGTCTCGTCCGCCTTTGGCCTAACGATGATCTCGCCACCGCTCATCCCTTTGCCGACGCAATCGTTCGCCTCGCCGTTCAAAGTGAGTCGCACGCCTTCGACCAGAAAGGCGCCGAAGCTCTGCCCAGCGCTCCCGGTAAACGAGAGATCGAGCGCACCCGCGGGCAGGCCCTGGTCCCCGCGCTGATACGCGATCTGACCGGAAAGATGGGTCGCGACATCGCGGTTGCCGTTCGTGATCGGATAATGCCTAACGAGCTTGAGCGACTTGCCCAGGATCACGTCGCGCGCCTCCTGCACGATGGTCGAATCGAGCAACCCCTCGGATCCGAAACGCTCATTCCGCTCGCGGGTATGGTGCCGATCGGCTTCGCCACTGGGATCGACCCGGTGCAGCAAACGCGCTAGGTCGAGCAGCCGAGTTTTCGGATTGGCCGCGTCGTCGATCTGCGTGAGCAACTCGGTGCGGCCGACGATCTCGTTCAGCGAGCCCGCGCCTAACGACGCCAGAATCCGGCGCACGTCTTCCGCCACGGCATTGAAAAAGTTGATCACGTTTTCCGGTTTCCCCTTGAACTTTGCGCGGAGATCTTCTCGCTGTGTCGCGACGCCGACCGGGCAGGTGTTCAGGTGGCAGACGCGGAACATCGCGCAGCCCGCGGCGACCAGGGCGGCCGTGCCGAAGTTGAATTCCTCCGCGCCGAGAATGGCCGCGATCACGATGTCGCGTCCGGTTTTCATCCCGCCATCGGTGCGCAGGACGACGCGGTTGCGCAGGCCGTTCATCATCAAGACCTGATGCGCTTCGGCGACGCCGATCTCCCAGGCGGAGCCGGCGTTCTTGATCGAGGCGGTCGGCGACGCGCCGGTGCCGCCCTCGTGGCCGGAGATGAGGATCACATCCGCGTAGGCTTTCGCGACGCCGGCGGCGATCGGGCCGACGCCGGAGCAGGCGACCAGTTTCACGCAGACCTTGGCGCGTGGGTTTACTTCCTTGAGATCGAAAATGAGCTGCGCCAGATCTTCGATCGAATAGACGTCGTGATGCGGAGGCGGCGAGATGAGGGTGATTCCCGGCGTGCTAAAACGGAGGCGTGCGATCAGCGGCGAAACCTTGTGGCCGGGAAGCTGCCCGCCTTCGCCGGGCTTCGCGCCCTGCGCCATCTTGATCTCGATTTCCCGGGCGTTGACCAGATATTCCGCCGTCACGCCGAAGCGGCCGCTTGCGACCTGCTTGATCGCGGAGTTCGCGAGGTCGCCGTTAGGCCGAATAGAATAGCGGGCCGGATCTTCGCCGCCTTCGCCCGAATTCGATTTCCCGCCGATCTGGTTCATCGCGATCGCGAGCGCCTCGTGCGCCTCGGGGGAGAGCGCGCCTAACGACATCCCGGCGGTGGTAAAACGGCGGCGGATTTCCTCGATCGGCTCGACCTCATCGATCTCGATCGCGGGCCGAAGACCGGTGCGGAGCTGGAGCAGATCCTTGAGCGCGAGCGGCTGATGTTCGTCGGCCGCGGCGCGCCAGGTGGCGAAGTCGGACGGGGCGCGCCGGAATTTTCCCATCGCTGCAACTGCCTGCGGATTCCAGCCGTGGAACTCGCCCTCGCCCTTTTTGTTCGGCTGGAGGTAGCCTTCCCGATGGAGCACCAACGGCTCGTCGTCAGGCGCAAAAAAGGCGCTGCGGTGGCGGCGCAGCGATTCCTCCGCGAGCTCGCGGAAACCGATTCCGCCGATCGGCGAGGGCGTGCCGGTGAAGCAGAAATCGATCACTTCCGGGCCGAGCCCGAGCGCCTCGAAAAGTTGCGAGCCGTGATAGCTCAGGAGCGTGCTGATGCCCATTTTCGCGGTCACCTTGAGGAGGCCCGCGTCGAGGCTGCGGAGGTAATTTGTGCGCGCCTGCTCCGCGGTCAGCGGGACACTCGTTAGGCCGCTCCCCGCCAGCTCGGAGACGATCTCGAGCGCCAGCCAGGGGTGAACCGCGTTCGCGCCGAAGCCGATGAGCGAGGCGACCTGATGGACATCGCGCGCCTCGCCGGTCTCGGCGACGAGATCGCAATGCAGGCGCAGACCGGCCTGCACCAGTTGCTGATGCACCGCGCCCACTGCGAGCAACATCGGAATCGCCGCCTGCTCCGGTGTCGCGCCCCGATCCGTCAGGCAGATAATTCGCGTGCCATCACGCGCCGCCGCGAGCGCGCTTTCGCAGAGTTCCCGCAGCGCGGGCTCGAGCGCGCCCGGACCTTTCTCCACCGGAAAAAAACCTTCCAGCCTAACGATTGAATCTGCGAAAGCCGGCAGCTGCCAGAGCGCTTCGAGCCGGCCGGAATCGAGCACCGGCGAATCGAGTTCCGCAAAGCCGGAGGTGCCCGGTAATTTCTCGAACAGCCGCAGCCGGCCCCCGAGGTAAGTGCGCAGAGACATAACGGAGCGTTCGCGGATGGAATCGATCGGCGGGTTGGTGACCTGCGCGAAGAGCTGTTTGAAATAGGTGTAGAGCAATCGCGGACGGCGCGAGAGCACGGCCAGCGGGGTGTCGTCGCCCATCGACGAAGTCGGCTCGCGGCCTTCGGCGAGCGGAGTGAGAATGAGCTCGCGCTCGTCCAGTTCGTAGCCGAAGGGATCTCCGCGGCCACGTTAGGCGCTGCCGGTTCCGCTTCCGCTGCACTTTCCAGCCTAACGAGATGCTTCTCGCACCATGGACCGCAATCGTGCGCTTCCGTGACCAGCGTTCTAATCTCCTCCGGGTTGAGAAATTTTCCGGCTTCGAGATCGACCGCGATCATCCCGCCGGGCCCGAGTCGGCCGGCCTGCACGACGTGGCCGGCGAACTCTTCGGCGAGGCCGGCTTCGCTCGCGAGGAGGATGACGCCGTCGTCGTAAATCTTGTAGCGCGCGGGGCGCAGCCCGTTGCGATCGAGCGCCGCGGCGACATGGCGGCCATCGGAAAAAACCATCGCGGCCGGGCCGTCCCACGGCTCCATCAGGCAGGCGTGGTAGCGAAAAAAAGCCGCGGCGCGTCGCGGGGTCGGTTTCCCACGCCGGCGGCATCATCATGGTAGCGGCGTGGAGCGTGGAACGACCGCCGCGCACGAGCAGTTGGAGCGCGTTATCGAAGGACGCCGAATCGCTCCCGCTCGGGTCGAGAAACGGCCGCAGACTTTCGTTCTGCTCGCCCCAAGCGCCGGCCAGGGGGGCGTAGCGCTCACGCGCGTGCATCGCGTGGCGATTCGCGCGGATGGTGTTGATCTCGCCGTTGTGCGCGAGCATCCGGAACGGGTGCGCCAGGTGCCACGTCGGAAAGGTGTTCGTCGAGTAGCGTTGATGAAAAATCGCGAAGGCGGAGGTGAACTCCGGCGCTTTCAGGTCGCTGTAAAACCGGCGCAGTTGTGGCGCGTTGAAGAGGCCCTTGTAGACGATCGTTTTCGCCGAAGAGGAGCAAACATAGAAGCCGTCGATCCCCTCCTCGGCGGCGCGACGCTCGGCGATTTTTTGCACGAGAAACATCCGGCGCTCGAATTCCCCGTCATCGATCCCCTCGGCGCGCGCGACCAGGGCTTGCAAAACCAGCGGTTGCGTTTCGAGCGCCTTGCGGCCGAGGCAGAGCCCGCTCACCGGGACCGGCCGCCAGCAGAGCCAGCGCAGACCTTGTGCCGCGACGGCCTGCTCGACGACTCGCCGCAAAGCGGCCTCCGCTTCCGGCTGGTCCTTGGGAAAGAAGAACATTCCCACGCCCAGATCGGCGTCATGGATCGCGGCGAGACCGTTCTCGGCGAGATAAGCCCGGAGCAGCGCCGCCGGGATTTGGGTCAGAATCCCCGCGCCGTCGCCGGTGATCGCGTCGGCGTCGATCGCGCCGCGATGGGCCAGGCCCTTCAGCGCCGCGAGCGCGCGCTGGATGATCTCGTGGCTGCGCGAGCCGTCGATTTTCGCGACGAAGCCGACGCCGCACGCGTCGTGCTCGTAGTCAGGCCGGTAGAGCGGTGATGGAATGAGCCGGGACATTTTCGCAAGCGCGCAGAATACATAGGCTTTCGCGCGGACCCGCAATCAGAGTTTTTCGCGCGGGCACTCCTCGCGGGCGCCTTTCGTCAGGCAAACGTCCGGCTCTTAGAACGAAATCTGCGCGCCAACCGCGACGCTGGGCGAGAAGACGTTGTAGGAACGCCCGGCGGCGTTCGAGTAGTTGCCGACGAAGGAGAGCGAGGCGCCGACGCTGACGTATTGGTTCGGCGTCCAGGCGACCGCGGAACCGAGACTGAGATTGAAGTCCGTCCGCGAAGAGTCGAGCGGATCGTTGGTGTAGAACTGGCCTTCCGGCCGCAGATAAGCCGAAAGCTGCACCTGATCGATCGGGCGATAAGCCGCGGCTGCGACCAGATATGGCGCGACGCGATCGAAGGCCGACGCGTCGCCACTCCGGTCGTAGACCCCGCCGCTGCAGATGAGGTAGACCGGCGAATTCGGGATCGGCAGGTAATGGTTCACACTCACCCCCGCAAGCCCGTAGCGATAGAACGCGCCGTCCGAGCCATGCGGGTCGGCGAGGCGGCTGACCCCGAGCGAGCCGTTGATCCACCAGGTGTCGTTGCGGTTGAGGTCGAACTTGAAATCCGCCTGCAAAGTCTGCGAGTTGAAATCAAGGCTGGAGAAGCGGCTGTAGCGGAAAAAACTCTGCTCAAAAGTCAGCCGCGGCG
Organism: uncultured Verrucomicrobiae bacterium; assembly: GCA_963831805.1. Lineage (GTDB taxonomy): Bacteria > Verrucomicrobiota > Verrucomicrobiia > Chthoniobacterales > UBA10450 > Palsa-1392. The sequence goes on along the minus strand of CAWHRN010000004.1, from coordinate 338,435 downwards.
TGAAGTTGCGCGTAGCATACGGCACGAACGACGCGTCGAAGCGTCCATCCCAGAAAAACGCCCCCTCGGTGTGGTTCTCCGTGAGGAAGGCGTTCGTGGTGTAGCTAAACGTCTGACTGGTCGAGAAGGTGAACATCTTCGGACGTGGGACCCGCGAGACGAGGTCGATGTCGCCCAAGTTGGGATCGCTGATCACAAACTGCGCGTTCGGTTCTTCAGTCCCGGTGCCGCCGCGATTCGTCAGGTCGCTGTGGGTCGCTATCTGAGCGGCGGTCGCCTGATCCTGCTGCGCGTGCAGCGACGAGGCGAGACCAAGCGCCAGACCAGCGACGCTGAGCGCCAGACTGCGGGAGAAATGACGTGAGAGAAAAGGAAAGGTGATCATGATTGAGGCAAGGAAGAGGCAGCGAAAAGAGGAGCGAGAACCACGCGCGGACGACTAATGGTGCGGCGGGAACGTCACCGTGACGTTCTGGCTGTTCTGGTTGTTCGAGAGAGTGCCCGAGATCGTCTGGGTTTGGCTGCCGTTGCTCACCGTGAGCGTGAAAGAGTCGGACCCGTTCGGCGTATAGAAACTGCGGCCGAAGAAGGTGTAGTTGCCGGCCGTGAGCGTGCCGTTCACGGCGATGTTTTCCACCCGGATGTTCGGCTGCTGGTCGATCGTGCCGCCGAGGTTGTCGTGGTCGAGTGCGGCGGTGGCGCGGCCGTTGTTGAAGGTCACGCTCGGGTTGGCAAAGAACACCTCCTGGTTATCCGGCAGCACGAGATGGAGATCGAGATCCGCCGTGCTCGTCCAGACGAGCTGGCCGCGGATGACGCCGTCCCCGCCCACGGGGATAAACGATCCCCCGCCGCCGGTGTCTCCGCCCGTCATGGCCCGCTGCCCCACCCGCGCGTCCACGCTCGCGTCGAGTGAATTATGGTTTGCCGAGGAGTAGCCGACCCAGGCCAGGTTCGCGCGATTCACGGTCACGGTGTTGGCATCGATGAACCCGCGGCGTTCATCGGTCTGGTAATCGGCGACGGCCCGCTGCAAATCGCGGGGGTTCAGGAGGTCGCCGCTGAAGCCCTTGATCAGCGGCGAGGTCGCGAGGAATTTCGGGATGTCGAACTGCACCACGGCCGGCGGCCGGCCCGGCTGGGCGACGAGCATTTCCCCCGCACCGAGCGCGAACGGGAACCCGTGCGCGTTCCCCCGTGCGTCGCGCCATTGCGCGGTGCCGTGCAGCTTGCCCTCCAGCATCCCCATGATGGTGGTGGCTTCCTCCGGGTTGGCCGCGCCAGCTTTCTTCCCGGCGCTCTTGCGCGTGGTGGAAACAAAGCCGGTCGACCCGGTGATCGCCGCCGTCACGGCGCCGGAGCGGATCTCCACCCGGCCGGAATTAGTCGGCTTCGAGAAAAGAACCGCGCCGCGATTGCACTCGAGCGAGCGCGCCTGCGCGTCGAAGGTGAAAATCGAATTGGCGCCGATCCGCGCGAGCGTGAGGTCGGTGAACTCCAGCTCGGCGCGCGATTCCGTGCCAGTGCGGACGACGTTCTCGTTCTGGACCAACGCGCCCTGCGCCACAGGATGGGCGGTCGCGTTCAGGTTCGGCGCGAGGGTGACGACGTTAAACTTCTGCCGGACCTTGGCTTGCGAGAGATCGGCCGAGCGGACGGAAGAAACACACAGGAGAAGACACAGACCCGCGCAGACGCGGGCCGCCACAGGATTCGCTCTTTTCATAAGATTGGTGACCCATCACGCCGAGGATGAGAAAAAGAGTCAAGCAAGAAAGGCTGCCCACCGCGCCTGCGCTTTGGTAAAGGATCTCCGGTGAAATTGCGTTTCTCCCGGCCCGTCGTTCATGGACTGATCTGCGCGCTCCTCGGCGGAACGGTCACCGGGCTCTGGCGGCTGGAACAAAAAGACGTCGTCGGGGACAACCTCACCAGTTGGGAATACCGCTTCCGCGACGCCATCACGGTCTCGGGCCGTCTCCTCCCGGCCGACCCGCGCCTCGTCTTTCTCGCGATCGACAGCAGCACGCTCAACTTCTCTCAGCTCGATCTTCAAACCCTCTACGCCAGCGTCCCGGCCGGCAGCCCGGAGAGGCATGCACTCGACCTCATCGCCGCCGGCTGGCCTTGGTCGCGCGAGGTTTACGCCCTCATCGCCGAGCGCGTGCTCGCGGCGGGCGCCCGCGGCGTCGTCTTCGACGTGAACCTCCCGAAGCCCGGCGTGGGCGACGCCATCCTCCGCGCTTCCCTCGCCCGGCATCCCGACCAGATCATCGTCGGAGCCAACCTCGCGACCGACGTCGTCGGCCCCGGCGTCGTCTCTCCCTCGCTGAATCTCCCCACCGAGACCGCCGTGCCGGACGACAACCTGCAGAACCCCGCCATCGGCTACTTCAATTTCTGGCCCGGCTTCAACGGCGTCATCCGCGCCGCGCGGTTCTACACCACGCTCGAGCTCATCGAGGCCGAGCTCCGCGGCATCGACCTCCCGGCGCCTGCCTCCCTTGCGGCCGATACGCCCGCTTCCCTCGCCGTGCGGGCCGCCCGCTGGTTCGGCGATTTCCCCCTCGCCCATCCCTTTGTCCCGCGACTCATCCGCTTTAGCGGCCCACCCGGGACCTACGTCCCGGTCCCGGTTTACCAGATCTTCATCCCCAGTTACTGGAAAGGAAACTTCGTCGGCGGCGCCCTCCTCCGGGACAAAGTCGTCATCGTCGGCCCCGCCGGTAACTATGCGCACGACGATCACCCGACCCCCTTCGGCTTTATGCCCGGATCGGAGATTCATCTCCAAGTCCTCAACGCCCTCATCCATCACGCCTTCCTCCGGGAATGGCCTGGCTGGTCGGTTTACCTCCTCATCTTCGGCGGCGCGCTCGCCTCCTTCCTCGTCACCGTCCTGATTGCGCGGATCAGCCTCCGCGTCGCGGCGTTCGTGAGTCTCGCCGCCCTCTTCATCGTCGGGGTCAAGCTCGCCTACGACTACGCCTCTCAGGTCGTCCCCGGCATCCCGCCCGCGCTCGCGTTTGCCGTCAGTGGGCTGGCCTCGTTCATCTACGATTACACGCGGGAGAAGCTGGAGAAACTGCGAACCCGGCGCACGCTCGAGAGCTACGTCTCGAAGGAAGCCGCCCGCGACATTCTCGATAACCCGGCGAGTTTCCTGAACGCCCTCGGCGGCCAGCGCACCAAAGTCGCGCTCATCATGACCGATCTCCGCGGCTTCACCACCCTCTCCGAGCAGATGGATTCCCACCAGCTCGTGAAGCAGCTCAACGAATACCTCACTCTCATGGTCGGCGACGTCTTCGCCTTTAAGGGCTCGGTCGATAAGTTCATCGGCGACGCCGTCCTCGCCGTCTGGGGCAGCCTGAGTAGCACCAACTCCGCCGAGGACGCGAAGAACGCCCTCCGCGCCGCGCTCCAGATGCAGGTGAGCCTGGCCAGGCTGAACGAAGACTGGACCCGCCGCGGCCTCCAGACTTTCGCCATGGGGTGCGGGCTGAACTACGGCGAGGTCGTCTTTGGCAACATCGGGTCCGCGCAGAAGAAGGAGCTCACCGTCATCGGCGATACCGTGAATGTGACCGCCCGCCTCGAGGGTCTCACGAAGGACTATGGCTGCAATCTGCTCATCGGCGAAGCCGCCGCCGCCCTCGTGCGGGATGAGTTCCGGCTGCAGTTCGTCGACCGCGTCGCGGTGAAGGGGAAGAAGCAGGCGCTCGCTCTTTACACCGTCCTCGGACCGGCGAGCGAACCGCTCGACCAGCTGGTGGAGGATTGCCTCGGCCTGCACGAAGAAGCCTGCAAAGCCTACCGCGCCCGCGATTTCGCCGAAGCCACCCGACATTTCCGGCGCTGCCTCGAGCTCCGTCCCGGCGACAAGATCCCGGCCATCTACCTCGAGCGCTGCGAGATCTTCCTGCAAAAACCACCGCCGGACGAATGGGAAGGCATCTGGGTCGCCGAGCACAAGTAGGCGCGAAAGTAGACGCGGAAAGATTCATTCCCGCCCGGCGCGCAACTTTGTCATCCCGAGCGCAGCGAGGGACCTCGCAAGCGTCCTTCGACATTGAGCAAGCGTCCTTGACATCGATCGTGATCACGAACTCGCAAGCGTCGTCTCGGCGCCGCTTTCCATATTTAGCGGGCGGGCACCTCGCCGGGAACCTGTAGGACAGTGATTCAATTCCTGGAATCGGAGCGAAGGAGCCGCGGACGGCTTCCAGATTGTCGCGAGAGCCTCCGGCCGCTACGATACAGCCACCGATGATCGGGACCACCAGATGACAGCAAATCAAGGCGCCAGCATTATCAAAAACACCTCCTACGACCGTTTAACAGTCTCCGGATAATTGGAGACTGTAAAACGGTCCAAAATTCGTTTTCGAATTACGGAATGATGTAATAATGCTGTAAAACAGGCTCGAAATCATTCCGAGGCTGTAAAACTGTCCAAATAAGTGGGAAATGTATTCGCCGGAAACTGTAAAATAGTCCGTTTTACAGCCCCCACGAGGTCTCATCGGCCGCAGAGATCGACCAATTATCCAGCTTGACTCGTCACGGGATTTCCGGGTAAACCCCGCGACATGATCTCTCGCTCCAGCTACCGTCGCGCAGTTTTGCCTGCGCTCCTCGCTCTTTTCCTGCCCGCACTGCCGGGCGCGCGCGCGGCCGGCAGCGCCACTTGGAATACGACTGCGACCAGCGGGGTCTGGTATACGAATACCAACTGGACTCCCGCGGTCGTGCCCAACACGATCGCCGATACCGCGACGTTCGGGGTTTCCAATATCACGGCGATCTCCTTTGCTCCGGGTGGCTTCAATAGCAACCTCGGATCGTTCGTCTTCAACCCCGGCGCGAGCGCCTACGTCATCACGTTTTCACGCGATCTCTACTTCACGTCGACCATCGCCGCGGGCGTGGTGAATGATTCCGGCATCCTGCAATCGTTTATCGTCCCGCTCTCCTCGGAGTTTCGCGATCAAAACCAGCTCAACAACACGGTCGCCTTCGCCGGGAGCGCGACCGCGGGCGCTCTTACGAAATGGACGGTCGGGGCGAGCGGGAGCGGCGCCTATCGCCCGGCCGAGCTTATTTTTAATGACGAGGCGACGGGCGCTTCCGCGAATTTCGTCGTGACTCCGGGCGGCTCCGATATCGGTGGCGAAGATGGAGACGGCTACGGCGGCATCCTCGATTTCAGGGGCACGAGCACGGCCGACCACGCGACGATCACAGTAACCGGTGGCGCGGCCGGGGCTGACTTCGGCGCTCCGCCGGTGGCCTATTTCACCGACTCGGCGACGGCCGCTAATGCCGCTATCACGACGACGGGCGGCACCATCCCTCTCGCCTACGGCGGCGAGCTGGATTTTTACGGCAACTCGACCGCGGCCTACGCCACGATCACAAACCAGGGCGGAGCGGTCAACGGCGGGCGCCACGGCCAAACCACTTTTTCCGATAGCTCGACCGCGGCGAACGCCACGCTCATCGCCGCGGCCGGCGCGGGCGGCGCCGATGGCGGCCTGGTGCAATTTTACTCCGATTCCACCGGTGGCACGGCGCGCTGCGAGGTGTTTGGGAACGGCATGCTCGACATCTCGGGACACGCGACCCATGGCGTATCGATCGGTTCGCTCGAAGGCGACGGAGTCGTCTCGCTAGGCACGAAAAGCCTTACGGTCGGGAGCAACGGCCTGAGCACGGAATTCTCCGGCACGATCCAGGCAACGACTGACCGCGGCTCGCTCACGAAGGTGGGCATCGGCACGCTCACGCTCAGCGGCGTCGGGCTTTACAGCGGGCTGACGACGGTGCAAGGCGGGAAGTTGCTCATCAACAACGCGACCCAAAGCGCGACCGGGACGGGACCCATCCGCGTCGGGCGCGGTCTGCTCGGCGGCAACGGCATGATCGCCGGCGAGGTGACGGTCGGCGGCGGGCGCGGCGGCCACTCCAGCATTTCGCCGGGATCGCTCGGCGATGGGAACACCGGCACGCTCCTGTTGCAAAGCGCCCTCACCTTCGCCGCGTCGGCGATCTACAACTGCCAGCTCGATAGCGCGCAAGCCACCTACGACACGATCAGCGCCAACGGCGTCACGATTACCGAAGGCGCTCGCTTCCTCGCGGGCGACCTCGGCGCAGGCGCCTATGCGGTCGGCACCCAGCTCACCGTCATCGACAACACCTCGGCGCTCCCGATCAGCGGCACCTTCACCAACCTGGCCGATGGCTCCGTCATCACAGTCCGCAGTCGGACGGCGCGGAATAATTTCCAAGTCAGCTACGAAGGCGGCGACGGTAACGATCTGACCCTCACCGTGGTGCCGTAGGCCTTTAGGGCGCCTGGTCGGCTTCGATTTCGATCGTCACCTGCACGTCGTCGCCGACCACTGCGGTGCCTTCGACGGTCTTGCTCCAGGTGAGGCCGTAATCGGCGCGCTTGATCGGGTCGGCGGTCACTTCCCAGCCACTGATCGCGCGGTCACCCATCCCTTTGCCTTTGCCGAGGAATTTCGCGTGGAGGGTGATCTCCTTCGTCACGCCGTGCATGGTGAGGTCGCCGACGATGTCGCCGCTCTCGGGGCCGGTCTGTTTCACGCTCTTGCTCTGGAAGGTGATGGTGGGGAATTTCGCCGCGTCGAAGAAGTCGCCGCTCTTCAGGTGGCTGTCGCGCTTGTCGTTGCCGGTCTGGATGCTGTCGGTCTGGATGGTGGCGGTGACGGAGGATTTCTCGGGATGCGCGCTGTCGACGTGGATGGTGCCTTCGAATTTCTGGAAGCTCCCGGTGACGTTGCTGAAGAAGTGGCGGACCTTAAAGGAGATGGAGGAATGGACGGGGTCGATCTTGTAGGAGTCGTCCGCGCGCGCGGAGAAAGCGGAACCGGCCAGGGCCGCGGCGATGAGGAGCGAAGGCAGAAGTCTTTTCATGGCGGGAACAATTACGCGGGAAGAAATTTAAGCCAGCGCTTTCAGCAAGGCTGCGCGCCCGCGCGGCATCCGGCCGAAGAGCGACGCGAGCGCGGCCGCGGGATCGCTTTTCAAAATCGCCGCATCGTGCACGCCCGCGAAGCGCGCCAGCTCCGCTTCGAAATGCTGCACCACGCGCGGCGTCGGCTCTTTCGTGTCGAGAAATCCGAAGGCCCGCTGGAGGAGGTGGAACAACTCGGGCGCAGGATGTTCCGGCTCAGTGCTGAGCTCGATCCACTCGACGAAACAGGAAGCGGTCTGGGTCCGCCGATAATTCTCGCGAATGCCGCCGAAGGGATTGCGCAGCGCGACCTCGGCGAGGGTGTGCAGAGTGGTCTTGCGGCTGCGCTTGATCGCGATCTCGGCCTCGAAGAAAAGATCGAGCTTCCCAGCGAACGGGCTCTTCGGCCGCCGCGCTCCCCGCGCCACGGTCTCGATGCAGCCTAACGACTCCGTGCACCACGAGATAATAAGGCTGGTGTCGCTCAGCTTGCGCTTGCGGAGCAGGATCGCGTTGGTCGTTTCCATCCCCTCATCCTGCTCTTGCTCCTGCTCCTAATCCATCGAGCAAGATTAGGAGAAAAAGGAAACCCGGAGTCTACGGGGCTCGAACCCGCAACCTCCGCCGTGACAGGGCGGCGCTCTAACCAATTGAGCTAAGACTCCAAAAAGAGACCGCCACCGTAGGACGCTGGCCCGCTCGCTTCAACCGATTTTTCCCGCGGCGTTCAGGCGGCTAAGTTTGCGACCCGAATCCGGCGGGCGTATTCTTTTTTACACTCCGATGAGCGACGAATCGAATCAGGACCCGCAGCACGCGTTCTCGCCTAACGACGAGGAAACGATCACAGTGCTCGAGGCGTTTGACCGCGCACTCGCGTTCATCCCGCGCGACGAAATCGTCCGCGACCGCCTCCTCATGCTCCGGGCCGAGATCGAAGCGCAGGAGGACATGATCGGCGACGCGCGCGAGATGATCGAGAAGCTCGAGCAGGTGATCAAGAAGGTCACCTCGCCCGCGAACCGCATCGGGACTTTCCTCGGCAGCCCCGCGCGCGACACGGCGCAGATCGTGGTCGGCGGCGCCGATTATTATTGCAACGTCGATCCGCGCGTGAGCCTCGCGAAGTTGCAGAAAGGGACGCGCGTCCTCGTGAACGAGGCCTACGTCATCGTCGGCGATCTCGGCTTCGATAACGCCGGCCCGGTCACCAAAATCGCCGAGGTCCTCGGGACCGATCGGCTGCGCGTCGGTTCCGATCACGGCGCGCAATCGCTCGTTCTGCAACGTTCCGCGCAGCTCGCAAAGGCAGCTTTGAAGACCGGCGATGACGTGCGCGTTGATGCCAATTTCCGGGTCGCGCTCGAAGTCCTTCCGCGGCCGGAAGCGAGCGATCATTACCTCGACACCGTGCCGGAGTTGCCTTGGGAAAAAGTGGGCGGCCAGGACGAAGCGCTCCAGGCGATCCGCGACGCGATCGAGCTGCCGCTCCTGCACGAGGATCTCTTCGCGAAATTCCAGCACGCCACGCCGAAGGGCTTCCTTCTTTACGGCCCGCCCGGCTGCGGCAAAACGCTTATCGGCAAGGCGACGGCTTATAACCTAACGAAGCAGCTCCGCACCAAATCCGGCGCCGATATGCGCGAGTATTTCATGCACATCAAGGGGCCGGAAATCCTCAACATGTGGGTCGGCGAATCGGAGCGCATGGTCCGCGAAATTTTCGCCACCGCGCGCGAGAAACGGCGTGAAGGCTACATGCCGTTCCTCTTCATCGACGAGGCCGAGAGCATTCTCGGCACGCGGCGCGCGTCGCGTTACTCGAGCATTCTGTCGACGCTCGTCCCGATGTTTTGCACGGAGATGGATGGGATCGATTCGCTCAACGAAGTGGTCATCATCCTCGCTTCGAATCGCGCCGACCTGATCGATCCCGCTATTCTGCGCCCCGGCCGAATCGATCGCAAAATCAAGGTCAACCGCCCGAACAAAGAAGGCGCGCGCGAAATTTACCGGATCTACCTAACGAACGATCTGCCGTATGACGCCGCGCTGTTGCCGGGTGCCGAAACAAAGGCAGCCGCGATCGACGCGCTCATCGGCCGGCTGGTGGAAAAGCAATTCGCCAAGCGCGAGGAGAACCGCCTGCTCGAGGTGACGCTGCGCAGCGGCCGGAAGGAAGCGCTCTTCCGCAGCGACGTGATCAGCGGCGCGATCATCGCCTCGATCGTCGAGCGCGCGAAAGCGATGGCGATCAAACGCGCGATCGCGAGCGGCGGTGAGGAAGGCATCAGCGAGGCCGATCTCGAAGTCGCCTGGAACGCCGAATATCTCGAGAACGAAATCCTGCCCGCGACCGACATCACGGAAGATTGGCTCAAGCTGATCGACTACGACCCGGATAACGTCGTGAAGATTTCCCCGGTCCGCCCGCTCGCCGCCGGCGCGAAACCGGCCGCAACGAGCAGCGTGATTTAGCGGGCTTGGCGTTGACTTAGCTAAGGAAGTTAGCTAAGCGTTTGAGCTGTGACCCAAGCGACCATTCACCAGGCGAAAACCAATCTCTCCAAGCTCATTCAAAAGGCGCTCGACGGAGAGGAGGTCATCATCGCCAACCGCGACAAACCGCTCGTGCGATTGACCGTGATCAAGCCGGTGGGACGGAAACGTCAGATGGGTTGGGCTCCGGGAGTCGTGACTTATATGGCGCCCGATTTCAACGAAGAGGTCGACGATTTCGCCGATTACATGCCTGCCTCGGGGAAAGTCCCTGCCCGTCGCCGGAAGGGTCGAAAGTGAGGGTGCTGATTGATACTCAAATCGTGATCTGGCTGGCGAACGGTGAAGAGTCCGCTCTGACTCCGGTAGCCAAACGCTGCTTCCGCGAGGCCGAAGAGCTATTTCTTAGCGTCATTAGCTACTGGGAAATTTCCCTCAAGCGCAGCATCAACAAATTGCGATGGAATGACCGGCAAGCGGAGGCGTTTGATCGTGGTCTGCTGGACAACCAAATCAGAGAAATTCCGATCCTGCGGAACCACTGCGAGCGGATTGTGAGCCTGCCCCTGGTGCACCGAGACCCCTTCGACCGGATGCTGATCGCGCAGGCGCAAAGCGAAGACATGGCAATTCTCACGGCCGACCGGCGCTTTCGGGATTATGACGTCAAAGTAGTCTGGTAGCTCAAAATCTTTCCACTTATGCACAAAACATTTCATTTCTGCGCCCTTCTTCTCATTCTCTCCGTCCAGCCGGCCGCGCAAAGCTCTCCCCTGCCGGATGCCGCGCAGCTCGAGAAGATGACCGCGCGCTTCGCGCCGACGGAGATCACCGCCGATCTCTCCAAATTCTCGCCTAACGAACGCCGGGCGCTCGCGAAACTGGTCGCCGCGTCCCGGATCATCGACGGAATTTTTCTCCGCCAGATGTGGTCGCAGAATCCCTCGATGCTCCTCAGTCTCGCCGGCGACGAGTCGCCCGAGGGCCGCGCGCGGCTGCATTATTTCCTGATCAACAAAGGCCCATGGTCGAACCTCGATGACAACGCGCCCTTCGTCGCGGGCGCGCCGGCGAAGCCTCCAGGCGCCGGCTTTTATCCCTCGGATACGACGAAGCAGGAGATGGAGAGCTGGATGAAATCGCTCTCGCCTAACGAACAAAAGAACGCCCGTGGCTTTTTCACGGTCATCCGCCACGAAGGCAAGAGCTTCACCACCGTCCCCTATCGCGTCGAGTATCAGGGCGAGCTGCTCCAGGCCGCGCAGCTCCTGCGCGAAGCCGCGGCGGCCGCGACCGAGCCGACGCTGAAGAAATTCCTCACCACCCGCGCCGACGGGTTCCTGAGCGACGACTACTACGCGAGTGACGTCGCCTGGATGGAATTGAAGGGTGCGATCGAACCGACGATCGGGCCCTACGAGGTCTATAACGACGAGTGGTTTAATTACAAAGCCGGCTACGAAGCGTTCATCACCGTCCTCGACGAGGAGGAAAGCGCGAAGCTGCAGAAGTTCGCCGGCCAGCTCCAGGAGATCGAGAACCACCTGCCGATCGATCCGAAGTATCGCAACCCGAAGCTCGGCGCGCTCGCCCCGATCGTGGTGGTAAACGAAATCTTCGACGCCGGCGATGCCAACCATGGCGTGCAGACGGCGGCTTATAACCTGCCTAACGACGAAAGGGTGACACGCGAGAAAGGCTCCAAGCGGGTTATGCTGAAGAACGTCCAGGACGCGAAGTTTGCCAAGATCCTCCAGCCCATCGCGCAGGTGGTCCTTTCGCCTAACGATCAAAAGGACCTTTCCTTTGACGCCTTTTTTACTCACATCGTGGTCCATGAGTTGATGCATGGTCTCGGACCGCATGATGTGACCACGAACGGCCGGCAGAGCACCGTGCGCGAAGAGCTGAAGGAGACGTACAGCGCGCTGGAGGAAGCGAAGGCGGATATCAGCGCTCTTTTCGCCCTGCAATACATGATTGACAAAGGCGTGGTCGATAAGTCACTCGAGCGCCCGCTTTACGCGACCTATCTCGCTTCCAGCTTCCGCACGTTACGTTTCGGCACGAGCGAAGCGCACGGGCTCGGGATGGCGGTGCAGCTAAATTACCTGCTCGATCACGGCGCGTTTACGATCGCGCCGGATGGGACCTTTGCGGTCGTGCCGGAGAAGATCAAAGCCGGCGTGGAAGGATTGACCCGCGAGATCATGACCATCCAGGCGGAAGGTAACTACGCGAAAGCGAAGGAGCTGAGCACGAAGCTCGGCGTCATCCGGCCGGAGGTGCAGCGGGCTTTGGATAAACTCAGCGCCGTGCCGGTGGACATCGAGCCGAAGTTCACCACCGCCGAGCAATTGCTACGCGACGATCGCTAAATCCTTCTTTCCGCGGCGACGGCCGGGCGGATACGCTTGCCCGGTGAAGACAAACGCACTCGTTAGGGGGATTCTCGCGCTGGGATTATTCGCGCCCGCGAGCTGGGCGCAGCTTCCCGCGCCACACCACACGCCGGACGTGTCCAATAAAGCTCTGATTACCGCCGCGAGACCCGACCTGGTCGCCACCGCCGCGCTGCATAAAACCGCCGACGACTATTACGCTTGGCGGAACGAGCAATATCCGGTCGGCAGCAGCGACTCCGGCCTGCACACCTGGGACGATCGCCTGACCGACTATTCGGCCGCCGCCAGCGCCGACCGCGCGCGGCATGTCGCGGACGTGCTGCAAAAAGTCAGCGCGATGCAGACGAAGAACTGGCCGAAAGATGAGCGGATCGACTGGATTCTTTTTCGCTCCCAACTGGAGGGCGCGGCTTTCGACGACCGGGTCTGGCATTCCACCAGCCGCGACCCGCAGACTTATGTCGGCGAATGCAGCAACGCGATCTTTTCTCTTCTGAAAAAGGATTACGACACTCCGCAGAAGCGCGCCGCGGCTGCGACCGCCCGCCTCAAGGCAATGCCGGCGATGCTCGCCCAGGGCGAAAAAAACCTGACCGAGCCCGTAAAGCTTTTCGCGCAGCTCGCGATCGCCTCCGCGCGCGCGATTGATCCGCTGTTCAACGACAGCCTGATGACCCTGGCGAAGGATCTTCCACCTAACGAACATAAGTCTCTGGTGGAAGCGCGGGATGCGGCTTTGCAGGCGATCCACGGGTTTGCCGAGCACCTCGAGCAGAAGCTTCCCTCGATGGTCGCCTTCAGCCCAATGGGGGAGGAAGATTACAACTTCTATCTCCACCATCTCCTCCTTCTGCCGCTCGACGCTTCGCAGGTGGAGATGATCGGCCGGGTAGAGCTGGCGCAATATCGTGCTTACGAAGCATGGCTGCCCGATCCTTCGCTGGCCGATCCAGATCCGAAGCGGAGCAAGAACATCCCGCCCGACCAGGCTTCGTTTCTGAAGGCTTACGAGAGTCGCGAGGCGGAGATGATCTCGTTCCTGAAAGAGCATCATCTGGTCACGCTGCCCGATTATCTTGGCAAGTTTGAAATCCGGCAGTTGCCCGCGGCGTTCAAGCCGACGAGCCCGGGCGGTTTCATGAATCCGCCGGGGCTTTACGACAAGGACTCGACCGGTTTCTATTTCATCCCGACCTATAACCCCGAGTCGAAGAACTTCTACATTCGGGCGGCGATCGAAGATCCGCGTCCGATTCTTGGACATGAAGGGATTCCCGGGCATTTTCTCCAGCTCTCGATCGCAAACCATCTCAAGGACGAAATTCGGCGGCAGAACGGCAACAACGTTTTCATCGAAGGCTGGGCGCTCTACGGGGAGGAGATGCTGATGCGTGAAGGCCTTTACCCGCCTGATTCGTCATCCGTGGGTCAGGTGCTTAGACTGGCCCGCTACCGCTGCGCGCGGATCGGCGTCGATGTGAATCTGCATACCGGGAAGTGGACATTTGAGCAGGCCGTCCAGTATTTCATGGACGCTGGTGGGCTCGATCACGAAGCCGCGGAAGGCGAAGCGGCGGGCGCGGCTTCCAGCCCGACCCAGAAGATCAGTTACATCGTCGGGAAATGGCAGATCATGCAGTTACTGGGCAGTTACCGCGACAAGATGGGCCAGGACTTCCAGCTCGGGAAGTTCCATGACGAATTGATCAGTCATGGAAGCCTCCCGGTCTCAATCCTGAAATGGATCATGCTCGATGATCCATCCGACGTGGACGAGGCACTGGCTCGTTAGGTAACCGGCTAGGTGCCGCCACCGGGCCGGCGCATCTTGCGCGGCGTGGCTTCTGGCTCGGGTGGCAGGGTGCGCCGCGGGCGCGCGGTCGGGGTCGGCGTCGGTTTGCCCTGCGTTTGTGCGTACTCCAGGCGCGCTTTCCGGTTCTTGGCGTCCTCGTTCGCCGGGTCGAGGCTCAAGACCTTGTCGCAATCAGCAATCCCGTTCGCATAGTCCTTCTTTAACTCATAGACATAACTGCGATCGAGATAGGCTTCCTTGGCTTCCGGCTTTTCCTTGATGATCTTCGAGAAGTCCGCGATGGCCTTGTCGTATTCCTTCAAATTCCAGAGCGCAAAGCCGCGCCGGTCGAGAATCTCGAGGTCATTATCCTTCTCCTTGAGCACGATGTTGTAATCCTCTACTGCCTTGGCGAAATCCTTGTGCTGGAGATAAGCGAAGGCGCGGAAGCGATGGGCGATGACGCTCTCGGCCTTGATCTTTAACGCGTGGTCAAAATCCTCGATCGCCTTTTCGTATTTCTGCTGTGAGGTGTAAATGATTCCGAGGTTCAGATAGGCGGTATAGTTATCCGGAGCGGCCGCAAGAGCGCCAGAGAAAGCCTTCGCCGCTTCGTCCATTTTGCCGGCGCCTTTGTAGGCGAGGCCAAGGTTATTGTAGTTATTCGCCTCCTTCGGGTCGGCCTTGACCGATTTTTCGAAAAGGTCGATCGCCTTGTCCCATTCCTTGTTCTTGGCGGCTTCGATTCCTTCCTTGCCGTACTTGTAGGCATCCGCCTTGTCATCGGCCCGGACGAGCGGCGGGAGAAGGGTGGCGCTGGCGAGCAGCAGGCTCACCACAAAAGATTGTTTCAAGATTTTCATGATCATTTTCTCTTTTTTGAATTCGGAAGCGGAGGGAGTTTGGCCGCAACAAGTTGTGGCGGCAAACTCATTCAGCGACCGAGCCGGGTTCGTCCACGCGGGTGATGCGCAGCGTGCGCCCGGTGTTTTCATCGATCTCGAGCAATGCTCCGTGCAACCGCACTTCGCCCTGCGCGACGGGAAAGGCCGCGGGCAGGTTGTTGATGAACCGATTCACGATTGGGTCGATCGCGCGCCCGAGGATCGAGTGGACCGCGCCGCACATCCCGGCGTCGCAGAGGAACGCGGTGCCGCCGGGGAAAATCTGTTCGTCCGCCGTCTGCACGTGGGTGTGGGTACCGAGGACGGCGGAAACGCGGCCGTCGAGAAAACGCCCGATCGCGATTTTTTCGCTCGTGGTTTCTCCATGCGCATCGACGACGATGACCGGCGTCTCCGCGCGCATCTCGGTGACGGCACGGTCGAGAAGCGGGAAGGGATTTTCCAAAATCGGCTGCATAAAAGTTCGCGCCTGCACATTGATGACACCGACTTTTCCCTTTGGTGTCTCGAGCACGATCGTGCCGCCGCCCGGCGCGCCGTCGGGGTAATTGAGCGGCCGCAAAAGACGCGGCTCGGTGTCGATAAAAGAGACGATCTCTTTCTGGTCCCAAATGTGGTCGCCGGTCGTGATCACCTGCACGCCGGCGCGGAGCAGATCGATCGCGAGCCGCGGGGTGATCCCGCGACCGGCGGCGGCGTTTTCCCCGTTGACGATGGCGAAATCGAGCTGCCAGCGCTGCTTCAACTCCGCAAGCCGCGCGATCACGGCGCTGCGACCGGGCTCGCCGACGATGTCGCCGAGGAAAAGAATGCTGAGCATCGCCGAGCATCGTATTGATCTGAAAATTTCCCAAGACGATGTTTCCCATTCGCCGCATTCTCGCCCTCGCCGGGCTGCTCTATCTGGGTCTCGGTCCGACCGCGCGCGCGGTCGAGCAAGAACCGCCTAACGATCCGGCGGCGAGCCTGAGCACGCTCGGCCGCAAACCGGATTGGAACGAGCTGGAGAAATACCAGAAGACGATCACATACGACGAGTTCCTTCATCTGCTGGACGACGCTTACTGCACGCATGGCTTCAACCCGGATCTGATCGCGGTCGACCCCGGAGGAAGCGCGGATCGTAACACACAAGGGCGCGCCGGAGGTTTTCACGCTGTGCTTCGCGAAAACCGATGCCGACCGGCTGCCGCTCGATCGCACCTGGAGGCCGCCGGATAAACTGCCGTTGGCCACGGGCAAGGGTCCGCTCACCGGTTTTCACATCGCGCTCGACCCCGGGCATCTCGGCGGCAATTGGGCAAAGATGGAAGAGCGCTGGTTCCAGATTAAAAAAGAGCCGCCTATCCAGGAAGGCGACATGACCTTGCAGGTGGCGCGATTGCTCGCGCCACGGCTGGAGTCGTTAGGCGCAAAGGTCTCTTTCGTGCGCGCGACTTCGGAGCCGCTCACGCCCTATCGACCGTCGGATTTTCGCGAAATCGCGCTACAGGTTTTACACCGAGCGGGCGTAGCGGAACCGCGGGAAGATTTCGACGGGCCAGCCGATCCGGAGAAAGAAAAATCGATCCGCTGGCAGGAAGAATTGCTCTTTTATCGGAACAGCGAAATTCGCCGCCGCGCGAGTTTCGTGAACTACCGGCTCCAGCCCGACCTGGTGCTGTGTTTACACTTCAATGCGGAGCCGTGGGGCGACCCGGCAAGCCCGAGCCTGGTGGCGAAAAATCACCTGCACCTGCTCGTGAACGGCTCCTATTTGCCGGAGGAAATCGAGCTCGATGACGAACGTTGCGAGATGCTGCACAAGCTCCTGAGCCGGGCCTTTCCCGAGGAGCTCGACCTCGCGGAGACGATCGCCCTGGCGATGGCGAAAAAGACCGGCCTGCCGCCGTATCATTACACGACCGGCAACGTCACGCCGGTCGGGACGAGCGGATATGTCTACGCGCGCAACCTGATGGCGACGCGGCTTTACCGTTGCCCGACGGCTTACCTTGAGCCGTATGTGATGAACAGCCGCGAAGTCTTCACGCGCGTCGAGGCCGGCGACTACGAGGGCGAAAAAGAGGTGGCCGGGAAAAAGCAGCCGAGCATTTTTCGCGAATATGTCGACGGCGTCGTCGCGGGCGTAGTCACTTATTTCGAAAAGACCCGGCCGTAGTTTACAACTCGTCGACCGCGTCCTGGAGATCTTCCGGCGTCACCTCTTCGCTCACGCTCGCCTGCCCGATCGCCGGTGTGACGACGAACCGGATGCGGGCGTGCTCGAATTTCTTATCGCGCCGGAGCGACTCGAGAATTTTCGCGCGCGGGAAATCCGACGGCAACTTGACCGGCAACTGTCGCGCCCGCAGCGCGGCCACGATTCGCTCGTTGTCGCCTAACGATAAGTCGGCGCGCCGCATCGAAATCCGCGCGGCCGCGACCATCCCGAGGCTGATCGCTTCGCCATGAAGCAGCTCGCCGTAACCGGCCGCGTGCTCGATCGCGTGGCCGATGGTGTGTCCGAAATTCAAGAGTGCGCGCAGGCCGCTCCGTTCGCGCTCGTCCGCGGCGACGATCGCAGCTTTGATTGCGATGTTCCGCTCCACAAATTCCGCCGCGTTTTCCCGCGTCACTTGCGGCGCCATCGCGAAAAGCGCGGCGTCGCGAATGACGCCGTGCTTGATCGCCTCGGCAAAACCTTCGTTCCAGATCCGTGCCGGCAACGTGCGCATCGTCGCGGTATCGGCGAGCACGAGCGCCGGATGATGAAAAGTGCCGATGAGATTCTTCCCGACCGTAGCGTTGACGCCGGTCTTGCCGCCGATGCAGCTATCGACCTGCGCGAGGAGCGTGGTCGGAAGCGCGACGTAGGGAATTCCGCGCAGAAAGATCGAAGCGACAAAGCCGGTCAGGTCGCCAACCACGCCTCCGCCTAACGACACCAGGAATGAAGCGCGATCGAGTTCCAGCGCACTCAACCGCTCACAAAGCGCGCCGGCCTGCGCGAATGATTTCGAGGTTTCGCCGGCCGCGATCGTGAGCAACTCGACCGCGCAACCGGCGCCGCGCAAACTCTCGATCACTTCCGCGGCATAGAGTGGCGCGACGTTCTCATCCGAAATAATGACGCCGCGCGTGCCGGGCAGTTTGCGCCTAACGAGCGCGCCGCACTGTCCGAGCAGACCTTCGCCGATGAGCGCCTCATAAGGCCGCGGCCCGGCGCGAACTTCCACCGTCCTCACGGCGCGGGCGCCGGGTCCCAGCGGTAATTGGAATCGTCGCCCTGAATGCCGTTTGCCGGCGCGATGAAGGTCGTCCAATTCATGCTGTCGGCGTGACTATCGGCGAAGAGCGCGTTGATCCGCTTGCGTTTGCTTTGCGGCCCGCCCGTCGGAGTCCCGCCCGGCGTGCTCGTGTCCCGCAGGATGGTCGCCTCGGAGCCCGCGGTTCCGGTGAAGCTCACCGCCAATCCGCTGCCCTGTGCCGGGGCGTAGAGGATGAAGGTGCTCGGCCGGGAGATTTTATCCGACTGAATCCCCGCCGCGTTCTTGTTCAATCCGTAGCTGACCGGCGAGGTGGAGTCGTCTTCCTTCGGGCTGCGACTATCGAACGGCGACTGAAAAATTCTCCAGGTCGGCAGCGATTTCGGATGCAACGCCTGTTGCCAGGGCGAACCCGCTTGGTCGGTCGCGAAATAGACGCTGTCGTGATCGTTCAGATAAACCTGCGTCCCGATCCCGATTTGGCGGAGATTGTTCAGGTCCTGGGTGATGCGCGCGCGCTCCTGGACGCTGCTGAAAACCGGGAATGCGAGACTCGCAAGAATGGCGATAATCGCGATGACCACGAGCAACTCGATCAAGGTGAAACCGCGGCGTAAATTCGATGTGCGCTTTTTTTCCATCACGCCCGCACCGTAGCATCCACGCGGCGGCCTGCGTTAGCGAAATCCGCCGCAACCCGGGCTTGCTTCCGCGCCGGCTTCCGGTGTTAATACAATCATGCCTGATCCATTCGAGCCGGTTGATCCCGTCGCCCCGCAGCGCCCCGCGCCCATGGGAGATGCGGGCGGCGCAGCCCATCCCAATTCCACCGGGCTGCCTTCGAACGTCGCCGCCGCGCTCGCCTGTTTTCCGCTCATCGGCGGCGTGATTTTTTACATCCTGGAGAAGCGCGATTCGTTTGTCCGTTTCTACGCGATGCAATCGATCATCTTCGGCATCGTCTGGTGCCTCTTCGGTCTCGTCTGGAATATTTTATACGCCATCCTCGCGCACATCCCGGCGATCGGGGTCATCTTCGCCTTCATGCTCTGGCTCATCTGGGCGGCGGTGAATGTCGTCTTCCTGATCGTGCTCATCGTCGCGATCGTGAAGGCTTTCAGCGGCGTACGCTGGGACATTCCGTGGGTCGGGCCGATGGCGCGCAAACAGGTCGGGACGGCGCAGCTCTAGGCTGCGCGCCGATCGTTAGGCGGCAAGCAGCTTGACCACGATCTGGTTGAGCACCAGCTCGTGATCGAGTTGCGTGCTGACGATTTGCAGGTTGGCGGCGAGGCAAGCCTCGAGGCCGCGGACCAGTTCGTCGACCGTGAAGCGGCCCGTCTGCATCGCCGCGAGACCGAGGGGGTAGCCGTTGAGCGAGCCATCCTTCTTCCGCGGGAGGTGCGCCGTGGCCTCGTTAGGCAAACGGTTCAGAGTCGAGGTGAAGGAAAACGGTGTGCCCGGTCGCGGCAGCTTGTGGCGCTCCATCAGGTCTTTCGCGAGGAGGAGATTTCGCAGAGTCGGGATAATCGCGACGAGCAGAATGCCGATCGCGGATTCCCCCTGGTCGAGCAGTCGCCTAACGAGCGTGAGGGCGTGCTCGAGATTGCGGGCGGCCAGCGCGTTGCCGAGCTCGAAGATGACCCCGGCGCGGGAAAGCGGAACCAAATTCCGGACTTCGTCGAGGGTGACGCGGCGGGTCGATTTGCCGAGGTAGAGATCGATTTTCTCCAGCTCGTTGCCGACCACGCGGTTGTCGCCGCCGGTGAGCAAAACGAAGAGGTCGAGCGCGTCGGGATCGAACTGCAGGCGGCGCGCTTTGCCGAATGACTGCACGAGGTCGGTCGCCTCTTCTTCCCAGCCGCTCCGGCTGGAGTCGAGCTTGTCGAAGACCTCGAGCTCGGCGCGTTTCGTGAGCGTTTTGTAAAAGGAACGGCGCTTGTCCACTTCCGGCGCGCTGAGCAGGAACTTCACCTCGGCCGAGCCGAAATCGCTCTGCAACGCCGTCGCCAATTCCTCGAGCGCGTCGATCACGTCGGCCGCGCGGCCGATGACGTTGTCGGCGAGGAAATTCGCGTTCTTCAGCCAGACGAGTTTGCCGCCGCCGAAGAAAGGCAGCGTCTGCAGCGCCTCGATCGTGGAGCGAATCCGGCTCGCGGCCTGCTCCGCGTTATCGGCGCAGCCATCGATCGTCTCGACGCCGAAATCTCCGGCGTCGGCCGGCGCGAGCTCAGCGGCCAGTTCCCTCGCCCGGGTCTTCACCGTGCTCTCGTCCGCGCCGACGACTGCGTAAATCGTCGAGGCGGAAGCGCGCGCTGATTTGGTTTTCGCCTTCATCGGGTGAAGCGGCTGAAGCGTTTTTCGAATTCGTTCATGTCGCGAAATTCGTCGCCGTAGACTTCGGCCAACGCGGTCGCGGCGGGTTCGCCATTCAGCAGACGGTCGACGAATTTCGGGAAGAGCTCTTTCGGATATTTGTTGAATAGATAACGCGCGAATTTCGCGCTCGTGTCGTAAAGGCGCTCGACCGCGTCGACGTCCAGCGGGTAACGCGCGGTCGTGGTCAGTTCGGCGACGGTCATGTCGCGCGTTTTGCAGTTTGTGCTGGTTCGAGCGTGGCGTATGCGAATGCCGCGCCGCCACGCTCGCGTCGCCCATGTATTCGGCGAAACCTTCGTTCAACCAAACCGGCCAGCGGCGCCCGGGATAAAGCCGCGCGACCACCGCGTGCGTGGTCTCGTGCGCGAGGCTCTGGGAATCAAAACCGCCGCCGGCCGCGCGAACATTCAGGAAAAGCTCGTCGTCAATCGCGAGGCCATGCGACCAGGCCGGCGCGCGGCTGACCGCGACGAATCTCTGCCACTCCTTCTCGTCGGCGAAAACGTAGACGTGCGACTTCTTCGTGTAGTCGGCCTTGCTCGCGCCTAACGACTGCGCGACGTACCAGAGATCGAACTCGATCTCGCGCGCGATCTGCAGCGCGTCGCTCAGGCCGCGATAGTGGAAGATGAAATTCTCGGTCTCGCCGTGGCGCCACTGCTGCGGACGAATGGCGAGCGCTTCCTGGCCGACCCGGCTGATCTCCTGGTCGGATAATTTTTCCCAGGGCTCCTGGCGCAACGCGACATCGTAGGGCGGCGGCGTGGAGCGGGGCGCGGGCGTCGAAGAGACGGCAGCTGCCGGTGCAATTTCCCCCGCCGGCGAGCGGCTCGGGAACGGCCAGTCGTTAGGCTGAGTCGAGAGGAGCGCGAGCAGCGGGAGGAAAAAAAGGGCGCGCGTCATCGGCAGACGCGGAAACTAAAGTCGAGCCGGCGCGGTGTCGAACGCGCGCCGCCTCGTTAGGGAGTGCGGCGGAGGCCGGTGGGCGCTTTCGGCTTGAGGCCGGTGAGCGGGGCGTTTCCGACGAGAACGTTATGTCCGTAAGTGATTTCGTCCGGCAGATTCAGCACATCGAGCTGGTAGATCTCGATGTAATTCATGCCGTAGGCGACGCCAATATTGATCGTGCGATGGAGAATGTCGGCCGCGTTATCGGGCACCCCGCCATTGTCGCGATACGTGGGGTCGCCGTAGGCGGCGGATAACATTTGCCCCGCGACATCGGGCCGACTGTTCCACAATGCCTCGAAGACGGTGCCGGTGCCGGGAGCAGGCGGGTTCACGGCCGAGAGCGAATTTTTCTGCACAATCAGCCGGCCCGGCCAACTGGCTCGCGCGGTCGCGATCGCGGTGAGCGCGACGTAGCTCCCGCTGGAATCGAGCAGGCCGTCGTCGGCGACCGCGAGAGTGACCAACTGATTGGGAAACGCCGTCATCGCGGCATCGATCAGGGTCTTCCCGGTATCGAGCAATTTCTGCGAGGTGTAGCCGGCCTCTTGCCAGTGCACGATATCCTGCGGCGTGTGCGGGACGTTCCAATCTTCACTGCGCGCGTTCGCAAAGCTCACGGCCACGATTTTGACCGCGGGACTGCCGCTAAAATGCGCGCCGAGCGCCGCGATCATCGCTTTCTTTTTTGCGAGGAACGTCGGGTCCCAGAAAACCGGGATGGTCGAAGTCACGCCTTCGGCAGTGAAGGTGAAGAATTTTCCGTCCGCCGCGGTGATCGCGGCCGTGACCCATTTCGGTTTTCCATTCTGGGTGAGGATGCGCAAAAGGACCGGCTTACCCGCGGCATCGGCCCGCGCCACCTCGGCATCGAGGAAGCTCCAGTTGTAATGGCCTTCGGTCGGTTCGAGATCCGCCCAGGTCTGGCGAATGGAAATCCCGTCGACGCTTGGGTTGGAAAGAACCGCCGCCTCGCAGGGGATGCCTGCCGGCAGGAGACAGAAAACGCCACGCGGCACGTCGTCGGCTCGGACGGAAACGGCGAGCAGCAGCAGGCTCGCGATGAGAGTCGCTTTTTGGGCGGGCGATGAAGGCAACAACATCTTTTGAAGAGAGCGTTCTTCGGGCGGTGGCCGCGAAATATTAGAAGGAAAATGCATCCATTTCGACTCGGGCGCGAGGATTTTTCCGCGAGCCCTGAGTAAAGTGCGCTCTTCGCGGAAAAAGGTTGACCGACCGCATCGAAACTGGTTCAATGACAGCCGCTCCCCGCATCGTTCCCGATGGCTCTCCAACGCTCCTCTTTGTCCTCGATCGCTCCTCGCAAATGGCTCCCGGTTTTGGTCGCCGGCTGCGTTTTGCTCGGCGTGCCACTCGCGGGAGCGCAGATGTTCCAGGACGTCTCGACCGCGGCTGGGATCATCCGTTTGAAAACCCGCGCGTGGGGGAATCCGATCTGGGGTGATATCAATGGTGATGGCTATCTCGATCTCATCGTGCCGGTGCATGAGTTGGATTACCTCGGCGGACCGACGACGCCTTTCGTCTATCTGAACAACCGCAACGGGACTTTCACCGATATCCGCGCGACCGCGGGCCTGGTGCAGGCAGATAATGACAACAAGGATTGGCTGGGGATGTCTTTTGGCGACTACGATGGCGATGGAAACATTGACGTTTTTATTGCCGAACCACCGTTCCAGAGCGGCGGCGGCGATGGTTCCCCCACCTCGATGGTCCCAACCCGCAATATTCTCTACAAGGGTAATGGCGACGGCACATTTCACTACACGAGTGATGTCGCCGGTCTTGAGATCGGCCGGAACTACGGTGAGTGCGGCTTTTTCGTCGACTACGATAACGACGGAAACCTCGACCTTTTCGTGAAGAACATCCCCACGACCGCCGACCCTGGCATCAACGTCCTCTACCGGAACAACGGGGACGGCACCTTCACCCAGGTAGCCAACGCCGCCGGACTGGCCGACGCGACTCATGGCGTCGTGGAAGGAACAATCCTCTCCTTCGCCGACTACGATAACGACGGATACATGGATGTCGTCATCGGTGGAAACGGCAGCAACGAAGCGTTATATCGCAACGTCAGCGGCACGTTCGTCGATGTCACCACGGCTGCCGGCTTAACTCCGCGTGCTAACTCCACCGGCCTCGCCTGGGGCGACTACGATAACGATGGCTTTCTCGACCTTTATATCTCGCGGGGTAAGCAAAGCGGCTTCGGAGAGTCAGCCAACACTCTCTACCATAACAACGGCGACGGCACCTTCACCGACGTCACCGCCTCGGCCGGAGTGAATGACAACACGAACACCTGGGTGGCGGTCTGGGGCGACTACGATAATGATGGCTTTCTCGACCTTTTCGTCGCTCGTCCCGGCACGCATCAACTCGGCGCCGGCAACGCCAATCTCCTCTACCACAACAACGGCGACGGCACCTTTACCGACCGGGCTGAGGCCGAAGGAGTCTCGCTGCAGGACGACCAGGTTACTTCCGCACATAAGCTCGCGGCCTGGGGCGACTACAACAATGACGGCTTTCTCGACTTGGTGATCCAGGACGGTATCGCGCCAACCAAGGTCACCGGCGACGCCGCGACCGGTTATCACTACCTGCTGAAGAACAACGGGAATAGCAATCACTACCTCAAGGTCAACCTGCAGGGATCAATCTCGAACCGGTTCGGCATCGGCGCCCGGGTGACCGTGACCTATCCCGGAGGCAAGGCGTTTCGGGAAAATAACGGCGGCGGGGGCGGCGAATACGCTTCCCAGGGAGCGGAGCCCTTGCATTTCGGGATTGGCACGGCCGCTTTCGCGACAGTGCAGGTGGCCTGGCCCAGCGGCCGGGTCTGATATGGTGGCCTCGGTCGCGGCTAACTCTACTCTCACCGTCGTGGAAAATACCGGGCCTTCGCCAACTCCTACTCCCACTCCCACTCCAGCGCCGCCAAGCATCACTCGTCAGCCGCGCTCGGTTTCGGTCGCCTTGGGCCAGATGGCCAACTTCAAGGTGGTCGCCACGGGCACGCCTCCGCTCCATTATCAATGGCAAAAGAACGGGGCGGTCATCACCCGTGCGACCAAGTCCGCCTACACCACGCCTCCTGTCACGCTCGCGGACAACGGGTCCCTTTTCTCTGTCGTCGTGAGCAACAACGACGGGAGCGCGACCAGCGACAACGCCCGGCTAAAGGTCACCACCGCACCATAAGCAGCCGCCGACGGCCCTTCACTGCTTGCGAGCCGGGACGGTCGCCGAGCACCCAACAGCAATTGCCAACAAATCGAAAATGCTATACTTTCCAACGTTCGCCACAATCCGCTCCCCCCTTCGGAACAGCCCTACTATGAAGAAATCCATCGCCATCACTCCGTCCGCCGTCGCCGTTGCATCTGATCGAGCGCCCCGTGCCGCACGGAGCGCCATGTTCCGGAAGACTCTGGCGCTCGTCGCGGTGACCGGGAGTCTCCTGGCCGGAGTCGCTTCGACTCTCGCGGCTCCACAATTTACCGACGTCTCCGTTGCCGCAGGCCTCAGCCGCATCGCCACGCGAGCCTGGGGAAATCCGGTCTGGGGCGATCTCAACAACGACGGCTATCTCGACCTCATCGTTCCCGTCCACGAGCTGGATTATCTCGGCGGACCGCCCACGCCGTTCGTTTATATCAATAATAAAGACGGCACCTTTACCGACCTCGCGACCGGTTCAGGTCTCACTGGCGAAGGCACGCCCGACAACAAGGATTGGCTCGGGATTTCCCTCGGTGACTACGATGGGGACGGGAACCTGGATTTCTTCGCGGCCGAGCCGCCTTTTCAAAGCGGCCAGGGAGGCGACGGTGCGCCAACGTCTGACGTCCCGACCCGGAACGTGCTCTACAAGGGGAACGGCGATGGCACTTTCACCTACACCGGCGAAGCGGCTGGTCTCGAGATAGGCCGTAACTACGGCGAATGCGGCTTCTTCGTGGACTATAACAACGACGGAAAGCTCGATCTCTTCGTCAAAAACATGTCCACCAGCATGGAGCCGAGTATAAACGTGCTCTACAAGAACAACGGAGACGGCACCTTCACTCAGGTTCCCGACGCCGCCGGCCTGGCTACGGCAAGCGGCGGACTAGTTGAGGGAACGGTCGTCTCCTTCGCGGACTACGACAACGATGGCTACATGGATGTCGTGATAGGCGGCAATGGAGCGCCCGAAGCACTCTATCATAACGATGCCGGGACTTTCAGAGACGTAACCACGTCGGCTGGACTGGCGGCGCGTCTCAATACCAATGGACTTGCATGGGGTGATTACAACAATGATGGCTATCTCGATCTCTATATCTCCCGCGGCAAGCAAAGCGGCATGGGAGATATCGGCAACAGCCTTTACCGAAACAACGGCGACGGCACCTTTACCGACGTCACCACCGCGGCGGGCGTAAACGATAACACTAATACTTGGGCCGCGGTGTGGGGTGACTACGATAATGACGGCTTCCTCGATCTCTTTGTCGCCCGGCCGGGGACGAACGAGATCGGCGTAGGCAACGCCAACCTTCTCTATCACAACAATGGCGACGGGACCTTTACCGATGTCGCCAAAACCGAAGGAGTCGACCTGCAGGACGATAAGGTCACTTCTGCCCACAAGCTGGCGGCTTGGGGTGATTACAACAACGACGGCTTTCTCGATCTCGTGGTGCAGGATGGCATTGCGCCGACCAAGGTCACCGGCGACGCCGCCACCGGCATTCACTATCTCTTTAAGAACAACGGGAACTCAAATCACTTCATCAAGGTCAACCTGAAAGGGACTCTCTCCAACCTGAGTGGAATCGGTGCACGCGTCACCGTCACTTACACGGGCGGATTGGCTTTCCGGGAAAATAACGGTGGCGGCGGCGGCGAATACGCCTCACAGGGCGCAGGACCGCTCCACTTCGGCATTGGCACAGCCACCGTCGCGACCGTGAAAGTGAATTGGCCTAACGGCATCGTCGATACCCGTTCGACGGTTGCCGCCGATTCTACCATTACGATCGTCGAAGGAGAAAGCGGCGGCCCGACTCCCACGCCCACCCCTTCGGTGACCCCGACGCCTTCGGTGACCCCGACTCCCTCGGTGACCCCGACGCCTTCGGTGACGCCGACGCCGACACCTACGGTCACACCCACTCCAACTCCAACGCCCACCCCTGAACCCACGGCCCCGCAGGGAAAACTGCTTAACATCGCCACCCGCGTGGAAGCGGAAACCGGCGAGAAAGTCCTGATTGGCGGCTTCATCGTTACCGGTGGCACAAAGACCAAGAAGGTGCTCATTCGCGCTCTTGGGCCTTCTCTGGCAAATGCCACGCCACCGGTCGCCGGAGTGCTGGCGGACCCGAACCTCGAACTCATTCTACCCGACGGAACCACCGTTATGAACAACAACTGGCGCGCCCGCCAGGAGCAACAGATTCTTGATACGGGTCTCCAACCGTCCAATGACCTCGAAGCAGCGATCATCGCCGACCTGGCGCCCGCGGATTCCACTGTCCCGGGCAGTGGTCACTATACCGCCGTGGTCAGCGGACACGACGGCGGCAGTGGTGTGGCTCTGGTGGAGGTCTACGACCTGGATGATCCCGCGACGACCCTGGCCCAGTTAGCTAACATCAGTACCCGCGGATTCGTCGGCACGGACGACGACGTCATGATCGGGGGCTTTATTATCGGACCACAGGATCAGGATCGGCAGGTTCTGACTCGCGCCCTGGGACCTTCCCTGGTCGACGCTGGTATTACGGATGCCTTGTCGAATCCGACCTTGGATTTATATGACAGTAATGGCGAAGTAGTCGCTTCCAATGACAATTGGAAAGACTCCGACGAAACCGCCATCCAAGCTACGGGTCTGGCTCCAAAGAAGGATAACGAGTCTGCGATTCTCGCGACCCTGCCGGCCAGCGGTTACACCGCAGTGGTGCGAGGCGTAGGGGGAACCTCCGGGGTGGCCCTGGTGGAGGTCTATCGTCTGTAATAACTGACGCAGAAGCGTCATAACTACTCGTCCGCGGTTCGATCCCGCGAGGCCTGCGGTATCCTCCGCTTACGGGAAGGCTGGATGCATCGGGCATCCTGCTCGTAACACTGTCGGCTTTCTATCTGTACTCGGGCGATAACTGACTGGGCAAATCGCGTCGACAAAAATTCGGAGTTCTCCACAGACACTTCAAGGATAACCAACAACTCGCCCGGGAAATTGGCCGAGCAGTAAACTGATCCCGCAGGGCACGCGTTTCGCCGCTAGTTGCTAACTAGTCGGCAATCCCGCTCATTACAAACCGGAACAATCGGATTCCACGTCGCTCCACGAAAGCGACCACGAGGCCGCCTTGTTATGATCAGCAAGTCCCCTGCGGCCGAATCCTTCGGTCGTAAACTTCGAACTTTCGGCGACCGGATAAACTTAGGGCAGGTAGAAGATCTCTACGAGGGCGACTCCGCCGTTAACGTCCTTGCCGTGCACCACTGCGGTATAGGCGCCAGGCGCGAGGTGGCCGAGAATGGCGGACTCCTTCGGCGACTTCGGCGCCAAGCCTGTCGCATCGATCTCCGCTTTGTTGGTGTCGGCCCAATCGTCATTGGCGGCGAGGACTGCTCCGTTGCTGTCATGGAGTTCCAAGGTCGGATCTTCCAGCGGATCAGCTACCGGTGGAGTAGCGTTCGCCAGCGAGGGCCCGATGGCGCGCACCAGAATGGGCGTGTCTCCCGGTGCCGGACCGATAATGAAACCACCAATCATCACGTTATCGTCTGTCTTGACGAAGCCGCGTGAACTGATGTTCGCGAGCAAGGAATGAGAGGTAGCCTGGTCGTCCAAGTCATAGACCTCGACTAGAGCGACACCGCTGCCCCCGTCGTTTCCGGTCACCACGGCGGTGTATTCGCCACTGCCTGGAACCGCGGGATCGACTGGCGGCAAGGTGGCCACGATCGCTGATTCCAGGTCGCTCTTTGGAGCGAGGCCGCTTTCCAGAATCTGTTGCTCCTGGCGGGCGCGCCAGTTGTTATTGGAAACGCTGACCCCACCCGGCAGATGCAACACCAGCATCGGATCCGCCAGGACGCCGTCGATAGGCGGCTGCGCATTAGCCAGGGACGGCCCAATAGCGCGCACAATCACCCTCTTCGGGGTGGTCCCAGTGACGATAAAGCCGCCGATCAGAGCGTTCTCTCCACTCTGCACTTCAATGCGAGTGGCGATATTTAGGGGCTTTCCGGGGGGCACCGTCGGCGTCGGGGTCGGTGTCACCGTCGGAGTTACACTGGGAGTTGGCGTCGGCGTCACCGTCGGAGTTGCACTGGGAGTTGGCGTCGGCGTCACCGTCGGAGTTACACTGGGAGTTGGCGTCAGCGTCGGCGTCACCGTCGGAGTTACACTGGGAGTCGGCGTCGGGGTCGGAGTTACACTGGCAGTCGGCGTCGGCGTCGGGGTCGGGGTCACCGTCGGCGCAGGTGTCGGCGTCGGAACCGGCCCGGGAATGATCTCAGCCGTGGCACTGATGTAAGGACGTCCCACACCGCCTGTGATGAGGATGCGGCCATCCTGCATCTCCGTCGCCGTGTGATTTTGCCGCGCGACGTTTAAATGGCCAAAGTCGCTGAAGAGTCCGGTCGCGGGATCATAGATTTCAACCGAATCAAGCGCTTGTTGCGCGCCACCAAAAATGTCGCCCCCGGTGATAGAGCCACCGATCACGAGGACCTTACCGACCAGGTCGCTCCAAGCCGGATTCGTCAGACGCAAGGCTACATGGCGTGCGCGAGTTTGGATCAAGGCCCCCGCAGTGGTGAAATCGTGCGTCGGTGGTTGATAGATATCGACCGGCGCTGAATCCAAAGTACCACCAGTCACCAGGACCGTTCCGTCCGTCAGCAGAGTTGACTCATGTTCGCTCCGCGGGACGCTCATCTTTTCGACAAAGTTGAATGTTCCGAAGGTTGGGTTGTAAAGCTCGGCCGTATCGGTCGTCCGATCGCCGCCCTGCTGCGAGTTTTCCAAGGTGTTGCCACCAGAGATAAGAACCGTCCCATCCTCTAGCTTGGAGGCACGGTGGCGCTTGCGTTTCTGCTCGAGCTTGCCCGTATAGTCGAACGTTCCCGCCACGTAATCATATAGCTCGCAGATCGGGGTCTCATCCCCACCGTTGATGACTCCCCCGGCGACAAGCACGGTGCCATCGTCCAAAAGCGTAGCCGTGTGCAATGCCCGGCCAACATGCATGGCATCCGTCAGGTGAAAGAGTGCTGTCGTTGGGTCGTAGATCTCGGCGCTGTTGAGATCACCACTTATGCTCTTACCCCCGGCGATAAGAACTGTTCCGTCGGGCAGCAGGGTAGCCGTGTGACTTTTGCGGGCAGTCCCGAGCGCGCCAACAGAACCAAACAAATTAGTCGCCGGATCGAAGGTTTCCGCTGTGCGGAGAGTCGCGGTATCTGTGCTGCCCGCAGCGAGCATTACCTTGCCATTATCCAGGAGTGTGGCGGTATGTTGATTGCGCCCGCTGATCATGTTGCCGACCAGCGTGTAACTGTGAGTCACGGGGTCGAGAATTTCAGCGCTGTTCAAAGTGGAGTTGCCAGTGACTCCACCAGCGACCAAGATCGTTCCATTCGGAAGAGCAGTCGCCGTGTGGCCGGCCCGATCCTCCTGCAGTGTGCTGTGGAGCGTCCAAGTGTCCGCGGTTGTGTCGTAGACTTCGTCCTGAGCGAGGAAGCCGCTCTCCAAAGTAACGCCACCAATTACAACCACGCGACCATCGGTCAGCAGCAAGGCTCGCTGATTAGACCGGTGGTAAGTCATATGCTGCACGAGCATGAAAGTCTGCGAGACGGGATTGTATATTTCTACTTCGTCGTGGGGACTCGTCCCGGCGAAGCCGCCCGCGATGAGTAACCGGCCGTCCAGCATGAGCGTCATCGTGTGATTCGCGCGCGGGATTAACATTCCGCTCGGCAGGACGGTAAAGCTTTGATCCGCCGGGTTGTATATCTCCGCGGTATTCACGGCGGCGGCACCAATATAGCCGCCGGTGATGAAGACGGTGCCGTCCGGTTGCAGGACCGTCGCGTGGGAACGGCGATTCACCGGCGTTCCGATCGTAGTCGTAAAGGACTGGGTGACCGGGTCAAAAAGTTCTGCCAACTGCCCACCGACAATAAGGACAGAGCCGTTAGGCAGAAGCGTCGCCGTATGCAGAGTATGCCCGATACGCATGTTCTTTACCGTATGAGTGAAAAGACCGGTCGTCGGATTGTAGACCTCTGCCGTGTTCAAGGCGGCCCCGCTTATGTCACCGCCTGCGATGAGGACGCGACCGTCGGGAAGCAAGGTGGCGGTATGGTTTGCCCGAGGGGAGGTCATCGTCCCCGTCGGCGAGAAAGTCCCGGCGATCGGATCGTAGAGCAGCGCGGAGTCGAGCGTCGAGCTTTCGTTCACTCCGCCGGTGATGAGGACCTTTCCCGTAGTTAACAACGTGGCGGTGTGTCCCGTTCGTTCGGGCACCAACGCGATGGTCGATTGCGCTTCTTCCGAAGTGAAGGCAAAGAGGACGACAAAGGGGAGAAGAAACGTGAGAAAGGTATTTTTCATGGAAGCCAGCGGGGCTAGGAGTCTGCTCGTGGAGGACCCGCAATTCCGGGTCAAGAAACGCGCGGATATTAGCACACGTCGTTCTCGACAGAAAGTAAAAACGGTATTTCCGGGAGCTCCGGTCCGAAAACACGCCCCGCAGAACAGGACTGTTCCGACTGAGATTAAGGAACAACGATTTCCGCAGTCAGGCTAAGGAAAGGCCGCCGCACCCCGCCGGTGATCAGGATTCGTACCGGGCGCGCGACGGTGTCGATCACATCCGCCCGCGCGCGGCGCAAAATTACAGCTTTCCCACCGCGCTTTAGTCCGGCCGTGGCCAGGTTGCACCGGGAAACCGGCTGCGTAGCCTCCCCGATGAAATTTTTGCGGAAGTTGGTGAATCGGTTGTTCGCGATGATTGAACGGCTCTTTCCAAACTGGGCGCACCGCCGGCATCGCCTGAAATGGGAACGCCAATGGGCCAATCCGAACTACAGCCCTTTCTGGAAAACCGAGCGGCCGCAAAAGGAGTTCGTCGAGGCGATCGAGAGCGGTTGGTTCGATAAAAATAAGCGCGTCCTCGACGTCGGTTGCGGCAACGGCGAAGTGAGCCGCTGGCTCTCGGCGCAGGGATTTGCTGTGACCGGAATCGATTATAGCGCCGCGGCGATCGAGAACTGCCGGCGCCTCGCCACGGGCGCGCGGGACGATCTCAAATTCGACGTCGTGGATCTTTGCAGCACCGAGTCGCGGATGGAGAACGCGGGCAGTCTGCTCGATCGCGGCTGCTTCCATCGCATCGCGGAAAACTTCCGGCCGGTTTATGCGCAAAACGTAGCCCGCGCCGCGCAACCGGGCGGTCACTTTCTTCTCCTCTCCGGCACTTTCCAGGACGCGCGCTTTGCCAACTACCGCGGCGCCCGCTCCGAGCCAGAGCTGCGGCAGCACGTCGAATCAATCTTCGGGCAATACTTCACCGTCGACCGGGCCGAGCCGGCGGTGATCAACGCCAGCGAAGACCAGGAAGCGATGCCGGCGGTCGCGTTCTGGATGACCCGCAAAGATGCCTAACGAGTAGCAAGTCTCGTCCCCGTGCTCCAATGAGCCAATCTTCCATGAGCCAATCTTTTTCGCGCCGGCCCCGCGTCGGCTGGCTTGCATTCCTCGTCCTCGCCGCGGTCTTTTGGGGACCAGCCGTACAACGGCTTATCGCGCGGCAGACGGCCGATCTGTCCGACACGGAGGTGATCCGCAATCTGGTTTATCGCAAGATCGGCGACCAGGAACTGCTCGCCGATCTTTACCTCCCGAAGAAGGTCTCCGGCAAACCGCCCATCATCCTCTGCATTCACGGCGGCGGCTGGAGCCGTGGGAACAAGCGGCAATGTCCCGCCCTCACGATGTTGAAGAGTGGCTACGCCGTCGCGAGCATCCAGTATCGCCTCACGAACCAGGCTGCTTTTCCGGCGCAGATCGAGGATTGCAAGGCGGCGGTGCGCTGGCTGCGGGCCAACGCCGACAAATATCATTTCGATGCGGATCGGATCGGCGTCTGGGGGCATTCGTCCGGGGCGCACCTCTCGGCATTGTTAGGCACTTCCGGGGATGTGCCGGCGCTCGAGGGGAAAGGCGACAACACGCAATACTCGAGCCGAGTGCAGGCGGTCTGCGAAATTTCCGGTCCGGCTGACCTGGTCCGGATGTACCAGGATGTCTCCCAGAGTTCGTCGGAGATGGGACCGGAAGCGAAAGCCGCGATCGAGGCGCTCATCGGTGGCCCGTTTGACGCGAAGAAGGACGTCGCGATCGCCGCGAGCCCGATCACTTACGTCAGCAAGGACGATCCTCCATTTCTCATCATCCACGGCGACGAAGACGCGACCGTGCCGGTGAGCCAAAGCGAGCTTTTCGCGAAAGCGCTCAAGGAGGCGGGCGTGCCCACCACGCTCAACGTGGTCGTCGGGCGCGGCCACGGCACGGGCGGCCCGCGCTTCGAGCCAATGATCAAGGCATTTTTCGACAAGAACCTGCGCGGGAGTCCGGCGCCGGCGAAGCCGACTCGCTAGGGGAAAAGGCGGCCGCCGCGGCGCTGGTGGCATCCGTTCAATGGCAGGATAACTGCTTTTCAACCCCGCGGTTGCCGGCTTTACAAAACCTCTAAAAAATGCAACGCTCAGCGAAGTCCTCGGTAGCCAGAAACTTCCTCATTCTGCCTGCCGGCACTTCCGGAAATCGCCGGAAACCGTCTTCAAGCTCATGGAAATACCACCTAAATTAAAAGAATATATCGATACCAACCGGGCGCCGCTTCCTCCGATCAGCGATCCCGATGAACCGTTGCAGATCGACTCGCTCGGGCTGATTCGTCTCGTCGCTTTCCTCGAAAGCGACCTCGGAATCCGCATCGAAGACGAGGAACTGCTCGCGGAAAATTTCGCCACCATGCGCGCGCTCAGCATGCTCCTGGAGAACAAGGCGAAAACGGCGGACACGCCGTAATTCGCGCGCGTTGGCCAGTCAACGCTCTTCCGCCGGACGAGCGGACGTCGCGTGAACGCGTTCGTCCTTTGTGGCGGACTGGGCACTCGGCTGCGTTCCGTCCTCGCGGATCGACCGAAGTCGATGGCTCCGGTCGCGGGGAAGCCATTTCTGCAGCTTCTGCTCGCGCGCTTGCGCGAACAGGGCATCGGCGAAGTGATGCTCGGCACCGGTTACTTGGCGGAGCAAATCGAGGAACACTTCGGGGATGGCGCGAAGTTTGGCCTAACGATCCGTTATTCACGCGAAACCGGACCGCTGGGAACCGGCGGCGCGGTGAAGCTGGCCGAGCCATTCCTGAGCGATCCGACGCTGATTTTGAATGGCGACAGCTACGTCGCCTGGAATCTCGCGCCCATGCTCGCCGCCGCGACCGAGTACAACGCGGAGTTGGTCATGGCGCTGCAGACGGTGCCGGATGTGAGCCGCTACGGGAATGTGGTTGTGGCCGCTGACGGCCGGATCACCAAATTCGTCGAGAAAGGAACCGCGTCCGGGCGGGGCTTGATCAATGCCGGCGTCTATTTGCTGCGGAAGGAAATCGTCCGCGGTTTGCCTGACGACCAGCCGATTTCGCTGGAACGGGAGGTCTTTCCCGAATTGCTCGCCCGCCGCGTTTACGGCGTCGTCTGCGACGGGCCGTTCATCGACATCGGCATCCCGGAAGATCTCGCGCGCGCGCAGACGTTGCTCGCCTAACGAGCATTCACTCGCTCGCTCTGCAGGAGCCGGCGATCGATCTTGCCATTACCGGTGCGCGGAAGCGTTTCTGCGAAATCGATTTTCTCCGGGACCATGTAGGCCGGCAATTTTTCGGCGCAGTGCCGCTTCAGTTCCGTCACGTCGAGCGAACCATCCGCGGCGAGGGTCACCACGGCCTGAATGGTGTTGCCGACCGCGTCATCCGGAATCGCCAGCGCGACCGCTTCGTCGACCGCCGGGTGTGCGACCATCACGGCTTCGATTTCACCCAGCTCGACCCGATAGCCGCGCGTTTTAATCATGTGATCCTTCCGACCGACGAAGAGGTAGTTGCCCTCCTCGTCCAAGGTCACCCAGTCGCCGGTGCAGTAGAGTTTTTCCTCGCGTCCAATTGCGAATGGGTTCGCGATGAAAGCTGCCTGCGTCGGTTCGGGTCGGCCGTAGTAGCCTTGCATCACGGTCGATCCACGCGCGTAAAGAAGACCTTCCTTGCCGGGTGCGGTCACGCGCTCGCCGTCCTCGGCAATCGCGATCACCTCGGTGTTTGCGCACGCCTTGCCGATCGGGATTGGCGCCGACGCTTCTGGGTCGAGCGACGAGACTTCGTAGTAGGCACAGACGTTCGTTTCGGTCGGCCCGTAGAGGTTCGCGTAGCCGGGTTCCGGCAGTTTTTCCATCAGGGCGCGCAGATGTTTCGTGGGAAAAACTTCGCCCGCAAAAAGAATCCAGCGCAGAGAACTGAAGTCGCCTTCGTCCAGTTTGCCGCGCGCGAGCAATTGCATCAAAACCATCGGCACGGAATACCAGACGGTGATCTTCTGGCTCTGGATGAATTTCGAGAGCTGAAGCGGAAAGACCGACAGCCCTTCGGGAACGAGCGAGATCGCCGCCCCGGCTTTGATCGCTACGAAAATATCGAGGACCGAGAGATCGAAATTAAACGGCGCGTGATTCGAGAGCCGGTCATCGCCGGTGATGGCGAAGGTCTCCGCCACCCAGTTCACGAACGTGAGCGCGTTCAAATGCGAGAGCATCACGCCCTTCGGCGTGCCGGTGGAGCCGGAGGTAAAAAGGATATAAGCGAGGTCGTGATCAATCGCCGTCACGGCCGGCGGCTCGCCCGAATATTGCGCGAGCATTTCCGAAAAAGCCCGGCCATCGGTCGCACTAGACGGCCGCTCATCGACAAAAAACAGAGCCGCTGTCGGACATTCCTGCTGCAGGCTGCCATCGATCTTCGGATAAAGCGCCGCGCTGGTGACGAGCGCCCGAAACGCGCATTGGCGCCCGATCTCGACCAACCGCGCACCCGGCGCGTTCGCGTCCACCGGCACATAGCAGGCTCCGGTTTTCAAAATCCCGAAAATGCTTACGATCGCCGCGGGCGATTTCTTCAAGTAAATGCCGACGCGGTCGCCCGGGCGCACGCCGCTGGCGATGAGCGCATGTGCGAGCTGGTTACTCTGGGTCTCCAGCTCGCCGTAAGTGATGGCTTCCTCTAGCAACCGGACCGCTTCCGCCCCGGGCCGGGCAGTCGCGCTCGCCGTGAGCAACTGATTCAGAAGATAAGGCATAACGAAACAGCTCTGGGCGAAGCTGGCGCATGATACACGTCGAAGCCGGCAGGTCAATTTGGCCCGCCAACTCGCGCGGTGGTCGAAAATCGCCCGGACGAAATGCCCTCCAGCTGCCGGTTGTTTCTTGACATTTCCAGCAAGATATCGTGATACTGGGCCACTGCTAGGAAGCGCGGCGGCGCGGGAGGACAGCATGCAAATCCTTGTGTTTTCGCGACACAAGTTCCGCTGGCTCGGATCAAACAACACATGAAAAAACGACAAGTCATTATTCTCGGCGGCGGCCCGGCGGGCTCGACGACCGCATTGCATCTTCTCCGTGCGGGCATTCAGCCGCTCATCATCGAGAAGCAATCGTTCCCGCGTTATCACATCGGCGAATCGCTTAGCGGCGAATGCCGTGGCGCGATCCGCGAGCTCGGGTTGGAAGAGCAGATGCTGGCCCAGAATTATCCGATCAAACACGGCGTCAACGTGTTCAATCCGCACGGCGTCCCCTTCTGGGTCGAGGTGAAACGTCGTTGCCCCGAGACGCACGCCCTCATCCCGACCGCCACCTGGTCGGTCACCCGCAGCACTTACGATAACATCCTCCTCAACGCCGCCCGTGAACGGGGCGCGGAATACATGGAGTGCGAAGCCGTTTCGCCGGTGCTCGATGGCGATCGTGTGATCGGTTTGCAGATTCGCACCGATGGTGGCGCGCTCGAGACGCTCCACTGCGAGGTGTTCGTCGATTGTTCCGGCCAGGCGACCTTCCTCGCTAATCGCGGCCTGACCGCGCCGAAGGTGAAGGGCAGCTACGCCAATCAAATCGCTGTTTATTCACAGCTCGGCGGCGTCATTCGCGACTCCGGCACGGAGCCGTCGAAAGTAAAAGGCAACACGCTCATTTTCTATAAAGCGAAAGATCACTGGGCTTGGATGATTCCCGTGAGCGAGACGGAGACCAGCCTCGGCGTCGTCGTCCCGGCCTCCTATTTTAAGGAAAGAGGGCTCGATAAGGTCGAATTCCTGCGCACCGAGCTGGTGAGCTTGAATCCCGACCTCACCCGGCGCATCACGAACACCGACTTCCTCGAGGAAGTGCGCACCAACACCAGTTACAGCTACTCGGCGGCCAACTACACCGGGAAAGGATTTCTCTGCGTCGGCGACGCGCATCAGTTTACGGACCCGATCTTCTCGTTCGGCGTTTTCCTTTCCATGCGTGAAGGCGAATTCGCCGCCGCGGCGATCAGCAAGTTCCTCGGCGAGCACAACACGACGAACGGAAACCCGTTTGCCGACTACGAGGCCGTCAACTGCCAGGGCCAGGACGCGGTGCGCGACCTGATCGATTGTTTCTGGGAATACCCGCTCGTCTTCACGCGCATGGCGAGCGGCGAGGCCAAGGATGACATCACTGATCTTTTCGCCGGTCGCCTTTACGGCGACATCGTCGAGAACAACAAATCGCGCCAGGCGATGCGGCGTCTAATTGTCAAGCGGCGGGCCGAACAGCAGACCAAATCGCCTGCCGTATCCGGAGCCGGGAAGGCCCTGTCGTTTGCGAAAGTGCCTCCGGTCGCTGCCGTGCGTTAAGCAGGTTTGCGGTCAATTCCGGGCGTGACTTAGCGCAAAAGAGTCGCGCTCGGGACCACGCTTGCGCCACCATCATCTGCTCATATGGCCAGCCCGACTCATGCCGAAGCGCTGATCTTTCTCCATATTCCGAAAACTGCGGGAACCACGCTAAACCGCATTATCGAGTGGCAGTATGACCCGCGGTTGATCTACACCGTCGATCCTTACCAAATCCGCGCCACCGTCGGCCGGCTCAAGACTTTGCCCGAAGAACGGCGACGCCGGTTGCGCGTAGTGCGCGGTCATCTCATCTATGGCGTGCATGAGTGCCTGCCGCAGGGCGGGACCTACATCACGATGCTGCGCGATCCCGTGAAGCGGGTGTTGTCCTCCTACCAATTTATCCTTCGCCGGCCATTGCATCCGTTACATCGCAAGCTCAAGGCGAAAGGAATCGGCGTGGAGGAATTCCTCGAGTTCACCGCGAAACGGCAGAACCTCCAGACGAAGATGCTGGCGGGCGTGCCCTACGTCGGGCCATGCGATGAGAAAACTCTCGCCGACGCCAAAGAGCACGCGACCAAGTCTTTTCGGATCGTCGGAATCAGTGAGCGTTTCCAGGAAAGCCTGCTCCTGATCGCGTCATCCTTTGGCTGGGAGATTCCGTACCATGAGAACCGAAAGGTCTCCAAGAATCGTCCCGCCGTTGATCCCGCGACGATCGAGCTGATTCGTCGTTATAACCCGTACGACTTGGAGTTATACGAGTTCGGCCGGCAAAGATTCGAAGAAGATCTGGCCAGGAACGCCGTCGCGATCGCTCAAACTGCGGCGGCTCTCGAGGCGACGCGCAAGCCGGGAAAATTTGAAAGCCTACTCCATACCAGCGTCGGAAGCGGTCGCTTTCTGGTCAGCAAAATTACTTCAGTCTTATGAAAGCTCTGCGAATGGCTTTCTACAGTTTGGTCGTGTGGCTCGCGGCGTTAACCCAGTCCGCAGCACAGTCCCGCACCGGCTTATGGGTCATGCAGAAACTTCCAGAGGACGCGTCCGCTCGGGATGAGTTTGTCGCGCAGGTCAAGAGTAACTCGAATCTCAGCGGGGTCTGTCTCAACTTCGCCTGGCAGTCGATCGAGAAAGAATCGGGGAAACCAGACTTCATCGCGCTCGATCAGACGATCGCGGCACTGCGCAAGATCGGACTTAAATACGAGCTCTGCCTCAAACCGGGCGCCGACACTCCGGCGTTTGTCTACGAACAGGGAGCCCAGGCTTTCCCGACCCAGGTCAGTAATCCCCATCGCGCCAACTTCGGCCAGACGATCAATATCCCGGTCCCCTGGGATCCAATCTACCAGCGAAATTTTTCCGCGATCATCCAGCAGCTCGGCCAGCGCTATGCGTCCGATCCACTCTGCGTCAGCGTCGTCCTGACCTGTGCGAATTTTCTCAGCGCCGAAATGCACCTGCCGAAAACCCGCTCCGATCTCAGCCGCTGGTCTGCCCTCGGCAACTACGACGAAAAACTCTTCACGGTTTATCAGCGCTATACCGACGAATGGGCCAAAGCTTTTCCCCGTCAGCAAATCTCGCTCCATCTCTCGAAGGTCCTCGACCTTCCCCCATCGTTCTGTGAGCGCATCGTCGAGAACGCCCTCAAGCACTATCCCGAGCGGTTCAGCCTGCAAAACTGCCAGCTTTCCGGCCGCAAGGAGGATATCGGCAACATGAGTTACGAGCTTATCATGAAATACCGCGATCGCGCCCACCATGGCTTTCAGAGCCTCGCCGGCTTGTCTCAGCCTAACGACCGCATGGGTTCGCTTGAAATGGCCGTCCTGAATGTGGTCCACGCGCAAGGCGAATACTGGGAACTCTGGCACGGCGACGGCATGAGTCCTGCGACATCAACCGCCGTTGCTCAAGCCTGGCGCGAAGCTAAAGAGCTCGGCTACGAGGGTTACAAAAAGAAACTCGTCTCCGCTGGAAAATACCGTCACTGACATGAACGAAATTGCACCCTCGCCGGACGAAGCCGTTATTTTCCTCCATGTTCCCAAGACGGCCGGCACCACTGTGAACCGGCTGATCGAATGGGAATATCCCGTTCTCCAGATGTATTCCGTCGATCCGGTCCTTTTTACCTGGTCGAGTAATCACCTGCACAAGCTCTCGCCGAAACGCCTCCAAAGCATTCACATGTTCAAGGGTCATATGCTTTTCGGCCTCCACCGGATCCTTCCGCAACCGGCAACTTATATCACCGTCTTGCGCGACCCGATCGACCGAGTCCTTTCGGCGTTCTATTTCATGCGCACCTACAAGCTGCATCCGCTCTACTGGAAATTGCGGCGTGAAAACTGGACCTTGGAGGATTTCGTCAACCGCTCCCCGCGCACCAACGTGCAGTGCAAAATCATCGCCGGTGCCGAATACGAAGCGCCCTGCACCGAGGAGATTTGCGCCACGGCGATGGAAAACATCGAGCGCCATTTCAGCGTTGTCGGTCTTTCGGAACGTCTCGAAGAAAGCCTCGCCCTGATGAAGTTACGCTTTGGCTGGAAGCTCGAATCCTACTCGAGCTTTAACATTACCAAAGCTCGACCGAAGAAACGCGACTTATCTCAGTCCACGATCGACCTGATTGTAGAGAAGAACTCCTACGACGTGGCTCTTTACGACTTTGCCGCGAAACGTTTCACAGCGGCCGTGCAGGCGAACGCCGCCGAAGTCGCCCGCCTTACGATGGAACTGGAAGCGGCCCGGGAACGCACGCAGGATCGCCTGACCTCCGCGCTCTTCTCACTTCGCTCCACCGGTCGTAAGGCTCTGAGTCGAGCTTACTCCGCTGTCTGACATCGTTCGCTCTCCGGTCGTTCGGCTCTGGCCCTCGATCAGCAGAATCTTGGCCCGATAGGTCTCGTAAACGATTCGCGAATTAGCACGGAGATATTCCAAAACATTGGGATTATTCAGCTTCTCGAAAGAAGCGAAAGGCGCAAAGATAAGCCAGGTTCGCTTCCCTCGGCTGACCGCTTCCTTGAGCTCGGTCAGATTCCGCACCACCGGCAGCCCGCCGAATTTGTCGACAAATCGAGGCTCGTCCAGTAACTGGTTATACGGAACCTTCGAGGCGAGCAAGGTATCAATGAAGTAGTCTCCAGGCATCCCGGCGTAGTAGGCATAGACGTGCGGAATGCCCGGGAAAACGACATCGCCCGGCTGCAGATGCGCCTTCACATATTCATCCGCCGACCGGTAATCATAACGATAGGTATCCATCCGCGTCATCATTTCAGGTGCGTCGCCCAGGCTCGAAAGCGTGTACTCCTTGAAGATCAATTCGTTGCTGGCCAGAAAAAGGAGCGCCAGCACGGCAATGCCGGAGGCATGCGCACAAATTATCGTGATGGCAGACTCACTTTCCCGGCGCGCGAGGACCACGAGACGATCGTAGAGCATCACGGCGGCGGCCATGCCCGAAAGAACAAGCAGTGGCTGGAAATAATAACAATAACGGGGGGACAAAGCCGCGATGAAGTTGGTGTGGCAAATCCACAGACTGACCAGCATCGCAAAGAGATAGCGAAAACCACGATGCGGCCAGCAGAACGGTAACCCGACCAAGGCCATGACGGTGAAGAGAACGTGCCCTTCAGAAAGCCATAGCTTATCGATGTAATACATCGGCTGATAGCCGGATTTCAAAAAGAAGAGAGAAGGCCCGGTCAGGTTGGAAAGACCCGAACCAATCTGAAGATACGGAATTCCGGCAATCGTCCGCGAACAGTATTGCGCCACGACCACCGCCCCGATGATAAACAAAGCCTGGTAGAGCCGTAACTCCTTCAACCACCACCATTCGCCCCAGCGATAAACGATCAGGCCAACGAAAAGCGACGGCAGTAGAAATGCGCTTCCTTCCCACGAGAGATATGTAAAGCAAAACGCGACTGCCGCGCCCATCAGGTATCCCGAGCGCAAGGGTCGCAGGCGGATCGCTTCGAAGAAGAGCCAGATCGTCAACAGGGCCATGAACTGACACTGCTGCGGGTAGAAGCAGTTCTGCGCCCAGCGGATGTTTAGCGGAATACAGGCGTAAACGAAGGCGGCGCTCAATCCGGTGCGCCAATTAAAGAGTCGGCGCCCGAGCAGAGCAATGAGTCCGATGGAGAGCATCCCCATCAGGCAGGACGGCAGACGCATCGTCCACTCCGAGTAACCAAAGAGCCCGGCTAGCGCCAGAGGATAAGGCACAGCCTCGTAGGTCGTAATCCAGCGCACCTCGCCGGCATAGGTCGTGTATGGAATCCCGAGCGAATAGATACCTTTGGATTTGGTCACCAGCCCCATTTCGTCGTGATCGAACGACATAAAGGCATGATTGTGAAAGCGCAGAGCGAGACCGAGCGCCATGATCAGCACGAGCAGGAGAAATGGCAGGCTCGCCCGATTCCACCGCGGCACTCGCGCCTTCACCCGTCCGGTAAATTCTTCAATCGGGAAAAAATGAAAAAGCCGGAAGCCGAACAAGAGGAGCAGAGCTGCAAAGATGAGTCCCGGCTGAAACGACCAGCCCGTGGGATAGCGCAGATCGTAATTCGG
This sequence comes from uncultured Verrucomicrobiae bacterium, assembly GCA_963831805.1. Classification (GTDB taxonomy): domain Bacteria; phylum Verrucomicrobiota; class Verrucomicrobiia; order Chthoniobacterales; family UBA10450; genus Palsa-1392. The sequence goes on along the minus strand of CAWHRN010000004.1, from coordinate 296,649 downwards.
CAGGAGAAGGAAAAGCAGAGCTATCGTCACCGGCACGTGAAAAAGCGCATCCCGCACCATCACACGCCGAAATATCTCGCCCCGTCCGCGGGCGATTAATCCTGAAAGGAACAGCCAGATGCCCAGGACGGCAGCCACCGTCAGACCTATTGTAAGACAGCCGCGGAGCAGATAGAGAAAGCCCGCACGATCCAGCGGCTTGGTTAATTCCTGCGGAAGATATCCAAATGGCGCCGACCCGTTGACGCCGAGCTCGACGGCGTGTCTCGCTGGCGAACCCTGAGCCATCAAGAAATCCTTCGCCAGCCATTGTGAATTGGATTCGAAGGTCTGCAGCCGACCGTCCCCGGTGGCAAGGAAGCCGCTGACCAGCAGAGTCGCCGCTTGATGATTCGCCCGCACCGTCGCCGCGATGGAGTTATCGCCGCGCCTTATCCAATAGCTGATATCAAAAACGTTGAGGGTCGCCTTTTCCAAGGAAGACTTAATTTCCTCCTGCGGAGTCTGCTCGGCTTGTTCACCCTCCTGGACGTGCTCGTTCACCTGATGGGAGGGTGCCGACGTTGTCGATTCGAGATGCGGCAGACCGGTGCCGACCGAACTTTTCTCCGGCGCAGTGAGGAGATGCCCGTTGATCGCCAGGTCAACATCTCCAGACGCCGCGACTTGCACCCAGGTCTCCTGTCGGTAACGACTCGCCGTGAGAGTCGTGGAGAAAGTCGCTTCGCTCACCGCATTCTCCGAGGTAATCCACCAGCCCGTGAGCGGAGCCTGGAGGACGAGCGGATTCATATCCACCCATCCGATCGGCACCGAGTTAGCCGCAATCTTGGAAGGAATAGCGAACGGCCATAACTCATCCTCCACCTGGGGCGAAGTCCAATCTTCGGAACCGCGCACGATGCCGGTCTCGGTCGTGACCCTCCAACTACCATCCGAGAGCAACTCGGTCGTGTGACCGACTCGATCCTTGATAAACGCGCGCAGAAGGAGCTGGGCACTTCCGGGGAAGGAAGTGCGCGCGATCGAGACCCCGATCACATTTGTGCCGGCTGTCAGGTGCTTCTTAATGTCATAAATCCCCGCGACCCGGGTCTTAAGCGAGTCTTCCACCCCCACGGTATGACTGTTAATAATCGCACTAAAGTTATCCGTCCCCGCGACTTCGATCCAAGCCTGCTCCGGCGCAGCCGTGAGAAAGACCTTGGTGCGAAAGTAAGCGATGGGGCCGCCGGGGGCCGGCGGCTCGATCCATTGTGCGCCTCCGAAGTCGAGCTGATACTGCCGATGCTTCTGCGTGAAATAGGTCTCCAGGATATAGTAACCCAAGAGTAGCCCGCAGGAGAGGACCAGCGCCAGCGCCCAGGCCACGGCGCGCAGCCTGACGGTCCTGGGATTACGTAGGACGTTTCGAATCACAAGTTATTCTCCGACGAGGCCGGTCAACGCCCAGTAGTTCTCTATCGGGTCCGCCGTGAGTGAGAGGTTGTAGTATTCCCGGGCCTTCTCGTCCTGACCCAGCTTCGCGTAAGAGTCGGCGCCGACCGAGTAGGCGTCGGCCACCAGTGAGTTATGGTCTTTGACAATCTTGACCACTTGATCAACCATCTGAACGGCCAAATTGTAGCTTCCCAGATCGAAGTAGCCGCGGGCCAGATAAGGCAGGCTGTATGTCTGCATCGGGTCGAGCGCAACTCCCGCCTGCCAGTGGGTCACGGCGGCACCGACGCCTCCCGCGCGGTAAAGCGCCAGGCCTAACGAAAACTGCGCCCGCGCCGCGGCCCGACGGGCGGTATCGCCCAACTCGCCACCGGCTTTCGCAGCCCCTTCCAGTTCGAAGATGGCTTGTTGGTAGTCACTGGCCAACTCCAGTTCAAGCGCGCGATTGATATGTCGTTCCGGCGAGTCTTCCGCGATGCCAGAAGCCCTTTGCAACTCTCCGATGGACCCATAGAGATCAATATCCCGCGCGTGCCAGGAATCCCAGTGCATTGACCGGCGGAAGTCGTCGATGGCGTCAACGTTGCGGCCTTGGGCCTTGGCGAGAGCGCCCTTCGTGAAGAGATGTTGTCCCACCATGGCCGGCGCCAGGACGATCGCGACCGCGGCCACCGGCAGTCCAAAAATCGCCAAGGCCGGAAAAGTTCGTTGCCCGCGCAATCTGCCCAAGGCGTATAACGCCACGAAAAGGGAACCAAGGCCGAAGAAGTACCAACCGAGACGAAGGAAAGACCACGCCGCAATGAACCGCCCCCAACCACTGTAGAGGATAAGTCTCTTCGGGATCACCTCCGCGGCGCCATAGTTCTGCGGGAGGTAATCCTTGGCGAAGGCGTTGATCAGCGGCATAACCTGTGACTCTTCCGTCAGGCGTTGCAGGATCGTGGGTTGCTCAAAGGCGATATGTGCCGGGACCAGCGCAAAGATCGTGAGGAGGACGGCCGCCGCGCCACCCAGCAGGCCGGATGACCAGCGCAGAAAAAACAAACCCCCAAGTAACACCAGCGCGGCCAGCATGCCGAACGAAAGCAGCGTGAGATGCGGCATGGGAGCGACATCGTGGAGCAATGGCAACTGGAGCGCGATCAGGTTCCGGCTAAAGGGATACTCGACCCATTTCAGGACGAGGGAACCGAAGACGAAAAAGCTGCCGGCAAGCAGCAACCAGTAGTCGGCCCAAACTCTTCCCGCCCAGCTACCGATTCGCTCGATCCTTACGAAGACCCATCTGCCGAGCCGCTCGATCTTTGCGAAGATCTTCACGTGTTTCGCTTCAGTTTCTTCGACCAAGACTCAATGAAGGGTGAGATAAAGGACATCCCTTCGCGCGCCTGTTGGATTTCCTCCGTAGAAAAGGTCCGCAAGGCGAAGAGCGCGACGATATAGACCACGCCGGCTAGAAGGGCGCCACCGAGTTGCCAGAGAAGACTTGCGTTGTTCGCCGCGTAAAGTACCCCTGCCATGCAGACTCCCGCAAGCAAAGGCCGGACAAAGACTTCCCCGAGCTTCGCCGGATAACCCAGCCGGGCGAGTTGCACGATCCACATCCCGACGATCAAAGTCTCCGCGCAGGTAAACGCAATCGCCGGGCCAACCAGGCCGAGGCGCGGAATGAGATAGACAAGCATGCCGACGCGCAGCACCGTCCCGATAAATGCGCTGTAAAGAAAGCGTTTCTGTTCGTCGAGCGCGGCAAACAGATATTGGAACAAAGTCGAGAGAAAGAAGGGGACGAGACCGAGGCCGAGATAGCGCATCGCCGGCAACGCGGGCGTGAACTTATTTCCCAATGCGAGATGAAGGATGGGACCCGACCAAGCCACGAAAAAAGCGGCGAAGGGAATGCTGATCAGAGCAAAAAACTTAATGCTCTGCTGATAAGCCTGCCGGAAACGTTCCGGCGAGAGATGCGCCGTCCGCGAATAAAGTGGGTAGAGCGGCAGCGCCAGAGTCTGCGGGACCGTCCGCAACGTCCAGCTAAGTCGATAAGGACCACCGAAAAGGCCGACGGTATTCATGCTTGTCATCAAGCCGAGCACAAAGATATCGATCTGCATCGCCAACGATCGCAGCATGACTCCACCGCCCATCGGGATGGCGGAAAGAAAGAGCGACTTCCAAAGCGGCCAATCCACCCGGAGTTTTACTTTGGTATAAAGCCGGACGACCAAAAGGTGATAGAAGCCCCAGAGTAGGAGATTCGAGACGAGGTGGGCGATGACGAACCCGATCAAGCCAGTCCGGAAATGGAGCATGGCCAGGATGAATCCCAGAAGAAGAACCTTTTGCAGGATGAAACCCAGATAGTTCAGCTCGTTATCCTCGAAAGCCCGCAGGACCGCGCTATAACCCGCGCTATGAAAGGTCGCGAGGGTCGCACCTGTCATGAGAAGGACGGCGAGTTTGACGTCGTTCCCGTAGGGCAGGAAGAGCGCGATAACTCCGACCACGAGACAGACGACAACAGAAATCGCCCAGATCAAAGCCTGCGCTGCGCCGGTGATGCTCCCGGCACATTCCGGGTCCTTGGCGATCTCACGAATCATCATTCGCGGCAGACCGGAGTCGGCCACGAGTTGCGCGATCATGGCAAAGGAAAGAACCCACTGATATTTGCCAAACTCAGCCAGGCTGACATGACTGTTGCGCGCAAGCGCCACGGTCGTAAGCAGGTAGACGAGGCCGGCGATCACCCCGGCGGCGATCCCTACGACGGCATTTTTGACGATCCGCTGAGATTGTTTCATTTCAACCACTGCCACGAGCCGCCGGCGGCTTTCTGCAGTGCGGAGTAGAGAATCAGCCGGCGAACTTCGATCCCGTCGAGGTCGTCCTTCTTGGCAATCATGACAAGCTCCTTCTCGATCGCGGTGAGCGGCGTGGCGATGCCTTGTTGCTGTTGCGAGCTAGTCACCTGAAAATCCCGATCTGCCTTGGCCACTTCCGCCTCGAGCGAAAGGATGTTCTGACTCAGGACGTAAATCTCCTGATAGGTCTTCACCACTTCATAAGTCAGGTCATCGGCCACAGAAAGAAGACGCGCGCGTTCCGCCTTGTATTTTAGGAGCTTGGTGCGGGTCGTCGCGAGCTGGGCGCCGAAATCGTAGAGCGGGATTTGCACCGTGAGGTAAGCCACATAAGCCTCCGCGCCAGAGGAACCGAAGTCATCGATATGAATCGCCGATCCATCCAAGTTCACCGACGGGTAAAGCCGATATCTCTCGAGTTTGTAGTCCGCCTTGGCCTGATCGATGATCGCGCGTTGCGCGTGCAGTGAAGGATGCTGATTGAGCGATGGACCGAGCAGCGCCGCCGCGCTCGGCGGCTCCGGGGGATTCGGAAGGGTCGACGCGAGGTGCAAGTCACTCGGGGAATCCATGCCGAGGGCGCGGGAGAGTTCGATCGAGCCCGCGACGGCCTGTTCCCGGAGGATTTTCGAAAGCGAACGCGCGCCTTCGAGCTGACTCTTCGCCACCTTTAAGTCGATCGGCAGACTCAATCCCTGTCGTTGCTGTTCCTGAGTGATCGAGACCATGGACTCGAGCAGTTTTACGCGCCGCTCTGCATAGCTCGTCCGGTTCATCGCCGAGACCGTGGTGATATAGGAGTCAGTAATACGTTCCACCACCTCTTCACGGCGCAATTGGAAGGTCCAGGCCAGGTTTCTTTTCTGAGCTTGCTTGCTCGCCACTGTCGGTGGCTCGCCCAAGCCGAGGAAGCTGCCGTCCTGAAAAATCGGGTAACTCAGCTGCGCGGAAAAAACTTCCACCTTGCCGAGATCCACGCTGCTCGAGTTCTCGGGATTAACCACGATGCTGCCCGCATTACCGAGGTTCACGATGCCGAACTTATTGATCGAGCTGCCGGAAAAAAGTTGCGGGGAATACGATGCGGTCAGGTCCGGCAGCAGCTTCGCGTGGGTGGCGCGCACATCCTCGGTCGCAGAAGCGACGTCGAGTCGGCTGGCGTCCAGCAAGGGACTCTCTCGTAAGGCAATCGAGATGCAGTCCTGCAATGTGAGAAGGCGCGGCGGCGGCGCCTCCAGCGCGGCCTGGGCGCGTGCCGTCACCTCGCCTAACGAGAGAAGGAGGCCAGTGAGGAGCAGGCTACTTAGCAGGAATCGATCGTGATGTCGTATGGACTTTATCATTTTCTTTCAAATACAGCTGCCCCACCGTGACCACGTTCTCCCCGGCTTGGAGACCGCTAGTGATTTCCGTCATCGCGTTGACCACGGCACCGGTCCGCACTTTGCGCAGTTGGGCGTGGCCGCTGTCATTGACGACGAAGATCGCGGGCTGTTCGCCGGACGGATTCATCACCGCGATGCTCGGCACCGCGAGGACGTTTTTCAGGCTGCGGCGGATGCGGACGAAACCGGAGAGACCGGGTTTCAGACGCAGATCGCGGTTCTGGACCTCGATATAGGCGGTAAAGGTCCGCGTCACCGGGTCGATGTTTGGGTCTATCTTCACGATCTTGCCGGAGAAGACTTCACTGGGAAAAGCCGGGAAAGTGGCCTCGGCCGGCATGCCCAGTTGGAGCGCGTGCATTTTTTCCTCGGTGATCTTCGGCGCGACATAGACGGTGTTGAGCGTGCCGAGTTTCAACACGACCTGGTCCACATGGGTAAATTCACCGGGGTTGACTAGGCGCTCGAGGACGATGCCGTCGATCGGGGATTTGATTTTTACGTGCTCGAGATCAATCTCGGCCTGGTGAAGGGCGAGCACGTTCTTGGCCAGGTCTTCGCGTGCATCGGCTAACTCGATCTCAACTTTCTCGAGCTCGAGGGGAGTGCCCATCGACTTGTTTGCCAACGCCGTGTAGCGATCGACCTGTTTCTGCTGGTTTTTGATCTTGATGTTGGCCACCTCGATGTACTCCCGGTTGGCGGTGATCTCCGCCTGGATCAGCCGGTCATCGAGCCGAATGAGCAGGTCGCCTTTCTTTACCAGGTCGCCGACTTTCACCCGCACCTCGAGGGCTTCCGCGGTCACCTGACTGGTCATCTGCACCGTGCTCGATTGCTCGACGGCGCCGCTGCCGCCGATCACCTCATTCAGGTCTTGCCGCTGCACGACGACCGTCTCGACAGGCGCGGCGGCGTTGAAGTGCCGGGCCACGCCAGCGTTCGTGCCGATGATGTGGAGAATGGTCGCGAACACGAGGAAAGCGAGAACGCCACAGACGACCAGGAAAATGATCCAATGCGCCGGTTTCATCCCGGCCCGGCTGCCATCGCCTTTTCGTGTCGATAAATCTCCCGTTTTCCTGTTCATATCAATAATTAGCTAACTGGCTGAAGTGACTCTGGCGAAAATTCGTGTTGATAGGCGTGCGGCCGGGTGATGTCGAGGGCAAACACGCCTAGGATTCCGCCCCTGCGGTGAGTGCGGGCTCGCGCGCTGCGGCTGCGGTCCTGGGCGAGACACCGAGCAGACGGTCGTAAATCCGCTCGATCCTCCGGCAAATCTGCCGCCAATCAAAATCCGCGAGCACGGTCGCCCGTGCGTTCGCGCCCAGCTCTGTGGCGAGGGCTTTGTCATTCAGCAAAGTGCTAATCCCGCGGCCGAGCGCCTCGTAGTCGTGATTCGGCACGATGAAAGCGTCGTGCAGGTGGCGCACTCCTTTGGCCGAGCCGGCAAAAGTCACCGCCGGTTTGCCCGCGAGCATGTAATTCAAAAGCTTCACCGGATGCCCCGGGCACTCCGGCCGCGGCACCACCGTGACGTCGGCGAGGGCGAGATAACTCGGAAGATCTTCCAGGGCGTGGGGCGCGATCCAGATGATCGAGTCCGCGATCCCGAGTTCCTGCGCGAGTTGCTTGTGCTCGCGTTCATGGTTAGCCGAAACCAGCGGGCTAACCATGAGGAGGAGCGCGTCTGGTTGGTCGCGCAAGGCCACCGCGAAACCGCGCAGGAGATAATCGACCCGCTGGAAAGCGTTGAGCACGCCCGTATACATAACGACCGGCCGACCGTTGATCGGCAACTGCGCGCGAAATTTTTCTGGGTTCGGGTGATCAAACATCTCCGGCTCAATCCCCGCCGGCACCATGTCCACCTTGTTCTCCGGCACTCCATGTTCGACGAACCAATCTTTTAATTCCGGTGAGACTGCGGTGATATGATCGGGAAAGATCGGAATGAACCAATCAAGCACGCGCGCCAGCCAGTTGGCGACAAACGCCGGGCGGATAAACTTATAACCGGCCAACTCATCCGACATCAGGTTGACCGCGTTATAAAGCAGCGGCCGGCGGGTGATGAACTTAGCCATGATGCCGACGAGCGCGCCCTCATAGTTATGCGCGTGAATGACATCGACCCGCTCCTCGCGAATGACCCGGCAGAGAAGCTTAAGTAACTTAAAATCGAGGACGAACTTATCCGCCGAGGGACCGACCTTGGCATTCGTTTCCGGCCGGAAAGGATCAGTCCGCCGCACCTTCGCGCAACGCACATGAATATCTTCCTGGCCGATCGGGTAAGTCACGATGGTCACGTTGTGGCCCATGTCGGTCAGCGTATCGGACATCTCACGGATGCTCGCAGCCGAGCCATGGTTCGCGGGAAAAGGACACGCCGCCACCATCGCGATCGAGTAACCGCCCTTCCGGGCAGGACTATTTGAGTAAGTCGCGCTCACGAAGCTGTGCCAGCCATCTCCGGTTTCGGTTCGGCCATCGGGATGATGGGATTTTTCAGATAAGCGCTGGTCGGTTCCCGCGAAATGATTCGCGCCGGGACGCCCAGGACAGGTACAACCGCTGGGCACATCGGTGACGACCAGGGAATTCGCGCTCACGACCACGTTGTCCCCGATGGTCACTTTGCCGACCACTTTGCAGCCCGCGCCGAAGTAACAGTTATTTCCGATCCGTGCCCGGCCGACCCCGCGCACGTTCATGATGCTCACTTGCTGGTTAAGAGTGCAGCTATGACCGATCTCTTCACATAGAACCAGGATGCCGGAGAAATTATGGATGATTAAGCCCGGGCCGATCTTGTTCTCCCGCGCAATATGAATGCCTGTCACCGCCATGCAGAAAACATTCACGAAGAGATAGAGGCCAATCAGGAACTGGCGGATAACCGGAATCTTCACGGTGTACGCCCAGGAACCAAAGCGATAAACGAGCACGGCGAAGGTCCCAAACTCAAGAAAAGGAGTGATGCGCTTGCGGAAGAAGGTCTGGTCTTCCGGGCGCACGCCGAAACCGGTGGTTTTGCGGCGAAGATCGGCACGGATGGTTTCAAACATAATTTTCGAGTGCTTAGGTTCGTTAGTTACTCAAGATAGCCGAGCGCCTGGAGCCGCTCCTCGACCTTGGCTGATTCCTCGTCGGTATAACCGCTGGCGGGATTGCTCGCGGAAGTCCCGGAGGCCGCCCCGGAGCGAACCGGATGCGCGGCCAGAAATTCCGGTTTGAACAAAGTCTCCAGGACCTGGCCATCCATGTCCTCCGGCACCGGCACGCCTAACAAATGAAGAATCGTCGGCGCGATATCGATGAGCCGCGGATGATCCACTTCCGCGCCACTCCGAAAAACCGGAGCGCGCGCCACAACAATGCCGTGAAGTCGATGGGTGCCGCCCCATTCCGATTCATCCGAAGGCTTGTGCTCGCGAATCACAAGCGCCGGCTGGTCGGTATCTTCCGGAAAACTGGGCGCGGTCGAAAAGAGGCTGTCTTCGCTCCACCAATCGAGAATGAGATCGGCGGTTTCGTGGGCAAACGGTCCGCAAAAGATCTCCTCGCGCCGCCAGACTTTCTTGATCACCGGCTTGCCGTCGCGGGGGTCTTTCAACTCGCCTATCCGGGCGATGATCTCTTTGACTAACGGCTCGTAGTCTTTGTCCTCGACAATCCCCTCCGGCTTTACTCCTTTGCGATTAATCAGAATGCTTGGAGGCGCGGCCAGCACTTCGCTGCAATAGGCCTTCGTCCGGCTCCAATCGATTGCGGTAAAGGAAGAGTAAGCCAGCTCACTCTTGCGCCGCATCTCGGGAAAGAGAGCGGCGAGTTTGACCTTCTGCCGCGAGCTCAGCGTGCTGCGAAGGGCGGAGAAGCCGGCGCGCACGACCTTCTGGCCGAGCGCGCGCACGCCGGAAGTCGCGTTCTCTTTATAATGAAGAAGTCCGAGCTGCGCGAGATAGCGATTGAGGTAGATAGTCCTGTCCACCACCGGGCCGCCGCCGTGATCGGAGACGACGAAAACCGCGGTCTCAGTGGGTAGGCGGTCGACGATCTGACCGACTGCGGCGTCGAGGCGCTCGTAGACTTTGCGAATCGCGCCGCCAAACTTCGCGGTCAAAGTCGGGTCATGGAGGAAGTGCTCCTTGTCCATGTACTGCCAGAAGTAGTGCTGCACCGTGTCGATCGACATGAAGACAAACATCATGACGTCCTGCGGATGCTTCTCGAGGAGGTAAAGCGCGATTTTGGACCATTGGTCGTCCATCTGGCGCATCTCCTCGAGGACCTGATTGCGCCGCTCGTCGGTCGTCATCGCGCCGAGAAAGCGGAGGTCGAGTTGAAGGCCGTTCCCGAGATGTTTGATCAACTCGTCACGCAGCGCCGGCGGATGAATGAACGGACTCGTCTCGGACGGCGTGTCCATGCCGGAAATCTGAAAGCCGTTCAGTTTCTCCGGTGGATAGGTGAACGGGATGTTCATCGTCCCGACGGTAAAACCAGCGTCGTTCAGCAGTTTCCAGACGGTCGGCGAGCGGCGCGAAGTGGCGTTCGCGTAGTCCATCGCGTAGCCGTTCGGCTTGGATTCGACGAAATTGAAGATGCCGTGTTTGCCCGGCTGTTTGCCGGTCATGAACGAGGTCCACGCCGGCGGCGTGATCGGCGGCAGGACCGATTGTAAAGTGCCCGCCGTTCCGCCTTCCATGAGCTTCGCCAGATTCGGCATACTGCCTTCAGCCATCCACGGACGGATGACCGTCCAGGTAGCGGCGTCGAGGCCGATGACGACGGCTTGCGGAGTTTTCTTCATGAGGCGAGGAGGCTAAACGGCATGGGAGATTCCGTAAAGATCGGCCGGGTCGCGGGTTGGTTACGCATTATTTGTAAACCCGCCAAGTTTGCATCCCGACCGGGTCGAAGCGGAAATCGGTCACCGAAGTGCCGAGTTGAGTCAAGCGCTCGCGGACGATGTGTCGTTTATTGAAGGGGCAATAGAGCAGGAGGTGGCCGCCGCCGCCCGCGCCGGTGATCTTGCCGCCGATCGCGCCGGCTTTGCGCGCTTCTTCGTAAAGCTCATCGATGCGCGGGGTGGTGATCCCTTTGGCCATCTTCTTCTTTTGCAGCCAGCCTTCGTGCAGGAGGTTGCCGAAGCGGTCGAGATCATTCGCGAGGAGCGCCTTTTTTAATTCAAAGGCGATCGCTTTCACTTGATCCATCGCGGCCATCGCGTCGACTTCCTCGTTCCTCGCGCTCTCCATCTGGCTTTCGATGATCGGCTGCGATTCGCGACTGCCGGTGAAGCAGAGGATGAGGTTGTACTCGAGCTCGTTAATCAGATACTCGCTCAACCGCAGCGGCGTGACGACGGTGTCGTTGCCATCGAACTCCATGAAATTGAACCCGCCGTAGGCCGCGGCGTATTGATCCTGGCGGCCGCCTTTGATTCCGATCTCGTTGCGCTCGATGTCGTAGGCGAGGGCCGCCATGCCTTCAGACGTGATCGGCAAACCGAGCAACTCCCGGAACAAACCGATCAACGCGACCGTGAAGGTGGAAGAACTCCCGAGTCCCGACCCCGGCGGCGCGTCGGCGTGCACGAAAAGGTCGAAGCCATCGGTCCGAAACTTATCCAGCTCGAAGCGTTTCAGGACGCCCTTCACCAAGTCCATCTGACCGTCGAATTGGAAGTGTTCCTCCTGAGTCCAATAGACGACCGTGCCGTAATCGAAGGAGCGGAAACCGATCGAGCGCTCCGATTTCGGCACCAGCGTCGCGTAAACGTAGCGCGAGATGGTGGCGTTGAGTACGCAGCCGCCCCGCGTGTCGCAGTAGGGCGACACATCGGTCCCGCCGCCGCCAAAGCTCAGCCGGAGCGGCGTCCGCGCGCGCACCATCTTGATTTGGCTGAGGTAATTATTGGGCTTGTCGCTCATGCAGGCGGGCTAGCGGCGAAGCGCCTGGCCCTCCATATCTCCTGGGATCGGTAATCCTAGCAAGTTCAGGACCGTCGGGGCCATGTCGACAATCTTCGCCCCTTCGAGCACGCGACCTTCTGCCAGACCACCCGCGGGCCGGAGCATCACGATCCCATATTGGGCGTGGTTTGCGCCGTCGGGGCCGGTGTCGTTCTCGAAGGTGTGCAGCTTTCCGCCGCCGATCGTTCCGACCGACCGCCAATAGAGGTCGCCGAAATAGACAATCAGGTCGGGCGCGATTCCCCTCACCTCCTGATAAAGTTCCTCCGGGCGATAGACCTTGGTCCCGATCTCATTGCCGTTTTCGTCCTTGATCGACTTCAAACCGGCGATCAGCTCGTCGCGGACTTTCTCGTAATCCTCCGGGGCAATCGTGCCTTCCGGCTCCCGGCCCGCGACGTTCAAGAAGATCCGTGCGTAATAGCCGCCGTCGCCCCAGGCCTTGGTATTCGGCCAGTCAATTTTAACCTTCGAAAGCGGAACCGCGCCGTCCGGTTTTTCGCGGATGGCGAGATAGCCGTTGCCCATCAGCCACTCGTTCACGCAGATCCCGCCGTCCATCCGCTTCGCACCGTGATCGGAGACGACCAATACGTCGGTGTTGTCGTCGATCAGCTTGAGCAGCTCACCGATTTCGCGATCCACCTCCACGTAGTAATCATGGATCGCGCTCTCGAATTCGTTGCCCTTTTCGTAGAATCGATGCGCGGGATCCATGTTATCCCAGAGCGCATGATGAATCCGGTCGGTTCCCATCTCGACCATCATGAAGTAATCCCAGTCTTCCTTCTGAATCAGATGCCGCGCCAGCTGGAAACGCTTTCGCGTCATTTCGTAAATGTCGGCCAGAATCTTCGCCTTGTTGCCCGAGCGAAAATCGCGCACGTCGAGAATGTATTCCCCGACCACCTGCTCGATTTCCTTCTTCAGCTCCGGCGGATGGGTGTATTCGCAGCTGATATCCGGAGTTAGAAAATCGGTCACCATCAGGCCGTTCAACGGCTTCGGCGGATAGGTTCCCGGCACGCCGATGACGATGGAACGTTTGCCGGCACGTGAGAGGATTTCCCAGAGCCGGTCTTCCTTGATCGCGAGCGAATTCGCGATCGCATAACGATCGTAGGAATGGTCCGCACGGTTCCGAAAACCGTAAACTCCAAGCACGCCGGGGCTTTTCGAAGACATCATGACCGACCAGGCAGGCACGGTGATCGGCGGATCGCAGGAGCGCAGCGGACCGTGCAGACCATGCTGGTAGAGCGACTTGATATTCGGGAGGTCGTCGAGCCAGCGGTTGAAAACCAGATCCGGCTCCGCGCAGTCGAGGCCAATGAGCAGCACTCGCTTCTTCCCGGCCGCCGACGCCGTCGCGTTTTCAGCGGGCGTCGCGGTTTCTGCCGAAGGCCGCGCAAAGAGTTTCTTTAGCATGTTGGATGTAAAAACTTGGCTGGAGATAAATGGTATTAGGCGCCTCGCCGGCGCTTCGTCTGGATTTTTCCTTTGGCCGCGGCTGTCGAGGTGCCGCGATCATCAGCCGCGCGTTCGATGAAACGGCCACCGTCTGACCCGGCAAGCTGCGTCCGGGATGGCTGAACCGGAATGACGCAAACTCGGGCGTGACGCTAACTAAAGCCAGCTACTCGACGAAGTACCTCCGCCCAGAACTCCCGTCGCTCACCGGCTCCCCGCCGAAACGGCACGAGACGGCGCCGACCCCAGCTCCGATCTGTTCGGCAACGCCGTTATGGCGAAAGACCTTGTGATGAATCTGGCGATCGGTGCGGTAGAGACCCTCCTGCTCATGCGTGACCGTGCGGAGTTGCCGGTAAAGCCGCAGCAACTCGCGAAAAGCTTTCGCGATGACTCGCAAATTTGCCCCGGACGGCTTCCCGAACTGGCGCGGATAATGGCTCACCCGCACCTCGTGGATGCGCATACCAAAGGCGTTCGCCTGAGCGAGGATTTCCGTGTTCACCATCGCGCCAACCGAGCGAATCTGAACCCGGTCAAAAACCGACCGCTGAAAAATCTTAAAGGCACAGTCGATATCACGCACCTTTACGCCGAGGACCATGCGGACGAGCATTTTCCAACCGAAAGCATTGATCAGCCGGTAGGGCGGGTCCTGTCGCTTGCCGCGGTAACCGGTCACGATGTCGTAATGGCTCGCCCACTCCATCAGGCTGGCTAATTCTTCCAGGTCAAACTGGCCATCGGAGTCGGTGAAGAAAATGAAGTCGTGCCGGGCCGCCAGAATGCCGCTCTTGAGCGCGGCTCCGTAACCTCGGTTATCGACGTGATGGATGGCGCGGACCTCCGGATACTGTTCCGCGAGATGGTCGCAGAGCGGGGTGGTCGCGTCTTTGCTGCCGTCATTCACCAAAATAATTTCCCAAGTCTCCGCGATTTTCGGCAGGACCTGGCGGGCAGACTCCACGGTCCGTTGAATGTTTGCTTCCTCGTTGAAGGCCGGGAAAATAACCGAAAGCGAGACCTGCCGAGCGGTCTTGGTGCCAAAGCGTTTCTTCCTGTCGGTTGTTCCAGTATTAGTTTCAGTATTCATGCGCTGTTTTTGAGCTCGAGGGAGTCCTTAGGTCGTTATGGAGCTTATGAAATTTGAAGATAGGTTATAGGAATTCGGCAGCCAAAACCGCGCTGCGGCTTTTTAGTCGATAGAGTTCCTGCCTTTGCCAGAGACTATTGGCCGAATCCAGACCTCTAACCACACGAGGTGCCCAATAGCAAATGATGATGCCCGATTGGCTACCTGCTTTGGTTCGCCCATGTCTAATGCTTTACCGAAAATCCTTCCGCACGGCAATCAAAAACACGTCTCTTGCGACTGGTCCGAGGGAAAAAGATTGCATCCCATGAGGGTCAAGACTATTGGCACCGGCAAAAAGTTCTGACTTCTCCATCTCTTAGCCATGAGCGCCCTAACGAACGACCTCCAGGATGCAATCGCCGCCGCCTGCCGCACTTTTTCGGCGCTCGTCGAACTCGCCGAACCGGTCGCTCACGCGGCGGATGCGATGGTGGAATGCCTTTGCGCAGGCCATAAGTTGCTCGTCTGCGGGAATGGCGGTAGCGCCGCGGATGGCGCGGATTTCTCGGCGGAATTTGGTTGTCGCTTCCTGACGGATCGCCGGCCCTACCCGGCCCTCAATCTTGCCCAAGGAGGTAGCCTGATGAGCGCGATCGGCAACGACTACGGGTTTGACGAAGTCTTCGCGCGCCAGGTCGCGGGACTCGGCCAGGCCGGCGACGTCCTGGTGGCGATCACGACCAGTGGGAATTCGAAAAACATCCTGCGTGCCCTCGAAGAAGGGAAAAAGCGCGGCCTAACTAACGTGGCGCTGCTCGGTCGCGACGGCGGCTCGGCGAAGGGCGTGGCGGAGATCGAGCTCCTCGTGCGGAGCGACACGACCGCGCGTATCCAAGAGGCGCACAAGTTTTTGCTCCACGTCATCTGCGGGATGGTCGACGCGCGCTTGCCCAAAACCTGAGCGGCGCATCGGCAGGGGTTCGTTAGGCAAAGCCGGCTAGGAGCGGTGATTCGCCAGCAGCGCCCGGATCGCTTCGTCGAGCCGATCGAAGTTCACCGGCTTCGTCAGGTGCTCGGAGAAACCGGCCGCGCGCGCTTTGCTGATGTCGTTTTCCATCCCGAAACCGCTCAGCGCAATGCCCCGGAGCGAGCGGGTGGCGCGCAATTCCTTCATCAGCTCATACCCGCTCCGATCGGGCAAACCGATGTCGCTGATCAAGAGGTCGAAATCTTCCTCCTGCGCCCGAGCCACCGCCTGGTCTGCGTTATGGGCGAGCGTGATTTGATAACCACGACGCTCGAGCAGCATCTTCATCCCGAGACAGGTATCATGATGATCGTCCACCACGAGCAGATGTTTTTTGCGCTCGCCATCCTTCGGGGGTGGTGGGCTGCTTTTTTCGGCCAGCGGGCCGGGCTTCGCGATTGATTTATCCGCGGCCGGCGCCGCGACGGTGTTCAAGAGGATGCGGAAGGTCGCGCCGCGACCGGGACCACCGCTCTCGACGGAAATGCTGCCGCCATGCGCGCCGACCATCGCTTTTGAGATCGCCAGTCCCAGCCCGAGCCCGCCGAACTTCCGCGTGATCGAGCTTTGCCCTTGCTCGAACGCGTTGAATATCTTGCCGATCTTTTCCGGCTCGATCCCGATCCCGCTGTCGATCGTGCGAATCTCAATCTGGTCTTCGCTCGGGTTGGATGTTTCCACCGTGATCTGGCCGCCTTCCGACGTGAACTTCACCGCGTTCTTGATCAGGTTCCAAAAGACCTGCTGCAAACGCGCCGGGTCGCCGTTCACGTAATCGGCCTTCGCCTTCAGCCGGAACTCAAAATCGAGTTGCTTTTGCAGCACATCTTCCCGGCAGATTTCGTACGATCGCATGAGCGTTTCGTGCACTGAGGTCACCTCAAAACTGAGCTGCAACTTCCCTTTCGAGATCCGAGTCACGTCGAGCAGGTCGTCGATCAGGCGCGCTTCCAGTTCGACGTTGCGGCGGATCACCGCGAGCGCCTGGCGCACTTCCGGTCCGTCCGGCGCGCGCGCTTCGAGCTCCGCAACCATCGCGATGACGGGCGAAAGCGGATTGCGCAATTCGTGCGAGAGCAGCGCGAGGAATTGGTCCTTCGAGGCGTTCGCCGAGATCAATTCCTGGCGCAACCGGACGTCGCGCGTCTTGTCTTCCACGAGGAAGAGAACGCCCTGCACGTTCTGCTTCGAATCCTGCAAACGGAGGAGATTGACGTTCACGAAATTGGTCGTGCCGCCGCGATCGACGAGCGGCTGTTCGACCAGTTGAAAAGGCGTGCCGAAGGAGAGCACTTTCTCAATCGCGTCCCTCGGCGCGATTTCCACTTCGGGATAAGTGGCCTCGCGGATGTCGCGCTCGGCGGGCAGATGGCCAAAGCGCCGCGCCATCTGCGCGAAGGCTTCGTTTGCCTGAAGGAAACGCCGCGACTCCGGATCGACCAGCGCGATGCCGCTCGGCATGTTCGCGAGAATCTTGTCGTTGAAGGTAACCTCACGATCGATCCGTGCGGCGGCTTCGCTTTGCCGGCGATAAACCTTGCTCGCGAGCCACGCGATGACCGAAGTCCCGACGATGAGCCAAAGCGCGAGCAAAGTGGTCTTTTGCAACAAGTCGTGCACCGGCTGGTAGGCGACCGCGCGCGGTTGACTCAGGACCGTAGTCCAGCCCGTCGATTCCACTGGCGCAAAGGAGTAAATGCTGCCGTCGCGCTCGATGTGACCAGTCTTGTCGTCGCGAATGTCGGCGATCAGCTTTTTCCCGGCGCTGGTGATCGGTCCGGGGTTGGCCATGAAGTTATTGGTAAAAAGCGCATTACCCTGCTGGTCCACGATCTGGCAATGCGCCTGGTCAGCGAAGTTGATCTGGGAGAGCCGGCGCCCGATTCGTTCGACGAGGACGGACACGCCGATGAAGCCGATCGTCGAGCCATCCGTCGCGCGCACGGTCCCGACGACGTCCGCGGCGCTCCGCCGATCGGACGAGCGCGGGTAAACCGCCGAGTAGTAAATTCCCTGTGCGGCGCGGGCGCCTTTGAGCCAGTGGGAAGAATCAACAGCCATGCCAACCTGCGTCGGCTCCGGCGGGATGGAAGCGATCAGCCGGCCGTCGGCATCAGTGAGAAACATCCCGTCGATCCGCGGATGGGAAAAGTAAGTGTCGGCGAGCCACTGTTGTCCTTCTACGGCGGTGTCGGGTGAGCTGAGGATTTCGCGGAGTTGCTGGAAGGTCTGGTAATAATCGACGACCGCGCCGGTCCGGCTGAGATCGTCGCCCACGAGATGAGCGATGAGTTGGACGAGCGCCTGGCGATCGCGCAGGATCTTCGTCTCGAGGGTGCGGGTAAGGATCGTGTAGGAGATCACCAGCATTAAAATCGACGGTACCCAGCCCGCGATCAGGATGCTGATGATGACGTTTAACCGTTCAAAACGACCGCGACTTGCGATGGGAAATTTCGATTTTTCTCGCACGCTCTCCTTCTTTGGCCGGATTCAGTCTTCGACCACTTCCGATGCGAAGCAACCGGTGAATCCCCCCGCCCGGTTCGGTTTTCGCCCCCGCCGCGGCCGGGCCTTCCCACGTGGTCGCACGACCGAGATTTGATTTGACGCACCTCGCGGAAGCGGCATCATGTCGCCGCTGTGCCCCGCTGGGCACAATCACGGAATCGACTATGGGAGGAAGCGCATTGGATGTACTCTGGACGGTCTGTTACCTGAGCGTCCTCATCGGGCTCTCCGGTTACGGCCTGCACCGGTATTTCATCGTCTATCTGTTTCTGAAAAACCGG
This sequence comes from uncultured Verrucomicrobiae bacterium, assembly GCA_963831805.1. GTDB lineage: Bacteria > Verrucomicrobiota > Verrucomicrobiia > Chthoniobacterales > UBA10450 > Palsa-1392. The sequence continues at coordinate 278,609 of CAWHRN010000004.1, read as the reverse complement.
GATCGCCCGCCGCAACCGCTCGCGCATTTCGACGAGCTCCCAGTCGTGACGGTGCAGCTGCCGCTCTTCAACGAAATCTATGTCGTCGAGCGTCTCCTCAAATCGGTCAGCGCGCTCGATTATCCGCGGGACCGGTTGCAGATCCAGGTCCTCGATGACTCCACCGACGAGACTCGCGAGGTCACGCGGTCATGCGTTGAGCAACTGAAAGAGCGCGCGTTTGACGTGGAACTGATTCACCGGACCGATCGGGTCGGCTTCAAAGCCGGCGCGCTCGAAGCCGGGCTCGACACGGCACGGGGCGATTTCGTTTGCATTCTCGACGCCGACTTCGTCCCGCAACCCGAGCTGCTCCAGAAGACGGTCCACTTTTTCACCGACCCTAAAGTCGGGATGATCCAGACGCGCTGGGGCCACATCAACCGCGGCTATTCTCTGCTCACCCGGGTGCAGGCGATGTTCCTCGATGGACATCTTCTTCTCGAGCAGGTCGCGCGCAGCCGGAGCGGACGGTTCTTTAATTTCAACGGCACTGCCGGCCTCTGGCGCAAATCCTGCATTCAGGAGTCCGGCGGCTGGCAACACGACACCCTCACCGAAGACCTCGACCTCAGCTATCGGGCGCAGCTCGAGGGCTGGAAATTCGTCTTCCTCACCGATGTGGTGACGCCGGCGGAATTGCCCGTGGACATGAACGGCTTCAAATCACAACAGCATCGCTGGACCAAAGGTTCGATCCAGACCTGCAAAAAACTCCTGCCCCGGATCTGGCGGAGCGGGCTGCCGTTGCCGATCAAGATCGAAGCCACCGGGCATCTTACCTCGAACTTCGCCTACCTTCTGCTCGCCTGCCTCTGCGTGCTCCTGCATCCGTCGTTAGGCGGTCCGCAATCCGGCTGGCTCCGCACCTTCCTGCTCGACGTTCCGATCTTTTTTACCGCGTCGCTTTCCGTCGCCGTCTTCTACATTTGCGCGCAGCGCGAACTCCACCCGCACACCTGGATGAAAGAGATCCTCCTCCTTCCCGCGCTTCTCGCGCTCGGCGTCGGCCTTTCGATCAACAACGCGCGCGCGGTTCTTGAGGCCGTCTTCAATCACGAGTCGGAATTCAAGCGCACCCCGAAGTATGGCATCGAACATAAAGCCCAGGCCTGGCGTTCCTGCCGCTATATGCCGCTGAAGTCGCTCCTGCCGATCATCGAGATCGCGTTCGCCGCTTACTTCAGCTACTTCGTCTACTTCGCCATCGTGCATCGGCAGTACTTCAACCTGCCCTTCCTGCTTCTTTTCCAGCTCGGTTTTCTCTACGTCGCGATCACCTCCGTCGCCCAATACTGGCCGCGCTTTCTTTTCGTTAGTCAGCGCGAAACTGCATTTCCTGCGTGACAGAATCATTTTCGCCAATTAATAAACCGCCGATGTTCCTACGCGTAGCGCTTCTCGGCCTCACGATTTTTGCTTCCGCCACCCTCGGCCTCCACGCGGGCACCGAGACCGTCACGGTCGTTCCGCCAAAGGTCATCATCAGCGTGAAAGACCAGAAGCTGATGGTGATCGAAGACGGCCAACGCGCCGCGGTCTATCCGGTTTCCACCTCGAAGTTTGGGATCGGCGATCGCTGGGGCAGCATGGCGACGCCGTTAGGCTGGCTCCAGGTCGCGGAGAAAATCGGCGACCACGCCCCGCCCGGAGCGGTCTTTCACAAGCGGCGTTTCACCGGCGAAATCCTGAAACCAAACGCGCCCGGCCGCGACCCGATCGTCACCCGCATCATCTGGCTGCGCGGGCTGGAACGGTCCAACGCCAACGCTTTCAATCGCTGCATCTACATCCACGGCACGGCTGAGGAGAAAACCATCGGCAAACCAGCGAGCTACGGCTGCGTGCGCATGTCCTCAAAGGACGTGACCGCGGTTTACTCGGAGCTCCCGGTCGGCGCGATCGTGAAGATCATTCCTGATTCGCTTCCGAAATTGCCGAAGGCACATCGCGCGAAGACGACTATCCTCGCCTCCAGTCCGGCCGCCGAAACTCCCGCGCCGTCGGCGCCAGCAACAAAGCCCTCCTCGAAGCGCGTTTCAGCCGCAGCGGCGAAACCGGCCGGCGCTCGCGCCTAACGAATCGCGCGAACTGCCGGTTGTTTGCCTGACGAGCGGCAAACTTTTTGACCCACCGGCGCGCACTTCTATACTGACGGCCTATGGCACTCACCGTCGGCAGCAAAGCACCTGATTTCACCCTTCCCACCAAAACCGCGGACGGTCCGCGACCCGTTAGGCTGAGCGAAAACTTCGGCCAAAAGAACACGCTCCTGTTGTTTTTCCCGATGGCTTTCACCGGCACCTGCACCACGGAAATGTGCGGCGTCGGCAACGGGCTGCGTGAATACGGAGACATGAACGCCGAGGTGTACGGGATCAGCGGCGACAACCCGTTCTCGCAGGAAGCATGGGCGCAGAAGGAAAAAATCAACGTCACTCTGCTCAGCGACTACGAGCACAGAGTCACCGAAGCTTACGGCGTCGCCTACGATTCCTTCCTGCCGCAGTTGAACCTCGGCTTCCAAGGCGTTGCGAAACGTTCCGCGTTCGTCATCGATCGCGACGGCGTCGTCCAATACGCCGAGGTCCTCGAAGACGCGCGCGAGTTGCCAAACTTCGATAAGATCAAAGCGAAGCTCGCCGAACTGAAATAGGCGGCGCTGGCCACAGGTCCGGCCGAAGCCAAAATTCGCATAACGATCAACTCGCCGAAACAGCGGCGTTGCGTCCGCGCTCCGTCAATTTAATCTGACGGGATGAGCGCAGACCCTTTCTCCACCTTGCAGCAGTTCGACGCCGGGCTTGGCCGCACGGGCCGTTTCCACTCTCTCCCCGTGCTGGAGGAGCAGGGACTCGGGAAAATCTCGCGGCTTCCGGTCAGCATCCGCATCGTCCTCGAGTCGGTGCTGCGGAATTGCGACGGAAAAAAAGTCACGCGCGAGAACGTCGAGACGCTCGCGAACTGGAATGCGAAAAAACCCGCGAACGAAGAAATTCCCTTCGTCGTCGCGCGCATCGTTCTCCAGGATTTCACCGGCGTGCCGCTCGTGGTCGATCTCGCGGCGATGCGGAGCGCGGTCGCGCGGGTTGGTGGTGATCCGAAAATCATCGAGCCGCTCGTGCCGGTCGATCTCGTGGTCGATCACTCCGTGCAGGTTGATTTCGCCGGTTCCGCGCTCGCGCTCCAACTCAACATGGACATGGAATTCAAGCGCAACCGCGAGCGCTACGAATTCCTGAAGTGGGGCCAGCAAGCGTTCCAGACTTTTGGCCTCGTCCCGCCCGGCATCGGCATCGTGCACCAGGTGAACCTCGAGTACCTCGCGAAGGGCGTGCTCAGCAGCGGCGACGTTTTTTACCCCGACACCCTCGTCGGCACTGACTCACACACCACGATGATCAACGGCCTCGGCGTCGTCGGCTGGGGCGTCGGCGGGATCGAAGCGGAAGCCGGCATGCTCGGACAGCCGGTGTATTTTTTAACGCCGGAAGTCGTCGGCGTGAACCTCACCGGCTCGTTAGGCGAAGGCGTCACCGCGACCGATCTCGCGCTCCACATCACCCAGATGTTGCGAGCGCAAAAAGTGGTCGGCAAGTTCGTCGAATTCTACGGGGAAGGCGCGGCCAAGCTTCCCCTCCCCGATCGCGCCACCATCGGCAACATGGCGCCCGAGTACGGCGCGACCATGGGTTACTTCCCGGTCGACGCCGAGTCCGTTAATTACCTCCGCGCCACCGGTCGCACCGACGAGCAATGCGTCGCGTTCGAGAATTATTTCCGTGCCCAAAAAATGTTCGGCATGCCGAAGAAGGGCGACATCGATTACAGCGTCGATCTCGAGCTCAACCTCGCCGACGTGCAGCCAAGCGTCGCCGGCCCGAAACGTCCGCAGGACCGGATCAACCTCGGCGAGCTCGGCCGCGCTTTCCGCACGCTGATGGAGAAGCCGGTGAAGGACGGCGGCTACGGCAAAGCCGACGCCGATTTTGGCGTGCAGCATCTCGTTAGGCTGAACGGCACCCACGTCGAAACCGAGGACATGGTCTCAACCGATCGCGAGGAGCAGGGCATCGAGCCGGGCGACGAGCTGAATAAAGTCGAGATGGTGAGCAACCGCCCGACGCCGGACAGCGGTGACGAGATCGAGGCGGAAAAAGAACCGGTCTTCGAGCGCGGCGAGAGCCAGATCGGCCACGGCAGCGTCCTCATTGCCGCGATCACGAGCTGCACGAACACGAGCAACCCGAGCGTCATGCTCGCCGCCGGCCTGCTGGCGAAGAAAGCGGTCGAGCGCGGCCTAACGATCGACAAATCGGTCAAGACTTCTCTCGCGCCCGGCTCCCGCGTGGTCAGCGATTACCTGAACAAGACCGGCCTCCAGACCTACCTCGACCAGCTCGGCTTCAACATCGTCGGCTACGGCTGCACCACCTGCATCGGGAACAGCGGCCCGCTCCATCCGCAGATCGAAAAGGCCATCGCCGAGCACGACCTCGTGGCGGCCTCGGTTCTTTCCGGCAACCGCAATTTCGAAGCGCGCGTCCACCAGAACATCAAGGCCAACTTCCTCATGTCGCCGCCGCTCGTCGTCGCCTTCGCCCTCGCCGGACGGATCAATCTCGACCTCGCGAACGATCCCCTAACGACAGACAAGGAAGGGAAGGACGTTTTCCTGCGGGAACTCTGGCCGTCGTTAGGCGAGATCCGCGACGCCATGCAATCCGCGCTCAAGCCGGAAGTCTTCCGGAAACTTTACCGCGACTTCGCCGACCAGAACCCGAAGTGGAACGACATCTCCTCCAGCACCGGCGACGTCTACCAGTGGGACGAGGCGAGCGATTACATCCACGACCCGCCTTTCTTCGCCGACTTCACCATGGACGCCGGGAAGATCGAGGAAATCCGCGACGCCCGGCCGCTCGGCATCTTCGGCGACTCGGTCACGACGGATCACATCTCGCCGGCCGGGGCGATCAAGGCCAACTCGCCCGCCGGCAAGTATCTTCAGTCGCGCGGGATCAAGCCGGAGGACTTCAACAGCTACGGGAGCCGGCGCGGCAACGATCTCGTGATGACCCGCGGCACCTTCGCCAACGTGCGGATCAAGAACCTGATGGTCCCCGGGGTGGAAGGGGGAGTCACCGTGCACCAGCCAGGCGACGAGCAGATGTCGATCTTCGACGCCGCGGAGAAATACCGCCTGACGAAGACGCCGCTAATCATCTTAGCTGGCCACGAATACGGCACCGGCTCCAGCCGCGACTGGGCGGCAAAGGGGACGCGATTGTTAGGCGTGAAAGCCGTCGTCGCCGCCAGCTACGAGCGGATTCATCGTTCGAATTTGGTCGGAATGGGCGTGCTCCCGCTGCAGTTCATCGACGGCGCGAGCGCGCAGTCGTTAGGTCTCGACGGGAGCGAGACCTTCAGCATCACCGGCTTGAGCGAGTCGATCCAGCCCGGGCAGAATCTGGCCCTGGAAATCAAGCGGTCGGACGGGAAAGCGGAGCAGGTGCCGGTGAAGTTGCGGATCGATACCGCGATCGAGATCGATTACTACCGGCACGGCGGCATCCTGCCGTTCGTCCTGCGGGAATTGCTCGCGCGCTAGGAAATTCGGGCGCCGTCGCCTTGTCATCCTGGTGCGGAGCGCAGGACGGTCGCGGGATCCTTCGACTGCGGCCTAACGACCAAGGAACTTGTCGAGCGTCGGATCAGGCTGGGCGCCGAGCGCGAGCGCTTTCTCGTAGTGGCGCCGGGCCAGTTCCTTCGCCGGTGGCTGCGAAGTGGAATAGATGACCGCAATGTTGAAGTGCGCGTCAGCGTAGTCGGGGTTCTCCGCGATCGCCTCGAGCATTTCTTTTTCCGCGGCCTCCTGCCACCCTTTCTGGCTCGCGGTGATACCGAGGTAATTGTGCGCGGTCGCGCTCTTCGGGTTGATCGCGAGCGATTTGGTCAGCTCGGAGAGGGCGTCGTCGAATTTGCTCTGCCGGTAATAAACGATCCCGAGCGTGGTGTGGGTGAACTCGTCTTTTGGCGCGAGCTCGATCGCTTTCTTGAGGGTTTGCTCGGCGGCTTTCAGCTTGCCGTTGCGAAAGAAGACGACGCCGAGATTGGAGAGGGAGTAGAGGTTGTTCGGGCTCTTCGCCAGGATCTCCTGGTATTGCTTTTCTGCTTCCTTGAATCTCCCGCGATCGAAGCTCTCCTTCGCTTCGCGGGCCAGTGGAACGAGGTCGCCGGGCACTCCGGGCTTGAAGCCCGCTTCCACGGCCGGGCCGTCCGCGTCTTCTTCGCTTTGCGCGATGGCCGGTGGATTGTTCCCGTCGGTCGCAGGCTCGTCTGGCGGCGGCGTTGGGTCGGTAATGGTGACCGGCGGTCCGGTCGGCGGCGCTTCCACGGGGGCGGCCGTCGGCTTCGCGATGGTGAGACTGGCCTTGATTGTGTGCGGTTGCGCATCGGAGATGGCGACGACCGGCAGCTTGAGGAGGGCAAGCTCTTCCTCGCTTAATCTCGTGATCGGCTCGGCGAGGAGGTGGATCTGCTGGTCGAGCACGTCGGACTTGATTTTCAGTTTATCGAACTCGGCGAGCATGAGCTTCTTTGCCTGCTCGCGGCGCGCTTCTTCCTGTCGCTCGCGGACGACGATGCCGCGGAGCATCTGGTTTTCCTTCACGAGCTGCGCGGTCTCGGCGGTGCTCGCGCCGCTCAGTTTCGCTTTGGTGAGCGCGCCGCTCGCTTCGTCGAGCCGGGCGTGTAGCTCGGTAATGGTCTTGTCCGCGACTTCGTTATGCCGCTGGCTTTCGACGAGTTGGCTGCGCAATTTCTCGAGTTCGCCTTTCACCTCGGCCAGTTCCTGGACCCGTTTCGGTTTGTCCTGGCTGAGCTCGCGCACGGTCGTGACGGCGGTCGTTAGGCGCTGTTGCAGGTCGGCGTTCTCGGCGACCAGCGCCTGCACGCGGGCCTGCGCTTCCCCGCCGCTCTTGAGCTGGTGCAACGCATCGTCGCGTTCCTGCTGCATCGCGTCGCGCTCTTTGCTCACGCTCGCGAGCTTGTCCTTCGATTCGGTGAGCTTGGCCTCGGCGGCGGCGGTCTCTTTCTGGGCTTCGGTGCGTCCGGACTGCGCGGCTTCGAGGGCGGTTTTCAACCGGGCGATTTCAGCCTGTAAAGCGAGCGCCGCTTTCTGGTCGCCGTGATTGCTCGATTGAATGTCGGTGAGGGATTTCTGCGCGGCGCCGAGTTGGTCGCGCACGTCGGCTTCAGCCTTGGCACTTTTGGCGGCTTCGGCCCTGGCCTGCTCGAGCGCGGCGCTGGTTTCCTGGAGTTTGCCGGAGATTTCCTGTTTCTCTTTTTGCGCGCTCTCGACCTGTGCGCGGGAGTTTTTTAACTCGGTCTCGAGGGTATCGACCTTGGCGCGCAGTTCCCTGGTGGCATTCTCGATCGCGGCCTGGTTGTTGGCCGGATGCTCTTCCGTGCTCGGCGTGCCGACGTCGATGTTCGGCTGGATGCGCGGCCCGTTGGCGACGGGATTCTCCGGGATCGCGCTCGGGAGTGGCGCCTCGGCATTCGAGAGGGTCTCGGCCGCGCCTTCCGAGAGGTCCTTCTGGGTGGAGATCTTGTTCTCCACGCGCAGGATGCTCTCGCCGATCTTGCGCCCGCGGTAATCGACGATCGCGGGCTGCCAATCGGGGTTGTTCTTTTTCAACTCCTCGAGGAGCGAGCCGGCGAAGCGCAGTTTCGAGAGAGCGGGCTTGAGCTGGTTTTCGTGCTCCAGCTTGTCGGCCTGTTGCGCGGTCATGTAAGCCTTGAGGAAGACGTCCGACGGATCGTTGCCCTGCGCGAAAGTGACGATGGGCTGCGCCAGAATTGCGAGGACGGAGAGAAGGAGCAGCCCGGTTTTCTTCATCAAATAAGCGGCGGATGATAGCCGACCCCCTCGTGCGGCGCAATCGGCTCGGGGCGAAGGCGCGGCCTTTGTCTTTGCAAAAGCGCGCGCGAAATCTAGAGTCCTGCGCGTCGGTGGCCATAGCTCAATGGTAGAGCCCCAGATTGTGGTTCTGGCTGTTGCGGGTTCGAGTCCCGTTGGCCACCCGCCTCCGCTGCAAAGGCGGAATGTGGAATGGGGCCAGTCGCGGCTGCAGCACGGTCGACAGCGTCAACCCTCTTCGTTGCCTAACGACTCGACACTCCGCCCGATCTGGCTATTGGTGCGCCGTTGCGGCGATCCGCGATATCCCCTTCCGCCTGACACCGTGCCTGTAGCTCAACCGGATAGAGCTTCTGACTTCGGATCAGAAGGTTGGGGGTTCGAATCCCTCCAGGCACACGCAATGCGGAAGGGCGAATGCGGAATCAAGCAATCCGCGCCGGGCCGCTCTCCTCATTCCGCACTCCGCAGTTCCTAACCCGTCGTGCGCAGGCCGCTCGCGATCGCGTTGATCGAGAGGAGAAGCTCCGGCAACATCGCGTCGGCCGCATCGTGCTCGTCGCGGTCGAGGAGCGCGCGCCATTTTTGCAGGAGCTCGATCTGTTGCCCATGCAGCACGAGCAAGGCGTCGGCGCGGACCCGTAGCGTCTTCTCGAAAAGCGGCCGGCGCGGCGCCAGTTCGTCGGTCCCCATTATCCGCGCGAGCATCCGGTGGGTGCGGTCGAACTCCGCGCAGATGATCCCGAAAATCCGCTCGCGCACTTGTTCGTTAGGCACGAGCGCGGCGTAGCGGGTCATGATCGGCAGGTCGGCGCTGGCCAGGCTGGTCTCGACGTTGTTCAGGGTGAAACGCAGGAACGGCCAGCGCTTCACGTCACCCACCAGCCACTCGAAAGTCTCCGCCTCGTTCGTCGCCAGCTCTTCCAGCGCGTGACCCGCTCCGAACCAGCCGGGCAAGTAAAACCGCGCCTGGTTCCAACTAAAGACCCACGGAATCGCGCGCAGATCGCCCAGCCGATGCTGCCCCGTGCGCCTCGGTGGGCGCGAACCGATCGTGCTCCGTTCCAGCGCGTCGATCGGCGTGGCCTGGCGGTAAAATTCCATGAACCCGTCCGCGCCTAACAATGCTTGATAAGCCTCCCGACTCGTCCGCGCGAGCCGGGACATCGCACCTTTGAGCGGGCGCGAGGGATCCGGCATTTTGTGCTGTTTCAGCGAAACGCCGGTGACGCCGGCGAGGAGCAATTCGAGATTGTAGGCGGCGGTGACGCGATTCGCGTACTTCTGCGCGATCGTCTCGCCCTGTTCCGTGAGGCGCAAATCGCCCGCGATCGTGTGCGGCGGCAACGCCTCGAGAAAGCGATGCGTCGGTCCGGCGCCGCGGCTGATCGTGCCGCCGCGCCCGTGGAAAAAACGGATCGCGATCCCGCGTTCCGCGCCGATCTCGGTCAGCGCTTCCTGCGCGATCTGGAGCGCCCACTGGCTCGCGATGATGCCGCCGTCCTTGTTGCTGTCGCTGTAGCCGACCATGACCTGCTGCACCGGCCGCGGGTCGCGGCTGGCCGGGCGGCCACGCAGGCGTTTCTGTAATTCCAGGCTCGGTCGCGTGATCGGGTGATCGAGAAATTTCCGCATCAAACCCGGGCTGTGCTCGAGATCGTCCGTCGTCTCAAAAAGCGGCACGACCGGGAGCACGCAGGCCGGACCGGCCGAAGTCGTCTCGAGCAGGCCGGCTTCGCGCGCGAAGAGGTAGATCATGAGCAGATCGGAAAGGCTGCGCGTCATGCTCACGATCAGCGCGCCGAGCCCGTCGCAGCCGAACTTTTCCCGATGCCGCGCGAACACGCGATACGAAGCCAACACCGCATCCGCTTCCGGCCCGGCGGCGACGCCGGGGAGCAAAAACGGGCGCGGCGAAGCGAGCTCGCGCGCGAGAAATTCCAGGCGCTCGGCCTCGTTCCAGTGCGCGTAGGCGTCGTTAGGCAAACCAGCGCGGTTCATCATTTGGACCAGCGCCTTTTCATGGAAGGCGCTGTTCTGCCGCAGATCGAGGGTCGCGGAATGAAACCCGAAGACCTCGAGATGACGCATCGCCGGGAGCACTTCCGTGCGCGCCAGCCGACCGGCGCCGACTTCGATGAGCGAACGCCGGAGCGTCTCCAGGTCGGCCATCGCTTCCGCCGCGAGCCGATAGCGGCCTGGCGCCTGATGCAGCTCCGCCGCGCCTTCGGCCGAACGTTGCATCGGAATGCGTTCCTGAATCAGCCTAACGAATTGCCGCCACGGCTCGTCCGAGTAGCGCGCGTAGATTTCCGCCATCGCTTCGGCGCCAATGCTCGCCGGGCCGGCCGCGATCGCCACGGTTAGTTCCTCCGGCACGCGATGCACCGATTGCGCAAGGCTCAGCCGGTCGAGCGTGCGCGCGAGTTTGTGATGGAACGAGCGAAGCGCGCTCACCCGCAGATCCTCCAGCGTCTCGCGGGTCACCTCCGCCGTGACCAGCGGATGGCCGTCACGATCGCCGCCGACCCAGGTGCCGAAGCGCAAACCCGGAAGCCGATGCGGTTCCTCAAACCAGGTCGCGTCGAACCCCGCATCGCGCCACGACTGGACGAGACGCTCATCCAGTTGCACGAGCACGTCGGGGAAGACTTCGCGCAGATAATAGATCGTGTTCCGCCGCTCCTCGGCCACGCTCGGTTTGTGGGTCGCGATCTCGCCGGTGCGCCAGAGCCGCTCGAGCGCGGCCTTGATCTCCTCCCGCAAAGCCTCCTGCTCGCGCGGCGTGGCGAGCGGATTTTCGCGCTGCAGGAGGAGCAGATAAAGCGCGCGCAATTGTTCGAGCACGGTCGCCCGTTTCGCCTCGGTTGGGTGCGCGGTCAGGACCGGCTCGACCCGGATCGCGCCGACCGCGGTCGCGATCTCGCGTTCGGACACGCCGATCTCTTTCAGCCGGCGAAAATGATAACCCCAAAGGCCTGGCTCGAAGGCCAGCCCGAGCTCGGTCTCGCGCATCCGCCGCATCCGCGCGGCGACGTTTTCCTCGACCAGATTGAGCAGCTGGAAGGCGATCGAGAAAGCCTGGCCCATCCGCGGCGGATAAGTCTGCGGCGATTCGTTAGGCGAAGGCGTGCTCCAGGGGAGCGGCGCGGCTAGTTCGCCCTCGCCGAGTTCTTCGAGAACCTCGCGAAAACACTGGCTCAGAAAAGCCAGGTCGCGGTCGATTTTCTCGAACCCAATGGCGGTGTAATCAGTCTTCGGCACGAGCGGGATGAACGGCGCGCCTGTATGGCAGCAGGGAGCGGCGCTGTCAACGCGCGCCGGCGTAGAGCGCAGCGACCAGCCGGAGGGCCTTCTCGTTAGGCAAAAGGCTTTGCTCCATTTGGTTCATGACGTAGGCGAAGGCGAGGTCGTGCTCCGGGTCGGCGAAGGCGTGGCTCCCGCCCGCACCGGGATGACCAAAAGCGCGGGGCGACGGCCCGAAGAGGCGCGGTCCACCGTCGTTAGGCGGATTTTGCATGAAGCCGGCGGAGAACGCGGTTGGAATGCCGAAGACGCGGTCGATCCCGGAAACGAGCGTGGTCGCCATTTGCCTGATCGTTTCCGCGGCGAAAAAGCGCCGGCCGTCCAGCTCGCCGCCGTGGGCGAGGAGCGCGTAAAATTTCGCGAGCGCGCGCACGCTCCCGATCCCGCCTAACGACACCAGCGAAAGCGCGCGATTCTCCGGCGCATTCATCGCGCTGATCGAATGGAGCCCGCGCGGCGAAGTGAAAACCTGCCGCGCGAGCGTCCCCGGGGTCGCGAGCGCCCGATAGAACTCGGCGGGCTCCGCCAAGCCGCCGGCTTTCGCCGCGTAGATCGTGGCGACGCGCGCGTTTTGCTCCGTGGGCAGACCGATCCAGAAATCGAGCGCGAGCGGTTCCGCGAAAACTTCCCGCCAATAAACGCCGAGCGCGCGGCCGTCGATTCGCCTCACGAGTTCGTCGAGGAGGAAGCCAAAAGTGCGCGCGTGATATCCGTGCGCCGTGGTCGGCAGCCAAAGAGGCCGCTGCGCGGCCAGTGCCCTAACGACCGCGGGGTAATCCGTGATGTCGACCGGTTCGTCGAGCGCGGCGAGACCGGCCTGGTGCGACATCAGTTGTCCAATGGTGATCGCTTCTTTCCCATTCGCGGCAAACTCCGGCCAGAACTCCGCCACCCGCCGCTGGAGCGCGATGCCGTGCTCCTGCAGGACATGCAACAGGCACGCGCTCCCGATTCCCTTGGTCGCCGACCAGACGAGCACGAGCGTGTCACTGGTCCACGGAAGCTCACGGCGCGCGTCGCAAAATCCTCCCGGCAGGTCGAGCACGGAGCGCCCACTTTGCCAGACCGAGAGGGCCGCGCCGAGTTCGCCGCGTTCCCGAAAATTCTCCGCAAAGATCGACCGCAACCGATCCGCAAACGCGCTGCCGGGTTCCGGCATCAGACCAAACCGCCTAACGAGCCGCTAGTAGGAGCGCACGTAGGGATACTTCGTCTCGTTCCCCACCTCCGGCGGAAATTCGCTGTAGCCGCGATGAATCCACGGGATGTCGTTCCGCAGGACCGGCCGGTAGCTATCCTTGTAGATGGGGAACGGCCAGAGAATGCCCTCGTAAAATCCGACGCCGAAACGAGCAAAGGCTCGGCCCGTTCCGCGAAGCACGCCATAGCTGGCGGCCGCGGCGTTGCCTTCGTCGTTATTGACCCTCGCGATCTGCACCGGCACCTCCGACCAACCGAAGAACATGTTGGAAACGCCCCGCCCGAGTTTCCGGGTCGGGCCGTAATCGGCCGCGGGCGGGTCCTGAATATCCGCCAGCGCACTGGCTGTAAACCCGATCACGAAGAGGAAAATAAGCGCACGTCTCATATCTGCTCGCGAGTAAAACGATCCTCGCGCTTTAATGCAACAACTCTTTATCGACGCTCGCCATTCGCCTGGCCTTTGGTGGCGAAAATGGAAACCACGATCGTGATCGCGAGCACCACCACGATGAAGACGAGCGAGAGCCAGTTCGGCAGATGATACCAGCGCATGGCGATCATTTTCGCGCCGACAAAAAGCAGAATCACCGCCAGCCCGATGCGCAGGTAAACGAAGCGCGAGACCAGGTGGGCGAGCAGGAAATAAAGCGAACGCAGCCCGAGGATCGCGCAGACATTTGAGGTATAAACAATGAACGTGTCCTGCGTGATCGCGAGCACCGCGGGAATCGAATCGACCGCGAAGATCAGGTCCATCACGTCGATCACGATGAGGACGAGCGCGAGCGGCGTGAGCATGGTGCGGCCACCGACGAGCGCGAAGAATTTCGGGCCGTGATAATCGGTCGTCACCGGGAGCAACCGCCGGGTCGCGCGGAGGATGAAATTGTTATCGAGGTCGATCTGCTCGGAGCGGCCGAAGAGCATGCGCGCGCCGGTCACGACGAGGAACGCGCCGAAGAGGTAGAGCACGAAATGGAAGCGCGCGACCAGCGCCACGCCGAGCCAGATCATGATCGCGCGCATCACCAGCGCGCCGAGGATTCCCCAGATGAGCACGCGATGCTCGTACTGCGGCGGCACCCGGAAGTAGGCGAAGATGAGGACGAAGACGAAGATGTTATCGACGCTGAGCGAGTACTCGATCAGGTAGCCGGTAAAGAAATCGATCCCCTGGTCCGCGCCCTGCCAGCGCCAGACGACGGCGTTGAAGGCGAGCGAGAGCGCGATCCAGATCAGGCTGCGCCGCACCGCGCTGGCCAGCGTGACCTGATGCGGGCCGCGGAAGCTGAGCAAATCAATCGCGAGAGCGCCGAAGACCCCAAGATGAAATGCGACCCAAAACCAGATGCTGACGGACACGCGGCGCTAGCGTTCCACGCCTGCTCGTCGCGGGCAACGCGAATCGGGAAATCAGGCGCGTCGTTTGCGCGGCTGCGGCGGGTCGTGCATCGTGAGTCCCCCAAAAAGCCGCAACGGAAAAACTATGGACGCAGAACTGCAGAAACTCGTCGACGCCAACAAGCTGACCACGGCCGGAGCCGCCCAACTCGAGCAGCTCAAGCCAGGCTCCTTCTGCCTGCACAAGAGCTGGGGCTTCGGGCGCGTCGCCGAGTGGAATCTTCTTCTCAATCAGGTGCTGATCGATTTCGAAAAGAAGAAGCTCCACCCGATGCAGCTCCAGTACGCGGCCGATAATCTCACGCCGATTCCCGCCGAGCATTTCCTCGCGCGCAAGGCGAGCGACCTCCCGGCATTGAAGACTTTGCTCAAGGACACGCCGCTCGACATGATGCGCAACATCCTCGAGAGCCTCGGCGGCAAGGCGACCCAGCAGCAGATCAGCCACTGGTTGCTCGGCGATGTTTTCAGCGAGCCGGAATTCAAGCGCTGGTGGGACGCGACGAAGAAGCTGCTGAAAAAGGAAGGCACGTTTCTCATCCCGACGAAGCGCACCGACCCGATCGAGCTGCGCACCGGAAAGGTCTCGCACGCCGACGAGCTGCTCACCTTTTTCGCCCAGGCCCGCGCGCCGAAGGAACAGGCTGCCGCGCTCGACCAGATCATCAAGTCGCACCACGAATTCAAGGACCCGGAGAACCAACTCCAGCCGCTCATCGACACGATCGAAGACACCGCGCAACGGAACCAGAAGCTCAACCCTGCGATGACCTTCGAGTTCGTCATCGGCCGCGACGAGCTGCTCCAGCGCGAGCCGAAGCTTCACACCACCCACCCCGATCTCACCCTCCAGCGCCTCCTCGTCGACGAAGAACCGCGGCTCGGCGCCATCCTCCCGAAGCTTCCCTCCGCCAAGGAGCGCTCCCTTTTAAACGTCATCCCCTCCGCCCTCGGCGAACGCTGGACGACCCGCGCCCTCCAGCTCATGCAGGGCAACAACGCCCGCCTCGTTGGCCAGATGGCCCGTGTCTTCGCCGAGAACGGCAAACAGGACGAGCTCCGCGCCTCGCTCGATCGCAGCTTGCGCGAACATTCCGCGACCAGCGAGATGCTTTACTGGCTCTGCAAAAACCGGAGAGACTGGCCCGATCTCATCTCGCCCGAATTGTTAGGCGCGATCTTCTCCGCCTGCGAACGCGACCAGCATAACGAGAGCAACAGCCGCAGCACCCGCCTGCGCGACACCCTGCTCGACGACCGCGCGCTCATCCCCGATATCTTCGCCGGCGCCGATATTTCCCTCGCTCGCGACGCCTTGCGCCGGCTCATGTTGAGCCCCGTCTTCGACGAACTGACCAAACGCTCGCTGATGGCGCGCATCATCAAGCTTTACCCCGACCTGCAAAGCCTGGTCAGCGGCGAACAGGCCGAGACCAAGACCGAGTCGATCGTCGTCTCCTGGAGCAGCCTGCAAAAGCGGAAGGCTGAGCTGGAAGAATTGATCAACAAAAAGATCCCCGAGAACAGTAAAGAGATCGGCGTCGCCCGTTCCTACGGCGATCTGCGGGAGAATTTCGAATTCAAAGCTGCCAAGGAAATGCAGGCCGTCCTCATGCGCCGCAAATCCGAGCTCGAAACCGCGCTCGACCGCGCCCGCGGCACCGCCTTTGAAAACCCCGATCTCACCCAGGTCTCCATCGGCACCATCGTCACCCTGCGCGAGACCACCAGCAATCGCGAAGAGACCTACACCATCCTCGGCGCATGGGACGGCGATCCCGACCGCGCCATTATCTCCTACCAGACCGCGATCGGCCAGGCCCTCCTCAGTCACAAAGTCGGCGAGATCGTCGAGATCAACGCCGACAGCGCCGGCGGCCGCTACGCCATCCTTTCGATCGAGCCCGCCCCGCTCGACATCGTCCCGCCCGAGCCCGAGCTGGAACCCGCCGAGTCCGTGTAGCCCGCAGTCCCCCGCCGCGTTCTCACGCGGCCGCGAGGCGGACGGGCTTCTGCCAATAGCCGCGCAGCCGCTATAGGGAAACCGACCTGTCCATCAAAACAAAAACGCTCCGCGCCTTCCGACGCGGAGCGTTTCGAGAATTATCGGCTGATTAAGCCTTGTGCGGCTCCGGCGTCGAGGACATCGAGGAAGAAGTGATGTCTTCCGCGTCCGCTGCCTTGAAGATATCCTTCGCCTTATCTTTCTGGTCGCCGTCGTGGGCGTGCACGGAGATAAGGTAGTTACCTTCTTTGAGCTTCTCCTCGTAACGTTTGGCCTCGATCTCCGGGATCCCGAGGCCGATTAAGCCACCTACGATCCCGCCGGTCGCGCCGCCGATCGCCGCGCCACTGAGCGCCGCCATGATCGGTCCCGCTGCGATGAGCGGGCCGACACCCGGGATGGCCAGCGCGCCGATCCCGGCGAGCAGGCCAATGACGCCGCCGGTCACGCCGCCGGTCGCCGCGCCGGTCGTCGCGCCTTCCGGAGCTTTGGTTGCTTTGACGTGGCCGATGTCATGTTTTCCCTCGTCGGCCGGCAGGAGCACGGAGATCTCCGAAGCCGGGAACCCGGCGCCTTGGAGATTCTCGACGATGCGCTCAGCCTGAGCATGTGACGTGGCGATACCGAATACTGATGTTTTAGACATAATTGTTTCCTTTGGTTGGTGTTAGTTGTTGCGAGGGGGAACTATTTCGTAGCCTTCACTTCGAGTTGGTCATCAATACGTGACTGCGGGGCCGCCTCGCCGGCGAGTCGCGCGATCGTCGTCTTCTCAGCGGCCGTATTCACCGGGCCGCGGAGCGTGACCATGCCGCCAGCCGTAATGATCTTCACGTTCTTCGCGGTCATACTGAGAGACTTATCGTGCATCACCGCGCGACGAATCGCAGCCGTAATGTCGACGTCGCTCGAGCTATTGGATTGATCGCCGGACGTCTTCGTCTCGCCGGAGCGATCCCGTTGATTTTGAGCGGAGTTATCGGCCGGCTTATCCTGCGCTGCGGCAGAGAAAGCGAGCCCGGTCAGGCAGAGAAATGAGAGTGCAAGTTTTTTCATAGGTTGGTTTGTCCCGGAGGGGTTGCGAGTCTAATTCGCGGCTGGCTACGTAATGGGTGTGTTTATTTCAGAAAAATTATCTCGCGCCTTCGTGACCGCTTCCTGCACGACCCGGCAAACCGCCCCGTCAAGCCCCTTCCGTCTGTCGCAAAGCAGAAAGCCCGCACCGGTTACAACCGGCGCGGGCTAACTCTTAGTAATGGCTAACTCGGAACTAACTGAGACGGCTCACCGCATGGCTGGCTTTGCCATGGCCGTTCCCATTGCTATTCCCGTTAGGCGCGACCGCTGTCTCAGAGATAACCTTCGCCGCGGGCGCCGACACCACCGGCGGCACCGTGAAGATTACCGGCTCACTGGCGACACCCTGTGAGTTATCGTTCACCGCCTGCACAATGATCTGCACCGTCACGCCCGGTTCGATATCCGCTATCTGCCCCATGAGCTCGACGCCGCTGAAGACCAGCCGATACTTCGTATCAATGCCCAGGATCATCATCCGGCCGCGATAACGTGTCGCCAGCGCTTCCTCATCCCAGCGCACCATGATCGCGCCCGTCTCATCCATCGAGACACTGACGCCCTGCACCTTGCCCGGCGTCGCCGAAGTTCCCGGCATATTCAACCCGAAGGTGAGCCAGCGCCCATCATTCGGGCCTAGCTTCTTCTTCAGGTTAGCCAGCAGCGTGCTCATGAGATCCTGCGCCACCACCATCGCCGGCTTCAGGACGTTCTCGGCGTCCTTCATCGTCGTCTTCGCCGTCGCCACCGCCTTCTGCGCGGCCGTTACCGACTCCGTCAAGTCAGACGCCACGTCAGCGGTGAGCTGCATGTCCGCCACCTGATACTCCGGGTGGTTCGTGAAGAAGGTCACGAGCTTGTTCCCGAGCGCGATCTTTCCCTCGACCGTCGTCGGGATGGAAGTCGTGTTATTAATCCAACCCGCCTCGGCCCAGAGAGCCGACCAGCGTTGGCCGAGTCGGCCCGCGAGGACCGAACGGGCGACCCCGAGCCAGGAGGTGAAAGCCTCCAGCGCCGGCGTATAGACGGCATAGGCATTGGTCAGCCCTGTCCGCGCGGTTTCATAGATATCATCTGCGTTCTTGAGCGCCGTCTTGCCCGCAAGGAGCTGAGCCGCGCTCACCATCGTTACCCCGACTGCCGCCCCGATGAGGACGACCCCGGCGTACATCTTCAAGAGAAGATTCAATACTAACCCGACACTTGTCGGTAACTTGTTTTGCATGGACGTCTATCCAGCACTCTCTATGCCATATTCTCGTCAGGTTTATTTTCCGTGACGAATTTCGTCACTGACGGCCCGCTACCCTCCGGGAGTCATCTGGGACTCCTATCGGGATCACCGGGATTCCTCCGCGTCGCGGTTACACCGTATTTGCGGCGCTACTCTTAGGAGCGCGCCGGGCTTGATGCTCCCGCCAAAGTATTGGCTTGCCCTGCCAGGAGCTGACCCGGTAACATCCCGGGCAGCACCATTCCTCTTATGATCACACGCCTTCTGCCCCTGCTCTCCCTCGTCGCCTTCTCCTTCGCTTCCGCCGGCACCGTGCAGTTAATCGTGCCGACCTACGAATACACGCCCGGAAAAGCCGAAAACACCGAAGGCTACGGCATCGCGAATAACGGCACCAACGTTGGCCACTTTAACCATCGCACCACCTACGGCAGCTTCACCCGGTCGAAGCAAGGCCGCTTCAGCCGCCCCATCCTCTTCCCGGGCGCCACGGTTACCGATGCCCTCGGCATCAACAGTGCCGGGCTCGTCTGCGGCTCGTTCGACGTGAACGTCCCTGAGCTGCGGCAAAACAAGGAAGGTGCGGGATTCCCCGACCGGCCGGAGAACATCATTGTCACGCACGGCTTCTTCTTCGACGGCACCACCTACACCCAGTTTGACCTCCCCGGGGCCGATAACACCTACGTCACCGGCGTGAACGACGCGGGTGACTTCTGCGGCTACGGCAGCTCGAACACGGGCTTCCACACCGGCTTCATCAGCCTCGGCGGCGTCGTCACCACCTTCAGCGGGCCGAGCGGCGCCACCATCTCCCCGCTGGCGCTGAATAACCTCGGCCAAATCGTCGGCTATTACGGGAACCCAGATTCCGCCCAGGGCTTCTACCGCGACGCCGCCGGCACGCTCACCTCCCCGATCGATTACCCCAGTGCCAAATACACGACTCTGACCGGCATCAACGACGCCGGTCTCATCGTCGGCTTCTACGTGAGTATCAGCCTGGTCGCCTCCGGCATGGTGGTGCAGAACCTCACCCTCTTCACCTCCTACGATCATCCCGACGCCACCAACCACATAACCATCTTCAACGGGGTGAATAACAGCAACCTTATCTCCGGGACCTACCAGGTGGACGCCAGCGGCTCCGGGGACCACGCCTTCATCGCCCGCTTCCGCCGCTAGCGGGAGGGAACGCGGTCAGCCTGTGAAGGGATGGGGGCGAAGGGTCGAATATTCTCCTGGCTCCTACTCCTCTCCTGACTCCTATTCCTAGCCTCTATTCCTCGCCCTACTCCCTTGCCCCGGCCGGAGTTTAGCCGCGCCCAAGTCGGCTCTGACTGCTGCCCCTCAAAGAGAGTCGAGGCCTTCAAGGCAGCGATGTGCGGGCTGCATATGGCGCCGCCCGTTCAGGGATTGACTCCGCCACCGCCGGTCCGGTAACCTCCGCGCCCATGAGCCGTCATTCCTCACCAGCTGCCCGCCGCCGCAGCTTCCGCCTCGCCCTGGCCGCGGTCGCTCTCGCCTTCACCGCCGGGCTGCCCCGACCGGCCAGCGCCGACTCCGCCGGCACGATGATCGTTCCCCGCTACAACCACACCGCCACCCTGCTGCCCGATGGCCGCGTCCTGGTGGCGGGAGGTTTCGCGCAGATGGGCACTGACTTCCCGACCACGGCCACCTGCGAGATCTACGACCCCGCGACCAACTCCTGGGCTTTCACCGGCACTCTCCACGAAGCCCGTGAGAACCACGCCGCAATTCTCCTCGCCGATGGCCGAGTCCTGGTCGCCGGCGGCGTGGGGGACGCCGGGTTCCCGCTGAAGTCGTCCGAAATTTACAACCCCGCCACCGGCAAGTGGCTCCAGGCCGGCCCGATGCTCATCACGCGCGAGTCGCCGAAGCTCGCCCTCCTCCCCGACGGCCAGGTCCTCGTCGCCGGCGGAAAGGGCCTGCACCAGCGCTACTGCGAGCGCTTCAATCCTGCCATCGGCAAGTGGACCGACACGGGCGACTTGATTATCGGCCGCCCTACCTATGAGATGACCCGCCTGGAGGACGGCCGCGTCCTCCTCGCCGGGGGGGATCTCGGCGTCGCGGGGCAAGAACGCTTCGACACCGAGACCTACGACCCCGCCACCGGCACCTGGAGTCAAACGGGCCGGATCAACCGCGGCCGCGACCAACACGCACAGCTGCGCCTCGCGGACGGTCGCGTCCTCGCCGCGGGCGGCTTCGTCAACAAGGTAGTCGACCGCAGCGTCACCCGGATCTGCGAGACCTTCGACCCCGCCGCGAATGTCTGGACCCTGACCCATCCGCTGGTCGTGCCGCGCGTTTACTTCACCGCGAATCTCCTGCCCGACGGCAACGTCTACGCCGTCGGCGGCAGCGATGATGGCGTAGAAGCGCTCGCCAGCATCGAGGAGTTCGAGCCAATCGCCGGCCGCTGGCACCTGCTCGCGACCACCCTCGCGCATGCCCGCCTCGCCCACACCGCCACCACCCTGCTCGACGGCAGCGTCCTCGTCGCCGGCGGCATCGCCAACGAGCAGATCGTCGCCGAAGCCGAGATCTTCGTCACGCCGAAGTAAAGGCCGACGCGACCAACCACATGACCCTCTTCTACGGGGTGAATAACAGCCACCTCATCTCCGGGACCTACCAGGTAGACGCCAGCGGCTCCGGGGACCACGCCTTCATCGCCCGCTTCGGCCGCTAGGGGCAGTCTAGTCAGGATCAATAGTAAGCTCGCCGCTCGCCCCTACTATTCCCCGGCTCAATTCTTATCCCAGCCCGGCTCCGCCTGTAGAGCAGAATTGCCAAGATTCGCGCTCTGACCCGCTCATGGACCCCCCAGTTTAGCGAGTCGCCCAGATGGCAGATTCCACCGTGGTCCAACATCGCCGCACCGCGCTCGGCGCCGTGTGCCAGGTGATCATGAGAGCCGCCCGGAGATCTCACAGTTCGGAATGTCGGCTGGTGATGCCCGCGCTCCAAACGGGCGGTTTGACTATCCTACAGCTACGACCTATAAAAGTGATTAACTTTTGTCAGGAGGTTCAAAGATATGCGCTTGAAAACACGAACTGTCATTTGTGGCACAGCGATCCTTTCCGCTGTCAGCCTTTTCACCATAGCGTTTGCCGAGACAAATCCATTTTCAAAGGCTCAGGTGGCTGACCGAATCCGCAAAGTGGAAAACGGCGTGGATGACTTCGAGAAATATCTGACCACCCGCGGCGAAAACGCCAAGGATCAGGCCGGATCGGCCAAAAGCAGCGGAGCAACAACAAAACGCGGCAAGGGTGCAAACACCGCGAACAAGGATGCGCGGAAAGATCAAGCCGGGAAATCAAAAGACGACCTCGAGAACGCGATGGACGATCTGAATCGCACCACAAACCGTCTGCGGCGCAAGTTCGATGAAACGTCCAACTTTCTCGAGACCAAAGTGCAAATGGAGCAGGTCATGGACAGCGCCCGCCGCGTTAATCAGGTGGTGGGGAAGGGCGGTAATGACAGCCAGGCACAACGGCTCTGGACTGCTTTGCGCGCGAGTATCAACGACCTGGCGCGCTGCTACAACCTGACCCCCATGGGCGCATAGGGAAGGGCCGCGTTTGTGATCGGCCCGAACGGCATACCCGGCACGGCTTTCGTATCCTGAGCGGGAACAATCGCAGCGACCGCTACCATGAAGATGGTGGGCAAGAAATGCGGCATAGGCCCTAACGACCCAAACTGAGCGACCGACGAGGCGGAAACAAGCGCGAACTCCGGCTGGTGCTCACTCCGCCGAGTTGGTTCGCTCCAGTGCCTGGTTATGCGGCGTCTTCATTTGAATCGCTGTGCCGGCTTGAAGAGTGGAACGCCAAGGTAATGATTGTCGGGAAAATGAAACCCTTAAGGTAGGAGAGCGGGTGCCTACCTTGGGTGAAATCGACGGGCAAATTCCCGAAATGCGCCCAATACTGCGTTGCTACAAGCCCGCTGATACTGAACCACATTCCCCACAATGCCCAGCGCACGCCCAAGACAACGAGCAGTAGACTCATAGTGATAAACATACGAAGGACCGACTGCACATAGTCGAAGAGCGTATGTGCACCGTTGCTGGTGCCTAAATACATTTCGCAAAGCGTGAGGCTGTGGTAGAAGATCAGCAGTCCGGCGAGAACAAAGATGATCAGGCGCCGGAATAACAAGATTCTGCTCGTCTGCAATACAGGTGGTGTGGTCATCTCGGCTCTCCGTTCCATTGCGTGTATCGAAGGGGAGGCGACCCTACTCCTCCATTCACTTCGATCGATTTCCTACCTCCTCGATAATCGAGGATGATTCGAGATCTGGACGCGACTCCGTGTCGCATAACGAGAACAAGATGAGCGACGGCGGACGAGAGCGCGCGTCGCTCGGAATGGAGCGGACTGGCAAGCCGTGACATAGACCTCAGGCCAAAGGCTGCAAGAGTCGCGCGAGTGCATCAATGGAAGTGTGGAAGTCATCTCAAATGTGAACGCACAGTGGTCCGACGTTCGCTCCATCGCATGGTTAGGCCTTCATTCGTATATTGACGTCGCGCCACATATCGTCCAAGCCGATCTTGGCGTCTCTGACCGTGTCGTCATCGCAAGTACTGCCCTCACGCCAAAAACGACTCTTGAGGTCGAGGCGCTCGGAGAGCGCCTCGTCGTACTTTCGTATTCGGACGCCGAGGAGGTACCATTTGTGTGCAATGTCCAATTCGCGTTGATGGTCTCTACTGTGAGCGGTCCGGTAGTCGTAGTATTTGTTCGTTCCGTGATAAGCATCCGACAGTGCAGCCAGAACGTCCTCGTTATCCTTCGTCCGCTCGCGACGATCTTTTGGAAACAGGGCGATGACGCTCACGACTGCGGAGAAAAGCCGTGTCCAGGTGTCGATGTCCATATGGGTTAATGTGTGAAGAGACCACGCAAAGGTCTAACGAGAACAAGATGAGCCACCACTGGCGAGTGCGCGCGTGGCAGCGGGATGTGGGGTTGGAGTCATCGAAAACTTGGGCGTACTGGTTAGGCCTTTGGCCGCGCACGACGGGCAAGTGACACAGTACCATAAGCATATAGTACCAATCCAATCAGATCGACGGCATAGCGGGCAATGTAATACCAGTGAGCTTCAGTGTGTGACATGCGCCAGTCAGTGGTAGCCGGCGGACCGACCCTGAAGAAGAGCGCAAAGAGCGCAAGGTATCCGAAGCCAAGCGCGGCAGCTGCGAGGCATAGAAAGGCGCGGTCCTTCGTGCGCACGAAGGCCGGGAAGGCGTAGAACACGATGAGGAGATTGCCAAGAAGCTCAGCAACGCGGGTCGAATCTCGTAGCGTCCCAAGAAGTGAAGAGTGAAATGCACTGTAAACGAGGCCGGCAAGGATGAAAACAACGAACGCGCTCAACACGGCCGCACCGCACCACGCGAGAACCGTCAGCAAGCCAACACCTTTCGGAAGGCCCGTTGGATCCTTTGGCGCGATTGCAGACGGTGTGTTCATGGGGCCTAACGAGAACAAGATGAGCCACCACTGGCGAGAGCGCGCGTGGCAGCGGGATTTGAGGTTGGAGTCATCGGAAAACTTGGGCGTACACCGGCCAGCGGTTGGCTCCATCGCCTGGTTAGATGTTTGGGGTGGCTTCACTGCGGTCGATAAGATAGATGCCGTATCTGCGCCGCACAAGAAATCCGTAGACGATCACGGCCAGACTGAAAATAACGAAGAAGGCGAGAGCGAAGAAACGGACGCGAAGAGGATAGTGCTGTGCCGAGGAGAAGAACATGAAGGGCGACTGCAAAAGGCCGAGAACTCCGAACGCCGGAATAGCGAGCCACGCGAAACGTGAATGAAACGTATAGAGGACGAGGAATGCCACGAGCAGGATCACTGAGAGCGGCCGACAAGACGACGTGGTGGGATACGACGACCTTGTAGATGTTCGAGCCGAGCAGTAGCAGCGCGATGAGCGCGAGCAAAGTCAGCGGGTTCTTGCCGCGCTGTTCTTGCTCTCTGGCTCGCCACCAAAACTGAATTCGATCGACGAAGCGCTGATACATCTAACGAGAATTGTGTGAAACTTCGCAATTAATTACGAATATTTTTTCGTATAACAGGACTGGTTGAGTAAGGAAAATAGGGCAAAGCGTGAATTTTTGGCAAAGTTGTCCTCGGATGTTGCTCAGGTCTTGCGGGCGCTTCTTTGTTTTGTCGTCGGATATAGTTTTCGGTTCGTATGTGATCCGGGTTGGTGACCGCGAGGGCGTGGGGACATGGGCAGGCTGGGGCGGTTTTATGACCGAAAGAACGCCGCTGGGCATTGGGGACGGCACGAGGGGGAAACTTCCCGCGGTCGGCGGGCTGGGCAGCTAGGCTGGGGACCCGGTCCGTCGACTTCTCGTAGCGACCTTTGGGCCGAACGTGGCCCGGTTTTATCGGGCTGGATCGAGATTATGGCTTCGGTCGGAGCAGCGCAATAACACTTCGCTGGGAACAAACCACCACATCAAAATGCGCCCACAAAATACGCTTCGTTGAGGCCGCGATCTGTGAATCTGTTTCTCACGGACTCTCTTTGAGCTTCAGAGCCTCGGGACGGGGTCTTTCCTGCCAACTTTGGGCGACACGAGACTCGGGGCACTTGAGGTTGCGCGGTTTGGCCCGTCGGAGGGATTTTCCTGGCCCTGGTTGGCGGGTTAGGGCGCGAAGAACATTTTCTCGGGGTCATGTTGCGCAGTTTGGCCCGCCAGAATCTTTTTCTCGGCACAAGTTGCACAGTTTAGGCCGCCAAAATCTTTTTCTCCGGCCGGTGTTGCAAACATGACCCCAAGAAAAACTATTTCCCACCCCTATGTTGTAAACATCACCCCGGGAAAAACTTTTTCCCACCCTATGTTGCCAACATCACCCCGGGAAAAACTATTTTCCGGCCGGTGTTGCCCGCTTTAGCCCGTCAGTATCTTTTTCTCGGCTCATGTTGCGCAGTTTGGGTCGGCAGAAACTTTTTCTCGGCTCATGTTGCACGGTTTAGGCGGCCAGAAACTTTTTCTTGGCTCATGTTGCGCACTTTAGGCCGTCAGGATGTTTTTCTTGCCGCGCCAGGCGAATGCGACTGATGTTTGCTCGGGCGAATGCTCACCTGTCCCTCCGGGCCGCGGCCTGCGGGAATCCCGGGACAGGTGCCGTCGTCTCTGGCCTTAAGCCAGCCCCGGGCTAAAGGTCGCCGCGGCGGTGTCGAGCCGTTGCTTCTCCACCCCATCCAACTGCTCTTGCGCGCGTGCCTGCAGATGTTCGAAATCTGTTTGCTGCAGGACCGGCGCGCTCTCCTGCGCCCGCGCGAGCGCCCGCCAGAGCAGGAGTTTGCCGGTGATGCCGATGGCGAGCGTTTCCAGAGCCTGGAGGAGGCGCAGCCCGCTCTTTTCGTCGCCGGTGAATCCCAGTTTAACTCTCCCAAATTTCTCCCCGAGCCAGGCTCCGGCGTCGCGCAGCCGGCTCTCTTCGATCCCCAGGGTGCTCATGATTTCATGCAATGTGCGGTGGTCAGCTCTCACCTCGGCGAGCAGGCGGCGGAAAAAATCTGCCAGCGGTTGGTCGCCAACAGACGCGGAGAGATGTTCGAGCAGCTCGATCGCGCCGACCGCTCCGGCATAATGGTCCTGCAGATAAGTTTCCAGGTTCTCTTGCGATTCCTTCGTCATCTCTCCCCTTAATCGAAGGTCGCGGCAACGCAGGCCGCTAAATCAGCGCCGGCGGCGCGGAACCAGAACGCCGGCATGATTTGCAGAGTGTGCTGCTGCCCGGGTAGGAAATCCAAATGCGGGGTGCCGTCGAAGTAGTCCGGGCAAACGTGCTCTTCGCTCCGGCGTGAATCGGAGCAGCAGCGGTCAGGCCGGAGCTTTTTCCGAGTCGGCGTTGTCGGCATCTGCCGATTCGCGGACGCGACTGGCTGCCGCCTTCGGGCTGCCGGACGGGGAGGTATTCTTGTGGCGGGAGTCGCGCTCTTTTTCCGCCCGGTCGCTCAGAGCCTGGAATTCATCCTCCAAGCGAGTCAAGTCCTCCTCGGATAATTTATCGAGCGACATCATGTCGTTCCGGGCCCCGCTCAGCGAGCGGATGATCTCCGCCAGTTGCAGCTGGGTATTCTTGGAGTCGCGGTTTTGGGTGTTCTGAAGCAGGAAGACCATGAGGAAGGTGACGATGGTGGTGCCGGTATTGATGATGAGTTGCCAGGTATCCGAATAATGGAAGATCGGCCCGGTGATGCCCCAGACCACGATAACGAGCAGGGCGATGACGAAGCTCCAGGGCGCGCCGAGCACCGACGAGGTGCGCTTGGCGAAAAGGTGAAAGGCGTCATAGATCCGGCAACTGAGACTGCGTTCTTCGCCCGCCTTGGCGGCTCTTTTGGTCACAGTCTTCGCGGTGGCACGAACGGCTTTTGCGCTCATCTTTAGCGGGATATTCGCAAGGGACGACGGGGCCGGCGGTGATTTTATTTTTTAAGCGAGCACTTTTCCTTCCGGGCGATTTTTCACGCTATTCGATAGATTAAAGGAGCCGGGAATCAGCGGAGCGGCGTTTCCCTGGCGACGGCCCGCGCTCCCGTACGGGCGGAGCAACGCCCACGGCACCTTCTTTTCTCGCATAACTCTTCCTTTATAACTCTATGAAAGCACTCGTTTGGCACGGCAAAGGCAATATCAGTTGCGATAACGTTCCCGATCCCTCGATCGAGGAACCGACGGATATGATCGTCAAGATAACGACCACCGCGATCTGCGGCTCCGATCTGCACCTCTTCGACGGCTACATGCCGGAGATGGAAGATGGGGACATCCTCGGCCATGAGCCGATGGGGATCGTGCAGGAGGTCGGCGCGAGCGTGCAGCGATTCAAGGCCGGCGATCGCGTGGTCGTGCCCTTTACCATCGCTTGTGGTAGCTGCTTCTTCTGCGAGAAGGAACTTTACTCCTGTTGCGACACGACTAATCGCGACCGGGAGAAGGCCGAGAAGGCCATGGGCCACGCCCCGGCCGGTCTCTTTGGTTACTCTCATCTCACGGGGCACTACCCGGGCGGCCAGGCGGAGTATCTCCGCGTGCCGCATGCGGACGTAAGCCCGCAGAAGATCGAGAACGACTCGCTCACCGACGAGCAGGTCCTGTTTCTCTCGGATATCTTTCCGACTGGTTACATGGCGGCGGAAAACGCGGACATTGAGGAAGGCGACACGGTCGCGGTGTGGGGCTGCGGGCCGGTAGGGCAGTTTGCCATCCAAAGCGCCTGGATGTTTGGCGCGGGCCGCGTCATCGCGATCGATCGGGTGCCGGAACGTCTCGCCATGGCCGCGAAGCATGGCAAAGCCGAAGTCATTAACTTCGAAAAGATAGAAGGCGGCGTTTACGACAAACTCCAGGAGATGACTAAGGGCCGCGGGCCGGATCGCTGCATCGATGCGGTGGGCGCGGAAGCGCACGGCGCCGGCGCCTTCGATGCGCTGATGGATAAGGCTAAGGCCGCTGTCATGCTCGCGACCGATCGCGCCCATGTCTTGCGCGAGGCTATCATGTGCTGCCGCAAGGGCGGTACAGTCTCCGTGCCGGGGGTCTACGTCGGGATGGTGGATAAAATGCCGATGGGTGCCTTTATGAATAAGGGACTGACGATGAAGGCCGGCCAAACTCATATGAAACGCTACACCCAGCCATTGCTCGATAAGATTAACGCGGGCGAGATCGATCCTTCCTTCATCATCACCCATAACCGCCCGCTCGCGGAGGGCCCGGAGCTATATAAGACTTTTCGGGATAAGGAAGACGGCTGCATCAAAGTGGTCTTAAAACCTTAAGGAAGCGGGCTGCGATTTATACGGCCTGGGCCTTAGCGCGGGCCGTTTAGCTGGTATATGGAACTTGCAACACTTAAAGACCTCTACATTCACGAACTGAAAGATCTCTACAGCGCCGAGAATCAGATCATCAAAGCTCTCCCCAAAATGGTGAAAGCGGCCACCCATCCCGACCTTGCTGCCGGCTTCAAGACTCACCTGGAAGAAACCAAGGAACATGCCGCCCGGCTGGAATAGATCCTGAAGAGTCACGACGAGACCACCCGCGGCCCGAAGTGCAAAGGCATGGAAGGCGTGCTGAAGGAAGGCCAGGAAATGATCGAGGAAGACGCCGAAGATGACGTGCGCGACGCCGGCCTTATCTCCGCGGGGCAAAGAGTGGAGCATTACGAGATGGCCGGCTACGGCACCGCCCGCACCTACGCTCAACTACTCGGCGACGACAAAGGCGCGAAGCTCCTGCAAAAGACCCTCGATGAAGAAGGTGCCACCGACAAGAAACTCACGAAGCTCGCCCTGAGCATCAACGTCGAGGCGGAATAGCTTCATAACATCTGCTGACAAAAGTTGTGCGGGATCGCTTCGACGAGGCGATCCCGCCTTAGGCTTCGGCACGAAAGTGCCATTACGCCTCGGGGAGCCCTGCTTGCTGGAATCCTGTTACGGGCGCCGCCTTTTCTGGCTTTAAGCCAGCCCCGGGAGGCGAGTTTATGTCGCGCTCTCGCCAGCGGCGAGAGCTTCCCTTCATTCTCCAAATCTCTTTGGGGCACCGGGTCCGTGGTCAGGTCTTCGGAACGAGGGCGGTGCTGTAGTGGCGCTCGTGCCGAGCGCAGCCCTGTTGAGGGCTGCGGCCGACACGGCCACCACACACAGGAAAGGATAAACACCCGACCCGGTCTCTGCCTCTGCCGCTTAGGGCAGCCCGGTGCCGACCTGTTGTTTCACGCGGTTTACGTCGGGTTTCTCGATGAGGCCGTTGTTGATGACGTCGCCGCGGAAGTTGCTGCCGTTGGCGGTCTGCCCGAGGGCCGCTTTGGTGATGTTGACGTCGGCGTTGGTGACGCGCCCGTTGCCATCGACGTCGCCAAGGAGGAGCCCGACGGTGACGGCGGCGCCGGGAAGGGTGTCGCCGAGGGTGTTGGTCATGTCGAGGGTGACGGTGACGTTGTTGGAGTTACAGGCGGCGCCGTTGAGGCTGACGATGACGCCGTGGGCGTCGGCGCTGTCGATGACGCTGCCGGTGATGGAGCCGCAGGTGGTGACGACGTTGGCGGCGCTGCTCAGAGTCATATTCGAGAAGAGCTCGATGGTGTAGCTACCCGGGGTCGCTCCCTGGCGAGGTTCGACGCCGCGGGTGCCGGTGAGCGGGAGGGCGATGTCGAAGGTGCCGGCGCTGCCGTGGGTCTGCCGGGAGACGGCCGAGGCGACTTCGAAGGGGGTGAAGGTGTTCCATTGCTCGGAATGGGGGAAGACGGTCTGGAAGACGTAGACGACGCTATCGGCGGCTCCGGTGAGGAAGGAAAGATCGAACCCGGACCCGAGAAAGGCGGGCACGTCGCGGAGGGCGAGCAGGTGCGCGGGGCCGGCGAGATAGCTGGTGCCGTCGTTCCGTATGAGCATCTCGTCGTGGAACTTTAACTCCGGATTAGCCGCAGTGAAGCCGCCCATGCTGATATCGGTGCTGCCGCCCGGGCTGAGGTCGAGCCCGTAGATGGTGGTGACGGTGAAGTCGGGGTCGGGCTTCGAGTGGGTGGGCTTGGTGGTGGTGTCGAAGGCGACGCCGATGACGCGGGCGGTGCCGGTGGCGCCAGTGTCGCCATCACTCTGGATGAAGTCGGTGCCGTAGCCGCACATGATGGCGTGCTGCGGGGGACAGCTCCAGCAGTGGTAGTAGGAGGTATGCACGCCCTGGCCCACCTGGTCGAGGGGCAATTCCCCCTGGAAATCGATGAAGGGGCCGAAGACGAGCCCGGACTGGGCGGCATGACTCGGGCTGGCCGCGAAAAGAATGGAGCAGGCGGCGATGAGGAAGAGATAACGTTTCATATCATCCCAGAATACCGGGCCGGCGCGCGCGGCGTCTATGCCCAGTAAGGCGTAATCGGCCGGGCAAGACCCGGGGGCGGCGCGGCGGCAGCTACCCCCAAAGGAGGGTGAGCTGCCCCGGGCGGATTCTCATTGCCAAGGCCCGCGCCACCTCGCAACATCCGGCCCGAGGACAGCTTATGCACCGAATGAAATTATTGCTGGGTGGGCGCGGCGCGCAGGTGGAGGCGCTGCTGGATCTGCACGATGCGCGCGATCTCCCAGAATTCTGGGCGGCGGCGCGCAAGGTCTGTGAGTCGGCGCTTTCCTATCACTCTTCCTGGTTCGAGCCGTCGCCTTCGCTTCCGTTTTGCGGCCGGATTTTCGCGCACGGGCGGCGTTTCACCAGCGACGAGGAGTTTCGGGGCTTCTGCGATGCGCACCCGGGCCGATCCTTCCTCCTCGCCCACCCGGAGCAGCATGTGGTGCGGTTGAGCGACCTGACGCCGTACTCGAAGCTGCGCCAGACGAGCTTTTACCGGGAGTATATGGCCGAGCACGAGGAAGGACATGCGGTCGTGCTCGAGATCGGCTGCCGGGACCGTGAACGCTTCATCGGGCTGCATCGACGAGAGGAGGAAGGCGATTTCTCCCTCTCGGAGATGAGTCTGCTGGAGGAATTGCAGCAGCAACTGGCCGGCGCGCTCCATCAGGTGCGCGTGCTGGAGGCGGAGCGCCAGGCCCGGCAATCTCTCGCCTCGCTCTTCTCCCAGCTCCCGCTGGCGACCCTGGTGCTGGATTGGGACCTGGAGGTTCTGTATTGCAGTCCCGCGGCCGGCGAGATGCTGAAAATCTGGGAGAAGGGCGACGAGGGGGCGCGTTTCCTGAAGAAGGCGCAGGAGTTCCAGCTTCCCGCGGATATTCTGGAGCATTGCCGCCTCGTGAAGTCGCAATGGGTGCCGCCGAAGCGGCGCGCATCCGCGCGATCCATCGCCGAGCAGGGTTTTTCGCGACCGGGGCTGCCTGCTCTGCGGGTCTCCGTTCGTCCGCTACAGATGGCGGGGACGGCCTATGGCTATCCCGCGCTGGTGATCACCTTTGAAAATCTTCGCCCCCGCGGGCGCCCGGGAAAGCGGCGGGACCGGAGATGTTTCTCCGAAATGGCTCATCTGACGCCCCGGGAGCGGGATGTCGCTCTCCTGGTGTGCGACGGGAACAGCGACAAGGAAGTGGCGGCGCGCCTGGGGAAGAGCGTGGCCACGGTGAAGAAACAGCTCGGGGCCATCTACCAAAAGCTGGAGGTGCCCGGCCGCAGCAAGCTCACCGCCCTGTTGCGGGAATAAGGGCCGCGGACGCGGGAGCAAGCCAGTCCTCCAGGGATTTTCTCAGAGGAAGGCCAGCGCCAAATTTGCGAAACTTCGTCGGAATGGCTTACAAAACCGCGGCGGCGCCTTCTGGGATTAAACTCGAAACAGAAAAAATCATTTTCGAGTTAGAAGCTAATCGCGAGCGATTTGCGTTCCTTCCAGCCGGAGATCGAAACATCGCGGCCCATGACCTGCTAACGTTTCTGCCCGTTGGATAAACTTCACTTAAAACCATAGAAACCTACTTAGAAAAATGACCTTCAAACTTCTTCTCCTCACCGGCGTCGCCTCGATCGGCTTCGGATCGCTCGGCTTCGCCTCCACGATCACTCCCCATTCCGATTCTTTCGGGACCCTTCCCGGCGCCACCTTCGGGGGAAATGGCATTCCTAATACCGCCGTCGCGATTACGAATCTCAGCAACAACGGCAATGCGATCACGCTGGGCCTGACTGCGACCCCCCGTTATCCGAATCCTCCGATCGGCGAGCCGCTCCCGAACGACGGTGTCGGAACCTTCTTTGGGACCCCGGGGCCGGCCGACTTAACTCATCCCGGCTACGCGACCTGGAACTACGACTTTTATATCAACGTCGCGGAAGCGCAGGGGAATCTGGATCTCTATAATTTCCGGCTCGTTTACTCGAACAATACGACGGGGATTTCTTCCTCTCTCGATTTCACCTCGATGATGTCCGGGACGAATCAAAACTCCTATAACCTGGGCTTCCTGTTTTCCACGCTGGCGATCAACTTTAACCCGAACGACATCGCGCAGTACGGCTTCGAGCTGGAGGCGTTCGATTCGTCTTTCACGAATCTGCTCGGCAGCACCGCGATCAATGTAAACTCTGGCAATCCGGAATCGGTGCCGGATGCCGGCGCCACCGTCGCCCTGCTCGGCCTCGGGCTGCTGGGAATCGCCGGGCTCAGCCTGCGCAAACGCTTCGCGCAAGGCTAAGCCGCGCGTTGCTTCTCATGGAAGGCCCGCCACCGGAAGGTGTCGGGCCTTTCTTTTTCAGTCGGATTGATTGGGGATTGCTTTCCGTAACGGAGGCGTCCGGGCCAGGCGCTTTTCCTGCGTAATTTCGGCGCTTCCTGGCAAGCCGGGTTCGGCTTACCGAGTAAGGGACTTGATCGGCGACCTCGGTATTGTTAGGAAGGTCGCCATGCACCAGCCTCCCAGGATACGACGGCTCCTCCTCTGCGCTTTAGCCCTGGCAGCAACTCGCTCCGGCCAGGCGTCAGCCGTGCCGTCCCCCTCGCCCGCGACGATCCCGCTGACCGACGCGCAGGCGATGGAGCTTCTGGTATTCGCTCCTCGCCCGCCGTATCCCTACGAGGCACGGCGCGCTTACGCCATCGGCGCGGGCGTCGCCGCGCTCGAGGTCGATGAGGAGACCGGCTTGGTGAAAAAGGCGACGATGCAGGTGAGCACCGGCTCGCGGTTGCTCGATGACAATACCGTTGAGACGCTGCGCCAATGGCGCTTCAAGCCGCACACGACCGCCGGGGCGCTGGTCCCGATCAGTTACACCATGAACGGGATCAACATCGAGGTGCACAAACACGAGAAATCGATGGCGGAAATTCTCGCGCCTTTCCTGGGCGCAGGCGCGCTTCGCAAGGCGCCCACGCCACAATACCCGAGCTTCCCGAACTGGAGCTTCAGGCATGGCAAAGGGATCTACGAGATCCGCGCGGACGCGACCGGCAAAGTAAGCAACGTCGCGGTGCTCACGAGCAGCGGCGACCCGGTCTTCGACGGGACCGTGCAGAAGACGCTGCGCAAATGGCAGTTCACCCGCGGGCCGCTGACGGTGGAGTTACCCCTTAGTTTTGCGCTTACTCCCACGAGTTACCGGATAGATGTGGCCCGGTGAAAGGTGAGTCCCCCACGAGGAAAACTTCCTGGCGCCGTCGCCTGAGCGGCGGCGCAAGGCCGGCTAACTCTGGCATAACTCATCAAGTGACTAACTCTAACTCTCCGGCACGAGCGAGGAGTCAGCTGCCGACCTAGGGCACCAGGCCGAGGCGCGACGCCAGCCAATCCATCGAGGCCTCGCCGACCGTCTCGGTGACCCGGCCACTGGTGAAGTCCTGGTCCCAGTAATCAAAGGCGTGGGCGCTGCCTTCGAGCGGCTGGGTCTGGTGGTCGGGCGCGCGCAGCCACTCGAGGTCGAATTGCTCCTGGAGATCGGTGAGCTGGGTCGGCGTAATCGGGTCGTTCGCCGTGCCGAAGGCGTAGAGCGGCGGGCAAGTGGCGTCGATCTGGTAGACGGGGGAACCGGCGTAGAGCAGTGCAGGATTACCCAGGCAATAAAGGACTACGTTGCCTTCGAATTGCCCGTTGAGGAGCGAGGCGGGATCGTCGAACGCGTAGGGCCCGGAGAGCAGCACAGCGGCGTCGAACCGGTTATCCGCCGTGGTAAAGGTGGCGGCGCAAGCCGCGGCATGCGAGGCGCCGGCCGAGCCACCGACGGCGCCGACTTTGTGATTCACCCGGCCTGCGAGGGTGCTGCTACGGCTTGGATCGCGCGCGAAGCTGATCGCTCGCCGCACGTCATCGATCTGCACATCGGGCGCGTGGATGAACGGCGCGGAAGCGGGCACGGTCTGGCCCGGGAGGAAGCTAAGATCGAGGCGGTAATCGATCGAGCAGGCGATGTAGCCGTGGTCGGCGAGATCCTGGGCGACGCCGACGATGCTGCCTTGGGCGCGGTTGCCATCCTTGAAGCCGCCCGGGTGAATAAGTAACACGACCGGCTCCGGCTTGGTGGCCGCAGGATTAAAGTAAACATCCCAGGTGAGCACGACCCGGTTGCCGGTGGATTCGCGGATGACTGCGTAGGTCTCGTTACAAGGACTGAAAGGCGCGGCCGGGTTACAAGGCGGATAGGACACGAGACCCGGCGGGCGAGCCTCGGCGATGGTGAGAGTCGAAAGAGTAAGAGCGAACCCGAGAAGCATCCGGCTGATCATGGGATTACTCTGTTCAGGTCGATGAATCGGGCAACAAGATTCGCCGTTCTCCCCGTAAGATCGGTGCCCCGAACACGCTCTGGCATTCCGTCGCCGACAACGTTAACTACCACGCATGGAAGGCCGTGGATTCTTTGCCGAGCTGAAACGCCGCCACGTTTATCGCGCCGGCGTGATCTACGTGATGAGCGCATGGCTCATCATCCAGGTCACCACGCAGACGCTGCCGTTCTTCAACGCGCCGAACTGGCTCATCCGCTTCATCATTATCGGGCTCATCCTCGGTTTCCCCGTCGTGCTCTCGCTCGCCTGGGCCTTCGAGATCACGCCGGAAGGGATCGTGAAGACGGAGGATCAACCGCCCTCGGGCACGCGGCCGGCGCGGATCAGCCGGCGGATCGATTTTCTTATTATCGGCGTGCTCTCGGTGATCATCGCCGTGCTCCTCCTGCAGCCGCATTGGTTCAGCTTTTTCGCGCGCAGCCGCGACAAGAGCATCGCGGTGTTGCCCTTTGAAAATTTCAGCGCGGAGAAGGAGAACGCCTTTTTCGCCGATGGCATCCAGGACGATCTGCTGACCAACCTGGCCAGAATCAAGGACCTGAAAGTGATCAGCCGCACCAGCGTGATGAAGTATCGCGACACGAACACGCGCAACATCAAGGAGATCGGCAACTCGTTAGGCGTGTCGAACATTCTCGAGGGCAGCGTCCGCCGCGAAGGCAACGAAGTGGCGGTGAACGTGCAGTTGATCGACGCGCAGACGGATCACCATCTCTGGGCGCACCGCTACGAGCGCACGCTGCAGAATTCGCTCGGCCTCGAGGGCGAGCTGGCGAGCGAGATCGCGAGCGCGCTTCGCGCCACCCTCACGCCTAACGAGAAGGAGCGGGTCCAGCAAAAGCCGACGCAAAACGCTGACGCCTATGTGCTTTATCTGCGCGCGCTCCCCTACGAGCAGGGGCCCGATACGCTGCTCGAGGATTACCGCCGCGCGGTCCAGCTCTACACCGGCGCGATCGCGCTCGACCCGAATTTCGCGATCGCCTACGCCCATCTCGCCACCACCTACGCGGAGATCTTTCATTTCCACGAACCGCTCGCGGCCTGGAAGGAAAAGGCGGAAGAGGCCGCAAAGACCGCGCTCCAGTTGGAGCCAAACCTAAGCGAAGCCCACTTCGCGCTTGGCCAGTGCGCCTATTGGCTGGATGGCGACTACGAGCGCGCGCTCGCGGAATTCGCCCAGGCCCAGGAGCTCGCGCCCAACAATAGCAACATCGGCCGGCTGGTCGCCGCGATTAAACGGCGGCAGGGCCATTGGGACGAAGCGCTCGCCGCCTACCGGCGCATCCAGACGCTCGATCCGCAGAATCCCAACCTGATGCGCGAGGTCCTCTTCACCTGCACCGCGATGCGGAACTGGCCGGAAGCGGCGGCGGCGGCGGCGCGGCTGCGCGCGATCGCGCCGGATTCGGTGGTCGCGAAAATTCAGACCGGCTACATCGAGTTCTGGTGGAAAGGCACGACTGCCGCGATGCATGCGCAGCTCGCACAGATCACGAACGATCCCGACGGCGTCGCGACTTCGTGCCGCTGGGAAGTGGCGATGCTCGACGGCGCCTACAGTGAGGCGGCGAACGTTCTCGAGCAGAACCCGGCCGAAGCGATTGATTATCTCAACGGCGGCCCGACGCCGAAGAGTTTCCTCGCCGGTTGCAGCGCCCTCGCGCGGGGCGACAGCACGGCCGCGCACGCGCTCTTCGAGCAGGCGCGGCCGGCCTTTGAGGATGACGTGCGCGAGGCGCCCGACATCGCGGAGCGCCACGCCAATCTCGGTTTGCTCTACACTTTTCTCGATCGCAAAGAGGACGCGCTCCGCGAGGGCCGCCGCGCGGTGGAGTTGAAACCGG
The DNA here is from genome assembly GCA_963831805.1 of uncultured Verrucomicrobiae bacterium. Lineage (GTDB taxonomy): Bacteria > Verrucomicrobiota > Verrucomicrobiia > Chthoniobacterales > UBA10450 > Palsa-1392. Next base: position 242,260 of record CAWHRN010000004.1, on the reverse strand, counting down.
AAGCGAAAGACGCGGTCGACGGTCCGCTGATGCAGGCGTTCCTCGCGCTGATTTACGCCCGCACCGGCGAGCTGGATCTCGCCTTCCCGCTGCTCGAGCGACTGCTGCAAACGCCGGGCGCGGTCGACAGCGCCGACTACAGCATCACGCGCAGCGACCTGGAAAAGCGCTGGGAATGGACGCCGCTCCGCGCCGATCCGCGGTTCGCGCGGCTCTGGGCGAGGCCGAGCGCGGCACCGTCGCCGGCTCGTTAGGCACTCGTTAGGCGATTTCGTAACCCCAGCGCGCCAGCTCGTCGCCCAGATCGCGCGTGAAACGCGCCTGGAGGTGGCGCGGCAATTTTTCCCGCCACTGCCCGCTCCGGCCGACCCGGAGGAATTTCGCCTGGCCGCGTTCCCCGCGCTCGCGCAGAGCGGCCTTCTTCCGGGCGAACGACTGGTTGCGCACCGCGGTCGCGATCTCGTCCGGCGACCGCTCGAGTTCCAAGTGCTGGAGGAGCTTGCGCGCCTCGGTCTCCGGCTTCGCGAGCAGGTCTTCGTAGCGCACGATCGGCACGCCCGCCGCGGCATAAGGACGGAGATGTTCCCGCCACGAAACCCGGACCCAGTTATGCACTCCGGCATCGCCGGCGAGCAGCGCGCCGGTCATTTTCTCCATCCGGAAATCCTGCCTAACGAATAAAGGATAGAAGGTATGGGCGTAGAGCTTGCGCACCCAGGCCGCGTGTTCTCGCCGGTGGTGTTTCCGGAAGCGGTGAAAAATAAAATAACTCGCCGCGGAGACCACGATGTCGCGGGGATCGCGCAGGACGTAGATGACCCGGTCGCCTGCCCCGCCCGAGTCGAGCGCCAGCTCGTGCCACTGGTGGTGCGATTTGTAGCAGCGAAAATCTGAAATCCGATCGGTGCCTTCGATCGCGATCTCGGGTCTATCCGATTGCCAGAAACCCGCCACCGGGCAATCGACCAGCTCGGCAATTAATCGCGTCGCCCAGGTGCACCCGCTCTTCGGGTAGCCGACGACGACGATTTTCCTCACGCGCCGTGCAGCTCCTGAAAAGCGGCGCCGAGATGATCGAGGAGGTCGCTGGGCAGCAGCGACTCCTCGCTGCCGCGGCCGTGACTGAGAACCAGCTCAGCGGCCCGGCCGCAGACCCAGGCGCCGAGCCGGGCAGCGTCGTTAGGCAAAATTTTCGCGCCGAGGAGGCCGGCGCAGACGCCAGTGAGCACGTCGCCCATTCCGCCGGTTGCCATCCCCGGCGTGCCCGTGGTGTTGTAGCTCAGCGGACGGCCGCGCCCGGCGACGATCGTGCGGCTGCCCTTGAGGAGGAGTGTGACGTCATAGGTCCGGCAAAATTTCGTCACCCAATCCGCGCGTGATTTTTTCTTCACCGGGAAAAGCCGTTTCATCTCGCCGGGATGCGGCGTGAGCAGGCGCGGGCCGCGCACTTTCTTCAACGTCTCGATCTTTTCCGAGACGATGTTCAGACCGTCGGCGTCGACCACCATCGGTTGTTCGGCGTCGCGGATGAGCGCGAGGATTTCCTTCGCGCGGGCCTTGCCGAGACCGGGGCCGATGGCCCAGACGTCGATCGGTTGGTCGAGCAAATCGGCATAAGACTGCACCGGTTTCACCATCACCTCGGGCGCGGCGGCCGTGGCAATGATCTCGTAGATCTCTTCCGGGACGAAAAGCTCAACCAACCCCGCACCGGCGCGGAGTGCGCCTAACGAGCAAAGGAGTGCCGCGCCGGTAAAGCCGCGCGAGCCGGCGACAATCCCGATGCGGCCGAACTGATTTTTGTAGGCCGAAAATTTCCGCCGTGGGAGCAGCGGGCCGAGCGCTTGCGGGATCGCCACTTCGGCGGAATCGACGTCGCTTTGCAGGGCAGCGACCGGGATCACTTCCAGCCGGCCGACAAAATCGAGCGCGTCATCCGCGAGCAGGCCGGTCTTGGCGAAGCCGACCGTGATCGTAAGGTCCGCGACGACACAATCTTCATCGGCGGCACCGGACTCGGCATCGAGGCCGGTGGGCAAATCGATCGCGATCACTCGCGCGTGCGAACGCAGGGCGTTGATCTCGCGACAAGCTGCGCGAATCGGCTCCCGCAAGGGCGGCTGCGCGCCGAGTCCGAGCAGGCCGTCGAGCACGATCGTGAGGCCGTTTCCTTCGGTCGCAGGCTTGCCCGCGCGCAGCTTGCGCAGCTTCTTCGCGGCCAGCTTGCTCAGTTTCTCCTCGGGATAAACGAGTCGCGTCTCGATTTTCCAACCCCACGCCGCAAGTCGGCGCGCCGCCACGAAGGCATCGCCCGCGTTATGCCCTTTCCCGGCGAAGACGATGCAGCGACCGGGCGCCGGGAAAAACTTCACGAGCGCTTGCGCGATCCCCTCGCCTGCCTGCTCCATTAATTCCTCGGCCGTGTGACCGGCGGCGAAAGCCTGCCCTTCGGCCGCGCGCATTTGCTCGGGAGTGAGAATCGGCGACTGCACCCTTCTCGTTAGGTCAATCCGAGGATTTTTTCTTCTTCTTTTTCGAGCTGCTTTTCTTGGACGACTTCTTTTTCAAACTGTGCCCCGAATGATGTGAGATCGACGGCCGGTCCGGCGTCGACGCGACGAAGTCGGTGCCGGAGCCGCCGATCGGGGAGGTGACGTGGGTCAGGCCGGCGACGACCGGACGGTTGTAAGGGGCGACTTTCCCCTGGATGCCGGCGACGATTTTTTCCGCCAGTTTGTCGCGATAGCTGCCCTGCAGGGCGAGGCTGGATTCCTCGGGATTGGTCAGGAAGCCGCACTCGACCAGGACCGACGGGATGCTCGTGCGCCGGAGAACGTAGAAGCCACGCCGGCGGATTCCGCGATTCTCGGTCGTGGTGCCGCTGACGACCTGGCGATGAATGTTCGCGGCGAGTCGGGCGCTGTCGCTGCGGAAGTAATAGGTCTCGATCCCGTTCGCCCCGGAGCGGGTCGCGGAATTGAAATGGATGCAGACGAACTCGGCGTCGCGCTGCGCGTTGGCGATCGCAACCCGCGTCCCCAGTGGCACGAAGACGTCGGTGTCGCGGGTCATGATCACGCGATAGCCGGCGGCCCGGAGTTTTTTCTGCACCCGGAGCGCAACGTCGAGGGCCATGGTTTTCTCGTCGACGCGCTGGCCGGGAATGCCGCCGCGATCAAAGCCGCCGTGGCCGGCATCGACCACGATGGTGTGCGGGCCGCTCGCCGCCGCGCGCGCCGGGAAAAATCCCAGCGCAAGGAGTCCCGTAATCACCAAGCCTAACCATGAGGCGCGCCCGAGCGCGCTGCGCAGAATGCCGGACATCGATCAGTCTCCGGGAGGCAGATCGAGCGGCCGATCGGATAATTTCGGAAGGACGCCTCCATGCGGTCCCGGGGCGACCGGGACGTCGAGCATGCCGCCGGCGACCTTGACGGTGCCATCGGCCATGCGGCGGAGGTGCGGAGTGCTGCGGGTCTCGGCGTAGCTGGCGTGCTCAAGGAGCCGGCCGTCGAGTCCGATGACGGAGTAGGCCCACATCCGCGGGGCGGAACATTGCAGGACATGGAGCTGGTTCTCCCGATCGATCTGGGCGCGCGGCTCATCGAAGGAAATGAGCCGGCCTAACGAGTAGGTGGAATAGACGAGTCCGTTGGCCTTGTCTTCCACTCGAGCATAGAGCGAGGTGTGGTCGGCAAACCGGTTGGTCATGAGCGAGTAGGTCCGCTCGCCGTCACCGCTCGGCATCCCGACGGTCTTCTGCCAGATCGGCCGCGCGGTCGTGACCTCGAAGACCTTGGCCTGGCCGTAGAAAAATTTGTTCAGATCGCCGAAGTAAATGTTCGGCCGGACGTGATAGACGCCGAGGTCCGCGACCGGGAAGCGCTTGGAGAGATCAATCTTGCGCGTGACCGAAGTGCCCGCGGCAATCTGCAACGGCGGCTCCGGCAGTTGCATGGTCGGGCCGAGGGTGCGCCCTTCGTTGGCGGTCACTTCAAAGCCAAACCAGGACTGCTCGCCGGAATCGTGCAGATCGATGTCGCGGCCAGCGAGGTTGGTGATCTTGACCGTCGCGATGACCGGCTCATAGGCGATGTATTGGAGCCGTTTGAAACTCAGGTCGATCTGAATCTGGGCCTGCGCGGAGAGAGCGACGAAAAAGAGGGCCGCGCACAGGAGAATTCGCTTCATCGCGGCTAAGTTAACGCAAGTCGCCTGAAGTGAAAGTTGCGGGAGAAAAACGGCGCTTATTTTCCCCAGAACTTCACCTTGTCGAGCAGGCCGGTCTTGCGCGGCGCGCGCGCCGGCGGCAGCGGGGCGACCAACGTCTCGAGCTTTTTCGCTTCCTCGGCGAGCGCCGCCCAATCGACGAGCGCGTCTTCGCCCGAGGTCTGCATCTGGTGGATGAGCTTGAGGACGCGTCCGCTCCCGGGAAGCGCGGTCGCTTTCGTCATCGGAATGAGGAGGCGGCCAAGAGTCTGGATTTCCTGTTGCGCGGGCCCGAGTTGGGCGAGCGCGGGATTGGCCACCGCCAGCTCGGCGAGGCGCGCCTCCTCGTTCGGCGTGACGAAGATGCGCGAGAGCCGCAACGGAGCGTGCAGGATCTGGTGATCGTCGAGATGCGCAAGCGCTTCGGCAACGGCGCGAATGATCCGGAGCGCGAGCAGCGCGGAGAGGGTCAGGCCGGCGGCCTTGATCTCGTACAGGGTGCGCCCGACCACGTATTCGCGGGCATAGAAATTAATGCCTTCATATTCACCCGCTTCGTAAACCGGAAGGATCGCCGGGTGCCGGATGTTCGCGTTCGCGCTCGCGGTATCGAGAAATTCCTGGGCCCGCTCCGGGTTTCCACGGAGGCTGCGGCGCAGGACGTGGAGCACGACTTTGCGGCCGACCGAGGTCTGCTGCGCTTCGTAGACTTTGTCCCAAAAACTCTCCGTCAGCTTACGTCCCACGTGATAGGTCCCAAATTCCGTGCCGGTGAGATCCGGCTCGGGCTCGAGATGCGAGAGCGCCACTTCCGCGTCCGTGGCTTCCTCGGGTTCGAGCGCCTGCGCCTCGCGTTTGCGCGTCACCACTTCGATGAGGGCCACATCCCAGCCGGCGTCGATGGTCTGCTCGGCCGGGCTCGCCTGCGGGTCGTAGGCAAAGGCCGCCGGGCCCCAGAAGAGCATCTCATAAATCGCCTCCAGCCCATGAGCGTGGGAGGTGACCGCGTGCCGCAGCTCGCCATGGCGGAGAAAGACCACGCCGGATTCCGCGCCCGCGACCATCTGCATCGCGCCGCTTTTCTCGCTCAGGCAGCACATCTGGAGCAGGTCGACGAGATGAAAAAAATCGTGAGCCGGTTTCTCGGCCGCGAGCCGCGCGATCTGCTCGAGCAGGCGTTCGCCATTGATCGGCTCCGGGAAGACCTTCGAGCGCGCCACCTCCAGCGGCTGGACGCTCGCGGGATAGGCCGGGAGGAAAAAAGTCTGCAACTGCGGATAGATTTCGCCTAACGAACCGCTGAGTCCGAGCCCGTCGATCCCCGGCCCGTCGAGCTGGCTCAGGAGCAGGTCGCACTCCGGCTGGCTCTGCGCCCAGGCCAGCGCCGCCTCGTCACTCGTGACGTAGTCGACTTCCTCGCTGGTGTATTCACGCACCATCTCGAGCAGACCTTCCCCCACTTCCCGGTCATGATGAACGATGAGCAAATGCATTTACTGGGGCGGCGCGGTGAAGGGTGGCGGGAAAAGATTGAGTAGCCGCGTCGGGTCAGCCCGGACCGCCTGCAATTGTTCCTGATAATAAACGCGCACGATGTAGCCGAGATATTGGCGCGGCGCGGTGTCGCTGTCGTCGGCCGGTGCGCCTTTCTGCGCCCGCGTTGCCTTCTCCACCGAATCAGGCACCGGTCCGAGCGCGGCGCCGGGGACTGGATAACGCTTTTTCGCCCGCAGATAAGTCACGTCAAGCACTTCGGTATCGGTGTCGGCCCAGTTATGTCCGGGCGTGATCCATTCATAACTCACATCCGCGTTCGTCAGCAGCACCTGGTCGTCGTTCACCACATCGTAGAAGAAGACTTGGATCTTTACCTTGGTGTAATCGATCGGCGTGTTCGGCCGCTTTTTTACGCCCACGCGCAGGACGAGTTTATTGATCGCTTCCGGGTCGTTTACCATCGTCTGCGTCACCTGCGCAATCCCGAAAGCCGAGCCGTCGGGAATGCTCGTGGCGTCGTTAGGCGCAGCGTCGTCCGTCGGCGAGCGACCGGTCGAGCCCGGGATGCCCTGCACCGGCACGCCCATGCGCAGTTTCAGCTCCGCCAATTCCCCCAGCGGTCCGGCCTCCACCCCTAGGTCCTTCACCTTGCGCCAGGTTTCGTTCGAGCGATCGAAGAGCTGCATCGCTTCATAAGTCATCGCCAGCTCGGCGAGAATCTCCGCGCTGTCCGGATCGAGCGCGGCCGCCTGCTGGAGCTTGGCGATCGCGTTGCCGGTGTCGCCGTGCAGCCGGAGCGCTTTCGCCACCTGCAGGAGTTCCTGCGAAACCGATGCGCGAGGCGCGACCGCGGGCGGCGGGAGAACCGCGGTGGGCTTCGCCTGCGTGCTGCGAACCGGTTCCGGCGCGACCGAAGCGCGCAGCCGCGCGCTGGGCGAAGAATTCTTCGCCACCGCTTTCGGCGGCACCGCGACGACGGCCGCGGGCGGCGGCGCGACCTCGCGACGGCCCTCGCGTTCACGCTGTCCTCTCAGCCAGAGCGCGCCTGCGATTTGGGCCGCGGCGACCGCGCCGAGGAGCGCGAGCGCGACGGCAAAAGTGCGCTCGGATCGGTTTCCATGAAGAAGCGAGGCGGCGCGCACGGCCCGTTCTGTAGCGAGCCCGCCGAAAAGTGTCAATGGCCCGGCGGGTTACGTCGTGACTTGGCGGCGGCGCACGGCGAAGTTTGCCGGCATGCGCATCCTGATCGCGCCGGACAAATTCAAAGGCTCGTTAGGCGCAAAAGAAGTCGGCGCACGGATCGCGGCGGGCTGGCGCGCGGCTTTGCCCGACGCGAAAATCCAGGTCCAACCGGTCGCTGACGGCGGCGAAGGCACGGCCGAGATCCTTCGCGAATCGCTCGGCGGCGTGACCGCCGAATGCGCGGCGCACGATGCCCGTGGCCACGAGGTTCGCGCAAGCTACGGCTGGATTCCGGAAACGCGGCTCGCGGTCTTGGAAACGAGCGCCGCCGCCGGACTGGCGCGCTTGTTGCCTAACGAACGCAACCCCTTGTCGGCCTCGACTTACGGCGTGGGCGAAATGCTCCGCGCCGCCAGCGCGCGCGGCGCCGAAAGGATCCTGGTGGGCCTCGGCGGCAGCGCGACGAACGACGGCGGCATAGGCCTGGCTCGCGCGCTCGGTTTTCGTTTTCTCGATGCGCGGGACAACGAAATCGTCACGCCCGCGAACCTGGAAAATCTCACTAGGATCGAACGGCCTAACGATCTCGTGCCGCCCGCGATCACCGGCCTCTTCGACGTTCGCAATCCGCTCCTCGGCCTTTGCGGCGCGACCCGCACTTTTGGGCCGCAAAAAGGCGGGACGCCGGAAACGATCGAACTGCTCGAGCGCGCGCTGACGCGGCTCGCCGACGTCGTGGCGCAGGGCGGGAATGATTTTCGCGACTTTCCGGGAGCGGGCGCCGCCGGTGGTCTCGGCTTTGGCTTGCTTGCCTTCTGCGGGGCAAAATTGCGGCCGGGTTTCGACGTTGTCGCGGAGATGATCGATCTCCGCCAAGCGATCGAAAACGCCGACTACGTCATCACCGGCGAAGGAAATCTCGACCACCAGACCCTGGAGGGAAAAGCTCCCGCCGGCGTCGCGCGGCTCGCCCGCGAAATGGGCAAGCCGGTTTTCGCGATCGTCGGTCGTGCCGACGACGATTCGGAAGTGCGCGCGCTTTTCGACGGCATTCTGCCGTTGGATAACGAGCCGCCGTTCTCCCGCACGCCAGATTTGCTCGAAGCGCGCGCTCGCGCCCTCGCGGAATCGTGGCGCGCCTAACGAGCCGGCGCTGCTGCCGTCGTCAGGCTAAACCGGTCGCGAAAAAAAATCGCGGCAACGCAGACAAAACCCGCAGTTGGCGGCGTCTCAATTCTAAAAGACCCTTGATGAGGTCATGGAGATCACTATTTCGCATGAAGATTGGAAAACCTGTTTCGTACAGCTGGCCCCGGCGTTGCTCCTCTTCGCCCGCCGCTGGACGCGCTCCCAGGCCGACGCCGAGGATGTGGTGCAGGAAGCCTTCGTGCGTTTCTGGCGGCACCAGCATTCGCTCGAGAATCGCGGACTCCTCTACGCCACCGTCCGTTCGACCGCACTCGACCGGCTGCGCCGCGACCAGCGCCGCGCTCAGCGCGAAGCGGTCGCTTCGCTCGATCACGACCCGCATTGCGAGCCGATCTTCGCGCCGGAGGACGAAGGCCAGCAGCTCCTCGCCGCGGCGATCGAGCGCTTGCCTAACGAGCAAAGGGAGGTCGTCACGTTGAAGATCTGGAACGAGCTGACCTTTGCCGAGATCGCGATCGCGCTCGGGATTTCGCCGAACACCGCCGCCTCGCGCTATCGCTACGCGCTCAGCGCGCTGAAGAAAATTTTGCAACCCCATGAATGATTTTTCCGAACTCGAAGCCGACCTGAAGAAGCTGCGCCCGGCGCCAGCCTCGGCGGAGCTGCTGCAGAAGATTGAGCGGGCGTTGGTGGCGCCCGTGGTGTTGCCCACGGCCGGCGTGCTGCCGCGTCCGCGCCCGAGGGTGCGGAGCGGCGGCTGGTGGTCGCTCGGCCTGGGCCTCACCGGGGTCGCCGCGCTCCTCGTCATCGGCTTCACTTTTTTCGATCAGACCGCGCTTCCGCCGAAGCTGGCCACGACCGCGACAGGGGGCGCCCAGGGTTTCCAACCGACCGGACTCACGCAGGTGGTCTACAGCGGGCGCGATGAAGGCCTGGTCTACCCGTCGAATGACTCCGGCCCGGTGCGGCGCCGGCTTCGCTATGAGACACGCGAGACCATGCGCTGGCGCAACGCCCAGACCGGCGCCTCCGTGCGCGTCACCTTTCCGGCCGAACAAGTCGTGCTCACTCCAGTTTCCTATCAATAACCTAACGAACATAACACTATGAAAAACCGTCTCGCCTTAACCAGCGTCCTCGCGGCCCTCCTTCCCCTCGCCGCGGTCTCCGCCCAGAACACTCCCAACGCCGATAATCCCCCGCAGCCGGCCCTCGCTCCGGCACCGTCGACGGCCCCCGCGCCGGCGGTGTCCGGAGTGCCGCCGGTGCCACCGGTCCCGCCCGCACCGCCGATTCGTCGGATGCGCGGCGATGAGCAAACGCGCGGTCCCTACACCTTCCTCGGTGTGGAAACTTCCCGCGTTCCTCGCGTGGTCAGCGAACAACTCGGTCTGCCGCGCGGCTTCGGCGTGGTGGTCGATTACGTGGTGCCGGAAAGCGCCGCCGCGACCGCCGGCCTGCAACAGAACGATATCATCCGAATGCTGAACGACCAGATCCTGGTCGACTCCGATCAGCTCGGCACGCTGGTCCGCAGTTTCGCCGACGGCACCACGGTCACGCTCACGATTTTGCGCCAGGGCAAAGAGATGAAACTGACCGCGCACCTCCAGCAGAAGCAGGCGAAATCCGGACGCGGTGAGGTGGGTTACGAATGGAACTTCGACATGGATGGAATGGACGGCATGAAGAACATGCGCATGCCTGATATGTCCGCGATGCGCGAAGTGGCCACGCGGGCGCGCCAGGAAGCGGAACGCGCGGGCGAGCAGGCCCGCGAAGTCGCGCGGAAGCTGCGCGTGGTCACGACCGACAATGGAACGGTCAAGGCGACTCATGTCGACCTGGGCAAGGCGCAGATCGTTTACTCCGATGAGAAGGGCGAGCTTCGGCTCGAAACGGTCGCGGGCAAGCGCGTCCTCATCGCCAAGGACCCGGCCGGCAAGCTGCTCTTCCAAGGGCCGATCGAGACGGACCAGGAGCGGTCCCGGGTGCCGGAGGAAGTCCGGAAACGGTACGAAAAGCTTGAGCACCAGGATCTGCCGGCGATTCCGCCTAACGAGGACATCGCCCCGCGGGCGCCCGGGCCGGACGAGTCCGCGCATTTGCGTAACGTGAAAATGGAGCAGGCCCTGCTCGGGCCGACCGAGCGCACCGGCTGGGTCAGGAGCACCATCCTCCTCTAGGTGCGCTTGCGGCGGCGACCGGACCTCTTACGATCCCTTGCGCCCGGGCCGCGGTTCGCGCGCCCGGATGCGCACACCTGAACCGACCTCGACGACTTCGCCCGCCCGCGATCCCTACGCCGCTTTTCGTTTCCGCGGCTTCGTCCTCTACTCGTTAGGCAATTTCATTGCCATCACCGGCCGGCAGATGCTGACGGTGGCGCTGGAATGGGAAGTCTACGCGCGGACCCGCTCGGCCACCGCGCTCGGACTCGTCGGCCTGATGGCAGCTCTCCCGGTCGTCGCCCTTTCGCTGCCCGCGGGACATCTCGCGGATCGCTTTAGCCGGAAGAAAATCATTCTCTGGTCGCAGACTGCGAGCGGGCTTTGTTCGCTCTGTCTCGCGCTGGTCTCGTGGCAGCACCTGGCGATCCCGCACTGGCCAATTTTCCTGCGAGCCAACGCCATGCTCGCTTCCATCGCGCATGTTTTCGAACGGCACGCGGCGTATCGCTTCGACGACCTTTCCGTGCCGCTGCTTTTTCTGGTGATGCTGATCTCCGGCTCGGCGCGCACCTTCGGCTGGGCGGCGCGGGCTTCCTACTTCCCCACGCTGGTGACGCGGGATCATTTCGCGAATGCCGTGACCTGGAACAGCAGCATGTTCCAGATCGCCTGCGTGCTCGGTCCGGCGACCGCGGGCTTTCTCATCGTTAGGCTGGGATTCCCTTTTATCTACACGATCGACTGCGCCTGCGCGGCAACGTTCTTCCTGCTCGTCCTGCCCATCCGGAAAGCGCGAGAAGCGCGGCGGGTCGCCGCGGGCGCGTGGGAAAGCCTCGCCGCCGGACTGCGGTTCGTCGCGGGCAAGAAGGTCATCCTCGCGGCGCTCACCCTCGACATGTTTGCCGTGCTCCTCGGCGGGGCGACCGCGCTCCTCCCGATTTTTGCCGATCGCATCCTGCATTGCGGACCGATCGGGCTCGGCTGGCTGCGGGCCGCTCCGGCGATCGGGGCTTTCGTCATGGCCGTCACGATCGCCTATCTCCCGCCGATGCGACACGCCGGGCGGACACTCCTTTGGTGCGTGGCTGGTTTTGGTGTCGCCACGATCCTTTTCGGGCTCTCGACCTCGTTCTGGTTTTCGCTCCTGATGCTCTTTAGCACCGGGCTCTTCGACAGTGTCAGCGTGGTCGTCAGGCAAACACTCGTGCAGCTCCTGACCCCGGACGAAATGCGCGGCCGCATCTCATCCGTGAACAACATCTTCATCGGCACCTCGAATGAATTTGGCGCGCTCGAAAGCGGCCTGACCGCCGCTTATTTCGGCCCGGTCATTTCGGTCGTCGCCGGCGGCGTGGGGACGATCCTTGTTGTCGCCCTGGTGGCCTTGAAATGGCCGGTCGTGCGCCAGGTGGGCCGGCTGGACAAAAGCCTCGCCTAACGAGTATAGGTCGAGTGCGGTGATCCTGCGCGGCTAGAAATCGCCCTGAAAAACCACCGCGCCGTAAGCACCGCCGTGCTCGTTGTGATAGCGAGCTTCGGTGCGGAAGTAATCGAACTGACGATAGGGCACATAACCGCCTTCGAATTTGAGGCTCAGCGAGGGAGTGAGCTTCCAGTCGAACCCGGCGCCGGCCCGCACTTCTTCATAGCTCAGCCACGCATTGTTCAGGCTGGTATCGCCGTTCCGCGTGCCGAATTTGTTGTCCACCCGAAAGCTATTCGCCTTCACATCTCCGCCGACAAAGAGAGTCAGGTTGCGCGTCGCCGCATATTCGAGTCGGGGCGTCGGGAGAACGGCGTTGAGAACCCATTGCGGGGCAAACTTCCAGCGAACGCCGCCGCCCGGCAGGACCGGATAGTTCTGCTGGAGATTCACTCCGATCCCGAGAACCAGTTGTAACTCCGGACTCACGATGTAGGTGCCGCCGAGGACGAATGGGATGTTGAACTGATCACCGTCCAGGGCATCGAAACTGGTCCCATAAAGGCCGGGCTGCGCTTCCAGCCTAACGAGAATGGAATCCGCCAGCCTCGTGTCGAAGCCGACCACCACATCAAGTCCCTGCAGGGTGTTCGGTAGTTGCTGGCCGCTGCCATCAAAGCCCAGCGAGTAGCGCTCAAGCTGCGCGCCGAGGCGGATGATGCCGTATTTGACTCGCGGGGTGTAGACAAAACGGAGGTTGCTGTAGAGCTCGTCGTAATCGACGTGACGCTGGCCGCGCGCGGCCTCGGAGTCACCGCCATAGGACTGCTCGATCGTGAACTCGCCCGAGAAATGATAAGGCGTGGAAGTGATCGCGGTGGCTTCGTGCGCGACCTCCTGGTTATCCTCGCCGGCAAAGAGCGCGCCGGGAAAGGCGAGCAAGGCCGTGAAGGCCAAGAAGAAGAGGTGGCGTGGCCTCATCGGGCGGCTTCCTGCCGAAAGATGTTCACCGCCCGGGTAATGTTCTTTTTCATCGCGCCCTCGGAGGCGATCCGCTCGATCCCGTGGAGCTCGCCTAACGACGCCGCGGAGATGAAATCGCCGCGCCAGATAAACGTCGAAGGCTGGCCGCCGACGTCGACTGGCCAGAGCTGGTAGAGCGTGAGCGCAACATAGTAGCCCCCGCTGGCGTAGTAGAGTCCATCGGCGACCTGGTAACCGCCGCCGGCGGTGCCGCGCGTATAGGAAGCGCCGAGCGTCAGCACGCCGTCATCCTCGACCTGGAGCAACTCCCAATAGAGTTCGGGTTTGAGCGAGCCTTTGCCGCCGATCAATCCAGTGGCATTGAGAAAGCCGCCAAACTGCTGATTGATTCGACTCTGTTCCCTAACGAGTCCGGAAATATCCCGGCCCGGCTGGATCGCCGCGCCGGTGTGATCGTAGGGCGCTTCCGCAGCCGCGCCGCCACTGGCGTAGGCCTGCGCGCGCTTGACCAGCAAATCGGTCCAGAAGCCAAAGACGGATTTTCCGGGAGCCCATTGCTGCGCCTCAGCCCGGCTCACCTGCAACTGCGCTCCCATTTTTTCCGTGACCGCACTGAGCGCTTTCACCGCAGAGTTAGCCGGCGGGTCTTGCAGCTTCGCGAAACTGGCCGCGGTCGGGGTGCCGCGAATCTCCCCGTGCAGATAGACCTTCTGCTCGCGATGCGCGGTGGGGTCGTATTGTTTCATCACCTGCACCACCTGCGCGGGCGGGCGCGGAATGACGAAGCAGCTCTGAACTGAGAGATAGCGGGTCGCGTTCATCGGCGCACCGGCGGCGGTCTTGACTGCGCCACGCGCCAGCTCGCCGAGGTCGACTTTTGGGAAGACCGAGAAACCGGTCATCTCACTCACCGGATCCGCACGCAACGTGGCCGGGAGGAGAGAAAAGAGCAGCGCGAACCGCAGAAGCGAAAGTTTGTTCATGGCAGAGCGAAGGTTTCAACGGAAGAATGGAGTGTCAACGCGCGGACTGAGTTTGCGTCGATCGAAGGCGTGGGCTTTCCTGCCTGATCGCACCTCGCGGCGCGACCGGATTGCACATGAGCGAACCCATCATCTCGATCAACGGCCTAACGAAAATGTTCGGCGAGGTTCCGGCTGTTCGCGACCTCTCGCTTCGGATCGGCCGGGGAGAGATTTTCGGCTTTCTCGGCGCGAACGGCGCGGGCAAGACGACCACGATGCGGATGCTCTGCGGATTGCTCCGGCCGACCTCCGGGCAGGCGTCGATCGTGGGCGGCGACGTCTGGCGCGAACGCTACGCGGTGCGGGCGCGGTTCGGTTACATGGCGCAAAAATTCAGCCTTTATCCCGATCTCACAGTGCTGGAAAATATGCGGTTTTTCGCCGGCGCCTATGGCGTGCCGCCGGGCAAAATGGAGCCGCGGATCAAACAGTTACTCCAGCAGATGGATCTCACGGAAAAGGCCGATGCCCCGGCGGGCGCGCTCTCCGGCGGGATGCGCCAGTTGCTCGCACTCTGCTGCGCGCTGGTGCACGAGCCGCCGTTGCTTTTCCTCGATGAACCGACCTCGGGTCTCGACCCGGTCCATCGCCAGCAGATGTGGGACTTGCTCTACGATCTCGGCGATAGCGGGATGACGATTTTTGTCACCACGCATTACATGGATGAAGCGGAACGCTGCACCGACGTGGGTTTCATCGACAGCGGGCAGCTCCTGGTCAAGGCTTCGCCCCGCGCGCTGATGGAGACCTTTAACACCCGGCTCCTCGAGCTGGAAGTAAAGCCCCTCATGCCTGCACTCGTTAGGTTGCGGGAGGTGCCGGGCGTGCTCGGAGTTTCGCTGAGGAGCGGCAACCTCCGGCTCTACGCGCCGGAAGCCGAGAAACTGCTCGCCGAATGGCAGGCCCGCTGGCCCTTCGCTGACCTGGAGTTGAAGAGTTATCGCTGGGCGGCCGCAGACATGGAGGATGTCTTTACGGCTTACTCTCAGGGTTATGACTCCATGTTGAATAAGATTGGAGTGACATGAGAGGACGTTTCAGCCTGCAGGCGGTCGGCAGTGTCGCCCGCAAGGAGTTTATCCACATCTATCGCGACTGGCGCATCCTGGTCCTGCTCCTGATTCTGCCGCCGGTCTTTACCTTGATTTTTGGCCACGCTTTTCAGAGCACCGCGGCGAGCGATGTGCCGGCGCTGCTCGAAAATGCCGACCGCTCGCCGCTTAGTGATATGTTCGTTAGGGACCTGCTTAAGACCACGACCTTCAAGTGGAAACAGGAAGCGGCCGGGAAGGGACAACCCGACCTGCTCCGGGCCGGAGTGCGCGCGGCGCTGATCATTCCCGCCGGGTGGGGCACGAGCCTGAAGAACGGTGACCCAATTCCGCTCCCGCTCTATCTCGACGGGGCGGACACGAATACGGCGACCGAACTGGACGGCCGCGTCCAGGAAAGTCTCGGCGAGTTCCAAAAGGAACAGCTGGATGAGATGATTGGGAATCTGCCGGAAGAGGTGCTCGATCTGGGCAAGAAACTTCCGACGGAGGTACGGAAGGAGTTTGTCTCGTCGATGACCCAGTGGGGGGTGACGAAGCACGTGCTCTATAACCCGGAGCAACGGTTCATCGATTACGTCGTCCCTGGCGTCATTGGGATCATTCTCCAGTTACTGACTGTGACCCTGACCGCCTGCACGATCGCGCGCGAACGGGAGTCCGGCACACTTTACCAACTCATGGTCACTTCGCTGCGCCGAACTGAGATTGTCATCGGTAAGATCATTCCCTATCTCGCGATCTCGATCCTCCTTATTCTCGTGGTGATCGTCGTCGCCGGGTGGCATTTCGACGTCGTCTTCCATCAGCCAGTCATGCTCGGAATAATCTGCCTGCTCTTTCTCCTTTTTTCGTTAGGCTTGGGATTGCTCATTTCGACCTTTTCCCGGACGCAGACGCAGGCGATCCAGCTTTCCGTTTTTTTCCTCCTGCCGGTCTTCGTCTTGTCGGGCGCGTTTGCCCCGCTGGAACAGTTACCGCAGGCGATCCGCTATCTCTCGGTCTGTTTTCCGCTCACTCATTTTTGCCGGGCCTTCCGGCTGGTAAATCTCTATCGGGCCGACTTTGCCTTCTACGCCGGCGATCTGCTCTTCCTGCTCCTCGGCGCGGTTGTGACTTTCTTTGGCGCGGCGGTGCTCCTGAAACGAATTCAGGAATGACCTAGGGTCGCTTCGTGACGTCCGCGCGGAAGGCTTTGATCGTATCGACGGTCTCGCGGGTCATTTGCTTGCTCGCGACGTAGCGATCGATTCCGCCCAGGTAGGCCCGGAAAGGCGCTGCAACGAAGCCGACCTGGTAAACCAGCGTGCCGCCTTCCACTGGCCAGAGCTGGAACACATCCAGCGCCATGAAATAGGTATCGGACGGGTAATACACGCAATCGGCGAGCTGCCAGGAGTCAGCACCCTTCCTCCCGGCAAAGACTCCGAGCTGCAAAGTGCTATGTCCGCGCACCACCATCGTATCCCAATAGCCAACGGCCTCATCAGGCGCCGATCCCTTGGAGGCAAATGGGCGAGCACCCAGGATCGGTTCGAAATGCTTCGCGACTTTCGGGTTGAGGGTCAGGAGCCCGCGGAATTCCGAGTCGGGCGAGAGAGCGGGATCGTCGCCGAAAGGCGCGACCGCCGCGAGACCGCCGCGCGCGAGACTTTCACTGCGTTGCCGGAGGATCTGTCCCCAGACGTCCTTCGCGCGTGCTTCGCGCTCCTGCGCGGAAGCGGTTTCCTTTTTCGGCACGCCTTTCCGAATGAGCTGCACCTCGGCCGCGGTCAGGTGAAGATCGTTAGGCGCACCGCCCTCCGCGATCGCATAGGTGTGATCGAGCAGCCAGCGATCGTTCGCGATCTGGCTGGAAAGCCCGAGCGCGGGGAAAGCCGCGCCGAAATTCAAGGCGTACTCGCGGTAGAGCGGCGTCGCTAACTCCGGGTGGGGGCTTGGATTCCAGTGCAGGAGATTCTCGACCACCGCCGCCATCGGGACGGCGATGAAATAGCAGCTCTCCATCGTAATGCCCCGCGCGAAAGCGGAGTCGTCCCCACGCTGGGTAACGATCTCGCCACTTTTCAGCTTGGCGAGTTCGAGCGCCGGAAGGTTCGAAAGCGCGCGGACTTCCTCCAACGGACCAGCGCCCGCCGTCGCGACCAGGATCAGATCAAGCGCGCACAGTCCGAGGATTCTGCCTAGCGAGCGCGACAGCGGAAGGCCGAATCCAGGCACTGGTCAGAACGCGGCTTTGATTTCCAGCCGAAGGAAAGGCGACGGATCCGTGCGGTAATTTTCGCCCGCGCGGTGGAAGGCGAAATGCCGCTCGATGGAATAACCGGCGCCGAAATCGACGGTCAGATTATCCTTGAGATTGTAGGCCACGCCGATCCCGGCACGGTAATCGGTGAAGTCGACCTGGGTGCCGCTTAGTTTGTGCGGAGTGATCCCGTCATTCGTGTCGGTGCGGTAGGATCCGCCGGAGAGCTCGCCACCGAGGTAAAGATCGAGGTTTTTCACCGGCGTATAGATCACCCTCGGCTCGGGCAGGACGCCCATCACCCGCACGTGATCGGCCGGAATCCAAATCACGCCGCCGATCGGGAAGACCGGATAACCGCCGCGGAGGAAGGCGACGTTAAGGCCCGCAAACAGATAAAGCTTTTCCGGCTGGACGACAAAAATTCGGCCGATCGTGATCGGAATATCAAACGAGGAGATGCCGAAATCATTCTGCGTGTAAAAGCCGGGGCGAAGGTCGAGAAAGGCGCCCACATCGGCTCCATGCATAATCTCAACGCTGACGACGCCAGCGAGCGATTGGAGATGATTTGGCACTGGCGCGGCGGTGCTGCCGAAATCGAAACGTTCGTAGGCCACGCCGAGGCGGAGGTATGCGTTGCCCGTGATGTGGATGCGATGGCCGTACTCAAATTCGTTCTGGATTTCGTCCTGCTTCCCAAAGCTCCCGCCGTGGTTGAGGTCGCTCTCGAAATCGTAGGAGCTCTCCATTTTAAAAATGTTGAGCGGCACTTCCAAGGTTTGCTCCGGGGTCGAATGGACGACGGACGCGCTCTCTATTTCAGAGCCCGCCCAGACGGGCGCGGTGGAAGCGAGGAAAAGAAGCGGCAGGATGAAAGCGAATTTTTTCATGACGAACTTTGTCTAGCTCATTCGTTCGCCCGGCACAAAGGGGATTCTCCCATTTTTCCGAAAATATTCAGTGCGCCCGACGTGTGGGTCTGCTGACGATTCGTCAGGGAAGAGCGGCCGCGCCTTCCGTTTGCCCCTTGCCATTCTTCTCGCGCTGGGCCGAGTCCTTCATTTCGCGCGAAAGTTTTTCGACGCGCTGGCGCATCACCTTGCCGGCTTTGAACTTCACCGTCGCTCGCGGAGGAATGACGAAACTGCTGCCCGGCTGATTGGGGTTGCGACCGACCCTGGGCTTGGTCAGGCGTGGCTGGAAGACGCCGAAGTTGCGTAACTCGACGGCAACGTTGCGGGCCAGGCTGTCGGTGATTTCGTCGAGGGTTCGCTGGACAACATCAAAGACCTGGTGTTGCACCATGCCGGTCTGGTTACTGATCGCGACGACAATATCTCGCTTGGTGAGCTTACTCATGATTTAAAGAGGATTCGCAGCCCGCGACGCGCGTGACCGGAAAAAAATCGAAAAACTAACGTGCGAACCGTAAAAGGCCCGAAAACGGAAGGGTCTCTCCGGCAATCGCTTCTGCGGCCCGCTGGTTAAGAAGAGGAGGCGTGCCGCGCAAACATGAGCGAGAGCGCGACGTTAGAATTTCCGCTTCCGCCACTCCCCGCGCGGCCGCGGCGCGGCGTAGTAATCGGGCGCGATTTCGTGCGCCGTCCGGAAGTGTACCTTCGCGAAGCGCCGCAGCGCTTCCGGCCCGCCCTGCTCGACGATTTTGCGCGCGGTCGCCTTGATCGGTTCCGAGACGCCGCGACCGAGATCGAAACCTGCGCGTTTCCCGTGCCGCTCGAGCCAGTCGATGAAAGCCTCGCGCGCGAGGATCGAGGCCGCGGCGACCGCCGGGTCGGATTCCGCTTTCGTCCGTTGCTCCAGCTCGATTGTTTTCCCGTGCTGGAAGAGCGCTTTCCGGATCACGCGCTCATCCGCAAATTTGTCCGAGAGTGCGCGCGGGCAATCGGGCCGCATCGCGAGCAGGTTCTCGATTACGCGCGCGTGACCCCAGCCGAGCAGATCGTTCAGATTCGCGAACTTCGCGTAGAGCTCGTTGTACTTTTCCGGGCCGATCACGATGACCTCGAACGCGACGCCGGGCGTTTCCCGAATCATCTTCGCGAGAGCGCGAATCTTCGTGTCGGAGGTGATCCGTTTGCTGTCTTGGATGCCGTTGTCCTTGAAGGCGTGCGCGATCGCGCGGTCGGTGTAAGCGCCGGCGATCACGAGCGGGCCGAAGAAGTCGCCCTTCCCACTTTCGTCGATCCCGAAATGCGGCTCGAACATTTCCGGCGAATGCACTTCCTCGTAGCCGAGTCGGGCTTCGCCGAGAATCTTTGGCTCAAGCTCGAAGCTGACGAAATCCTCGATCCCCTTCCCTTGCAGCAAAACCTTTGGGCCCTTCTCGTAAACCGCGACACTCAGCTTGTCCTTTTGCGCGAAAAAAATCGTGTACGGCTTCGGCGCAAACGTAAAACCAAGCTCCTCGACGAGCGCGCGGAGCGCGGTGACCTGCGCGTGCGTGAGCGGCGCGGTGTAAGTGTGAAGCGGCGGCACGCGGCGACGCTACGCTGAAGAGCGGCGCGCTGTCGATTGCTTGCGCACGAGCGAAGTCATCACGCCCTGAATCCGGAGTTCCTGTGCGGGCACGAGGTCGGGATAGCGCGGATTCTCCGCCTTGAGATAAGGCCGGCCGCGCTCGGTCACATAGCGCTTCAACGTCGTCTCACCGTCGATCAGCGCCGCCACGATATCGCCGCTTTTCGCGGTTTGGCGATCTTCCAGGATCACGATGTCGCCATCGAGAATGTGCGCGCCGATCATGGAATCGCCCCGCACGCGCAAGGCAAAAGTGCGCGCAGTCCGCGAGGCATTGATCGAATCCAGATCGAGCGCGACGTGGCCCTCGATATTCTCTTCAGCGAGGGTCGACATACCCGCCGGGATTTCACCGTAGATGGGGATGTCGACCACTCGCATTCTGGTTCCGGAGGTGACCAGCGCGCGGGCTTTCCGTGCGTGCCTCTGAAGAAAACCTTTGCGCTCGAGCGTGGCCAGGTACTGCATCACCGAGGTCTGGCTGGCGAAGCCGAAGTGTTCCTGGATTTCACGCGTACTCGGAGTCAGGCCGCTGGCGCGCTGCTCGCTCTCGATGAATTCCAGAATTTTTTGCTGCCCCGGAGTGAGCATTTGAACATGTTCTGGAAAACATGTCCGCGCGCAAGGAAAAATTGCCTAACGGCTAAAGATCGAGCTGCAGCCGTTTCTCCGCGGCCCGCTCCCGAAGCCGGCTGAGATACGCGATCCGATCGTAGCGCTCGAGCAGCTCGGAACATTCGTTAGGCGCGTCGCGCAGTTGCGCGATCTCGGTCTCGTAGTTTGCCCCGAGTTCCTCTGCCAACTTCGCCAGCCGACTCTCCAGGTTCGCGCGCTCCGGTTGGAGGACCGCTTGCGCGAGCGCAGTCGTGGCCGCGGCGCGTCGCAGCAGCCAGCGTTCGATCTCGCGCAAGAGGCTTCCGGTGTTCCAGAAAAGCTCCGCCACCGCCGGCGGCACCGGCCGCCCCGCGCTCAGCTCTGCGCCCTCGAGCGTGAGGAGATGATGCAGCCGCAACTTCGGGTCACTCAACACGCGGAAGGCTTCGTTCAGCTCCGCGCTCGGCGTTGCTGTGCGGCTGCGCGCGAAATATTTCTCCTTCAGCTCATCCGGATCGAGCCAGGGCCGTCGCGCTTCCTCGAAAAGCGCGAAGTAATCGGTCATGCCGAAAAGCTTTCGCCGCAGGAACAGTGCGCGACCGCGTTCGGATTCGTCACTTTGAAACCGCCCTTCTGCAGGTCGTCGCTGAAATCGAGGACCGACCCGCTGACGAAAAGCGCGCTCTTCGGGTCGACGACCACGCGCACATTGTGCGACTCGACCATGATGTCGCGGTTGGCCGGGCCATCGACCAGGTCCATTTTGTATTGCAGCCCGGAGCAGCCGCCGCCGATCACCGCCACGCGCAACGCGCCATGTGCGCGCCCCTGCTTCTGCAGCAGCGACGTCAGCTTGCGCGACGCGTCCTCCGTCACCTTGACGAGGCGCTCGTTGCCGATTTTGAATTTGATCTCGCCGTTAGGCGCAGCGGCTCCGGTCACGCAGAAAACTACGCTGCTTCGAGGCAGGTTGCCAGATGCGCCTGCGCAATTTCCGCGACCGCGCCTAACGACGAGACATGCGAAAATTTCTCGCGCAGCATTTTTCCCGCCGGCATCCCCTTCGTGTAAGCCATCAAACGGCCACGCATCGAGCGTATCGCGACATTTTCATTTCCGCACTCCGCCACCGCCAGCTCGCAGTGCCGCTGAATCAGCGCCCACTTCTCGGCTGGCTCGGGCGGCGCGAGCAGCTCCCCGGTGGCGAGGAAATGTTTCGTCTGCGAAAAAATCCAGGGCGAGCTCATGGCCGCGCGGCCGATCATCGCGCCGGCGATGCCGGTCTCGCGCCGGCGCCGCGCCACATCCGCCGCGGTAAAAAGATCGCCGTTGCCGATCACCGGGATGGAGACCGCCGCGGCCACTTCCGCGATCACCTTCCAGTCCGCTTCGCCGGAGTAACCCTGCGCGCGGGTCCGGCCATGCACCGCGAGCGCGGCTCCGCCTAACGACTCCACCTGCCGCGCGACTTCCACCGCATTCACCGAATTGTCGTCCCAGCCGATCCGGATCTTGGCCGTGACCGGGAGCGGCGCAACCGCCTGCACCACGGCTGCGACGACTTTGCCTAACGTCGGACAATCCTTGAGCAAAGCGCGCTCCCGCCGTTTTTCGCGACCACCTTGTTCACCGGGCAACCGAAATTGAGATCGATGAAATCGGGCTGCACCCAGTCGACCACCTGCCGGGCCGCTTCCGCCATGTGCTCGGCGTTGCCGCCGAAAAGCTGCACGCCGATCGGGCGTTCCAGCGTGGCGTCGAACTCGAGATATTCGCGGGTCCGTTCGTTCCGCCGGAAAACGCCTTCGGCGGAAACAAACTCCGTCACCAGCACATCCGCGCCGCGCTCCTTGCAGAGCTGCCGGAAAATCATGTCCGACACACCGGCCATCGGCGCGAGATAGAGCGGGAATTTTCCGTTTTCGAACCACGGGAGCATGCGAGGATTCTTCTCGATTCCCGTCGCCGCGCAAGGCCGGCCGGGACGACCGCCTGTTTATCCCTTCTCCGACTTCGTCGCGAAAAGACCGAACCCGAGCATCGCAAAGAGGCAGAAATAACCGAGCGCGAGCAGGTGAAAATTGACGTCGGGGATGATGGCTTTTCCCTGCGGCGAATTCTTCAGGTAGTTCAGCATGCAGTAAGTGTAGGGAATTACGTAGCCGAACTTCCACGGCAGCGCGGCGAGCGCTCCAACCCACGCGAGGAACCCCACGCCGACCGGCACGAGGAAGTTCTTGAAGCGCACACTGAGCAGATATTGCGCGCCGACGATCGGCAGGCAATCGAGGAAGAAGAGCAGGTCTTCACGCAGAAAATGCCGAAAAGGAATCGGCCCGTGAGGATACGGCACGCCCGGGACGAGCAGCCAGGGAATGACTGCCGACAAGTAGATCGCGACGTTAAAGAGCACAAAGAACTGCACCATCATGGCGATGACCACCGCGAGCTTCGCGAAGTAGATGGTCCCAAGACTGAGCGGCAGGGCGTGGACCTGCTTCCAGGTATTGTTCTTGAACTCAATCTGCGCGACCAGGCTGGTAGCCAGAATGGCGCCGATCGGCAGGAAGAAAATTGCCATCGACTCCCACGAGCTTATCCACAGCTGGAGCCAGAATCCGTCCGCCGAATAGATCTCCGGCAGTTGTCGTTGTCTCACCAGCCGCGCGGCGATCACGATCGCGGGCGTAAACAGCTTCCGGCGATCACCAGCCACGAGGCGAGGCTTCTCCTTTTCTTCAGCCATTCCGCGGCCAGGGCATGAACAAAGGAGCTATTCACGGCGCTCGTTCTCCGATCAAATCCATGAAGATCGCTTCGAGGTCGTGGTCGACCGGGAAAATCTCGTGCACGCCAATTCCATGGGCCACGAGATCGGAGTTCAAGCGCGCGATCTGCTCGTTCGACGTCATCTCCACGTGAATTTTACCGTTCACGGCGCAGGCCGTGGGAAGGATCTGGCGGATGATTTGCAGAGCGCTCCCGTTATCGCTCGTCGAAAGGTGGAGCGCGGAGCTTCCCGGTTTTTCTGTTTTAGCTCGCCGAGCGTGCCCTGAAAAACGAGGCGTCCGCGATGGATGATTCCCAGGTGGGTTACGAGCTTTTCGATCTCCGCCAGCAGGTGACTCGAGATCAGGATCGTCACGCCCTCCTCCCGATTCAGTCGCAGGAGCAGCTGCCGAATCTCGATCACTCCATTGGGGTCGAGGCCGTTGGTTGGTTCATCCAGGATCAACAAGAGCGGCCGGTGCAGCAACGCCACGGCGAGAGCCATCCGTTGCTTCATGCCGAGGGAAAATTCGCCGGCTTTCTTGCTCCCGGTGGCCGAGAGACCGACGAGCGTCAGCACCTCCGGGATGCGCCTCTTTTCACAGCGGAAAACCTTCTGCCAAACCGCGAGATTTTCGTGAGCGGTCAGGTGTTCGTAGAGCGAGGGGCTTTCAACCAGCGAGCCGATTTTGCCAAGAATTTCGATCCGACTCGTCTCAAAACGCCGGCCGAAGATCGTGATCGTCCCGTGCTGCTTTTTCAGCAGACCCAGAACCAGTCGCAGCGTAGTTGTTTTTCCCGCGCCATTCGGGCCGAGGAATCCGTAGATGCTGCCCTTTGGAACCTGCAGGTCGACGCCTTGGAGAACGTTTTCGCTGTTCGCGTAACGATGACGGAGGTCCGCTGTTTCGAGGCAATTGCTGGATTCCATAGGGCGCGAGCCAGCAGAAGCTCAGCGAAGCGATCGCGCTGACGCAACCTGCGCTCGCGATCGATTCTTTGCACGCCGTTTCATCCTACAACTCGCGTGGGATTTCGTCGCTCTCCGCCGCCATGATGAGACGGATGCAGCGTTGCGGAAGGCGATCGAGTTGCGACCTGAGGGCGCGGAATCCTACGAAAGGCTGGCGATCACTCAGATTCTGCGCGGCCAGCCCGGAATCCGCAGCGGGTGATCGTAGGTCTTGCCTTCATAGACGCTATGCGTCGGGTGCACCCCCATCTCGCTCCGTCCCGACTGGAAGATCAGCCGATCTCGTCTCAATCTCCGGCCACATATTTCCAGCCGAGGACATCGCGCAGAAACGCCCGCGTCGCCGGACGGCGTCTCCGTGAGACGCCGCACCAGCCTCACTCCTTCCGCGCCACGATCTCGAGGAACATCGGCGTCACGAACGACGACTCCGGATCAGCATCCGCTTCGCGGAACTCGCGCAGGATTTCGGCGGCCAGCTCATCCGAGATGCGGCCGAGCTCCTGCAACCGCGCCACGTTGATCTCGATGAAACTCTTCGGCCACTGCCAGGTGTAACTCCGGGGCGAGATCGTCCGCACCAGCGGCACGATTTCCACCACGCGCATCCCCGCCTCGCGCAGCAATCCCGGCAAGAGCCGCGCCACATTCGGATCGCCACCGCTCGCATACCAGCTCTCGCTCACCGCGACCGCGAACTTCTCCAGCGCCGGCCGCACCGGCATGAAGCGGAAGGTCAGGTAATCGCTGTATTCGTGGAAAATGGCGACCCCGCCCGGCCGCAGCGCGCCCGCGACCTTCTCCACCAGCGTCCGCGGCGACGCCACGAACGACGCCACCCAGCGGCACCAGCTCGCGTCGAACTGCCGTTCGCCTAACGACACCTCCATCAGGTCGCCCTCGACGATCTCCACATTCGTCAGCCCGCGCCGCTCGACAACGTTCCCGCGCCGCCGCCACAAACCGCGGCGAACGCTCCACGCCCAGCACGCTGCCACCCGCGCCGACGATCTCGCCCAGGTCCGCCGCCGCATAGCCCGGCCCCGCGCCGACATCGAGCACCTGCCACCCCTCCGTGATCCCCGCCCGCTGCCACGCCGCCGTCACCGCATCCCGCCAGACGCGATGCTGCAACCCGAGCCGCGCAATCTCATCATCATGAGTGCCAAGGACGTAATCGGTTTCCGCCATGGTGTTCTATACGATAACCGGCACGAGTCGCGAGTTGGTCGTAGGTCTTGCACCAGCACGTTGCGCACACGGCGCCGCTCCTCCACCAGCCGGCCGACGCCGGTCATGAGCTGCGCCACCACCACACCGAGCACGACGGAGTAAAAGACCGCGACGAAATCAAACGGGCGCACGGCGCCAGTGAAGCGGGTTCAGCGGCGGCCGGCAATGCGGAAGCGGCGGCGAGGTAAGCGGGTTTCGGTTACGTGCTGAGGTGGAGGGCATCGCTGTATAAGCGTCCTTCTCTACAACATTCACAGACTGACCCTACTTCTCCTTCCGGCATCGGGAACGGGACCGGCGGCCGCTAGTCCCGCCGCAGCAAGGGACGCGGCCCCCCGGAGGGGCCGCTACCGTAATTTTCCGCGGGCGCTAGGGAACGTCGGCGTAGCCTACGACCTGGCCCAGGTTGTTGATGCCGCGGGCGTAGCTGTTGCCGCCGGGCAGGAGCGTTCCGAGATCCAGCGGAGCGTCGGTGTAGTGATCCCAGCGCGCGGCGTGGACGGTGCCCGCGGCGGTGCCGCCGAAGCCGGCGATCATGCCGCCGTCGTTAATGCCGAAGGCGGCGCTGATCGTGCCTCCGAGGGAGGCCAACGGCACGATGCCCGTGGCGTGGCTCCAGTAGAAGCCGGCCAGGGTAGGAGAATTCAAGCCGACCACTTCATCGAGATTATTGATTCCCTCGCCCGCGGTGTAGCCATCGGTGCCGAGTTGTCCGACGAGGGTCGGGGCGCCGGTGGCGGAGAGCCAGAGGACCGCCTCGTAGCCGCCGATCTGCGGGTTGTCGGCGGTGCCGGTGACGTGGGAGCGGTCATTGATCGCGTTACCTACGGTGTTGACGCCGCCATTAGGGATGGAGGGCAGGATGGATTTGGTCCCGCTCTTCGGCTCCCAGATGAAGGCGTGGACAAACCCATTGGGGTCGCCGTATTGCTGGCCGGTCACCTGGGCGAATTTGTTGATTCCAAAACCGTAGTTGCGGTTATCGGCGCGCAGGCTGGGCAGGGACGTCCAGTGCGTCCCGATGCGAGCGGCCGGCACCTGTGTGCGCGTGCCGACCCGCGAGCTGCCGGCGATATCCCCGCGCGCATTGATGAAATTCCCCTGGCTCGAGGTCCCGGCGGGCAGGCCGGCGGAGATGTCGACCATCCCGCCGGTAGCAGTCCAGCGAAAGACGTGGGTCGTGACGTTATCGCTCAGGGTCGAGTAACCGACGACGACGCCGGAGTCGTTAATGCTCAGGGCGTAGCTGGTGTCGCCGCCGAGCGTGCCGAGATCGGTCATGCCGGTGGTGCTGTCCCAGACGAAGGCGTGCGTGCCGGCCTGCGCGCCGGAAAAGAGAGCGAATCCCAGGTAAAGGGTCGCGCAAAGAACTGAGAGGTATGTTTTCATGATGGTGATTCCTTGGTTTCTGAACTTCTTGGTTTGTAGGGACTTGTGACCGCCAATGAAGCGGCGGAGCCGCCCCCGTTGCCAGACTGCGAAGAATGCGAATATGGAGTCAAGCTTATTTTTCCTGCGGGTCAGGGAATGACGGGCTGCGCACTGCGAAGTTCCGCGCGATATGGGTGTTACCGGGCGTGCTCGCGCGGTTGCCGCACGCGTTAGCATCTTTTTCCTGCCTCCGAAAATTTACCGGGGCCCGATAGCATCTTTTTCCTGCCTCGGACGAATTCGCCGGAATCGATAGCATCTCGTTCCTCAGATGGATCAGCCACACCGAGCGGCTAGCATCTCGTTGCCGACGCGGAACGGCTGCGTCGAGGGCGCAGTATCTCTCCCCCGGCGTGGATGAGGCTCTGCGGGCGCCTCGTATTTCATTCCCGATGTTGTTTGGCCGGATCGACGGCGCAGCGTTTCTTCGCGTCGGCTGCTGGCATTGCAGTCCAGCTGCGGATTTATTTTTTCGCCGGGCGGACGCCCGATTACCGGTAGATATGATAACTCAGAGCCCGAGGAGTCCGGTGTCGGGCGGCCAGCGCGAGCGGGACGGCGAGTACGTCTGCCGTGGCCCGGAAAAGGGACGGCGTGCGCCCGCGGCCTTTCCAGACTTCGGTGATCTTCCGCTCGCCCTTCATCCGGTTCAGGATGACGGAAAGCCGTCGCACTCGCAGCGGATACCCCGCCTGCTGCAGGACCGCCGCGATCTCGCGTACGCCGAAGTCGCCGGGGAGCTGCCGGATGGCCCAGGTCACGAGCCGGATTCCTCCGCCGTAGCCTTTGCTCAACATTTCCAGATTCCCCCCGGGCAGAACCGGCACGGGTGTCGGCGGCAGGACAGCGCTGGCCGCAGGTTCGCGGCTGACGGGGGGTGTTTTTCCCTCCTCGGCGCGGATGAGCTGGTAGCCAGCGAGCAGGCGTTTGCACTCGGCGATCGTGTCCTCGAGCTGGCCTTCACGGGCGGTGATTTCTTCGAGAGTCATCTGCATGCGGTGGATGAAAGCAATTACGATGCGAGACGCGAAGAAGGCCGACGGTTCAAAAGGCGGCGGTGGCAGGAGAGTTGCGATCGCGGCTTCTCGGAAACGCCACGAGATCCCTCGACTCCGTTTCGGTCGCTGAGATCCCTTCACTTCGCTCGGGATGATGGGCGAACACGTTGCTCGGGCTGGGGCCGGCGTCGCGGGAGCTCCGCCCTCCAGGAAATTCCTGCTGCTTTGCCGCTTTCCTGAGCGATCTCCGGTGCGCGCCGCTAGACGCTCTGGAGCAACTGCGCGACCTCGGTCTGCACCGGCTCCAGCTCGTCGAGATGAAGCTGCGGATCGGGCACCACGAAAACATCGCCGGTTTTCGCATGCTCGTAGATGAGCACGCGTCCGTCGTCGCCGTTTTCGCTTTGGATTTGCTTGAGGATTTTCTTCCGCTCGAGCATCGCGGCGAGCACGTAGCAGGCATTCGCATTAGCGCGATCGGCCGCGGTCACCAGGCGACGGAAAAGCTCCTCGGCGTTTTCCTTTGGCAAGGTCTCCGGCGGCGCTGCCGGCCGCGGCTCAAAGATGGAACGCCAAAACGAGAATGGCTGCAGGTTATCGTTCCGCTGGGTCCACGCTTCTTCGCTTAAATCCTGCCGGCGAAATCCATCCCCGTCGCGAAAAAGCAGGGTGTAAAAGTTCTCGCCCTCCGCGAACGCGCGGCCCGTCAGGGCGCACGCTTCGGCGCGATGCGAGATGGACCATTCGTCGCCTAACGGATTCATTGTGCGCGCAGGTTACGCCAATGCGTGAGCGGATTAAAGCTGGGCATCTCGCGATTCGTCGCCCGCAGCCGGAGCAGGTAGAGGCCGATGAGGAGGAAAATAATGTTCGGCGTCCAGGCCGCGACGAAGGGCGAAACGCGGTCCCCTTCCCCGAGCGCGAGAAAAAGATGCGTCAGAAAATTCATCGAGAAAACCAGGAGAATCGCCGCGGCCACGCTCGATAAAATCCCGCGCCGCGAAAACCCGATGCCGAGCGGCGTCGCCATGATCGCGACCACAAAACAAGTCCAGGGGAGGGCCCAGCGATACCCGAGCTGGGTCCGAAAAGGGGCGAGCAACGAAGTGGGAAAATCCGCGTTGAAACGCAGGTAATCATCCAGCTCGCCGATGCCGAGAAACTCCGGGCGCACATTCGCGCTGCTCAGGCGATAGGGCGTTTCGCTCCAGTTCCTGATCGCCAGGTCCGGCTCCATTTTCTCCTCGGTGATGTTCCCGGCGCGGTCGTAATCCACCACCTTTCCCTCGGTAAGCCGCCAGGTTTTCTGCGCCGGATCGTAGAAGGCGTCGCTCGCCAGATAATTGCGGATGATGTTTTGATTCTCGTCCTGCTGCACAATCTGCACGCCGTTGAATTGATTCGAGCCCGGCTTAAACCGCGCGATGAACCAGGTGCGATTGTCGGTCCGATTGCGGAAAACCTGGCCGTTGATCAGGCGATCTCGACCGCCGCCGTTGTTGAGTTGATCGAAGAAATTTTTGCGGGCCAGCTCGGCGTGCGCGGCGAGCGAATAGTTCAGCGCAAAGGTGACACCCGTCGTGAGCAGACCGATGAAAAGCAGCGGCAGCGCGACCCGCGGCACACTCACACCGGCGGTGAGCATCGAGACGATCTCATTCGAGCGCGACATTCTGCCTAACGAAAAGAGGAGCGCGAGAAGGAGCGAAACCGGGAGCAGGATCACGAGCACCTGCGGGATCTGGCCGGCGTAAAAACGCAGGACCGCGCCGACCGGCGTCCGCTGGTCGAAGATCTGCGCGCTGTTGTCGCTGATGTCGAAAATGAGCCAGATCGAGAGGAAGCCGAGGATGCAATAGAAGTACGGCTGGAGAAAATTCCGGACGATGTAGCGGTCGAGCAGGCGCATGGTTTTAGCGGTCGGAAAATTTCGTTAGGCGCAACCTGTCATCCGAGCGGCGGAGCGCGGCGAGGGACCTCCCGAGCGTTTTGCGAGATGATTTGCCGCCCGACGCCTGCGAGGTCCCTCGCCGTCTGCACGACTCGGGATGACAACCTGTTGCCAGCGCAAAGTTCCACTCGTTCATTCGGGCCGGCATGATTGCTCTGAAAGATTCTCTCGGGAGCGACTTTGTCGAGCGGGTGCGGGCAATTTTCGCGGAGAACGGCCTGCTCGCGCAGGCGCGCAACTTCGAGTTCCGCCCGCAACAGCAGGAAATGGCCGTCGCGATTGCCCGCGCGCTCGAGGAAGAGCGGCACCTCGCGGTCGAGGCCGGGACCGGCGTCGGCAAATCGCTCGCCTACCTCGTGCCCGCGACTCTGTTCGCGGTCGAGCAGAAGAAGAAGGCGATCATCTCCACGCAGACGATCAACCTCCAGGAACAGCTCATCCACAAGGACATCCCGATCCTGAAAAAGATTCTGCCGTTTGAGTTCGAGGCTGCGCTCATGAAAGGCCGCCAGAACTACGTCTGCCCGCGCCGGCTGGAGCGCGCGCTCCAGCAATCGAGCGAGCTCTTCACCAGCACCGAGCAATCGGAACTCGTTAGGCTGGCGGAATGGGCGCGGACCACGACCGACGGTTCGCTGAGCGATCTGCCGATCGAGCCGGACGCGAAAGTCTGGACCCAGGTTTGCAGCGAGGCGCACATCTGCACCGCGAAGAGTTGCGGGCCAAACCCGCGCTGTTTCTTCCAGCAGGCGCGCAAGCGACTGATCGCGGCGGACGTCGTGGTGATGAATCATACGCTGCTTTTCATGTTGCTGGGCAATCCGGAGGAACAGGAAGAGCGCGAGGAAGGTTATCTTTTCCCGAACGACTTCCTCATCTTCGACGAAGCGCACACGCTCGAACAGGTGGCTTCGCGCCAGATCGGCGTCGGCATTTCGCAATACGGGCTGCGCTCAACCATCCAGAGGCTCTACAACGCGCGGACCAAGAAAGGTCTTTTCACCGTGACGCGCGACGCACCCGGCGTGACGCTCGCCGCTTCGCTCGCGGAAGAGACCGACCGCTTTTTCGCCGCGGTCGAGGAACGCTCGAACTTCAAAAAAGGCCGCGAATTTCGCGTGCGGAATCCGGAGATCGTGGACGACCAGATCACCGGCCGCCTAACGAGTCTGCAGGCACGGATCGGCGAGGTGGTGCGCAAGACGGAGGACGAATTTCTCAAGACCGAGCTACAGGAACTCGGCCGTCGGATCGGCGACGCCCGCGAAGGGATCGGGATTTTCCTGCAACAGAGCGCGGACGAATACGTCTACTGGATCGAGCGCACCGGAAAAGCGCAGCAAAACCTGACGCTCAACGCCGCACCGATCGACGTCGCGCCGGTGCTCCGCCGGATGCTTTTCCGCGACGGCTGCAGCAGCATCATGACCAGCGCCACACTCGCCGTTGGCCGCGCCGACCTCGCCTATTTCCGCAGACGGATCGGCGCCGAAGACGCCGAGGCGTTGCAGCTCGGAAGCCCGTTCGATTTCCAGAAGCAGATGAAGCTTTTCGTCGTGCGCAAAATGCCCGACCCGCGCGCCGAAGGCTACAGCGAGGCGCTCGCGGAATGGATCGCGCGTTTCGTCGAGGAATCCGCGGGGCGCGCGTTCGTCCTCTTCACCAGTTACCGCTCGATGCAGGAGATCGCGGCGGAGATGGAGGATTTTTTCGAGAGGCAAAACCTGAACCTGCTCGTCCAAGGCAAAGGCGCGCCACGGAGCCGGTTGCTCGAGGAATTCAAAACCACGCCGCGGAGCGTCCTCTTCGGGACGGACAGCTTTTGGATGGGCGTCGACGTGCCGGGCGATGCGCTCTCGAACGTGATCATCACGCGCCTGCCCTTCGCCGTGCCGGATCACCCGCTGATCGAGGCGAAGCTGGAGCTGATCCAGGCGCGCGGCGGCGACGCCTTCACCGAGTATTCGCTGCCCGAGGCAATCCTGAAATTTCGCCAGGGCGTCGGTCGCCTCATCCGGACGAAAAGCGACCGCGGCATCGTCGTCGTCCTCGATAACCGGATCGTGACCAAGACCTATGGGCGCGCCTTTTTGAAGGCGCTCCCGGAATGTCCGGTGAAGATTTTGTGACGTTTGCTTGGCCGCGGCAACGGTTCAGCTATTTTGCTGCACGTGAAGCGTTTCGACCTTGCGCTCGTGTTCGCCCTTGCCGCCTTTCTCGCCGGCATCGCAGTTGATCGCTACGCATTGCCGCCTGCGCCCGCGGTCGCGAAAAAAGAGCCCACTCTTCTCGCGTCGTTAGGCGACACCGGCGAACCGCACGTTTCCCGGCGGCCCGCGGCCCGCTCGCCTAACGGGCCGGCAAAAAGCGCGACGCCGGCCACGGTCGAATCCGTGATCGCGGCGATCAAGAACGCGCTCACGCTTTCCTCCGATCGCCATGGTTACATGGAGTTGAGCAAGCTGATCGACGGACTCGATCCCAAAAATATCCGGCCCGTAATCGACGCGGTCGAGGCGCTCCCGAACCAGCGGAAGAAAATGATGCTCGTCTCGATGCTTTTCTCGCGCTGGGCCGAGGCCGATCCGCCGGCCGCGCTCGGTTATGCAGAGACCACCGGCACCGCCAGCGAACGCAGCGTCATGGTTTCGGCCGCGGTTCGTTCGTGGGCCGAGAAGGATGCCAACGCCGCCAAAGCCTGGGTCCTGCAACTCGCGCCCGGCCAGGAACGCGAGCGCGCCCTGCAATCGGTTGTCTCCGCGCTTTCAGAAAAGGACCCGCAGGCCGCGCTCGGGCTGCTCCAGTCGCTCCCGGCGAGCAATTCCGGTCGCAATCTTTACTGGCCGATTTTTTCCAACTGGGCGAACAGCGATCCGGTCGCGGCCGCCGCGCGCGCCGCGCAACTCCCACCCGGGCCCGCGCACGACCAGGCTGTGCAGGTGGTCGCGGCGACCTGGGGAAGTCAAAACGCGGAAGCGGCTTTCGCCTGGGCGACGGCGCTCCCGGCCGGCCTCGGACGCAACGGCGCGCTGCAAAATATTTTGTCGAACTGGGCGAACAGCGATCCGCAACGCGCCGCCGGGGTGATCGCGGAATTGCCCGCCGGTTCCGCCCGCGACCAGGCCGCCACCAATGTCGCGCGGCGCTGGGCGCAGAACGATCCACAGGCCGCGCTCGCCTGGACGCATTCGCTACCCGACGGCGAAGGACAAAAGCGCGCTCTGCAAAGTGTGCTCTCCAGTTGGGCCGAATCGGAACCGACCGCCGCGGCCGACTACGTCACCGGCCTCCCCGCCGGCCCGAGCCAGGACGAAGCAGTCAAAGCCATCGCGCAACAGCTCGCCACCACCGATGTGCAATCCGCAATCAGTTGGGCCGAGAAATTACCGGAAGGCGCCACTCGACAGGACGCGCTCAACCCGATCATCGCGCGCTGGAGTGAAGCCGACCCGAGCGCCGCCGCGGAATACACCCTGGGCAACGTGAACGGCGAGATGCGCCAGAGTTTGCTCCAGACCATTTCGCGGCAATGGGCGCAGAACGATCCGCAGTCCGCGATCGCCTGGGCGGAGAATCTTTCCGACCCCGCGTCGCGCGCTTCCGTGATGCCGAACATTATTTCCGTCGTGGCCGATAACGATCCGGGCGCGGCCGCGCAGATGATCAACCGGCTCTCGGGCCAGGCGCAGGCCGATGCGGCGACCAGCGTGGTGACGCAGTGGGCCGGGAACGATCCGGCCGCGGCGAGCGCGTGGGCGGCTTCCTTCCCGGAAGGTCCGACGCGCGAAGCCGTCCTGCGCGGATTAATGCAGCGCTGGTCCACGATCGATGCCGGCGCGGCCGCGAGCTGGCTGGGCAGCCTGCCCGACAGCCCATCGCGCGACCAGGCGGTGAGCACGTTTGCCGATCACATTCGCACCTCCGATCCGCAGGCGGCTCTGCAATGGGCGGCAACGATTGGCGACCAGGGCATCCGCGACAGTCAGACGGAATCCGCCGCGCGTTCCTGGCTGAAAACCGACCCGCGCAGCGCCTCGGCCTGGATCTCCAATTCGAGTCTGCCTAACGACACGAAAACGCGGCTGCTCACGCCGAGCGGTTAGCGGGCCGCCGCATACCGCCTGCGGGTCGCGCGCGACGTTTGTCATCCTGACCGCGCAGACGGCGAAGGACCTCGCAAGCGTTGTGCGGTTTCCGCTGAAACGAATGCCGGAGACGCTTGTGAGGTCCCTCGCTGCGCTCGGGATGATAAATTAAACTAATGTTCTATTGAACATAATTCTTCTGGGCATTAATCTCCTCGTCTGTGAAGGACGAACGTGCCGCCGAGCTCTCCCGGCTCCTCGCTATTTTCCACAAATGGGGCGTGCACACCCTCGGCGACCTCGCCGCGCTCGAACGCGATCAGCTCGGTCTCCGGCTCGGTCCCCTCGCCCTCCAGCTCTGGGACCAGGCCGCGGGGAAATCGACCCGGCTGCTCCGGCTCGTTAGGCCGCCGGAACTGTTCGAGGAACAGCTCGAGTTCGAACACGAAATCGAAACCACCGAGCCGCTCCTCTTTGTCCTGCGCCGTTTCCTCGAGCAACTCAGCCGCCGGCTCGATACCCTTTATCTCGTCGCGCGCGAGCTCCAGCTCGCGCTCACCTTTGCCGATAAATCCCGTTACGCGCACCGGTTCCAGATTCCCGATCCGACCCACTCGGTGGAGATTCTTTTCCGGCTCCTCCAGGCGCATCTGGAAAATTTCCGCGCGGAACATCCGATCGTCGCCGTCTCGCTCGCGCTGCTGCCCGCCCCTCCGGCGCGGCAACAGTTCGATCTTTTCGAGACGCCGCTGCGCGATCCAAGCCGGCTGCACGAGACGCTCACCCGGCTCACGGGATTGTTAGGCACAGAGCGGGTCGGGACGCCGGTGCGGGAGGATTCGCATCGGCCGGACGCGTTTCATCTCGAGCCGTTTTCCTGGCAACTGCCGGAGCCGCCTAACGACTTGCCCGACCCGATCCTCGGCGCCGGCCCTGCGCCGCTTTCGCCTGTCGTTCCCGCGGCCTAACGATCCTGCAGTGGTCAACCGACAGGGACCATATCGCGCCTCCGGCGATTGGTGGGATCGGCAAAGCTGGGCACGCACGGAATGGGATCTGCAACTGGCCGACGGCGCACTCTGCCGCGCGCAGGAACGCGGCACCGGCTGGGAAATTGAGGCGACTTATGATTGAGCGCGAGAAGCTCGCTGTCGCGGAGTCAAAGCCCGGACATGGGGTCGGGCGCGAGGTTCGTCGATCGTTTGCTCATGAACGACGATGAGCGCTTACGTCGAGCTGCACGCTTGCAGCGCCTTCAGTTTTCTCCGCGGCGCGAGTTTTCCTGAGCAGCTCGCGGAGCGCGCGGCTGAGCTGGAATTGCCGGCCGTCGCGCTGCTCGATCGCAACGGCGTCTATGGCGCGCAGCGTTTCTCCGTCGCCTGTCGTGAGCACGGCGTGCGCCCGATCATCGGCGCCAGCCTAACGATGGCGGATGGCAGCCTCCTGCCCGTGCTGGTGGAAAACTGGACCGGCTACAAAAACCTCTGCGGCCTCCTGACGGAGGCGCATCTGCGGAGCGAGAAAGGAACTTGCGAAGTGCGCTGGGAAGAGGTCGCGGAATTTAGAGAAGGGTTGATCGCATTTCTGGGTCCGGGGAGCGCACGCGGCTCGCGTGTCGCGTCCGGTGGCTCGCCGGCCGCCCGCGCGCAGAAGCGATCCGCGAACGTTGCGAAACGTCAGTCGTACGAACGACGGCAGCGGTCATCCCGCCGCCAAGTGCGCGCCGGTTTGCGGCGAGCCGCCGCAAACGACGAGGAGCCGCGTGTGCTCCCCGGAACATCTGCAAACGCACGCGCAGCACTTGCTCGATCTCTTTGGCCGCGATCGCGTCTACGTGGAACTCCAGCGCCACTTCCTCCGCGGCGAGGAGCGCATCAATCGCGCGCTCATCGACCTCGCCGCCCACCATCGTCTCCCCCTGCTCGCGACCAACGGCGTCCAGCACGCGACCTCGTTAGGCCGGGAGACGCTGGACGTTTTCACCTGCATCCGCGAGCACACTCACCTCGACGCCGCGGGCACTCGCCTAACGAGTAACGCCGAGCGCCATCTGAAGAGCGCCGGCGAAATGCAGCAGCTCTTTCGCGATCGGCCCGACGCGCTCACGAACACGCTCTGCCTCGCGGAGCGGCTCGAGTTTTCCCTCGAAAATATCGGCTACGATTTCCCGGATTACCCGGTCCCGGCTGGTCACGACATGAATTCCTTCCTGCGCACGATCGTCCTCTTCGGCGCGCAGCAGCGCTACGCCGCGGTCAGTAAAAAGGTGCAGCGCCAGCTCGAGTTCGAGCTCGCGCTCATCACCCGGCTCGGGTTTTCCGGCTATTTCCTGATCGTCTGGGACATCGTCAATTTCTGCCGCGAAAACGACATCATGGTCCAGGGCCGCGGGAGCGCGGCGAACAGCGCGGTCTGTTATTGCCTCGGGATCACGCCGGTCGATCCGGTGAGCAGCAATCTCGTCTTCGAGCGTTTCCTGAGCGAAGGGCGCAAGGGCTGGCCGGACATCGATCTCGATCTGCCGAGCGGCGACCGGCGCGAGCGCGTCATCCAGGAAGTGTATCGGCGCTACGGCAAACATGGCGCGGCCATGACCGCGAACGTGATCACCTATCGCGGGCGCAGCGCGGCGCGCGAGATCGGCAAGGCGCTCAACTTCGCGCCGAACATTCTCGACCGCTTCTCCGCGCTCTTCGCGAACGGCGATTTCCCGCACACCCTCGATCTCCGGGCGCAGATCGAGCAGGCCGGTTTGCCGAACGAACATCCGCGGATGCCCGCATTCGTTAGGCTGTACCAGGCGATCTACGGCTTGCCGCGCCATCTCGGGCAGCACTCCGGCGGGATGATCATCTGCCAGGGACAAACTGAGCTCGGTCGTGCCGCTGGAGAACGCTTCCATGCCCGGCCGCGTGGTCGCGCAATGGGACAAGGAAGATTGCGAAGATCTCGGGATCGTGAAGGTCGACTTGTTAGGCCTCGGCATGATGGCGGTGATGCAGGACACGTTCGAGCTCTGTCGCGAACGCGGCCGGCCGCTCGATCTCGCGCACCTCCCGAAGGATGACGCGGCGACTTTCGAGCTGATGCAAAAGGCCGACACGATCGGCGTTTTCCAGATCGAGAGCCGGGCGCAGATGGCGACGCTGCCGCGGATGAAGCCGAAATGTTTTTACGACGTCGTGATCGAGGTCGCGATCATCCGGCCGGGGCCGATCCAGGGCGACATGGTGCATCCGTATCTCGCGCGGCGCGCGGGGAAGGAGCCGGTCACTTATTTCGACGAGCGGCTGAAGCCGGTGCTCGAGCGGACGTTAGGCGTGCCGCTTTTCCAGGAGCAAATGCTCAAGATCGCGATGATCATGGCCGATTTTTCCGGCGCCGAAGCGGAGGAACTGCGACGCGCGCTCAGCTTTCATCGCTCGCCCGAGCGGATGGAAAAAGTGAGCCGTGAAACTGCGCGCCGGGATGGAGAAAAACGGGATCGCGCCGGAGGTGATCCTGAAGATCATCCAGGCGATCAGCTCGTTTGCGCTCTACGGATTTCCGGAGTCGCACGCGATCAGTTTTGCGATCCTCGCCTACGGGAGCGCGTATCTGAAAGTGCATCGCGCGGCGGAGTTTTACGCCTGTCTGCTCGAACAATCAGCCGATGGGATTTTATGCGCCGGCGACGATCGTGAAAGACGCGCGGCGGCACGGCATCCGGATGCGGCCGGTCTGTGTCGGCGACTTCGGAGTGGCTTTGCGCGGTGGAGTCGGACGAAGTCGTTAGGCTGGGATTTTGCGTGGTCAATGGCCTGCGGCAGGAGCATGCCGAGGAACTCGTTAGGCAACGCGACGCTTTTGCCTCGCTCGACGATTTCAAACGGCGCGTCGGCCTAACGAAAGAAGAACTGCGCACGCTGGCGGAGCTGGGCGCGTTCAACTGCTTCGCAGAACATCGGCGCGCCGCGCTCTGGGGGGTGGAGGAGACCGAACCAGGACCGCTCTTCGGTTACGTGCTGATCGGAGCGAAGAGTCGCGAGTGTCCTCGACCCGCGAATCCCGAGGATCGCGGGTCAGAGATCCCGCCGCTCGCAGCCCGATGACGCTGCCGGAACGGGTGCAGGCGGATTACGAAGCGATGAACCTAACGACCGGGCCGCACCCGATGAAATTGCTGCGCGCGCAATTGCCGCACGTCTGGCGCGCGAGCGAGCTGGCGCAGGCGCGTCACGGCGCGACGATCCAGATCGCGGGGAATGTGATTTGCCGTCAACGGCCGGGGACGGCGAAGGGTTTTGTCTTCATCAGCCTGGAAGATGAAACCGGCGTGTCGAATGCGATCGTGACGCCCGGATTTATTCGAGCGGCTGCGGCTGGTGATCACGGAAGAGCCGTTTCTGGTCATCGAAGGCGAAGTGCAGAACACGCGAGAACGTCGTGCTCGTGAAAGCGCGTGACAT
Organism: uncultured Verrucomicrobiae bacterium; assembly: GCA_963831805.1. Classification (GTDB taxonomy): domain Bacteria; phylum Verrucomicrobiota; class Verrucomicrobiia; order Chthoniobacterales; family UBA10450; genus Palsa-1392. Next base: position 204,300 of record CAWHRN010000004.1, on the reverse strand, counting down.
TCGCCCGCTCGCGCATGAGAGCATGCTCGGCAGCGAGTCGCACGATTTTCACTAGTCCGCAGGTCGCGCGCTCGCTTCCCGTTAGGCGCGCGAAAGCACAAGTTGTCATCCCGAGCCGGCGCAGCGCGGCGAGGGACCTCACAAGCGGCGGAAAAGCTCCACTGACAAATCGGCCCAGTGCGGGTTCAGCGTTTCTACAAGCGTGTCCTTCTTACTGCGCCGCCAGCCTTTGATCTCTTTCTCTCGGGTGATGGCGTCGTCGATTTGGCTTTAGGTCTCGTGGTAGACGAGATGGGTCACGCGATACCTTTTGGTGAACCCTTTGATTTCGCCGTGCTGATGTTCTCAGACGCGACGCTCAAGATCGTTGGTGACGCCGGTGTAGAGGACGACGCGACTCTTATTCGTCATCAGGTACACGTAGTAGGCCTTCATGGACGCTTGCGGAGGTCCCTCGCCGCGCTTCGCCGGGCTCGGGATGACAACGTTTACTTAGTCGCCGTGAGTATGCTTAATGGCAGCCGCAGCCCGGACCGCACCCACCGCCGCCGACTGAGCCAACCGACGGTCCCGTCGAGCTACCGGTGACATGCACGCCGTAGCCGCCGGAGATCACGCGCTTCACCGGCTCGCCGGTCTCCGGATCAACCCGCAACGGGTCGTCTTTCATGCTCTGCTTCACCTCGAAGCGGCGCGCCGGTTTGGACGGATCGATCGTTTCGTAAACGTAGGTCGGCATCCCGAAAACTATTCCGCAGCGTGGCGCTTGGGCGCTTCCTTCGGGGTGGCCGGTTTTTCTTCGACGGCTTTGCCAGAGTCCATCCAATCGGTGTGGAAAACACCCGGCTTGTCGACCCGCTCGTACGTGTGCGCGCCGAAGAAATCGCGTTGCGCCTGGAGCAGATTCGAAGAGAGCCGCGCCTGCCGGTAGCTGTCGAAGTAGCCTAACGACGCACTGAACGCCGGCACCGCCACGCCCTGCTGCACCGCGGTCGCGACCGCGATCCGCCAGTTGTGCTGCGTCTTCGCGATGATGTCGGTGAAATAGGAATCGAGCAGCAGATTCGTGCAGCCCGGCATCACGCTCGTAGGCTTCGACGATGCGGTTCAGGAACTTCGCCCGAATGATGCAACCGCCGCGCCAGATCGTGGCGATGTCGCCGAAGTTCAGGTTCCAGCTGAACTCCTTGCTCGCCGCGCCTAACAATTCCATCCCCTGCGCGTAGGAGACAATCTTCGAGGCGTAAAGCGCGTCGTGGACGGCGGCGATAAGGTCGTCGCGCTTCCCGGTAAACTGCTCCACCTTCGGCGCCGGCAGAATCTTCGAGGCTTTGACGCGCTCGTCTTTGCGCGAAGAAATAACGCGCGCTTCGACCGCGGCGTTGATCGTGGAGATGACGATCGATTGCTTGATCGCCGATTGCAGCGTCCAGATGCCGGTGCCTTTCTGGCCGGCCTTGTCGAGGATGACATCGACCATCGGCTTGCCCGTGTCGGGATCTTTCTTCCGGAAGATCTGCGAGGTGATCTCGATCAGGTAACTGTCGAGATCGCCCTTGTTCCAATCGGTGAAAATATCGGCCAGCTCGTCCGTCGTTAGGCCGAGGACGCCACTGAGGATCGCATAGGCCTCGCAGATCAACTGCATGTCGCCGTACTCGATCCCGTTGTGGACCATCTTGACGTAATGCCCGGCGCCGTCCGGTCCCATGTAGCGGCAGCACGGTTCGCCATCGACGACCGCGGCGATCTTGGTAAAGATCGGCGCAATAATATCCCACGAAGCGCGCGGGCCGCCGGGCATGAGCGACGGACCCTTGAGCGCGCCTTCTTCGCCGCCGGAGACGCCGCAGCCGACGAAGTGAATTCCTTTTCCTTCGAGATCCTTGCAGCGGCGCTGCGTGTCGGTGAAGAGCGAATTGCCGCCGTCGATGATGACGTCGCCCTTATCGAGCAGCGGCACGAGCTGGCCGATCACGGCGTCGACCGGAGCGCCGGCCTTGACCATGATCATCGCCTTGCGCGGACGGTACAGCGCGCCGACGAATTCTTCCATCGTCTTCGTCGGCTGGATGTTTTTCCCCTGCGCCTTGCCGGCGGCAAACTTCTCCGTGACTTCCGTGGTGCGGTTGAAGACCGCGACGGTAAAGCCTTTCGACTCCATGTTGAGGACGAGGTTCTCGCCCATGACCGCAAGGCCGATCAGACCAATATCACATTGATTCGTTTTCATTTTGGGTATCTCCTGACTGGCCGCGGACGCGACAAGGGGCAGCACCTTACGACCGCGGCGGAGCAGATGGCAATTTCCAATTCCCAGATCCTCATCACGACCGCTCCGCTCACGTCGCCGGCGCCCGATTGGAAAAGCTCCGCGGGCGCAATCGTCGACGTCTGGGGCGTAGTCCGCGGGCTCGAAGAGGGTCACGAAATCTCGGGGATCGAATACGAAGCGCACGAAGCGATGGCCCGGCATCAAATGGAGAAGCTGGTGGAAATGGCACGCGCGGAATTCCCTCTCGAGGAAATAATCCTTCACCATCGCATCGGCTTCGTCGGCGCGGGTGAGGCGTCGCTTTTCCTGCGCGTCACCAGCGGGCACCGGGCCGAGGCGTTCGCCGCGAGCAGTTGGATGATCGCGGAACTGAAGAAGAACGTGCCGATCTGGAAGCGAATCCTTTTCGTCCGCCCGGAAGAACCCCGGCCCGCTGCTTTGCCTGCCGAATCGGTCGGCGCACACCCATGAATTGGGCCAATCGCCTGACTCTGGCGCGCCTCGCCCTCACGGTGCTCTTCGTTTGCAGCCTCAGCTCGCACTGGGGCTACGGCCGCACCGTCGCGCTCGTGCTGTTCCTGCTCGCGAGCGTGACCGATTACCTCGATGGCGAGATCGCGCGGCGCTGGGGGATCATCACGAAATTCGGCAAACTGATGGACCCGCTGGTCGACAAAGTGATGATGGCCGCCGCCTTCATCTGCCTGGTCCCGATCGGCGCCGTCCCGGCGTGGGTGGCGACGATCGTGGTCGCGCGCGATTTCCTGATCACGGGCCTGCGCCTGCTCGCCTCGTCGGAGGGCGTCGTCCTGCCGGCCGAGCGGCTCGGGAAACATAAGACCTCCTGGCAGATCGTGACCGTCGCCTATCTGCTTGCGCTCCTCGCTGCGCTGGAAGTCTGGCCCGAGACGAGCCAGGCCACGTGGTGGCAAAACGCCTGGGTCTACGGCGGCGACGTCCTGCTCTGGATCACCATCGGCCTCACCATCTACTCCGGCCTCGGCTACTTCTGGCGCCACCGCAACCTCGTGCGCGAGCTCTAGCGGGCGCGCATTCCCGGGGCGGTGGAGGGAAGCCGGGGGGGCAAAGCGAAGGCATGGGCGAGTCTGCCGGAGGAGAGCGTCGGGGCTGAACCTGAATTCCACCGGTGCGGGCCTGCAGGGTTGCGCCTTGGGCTCTCGGCCTAAATTTGGCCATATCCAGAGCGGGCGCGACCGGGAACGGAGCAAGCCGGGCCCGACGCCGGTCCCGTGTGACCGGAAACCGAGCGGGTCTTAGGTGATGGAGACCGCTTCCGGTGACTTTCAGATCGGTTCCGGTGACTTCCGGATCGGTCCCGGCCACTGAGAGATCGACTCCGGTCACTGGAAGATCGACTCCGGCGACCGGGAGATCGAGTCTGACGACTTCCAGACCGGTTCTGGCCACTTCCGGATCGAGTCTGGCGGCTGTCAGGGCGGTTCTGGCCAGCGCCGGAGGTGGTCTGGCGTGATGCAGAGCGGTTCAAGGCCGGATAGCCGTCCGGCGCCGCTCCGACTCTCCAGCGAGGGAGCGGAGGCCGCAGGAACGCACACCTCGGCGAAGTTGCCCCCGTCTACCCGCGATCCGACGGCGCCGCGAGGCCAGCCCCCGATCGCCGGCACGGAGACCATCCCTTTGCCTGGTCAGATGTTGCGGGTTCCATCTTGGGTCTGATGCGGGGAAGAGTATGAACTCGAAGGGCGTCTAAATACAGCAACAAGCGAAGTGACCAAGGATGGAAAAACAGCCAGAAACAGCAGGTCGCGCCCGCGAAAGTGGTTGAAGGGCGTTGGAAATACTATCCCCAACGCCCCGCAGAACAACGTAAAGAAAGTGAAAAGAGAGCAAAGAAGGACACGAAGTGGAAGAACGGCTGCCGCCGGAGAAAGCGAGAACGCTCTTCGCGCTCGGCCTTCCATCTTTGCGATCTATCGGATGGTGATGAGTTCGTGATATTATCTGAAACGGAGGTTCGCCTATTCCGGGTGGCTGCCGGGAAGAGCGCCGTGGCCGCGAACTGGGGCGGCTAGAAGAAGCTTTGCGGGACCTCGATGCGGTCGCCCGGCTGGAGGTGCGGGTCGAGGCCCGGGTCGCGCCGAAATTGCCGCACGTCGTAGACTTTCGCTTCGTTGCCGCGAAGGAGGCGCACCCGCTTCTGGTCGGCGAAATCGTTGAACCCGCCGGCGGCGTTGATCGAGGCGAGGAGGGTCATGTCTTCGGTAAAGGGAATGCGCGCGGGGGCCCGGACGGCGCCGCCGACGTTCACGAAACGCGCCTGCGGCTGCATGACGATGGTGATCGTGGGGTTGGTGAAGATCCTCGCGGAGCGATAGCTGCCCTCGATGGAGCTGGCGAGCTGGCCGGGGGTGAGCCCGGCGGCGCGGACTTTGTTGATGTAGGGCATGTTGACCATGCCGTTGGAATCGACGGTGTAGACGTTGTTGACCTGGGTCTGCTCCTCGGCGGGCACGCCGCTGATTTTCATGTCGACGGGGTCGCCCGGTCGGAGCACGGAGTCGGCAAAGACCGGGGAAGCGCCGAGGAAAAGGGCGAGGAGGAGCAGGAGGCGGAGGCTAATAGTCATCGTGCCGGGTTCCTCGTTGAATCGTGGCCGCGGGCGCCTTGATCCGCCGGTCGGGTTTTTTCTTCTGCGCTGCGCGCGGGTGATAATAGCCTTGGTAACTCGTATAGTAGTAGTAGTTTTGGTCGTGCTTGAGATCGACATTATTCAGCACGACGCCGAGGACGCTGCCGCCGACGCTGAGGATCGCCTGCTTCACCCGCGTGAGCATGGCGCGCGGGAAGCGGCGATGCTGCACGACGATGATCGTCTGGTCGACTTCGCTCGCGAGGACGGAGGCATCGCTCACTCCGAGCATCGGGGGCGAATCGAAGAAGACGATGTCGTAGCGGGTCTTCAGCTCGGCGATGAGATCGGTCATGCGCTGCGAGTTAAGAATCCCGACCGCGTCGGAGGGGAGAATGCCGCTGGGCAGGAGCGAGAGATTTTCGACCGACGTGGGCACGATCGCGTCCTCGAGCTGCATGTCGGTCGTGAGGTAATTAGTGAGGCCGACCTGGTTGTCGAGGTTGAAAAGCGAGTGCTGCACCGGCCGGCGCAGGTCGGCGTCGACGATGAGGGTGGAATAACCGCCCTGGGCGGAGATGAAGGCGAGGTTGGCGAGGGTGGTCGATTTGCCTTCGCCGGGGCCACCGCTAACGAGCGAGATCGTATTCGCCTCGGGACTCTTGCGGTTGAACTCGATGTTCGTGCGCAGGATGCGATAGGCTTCCGCGTCGGGCGTGTCGCCCGCCTCCTGGTGGAGCAGCTTGATGCCGCGCGGAATGATCGCGAGGACCGGGACGCCGAGCAGGTTTTCGACGTCCTCCATCGTCTTCACGCTGGTATCGAGATATTCGATGAAGAAGGCGAGGCCGATCCCAAGGACGAGACCGACGAGGGCGCCAAGGGCCAAGTTCAGCGCGACGCGCGGACGGGCCGCATACGAGGGCGGCTCGGCGACCTGCTTCACGCTCACGGCCTGGCGCGGCATGGCCATTTCCATCGTCTCGGTCTGGGCGCGAAGACGGACGCCGTCGCGGAGGGATTTCTCCTTAATGTAGGCGTTCTTCGCCCGGGTGTAATTCGCGCTCAGGTTCTTCGAGGTGACCTGGGCTTCGTTGATCGTGTCGAGCCGCTGCTTTAACTGGTCGCGGGTTTCTTTCGCGGAATTCAGGTTCCGCTGGAGCCCGTCGCGCACACTCGAAACCTGCTGCTCGAGCTGGCGGATGTAGACTTCCTTGGTTGCGCGGAGCGCTTTCACCTTCGGGTGGTTTTCGCCGAGGCCGGAATTAAGGAGCTGGGCCTCGTTCGCGACTGCTTCCTGATAGTTAGGCAAAATCTTCTGGATGGTCGGATCCTGGATGTCGAGCGTCGGCATCATCCGCATCAGGTCTTCGCCCTTCAGGTTTTCGGTCTGCTGGAGCTTTGCCTGCAACGTCGAGACCTTGGTCTCGGCGTCGTTCACTTCGCCTTCCTGTTTCAGGACGTTGGTGTTCGCCGCGGTGACGGAATCTTCGGTCCCTTCCGGGTTTAGATCGACGATGTGTTCCTTATCGCGAATCCGCGAGACCTCGTCGCCCGCATCCTCGACGCGCTTGTCTTCCTTTGCGACTTCCTCGTTCATCGTCGCAACGGCGCGATTGAGAATTTCCTTCTCTTCCTGCACCCGCTTTTCCTGGTAAACGGCGACGATTTTATTGGCGATATTCGCGGCTTCCTGCGGGTCGGCATCGAGCACGCTGATCTGGAGCAAATCGGTGTTACGGACTTCGTCGACATTGAGCTGGCCGCGCAGCATCTGGTAGGCTTGCTCGCGCGTCGGGCGGCTACCCTCGCGCGCCCACTTGTCCTGGAGCTTCAGGTCATCGATCACCGGATAGAGAATGCCGGTACGCTGAATGACTTGGTAAACCGTCGGGGCCAACTGCGGATCGTGATAGGGAATGCTGGTGCCGTCATTCCCAAACATATGGGGATTTTCGGCTGTCGATTTCACCTCGATGAAGACCGACGACTGGTATTGTCGCGGCTGAAAGTAGGTCACGACCGCCGCGGTGAGGACGACCAAAAGGAACGCCAGGAGAATGAGCACCCAGCGGACGCGAATGACGCGCCAGTAATCGAGAAAGTGAAGTTTTACTTCTTCTGTTTGTGCCATGTGCTCTCCAGCAGCGAGGGGGGCGTGAATCTAGCAGACGACGGCGCCGGCGCAACGCAGGCTACGCCAACAGATTTGGCCCTTTCCTAGAAGGTTACGCTCAGGCCCGCATACACGCGGTTACGATAGTATTCGCGCAAAGGGATATCCGAAAAGATTTCCGTGTAGCTGTAGCCCGCGAGGATCGCAAAGACCCGGTTGATGTCGTAACGCAAACCTAACCCGAGATCGAGGGTGTCTTCCCCAAAGGCCGGCTCGATGAAAGTCGGCGCGTCGACCCCGGCATTGTCATCGTGCTCATAGAAAATCGCGCCCGAAACGCTGATCCGCGGCGTGATCACATAGTTGGCCGTCAGCCCGGTGCGGAAAGTCTGACGGGAAGGGCTACCGCTGACATCCGGTTCTTCCAGACCAAATCGCGCCGTCCACGCGAGCGAAGTGCGGTCCCCGGCCGTGTAACGGAGAGTGGATTCGGCGTAAGGCGAAGTCCGCTCGCCGAAGTCCTCGATGTCGCGAAATTCCGCGCCCGCACGGAGCGAGAAATTGAAGCGGGGATTAAAGGTATGATCGATGCCGCCGAGAACGAAGTGAGTCGTCGAATCACGCACCGCGGTATCGTAATCAATGACCTCGAAACGGTATTCCGCGACCAGGGTGGTGGTAGGCTGGACGAGGAATCGAAACTCATTACCAAAGGTGTGCTCGAAGCGATCTTCAAATGCTCCGACGGTGCTGTCATCGTATTTGATCGCGCCAAAAGTGTAGCTGGACGCGGTCGCGAAACGAGGCGCCCATTGGTAGGCGAGAGTGAACTTGTCCTCGGTGTATAGGTAATTTCCGGCGCGCCGATTCGTGCCGAAGCCGGTGTTCAGGTCGGGTTCGGTCTGGTACGTAAAGTAAGTGTTGGCGGAGAGGGTGAGACGCGGCGTCGCGTGATGCACCAGGTTCATGGTGAGGCCGGTATTGACGTCGTATTGCTGGCCGAACGGCCTGTAATAGTAATAAGTCGCACCAGCTACGGCCTGGAGATCGAAAGTCGTGCGCGGGCTTCCAAAAGTGTAGTCAAGGGTCACTCCGCCGTTAGTGAACCAAGTGCCAACGCGATCTCTCTCTGTCGTGTAAACATTATCGTCGTAACCTTCGCGAACCGAAACCGAGACGCGGAAAGGCGATTTCGAGAAGTTCCCCGTCCCGAGCTTGACCGAGGAATCCGGCTGGCTCGGTTCCGTCATCGTCTCCTTGCTTGAATCGCGCAGCACTTCCTTGCCGGTCGAATCGCTGGCGCTCTGATTTCCGGTCGTTGCGGCCGGCGCCGACGTGGTGGTCTCCTGCTCTTCCTGAGCCCGCAAATCCGGCAGACTGCAGAGCAGTGTCGCGGCGGCAAGAAGGGCGCCGCCCATCAAAAATCTCCGAATTATCATAAGGCTTTTCGTCAGTCCGTTTCCACGCTCCCCGGCTAACGGGCCGAAGAGTATGTGTTATGCACAAATGAGCAATCTTTTTTGCGTAAATTTCCTGCGTCAATTCTTTGAGGGAGAATTCGACGGCTCGGGCGTCGGAGAAATCGCCGTTGCGGCGCCGATGGGCGCGTTCTTATCCGGCAGGTCCAGCTTTGGTTGCGCCGTTCCGAAACGCTCGCCGTTTTTCCAAGCTTGCAGATGCGCGGCATAGGATTTTTGCACCGCCTCGGAGCGCGGATCCCAAGCGAGGGCGCGGCCAAACATCCATTCCGCCTCGGCGTAACGGCCTAACGAGTCATAAACGCGCCCGAGCGCGATCAGGAACGTCTCGTCGTCGGGCGCGAGCGCCAGCGCTCGCTGGAAAGGGCCGATCGCGGCCTCGGCAAACGAATCGCGCGCCGCCGGCAGGGAAACGTTTTCCGTCCGCCGCACCCGGCTTTCGCCAAGATAAAACCAGATCTCGGGATTTTGCTGGTCGAGAGCCAGCGCCTTGTTCGCCCAGCGCATCGCCGTGACGTGTCGTTCATCTCGCAAGGCGCTGCGCGCTTTCTCCGCGTAGATCTCAGCCGACAGGTAAAACCAACAGCCAGCCGCGAGCGCCAGCGCGAGGAGCGGGAGGATGAGCCGGCCGGGAGCGAAGGGGCCGGCCAGATCCTCTTTCCCATCCGAACGCTCGATTGCCGGGTTGGCGAAAAGACCGAAAACAAAAGCCATGAGCAAAATGTTTGCGGGAATGTGGAGATTGAAGTCAAAAGCGGAATGACAGATCAGTGCCGCGAGTGCGCCTAACGAACCGAGGTTGAGCGCGAGGCCGTTGCTCGGCAGGCGCAGCGAAACTGCGATCCGACGCGGCCCAAGCCGCCGGAATGTCCGCCCGCCCTGCTGCAGATGGGCTCCCAGAAAGAGCAGAAAAAGCGCTCCGCCGACCGCGCCGTATTCGGCCAGCAGATGGAGATAATCGTTATGCACTTCGACCGGATCGAGCTGCACCCGCGGGCTACGGAAATGGCGACCGTAATAGAGATAAGTGCCGCTACCCGTGCCGAGAAGCGGCGCGGTTTTCCACTCCGCCAAGGCCGCCTGCCAGAGATCGAAACGCATGTTCTGCGTATCGACGATATTCTGCGCCCGGCTGCTGAGGAGGCGGCTGTTCTTGAAGCCAAAATAAAGGGCCGCCGCCATCACGAGCGCGAAAACTGCGCCGGCCAGCGCCGTCCGCCAAAAAATGGCGCTCCCGGCCTGGCGCAAAACCACCAGCGTCAGCACCGCAAAGACCAGCAGGCTAAAGCTCGCGCTCACGTAGCCGCCGCGACTCCCGGTCAGCGCGAGGCCTGCATAGCAGACGCAACCAGCGTAGCCGAGCAGCACTTTTCCCCAGACCGGCCAGCGGCTCCAGCAGACGAAGCTGAGGCAAAAAATCCCCAGCACTTCGAGGAGGCCGGCGAAGTGATTTGGGCAAACGTAGAACCCGCTCGCGCGCCGGCCGTAATCGAAGCGCTGGAGAAAGGGAATCAGCATGAAGTTGTTCCCCGCGCGAAATTGGACCGCACCGATCACCACCTGCCCGAGCGCGACGACAATGAGAAAAACCAACAAGTAAATCCGCCGTCTCGCCGAGAGGAAAATGCTCGCGGTAAAAAAGTAAACAAGCAGGCCGCCCAGCACTGAAAAGATATCCGCTCGCGCGATGTAAGGCACCGGTGAGAACCAGGCGCGCCCGAGCACGTAACCAAAAAACGCCAGCGCCGAGAGCAGGCACAGTCGGCCTGCCGGCGCCCTTGCCCGGGTTACGAACGCGCTGAGGAAGCCGACCGCTGCGAGCAATCCGTAGATGGGCAGGCTGAAGGCGAGACGCGTCCCACCGATCAGGACCTGCATCCCCGCGAGTGCAAACGCGAGAAGAATGGCCGCGAGTCCTTCAACTCCGCGACCAACGAGTGCAGGACTTTTTTCCAACCGTGGAACCGTTGGATCGCTAGGCCGCGAAGCGCATCGGAGAGCTTTTCCGCCGATTCACGAAGCGGGCGCGGACGCTAGCGATTAGTGGTCGGAGTCGGCTGGCAGGATCCCACGAAAGAACCGACATGCGATCTCAGGAATGCGCCGAGCAAGGTTTCGCGCACGGTGCGTTGCGCGCCGTTATCGCAGACGAGGAGCAGTTGGTCCTGCGGGTTAAAGCCGCCGCCACCACCGCCACCCCCGAACGAGGTGGCCCCAACACCGACGCCCGCTGTTCCGCCCCCAAAATCGCCGCCTCCGCGCGAGCCCAACCCGCCACGGGCACCACCGTCGGGACCGCCGCCCGGGAGACCGCTGTTCGCCGCCTGAATCGCGTCGGAGCAATCCGGCGCCATGGCCAGAGCAGCGTCGTCAATTGCAGAGGCTTCTCCCGGCGCCGCCTGAAGAGCCGCCAGGACGATCGCCTCAACAAAATTGCAGTCGAGGCGGCTAACGCCACGCAAAATCGTCGCCACCGAGTCGCCGGCATAATTATGATGCGCCGCGACCGCCGCTTTCGTGATCTCCACGGCCTGTGCGTGATGCTTTTTTACCGCGGCGAACACCCCGGCGAGGAATTCAGCCTTGGTAGCCGTTTGAACGGTTTTGCCGGGGGGGAGACATTGCTCGATCATCTCCGACGGCGTCACATTGCGCGCAAAAGCAGCGGGGACAGTGGCGAACCAAAGACTCCCGGCCAAGACCGCCGAGAGAAGAAGCGACATCACCAGGCGAGCGCCGCCGCCAGAGGAAAACCCGGGCTCGGAAACTTTGTGCAATTTATTCATAGAATCGATCGACTTTCGCTTTTACTCCGGCCGAGTGCGCATGGTCAATCTATTATTCGCAACAATTCTGCAAAACAATCAGCGGGCAAAGGGAATCGAACCCTCATAGCCAGCTTGGAAGGCTGGAGCTTTACCATTAAGCTATGCCCGCGCGCGGAAGGAAGGTGGCGTCGCCCTGAGTGGTTGCCAAGTTTTTTCCACGTCGGTCGCGGTTCCGGACAGAAATCTTCTCGCCAGCCGCCAAAATCCCCGGTAACAACGAGCGCATGAAAACCTCGCTGCTCCTCGCTCTTGCCTTGCTCCTTGGAACCGTCGCGGCGAAGGCCGACCTCACGATTGTGCAAAAGGTCGAGGGCTCTCAGGGCAGCAACGAAATCACCCTGAAGGTGAAAGGGAACCGCGCGCGCGTCGATATCAACCCTCAGGTCACGACCCTTCTCGATGCGCAGTCCGGCGACCTGACGACGATCCTCCACGACCAAAAAAAGGTGATGCGCATTTCCGGCGAACACGCGAAGGCGATGGCCGACATGGCTCAGTCGATGTCGAAAGACAGCGCCCCGAGCGATCAACCGCCGAAGGCGACCGGCAAAAAGGAAAAGATCAACGGCTACGAAACTGAAGAGTATGCCACCGACACCCCGAAATATCACACGAGCTATTGGGTCGCGACGGATTATCCCAATTACAAGGAAATCCTCCAGCAGATGAATGTGCTCCAGAGCGGCGCCTTCGCCGCGCTCCGCAAAGGCCTGCCTGATTTCCGCGATCTGCCGGGTCTACCGCTCCGGACCGAAGTGAAAGTGGACGGCAAGAGCCAGATGACGAGCACGATCGAATCCGTCGACACCAAGCCCCTGCCGGAAACGGTTTTCGCCATCCCGGGCGGCTATACCGAGATGAAAATGCCGGATTTCCTCGGCGGGAAAAAAGCACCCGACCAGCCCGGTCAGGAGTGAATCCGACCGTTCCACGCCTGCTCCTCGCCTCCGCGTCCCCGCGGCGCCGGCGATTGTTAGGCGAAGCCGGTTACCAGTTCGAGATCGTCGCGCCGGAGGTTGAAGAAGTCGCGCCGGACTCCCTTACCGTCCGCGAGATCACCTGCTGGAATGCGCTGCGCAAAGGGCTTGCCGTCGCCCGGCGTCATCCGGACGCGGTGGTGCTCGCGGCCGATACCCTGGTCGCGCTCGAGGGAGAAATCATCGGGAAACCGGCCAACCTAGCCGACGCCCGGCGGATTCTCAGCCGGTTGAGCGGACGCGCGCACACCGTCGCCACCGGCGTCTTCCTCGGTCGCCTAACGAGCGGTCGGACCGAGACCTTCGCCGTCCTCTCGACCGTTTTCTTTCGTCCGTGGGACGGTCCGCAGATCGACCGTTACCTGCGCACGATCAACCCGCTCGACAAGGCAGGCGCTTATGCCGCCCAAGGCCAGGGGAACGTTATCGTCCAGCGCATCGCCGGGTCACGGAGCAACGTTATCGGGTTGCCGATGGCGGAACTGCAATCCGCGCTCGCGCGTTTTGGCCTAACGCCTAACGAACCTGCGCGACCTCCCGCTCGACGGTCGCCGGCGGCTCGTGTTTCTCCCGGCGGAGCACGCGGTAGAGGAACCAGACGATGAAGCAATTCGCCGCCAGCACGCTCCCCGCGATCAAGGTCGGCCGATGCCAAAGATGGTGGATCTCAAACGGGATCAGCGCCGCGGTTGCGAAGACCATGAGGAATTCCGCCCAGCGCTGTTGCAGATAAACGCCCGTTCCCTCCGTAAACAAAATCGCCGAATAGAAAAGCGAAACCAGCCCAGTAAAACGCAACTGGCCGCCGGCGACCACATCCTGCAATCGGCTGAGCAAATAAAGCGCCGGCCGGCTGTGGACCAGCGCCAGTTCGTCGCCCGCCCAGTCGCCGATGGCGTCGAGCCAGCGCGTCTTGCTATTGAGAAAGAGGAGGGAAATCCCGACGCTCAGGAGGAGCGCGCCCTTCAGAAGCTTGAAGATCGCGATGATCTTGAGATAACGCGCGCGCCGATCCGGCTGGAGCATTTTCGGCGCGGGTTTGTTCACGGCCCAACGTCTCGCAGAACGCCCGCAACCTTCAAGCGCCTTACAATTTCGTCCGGCCGGCGAGGGCGCGCGAGAGGGTCAGCTCGTCGGCCGATTCCAGCCCGCCGCCTGCAGGCAGCCCGTGCGCGATCCTCGTTAGGCTGACAGGATATTTCTGCAGGAGATCGACCAGGTAATGGGTCGTCGCCTCCCCTTCCACGTCCGCCGCGAGCGCGAAAATGATTTCGTTAGGCGATTCCCGCTCGACGCGCTCGAGGAGGAGATCGATGCGGAGGTCCTCCGGCGCCACCCGATCGAGCGGCGAGATTCTTCCACCTAACGAATGGTAGCGGCCGCGATAAGCGCTCGTCTTTTCCAGCGGCAAAATATCGGTCGGCTGCTCGACCACGCAGAGCAGATCCTGCGCGCGCGAATCGTCCGCGCAGATTTCGCACAGCTCGGCGGTCGCGAAGAAACCGCAGAGCCGGCAGGGATGAATCGCCTCGCGGGTTTGCGCGATCGCGCCCGCGATCCCTTCCGGTTGCGCGCCGCGCGCCTGCACAATCCAGAGCGCGATCCGCTCGGCTGAGCGCGGGCCGACGCCCGGCATCTGGCGCAGTTGCACGATCAGGTCGCGGATTGCCGCGGGATATTCCGTGCGCTTCAAAGCGGAGCGAGCGGGTCGGTGACGGGCGCCGGCTCCGTCGCCATGTGGAGGATGAGCGGTTCGAGCCGGCGCAGGTACCATTGCAGCGGCTCGTCCTGCGCGACGTTACTGCGCCGCGCGCGGGTGAACTCGGCGAACGCTTCGTTCCAGCGCCGCTCGCGGAAGTAAACCAAGCCGGTCCAGAACCGATCGCGGCAGGCGATTTCTTCCGGGGTCGCTTCTGCGGCGAGCGCGAGCAATTCGTAGACTTCGAGCCGCTCGTGCGCTTCGCTGCTGCGCAGGAAATCGATCGGCCGGGCGACGATCTCGGCACGCGCTTCGCTGAAAGCGCGCGGCCCGAGCAGAACCTGCGAGCCGTAAATCTGGTTGGCGATCGCCAGCCGGCGCGCCAGCTCGATCGGCTCGCCGCTGATCACGACGTCGCAGCCCTCCGGCATCGTCGCCACCACCGGGCCGGAGCTAACACCAATCCGGAGATCGATTTTGCCTAACGAATCCGGTTGCTTGTCGGCGAGCACCGCGACCCGATCGCGAAAGAGGAGGGCGGCTCTGGCCGCGTCGACCGCGTGATTCGGCGCCGCATGCGGATAGCCAAAGACCACCCTGATGCCTTCGCCATCCGCGCCGTGCAGGTAACCACCTTCCCGGAGAAAAAGCTCCGTCGCGATTTTGATGAAAGCATTCGTTAGGCCGGCGCATTCCGCGGCCGGTATTTCATCGATGAGGTGCGCCTGATTGGCGATCTCGCAGAAAACGAAAGTCACCTCGCGGGTCTGCGGGACGCTCAGTTCGGGCGGATCCCTTTCCGTTAGGCGAGTGACCGCGGCCGGGGCGAGGCGACCATGGAAAAGCGCGGCGAAAGCGCGCCGGCGCCGGCTGGACGCGGTTAGCCCGCTGGCTGCGGCAAAGATGGTCGCGAGCAGCGCCACGAGCAGGGCCGGGAGCGGTTGAAAGAAAATTCCGCCTAACGAAAAGACCCCGGCCGCGCCGAGCAATTCTGCGAGCAGAATCACGAGCAGGGCGAGCCGGCGAGAAAAATCCGCGACCTGCAGCATGGTCCAGGCGGTCGCGAAACCGAGGCCGGCGACGAGCAAATAATTTCCCACGCCGACGCCGTCGTTAGGCGGCTCGGCGCCGAAAAGCCAGCTCTCGAACGCCGCTTCCGGCTGGAGAAGGAGCCCGCTTTTTTGCAGGACGACGACGATGGCGACGGCGAGCGCGCCGACCCACAGGGTGGCGAGAAGCGCGCGTTTCATGCGGCCGGAGCGCCCGGGCCGTAAGACTGCAGCACCAGATCGCTCAGGAATTTATCCGGCGCGTCGACCGCCGAAGCATCGAGGACGAACTTCGTCCGCCCGGTGTTCTTGCGGATGAGGCTGAGCCCGAATTGGAAATCCTTAAAAAGATGCGCGCAGAGTTCGCTCATCTTCATCCGCTCCGCTTCGGCGCGCTCCACCAGCCGCGCGAGCGCCCAGTCGTCGAAACGAAACTCCACGCTGTGTTCGCCGGAAAACTGATCCGCGAAAATCTGCGCCTCGTGCATGAGCGCCGCTTTTTCCTGCTGATGACCCTCGGCCATCAAACGCTCGAGCACTTTTGCCGGCTCGCGGACCAGTTCCTCGGTCACGCGGAGTTGGGTCAACCCGGAACCGGCAAGATGATATTTGTAATCGCGGAACAGTTTTTCCCAGACTGTAAGCAGACCGCGCGCGCCGGTTTTCTCCAGCGCCGCTGCGCCCGCGATGAGCAGGAGCGCTTCGTCCTCGAAGCTGATCTCGATCCCGTAAGCACGAAACGCACGCTCGTATTGGCGCAAAATGCTGCCTTCGGAAAACTTCATGATCTTGAAGAGATCGTCGGCATTGAGTTCCTCGCAGACGACGCGGACCGGCAGGCGGCCGATGAACTCCGGCTCAAAGCCGTAATCGACGAAATCGCCGGTCGTGACGTGCTGGAAAATTTCGGCGTCGCGCACTTCGACGGTTTCGTTTTGAAAACCGATCTGCCCCTGCGCGATGCGGCGGGCGACCTGATTCTTGAGCCGTTCAAAAGCGCCGCTGACGACGAAGAGAATGTTGCGAGTGCTGATCGTTTCGCGTTTCGCTTTGCCGCGCCGCTGGAATTCAAACGCGGCCTGGAGCTGACCTTGCAGGTCGTTCGCGCTCCGCAGCGGCACTTCGGTTTCTTCCATTAACTTCAGCAGTGTCGTCTGTACGCCGCGCCCGCTGACGTCGCGCCCGCCGACATTGTTCGCCGAGGCGATCTTGTCGATCTCGTCGATGTAGATAATGCCGAATTGCGCGCGCGAGACGTCGCCGTCGGCCTTTTGGACCAGTTCCCTAACGAGATCTTCGACGTCGCCGCCGACGTAGCCGGTCTCGCTAAACTTCGTCGCGTCCGCTTTCACGAACGGCACTTTGATCAGCTCCGCGATGTGCTTGATCAGATAAGTTTTCCCGACGCCGGTCGGGCCGACGAGGATGACGTTTTGTTTCGCGTACTCGGTTTCTTCCGCCCGTTGCGCGTCTTCGGTCTCGAGCCGGCGCAGGTAATTGACGTGATTGTAGTGATCGCAGACCGCGATCGAGAGGACCTTTTTCGCCTCGTCCTGCTGGATAACGAAACGGTCCAGATGCGCCTTGATGTCGCGCGGGAGAAAATCGAAGACAAAGCTGTCGTCGTTAGGCTGCGCCGCCGGCTCTTCGTCGCCGGTCTCGGCCCGTTCCGGCTGTGCGATGCTGGCGAAGGAAACCTTGTCGCCGAAGTTCGATTTCATGAACTCGGAGAGCTTCGATTGCAATTCTTCGGGTGATGGGAAAGGTGGGTTTTGATCCATGGAAAGCGGCCGCGCCCTCGGGAAAAAATCCTGCGCGGACGGAAACGTAACATCCTCGCCGGGCATGTAAAATTTCCCGGAATCGAAGCGGCGGCGGCATTTTGCGCAGCGAATCGGCGGCGGCGCCTTGCATTTTCGCGGGAGTCGTGCTCAGTGGAATCCCGCTTCGGCAGGTCTGCCGCGGCGCTGATTAGCTTTACCCGATGTTACTTACTTTTCTCGCACAGGCTGCTCCGGCGGCTCCCGCTTCGACCAGTTCCGGTCTCGTCGGGCTGCTCCCGATCGTTTTCATTTTCGTGATCGGCTATTACGTCATGATCCGTCCGCAGATGAAACGTTCGAAAGAACAGGCGGCGTTGGTTTCCTCGCTTAAAACCGGCGACGATGTGATCACCGCTTCCGGCATTCACGGCCGGATCACGAATGTGAAAGAAACGACCGTGATCGTGAAAGTGGCCGACAACGTGAAGCTCGAGATGGAGAAATCCGCGGTCACGAATGTGCTGAAACCGACGCAAGCTTGATATGACTCCCGCACTTACTTTTTTCCTCGGGCTCCTGTTGCTCGTTCTTTTCGGCTGGTATTTCGCGACTGATTTCGGGCCGCGAAAACGCCTCCTCGCGACGGTCCTGATGGCGTTGCTGGTCGCGTTCAGCATCGCGACGATCTGGCCGCCGAGTAAGAAAATCGCGCTCGGCCTCGATATTAAAGGCGGCACTTCGTTCCTCATCCGGCTCATCCCGGGCGAGCGGGCGATCACGAAGGGCAATCTCGACCAGGCGGTCGAGGTCATCCGCAAGCGCGTCGATTATTTTGGCGGCGGCGAACCGGTTATTTCGCCGGTCGGGACTGATCGGATCCTGGTGCAGATCCCGGGACTTGATCCCGCGAAGATCGCCGAAGCGCGGCAGCAGCTTTCGCGGGTGGCGAAGCTGGAGTTCCGGCTGGTTTATCCCGATAACGGCGACCGCCTGCGCGCGATCGATTCCGGCACGGAAGTGATCCCGCCGGAGTATCGCATCGAGAAATATGTGATCGATCCGGGCACCGATGGGAAGAAGCCGACCGAAGAGCGCCTGCTCGTGAAAAAGAAAGCCGATCTCGGCGGCGATCGCGTGACCGAATCGAACGCTTATTACGGTCCCGAAGGCTGGACCGTACAGCTAAAATTCGACAGTGAGGGCGCGAAGAAATTCGGCCAGATCACGGAAGCCAACGTCGGCCATCGCTTCGCCATTGTGCTCGACAGCGTGATTCAATCCGCGCCGAGCATTCGGACCGCGATCTATGGCGGCGACGCCATTATTACCGGGCATTTCGGCGAACAGGAAGCGCGCGGTCTGGCCAGCGTGCTCGAGAACCCGCTGCAAACGCCCGTGAGCATGGAAGAGCAGCGCAGCGTCTCGCCGACGCTTGGGCAGGACTCGATTCGGTCGAGCATTTTCGCAGGTCTCCTCGGGCTCGCGATCACGCTTGTGCTCGTGTTGATCTATTACAAATTTGCCGGCCTGATCGCGAACCTCGCGCTGATCGTGAACATCATCCTGCTGATGGGCGCGCTCACGATGTTCAACTTCGTGCTCACGCTTCCCGGCATCGCAGGCATCATCCTCACGATCGGTCTCGCGGTCGATGCGAGCGTGCTCATTTACGAACGGTTGCGGGAAGAACTCGCGCACGGCAAGTCGCTCAAGATCGCGCTCCAGACCGCATACGACAAAGCCTTCTCCTCCATTCTCGACGCGAACGTCACCACGTTGATCACCGCGGCGTGCCTCTTCTGGAAAGCCAGCGGACCGGTCAAGGGTTTCGCGATCTCGCTCACGTTAGGCATTCTCGCTTCGCTCTTCACGGCGCTGATCGTGGGGCGGAATTTGTTCAGTTGGTTCGTCGATACCGAGCGGGTGAAGAAGGTTTCGATGCTGCACCTGATCTCGTCGCACAACATTAACTTCCTCGGCAAAGGTTTCATCGCCTGCATGTGCTCGCTCGCACTCCTCATCGCGGGCGCGACCTCGTTTGTGGTCCGCGGCGACCGGAACTTCGGCGTCGATTTCAAGGGCGGCGATCTGCTTTCGCTCAGCGCCGCGCCGAACATCGAGGTCGGTCAGGTCCGGAATGCTTTGAAGCCGCTCCATCTCGATAACGAGCCGATCCAGGAATCGCTCCAAAACGGGCGCAACTTCCTGACTTTGCGCCTGCCGCTCAACACCTCTGAAAAGGTGGAAAGCGCCATTCGCGGCGCGATTCCGAACGGCCAGTTTAAGGTCGAGCGCGAAGAGCGCGTTGGCGCGCTGGTCGGCGGCGAGTTGGCCAAGAGCTCGCTCTGGGCGCTCGGCCTCGGCATTTTCGGAATCCTGATTTACGTCACGTTTCGATTTGAGCTTTCCTTTGCGGTTGGCGCCATCGTCGCGCTGCTCCACGATGTGCTCATCACTGTCGGCGTTTTTTCGCTTATGGGACGCGAGCTCACGCTGCCGCTGGTCGGCGCAATTCTTACGATTGCAGGTTATTCCATTAACGATACCATCGTGGTCTATGACCGAATCCGTGAAGGTCTGGCGAGCGGCCGGCGCGGCACGATCGAACAGATCATGAACGAGAGCATCAACCAGACGCTTAGCCGGACCATCCTGACCAGCACGGTGACGTTGATCCCAATTCTGTGTCTGTTCTTCTTTGGCGGCGCGGTCCTGCGAGACTTCTCGCTCGCAATCATCATCGGCGTCGCGGTCGGCACTTACTCCTCGATCTTCATCGCCTCACCGATCGTTCTCTGGTGGACCCGCGCCCGTGGTGGCAGCGCCAGCAGCCTCCGCCGGGAAGTAACGCAGAAAGCCGCCGTGACCACGCCAACCGCCATCTGAGAGCGCTCCGGATGTAGCTCCTACGACGACCTCGTGATGAGACTTACCCTTGCGCTTTTCTTCCTCCTCATTACCGCGTCGTATTCCGACACTCTGCTCACGTTCACCCTCACCTGGGATCCGCCGGATAGCGGCGACGCCACTGGTTATTATGTCTACATGGGCGAGCGTTCCAGCATCGGCGGAGACGGCAGTCGCAACCTCCATCTGTATGCGGGCCGCGTGGTCGTGGGAAACCAGCTCAGTATCCCGATTTTCCTCAATCATCCCCGGACCTACTTCACCGTCACCGCGGTCAACGAAGCCGGCGAAGGGCCGCCTTCCAACGAACTGGTCGTGACCAGCAACGGGAGCATGTCGTCGACAAAATTCGCGCCAGCGGATTAAGTCTCCTCCCGCCTAACAAAACCCGCGGTTGACGGTCCTTGAGGCGGGCCGTAAGGTCGCAATCCAGTCAGCGGAAAAACTTTTTCAAATTCAACAGTTCGAGGAGAAAATATCGTCATGCCAGAAGTGATCGTTCGTAAAGGTGAGCCGGTGGACCGGGCCTTGAAACGGCTGAAAAACAAGCTGGACGCGGAAGGCATTTTGGAAGAGGTGCGTCGGCTGCGCGCCTTCGAAACGCCCAATCAAAAGACCCGTCGCAAGGCGAAAGCCAACGCCAAACGGGGCCGCGCAAAGTTTCGTTTTAATCCGTCGTAGACCGCGGAGCCCGTTACTCGCACTCGCAGACGACCCGGAACCCGAGGTCGTTGCAGCAGTAATTCGGCACGTTCGATCCGCGCGTCGTCGCGCGCAGGCTGTTGAAGCGCGATTTCCAGCTTCCGCCCCGGTAAATTCGTTTCGCGCCCGTTTTCGCCCCGTGCGGGTTGGTTTTCGGAGTTCCCCGATACGCCTCGTAAAAATCGCCGCACCATTCCCAGACGTTGCCGGCCATGTCTTCCATCCCGAAGGGGCTGGCGCCCAACGGGAACGCGCCCACCGGCGAGCTTTCCGGAAAGCCGTCGTCCACCTCGCGATCGCTCCAGGCGAAAACGGTGTTGCGATCGGCGAAATTCGCGAGATCGCCCCGTCCTTCCTGTCCGCCCCAGGGGTATTTGCGGCCGTCGGTGCCGCGCGCGGCATATTCCCACTCCGCTTCGGTTGACAACCGGTAGCGACGGCGTTCCTGCGCGCTGAGCCATTGGCAAAATTTGGCCGCTTCGACGCTGCTCACGTAAACGACCGGGTGGCGCTCACCCGCGCCCGGCGCGCGCTTGCGAACGTGGCTCGGGTCGAAAAGTTCGTATTGCGCATTGGTGATCGGATGACGCGAAAGGTAGAACCGGGCCAGCGTAACGGCCGAGACATGCGCTTCATTAGGCGCGGCGTCCGGTTCTTCGCTCCCCATCTGGAAAGTGCCGGACGGAACGAAAAGCATTTCGATCCCGGCCGGGCTTTTGAAACGTTGGAAACGGGCCCGTTCGCTCGCTGCATCGAGCCCCGCGGCAAGCACCGGCGGTGGCGCGAGCGCGACCGCGGCGGCTCGTGGCGCTTCTTTTGACTGCACGCGGCCAGAGGAGGCCGAGGAGCCGCTTTGTTGCTCGATCTCCTCGAGATATTGATCGACCAGGTCTTCGGCGTCGCCTGGCTCGAGGCCGAGATTTTCGGCCACGTTGATAAAGGCATCGCGCTGGTCATCGGTCATGTCGTCGGCATCGAGGCCGCTGAGGCGAAGCATGCGCAGGAAATCCTCCTGCGGATCGAGCTTCGGGTTCGTCTGCTGGTTTGCCGCTTCGATTTCCTCTGCCGTTGGCGGAAAGACGCGGACCGCGCCGGTCACGGCTAGCTGGGTTTCGATCAAACTCCGGCTGCGCTCTTCACTGAGCGCATTATCGCGGCCGAACTGCATGAGCGTCTCTTCCTCGTGCGGGAGAAGTCGCTTATCATTCAAGGCGAATGCGAGATATTTCTGGAACTCCGCCACGGCGCGTTCTTCCGCCCGCGCCGCGAGCTCTTCGTCCATCTTCTGGCGCCGCTCCGGATTGAGCAGTTCGACGCGCGCCTCAGTCAGATAGCGGGACGATTCCTCAAGGCCCGAACGCAGAAGCTGCGCGAGTGGATTGCTCGGTTGATTCTTGAGCGGCAGCTTTTTCTGCCACCAGAGCAGCAGTTCCCGGAAATGCTCCTCGATCAGCTCATTGGTTGGATTGGTCTGCGAATCGAGGCAAAGTCGCTCGTAGAAATCTGTTGAGTTGTAACGACTCCAGCCCTCCCACTTGCGCGGGTCATCCGGCAGCGGCCTGGGAAAGTTCATAACCGGCTGCAGCAATTATGCGACGGTCAGAGCACCGAGAGCCTTGGTCGCCAGATCGAGCTCGCCTTCGGTCAGGCCGGTTTTTCGCTCGATCGAAACAGTGGCGACGTTGCCGCAGGCTTGGACCGCGACTTCGAGGACCTGGTTGGCGTTGTACTCGTAGGTCAGCTCCACCGGCGAGCCCTTGGGCAGGAACGGCGGCAACTCCACGTCGCAAATACCGAGCGGAGTGCACTCCGCCGGGAGCGAACTTTCGCCCTCGACGATGCGGACAATCGCTCGCTGCATGTTCGAGGTCGCAGTGCCGAAGGAATTCTTCGCTGTCGCGGGCATCGCGGTCATTTTGCGGATCATCGGGAAAACGTATTCCTCGAGCTGGGATTCATCCCAGAGGACCACGCCGAGGGTGTGCGAAGTGATATTGCGCACCTGGATGAGGCCGCCTTCGCGGGAAGAGAATTGCTGGCGCGTTTCCGCGGGCAGCGAACGTTCGCCCGAAATTTCCTCTTCATGCAGGAGCGAGAGAACCGCCTGGATCGCCGCGCCGACCGCGACCGCTTCATCCGGGTTCATGTCTTCCGCGAGCGGCACCGATGAGAGTGAGCCGATCATTTTGCGGACCATCGGCATGCGGGTCATGCCACCGACCAGCAGTATCTTGTCGACGTCGCTCCACTCCATCTTCGCCTCCTGCATCACGATCTCGCAGATCGTCTTGCACTTCTCGACGAGGTGCCTCGTCATCTTCTCAAAATCTTCCCGGGTCAGCTCGAGCTTGATGCTCTTGCCGTTGTGATTGTGCACGATCGTCGTGCGCGGCCGGCTGGAGAGCTGGATCTTGGCGGCGAGCGCCCGGCTTTGCAGATCCTGGTAACTTTGCAGATCGAGCAGCGGATTTTCCCCGTGCTGGCGATCGAACTCTTCCGCCACCCAGTTCACGATCACGTCGTCCCAATCCTTGCCGCCGAGCCGATGGTCGCCGTTGGTCGCCACCATCTCGAGGCGATGGGATTCGATCCGCATGAAGGTCACGTCGAAGGTGCCGCCCCCGAGATCGAAGACGAAAACGGTCTGGTCTTCATCGAGTTTATCTAGCCCGTAGGCGAGCGCGGCCGAGGTCGGCTCGTTGATAATCTGGAGCACGTTCAAGCCCGCGAGACGGCCGGCGGTGATCGTCGCGGTCCGCTCGGAGTCGTTGAAATAAGCGGGCACGGTGATGACGGCGTCGGTCACCGGCATTTTCAGATATTTTTCCGCGTCGGTTTTGAGCTTCTTCAGGATGAGCGCCGAGAGCTCTTCGGCCGAGTAGTTCTTATTATCGAACTCGCGATGGAATTGCTCCTTCGACTTGCCCATCTCGCGCTTCACGAAATCGACGATTTTTTCCGGCTCGGCGACGGTGTTGTTCTTCGCCACCGTGCCGACGATGGCGTTGGTGCCGTCGAAGAGGAGGACCGACGGCGTGATCCGTTCGCTCTCGGCGTTCGGAATGATCTGCGGTTTCCCGTAGGCGTCGATGTGCGCGACGGCGGAGAACGTGGTGCCGAGATCGATCCCGACTGCTTTGCGATTACTCATGATATTTGGAGAAGATGATGGCTTGTGAGAAGCCCGGTTTGTGGTGGGAGAATGCAGTTTTCATGCCTCCGGCGAAGCAACGCCGAATTATTTTCGCGGGCGCGTCTCCTTCGCCCGCCAAAACGCACCGGACGGCTCGGCCTAACGAAATCGCCTAACGACGATTTCTTCCGGGCGGAGCACCTTCTCGCGCCAGAGGAATCCCCGTTTCATCCGCGCCACGATCCGGCCATCTTCCTCGGGCGATTCCGCCGGTTCCACGCTCACCACCCGATGGAGGTTGCGATCGAAGGTCTCGCTCGGCTCGATCTCCGTCACCTCTAGGCGGTGCAGGATTTCCATGAGGAAATGAAGCGTGTTCTCGAGGTTGTCGCGCAACTGGACTTGTGCCGGCGCGCTCTCCTCCGTCGCGCTCGCCGCGAGCTGCGCCGAGATGCGCGAGAGATCGTCAAAGAGCACCATCAAATCGCGAATGAACGGCTTCTGGAGCGCGTCGCGGACGAAATTATCGCGATAACTGAGCAGCTCCTCGTGCAGCGAATCGAAGAGCTTTTGGTTCACCGTCTCGCTGTCGCGGATGGCCGCGAGCTGCTGCTCGAGCTTCTGGAAATGGAGCGACTCGAACTTGCGGACCGTCGATTCCTCGAGCGCTTCCATCCGCTGTCCGAGCGCGTGAATCCCGCTGATCAGGACTGAAATGCCCGACGCGATCCGCGCGTCATCGCGCCCCGAGGCCTGTGCGCTGAGCTGCTGCATCGCAGTCGCGAAGTCCGTCTCGATCTCGGTCATCTCGTTCATTTTTCGAAATCAGACGCGTCTGTAAAACCGGCGAATCGCCTCCACCAATCCCGGCACATCGTGTTGCGGCGCCTCAACGGCGACCGCGAGGCCGCGCTCTCGCGCCGTCCGCGAGGTGATCGGCCCGATGCTCGCCACCTGCATCCCGGCCGGCCAAGGCAGCCCGAGCGCGAGAAAATTTTCGACCGTGGAAGAGCTGGTGAAAGTGATCATATCGGCGCCCTGTTCCGCCAGCCGCATCCGCGCATTCGTCCGGTCGGCCGTCTCAGCGACGGTCCGGTAGGCGATTGCGACGTCCACGATGGCGCCCATGGCAGCTAGCTCCTTGGTTAGCAGGTCCCGGGCCTCCTCCGCGCGCGCGATCAGAATTCGCAGATTTTCGATATCGCCTTCTTTTTTGAATGCCCGCACCACGCCTTCGGCGACGAACTCTTCCGGCTGCAGATCGACCTTCAGGTGAAACTCCCGAACCCGTTGGGCGGTGGCCGGCCCGATCGCCGCGATCCGGGCCGCGCCGATGTCCCGCGCATCGTCGTAGAGTTTGTAAAACATCTCGAAAAAAGCCGTGACCCCGTTCGGACTGGTGAAAACGATCCAATCGTAGCCGTGCGAATCCTGTACCAGCTCCGCGAACGCACGGAGATCGTTAGGCGGCTCGATCCGGATGGTCGGCAATTCGATCACTTCCGCGCCGAGATCGCGGAGGCAGTCGCTCAACGCGCCGGCCTGTTTACGGGTGCGCGTGACCACGATGCGCTTGCCGCCAAGGGGCCGATTCGGCTGCCAGTTGAGCTTTTTGCCTAACGAAACCACTTCGCCAAAAATTGCGACCGCCGGCGGCTCGAAATTTTCCTCGAGCACGCGCTGCGCGATGTTTTGCAATGTGCCCGTGAGCGTCTGCTGCCGGCCGGTCGTGCCCCAGCGCACGAGAGCGACCGGCAGATCGTCAGGCATGCCCGCCGTGCGCATTTTCTCCACGATCGCGTCGATCCGCTCCACACCCATGAGCATGACCTGAGTTCCACCAAGCTTGGCTAGCGCCCCGAAATCGATCGAACTCTCGGTTTTCTCCGGATCTTCATGGCCGGTAAAAAACGTGACGTGCGAAGTGGTGCCGCGCTGGGTCACCGGGATGCCCGCATACGCCGGCGCCGCGATCGCGGAGGTGACTCCGGGAACGACCTCGAACGCCAGCTTCGCCTCAGCCAGCGCGAGCGCTTCCTCGCCGCCGCGGCCAAACAAGAATGGATCGCCGCCTTTCAGCCTAACGACTTCGAACCCGGCGCGAGTTTTCTCGACGAGCAGGGCGTTGATCTCCTCCTGCTTGAGCGTGTGCGCGCCCGCTTTTTTCCCGGCATAAATGATCTCCGCCTTCTCCGGCGCCCACGCGAGCATCTCGGGATTGCAGAGGTAGTCGTAAACCAGCACCTGCGCGCGCTCGATCAGTTGACGCGCCCGCAAAGTCACCAGCCCGAGATCGCCCGGTCCGGCGCCGACCAGATAACAACGTCCGCTCTTTTTTTTATCTGCCATAAATTTTCTCCATCAGGGCGGCGGCGACTGCTTCCGGGTCATCGCTGGCGCCGGTGGCACTGCCGCGGAGCACACCATCTCGTAGCACAGGCATCCTGTCTGTGGAGCCAGTGGCTGGAAGCCAGTGCCACGGAAAAACCTGCGCGCGCATTTCCAACTGTGCACCGCGCACCACGGCCTGCACGCCAACTGGCGAATCGCAATCGCCGTCGAGGAGCCGCAAAAATTCCCGCTCCGCGCGAAGCGCGAGCAGCGTCGCGCGGTCATTCACCGCGTCGAGCAAACGCCGCGCGTTCTCGTCATCGCGTCGGATTTGCAGTGCGATGGTTCCCTGCCCGCCCGCAGGCACAAAGTCATCAGGCGAAAGGACTTCGCCGGCCACTTCCAGACCGAGCCGCTCGAGCCCGGCACGCGCGAGAATGATCCCGCTCCACGCTTTGTTCTCGCGCAGTTTCCGTAGCCGTGTCGGGACGTTGCCGCGCAGATCAACGACCTCGAGATCCGGCCTAACGAGTCGTAACTGATGCTGCCGCCGCACGCTCCCGGTCGCGACCGTCGCGCCTTGCGCCAGAGTCGTTAGGCCGAAGCCGTTTTTCGTAATCAGGACGTCTTCCGTATTCGCGCGCGCCAAGGCGGCGCGCACTTCCAATTCGTCGAGCCGTTCGCTCGGAAGATCCTTCGCGCTGTGGACTGCGAGGTCGATTCGCCTAACGAGAAGTTCCCTCTCGATCTCGCGGGTGAACATTCCTTTCCGACCCGCCTTGCGATCGATCACCGGCGCGCTTTTCCCGCCCTCGTCGCCGCTCGTACGGATGATCTCGATCGCGATTTCCACCTCTGGCCAAGCCTGGCGCAGCGCCGTTTCCACCAGCCGCACCTGCGCCAGCGCCAGCTCGCTCCCGCGCGAGCCGAGCACGATCCGATCGGTCACGATTCCGACGGCCGCAGCTCCAGCGCGGAGGCTTCCCGCCGCGCCCGCGCCGAGGTGAACCAGCCGCTGAATTCATCCACGTGGCCGGCGATGATTTCTTCGCCCGCGGCGATCTGCTGACGGCGTTGCGCGAGCGATTGCCGGGCGATCGATTGCAGCGAATCGATATCGTAAAGGAAGACGCCTTCCATCTCGTTCACCTCCGGCGCGACGTCGCGCGGGACGGCGATATCGATGATGAAAAGCGGGCGATCGAGCCGGTCGTGCAGCAGCGGCGCGAGAATTTCGCGGGTCACGATTGGCGTCAGCGAAGCGGTCGATGAAACCAGAATATCGACCTCGCGGCATTGCGTCTGCCAATCTTCCATCGCGACCGCACGACCGCCGACCTGCGCGGCCAACGCCTCGGCGCGTTCGTGCGAGCGGTTGCTGACGCGGAGGTCGCGCACACCGCGCTTCACCAGTGCGCGCGCAGTCCGCTCGCTCGCTTCGCCCGCGCCTAACAACAGCACTTTGCGGGTGTCGAAATTTCCGAAAATCTGTTCCGCCAAATCGACTGCGACCGAGCCGACCGAGACCGCGCCGCGGGTGATTTCGGTTCTGGTCCGGACTTGTTTCGCGACCCGGAAAGCCCGCTGGAAGAGCCGATGCAGGAATGGCCCGGCCGCGCCCGATTCACGTGCGGCGGCGTAGGCTTTCTTCGCCTGGCCGAGGATTTCCGTCTCGCCGATGACCATCGAGTCGAGTCCGGAGGCGACTCGGAAAAGATGCTGCACGCATTGCTGCGCTTCGTGGCGATAAAACGATTCCATCTCCTCGCCTAACGACGCGCCGCTGGTGAGGAGGCAATGCGCGATCCGCTCGGTCGGAATCGAGGCCTCGGCGGCGGCATAGACTTCCACCCGGTTGCAGGTGGTAAGGAGGAGCGCTTCGGAACAGCCGACCGTCTCGCGCAGGACGCGATCGATTTCGGCATGGCCGATAAAACGCTCGCGCGTCTCGACGTTCGCGGTGTGATGGCTGAGGCCGACGCAGAAAAGATGCATCACATCGAACGGGTCTGGGAAAGGAAGGTGATGCCCCAGAGCAGGGTGAGCGCGCCGCTGAACGCGACCACGCAAAGAGCCGCGATCCGCCGCGGCGCGGTCGTGCCGAGATGCCGCGCGAGCAGGATGGCGGCGTAGAAAATCCACACGCCTAACGACCAGGCGACCTTGCCGTAAGGCAGCGGCTGGCCGGTAAAAAAGCCAGCCGCGATCCCGAGCGTGAGCAGTCCGAAACCGAGCCAGAGGAGGCGGGTGATCGCCGCGAAGAGATCGGTCAACGGCGGGAAATGATAAA
This sequence comes from uncultured Verrucomicrobiae bacterium, assembly GCA_963831805.1. Taxonomy (GTDB): domain Bacteria; phylum Verrucomicrobiota; class Verrucomicrobiia; order Chthoniobacterales; family UBA10450; genus Palsa-1392. The sequence goes on along the minus strand of CAWHRN010000004.1, from coordinate 176,144 downwards.
ACATCGAGTTGAGCTGGCGCCGCTTGAGCTGGCGTTCCTGCACGAGATACATCAGCCCGGCGACGCAGGCGAGCGCGAACGCCCCGTAGGCGATGAGCGAGACGGAGGCGTGGAATTCGAGCCACGGCGTTGGGGAAGACTTCATCGGATGGCGCGTGTCGATCGGCGCGAGGAGCGCGAAGGTTTGCAACCCGAAAACCAGCGGGGCTGTGAACGCGCCCATCAGCGAGAGCCGGTAGGCAGGACCGATGAGCAAATAAATCAGCACCACCGACCAGGCGAGAAAGATGAAAACCTCGAAGAGATTGGTCAACGGACAGCGCCCGAGCTGATGCCCGCGCACGCTCAGGAAAGCGGTCTGAAACACGAAGCCGAGTGCAATCGCGATGAAGTTAAAACCGGCCGGCCGATACGCTCCGCTGCGAATCGCCAGCGCGGTTCGCGCCATCGCGACGAAAAAGCAGAGCGTGGCGACGATGAGCAGCTCGCGATCCATGAGGAACCGAGTGTAAAAGGGCGCGGCAACCTTGGCAATCTGCGCCTGGGCGCGCTTCCTGCTTTTTCAGGAGCCAGGATGGAAACGCTCTCAATCACACGCCTCGCCGTCGCGCCACTCCGCGCGTGGAAGAAGACCGGAAAAATCGAAGCTCTTCCGGAGACCGAGGCCTTGCTGCACACTCTCGACAAGGTCTACGACCGTCTGCGCAAGCGGGCCCGCGCAGAATGGCTCCTGCGCCAGGTCATCCACGATCCCAGCGACGCCTGCGTCAGCGTGCAGGTCCACTGCACTCCGGGTGATCGTCTCAGTCTGCCCCGGAAGAATCGTTAGGCAACCGCGCAGAGCTGCGCCCTCGGCAGCTTGGAAACTACTCAGGAAGCAGCTGCTCTAGAAAGCCGTCAGCGCGTTGGCGACATCGTTGCCGATTTGCGCGGCGCTGCGGTTGACGAGCCGGGCGTAGGGGTTCTTGTCGCCCTTTTCGTCGAGCTTAAAGATGCCGCCGCTGTTCGCTCCACTCCGGCGTTCCTGCTGGAACGTGAAGAGGACTTTCTTCGTCTTGCCATCAACCACTTCACCAGCGATCGCGATACTCGCCGCGCCACCCGTGCGGCCGGCGATACCGCCGAAACGGCGCGCCGATTCGGAACCGGAATGGACCGCCGTGACACGCGCGCGAACGAGGAGCGCGCCAGCCCCGGCCCTGTTGCCGCGGGAGACGGTCAGGCGATGGGGCGCCCTTTCACTGATCCCGTCGGCGAAAGTCGCCGTCATGTTTTCGAGCGAGTGCATGATCGGCGCATAGGAATTATCATCCGTCGGCGGAAGCTCGGCGCCCTTGCTGGTGACAGGCGCGACAACGATCGATTTGTAATTGGACAGACTGAACGTCTTAATGATCTGGACGTGGTCGAGAGCGTGCCAATCCTCGTATTTGCCAGGTGCCTTCGAGGCGGCGCGGGCGGAGGCGGCGGGGTGAAATTGAGTGAGACTCGTGCCGAGCAGGAGGGCCAGAAGAAGGTGTTTTTTGGACATCGGCGGGGAGTCTAGGGAGTAGATGCCACCGGCGCAAAGGAAAAGTCCGTGTCCTTGCGACGGCGGGAGCAAGCGCCGACCGGAACCCTGATTTTCCTTTCATTTCCCGGCCAAATCCGGCAGAATCGGCCGCGTCCGGTGACGACAAGCGCGTGAAGTGAGCAACGTGAAGAGTGAAGAAAATTTTGAACTTTCCGAGCTCCCGGACCTCGCAGGCTAAGGGTCGCCTTCGCTCGTTTTCTAGAACATCACTGCCGCAAACTCCAACCCGGTATTGCCCGTTTTTTCTTCCTTTCCACGGGGGGATTTGCATAATCATTCGCCAAACGATATGAACTTTCACTCCTCCCGTTTCGTCGGCGCGGTCTTCGCCGTCGCTGCCCTTTTCGCCGTTCTCGGTGCCGCTCGAGCAGATATTTTCGACCACAGCGGTACGAACGGCACACTGACCGATGGGAACTGGCTAAACCAAACGCAATCGGGCGGCGGCCACAATGTCTACGGGAATCCCGGTCCCGGCGACGACGCCTATTTCTATGGGGCCGCGATCACCGCGAGCAGTGGCAGCGTACACCTGCTCAGCGGCGGTGACCTCACCTTAAGCGGCCCGCTGACCGCAGTAAATGCAGGTGAGATCAATGCTCTCAGCGGCTCGGGGACACTGACGATCCAGGCGGTGGTAATGGATGCCGCCGGCTATGAAGGAGTGACGGTGGTGGGGGGTCATCTCGTGGCAACGAACGGCGCGAACGTTAATGGCGCGACCAATGGCGGGACCGTGAAAGATACGATTTGCAATGGACCGTGCGGTGGCTACGACACCGGCAGCTCGCTCACGATCACCGGCCTGGGCGGACCGGGCGGGGCGTCGTTTTCGGCCGCGAGCAAGCTGACGGCAAATGGCGGGCTGACCGGTTTCTCACTCGGCATGCACACGGGGAGCACCGGAACCGTCTCGACGATGACGAATAGCTTATTGGCGATCGACGGCGCCGGCACCGTCCTGACGGTGACGGGAGCAGTCTCGCTCAATAGCCAGGCAATCACGATCGGGACCGGTGCGGTGGTGAATGTGAACGGCAACCTGACGGAAGCGGAGGGCGCGCCGGTCTACATCTCGGGCACCAATTCCTCCCTCACGGTGGGGGGCGACATGACGGTCGCGGGCGCGCCCCAAGTGACCGACGGCGGCGCCTTGACGGTGCAAGGCGATCTCATCCAGCACCTCGGCGACATCAATCTCGAAGGCTCGAAGTCCTCGATCACGGTGCAGCAACAATGCTCGCTGATGGCAGCTTTCCTCGATATCAGCAACAAGGCCGCCCTGACGGTGGACGGTCAACTGATCCTCGACGGGGGGAAGGATTTCGACGGGAACGACGTGGGCGGCGGCGGCGGTTGGACCGGCGCCTCGACGATCAATACCTCGGACTCGATGTTCGTCGGGAATATCTCGCCCGGAGGTTTCTCCCTCGGCATTTCGGGCGCTACCGTGGTCAAGACAGGCAACGTCTTGATCGGCGCGGAAGCGGCCTCACAAGGGACGGTTTACATGTCGGATATTGGTACGCTTTGGGAAGTGCAATCGGGCGGAATGGTGATCGGGCAAAGCGGAACGGGCAACTTCAACATCAATTCTGGCGCGCATCTGCTTTTCGATAGTGGAACGTCTTTGGCGGTCGGTCTCGCTACCGGATCCAACGGCATGCTCAGCGTGGATACCGGGGTGGTCGATGCGACCGGCGCGGTTACGGCCGTCGGCGAGATGGCGGGGAGCAAAGGCGTCGTCAACCTGACCGACTCTGATTTCATGACATCGCAAAACTTTGTCGTCGGCGACTTCGGCAGTGGAAGCTTCAACCTTAACGGCAGCAGTGCAGTGACTGTAGACGGTGCGGCAACGACATTCGTTATCGGTAATAACGCCGGATCCGCCGGAAGCGTTTCGGGCGGCGGCAGCCTCATGGTCGAGGGTCCGACGACCGTGGGGGCGTCCGGCTACGGCTTTCTCGGATCGGATGGTGGCGTCTTCGCGTTCACGAGTCCGACAGCCCTGACCGCGGGCGCGACGGCGGCGGGCACCGGAATGCTCGTGCTTGGGCCGAGCAGCAGCTTTACCTTTTCCGGTCCGCTTATCCTCGGCGACGCGGGCACGGCCACGCTCGAACTGGATTCGAACGCAAAACTGACTCTCCCCGCCAACGGGGCCGTGAATCTGACTCTCGGGGCGAAAAAAGGGAGCACGGGCACGATGACCGTGACGAGCTCCGGCAGCTTCACGGACGCCGAACCGATGGTCATCGGTTCAGCTGGGCACGGCATTTTCGACGCGAACCTCGAATCGACTGTATCAGTCGAAGGCTTCATCGCTCCGAATGCCAACGGGGGCCAGGCGACAATCACGGTCGATTCCTCCACTTGGACAAACACCGGCAACATCTACCTCGGAAACAATGTCGCGAGCGATCCTGCTTCCACGCTGGTGGTAAAGGACGACGCAACGATGCGCGTGAACCAGCGCATGACAATTTTCCAATCCGGCACTGCCACGATCGACAACACAAGCATGATGGCGGTCGGGACGGGCGATTTCGGGCCGGCCGGGAGCGTGCGGGTAAGCACGGGGGGAATACTCGGTGGCTACGGCCGCGTCAACGGCCAGGTGATTGTCGCCTCTGGCGGGCAGATTTTCCCCGGCAATTCACCGGGTATTTTCAACATCACCGGCGCGTATACCCAGCAGGCCGGCGGCACCTATTCCGCGGAAATCGGCGGCACCGCCGCCGGCACCGGCTTCGACCAGATCAATGCGACCGGTGCTGTCACGTTAGGAGGGACCTTAAAAGTGCGGTTGGTGAACGGCTTTACTCCGGCCGTGGGGCAGACTTTCGAACTGGTCAAGGGTAGTCAGATTACCGGATCGTTCGGAATCGTCTCCCAGCCGAGTCAGGCCGGGATCTCGGTCACGAACAGCGCCAGCGGCGTGACTGTGAAAATCACCAGCGTCGTCGCGGGCGCGCCGGTCATCAGCAGCCCCACCACCGTCACAACCGCGCCGAATGTGCCCTTCACCTATCACATCACCGCGACGAATGGGCCGACCAGTTTCGGAGCGAGCAATCTTCCTGCCGGGCTCACGGTCAGTCACAGCACCGGCGTTATTTCGGGCACGCCGACGAAGGCTGGTGCTTTCGTCGTGCCGATCAACGCAAACAACGCCGCCGGTTCCGGCCAAGCCGATCTGGTCATCGCGATCGACCCAGTCTTCAACACCGCTGGCGAGCCGCCGTCGAACCTGCTCAACATTTCCACCCGCCTCAACGTCCTGACCGGCGACAACGTCCTCATCGGCGGTTTCATCGTGACCGGGAGTGAACCGAAAACGGTCATCGTGCGCGGTCTCGGGCCGTCGTTAGGCGAGGCCGGGGTGACGAACTTCCTCGCTGATCCGGTGCTGGAGTTGCACAAACCCGACGGCTCGATCGTGACCAACGACAACTGGATGATGACCCAGAAAGCCGCTATCACCGCCAGCGGACTGGCGCCGAAGAACGACTTGGAATCCACCATCATCGCCACCCTCGAACCCGGCAACTACACCGTCATTCTGCATGGGAAAGGGACCGCCACAGGCATCGGCCTGATCGAAGCTTACGATCTCGACGAGGCGGCTGATTCCACCCTCGCGAACATCAGCACCCGCGGCTTCGTCGACACCGGCGAGAACGTCATGATCGGCGGCTTCATCGTCGGCGGCGGCGGGGGCGGCAACGCCACCGTCGTGGTGCGCGGCCTCGGGCCTTCTCTCGGTGATGCCGGCGTGACCAACGCGCTGCAGGATCCGACCCTCGAGTTGCACAACGGCGACGGCGTAGTCATCGCTGAAAACGACAACTGGAAAGATGGGCCCGACAAACAAGCACTCATCGACAACCATCTCGCCCCGCTCAAGGACAAGGAGGCGGCGCTGCTGGAAACCCTCGCGCCGGGTAACTACACGGCGGTTGTCCGCGGTGTCGGCAGCACCACCGGAGTAGGACTGGTCGAGGTCTATAACCTGCAGTAAGAGTCATTGCCCCGCCTAACGAATAAAGGACCCGCCGGAGCGGAGCGCGAAGCGATCATCATTGGCGGCGGGATTGCCGGCCTCTCGGCGGCGATCTATCTCGGACGCGCGGAACGCGACACCCTGGTGATCGATTCCGGTCACTCGATGGCGAAATGGGAACCGGAAGTGCGCAACTACCTCGGTTTCCCAAAAGGCGTCTCCGGTGAGGATTTGCTGAAGTTTGGACGGCAACAGGCTCGGCATCACGAGGTGGAGTTCGCGAAGGATGAAATCAAGAGCGTGCGTCGGCGCAAGGCGGGGTTCACTCTTGTCGGCCGCCATCGGAGTTATCGCGCGAACCGGTTGCTCATTGCGACCGGCATTTTCCATCTCCCGCCCGAGATCGCCGGGGTGAAGGAATGCCTCGGGCACAGCATGTTCTTCTGCAAGGATTGCGACGGCTACCGGGTGCGCGGGAAGCGGATCGCGATCTGCGGCGCGAACGACGAGGCGGTCGAGTACGCGCTCGGGATGTTGAGCTACTCCGCCTGCGTGATCGTGGCGACGAACGGCGCGAAGCAGCGCTGGAGCCCGCGCCATACGAAATGGCTGCGCGAATATGAAATCCCGGTCCACCGCGAGAAGATCACCGGTGTGGATCATCGCGGCTGCCAGGTGCGCGGGCTCCGTTTGAAAGGCGGGAGCGAAGTGCGGATCGATTACATTTTCACGACCCGCGGAGACATCTTTCACACCGAGATCGCAGAGTCGTTAGGCGCGCAACTTGATCGCGACGGACAGATCAAGGTCGATCAATGCATGCGCACGAACGTGCCGCGGCTTTACTCCGCCGGTTGTGTGACCCCGGCGAATTGCCAGATGATCATCGCCGCCGGCCAAGGCGCGGCCGCGGCCCAGGCGATGAATCGTGATCTCTTCGAGGAAAGCCTGCGTACTCACTCGCTCCGGCGGCTGCGCGAAGTGCAGCTCGAGGAGGAACGGACCGAGCCGGAAATGATCTGACAGGCGGCGAGCGCGGGTAGTCAGCTCGGCTTGGCGGTTTCGCCGAGCTTTTTCGCGAGATCTTCGAGGTGCTCGTCCATGTATTTGGTCTGACCAAAGAGCCGGGTCATGACGCGGAGGAGCGGGTTTTGCACCGTCGCGACCTCGGTGAGCATGACGCGAGTGCCACCGTCGTTAGGCGTGAGGTTGTAGGTCCAGGAGCCGACAAACGAACTATTGTTGTCGTCCAGACTCCGCACCAGATGATTAGGCGGCCGGCTCTCGGTCGTGATGATGATCATCTTTATTCCGCCTTTGAAAGTTTGCCGGGTCGTCTCCTTGCCGTCAGTTGGCGGGAGCATTTCGACCTTTTCCGTGTTGCGGCTCCACGTCGCCAACTGCTGCACATTGGCGAGGACGGCGAAGACCGCTTCCGGTTTGGCTTTCAGATCAATCGAGCGGGTCAGCGTGGTCCGGGCAGGCAGGAGATAGCCGGTGAGAAACACCGCGCCGAGGAGCAGAACGATGATCAGCACGATGTAGGAAAGCCATTTCATCGTCCTGTGATGGCAAAGTGGGCAGAGCGCGACAAGAGCAAAAGCGCTGCGCGATTTTCACAATTTCCCGCCTTTCCTCTTGAAAACTTCCGCGACAAACTGAGTATGACCACGCATCTATGGACGCTTCTTCTTCCGTCTCAACTCACGCCGCGCACGATCCTCATCATCACCACGACGAGCACGAGCATCACGAGCTGTCCTTTTTGCGGAAATACGTTTTCTCGACCGATCACAAGGTCATCGGCCTGCAATATTTGATTACCGGGCTGATCTTTTTATTCCTCGGCTTTTGCCTGATGATGTTGATGCGCTGGCAGCTCGCTTTCCCGGGCACGCGCCTGCCGGTGATCGGCACGATCCTGGAAAATGTCCTCGGCAAGGGCGCGATGGATAACGGCGTGATGACGCCGGAGTTTTACAACTCGTTAGGCGCAATGCACGGCACGATCATGATTTTCCTCGGGATCGTGCCGGTGGCTTTCGCAGCCTTCGGTAACTTCGTCGTCCCGCTGCAAATCGGCGCGCCGGACATGACCTTTCCGAAGATCAACATGGCGAGCTACCAGGCGTTTTTCTTCGGTGGCATCGTCATGCTAGTGAGCTTCTTCGTCCCCGGCGGCGCGGCCAAAGGCGGCTGGACTTCCTACACTCCGCTCTCGGATATCGCGGACAAGGGTCCGACTTATCACATCATTTTCAACGGCCAGACTTTGTGGCTGATCGCGTTCATTATGCTGATCACGTCCTCGTTGTTAGGCGCGGTCAATTTCATCGCCACGATCATCCAGCTCCGCGCCAAGGGTATGACCTGGATGCGGCTGCCGTTCTTCGTTTGGGCGCAATTCGTGACTGCGTTTCTGCTCCTTCTCGCCTTCCCGCCACTCGAGTCGGCGATCGTGATGCAGCTGATGGATCGCGTCGGGGGCACGAGCTTTTTCCTGCCGAGCGGCCTGGTGGTGAACGGCGCGCAGGTTTCAATTAGCGGCGGTGGCAGTCCGTTGCTCTGGCAGCACCTTTTTTGGTTCCTAGGTCACCCGGAAGTTTACGTGCTGATTCTGCCCGGCATGGGCATCGTCGCGGAGATCCTTGCGAACAACACGCGTAAGCCGCTCTGGGGTTACAAATCGTTAGTCCTGGCCGCGCTCGTTCTCGGGTTTCTGTCTTTCATCGTCTGGGCGCACCACATGTGGCTCACCGGCATGGGCACCGTGGTGAGCGCGTTTTTCCAGACGACGACGATGATCATCTCGATCCCATCGGTCATCATCCTGAGCGCGTTTTTTATCTCGCTCTGGGGCGGATCGATTCGATTTACGGTACCGATGCTTTTCGCGACGGCCTTCCTGCCGATGTTCGGCATCGGCGGTCTCACGGGCATCCCGCTCGCGTTTAACACCGCCGATCTTTACCTGCACGACACCTATTACGTGATCGCGCACTTCCATTACATCGTCGCGCCGGGAACTATTTTCGCGGTCTTCGCCGGAGTCTATTATTGGTTCCCGAAAGCCACCGGGAGAAAGATGAACGACTTCTGGGGGAAGGTGCATTTCTGGCCATCCCTGATCTGCATGAACGCCATCTTTCTGCCCATGTTTCTGCAAGGCATGCTCGGGATGCATCGGCGCTGGTACGATGGCGGCCAAGGCTGGAACCTCGCCGCGGAAAAGGTTTGGGGCCTGAGCGGATTCCATTGGAATCTGCCGATCTCGATTGCGGCCTGGGTGATGGGCGTGGCGCAGATTCCTTTCATCATCAATTTCTTCTGGAGCATCCGCCACGGCGAAAAAGTGGACGACAATCCATGGGAAGCGACCACCCTCGAGTGGACCGCGCCCTCGCCGCCGCCGCATGGAAATTTCCTCGCTGCGCCGGTCGTTTACCGCGGGCCCTATGAATATAGCCTGCCGGGACGGGCAAAGGATTACACGATGCAAACCGAACCGGTGCAGCCGGGCGAGCACACGGTGCACGAGCCAACGATGTCGCTGGGACATTAGCCGAATGCCTCAAGCCTAACGAATCGCGCAAATGGAAATTCCCTACACAGTCACCGCCCGGCCGGATACCGGCCTCTGGAACGCCAAGATCGGCATCTGGCTTTTCCTCGCCTCGGAAGTGATGCTCTTCGGCGGCCTTTTTTCCGCCTACATCTTCCTCCGCCTCGACGCCGAGCCGGGCTTCTGGCCGCACGGCCTGCTCAACGTCCCGGTCGGCACGATGAACACCGCCATTCTCATCGCCTCCTCGGTCACCGTCGTACTCGCTTGGGCGTCGCTGAAGATGCGGATGTTCGGGCGCTACAAGCTTTACATGGGAATCACCATCCTCTGCGGCGTGATCTTCCTCTTCGTGAAGCTCTACTTCGAATGGCCGCAGAAGTTCGACCATTTCGGCGCTTACATTAAGCCGAGCGCGATGGAGAAGTACGAGCCGTACCTTGGCAACAAGCACCTGCTCTCCGAAGGCCTCCCACCGCGCGTCGAGATCACCGGTCACCTCCATAATCACGAGGCGCTCCACGATCCGAAAATCAAGGAATACGAAATCGGCCTCGACCCGGTCTATACCGACCCGACCAATCCGAAGATGGATCGGCCGCACTTCTTCTACCTGCCGCCGACTGAAACCGTCGCTCGGATCGACAAGGCCGACGTGGAACGCGCGACCATGTTCGTGCCGTCACACAGCACATTTTTCGCGACCTACTTCACCATCACCGGGCTGCACGGACTGCACGTGCTCGGCGGGGTGATCGTCTTCTGTTATTTCTTCTTCTTTGGCGAAAAACTCTACCGGCAAAACCCGGAACACCTCGCAAATCGAGTTGAGGTGGCCGGCTTGTTCTGGCACTTTGTCGATCTGGTTTGGATTTTCGTTTTCCCGCTTTTCTACCTGCTCTAGCCGATGAATAACCCACCTGATATTTCGCCGGCCGAACACGAAACCGAGCAGTACGCGCACGACGTCAGCAAACACGTCCGCGGTTATCTCATCGTCGGCGGCACGCTCATCTTCTGCACCGCGCTGACCGTTTTTCTCTCCTATGTGAATTTCGGTTCACAGAAGGCCAACGTCGCCGTTGCGATGGTCCTCGCTGCCTTCAAGGCTGGTCTGGTCGCCTATATCTTCATGCACCTTTCGGCGGAGAAAAAACTCATCTACCGCGTCCTTGTTTTTACCGCCATTTTCGTCTTCGCCCTCTTCTGGCTCACCTACCTCGCCTGGTACGATCCGATCGTTCATTAAATGTCGCTTAAAGGTTTCCACATCGTTTTCATCACCTTCTCGACCCTGCTGGCGTTTGGGCTGGGCATCTGGTGCCTGTGGGTGAACAAAACTTCCGCGACCGATGCCTACACTCCGGGGGCGATCGTCGCCTTCGTCGCTGCGATCGCGCTCGTGATTTACGGCTGCTGGTTTTGGCGGAAGATGAAACGGCTTCGTTTGATTTGATGAAGAAAAAACTATTCGTTCTCCTGGCGACCGTGCTCGCCTCGCCCGCCGGCCAGGCGCTCGCCTGCGCCACCTGCATGGGCGCGAAGGATTCCAAATCCACCGCACACATGGCGATCGCCATCTGGGTCATGATCGCCGCGGTGATGTCGGTGCTCGGCGGCGTGAGCGCTTTTGGCGTGCACCTCTGGCGGCACGCGAGTATCCCGCTCGAACCGCATGAGCAATTGATCGACGAGGATCTCGATAAATATGACTAGTCTCGCGCTGATCAACGAACTCATCGGGCAGCCGCCGAACGCATCCGCGCACGGTTATCAGATCGACCACATCATCGAGTTCTGCCATTGGTTCATGGGCGCACTCTTCATCGGCTGGTCCGCTTTTTTCACCTACGTCCTCATTCGTTTTCGCCGCGGTCGTAATCCGGTAGCGAGCCACGAAGGCGTGACCAGCGGGATCTCGACGCATCTGGAATTTGCCGTCGTCCTGATCGAGGCCGTGCTTCTCATTGGCTTCGCCGTTCCTCTCTGGGCGAAACGGGTGAACGAATTTCCTGCGGACAAGGACGCCATCCTGGTCCACGCGATCGGGCAGCAGTTTAACTGGACCTTCCATCTTCCCGGGCCGGACGGCGTCTTCGGGCGTCGCGATCTCGACCTGGTGACGAACTCCAATCCGCTCGGGCTCGATCCGAGTGACCCGGCCGGCAAAGACGATCTCACCGCGCTCGGCGAGCTGCACGTGCCGGTCGATCGCAACGTCATCATGGACGTCTCCTCGAAGGACGTGATCCATGATTTCGACATCCCCGGCATGCGCATTGCGCAGGACGCGATCCCCGGCCAGGTCATCCCGATGTGGTTCAAGCCGATCAAGACCGGCAGCTACGAGGTGGTCTGCGCCCAGCTTTGCGGGCTCGGCCATTACAGCATGAAAGGCATGCTCGTCGTCGATACGCCGGCGGATTATCAGGCGTGGCTGAAAGAGCGGATGGAACTTTCCGGAAATCAAAGTGCGCCGCCGCCGCTGGCGCGTCCTCCGGGCGAACCGCCGGTCGGCCCGACGCCCGGAACCGTGCCGCCGCCCGGCGCTCCAAAAACAGCGAACCCCGGCGGCGGATAAGAAGTGGACCGGCTTCCAGGCCGGAACCCCACGATCATCTGATGCCCACGTCCGCCGCCCAGCCGAGTCCCCCGCTCCGCTACTTTGCCTGGTTCACGGCGGGAGCGACGCTGTTACTCATCTGCAGCGGCGGGATGGTCACCAGCAAAGGGGTCGGACTTTCGGTGCCGGATTGGCCGACCACGTTTGGCTATAATATGTTTTTCTTTCCCTTCTCGAAATGGGTCGGGGGAATCTTCTTCGAGCACACGCATCGGTTGATCGCTTCGGTCGTCGGTTTTCTCACCATCATCCTCGCAGTTTGGCTCGCCCTTTCGACCGCGCCGCGCTGGGTGAAGAAGCTCGGCTGGGCATCGTTAGGCATGGTTATTTTGCAGGGGATCCTCGGCGGCCTGCGCGTCACCCTGATGAAAGACCAGATCGGCATCTTCCACGCCTGTGTCGCCCAAGCTTTTTTTGCCATGCTCGTCCTGATCGCGGTCGCGCTTTCGCCGGCTTGGCAGCGGGTTAACGGAGGAGTCGTTAGGCAAAACGGCCGGGCGGTGGCGCTCTTCGCGCTCTTCATCACGGTCGTGATCTACGCCCAACTCGGTTTGGGCGCGACGATGCGGCATCAGCATCGCGATCTTTCCATTACCGATTTCCCCTTCGCCTACGGTCGGGTGATTCCGAAAACTGACCCGGCCACGCTGGAGCAGATCAACGCCAACCGCGAACGGACCGCGCTGTCCGAGGTGACCGCCGACCAAATCTGGCTGCAAATGGCGCATCGGTTCGGCGCGCTCATGATCGGCTGCGGAATCATTGGTTTTTGGTTTTTCGTTAGGCAAAAGGGATTGACGGTTTCGCTGCTCGGTCGGCTTTCGACCTCTTGGCTGATTCTTGTTGGCTGCCAGATCGCGCTCGGCGCCTGGACCATCTGGAGCAACAAAGCGGCCGACATTGCCACCGCGCACGTCGCGACCGGAGCGATAACCTTTATCGTGGGCGTCGCCATCACCGCGCTCGCCTTGCGCCTGCAGCACCTCGCTCTCGTGCCGCAACCGGCCGCGCCCTTCACCGATTTCGCCGGAGCGAACGCCTCGTGAAGGCCGGCACGATCGAACCGCCGGTCCTGCCCGCGGGCCGCAGCCTAACGATGGCGGATTTTGCCGAACTGGTTAAAGCGCAGCTCACCTTTCTCGTTCTCATCACGACCGCGGTCGGCTTCTATGTCGGCTGGCGCGGACCGATGAACTATTTCGCGCTGCTCCACGCGGTCCTCGGGACCGCGTTCGCCGCGGCCGGCGCGGCAGCGCTCAATCAATGGTGGGAACATAAGCTGGACGCGCAAATGAACCGCACCCGAACCCGGCCGATTCCCGCCGGTCGGATGCTCCCGCGCGAAGGGTTGGCGGTGGGCGCGCTGCTCAGTATCGCCGGCGTCGCCTACCTCGCGGTCGCGGTAAACTCGTTGAGCGCATTCCTCGCTGGCCTAACGATTGCGCTTTACGTTTTAGCTTACACGCCGCTCAAACGCATCAGCACCACCAACACACTCGTCGGCGCCATCCCCGGCGCGATTCCCCCGCTCATCGGCTGGGTGGCGGCGCGGGGCGCGCTCGAGCCTGAAGGCTGGAGCCTTTTCGCGATTCTCTTTATCTGGCAGATGCCGCATTTTTTCGCGCTCGCCTGGATGTATCGAGCCGACTACGCCCGCGCCGGTTTCCGAATGATGTCAGCCGACGACGAGACCGGACTACGCAGCTCCAGCCAGAGCGTGCTCTTTTGCATTCTCCTGCTCGTCATCGCGGGGTTGCCGAGCTATCTCGGCCTAACGAATATTTATTATCTGCCGATCGCGCTGGCTTTGAGCGGATGGTTCGTCGCGATGGCGCTCCGTTTCCACGCCGATCGGACCGTGCAAAACGCGCGGCGGCTTTTCCTGACCTCGATCATCTACCTGCCGCTCCTGCTCGCGGCGCTCATGCTGACCAAACAATGACCCCGGCAACCACTTTGGCTCCGACGCGCGCACCGCTTTCCTCGCGCGCCCTTGGCTGGAAGATCACGCTCATTCTCATCCCGCTGCTGACCGCGGCCGGGCTGCTGTTTTTGAGACAGGCGGAAGTCTCCCGGCTCGCGCGGCATCAGCTGCCGCAGCTCGGTTCCGTCCCGTCTTTTGTGCTCACCGATCAAAATGGCCAGCCGTTTGGCACGTCGCAACTCCGAGGGAAAATCTGGATCGCGGACTTCGTCTACACGACCTGTCCCGGCCCCTGTCCGATGATCAGCAGCCGGATGAGCGAAACCCAAAAGCCGCTGCGCGACACCGATGTGAAGCTGGTCTCGTTCAGCGTCGATCCAGAACACGACACACCTCCGATCCTGCGCGATTACGCGGAGAAATTGAGCGCGCAGCCGGGACGCTGGGAGTTTCTCACCGGCGACAAGGCGACGATTTATCGACTCTCGCGCGACGGGTTCAAGCTCGCGATCGGTGCGGGCGAAACCGCAGGACAACCCATGCATTCGACGCGGGTGATCCTCGTCGATCGCCGGGGTGCGATCCGTGGTTACTACGACGCGACCGAAGCGGACGCCGTGACACGCTTACTCGCGGACGTCCATCATCTCCTGCAGGAGCAGCCGGCTGGCTCCTAGTTGCAAAGGCTTCCTTGCAACCTGTCGCCCGGCAATAGCCTCGAAACTTCGCGCCGCCAAACGGCAACGCCGCATTCCCACCAGGCCGAGCAAAACCGCTACAAAGCAGGCTCGGCGCTGGCAGGCGGCGTCTCTTCTTCCACGACTAGCCGGAGGTAGTCGCGGTATTCGCCTTTCGGCAGGCGGTCGAGGAGCTTTTCCATCTGCGCCTGATCGATGAACCCCGCGCGGAGGGCCACTTCCTCGAGGCAGGCGACCTTGAGCCCTTGGCGATGCTCGATCGTGGCGATGTAGTTGGCCGCTTCAAGGAGGCTGGTCTGCGTGCCGGTATCGAGCCAGGCCATGCCGCGGCCGAGGAGACGGACGTGGAGGGAATGCTGGCGTAGGTAGCGCAGATTGAGGTCGGTGATTTCCAACTCGCCGCGCGCCGACGGCTCCAGTTCGCGGCAATATTCCACGACGTGCTCATCGTAAACGTAGAGCCCCGGGACCGCGTAGTGGCTTTTCGGTTGCTCCGGTTTTTCCTCGAGGCTGATCACCTTGCCGTCAGGCCCGAATTCCACCACGCCGTAACGTTCCGGATCGCGCACCTGGTAGCCGAAAATGCAGGCGCCGGTCTCGAGTGCGAGCGCTTCCCGAAAGAAGTCGAGCTTCCCGTAGAAGATATTGTCGCCGAGGATCAGCGAGGCCCCATCGTCGCCGACAAAATCGGCGCCGATCAGGAACGCCTGGGCGATGCCTTTCGGCTCCGCCTGTTCTGCGTATTCGAGCCGGATGCCGAGGCGCGAGCCGTCGCCGAGAAAATCGCGGATCATCGGCAAATCCTTCGGCGTCGAGATGACCAAAATCTCGCGCAACCCGCCGAGCATCAGCGTGGCCAGCGGGTAACAGATCATCGGTTTGTCGTAAACCGGGAGGAGCTGTTTACAGACGATCTTCGTCAGCGGGTAGAGCCGCGTGCCGGCGCCGCCGGCGAGAAGGATTGCTTTCTTTTTCATGTGCACCAACGCTGGAGCCGCTCAGACCATTCCAGCCAGAAGGGCCGGCCGCCCGCCCACTCGATCCGGGCCTTCCGGCTGAGCCAGGGACCAATGTCGTTGACCGAAGGTTTGTCGAGCGTTTGGTCGAAGAGAAAACCGCTTCCTCGGCGCGCGAGCAATTCTCGATCGTGGGTCCGTCCGCCGGCACATTGATCGAGCGAATCGCGCAGCACCTGCTCGGAAAGGATCGGCTTTTCCTCGAGCGCGACACTGACGGTGAGGCCGAGGAGCCTTTTGAGCATGAGGGCGCTAAGCAGAGTGCGTGAGCTGGTCGCGTGCACGTGCCCGATATTGTGCGCCCGGAACATGCGACGCAAGATCAGAGAGGCCCGCGCCTGGGCCAGGAAAAGGGCGGAGTCCGGCCGATGTTTCTGGTTTGCCCGCGCCGCTTCCAGCTCTCGCAGGAGCGGTTCGTTGGCCTGCCATTCGGCTTCGATGACCATCGCGTCGGGTAAATAGACGAAGTCGAGGACGAGGGCACTCGCTTTTGGCGGGAACTCAGAGACGGCCGGAGGATGAAAAACGAACGGCGTGATCGCGACGTCGTTCCGTCGCAAAGCGGTCAGCTCCATTTCCAGAAAAGGGAGATTCTTGTCCGGCCAGCGATCGATCAAGTAGGCGACGCTTTTCTTCTGGATCCGAGACGTAACGTCAGTCTCGGCCGCGCGCGTTCGCTCGAAAAGTTCGAGTAGCGGCTCGATCGTCCGCGTGACGGTGAACTCGCTTTGAATGCGTTTACGGCCCGCGGTCCCAAAGCGTTCCCGCAAAGCCTCATCGCGGATCAGCCGATCGAGCGCGCCGGCTAATGCTTCCCAATCTCCCGTGGGCACGAGGAATCCGGTCACGCCATCGACGACCGATTCAGGGATGCCCGCGAGTTGAGTCGAGACGACGGGCCGCGCGCAGGCCATCGCTTCCATGATGACGGTTGGAAAAACATCGCTCGCGCCCGCCTCGTCCCGCACACTCGCGAGCGCGAAGATATCGCACTGCTGCAGGTGCGCGAAAACCTCCGCTTGCGCGAGCGAACCGCAGAGCTCGACCCGATTCTTTAATCCCAGTTCCGTGATCAGTGCTTCGAGCTTTTCGCGCAGCGGACCGTCGCCGATGATCTGGCAGCGGAAATCGAAATTCCGGCGATCAAGCTCGGAGCACGCTTCGAGCAGCACTTCGAAACCTTTGAAGGCGACGAGGCGGCCCACGCTCACGATCGTGACCGACCCCGGCGGCCGCTCTCTGGGAGGTGGCCCGGGAAGATTTTGGAGGTCGAGTCCATTATAAACGCGGAATATTTTCCCAGCCGCCTCCGGACAGCGCCGCTGCAGGAGCTCTCGGCTGTAGTCGGTTTCCACCGCGACGAACTCCGCCGCGAGACAAATCTCGCGCAGCAAATCGTCCTGGCCGAGATCGCTCATGAAATCCTGCCCATGCGCGGTGATGCTGAAAGGGATGCCGGAAATCTGCTTAAGAAAGAGCGCGGTATGAGCGGCGCGATTCGCGAAATGAACGTGAAAATGCCGGATGCCGTGGAGGGCGAAAAGCTCGGCGAAATAGCAGGCGTTCCGCGCCCGTAAAGGCGCCTTGTAAGCCGCGCCGTACTGGCGTTCGTGCCGCTCGATCAGGGCTTGGGGCCACCGATCGGTCGCGCGAATCTTGTTTTCCCAAAGTCGCACGACAGACGCGGGCGGCGCATAGATCACCGGCGCCTGCAGCCGGGCGGAATGTCCGTGGCGCAAGCTGGTCAGCGGCGGATGGACCGAGCCGATGAGCAGCTCATGACCGCGCCGTTCCAGCTCGAGCATCTCCATGTCGCAGAAGGTTTGGGAGACGACCGGATAACGAGAATAAAGATAGGCGAGTCGCATCAGACGGAGGCAAACGGCGCAGGCACAACGTGAAAAGAAGCAGGAACAGAGCCCGCCGGAGTATCCCTACGCCAGATTCACGTCCTTGCCGGGATCCATCTCGTAATCGAGGGCGAGGTACTCCGAAGTGAGCGGCTTGATCACTTCCTCGACGAACTTGATGTAGATCGGATCTTCGCGAAAGATCGCCTGCTTATCCATCGACTCGAAATCGATCGCGATGAAAAACGGCCAC
The DNA here is from genome assembly GCA_963831805.1 of uncultured Verrucomicrobiae bacterium. GTDB lineage: Bacteria > Verrucomicrobiota > Verrucomicrobiia > Chthoniobacterales > UBA10450 > Palsa-1392. The sequence goes on along the minus strand of CAWHRN010000004.1, from coordinate 158,639 downwards.
GGGATCTTCGGATCGACACGTTTGCCGCACTTGATGCTGAGCACTTCGTCGATCTTCAGCAGCTGCATCCGCGCGTTCATCATCATCTCCTCGGTGTCCTCCGGCGTGACGTGCGGACTTCAGCTTGTAGAGACCGATGTGGTGGACCATGGGTGGCTAGCTAATTAGGCGTGGCGCGACAACCGTGCAAGCACGAAACCGCGACGTGCGAGCCCGCTATTTTTTCCAGTCGAGCGCGCCTTTTTTCAGCGCGTAAACGTAGCCCACCATGAGGATGGAAACGAAACCGAGCATGCTCCAGAGAATGACGTGGCTGTGCACGATCGCTTCGCGATAAACCACTGCCCACGGATACATGAAGACGATCTCGAGGTCGAAAAGGATAAAGAGCATCGCCACCAGATAGAACTTCACGCTGAAGCGCGGCTGTGCTTCGCCCTGCGCGATCATGCCGCACTCGTAGGCGGTGTCCTTCGTGCGCGTGCGCAGGCCGCTCTTGCCGAGGAGCACGCTCACGATCAGAGCGCCGACGGCAAAACCGACGGCGACGACTGCTTGGAGAAGGATCGGAATGTATTCGCGAATCATTGGGAACCAACCGTGCGCACCGGATCCAGCTACTTCGTCGAGGCGGCGGAAGAGGGAAGATGCGCGGCCGGGGGAATCAGCGCCTTGGCCAAAGCCGAGGGGAGACCTTTGTATTTCTTGCCGGTCTTTTTCACCATCCCGCGGGCGACCAGGTTCTGGAGTTTTTCGTAGGCGCGCAGGCGGAGCATTTCTTCACCACCACTGGCCGCATTCCGAGCCCGGAGATTCTCGTGCAGAATCTCAAAGAGCTGCTTGAATTCAAAAGAAGTGCGCCGCGAAAGCACCGCAACCAGTTCCTCCGTCACGAGATCCGGTACGCGGCGTGAAAATGCGTTCTTTTTTAGGATGGCCATAGGGCGCTGAGAATAACATATCAGCACGATTCCGCAGCAGTTTTCTCCTTCGAGAGATGGAAAATGCGACTGCGCGTCAAGCGACGGCCAAGCAGCTAAAATACCGCGAATTCAGTGACTTAAGGTGGTGTCGGACTCGGCGCCGGGGTCAGGGTCGGCGCCGGAATCTGCACCGGAGCGGGCGGCAGCGCCAGTTGCCGGGAAAGGTCGGCAAATCCGCGCACGAAATAAATATAGCCGCCGACGGCCATGCCGCTGAAACCGAGCGCGGCTTCGTTGAAGGTAATTGGCCCGATCGATTCGCTCACATAACCGCCGCCGGTGTAGCGTTGCGACATCACGATCGGCGAAAGATGTTTTATGATCGCTTCCGCGGGCGGAAGCTTCGAGGCGTCGATCTTCTTCCCGAGCGCGGGATAAATCGTCGCGCTCATCAGCAGAAGCGGCCGCAGCGCCGCGTCGGCGCGGGTGAAGAGGAGACCGGGATCGATGTAGTTAAAGCCCACATCGCCCGCCGGAATGCGCGCTTCGGCTTGGTGGAAGGCAGCGCTTTTCTGCAGTTCGCCGGCGCCCGAACTTTTCTGCGTGAGTGCGCTTTCGATCGCGGCGATGTCGGTCGCGGCGATCAACTGTTTATCGGAGACGGTGAAGGTCGGCCGCATCGGGACGAAGCCGCCAAAACCCTCCGTCGCATAGTAGGCCACCCCTTCCTTCTCCGTCCGCGTCCAGCTCGATCCGGCCAGCAGCACGGTAGCGATCGCGTCGGCAATTTTCCGCGCCCGAGCGGCATCGCGCACCGGCAAGGTCACCGAAATGACCGGCCAATGCGCATCCGTCGGCCACGTGCCGATGATTTCTGTTTCATCGCCAAAGGCCGCGCTGAGATCACCCTGCGTGACGCCGGCTTTGCTCAACGCCGTTGAAACCTGCTGGAGAAAAGGCGGCAACGCCGGCTGCGGCGCCGTGCCGGCCATTTTCCATTGTTCCGGCCAATGGCTGATCGAGGCGGAGTAAAAGAAGGTCTCCTTGCTCGCGCTCGCGAGTGACGGCCGGGTAATTTTTCGCTCCGGCTTGCGCTGCGGCATTCCAAGGAAGAGGACCTCGTGCATTTTGCCATCAGTGAAACCGAGGCTTCCGGCTACGCTGCTGACTTCCTTCAGCCACTGCTCGGCGGCGGGCGATTGGCCGGCCATCGCGAGGACCGGCAGGAGCTTTTCCAGGAATGGTTTCGGATCGAGGAAAAACATGCCGTCGTAACTCGAAGGAAGATTCTTCGCGGCGGCGGTGAAAACTTCGTTTTCCCGCAACGAGCCGCGGGTCGCCTCGGGTGTGCGACGATCGATCCGATCGAGCAATTCCTTGAGCGATCTGAGATCATTCGAGGCGAAGAACCAGTTCCGATCGTGAACCGTCGCGAGCGCAACGCGGCCGGTGTTCACCGTTTCGATCTCGTGTTGCTGGTAAATGATCTGCTCGCGTTTTGAGCCCGATTTCGCGAGCAGCGGCGCTTCGCGCGTCTCGATGAAACGGCGCGCCTCCGCTTCCGACCGGTCGTAGTGAAAGCCGCCGAGAAACTTCGGCTGGTTATTCTCCAACGAAACGAGCGCGGCAAAACCTTCCGTCGGCCCGAGCTGCAAAAACTGGGCGAGCGTCTGATCGCCGCCGCGTTTTTGCGCCAGTTTCGCGAGCGGTTCGCGCAGCCAATCCTGCACCGCCGGCTCATGCCAGAGTGCATAGAGATCGCTCGCGTGCCAATGCTCGCGCGTGACTTTGAAATCTGGAATCTCGGCGAGGAGCAAGGTCGCCTTCGGGAGCAGCTCGGTCGGTTTCATCGCCCGGTTCGCCTGCTGCACGCGCAACGCGACCCAGAGCGCGAGCGCGATCACCAGCGCCGCTACGAGCACGCCCAGAAATTTTTTCATGGCCGCAACCTTTGCACCAAATCGCCCGCCCGCGAAGCGCTAAGCGCTCGACATTCCCGCGGGCATCGACGATCTCACTCCATGAAAGCATGCGCTGGCTCTCGCCTTCTGCTTGGCGCTTTCGAGGAAAATGCGGTCGTCGCGGCAGCCGAACAGGCGCTCGCGGATTGCGGCGGACAACCCAGTTGCGGCTTCCTTTTTGTCTCGACCGATTGGCTGCCACAGATCGATGAAGTGCTCGACCTGATCCGGTTGCATGGCCGCATCCCGCTGCTCGTCGGCACGGTCGGCTCAGGACTCATCGGCACCAGCCGCGAAGCGGAAGGAGCTTCCGGGATGGCGCTGCTTCTCGTTAGGCTACCGGACACGAAATTGACGCCGGTGCTGATCTCGCGGGGACAGATCGAGCAATCGACCAGCGCCAGCTCGTGGCATACCGCGACCCGCGTCGCCCCCGGCGAGGTCGACGCGTGGATCATTTTCGCGAATCCGACCGTCCCCGGTCTCGAGCAATGGCTGGCGGAATGGAACAAGGCCTATCCGCTTGCGCCGAGCATCGGCGGTCTCGCCAGCGGCGGACGCGATCGCGGCGAACATGTGCTCATTCTCGATGGCAAAGCGGCAGACGCGGCCGTCCTCGCGCTCGCGGTCAAGGGCACGAAAATTCGCACCATCGTCAGCCAGGGCTGCAAACCGGTCGGTGAGCCGTTCACGATCACCCGCGCGGAAGACAACCTTGTTTACACGATGGGATCGCGGCCGGCCTACCAGGTCTTGAGCGAGACTTTCAACGCCCTTTCCGATGACGACAAAGAGCGGGCGCGCGGCAATCTCTTCGCGGGATTGGCGGCCTCCGAATACGTCGCCGATTTGAAGCGCGGCGATTTCCTGGTTCGCAATTTGTTAGGCGCGGATCCGCAAACTGGCGCGGTCGCGATCGGCGCGCACGCACGGACCGGACAGACCTTGCAATACCAGCTCCGCGACAAGATCACCGCGCATGCCGATCTCGTCGATCTCGCGGAAGAGCAGACCGGCGGGAACGGCGGCCGGCCGTTTGCCTCGCTGGTCTTTTCCTGCAACGGCCGCGGGCAGAATTTCTTCGGCATCCCGCACCACGACGCTCTCACCCTTACGGAGACTTTCGGCCCGCTCGCCAGCGCCGGCTTTTTCTGTAACGGCGAAATCGGACCGATCGGGCAATCAAGTTACCTCCACGGCTACACCGCTTCGGTCGCGCTTTTCTGCGCCTGACTCGTTAGGCGCGCGGGTGGAACTTGTGGTGCACGGCCTTCAGCCGTTGCTGATCGACATGGGTGTAAACCTGTGTGGTCGAGATGTCGGCGTGGCCGAGCAGCTCCTGGATGATCCGCAGGTCGGCGCCATTGCTCAGGAGATGCGTCGCGAAGCTGTGCCGAAGAAGATGCGGATAAATATTCGTCTCCAAACCTGAGCGGCGCGCGCAGGCTTTCACGATTTGCCAGATCCGGACCGTCGTGAGCCGGCCTCCCCGGATCGAGAGGAAGACTTCGCTCCCGCTTCTTGGCCTAACGAGATCTGGCCGCTCCTGCCGGATGAAGCGTTCGAGAGCAGCGCAGGCTTTCCGGCCCACGGGCACGAGCCGGGTCTTGTTCCCTTTTCCGGTCACGCGGATGACACCGTTTTCGAGGTCGAGATTTTCCAGCTTCGCGCCGGCCAGCTCCGAAATCCGGAGCCCGCTCGCGTAGAGTAGCTCGAGGATCGCGCGATCACGCAGCCCGAGCGGCGCTTTCTCGTCCACACTTTCGAGCAACTGCTCGACCTGGATTTCATTCAATGTCTCCGGCAACGAACGCTCAATTCGCGGCAGGCTGAGCGATTCGGTCGGATCGCGATTCACGAATTCGCGCGCGGTCGCGAACCGGTAAAAGATTTTCAACGCGACCACGATCAGCTTGATCGACGACGCGGAAAGACCGCCGCGTTTCCGTTCCGCAAGATATTCGCTGATCAGGGGCAAACCGACGTCGCGCGGCCGGACGATTTGTTTCCGCGCCGCGCACCAGGCGGCAAATTCGCCTAACGACCGCTGGGTCGAGAGCTGGTAATTCTCCGAGAGACCGCGCTCGACCGCGAGAAAACGGATGAAGGTCTCGATCTCCTGCTCCACGGCCCCCACCATGGACAAAGCGCCCGGCAAAGCAATCTGCCGCGCGTTGACAAAGCAGGGCCGGACTCGATTGTTTCGCAGCCATGAGCCTCGACTTAAACTCGCTCCTCCACGATTGGCCGCATGAAAACGGCACGATAAAAGTGCGCAAGATTCCCGGCCTCGACGGCCGGGAAAAATTGCAGCTCCGAATCGATCTCGGCCTCCTCCAGATGGAGATGGACGGCCGTCCCGACGGACAGCGTCCGCACAACTGCGAGTCGCTCCTGGTTTACCACCAGCGCCGCGCCGCCCGTGCCGCGGAACGGGGCGAAGATTACGATCTCACGACCGAACAATGCGGCGAGCTTCAGCAGGAGGGCGTGCAGTATTATCACCGCTATCTGAGCCTGTTTCAGATCGATGATTTCGAGGGCGTGATCCGGGATACGCAGCGCAATCTCGACCTCTTTTCGTTCGTCGATGAACACACGGAGCGCGACGACCTCGTCTGGAGCTTTCAGCAGTTTCGGCCCTACGTTTTAATGATGAATACCCGCGCCAAAGTCTCGGTTCTACTCGCCGACGGGCAATTCGCGGACGCGATCCGCGGGATCGAAGCGGGCCGCGAACGGATCAGCGAATTTTTCCAGCAATCGGCTTTTCCCGAAATGGAAACGAAAAGCTCCGAGATCGCTTTTCTCGACGAATGGCTCGAGGAAGTGCGCGCGAAACGGCCGCTCTCAAAACTGGAATTGATGGAGCGGGAAATGGAACGCGCCATCGCCGGCGAACGCTACGAACGCGCGGCGGAATTGCGCGACGCCATTCGCAACATCAAGACGCGTCCCGAAGTCGGTAGCTGAGACGCCGACGAGGACTCGGTTGCGGCTCTCAAAACTGTCATCCTGAGCCGGCGAAGCGCGGCGAAGGATCTCGCAGGCGTTGCGCCGCGCCCGTCTGGAAATCAATCGAACAACGCTTGTGAGATCCCTCGTCGTCTGCGCGACTCGGGATGACATCGCTCGTGCGATCCTTCGCTTCGCTCTGGGTGATGAGCGAGCGCGTGGAAATCCCTAAAAACAAGCGTTAGGCTTCGGAATGCCTGCTAATTCCAGTCTGACCGAGCGTAAGGAACGCTGGGCGCGCAAGATGAGCGGGCGCGCCAAGCCTACAGTCCGCTCGGAGAACCGACTGCCGCCGGGTCAGCATCTGACCCAGGGTTTTCCCGTGCTCGATCTCGGGCTTCGTCCGGAGATTTCGTTAGGCGACTGGCGGCTCGAAGTCGGCGGCGCGGTCGAAGCGCCGCGCACTTTTACCTGGGAAGAATTCAACGCGCCTCGAGCAGTTCGAGGACGTAAGTGATTTCCACTGCGTCACCACCTGGAGCAAATTCGATTGCCGCTGGCGCGGGGTCGCGTTCTTCACCCTCGTCGAACTCATTAGGCCAAAACCGGAAGTGCAGCATGTCCTCTTCACCAGTTACGACGGCTACACCACCAACGTGCGGCTCTCCGATTGCCTCGATGACGACGTCCTCATCGCAACGCAGTTCGACGGCCGGCCGGTCACTCGCGAACACGGCGGGCCGGCGCGGGTGATCATCCCGAAACTCTATGCCTGGAAGGGCGCCAAGTTCGTTAGGCAAATCGAGTTCGCGGCCGAGGATCAGCTCGGCTTCTGGGAAGTGCGCGGCTACAGCAACACCGCCGATCCCTGGACGGAAGATCGCTTCTCGTGACCGCGCCGCCGCCGGCTCCGCGCCGGCTCGCGATCATCACCGCCTTCGCCGCGCTCTACCTCATCTGGGGTTCCACTTATCTCGGGATTCGCTTGGCGATTGAAACGATGCCGCCGCTGCTCATGGCGGGGACGCGCTTTTTTACCGCTGGATTGATCATGTATGCGATCGCACGATTTCAGGGTGCGGGAAAATCAACCCTCCGCGAATGGCGAACCGCGTTCATCATTGGCGCTTGTCTCCTTCTCGGGGGAAATGGCGGCGTGACCCTCGCCGAACAATGGGTCCCGAGCGGACTCGCTTCGCTGTTGGTCGCGACAGTCCCGATCTATATCGCGCTCCTCGCGTGGCTCACCGGTTCCGCGCCGCGCCCGCGGCCGCTGGTCTTGCTCGGGCTCGCCGCGGGCTTTGTCGGTGTCGGAATCCTCGTCGGTCCCGCCCTAACGAGTCCCTCCGCAGGAGGATCGCGTCATCGGGGCTTGGGCATGATGATCCTGCTCGTCGGCTCGCTCATCTGGTCGATCGGTTCGCTTTACTCACGCCGTGCGAGTAATTCCGCGTCGCCCTTTCTCTCCTCCGCGCAGACGATGCTTTGCGGCGGCGCGCTCACTTTCATGGTCGGGCTCGCGGCGGGCGAAGCGCGCGATTTTCGTCCGGAAAAAATCACCCCGATCTCGTTAGGTGCATTCATCTACCTCGTGCTCATCGGCGCGATCGTCGGCTACACTGCTTACATTTGGCTGCTCCGGCATTGCGATCCGGCAAAGGTGGCGACTTACGCCTACGTGAATCCTATCGTAGCCGTCCTGCTCGGCGCCTTCTTCGCCGGAGAAACGGTGAGTGGACGCACCGCGCTGGCGGCGGCGATCATCATTGGCTCGGTCGCGCTCGTGATCACCGCGCAGCAGGCCAAAGAAAAAACCCGGCCAGTCCCGTCCTCGTAGTTGCGCGGAGCGAGCAATCGCGAATAGAAGTTTCAGACGCATGGGGGACGAAAACCGCAAGACCATCCAGACGCTGCAGGCGAACTGGCGTGCCGAGCGCGAGACCGCGCTGGTCTACCGCGACCTCGCCGCCCGGGAGTTGGACCAGAAACGTCGCGGCATTCTCCTGCGCATGGCCGAGGCCGAGGAGCGCCACGCTGTGCGCTGGGAAGCGAGACTCGCCGAGCTCGGGGCGCCGGCCCCGGAGTTGCCTAACGACTGGCGCCGCCGACTTAATCGCTGGTGGAATCGGAACGCCGGCGCGGACATCGCGATTCGCCGAATGGAAGCGGCCGAAGATCGCGACCAAGAGCGCTACCAGGCGCAACGCGCGGCCGCCGCGCCTAACGAGGAAGAGAGCGAATTTCTCCGCCAGACCGCGCTCGAAGAGAAAGCGCACTCGCGCATTCTCAACAGCATGAGCGGCGGCGGCGCGGGCGGGCCAGTGTCGTTAGGCCCGCGCGGTTTGCTCGATACGATTTTGAAACGCGAACGCTGGCACGGTCGCGGCGGCGGCTGGGTCGCAGACGCGATTTACGGCGTGAACGACGGGCTCGGCGCAGTCTTCGGGATCGTCTCCGGTGTCGCCGGTGCGACGGACAACTCGCAGCATGTGATCCTCATTGCCGGTCTCGCCGGGATGATGGCTTCGTCACTTTCCATGGGCGCCGGAGCCTATCTCGCGAACAAGAGTGAGCGCGAAATCTACGAGGCCGAGATCGCGCGCGAGAAAGCGGAGGTCGAGGAGAATCCCGAGGAAGAAATCGAGGAGATGGCGCTTTTCTATCAGCTCCAGGGCTTCGCGCCAGAGGAAGCGCAACGGATGGCCGAGCGTCTCGCCGAACAGCCCGAGCAGATGGTGCAGGCGATGGCGCAGAGCGAGCTTGGCCTTTCCCAGCATCATTTCCCAAACCAGTGGACCTCGGCTTTTTCCGCCGCGCTCTCGACCGCGATTGGCGCCTTCATTCCGATCATTCCGTTTTTCTTCATGAGTGGTTTTCCGGCCGTGATCGCGGCTTTTGTCATCAGCATCCTGGCGCACTTCGCGGTCGGCGCGGTGAAGTCGCTCATCACCATCCGCTCGTGGTGGGCCTCGGGTTTTGAGATGACGATGGTGGGTGTGTTGGAGGCCGCCGTCACCTACGGCCTCGGGATCGCTTTCGGATCGATTGGTTAGGCAGTCGTTAGGCATGGAAACCCCACCGCTCGCCCTCGTCGTGCCTGCTTTCAACGAAGCGCGCCGCCTCGACCAAACCCTCCCGAAGATGCTCGCCTATCTGCGGACGCATCGCCCGGGAAGCGAGCTGCTCGTGGTGGACGACGGCTCGACGGATGAGACGGCGCAGTTGGTGCAGGCTATTTTTGCGCAACATCCCGAGGTGACTGCGCGTCTCGTGCGCTCGCCGCAGAATCACGGGAAAGGTCACGCCGTGCGGCAGGGTTTGCTCGCGACCGACGCGCCGATCGCACTCTTCAGCGACGCCGATCTGTCGACGCCGCTCTCCGAGCTGCCGCTGATCGTCGCGCCGATCGAGGCGGGCGAATACGACATCGTTTTTGGCTCGCGCGCGTTGAACCGGAAGCTGATCGGCCAGCGGCAATCGTGGCAGCGCGAGCAGGGCGGAAAGGTTTTTAACGGACTCGTTAGGCTGGCAACCGGCCTGCCGTTTTCCGATACGCAATGCGGCTTCAAGGCTTTCCGGATGGAAGCGGCGCGACCGATCATCGAGCGCGCCGAGATCGATGGTTTTGGTTTCGACGTGGAACTGCTTTTCCTCGCCGAAAAGGCGGGCCTGCGGCTGCTCGAGGTGCCGGTGCGCTGGGACCATAATGAAGGCAGCAAAGTGCACCTGATGCACGACAGCCTGCGCATGTTGCGCGAGATCATAGGACTGCGGGCGCGCTTCGCGAGCGAATCCGCCTAACGAACTGGTGAAGAGTAAGCTCTTTCTGCTCTGCGGCACGCTGGCCTGCTGCCTGGCCACGGCATTGGCGCAGGAAATCCGGCGCGCACTACCGGTGCTCCAGCCGAGCGCAACCCCACCGCTGGTGATCCGCCGCGCACTGCCGGTGAATCCCGTTGTACCTCCAGCCTCGCAACCGCAGCCACAACAACCGCAAACGCAGCAACCCCCGCCGTCGGCGCCACCTGTTGCTGTCGCCACGCCTTATCCCGCGCCACTGGTCGCCGCGGCCTCGGTCAACGACACCGCCAATTTTCTTGCCGGCCTGCCCGTGGGGCCGGATTCCTCGTTAGTCCCGCTCACGCAGCAGGCTTCGTGGCAACATCACACCGGCGTCTTTAACGAAGCGTGGGCTAGGCTGGCGACGCGGCAGTTTGTCGGGATTCGAAATTGGGAAGCGGGTTATCTGCCGGAAGCGAGCGGGCCGTTGCCGGTCGTCTATTACATGTTTAGCGGGCCGGACTATCTTTACGCCGACCAATTTTTCCCGAACGCCAGGACTTACATCCTCGCCGGCACGGAACCGATCGGCCGGCTTCCGGACGTAACCCATTTCGCGGGTCCGTCGCTCGAGGTGGCGCTGCAAAACCTCCAGACTTCGCTTAACTCCGTCCTGAGCTTCAGCTTTTTCATCACCAAAGACATGAGGACCGACCTGGGGCGCGACCAACTCCAAGGCACGCTCCCGATCTTCTATGTCTTCCTCGCGCGCGCCGGCAAGACGATCACCGACATCTCCTTCATCACTCTCGACAAGGCTGGAAATCCACGTATCGCCGGCCCACCGACGCCGCGCGGCAGCACGCCGGGAGTACGAATTACCTTCACCGGCGGGCCGGGCAGCGCGCCGCAGACGCTCTACTATTTCACGACCGATCTCTCGAACGAAGGCATCCGGGCCCAGCCAGGTTTCATGAAATTCTGCACGTCGCAGAACGTGGGAATGAGTCTGCTCAAATCGGCGTCGTATCTCATGTTCCAGTCGAACTTCGGGATGGTGCGCGACTTTCTCCTGACTCACAGCCGGGCCTTGATCGAGGACGATTCCGGAATTCCGCTGAAAGACTTCGATCCGGCGAAATGGGATCTGCGCCTCTTCGGGAGTTACAGCACGCCGATCGATCTCTTCAAGGAACATTTCCAGCCGGACTTACAAGCTCTCTACAGCCAGAGTCATCCGCCGCCGTTGGAATTCGGGATCGGTTATCGCTGGAGCCGCACCCGCTCGACTCTCATTCTCGCGCGACCCAAGTAAACTCCTTGCCGTGTGCGCTGGAATATTTCACGCTCAACCTGAATAACCCGGCAGAGCAAACCCAACTTCCCCATGTTTATACGACGACGCCAAACTACACCGGGCGAAGCGCCCGGACTCCTTAAGCTCGACAAGGATGCGCCGAATGAGCCGCCCGTTATCACCTTGATCGAGTACGGTCCGGATTGCCTCGAAGAACGAGACGACGCCGGCTGCGAGGAGCTTCTACCCCACTTAAACAACAACCTGGTCACCTGGATCAACATCGATGGCCTGGGGGACCTGACCGTCCTACGCACGTTAGGCGAACGCTTCAACCTACATCCCCTCGCCCTCGAGGATGTGCTCGACACAACGCAGCGCCCGAAGGTCGAGCAATACGATGACTACCTCTTCATCGTCGCGAAGATGCTCTATCTCGATCGGAACAATGAGATCGACGCGGAACAGGTCAGCATGTTTCTCGGAAAGACTTTTCTCATCACTCTGCAGGAGGAAGCTGAGTTCGATGTCTTCGAGCCGGTTCGCGTCCGGATTCGTAGCGGCAACGGACGGATCCGCAAAGCCGGCAGCGACTATCTCGCCTATGCGTTGATTGACTCAATCATCGATCACTATTACCCAGTCCTGGAATCCATTGGCAGCGAGATCGATGCGATCGAAGATGAACTCATCGACAATCCCCTTGCCCGCCCGGTCGGGAGCCTGCACGAACACAAGCGCACCCTGACCCAGATTCGCCGCATGGTCTGGCCGATGCGGGATGTCACCAACCTCCTTTTGCACGATGAACCGGGACTTATTCGCCAGGAGACAAAGGTCTATCTGCGCGACTGCTACGACCATAGCGTGCAGTTGATGGATTTGGTGGAGAGTTACCGCGACGTCCTCTCCGGACTGACTGAGGTGCACATCTCCAGCATTGGTTTGCGGACGAATGAAATCATGCGCGTGCTCACCGTGATTTCTTCCGTTTTCATCCCGCTGACTTTTATCGCGGGAGTTTATGGAATGAACTTTGCCCACATGCCGGAGCTGGCAGCGCCTTGGGGCTACGGAACCTGCCTGCTGGTGATGCTCCTCGTGGCGGTGGGACAGCTGCTCTATTTCAAGAAACGTAACTGGCTCTGACCCATGTCGAAATACCTTGTCATCAGCACGAGCGGCAATCCGACGAGTAATAGCCGCAAGATGGGCCGGACAGCCTATGACTATCTCGTTAAAGCCAAAGTCGACTGTGCCTGGCTCGACCTAAGTAAAATGAATCTGCCCTTGTGCGATGCCGATGCCTGCTACGCCGAGCCGGGGGCGCGAGAACTGGGGAAAGCGATCAAGGCCGCGGAAGGCATCCTGGTGGCGGCGCCGGTCTATAACTATGACGTGAGTGCGGCAGCGAAGAACATGATCGAACTTACGGGCCGCGCCTGGCAGGATAAGGTCGTCGGCTTTCTTTGCGCGGCCGGCGGCATGGGGAGTTATATGTCAGTGATGGCTTACGCGAATAGCCTGATGCTCGATTTTCGCTGCGTCATTATCCCGCGATTCGTTTATGCGACGGGCGATCACTTCGATGACAACGCGATTGCCGACGAGAAAATCAACAGCCGCGTCGAGCAGGTCGCGGCTGAGTTGGTCCGCTTTACCGAAGCCCTGCGCGGCGTCGCGCGTTAGCTGACAAAGGAACGGCGGACTCCGCTTGCGCAGAGTCCGCCGCAGGATTTTCTAACTTCTGGCCGGCTTAGCCTTTCGGCTTGGCCTGGTCGAACTTCTGGATCTTCTCGAGGTGGTCTTTCATCGTCGGAACGCTGTCTTCGATGAACTTCTTCAGTTCCTCGTTCTTCACCATCCCGTCGGCTTTCTCAAACGCCGCGATGTCCATCTGATGGGCTTTCACCATCGCCGGGACGTAGGCGTTATCGAAATCGGCGCCGGAGAGGCCCGCCATCCGGTCGATCATCGCCTTGTGTTTCGCGCTCACCGAGGCGGGCAGAGTGACGTTCATTTTCCCGGCCAACTCCTTCAGCTCGTCGCCGATCTTGCCATGGTCCTTCACCATCTGGTTTCCGAAGTCCTTCACCTCGTCGCTGCCGCCTTTTTCTGCGGCGAGCCGACCGAGCTCGACTTCGGTCATGCCGCCATCGGCGGCTTTCTTCATGAACATCCGCTCCCCGGCGGTGGGCTGGGCAGCGGCATCATCCGCGGCAAACGAGAGCTGGAAAGGCACGCCGAGGCTGGCGGCGAGCCCGAGGGTTAATGCAAGTGTTTTTATCTTCATAGTATGAAATGATCGCGGCGGGCGTTGAATACGGATGCTTGCGACGAGTGAATCAGCCGCGATGAGTCCGCGTCGGCGTCGAGAAATAACTTGCCCGTCAGAAGGATGCGTCGGTTACTCCCCCTCGCGCAATTTTCCATGGCAGAACCTCTCATCGAAGCACCGGGCGTGCACCGGCCTCGCAATGTCGACTGGAAGCGCGCTTCCGCGCTCCTCTACGGCGATTGGGGCACGAGCAAGGCGTATGTCATCGGCCTGGCGTTTGTCGCCGCCGGGTTCTCCTCGTTCCCGCTCATCCTCGCGGTTTGCGCGCTCACGGCGGTTGTCGGGTTCAATTACATCATCGTCTGCGCGCATTTCCCGGACGGCGGCGGCGTTTATTCCGCGGCGCGGGAACAAAGCCGCTTCTTGGCTTCGGCGGGGGCGTTGCTTTTGGTGGCGAATTTCATCGTCACCGCAGCGCTGAGCGGCTGGGCGGCGGTAAGCTATTTCGGCGTGCCGAGTCAGTACGCGCGCGTCGCGACGATGGCGCTCGTGATCGTCGTTGGGGTGATCAATTATTTCGGGCCGAAACACAGCGGCAGTGTCTCGCTTTATCTCGCCATCCCCGCCGTGATCACCGTACTCGTGATCGTCGGGCTGAGCGCGCATTACCTGAACACCACTCATCTCGAGCCGACGCACGCTAATTTCGGCGTCGCCTGGACTCAGTTCGTCGGCGTTATTCTCGCGCTCAGCGGCGTGGAAGCGGTCGCGAATATCACCGGCGTGATGAAACTCGACCCGGGCTCGACGCCGGATAAACCGAAGGTCACGCGGACGGCGGCGAAGGCGATCATCCCGGTCGCGGTTGAGGTGGTGCTCGGGACCGCGCTGCTCGGCTGGGCGATGTTGTCGATGCCGAAAGTTTACCGGCCGGAACTGCTCCAGCATTCCGAGGACATGCTGCGCTATCTCGGCGAACACTACGGGACCGCGGTGGTGGCGCCCTGGTTCGGCAACGCCTTTGGGCTCGTCGTCGGCGTCGTTTTCGGGCTCCTCCTTTTCAGCGCGGTCAACACTGCGGTCGTCGCGCTCATCGGCGTCATCTACATGATGGCGCAGGACGGCGAAATGCCGAAGCAGCTCGCACGGCTCAACCGCCACGGCGTGCCGCGCATTCCGCTCTTCGTCGCGATGGCGATCCCGATCCTGGTGCTCGCGGTGACGCCGAAATTCGAATCGCTCGCCGGGCTTTACGCGATCGGCGTGGTCGGCGCGATCGCGGTCAATCTCGGCTCGTGCACCTTTAACAAACGGCTCGGCCTGCCATGGTATCAGCGGCTGCTCATGGGCTCGACTTTTCTCGTGCTCACCGCGGTCGAGCTGACGATCGCGAAGACCAAACCGGACGCGCTCTTTTTCGCCATGTGCGTGCTCGGCATCGGTCTCGCGCTGCGGGCCTATTCGCACAAGCTCTCCGGGTTAAAGACCGTGACAATGACCAAAGAGGTCGCAGAAATGGTCGCGCCGAATCTGGCTGCGACGATGGCGTCGAAGCTCGAGGAAGGTCAGAAAATCATGGTCGCAGCGCGCGGGATTAATCCGGTGCTGAATTTCGCGCTCGAGGAGGCGCAGCTCCGCAAAGCAGTCCTTTGCGTGCTCTACGTGAAGGAGATTTCGATCTATTTCGCAGGCGCGCCCGCGGCGCTCGGCGCGTCGAAATGGAAGGACGATCCGCAGGCGCGCGCGATTATGTCGCTCATGCTCAAGGAAGGCGAAGCGCGCGGCGTTTGCGTGCAGCCGGTTTACGCGGTGAGCGAAGACACTTCGGCGACGATCCTCGATCTCGCAGCCACGCTCGGCGTCGATTACATCATTCTCGGTTCGTCGCAGCGGCGCTCCCTCGCCGACCTGATGCGCGGCAGCGTCGCGACTCAAATCGCGCAGAATCTGCCGGAGTCGATCCGGCTGATGATCTTCGGATAACCAAGAGCGCCGCTAAGACAGCATTGTCATCCCTGAGCCGGCGTAGCGCGGCGAAGGACCTCGCAAGCGTCCGGTCGACTACCATTTGCAATTTCAGCGCGAGCGTAGTCTGTGAGGTCCTTCGCTCCGCTCAGGATGACAATTTTGAGCCCGCGATCCTCTAGAAAACCCACGCCGTGACCACGCCCAAAGTCCTCATCGCCGATCTTATTTCCGAGCGCGGCGTCGAAGAGCTCGCGAGCGGCGGCGCCCTCGAAGTTACCGTTAGGCACGGACTTTCCGAAGCTGAGCTGATCGAGCTGGCGCCGGAGTTCAGCGCGATCGTCGTGCGGAGTCAGACGAAAATAACCGCGCCGATTTTGCAGGCCGCGACGCGGCTGAAAGTCGTCGGGCGCGCCGGCGTCGGGGTCGATAACGTCGACGTCGAGAGCGCGACACGCCGCGGCGTGATCGTGATGAACACGCCGGGCGGCAACACCGTTTCCACCGCCGAGCACGCGTTCTCGCTCCTCGTCTCCGTGGCCCGCAAGATCCCGCAGGCACACGCTAATTTGCAGGCCGGGAAATGGGACCGGAAGAAATTCGAAGGCACCGAGCTCTACGGGAAATCGTTAGGCATTATCGGCATGGGACGGATCGGCTCGGAGCTGAGCCGACGCGCGATCGCCTTCGGCATGCGCGTGCTCGCTTACGATCCTTTTCTATCCGCCGCGCGGGCTCGCGCCCTGCAGGTGGAACTGGTCGAGGAGATCGATGAGCTCCTCCCGCTCTGCGATTTTCTCACCCTGCACACGCCGCTCACGCCGGAGACGCACCACCTCCTCAACGCCGCGCGCCTAACGAAAACGAAACGCGGCGTCCGCATCGTCAACTGCGCGCGCGGCGGTTTGATCGACGAGGCGGCGTTGGTCGATTCGTTAGGCAACGGCCAGGTCGCCGGCGCCGCGCTCGATGTTTTCGAGACGGAACCACTCCCGGCCGACTCACCCTTGCGCGGTGTGCCGAATCTCGTCCTCACCCCGCACCTCGGCGCCTCGACCGCGGAAGCGCAGGAAAGCGTCGGGATCGAAATCGCGCAGGCGATCCGCGCCGCGCTCCTCGAAGGCACGATCCGCAACGCCGTGAACATGCCGAACCTCGACGCGAAAACGCTCGCGATCGTGGGGCCGCATCTGCGCTTCGGCGAAAAACTCGGGCTTTTCCTCTCGCAGGTTTCGCCGCGGCGGGTCGAGAGCCTGCACATTAATTACAGCGGCAAGGTCAACGAAGTCGATACCACTGCGATCACCCGCTCGATCCTGAAGGGTTTCCTCCGGCTCGCCGGCGGCGATGACGTGAATGAAGTGAACGCTCCCGCCTTCGCCGAAGCGCACGGGATCAAGGTCACTGAGTCCCGCCTGAGCGCGCCGGGCGATTACACCGACCTGCTCGAGCTCACCGCGAACGCCGACGGCAAGACGGTTTCCGTGGCCGGCGCTTTTTTTGGCGCGACTCCGCGAATCGTAAACATCAACGGCCGCCCGCTCGAGGCGCGCCCGCACGGCGTCGTGCTCGTGCTCGAAAACACCGACCGGCCCGGCATGGTCGGGCGGATCGGGACATTGTTAGGCGGCCACGGCGTGAACATCGCCACGATGTCGCTCAGCCGGAACGAAGCTGGCGGCCGCGCACTCACCGTGCTCAATCTCGACACCCCTCCGCCACCGGAATTGCTCGCCGAGATCAGCGCGAGCGACGACATCCACACCGCGCAGGTCGTCCAGTTATAATAACGTTGCGGCCCGCTGCGCCGACTCGTTAAGATGGGGCCTTATGGGCGCACTACTCTGGACCTTGATTATCGGCCTCGTCATCGGGGCAATCGCGAAACTCCTCATGCCCGGCAAAGATCCCGGCGGCTGTATCATCACCATGCTGCTCGGCATCGCGGGAGCATTTGTCGGCACGTGGATCGGGCGGCTGATCTGGGGGTCAAACTACATCGCCGGCTTCATCCTCTCGGTCATCGGCGCGATGCTGCTTCTGCTCATCTATCGGATGATCATCGGGAAAAAAGGCTGATCCGAGGTTCGGAAAATGCGCGCGCCGGCAAAACGGGCGCGACAAGGAGCCGAGGCAGTTTTCACCAGCGGCTTGTCCGCTCGTTTCTTGCCAGGAGGTACGATCTCACCTTATTTCCGGGTACCATGCCGATCATAGCTCGTACCGCCATCCTGCTCGTCATTTCTAACTCCTTCATGACTTTCGCCTGGTATGCTCACCTGCGGAATCTGAACGACCGCAAGTGGTATGTGGCCGCACTCCTAAGCTGGGGCATTGCGCTCTTTGAGTATCTCTTTCAGGTGCCCGCGAATCGGCTCGGTTACACCCAATATAGCCTCGGCCAGTTAAAGATCCTGCAGGAGGTTATTACGCTCTCTGTCTTTGCGCCGTTCGCGCTCTTCTACATGCAGCAGCCGCTCAAGCTCGACTTTCTCTGGGCCTGTCTCTGCATGGTCGGGGCCGTCTACTTCATGTTTCGCTAGGTTGTGCGCCGAGGCTGTTAAGGGAAATAGGACCGGCCGTGACGAAGTTCCTTGTTCCTCCTTTCACTATGCTCAGCGCCTGGTTCCTCGTCTTCCTCTGCGTCCATGCGGGACGGAGCGCTTACCTGGCGGCGCGCCCTTTACTGGCGCTGACGCTGCTCACGTCGCTCGTCTCGTGCAGCTATGTCGCGTTGCGCCTGCGAGACCGGCGGGCGGAGCCGCAAGTGCGGCAGGCTTATCTGCTGAATGTGGTCGCGCTCGGCGCTTGTTTCGTTCTGCTCCTGGTTTTCGCGGTTGGGTCGTTCCTCGGTTGAAGAAGGATGCGGAGGGGGAATTTTCGCGGGCTCAAGGTTGCGCTTGCGTTCCGGGGCGTGTTGACCAGACTGCTGGCCGCATGAGTTTCCCTGTCGTTCGAGGTCGGCAAGCCGCCTGGCGCGCTCTGGTGACCTTGCTCACGGCAACCGCTTTTCTGCTCGCGCTTGCAGCCGCGGATGCGCCAGGTCTGCACGAGCAGATTCACAAGACGCAGGGGGCGGGCCACGAATGCGTCGTCACGATCCTGTCTGCGGGCGGGGTCGCGATTTGTGGCGCGGCGGTGGTCATCGCTGAACCCGCGCCCGCCACCGAGTCTGTGGTCTTTCTCGCGGCTCCGAGCACGCGCGCGAGTGCGCCGCTCGATTTCCTGCTCCTCGAGCACGCGCCGCCCGCGCTCTCCTAAAGCATTGGCCATCCTCGCGCGCTCGCGCGGGCTGTGACCGCCGTGGCGTTTCGCGCGTCATCGGGCCAATGCCGCAAACGCGCACACGCGTTTTGATCGATCCGGGCCTCGTTAGGCGCCGGCTGTTCGGGAGAATTTGGGATGAAAAGATTTGTTTGGTTATTTGTGTTTTGCAGCGCCGTCTCGGTCGCCTGCGCAGAAGATCCTGCGCCAGTCGCCACAGCGGCGCCCGCCTCCGCCGCTGATGTCGAGGCCTTGCGCCAACAGGTGCAGTCGCTCACCGAGATGGTGAAAACCTTGCAGCAGCAAGTCAAAGATCAGCAGGCCTCGGCGGCGGCGTCCGGCGCGCCGGTGGAGCCCGCGGCGCTGCCCGCTAACGAAAAGATCGCGAACGCCACGCCGTCGCCTGCGGCCAGCACGGCTCCGGCATTCCCGACGACCGATAACTCGGTCGTCGCCTCTACCGCGCCGCCGCCGCCAACCGTCGCCGCTCCAGCGGTCGCAGCTTCGACCACCCAATTTCCCACCACCGACTCCTCCGTCGCGGCCGCCCCGGAGACAACCTCATCGACCGGTGCCGGCGCCGCGCTCGTCGCGCCGATGACGCTTCTGGGCAGCAGCGCGCATGGCGCTTACATGAATATTTCCTTCGACGGGCAATTCTCGCTCGCCTATTCGAGCGATCGCGATCTCGACCTGCTCGAAGTGGGCGACCACGATCCGCAGCAGCGCGGCTTCAACGCCCGCAACCTTGAGCTCGCGCTCGACGGCGCCGTCGACCCCTATTTCGAGGGCTTCGCCAATATCGTGCTCAAGCTCGACAACGACGACGAGACGGAGATCGAGGTCGAGGAAGCGTTCATGCAAACGAGCGATCTGCCCTTGGGCTTGCAGCTCAAGGCCGGACAATTTTTCTCCGCCTTTGGTCGGATCAATCCGACCCATCCGCACACTTGGGATTTTGCCGACGACCCGCTCGTGCACGGACTTTTCCTCGGCTCCGATGGGCTTCGCGGCATCGGCGCGCAGCTCTCGTGGACGGTCCCGGTCTCGTGGTATTCGCAGTTCCTTTTCGGAGTGCAAAACGGGCGCGGCAACACCGGCTTCTCTTTCCGTAACCCAGGCGAAGACGGCACCTTCTTCGGTCGCGAAACGACCGATCGCGAAGCCCGCGGGGTGCAGGATTTCGTCTATGTCCCGCGCTGGGAAAATTCCGTTGATCTCTCGCCGACCCAGACCATTCTCGGCGGCCTCTCCGGCGCCTTCGGGCCTAACGAGACCGGCGGAGACAGCCGCACTGCCATCTATGGGGGAGACTTTCTCTATAAATGGAAATCGCCGCGCGCGGAAGGCGGCTTTCCGTTTGTGAAATGGCAGACCGAGGGAATGTATCGCCGCTACGAAGCAGGTCGTGGGGTCGATCAATCCTTTCCAATTGCCGAGACTTTCCACGACTGGGGGATGTATTCGCAGGTGGTTTGGGGTTTCCAGAAGGGCTGGACCACCGGCGTGCGCGGCGATTACGTGCACATGGAGGACTCGGATTACACCGACAGCCTCGACCGGCAAAGTCGCGAGCGCATTTCCGGCGACATCACCTGGTATCCGACGGAGTTTTCCAAGATCCGGCTACAGTATAACCACGACTTTCTCGAGGAGAACGCGTTCCTCAGCGCCCGCCAGGCCGACTCCATTTTCCTCCAGTTTGAATTCATCCTTGGCGCGCACGGCGCCCACAAATTCTAGCTCACCACGTCAACCTAACGAACATAACCATGCAACCTAACCAACTCAAAAAGCTGGCCGCTCTGCTCGGCCTTTGCCTCACGACAGCGCTCACCGCGCAGGCTAAAATCAATGTGGTCGCCACCCTGCCGGACTACGCCGCGCTCGCGCGCGAGATCGGCGGCGCCAATGTCGAAGTAACCACCCTGGCCAAGCCGACCGAAGATCCGCACTTCGTTGATGCGCGGCCGAGCTTCGTCGTCCAGTTACGCAACGCCGATGTCCTAATCGACGGTGGCGCGGAGCTGGAGATGGGCTGGCTCCCGCCGCTGCTGCAAAATGCGCGCGACTCCAAGATACAAGCCGGCCAACCGGGTAGGGTTGAGGCTTCGCAAGGCATCCGGCTGATGGAAGTGCCGGCCGAACTCTCGCGCGCCGCGGGCGACGTGCACGCCATGGGTAATCCGCATTTCATGGTCGATCCGATCATCGCGAAAGCGGTCGCGGCCCACATCGCGCAAGCCTTCGCCGCGGTCGACCCCGCCCACGCCGCGGAGTATCAGACTAACGAACAAAAATTTGAAACCACGATTAACGCGAAGCTCCAGGAATGGGGCGCGAAGCTACTCCCCTACCGCGGACAGAGTCTGGTGGCTTACCATGATTCCTGGCCCTACTTCGCGCATCGCTTCGGTTTTAATATCAATATCTTCCTCGAGCCGAAACCGGGGATTCCGCCGTCTCCTTCCCACCTCGCTGAGGTGATTACGCAAATGAAGGCGCAGAAGATCAAGGCGATCATTGTGGAGCCTTACCACGACCGGAAGATCGCTGAAAAAGTGGCCCAAGCCACGGGAGCGAAGGTGGTGGATTTCGCGCAGTTCCCCGGCGCACTTCCCAATACGGACACTTACGTGAAACTCATCGACGCGCTGGTCAACCGCCTCGCCGCGGCGCTGCAATAAGGAGCCATATGTGGGATGTCATGTTTTGGCCGATCATGGCCTGTGTGCTCTTGCCCTGGCTGCTGGTCTATCTCGGGCTCCACGTGGTCCAGCGTGGGATCATCTTCATCGACATCGCGATGGCGCAGATGGCTTCGCTCGGGATTTGCGTGGCTTTGCTTTTCCACTTCGACTTACAAAGCACCGCGGCCTTTGGGATCGCGCTCGGCTTTACTCTCCTGGGAGCGGCCGTCTTCTCAGTAACGGGCAAGCGGGCAAGTCAGATACCGCAGGAAGCAGTCATCGGCATTTCCTATGTCGTCGCGGCCGCGACGGCGGTAATGCTGCTCAGTCGTGCGGCGGAAGGAGACGAACAAATCAAGCAAATGCTCGTCGGCAATATCCTCCTCGTGACTCCGCTGGAAGTAGGGAAATGCTTCGGCCTTTTCGCGCTGGTCGGCTTATTGCACTTCGTCCTGCGGCGGAAATTCCTGCTCGTCTCTTTCGATCGTGAGGAGGCTTATCGGCAAGGCTGGAAGGTCCGCTGGTGGGATTTTCTTTTCTACGCCGCCTTTGGGTTGGTCGTGACGAGCTTTGTCCGGATCGCGGGTGTGCTTCTGATCTTTAGTTATCTTATCGTGCCGGCGGTCTGCGGGATCAGCTTGGCGCGGAATCTCGCCGGCAGGTTATTAGTGGGCTGGCTGATTGCGCTAATCGGTGGCGTGGGCGGACTCTATTTTTCCTTTTGGGGCGACTTCCCATCCGGTGCCGCGATCGTTTGCACCTTCGGCGTTTTGCTGCTGCTCGTCTCCGTCTTCTCTCTTTTCCGCGCGAGGACTTAGCGGCCAAATAATCTTGCTCGCCGCGCCGGGATGGGCATAACGCTGGCGTGCCCACGCTCCGGTTGTCTTGCGTTATCTGGAGTCTTTTCCTCGCGACCTCGGTCTGCGCGCAGGAGGCGATCACCGTGCCCGGCGGCAGTCGTGATTCGCCCGAAGCCACCACCACTCCGACGACTCGGGGAATTGAGTTTCCGGTTGCCTTCACCGCGGAGGTGCTCGGCAATGTGACTGGCGGGACTTCGCAAACCGCGATTTTCGAAAGCCTGCTCAATGCCGGCGTAGCCCTCGACCTGGAAAAACTGCTCGGCTGGCAAGGAGCGAGCGCGAGCATCCGCGCGATCTATCCCGAGGGAACGGGACTCACCCAGGCTGCGGTCCATGACTTCAACACGCTGAGTAACATCGATAGCTACGACAGCTTGCGGCTCTACGATGCCTGGCTGCAACTGGAATACCTTGACGGTAAGTTATCTATTCGTGCCGGACAGATTTTGGCCGACGCGGAGTTCTTTAACTCTGATTACGCCACGCTTTTTCTCAATAGCTCCTTCGGCGCGATCCCAAGCGTGAGTCAGAATCTTAATCCACCGATCTTCCCGACCGCGGCGCCTGGGCTAAGACTGCGGGTTGCGCCTAACGATTCGTTTTATGCCGAAGCCGCGGCCTTTAGTGGCGACGTGGGAGACGCAGGGACCGACAACAAGCATAACACCCGCATCTCATTTCGAAGCGCCGACGGCGTGCTCGTCTTTGCGGAAATCGGTTATACCCAAAACCCTCCGCCCAAGAATGCCAACGCGCCCCCAGAACGCGGGTTGCGCGGGACTTACAAGCTCGGTGGCGACTACGATTCGAAACAATTTGCGGACGCCGCGGGCGGAGACTCGCACCACGGCAATTTTTCCCTCTACGCGGTGGTCGACCAGGAACTCTGGCATCCGGTGCCCGCGGACGACGCGAAGCTCTGCGCTTTCTCGCGGCTGGGTTTCGCGCCGGACGATCGGAATACGGTGACCTGGTATGGCGATGTAGGCATCAATTACAAAGGTCTCCTTCCAAGCCGCGCGCCGGATATCCTGGGCTTGGCTTTTAGTTATGTAGAGTTAAGCGGAGAGTTGGTGCAGGACGACGGCCGTCCGCTTGCTTCGCATCATGAGGAAGTTCTGGAACTGACCTACCAGGTGGTCTGCAACCGCCACGTTTCCATTCAGCCGGACTTTCAGGTGATTTTCAATCCCGGCGCGACCGAACCGGCCGAGCCCGCGGTCGTCGGCGGCGTCCGAGTCAATGTCCAGTTCTAGCTGGAACCGTCCTATCTCGCACGCTCGGGGTTGAGCCAGACTTCGGCGCCTTCGCGCGCGGCGTCCACTTCCATCGCTTTGCCGCTTTCGAGGACGAGCGTGCGCGCCGCTTCCACGATCTCGTCCAGCTTCTTGTCATCGTGCTCGGGATCGTGGTGGAAGAGGAAGAGTTTGCGCACGTCGGCTTCGAGGGCGAGCGAGACGACGCTGCTCAGGGAGCCGTGGCCCCAGCCGATCTTCTGCGCGTATTCGTCGTCGGTATATTGCGCGTCGATAATGAGGACGTCGACCTTGCGGAGGAAGCGCGCGAGCTTGGCGCGCTCCGCGATCGCATAGGCTCGCGCTTCATCAGCCCCGGCGCTCCCGGCCTCGGTACGGCTGGCTTTCAAAGTGTCATACGGCTCGTTATCGGGCAGGTAGGCGACCGAGCCGGTGCTGGTCTCGAGTCGATAGCCGGCGCAAATCCCCGGGTGATTCACGAAGCGCGCGCGGACCTGTACCTTACCGATGGAGAATTCCATTTCCTTGAGCTCCTCGATCTCGATTGCGCTCGGCATGTCGCGCAGGCTGACCGGGAAAAAGGAGGTCTCCATCTGGCCGGCGAGAATGGCGGCGAGCCCTTTGCGCGCGCCTTCGTAGCCGAGGACCCGGAGGCTGTTCTTCTCCTTGTAGGCGGGCAGGAAAAAAGGCAGGCCCTGGATGTGATCCCAATGCGTGTGGGTGATGAGAATCGTGAGCTTGATCGGCCGATTGCCGAACTCTTCCTCGAGGGAATTCCCGAGCAGCCGCAAGCCCGAGCCGGCATCGAGAATGATGATCTCCCCTTCCGCACGGAACTCGATGCAACTGGTGTTGCCGCCATAGCGCACAGTCGAGGCGCCCGGGACCGGGATGGAACCGCGCACGCCCCAGAAACGCAGCCGGGTCGAGGGCGGCACGAACTCCGGAAAGTCGTCATCGCTGCCCAGGTTATAACCTTCCGCCGGCATGACGCGGTCGATTACTTCGCGGAGATTTTCCCACTGCACGGGCTTCACCAGATACTCGTCCGCGCCGGCCTCGATTGCGCTGCTTCGGTCGACGCCATAGTCGCGACCGGAGATGATGATGATCTTCGTCCGGAGCAGCTTTTGCCGGATGCGGCGGCAAGCCTGGAAGCCGTTGGATTTCGGCATGAGGAGATCACACAGGACCAACTCCGGCCGGTGCTTCAGGGCGAGAGAGGCTCCTGATTCTCCATCGCCGGCCTCAAGGACTTCCCAGCCTTCGCGCAGGAAAAGCTCGCTCGTCACGCGGCGTCCCTCGGCGTCGTCTTCGATTAAAAGAACTGTGGGCATCGAGAAGTGCGGCAGTAATCTCAGAGGGGTGCCGCGGAGGCAAGCCTTTTCCTAACGAACCCAGTCATTTAGCGGCCCGCCACTGCTCAGGCGGGCGGCTGGTATTTCCAGCGCAGTTCCGGACTGAGGTTCACCTCCTCTGGCGGAACGTCGAAGCCCACCGCGCGCAGGAGATAAGAGACGCCTTCGGGGCTTTCCATGGTTTCCTTCAAGCTCCGGGCGAAGACTTCGATGTATTCCTTGTAGGATTCGAGCGCGAGCTTGCCGTCGGCATAATGCTCGGCCAGCGCTTCATCGTGGTTATCGATGAGATCGATCAAGGCGCGGCGCAGTTGCAACCGCATCTGCGGATCGACCACCACCCGAAACGGACTCGCGCCCGCATCAGGGACGGCCGGGGTTTCCTTGCGGGTCGCCGGGACGAGCTGGAATTTGGAAGCGTTCATGCGGGCACTCTATCAGAAGAAACGGCCGGTAACAGGCCAGAGTGTTTTGTTCGTTAGGCGAGCCGCTAGAAAAAGATCGGGATAATCAGGATCGCGACAATGTTCGCCACCTTGATCATCGGATTGATCGCCGGGCCGGCGGTGTCCTTGTAGGGATCGCCGACCGTGTCGCCCGTCACCGAGGCCGCGTGGGCAAAGGAACCTTTGCCGCCGAGATTGCCTTCTTCGATGTATTTCTTTGCATTGTCCCAGGCGCCGCCGCTCGAGGTCATCGCGATCGCGACGAAGAGACCGGTAACAATCGTGCCCACGAGCATACCGCCGAGGACAACCGGGCCGAGTGGTTTGATCATCGCCACCGCAACCACAAACACCACCGGAAGCAGCGCCGGGATGATCATTTCGCGCAAAGCCGCCTTGGTCACGATATCGACGCAGACGCCGTAGTCCGGTTTGTCCGCGCCGGTGAGGATCCCCGGCTTGGCCGTCAACTGCCGCCGCACTTCACGCACGACCGCGCCGGCCGCTTTGCCGACCGCGTCCATGCTAAAGGCCGTGAAGATGAACGGCAGCAACCCGCCGATGAAAAGCCCGATGATCACCTTCGGCTCGGTGAGCGAGAACTGGAAATTAAACGTCCGCCCCGCAGCGGTGATGTGCGCCCGCAGTTCCTCGACGTAGGAGCCGAAAAGGACCAGCGCCGCCAGACCCGCCGAAGCGATCGCGTAGCCCTTCGTCACCGCTTTCATCGTGTTGCCGACCGCGTCGAGATCGTCGGTCACGCCGCGCACTTCCTTCGGCAGATCGCTCATCACCGCGATGCCGCCGGCGTTATCCGTGATCGGCCCGAACGCATCGAGCGAGATGATGATCCCGGCCATCGAGAGCATGCTCATGACCGCGATTGCGATGCCGTAAAGACCGGCGAAATGGAAGCTGAACAGGATCGCCAGGCCAATGAACCCGACCGGCAGCGCGGTCGCGTGCTGCCCGATCGCGAGGCCGGCGATGATGTTCGTCGCGTGACCGGTCTCAGAAGCCTTCGCGATCTTGCGGACCGGCGAGAAACTCATCGAGGTGTAGTAATTCGTGATCACCACCACGATGCCGGTCATGAGCAGACCGACGAGCGAGGCGCAATAGAGATCGTTCGCGGTCCGGAGCGCATCGGCGATGATCACGCCGTCGGGAAAAAGCAGATGCGTCGCCGGCCAGAAAAGAATTGCAGAGACGATGCCGCTCGCCATCACACCGCCCATCAGGACGTTGCCGGGTTTGGCGTTGCTCACGTTCACGAAGAGGATGCCGACGATCGCGCCGAGCACCGAGATGCCGCCGAGCACGAACGGATAAACGATCGCCGCCGGAGAGTTAGCCAGCGTGAGCGCGCCGACCAGGATCGCGCCGATGAGGCTCACTGCGTAGGTCTCGAAAACGTCCGCCGCCATGCCCGCGCAATCGCCCACGTTATCGCCCACGTTATCCGCGATCGTCGCGGGATTGCGGGGATCGTCTTCGTCGAGCGTGTTCTCGATTTTGCCGACGAGATCCGCGCCGACATCAGCCGCCTTCGTATAAATGCCGCCGCCCAGTCGCGCGAAGACACTGATCAAGCTCGCGCCCAGCGCCAGCCCGATGAGACTCTTCACCGCCAGATCATGGCCGATCATCTTCCCCGCCACGGTGTAGAACAGACCGACCGAGAGCAGCGCGAGGCCGACCACGAGCAGACCAGTCACCGCGCCGCCATTGAAAGCCACCCGCATCGCCGCCGTGCGCGAAGTCGTCGCCGCCTGCGTCGTCCGGGTATTCGCCAGCACCGCAATCCGCATGCCGATGAAACCAGCCGCGAGCGAACAGACCGCACCGATGAGGAATCCGACCGAAGTCGCGTGATCCTTGAAAATAAAGAGGAGGATGAAGATCACGACCGCGATCGCGCTGATCGTCACCACCTGGCGATTCAGATAAGCCTTCGCTCCCTCCTGGATGGCGCCGGCGATCTCCTGCATGCGCGCATTCCCCGGCGAAGACTTGATCACCGAGAGGATGAGAAAGAAAGCGAAAGCCAGTCCCGCGACCGCGCAGAGCATCGCGAGCCAGACACCGGAATCGAGAATCGAGAGAGCAAAAAGAGTCATAAGCGGGTCGGATAAAAGGAAGCCGGAGTTTAGAGGGATTTCCCTCGGTGGCAACCCGGAAAGCGCGCCCGGCGAGACCGCCGCGGTCGCGCGGCAGATCGCCGACTGCAACCGGTTCTCACACGCCTGCCGCACCGCTCGCGTTCGCTGGTCTGCGCGAGCTATCTCTTGCCCGGTCTTCCTATTCCACACAGGCAGCAAGAGCGAGATCGCTCAATCGCTGTAAGCGCGCGAGATGCGCGAGCCCGTCGAGCAGGCCTGCGCAGAGGAAGACGAAAGTCAGGGCGCGATCTGACCTAAGACTTCCCGGCAGCCAATCTCACCGCCACGCGCGACGATGAAGGAAGCGCCGGCGGTATCCCCGGCGTCGATGTCAGCCTGAAATCGCCGCGACGAATTTTTGCAGCGCGGCCGGGTCCAGGCCGACGGCCGCGGGATCGGAAGCGGCGGCAGCTGTCATCGTGGCCTTATTCGTTCTCGTGCGCCTTGGCAGTCGGGTCCTTGAAAGATAACCCGATTCTTTCACCTCTGCTCCCAAACCTCCGAGCCAGCAATCATCTTCGCACTCCTCTTAATCCAAACGCTCTGAGTAGGACCAAGGTCCGATACCGCGCCAACGGGACAGCCCTGATAATTCAGAGCGAAAGTGAACAAATAATATGAAAACTAAGATCCATAACCTGACAGTGTTTTGCGCTATCGCCGCATCCGCCATCCTTTTGGGGACGGTCGGCAGCGCCCGGGCAGACGAGTGGTTTGTCCTGGGCCAGCAGACGATCAAGGCCGCCGATTCCGGCGTCGAGATCAAGACCGAAGGAGGCAGACGGAAGAAAGACATCAAGAAGGTAAAGCTCTCGGTCGAGGGCGCTGATGTCGAGATCTCGAAGGTCGTCCTGGGCTGGGATAACCGCCGCGACGACACGATCACCGACGTCGGCACTCTCAAGTCGGGCGGCCAAACCAGCCCGCACGATGCTCCGGGACGCAAAGGCCGCCTGAAGATGGTCACAGTCCAATACAAGATCCTCGGCAAGGCCCAGATGGCTACCCTCAAGATCTGGGGATTTGATTAATCGGGGCGCAAACCCGGCCTGAACAGCGGCCCGAAGCCGGCTTATCGGATGCACAGCATTCGCACAGGCCGGCTGAGGGCCGTCTTGCTTTCACCCACGGAACTTCGGCTCACACTCCGCTCGCCGCCGAGAAGCCGCCCTTCGCAGCACGGTTGAATTGGCGGAGCGGAGCCCGCCGGGAGCCGTCAGGTCAGGAAAGAGAAAACCCGCGCCACCTTGCGGCGACGCGGGCCTTACCGTGACTCTCTAGCTCACGCGCACCGCAGCTCGGCTGCCATTCCCATTGGTGCTGCCGTTGCCATTCCGCGACACCATCGCCGGCGAGGCCACCTTGATCTCCGCTGCGGCCGGCTTCGCGGTCGAGAGCAGCGGCATCGTCACGATCACCGGATCGCTCGGCTTGCCTTGCGCTCCGCCATTCACACCCTGCACCGTGATCGAGAGCGTCACGCCCGGCACCGCGTCCTTCAGCTCCGCCATCGGGTCAGCCGTGCTCGCCGCCAGTTGCGGCTTACTCTCCACTCCTACGATCAACGTCCTCCAGCGATAGCGCGTCGCCAGCGCCGTCTCATCGCAGCCGAGCAGGATGCTCGGTCCCACGATCGTCGCCGTGAGACCGGTCGGCACCGCCGGCGTCGTGTCCGACGCCGGGATATTCAGGCCAAAGGCTTCCCAGCGCGGATCATTCGCCGCCAGTGCGCCCGAGAGAATCTTGATCACATAACGGATCGACTTCAACAGCGTCGTCTGCGCCGTCGCGAGCGCGTGATTCGCCGTCTTCACCGCCACGTTCTGCGGCTGGAGCGCATTCTGCGCGTCGATCACCGCCGTGCGCACCGCCGTCGCGCGCGCCGCCGTCACATTCTTCGAGGCCACCTCGTAGCTCGGGTTCTTCGTGAAGAACTTCGCCAGCGAAAGCGCCAGCGCCAGCCGATCCTGCACCCGGCGCGGGATCGCCGTGCTTGGTTGCACGAAACCCGCCTGCGCCCACATCGTATTCCAATGATCGCCAAAGGAAACCGTCAGGATCTTGCGCGCCGCACTTAGATAGGCAGTTAGGTCTGCATTCTTCGACTGCAACAGCGTCGAGGCCGCCTGCCGCACGCTCCGTGCCGAGTTATAGTCATCCAGCGTATCATCGAACGCATCGAGGTCCGCCTCGAAGCTGGTCGGGGTCACCTGGGTAATCCCGAGGAGCGCCCCCAGAGCGATCAGCCCTGCCAATATCTTCTGCCCGAGACCACTCAATTGTCCCCGGCTTAACTGCGTACTATTTCTACCCATATCATTGGGCCTTTCTAATTAACTAACTTCAACAACGCGGCTATCAGTGAGCCGTGGCCTTCCACTTCAGTGAGGAAGCGATTGCACGTAAAGCAAGGGCGATGCCAACCGCCGGGCGAATCGCTGAGCCGGGCGAACGCAGCCTCATCTGCTGCTCGTCCAACAGGCCTTATCGCGGAGCTAAGGGACGAGCGGCTGTGTCCATGGGTGTCCTCCCTCTTCGCGTGTTCTTAGCAAGCGGGGGAGCGCCGAAGAAGCGGCGAAATTCGCGGCTGAATTGCGACTCGCTTTCGTAGCCGACGGCGTGGGCAACGACATTCGCGGGCTGGCCGTTTTGCAGCATCATCAGCCGAGCTCTGGTGAGACGCACGGCCTTGAGATATTGCAGCGGCGAGCGCAAGGTGACCGCGCGAAAGTTTTCGTGAAATGTGGGCACACTCATGTGGGCGGGTCGCGCGAGATCCTCGACGCGCATGGCGCGAGAAAAGTGCTCGTTCAAGTGTCGCAGCACCCGGCTCAATTGCCCGGCACGACTGTTGGCGGTGGGCAGGGAGCGAAGGGAATTACCGCAAGGGCCGCGCAGGATGAGGTAGAGAATTTCCCGGATGGTCTGGCGGGCGAGGATGCGAGCGGGGCAGTGTAGAGCGTAGGCGACGGAAGTTGTGATCGGGTGACGCGATAGACGGTGACCCCGGGGTTCCGGGTCGTGTTCGGGCCTTCGGTGACGGCGAGCGTACCGATCGGGCCGGCGAGGGTGTTGGCGGGATGGACAGTGATTTTCATGGCGATCGGGAAGTCAATGCAGCCAACATGCTGGGGTATGTCTGAAAAGACAGAGCGCCCCTAGGAATAGGCCAGATATGCAGACGATCAGGCATTGCCCAGACCGCTCTTCGACGGAATGCTTTCCCGCACAGAAACACTTTATGAATTCATCCACTCTTCCTCTTGAAAATCGTGTTGCCGTCATCACCGGAGCCTCCAGCGGCATCGGTGAATCCACCGCCAAACTCCTCGCCGAAAAGGGTGCCAAAGTCGCCGTGCTGGCCCGCCGCGCGGATCGGCTCTCGGCGCTCGTTCGGGGAAATCGAAAAGGCCGGCGGCACGGCGCTGTCGGTCACGGTTGATGTCACCGACAAGGCCGCGGTCGATGCCGCCGCGGCGGAAGTTCTCGCCAAATTCGGCCGCGTGGACATCGTGGTGAACAACGCGGGCGTGATGCTGCCGAACCCGATCGAAGACCTGCGGGCCGAGCAGTGGCAAAGCAGATCGATCTGAACATCAGCGGCCTGATGAATGTGATCGGAGCCTTCACCCCCGCGCTCATCAAGGCGGGCGCGGGCGACGGCCCGGCGGACCTGATCAACATCTCCTCGATTGCCGGCAAGAACATCTTTCCCAACTTCGCGGTCTACAGCGGCACAAAAGCCTACGTCACCCATCTCTCGATCCATCTGCGCGCGGAACTCGGCGCGAAAGGTGTCCGCGTGTGCGCGATCGAACCCGGCCTTGGTGAGCACGGAACTGGCCGGTCCCGTGGACAACCAAGGCGTGCAGGATTGGATCAAGGGCGCACAGGAGCAGATGGATCTGCTGGAAGCGGAAGACATCGCTTCCGCCATCGCGTTCACCGTCAGCGCGCCGAAGCGGATGAATCTCCAACAAGTGACCATCCTGCCAACCGCGCAGCCGATGTGATCCTTCGGGGCGTTTCGTCTGGCTGAAATAGGCCGCGCCCCATTCGCTGACCCAGGCCCGCTTAAATTCTCATCCCAGAAATCTCGAATACCATGAGTGCCCCAACCACCATGCAGGCTCTCGTGCTCAAGGACTATTCCGCAGGTGAATTCATCGCCTCGGAAGTTCCTCGGCCCATCGCCGGTCCCGGCCAGGTGCTCGTCCGCGTTATCGCCAGTGGGGTTAATCCGATTGATTACAAAATTCGCACCGGTGCGGCTCCGTATGCCATGCCTGCTCTGCCGGCCATCCTCGGGACGGATCTGGCGGGAGTCGTCGAAGCGATTGGAGAAGGCGTATCTTCTTTCAAGATTGGCGACGAAGTCTATGGCCTGACGGGCGGAGTCCGTGGCCTGCCGGGCTCGCTCGCCGAATATGCCGCCGTCGATGCGGATTTGATCGCGATCAAACCAAAGAACATCAGCCTGCGCGAAGCGGCTGCGCTCCCGCTGGTTTTTCTCACGGTGTGGGAAGGACTCGTGGACCGGGCGGGAGTGAAGGCCGGTCAAAAAGTGCTGGTGCGGGGCGGCGCCGGAGGAGTCGGGCACATCGTGGTGCAGCTTGCCCGAGCCTTCGGCGCGGAGGTGTTCGCGACCGTTTCCGCCGAGAAGCGCGCGGTGGTCGAATCATACGGCGCCACCGCCATCGATTACCGCAGCGAAACGGTGGAGGACTACGTCGCCAAACACACCGATGATGTCGGATTCGATGTGGTCTACGATACCGTCGGCGGCAAACCCTTGGAAGACTCCCTGCTCGCCGCCCGCCATTATGGGCACATCGCGAGCTGCGCTGCGTTTAGCGCAATCAATCTTGCCCCCGGTTCCTTGCGTTGTGTGACCATCTCCGCCGTTTTCGTTCTTCTGCCCATGCTGAGCGGACAGGGCCGTGCCCACCACGGCGATATTCTACGCGAGGCGGCTCGCCTGGTAGAGGCCGGCAAAGTGAAGCCCTTGATCGACGCAAAACGCTACAATCTTGCCGGAGCGATCAACGCACACAACGACCTCCAGGCTGGCAGGATTCTCGCCAAAGCAGTCATCGACCTCGTCTAGTCTTGCGGCAGTTTGCTGCCAGCGCTGATCAAAGCGCGCGGGGCAGCGGGATGTGAGGCTGGAGTCATGGGAAACATGGGCGCAGGCCGGCACGTGGTTGGGCTCCATCGCATGGTTAGGCCGCGAATACGGAAATAAAGTCGGCCATAAAATGGGCGATCATGGCTGCATAAATGTTTCGCCGCCATACGTAAACCACAGTTAGGAATACACCGCCAAAGCCTGCGATCAGCAAGTGTGCAAAACCCCAGGCACTGAGATGCTCCACCGTGAAGATGACCCACGAAGTCATTGCGGCAAAAACAGTGCTACCGCTGAGACTGCGCAACCTTTCAAATCCGTACCCTCGAAAAATGATTTCCTCGGCGACGGCGGCGCGAACTACCGATATCAACTTCCACCACAGAGGGGTGCTCGCGAGTTGATGGATTTGCCTGTGTTCGGTGAGATGCAGAGCCGGAAGCACGAAGTAGAAAAGAAGGGCGAAGCCGGCAATGATCAAGACACCTGTGAATACCCCGGCTCCGATGTCTCCGACCGAAGGTCGCTTAAAGCCTATGGATGAAAGAGGAAGCCTTTCCACCTTCAGCACATAGAAGACTACAAAGAGAGCAATTGCCCACCAGACGATCTCGTAAAGGGTGAGATGAGCGACGTCAGCAAATTCGTGGAGCCAGCGGGACAGGGGCAAGGCAGGAATGCCCAGGATAATTAAAAGTCCGCAAACGGAGTTGATCTTATTGTTTTTGACTGACATGGCGGCTGAGTTGCAGGGCCTAACGAAAACAAGATGAGCTGCTGCGAGCGGGAACGAGAGTCGCAAACAGATGAAAGGAGGCAAGCTATGACCAGCTTGTTATTCCGCCGGCTCGCAGTCAGCTCCATCGCCTGGTTAGGACTTATTCGTAATCGAAGAGGTAAAGTTTGCGATATTCGTCAATTGTTTGCTGGAGCTGTGCCCCCAAACTTAGGTTGGTTTGCTCCACGTGTTCTAGCTGTGCGTGCAGCAACTGCTTTCGTAGCTGCAAAAAGCGCTCGCCGACTGCGGGAAGCTGTTCGGATAGCTGAGGCAGACTCTGCGCTAAGGCTTCGCGAAATTCTGAAAGCAGATTTAGCAATGAAGACACGTCTGCTGACTGGATCGCGTCAAGCGCCTCCAGGCGGAGCAGTTCGTCATCAAGTGGAGTGTTCAAGACCTAACGAGAATTAGAAGAAGGTTCGTGTTTAAAGACGACATTATTTTCGTCGATCACGGCGGGCGGCGGCAGGAAAGAGGTTATGTGCCCGATTTTGACCGCTCGCCCGTCGACCGGCAAGCCCGAACATCCTCCGCAATGGCCACCGCAGCCTGCGCACCCATTCAATTCGCGCGACACGGCCGGCTAGTCTCTGGTTCGCCCACTTCCCGGCGGCGGCGCGTGATCGACCGTCCGAACGTCGGAATGGGCTTCGTCGCCGCAACATCGATCATTCCCGCGTCGGAATGGCCTCGTTGCCGCGACATGGATTGTTCCGACGTTCCGGTGGGCTGCGGCGCCGCGATTTCGCCCCGGTGTGCCGTGGACAGGGCTTTGTCGCTGCGATTTGGCCTCTCTGTATGCTAGACAGGCCTTGGTCGGCGCGATATCTGCCAGCCGGACGCGTGGCCAGGCTTTATCGCCGCGACTGCGGCCAACTGGAGCGCAGATGGTGCGCGGGACCGGTGAGAGACAGGATACGCCCGTCCCGGCGATCTTTTCCGGCGCGGGCGTGTCGCCGCGCAGCGCGCTAGCGCCGCGTGAGCGTCTCGGAGGGGCTTTCGCCGAAGAGCGCCCGGTAGTCGCGCGCGAAGTAGCCGAGGTGCCAGAATCCCAGGTCGAACGCGACGGCTTTGATCGGCATGCCCGTCTGGCGCGCGCCGACGAGGGCGCGGCGGGCGGCGGCGAGCCGGCGGGTCTTGATGAATTGCTGCGGGCTGACGCCGAGGACTTCGCGGAAGGCCGTGCTGAGGGTGCGCTCGCTCACGCCGGCGATGCGGCAGAGGGTCTCGAGGCCGAGCGTCTGGCCGAGATTTGATTCGGCGTATTCGCGCACGGCCCGTACGCAGCGCCAGCGGTTGCGCGCGCCGAGCGGGCCCGGTCGCCGTGGGTTGGCGTCGACGAGTGCGGCGCACAGGGCGGCGAGGACGCGCTCTTCCGCTTCCTGGTCGGCCACTGCGGGCATCGGCATTTCCTCCGCGCCGGTCGGCGGGAGGAAGACGGCTTGCGCGGCGCGTTGCAGCCGCGCGATGGATTCGGCGGGCGGAGAGAGGTCGGTGGTGTGCGGGAGGAGGGAGGCGAGCGTCCGCTGGCCGAGCGTCCGCATGGCCCGATCGAGTCGCTCGACGTTAAAACAGCAGGTCACATAATCGTAGCTGCCGGCGGTGCGCAGGGCGCCATGGTCGCCGGAGACGAAGGCGCAGAGGGTTCCCGGGTTGATGGGATTACCGCAAAAGGCGGCGGCGGCGGGTTGGCAGGCGGGCAGGAGAAAGGTGACCATCCCTGCCGGGACCGCGCCGTGGACGCAGATGGCACGGTGATAGCGTTTATGAAAAAACTGCGCGTCGGCGGTGCTGGCGTGATCGACGAGGGTGGAGAAGGAGCCGCGTTCCAGTTGGTCGAACTGAAGGTCCCAGCCCATGCGGAGAGCGATCTCCGAGAGTAATTCACCGTCCTCGACGACGAACCGTTGTTGCTTCATGAAAACGAGTGAGACACCTGCGGCGCGACTATAGTCGAAATTTGCTGAATTTGGATATTGAAATAACAAGCCAACGGCCTGCGCGTATGTCACGCTCCGCACTTCCAAATCAGAAATCCAACATGCAAATAATCCGCACCCGCTTCATTCACCTCATCATCGCTGCCGCGACGTTGGCCAGCGCATCCCTGCTTCGCGCAGGTGATGTGACCTGGACTAACGATTTCGGCAATTTCCTCTGGAACACGACCGACCCGAACTGGTCGACCGGCCTCTGGAACAACGCCAACGGCGACGGCGCCATCTTCGGCGCCACCGGCGCCGGAGCGATCAACGTCACCAGCCCGATCAACGTCAGCAGCCTGAACTTCACCGCCAACGGCTACACGCTGGGCGGCGCGGGCCCGCTCTCCATTGTCCCCGGCGCCAGCACGCTCGGCTACGGCTTTGTCAATGTCGCCGATTCGGTGACGGCGACCATTAACACCGCGGTCAACAGCTCGGCCGGCATCATCAAACTCGGCGCGGGCACCCTGCAGCTCGGGGGACCCATGACATTTACCGGCCCCGGCTTCGCCATCGGCGCTCGCGGCACGCTTCCGACCGACCTGATCGTAGGCGGTGGCAGCGATAGCAACAATAACCCCATTTCCGGCGGCACGATCAAGATCCTGAATAGCAGCGTGCTGCCCACGACGGCCCGCCTGGGCGTCTCGAACGGACTCATTGATCTCGGATCCAACGACATCACGATTGCGGCATTGAACTTCGTCAACCAGGCGAACTACACCACGGCATACAACCCGGCGACGGGTGTCGCTGGCGCCGGTGTGTTCGGAACCGGCACCTTAAAGGTCACGGGCGAGATCAACGTCCTGGGTGTCGGCGTCGGAAACTTCAGTCCGAACGCGATCGGCAGTAATCTGGATCTCGGCGGCGGCACACAGGTCATTCGGACGGCGATCAACGGCTCCTTCGCGCTCGTTTCGTGCCCTCGAACTGACCGGCGTCCTTTCCAACGGCTCGCTCCTCAAGACCTTTGGCTACACTGAGAACGGCATCATGGGAAATCCGGATGGCATCGGCCTCTTCGGCAATAACACCTACACCGGTTCGACCACCATCAACGGCGGCACGGCCGTCGTCACCGGCACAAATGCGACTACCTCGGTCAGGATCGTGGGCGATCGTGGTTTGGGTGCACCGCTCGGGTACTGCCATGTCCCTGCAGGGTGCAAACGGGTCCCTCGGCGCAGCAACGACCATCCAGGCGGTTGCGGGTGGGCAATTCATTATCGATAACAACGCCGCAGTCACAGGGACGGCCGATCCCAGCGTTCCTGCGGCACAGAATAACAACCGCATCCGCGACGACGCGGAAATCCAACTCCGCGATGGTTCCTTCGTCTACCGTGGACTTTCCAACACGGCGGGCAGCGAGACCTTCGGAAACCTGAATGTCCAGGGCGGTATTAACAACGTAACCCTGACTCCGAATGGCACCGGCACCGTAACTGTGACCGCCAACGGCAACCTGACGCTGGCACCGCGCGCTACGCTCCAGGTCGTTTCCAGCACCCTTGGCGCGGCGAGCAAGATGTTCATCAACGGCACGATGCCAGCAGCAGACGCGACCGGCATCCTGTCGCGCGTCGTCGGCTCGACCGATTTCCTCACCTACAATGCCACGACAGGCCTAACGCCTTACACCGGCTACTCGACTGACTTCACTACCGCGGGGACGAACGTCTTTACGAATGCGGCCGCGAGCGTCGCGAGCTCGGTCAATGTCAACGCGATCAAGAGCACTGGCTCGTTTGCGACCACAATCACAGCCGGTCAGACGCTCGGCGTTACCTCGGGAATGATGCTGAATACGTCCGGCACGCGCACCTACACCGGCGGCACGATTGCCTTCGGGGCCAACCCCGGCACGTTCTTCGCCGGGAGCGCCGGTGCCGGCGGCACCACCATCAACAGCGCGATCACCGGCACGAACGGCCTGATCAACACCAACAGCGCCACGCTCCTGCTCAACGGTGATATGTCCGGACTAACCGGAACGCTCACGAATGGCAGCGGCTTCGCCACCACCACGCTGGCCACGAACACCTTTGGCGGCGCAATCGAGGTCCGCGGCGGCCAGTTCAACATCACAACCAGCCAGACGCTCGCCGGCCAGGGCGCGATCACCCTCGGGGTGCCCGCGAACGACGCGCACCTGATCAACAACTTCATGAACCTCAGTTTCGGCTCTGCGCCGTCGGGCTCGATCATGGGGCGCGACATCATCGTCGATAACGGATCGAACGATGCCGCCGGACTCCAGACAACGTTTGGCTTCATCCCGGTAATCGCGCCGCTCAGTAACAGCGGCACAAATGTCCAGACCATTAGCGGGAACATCACGCTGAACAGCCCTGCCCGCCTGCAGGGCGGCGGCGGCACCAGCGGGACTGGCTTCACTACTTTGAGCGGCAATATCACCGGGCCAGCGCAATTCTTCCTCGCCAACGGACGCCAGACACTGAGCGGCAGCTACAGCAATGCCGGTGGATTCCGCGTCGGCGAACAAGGCTTCACCTCGGCGACTACCTTTACCGGCACCCCGATCGGCACCGCTCCGATCGTGATGGAAGGCGGCAACAGCAGCTTTGTAGCTTATAATTCCGGATCGCTGCCGACCGGGACGATCACCGAAGAAGGTGCGACCGGATTTACGACTTCGCTTAATCCGCTCCAGAATTCGACCATCAACAACTCCATTGTTCTGGGTACTACTGCGCGTCCCAGGGGGCACCCTCACCAGCAACGTCGCCAGCGGCGTCACCGGAAACTGGAATGGCCAGATCAGCGGCACCGGCGGAATCACCAAGGCTACGGGCACGGGAACCCTCGTTCTCAACGGCAATAACACCTATACCGGCAACACGGCCGTGAATGCAGGCACCCTGCTCGTGAACGGCACCTCGGCCAGCGCGTTGCACACCGTGGCCAGCGCCGCCACCCTCGGCGGCAACGGCAGCATCGGCGCGGTGACGGTGAACAGCGGCGGCACGCTCTCGCCGGGCAGCAGCATCGGCACCTTCGCGACCGGCAACCTGACCCTGGCTGGAACCTTCCTCGCCGAGATCAACCTGAACAACGGCGGCGCTCCCTCGGCCGACCTGCTCAACCTCACCGGATCGTTCAACATCGCGGGCGGCGTGCTCATGCTCTCGCTCTCGAACCTGCCCGATCCTTCGCTCTTCGCGGGCGAGACGATTCTCCTCGCCGCGAATGACGGCACGGACGCAATCACCGGTGCGTTCAGCAGCGTTAGCGGCGTGCCGGCCGGATTCGGCGTGACCGTCAATTATGCCTTCAGCGGCACCGATGCGCTCGGCCGCGTCGGCGATGGCAACGATCTCGCCGTCACCGTCGTTCCCGAACCCGCGACCTACGCGCTCATCGCGCTCGGCGCCCCGCTCCTCGCGTTCATCCGGCGGAAGCGGCGCTAAGCGGAAAATCACGCAAGCAAAGAACGGCGGCTGTGGAAACACAGCCGCCGTTTCTTTGTAGCCTTGGTGGAAGGGCGGCGGCCTCAGGCTCATTCTGCCTGGACTCACCAGGCAACGGCGGATACGCGCGACTCGGTGCGGGGCTTTGTTGGTGATGGTCGGAATGAAACCGGGCGTTTTCTCTTCCTTCTTCATGGCGGCGCGGCGGCGCCGCTTACTTTAAAGGCTCCCGCTTGGGGAATTTCCAAGTGCCATCGAGGATTTCCTTCCGCGGCCGATAAAGGCGTATGGCGTAGTTCCAGCCGGGGATGATCGGGAGGTAGTTCGCTTTTCCGTCGTCGTGGCCGCCGAACTGGATCACGACCGACCCGTCCGCGCTCTTTTTGCCGGTAATGCTGTTCACGGAATAGGCGTGCTCCGGGTTCTTCTGGATGGCCTTGGTCTCATTCGCGTGACCGCGAAAGCCGGGACAACGCCGAGCGAAACGAAGAGGGCGAGAGTAAGAGAGAAGATGGTGTTTGTCGCTGGACGCTCAGCGAGTTGGTCCACGCCCCGCAGACGTTGGTTTTTCAAGGTTTTATGTTAGCCGCGGACTTACAAGAAAGAGCCGCGGGCTCCGCCCACTCCAACGGAGGAGTGACAGGAGCGATGAGCGATCTCCTATATCTCGAAGAAGCCGCGGAGCCGGCGCATGAAGGTCGCGCGATAGGCGTTCTCCTTTTCGTCGTCGTCGGCCTGGCTCGCGGTCTTCATCAAACCTTCGTTTTCCATCTTTCGCCGCGCGAGCAGTTCACTGAGCTGGCTGACGTACTCCGGCGCGTCGTGGAGCAGTTTTGCCATCGAGGGCTTCGCGATTTCCAGCACTTCGCAATCGCTCTCGGCGCGGACGGTCGCGGTGCGTTGCTCG
Source organism: uncultured Verrucomicrobiae bacterium (assembly GCA_963831805.1). Lineage (GTDB taxonomy): Bacteria > Verrucomicrobiota > Verrucomicrobiia > Chthoniobacterales > UBA10450 > Palsa-1392. The sequence goes on along the minus strand of CAWHRN010000004.1, from coordinate 119,209 downwards.
CCGGTGAGGAGCGACATTTCGCCGAAACAATCGCCCGCCCGCAACATGCCGACGCGGATCGAGGAGCCGTTCTGCTCCACCGAGACCTGCGCCGTCCCCTCGAGCAGGACGAACATCGAAGAGCCCTCCGCGCCCTGCTCGATGACGCGCTCGCCACGGCCGAAGTGAATGGTGCGGGCACCGGCGACGAGCTGCCCGAGCTGCTCTTCCTTTAGGCAGGCAAAAAGCGGTTCCGTCTCGAGGATGGTGCGGGCCCGGCCGTGTTCTTCGTGCGGGTGCGGCGCGGTCTTGCGGTTGATCTCGAGGGTGCGGATGGGGAACGGGATGGTTATCTTCTGGCGCTTGAATTCATACCAGACGTTGGTGCGGATGGCGTCGCAGACGTTGTTGTAGTTCTGGTGCGTGAGCATGAAGAACTTGATCTCGTAGATGATGGCGAAGTCGGCGAAATCGACCAGGAACACTTTGGGCGCCGGCTCCTGCTGCACCCACTCCGCATGGAGAGTGGCGCGCAGAAGGGCGTCTTTCACCTTGTTTGGCGGGCTGCCGTAGTCGACCCCGATGCGGATGCGCATGGCGTGCAACTCCTGCGGGTAGTGCAGGTTCACGATGGTGGTGCGGACGATCTCGTTGTTTGGGATGTCGAGATAAATGGCGTCGTTCGTGCGCAGCCGGGTGGAACGCCAGTTGATCTCCATGACTTCGGCGAAGCGGTCGCCGACCTGGAGCCAATCGCCCACCTTGTAGGGCTTGCTGATTTGCAGCGACATGCCGGCGATGACGCCGCCGAGCATGTTCTGGGTGGCGAAGGCGAGGACGATCGCGGCCACGCCGGAGCCGGAGAGGAGCCACTTGAGCTGGCTCTCGGCGTGGTAGCCGACATTCAGGACGAGGAGGAGAGCGATGAGGAAAACGATCAGCGCCACGAGCTCGCGAAGGAATTTCGGGATGACGGTCTGGCGGCGTTGCTCGAAGTAGAGATCCCAGAGGTAGCGATCGATCAGCGCGATGATGACCCCGGTACTGAGCAGGGTGAGGGCGGCCCCAGCGTGGTTCCGGTAGCGGAGATCGATCCCGTAAACCCAGAGCGCGGCGTAGAAGGCAAGAGCGAGGGCGAAGAGCTGGAAGAAGACGCCGAAGCGGACGCCGGCCCGGCGTTTCAGAAGCCGCCCGATCGAGAGGGTGACGAAAAACGTCACGACGAAGACCGCGACGGTGGCGAAAGCGCGTTGAGGTTCAGCGAAGGCGGCCATTCGTTAGGCCGGAATCATAGCAGAGCGCCGCGAGGCGGCAAAGCCCTCTCGTCTGCGGAATCCTCGCGACCGGGAAGCTCCGCGCTGGTCAGCGCGGCGGGACGATCACGAGCGTGAGCCAGGCGGCGAAAAAACACAGCCCGCCGAGCGGGGTGATCGCGCCGAGCCATCTTATGTTCGTTAGGGCAAGGAGGTAGAGGCTGCCGCTAAAGATGATGATGCCGGCGAGCAGGAACCAGGAAGCTAGCCGGCTCGCGGAGGGAAGAGAAGCGAGAACGAGCAAGGCGAGCGCGTGGATGAAGTGATAGAAAACGGCTTTTTCCCAGACTGCCGTCATGGCGTGGGCGGCGAGGGTTTCCTTGAGCGCGTGCGCACCAAACGCGCCGAAGGCGACCGCGAGAAAACAGAGCGCCGCCGCGAGGCGAAACAGCCTGGTGTTCATCGGCGAAGTTCACCATGAACCCCCGGCGTCGCAAGCCGGCATAAGAACCGCAGAAAGCTCGCGGTGGTTACATTACGTTTATATCACGTGGGAAGTCGCGGCCGCGCAAAGCGTGCGCGTCGATTCTTAAAGGCGAACCAAAAGAACAAACACAACCACAAAGGACGAAACCAAGAAAAATTATGAACAAGAAAACCTTCCTGCCTTTCAGCACGATGGCGGCCGCGCTCCTGGCGTTTGCCAGCCCCGGCCATGCGGGCATTCTCACGCTGGATTCCGGGCCGAATTTCACGCCTCAAGCCGCTTTCACCGACAACACGATCATCGCGGATACGACCGTCTCCGGCGGCCTGATTCACCTCGCCGGCACGACCACGATCACGCCTGACTCCACGAATACGGCATCGATCGATGTCAGCGGGACCTTCTCGGGCGACGTGGGCGATAAGTTCTCTGTCGCTTATGAGTTTGCGGTCAATTCGAACGTCTCCAGTCCCGTGACCTACACGATCCTGGGGACACTCAATGGCATTCCGCTCGAGCCGCTCGTGGGGACGATCACGAAGGGGTTGCATTCCTACTCGGGCGAGATCGCGTCGCCGGGCCTGACCGCGGCATCAGCGGGAACCTTTAATGGGACGATCACGCTCAATTTCGGCTCCAGCGGAGCGCCCGCAGCGGGCTCGCTCGATCTCAACATTCAGCAGGTTGATTTCAAACTCGACCCGATCGCCGCGACCGTCGAGCCGCCTTCGCAACCGCAAAACCTCTCGACCCGCGGCAATGTCGGCACGGGTGATGACGTCCTCATCGGCGGCTTCATCATTACTGGGAACGACGACAAACAGGTCGTCCTCCGCGCGCTCGGACCATCCATTCCTTCCTCGGAAGTGACGAACTCGCTCGCCGATCCCGTGCTCGAACTGCACGACTCGACCGGCGCGATCGTGGCTACGAACGACAACTGGATGGACCTGAGCCCCGCCGATCAGACGGTGCTGACCAATAACAATCTCGCGCCGACCAACGACGCTGAATCCGCGCTCGTGGAGACTCTTGCCCCGGGCCATTACACCACGATCGTGCGCGGCGCGGATGACTCGACCGGCGTCGCCTTGGTGGAAGCCTACGACATCGATAACGGGACGACCGATTCGAAACTGGCGAACATCAGCACCCGGAGCAACGTCACGACCGGCGAAGGCGTGATGATCGCCGGCTTCATTGAAGGTGGCGGCGGGTTCTCCACCACCATCATTCGCGGTCTCGGACCTTCCCTGTCCGACAGTGGGATCACCGATTTCCTCGCCGACCCCACGCTGGAATTGCACGATGCCGACGGCGACGTGATCGATTCAAACGATAACTGGATGGACGGACCCGACATGGACCAGATCAGCGCCGACGGCCTCGCGCCCAGCGACCCGAACGAGGCGGCGCTCTTCGAGATCCTGCCTGCGGGCATGTATACAGCCGTGCTCAGCGGCGTAGGCGGCTCGTCGGGCGTGGCCCTGGTCGAAGTGTATAACATCGACGAGCCGGCTCCGGCTAACTAAGGCCGACCAGAGCAGAGCAAAACTGTCGCGCCCGGCTGGGATTTACCTGGCCGGGCGCTTCCGTTTTTTGGAAAGCGCCTTCTTACTTTGCCACGAACGGCCAGAAGATCGGGATGAGGATGCTCGCCGTGACCCAGAGGATGAAGTTCAACGGCGCGCCGACGCGCGGGAAATCCATGAACCGGTAACCGCCCGCGCCGAAGACGTAGGTGTTCGTCTGGTATCCGATCGGGGTCGCGAAGCTCGCGCTGCAACCGAACATGACCGCGATGCAAAACGGTCGCGCATCCACACCCATCGTCGCCGCGACCTCAAACGCGATCGGGGTGAGCAGCACAGCGACGGCGTTGTTGCTGATCAATTCCGTGAGCAAAGTCGCGACGAGATACATGACCGAGAGCGTGGTCGCCGGCCCGAACTTCCCGACGGCGCCGGTCACCCCCGAGGCGATGAGATGCGCGGCGCCGGTCGTTTCCATCGCCTTCCCGAGCGCGAGCATGCCGAAGATGATGAACAAAATCGGCCACTCAATTGCTTCATAAACTTCCTCCACATCGAGGCAGCGCGAGGCGATGACGAAGATCGCGGCGAGGAGCGCGAGCGCGGCGACCGGGAGGAGATCAAACGACGCGAGGACCATCACCGCGGTGATCGCCGCGATCGCGAGCGGCGCTTTCTGGCGCCGGAAAGCCCGCTGTTTCGGCTCGGTCAGGTTCAGGAAATCGCGTTCCTGCATCAGCCGGTGAATCCCTTCCGCTGGTCCCTGCACGAGGAGCGTGTCGCCAAACGCGAGGTGCACGTCCTCGAACTTCTCACGCAGATTTTCCCCCTGACGATGGACCGCGAGTATGAGCACGCCGTAGCGCTGCCGGAAATTCAGCTCGCGCAGGCTGTGCCCGACGAAAGTTGAGCGCATCCCAATAATTCCCTCCATCAGGATCGCCTCGCGCGTGCCGGTCTTCGCGACGCCGAGTTCCGCTTCGGACTGGAAGACCACGCCCGGCATTTCCCGGATGCCCTTCACGCCCGCGACCGGCGTCTCCAGGAGCAACTGATCGCCCTCCTCGAAACGGTGCTCGTTCAGCGGCGTCTCCACCCGGACGCTGTTGCGCCGCACGTCGACGATCCGCGCTTCGCGCAAACGGACGAGCGCCGTCTCCGCGATCGTCTTGCCGACGAGCGGCGAGGCGGCCGTGATCACCGCCTGCATGAGAAATTGCCGCGTCATCCCGCCGCCGATGAGCGCGGCGAGGGTCTCGCGCCGGGGCAGCAGTTTCCGCCCGATGAGCAGGAGATAAGCGACACCGATCGCCGCGTAACAAACGCCGAGCCGCGTGATCTCGAAGATCCCGAACGGCGCCATCCCGTGCTGCCGCGCGACGCCGTCGACGAGCAGGTTCGTGGAGGTGCCGAGGAGCGTGCAGGTGCCGCCGAGGATGGAGAAAAACGAGAGCGGAATGAGCAGCCGCGAAGCCTTCAGCTCCGTGTGCCGCGCCAGCGCCAGCACCACCGGCATGAACACCACCACCACCGGCGTGTTATTCACGAAAGCCGAAAGCGGCACGGTAAAGACCGCCAGGATGACGAGCGCGCGCAGCTCGCTCTCGCCCGCAAGATTGAGAAAGATCCGCGCCAGTGCATCAATCGCCCCGGTCCGCTCGAGCGCGGCGCTCATGACAAACATGCAGCCGATCACGATCGGCGCGCTGTTACTGAAAACCGCCAGCGTCTCATCCGTCCCGAGAATGCCGGAGACGAGGAGTACACCGAGCGCGCTGAGCGCGACCAGGTCGGGCGGCGCCCATTCTTTCAGGAAAGCCGTGAAGACGAGCACGACGAGCGAAAAAACGATGATCAAATGGACGACGTGCACGCTCATAACCGGCAGCAACATTTCTGCCGGACCGGTTATTGCCCGACATCGTCGCGCGGCACAAGCAGAACACCGCCAGGAAATCCGCACTCGCCGCCGGTCTGCACGCGCCGCCGCCTCCCTCGTGCAATTGACGGCGCGCGCGAAATGCGGTTCATCGTTATCCCGTGAGCCGCATCCTCATCGCCGATGACCAGGGCGACGTCCTCGAGGCGCTGCGGATTTTGCTCAAAGGCGAAGGCTACCAGACCGACGCCGTGACGTCGTTAGGCGCGGCCCTCAATTCCCTCGAGAAACGCGATTACGCGTTGCTCATGATGGACCTCAACTACACCCGCGACACCACCTCCGGGCAGGAAGGTCTCGAGGCGATCCCGCGCATCCACGCGCTCGACGAAAATCTCCCGATCGTTGTCATGACCGCGTGGGCGACGATCGATCTTGCGGTCGAGGCGATGAAACTCGGCGCGCGCGATTTCGTCCCGAAGCCGTGGGATAACGACCGCCTCCTCGCGATTGTCCGCACCCAGATCGCGCTCGGCAGCGCGCTCCGCAAAAGCCGGCAGGCGGAAGCTAAGAACGAACTCCTCAGCGGCAAAATGCCGGCGATCATTTCCGACTCGCCACAGATGCGGCCGGTGATCGAGCTGATCTCGCGGGTCGCGCCATCGGACGCGAACATCCTCATCACCGGCGAGAACGGCACCGGCAAAGGCCTGGTCGCCCGCGCGCTCCATTCGCTCTCGAGTCGCGCGGGCAAGGTCATGATCACGGTGAATATGGGCGGTTTGTCCGAAGGCGTTTTCGAGAGCGAGCTTTTCGGGCATGTAAAAGGTGCGTTCACCGATGCGAAAACCGATCGCGCCGGCCGGTTCGAGCTCGCGGACGAGAGCACGCTGTTCCTCGACGAGATCGCGAATCTGCCGCTCAGCCAGCAGGCGAAACTCCTGCGCGTCATCGAGACTGGCGAGTTCGAGCGCGTCGGTTCCTCGAAGACGTTGCACGCCAATGTCCGGATCATTTCGGCGACCAACGCCAACCTTCATGAGGAAGTGGCCGCAGGTCGTTTCCGCCAGGATCTGCTCTTTCGCCTGAACACGATCGAGGTCGCGCTCCCGCCGTTGCGTGGACGCCGTGAAGACATCGCGCCGCTGGCCGCGCATTTCCTGCGGCAGCACGCCGAGCGTTATCGGAAAAAGCTCACGGGCTTCGAGCCGGCGGCCCACGAGGCGCTCGTTAGGCATGAATATCCGGGCAATGTCCGCGAGCTCGATCACGTGATCGAGCGCGCCGTGCTCATGGCGCAGGGCGCGCAGATCAAGCCTAACGATCTCGGCCTGACGACCGCAGGCGACAGCTCGCCGCGCCTGGAGGAGATGAGCCTCGAGGAAGTCGAGGCTTTCCTGATCAAGAAGGCGCTCGCCCGCAACGACGGCAATGCGCGCAAAGCCGCGGAGTCGTTAGGCCTGAGCCGGAGCGCGTTTTACCGGCGCCTCCAGCATTATGGACTGTGAGCGGGATTCCCCGTTCCGGGGAGCGCAGGCGGCCCGCCTGTCCTTGGCGGCGACTCGCCGCCAGGCCCCATCCCGCCTTCGCTCGATTTCTGATCAAAGTTCGCGTAGGCGAGCCGCCTGCGCTAACAGGCCGGCGGCCTGTGCTCCCCGGAGTTCCGTGTTCGACCGCTTTCTATGAACCCGCCCCGTAAGCAGCGGGCTAAACTTTCCCACGAAAACCGCATCACCTGGCTGACCATTGGCGCGGTCGGCCCGGCGATGGTGATCGCGCTCACGCTTCTTTGGTTCGGCGATTTCAGCGCGAAAGTCGACTGGACGCTGACGATGCTGATCATCGCCTGCGTCTTCGGTTTTCTCGCGAGCACGCGTGAACACATCATCCGGCCGCTCCAGACCATGAGCAATCTGCTCGCCGCTCTGCGCGAAGGCGACTACTCGATCCGCGCCCGTGGCGCCCGGGTCGATGAAGCACTCGGCGAGGTGCTCCTGGAAATAAATCAGCTCGGCGAAACGCTGCGCAAACAACGGCTCGGCGCGTTCGAGGCGACCGCGTTGCTCCGCACTATCATGGCGGAAATCGACGTCGCGGTTTTTACCTTCGATCCCGAGCGGCGGCTGCGCCTGGTCAATCGCGCGGGCGAAAATCTCCTGCGCCAGCCGATCGATAAATTGCTCGGCCGGCGCGCGAGCGACCTTGGGCTCGGAGTTTGTCTCGATGCCAACGAAGACGCGCCGATCTCGCTGAATTTTCCCGGCGGTTCCGGTCGCTGGGGCGTGCGCAAGAGCGAGTTCCGCGAGCATGGCCTGCCGCATGAGTTGCTCGTCCTCACCGACCTCAGCCGCACTCTGCGCGAGGAGGAACGGATCGCCTGGCAGCGCCTCGTCCGCGTGCTCGGCCACGAGATGAATAACTCGCTCGCCCCGATCAAATCGATCGCCGGCAGCCTCGAATCGCTCCTCCGCCGCGACCCCGCGCCGCCCGATTGGCGCGACGACGCGCGGAGCGGCTTGAACGTGATCGCGACCCGCGCCGAATCGCTCAGCCGCTTCATGCAGGCCTATGCGCGGCTCGCCCGCCTGCCTCCGCCGCAGAAAGAAGAAGTCGACCTCGGCGAACTCGTTAGGCGAGTCGTTAGTCTGGAAACCCGCCTGCCGGTCCAGATCAAGGAAGGCCCGGCCGTCACGATCTCGGCGGACGCGGCTCAGATCGAGCAACTGCTGATCAACATCCTGCACAACGCGGTCGATGCTTCGCTCGAAACCGGCGGCGGAGTCACGATCGGCTGGCGCTCGATCTCGGATTGCTCCGAAGTAGTGGTACGCGACCAGGGTCCCGGGATCATGAATCCCGGGAATCTTTTCGTCCCGTTCTTCACCACCAAGCCCGGCGGCTCGGGGATCGGCCTTGCGCTCAGCCGACAAATCGCCGAAGCGCACGGCGGTTCGCTCAGCCTAACGAATCGGCTCGACCGCAGCGGCTGCGAAGCACTTCTGCGCTTGCCTCGTTAGGCAAAAAACCCCGCCTGCCTAACGAACAACGCGATTTTCGGATCGCACCATTCCCGAGCGCGGAATTTCGTCCCACAAATGGGAGAGCCGAATCCCAAGGCCGAAGCTTTCCGACGGAGACGCCAAATCTCGGCACAATTTTAAGTATCTGTTTCCCAGTGCTTTATAAATCTCCTAAACGCGTGGCACGGGCATTGCAATAGGGGCGCAGGACAAAAGAGAAATTCCTGAATCCAAACCGAGAGCAAACGCATCTCAAATAAAACGGGAGTTAACGATTATGAAAAACACACTTCACACACAGAACCTCAGTAAACGGCACCAGTCCGAAGATCGCGCACGTTCGAACGGCGCTCGTCAACCGGAAGTCGCACAGCATTTTCAATCCAGCACCATCATCGGTGGCTGCGGAAAGCCCGCTAAATTCGAGCACCCCTCGTTCGCCGATATCAGCAAGGATTACTTCGCCGGCGAAGAGCCGCGCGGTTTCGCCGTCGACGCGGCGGTCTTCGCGGCGTTGATCGCGATGGCCGTCCTGCCGATCGTGAACACCATCCAGGCGGTCGCGCCGTTTGTTCGCCATCTCGGCCTGCTCTAATGCCCGCGACGAGCACCCGCATGGAACAGCGCAGCTTCGAAGTCATCCCCGGTAAAAAAGAGCCCGCCGCCGCCCCCCGGGCGTCTGGCTTTACCGCGCCCACCACCTCCATGGATGTGCCGCGGGTCGGTGCTGCCAAGAAAAAACGGCAGCGCCGGCTGATGATCATCGGCGGCTCGGTCCTCGCGTTGATCCTGATCAGCGTCGTGGTTTCGCGGTTGAAACCGGCCGCGCCGAGCGTTGATCGCTCCTCGGTCTGGATCGATACCGTGAAGCGCGGACCGATGCTCCGGCAGGTCCGCGGTCTCGGCACGCTCGTGCCCGAAGACATCCGCTGGATCGCCGCGGCCAAGGATGGCCGGGTTGAAAAGATCGTCGTTAGGCCAGGTGCCCACGTCGAGGAGGACACGTTGCTCGTCGAGCTCTCCAGCCCCGAACTGCAACAAGCCGCGCGCGACGCCGAGCTGCAGGAGAAGGCCGGCGAAGCGGAGTTGGTCACCCTGCGGGCCACACTGCAACGGGAATTCCTCAACCAGGAATCGACCACCGCTCAGGTGCACTCGGAATATCAGCAGGCCAAGATGCAAGCCGAGACAAACGACAATCTGAAAAAGAACGGCCTCATTGCCGATCTCGAATACAAAACCTCGATTATTAAACGCGACGAACTCGCCAGTCGCGACGAGATCGAGAACAAGCGACTCACCTTCGCTCGCGACTCGATCGAGCCGCAGCTCGCCTCGAAACAGGCCGCGGTTGACCAGCTCAAGGCTTCGGCGCAGATGCGCCTAAGCGAAGTCGAGAATTTGCACGTCCGCGCCGGAATGAAAGGCGTGCTCCAGCAGTTGCCGATCGAAGTTGGCCAGCGCGTCACCCCGGGCACGAACATCGCCCGCGTGGCTGATCCGAAGAAACTGAAGGCGCAGATCAAAATCGCAGAGACGCAGGCGAAAGATATCCAAATCAATCAACCGGCTTCAATCGACACCCGCAACGGCATCGTCGCTGGCCACGTCACCCGGGTCGATCCCGCAGTGGAACAGGGCACCGTCACGGTGGACGTCGCGCTCGATGGTGAGCTCCCGAAAGGTGCGCGCCCCGATCTCAGCGTCGACGGCACGATCGAACTCGAACGTCTCAATAACGTGCTCTACGTCGGCCGGCCCGCTTTCGCTCAGGATGGCGCGACGGTCGGCGTCTTCAAACTCACGACCGGCGGCGAAGCAGTCCGGACCCCGGTGCATTTCGGCCGCAGCTCCGTGAATACGATTGAAATCCTCAGCGGCCTCAACGTCGGCGACCAGGTCATCCTTTCCGACACCAGCGCCTACGACTCACACGACCGCATCCAGCTCAACTAACCGGTCTAACGACTCTCACCCACCTCACTACCTAACCAACTAAAAATGAACAACGGCAATAACACCCTGATCCACCTCGACGGCGTCACCAAAGTCTTCCTCACGGACGAAGTGGAGACGCATGCCCTTTCCGGCATCCACCTCAGCATTCGCGAAGGCGAATACGTCTCCATCGCCGGGCCTTCCGGCTGCGGAAAATCGACGCTCCTCTCCATCCTCGGCCTGCTCGACACGCCGAGCGACGGCAGCTATTCGCTGAAAGGTGGCGAGGTCGCGAACCTCACTTTCCCCGAGCGCGCCCGGATCCGGAATCGCGAGATCGGTTTCATCTTCCAAAGCTTCAACCTCATCGGCGACCTGACCGTTTTCGAAAACGTCGAGCTGCCGCTGACCTATCGCGGGATGCCCGCGAGCGAGCGGAAGGTCTTCGCGAATGAAGCGCTCGAGCGCGTCGGCATGGCGCATCGCGCAAAACATTTGCCGAGCCAGCTCTCCGGCGGCCAGCAACAACGCGTCGCGGTCGCGCGCGCGCTTGCCGGCAAACCGGCGATTCTCCTCGCCGACGAACCGACGGGCAACCTCGATTCGCGCAACGGCGAAGCGGTCATGGATCTGCTGAAGGAACTCCACGCCGGCGGCGCGACCATTTGCATGGTGACGCACGACCAGCGTTTCGCCGAACACGCGGATCGCACCATCCACCTCTTCGACGGCCGGGTCGTCGAAGACAAAATCGCGGCGTAGCGCCTAACGAGGAAAAGAGCCATGCGCCCAGATGATCTCAGCGATGGATCACTGAAAGCGCTCCTCGTCCTCGCGCTGGTCCTCGCCAACCTCGTCGCGGCAGAGCTCCGTCATCCTCAGAAGAGCGCGCCGCCGCCGAGGGATGCCGTGGCCCAACTCGCAGCGCCGTCCGCCGGAAGCCCTGGTCCGAAACGCTTTGCGTCGTTAGGCCGCCAACCCTTCACGGAAGCTCCACGGGCTCCCTCGGCTGCGCTCGGGACGACCGCACCCACGCCATGATCCAGGACATCCGTCTCGCTTTTCGTCAGCTGCTCCAGGCGCGCGCCTTCGCGCTCATCGCGATCCTGACGCTCGCCCTCGGGATTGGCGTGGTCGTGACCGTTTTCTCAGCCGTCAACGCGGTCCTGATCAAGCCGCTGCCGCTAATGAAAGACCAAGACCGGCTCGTCTCGCTCGAGCATTACGCGAAGAACCTCGACGCGCACGACGCCGGTTTCGATTACCCGAGTGTGGTCGACGCCCGGAAACAACTGACCACGATCGAAGGCCTCGGGATTGCCGAGGAAATGACCATCATCGTCAGCGGCGGGGATAAGCCGGACCGTTATCTCGGCGCCGCCGTCCAGGCCGATCTCTTCGACACGCTCGGCGTGCAGCCGATCATCGGCCGTTCCTTTCGCCTGGACGAAAATGGGCCGGACGCGCCGCCGGTGGTCTTGTTAGGCTACGACCTCTGGCAGGATCGTTATGGCGCGAGCCGCGACGTCATTGGGCAGACGATTCAGGTCAACGGCCTCGTCGCCACGGTCATCGGCGTGATGCCGAAGGGCTGGCGTTATCCCGAGGTTTCCGATCTTTGGACGCCGTTGCGGATGACGGAGAAAGATAATCCGCGGAGCAACTTCGATTTCACGCCGGTTGGTCGCTTGAAAAAGGGCGCTACCCTCGCGCAGGCGAACGCGGAACTCGCGCTCTTCGCGAAGAATCTCGAGCGCGCGCATCCCGATATTTATGCGGGCAGTTCCTTCCACGCCGTTCCGATGCGCGATGAAGTCACGAAGGATTCGCGCACGCTCACGCTCCTCCTGATGGGCGCGGTCCTTTTCGTTCTCCTCATCGCCTGCGCGAACGTCGCCAATCTCCTTCTTGCGCGGGGCGCGACCCGGACGAAGGAATTTGCGATTCGCGCTGCGCTCGGCGCCGGCCGCAGCCGCGTCGTTAGGCAACTCCTCGTGGAAAGCGCGCTCATCGGCCTGCTCGGCAGCATCGGCGGCCTGCTCTTCTCGGTCTGGGGCATCGATCTCATGCTCTCGCTCATTCCGGTGCCGTTGCCTTACTGGCTGCACATCACGCTCGATTATCGGGTGATTCTTTTCGCGATTGCGACTGGCCTCGTCTCCAGCCTCCTCTTTGGCTTGATCCCGGCGCTGAAAGTCTCACGCCCGAACCTGACCGAAGTGTTGAAGGAAGGCGGGCGCAGTTCCGCCGGCGGCGCGCGTGGTCAGCGGGTGCGCGATTATTTCGTCGTCGCCGAGGTCGCGATCGCGCTCGTCCTCCTCATCGGCGCGGGACTTTTGATGCGCAGTTTCCTCAATCTGGAGCGCACCAATGTCGGCGTGGAGACGAAAAATATTCTCACTTTTCGGGTCGGTCTACCGGGCCAGAAATACTTCGATCCGAAAACCGCGACGCGCTTTTTTGAAAGTTTGATCCCGGCCTTGGACGCGATCCCAGGCGTCGAATCGGCCGGAGCGACCATCCGACTGCCGGCCAGCGGCGCGGGCGCTTATGCGTTCAAACTCGAAGGCGAACCGGCGCCGAAATCGCTCCAGGATTCGCGCATCGGCAGCATCGTCACGATCACGCCGGGTTACCTCGAAACGCTGCACATTCCGCTCCTCCGCGGTCGGAATTTTTCGCCTAACGACAAGGAAGGGCAACCGCTCGTCGCCCTGATCGACCAGCGCGGCGCGGAGCAACTTTTCCCAGGGCAGGATCCTCTCGGCCGGCGTTTCGCCCAGCCGAAGGGAGGCTGGATCCAGATCGTCGGCGTCACGGGCAACGTCATCTACGATGAACTGCACAGCCGCCACGAGCGGCGGCCGACCTTTTATTTTCCCTACGCGCAATCGCCGGAGCCGTTCATGTCGGCGGTGATCCGGACTGACGGCGCGCCGGCGGCTTTCGCCAACCTCGCGCGCAACGCCGTCCTCTCGGTGAACAAGGAAATCCCGATCTACAACGTCAAGCTCCTGAGCGACGTGGTGAAGGAGTCGTATTGGGACCGGGTCTTTTTCGGGACGCTCTTCAGCGCCTTCGCCGTCCTCGCGCTTTTCCTCGCTTCGATCGGGCTTTACGGTGTGATGTCGTATTCCGTTAGGCAACGGACCCAGGAAATCGGCGTCCGCATGGCTCTCGGGGCGCAGGCGCGCGATGTTCTTTCGTTAGTTACTTTGGCGGGCTTGCGACTGATCGGACTGGGTCTTCTCATCGGGCTGGCCGGCGCCTGGTTCCTGCTCCAATTCCTCGGCAGCAGCCTCGAGCAAATCTCCGCGCACGATCCTCTCACCTTCGTTCTTCTGCCGCTGCTCCTGCTCGTCGTGGGACTCGTCGCCTGCTACCTGCCGGCGCGGGCCGCGACCCGTCTCGATCCGGTGGAAGCCCTTCGTTACGAGTGAAACCCAATCGCGCCTGACCATGTTTAACGAAATCCGCCTCGCCCTGCGCCAGCTCGTGAAGAACCCGCTCTTCGCGCTCGTTGGCATCCTTACGCTCGCGCTCGGGATCGGCGCGACGACCGCGGTTTTCACGCTCGTCGACGCCCTTCTGATCAAGCCGCTGCCTTACCAGGATCCGGCCAGGCTCGTGCTCCTTTTCGAGCATTTCCGCGATCAACATCTCGACGCCATTCCAGTCTCGCCGCCCGAGTTCCTCGACTACAAGACGCAACTCAAGAGCTTCGACAAACTTGCCGCTTTCACGACCGCGACCTATAACATCGCGGCGAACGAAGCTCCCGAGCGCATCTTCGGCGCGACCGTATCGGCCGATCTTTTTCCATTGTTAGGGGTGCAGCCGATTCGCGGCCGCGCTTTCCGCCCGGAGGAATGCGCCACCGGCCGCGACGACGTCATCATGATCAGCGAGCGGCTCTGGCGCCGGATGTTTGATCGCGATCCGCGCGTCCTCGGGAGCAAAATCATCGCCGACGGCCGCGCGTTCACCATCGTCGGGATCATGCCGGCGAGCTTCGAGTTTCCGCTCCCGCTCTTTAACATCACCGGCGCACAGTTCGGCGAACAGGCCGACATCTGGCAGCCGCTCGCTTTCACCGACAAGGAAATGAAGAATCGCGGTTCGCGCAGCTACGGCGTGATCGGCCGGCTCGCACCCCACGTCTCCCCGCAGCAGGCGCAGGCCGAGATCGAAACCGTCGTTAGGCAAATGCGCGCGAATTTTTCGAAGAATTATCCGCAAACGGAAAGCTTCGGCGCCACGGTTTACCCGCTGAAGGAACAGGTCATCGGCGGGATGAAGTCGCTCCTTCTCATTCTCTCCGGCGCAGTCGGGCTCGTCCTCCTCATTGCCTGCGCGAATCTCGCCACCATGCTCCTCGCCCGGGCGTCGGCGCGGGAGCGGGAAATGGCGATCCGGGTCGCGGTCGGCGCCAGTCGCGCGCGGCTCTTGCGCCAGGGCCTGACGGAAAGCGTGGTGCTCGCCATCTTTGGCGGACTCGCCGGAACGTTCCTCGCCGTCTGGGCGATCGAGCTCGTTAGGCAACTCGGCACCCAAACCATCCCGCGGCTCGGCGAGGTCCGCATCGACAGCACCGTTCTTCTCGTCACGCTCGCGATTGCGATCGGGACCGGCTTGCTCTTCGGCCTCGTCCCCGCGCTTGCCACGGGCAAGCCAGACCTGACCGAGGCCTTGAAAGAAGGCGGCCGCGGCTCGACCACGAGCCGGCGGCACAACCAGCTCCGCAACGGCCTCGTCATCGCGGAAGTCGCGCTCGCTCTCGTCCTCCTCACTGGTGCGGGCTTGCTCCTCAAGAGTTTCGCCAGACTGGAAAACGTCAATCCGGGATTCACCCCGAAAAATGTCCTCACCGCCGAGGTTTCCCTTCCGGCGTTGCGTTATCCCGACGACAAAGCGCAGGCCAATTTCTTCATCGAGCTGGAGCGGCGGGTGAGCCGGCTGCCGGGCGTGACGCAGTTTGGCCTAACGACCATCCTGCCGATGAGCGGGGTGAACAGCGATTGCTCTTTCGGGATCGAAGGCCGGGTGAACGACGATGCGCATCCGAGCCCGGATGAGGAAGACCGAATCGTTTCGCCGAATTATTTCCGCGCGCTGGAGATTCCGCTCCTTCAGGGCCGCTTCTTCACCGCCGCCGATAAACTGGATGCGCCGCCGGTCGTGATCATCAACCAGGCGCTCGCGCAGCGTTATTGGCCTAACGAGAGCCCGATCGGCAAACGCCTTCGGGTGCCCTTCACCATGCCCACGCTCTCGACCATCGTCGGGATCGTCGGCGATGTGCACCACAAGGGTCTCGATCAGCCGATGAAACCGGAGTTTTACGTCCCGGCCGCGCAGGTTCCCTATACCTCCATGATCATGGCCGTCCGCAGCAGCCAGGATCCGCGCAGCCTAACGAGTGCGATTCGGGGCGAAGTGCAGGCGATCGACTCGACCCTGCCGGTCGCGCACGTCCGCACGCTCGAGCAAGTGATCGCCGATTCGGTCGCGCCGCGGAAGCTGTCGGTCGTGCTCCTCGCGGTCTTCGCCGCGGTCGCGCTGCTCCTCGCCGCGGTCGGCATTTACGGCGTGATGTCGTTCCTCGTCGTCCAGCGGACTCATGAAATCGGCGTGCGCATGGCGCTCGGCGCGCAGCGTTCCGACGTTCTCCGGCTGGTCATCTCACACGCCGGCATGCTCATCGGCGCGGGCACGATGCTCGGGCTGATCGTCGCCCTTCTCAGCACTTCCGCACTCCGCTCCGCGCTCTACGGCACGAGCGCGTTTGACCTCGCCACCTTCGCTCTCGTCACCATCACGCTCGCGCTCGTCGCCTTCTTCGCCAGCTATCTCCCGGCCCGGCGTGCGACCAAGGCCGACCCAATGATCGCGCTCGGTCGAGGCTAATTTTATGAATACCGGTCCGCTCATCCAGCTTGCTCACATCGAACGCAGTTATCCGTTAGGCAAACAGCAGTTCACCTACGTCCTGCGGGACATTAACCTCGAGGTTCAGGAAGGCGATTTTGTCTCCGTGATGGGTCCGTCCGGCGCCGGGAAATCAACCCTCCTTCATTTGTTAGGCATGCACGACTTCGGTTGGACCGGCGAATACACGCTCGATGAAACCGCCGTCCATCGACTGAAACCGAAAGAGCGCACGACGCTGCGCAACGAGCAGATCGGTTTCGTTTTTCAAAACTACAACCTGCTCGACGACCTGACGGTTTACGAGAACCTCGACATCCCCCTTTCCTATCGGCACTACAGCAAATCGGAGCGCGCCGCGCTCGTCGCCGACACGCTCGATCGTTTCTCCATCGTCGGGAAAAAAGATCTCTATCCGCGCCAGCTCTCCGGCGGCCAGCAACAGCTCGTCAGCATCGCGCGCGCGATCATCGCGAAGCCAAAACTGATCCTCGCTGACGAACCGACCGGCAACCTCCATTCCGGCCAGGCCGAGGACATCA
This sequence comes from uncultured Verrucomicrobiae bacterium, assembly GCA_963831805.1. Taxonomy (GTDB): domain Bacteria; phylum Verrucomicrobiota; class Verrucomicrobiia; order Chthoniobacterales; family UBA10450; genus Palsa-1392. Next base: position 102,651 of record CAWHRN010000004.1, on the reverse strand, counting down.
TGCGCCTATTTAAGAAGCTCAACGACGAGGGCATCACCATCATTCAGGTGACGCACTCGGAGGTAAACGCCACTTATGGCAACCGCGTCATCCAGCTGCGCGACGGCTGGATCGTCGACGGCACCGGAGGGAAATCACCATGATTCTCGACGCATTCACTCAGGATATTCGGGTCGGTCTCCGCGTCCTCTTGAAGGACAAACTCTTTCTTCTCCTTTCCATTCTCGTGCTCGCGCTCGGCATCGGCGGCGCGATGACGCAGTTCGCGGTGGTCAACGCCATCGTCCTGCGCGGGTTTTCGTTTCCGCATCCGGAGCAGCTCGTCAGCGTGGGTCTGATCGATCCGAAAGCGAGCGATCAGAACAACAACTTCGGCAACGGCAGCATCCCCGCGGCGCAGGATTACGAGGACCTCAAGGCGGCACAGAAATCGTTCGCGATGATGGCCGGCTATCTCAACGGCTCGACCATCAACGTCACCTACAAGAAAAATCCGCAGCGCTACACCGGCGCTTACGTCACTAACGACATTTTCAAGATCATCGGTGTGGCGCCGCTCCTTGGCCGCGATTTCACCGCGGAAGACAACAAGCCGGGCGCGCCGAAGACTGCGATTCTCGGCGATAAAATCTGGCGGCGCGATTTCAACGCCGATCCGGACATTGTCGGTCAGGGCGTCACGATCAACGGCAAAGCGGCGACGATCATCGGCGTGATGCCGCCCGGCTTCGAGTTCCCGATTTCGGAGGAACTTTGGACGCCACTTTACAATGAATGGCCGCCAACTCCGCGCGGCGACCTGCGTCTCGGCGCGAACAACAACGCGCCGGCGATGATGGGTCGGCTCAAGCCGGGCGTCACCCTCGATCAGGCCAACGCGGAGATGATCGCGATCGCGCGCAACATCGCGGCCGACAATCCGAAGACAAACCAAAATTTCACCTCGGCCAGCGTGACGCCACTCCTCAATGCCTTCACGGGCGTGCAACTGCGCCAGATCGTCTGGGCGATGCTCGGCGCGGTCATCCTCGTGCTGTTCATCGCCTGCGTGAATGTGATGAACATGCAGTTCGGCCGCGCGGCTTTGCGGGGCAGAGAACTCGCCATCCGCGGCGCCCTCGGCGCGACCCGCGGGCGACTCGTTAGGCAAATGCTCACGGAAAGTCTCGTCGTCGCGATCCTGGGCGCGATCGCCGGGACGCTCCTCGCTTTTTGGGGGACCGACATGTTCGAAAAAGTGGTCAAGGCCGCGCCTTTCCCGCCGCCTTACTGGTGGAAATTCACCATCGACGGCCGGGTGCTCGCCTTCACTCTCGCCGTCACTCTCATCGCGACCATCGTCTCCGGTTTGCTCCCGGCCTTTCTCAGCTCGCGCGGCAACGCCGCTGAGATCATGAAAGAAGGCGGGCGTGGCAACAGCAGCCGTCTCGTCAACGTGATCACGCGCGTGCTCGTGGTCGGGCAAATCGCGCTCACCGCCGCGCTCCTCATCGCCGCGACCTTGCAGATCAAGTCGATCCGCAACCAAACGAAACTCGATTACGGCTACGACGAAAGCAGCCTCTACGCCGCGCGTCTCGCGTTGATGGAAGGGACGTATCCGACCGAAGATTCGCGCCGCAATTTCTTCAAGAACGCGGTGCGCGCGCTCCGCGCCAATCCGCAGTTCGAGGCCGCGGCCATGACCGATCGCTTTCGCATGACCTTCGCCGCCGGCGGGCAATACGAGGTCGATGGACAGAGTTATCTGACCGATCGCGATCGTCCTCGCGGCAACTTCGAGTCTGTCTCCGATGGCTACTTCGCCACCCTGGGCCTCAAGATTCGCGAGGGCCGCGACTTCACGATCGACGACAGCGACTCGAAGCAGTCGGTCGCAATCGTGAACGCGAGCTTCGCGCGCAAATATTGGGGCGGCCAGAGCGCCCTCGGACATCGGGTGCGCATTTTCAATCCCGGCAAAGAACAGCCCTGGCGCACGATCGTCGGCGTCGTCCCCGATACCCTGATGCAGGGTCCATTCGATCAGCAGACAGACGCCGCCGGCTTCTACATGCCGCTGCTCGGCGCATCACCGGCCACGCAGTTTGCCACTGTGGTCGTTAGGCCGCGCCCCGGGATCCGCGCCGACAGCCTCGGGCCGGTCCTGAGCAAGGCGGTCGCGGTGCTCGACTCCAACCTGCCGACGTATTTCCCCGGGACGCCCGCGGAATTTCACAACGCCATTCTCTCGGGCAATCGCACGGTCGCGACGCTCTTTACCGTCTTCGGCCTGGTGGCGTTCTTCCTTTCCGGAGTCGGCCTCTACGGCGTGATGAGCTTCTCGGTCAATCAGCGGACCCAGGAATTCGGGATTCGCATGGCCCTCGGCGCGGATACCGCGCGCATCTTGCGCATGGTCATGAGCCAGGGCGCATGGCAACTCGCGATCGGCCTGATCATTGGCGCCGGTGGCGTCGCCCTGCTCCTCGGCGTGGTCGCGGCGGCCGCGCTTAAGAACATTCTCTTCAAGGTCAATCCGCTCGACCCGACGATCTACTTTGCGGTCGGGGGATTGCTCACGGTCGTTGCCGCCTTGTCCTGCTTTCTGCCCGCGCGCCGTGCCACCCGCGTCGATCCGATGATCGCCCTGCGCTGCGAATGAAAACCACCACCACCATCATCCAAAAGACATCCCTACTCCTATGAAAAAACTACTCATCACACTTACACTCGTTAGTCTCGCTTCCTACTCGGCCAGCGCCGCGACGGAAGAAAACATCCACGAAACCCGCGACGCCAAACCCGGCGGCACGATCGTCGTCGACGTCGATTTCGGTTCGATCGAAGTCCTGCCCGGCGACAACGACAAGGTCGTGATCGATGCCTATCGCAAGATCGAGGCTTCCTCGAAAGCGAAGGAGGAAGAATATCTTAAGGCCGCCCCGATCCAGGTCACGACCGAAGGCGACAAGGTCATCGTCCGCGCCGTTCGCAAGCATGAGTCGTTAGGTTCGCAGCTCTGGAACTCCATGGGCCGCCATAACACTGAAGCCCGCTATAGCATCCGGGTGCCGGCTACTTTTAACACTGACCTCGACACAGACGGAGGTGGAATCACCGCGAAAGGACTGACCGGATCGGTGAAAGCCGACACCAGCGGCGGTAACCTGAGCTTCGAGCAGATCCATGGCGCCATCCATGGCGACACCAGCGGCGGCGGGATCAAGCTCGCGAAGTGCGAAGGCAAGGCTCATCTCGACACCAGCGGCGGCCACATCGAAGTGACCGACGGCCACGGCGACCTCGATGCCGACACTTCCGGCGGCAACGTCACGGTGATGAACCTGACCGGCGACGCGAAAGTCGAAAGCAGCGGCGGCACGCTCCGCCTCGCCAACATTAGCGGAAAACTGCACGCCGAGACTTCCGGCGGCGCGATCTCCGCCATTCTCCCGGCGAGCGTCACGAGTGACATCAGCCTGGAGACTTCCGCCGGCGCGATCACGGTCGTGACTCCGCGCAACGCCGGCCTAACGATCGACGCCGAGACCGGCGCGGGCAGCGTGCGGAGCGATTTGCCGATGGCGAACGTGCACAGCGACGACGACTCACTAAAAGGCACGATCAACGGCGGCGGCAAGAAACTTACCCTCCGCAGCGGCGCCGGCTCGATCGAGATCGTTTCCGCCGAGAAGGAAACCGCTCAGCAATGAGCGCTCTGCCTAACGAGCGGGTTTCAAGGCTGGGAGCGCACGCGACTCGCGTGCCCTTTCCGGCGACTCGACGGAAAGATCGGATTACCCCGCAGGTTGCATGGGCTGCTCGGCGAGTCGCCGAGCAGAGCACGCGAGTCGCGTGCGCTCCCCAGCCGCTGTCCTCGATCCGTGTGCTGCCTAACGACACAAGCGCATTCCTTGCATGAATGACCTCCGCTATGCGCTGCGTCTGCTCTTGAAATCGCCGGGCTTCAGCTTGATCGCGATCGCCACCCTGGCGCTCGGGATCGGGGCGAACACCGCGATCTTCTCCGTCGTCGAGAGCAGCCTGCTCCGGCCGCTGCCGTTTCCGCAGGCTGATCGACTCGTTAGGCTCTACGAGCTTTCCGGCGACACCGGCGAGCACAGCACTCGGCTGAATCTTTCGCCTAACGAATGGCGGCAATGGCGCGAAAACGGCCGCGAGATTTTCAGCGGGATCGGCGTGGCCACCGGCGCCAGTCTCACCCTGGGCGCGGGCGCGAGCGAGCCGGCACGGAACATTCCAGCCGCGCAGGTCAGCGCGAATTTTTTTGAGGTGGTCGGGTTGCCACCGGTGCTCGGGCGCAACTTTCTTCCGACGGAAGATCAGGTTGGCGCCGCACCGGTGACCATCGTCGGTTACGATTTCTGGCAGGCGAATCTCGGCGGCCGGCGCAACGCCATCGGGGAAACGGTTCGCCTCGATGGTCGGCCGTACACCGTGGTCGGCGTGATGCCGAAGACCTATCGGCATCCCTACCGGGCCCAGGTCTGGCTGCCGTTGCGAATCGATTACTCCGCGGAACGATCGAAGCATCATTATCTCTACGGCGTCGCGCGAATGCGCCCCGGCCTAACGATCGCGCAGACGCAAGCCGCGACCGATCGGATGTGCACCGCGCTCAAGGCGACGACACATGATCCGGCCGCGGCGGAACGCGTCGACCTGATCCCGTTACGCGACAGTTTCATTCTCGATCTCCGGCCGAAGCTGCTGATCATCGCGGGCGCGGCAGTCTGCGCGCTGCTCGTGGCGGCGGCGAATTTCGCCGGGCTTTTACTTTCGCGCGCGGTCGAGCGCGGCGGGGAAATGGCGATGCGCGCCGCGCTCGGCGCCACCCGCGGTCGACTCGTTAGGCAAGGTCTCGTCCAGTCGCTCGTGCTCACGGCTGGCGGAACGCTCTGCGGGTTGCTCGTCGCCGGCTGGCTCACTCCGCTCCTCGTCGCGATGAGTCCGGAAGGCGCCGATAACACCGGGAGCGCCATCCGCGAATTTGATTACGCGGTTCGGCTCGACTGGCCGGTCTTCGCTTTCGCCACCGGCGTGATGCTGGCGGTCGGAATCGGCGTCGGTCTTTTCCCGGCCTGGCGCGCTTCGCGGATCGATCTGCGCGGAGCGATCGGCAACATCGGCCGCGGCGCGACCCTCGATGTCGGGACCCGCCGCTGGCTCGGCGGGTTGATCGTGGCGGAGATCGCGATCGCCGCGGTGCTGCTCGTCGGGAGCTTGTCGCTCACAGAGTATTTTCGCGCGGTCGTTAGGCAACCGTGGGGTTTTAAGACCGATCACCGCCTCGTTTTTAGCGCAATGTTTGCCGATCGGCTGTTCCCCACGCCGGACGCGCGGCTGCGCGCAATCGATCGTACGCTCGATCAATTGCGCGCTTCGCCGGGCGTCCGTTCCGCCTCCGTGACCGCGCCCCCGCCAATGGACGCCTCCTGGGACACGATCCCGTGCGCGCCGGAGGGAAGTCATCCGCCGGAAGCGAGCGGGGTTTTCTACGCCTATCTGCGCGCGATCGGTCCCGGCTATTTCGCGACCATGGGTCAGCGCCTGGTGCAGGGCCGGGAATTCACCGAGCAGGATCGGGCAGGCGCACCGCCGGTCTGCATCGTCAACGAAGCCTTTGCCAAACGCTTCTGGCCTAACGAGAACCCGATCGGGAAACGGGTCAAGGAAGGCCGACTCGACGGCTCGCACCCGTGGCTGACGGTCGTCGGCCTAACGAACGACACCAAAGCCGTGGCCGATCCAGGCGATGGCGAAGTTGTGGGAACGGTTTACTTCTCGCTCGCGCAGGCGGTCGCTTCCGGATTCGACGAGATGACCTTTGTCGTCGAAACCGCCGGCCCGGCGTTGGCGGCCGCGAGCAGTGTGCGAAGCGCACTCGGGCAGGCGGACAACCGGATCGCAGCTTACAACATTTCTTCGCTGGAGAATGCCGCCGCGGAATCGTGGGTGACAGAGCGCTTCCTTTTCATCCTCGTCTCGCTCTTCGGCGGACTCGGACTCGTCCTCGCCGCGATCGGCGTTTACGGGTTGCTCGCCTTGCAGGTGGCGCGGCGGACGCGGGAGTTTGGCGTCCGAGTCGCGCTCGGTGCGACCCGTGCTGCGCTTATTAGGCTGGTGGCCAGCCAAGGCGTGCGCCTGCTCGGTTTGGGCTTCCTGGCCGGCGCGATCGGCGCCTGGGCAGGGGTTCGGATTCTCCAGCACGAATGGCCGGGCGTGCCGGCGGGCGATCCTCTGATCTGGCTCGGCGCCGCGACTGTCTTGTCGTTAGGCGTGGCGCTCGCTTCCTGGTTCCCCGCGCGCCGCGCCGGTCGGGTCGATCCGATCACCGCTCTCCGTTCCGAATGAAACAATTTTACCTAACGAATTAACCATGAACGATCTCCGTTACGCTTTGCGCCAGCTCCTGAAGGAGCCGCGCTTCACCATCGTCGCCGTCCTGGCCCTCGCCATCGGGATCGGCGCGAACACCGCCATCTTCAGCGTGGTCAACGCCGTCCTGCTCAAGCCGCTCCCGTTTCCCCAGCCGGAACAACTGGCGGCGGTGGGCTCGATCGACACGCGCGGCGCTCTCACCGCTGAACCCGGTCTTAACTCCATGAGTTATCCGGATTTCTTCGACCTTCGGGCGCAGAACAAGAGCTTTGCCAACCTCGCTCTCTATCGGAACCAAAGTCTTACCCTAACGAGTGAAGGAGCGGCGGAAAGTCTGCGCACCGAAAAGGTCTCGGGCGATTTCTTCGACGTGCTCGGGATTCATCCTGTCCTGGGCCGGACTTTTCAGCGCGCGGAAGAAAAGGCGGGCGGTGGCCCGAACGGCTACACCGCGGTCCTGAGTCATGCCTTCTGGCAGGAGCGCTTCAAAGGCGACAACGCCGTTCTGGGCAAGGCGATCGTTCTCGACGGCCGGCCTTACACCGTCGTCGGGGTGATGCCGGCGAACTTCCGTTTCCCGATTGATTCGGATGCGGTCGATCTCTACGTCACGACCGCCTTCGACGCCGTCTCGATCGATGGCTCGAAGCCGCAAACGGAACAACGGGGCAACCACAGCCTGCAAGCCGTCGGCCGGTTGAAACCCGGCGTGACGATGGCGCAGGCGAGCACGGAGTTGAATACGATCGCCGGTGCGCTGGCGCAGAAATATCCTGACTCCAATACCCACTTTGGCGCGGGCGCGGTCTCCCTGCGGCAAAATCTGGTCGGCGATGTCGCGCGCGGACTCTACGTGCTCTTCGGCGCAGTCGGTTGCGTGCTCCTGATCGCAAGCGCGAATGTCGCCAACCTCCTCCTAGCCCGCGCGACCGTGCGGCAGAAAGAGATCGCCCTGCGCGCGGCCCTCGGCGCGAGCCGTGGCCGGATCGTTAGGCAATTGCTCACCGAGAGCGTCCTCCTGGCCGCGATCAGCGGAGTTTGCGGATTGGGCCTCGCCGCGTGGGGAACCGATCTGCTCGTCTCCTTCGTCCCGGAAAATATTCCGCGGGCGGAAAGCATTCATCTCGATGGCTGGGTTCTCTGTTTCACGATCCTGGCGTCGTTAGGCACAGGCATCCTCTTCGGGCTCGCGCCGGCCTGGCAGACTTCGCGCCTCGATTTGCGCTCGGCCCTAAATGAGAGCGCGCGCGGGAGCAGCGGGCGCCATCGTTTGCGCAGCGGCCTCGTCGTCGCGGAAGTGGCCCTGGCGATTTTACTCCTGACCGGCGCCGGGCTTCTCCTGCAAAGCTTCGAGCGCCTGAGCCGGGTCAATCCCGGCATTCAGCCGGATCGCCTCGTCGCGGCCGGGATGGCGCTTTCCGACGCCGCTTATCCGAAGCCGGAAATGATCGCCCGATTCCAAGAGCAACTTCTCGGCCGGGTCCGTGCACTGCCCGGAGTGAGCGCGGCGAGCACGATCGTGCCGCTGCCCTTGAGCGGCAGCAACATGACGACTTCGTTCGACCTCGAGGAACGCCCGAAGCCCGAGGGCCAGCAGGACACCAGTCCCTTCCGCGTCGCGGGTGATGATTATTTCCACACCATGGGCGTGCCGTTGTTGCGCGGTCGACTTTTCGATCCGCACGTCGATCGGTTTGACTCCAAACCCGTCATGATGATCAACGCGCGTTTCGCGGAGAAGTTTTTCCCCGGCGAAGATCCCATCGGCAAACGGATGCGCCCGGGCACGTCGTTGACCGACGACGACGGCCCGATACGTGAGATCATCGGCATCGTCGGGAATGTGAAACACCAATCGCTCCGGGCCGATTTCACTCCGGAGATGTATCTGCCGGTGGCGCAGTTCCCGATGCCGTTCTTCTCGCTGGTCGTGCGCAGCTCGACTTCGGACCCCGCCGCCCTCGCCTCCACCTTGCGCGACGCCGTCGCCAAGGTCGACCCCGGCGTGCCGATCAAACGCATCCGGCCCTACGATGAGTATCTCGCGCTCGCGCTGGCCCGGCCGCGCTTCAACGCACTCCTCCTTTCGCTTTTCGCCGGCGTCGCGCTGCTTCTCACCGCGATCGGCATTTATGGCGTGATGGCTTACTCGGTCGCACAACGCCGCCAGGAAATCGGCATCCGCATGGCGCTCGGCGCCCAACGCGGCGACGTCCTGCGCCTCGTCGTCGGCGGCGGAATGAAACTGACCGCGCTCGGTCTCGTCATCGGCGTGACCGCGGTTTTTGGCCTAACGAGATTGCTCGGCGGCCTGCTCTACGGCGTTGGCTCCTTCGACGCTCTCACCCTTTGCGCCGTGGCCGCGATTCTCGCCGCGATCGCGCTCCTCGCCTGCTGGGTTCCGGCCCGCCGGGCCAGCGGGGTCAGCCCACTGACCGCTCTCCGGGAAGGATGAACACTCGTTAGGCAAAAAACACATAACTCATGAATGACTTCCGCTTCGCCCTTCGCCAGCTCCGCAAATCGCCAGGCTTCACCATCATCGCCGTCCTCACGCTTGCGCTCGGGATCGGTGCGAACACCGCCATCTTCAGCGTGGTCAACGCCGTCCTCCTCAAGCCGCTGCCCTTCCCGAAGCCGCAGCAGCTCGTCGCGATGGGAAGCACAAATCGCCACGAGGAAGGACGCCGCGATTCGGTTAACTCGCTCTCGTATCCGGATTATTTCGATTTCCGGAAGGAGAATCAAACCCTCGCGAGCAGCGCGGTTTATCACCAGGAAAACGTCGCCTTCAGCGGCGCGAACGGCGCGCAGAGTCTGCTCGGAGTGAAGGCGAGCGGCGAATTCTTCGACGTGCTCGGAGTGCAGCCTTTGCTCGGTCGCGGTTTCGTGCGCGCGGATGAGCAGGCGGGCGGCGGGCCCGGCGGCTACAAAGTCGTGCTCAGCTACGACTTTTGGCAGAAGCAATTCGGGGGCGACAAGAATCTGCTCGGGCGCACCATCCAGCTCAATCGCCGGCCCTTCACCGTCATCGGAATCATGCCGGCGGGCTTCCAGTTCCCGATCCAAACGGACGCGGTCGATCTCTACACGACGATCGCCGAAGACGCGTCGAACGCCGAAGGTTTCAAGCCCGCCACCGAGCAGCGCGGCAGTCACAGCGTGGTCGGCAGTCGCGCGGCTCGAAACCCGGCGTCTCGATCGCACAGGCGCAGGCCGATCTCTCGACCATCGCCGCGCGCCTCGAGAAACAATATCCCGACTCGAACACCTACTTCGGCGTGCTCCTGAAGCCGTTGCGCGAAGACATGGTCGGCGATGTGCGGACTGCGCTTTATGTCCTGTTCGGCGCGGTCATCTGCGTGCTTCTGATCGCGAATGCGAACGTGGCCAATCTGCTGCTCGCGCGCGCTTCGGTCCGCGGGAAGGAGATCGCGCTCCGGGCCGCGCTCGGGGCGAGTCGGCGCGGATCGTTAGGCAACTTCTCACCGAGAGCGTGATGCTTTCCGCGCTCGGCGGTTTGGGCGGATTGCTCCTCGCCGAGTGGGGCACCGCGGCCCTGATCAAGGCCGTGCCGCAAAACATTCCGCGCATCGGCGACATCCGGCTCGATGGCGCGGTCCTCGCTTTCACCCTGCTCGTCTCCCTCGCGACCGGCGTCATCTTCGGGCTCGTCCCGGCCTGGCAGGCCTCGCACGTCGATCTCAACAGCTCCCTGAAAAGCGGGATGCGCACCGGCAGCGATACCGGCAGTAAAGGCCGCGTGCGCAACGGCCTCGTCATGGCCGAAGTCGCGCTCGCCATCATCCTCCTGATTTCCGCCGGGCTGCTCATCCAGAGCTTCGCCCGCCTTGGACAGGTGCAGACCGGCATGCGACCCGGATCATCTCCTGACCGCGCGAATCAGCCTGCCGGATTCGGCTTATCCGAAGAACGAAAACATCATCGCCTTCTTCGACGAATTTTTTGCCCAAAATGCGCGCCATTCCCGGCGTGGATGCGGCGAGCACGATCATGCCGCTGCCGCTCAGCTCGAGTAACATGGTAACCGATTTCGACGACGCGGATCATCCCTTGCCGGAAGGCCAGCGCGCGACCGCGCCGGCGCGGATCATTGCGACCGATTACTTCAAGACCGCGGGCGTTCCGGTGCGAGAGAGGGCGGGCCTTTGACGAGCACGACACGCTCAAATCGGCGCCGGTCGTGATCGTGAACGAGCTCTTCGCGAGCAAGTTTTTCCCCGGGCAAAACGCGCTCGGCAAGAGGATCACGCCTGGTTTTAGCGCCGGCGATGACAAGCCGTTGGTAAGGGAGATCGTCGGCGTGGTCGGGAATGTGCGGCACCGTTCACTGCGCAACGACGAAACGCCGGAGATGTATCTGCCGGCGACGCAGATACCGTTTAACGAAATCTCGCTCGTCGTCCGCACCCGGGTGGAGAATGCCGCGAGTCTGACCTCCGCGGTCCGCGCGCAACTAGCCGCGGTCGATCCGAATATTCCCCTAACGAGTGTAAGAGTGTTCGAAGAGTATATCTCGCGCTCGCTCGCCCGGCCGCGGTTTAACGCGCTCTTGCTCTCCATCTTCGCCGGATCGCGCTCCTGCTCACCGCGATCGGGATTTACGGCGTGATGGCTTACTCGGTCGCGCAACGGACGAACGAGATCGGCATCCGCATGGCGCTGGGCGCCGGCGCAGTCCTCCATCTTCCGGCTCATCGTCGGACAGGCGATGACGCTGGTCGCGATCAGCGTGGTCGTCGGAGTGGTTGGGCGCGATCGCCGCCACACGATTGCTGAACAGCCTGCTCTTCGGCGTCGGCGCGTGGGACCCGATTACTTTTGGCGCGATTGTGCTCCTGATTTCGGCGGTCGCTTTCCTCGCCGCCTGGCTGCCCGCGCGCCGCGCCGCCAAGGTCGATCCGATCGTCGCTCTGCGCACCGAATAAGACCGCCTAACGAATACGGAACAATCCATGAAAACCTGTCATCCTGAGCGGCGCGAAGGATTTCCCGAGCGCTGCAGACCTGGCGCGAGGTCCTTCGCTCTGCTCAGGATGACAAGGTTAGAAGCCTAACGAACAAAGCTCATGATCACAGATTTTAAGTACGCCTTCCGCATGCTCCTGAAGTCGCCCGGCTTCACCATCGTCGCGGTCCTCACTCTGGCGCTCGGGATCGGGGTGAACAGCGCCATCTTCAGCGTCGTCGACACCGTGCTTTTGCGGCCGCTTTCGTTCCCGAAACCGGAGCAGCTCGTCATGATCTGGGGAACCGACTCCGCCCAGCCGAACTCGCAGGAGACCGATTCGTATCCCGACTTTCTACGACTATCGCGCGCAGAGCCAGAGCTTCAGCGCGATGGCGGTTTACTCCGGCGCTGGCACGGTTTTAAACGGTCGCGGCGAAGCGCAGGAGCTGCACGGCGTGGCGGTGAATGGCGACTTCTTCGAGACCGTCGGCGTGCAGCCGATGATCGGTCGCGGCTTCAGCGCGGCGGAGTCGAAAGTCGGCCAGCCTAACGTCGTCGTGCTCGGCTACGGACTCTGGAAACGCGCGTTCTCGAAGGACCCGAAGATCATCGGGCAGCAGGTCAATCTCGCCGGGCGCAGCTCGACCATCCTCGGCGTGATGCCGCAAGGTTGGAAATTTCCCGTCCAGGCGGAATCGAGCGAGTTCGTCGTGCCGCTCGAGCCGCTCGTCGCCTCGCAGGTCAACGATCGCGGTGCCCATTTTTTGAGACTGATCGGCCGGTTGAAACCGGGGGTCAGCCCGCAGCGGGCGGAGGCTGAGATGAAGCCGATCGCGGCCCGGCTCGCGACGCAATATCCGGACACGAACAAGGGCCGCGGCGTTTTCGTTAGGCCACTGCTCGAGGATATCATTGGCAATGTGCGTCCGGCTTTGTTCATCTTGTTAGGCGCGGTCGCGCTCGTTCTCCTCATCGCCTGCGCGAATGTCGCCAATCTGCTCCTCGCCCGGGCGGCGGCGCGCAGCCGCGAGATCGGGATCCGGGCCGCCCTCGGCGCGAGCCGCACCCTGATCGTTAGGCAATTGCTCGCGGAAAGTTTTCTCCTCGCGCTCATCGGCGGCGCCGCCGGGCTGGTCCTCGCCTGGTGGGCGGTTGATCTGCTTGGAAATTTCGGACCGCACGATGTTCCGCGACTCGGTGAGGTGCATGTGAATCTCGGCGTCTGCGCCTTCACTTTTGGCCTCACTGTTTTGAGCACGCTCGTCTTCGGGCTCGTGCCGGCGCTGCAGGTTTCGCGGCCGAACGTGAACGAGTCACTGCAGCAAGGCGCCAAAGGTTCGACCGGAGGATTACATGGCGCACGCACTCGCGCCTTCCTCGTCGTCTCGCAGGTTTCGCTTTCGCTGTTGCTCCTCGCCGGCGCGGGTTTGCTGATCAAGAGCTTCTTCAATTTGCGCGCGACCAATCCCGGCTTCGAGCCGACGCGCCTCCTCGTCCTCGATCTCGCACTGCCGCGCACGACCTATTCGGAGCCCGATATTCAGCGACGGTTCTTCGCCCAGACGATGCCGAAACTGGCTGCCATTCCCGGGATGGAAGCGGTCGGCGGCGCCGATCCCCTGCCCTTCAGCGGGAACGACAACGACAGCTCCTTCACCATCGCCGGGCGGGCGCCGATCGCGGCCGGCGATCATCCGGACGCTTCGCATCTCACGGTTATTCCCGGTTACTTCCGCACGATGAAAATCCCGCTGCGCAACGGCCGCGTTTTCGATCAGCGCGACAACGAAAACTCCACCCATGTTGCGCTGATCAACGAAGCTTTTGCGCGACGCTTCTTGCCTAACGAAAACCCGATCGGCCAGCACATCCTGCTGGACATCGGCGACAACAAATCCGACGCGCTCGAAGTGGTCGGCGTGGTCGGCGACGCGAAACAGGGCGACCTCGGCGCCCCGATTGCGCCGGAAATGTATCAGCCGCTCGCGCAGAACTCCGACCCGGCGCGTCTGGCTTGTCCTGCGCACGGCGAACGCGACGCTTTCCGGGATCGACGGCGCGGTGCGTCGGGTCGTTCACGAACAGGATCGCGACATCTTCGTCGCTAATCTAGAACCGATGCAGACCCTGATCGGCAAAGGTCTCGCGCAACCGCGCTTCAATATGGTCCTGCTCGCGGTTTTTGCCGGGGTCGCGATGCTCCTCGCCGCAGTCGGGATTTACGGCGTCATCGCCTACAGCGTCGCGCAGCGGACGCGCGAGATCGGCATTCGCATGGCCCTCGGCGCGCAACGCACGGACATGCTTCGGATGGTTTTGCGACAAAGCCTGAGCGTGGTCGTGATCGGTCTCGTCCTCGGATTGATGGCCGCTTTCGCCGCAACGCGTTTGCTCGCGAGCCTGCTCTACGGTGTAGGCGCGAACGATCTTTTCACCTACGCGAGCGTTGTCTTTTTGTTAGGCGCGACCGCGTTTTTCGCCAGCTACATCCCGGCGCGCCGCGCCATGAAAGTCGATCCGATGGTCGCGCTTCGTTATGAGTAAACCCACGCTGCGCCGACCACTCCGGGGAGCGCGGGCGCCGCGCCCGCCTGTTGAGGCAGCGCGCCTCAACGCTGGGCGATGCCCGAACGCTCTGCAGACGACCATGCCTTCCGGGTGTCCCGCGAGGCGCGTGACACAGCGGGCGGGGCGCCCGCGCTCCCCGGAAAGAATTGCTCCGCCAACGATCGAGCGACGCTCATGAACGACCTTCGCTTCGCTTTCCGCCAACTGCGCAAGTCTCCGGGCTTTACGCTGATCGCTTTGCTCACGCTGTCGTTAGGCATCGGAGCGAATAGCGCCATCTTCAGCGTCGTCGACGCCGTTCTGCTCCGTCCGTTGCCTTTCCCGAAACCGGCGCAGTTGGTTGCGGTTTGGGAGACCAATCCGCAGACCGCGCAGCCGACGCAAAGCCGCAACGAAGTCGCAGTCGCTGATTTTCTCGACTGGCGCGCGCGCAGCACCTCGTTCGACGGTTTGTCGGCTCTCTATTACACAAGCCTAAATCTCACCGGAACGAATGAGCCGGAGCGAATCCAGAGCGCCGACGTAACGAGCGATCTCTTTCAAACGCTCGGTGTGCAGCCCGCGCTCGGTCGCGCTTTTGCGAAAGAGGAAGAGAGCCTCGGCAGCCCGCGGGTGGCGATCATCAGCCACGCTTTGTGGGAGCGCCGCTTCGGCGCTGACCCGGGCATTGTCGGCAAGAGCGTCCTTCTGAGCGGCAACCCGACCACCGTTATCGGAGTCATGCCGCGGGATTTTCAACTGCAATTCCCGACCAACATGCAGGTCGATATCTGGATTCCGTTGCGCCTCAACGCGGCCAGGTTGGCGAACCGGCAATCGCATTATCTCTACGTCGTCGGCCGTCTCAAAGACGGCGTTTCCATTCGTGAGGCGCAGACCGGCCTGAGCGGCATCGCGGCGCAACTGCAGACGCGCTATCCCGAAACGAACGCCGGCTGGGGCGCAAAGATTATCTCGCTGCACGAACAGATCGTCGGGAATGTGCAGCGCTATCTTTATGTCCTCTTCGCCGCCGTCGGCATCGTGCTCCTCATTGCCTGCGCGAACGTTGCCAATCTCCTCCTCGTCCGCGCAGTCGCGCGCCAGCGCGAGGTCGGCGTGCGCATCGCGCTCGGGGCGAGCCGGGCCCGCCTCATTCGCCAGTTTCTTGGGGAAAGTGTCGTGCTTTCGCTTCTCGGTGGTTCGTTAGGCTTGATCCTCGCCCGCTGGAGCCTGGACGTCCTCGTGGCGCTGAGTCCGCCGGAAATCCCCGATCTCCACCACGTCGGGCTGCACGCGCCGGTATTGCTCTGGACTTTCCTGATCTGTCTCGCGACCGGCATCCTGATGGGACTCGTGCCCGCCTGGCAGGCGACCAACCCCGAGATCAACGAAACCCTCAAGGAAAGCGGCGGCCGGAGCGTCCAAGGCGCGCGGCACCGCAGCCTCCATTTCTTTGTCATGGGCGAAGTCGCGCTCGCGCTCGTCCTGCTCATCGGCGCGGGTCTGATGCTGCGGACGGTCGCGCGCCTGCAGCAGGTCAATCCAGGCTTTAATCCCAGGCATGTGCTGACGATGGCGGTCGCGCTGCCGCGCCAGAAATATCCGACCGGCGCAGAAATGAACCGCTTCTTCGAGCAACTCCTCGCCCGGGTGAAATCGTTGCCTGGAATCGAGGCGGCCGGCGGAATTGATCCGCTGCCCTTCAGCAACAGTAACGGCACCACCGGATTCGTCATCGAAGGCGGCGAGCAACTCGCGAGCGCGGAACGACCGGAAGTCGAGCAGCGCACCGTGACCGGCGATTACTTCGCCACGATGCGCATCCCGGTTTTGCAAGGGCGCGTTTTCACCGGTCAGGATCGCGCGGAGACACCGCGGAGCGTGATCGTGAATGAAGCTTTCGCGCGTCGCTACTGGCCTCACGGTAGCGCCGTCGGCAAGCGTCTCGGCTTTGATGACGGCCCGCAGCAAAAGTGGTGGGAAATCGTCGGCGTGATCGGCAACGTGAAGCACCAGCGACTCGACGCCGAGACGAACCCGGAAGTCTATTTCGCGGAAGCGCAATCGCCCGGCAGCTACATCAGCCTGGTCGTGCGGACCTCTGCGGAACCGCCCAGTATGATCAGCGCGGTGCGCGCGCAGATCCAGGCGCTCGATCCGGATCAACCGGTTTTCGAAATCATGACGATGGAACAGCGAATCGCCGCCGCGCTCGCGCAAAGCCGCTTCGTCATGCTGCTCCTGAGCATGTTCGCCGGCCTGGCCGCGCTCCTCGCCGCGATCGGGATTTACGGCGTGATGGTTTACGTCGTCGCGCAACGGACGCGCGAGATCGGCATTCGCATGGCCCTCGGCGCGCAGCGTCTCGACATGCTCCGGATGGTCTTGCGGCAAAGCCTCGGCGTGATTGTGGTCGGGCTCGCTCTCGGCCTGCTCGCCGCTTGCGCCGCGACGCGATTGCTCGCGAGCCTGCTCTACGGCGTGGGCGCGAACGATCTTTTCACCTACGCGAGTGTCGTCTTCTTGTTAGGCGGAACTGCCCTGCTCGCCAGCTATATCCCGGCGCGCCGCGCCATGAAAGTCGATCCGATGGAGGCGCTTCGTTATGAGTAAACGCGCTATCAGCGGCTTACCGGAGAGCGCACGCGCCTCGCGTACTGGTTGCGGCGCCTCGCCGCAACGGTCTTTGGAAAGTTCGCGATGGCGAGGCCCCATCGCCAGCACGCGAGCGCGCGTGCATTCCTTAGAGTTGTTGCCTAACGAACTGGAAGTCACGCCATGAACGATCTTCGCTTCGCCCTGCGCCAGCTCCGGAAATCTCCGGGGTTCACCCTCATCGCCGTCCTCACGCTCGCGCTCGGGATCGGCGCGAACACCGCCATCTTCAGCATCATTCACGCGGTCCTTTTGCGGCCGCTGCCTTATCCCGAGCCGGACCGGATCATGGCGCTGCACGAATCGAACGGCACGCAGGAATTCTCCCTCGCGTTTCCCGATTATCTCGATTGGCGGCGCGACAACACGGTCTTCGAAAACCTTGCCCTCTCGCGGATGGACTCGCGCAATCTTAGCGGTATCCCCGGTCGTGAAGCGGAGCGCATCGGCGCCGCCTATGTGACCGCGAACTTTTTTAAGGTCCTCGGATTGTCTGCGGAATTCGGCCGCACTTTTACCGAGGAGGAAGATCGCGTCGGCGGCCCGCAGTTGATCGTGATTAGCGATCGGTTGTGGGATCGCTTTTTCCAGCGTGATCCCGATGTGGTTGGTCGCGCGATTTTGTTCGACGCGAAGCCGGCCACGGTGATCGGCGTGATGCCGCCGGCGATGAATTCGCCCCAGGGCACCGACGCCTGGTTCCCGATCATGCGCCGGAGCGATAACCCCGGATGGATGAACCGCGCGAATCACCCGATGATGTTTGGCTGGGGACGCCTGAAGCCGGGCGTATCCGTGGCGCAGGCGCGGACCGAGATAAAAACGATCGCGGCGCGACTCGAGAAGCAATATCCGGAAACCAACGCCGGCGTGACTGCGGAGGTGAAGCCGCTCCTGGAAAACCTGGTCGGCGGCTATCGGAAGAACCTCACCTTCTTGTTAGGCGCGGTCGCCCTCGTCCTGCTCATCGCCTGCGCGAACCTGGCCAACCTTTTCGCGGCCCGGGGCGCGGCGCGGGCCCGCGAGTTCGCGATTCGGGCGGCGGTCGGCGCTTCACGGGCGCGGATCGTTAGGCAATTGCTCGTCGAAAGTGCAATCGTGGCCACGCTCGGCGGCGGGTTTGGTTTTCTCCTCGCGCTCTGGTGTCGCGAAGCTCTCATCGCGCTCGGACCGACCGAGGTGGCGCGGTTTCAGGAGATCACTTTCGACGGACGCGTCCTCGGATTTACTTTCGGGCTCGCTGCCCTTACGACGGTGCTTTTCGGACTTTGGCCGGCTTGGGGCGCCTCGCGCGCGAACGTGCAACTGGCCTTGAAATCCGGCTCGGCCCAAGCCTCCGATTCACGTGCCGCACGTCGTTCGCGCGACTGGCTCGTCATCAGCGAGATCACGCTCACCCTCATTCTCCTGAGCAGCGCGGCGGTGGTGATGAAGAGCTTCGCGCGGACGCAGGCGCTCTCGTTAGGCTACGATCCGCGCCATCTGCTCAGCGCGCGGATGGATCTGGCTTACGCGCACTACAACAGCCCGCAAAAGGTGAGTAATTTTTCCGAGGCCGTGCTGAGCAAAGTGCGCGCACTTCCCGGCGTGACGAACGCTTCGATCGGGACGAATCCGCCGCAACTTCCCGGCTGGCAGAACAATTTTTACAAGGAAGGGATCGCCACCCCGGTCGTCTCGGACCAGCCCAACGCGGACACTGACGTGGTGGCGCCGAATTATTTCACGACGACGAAAATTCCGATCATCCGCGGTCGCGCGCTCGACCGTCGCGACAACGCGAACGCGCCGCTCGCCGTCGTAATCGATCAGACAACGGCGGAACAAATCTTCCCCGGCACAGATCCGTTAGGCAAAAAAATCTCCTGCGGCCCCGGCGGCAACGATGACGACAATCGCTGGTTTGAAGTCGTCGGTGTGGCCGGCCGTGTGCGCTACCGCGGCTTCGACGACCCGACCGTTCTGCCGGCGCTCTATTTCTCGCAGGGCCAGGTCGATCGGACCGGCCAGGTGCTGCTCGTGCGCTCGACCGTCGGGCAGGCCGCGCTGGAAAGATCGATCCGGCAAATTGTGGCCGCCGTCGATCCGACCCAGCCGGTCTTCGAAGTGCGCGGCATGATGGACCGGGTCGCGGAAACCTGGGCCGCGCCGCGTTTGCTCACCTTTCTGCTCGCCATCTTTGCCGGGCTCGCGCTTCTCCTCGCCACCGTCGGCCTTTACGGGGTCATTTCCTACAACGTCCTGCGGCGTCAGCGCGAGATCGGCGTCCGCCTCGCGGTCGGCGCGCAGCGGAGCGACATCGGGCGTTTGATTCTCGGCCAGGGCGCGCGCCTGCTCGTGATTGGCCTAACGATCGGCTTGGCCGGCGCGCTTCTTTCCTCGCGCCTCCTGCGCAGTCTGCTTTTCGAAGTCAACGCGATCGATCCGCTGATTTATCTCGGCGTCGCGCTGCTCCTCGCCGCGGCCGCGCTCCTCGCCTGCTGGCTCCCCGCTCGCCGCGCCGCCCAAACCGATCCGATGATCACTCTCCGGGCCGAATGAAGACCTCAAACCTAACGAACCATGCTAACTGACATCCGCTACGCCTTCCGCATGCTTCTGAAAGCGCCTGCTTTCAGCGTTATCGCCATCGTCGCGCTCGCGCTCGGGATCGGCGCCAACACCGCCATCTTTAGCGTGATTGATGCGGTCCTCCTGAAGCCGCTGCCTTACCCGCAGCCCGACCAACTCGTTCTCCTCCGGGAGAAAATGCCCTGGTTCGAGACCGGCTCGGTCAGCTACCTGAACTACCTCGATTGGCGCGCGCAGAATCGCAGCTTCACCGATCTCGCGCTCTACCGGCGCGACTCGCTGAACTTGTCGAGCCACGACGAATCGATGCCGCCGGAGCGCGTCGCCGGCGCGGTCATGAGCTGGAATCTGCTCCGCGTCCTCGGCCTGAAGCCGGTTCTCGGCCGCGATTTCACCGAGGCGGAAGATGTGCCGGGCGGGCCCAAGATCGCGCTGATCAGCGAGGGGCTTTGGAAAAACCGCTTCGGCAGCTCGCCGAAGGTGCTCGGGCAACAGTTGATCGTCGACGCGGTCCCGCGCGAAATCGTGGGCGTTTTGCCTACCGAAATGCAGCTCATGCGCAAGGCGCAGGTCTATCTCCCGTTAGGCGATCTGCGCGCCGACAAGAGCGTTTTGCAGCGCGATAATCATCCCGGCTTTTCCGCCCTCGGCCGGCTGAAGCCGGGCGTGACCCTGAAACAGACGCGCGATGATCTCGATAACATCGCGCGTGAGCTGACCCGAAAATACCCCGCGTCGAACACGGGTCGCTCGGTCAACGCGATGCCGCTGCTCGAGTCGGTGGTGGGCGATTACCGCCAGAACCTCCGTCTCCTCCTCGTCGCGGTCGGCTGCGTCCTGCTCATCGCCTGCGCGAATGTAACCAACCTGCAGCTCGCGCGCGCCCTCGCCCGCGGGAAGGAGCTCGCGATCCGCGCGGCGATGGGCGCGAGCCGCTGGCGTTTGATGCGGCTGATGCTGATCGAAAGTGCCATCCTCGGGATCGTCGGCGGCCTCGCCGGGCCTGCTCATCGCGGTCTGGAGCCTCGATGCGATTCACGCGCTCAGTCCGCCTAACGTTGCCCGTTTTCAGGAGACACGGCTCGATTTGCTCACGCTCAGTTTCACCGCGGGCGTGGCGTTGCTTTGCGGAATCCTCGTCGGCATCTGGCCAGCCTGGCGCGTCTCACGGCTCGTCTCGCTTAATGTCGTCCTGCATGAAGCCGGCTCGCGCGGCGGGAGCGACGGCGGCGATCGGCAACGCGCGCGCGGCATTCTGGTCGTCGTCCAGGTGGCGCTCGCGCTCATCCTCCTCGCCGGCGCCGGGCTGACCTTGCGGAGTTTTTGGAACTCGGAAAATGCGCCGCTCGGTTTCGAGCCTAACGACGTCCTGACGATGACGCTGGCGTTGCCGGAGGCGCGCTACGATTCGAACGCGAAGGTCGCAGATTTCTACACTCGACTGATCGAACGCGTCGAAGCGCTCCCCGGTGTCGCGGCGGCCGCGATCGGCCAGAATGTGCCCTTCGACAATACGGAATGGGACAGCTCGTTTCATCTCACCGGGACGCCGCCGGCCATTCCGGGCCACGAGCCTTCCGCGGAAACGAACGTGATCTCGTTTGACTACTTCAAGGTGCTGCGGATGCCGATTCTGCGCGGACGCAATTTCGGCCCCGAGGAACGACCGGACACCACGATCGCAGTCGACAATTTCAAGGTGACGCAAACGCCCAAGCCGGGCGCAACTGCGGAAGATCATCCGAGCCGTCCACGCTCGGTCATCATCGACGATGTCTTCGCGCAGAAGTATTTCGCGGGGAAAAATCCGCTCGGCCAGCACATCGACGACAACCAAACGAACGATCCGCAATCCGCCGCCCCTGACAATCGTGGGCGTGGTCCCGCACGCCCGGCCGGATGTGCCGGGCGAGACCTTCGACAAGCTCAATCTGCCGCAGATGTATTTCTGCGCCGCGCAGATGGCGACGCATGAAAATAACCTGCTCGTGCGGATAAAAAGCGGCGACCCGGCAGCGTTCGCCCCGGCGATCGTGCGGGCAGTGCAAGGCATCGACCCGGAGCAGCCGGTGGCGAACATCGCGACGATGCACAAGAACATCGCGGAAAGCCTGGCGACCCGTCGCCTAACGATGACGCTGCTGGGCGCGTTCGCCGCGCTCGCGCTCGTCCTCGCGAGTGTCGGGCTCTATGGCGTGATGGCGCTGAGCGTGGCGCAACGGACGCGGGAGTTCGGCATCCGCCTCGCCTTGGGCGCGCCGCGCGGCGATGTCTTTCGGCTCGCCCTTGGGCGCGGGTTGTTGCTCGTCGGGATCGGGCTGGCTCTGGGATTGTTAGGCGCGCTCGGCGCGGGGCGCGCCCTGACGAGTCTGCTCTACAACGTCGGGACCCTCGATCCGGTGGCGCTGTGCACCGCGATTCTCGCGCTCGCGGCGGTGGCGCTGGCCGCCTGCTGGTTCCCCGCCCGCCGCGCCACCCGGGTCGATCCGATTGTTGCACTTCGTTATGAATGAGCGCGAGCCAACTCCGGGTGGCGCACTCGTCCCGAGTGCTGGTCGCGCGGTTCCAGGGCGACGAACTTTTGTTTCGCTCGTCGCCGCCCGAGAGCTCACGCCTAACGAAAAATTCGCGACGGTGCAACACTGTCGCCAGCACACGAGACGTGTGCGCTGCCCGCAGGCCGCCGCTCGTGCGCACGCCTGGAGCGCGACGCTCTGTCGTGGTGAGTTTCAACGACACGATCACAGCGGATCGCGCTCCAGTCTCAACTGCCTAACGATATGTTAAACGACCTTCGCTACGCCTTCCGGCTCCTTTTAAAATCGCCGGCTTTCACGCTCGTCGCGGTCCTCACCCTCGCCCTCGGGATCGCCGCCAGCACCGCGATTTTCAGCGTAGTCGATGCGGTCCTGCTTCATCCGCTGCCTTATCCGCAGGCCGAACAGATCGTGACTGTCGCGCAGACCGATCGCAGCACCGGCGTTTCCTATGGCGACTCCGCACCGGCTAACTTCCTCGATTGGTCGGCGCAGAATTCGGTTTTCTCTGCCATGGCCTGTGGCCGCTCCTCATCGCGCAGTCTCTCCGGTGGCGAGCAACCGGAAAGCGTGCGCGTAACGATGGTCTCTTCGCAGTTTTTCAAACTCTTCCAAACCGCGCCGTTTCTCGGGCGCACGCTCGGCCCGGAGGACGCGAAACCCGGAAACGACCACGTCGTCGTGCTCGGTCACGCGCTCTGGACGCGCCGCTACCCAGCCGGCCGCGGCGTGATCGGCAAAGAGGTGCTCCTGAACGGCGAGAAATACACCGTCGTCGGAGTGATGCCGCCGGGCTTTGCGCCGGACAATTATGGCGAACTTTGGCAGCCCTCGCCGTACGACGTGCCGGTCCATCCGCTCGCGCCTAACGACAACCCGCGCTTGATGCGCGACCGCAGCTATCTCGACACCTGGGCGCGCTTGAAACCCGGCGTGACGCTCGCCCAGGCCCAGGCGCAGATGAACACGATCGCCTCGCGCCTCGAGAAACAATATCCGAACGCGAATGAGGACACCGGCGTCGCCCTCGTCGCGATGCACGAGGAAATGGTCGGCAGCCTGAGACCGATGCTCCTGATGTTGCTCGGCGCGGTTTCGTTCGTTCTCCTGATTGCGTGCGCGAATGTCGCCAATCTTCTCCTCGCCCGCGCCGCGAGCCGCTCCCGCGAGATCGCGATTCGCACCGCGTTGGGTGCTTCCCGGAGCCGGATCGTTAGGCAATTGCTCACCGAAAGCCTGCTCCTCGCGCTGCTCGGCGGTGCGCTCGGTCTCCTCCTCGCGAGCTGGGCGTTGCCGCTCCTGCTCTCCCTCAGTCCGGGCGACATTAGCGACTTCCGCGGGATCGGACTGAACCGCGAAGTGCTCGTCTTCAGCCTCCTCGCCTCGCTCGTCACCGGCACGCTCTTCGGCGTCGCGCCGGCGTTTTTCGCTTCGCGCGCCAAGCCGAGTGCATCGCTTCGCGAAGGCGAGCGCGGGAGCTCGTTAGGTAAGAGTCCGACTCGTTCCGCTTTGATCGCGGCGGAGATCGCCTTGTCGCTCGTCCTCCTTGTCGGCGCCGGCTTGATGATGAAAAGTTTCGTCCGCCTAACGAGTGTCGATCCCGGTTTTAACGCGGCGCACCTGCTCGTTTTCAACGCCGGACTCGCAGCCTCCCCCGACGCCGCGCGGCAGACGAATTTTTATCGCGAGGTGACCGAGAAGATTAAGGCGTTGCCCGGAGTGAAGGCGGTCGGCGCGGTCAGCCAACTGCCACTCTCAGGAGGGAACAGTTCGCGTTCTTTCAGCGTGCCCGGCGATGAGCGGGGCTACGAAGCCGATCTGCGCGCGAGCACACCGGAATACTTGCCGACGATGGGCATTCCGCTCCGGCAGGGGCGGAATTTTAGCGATCATGACACCGCCGATTCTTTGCCGGTCGCGATCATCAACCAGGCGGCCGCGACGCAGGTCTTTCCCGGGAAGAATCCGATCGGGCAATACCTAACGAATTTCGGTCCGACCTCGAAGAAACTGCAGATCGTCGGAGTGATCGGCAACGTGCGGCACGTTGCGCTGGAGAAAGCTCCGCGACCGGAGATCTACGTCCCAATCGCGCAGACGCAGTGGCCCTCGATGTTTTTCGCGGTGCGGACAGGACTTTCCGATCCGCTCAGTCTTCTGCCGTCGGTGCAACGCGCCGTCTGGAGCGTCGATCGCAACGTCCCGCTGGCGCATCCGCGCACGATGCAGGACGTGCTCGCGCACTCGGTCTTGCGCCGGAAATTCGCGATGCTTCTGCTCTCGATTTTCGCGGGGCTCGCGACCTTGCTCGCGGCGATCGGGCTTTACGGCGTGATCTCGTTTTCGGTCGCGCAACGGACGAAGGAGATCGGCATTCGCATGGCGCTCGGCGGCCGGCGCGGAGACATGCTCCGGATGGTTTTGCGACAATGCGGCGGGCTCGTGCTCATCGGAATGGTGATTGGAATTCCCGCGGCCTTTGGCGCGACGCACTTGTTAGGCGCGATGCTCTACGGCGTCGGGACGAGCGACCTGCTGACTTATGTTTTCGTCGTTGCGCTCCTCGGCGCGGCTGCATTTCTCGCCAGCATCCTGCCCGCGCTCCGGGCGACCAAAGTCGATCCCATGGTGGCGCTCCGTTATGAATAGCGACCTTCGCTACGCCTTTCGCCAACTGCGCAAAGCTCCGGCTTTCACGCTCACCGCGCTCGCAACGGTCGCGATCTGTCTCGGGACGAACCTCGCCATCTTCGCGGTGATTGATTCCATCCTGCTCCGGCCGCTCCCGTTTCCGCATGCCGATCGGCTGGTCTCGATTCACAACACCTATCCGAAAGCCAACGTCGAGGACGACGGCTCGTCGCTGACCAACTACTACGAACGGCGCGGCCACATTCCGGCCTTCTCGAGCCTTTCCATTTACATGGAGAGAGCCGAAACCGTCGGTGATCCGGGCTCCATGCAGCAGGAGGAAATACTGCGCATCTCGCCGGACTTTTTTACCACTCTCGGGGTCAGCCCCGCGCTCGGGCGCAGCTTCACCGAGGAGGAAGCGGACGATCAAAAGAACGTCATCATCCTCTCGAACGCTTTTTGGCGGCAGCATTTTGCTTCCGATCCCAACGTGCTGGATCGCGAGACCCGCATCAATGGCATCCCCCGAAAGGTCGTGGGCGTCCTCCCTCCTTCCTTTCGCTTTCTCTCGTCCGAGGCCCGCGTTTTTCTCCCCATAAAATCCGGGCCGGAACAGCGGGCGCCGAAAGCGCGCCATTCGGGCGGTGGCGGCACGCACATGATCGCACGCTTGCAGCCGGGTGCGACGATCGCGGAAGCGCAATCCCAAATCGACGCCCACAACGCCGCGGTCGAGAAGGACGATCCGCAGGCAAAAATGATGGCCGAGGCCGGGTTCCGCTCGCCGGTGGTTCCGCTCCACGCGGAGCACGTGCGGTCGATTCGGTCGACCCTGCTCCTGCTTCAGGCTGGCGTTTTTTTCCTCCTGCTGATTGGCGCGGTTAATCTCGTCAACCTTCTGCTCATCCGGGCGAGCGACCGAGCGAAGGAAATGGCAATCCGCCAGGCGATAGGCGCGACTCGCCGGCATGTCGTTAGGCAAGTCGTGACGGAAATCCTTCTCCTGACAGCGGCCGGCGGATTGCTCGGGGTGCTGCTGGGTGCATGGGGAACTCAATTGCTCCAAATCCTGGGCGCGAATCGGCTACCGCTCGGCGCACAGATCGCGTTCGACGGCCGGCTCGCGGCGCTTGGTTTCGCCGGCGCGGTCTTGCTCGGGATCGCGATCGCTGCGCCGATCGCGTGGTTCAGCCTGCGCAGTCACCTGGCGAACGCGCTGCAATCGGAGTCGCGCGCCGGCACGATCAGTCGCGCCACCCAACGCCTGCGCCACGGTTTCATCGTCGCGCAGATTGCCCTCGCTTTCGTCTTGCTCGCGGGGGCGGCCCTCCTCGCGTTGAGCCTGGAAAAAGTGCTGGCCGTTCCTTCCGGTTTTCACGCCGAGCATGTCCTGACCGGCAAGTGTACGATCTCATGGCACCTTATTCCAAGCCGCGTCGGCATCGTCGATCGCCTGCTGGAATCGATCCGGCAGCAACCTGGAGTCGTCGCCGCCGGCTCGATCACGAACATCCCGCTGAGCGGCGACACCGGCAAAACCGCGGTCACGCCGCAAGGCTATGTCGCGCCGGCCGGTCGAATCGCCACGCGGTCACTATTCCTATGCGGTGCACGGCGATTATTTCTCGGTCCTCGGCATTCCGCTCCGCGCCGGGCGCTATCTCACCTCGGAGGATTCTCAGCGTTCCGCGCGCGTCTGCGTGGTCGACGAAGATTTTGCGCGGCGCTACTGGCCCCGGGACGGCGAGAGCGGCGCGCTCGGTCAACGCATCGCTCTGGGCGATGAAACAGAGGAGGCAAAGCTCCTCACCATCGTCGGCGTCGTCGGCGGGGTAAAACAGGCGGCGCTGACCGAACCGCAGGGACAAGGCGCGGTTTACCTTCCTTACGCCTACC
This sequence comes from uncultured Verrucomicrobiae bacterium, assembly GCA_963831805.1. Taxonomy (GTDB): domain Bacteria; phylum Verrucomicrobiota; class Verrucomicrobiia; order Chthoniobacterales; family UBA10450; genus Palsa-1392. The sequence continues at coordinate 76,452 of CAWHRN010000004.1, read as the reverse complement.
GAGACAACAACAGTGTGTTCGTCGTCACCCGGACGACGCAAAGCCCGGAAGCGTTTGCCGAAACTTTGCGAAAGCTCGTGCGCGCGACCAATCCCGAGTTGGCGATCGACGACGTCCGCTCCATGGACACGCGGATCGACGACAGTCTGATCGCACGCCGCTCGCCGGCGCTGCTCGCGGGAATTTTTGCCGGCGTCGCCTTGTTGCTGGCGGCGATCGGGACGTATGGCGCGCTCAGTTATGCGGTCGCGCAACGCCGGCGAGAGATCGGGATTCGGATGGCTTTGGGCGCACAACGGGAACAGATCGGCCGGCAATTTCTCTCGTTAGGCCTGCGCCTGCTCGCGGCCGGAACTCTCCTCGGTTTGCTCGGCGCGTGGCTCGCCGGCCGAGCGATGCAGAGCATTCTCTTCGGGATCCCGGCACTGCCTCTCGTCGCTCTTCTCGGCACCGCTTTGGTTATGACGGCGGTCTCGTTAGTCGCCTGCTTCATCCCGGCGCGCCGCGCCACCCAGGTCGATCCCATGATCGCGCTTCGTGATGAATAGCCTAACGAGTCGGCCGGACATCTCATCCGCCTAACTACTAAACAAATATGATCACTGACCTTCGCTTCGCCCTTCGCCAGCTCCTCAAGTCTCCCGGCTTCACGCTTCTCGCGATCATCACGCTCGCGCTCGGGATCGGACTGAACACCGCGATCTTCAGCCTGATCAACGATCTATTCCTCCGCGGCCTGCCCTTCAAGGAACCCACTCGCGTCGTCCATCTTTTCACCAAACCGCCGGGCGGCGACACCTTCGATTACCCGCTCTCTGGGCCACGCTTCCTGCATTATCGCGACGGACAGCGGATCTTCGACGGCTTCGCGGCGGAAAGCGGAACCGCCTTCACTCTGACCGGCGTGGGCGAGCCGGTCCAGCTCTTGGGTTTTCGCACGACGGCCAATTACTTCGATGTCCTCGGGGTGCGCCCAATCATGGGACGGACCTTCCTGCCGAAGGAAGAAGAAGGTGCCGACGTCGCGATTGTCTCGGAAAAATTCTGGCGCAGCCGCTTGGGCGGCGATCCGAATGTGCTCGGTCGCAGCATCACGCTCGACGGCGTCGCGCACACAATCGTGGGCGTGGTCCCGAACATGCCCGCGCAATGGGTCGGCCCGAATGGCAACGAAGTCTGGACGACGAAGCCGTTTGTGATCCCCGGTTTTTCCTATGAACGAATGATGCGTGGGACCGCGTTCCTGCGCGTGATCGGGCGGATGAAACCAGGCCAGACAGCTGCGCAAGTGCAGGCCGCGCTGGTCCCGCTCGCGCAGAGTTATCGGAACGCAAATCCCGGCAAAATCGATGCGGACGTGGTCGGCTTTGTGAAGACACTGCCCGAAGATGTGAGCGGCGATTTGCGCCCGGCCTTCGGCACGCTCCTCGCCGCGGTCGGCTTCGTTCTCCTCATCGCCTGCAGCAATGTCGCGAATCTGCTTCTCGTTAGGTTCAGCGGGCGGCGGCGCGAGATCGCCTTGCGCATGGCGCTTGGGGCTTCGCGCGCCAGCGTCCTCCGCCTCTTCGTGCTCGAAAGCCTGCTCGTGAGTGTGCTCGCCGGCGTGGTCGGCGCGGCGCTCGCCTGGCGATTGGTCCCACTCATCCCAACGATGGCGGCGAATTTTCTCCCGCTCGATCCGGTCACCGGCGTCGGGTTGTCGTGGCCGGTGCTCCTTTTCGCGATCGGGCTTTCGCTCGTGACCGGTCTGGCGATGGGACTCTATCCGGCGTGGCAAAGTTCGCGCGCCGATCTGGTCGATGGTTTGAAGGAAGGCGGACGCGGTTCGAGTGGGAGTGTGAAGCAGCAACGTTTCCGCAGAATTCTCGTTGGCGTGCAGGTCGCGCTCTCGCTCACTTTGCTCGCGGGCGCGGCGCTGCTCATCGCCAGTTTCGTTAGGCTGAGTCACCAGGATCTCGGCTTTCGCTCGCAGAATCTCTGGGTCGGCTTCGTCACCCTGCCGGCCGCACCTTATCCGGCAATGGAGGCGCGCACCCGTTTCGCGCAACAACTGGACGCGAAACTCCGCGCGGTTCCCGGCTTCGAACAAGTCAGCCTGAGTGGAGAAATCCCGCTCGCGGGCGGTAATCGCACCCTTTACACCCGACCCGATGGCAACGTCCTGCCCGTCAATGAACGGGCCGCCGCGCCCTCCCACGATATCGCGCCGGGCTACCTCAAAACCTGGGGCATTCCCCTGCTCTCCGGCCGCGACTTTAATGACCGCGATCTCGGCGATCGCCCGAACGTGATGCTGATCAGCGCAGCCGGCGCGCGCAAAGTTTTCGGGAACGAAAATCCGATCGGCAAAACCCTGCTCGTGACCAGCGCCAGCGTGCCGACGGAAATCATCGGTGTAGTCGGCGACGTCCGTTCCGAGAAGGTCGCGCAACGCAATGAGATGGAATTCTACCGTCCTTGGGCGCAGGAGAATTTTCCCTTCGTCAGCCTGACGGTGCGGAGCACGCTGCCCACTTCCGAGATCACGCGCCTCGCCCAAAAAGCGCTGGCCAGCATTGATCCCAGCCTCGCGATCGCGCAACCGCAAATGATGAGCGAGATCGTCGCGCAAGCTCTCGGGCAGGCGCGCCTAACGACCATACTGCTCGGCCTTTTCGCCAGCGTCGCTCTTCTCCTCGCGACCGTCGGCATCTACGCCGCAGTCGCCTACAGCGTCGAGCAGCGGACGGGCGAGATCGGCGTGCGGATGGCGCTCGGCGCCCAGACGGCCGATGTCGTGCGACTGGTCGTTAGGCAAGGAATGAGCCCGGTCCTCATCGGTCTCATCCTGGGCCTCGCCGCTGCGCTCGGTCTCGGACGGCTCCTGACCACACAGCTCTACGAAGTTTCGGCGACGAACCCGCTATTTTTTGCCGCTACGGCGGCACTTCTCGCGGTGGTTGGGCTTTGCGCCTGTCTCATCCCGGCGGCTCGCGCCACCCGGGTCAATCCCATCGAAGCCTTGCGCACCGAATGAACCGACACATCCGCCGGCAAATCTTTTGCCGGCCTAACGACTAAAAAACCATGCTCACCGACCTCCGTTTCGCCTTCCGCCAGCTCCTGAAGTCGCCCGGTTTCAGCCTCCTCGCGATCATCACCCTCGCCCTCGGGATCGGGGTCAACACCGCCATCTTCAGTCTGGTCCACGATCTTTTCCTCCGCGGCCTGACGTTCGAAAAACCGGACCGGCTCGTCATCATCGAGGCGGAAGCGAAGGAGCGGAATCTCGAGCACCTGCCGATGTCGATTCCGCGCTTCTGGCATTTTCGCGACGGCCAGACGGTCTTCTCGAATCTCGCTGCCGACACGGGCGGAACTTTCATCCTGACCGGAAGCGGCGAACCGCTGCAGCTCTTCGGTGCACACCTGAGCGCGAACTATCTACAGACGCTCGGGATTCAACCAATCCTCGGCCGACTTTTCCGCCCGGAGGAGGAAGACAAAGGCGACGTCGCGATCATCACCGACGCCTTCTGGCACAAGCAGCTCGGCTCCGATCCGAACGTGATCGGACGCAGTCTAACCTTGAACGGCGTCGCCACCACGGTCGTGGGCGTGATCGCGAAACCGCCGGTCGCCTGGTGGGGACCGGACGCGGCGATCTTCACGACGAAGCCGTTCGAGCTGCAAGGGATGACCCACGAGCGGCTGATGCGCGGGCTCAGTTACCTGCGTGTGGTCGGGCGGCTGAAGCCCGGCGTGACGATCGAGCAGGCGCGCGCTGTGGTGCCGGTGCTGGCGCAAAGCTACCGCGCGCAATGGCCCGATAATGCCGACAACTCGTGGTCGCCCCTCCTCGTGACCGCGATGCAAAACGCGCTCGGAAATCTGCGCGATCCTTTCGTTTTGCTCCTCGCCGCGGTCGCAGCCGTGCTCCTGATCGCCTGCAGCAACGTGGCCAATCTTTTACTCGTCAGGTTCAGCGGCCGACGCCGCGAAATCGCGCTCCGGATGGCGCTCGGGGCGTCGCGTCGCGGAGTCGTCAGGCTGTTCGTTTTCGAAAGCACTTTGATCAGTTTGATCGCCGGCGCGATCGGCGTGGGTCTCGCGCTTTGGCTCGTCTCGCTCGCGCCGAAACTGGCGGCGGATAATTTGCCGATGGAAAAATCGATTGGGCTCAATCCCTCGGTGCTCGTCTTCACGGTTGCCCTCTCTCTGCTCACCGGAATCGCGATGGGGCTTTATCCGGCCTGGCAGAGTTCGCGCGCGGACCTCGTCGATGGCTTGAAAGAAGGCGGCCGCTCCGTCAGCGGGAGCAAGGGGCAGCAGCGTTTCCGACGCGGTTTGGTGGCCGCGCAGGTCGGCTTGTCCGTGGTGCTCCTGGCTGGCGCCGCGCTGCTGATCGCGAGCTTCGTGCGCCTGAGCAATCAGGAGGCCGGATTCAATCCGAACGGGATTTGGAACGCGATCGTTGGCCTGCCGGCGACCCGTTATCCCGATGATTCAGCGATCGCCCGCTTCATCGACCGGCTGCAAACCGAGTTGAAAGCAACGCCCGGAATCGAAGCTGCGGCCGTGACCGACGGACTGCCGCTGACTGGCAGCTCGAGTGCCTCACCTTATGCGCGGTCTGAGGGAAATCCCCTCCCGATTAATCAACGGCCGCTCGGCCTAACGAGAGCGATTTCGCCCGGCCTCCTGCCGACGCTCGGGATTCCGCTCCTCGCCGGGCGTGACTTCAACCAGCGCGACGGCGTCGGCCAGCCGCTGGTTGTTCTCCTCAGCAAATCGACCGCCCAACGCCTCTACCCTAACGAAAACCCGATCGGAAAACGGATCTGGTTCGGGACCGACAACAACGTCGGCTACCTTACGGAGATCATCGGCGTAGTCGGCGACGTCCGCTCGCTCAAGCTCGACCAGAAAAACGACATCGAATTTTACCGGCCCTTCGCGCAACGAACCTCGCCCTTCATGTGGGTGGTGGTGAAAAGCAATGCCAGGGTCGAGGCGACGACGCGCCTGGTGAAGGGCGCGCTCAGCAAAATCGATTCCGGGCTTCCGCTCATTCAGCCGAGCAGCATGGCCTCGATCGTCGACCAATCGTTAGGCCAACGCCGCCTGACGATGGCGTTGCTGGGCGGTTTTGCCGCAATCGCGCTCCTCCTCGCGATGGTCGGGATCTACGGCGCGGTCGCTTACACGGTCGAGCAAAGGACCGGCGAGATCGGCGTGCGGATGGCGCTCGGCGCGCAGACGCGGGATGTGCTGGCGCTGGTCGTTAGGCAAGGAATGAGCCCGGTCGTGATCGGGCTGGTTATCGGACTGGCCGGCGCGTTGCTCATGGGCCGTTTGCTCACCGCGCAGCTCTACGAAGTCTCGGCAACCAATCCGCTTTTCCTCGCCGGCACGGCAACTCTTCTCGCGGTCGTCGGACTGGTCGCCTGCCTCATTCCCGCCCGTCGCGCCACCCTTGTAAACCCAATCGAAGCACTCCGCGCCGAATAGAAACTCCTTATGATCCACGACTTGCGTTTCGCCTTCCGTCAGCTCTGGAAATCTCCCGGGTTCACCTTCGCCGCCGTCACCGTCCTCGCGCTCGGGATCGGGGTGAACACCGCCATTTTCACCCTCGTCAATCAGATGCTCTTCGCGCCGCCGGCTTATCAACGGCCTCACCAAATCGTCCAGCTCTTCTCCCAGGACGTGAAGAATCCGCGAAGCTTCCGCGCTTTCTCCTACCCGACCTACTGCGACGTGCGCGACCAGAACAGCGTCTTCTCCGGCGTGCTCGCGCACAACAGCACCGTCGTCGGGCTCGGAGACGAGGGGAAAACGCGCCGAACGATGGCGGACATCGTCAGCTCGAATTATTTCGCCGTGCTCGGGGTTCTGCCGGCGGTCGGTCGTCCCTTCACCGCCGGGGAAGAGAAGCCCGGCGGAAACGAGCGCGTCGCGATCGTGAGCCACAGCTATTGGCAGAAAATGGGGAGCGACCCGGCGCTCCTCGGCAGCACGCTCCTCATCGATGGCCGCGCCTTTACCATCGTCGGAATCATGCCGGAAGGATTCACCGGCACGGAGAGCGTTTTCTCATCGGAAGTCTGGCTGCCGCTCGGCGTTTACGACGAAGTGACGCGCGCGACCGGCGACGTGCCTAACGAGTCGCTGGCGGATCGCCGGAATGATCAGCTGCTCGTGATCGGACGCCTTAAACCCGGACTGAGCGCGGCGGCCGCGGCTCCGGCGCTCAAGGGGTTGGCGACGAATCTGGAGAAGGCCTTTCCGGTCGCGCTCAAAGACCAGACCTTCATGACCGCACCGCTTGATCGCTTTTCGACGAGCACCGATCCGGTCGAAGGCGGCCCGATGGGAGCGATCGGCGGCCTGCTCACAGGCATGGCCGCGGTCGTGCTTCTCGTCGCCTGTCTCAATCTCGCGAACATGCTTCTCGCCCGCGGGACCGCGCGCCGTCGCGAAATCGCGATCCGGCTCGCCCTCGGCGCGACCCGCCGGGCCATCGTTAGGCAATTGCTCGTCGAAGGACTCGTCCTCGCGGTTCTGGCGGGCGCCTGCGGTTTGCTCCTCGGCCTCTGGTCGAGCGATCTACTCGTGGCCTCGCTCGGGAAGACCGTGCCGATCGACATCGTCTGGTTGAGCGGCCCGAATCCCACTATTCTCGGGGCGACTCTGGGCTTCTGCTTCCTCGCCACGCTTGGGTTTGCGCTCGGCCCGGCGCTCAAACTTTCACGCACTTCCGTGATCGGCGATTTGAAACAGCAGGCCGGCGAGGATGTCGTTAGGCGACGCTGGAAATTTCTTCCGCGCAATCCGCTCGTCGTCGCGCAGATCGCGTTTTCGCTCGCGCTTTTGACCGCGGCGGCGCTCTTCGTCCGTGGAGCCGGCAAGGCGGCTTCGACCGATTCGGGATTGCAGGCGGACAATACTTTTCTGATCGAAGTCGATGCGAGTCTCGCGGGACTCGATCAGCAGCGGACGCGACAGGTTTACCACGCGCTGGAGGAGAAACTCGGTGCGCTCCCGGGCGTCGAGCACGCGGGGATTTCGGCGCTGGTTCCGTTCGGAGATCGGACGTTTCGCCGAACCGTCCAACGCCTCGACGTGCAGCCAACGACCGGCGCCAAAGAGATTGCACCGAACTGGAACAGCGTGGGCGCGGATTACTTCGCGACCGCGGGCTTGCCGTTTCGACGCGGTCGCGCGTTCACGGCCGCGGAAGTGATGGAGCCGGGCGGACCGCCGGTAGCGATCATCGATGAAGTTCTCGCGAAAAAGTTGTGGCCAAACGGCGATGCGCTCGGACAACAGATCCAGTTCCCGAAGCGCGCCGACACGCCACCGGAAAATCCGAACGACCAAAGCGGCGCGATCCGACACGGCGAGCCGATCACGATCGTCGGCATCGTGCCGACGACGAAGAACGCGCTCTTTGAAAAGAATCCGCCGGGCATACTTTACGTGCCCTTCGCGCGTGGATTTGAGAGCGACGTCTTTTTCTTCGTGAAGTTCGCGTCGCTTCCGGCGACGAGCGAAACCGCGACCGCCGATCTCCTGCGTCGCACCGTAAAGAGCGTCGATCCGATACTGCCGGTGCTCGAGCTGCGCACGTTCGTTAGGCACATGGAAGCGAATCCGCAGCTCTGGATCGTGAAAGCCGGTGCGGGTCTCTTTACCATCTTCGGCGTGCTCGCGCTCGGGCTCGCGGTGGTCGGGATTTACGGGGTGAAAGCCTATTCCGTGGCGCGACGGTCGCGCGAGATCGGGATTCGCATGGCGCTCGGCGCCCAGCGGAAAGCCGTTCTCTGGCTCATTCTGCGCGAAGGCCTAACGATGATCGGAGCCGGTTTAGTGATCGGATTTCTCCTCGCGCTCGGGACCGGGAAAATTGTCGGCAGCATTCTCTTTCAGGTCAGTCCGCTCGATCCGTTCGCGTTCACCTTCGCGCCGGCGCTGCTCGCGCTCGCCGCGTTGCTCGCGACCTGGCTGCCGGCGCGTCGCGCCACGCGGATCAGTCCGATGGAGGCCCTGCGCAGTGAATAGCCGGGAAGCATCACGGCCGCTTCCTCTCACTTCCACCTCAATTGCCTAACGACATGTTAAGCGACCTCCGCTACGCGCTCCGCCAACTTCTCAAATCACCGGCCTTCACCCTCGTCGCGATCGCGACCCTCGCGCTCGGGATCGGAGCGAACAGCGCCATCTTCAGCGTGATCGACACCGTCCTCCTGCGCTCGCTGCCGTTTCCAAACGCCGATCGCCTAACGATGGTCTGGGAGACGGCGCCGCAGCATCCGGGCGACGATCGGCAGGTTCATTCCTATCCCGATTATCTCGATCTGCGCGCGCAGAACCACACTTTCGCGGCGATGGCCGCCTACTCGGATGTCTCGATGATCCTGGGCACGGGAGAGGAGTCGGAGGACGTGCCCGGGCTCGCCGTTACTTCCGATATTTTTGCCGTCCTCGGGACGCCGCCGCTGCTCGGTCGCGGCTTTGCTCGCGCGGATGAAAAATTGGATGCCGCGCGCGTTGTCGTGCTCAGCTACTCGTTTTGGCAACGCCACTTCGCCGCCGACCCGAATGTGCTCGGGAAAAAAATCACGATGTCGGGTCATCCCGCGACGATCACCGGCGTGATGCCGCGCGGCTGGAAATTTCCGGTCCAGGATGAGCAGATCAATTACATCGCGCCGCTGACGCAGATTTACCCGACTGGCCTGGAACGGCGCGGCTCGCACTTTCTCAGCGTCGTTGCGTGCTTGAAACCGGGAGTTAATCTGCGCACGGCGACGGCGGATCTGCAGGCGATCAATGACCAGCTCGGGCAGCAATATCCCGACACCAATTTTGGTCGCGGCGAACGGGTGGTCGATCTGCAGAGCGATGTGGTTGGCGATGTGCGCCCGGCGCTGCTCGTGCTCAGTGCGGCGGTCGCGCTCGTCCTCCTGATCGCCTGCGCGAACGTGGCGAACCTGTTCCTCGCGCGCGCGGCGACCCGCGAACGCGAGATCGCGATCCGGACCGCACTCGGGGCCAGCCGGTTCCATATCGTTAGGCAACTTCTCCTCGAGACTCTGCTTCTCGCGCTCCTCGGCGCCGCCGCCGGTCTGCTCCTCGCCACGTGGTGCACCGACGCGCTCGTCGCGCTCGGGCCGAGTGCGGTCCCGCGGCTGAAAGAGATTCACGTGAACGGTTTCGTCGTCGCCTTCACTTTTGGCATCGCGTTCCTCACGAGTCTGATCTTCGGCTTGGTCCCGGCACTGCAGGTCTCGCGCCCGCAGGTCGAGCAATCGCTCAAGGAAGCGTCGCGCGGTTCGACCGGCGGCACCCGCAGTCATCGCCTCCGCTCCGCGTTTGTCGTCTCGCAATTCGCGCTCTCGCTCGTGCTCCTCGTCGGCGCCGGTTTGCTCATGCGCAGTTTCGCCGGGGTGCGCGCGGTCCAGCCGGGATTCGAGCCGCGCGGCGTTCTCACTCTCTGGCAGTCGTTGCCCAAATCCCGCTACGGCGAGGCGAAGCAGCAGATTCAATTTTTCGACAGGCTCCTGCCGAAGGTCGCGTCGCTTCGCGGAGTCACCGACGTCGGGATGGTTTCGCCGTTGCCCTTCAGCGACAACGACCAGAGCACGAGCTTCGCGGTCGTCGGCCAGCCGGACTCCGCGCCCGGGATGCAGCCTTCCGCGTCGCACCTCACGACGGACGGAAATTATTTCCACGCCATGCGCATTCCGCTTCTGCGCGGACGGACGTTCAACGAACGCGACCGGCAGGATTCGCCGCCGGTGATGATGGTCAACGAGAACTTCGCAAAAACGTACCTCGCCAAAGCCAATCCGCTCGGGCAGCAGGTCAGAATCGGCACCAGCAAAACCGCGCGCGAGATCGTCGGGGTGGTCGGGAGCTCGAAACACGACAGCCTCGCGGTCCCGGCGGGCCCGGAGTTTTACATCCCCTTCACGCAGGACCCGGACAGTTACATGGACCTCGTCGTGCGCACGAGCGAGCCCGCGCCTAACGACATCGACACCGCGATTCGCCGCGCGGTGCACGAGATCGACGCGCAGCAGTTCGTGCCGGTGATCACGCCGCTCACGCAGTTGCTCGGCCGGACGCTCGCGCAATCGCGTTTCAACACCATTCTTCTCGGCGCCTTCGCCACCGTCGCGATCCTGCTCGCCGCGATCGGCATCTACGGTGTGATCGCTTACAACGTCAGCGCAACGGACAAAGGAGATCGGCATTCGCATGGCCCTGGGCGCACAGCGGCGGCAGATGCTAACCATGATCCTGCGCCAAAGCCTAACGATGGCGACGATCGGGATCGGCCTCGGAATTCTCGGCGCAGTGGCCGCGACACGCCTGCTCGGCGCGCTCCTTTTCGGCGTCGGCACCACGGATTTCATAACCTACGGCGTGGTCATTTTGCTGCTCGGCGGCGCGGCGTTGTTGGCTGCTTTTCTACCCGCGCGTCGGGCGATGAAAATCAATCCGGTGATCGCGCTTCATTATGAGTAACGCAGCCGTCTCGGCTGTTCCGTTGCGCGGGCGTCTCGCCTACGCATTCGACCAACGTGCAGGCGAGACGCCTGCGCTAGCTGTCAGGCCAGAGGTCTGAATTACCATGAACGAACTCCGCTACTCCTTCCGCCGACTCCGCAAAACGCCCGGATTCACCTTCGTCGCCATCGTCACCCTCGCCCTCGGGATTGGCGCGAATACGGCCATCTTTACCGTGGTCCACGCCGTCCTGCTCGCGCCGCTGCCGTATCCGCAAGCCGAGCGCATCGTCTCGCTGCAATCGGACAACTTGTCGGAGAACCTGAAGAACCAGGCCTTTTCGCCGGCCGGTTTTCGCGAGCTGGAACGAGAAGCGACCTCCTTCGAGTATCTCGCGGCCAGCCGCTACAACTACGACAACCTCACCGGGGTCGCGAAGCCGACTTCGCTCACCGGCGCCTTCGTCACCCAGAATTATTTCCGCGTGCTGGGCGAGCCGGCGCTGATCGGACGCACTTTTACGGCGGCGGACGCCGCCGCGAATGCTCCGCGCACGATCATCCTCAGCTATCCGCTTTGGCAGAAACAATTTGGCGGACGGCGCGAGATCGTGGGCCAAGCGATCATGCTCGACGACGTGCCGCACGAGGTCATCGGGGTGATGCCGGCGAGTTTCAAGGAGCCGTTCAACACGGCGGAGGAGTGGCGCCCATTTCCAAGCACGGGTGGAGAAAATTTCGTGGCGAACGCACGCTACTGGGGCGGGATCGGGCGCGTGAAGCCGGGTATGCAGTCGCGGACGGTGAACGCGGAACTGTCCACGATCGCCGCCCGTTTCGCGCAGAGCGATCCGAAGTTTTACAAAGGTTGGAATTTTCTCGCGACTCCGTTGCAGAAGCAGGTGGTGAAAAATTTCGCGCAAGGTCTCCTCCTGGTGGTGGGCGCGGCGCTGCTCGTCCTCCTGATCACCTGCGCGAACGTGGCCGGCCTGCAAATCGTGCGCGCCTCGACCCGGCAACGCGACGTGGCCATCCGGCTCGCGCTCGGCGCGAGCCGCGCCGTGATCGTGCGCGCCCATCTCATCGAGTCGCTTCTTCTTGTTTTCTTCGGCGGGATCGGCGGCGCGCTTCTCGGGAGCTGGGGCCTGGACCTGCTCCTGGCCAGCCTGGCGCGCGATCTGATTCCGCGCAGCGATGAAATTGCCCTCAACCTCCCCGTCCTCGGCGCGACCGGCGCGGTCGCTTTGCTGACCGGATTGCTCTTCGGCCTTTATCCGGCCTGGCGGGCGATGCGGGTCAACGCGCTCGACTCGTTAGGCGACGGGAGCAAAGGTTCGACCGGCCTGCAATCAGTCCGCCTGCGCAGCGCGCTCGTGGTCGCCCAGATCGCGCTCACCCTCGTGCTCCTGGTTTGCGCGGGACTCGTCTGGAAAAGCTTCTCCGCCATCCTGCAGGTCAACCCCGGGATGCAGGTCGAGAACACCCTCAGCATGGTCCTGACTCTCGCGCCGACGCAGTACGACACCGGGCCGAAGCGAAGCGATTACTACGAGCGGCTCCTCGAAAAAGTGAGCGCCATTCCCGGCGTCGAAGCGGCCGGCCTCACTCAGACGATGCCGTTCAAATGGGGAGTCCCGTCCGATTTTTCCATCTACGGCTCAGCCGAGGGCGCCGCGAAATTGCCACCGACGATCTACGACTCGGTCAGTCCATCGTTCTTCAACACCCTGCGCATTCCCTTGCTCGCGGGGCGCACGTTTAACGAAAACGATCGCCGCGAATCGCCGCCGGTCATCATCCTGAACGCGTCCGCGGCCAGGAAATTTTTCCCGGGCGAGAACGCAATCGGGAAACGCCTTCTCCTCCCGCCGACCCGCTGGCAGCCGAAGCCGCAGGCCCTCGAAGTGATCGGCGTAGTCGGCGACATTCCGCGCAATGGGCTCGACAACGAGGTGCCTTACCAGGCCTACGCTTCGCTCCGGCAACGCGGCACGCCCTTCGCGAGTTTGCTCGTGCGTTCGCCGCTTCCGCTCGATTCGCTCGCCCGCACCGTGCAGCGCGCCATCTGGGATTTTAATCCCGAGCAGACCATCTCCGAGATCGCTCCCGTTCGACAACTCGTTAGGCAAACGCTCACCCAGCCGCAGCTTTATCTCACGCTCTTCAGCCTTTTCGCTTTGCTCGCACTCGTCCTCGCCGCGATCGGCCTCTACGGCCTGATCGCCTACAGCGTCGCGCAACGCCGGCGTGAATTCGGCATTCGCATCGCCCTCGGGGCGCAGGCGCGCGATCTCCTCCGTCTCGTCCTCGGCCAGGGATTACGCCTAACGATCGCCGGCTTGATTGCGGGACTGCTCGCCGCCTTCGCAGTCGCGCGCTTGATGGAATCGCTCCTTTTCCGCACGACCGCTTACGATCCGTTGGTCTTCGGAATTGTCCCGCTCATCCTCGCGACGATCGCCTTGCTCGCCGCTTTCGTTCCGGCGCTCCGCGCAACGAAAATCGACCCCGTCACCACACTCCGCGCCGAATGACCGCTCCTTTCCAACCTCATCTCACTACGCAGACCTTCTGATGCACGAACTTCGCCACGCCCTGCGCCGACTCCGGAAAAGGCGAAGCTTCACCGGCAGCGCTCTCAGCGTTTTCGCGTTTCTTGTCTTCCCGGTTATTCCTGGAACGGCCGCAGCCGGCAATGCGCTCCCACCAGATGCAAAGATCCGCGAGCTGCTCAAAACTCGCGTCGATGTGCAAAAGAAGGCGACCGGCATCGTCGTGGGAATCGTCGAGCCGCAAGGCCGGCGAATCATCGCCTACGGCCACACGTCGCTCGCCAAGAAACAGTCGATGGATGGCGAAACCGTTTTCGAAATCGGATCGGTCACGAAGGTTTTCACCGCGCTTCTCCTCGCCGACATGGCCCTGCACGGCGAGGTCGGCTTGGACGATCCGGTCGCGAAATATCTTCCTTCGGAGGTGCACCTCCCGGCTCCGCACGGCCGCCAGATCACGCTGACCGACTTGGCCACACACACTTCCGGATTGCCGTTGCGCCCGGCCAATCTGGTCTCGAAAGAGACCGAGAATAAATACGCCGGCTATTCCGAAGCCGACCTCGATCAATTCGTCTCGGCGTTTGTCCCGGCCCATGATCCGGGCGCGCACTACGAGTATTCGAACGTCGGCTACGGCCTCCTCGGCCAGGCGCTGACGCGACGCGCGCAAAAGAGTTTTGCCGACCTCGTGAGGGAGAATATAACTCAACCGCTCGGAATGAAGAGCACTGGCCTAACGATGGCACCGGAGATCAAGCAGCGCCTCGCGACCGGTTACACGACGGATTTGCAACCCGCGCCGCGTTGGGATTTCGGCGCGCTCGCCCCCGCCGGCAGTCTTTACTCGACCACGGACGACCTCCTCAAGCTGCTCGCCGCTTTCCTCGGCTCGGAAAAAACGCCGCTCCTCCCCGCCATGAATGCCATGCTGGAGCACCGCCGGCCCGGGGGTATGGAACCATCCAGCGAGATCGGGCTGGCCTGGAATATTATCTCAAAGGATGGTGGCACGATTGCCTGGAAAAACGGCAGCGTCGGTGGTTTTCGGACTTTTCTCGGTTACGACGCGAAGTCACGAATTGGCGTGGTCGCGCTGGCCAACGCGCAGACCCCGGTCGGCGTCGACGACATCGGACTGCACCTGCTCGACTCGGAAAATGCCGATCGACCTGAGCGTGCCAAAACCGCATCACGAGATCACGCTCGATCCGAAAATTCTCGATCGCTACGTCGGTCGCTACCGCTATTCGCCGACCGACCAGATCACAGTGACGCGCGAAGGCGGACACCTTTTCGTGACCATGTCGACCGGCGACAAGCTCGAGGTTTTTGCCGAAAGCGAGCGCGACTTTTTCTTTAACGTCGCAGACGCCCAGATCACTTTCACCGCCTCACCTAACGAACCCGCCACGGCAGCCATCTGGCACCAGGGCGGACAGGATCAGCGCGGCGAGCGCGTCGCGGAAGCAACTTCAGCCACCAAACCCTAGCAATGAAAACACCCCGCGACGTATTATGAACGACCTTCGCTACGCCTTCCGCCAACTCATCGCCTCACCCGGTTTCACCGCGGTCGCCATACTTACCCTCGCCCTCGGAATCGGCGCCTGCACCGCGATCTTCTCCGTGGTCAACGGCGTGCTTTTGCGCCCGCTCGATTATCCACAACCCGATCAGATCGTCGTCGTTAGGGAAACCAACCTGCCGCAGTTCCCAGAATTCTCGGTCGCACCGCCGAACTTTCTCGACTGGCAGAAGCAGACGAAATCGTACTCAGCCATCGCGGCCTACAAAGGAGATCAGGTAAACCTGACCGGCGAAGGCGAGCCGCAGAAGCTCGTCGGCCTGAAGACCACTGCGGAATATTTCAAGGTCTTTGGCGTGCAACCGGTGCTCGGCCGGACTTATCTGCCGGAAGAAGACGCGGTCGGGAAAAATCACGTCGCCGTTCTGAGCAATCCGTTTTGGCAGCGTGTCTTCGGTGGCGAGAAGAACGTCATCGGGCGGACCGTGCAACTCAACAACGAGACCTACACCATCATCGGTGTGGCCCCGCCCGAGTTCGGACAACAGAACAAAGTCGATGTCTGGATGCCGATCGCTTTCACGGCAGAAGAGCGGAGCAACATCTATCGGGGCGCGCATTATCTCGGCGTCGTCGGGCGCCTGAAACCGCGGGCGTCGGCAGCGCAGGCGGACGCAGAACTTAAAATCCTCGCGGCGCAGCTCGCGCGGCAGTATCCCGACTCGAACAAAGGCTGGAGCGCCTTCGTCATGCCGATGCTCGACCACAGTGTGCGCGATGTGCGCGTGGTCCTCTACACCCTGCTCGGCGCGGTCGGCTGTGTGCTCCTGATCGCGTGTGCGAACATCGCCAATCTATTGCTCGCGCGCGCGACCGCGCGGCATCGCGAGTTGTCGATCCGCGCCGCCCTGGGTGCGAGCCGGGTTCGACTCGTTAGGCAACTGCTCACCGAGAGTGTGCTCCTCGCGCTCTGCGGCGGGGCGGCCGGGCTGCTCGCCGCCAACTGGGGATTGGCTGCCCTCCTCGCGCTTGCGCCGGAAGATTTGCCGCGCGCCAGCGAGATTCATGTCAATGCCGCGGTCCTGATTTTCTCCCTCCTGCTCAGCGTCGTGACCGGCGTGATCTTCGGCGTCGCGCCAGCCTGGCTTGCCGCGCACACCGATATGAACGAATCGCTCAAGCAAGGCTCGCGCGGTTCCACCGATGCGCGGGGCCGGCTGCGCGGCGCACTCGTGGTGACGGAAGTGGCGTTCGCGCTGGTCTTGTTAGGCGGGGCCGGTTTGCTTGCGCGCAGTTTCATGCGGCTGACGCATGTCGATCCCGGATTCAATCCGAACCACGCCACCGTCCTGAGCCTCGCGCTGCCGGAGAAAAAATATGAGAAAAACGAACAGCAAGTCGCGTTCGCCGACACGCTGCTCGAGAAACTGCGCGCCCTGCCCGGTGTGCAGCAAGTCGGCCTGACGCAGGCATTGCCATTGTTAGGCGACTGGGTTTTCACCTTTGAGATCGCCGGCCGACCGAAACTCGCGCCCAGCGACCAACCGAACACCAACTTCTACGCGGTCACCCCCGATTATTTCCGCGCCATGGGCATTCCGCTGATTCGCGGCCGGCTTTTCACACCGCAGGACGACGCCAAGGCGCCGCACGTCGCACTCATCAACGCGACGATGGCGAAACAATTCTTCCCGAACGAGGACCCGATCGGGAAACAGATCAAGCCCGGGGGCGGCGAAGACACCTTCCTTCAGATCGTCGGCATCGTCGGCGACCTGAAACAGTACGGCGTCGACAAAGAGACGACTGCGCAGACTTACGAGCCGTTCGCGCAGCATCCGTTCAACACTCTCAACATCGTGCTGCGCACGACCGGCTCCGCCGCGGCGTTGGGCAGCGCGCTCCGGCCCGCGGTTTATTCAGTCGATAAGGATCAGCCGATCGGAAAGATCCAGCCGCTCGCTGGAATCGTGGCCGAGACGATCGCGAAGCAGCGCTTCGCCATGACTCTGCTGATCGTCTTCGCCCTCGTCGCGCTCGTCATCGCCGCGGTTGGTATTTACGGAGTGATGGCGTACACCGTCGCGCAGCGACGCGGCGAGATCGGCATTCGCATGGCGCTCGGCGCGCAGGCCCGCGACGTCCTCAATCTCATCCTCAGCAGCGGCGGCAAACTCGTCGGGCTCGGCCTGCTCGTCGGCCTCGTCGCGACCTGCCTCGCGACCCGGGCGATGGGTTCGATTCTTTTCCAGACGAGCGCCTTCGATCCGCTCACCCTCGGCGCGATCACCCTGCTACTCGCGGCCGTCGCGCTCGTCGCCTGCCTGCTTCCCGCGCACCGCGCCACGCGGGTGAATCCGATCGAAGCGCTGCGTAGCGAGTGACCGCGGCGAAATCTGAATCCGACTGATGGGTTCATCGCATCTCATGAACTGATGACATCCGACCTTCGTTTCGCTGCGCGGTCGCTGCTCAAGCGGCCGGGATTTACCTTCATCGCCATTATCACACTCGCGCTCGGGATCGGCGCTTCGACTGCGATCTTTAGCGTGGTCGACGCCGTTCTCTTGCGGCCGCTGCCTTATCCGCAGCAGGAAAAAATCGTCGAGCTGCGCGAACTCGATGAGACGGGCAGAGGCATGCCGGTGGCGGATCCGAATTTCGACGACCTGCAAAAACAGAGCCGAAGCCTCGAGGCGATCGCGCGCTACAACGCAGGCGCGGACGCGGTCGCTGGCGGGAGCGAGCCGGTTCGGACGATGGCGTGCGCCGCGTCGACGGATTTCTTTCGCGTGCTCGGCGTGAAACCGTTGCTCGGACGCCTCTTCTCAAATCGGGAAGAGAGCCCGGTCGCGATCGTGAGCTACGGGTTCTGGAAGCGTTCGTTAGGCGGGCGGTCGAGTCTCGAAGGCACCACGCTGCGGCTCGAAGATCACAGCTTCAATGTCATCGGCGTGCTGCCGTCGGGAGTGGAGTTTCCTCAGGGCGTCGACGTCTGGTTCCCAGCCTCAATTTATCCACCGACGGCGGCGCGCACGGCGCACAACTGGAGCGTGATCGCGCGCCTGCGCGAGGGCGTTTCGATGCAGCAGGCGCAAGCGGAAGTCGCCGCGATCGGACAACAATTGAAGCACGAATACGGCAACCAGACCGACGCGAGCAGCTTCGGGCTAACGCCGCTGCGCGAGCGGATGGTGAGAAATGTGCGCGGTCTGCTCCTCGTTCTTTGCGGCGCGGTCGGGCTGCTCCTCGTCATCGCCTGCTCGAACGTCGCGAATTTGCTTCTCGTTAGGGCAAGCTCCCGACGAAAAGAGATCGCGCTGCGGGCGGCGCTGGGCGCGTCGCGCTGGCAACTGACCCGGCAATTCCTCGCGGAAACGCTCCTCCTCACTTCGGTCTCCGGCGCGCTCGGCGTTTTTCTCGCCTATTGGGGCGTCGCGCTAATCGTCGGCATTTATCACGGAAATCTCCCGCGCATCGGCGAGATCGGGGTCGACGCGACCGTGCTCGTTTTCACCGTCGGCATCTCGCTCCTGGTCGGAATTCTCCTCGGACTCGTGCCGTCGCTTCACATCTCGAGCAATCATTTGCAGGCCGATCTGCAGGAAGCCGGTCGCGGGAGTTCGGATGGCCATTCGAGTTCGCGGATTCGCAATTTTCTCATCGTCTCGCAGGTCGCACTCACGCTCATGTTGCTGGTCGGCGCGGGATTGTTAGGCCGAAGTTTTCAGCGGCTGATGGCGGTCAATCCCGGGTTCCAACCGGAGAGCGCGGTGGCGATGAATGTCTCGCGTGGCGACCCGGCGACGCCGGCGGAGCAGCGCGGTTTGGCGCAGTTTTATCAGCGGCTTTTCGATCGCCTGCGCGAGCTGCCGGGAGTTACCGCGGTCGGGGGAATCAACGCCCTGCCGATGAGCGACACCGGAGCGAATGGCAGCTTCATCGTCGAGACCGGCGGCGAGACGGCGAAGACGCCAGAAGAACTCGGGAAGGAATTCTCCGCGCTGGCCGGGACGTCGCGGTTGCGCGACGCGGAGTTTCGCGTGGCCAGTGCCGGCTATTTTTCGGCGATGCGCATTCCGCTCGTGCGCGGGCGTTATTTCGACTCATCGGATGGGCCGGACTCGCAGCAGGGTGCGCTGGTCAGCCAGGCGCTGGTGCGGCGTTATTGGCCTAACGAGGACCCGATTGGGAAACAAATTCAGTTCGGCAACATGGATGGCGATGTGCATTTGCTTCACGTCGTCGGCGTCGTCGGCGATGTGCGCGATGACGGCCTCGACGCGGAACCGCGGCCGACGGTTTATGTGAATCTCGTCCAGCGCCCGCGGGTCGCGGCGCAATTCTCCGTGGTCCTGCGCGGCCGCAGCGATCCGAAATCCTTGATCGCGTCGATGCGACAGGAAGCGCGCGCGCTCGATCCGCAAATGCCAACGGATTTCCAGACGCTCGAACAGGTCGTCTCCTCGTCGCTCGATAGCCGCCGCTTCAGCATGGTGATGCTCGGCGTTTTCGCTGGCGCGGCGCTGCTTCTCGCGATGGTCGGGCTCTACGGCATCATGGCCTACGTCACCTCGCAACGGACGCGCGAGATCGGCATCCGCATGGCGCTCGGCGCGCAACGCAGCGACATGTTTTCTCTGATTTTGCGGCAAAGTTTCGCCCTCGTTTTCATCGGCGTCGTCCTCGGCGTGCTCGGTGCGCTGGGCGGCTCGCGTCTCCTCGGCTCGCTCCTTTACGGCGTAAGCGCGATCGACTTTCCCACTTATCTCCTCGTCGTCGCGCTCCTCGGCGCGGCGGCTTTCATCGCCAGTCTCATCCCCGCGCGCCGCGCCACGAAGGTGAATCCCACCGAAGCGCTGCGGGCGGAATAGAAAACCACCATCATGCTCCACGACCTCCGCTTCGCCCTTCGGCTCCTTCTCAAATCGCCTGGCTTCAGCGCCCTCGCGATACTCACCCTCGCCCTCGGCATTGGGGTGAACACCTCCGTCTTCAGCCTCATCCACGCGATGCTTTATGCGCCGCCCAGTTATGAGCGGCCTAACGAGGTCGTGCAGCTCTTCTCGCAGGACAGCAAAAATCCAAAATCGTTCCGCGCTTTTTCCTACCCGACCTATCGCGACATCCGCGAACAGAACAGCGTCTTCTCCGGCCTCCTCGCGCATAACCTCGCCATGATCGGCATCGGCGAAAAAGGGAACACGCGCCGCGCCTTCGCCGATGTCGTGAGCTCGAATTTCTTCTCCGTTCTCGGCAAGCTGCCGGCGCAAGGCCGCGCCTTTTTGCCGGAGGAAGAAACCCCTGGCCGCAATACGCAGGTCGCAATCGTCAGTCACAGCTATTGGAAAAAGCAGGGACTGAAGCCGGATCTGCTCGGATCGAAAATGCTGATCGACGGACGCCCGTTCACGATCGTGGGAATCATGCCGGAAGGTTTCTCCGGGACGATGCAAATCATCGCGCCGGAGGTCTGGCTGCCGCTCGGGGTTTACAATCAGGTGGCGAATGATTTCGAGCAGGATAATCGCAATTCGTTAGGCGATCGCGCCGGCACTCAGCTGATGCTGATCGGCCGGCTCAAACCCGGCCTGACCGCCGCGGCCGCGCTGCCCGCCTTGAAAACACTGGCGGCGAACCTGGAGAAATCCTATCCCGTCGAGCAGAAGAACCAGACTTTCATGACCGCACCGGTCTCCCGCTTTTCCACGAGCACAAGCCCGCAAGGCGAGGGCGGGATGAGCAAGGTCGCGCCGCTGCTTCTCGGGATGTCGATGGTCGTGCTCCTCGTCGCCTGCCTCAATCTTGCGAACATGCTTCTCGCTCGCGGCACCGCGCGGCGGAAAGAAATTGCGATTCGCCAGGCGCTCGGCGGCACGCGCAAACAAATCGTCAGGCAACTGCTCATCGAAGGCTTCGTTCTCGCTCTCTGCGGCGGCGCGGTCGGCCTCCTCCTCGGCGCCTGGTCGTGCAGTCTGCTCATCTCCTCGGCCTCCAAAATGCTTCCGCTAGATCTGGTTTGGACGGCCGGGCCGAATCCCGCGATTCTCCTCGCCACGCTTCTCTTCGCCATGCTCGGCACGATTGTGTTTGCCCTCGGGCCGGCTTTAAAACTTTCGCGCGGTCTCATCATCGGCGACCTGAAAGAAAATGCCGCCGAAGATGTCGTTAGGCGGCATTGGAAATTTCTCCCGCGCAATCCGCTGGTCGTGGCGCAAATCGCCTTTTCCCTCGCGCTCCTGACCGCGGCCGCGCTCTTTGTGCGCGGCGCGCAAGAAGCGGCCAATGTCGATATCGGATTGAAAACGGAACGGAGTTTCCTCCTCGAGGTCGATGCCAGCCTCGGCGGCTACGATCAGAAACACTCGCAGGAGCTTTATCGCAAACTGCAGGAACGCCTCGCCGCGTTGCCCGGCGTCGAGCACTCTGCCATTTCCGCGACCGTGCCGTTCGGAATGGTCTCGTTAGGCAAGAAAGTGCAGCGCGCCGGGTTCCATGCGACGTCGGATTCGCATCCCGCGACTGCGGCCGATGGCCTCGCTTTCAGTGCGCGCTGGGACAGCGTCGGCGCGGATTACTTTTCCACCACCGGGCTGCATTTGCTGCGCGGACGCGCCTTCAAGGCGGCGGAAGCGGACGAGCCGGGCGGACCGGCGGTCGCGATCATCGATGATGTGCTCGCGAAGAAGCTTTGGCCGAAGGGCGACGCGCTCGGGCAGCAGATCCAGATCGCGAGCGAGAACGCGGCCGCGAAAGGCGGCGGCCGGAGCGGGTACAATATCAATAACGACAACGGCCAAATCGAGCCGGAGCAACCGATGGAAGTGATCGGCGTCGTGCCGGCAACGCGCGATGCGATTTTCGAGAGCGAGCTGCCGGGCACGCTTTACCTGCCCTTTGTGCGCGGCTTCCAGAGCAATGTTTTCTTCATCATAAAATTCGCCGCGCTCACGCACGCGAATGAAGCGGCCACGGCCGATCTCGTTAGGCGGACGGTGCGCGAAGTCGATCCGGTGCTGCCGATTCTCTCGCTGAAAACCTTCACGCAACATCTCGAGAGCAACGTCGAGCTCTGGGTCGTGAAAGCGGGCGCGGCGCTCTTCTCCATCTTCGGCGGGCTCGCGCTCGCGCTCGCCGTCATCGGCATCTACGGGGTGAAAGCCTACGCAGTCGCGAGGCGCCGACGGGAGATCGGCATTCGGATGGCGCTGGGCGCGCAACCGGGCGCGGTGCAGTGGATGTTTATCCGCGAGGCGCTCCTGATGCTGGCCAGCGGTATCGCAGTGGGACTGGTTCTCGCCGTCGGCACGAGCAAAGTTCTCAGCGGGTTACTCTACAAAGTCGGCCTGATTGACCCGATCGCGTTTACCCTCGCGCCGCTCGTGCTCGCGATTGCGGCGTTGCTCGCCACCTGGATTCCGGCGCGACGCGCGGCGCGGGTCGATCCGATGGTGGCGCTGCGCGCGGAATGATTCGTTAGGCAAAGCGATTTTTCTCCGTCTTCCGCGCGCCCTCGCTAGTCTGCCGACGATATGAATCGCTTCTCGCTTCTTGCCGTATCGCTTCTATTCGCCGCGACCGGAGTCTGTCAGACCGCGGCCGCACCGGAAGAGCCGTTGCAAAAATTAGCCGCGGACTTCTGGAGTTGGCGCGCACAATACGGGCCTTTCTCGGGCGACGACGTGAACCGGATCGAAAGGCTTGGTGGTCAGCGCGACTGGTCGGCGGCATCGATGGAAAAACGGCGCGCGGATCTCGCGAAGTTCGATGCGCGGTGGAAGGAAATCGATGCGAGCACCTGGTCGATCCCGCAGCAGGTCGATTACCGCCTGATCGGCTCGGCACTCGCGCGCGTGCATTGGGAGCTGGAAGTGAATCCGCGCTGGAAACGCGATCCGACTTTCTACCTCGACCAGACAGTCACGCCCGTGGTGGAAGCGCTCACTGTGCCGGGTCCATACGACGAAGAGCGCAGCCGCGAGATCCTCACCCGGATCACGAACATCCCGTCGATCCTCGCGAACGGGATGGCCAACCTAACGAATCCGCCGCAGCCCTTTGCGAGCGTGGCGATCGAAGCGCTGGACAAGATTCGGCCGCACCTCCAGGAGATGGCGACCGCGCTGCAGCCGTCGACCACGCTGACCGCGTCGGAGTTGAATGAAGCCGTAACGCACGCCGCGGACGCGCTCGAGAAATATCGCAAACATCTACAGGACAAGCTGCACAGCTTGCCGACACAGACTTCGCTCGGTCGCGAGGCTTACCTGTTCTTTCTCAGGAAGGTCGCGCTCAATCCTTATTCACCCGAGGAGCTACTCGCGATGGGGCGACAGGAATGGGATCGTGCGGTCGCCTTTGAAGCGTTCGAGGCGCAACGGAATCGCAATGTTCCGCAGCTCGCGCTCGCGACCAACAGTGAAAGTTGGAAGCACGATGAGGCGGCGAAAGAGCAGAAGATCCGCGATTTCCTCGGGACGCACGGGATCCTCACCGTGCCGGAGTGGCTGCAGCATTACACCTTCCGCCCGCTGCTGCCGTATCTCGCAGCGATGGAAGGATTCACCGAGCTCGATGATTTCACTTCGCCTTCGCGCTTAAGCGAGAACTGCATTCGCTACGTTCCGCCGCCTTCGCCGAAGCTCGGTTATTTCCTGCGCGCGACCGCGGCCGATCCGCGACCGCTGACCGTGCACGAGGGAATTCCGGGACATTATTTTCAGCTTTGCTTTTCCTGGAAACATGAGGACCCGATCCGACGGCATTACTACGATTCGGGCGCGAATGAAGGGATCGGGTTTTACGCCGAAGAGATGATGCTGCAGGCCGGGCTCTTCGACGACAGCCCGCACACGCGCGAGATCATTTACAATTTCATGCGGTTGCGCGCGCTCCGCGTCGAGGCCGATGTCCAGCTCGCGCTCGGAAAATTCACACTCGAGCAGGCGGCGAAATACTTGGAAGCGAAAGTGCCGATGGATGCCGCGACCGCGCGGTCAGAAGCGATCGCTTTCTCCACCGGGCCGGGGCAGGCGCTGACTTATCAAATCGGCAAGCTGCAGATCACGAAGTTGCTCGCCGAAGCGCGGCTGCAGCAGGGGGAAAAATTCAACCTCCAGGCGTTCCACGATTTCGTCTGGAAAAACGGCAACGTGCCGATCTCGCTCCAGCGCTGGGAGTATCTCGAAAAAGACGACGACGTGCCGAAATAGCACGCGGCCTGTGGCTTTTTCCGGGGAGCGCATGCGCCCTCGCGTGCTGGCGATGGCGCCCCCGCCATTACGAACTTTTCTGCCTTCGCCGGGTCTGCGAAAAGCCTGTTTCGGCGAGGGCCTCGAAACCAGCATGCGGGGACGCGTGCGCTCCCCGGATTTCCCCGCGCAACGATTATCGTTCCATAGAGGCCTTCTCGACGAAGCGCGCGAGAAGCCAGCAGAGATCGGAGAGTCGGTTGAGGTAACGCAGGATTTCGGCGTTGGAATGCTCGGCGACGTCGAGCGCAGCGACGCGGCGCTCGGCGCGGCGGCAGGTGGTGCGCGCAAGATCGAGCGCGGCGCCAAGCGGCGAGTTGCCAGGCATGGCCCAGCCTTTGCCGTAAAGCGTTTTGTCTTTTTCGAGTTCGTCGATCGCACTCGTTAGGCGATCGACCATCGCGGCGGTGGTAAGAGCGAAGCCGTCTTTTTCGTAGCGGGCGAGATCCTGCGGCGCGGTCGCGAGCTCGCCCATCACGGTGACGAGCTCCATTTGAATTGCGAGAATTTGTTCCGCAATTGACGCGGCGCCGGCCGTCGCGCGGACGAGACCGAGCGCGGAATTCACCTCATCGACGCAGCCGTAGGCATCGACGCGGTGATCGGTCTTCGGCACCCGGCGGCCGTACATCAGCGAGGTCTCTCCGGCATCGCCGGTCTTGGTTGCGATCGACATCTTTAAAAAAGAGAGCCGCAACTTTCGTTGCGGCTCTCACGGTTAACATTGGTGCGGGTTCGTTAGCCGAGCGCGGGTTGCGCTTCCGGCTCTTCCATCAACGGCGCGCCGACCTGCTCGCCGAGCTCGACGAGTTTGATCTCGCGCACCGCCGGGAAGCCGGTGCCGGCCGGGATCAGGTGACCCATGATGACGTTTTCCTTGAAGCCGCGCAGGCGATCGACTTTGCCCAGCGTCGCCGCTTCGGTCAGCACACGAGTCGTGTCCTGGAACGAAGCCGCCGAGATGAAGCTGTCGGTCTCGAGCGACGCTTTGGTGATGCCGAGCAGCACCGGAGTCGCTTCCGCGGGCTTGCCGCCCTGCTGCACAACCTTGGTGTTTTCCTTCTCGAAATCGAGCTTGTCGATCTGGTCGCCCCAGAGGAGCGAGGTGTCGCCCGGATCGGTGATCTTCACCTTGCGGAGCATCTGCCTAACGATGATCTCGATGTGCTTATCGTTAATCTCGACGCCCTGGAGGCGGTAGACTTCCTGCACCTCGTTGACGAGGTGCTCCTGCAGATCCTGCGGTCCGCAGATCTCGAGGATTTCGTGCGGGACAACCGGACCTTCGGTGAGCTGCGAGCCTTTCTTCACGAAGTCGCCCTTGAAGACGATCATGTGTTTGTTCAGCGGAATGAGGTGCTCTTCCTCGGCGCCGGTTTCGGCGTCTTTCAGAATGAGCTTCCGTTTGCCGCGCACGGTGCCGCCGATTTCAACCACGCCGTCGATCTTCGCGATCTCGGCGTTGTCTTTCGGACGACGCGCTTCAAACAACTCTGCGACACGCGGCAGACCGCCGGTGATGTCCTTGGTCTTCGCAACCTTTCGCGGCGTTTTCGCGAGGAGCGCGCCGGCCTGCACTTTCTTGCCGGCCTCCACGATGACGTGGGCGCCTGCGGGAATCGAGTAGCTCGCGCTGACCTCGCCGTCGTCGCCGACGATCACGATCTGCGGATGGAGATCTTCCTTGTGCTCGATGATGACCGTGCCCATGAGTCCGGTCGCTTCATCGACGTCGCGCTTCATCGTCACGCCCGCGATCATGTCGCGGAACTCGATCTTGCCGGTCTTGTCGGTGAGGATCGGGACGTTGTACGGATCCCATTGCACGAAGGTCTCGCCCTTCTTCACCTTAGCGCCGTCTGCTTTCGAAATGACGGAACCGATGACGATGTTGTAGCGCTCGATCTCGCGGCCTTCGTCGTTGTGCAAAGTGATCGAGCCGTTTTTGTTCAGCGCGATCCAGTTGCCGTCGAGGGCTTGCACCGTGCGCAGGTCGTTGAAACGAATCACGCCGTCGTTCTTCGCCTTGATGATCGGCTGCTTGAAGGTCTGCGAGGCCGTGCCACCGATGTGGAAAGTTCGCATGGTCAACTGCGTGCCCGGTTCGCCGATCGACTGCGCGGCGATGATGCCAACCGCTTCGCCAAGTTTGACGAACTGGCCCGTGGCCAGGTTGCGCCCGTAGCAATGCGCGCAAACGCCGCGGCCGGTTTCGCAGGTGAGGACCGAACGGATCTTGAGCTGTTCGACACCGATCTTCTCGATCGCGGCCGCCGTCGGCTCGTCGATCATTTGATTGGCTTTGATCACTTTTTTCTTCGTCACCGGATCGACCACGGTCTCGCAACTGACGCGGCCGATAATGCGAGTCGCGAGGTCGACCACCTCTTCGTCGCCTTCGTAGATCGACTTGACGACGATGCCGTTGACCGTGCCGCAATCCAGTTCGTTGATGATCACGTCCTGCGACGCGTCGACCAGTTTGCGAGTGAGGTAACCGGAGTCCGCGGTCTTGAGCGCGGTGTCGGCCAGACCCTTGCGGGCGCCGTGGGTGGAGATGAAATACTCGAGCACGGTCAGACCTTCGCGGAAGTTCGAGGTGATCGGGCGCTCGATGATTTCGCCGGACGGCTTGGCCATCAAACCACGCATGCCGGCGAGCTGTTTGACCTGCTGGCGGTTACCGCGCGCGCCGGAATCGACCATCAGGTAGACCGGGTTCAGTTCCTTGCGACCCTCGTTATGCTCGAGGGTGCGGAACATGACGTTGGAAATCTCGTCACCCGCATGCGTCCAGATGTCGATGATCTTGTTGTAGCGCTCGCCATCGGTGATGATGCCTTTGCGATACTGCTGCTCGACCGAGCTTGATCTGCTTGTAGGCGTTCGCGAGCTCGATCTCTTTCTCCTTCGGAATGATCATGTCGGAGATACCGATCGAGACGCCGGCCTTGGTCGCTTCGCGGAAGCCGAGTTCCTTCAGCTTGTCGAGCGTCTCGACAGTGCCGTCCTGGCCGGACACCTGGTAGCAACGCCAGATGATGTCGCGAGAGCTGTTTCTTGCCCGCGGCTTTGTTGAAAAAGCCGAGACCTTTCGGCCAGATTTCGTTGAAGATGACGCGGCCCGCAGTCGTTTCCATCACGCGCGTATCCTTGTCGCCGTAAATCGTGTCGTTGCCGAAATCAGGATTCTTATAGCGAATTCGATCGTGCGTTTTGACGGCGCCATCGGCCATCGCGAACTCGACCTCGGTCGCGTTGTCGAAGAGCGGGAGCCGCGATTCGACGGCCGCACCAGCGGCGCGCCGAGGATTCTGCGTCAGGTAATAACAGCCTAACGTGATGTCCTGCGACGGCGTCGTGATCGGCTTGCCGCTCGAAGGCGAGAAGATGTTGTTCGGCGCGAGCATGAGCATGCGCGCTTCCATCTGCGCCTCCACGGAGAGCGGAACGTGCACGGCCATCTGGTCGCCGTCGAAGTCCGCGTTGTAGGCGGTGCAGACGAGCGGGTGAATGCGGATCGCTTCGCCTTCGATCAGCTGAGGCTCGAAAGCCTGGATCGAGAGACGGTGCAGCGTCGGCGCGCGGTTCAGGAGAACCGGGTGACCTTTGGTGACTTCCTCGAGGATGTCCCAGACCTCCGGCGTCTGGCGCTCGATCATCTTCTTCGCGCTGCGCACGGTGTGCACGTAGCCGAGATCTTTCAGTCGGCGGATGATGAACGGCTCGAACAAGACGAGCGCCATCTTCTTCGGCAGACCGCACTGGTTCAGCTTCAATTCCGGTCCGATGACGATGACCGAACGGCCCGAGTAATCGACGCGTTTGCCTAACAAGTTCTGACGGAAACGACCGCCCTTGCCCTTGAGCATGTCGCTCAGCGATTTCAGCGGACGATTGCCGGCGCCGGTGACGGCGCGGCCGTGACGGCCGTTATCGAAGAGCGCGTCGACCGCTTCCTGCAGCATGCGCTTTTCATTGCGGATGATGACGTCCGGCGTCTTCAGCTGGAGCAGGTTCTTCAACCGATTGTTCCGGTTGATCACGCGTCGATATAGATCGTTCAGATCCGAAGTCGCAAACCGGCCGCCTTCCAGCGGCACGAGCGGACGCAGATCCGGCGGAATGACCGGCAGCACTTCGAGCACCATCCATTCAGGACGCGAGTGCGACGAGGCAAAGCCCTGCACGAGCTTTAACCGCTTCGCTAGTTTCTTGCGAATTTGTTTGCTCTTGGTGTTCCCCATCGCCTCTTCGAGCTCCTTGTTGAGCTTCGCGAGATCGATCTCGGCGAGGAGCGTCTTCACGCCTTCCGCACCCATGCCGGCGGTAAATTCTTCGCCGTATTGCTCCTGCGCTTCACGGTATTCCACCTCGGTCAGAAGCTGGCATTTCGTGAGGGGCGTGTTGCCCGGATCGATCACGATGTAATCCTCGTAATAGATCACGCGCTCGAGCTGGCGGGCACTCATGTCGAGCATGAGACCGAGCCGCGAAGGCATGCATTTGTAGAACCAGATGTGCGAAACAGGCACGGCCAACTCAATGTGGCCCATGCGTTCGCGACGGACGCGCGCCAGCGTCACTTCGACGCCGCAACGATCGCAGATCACACCCTTGTGCTTGATCCGCTTGTATTTTCCGCAGGAGCATTCCCAGTCCCGGGTCGGACCGAAAATGCGTTCGCAAAACAAGCCGCCTTTTTCGGGCTTGAAGGTGCGGTAGTTGATGGTCTCAGGGTTCTTAACCTCGCCTTTGCTCCAAGACCGCATCGTGTCGCTCGAAGCGACACCGATCGCGACCTGATCAAAACCAACAGAGCGTTCTTCGCCCACCAACTCACGCCAGGAATGTTCGTTCATATAAGAGAAAGTGTTTCTAAGTTTGCTATCTGGTTAGGCTACGTTTTCGAGAAAGGCAGGAGCCTGGCCGCCGACTTTGACGTCGAGGCCTAACGACTGCATTTCCTTGATGAGAACGTTGAAAGATTCCGGTGTTCCGGCTTCGAGCGAGTTATCGCCCTTTACGATCGACTCGTAGATCCGGGTGCGGCCCTGGACGTCGTCGGACTTCACCGTGAGGAGTTCCTGCAGGGTGTAAGCCGCGCCGTAGGCCTCGAGCGCCCAGACCTCCATCTCGCCGAAACGCTGGCCACCGTACTGCGCTTTTCCACCCAGCGGCTGCTGCGTGACTAACGAGTAAGGGCCGACCGCGCGAGCGTGGATCTTATCCGCGACCAAGTGGCCGAGCTTCAGCATGTAGATATAACCGACGACAACCTCCTGATCGAAGGCATCACCGGTGCGACCGTCGAAGAGACGGGCTTTGCCGTTCTCCTGCACCCAGGTGTAACCGTCGACTTTCTTCGCGTCCTTGAGATATTCACGGATCTTCGCTTCCGAGATACCGTCGAAGACCGGAGTCGCGACCTTGAAGCCGAGCGCTTTCGCGGCGACGCCAAGGTGAGTCTCGAGCACCTGGCCGACGTTCATACGACTCGGCACGCCGAGCGGATTAAGGCAGATCTCGACTGGAGTTCCATCCGCCAGATAAGGCATGTCCTCTTCCGGCACGATGCGGGCGACGACGCCCTTGTTGCCGTGACGACCCGCCATTTTATCGCCGACGCTGAGCTTGCGCTTGCTCGCGACGAAGACCTTCACCTGCTTGATGATGCCCGGGTCGATGTCGTCGCCGCTTTCGACACGATCCATCGAGCGTTCCCGCTCCAGCTCGAGCTCCGCGAACTTGTGTTCGTACTGCGCGATGATTTCCCGGATTTTGTTCCGGATGGGGCTTGGATCGATCTCGATGTGATCGTGCGCGACCGCGAGCTTGCGCAGCAGCGTCTTGGTGATCTTACGATTCGCCGGGATGATGATCTCGCCGCTTTGGGCGTTGACCACATCGAGCGGAACCTTCTCGCCTAACAAGAAGTTGGAGAGCGCGTCCGTCAGTTGCTCGGTCAGCTCGTCCTTCTTCTTGCGGTTGTCTTCCGTGATCGACTTCAGCTGGCGTTTGGTTTCGGCCGGCGTCAGTTTTTCCCGTGAGACTTCGCGGCGGGACGAGACTTTCACGTCCATGACGATGCCGTAAGTGCCCGATGGAACGGTCAGCGACGTGTCTTTTACGTCGGCCGCCTTTTCACCGAAGATCGCCCGGAGCAAACGCTCTTCCGGTGCGAGTTCGGTCTCGCTCTTCGGCGTGATTTTGCCGACGAGAATATCGCCCGGCTTCACTTCGGCGCCGACGCGGATGACTCCGTCCGGGCCGAGATTGCGGAGCGCTTCTTCACTCACGTTCGGGATATCCCGCGTGATTTCTTCCGGCCCGAGCTTGGTGTCGCGGGCGCCGATCTCGAACTCGTCGATGTGAATGGAAGTGTAGATGTCTTCCTTCACGACCTTCTCCGAGATCATGATCGCGTCCTCGAAGTTGTAGCCGTTCCAAGGCATGAATGCGACGAGCACGTTGCGACCGAGCGCGAGCTCACCGGCTTCCGTGTTCGGGCCGTCGGCGATGACCTGGCCCTTCTTCACGTGCTGGCCTTTCTTCACGATCGGCTTTTGGTTCACGCAGGTGCCCGCATTCGAGCGCATGAATTTGCGCAGTTCGTAAACGTGCACCCCGGCTTCTTCGTCGGTCTTCAATTTCTTGCGGCCTTCCGGCATGTGGCCGTCTTTCGTCACGACGATCTGGTCGGCAGTGACGGAAGCGACTTTGCCGGATTCGGTCGAAACCACGACGGCGCGGGAATCGCGCGCGACTTTGCCTTCGAGTCCGGTGCCGACGAGCGGCGACTCGGAAACGATCAGCGGCACGCCCTGGCGTTGCATGTTCGAACCCATGAGCGCGCGGTTCGCATCATCGTGCTCGAGGAACGGGATCAGGCCCGCGGCCACCGAGACGAGCTGCTTCGGCGAGACGTCCATGTAGTGAACTTTCTCGGGCTCGACTTCGAGGAAGTCGCCCCGATAACGGACCGAGACTTTCTCGCCGGTAAAATTGCCTTTCGCATCCATCGGCGCGTTCGCCTGGGCCACGATGAAATTTTCTTCCCGATCGCCGGTCAGGTAATCGACTTGATCGCTCACGCGGCCGCCATCGACCTTGCGGTAAGGCGTTTCGATGAAACCGAATTCGTTGATCCGCGCAAAGGTGCTCATCGAACTGATGAGGCCGATGTTGGGACCTTCCGGCGTCTCGATCGGACAGATGCGACCGTAGTGCGAAGGATGGACGTCGCGGACTTCGAAGCCCGCGCGATCACGCGAAAGACCACCTGGCCCGAGGGCGCTGAGACGGCGTTTGTGAGTCAGCTCCGCGAGCGGATTCGTCTGATCCATGAACTGCGAGAGCTGCGAGCGACCGAAGAAGTCGCGCACCACCGCGCTGAGCGCTTTCGGGTTGATCAGCTTCTGCGGCGTCATGCCGTCGATGTTCACGTCGAACAAAGTCATGCGCTCTTTCACAAGGCGCTCGGTGCGGGCGAGACCGACCCGGCACTGGTTGGCGAGCAATTCGCCAACGGTCCGGACGCGGCGCGAGCCCAGATGATCGATGTCATCGAGCGTGCCTTCGCCGCGGCGCAGACTGATAAGATACTTGATCGCCGCGATAAAATCCTTGTCGGTCAAGATGCGCTCGCCGAGATCGACGTCGATCCCGAGCTTCTGGTTGAGCTTGTAACGACCGACGCGGCCGAGGTCGTATTTCTTCGGATCGAAGAAGAGACGTTTCAGGAGCGCGCGAGCGTTCGCCACCGTGGGCGGATCGCCAGGGCGGAGCTTGCGGTAGATGTCTTTGAGCGCCTCTTCCTGGTCGTGCGCCGGATCTTTTTTCAGCGCCTTTACGACGGTGTCGTCGTTGGAAATGTCGATCACTTTCACCTCGTTAATCCCGAGGGCCATGATCTGTCGGACCGTCGCGAGCGTGAGCGGCTCGAAGGCGCGCGCCACTGTGATCTCGCCGTCGAGCACATCGGCGGTGAGCACTTTCGTGGCGAGCTTCTCTTCATCGAGCTTGTCGCTCAGTTTCAGGTCTTCGATCGTGTAAAAAAGGTTGATCACTTCCTCATCCGACCCGTAGCCGAGGGCGCGGAGGAAGGTGGTCGCGAGGAATTTCCGACGCCGTTTGCGGCGATCGAGATAGATATAAAGCAGGTCGCTCGTGTCGAACTGCACTTCGATCCAAGAACCGCGATCCGGAATGATCCGAAAGCTGTAAAGGACCTTGCCGTTAAGATGGATCGACGACTCAAAAGCGATGCCGGGCGAACGGTGCAGCTGTGAGACGACGACGCGCTCAGCTCCGTTGATCACGAATGTCCCCTGCGGAGTCATGAGCGGGATTTCGCCCATGTAAACTTTCTCCTCCTTGGTCCCCTTCTCCTCCCTGAGCTGGAAGGTGACGTGAAGTGGCGCGCTGAAAGTCTGCCCCTCGCGCTGCGCCTCGAGCGCGCTCAGTTTGGGCTCGCCGATTTCATAGTGGCTGAAATCGAGCGTCGCCTTCTCGTCATAGCTCTCGATCGGGAAAACTTCCTTGAACACCGTCTGCAGACCGGTGTTCTTACGCTTGCTCGGGGCGATGTCCTTTTGCAGGAAATCGACGTAGGAATTGAGCTGGACCTCGATCAAATTTGGCGGCTCGATCGCCTCTTTAATGCTTCCGAAATGGATACGCTCGACAGGACGTTCAGACATAACTAGTGACCAATCTCCAATGGTTTACTTACTGACCACGACCCTGGATGCAGGCCGTGCAGAGGGCTGAGGATCAAGAGATCAGCCGGGAATTGCGGGCAAAAAAGGTAGCAGCAAAACAGCGGAGGTCAACGCGGCCTCCGCTGTTTTGTTGCCAAGATGAACTGAACCGAGAGCGGGTAAGAATAAAGTGGGTTGCTTTGTGGGAGAAACGGGGAGGGTTACTATTCCCCTCCAGCGGGCAGGCGCAAGCGGTTTTTCAGAACCGCCTGCGCCGCCACTGAATAAAGTTATTGGATTTCGACTTTGGCGCCGGCCGCTTCGACCTTCTTCTTGATCTCTTCGGCTTCTTCCTTGGTCACGCCTTCCTTCATCGTCTTGGGCGCGCCCTCGACGAGAGCCTTGGCTTCCGCCAAGCCGAGTCCGGGAACCGCGGCGCGAACTTCCTTGATCACGCCGATCTTGTTCGAGCCCATTTCCTTGAGGATGACATCGAAAGTCGTCTTCTCTTCGGCTGCCGGAGCCGCCGCACCGCCGCCACCGCCCGCCGGCGCTGCCGCCGCGACCGGAGCTGCTGCGCTCACGCCCCATTTTTCCTCGAGTTGTTTCACTAATCCAGCAACCTCGAGAACGGTCAGGCCGCTGAGTTGCTCCACGATTGTATTGGTATCTGCCATTTTATTTATCCTCCGATTGCCGCTCCCGAAAGCCTCCGGGAAATTACGATCGGCAGCCGCCGATCCGGACAGTTGTTGTTTTGGTTGCTCGCCCCGCCATCGCGCGGCGAAATTCGTTAGTCGTTAGGCTGCGGCCTCTGCCGGCTGGCCTTCTTTTTCTGCTTTCGCCTGCAGGAGCCGCGCGAGCGAAGCGCCCGGCTCGTTCAGAGTCCGCACCAGCTTCGTCGCCGGAGCCAGGAGCACGCCGAGAAGCTGCGCGAGCAGTTGTTCGCGCGGCGGGAGATCCGCGAGCGACTCCACGTCCCTGGTCGAAAGCACCGCTTTGTCGACCACGCCGATCTTGAGTGCGGCGATCTTAAATTCCGCGGCGAAAGTCTTCAGTACCTTCGCGACCGGCGCGACGTCGCTGTTGCCGGTGACGACCGCGGTCTGGCCGCTCAATTCCTTCGCGACATCCGGCAACCCGCTCGCAGTCATCGCGCGCTTCAGGAAGCTGTTTTTCACCACGTGCACTTCGGCGCCGGTCGGCGCGAGCCGGTTCCGCAGCTCGCCGAACTGGTCGACTTTCATTCGCTGGTAATCGGTCACCAGCAAAAACGGCGACTGATTCAGTTTCTCGGACAGATCCGAAACGATGTTGGCTTTTTCAGGTCTCATGGTGTGCGAGAAATCTAGATGCTGAGATACGGAGAAGGATCGACCGGCAGGCCGGGCGACATCGTGGCGGCAAGCGTCATGCCCTCGACGAAACGGCCTTTGGCCGTCGCCGGACGGGCGCGCACGACTGCCTCGATGATCGCGGTGCCGTTTTCCAAAAGCTGATCTTCCGCGAAGGAAAATTTGCCGAGCGGAACGGCAATATTCCCGTTCTTGTCGAGCTTGAATTCCACGCGGCCGGCCTTCACTTCGGCGACCGCTTTCGCCGTGTCGTCCGTCACCGTGCCGGTTTTCGGGTTCGGCATCAGGCCGCGTGGTCCGAGCACTTTGCCGAGCTTGCGGACTTCCGACATTGTTCCCGGCGTCGCGATTGCGACGTCGAAATCCTGGAAGCCTTCCTGGCACTTTTTGATCAAATCTTCAAAGCCAACATACTCCGCGCCGGCATTCTTCGCGGCCGTCGCCGCTGCGCCTTGAGCGAAAACAAGCACGCGGACCTGCTTGCCGCTGCCGTGCGGGAGCGGGCAGGTGCCGCGGACCATCTGGTCGGACTGCTTCGGATCAACCCCGAGCCGGAAGGACATCGTCACGGTTTGGTCAAACTTCGTCGGCGGGATCTTCTTCAACGCTGTGACGGCGTCGGAAAAACTGTAAGTCTTATTGCGGTCCACCAATTCGGCGGCGGCGCGATAACGTTTGGAGCGATTTTTTTGCATGATGATTTCAGTGCCAACGAGCCGGCGGCTCTCCTGATGTAGTGTCTCTGTCTGGGCGCGGGGACGGGAAGTTAGTGGCACTTCCCTTCTTGTCAAAAAGCAATTCGCCGTTCCTCGCGCGCCAGGTAGAAAATGCGAGCCGTCCCGTTACGCTCCGGCCTGTTCCAGAGTAGAACGCGCTTCCCGAAATTGACTCCGCAATCGCCGCCCAGGTATCCTCCGGCACGATGAAACTGACTTCCTCAGTGCCTCTCCGGCTTACCCGGCTCGTCCTCGCCGGGATCACACTCGCCCTCTCTGGTTGGCTCGCGCAGTCCTGCAACGCCGCCCCCGCCGGCACCATGATCGTCCCCCGCTACAACCACACCTCCACCCGGCTGCCCGATGGCCGCGTCCTGGTCGCGGGAGGTCTCGCGCAGATGGGCGCTGACTTCGTGGCCACAGCCACCTGCGAGATCTACGACCCCGCGTCCAACTCCTGGACGGCGACGGGACACCTGCACGAAGCCCGGGAGAACCACGCCGCCATCCTCCTCACCGATGGCCGGGTCTTGGTCGCCGGCGGCAGAGTGAACAACGCGCTCGCTCTGAAGACATCCGAGATCTACAACCCCGCCACCGGCACCTGGCTCGAGGCCGGCCCGATGCTCACCGTGCGCAAGTCGCCGAAGTTCGCCCTCCTGCCCGACGGCCAGGTCCTCGTCGCCGGCGGAAACGGCCATGAGCAGAGCGCCCCACGCTTGAAGTACTGCGAGCGCTTTAACCCCGACACCGGCAAGTGGACCGACACCGGCGACCTCATCATCGGCCGCCGTACCTACGAGATGACCAGCCTCGACGACGGCCGCGTCCTCCTCGACGGCGGGAATCTCAGCGTCGCGGGCGGGTCCCAGCGCAAGGACACCGAGACCTACAATCCGGCCACCGGCACCTGGACTAAAGTCGGCGACCTCAACCCCGGCCGCGACCAACACGAACAGGTGCGCCTCCCTGATGGCCGCGTCCTCGCCGCCGGCGGCTTCGTCGGCCCGGGCAGCGCCCAGACCGTCACCCGCATCTGCGACCTCTTCGACCCGACCACCAACGTCTGGACCCAGACCCGTGCGCTCGTCGTGCCCCGCGCCTTCTTCACCGCGAACCTCCTTCCCGACGGCAACGTCTTCGCCGTCGGCGGCAGCCCCGACTACTACACCGGGCAACAAGCGCTCAGCAGCACCGAAGAATACGACCCGATCGCCGGCCGCTGGCACCTGCTCGCCACCACCCTCGAGCACGCCCGCTTCGCCCACACCGCCACCACCCTGCTCGACGGCAGCATCCTCGTCGCCGGCGGCTTCGCCAACGACCAGACCGTCCCCGAAGCCGAGATCTTCCTGACGCCCAGATAAGCCTCCAGCCATTTCGTCCCCGGATCGGAGAATTCCCCTTGGCGGCCCGAGAAGGGATCAGGAAAACGGGGCGTGGCGCGGCTTCCATCGCATACGGCCGGAAGATTTATCCCCAACCAAGGTGTGATCGCTGCCTTCTTCCGGGTGCGCGCTCGCCCCGTGATCGGCTTGGCAGAATGGAGCGCAGCTGCCACTGCTCTGGGGCGCCGGGACCGGCGTAGGAGCCGACGACGACGCGGTTATTTGCGATGCCAGCGGCGATGGCACTGGTGGCTTGGCCGGGGGTGTAATCGTAGCTTGGGATCAAAGGATGCTTCCACTGATCTCGCTCGCCGCCTGTTTGGTCGCTCCGCTGGCCGCCTCCGCCTCCCCGACAATCAAGCGCATAGCGGGAGGGTACCAAGAACCTCGATTCCAAACGATTAAAAATTTGGACGCCGCGGGCTGTGTAACTACTTGGAGCGGCACGGGGCGTTCGAAAACGGAGCGGATCGGGCGTAAATGTCGTCCCACCTCGCGTCGATCTCCGCCGCGGATCGGAGGAGAAATTTACCCACCACAAGTTGTAAGCGATCGGCGCGAGCGTCGCGGAGCGGCCTTAGGCACCGTAGCTTTTCGTGAACTTCTTTTTCGATTCGGACTCGGGCGGCGCGCTCGGGGGCGGCTGAGTCGAGGCGGACTCCACAGTCGGCGATGCGTCCGGGATTTCCGCCGCGGGCTCGGAAGGCTCCGCAAAGTTTTCGCCTTTGCCCTGAGACGCCTCCACAAAAGCCATTTGCAGGCTCGAGAGCGCGTTCCGCAGCACGGTGGCCTCGTCGTTCGTGAGATTTCCGCGGGTCTTTTCCTGGATCATCGCGAGCTGGTCGATGAACATGCGCGCGACCTCGAGGTTGATCTCGGCTTTGCCGGTTTGCGGGTTGGGGATTTGCCCGAGGAAAAGCGCCGCGTTCTGCGCCTGCATCATCACAAATTCGATGAAGCGCTGGGTGAGTTCTCCGGATTGGGTGGTTTTTTGGACTTCGGCCATATCGGTCTTTCGTTAGGGGTTGTTGGTTGAAGGAGGTTGCACGGTAGCGATGACGTAAGGTTGCTGAAAGTATTTCGCGGCGACGCGGCGGATGTCTTCGACGGTGACCTTGTTCACTTCGCGCTCGAGTTCCTGGTAATGATCGAAGCCGAGACCGTAGAGCTCGTCCAGCGCGGCCATGTAACCAAACGAGTCGTTGCTCTGGTTCGCGATCCGTTGCTGGCCGATGAGTTTTTTCTTTGCCCGGACCAACTCGTCGTTCGTTAGGCCGTTGGCCGCCAGTTTGCTGATCTCGTCGAGCAGCTCGGTTTTCACCGCTTCGATCTTCTGCGGGTCGGTGCCGAGATAGAAAGCAAACAGTCCGGGCACGAGTCCCTGCATCTGGCTTGCGCCGACATAATAGGCGAGCCCCATTTGCTCGCGGATGCGGACGAAAAAGCGCGAGCCGAGGTCGCTGCTCGCTTCGTCGATCAGCTCCAGCGCGTAACGATCGGAGCTGTACATATCGGCGCCGCGGAAACCGACCATGAGGACGCCCTGCGCCTTGTCGCGTTTCTCCTCGACCGCGATGGTCTGCGGCAGAAGTGGCGGCGGAGACGCATTCGTTAGGGTAAGCTCGCCCGAAGGCATCGTCGCAAGTGCCTCTTCGAAGATTTGTTTTACTTCCGCGGCCTGGACGTTGCCGAAGACCGAGATGACGCCGTTCTTCGCGACGAGGAAGCGATCGCGAAACTGCCGCAAATCGTGCTGCGCGAGCGACGCCACCGAAGCGGGCGTGCCTTTGCCGCGGAGCGCGTAGGGATGCCGGGGAAAAAGCGCGGCGCGCAGGATATTGCGCGCGACCGTCGTCAGGCGTTCCTCTTCGTCGCGGATACCGGCGAGCTGCGCTTCCTTTTCGCGCACAATGGCTTTTTCCGGAAGCGTCGCGTTGAGGAGGATGTCGGAAAGAAGGTCGGCACCGAGGTGCAAATCCGGCTGCGTGACGTCAAGCGAAACGCTAAAACTGTTATTGCCCGCGTCGCTCCCGATCCCGCCGCCGACGGCTTCGATCAGGTCGGCGATTTGCTCGGCAGTGCGGGTTTTTGTCCCCTTCAGCAGAACCTTGGCGAGCAGGCGCGTGATGCCGTTGTTCTCCGGCGTCTCGGCCAGCAGGCCGCCCCGGAAGGCCGCCACCATCGAGACCAGCGGGAGCCGCGGATCTTCCCTAACGAGCAGGCGCAGGCCATTGCTGAGCTCGAATTTTTGGATCTCGCCGGCGGAGACGGCGACCGCTTTGGTCGTTTTCGCGGCCAACGTGCCGCGGGGGTTGAGCGAGACGACGGTGAGATTGTCCTCGACCAGATACCTCGCCGCGACCCGTTGCAGGTCGGCGAGCGTGACCTTTTGCACCGCCTCTAGGTAGTCGCGGGTGAAATTCAGATTGCGTGCGACGAGCCAGTTTGAGCCGAGATCGGAAGCCTGACCGCGCATGGTCGTGAGGCTGCCTAACGAATGACTGAGAACGATCTTCTTCGCCTTCGCCAGTTCCTCGGCCGTTGCACCGTTGGTCGCGAGGTCGGCGACAATCTCCAGAATCATTCGCTCTGCCGCGACCCGGTTTTCCGGTTCCACCGTCGCATCGATTCCGAGAATCCCCGGGTCGCCCGGGGTGTAGGAAAACGCGCCTAACGAAAAGGCGAGGCCCGCTTCCTCGCGCACTTTGCGGTAAAGCCGCGAGCTGCGGCCGTCCCCGAGCAAGGTCGAGAGCAGGTCGAGCGCGGGCACGTCGGGATGGGTGATCTCCGGGATGTGCCAGGCGAGGGCGAGCCGGGTCAGCTCGGTCGCGAACTCTTCGTTCACCTCGCGCCGGCCGGTCTGCGGCGGTTCGGCCGGAATGTAAATCGGCTTCAGCGATTGCTCGGGGTAAGCTCTAAAATATTCCGCGAGCTGCGCGTAGACCTTGTCCGCATCGACATCGCCGACGATCACGAAAGTCAGATTGTTCGGCACGTAGCGCGCCTGGTAATAATCGAGCACGTCCTGCTGCGTGAGCTGATCGAAAACCTGAATCTCGCCGATCACCGGCAGGCGGTACGGGTGCCGTTGGTAGGCGGTTTTGAAAAGCAACTGCGCAACCATTCGATCGGGATCGTCGTGGCCCATCGCAAATTCGCGCCGGATCACTTCCTGTTCCTTCACGTATTCGTCCGCGGGCAACGTCGAATTCATCGTCGCGTCGGCGAGGATGTCGAGCGCACTCGCCACGCCCTCGTTAGGCACATCGATCCAATAAACGGTGCGATCGAACGACGTGTAGGCGTTGATGTAGCCGCCCTGGTCCTGCACGCTCTGCGCGATCGCGTTCGTGGTCCGCGTCTTCGTGCCCTTGAAAAGCATGTGCTCGAGGATGTGCGAAAGGCCGGCGCCGAGATGTTCGTCCTCGTCTACGCTCCCGGTGCCGACCCACGCCTGCACGCTCGCGACGGGCGCGCTGCGATCGATCTGCACGATGACCGTGAGGCCGTTCGGCAGCGTCCACTTCTGCGCCGTGACCGGAGGAAAAGTGATCGCCGGCGAGCCGGTCAGCGGCGCGGGATTAAGCTGAGCCGCGGGCCGCATCACGAAATCTCCGGCGCGGGCAACGGCGGCGGGAGGAGCGCAATGGGTTTCGCGGCTTCCGGGAGATACGGTTTCACGAAGGCATCGTGAAAGCTGTAGACCGATTTGAAATCCTCGATCGAGTCCTGCTCCGTCTTTCCGAAAATGCCGGCACCGATCAAATTAAAAACCATGTGCCCGATGTCTTCGCAGCGGTTGATTCCCCAATAGGAAAAAACCGTTAGCGCCATCGGCCCAAATTCCTTGATCGCGTAAAGCCGCACGCCTTCGAGTAACTCCGGGCCGGCGACGTGGCGAACGCTTGCGCCGCGGGTTTTCTTCTGCTGCTTCGTGGTGTAATCGAGCGCGTCGCGCAGGAAAACGTAGGCGTCGCGATGATAGCGCGCATCACTTGCGACGATGGAATCGAGGGCTTCAGCAAATCCGATTTTCTGCATGGAAAAAAAATGCGCCAACGGAAGCAGCGCGGCCGCTATGATAGCGAGCAACCGCAACGGGAGCAAATGATGTAGAGTCGGACATGCGGACCGCGCTGCTGTTCATCCTCCTCTGCGCGCTGGGAACGGCGGCGCGTGCGGACGACCGGCCGCTCGATCCGGCCGAGCAACGCACGCGGGCTTTTCACGAGAAGCAGCTGCAACAGCATCCCGACTCTGCCGCGGTCCATTTCGCCTATGCGGAATTCCTTTCCGACCACGGCCAGTGGCACGCGGCCGTCTCGCATTTGCGGCTGGCGCAAATGATCGAGCCGCAGAATGCGGCGATCGCTAATTCGTTAGGCGGCGCCTACCTGCGGATGGGACGGGCGGCGCTCTCGGCCGAGCAATTCCAGCGCGCGGTGGAGAACGCGAGCGAGGTCGCGGCTTACCATTACAACCTGGCGAACGTGGAGTTTCTCCTCCGGCGCGATCTCACCGCGGCGTGGCAAATCGAAACCCCGGTGCTCCTGCAAAAGGCGCTGGTGGAATACCGCGAAGCGAGCCGGCTTTCGCCGCAGAACATGGAGTATGCGCGCGGCTATGCGGAGACTTTCTACGGCTTGCCGGATCCGGATTGGACGGAAGCGGAGGCCGCCTGGAAACATGTGCTGAGCCTTTCGCCGCAGGGAGATTTTGCCTACCTGCAACTAGCGCGAGTGAGCCTGAAGCTCGGACACAAGGAAGAGGCGCGGCAGTTTCTCGACCAAATCCAGGACGCCCGGCACGACGGGTTGAAGCAAAAGCTGAGAGACCAGGCCGACAAGCTCTAGCAGGCGCGGCTGGCCTCCTAGAGATTGGCCTCGATCGAATCGAGATAGACCGAGATCGGATCGCGCCGGCGCGGGGGTTCTTTTTCTCCCTCGGTGGCGTTCTTCAGGATCTCGGAGAAGGCACCGCTCATGCTCCCGAGCTGCGTGGCTTCAAACCAATTCATGTAGTCGTCGATGTCGCGCCCCTGTGTCTCGACCACGGCGCGATAGCTGACCACGCGGGCCAGGCGCTGGCTCAGGCCGTTCGTTTTGCCGCGGGCGAGCAGCAACGTGATCTGGTAGTACTCCTGCACGATCGTGTGATACGAAGGATGGGCTCGCGCGGCGAGGAGGAAGAACCGCTCGCTCAACTGCTGCATCGCCCCGCGGCTCAAGGGTAATTTCATGTAGGCCGCGAACTGGCCGATGTCGTATTCGCGTTTCGTGCCGCCGGGGCCGTTGAGAGTGAGATGGGTTAACTGATCGAGCCGCTTCGCCGTCTCTCCCGCGCTCAGAATTTCATAACGATCCGTCGCCGAGAGCCGGGCCACGCTGAGCGTCCACCATTTGCCGGAGGCGTGGCCGAGGACGGTCGGGAAATGCTGGCTCAGGTCGGCCATGCGGTCGTTAGGCGCGTCCGGCAGATCCTCGAGAAAGCGCGCGAGCTTTTGCCGGCCGTTAGGCGAATCGAGCAAAAGCTGGACCAGCGCCATCGAATAGGCGTCGTGCATTTTTCGTGAAGGCGGATCGAGTTGTTCACGTTTCTGTCGAACGACCTCGTCCACCGGCGTGATCCGATCCGAGGAAACCATCGAGTCGAGCAATTGCGCGGCTTCGTCGGAGTCGCGACCGGGCGCGAGCTGCAGGATTCCGTCGACCAGCCAATCCGGCGGCGCGACGTATGGGCTGCCCACCGCCACGTCGTTCCGTTGGCGATAGATCCTCTCGATCAGGATCGCCCGGAGCAATTCGCGCTGCACTTCGCGGCCCCGGAGATCATTGGTGACCAGAAGATTGAGTTGCAGTTTCAGACCGGAACCGGTCTGGCTGAAATCGAAGCGCGCGGGCAACAGCTCCGGGAGATTGGCCTGCGGGAAATCAAGGTTGATGACCAGCGGCGTCTTCCAATTATCCTCCTGCCCGAGGAGGCGGAGCAGGTTCGCCTTTGTCTGCTCTGCGAGGTCACACATCGCGCCGCGCACGCGCACATCCGTCCCATAGACAATGAACTGCCGCGAAGTGCTCGTGCTGTGCGCCTTCATCTCGGCGTGAGCCACGGCGGCGTCGCCGCAAAAAAAAGCGATCAAGCCGATGAATAAAAAAGGGCGCATGTCGTCGCAAAAGATGGATCTTTTTTTGGAGAAGACCCGCAAAACGCGTTTGATTGTGCTATATTTTCGGCAGTAAAAAAGGGAGAAAACTATGAAAACTGGAACACTACTTTCGGTCACATTAGCGGCGGTCGGAGCCTTGGCCCTGGCCGCTCCGGCGCAGGCTCAGCGGCACGGCGGCGGAGGTCCCGGTGGCGGTCCTCCGATGAACATGAGTCATGGTAGTGGTTATCCCGGGCATTATCCCGGACATTATCCCGGGGGCGGCTACTATCATGGCCATTATTATGGGCACTACCATGGCTACGGCGGCGTAAATTTCTACGTCGGAGGTTTCGGTTATCCCTACTTCTATGGCTATCCGTACTACTACGGCTATGGCTATCCGTACGGGTATGGCTATGTCCCTTATTACGGCTATTCCGCGGGCTACACTTACGACCCGCAGCATGTCTACAACGGCCGGGTGGTCGCGCCGCGCGATAACCGCCACTATGAGACCGACCCCAAAGACCAATCATCGATCGAAGCCCGGGTCCAACAGCAACTCGCACAAAGCGGTTACTATCACGGAGCGATCGATGGCGTCATCGGGGATGGCACCCGTCGCGCGATCCGCAGTTACGAACGCGCCAACGGTCTGCGGGTGGATGGTCGGATTGACGACGAGTTGCTCTCCACCATGGGTCTCGGCTAACCGGCTTCCCAAAGCCAGTCGGTGACGTTACCGCATGACGGTCAACGTCGCCGACTGCGGATGGAACTCGATCCTGGCAAGTCGGGAGACTTGTTTCTCTTCGCGATCCAAGGTTGACCACGTCTTGGCCATGAGCAAGCCAAGACGGCGCATGAGCAAGGGGTGCACCGGCATTCTCCCAACGCGGCCGCCTTCACAGGTCGCAACGATTTTGCCCTGCTCGATCCCTACCCGATAGAAACCTCCGTCGCTTAAGGTGAGGCCGAAGAAGTTATAGATGGTATTCACCCGGCAGAGGCCTTCGTCGAACTGCACCAAGACCCGCCGGATCGGAAAATAACCCTGGGTGGCCGGACTATTCGGCCGCCGAATGACGGAAGCGAGATACTGGTTCACCTGGTCCTGGCTGTAAACGAATTGTGCCGGCTGGCGGCTCTCGATCGCGGAGAGCAGGTCCATGCTGATCATCGGCGTGAGCGACTGGCTCTTCACCTCCGGCGGGAGATTGGGAGGCAGCAGGAGTTCCAAGACCAACGCGGCCAGAAAAGCCGACAAGACAACCTTCCCGAACGTCGCTGCAATAGCCTTCTTCCGGCCGCGCGCCGGATCGAACATTTCCTTCAGCCGTGCCTGGGTGCCTGCCGGACTCTCGCTGGCAGCCAGCTTCTCCTGCTTGACCATGCTGCGGTCGAGCCGGCCGCCGCAGTTATGGCAGTAAATCCGCTCCGGTTCATTCTCGTGCTGACAATCGGGGCAGACGAGTTTGGTCACGGCTTCGACTCTTTCTTCGGCGAGGCCGCCGGCGTCGCGGTCGATTTGCTCTCGGCTTTCGCTGGAGCGCTTTCGCTTTTATTTTCGCCTCCACCGGCAGCCGGCGCGTCCTTTTTGGCGCCTTCCTTGTAGGAATTACTCCGGTAATCGGTGATATAGAATCCCGAGCCCTTGAAGATGAGCCCGGCGCCGGTGCCCAGGAGCCGCTTGACCTTTCCCTTGCCCCACTTCGGGAGCTGGCAATGCTCTTTTGGGCAGGTCTTGAACGCCTCATCCCGCATCGATTGAAACGCGTCGAAATTTTTCCCGCACTTCTGGCAGGCGTACTCGTAGGTTGGCATAGGTGCGAGACTGCAGCGTCTCGGTTAGTGGCTCGCAGTCTCGACAAATCCAAGCAGAATTCAAGCCGCGCCGGTCCGCGAACTGCTCGCCGCTTGTCTTGACTTTGAAGAGGGCACCGCGTTAGTTGCGCTTCCCTTGGCCCAAAACGCTATGTCTCGCTCCAGTTTCTGGCTCGCTTTGCTCCTCGCGACGGCGGCGTTGGC
This sequence comes from uncultured Verrucomicrobiae bacterium, assembly GCA_963831805.1. Lineage (GTDB taxonomy): Bacteria > Verrucomicrobiota > Verrucomicrobiia > Chthoniobacterales > UBA10450 > Palsa-1392. The sequence goes on along the minus strand of CAWHRN010000004.1, from coordinate 32,288 downwards.
TATGCTGACGGGCTGCGCGGGCGACGATCCCCGCTACGCCGATGGGCAAACCCAATATCTCGGCGGCGTCTACGGCAACGCCCCCGTCAGCGGTGGTGCGCCGGTCGACACAGTCTCGTATTGGGACGGCGACGGTGTGCCGGGCAAACCGTCGATCCGCATCAGCCTGACCGAACAGCGCGCTTATTTTTACAAAAGCGGACAACTCGTCGGCGTTTCGCAGCTTTCCACCGGTCGCGAGGGAAAAGACACGCCGATGGGCAAGTTCAAGATTCTCGACAAGGACATCGACCACGCCTCCAGCCTCTATGGCGATTACGTCGATGCGGCGGATAATGTCGTCGTGCCGAATATCGAACTCGGCAAAGACCCGAAGCCGCCCGGGACGCATTACAAAGGCGCGCCGATGCCCTACTACATGAAGATCGCGCCTGCTTTTGGATTGCATGCCGGCTATCTGCCCGGTTATCCAGCTTCGCATGGTTGCATCCGCATGCCGGAGTTCATGGCCGAGAATTTCTATAATTCCGTCCAGCCCGGGACGCCGGTCGAGATCGACCCGTAGGCCGCCGTCGCGGCGGTTGCCCACCCTCGCGCTCAGGGTAGACTCCTGCTCTTCGCGCCATGATCATCATCACCCAACCCGCCGTCACCGACGCGCAGATCGAACACATCGTCGGGCGCGTCGAGGAGTTCGGGCTCAAGGCGGAAGTCCTCCGCGGCACTCATCGCGTCGTCATCGGCGTGCTCGGGCCCGAGGAAGTTATCCGGGAGAAACCTCTCGCCGCGATTCCCGGGGTCGAGTCGGTCTTCGCCGTGATGAAGCCCTACAGGCTGGTCGCGAAAAACGGCGTCGCTCCGCCGCCGGTGAACATCGGCAAAGTTCCGATCGGGACCGGCCAGAAGGTCGCACTCATTTCGGGCCCCTGCTCCGTCGAGGGCCAGGAACAACTTCTCTCGATCGCCGCGGCGGTACAAAAAGCCGGCGCCAGCATCCTGCGGGGTGGCGCCTTTAAGCCACGCACCTCGCCCTACAGCTTCCAAGGACTCGGCGAAGAGGGCCTCCGCATTCTCGCCGACGCACGCGCCGAAACCGGGCTGCCGATCCTCACCGAGATCATGGATACGCGACATCTCGCGATGCTCGAAAAATATGCGGATTGCCTGCAAATCGGCTCCCGCAACATGCAGAACTTCGCGCTCCTGAAAGAAGTCGGTCGCAGCCGCTTGCCGGTGCTCTTGAAACGCGGCTTCAGCGCCACGATCAGCGACCTATTGCTCAGCGCCGAATACATCCTAAACGAAGGCAACCCGAACGTCATCCTCTGCGAACGCGGCATTCGCACGTTCGAGACGATGACCCGAAACACCCTCGACCTGAACGCGGTCCCGATCCTAAAAGCGAAGACGCGCCTGCCGGTGATGGTCGATCCGACCCACGGGATTGGCCTGCGCGATTACATTCCGCAGATGGCGCTCGCGGCGGTCGCAGCCGGCGCCGACGCCCTCATGATTGAAGTGCACCACGATCCAGAACGCGCCCGGAGCGACGGCGAACAGGCGCTCCTGCCGGAAGAATTCGCAGATCTCGTCGGGCGGATTCGCGCGGTCGCCGCCGCGGTCGGGCGGGACGTTTGAGCTCGTGGCGGATTCGTTAGGCGCGGAGCTGCTCAGCGCGGTGGCGCGCAGCCAGCCAATCGCAGAGCGTTTGCAAGCGCTACGGAAAGGCGAAACGCCGGTGACGTTTTCCCACGTCATTCAGCCGGCGCAGGCCTTTCTCGTCGCCGCGCTCGCGCGTGAATTGAAGCCGACGATCTGGGTTGTCTGCCCGAGCGTGCGTCGCCAGGAACTGCTCTACGAAAGCCTGGTCAACTGGCTGCCCGACGCGCTCTTTCTGCCGGAAGCGGAATTCCTCGAGATGGAGAACATCCTGCCCGATCAGGAGATCACAGCGGAACGACTCGCGCTCCTCAGCCGCCTCGAAGAAAAAAGCCGGCACGTCGTGGTCGCGACCCGGGCCAGCCTCGACCAGCCGGCGCCGCCGCGCAGCGCGCTCCGGGCTTCTGTGCTCCGGCTCCAGCGCGGCGCGAGCGAACGCCTCGAGCGGATCGTCGAATCGTTAGGCGAAGCCGGCTACGAGCGGGCGCCGCAGGTCACGACTCGCGGGCAATTCGCGGTTCGCGGCGGCATTCTCGACATCTTCTCGTGGCAGGCGCAGCTCCCGATCCGGGCGGAATTTTTCGGCGACGAGATCGAATCGCTCCGCGAATTCGACCTCGATGCGCAGACCTCGATCGGTCATTTACCGACGGTTGAGATCTTGTTAGGCGAGACCGAAGATCAGAGTGGAACGGTCCGGGAATATTTTCGGCCTAACGACCTCCAAATCGCGATCGAGCCGGAGGAGGAAGACGCGGACGCAGCCATCGTCATCAGCGAAAACTGGCTTGGTGCGGCCGACGGGGAAGAGGATTTTTCCGGCGCGTTTGTCGATTGCGAGATCGGCGAGTTCGACACCGGCGAATTCCTCATCGCGGAAGCGAAACGGCAACAATTCTTCTCGCGCCTAACGAACTGGCGCGGCGAAGGCGCGCAGATCGCGATCTATTTCCAGACCGAGGGCGAGATCGAGCGCTTCCGCGAGATTCTCGCCGACGCCAAAATCGAGCCGACCGGTCTTGAGCTGATCGAAGGCACACTCGCGCGCGGTTTCTGTTTTCCCGCGGCGAATCTGGTCGTGCTCGCGGCGGCGGAGATTTTCGGGCGCGCGCCGACGCACGGCCGGCGCCGGCTGCAACGCGCGAGCAAGTTCGGCGCGCAACGAGCGCAGATCGACTTCAGCGAACTGCGCGAGGACGATCTCGTGGTCCATCTTGAACACGGCATCGGTCGATTTCAGGGCCTGCAAAAACTGGGCGACGCCGATGCGAGTGAAGTCTTGGTGATCGAGTTCGCCGAGGAAGCGAAACTTTACGTCCCGCTCGAGCAGGCCTACATGGTTTCGCGCTACGTCGGCGTGGGGAAAAAATCCCCGCCGCTAAGCTCGCTGGCCGACGCGAAATGGGCGCGCGCGCGGAAGAACGCCGCGGCTTCGGTCTTCGATTACGCCGGCAAAATGCTCGCGCTCCAGGCCGAACGCGAGACTCAGACCGGTCACGTTTTCGGCCCCGATTCAAAATGGCAGCACGAGTTTGAGCACTCGTTTCCGTTTCGCGAAACGCCGGATCAGCTCAAAGCCATTGCCGACACGAAATCCGACATGGAAGCGCCGCGCTCGATGGATCGGTTGATCTGTGGCGACGTCGGTTTTGGCAAAACCGAGGTCGCGATTCGCGCGGTTTTCAAGGCGGTGATGGACGGCAAACAGGTCGCCGTCCTCACGCCCACGACCGTGCTCGCGCAGCAGCATTTCGAGACCTTCCGCCAGCGCATGCTCGATTATCCGGTGCGGATCGAAATGCTGAGCCGGTTCCGTTCGCACGGCGAGCAGCGCAAGGTTCTGGAGCAGCTCCGCGACGGCGGCGTCGATGTCGTCGTCGGGACGCATCGGCTCATTTCCGGCGACGTGGTTTTCAAGGATCTCGGGCTGGTCGTGATCGACGAAGAGCAGCGCTTCGGCGTGCTACACAAGGAAAAATTCAAGGAGCTCTTCAAACTCGTCGACGTGCTCACGCTCTCGGCCACGCCGATCCCGCGCACGCTTTACTTGTCGCTAGTCGGGGTGAAAGACATGTCGACGATCGAGACGCCGCCGCTCAACCGGCTTCCGGTTGAGACAATCGTGGCCGGCTACGACGAGCGGATCATCCGCGATGCGATCAACCGCGAGCTCGAGCGGCAGGGCCAGGTTTATTTCCTGCACAATCGCGTGACTTCGATCCAGAAAGTGCGCGACCGGATCGTCGAGCTTTGTCCGCAGGCACGGGTCGAGTTTGGCCACGGGCAGATGGACGCCGATGAACTCGAAGGCGTGATGCAGCGTTTCGTCGCGGGAAAAATCGACGTGCTCGTCTGCACCACGATCATCGAGAGCGGGCTCGATATTCCGAACGCGAACACGATCATCATCGATCGCGCCGACCGCTTCGGCCTCGCCGATCTCTATCAGCTCCGCGGTCGGGTCGGGCGCGCCGAGCACAAGGCCTACGCCTACCTCCTGCTCCCGCGCGAGATGATGACGGTCGGCGCGGCGCGCAAACGGATCAACGCGATCAAGCAATACAGTTCGTTAGGCGCAGGATTTCGGATCGCGATGCGCGATCTCGAAATTCGGGGCGCGGGCAGCATTCTCGGCACGGCGCAGAGCGGGCACATCGTGAATGTCGGGTTCGATCTTTATTGCCAGCTTTTGAAACAGGCCGTCGCGCAACTCAAAGGCGACAAGCTTCGGCCGCGCCTCGAAGTCGAAGTGCGGCTCGATTTCCTGGCCACGAATGAAGGTGAATTCCTCGCTGCCGGCCGCGGCCAGCTGGTCCCGGCCTTCATCCCGACGGCTTACATCAGCGACGCAGCGCTCCGGATTCAGGCCTATCGCGCGCTCGCCGAGATCACGACGCAGGAACAACTTCAGCGTGTCCGCCGCGACTGGCGCGACCGCTTCGGGCCGCCGCCGCCGGCGGTTGACAATTTGCTCCTTCTCAGCGAAATCAAGCTTTCCGCCGCCCGAGCCCGCGTCAGTCGGATCGAGGTGCGCGACAGCAAACTGATGCTGAGCCGCCGCGGCGACTATATTCTTGTCGGGGGAAAATTTCCCCGGTTAACTTCCAGTAGCATCGATCTCCAACTCTCCGAGATATGGCAATTAATCAAGCAACTCTAAGCCTTTGGCGCCATCCGGTGACCGCTCTTCTCGCCTCCGTCTGTCTCGCGGTCGCGGCCACTGCATCACCCACGCACGGCGCCGAGTCGGTCAACGGCATCGCCGCCGTGGTCAACAACGACGTCATCACCTATTCCGAAGTGCGGCAGATCGCCGAACCGCGGGAACGCGTCCTGCGCTCGCAGTATTCGGGCGAGGAGTTGAACAAAAAAATCATCGAGGTCCGCAAATCGGCTCTCCAGGATTTGATCGATCGACAGCTCATCATCCAGCAGTTCGAGAAGGACAAACTCGAGATTCCCGGCTTCTTCGTCGACGAACGAGTGAAGGACGTGATCCGCGATTCCTTCGGCGGCGACCGCAACGCCTTCATCAAGACGATGGAAGCGCAGAACTACTCGATGTCGAAATTCCGCAGTCTGGAACGCGAGAAGATCATCGTGCAGGCGATGCGCTCGAAAAACGTCAAGTCCAACCTGCTCGTCCCGCCCGGCAAAGTGGAAGAATACTACCGGGAACACCGCGACCTTTTCTCGACCAAGTCGCAGGTGAAACTGCGCATGATCATGATTCCCGGCCAGGCGGGCGCGCCCGCCGGAGAAGATCCACAGAAAGCGATGGCGGAAGAGATCCGCGGCAAGCTGATCACCGGCGCTGATTTCGACAAGATGGCGCAGATGTATTCCGAGGACAGCACGCGCGATCTCGGCGGCGACTGGGGTTGGATCGACGACAAGACGCTCTCCGCGCCACTGACCGAGGCGGCCTTCAAATTGAAAGCCGGCGAGATCAGTCGAGTCATCAGCCTCCCGGGCCAGGGTGGCGTCGGCGTGGGCTACTACATTTTGAAAGTGGAAGCGCGCCAGGGCGGCGATCTCAAGCCGCTGAAAGACCTGCGCCCCGAGATCGAAGCGCGTCTTCGCCAGGAGCAGTCGCAGAAGCTGCAAGACCACTGGATCGCCAGTCTGCGATCGAAAGCTTACATCAAGACTTTCTAGGGAAGGTTGATGGTTGATCGCTGATGGTTGATGGAAAGCGATGCGCCCGCGCATCGGCATTACCCTCGGCGATCCCGCCGGCATCGGGCCGGAAATCGTCCGCGCAGCGCTCGCTTCGGGACGGCTGCCAGACGCGGGCGCCTACGAAGTCATCGGCGAGTCTGCTGGCTTTTCGTTAGGCAAGCCGAACCCGGCGAGCGCGCGCGCCGCGCTGGCTGCGCTCGAAACCGCGGTCCGCCGCGCCGGCGCCGGCGAGCTCGATGCGGTCGTAACCGGGCCGATTCACAAAGCGCGGATGTACGACATCGGCTTCGAATTTCCCGGACAGACCGAGTTCTGCGCGGCCCGATGCGGAGTCGGGAACTTCGCGATGCTGCTGACCGGCGGCGGACTCACGGTCGCGCTGGTGACGACGCACATTCCTCTCGCCGAGGTGGCCGGAAGCCTGCGGATGGCCGAGATCGTGCGCGTCGGTGAATTGCTCCGGACGTTCGTCGTTAGGCGCGGCGGCGGGAAGATCGCGGTCGCGGGCCTGAACCCGCACGCCGGCGAATCTGGCGCGCTCGGCCGCGAAGAGATCGAGATCATCGCGCCGGCGATCGCGGATTTGAATAAATCGTTGGACGTTTTCAGCGGCCCTTATTCTCCAGACACGATTTTCCACCGCGCGGTCGCGGGTGAATTCGCGGCTGTGCTTTGCATGTATCACGATCAGGGCTTGATCCCGCTCAAGCTGCACGCCTTCCACGAAGGAGTGAATGTCACGCTCGGTCTTCCCTTCCCCCGGACCAGCCCCGACCACGGGACTGCGTTCGAGATTGCCGGCGGAGGAATCGCGCGGCCCGACAGCATGATCGCGGCGATCCGGCTCGCGGTCGAGCTGGCCGCGAAATGAATCCGCGCCTTTCCGCTCCATCTCAACTTCCCGCCGACAGCGAATGCAGGTAAGTGGCAGTGACAAGTAAGAAGCAGCTTCCCTGATGCAGCCCGCGAAATACCTCACCGTCTTCAATCTCGGGATCCAGAACACCTTCGTGTATCGCTGGAATTACCTGCTCCGCGCGGTCTTCGGGATCATCCCGCTCGTCGGCACCATCTTCCTCTGGCGCGCGGTCTTTCAGGAGAGCGGCGGCGGAATGCGCGGCTACGACTATGGGTCGATGATTTATTACTACCTGCTCACGATCCTGGTGAGCAACCTCGTCACGCCGACCGAGGACGAGTGGCAGATCGCCGCCGACATTCGCGAGGGCCAGATCAATTCCTTTCTCACCAAACCGGTGAACTATCTCGGTTACCGGTTCAGCATTTTCCTCAGCGGCCGACTGGTTTATACCTTGGTCACGATCGTGCCGATCGCCGCGATCTTCTTTTATTTCCGGCGCTTCATCGTTTTGCCTAACGAACCTCTGACCTGGCTTTGCGCCTTCGTCTCGCTTCTGATGTCGGCTTTTATCCAGTTTTTCCTGACCTACGCGCTTTCGATGATGGCCTTCTGGATCCTGGAAATCTCAACGATCGTTTTCATCGTTTACAGCTTCGAGTATTTCCTCGGCGGGCAGATGTTCCCGCTCGATATCATGCCGCCAGCGATCCAGGCGGTGATGAAATGGCTGCCGTTTTATTACGAGCTCTTCTGCCCGATCGCGATTTTCCAAGGCCGGATTGCCGGTGGGGAAATGTACGGCGCGCTCGCCATCCAGTGCGGCTGGCTCCTCGCGATGTGGGCCGCGGCCAACCTGATGTGGCGTCGCGGGCTTGGACATTACCAAGCCGTCGGCGGCTAGCAGCTCTCCCGCGTGCGGTGCCTAACGAATCGCGCTTATTCCACGGTCACGCTCTTCGCGAGATTCCGCGGCTTGTCCACGTCGCGGCCGAGTGCGACCGCGAGGTGATAGGCGAATAGTTGCAGCGGGATCACGGTCAGGACCGGCATCGCAATGTCATGCGCGTCCGGGACCACAATGAGGTCGTCGGCGATTCCCGCCAGCTTGCCCGCGCCGCTCTCGGTCGTGACCGCGATGATCGGTCCTTTGCGCGCCCGCACCTGCTCGATGTTGTTCAGGTTTTTCGAAAAAACCGCGTCGTCCGGCGCGATGAAGACCGAGGGCAACTCCGGCCTAACGAGTGCGATGATGCCGTGTTTCAGCTCCGCGCTCGGATGACCCTCGGCGTAGAGGTAGGTGATCTCTTTCATCTTCAGCGCCGCTTCCAGCGCGATCGGGAAATTGAACTGCCGCCCGAAGAAAAGCATCCCGGTCGCCGCGACGTATTTCTCCGCGACGGCTTTGATCGCGTCGCTCATTTGCAAAACCTCTTCGATCTTTTCCGGGAGCGCCTCGAGCGCTTCGATCAGGCGCGTCCCCTCGACGGTCGAGAGGTGGCGCATCCGGCCGAACAGTAAGCCGATCAGGTTCAGGATCACGACCTGGGAGGTGAACGATTTGGTCGCCGCGACGCCGATCTCCGGTCCGGCGTGCATGTAGACGCCGCCGTCGCTCTCGCGCGCGATCGTGCTGGCGACGTTGTTGCAAATGCCGAGGGTGCGATAGCCCTTGCGCCGGCTCTCGCGCAGCGCGCCGAGTGTGTCCGCGGTCTCGCCGCTCTGGCTGATCGCGAAGACCAGCGTGTCGCGCGTCATCGGCGTGTTGCGATGGCGGAACTCGCTCGCGAACTCCACCTCGGTCGGGATCTGCGCGAGCTGCTCGATCATGTATTCGCCGACCATGCCGGCGTGCAGCGCAGTCCCGCAGCCGGTGAAAACGATCCGGTCGACGTCGCGCAATTCCGCCGCGCTCATGTTCAGGCCGCCGAGCTTGGCGGTGCATTCTTCGAGGCTCAACCGGCCGCGCATCGCGTCGCGCACGCTGCCGGGCTGCTCGAAGATTTCCTTGAGCATGTAGTGCGGGTAATCGCCCTTCTTGATGTCCTCGGCGGTGAACTCGACTTTGCTGATCGCGTGGGTCCCGCGCTCGCCGGCGAGCGAGCTGATCTCGAATTTATCGCGCTCGACCGCGACGAGGTCGAAGTCGTTCAAGTAAACCGCGTCGCGGGTGTAGGCGACGATCGCGCTCACGTCGCTGGCGAGGAAATTTTCATCCTTCCCGACGCCGAGGACGAGCGGGCTGCCGCGCCGCGCGCCGACGATGAAATCCGGAATGTCGGCATGCACCAGCGCGATGCCGTAAGTGCCGATGACCTGTTGCAGCGCCGTCCGCAACGCCTCGACGAGGAGCGCCTTGTGCCGGCGCGGATCGACCACGCCGACGGCGGAGTCGTCATAAATTTTCCCGATCAGATGAGCGAGCACTTCGGTGTCGGTCTCGGAAGCGAAATGATGTTCGCCTTCCCGCAGGAGATCGTCCTTGAGCGCCTGGTAATTTTCGATCACGCCATTGTGCACGAGCGCGAGCCGGCCGCTCTCGTCGAAATGCGGATGCGCGTTCTGATCGGTTGGTTTGCCGTGGGTCGCCCAGCGCGTGTGGCTGATGCCGTAATTTCCGAACGCCGGGTTTTCCGACATCAACTGCGACAGGCCCGCGATGCGTCCGGCGCATTTGCGGGTCTCGACATGGTCGCCATCCACGATCGCGACGCCGGCCGAATCGTAGCCGCGATATTCCAGGCGGCGCAGACCATCCAGAAGGATGGGAGCCGCCTCCGAGCGTCCGACGTATCCGACGATGCCGCACATATCGAGGCGCAGGGTGACATCGACGCCGACGCGACGCAAGGAGCGGAGGCACAGACAACAGCTTTCCTTTCGTGGCGCCGATTCGCTAAACGTAGGCCATGCCGCAAACTCCATCGCTGCCACCCGGGACCACGCAACGCACGCTCGCGATCATCATGGGCGGCGGCGCCGGCACCCGGCTTTTTCCCCTGACCAAGGACCGCTCGAAGCCGGCGGTGCCGCTCGGCGGGAAATATCGGCTGGTCGATATCCCGATCAGCAACTGCCTGAACTCCGGGCTGCGCTCGATCTATCTCCTGACCCAGTTCAACAGCATGTCGCTGCATCGCCACATCCAGGCGAGCTACAAGTTCGACAATTTCTCGCGCAGCTTCGTCGATATCCTCGCCGCGCAGCAGACGCCGGAAGGCTCGCAGTGGTATCAGGGCACGGCCGACGCCGTGCGGCAAAACCTCCGTTATTTCCTCGAGCAGCCGTTTGAATATTTCCTCATCCTGAGCGGCGATCAGCTTTACCGGATGGATTTCCGGACGCTGCTCCATCAGCACATCCGCTCCGGCGCCGAGATCACCCTCGCGACCATGCCCGTGAAGCGCGAAGCTGCCGCCGATTTCGGGATCATGCACAGCGGACCCGATCGGCGGATCACCCGTTTCGTGGAGAAGCCGAAGGACCCGGCGCTCCAGGATGAGTTGAAGCTCGATCGCGAGCTCCTCGAATCGATCGGAAGCGATCCGAACGAAGAGCTCTTCCAGGCCTCGATGGGCATTTATGTTTTCAACCGCGAGGTGCTGATCGATTGCCTCAAAGGCGACCTCGACGATTTCGGAAAACATGTGATCCCCAAGGCGATCGGCGAGCGCCAGGTGAACGTTTTCATCTTCAAAGGCTACTGGGAAGACATCGGAACGATCCGCGCCTTTTACGAGGCGAACCTCGGCCTGACCGATCCGGTGCCGCATTACAGTTTCTTCGAAGCCCAGGCGCCGATCTACACGCACCCGCGCTTCCTGCCCGGGAGCAAAATCAACGGCGCAACGCTCCGTCAGGCGATCATTTCCGATGGCTGCATTATCTCCGACGCGCACATCGAGCGAAGCGTGATCGGCGTCCGCAGCATCATCCGGAGCGGCGCGACGATCCGGAACAGCGTGATCATGGGCGGCGACTATTATCAGCTTGAGGGCGGTGAACCAGCCGACGTGCCGCCGATCGGGATCGGGCGGAATTGTGTGATCGACCGCGCGATCATCGACAAGAACGCGCGGATCGGCGACGGCGTGGTGATCACGCCGGAAGGAAAACAGGAGAACGTCGACGCGGAAAATTACTACATCCGCGACGGCATCGTCGTTGTGCCGAAAGACGCGATTATCCCAGTCGGCTTTTGGATCTGACGCGCCGTCGGCGCGAGTCGTTAGGCAAGTCGCGGGGCTCGACGGCCCCTAGTAGCCACCAGTGCCGCCGCCGTTTTCTCCGCCGAACGCCTGGCCCTGGCCACTGGCGCCGAGGCCGCCGGGCAGATTGCCGCGGCCTTCCCAGTTCGCCGGTTTATTCCACGGAATGGAGGAGCCGGGTTGCGCATCCGGGTCCGAGACGAGGGCGGCCTGCGGTTTGTTCGACGCGCAGGAAGAAAGGCCACCCGCGAGCGCGAGCAAGGCGATCGACAGCCAGCGAGGCTGCCACAATTTACGAATTCGTGCTGCCAGCATAAACAACGGTATCTCCAGGCTGCACCTGCACTCCACGGGGCAGGCTGTTGGTTATGATATCGCCGATGGAGGTGGTTGGTTCAACCGAGGAAATCCGGATTTTTCCGATCAAGGAACCGGCCCGCATCACCAGCATCTCGGAATTCGGCACCACGCCCTGGCGATCGCCAATCCCGAGCACAACAAAATTGTAGGCCTGGTTCACCGCGAGGACCGTGCCGTGGACGCCGGGCGTATTCGCACCCGATTCGCGCCGCTTTTTTTCCTCCTCCATGCTCGTCACCTGGTCCTGGGCGGCTTTCACTTTTTCGCCCAGAATGACCTTTTCCTGCTCGGCCGCCGCCAGCTGATTCTTCATGTCCTCGACCGTCGCCGCGAGATCGTTAGGCGCGCCCGGCGCCGCACCGCTGCCACTGGCCGCCGCTCCCCCGGCGGTGGCTTCCGCCACCCGCTTTTGCAGGTCGGCAATCTGGGTTTCGTTCGCCTGCAATTTCGACTCGGCTTCGGCCTTTTCAGTTTGAGCCTTGCTCAGGTCAGCCGTCGCGGCCTGCGCTTTCGCTTCCGCATCGGCGACTTGAGTCTTCGCCGCCGCCAACTCTTTCTCCTCCGCCTTGAGCTTTTTCTCGCTCGCCATGCGGCCGTGGTCGGCGACGTCCTTGGCCGAGGCCGCCGTCACCAATTCGCTCCGCAGGCTTTTTACCTTGTTCGTATTCAGAAATCCGAAAACGAGCGCGAGGGCCATCAGCAGGATGGAAATTCCGATCAATATTTTGGGCATGATTAAGGAAGAAACCGGCGGATTTTTTGAAATCCGGTCAACCTTGTGCCGTCGGTCTGCCGGAATAGCAACAACGAATTGCGTAAATTTGACTGCAATTCCCGGTTTTGAGGCAACCCCGCTTCGCGCAGGAATCGGATTGCACCCGGCCCGCTCCCGGCCTATAGCAACGGCCTCATGGGTCAACAACACCGGGTCACCGTCAAACGCAAACGCCGCAAAGCTTATCTCGAACGTCAAAGGGTCAAGGCCGCCACCGCCAGCGCTTCGCGGCGCGCCCCCGCCAAGCCGCGCACGAAAAAGACGGTCGCCGAAAAGGCCTCCTAACCCGCGCCGCTTCGCGCGGTTTGCCTCGGTCGCGACAGCCGCCGTATCGTTAGGTGTGCGGGCGCAATATCTCCTCGTCGACGGGCACAGCATCATCTTCGCCTGGCCGGAGTTGCGCCAGCTCCACGACCGCCGAACGGCCCTCGCGCGCGAAGCGCTCACCCGGCGTTTGCGTGATTATCAGGATTGGACGGGCGTGCACGTCGTGGTCGTTTTCGACGGCCGCGGGTCCACCGTCTCGCACGAGGCGGAGCCCGGCGAAATTCAGATTTTCTATTCCCGCGCCGGGCAGACCGCCGACTCGATCATCGAGCGCCTCGCAAGCAAATACGCCGAGCGTTTCCGTCTCGTGGTCGCGACCGGCGACTATTTGGAACAGGAAACCGCCTCGGCCTGCGGCGCCGAAACCGTTTCGCCGGAAGGCCTACGCGATCTCATGGAAGAAGCGCGCCCGCGCCACTGAGCCAAGGCTCGTTAGGCGGTAGGCGTCAGACTGCGCCGCGCTTTTCTGTCTCGCTCGGGTTGCGCCTTTTTCGTTAGGCAAAACGCCGCTCGGGTCGCTAAACTTTGGGTTGAAGAGCCCCGCCCCGCACTCCAGCGTAACGCCCCAATGTCCCGCGAATACACGCTCCAGCGCGCCCCCTCCGCGGCGACGATCCAGATCGACTACGCGGCCGAGTTGAACCCGCAGCAATACGCCGCGGTCACCGCGCCCCCGGGTCCGCTTCTTGTCATCGCCGGCGCCGGCTCGGGCAAGACGCGCACCCTCACCTACCGCGTCGCCTACCTGCTCGAGAATGGCGTCGACCCGCGCAACATCCTCCTCCTCACTTTCACCAACAAAGCCGCGCGCCAGATGCTCGACCGCGTCGCGAACCTCCTCCCGATGGATGCCAGCGGGCTTTGGGGCGGCACCTTCCACTCGATCGGGAACCGGATGCTCCGCCGTCACGGCAGCGTGCTCGGGTACTCGAGCGGATTCACGATCATGGACCGCGAGGACCAGAAGGATTTGCTGAACTCCGTCATCGCCGGTGCCGGGATCGACCCGAAGGAAATCCGTTTCCCGAAGGGCGACGTGCTCGCGGATATCTTCAGTTTCGTGGTCAACACCGAGCGCACGATGGAGGAGCTGCTCGCGGAAAAATTTCCCTATTTCCTCCCGCTCATCGAGCAGATCAAGGACGTCCACAAACGCTACGAGAAGCGCAAGAAATCGACCAACTCGATGGACTTCGACGATCTCCTCGAGAAGACCCTGCGCATGCTCCGCGAGCACGAGGAGGTCGCGGAGTTTTACCGGCGGCAATTCCAGTTCATCCTCGTGGACGAATACCAGGACACGAACAAAATCCAGGCCGATCTGATCGATCTCCTCGCGGCCGAGCACCAGAATGTGATGGTCGTCGGCGACGACGCGCAATCGATCTATTCGTGGCGCGGCGCGAACTTCCAAAACATCCTCGCCTTCCCGCGGCGCTATCCCAGCGCACAGGTCTGCAAGATTGAGATCAACTACCGCAGCGTCCCGGAAATCCTCAGCGTCGCGAACGCCGCGATCGCACCGAATACGCAGCAATTCCGCAAGAACCTGACGGCCGCGCGCCTAACGAGTCACGCGCGACCGGCGATGGTCGCCCTGAACGACGGCGGCGAGCAGGCGCAGTTCATCGCCCAGCGCGTCCTCGAGCTGCGTGACGAAGGGATCGATCTGAACGAGATCGCGGTCCTCTATCGCGCGCATTATCACGCGGTGGAATTGCAGCTCGAGCTCTCGCGCCGCGGCATTCCGTATCAGATCACCAGCGGGATTCGTTTTTTCGAACAGGCGCACATCAAGGACGTCGCCGCCTTCATCCGCTTCGTCGCGAATCCACGCGATGAAGTCGCTTTCAAACGCATGATTCGGCTACTTCCCGGCATCGGCGGCAAGAGCGCGGAGAACCTCTGGCAGGGCTGGGAGAAGTCGTTAGGCGAAAACGCTGTGATCGTTTCCTGGGGTGAAAGACTGCGCGCCGTTGTCGGTTCCGGCGCGCTCGAAAAAATCCTGGGACCAACTCGCGCACACTCTCGACGAAATCGCGCCTAACGGACAGCCGACGCAGCCGACCGAGATGATCATGTCGATCGTGGAAGCGATCTACGATGATTACGCGAAAGCGAATTTCGCCAACTACGAGCTGCGCAAGGAAGACCTGACCCAGCTCGCGGCCTTCGCGCGCCAGTTCAAGGACATCCACGAATTTCTCTCGCAGCTCGCCCTCATCAGCAACGTCGACGCCGAGCCCGCGGTGAACCAGGCCGGCGAAAAAGAAGCGGTCAACTTATCCTCGGTCCACCAGGCGAAAGGGCTCGAGTTTCACAGCGTCTTCGTCATCTGGCTGACCGACGGGATGTTCCCGAGCTCACGCTCGCTCGAGACGCGCGAAGCGATCGAGGAAGAGCGCCGGCTTTTCTACGTCGCGGTCACGCGCGCGAAGGACGAGCTCTATCTCACCTACCCGCACATGCGCCTGAACGCCGGCTACGGCGAAATGTTCCAGCGGCCGTCGCGTTTCCTGAAGGAGATTCCGATGACGCTGGTCGAGGACTGGAACGTCCGGCGGCGCTAAACTTTTGTCCGCTGATGTCGCAGATTAAGAAGCGAAGCGAGCGCCTAAACAATCTGCGTAAATCTGCGTAATCTGCGGACCAATGGATCTCTCTCCCGAGAAGAAACTCGCCGGCGTCCTTACTCCGCTTTTCGCGCTGCGGACCGCGGACGATCTCGGCATCGGCGACGTCGAAGCGCTGCGGCAGTTCATCGATTGGGCGCGCGACCTCGGGTTCCAACTCGTGCAGTTGCTGCCGATCAACGAAACCGGCGGCGACCACAGCGCCTACAACGCGATCAGCTCGCGCGCGATCGATCCGACCACGCTGCATCTCGCGCCCGGCTCGCCGGTGGATTTGTCGGCAGCAGCGTTTCAGGAAGTGACGAGCGGCGTTGATTTGCCGGCTTTGCGCCGCGGCGCCGTCCACTACGAAATCGTCAAGCCGCTGAAGAAAAAACTGCTCGAGCGCGCCTTCGCCGATTTCCAGCAACGGCCGCCTAACGAACATTTCAAATCCTTCTGTACCGCGGAGAGCGCGTGGCTGGGCGACTACGCCCTCTTCCGCGTTCTCATGGAGCTGAATGGCGAACGCGAAACCTGGGATCAATGGCCGCAGCCCAACCTGACGGCCGCGCGCGCATGGTTAGACTCGTTAGGCACAGAAGAACGCCGCGCTTTCCAGGAGCGGCAGGAATTCTTCTGCTACGTCCAATGGGTCGCGCATGAACAATGGCACGAGCTGAAGCACTACGCGGAAGCGCGCGGCGTCGCGCTCATGGGCGACATCCCTTTTGGCGTGAGTTATTACAGCGCCGATGTCTTCACCCATCCGGAAATTTTCGCCCTCGACTGGTCCGGCGGCGCGCCGCCCGAGCCTTACTTCAAGGACGACGCCTTCACCCAGAAATGGGGCCAGAACTGGGGCATCCCGCTCTACGACTGGCCGCAGATGCGCACTCGCAACTTCGCCTGGTGGCGACAGCGCGTCCGCGGAGTGAAGGAAATTTTCCACGCCTTCCGGATCGATCACGTGCTCGGTTTCTACCGCATCTACGCCTTCCCTTGGCGGCCGGCGCGCAACCCGGAAATCCTCCCGCTCGACTGGCACGAGATGCTCGCGCAAACCGGCGGGCGCGCCCCGCAATTCGCCCCCCGCGATGATTCCAACCCGGAGAACTGCGAGCTCAACCGCCGCGCCGGCGAGGAATACCTGCGCGTCGTGCTCGAGGAATCCGGCGCCACCCGGGTCGTCGGGGAAGACCTCGGCACCGTGCCCGAACTACGTCCGTCCAAACCTGCACTCGTTAGGCATCGCCGGCTTCAAGATTCCGCAATGGGAGACTTATCCCGACCAGCGGATCGTTCCCGGCGACGCCTACGAACGGCTCTCCGTCGCCACCTTCGCCACCCACGATCACAAACCGATCCGCGCGCTCTGGGAAGAGGCCTTCGAAAAGCCGACCGAAAGCTCCGCGCAGGCCCGCGGCGATCTCGCAAAGATCGCCGCCTTCGCCGGCCAACCGCCGCCTGACGAACATACTGATTTCATCCGCGATTTTTACCCCGCGATCTTTCGCGCCCTTTTGCAAAGCCAGTCCTGGCTCGCGGTCGTCATGATTACCGACCTGCTCGGCCGCAAGGATCGTTTCAACGTTCCCGGCACCGCGGCCAGCTCGAATTGGACGCGCCGCCTGCACACGACCGTGGCGAAGCTCGGCCACGGCCACGCGCTCCACCGGCAACTGCGCGTCATCCGCGACCTGCTCCGCGAAACCGATCGCTACCCCGCCCCGTCCAAGGGATGACAACCGGCTGATCCGCGGCTAGAGAATGCGGATGAAATCACCTATCAAAGTCGCGGTCACCGGCGCGGCCGGGCAGATCGGCTACTCGCTTCTCTTTCGCATCGCCTCGGGCTCGATGTTCGGCCCGGATCAGCCGGTTCACCTTTCGCTGATCGAGATTCCGCCGGCGCTCGGCGCGCTCGAAGGCGTGGTCATGGAATTGAACGACTGCGCCTTTCCGCTCCTCAGCGACATCACCCCGACGGCCGACCTCGGACGAAGGTTTCCGCGACGTGAATTGGGCGCTCCTCGTCGGCAGCATCCCGCGGAAAGCCGGGATGGAGCGCGGCGACTTGTTAGGCATCAACGGCAAAATTTTCATCGGCCAGGGTCAGGCGATCGAGAAAAACGCCGCCTCCGACGTGCGCGTCCTAGTCGTCGGAAATCCCTGCAACACCAATTGCCTCATCGCGATGAACAACGCGAAATCCGTGCCTAACGACCGCTGGTTTGCCATGACTCGCCTCGACGAAAACCGCGCCAAAGCGCAGCTCGCGCAGAAAGCCGGCGTCGCCGTCACCCAGGTGACGAACATGACCATCTGGGGCAACCATTCCGCGACGCAGTATCCCGATTTCTACAACGCTAAGATCGACGGCAAGAACGCCGACCAGGTCATCGGCGACGAGGCTTGGCTGAAGGAAACCTTTATCCCGACCGTGCAACAGCGCGGCGCCGCGATCATCAAGGCGCGCGGCTCCTCGTCCGCAGCCTCCGCCGCCAACGCGGTCGTCGACACCGTCCGCAGCCTGACGACCGACACAAAACAGGACGACTGGCACAGCGTGGCCGTTTGCTCCGACGGGAGCTACGGCGCGGAGAAAGGTCTGATCAGTTCCTTCCCGATCCGCTCGCGAGGCGGCAATTACGAGATTGTGCCAGACGTTCCCATCAACGACTTCAGCCGCACGAAGATCGACGCCTCCGTGAAAGAGCTACAGGAAGAGAAGCAGCTTGTGGCAGAGCTACTCGGCTAGCCTATAGCCGTTCCTCCGCCGCCACTGCCGGATAGAATTCCGCCAGAGTCCGGCGTAACACTTCGTTGCTTCCCCAAAGATCGCCTCGGGCGACGAGTGCGGCGACATCGGGAAGTGTTGCGAAATTCCGTTCTCGGTCAATGACCTCACACCGGAGATAGTGAAGCACTCGCAAATCGGCTAGCTCCTCCGGAAAACGGTCGTCGAACCGCGGGTCGTTCGGAAAGTTATATCGCAAAGGCAGTGGCCTGGTCGGAAGTTGGAGTTTTTGGATCACCAGAGTCAGGGCAATTTGAAAGCGGAAAAATGTCGTGATGCGCGCATGCACGAACTCAACCGCCGCCTCTATTTCCGCCCCGATCGCCTGCATCATATCTCCCGGCGCAACCACCATGCCGAAGTTGAAGTAGATCGGCGTGAACTTCTCCCGGGTCATGAAACCCCAGCCCGAATGCTCGTGGACCGCTGCCGCGTGCAGCACGCCATAGCTTTGAAAGAGATCACGCCAGGTCTGTTGCACATCAACATCGCGAAAGGGCGGACCATGCGCGATGGCCCCGGCGATCGCTGGCGACGCGGATAACTCAGTGAGAAGTTCCGAGAAATCCCGCACAAAAATCACGTCCGCATCCGCACACATGACCAGGCGGCCGCGCCTCGGCTGCCGGAAAATCTCCCGGCTCGTCTCCCAAAAGCTATCTCGTCGAAACCCTTCACGGTCCGCCCAATGCCAAATGATGGGATAGCTACGAGACCAAGCTTCATCGGTATAAAGGTCGCGAGGTTCTTCATCCCCTCCGACACAGACCACGAGGACGTAGGATCCGATCTTATCATCCAGCCGGCGCAAAGAGGCGGCCATGAAGTGAACACGTCGAAAAAAATCAGGTGTCGGACTGATCGGCACCCGAATCTCTAGTCCAACGGTCATCGGCTTCGAGCTTGCTCAGTCGCGAAGCGGCGCACGGTAGAGATAGACCGTGTATTCGTAGAGACCGTAGTCGGCCCGGAAGAGATAGTGCCGGCCAAAGTGAGTCTGCAGAATCTCCGCCATCCGGTCGAACGGCACGTGAAAGAGGTCATCCCGTTGCCAGTCGACATGGTGCGACATGACGTTGAAAGCGACCCCGCGCTGGCAGTTTTCAAACGCGAGGCGCAACAGCCGAATCATGTAGTCGGTCATCTCCTCCACGCTCATCTGGAGACGGCAGGTGAAGATGCCGCCAAAGACAACGTAGTCCGGCCGCGCCGACCAGATGTCCTCGTTCTCAAAAGGATCGCCGCAAACGAAATCCGCTTCCGGATGTTTTCTCCGCGCCGTTTCGATCAACCGGGCAGAAAGGTCGATCCCGCGATAGGCGATTTCGTCGCGGCCGGAGTTCTTGATCAGGTCGAGCAATCGGGCGGTGCCGCAGCCGACATCAAGCAGGGTGCATTTCGCGCGCGCGGCGGCATCTCGAATCACCTCGAGATAGACCTGATAGCGCGCGTCGAAACCTTCGACCTTTGGGTAACCAAGACCGCGGTGGCTGTCGCCGTGTTCCGCATGGAGTTTCTCCACCAGTTGAACAAGGGAATGATAGGAAGGCGGAACGTCGTTCTTCTCTTGGTCACTCATGGTTCGCGGTAGGCTGGGAAAAATGTGCTCTCGGTGCGCCCTCCTGCCAGAGTCTCGTAGCGCTTCGGGTGAAGGCGAGCACCGCAAAAGTAGGCTTCTACTTCCCGAGTAGCAAAACCACGTTTGAAACGAGCCAACCCATCCTCGTTAGGCGCGATTCCCGCGGCCCCTCCGAGGTGAAGCACCTTGAGCGTCGCAAAATGTTCGATTGCTGTAGCAAAGATGCCATACATGGACTGGCGCTCGAACCCCCGGGAATCCGATGCGCCCAGATGATAATAGGCCACTTCGCCGCTCCGGACCCAGAGCGCCATCGCCACAATCTCACCTCCGGTTCGTGCGGCGAAGGCTTCGACTTTCGGCATCGTGGCCAAGGCAGCGAAATATTCTGGCGAGAATTTCTGCAAACCGGTGATCCGATGGCGGTCGACGGTCATGCAGTAAAGTCGTTCCCAGTCCCCTAACGAGTCCGCTAATCGAACCGGAGTAACTTGGCATTCCCGCAGCGCTTTCCGAATCCAGCGCCGATGGGTGGCGGGATAGCGCGCCTGGCCTGCAACCGGCGGTTCGATCAGGTAATGAGTCTTGAAAGGCCGGCAGACGGAAAAGGCCGCCCGCAATGCCGCCGCACTCGGGCTGGAGACGGGGTCGGTCACCAGCGCCACACTCACCAACCCCGCCGCGCGCAACCGGTCCAGACCTCCTTCGAGATCGGCTTCGGGCGGAATGACGCAGAGAGGATAGCATCCCAGAGCATCATCCCACTCACTCGATGGAATAGGTCGGCGAAGCACGGCGGTGTGCCACTCGGGCAGGTCGAGCACGGGCCCGCCGAAAGCCCGGGCGTATTCCGTGGTGGCATACAGCGCCCGCTCCGCTTCTGGTGCCATCTCCGTCAATCGCCGGTCGCCCGCAATTTCCGGCAAATGCGCTCGATCTCTTCGTTAGGCAACTCGCGCCAGCAGGGCAGGCCGATGATCCGCCTGGCCAAGTCTTCCGTCACTGCGACCTGATCGCGCGGATAAGCTTGGAAACTGCTGTGCTGATGCAGCCCGCCACCCCACCAGCGCCTCGAGCCGATCCCCTTTTCAGTCAGGAGATTCGTCAAAGTGTTGGCATCCTTCGACCGCGACTCGATCACCGCCGTCGAGGATACCCAGTTTTCGCCGAATCCGGATTGTAATTGGATGTCATCCTGCCCGGCAAAGTTTTGCCGATAGGCGCACGCCACCCGCAGAAAATCAGCCCGCGTTTCGCCCCATTCATCCATGCTGGCGAGGCCCACCGCCGCGCCGTATTCGCTCAACTTGCCATTGAAGGAACGGACGGTGGATTCGCGTGAATTCCAAAATCCGAAATTCTCCCGTTTCCGGATTTCTTCGATGAACGCGTGATCGGTCGAGACGACAAAGCCGCCCTCACCGATTCCGCAAACTTTCGTGGCGTGGAGACTAACGACCGCCGGTATCTCGCTCGCTCGAATCGTATCGAAGGCGGCCGCCGCATCCGCAACCACCGGGATACCCGTCTCGACGCGAAATCTCTCCCAAGGTGCAAGATCGAGCGGCGCCCCAAACGCGCTCACTGGAATGATCGCGCCCACCTGCCCCGGCGCCCGATCGAGCAGACTTTCGCGCGCGGCCTCCGCTTCCAGGGTCCAGCTCGTGGAGTTCACATCCACGATCCACGGGCTCAGACCGGCGAGCAGAATCGCGTGACCTGTGGCGGCAAAAGTCCAGCTTGGGACCATGCAGAGTGCGCCTTCGGGCAGATCGAAGGCGAGCAGGGCAAGCGTCAATCCAAGCGTCGCATTTGCGACAGTCGCGACTTGCGCCTCCGCCTTCCCGCAGTGCCGAGCCAGGCGCTCTTCCAATTCCAAAACCAGCCCGCCTCCATTGGAATACCATTGCGCCCGATCAATCCGCTCCAGGTAGGGCAAGATCTTCGCCGCGGTCGGGAGCCTTGGTTTCGCAACCGGCAATAAAGTCGTCGCCGCGAGATCAGCCTGCCAGAACGAGGCTGGATAATCTGAAGGATCGGACATCTTGCCCGAGCTTGCCTGTTTTCCAACGTTTGCCAACTCAGACCCGGGGCCTTTCCTTCGGACGTGCCGATCAAGGAACTTTATCTCCACGTCGGGAGAGGTAAGACGGGGACGACCGCCATCCAGAAATTCCTCAGCCTTCATCGGTCCCAGTTGCTGGCCGCCGGACTGCACTACGTGGAAGCCGACGAAGCCGCCCGCATGGGTCACCAGAATTTCGCCAAATCCTTCATCCGCCATCCGCCTTACTATATGGAAATGCCAGCCCAAGTGGAGCGCGCGCGCGACGAGGTGCGAAGGGAACTCGTCGCCTCGAGCGCGCGCCATGTCCTCCTGCAGTTCCGAGGAATCTGACCTTGGCCGACATTCCCGCCTTGGCCAGTTTTTGCCTCGAGGCCGTCGGCACGGCGCGAATAAAAATCATCTTCTTCGCCCGCTCACAGGATGAGCTGGTCGAGTCGCAATACAACCAGATGATCAAGCTCGCGCTCTGCCGAAAGACTTTCTGTGAATACCTCGACTCCGAGCTCGAAGAACTCGATTTCGCCGCCTCGCTCGCACCTTGGGCGGCAGAGTTCGGGAAAGAAAATATCATCGCCAGGGTGTTCGATGCCGCCAGCGACAGTGTCCGCGATTTTTCCGAGATGCCTGCCTCTACCCGCTGACTTCGCGACCGAGCCGGAGGCGGATGTGGCTTCCGCCAACGCTTCAGTTGGTCATCTGGCCCTGCAGGTGTTTCCGTACGCTCAACGCCTATGAATTTCCGCAGCAGCGTCGGGTCTACCAGCGTCTCAACGAAATCATCCGGCCGCACGATCAGCCGGCGCTCTTTTTCGATTCCGAGAAGGCGAGCGCCTTTCGCGATCGCTTCCGCGTTAGCAATGAGAAGTTCCTGCGCGAATATTTGGGTCGGGCGGGAAGCGATCTTCGGGGGAAGAAATATTCCGACGCCGAGCGACGACCGTATTCCGATGAGATTCGGAAGTTGCAGAAGACCGTTGCGATCTAGTGGGCGCTGGCGATTTCCTGGCCCGTCAAAAGCCGATACGCCTCGCGATATTTGGCCGAGGTTTTCTCGATGACCTCGGCGGGAGACGCGGTCCGGGGCGGTCTTGTCCCAGTCGAGCGTCTCGAGATAGTCGCGGACGAATTGTTTGTCGTAGCTCTTCGGGCTCTCGCCCGGGGCGTAGCTCTCGGCCGGCCAGAAGCGCGAGGAATCGGGCGTCAGGCATTCGTCGATCAGAATCAGTTCTTCATTCGTTAGGCCAAACTCAAACTTCGTGTCTGCGACGATGATGCCGCATTGCGCGGCGTGTTCTTTGCCGGCGCGGTAAATCTCCAGGCTCAAGGCGCGCGCCCGCTCGGCCGTTTCTGTCGCCGAGCAGCTCGCAGCATTGCGCCCAGTCGATGTTCAAATCATGGCCCGCGTCGTTCTTGGTCGAGGGCGTGAAGAGCGGCTCCGGCAACTCGGAGGCGAGCTGCAGACCTGGCGGAAGTTTGTGGCCGCACACTTCGCCAGTTGCCTGGTAATCTTTCCAACCCGAGCCAGCCAGATAGCCGCGGACGACACACTCGACCGGGAGCGGCTGACTCTTCCGCACGAGCATCGAACGCCCGGCGAGCTGCTCGCGGTGCGGCTGTAATTCGGCGGGAAATTTCGCGAAGTCCGCGGTCAGGAAATGGTGTTTTCACGAATGTCATTCGCTCGAACCAGAACGCGGAAATCTGGTTCAAGACCGCGCCTTTATCGGGGATCGCATCCGGCAGAATGACATCAAAGGCCGAGAGCCGATCCGTCGCGACGAAGAGCAGAGTCTCGCCGAGATCGAAAACTTCCCGCACTTTCCCGCTCCGCAATTTCGTGAGGCCGGGAAGATGGATCTCAGCGAGCGCGCGGTGGGACATGGCGCGTTCACTTTAGCCAAGGCCGCGCGCTCGCCAAGCCGGGAGCGACTCGCGACCGGGTTTGAGATCGCGCGATTTCTTCCGAAGTTGCCCGATGCGTCGATTCGCTCTTCCGCTTCCGCTGGTTTTCATCGCGACCTTCGCCGCAGCCGCCGAGCCTCCCGCTTCCCCGCAGCCGGCAGCGCCCGCGACAACCCAAACGGCAACCCCTTCGCCCGCGCCGACGCCGGAACTTTATTCCGCCGAGACGATCCAGGCGCTCGGCCGGTTACAAAAAGCGGCCCTAACGAGTGATTACGCTTATCGGCAGGTGGCTCATCTTTCGAACAACATCGGACCGCGGCTGAGCGGTTCCCTCCAGGCAGAGAAGGCCACCGAGTACGTCGCGGGAGAAATGAAACGGCTCGGGCTCGAGGTGCGACTCGAGAAGTGCATGGTCACGCATTGGGTGCGGGGAGACGAAAAAGCCGAGCTGATCGAGTATCCCGGCCAGGCGCCGCAGACGACGCAGAAGATCGTCCTGACCGCGCTCGGCGGGAGTGTCGCCACTCCGCCCGAGGGGCTCACTGCGGAGGTCGTGGTGGTGCACGATTTCGCCGAGCTGAAATCGTTAGGCAAAGAAAAGGTGCAGGGCAAAATCGTGGTCTTTAATCATCCCTTCGATCGCGAAATGGCCGCGACCGGACATGGCGGCGAAGCCTACGGGCAGGCGGTGAGCTTACCGGGGCGGCGGGGCGAGCGCCGCGGCGCGGTTGGGCGCGGTCGCGGCGCTGGTGCGCTCGGTCGGCGGGGAGGCTTATCGGCTGCCGCATACCGGCACGATGCATTACGCGGCGGATGCGCCGAAAATCCCGACCGCGGCGGTGACGGAAGAAGACGCCGAGCTAATGGCTGCGCTGGCCGCGGAGGGGAAAGTGCGGATTCATCTCTTGCTCACACCGCAAACGTTTCCGGACGTCGAGAGTGCGAACGTCGTCGCCGACCTCAAAGGCAGCGAACATCCCGAGCAAGTGGTGATTGTTTCCGGTCATCTCGATTCCTGGGATCTCGGCACCGGCGCGATCGACGACGGCGCGGGCGTCGCGGTCGCGATGCAAACCGCTCAACTCGTTAGGCAACTCGGCCTCCATCCACGGCGGACGATTCGCGTGATCGCGTGGATGGATGAGGAAAGCGGCGGACACGGCGGAAAGGCTTACGGCAAGGCGCATGCGGCCGAGATCGCGGACCACTTTGCCGCGATCGAGACCGATCTCGGGGCCGATCATCCGACCGGGATCAATGCCGCCGGCGCGCCGGGTTTAAGAAGCTTCCTCGAGCCGATCGCGCAGGTGCTCGAAAGCTCGGGCGCAGGCTTGATCGCACTTCGCGCCGACGTCGGCACCGACATCGATCCGCTGACCGCGCGCGGCGTCCCAAGCTTCAGTCCGATCCAGGACAGCCGCTTTTATTTTAACTACCACCACACCGCCGCCGATACGCTCGACAAGATCGATCCGCGCCATCTCGCCGAGACGGCCGCGGTGAACGCCGTGCTCGCCTACGGCCTCGCCGATCTCGAGCAACCGCTCCCGCGCAAAGCCGGGAATTGACAGAAGCGAGCGCCGCGGCGTTCATGGCCTAACGTTCCGTCGCTCGTATGAAAAAATCTTTTCTCGCGGCTGCTGCACTGCTCCTCATTCTCGTCGGCTGGGCCGAGCCGGCCCGCGCGGAGTTTGATCTTTCGTTCTTCACCGGCGTCGCGCTTTCGCAGGATAGCGACCTCGAGCTGCACCAGGCGGGCGGCACCGATCTCACTTTTCACGACGTCTCCTTCGAAGGCCGCGATTTCGAGACACCGCCTTTTTATGGCACGCGGCTGTTGTGGTTTCCCGCCTCCGACGCGCACTGGGGTTTTGGCGCGGAATTTTTTCACCTCAAGCTCTACACGGAAACCGGCGACACCGTCCACGTGACCGGCCGGCGCAACGGCGCGCCGGTCGACGACAACGAGCGCATCGACAACACGGTGCAGCAATTCAGTCTCTCGCACGGGCTGAACTACGCGCTGACCGATGTCGTCTACCGCTGGCAGCCAGGGAATCGTGGCCAGGATTTCCTCGGCCATCTCGAACCGTATGTCGGCCTCGGGCTGGGCGCGGCCATCCCGCACGTCGAGTCGAATGTGAACGGGAATTTCCACGAGGAATACCAATTGCACGGTCCCGGCGTGGAAGGTCTCGCCGGAGTCAAGGTCAGCCTGACGACTCACGTCGGCCTGATGTTTGAATACAAGCTCACCTACGCCCACCTCGGCGAGCTCGACATCCCCGGCGGTTCGATCGAGATCACGCCGATCACCCACAGTCTCGTCGGCGGGCTCACCTTCAGCTTCTAGTTTTCGCTCGAATCGCGGCCGTGCTCGCCGCAGACTTCGAGCGTGCCTTGGGAGATCACGCCGCTCGGTGACGCCGCCCTCATTGTGCGCGTCGGCGATTCGTTAGGCGAAGTCCGCGCCGCCCAGGAGCTGCTCGAAGCGGCGAAAATCGTCGGCGTCGATGAGGTCGCGCCGGCGCTCGCCAGCGTGGCGGTTTTCTTCGCCTCGCCGCTCGCGCTCACGAATGCGACTGCGACTCTGCACGCCCTCCTGCGCGGACGCCGCCCGGCGCGGTCCGCCGCCGCGCCGTCGCGCTCCGTCGAGGTGCCGGTCTGCTACGAACCGGCGTATGGACCGGACCTGGAGGTGGTTGCGCAACTGGCGCAACTTTCGCCTAACGAGATCGCGCGGCGCCATGCCGGCGCCGAATACGAGGTGCGCTGTCTCGGCTTTACCCCGGGCTTTCCTTATTTGAGTGGCTTGCCGCACGTGCTCGCGACCCCGCGCCGGGCCCGGCCGCGAACCGCAGTCCCGCCAGGTTCCGTCGCGATCGGCGGCGGGCAGACCGGAATTTACCCGCTCGCTTCCCCGGGCGGCTGGAACCTGATCGGGCGCACCCCGCTGCGGCTCTTCGACGCTGCCCGCGAGCCGGCTGCCCTGCTCCAAATGGGCGACCGCGTGCGGTTCGTCGCGATCACGGAGGCGGAATTCCTGCGATGGCCAAAGTAACCGTCCGGCGCGCTGGCCCGCTCCTGACGGTGCAGGATCTCGGGCGTCCGCACCTGCGCCACGCCGGCATTTCCGCGGGCGGCGCGCCACTCGCGCGGGCGATGCCGGAATCGGGACCGCGCTCGACTTGCTCGCCGCCCGGGTTGCGAATCTGCTCGTGGGAAATCCGGAGGAAAGCGCCCTGCTCGAGATCACTCTCGGGCCGGCCGAATTTCACTTCGAGGACGAACGCGTGGTCGCCGTCTGCGGCGCGGAGGTGCAAGAGTCGTTAGGCCAGCCGCGGCGCGTTCTGCCTAACGAACTCCTGAAATTCGCCGCGCCGCGCCATGGCTGCCGGGCCTGGCTGGCCATTGCCGGCGGGATCGAAGCGCCCCGCGTGCTCGGCAGTCGCGCGACCGATCTGCGCGGCGGCTTTGGCGGCTGGGAAGGGCGCGCGCTGCGCGACGGCGCCGAGCTGCCGCTCGGCAATTCTACGCGATCGCTGAATTTTGGCGGCCGCGTCGCTCCCTGGGGGGCGCCCGCTGCATGGACGCGGCCGGCCGCGCGCCATCCGATCCTGCGCGTCATTCCCGGTGCAGATTGGGACGACTTCGCCCCCGCCATGCGGACCACTTTTCTGCATGAATCCTACGCCGTCGCGGGCGAGTCCGATCGCATGGGCGTGCGCTTGGCAGGACCGGCGCTTTCCCGCCTAACGAACGTGGAACTACTCTCGGAAGCGGTCGCGCCCGGGACGGTTCAGGTCACGCCCGACGGCCAGCCGATTCTGCTCCTCGGCGATTGCCAAACCATTGGCGGCTATCCCAAGATCGCGCACGTGATTACCGTTGATCTCCCGGTGGCAGCTCAGCTCAGGCCGCACGACACCGTCCGTTTCCAGGCGGTCACTCCGGCGGAAGCGCATCTGCTTTTCGTTAGGCGAGAAGATGATCTCGATCTTTTTCGCGTCGGTCTGGGGTTGCGCATGGCCTCGTGAAACTCCGCGTCGATCTCAACGCCGATCTCGGCGAAGGCGCGCCTAACGAGCCCGCGCTGCTCGGACTGGTCACCTCCGCGAGCATCGCCTGCGGCCTGCACGCGGGCGATCCGGTCGCGATCAGCGCCTCGATTCTCGCCGCGCGCGACGCAGGCGCAGCCGTCGGCGCGCATCCGAGTTTTGACGACCGGGAAAATTTCGGCCGAACCGAAATATCACTCGCACCGACAGAAGTCTTCGCCCTCGTCGTCTATCAGCTCGGAGCTTTTCAGGCGATCGCGAAGTCGTTAGGCGTGCGCCCGCAGCACGTGAAGCCGCACGGCGCGCTCTATAACATGGCGGCGCGCGATCCGGTTCTGGCCGAGGCGGTCGTCCGAGCCATCCTCGCGGTCGATCGCGAGCTCCGGCTCTTCGCGCCGGACCGAAGCGCGCTGGCGGCGGCGAGTGCCGCGAGCGGGTTGCGGGTGGTGCGGGAAGTGTTCGCGGATCGGAATTATCTGCCCGACGGCGCGCTCGTCCCGCGCAGCCGCCCGGACGCACTCCTGCACGATCCGGAGGAAGCCGCGGCGCGCGTCGTCCGGATGTTGCGCGAAGGCCTCGTCCGCTGCGTGGACGGGAGCGACCTCGCACTCGCGGCGGAGACGGTCTGCGTGCATGGCGACACGCCGGACGCGCTTGCCTTCGCGGAGAAATTGCGTGCCCACCTCGCCGCCGCGGAGATCGCGGTGAGCGCTCCGGCCTGACGAATGAACTCGCCTAACGACAAGCTGCGGCGCGGCCTCGGCCCGCTCGACGCGACCATGATCGTGATCGGCTCGATGATCGGCTCGGGAGTTTTCATCACCTCCGCGGAGTCGACCCGGCTGCTCGGCGCGCCCGGCTGGCTCCTCCTCGCCTGGGTGATGGCGGGCATCCTGACGATCGCGGGCGCACTCTGTTGCGCGGAGCTCGCGGCGATGCTGCCGCACGCCGGCGGCCAATATGTTTTCTTGCGCCAGGCCTACGGGCCGACGCTCGGTTTTCTCTTCGGCTGGACGCTTTTTCTGGTCATCCAGACTGGCACGATCGCGGCGGTGGCGATCGCGTTTGCGAAGTTTGCCGGCGTTTTCTTTCCGGCGATCGCAGCGGAAAATTACCTCGTTAGGCCGATCCCGTTTTTCGGCGTCTACGCACTCAGTCTTTCCACCGAGCAGCTCGTGGCGGTGGCCCTGATCCTGTTTCTCACCTGGCTGAACACGCGCGGGCTGGAAATCGGACGGCTGGTCCAGAACACCTTCACCTTCGCCAAGACCGCGGCGCTCCTCGCCCTCATCGTGCTCGGGCTGTCGTTAGGCTGGAACGTGACGAGCGCGGCGCGGGCCGCAGCCTGGTGGAATCCCTGGGCGAACGGCTGGACGCCGCAACTGGCGCAACCTGGCCTGACGATGGCCGGCGGACTCGCGCTCCTCGTGATCTTCGGGAAGGCGATGGTCGGCCCGCTCTTTGCCCAGACTGCCTGGACGAATGTGACTTTTACCGGGAGCGAAGTCCGCGAGCCGGGCCGCACCCTGCCGCGCGCGCTGCTTCTCGGCTGCGGACTGGTCGTCGTGCTCTACGTGCTCGCAAATCTCGCCTACGTCGCGACACTGTCGTTAGGCGAGATTGCCCATGCGCCGCAGAATCGGGTCGCGGTCGCGGCCTTGCGCGCGGTGCTGGGCGGGCCGGGCGCAAGCGCGATGGCGGCCGCGATCATGGTCTCGACCTTTGGCTGCAACAACGGGCTCATCCTCGCCGGGGCGCGCGTTTACTACGCGATGGCGCGGGACGGGCTTTTTTTCCGTGCGATCGGGCGGACGAATGAGCGGCATGTGCCGGCGGCCGCTCTCCTCGCGCAAGGAGTTTGGGCGGCGCTGCTCACGCTGCCGCGGACGGTGAATGTCGAGCCGGGAATGGGCGCGATCCGTTACGGGAATGTCTATACCCAACTGCTCGAATACATCGTCGCGGCGGACCTGGTTTTCTATGTCCTGCTGGCCGCGGCGGTATTGGTTCTGCGCCGGAAAAATCCGGAGCTGGCGCGGCCTTATCGCGCGTGGGGTTATCCGGTCGTGCCGCTGGTCGCGATCGGGCTCGCGCTGCTCCTGATCGCCGACCTCGCCGTGCTCGCGCCGGCGACCTGCGGGATCGGCTGCGCGATCGTGCTCAGTGGTTGGCCGGTCTACCTGCTCTGGCGACCACGCCTAACGCCTAACGCCTAACGAATAAGCCCGTCAGGGCGTGTTGGCGCGCGCCTTTTGGTCCTGGACGCGCTCGCGCACAGTGTCCTTGAAGTCGCGCAGCGAAAGCGAATGCCGATTCGCCGCGACCTGTTTTTCGTCGGCGCCGAGCTGGTTCACATCGGCGAGCGGCTGGTTTTCGCCGGTGACGAGCAGGTCGGAACCCCTCTGGTCTTTCTGAATCCGAATCCGCCCGTGGCTGATGCCGACAAGCGGGATGAACTGGCTGCCGTTGTTCTCGACGAAGAGCAGGTCGTGATCGCCCACGGCAAACTTCGGCGCGTCGGTCACGGTCATGGTTTTGTCGCCGACCGTTCCGCCGAGCATGCGAATCGTGTAGGTCGCGCCGACATCGCCCTTGAGCGCGTCGCCCACCTGGAAAGTCACGAAGGTCACGATGCGATGCTCGGCTCCTTCGCCGATCCATTGCGATTGCACTGCGGTGACGCCGCCCTCGAAGATGACCTGGGCGCGACTCACAAGATGATCGAAAGTCGGCGGGATGACCGTGGTGGCGCGGGCGGAAAAGGCCACGGCCACGAGGGGCAGGAGGAGGAGAAAACGGCGCATGAGAAGCGCGGGGAGTGGTTTCATAAGCGAACTTAGACTTCGGGTGGTTATTTTCAATCAGCGGGCCGGCTATTGATCGACGTCGTAAATCTCGACCAGGCCGATGCCTTCGCCGCCGTCGGCGCCATGGACGATGGCGGTGTAATTGCCCGGCGCAAGCGTGAGGAGGAGGGCGGATTCGCGGGGGTTCGTGGGCGCGAGGCCGCTGGCCAGAATCGCCGCGGCCTGCGAGGCGCTCGGCCAGTCGTCATTCGAGTCAACGAGCTGGCCATCGCCGTCGTGCAACTCGAGCAGCGGATTGGCGAGGAGGGCGGAACGGTTGAAGCCGCCTAACGATGGACCAAGGGCGCGGAGCACGACCGTTTTATTCGTACTCCCGCGGACGATGAAGCCGCCGATGAGGACGCTGTCGCCGATGCCGACGCGACCGCGAGTGGAGATATTGGCGACGCGCGAACCGTTGTAGGTATCGAGGGTGTAATTTTCCACCAGCCCCACGCCGGTGGCGCCATTCACGCCCTCGACGATGACGGTGTAACTGCCCGGAACAAGTTTCGCCACGATGGCGGATTCGCGCGGGTCGGCCGGCGGGAGCGTGCTCGCGTTGATGTCGGCGAGGTCGGGGCTGTCCTGCCAGTTGTCGTTCGT
Organism: uncultured Verrucomicrobiae bacterium; assembly: GCA_963831805.1. Taxonomy (GTDB): domain Bacteria; phylum Verrucomicrobiota; class Verrucomicrobiia; order Chthoniobacterales; family UBA10450; genus Palsa-1392. The sequence continues at coordinate 1,444 of CAWHRN010000004.1, read as the reverse complement.
CTCGATGACGGCGCCGGAGGAGTCGAGCAAAGTCAGGCGCGGATCTTGGAGTGCGCCGGAAACGCCGGCCGCGCTGAGCGAAGGCCCGAGACCGCGAAGGAGCACTTTCTTGCGCTCGTCGCCCTGGATGATGAACCCGCCGATAAGGACATTATCGCCGACGCCGACCTGCATCCGGGTGGAGAGATTCACCAACCGGCTGGGTGAAACCGGATCGGGCGTCGGAGTGGGCGTCGCGGAAGGAGCCGGCGCGCCATAGAGAGACTGGATGCCCGCGATGTCGTCGGCCGTGAGGAGGTAGGTGTCGCTGATGACGGAGTTCATCACGGCCTCGACCTGCTGGCCGTCATCATCGGGATGGTCGAGGCCGAGCGCGTGGCCGAGCTCGTGCAGAAAAACCCGCTGGATATCGGCGATCGCGCGGCCAGCGGAATTGAACTGGAGATCGCCGCGATAGGAATCGAAGGGCTGCGCTTTATTGAAAAGCACGTCGGCTTCCGTGATTTGTCCGCCGCTCTGCGTCCAATAATAGGTGACCGCGAGCACGCCCGCGCCAAACGATTCCCCGAAGACATCCGAGGAGAAGGCCACGGAATTTGTGCCGTCGTTGGCCTTCAACGGGACGGGAGAGTTCAGCACGGTGGAAAGCTGCACCCGGCCCATCTGGAAATTCCACTGCGCGATCGCGGGAGCGGCGGCGAGGTTCCAGGAAGTGTTGCCGTCCTGCAGCGCGGTCGCCGAATTCCCGAGACTCATCTGCATGGTCACGATCGTATCGTCGGGCCAGACCACGCCTTCCAGAGCGAAACCATGCGCCCGCGGCGCAAAGTCAAAGACAAGGAAGAATAGCAAAAGCGCGTAATGCGGGCGGCGAGCGAGAGGACAAAGCATAGGTAAAGCGAGCGGGACGATGGTTTCCAGACTCCCTGAAAAGCAGGTCGCGTGCTCATTTCGCCCGCGCTGATGAAAAAGAGGGGATGACGCCCGGCGGTGGCGCGAGAATTGCCGACCTCGCAGCGTTATCTCTTTAGCTCTTCGGCGCGCCAGATCGGTCCGTTCTTCGAAAACGGCGGGAGCGTTTCTCCCTGGATCCCGTTGGGAATCCCGACGTCGGTGACGCGGAAGCGCGGCAGGATCGGATTGCCGCGCGAGTCCTTATCATAGCTGACCCCGTCCTTTTCGATCAGGACGTCGGCAAAGAATTTTCCGCCCGGTTGTTCGCCGATGAGCACTTCCATTTCGTAGAACGTGCCGGCCTCGGCGGAAACACCTTCACCTTTCGCAAACCCGCTCGGCACGCCGGAGAAACTGTAGTGATAATCCGCTTCAGTCTTGGCCAGCCCCGGCGGCTGGGTGTAGCCGCGCTCGAGCACCGTCTTCTTGTCGAACCGGACAAGAGAATGTCGTCGCCGGCGCCCACGAAATGGTAGGTGCCGCTCTCCGG
>CAWHRN010000003.1:0-136837 GCA_963831805.1 uncultured Verrucomicrobiae bacterium | reverse complement strand
GGAGGATGCCGACGAGGAGGTCTTTGCCGATCCAGGGGAGGGCGATCGCTTCGCGGTGGGCGGCTTTGCTGAAGAGGCTGTTCGCCAGGATCCAGCCGGCGTGCAGGCCGATCGGCAAGGCGAGGGAGCGGGTGAGGAGCCGGGCGTCGGCGAGGATGCAGCCGACGGCGAAGAGGGTGAGGAAGCCGCCGAGGACGAGCCCGAGGTCGCCGAATTGCCAAAAGGAATGCCCGAGCGAGACAAAGCCGGAGAGCCAGGTGACGGCATCGCCGGGGACGGAAAGGGTGGAGGACTTCAGGAAATGGACGAGGGAGAAGAGGGCGGAGGTGAGGAGCAGGGCGGCGCCGCGGCTGCAACTGCGCAGGAGCACGCCGAGGATGAAGCCGCGAAAGAGCAGCTCCTCGAGCAGCGGGACGACGAGGACGGCGCCGAGGACGCCGGGCATTTTCCCCCAGAGGAAGGGATGGCGGAGCGAGGAGAAATGGAAAGCGATCAGGGCAGCGCCGCCGCAGAGCAGGGGGATGGCGGCGATAGCCAGGCCGGCGGCGAGGTCGGCGGCGGGGCGCGGGTTTTTCTCCAGGCCGAGATCGCGCCAATGCCGGACGCGGAGGGCGCGCAGGAGCGGCCAGAGCAAAAGAAGCGCGGCGATGAGGATGGCGCGGTGGAAGTAGCTGTCGAAATCGAAGCGGGCGAGCCCCGGGAGCACCCCGTGGGCGATGAGGCTCTGCCCGGCCCAGTAGAGCGGCGGGGCGAGGAGGGCGCCGAGCAGGAGCAGGCCGAGAAGGTAGAGGAGGAGTTTGGCGGCGTCTTTCAAAACAGTGGCAGGATCACCCGCGCCCGGCCGGGGCCGCGAAGCTCTTGCGCTCGCGGGTTTCCGAATGGCGAGATGAGTTGTATGTAAGGAGCCTACCTCATGCGCAGTCAACATATATGGACCTCGCGCGACGAGGATGGCCGCAAACGCGAAGTGCGGGTGACGAAGTTTGGCGGGAACTGGAAATTCCAGGCGAAGTATCGCGACGAGGAGGAGTGGACCTACTACGACCGGCCGCTGACGGACGATCTGCGCGAGCTGCGGGACATTATTTTCCGCAAATACCAACGGCGGCGGGCGTCGGCGGAGGATTTCGCGGCGGTGGATAAGATGTTGCGCGACCAGGTGCGCGAGGATGAGTAACTGGGAGACGGAACGGCTGGTGGCGGCGGACAAGCGGTTTGTCTGGCACCCGTTCACGAATATGGGGGAATGGTGCGCGCCGGAGCACGAGCCGATCGTGCTCGTGTCGGGCGAGGGCGCAATGCTGCGCGACAGCCGCGGCCGGGAATACATCGACGGCAACGCCTCGATCTGGACGAATGTGCACGGGCATAATCACCCGCGAATCAACGCGGCGATCTGCCGGCAACTGGAGCGGGTGGCGCACACCTCCTTCCTCGGGACGACGAATCCGCCGGCAATCGAGCTGGCGCGGCGGGTGGTGGAGCTGCTGCCGGCGGGGAAGTTTGGGCGGGTGTTCTTTTCCGATGATGGATCCACGGGGATCGAGGCGGCGCTCCGGATCGTGGGGCAATATTGGCAGCTGCGAGGGGCGGGACGGCGCGTCTTTGTGTCGTTCCGCGCCGGTTATCACGGCGATACGGTGGGCGCGGCGAGCCTCGGGGCGGCGGCGCTCTTCGGGAGCGGGCTGGGGAATTGGGTTGCGCCGACGCTGACGGTGTCGTCGCCGGAAGAGCTGGCCGGGCTGCCGAATGCGGCGGAGATCGCGGCGGTGGTGATCGAGCCGGTGATCCAAGGCGCGGCCGGGATGAAGATCTGGCCTGAAGGCACGCTCAGGGCCGTGCGGGAATGGTGCGACCGCGCCGGCACGCTGCTGATCGCGGATGAAGTGATGACCGGCTTCGGACGCACGGGGAAGATGTTCGCCTGCGAGCTGGAAGCGGTGCAGCCGGATATTTACGTTTTCGGGAAGGGGCTTACAGGCGGGTATTTACCGTTGGCTCTTACGGTTGTTTCAGAGGAAGTTTTTGATCCGTTTAGTGGGTCCGGACCGGAGGCGACGCTCTTCTATGGGCATAGCTATACCGGGAATGCGCTCGGCTGCGCGGCGGCGCTGGCGAGCCTGGAAATCTTCGCCGAGGAAGGGACGATCGAGGTTTTGCGGCCAAAGATCGAGCTGCTCCAGGGTGAAATCGGCAAAATAACCGGCGCGGCGAGAACACGCGGGATCGGGATGATCGGCGCAATCGATATGCCGGATAGCGTCTCCGCGCGGGAGGTCTGTCTGCGCGCGCGGGTTCATGGATTGCTCACGCGGCCAATCCGCGAGACGGTCGTGCTGATGCCGCCGCTCTGCATTTCCACAACGCTGATCGTTAAAGCTGTAAATGTTCTTCAGCGGTCGATTACGGAAGTTCTTACGGAAAAACAGGGCGTGGAGCAGGGCGCGGTTCTTTGACCGATGGCGAAGGCGCTGAGACTCGATGTGGCCCTGGTGGAGCGCGGGTTTTTCCCGAGCCGGCAGCAGGCGCAGGCGGCGATCATGGCCGGCGAGGTGCAGATCGACGGACGCCCGGCGAGCAAGGCTTCGGATTCCGTGAAGGAGGAAAACCAGCTCTTCGTCGCGGCGCGGGAACGCTACGTCGGCCGCGGCGGAACGAAACTGGAGGGCGCGCTCAACCATTTCGCGATCGAATGCGCCGGCGTGACGGCGCTGGATATCGGCGCTTCGACCGGCGGGTTCACCGATTGCCTGCTGCAAAGGGGCGCGCGCAAGGTCTTCGCCGTGGACGTGGGTCACGGCCAGCTCGCTTGGAAGATCCGCGACGACGCGCGGGTCGTGACGCTCGAGAAATGCAACGCGCGGCATCTCTCGCGGGCGGAAATTCCCGAGCCGGTCGGTCTCTGCGTGATCGATGTTTCGTTCATCTCGCTGACTTTGATCTTGCCCAATGCCTTCGAGTTGCTAACTCCAGACGGTGTGATCGTGGCGCTGATCAAACCGCAGTTCGAGCTCGCGCGGGAGGATGTCGGCCGGGGCGGCATCGTCCGGGACCCGGCGCTGCATGCGAAGGTGCAGGCGAAAGTGGCGGATTTCGCGGGAGCGATGGGGGCGCAGGTGGCCGGGCTTTTCCCATCGACAATCACCGGGACTGACGGCAACCAGGAATTCTTCATATGTCTCCGCAAACCATCGGCATAATCGCGCACACCGGGAAGCCGGGCGCCGCGGAACTGGTCCGGCAGCTCCGGACGGAGTTTGAGCACGCCGGGGTCGATGTGCTCCTGGAAAAGGCGACCGGCGATCTGGTCGGCGACCGTGGCGGGCTCGCGCTCGGCGCGCTCGGGACCGAGGCGGAGCTGCTCGTCGTGCTCGGCGGCGACGGCACGATTCTCAACGCGCTCAGCGGGCTCCAGGAGGCGATCAAGCCGATCTTCGGGATCAATATCGGCTCGCTGGGGTTCCTGACCTGCCTCAACTCGTCGACCTATCGGCAGGCGGTCGATTCCATCGTCAGCGGCGGCTATACGCTGAGCGATCGGGCTTTACTTGCCGTCGAGGTGCGAAAGGGCGACGGGACCGTGCTGCATCGGTCGCTGGCCTTGAACGACGCGGTGATCAGCCGCGGGAAGATTTCGCGACTGATCCGGCTGCGGACCCGGGTGAATGGCGAGGCGCTGACGGAATTCAACGCCGACGGGCTGGTTATCGCGACGCCGACCGGATCAACCGCGTATTCCTTATCCGCCGGCGGCCCGATCCTGGCGCCGCAATCCGGGGTGTTTGTGATCACGCCGATCTGCCCGCACGTGCTCACGAATCGTTCCGTGATCGTGGATGACAGCTCGCTGATCGAGATCGAAGCGAGCAAAGCGACGATCCCGGTTTACCTGACCGTCGACGGCCGCGACCCGGTATCGCTGGAATTTGGATCCATCGTCGCGATCCGGCGTTCGGAGAAAGTGCTGCCGCTGGCGATGCTGCCGGAAGCGTCGTTCTTCAGCGTCGTCCGCCAGAAGCTGAAGTGGAGCGGCAGCAACGTCTGATCTTCCGGACGGAAGCGGAGTGAAGGACTCTTGAGGACCTCGCTGGCAATATCACCGATCGTCATTTCATATGACATACATTGTGTGATGTCATAAGTTATTGCGAAGTTGTTCACAGGCCGCCCTCCTCTGGCGACGATATTCTCTGGCAAACTTGCCGGAGGTGCGCACGGTGACGCGGTGGACAAGTTCGAAGACCAATCGCCGAAGCCAAGCCCGTCAGAGCGCCCGGACGCCGCGGGGTTGCCGCCGGACGCGGCGTTGATCGTGCCGAAGACCGCGGCGGATCTGGAAGCTTATTTCGATCTGCGCTGGCGCGTGCTCCGGGCGCCTTGGGATCAGCCGCGCGGATCGGAACGCGACGATCGCGAGGATGAGAGCATTCATCTGATGGTGCGGGCCGCGAATGGCGAGGCGCTGGCGGCGGGCCGGTTGCACCTCAACTCACCAACCGAAGCGCAGGTCCGTTTTATGGCGGTCGATCCACGCGTCCAGGGGCGCGGCGTCGGCAGCCTGGTTTTGCGGAGTCTCGAGGATCGGGCCCGGGCCGCGGGGGCGAAGCGGATGATCTTGAACGCGCGGGAAAGCGCGCTGCGCTTCTACGAGCGGCACGGTTACAAGGTGGAAGCACCTGCGGAACGATTATTCGGTGGGGTCGATCACTGGCGCATGGCCAGGGATTTGTAGGCGGTCCATTATTAGGTGGTCGCGCGAAAAAGCTCTTCGAAGAGCCGGCCGAGAAAAGCCAGTGGAGCATCGCGCCGCGCGCTTGACCCGCGCGAGCCGCTTGTTACCCTGCGACCTCGGCGCTCGCCGACACTCATTATGACCCACAACCATCTCCGTTCGATCACGTTCCTGTTCACTCCCCTGCTCGTTCTTGTCTTTTCGTTAGGCATGATCGGCTCGCTCCCGGCCCAGGAAGCAGGCGGTTTGCGTCAAAGCATGTCGCCGGAGGAATTCAAAGCCGCGGGCCTGGAAAAACTCACGCCCCATGAGCTCGCGAATCTCGATGCCTGGGTCCAGGGTGATCGCGCGAAGGTGGTGGAGAAAGCCACCAAGAAGGAGAAACTCCAGCTCGTCGTCGCGCGCGTCGACGGCGTGATCACCTCCATCAAGCCGCGCCAGATCATCCGGCTCGATGACGGCTCGACGTGGGAAGTCGGGCCGACTGATTTCCAATTTCACGGCGTAGCGGATCACCCGGCGGCCGCCGCCTATAAATCCTTCTTCGGCTGGAAAATGCGGATCGCCGGAGTCGCCGAGATCTACGTCGTGCCGGTAAACCGCCACTGAATCGTGAGGCGAAGCGCTTCGTTAGGCCGCGGCCGCCGCGATCGTTAGGCGGTCGCCGGTTTGGCCAGCGCGAGACCGAAGGCGGCATGCACCGCCTGCGCGGCCCTTTCCAGATCCTCCTCGGCAATCACGACCGCGATCTTGATCTCCGAGGTCGAGATCAGCTGAATATTTACCCCGGCCTCGCCCAAGGTCGCGAAAAGCCGCGCCGCCACGCCGGAGTGCGAGCGCATTCCGATGCCGACCACGCTCAGCTTCGCCACCCGATCAGTCGCCATCATGCCGCTCGCGCCGATCTCGGTGACAAGCGGCCCGAGCGTTTTCTCGGCGAGCGCGAAATCATCCTTGTGCAGGGTGAAGGACAAATCGGTCGAGCCGGTGCTGGCCGCATTCTGCACGATCATATCCACGCTCAGGTTCACGTCTGCGATCGCGCTGAAAATCCTGCCGGCGCATCCCGGCCGATCGGGCACGCCAGAGATCGTGACCTTGGCTTGGGCCCGCTCCAAACTCACCCCGCGCACCACCACGTCCTCCATGCTCGGAGTCACCTCACGCGTCCGCGTGCCCGGTCGATCGCGCAGGCTTGAGCGCACTTCGAAGCCGACGCCGAATTTCTTCGCAAACTCGACCGCGCGCGACTGCATCACCTTCGAACCCGAGCCGGCCATTTCGAGCAGCTCGTCGTAGGCAATCTCATCGATCTTACTCGCGTCCGACACCACGCGCGGATCGCAGGTGTGCACGCCATCGACGTCCGTGAAAATCTGGCAGTCATCTGCTTTCAACGCTGCCGCGAGCGCGATCGCGGTGAGGTCCGAGCCGCCGCGACCGAGCGTCGTCACCTCGCCCTGCATGCTCTGCCCTTGAAAACCGGCCACGATCACGATGCAATCTTCCGCCAGGAATTCGTGAATCTGCCGCGGCGAAATGTGCGCGATCTTCGCCTTCATGTGGACGCCGTCGGTCACGATGCCGGCCGCCGCGCCGGAGAGAGAAACCGCGTCGCCGCCGAGGGCATTGATCGCGATCGCGACGAGCGCGCTCGATCCCTGCTCGCCGGTCGAAAGGAGCGCGTCCATCTCGCGCGCGCTCGGCTGAGGCGAAAGCTCGTGCGCGAGCTTGATCAGGTTGTCGGTCACGCCAGCCATCGCGGAAATCACGCCGACCACGTCGTTGCCCGCGCGCTGGGTGGCGAGGAGCCGCTCGGCCACGCGACGAATGCGCTCGGCCGAGCCGACCGAGGTGCCGCCGTATTTCTGAACAATCAAACCCATGATAAATCGAGCCGCCCCGTTTTCTCCAATCTCGCGGCGGTGTCAACTCCCGTCGTCCTCCCGGAGCCAATGCCTAACGAGAAGCGTTTCAGTGCCAGCCTAACGAGAAGTGACCGGCGCCGCGCGGAGCGCGGCCAGGACCGCGTCGTCGGTAGGCGCAACCGGGAGCGCCGGCGCGATCGTGCTCGCGATCACATCAGGATCTTTCAGCCCGTGGCCGGTGACGGTGCAGACGATCCGGCTTTCTTCAGGAAGGCCGGCGGTGGAAAAATGCGGTCCGGCAGCGCGACCGGCGGCGCGCAGGAGACCCGCGATTGGCGCCGCGCTCGCTGGTTCCACGAAGATTCCTTCGTGGCTCGCGAGCCAGCGTTGAGCGGCGAGAATTTCATCGTCGCTCACGATATCGATCATCCCGCCAGATTCCGTCAGCGCGCGCTTCGCCGCGTCCCAGCTCGCGGGGTTTCCGATCCGGATCGCGGTCGCGACCGTCTCTGGCCTAACGATAACCTCGTCACGATAGATCGGCGCCGCGCCGGCGGCTTGGAAACCAATCATGCGCGGCCGGCGCGTTGCTTTTCCGGCTTTGTGGAAATCTTCGTAGCCGGCCCAATACGCGGTGATGTTCCCGGCGTTTCCAACCGGCAGCAGATGGAATTCGGGCGCGTCGCCCAGCGCTTCGACCACTTCGTAGGCCGCTGTTTTCTGCCCCGTGATCCGGTCCGGGTTAATCGAATTCACAATCGCAAAATCGGCGCGCGCGCCGAGTCGCCTAACGATCTCGAGCGCCTGGTCGAAGTTGCCCTCGATCGCCACCACCTGCGCGCCGTAGGCGTAAGCCTGCGCCATTTTCCCGCGGGCGATCTTGCCCGCCGGGAGCACGACCGCACAGCCGATTCCCGCCCGCGCCGCGTAGGCGGCGGCGGACGCAGAAGTGTTCCCGGTCGAAGCGCAGATGAGCATTTTCGCGCCGCGCTCCACTGCCTTGGAGACGGCGACCGTCATCCCGCGATCCTTGAACGAACCGGTGGGATTTAAGCCTTCATATTTCACATAGACCGGGCGTCCGACCAGCTCGGTCAGACGACCGCAAAAGATCAGCGGCGTAGCGCCTTCGCCTAACGAGATCAGGGGAGTTTTCACGGTGACCGGGAGATACTGGCGATACCGGGCGAGGATTCCCATGCTCTCTCCAGTCCTTTGTTCGTTAGGCATATTCATCTTTCGTCTCCGCCCGACCTGAGCGCATCTTGTTTCCGCGTCAACCCGGTTGGAGGCGGAAGTCCCGCATTGAATCAACAAAGGTTGCAGTTTGGCGGCTGGTCCCGCTAGGGTCGCGTATGCCGGCATTTACCCTTCCGACACCGCTTCGAGGACTCGTTAGTCTTCTTTACCCGCCGGCCTGCGCTGGCTGCGGGGCGACGGTGGAAGCGGGCAACACGCTCTGCGTCCGTTGCGATGACGACGCGCCGCGGCTGCGGGCGCCATTCTGCGACCGCTGTTCGCAGCCTTTCGCGGGCGCGATCACCGAGACTTTCGTCTGCGCGAATTGCCATGATCGCATGCTGCATTTCGACGCGGCCGTTTCCGCCTATCGCAGCCGCGGCATTGTCCGTGAAGTGATGCACGATTTCAAATACGGCGGCCAGCTTCACCTGCGGCATCTGCTCGGCCGCTGGCTGGGCGAAGCGCTCGGCGATCCCCGGCTCGCGGAGCGCCCTTTCGATTGTCTCGTGCCGGTGCCGCTCCATCCCGCGCGGGAACGCGAACGCGGCTTTAACCAAGCGCAGGTTCTTGCCAAGCTGCTCGGGCGCGCCAGCGGGCTGCCGGTTCGTCCGTTGCTCCAGCGCATCCGTTACACCACCACGCAGACGCAATTCGACCGGGACGAGCGGATGGAAAATCTTGCGGGCGCGTTCCGTTTACGCCGCGGCGCGACCGTGCAAGAGTGCCGCGTGCTCCTGATCGACGACGTCCTGACGACGGGCTCCACTTTGAGCGAATGCGCCGCAGTCCTCAAAAAAGCGGGTGCCCGGTCAGTGTATGCCGCCACTGCTGCGCGCGGTTGACCTTATGGCCATTTTCAAAAAACCTTCCCTTAAGGCGCAGAACAACAAGAAGCGCGAAATGCCGCAGGGCCTCTGGCAGAAATGTCCCGGCTGCGGCGAAGTCGTGCACGAGATCGAGCTGGTCGAGAACGACCGCGTCTGCCCGCGCTGCGACTATCATTTCACGCAGTCGGCCAAGGAACGGATCGCGCATCTCTGCGACCCGGAAAGCTTTGTCGAACTGGATGCGGGACTCAGTTCCATCGACACGCTGAAATTCCAGGGCATGGCGAGTTACAAGGATCGCCTGCGCAAATATCAGGATAGCACCGGGCTGGTCGACGCGGTCTTGAGCGGTCATGCGCTGATCGAAGGCTATAAGGTCGCGATCGCGGTGATGGATTTCAGTTTCCTCGCCGCGACCATGGGCTCGGTCGTCGGTGAAAGGATCACGCGCGTGGTCGAGTACGGAACGGCGAACCGTTGCGGTGTGATCATCATTTCCGCTTCCGGCGGTGCGCGGATGTATGAAGGCATGCTCAGCCTCATGCAGATGGCAAAAACCAGCGGCGCCCTCGCGCTCCACGCCTGCGAGGAACTGCCGTTCATCTCCGTGCTCACCAATCCGACGACCGCAGGCGTGATGGCCAGCTTTGCCTCGTTAGGCGACGTCATCATTGCCGAGCCGCGGGCGATGGTTGGCTTCGCCGGGCCGCGCGTAATCAAGGAAACGACCCACCAGGATTTGCCGGAACGTTTCCAGACCGCAGAATTCCTCGAGGAACATGGGCTGATCGATCTCATCGTGCATCGCAAGGCGCTGCGGGCGCAGCTCGCGCAGTTTCTCGCCTACTTCGCCGCGGCCCACTAGGCGCAGCGCCGTCTTACAAAAGCGGGAAGACTCTTGACTGCGGAACCGGCTCCTTCCTATCGCGAAGCGCTGGCCTGGCTTTTCGGGACGCAGCGTTTCGGGATTAAGCTCGGGCTGGAAAACACTGAGAGACTCTTTCACTCGTTAGGCGTGCCCGCGCCCGGCGCGCGGATCATCCACGTCGCCGGGACCAACGGTAAAGGTTCCGTCTGCGCGATGCTCGACGCTATCTGTCGCGCGGCCGGTTACCGGACGGCGCTCTTCACCTCCCCTCACCTCGTCACATTCCGCGAACGCATCCAGATCAACGGCGAGATGATCTCGGAAGAAGAAGTCGCCCGCGGCCTCGGCCGCATCCGCGCGCTCGTGGCGGACTGGGATCCGCATCCGACCTTTTTCGAGATCACCACCGCGCTGGCGCTGGAACATTTCCGCCGTCACGAAGCCGATCTCGTGATTCTCGAGACCGGTCTCGGCGGCCGCCTCGATTCCACCAACGCGACCCAACCGATCGTGAGTGTGCTCACGCCGATTGATTACGATCACGAGAAGTGGCTCGGCGACACGCTGACTGAGATCGCCGGCGAGAAAGCCGGCATCATCAAGCCGGGCATTCCCGTGGTTTCCGCGACCCAACCGGAGGACGCGGCGACCGTCATCCGCGCCCGGGCCGCGCAATGCGCCGCGCCACTTGTGTTCGTTAGGCAACCGCTCGAGCAATTTCCTATCGCCCTCACCGGCCCGCACCAGAAAGAAAACGCCGCGCTGGCCGTCGCCGCGCTCGACGCCGCCGGGATTCTGGTCGCGCCGGATTCCGTTGAGCAAGGCTTGGCCGCGGTCTGCTGGCCGGCTCGTTTCCAGCGTTGGGACGACCGGACCGTGATCGATGGCGCGCACAATCCCGCCGGCGCCCGCCGTCTCACCGAAACCTGGCAAGAGAGTTTTGGGGACCAGCACGCGACGGTTCTTTTGGCGACGTTGAACGACAAGGACGCGACGAAACTTTGCACGGCGCTTCGGCCGCTGATGTCGCGTGTTCTCTTACCCGCGATCCGCAGCGAGCGCGCGCTCTCGCCCGGAAGCATTGTGCCTAACGATTAAAGGACTCGCACCCGATCTTCCGGTGAACGTGGCTCCTTCCTTCGCCGCCGCTTGGGAGCAGGCTCGGGATTTTCCGGAACCAGTCCTCATCACTGGTTCGCTTCATTTCGCCGGCGAAGCGCTCGCCCACTTGCGCGGTGTGCCGGCTGCCTTCGAAGAATGTCTCCAGTGACGCATCTCACCTGCACCTCGATGGCCGGCCGCCCGCATCGGGCGCTCCTCGATTACCTCGAGTATTGGCTGCCGCGAGCGGTGGCGCTCATTCCGTCCGCGCCGCCGGCGATCTCCGTGGCGCTGCTGGGCGACAAGAGGATGGCCGCGCTCCACGAGACCTTCTTGCAAACAGCGGGCGCGACCGACGTGCTCACCTTTGAACTGGACTACGACGAGCGCGGCCGGCTGACCTCTGGAGAAGTGGTGCTCTGCGTTCCCTACGCGCGTCGGGAAGCGAAACGGCGCCGCCATTCCCCGGAGCATGAGTTGCTGCTTTACGCGCTCCACGGCGTTCTGCACCTCAGCGGCTACGACGATCGGACGCCCGCCGCGCACGCGCGCATGCACGAAGAAGAAGACCGAATCCTGGAAGAACTCGGCATCGGCCCGGTCTTTCGGCGGCGCGCCCGTGAGGCTTGAAACGGCTGCGGGCGTCTTCCGAGTTGCGCAGTCGCGTGGCTCTGGCATAGGATGGACGCCCGGCTTGGGAGAAACCTTGAAACGCACCTTTCATATCCTGGCGACGATCGCGTGTAGCTGTTCGCTCATGACCGGACTCAGCGGGTGCGGGCAGGAGAACTCGCCGGGCGCGAACTCGCGCGACTGGGTCGCAGGCGGCGCTCAGTCCGACGGATTTGAAGATCAATGACTACGAGAAAGCGACCAACGACTTCCTGAAAACCGCGCGGAAATTCAAAGGCGGCGACGTCAGCATGACCGTCCGCTACATTGATCTGAGCAAAGCAGTCACCGCCTGGCCGGCCAAACTCCAGGCCGGCCCGGAAAAGCTCACGCCGCAACAAAACCAGCGGATCGCCGAGCTCACGGCCAAAGTGGCTCCCTATCTGCCGCAGTAAGTCGTCAGGCTAAGTCCTGAACGTCGCGGATTTTATGAATTCGCAGCCGAAGTATGCGAGGTCTTTCTCTTCGGGACCTTCTTGTTCGAAGCCTTATTGAGTTTGCTGACCGCGTTGTTCAGCTTCGCGACCGCATCGCCGTTCGTGGTCGCGGTTGGCGCAGAGGTTGCCGGAGCGCTGGCAGTCGCCGGTGGGTTGGCGACGGCCTTCGTCGGATCGACGCCCGCGTTGGTCGCCACGGTGGAGGCGGCAGTGGGCAGAGTCGGGAGCGGCGCGGGCGTCGCCTGGCCGGTTCCATTCGCGACCACTGAGGCGACGGCATTCGCATTCAAGGCGATATCCGACATCTTATTCCGCAGCGCGTAGAAGCCGACCTTGTCATTGGAGAAACTCGGGAGCTGACTGCAAAGCCTTACGAATTCCTGGTCGGCCCGGATCGCCGCATCGCTCGCCGTCTGCAGCGCCTTCGGATCCCGGCTAAACTCGCCTCCTTCCACTCCTATCCCAGCCGGAGTCACGACCTTGACTCCTTTGACCGCGACCGTGTTGCCGTTCATCTGAATGAGGGGATTACAATCCGGCACATTCTCATAACCCGGCGGCCAGGCGACGGCGAGCTTGTGATAGCCGAGTCTTTGCTGCTCCGTCACACACCCGGAGACGAGCAGCGCCAGCGTTAGCGGGAAAAGCAGCCGATATGTTTTCATGACTACATAACAGTCGGCCTGGCAAAATCGTGTCAAGAGAATACTGCGCTCCTCCGCGCGCGCGACCGCCTGAAACGGGGCGGCAACTTTTCCGGAAAAATCCGTGGCGAGCAGGGCAAGTTTCGCCTTAGTAAAAAGCATGCTTCGGCTCGCGACGTTCCGCTTTCCCTCGCTCTTCCCGCTGCTCGCCGCCTGCTGCTTTTGCCCGCTCGCCCACGCGACCGACGCGGACAATACGAGCATCTCGATCGACGCGACGATGCGAGGGGCGACGCCTTTCATCAGCCAACTCACGCTCACCGCGAGCGATACCTCGGTGATCAGGAGCATCGAGTTTTCGATCGCCCCGAAGAGTGGCTCCGTGACTCGTCCACTTACCGGCACCTACACCAATGCCTACCTCACGGCTCGCGGTGATTTGCAGGCCGGGAACGGGAAAGTCTTTCTCCCGGTTTATGGCCTCTACGCCGGTTTCACTAATACGGTTACGCTAACCTATCTCTTTAACGATGGGTCATCCAAGCAGGCGACCACCACGATTGCGACGGCGTCCTTCTCCCATCCTTGCGGACTCGGCGATCCCACAGTGCTGCAGGCACGGACGGATAGCACCGGCTTGAGTTATGACTTCATGCTCGTGAAGGGCAGCTGCGGCGGCGGCTTTGAGCCGGTTATTCTCGACACGGATGGGGCTCTGCGCTGGGTCAGTCCGGCTGGCTTCTCCGCCCTGCCTTCTGAGTTTTATGATAACGCCATTTATCAGAGTCAGGGCAGTTCCCTTTACCGGGTCGAGCTCGATGGCACCATTACCTTCCTGCACGATTACGCCGATATCGGGGTGACTGACCTGCACCATAACATCGACATCGGTAAGTCCGGTCTCATCCTCGACGTCGATACGACTGACCAGATGGAGTCGACTAACCTCGAAGTCGATGCGGCCGGCAACGTCCTGAAACGCTGGGACCTCGCGGAAATCCTTCTCCTGGCCATGATCGAGGGCGGGGATGACCCCTCGGGGTTTATTTTTCCCGCGCCGATAGACTGGTTCCATAACAACTCGGTGACTTATAACCGCGCTGATGACTCAGTTCTGATCTCCAGCCGGGAGAACTTCGTCATTTGCCTCGATTACGAAACCAACGCGATCAAGTGGATCCTCGGCGACCCGACGAAGCATTGGCACCAGTATCCCTCACTGGCCCGGCTTGCCCTTAACGTGCCCGCCGGCGGCGTCCCACCGATCGGCCAGCACGCGATCTCCATCGCTTACGACCAGGGACTGCTCCTGTTCGACAATGGCTACAACAGCATCGTCCAGCAGCCGCCGGGAGCGTCGCGCGGCTATGCCAGTCCGCGGACGTATCAGATCGATCTCGCGGCGAAGACGGCCACCGAAGTGTTTAACTTCGAGATGGGCCAGAGCATCGTGAGCCCGATCTGCGGGAGCGTTTACGAGGATCAGCCTTCTAACTATGTCATTGACTACGCCTTTGTAGGTGGCTTTGCGAGTCAGACGCCGTTCGCCCAGGTCCTGGGTCTCGATGCGAGCGGTAACACCACCTTTTACTATCAGTATGGCACGACCGACTGCGCCACCGCCTATAACACCATGCCGCTCCACCTCGAGAGCACGAAGTTTCCCACGGTGCGCCCGCGGGCTTTAAACCTCTCCACCCGGGCCATGGTCGGCTCGGAAGAAAATTCCCTCATCGGCGGCTTCATCGTCACCGGCAGCGCATTGCAGACCGTGGTCCTGCGGGCGCTTGGGCCGTCCCTGGCTGATGCCGGACTGGCCGACCCGCTGGCTGATCCGGTCCTGACCGTTTTCAACAGCGCCGGCGCCGTGATCGCCATGAACGACGACTGGCAGAGCGACGCCGGGGCCGACCAGATCGCGGCCGACAGCCTCGCCCCGGCCAGCCCGGCCGAAGCCGCCACCATCCTGACCCTGGCTCCGGGTCACTACACCTTTGTCGTCTCTGGCAAGGACGCCACACCCGGCGTCGGCCTCGTCGAAGCGTATGATCTTTCGCCGCTGGCTGATTCGCGACTGGCGAATCTCAGCACCCGCGGCTTCGTCGGCGAGGACGAGAATGTCCTCATCAGCGGGTTCATCGTCGGCGACGTGGACAGCGCGACCGTAGTCGTCCGCGCGCTCGGGCCGTCGCTCAGCGGGGCCGGAGTCGACGAGCCGCTGAGCGACCCGATCCTGACCGTGTATGACAACAACGGCACCGCCATCGCGAGCAACGATAACTGGCAGGACGACCCCCACGCCATGGACATCCAAAACGACGGCCTCGCTCCCACTAACGCCGCCGAGTCCGCCACCATCCTGCACCTGCCAGCCGGCTCCTACAGCACCGTCGTGACCGGCGCTGATTCCGGCACCGGCATCGGCCTGGTGGAAGTTTACGACCTGGACTAACGAGTCCTCCGCGCGAGAGCATCCGGGACGCAGCGGGAGAAATCCAACGTGCTCGCGGGCCCGCGTTGACACACCGGCCCGGAGCCCTATAATCACGTCCCCGCGCCGGCCGCACCATCGCCATCCGACGCGCGCAACCCGATACAGCTCATGCCTTCCACACAAATCATCCTCACCGAAAACGTCCCCGGCCTTGGCGCCGAAGCCGACGTCGTGAAAGTCCGCCGCGGCTACGCCCGTAATTTTCTCCTGCCCACCGGCAAAGCCTACGAAGTCACGCCGCGCACCATGCGGCAGCTCGATAATCTGAAAGCGAAACGCGCCGAGCGTGAAGCGCGCGAGCTGAACGACGCCGAGGATTTCGCCCGCCGTATCGGCAAACTCAAGGTCACCCTCATGCTCAACACCGGCGCGACCGGCAAAGCCTTCGGCTCCATCACCGCCAACGATCTGGCGACCCGCCTCACCCAGGAACTCGGCCGCGAAGTCGATCGCCACCTGCTCGTCCTCGAGCACCCGATCAAGACCACCGGCGAACACGAAGTGCCGCTCAAGTTGCACCCCGACGTCACCGCCAAGTTTAAGTTCAACGTCAAATCCACCGAAGAGCCCAAGCCCGAAGCGCCCGTCGAGGAACCGGCCGACCACTCCCGCGGACCTCGCAAGCGCACAAAATAAATGCCGAGAAATCCCCAAGGGACTAACCCTGGGGAGCCTCGCAAGACAGCGAATGGCGCTGGCCGAGGCTCGGCGGAACGGAACGGCGGCCGGACGAACGGGGACTTATCCCAAGGTTCTTCCGTGGATATTCACCGCGCGCTGCCCCACAGCGTCGAGGCCGAGCAGGGCGTCCTCGGCTCCATGCTCATCTCCCCCCGCGAGACCATCGCGGAAGTGGTCGAGAAAGTTAACGAGCACTACTTCTACATCCCCGCGCACCAGACGATCTATCTCGTCTTGGTCGACCTTTGGAATGCCGGCGCCGGCATCGACCTGATCACTTTCACGCAGATTCTGCGCGATCGGAACGTCCTCGAGACCGTCGGCGGCGCGTCGTTCGTCACCAGTCTCTTCACCTTCGTCCCGACTGCGGCGAACGTCGGCTACTACCTCGAGATCGTCCGCGACAAATACATCCTGCGCGAGATCATCGCCGCCTGCACCGAGGGCGCCCGGCGTTCCTACGAGGAACAGGACGAAGTCGATAACCTCCTCGACGAAGTAGAACAGAAGATCTACGCCGTCGGCGAAGACCGGTTCAAAGGCCAGACCCTTTCCATGAAGGACCAGGTCATGGAAGCGATCGACGCGATCAACAAGCTCTGGGAAAACAAAGGCAGCCTCTCCGGCCTCCGCACCGGCTTCGGCGACCTCGACCGCATGACGAGCGGCCTGCACGAAGCCGAGATGATCGTCATCGCCGCCCGGCCGAGCATGGGCAAGACCGCCTTTTGCATGAACATCGTCGAGCACATCGCCGTGCACGAGAAGCGGCCCGTCGCCGTCTTCAGCCTGGAGATGAGCAGCCAGCAGCTCGTCCAGCGCATGCTCTGCTCCAGCGCCCGCGTGAACATCAAACGTGCCCGCGACGGCTTCCTTGCCGAGAGCGACTTCGACAAACTCACCGGCGCCGCCGCGCGCCTCGCCGAGGCCGAGATCTACATCGACGACACCGCCGGCCTCACGATCCTCGAGCTGCGCGCCAAGGCCCGCCGCCTCTCCGCCCAGCACAAGATCGAGCTCATCGTCATCGACTACCTCCAGCTCCTCCGTTCCACCTCCCGGCGCGGCCAGGAGAACCGGCAGATCGAGATCTCCGAGATCTCGGCCGGGATAAAGGGCCTCGCCAAAGAACTTAAGATCCCCATCATCGTCGCCGCCCAGCTCAACCGAAACCCCGAGAACCGCACCGGCGACAGCAAAGGCCGGCCGCGCCTGAGCGACCTGCGCGAATCCGGCAGCATCGAGCAGGACGCCGACCTCGTCGGCTTGCTCGTGCGGCAGGAATACTACGCCGACTCCGAGGAGGAGAAAGAAGAGACCGAAGGCAAGGCCGAACTCATCATCGCCAAGCAGCGCAACGGCCCCACCGGCGACGTCCCGCTGACTTTCCGCAAGGAGTTCACCCGTTTCGAAGACCGGGCTCGCGAAGAGCGCGAGCCGTAGCCGCCCGGCGGCTCCGACGCCGACCGGCCGCAAACGCGCGCCTCGAAGTCTGCCGCGCGCGCAAGGAAAGGCTGCGCGTCGCATACGAACGATAGTTACACTCCATGCTGGTTGGAATGAGAGAACTTGTGGCGTTCCGAGCCTTGGGAAGGGTCATGTTGCAAACTTTGGGCCGGCACGAGCCTCGGGGGGCTTGGTGTTGCGCAGTTTGGCCCGCCCAGAGTATTTTCCTGGCCTCGGTTGGCCGGTCAGGGCCGGGAAAAACTATTTCTCGGCCCAAGTTGCAAACATGACCCCGGAAAGACTTTTTCCCACCCTATGTTGCAAAGATCACTCCGGGAAAAACTATTTCCCAACCTATGTTGCAAACATCACCCCGAGAAAAACTATTTCTCGCCCCATGTTGCCAACCTGACCCCGGGAAAAACTATTTCCCACCCCCATGTTGCACACTTCTCCCTGGGAAAATCTTTCTCGCGGCTCATGTTGCGAGCTTTAGCCCATCAGAATCTTTTTCTCGGCTCAAGTTGCACACTTTAGGCCGGCAGAATCTTTCTGACGCCCCAGGTTGCCCGGTTTGCCGCAACAAAATGTTTTTCTTGTCCCGAGTGGCGCGGTTTGGCCCGCCAAGAAAGTTATCCCGGCTCGGAACGGGCGGTTGGGACCTTCCGGGAGCTCGCGGACGGACCTTGGCTCTGATTTGAAGCCCGCGCGGGCCATGTCGTCGCCCGCGGCAGACCGTCGCGCTCATCGGGGGCCTTCCGGCACTTACGCTCTCAGTGGGCGGCGGCGGGCTGCTTGGCCTGGCGCCAGGCTTTCAGGCCTTTGCCGCCGGTGGCGAGGAGGCCGAGGGAGCCTGACTTCGTGACGGCGGCGTGCTCGGTGGGGCCGCTCTCTTTCTGCCCGGTCTCGATCGTGTCCCCGACGTCGCCCCAGGCGTAGTCGATGACGATGAAGTTAAAGTCCGGTGCGCCGTTGGTCTTCACCCGCACCCAGCCGTATTGGCGCCCGGCGCCGGTGTTGAATTCGAAGCCGATGAATCCTCTCCCGGGCTGCTTGAAGTGGACGCCCGGGTAGTCGGTAAACCCGAGGTAGGCGCCGAAGCAGACGACGCTCGACGTGCTGGAGGAGGAGAAGCTAATGCAACTGTGCCCGAGCCGCTCCTGCGATACTCTGACGTTGCTGCCGAGCCGGTAGAGATAGAACGGGGCATTGCTGGTGATCTCAGGGCAATCCCCGGCGAACAACGAAGAGGCCCCGCCGATGTTGACGTGCGCAACGCCGCCCTCGCCCCCGATGTCGGTATGGCGAAAGCCGATCACGGCCCCGTTAGCGAGCGGGAAGGCCTGGTTGATGTTGCCCTTGAGGGGGACATTCAGCGGGCCGGAGTAGTGGATTTCGGCCTCGGCGGTGGCGAGGCCGGCGAGGGAAGTGGCGGCGCCTGCCACCATGTAGGTGGTCCAGCGCGAACGTGAGATCATCACGGGTTTGTGGCGCAACGGTTTACGGTTCATGGAGCGGTTTAGTCATTTTGTGGATTTTTTGTCAAGAAGAATCTGGCGGGATCGTGTGGATGGCTGGTCGATCGGCTCGGGCCGGGAGTGAAGGTCTGAGTCAGGAGAGGCGGCGGCTTCGCCGCGACCGGCTATTCCTGCGTCGCTCGCGGGCGGCTGGCCGGTGGTGTGAATGTCGGATGACACGAGGATTGAATGAGTTTATGAAAACCACTCCATGAATGTGCTGATCCTCGCCGCCGGCTACGCGACCCGTCTTTACCCGCTGACTGAAAAGAAGGCCAAGCCGCTCCTCGAAGTGGCGGGCAAGCCAATGATCGAGTGGGTGCTCGATAACCTCGCGCCCATCCCCGATCTCGGGACGATCTACATCGTAACGAATGATAAGTTCGCGAGTGACTTCCAGACCTGGGCGGATGACTACCAGAAGGCGCAGCCGAAGCTGACCTTCAAGATCGTGAACGATGGCTCGCAGACGGACGCCGATAAGCTGGGCGCGATCGGAGATATCCGGTTGGTGATCGATCGCGAGGAGATCAGGAACGAGTCACTCATCG
This sequence comes from uncultured Verrucomicrobiae bacterium, assembly GCA_963831805.1. Lineage (GTDB taxonomy): Bacteria > Verrucomicrobiota > Verrucomicrobiia > Chthoniobacterales > UBA10450 > Palsa-1392. Next base: position 117,757 of record CAWHRN010000003.1, on the reverse strand, counting down.
TAGTGGCGGGGGATAATCTTTTCAGCGAACCGCTCGCGGAGTTCGCGCAGCAGGCGGCCGGGTCCGCGGCGATGCTCGCGACTTACGATGTCGGCGACCTGGAGGTGATGAAGAAGTATTCCGCGATCAAGACGGACGCGGAGGGAGTCATCACTCATTTCGAGGAGAAGCCGGAGAAGCCGGAGACGACCGTGACCGGGATCGCGCTTTACTACTTCTCCGCGGAGACGCTGGAGCTTTTCACGACCTATATCGTGGCGGGGAATAACCCGGACCAGCCGGGGCGTTTCATCCAATGGCTCTACACCCGCCGGCCGGTGAAGACTTATCCGGTAAAGGGGACATGGTACGACATCGGGAGTAAAGAGACGCTGGAAGAGGCGAACAAGATCTTCGCGCAGTTCGCGCAGTAGCGGCCGCGCGGCCGCCAGGGCCGGCTCCGCCGGCGGCGAGTCCTTTGTTCGTTAGGCACGCCGTCCTTCGTCGAACTCGATGAGATCGAAGTAGGTCGCGATGTCGCTCCGGCCTTCGCCGCCGGCTTCCTTCAGGAAGTGCCGGAAGCGGGCTTTCTTTTCCGCGGTATCCGGGTGGCGGGAGATCATGGCCTCGTTCCAGTGCTCGATCTCCTCGGGGCGGTGGGCGGCGGCGTGCTGCTGGATCCAGCCGAGGAGGGCGGCGTCGTCGGGGAGTGCGGCGGCGGCTTTCTCGAAGGCGTCGGGATCGATCTTCAGGAAGGCGAGGAGATGTTTGTCGAAGCCGACGGTTTTGTAGTTGTAGCCGTTGAGCAGGCCTTGCCGGTGGAGGCGCGCCTTGTCGATGAGGCGCGGGAGGTGGACGTAGCCGCCGAGCCGTTCATACGGGCTGCGGGGAAAAGGCGCGCGTTTCTCGACCACGACTACGAGGTGGCGGGTAGGCCGGAGAGCCCGCCGGGCGGGAGCGCTTCCCGGCTTTTCGCGGGCGCGCTCTTTTCATCGAGATCAGGGAGGAGCTCGGCCTGCTCGAGGGATTGGCGCCCGATGATGAGCTGGCCGGTGAAGGTGCCCCCTTTCTCGACGTTAATGGAACGGGCGACGACATTGCCATCGAGGGAGCCGGTGCTGCGAATCGTGACCAGCGTTTCGGCGAGGATCTCGCCGGTCATCGTCCCGCGGACCTCGACCGAGCCGACCTGGAGCTGGCGAAAGAATTGCACGGTGGCCTTTTTCCCGATCACGACCTCGCGGGCGACGAGCTTCCCCTGCACTTTGCCGGAGGCGCGGAACTCCGCGCGTTCGTAGCACTGGAGGGCGCCCCGGAGTTTGCCGTCGATGATCGCGACCCTGCAGGTCACCTGGCTGCTGCTCAGGTCGCCACTCGAGGTGACGTGCACTTCGCCGTGGGTGCGAATGAGACGACTGAAGCTGCCGTTGATCTTGTAATCCCGCAGGTCCATATGGACGCTGCACGACGGGCAGATGGTGGAAGCAGCGGCGGTGGTGATTTCCTGCCGGGTGCCGCAATCGTAGCAGGCCACGGAGGTGATCCGCGGCCGGTGCCAGATGCCTTCGAAGCGCTGAAGGAACGAGGGCCGCCCGCTGCTGCCGGAGTCATCCCGGGCGGCGGCGACCGCGTCTTTCACCGCCGCTTGGTCAACCTTGACGACGTAATGTTTGCCGCACTGGCGGCAAAGGGTGCTGCGGGCGGCGGCGTATTCCTGCTGCTTAAAGCCACAGTGTGGACACTCCACACTGACCTTGGCAGGCGACTTGGCCACGAACGCGACGGCCGCTGCTCGTTAGGCGCGGCTACCGGCGAATGACTTCGAAGCCGAAGAGGATTCGTCGCTCCGGGCCGCGGAAACATCGGCCTTGCTCGGGCTTCCGTTGGAAGAGATGGGCAGTTTGCCGCTGGTCACTTCCGACTTGCCGATGAAGGTCGCCCCTTCCTCGATCACGAGACGCGCCGCCTTCAGGTCGCCCTGCAAAGTGCAGCGCGACTTCAGCTCGCAACGTTCCCCGACCGTGATGTTGCCATGCACTTTCCCGTAGACGGTGATCGACTTGGTCTTGATCTCGCCGCGGATGTCGGCGTTCTCGCCGATCGTCAACACGCCATCGGAGTGAATCTCGCCTTCGACCTTGCCGTCGATGAGAAGTTCCTTCTGAAACTTGATGCTTCCTTTGATCTCGACATCACTCGAGAGGACGTCCTTGCCAGAATGTTCGGCCATATATTTTTGATGCTCGCTCAGGGTTGGTGATAACGGGGTCACAGGTGCTTTAGGTGCTTTCGGTTCTTCCGGGTAAGAGGCCACCGGTTGGATTTCCTCGCGGACCGGGGCGGGCGGGGGCGTAAACGTCTCGGCCGGCGCCGCGGGCTTGTGCGAGATGAATTTCTTCAACACGCCGCATTATTAAGAGGCAGAACCAGCCATGTCAACGTCTCCCCGGGGGAAAGACAAGAATTTTGTGAATTAATTGCGCACCCGGTAGATCTTCGCGGCGTTGTTCTGCCCCACGAGCTCGAGGAAAGGAGGCGCCCGCGACGGCGCGCGATCGAGGGTGAAGCAGAGCGCCTGCGGCGCCGCAGGCGTGCCGAGGATCGCCGCGGAATTGCCCGCCGTCCGCGCGGCGTCGGCGGCGAGGACCCAGCGCACGCCGTCGTCGCGGAGGACCTTCGCGGCGTCGTTAGGCGAAGTGCTGAGAAAGAAACGCGCGCTCGCGACGATCCCCGCGAGGCTCTCGTGCGAACTGCCCGCCACGGCCGGCTGGCCCGACCAATAGGCGGCGGAGGGCGCGAGCCACCAGGGCGCGAGGAACGGCGCGCGCGCGTCCCCGCGCAGGCTGCTCGCCGCGGCGCGCCAGTCGGCGGCTTCGAGCCGGGCCGCGGCGCGCTGCGTTTCCGTCTCCTCGTTAGGCCAGAACTCTCGGTCCCAAGTGAAGAGGAACGGGACAAAGGCCGCGACCGCCGCGGCGATCCCGAGCCACCGCGGCCTAACGACCGCGAGCAGGCTTGGAGTCGTTAGGCAAAGGAGGAGCGCGAGGAAGTAACCCCAGCGCGCCTGCCACACGGTCAGCGCAAACGCGACCACGAGAAGCGCGACGAAGGAGAGCGGGAGCGGCCGCCTTTTCCAGCCGAGGACGAGGACGAGCACGACGACGAGGAGGATTCCCCCGAACCAATCCCACCAGATCGGGTTCGTTAGGCTGACCCGGCTCAGCTCGCCGATCGTTGCCGACCAGCGCTCGAAGCAGGCGAGCAAATCCGGAGCTGGAAGTTGAGGCCAGCGCCGCTCCACCAGCCCCGCGAGCAGGAGCACCGCCCCGCAGGCGATCCATCCCGCGCGCCGCTCCCGCCGGAACAATCGCGCGCCCGACCCGAGTCCGACCACGGCGAGAAAAACCGCCGGCTCGTAGAGCGAAACCCAGAGCGCCAAACCCCAGCTCAACCCGCTCGCCATCCCCCACCCGCGCGCAGCGGCCGGCGCCGGCTCCGCGCGCAGCGTCCACTCCGTCGCGAGCGCGACGAGCAACAGCACAATGAGCAACGCCTGATGGTCGGGACGCCCGAGGGCGGTCCCGTGAACGAGGATCGGGCTGAGCGCGAAGAGGAGCAGTCCCGCCCAGCGAAAACGCAGCCGCTGCCGCCGCGACCACCACCAGAGAAACCACCCGCCCGCGAGCGCGAGCAGCGGCGAGACGAGCGTCCCGGCGAGGTCCAGCGGCTGGGCGGAGAATTTGCCTAACAATGCCGCCAGCCCCACGATCAGGTAATCAAACGGCGCGGTCGTGTGCGGGATCGTCCCGGCCGGGGCGTTCTCGAAGTCGTGTTGCCTAACGACCAGCCCCGGATGCGCCGCGACCAGCCGCGCCCGGCTCATTCGCGCGTAGCAATCGGCATCGACGAAGTAAACCTGGCCGCCGACAAAGACGTCCGCGTGATTCGCGCAGCGCGTGGTGAGAATGAGCGCGCTGAGGAACGCCAGCTCGAGCAGCGCGCGGGCGAGCCGTCCACCGCGGCCGGCGAGTTGGGACAGTGGCGAGTTCAAGTCGGAGAGCTGAGAGTTGGAGACTCAGAGCTGGGCCCACCAGGATTCGAACCTGGGACCAAGGGATTATGAGTCCCCTGCTCTAACCGCTGAGCTATAGGCCCGAAGTGTTCGCCGATAAAAGCATCATTCCGCGGCCCTGACCAATTCCTTTCGCGCGCCGCCCCGTCGGGCCCCCGGCGACTCCGCTCGTTAGGCGAGGTTGGTGAAATCCGGCGGCCGGTCGAACGGGCGGTTGTCGCCCAGCTTCCGGAGCGTCGCCACCACGCGGTCTGTTCCCTGGGCCCGGCGGCATTGCCAGAGCCGCGCGGCGAAATCCTCTTCCCCCGCCGGTAGACAGCCGAGCGTCGCGCCATAGACGATCCGCGACCCGTCGCGGATTGGCGGCGTCGGGCGCCCGGAATCCAGCCGCGCGTAATCCCGCACCCAGTCGGCGTCGTCGCTCAGGAAGGCCGTCGGCAGGCAGCGCTCGACGAATTCCCGCGGCGACGAGCTGCGCCAGAGATCGTGCACGAAGACGGCCGGCGTTTGCCCGCTCGCGAGCAGGCCGAGCGCGAGCTTGAGCGCGCGGAAATCCTTCGGGCCATCGATCAGCACCACGTCGCCGGGCTCGACCAGCTCCGGCAGCAGCACCCGCGAATCCCCGAACCGGCTCTCCACGTTCCCGCAGCCGCGGAGCCGTTTCTCGGCGTGGGCGACGTCGGGGGAATTCGGATTGGACTCGATGCTGATGATCTTCGCCCCGGGGAAGAGAGCCGAGAGCACCAGCGTGCTCTGCGCCCGCGCTCGACCGGACTCGATGATCCGTCGCGGCGCGAGGTCGGCCACGGTCGCGTAGAGGAAGAACATCTCGCTCATCCGGATGCCCTTTTCCTCCTTCGAGAGCGGCGCGGTCCGCTCCTGGAAGACCGGGAGGTGGCGCGGGGCGTTCTCCAGCAGGGCGGGCAGATTCAGCAAGGGCATCGCAATCTTCTAGCCGGAGGGGCCGACGGCGGCAAATATAACGCGCATGAGCTATGACGTGGCAGTCATCGGCCTCGGCGGGATCGGGAGCGCCGCGCTCGCGGCCTGCGCGAGCCGGAGCGCGGCGGCGGTGGGGCTGGAGCAATTTGGACCCGCGCACGAGCTGGGCTCGTCGAGCGGGCGGAGCCGGATGATTCGCCAGGCCTACTTCGAGGATCCCGCTTATGTGCCGCTGCTCCTCCGGGCCTATGAACTCTGGCGCGAGCTGGAGCGGGCCACGGGCGAGGAACTCCTCACCATCACCGGCCTGCTCATGGTCGGTCCCGCGGACGCGCCGATCGTCGCCGGGGCGCAGCGCTCGGCGCGCGAGCATGCGCTGCCCTTGGAAACGCTGGACACCCGGGAGCTCTTCCGGCGGTACCCGGCCTTCCGTTTCCGGCCGCAGGAGATCGGCGTCTTTGAACCGGCGGGCGGGGTGTTGCGCCCCGAGCGCGCGATCGAGGCCCAACTGCGCTTGGCCGCACGCGCCGGCGCCCACCTCCGGTTTGGCGCGACCGTCCGGCGGTGGGAACCGGCCGGCGACGGCTTCCATATTTTCCTCGACGAGGGCGAACGCCTCTCGGCCCGCTCCCTCATTCTCGCTCCCGGGCCCTGGCTGGACGACGCGCTGGGCGTCCCGCTGCAGCGGCAGCGGAATATCCAGGCTTGGTTCACCCCCGCGATCGCTGGCTACGGAGCCGACCGCGTGCCGCCGTTCCTCGTCGAGCGCGCGGAATTTCCCGCGCCGCTCTACGGGTTCCCCGATTTCGGCGACGGGGTAAAAGCCGCCTTCCACGCCCACGGCGCGATCACTTCGCCGGCCGAGCTGGACCGCGAGATCGATCCCGCGCGCGATGTCGCGCCGATCGCCGCCGCGCTGGAGACCTGGCTGCCCGGGGCCGCGGCGACCTTCCGCGCGGCCCGGGCGTGTCTCTACACGCTCACGCCCGACGGACACTTCGTGGTCGATCGGCATCCCGCGCACGCTGGCGTCATTCTCTGCGGCGGGTTCTCCGGTCACGGCTTCAAGTTCGCCCCGGTCATCGGCGAGGTGGCAGCGGAGTTGGCGCTGGAACAGGGGACGCGGCACGAGATCGGCTTTCTCTCGGCCCGGCGATTCCGTTAGGCGCGGCCGGGGCCGCCGGACGCTCCGGCATTGCTCGCGCTCGCTGCCGAGGCAGAGTTGAGCTAAGAAGTCTCCATGCCCGCCAAAGCCCAGTTCGCCGCCGAGCAGTCTTCCACCGGGGAGTTCATGCGCCAGGAGGACGCCTTCAGGGATTGGGTCTCGGCGGACGGTTCCACGGCGTACCCGGCCGCTCCCGGGCGCTACCATCTCTATGTCTCGCTCGCCTGTCCCTGGGCCAGCCGGACGGTGATCGCGCGGATGTTATGCGGGATCGAGGATGTGATCGGGATGACCGTGGCCGACCCGGTGCGGGACGAGCGCGGGTGGGCCTTCCGCGACGGCCCGGGCCACACCACCGATCAGGTGAATGGGTTTGACTATCTCGCGCAAGCCTACCGCGCGAACGACCGGAACTACAAGGGCCGCGTCACCGTCCCAGTCCTCTGGGACAAAGAGACCGGCCAGATCGTGAACAACTCCGAGGACGACATCTGCCGCATGTTCAACGACGTCTTCGCCCCGCTCGGGCATCCGTTGACGAATCTCTTCCCGGTCGACATCATCGACGGGCAGGCGGCGCTCTCCGAGCACATCTACGAATGGATCAACAACGGCGTCTACCGGGCCGGCTTTGCCACGCGGCAACGGAGCTACGCCCACGCCTGCACCACCGTCTTCGCGGCCCTCGACGAGATGGACCTGCGCCTCTCCGGCAGCCGCTACCTCTTCGGGCGGCGGATCGTGGAGAGCGATTGGCGGCTCTTCTGTACCCTCATCCGCTTCGACGCGGTCTATTACGGCCACTTCAAGTGCAACTTCCGGCGGATCGTCGATTACCCCGCGCTTCAGGGCTACCTGCAAGACCTCTACCAACAGCCCGGCATCGCCGACACCGTGAATCTCGACCACATCAAACGCCACTACTACCTCACGCACGAGAAGATCAACCCGACCGGCATCGTCCCCCTCGGGCCACTCCTGAACCTGACCGGCCGGCACGGCCGGGCGAAGCTGGGGTGAGCCTTGACGCATCGAGCAGTCGCTCGCGGCCCGATCACGGCGCCAGCAACTGTAACGGCGAGCGCGTCGCCCGCTGCGGCGGCGACGCAAGATCGCGCCTGCGGCCGGAGAGCCACGACATATCGCCGCTCTAGCCTGCAAAACCTCAACAAGCTTGACGCCCTCAGCGGCTCTCAGTATGCCATCGTCCTGTCGCGCAAAAAGCACGACGAAACAGCCGAGACTTAGAGGAACTGACCATGGCCACGCCCAAAACAAACAAGACCTCCAAACCCGCAGCCCGCAAACCCGCCACGCGCCCCGCGGCAAAAGGCAAAGCTGCCACGAAGCTACCAACAGCCAGGACCGGCAAGGCCAGCCCCGCGAAGGCAGCCCTCGGCGACAAACCCGTCTTCGCCTACATCGCCAGCCTGCCCCAGCCGCAGCGCGGCATCGCCGAGAGCGTCGATGCCCTCGCGGCCAAGACCCTGCCCGGCCTCCAGCGCTCCGTGAAATGGGGCATGTCCTACTACGGCGTCGGCGACGGCTGGTGCTTCTGCTGCGGCGCCTTCGCCGGCCACGTCAAACTCATGTTCGTCAACGGCGCCGCCCTCCATCCCGTCCCCCCGGTCACCCCGATCGGCATGGGCAAGACCACCCGCGGCGTCAACTTGAAAACCGTGGCCGACCTCGACGAAGCCCAGGTCGCGCAGTGGATGAGACAAGTCACCTCCGTCCCCGGAGCCGGCGGCAAGAAACGCTAACGAGAACAAGATGTCTCACGCAAGTTCCGGCAGTGCTGTATCTCGGGTGAGTGAAAAGGAACGAATTGCCGAAGCAATATCGTCCGGAAAGGCAAAAGGACTGCGCATAAGATCGTGAATAAAGCCCGCTGTCTTGGATGACCAAAGTGCCACAACACCCATGCCGCATGAAAGCCTAAGCTTGTTCTGGTCGGCGTCGCCGTGAGCAATCCAAGCTAACGTCGCCTTGTTGGTGTGCTCAAAGACGTTTGCGAAGGCCAGACTGACCGCAACCCAGTTTGGATTGCGTGCTCCGGCGGGGTAGAGATTCTTGATGTCGTCACGCGTGAAACGCGAGCGGGCGTCACGCATAAGGCAGGTAATACCACTCTTAGCGGCAGCATCGAGGCCGTCGTCGAGGCGATGGGTCGGTGCCCAGTTCGTAAAGAACTCGTCGCCCGCCTGCGCCGCTCGATAATAGAAGAACGCCACGCGCAACCCGGAGAGAAACAGCAGTGAGTAAAGATAACTCTGGCATGACTGCACCGTCGGATTACTCGAAAGATGAGCTATGTGCGCTTCGAGCAGATCGCCTGGAATCTGGTAAACGGGTTGCATGTTAAGCTGCGCGAGAATCGCCTAACGAACCCAAGCTCAGCGACCGCGGAGTGCGGCGCGGCGCGTGCACGGCGGGCGGAAAGGCGGCGGCGGAAGCAGGTGCCGTGACGCACGGGGTGGTTCGCTGCAGCGCATGGTTAGGCGTTGCGGGTGTTTGTGCTCTCACTCGGCTCGCTTCACCGCTGGCGGCTGCCAGGTGCCGTCGAGCACGTTGGACTTGGGCCAGTAGAGACGCAGGGTCAGGCTGAAGCCGCCCTCCTTCGGCGCAGGGAGCCAATTGCTCTCCTTGTCCGCACCGGGGGATTCGCGCTGGATGTAAAGATCAAGCGAGCCGTTCGCGTTGAATTTCAGGTCGTCGCGGTCGCCGATCGCGTAGCGGTTGATGGGATTGTCCGCAAAAAACTGTTTGTCGTTATACATGGTCAGCGACCAGAAGGCGCGCACGGGTGGAATCTGATCCTTCTCCAGGTGCAGCACGTATTTTTCGCTGCTCTGGAACAACGGTTTGCCGTGGGCATCCACCATTGCGCTGGGATAAATCGCATCTTCCACCACATTCGCGCCGAGACCGAAGAAAGCGATGAAAGCGCGCTTGAGATAATCCGTGCCGTAAGTGCCCACCGGGCTCATGATCATGGCCCAGTCGTTGACCAGCGCGGCGGCGTGCGGGGCGTAGGCGAGAATCTTAGCTTGGCCGACGGCGGGCGCAGCCGCGAGCGCAGCCCGCACATCGGGCGACGCCTTCGACAGGTCAAAGGACTTTCCCGGCACGATGCCGAGCCGTTCCATTTGCTGAAGGATGGGATAATCATTCGCGTGTGGCGGGTTCGCCTTCATCAATTCCGCGAAGCCTGCGAAAAATTCCGCCGCACTCATTTTCGCCACCTGCTCGACCGGCGCGCTCATGTCCTGTTGTGGATCCACCTTTCCCTTGGGCGGCGGCCAGCCTTTTTTCCCCCACGCGCTCAGCGGCACCGCTTTCAATCCCGCCTGGAACTGATGCACGGCCGCATAATCCTTCTTGCCGTCGGTCTGCGTGCGTCCGATCATCCAGCCGGTGGCCGTGGGCGCCTTGATTTCCGTCGTCCCTTTCGGGAGCGTGCCCCTCCAACCCGGCCCGGTGAGAGTATAAGTCTGCGGTCCCGTGCCCGAGGTGCGCTTGCCGGGCGAAGCGAAGATGTCTGTCCACATATCCAGCATGGGCAGCAGATAGTAACGCCCGCCAGAATCCGGCACATCGATGACCAGCGGCTCTTTCGACACGTCAAACCACAGGAAGGAATAAAGAGTGTCAGCGTTTGCCCGCACCACATCGGTGAACGCGGCATCGGGAAATTCCGGCGCGTGATAGAACTGGTTCATCGGCGCGTGCTTGGTCTTGGTGTCCGGCAGTTCCGTGTTGCTCTGCACCTTGCGGGTCACGTCCATCAGCAAGAGCGGATAAGCATAGAGGTAGGTGTCGAGGGCGATTTCTTTGGCTTCGTCAGCCGTCACGGGTGCGGGCGCGCCAGGCAACCGCGTGGTGAACAAACTCAGCGCGAGGCCAAGCGATGTAAGTATGGTTATGGTTTTCATGGTTCGTTTGCGGTTCAATTGAATCAGTCTTGTCTCTCGGCCCGTGGCTGAAGGAATAGCAGGATGCGCGTAGCGATGCCTAACGACCCCAAGCTCAGCGACAAGCACGGCGCAGCCGTTCGCTGCAGCGCTTGGTTAGGCGTTGCGGTCATTTCGGAGTTTGCGTTGAGGAAGGTTGCTTTGCATGCTGCCGACAGCGCGTTGAGTGGAGCCGTGAGGTCTGGATGTCGGACCATCCGACGCTGACGAGTGCTGATGTCGCTCGACTTATGGCGGTTGCAGAAGAGCTGGCTGAATCATGCGCTGAGCGAGCGGCATCGGGTGAGATTGCTTGGCTTTCGTTACTCGGATGGTAGCAAGTCGACCCCAAGCTCAGCGACTGCGGAGGTTGGCGCAGCCCATGGGTGTGACAGCCGGACCAGTTCACTGCAGCGCATGGTTAGGCGTGGCGGAATTGGAGTTTGTCTTTGGCATCAATGGTGACGGAGCCGCGCTTCAGGAGAGCTTCGAGAATCTTGTTGGCTTCGTTGTCGTCGATTGGCGCGTCGAACTGATACATCGCCTTGATGGAGTGATGGCTGCGCGCTTGGTCGGTTTGAGCTTGGTAAGGCGCTTGAGAATGGAATCGAGATCGTGGCTGGGCTTTGCCGTCGGCGGTGGTTTGGGCTGGGCGGCAGGAGTCGGAGTAGGCTCGGCCAAACGAATCTCCACGTCTCATGTCACGTAATGCCTGACCAGAGGATGCACCTGCACGGAGAACGAGCTAACCGTGGTCCGTTCTTGGGGACTTCAATGTGATGTTCTTCATCGCTCGTTATGAGACGGGTAGCAACGCCTAACAGGTATTATCCGAAACGGAGTTTCGGCTATTTCGGGTGGTCGTGGGGCGGAGCCGGGAGGAAAGCGAAGGCATCGGTCGAAGTCTGCCGGAGGAGAGCGACGGGGCCAAGCCTAAATTTCACCTGGGCGGGTCGGCTGGATCTTCGGCCTTGGGCTCTCGGGCCTAATCCTGGCCGTATTCAGAGCGGGCGTGACCGGGAACGGTGCAGGTCGGACCGGACGCAGGCCGGGGCGACCGGAAAACAGAGTTGGTCTGGGGCGACGAGGAGCTGGCGTGGGCACGCGCAGAGTTTTTGCGGTCACGCGCAGTGCTGGCGTGGCGCGCATGGAGTTTTTGTGGTCACGCAAGGAGCTGGCGTGGGCACGCAAAGAGCTGGCGCGGGCAGGCGCGGAGTTGGCAGGTGCTGAAGAAAGTCGAGCTAAAGGACTACGCAGTCATAAGCCGCGTCCGGGAACACCGGCGAAATCGCTCGGGCCGCTCCGCCCGGCGGGGCGCAGGAGTGTTCCACCGCCCGGCCGGGGGCGATTAACCTGGGGCCGGCCAGGTAACTCGTAAAAAATGAGGCTGCAGCCTCGGTCTTGCTGTTCCGAGGTCAGAAAATTATTTTGCGGCCTTGGTAAAGTCGTTCCGGCACCGGAAAATTATTTTGCAGCCTCGGTAAAGTTGTTCCGGCACCGGAAAATTATTTTGCGGCCTTGGTAAAGTTGTTCCGGCACCGGAAAATTATTTTGCGGCCTCGGTAAAGCTGTTCCGACACCGGAAAATTATTTTGCGGCCTTGGTAAAGTCGTTCCGGCACTGGAAAATTATTTTGCAGCCTTGGTAAAGTCGTTCCGGCACCGGAAAATTATTTTGCAGCCTCGGTAAAGCCATTCCGACACCGGAAAATTATTTTGCGGCCCCGGTAAAGTTATCCCGGCACCAATTCCAAGGTCGGCCCCGTTCCGCAGGTCGAGCGAAATTGCCAGGATTCCCGCTCTACCCGCCGATTTCCCCTACCCTCATTCTAACTCAGGCGCGTCCTTCACCGCTGGCGCGAGCTTCGCGTAGACAGTCATCACGAGCAGGGCGGCGATGGCATAGGCCGCGATCGCTGGCACCGGGCGGTTGTCTTGCATTTCCTGCCCGGAGAGCAGGAGCGCGAGACCGATGTGCCGGTTCGCATTGCAGACGGACAATGTCTCAACCGTCCGGGAGCGGGCGCCGAGGAGGAGACGCGCTCCGAAGAGACATCCGAGCGCGAGCAGCAGCGCCGCCGCCGCCAGCCAGAGGCTTACCTGCTCCAAGGCCGGACCCATTTTGTAAAGCACGGCCACCAGCACCACGAGGATGAGGACGTTACCGATCGGCACGAGTGCGCGCTGGAGGCGGATGGAAATCGCGGGCACCAGCCAGGTGAGCGTCATCCCCACGAGCAAGGGGAGGAACTGCTGTTGCGCGATGACCGAGAGCAGCTTCAGCGGCGGCACCCAGACCTCGCGGCCGTAAATCCAACCGCCGGTCGCGACCAGTAACGGCACGATGACCGGCGTCAGCAATCCGCTCCAGACCTGGTAGCTCGCGGCCATCTGCACATCGAACCCGCGTTGGGCGGCGCCGCGAGTCATCAATGGCGCTCCCGGCACTGCGCCGATCAGGAACAATCCCGCCGTGGCCGAGCCGCCCAGCGCGAAGATCTTCCCGAGCGCGAGGGCGAGGGCCGGCGGGAGCAGGAAGGTCGCCGCCAGCAGGCGCGTCCATTTCGAAGGGGTGAGACGGCGCCAGTTATTCCAAATCTGTCCCGGCCGCAGGCTGATGCCGACGGCCAACATCAAAAGGAGCACCGCGGCCTGGAGCAAGACCTTCACCGGTAACTGCCGCCAGGACGTATTACTTCAGACTCATCGCCTGGCTCATCGTAATCGTGTTACTCATGTTACCACTGCAGACGCACCGATGGGGAAAACTTGTTCTCCTTTGTTCCTCTGCCAGCAATATCGCACTCCCAATTACGATTATCGTCGTCGGGAATAACCGGCCCTGAGGCTTCTGCCCTGTTCCTAGTCCCCCCAGTCATCATCCGTCTCTTCCCAGCTCTTATCCGGGTCATACCGATCCATGGCTTGGAATTGTTTAAGCGTGTCGGGCCCGAGATCCTTCTCGTAAACAACACCGTCCGGACCGACGATGAAGCTCTTCACTCCAGTAACCCGATATTGCGCGGGCGCAGCCGCGAGGGCGAAGCCGGTGATCATCGCCCCTTCGACGACAAAATCCATCTGCCCCATCCGGGCCGACGGGCCCTGCCCTTTTAGAACCTTGAAATAGTAGCCGCGAAAAGGCTCGGCCTTTTCAGTGTAGCCTCGCGCGATCGCGCGAGCGATACCTTCGCCGACTGGACCGCCCCATGTTCCATCGGAATTCTGCCAGGCGAGACCGTCGTGTTTGCCGGGCGTGCTGATGATGCGCTGCGCGTATTGGTTAACTTTGGAATCGTCATGCTTTTCGTCCGCGTATTCGTGTTGCGCTTCCACGTATCCGCGACAGATGGCAATGGCGTCCAGTTCGTTCGCGCCGATGCGCCGGTTGAGGATTTCTTCGCGACCTACCCTGGTATCGAATGACCACTTACCTTTGTTGTGAACGATTGGAATCGGCACCGTAAGCTCATCATTTCCAATTGTGAGGATGGCGCGGTTCTTATTCTTAGGGTCAGCTCCTACCTCGGTCTTCTCCTTCGCCTTGGCGACAAAGGCCATGACCCGGTTCTTATCCGCGACCGCATCTTCTGAGCTGATGATGTCGTCGCTGCCTGGCCCCAGGATCTCCTTTAGCGCTGCGGTGTCGTTTGATCCAGCGGCTTCGATCAAAGCAGCAGCCGCCGCCTTCGGGGTGTCGAATTCCTTCCCTGTCGGCTGTGATGCAGTCCCGTCCTCCTTGGGTTCGGGCGCCGCGTGCAACAGGCCGCCGATCGCGACCGCAACCACGGCCAGCGAGATCTTCGTTAGGATTGAAGGATAAGATCTTGATTTCATTGGGCTTCTCCTCAGTTTTTCTTCCTAGCGCCTGCCGCCTCCGCCGCCACTCATTCCGCCGCCACCCATGCTCTTGCCTCCTCGGTTGCTGCTCGCTTTCGCTTGTTTTCCGCTGCCGCCGCTGATGGCGCCGCCGCTGCTGCGCGACGCAGAGCTACCCTTGTTTCCCATGTTCTTGTTCCCAATCTGATCCGCCCCACCACCGCTCGGTCGACTGGCTTGCTTGGAAGACGAACGCGCGGCGTCAGCTCCGCCGGATTTCTTTTTCGCGGACGCACCACCGGACTTATTGGCGCCACCCGCGCCACCGGCCTTGCCGACTCCGCCGGCGCCACCGGGTTTCCCGACTCCGCCGGGGCCGCCCGCCTTACCAACTCCACCCACACCGCCCGGGCCGCCAGCCTTCCCGACTCCGCCTGCGCCCCCAGGCTTGCCAACTCCTCCTACGCCGCCAGCTCCGCCGGGACCGCCCGCGCCACTTGCGGCGCGTCCACCATATTTGTTCGCTGTTCCTCGATCGCCATAGGGGGCGTTACCGCGATGTTCCGGGCTATGCTGCCACTTACCGGCCTCACCTGCTTTAATGTTATTCTTTTTGTTGTAGTTGTTGACGTAGTTGTTATTCACGTTCACGTCGATATTGCCGTTGTCCCAGCCACAGCCCCAGCCCCAATTATTGCCCCAGGCCGCGCCCAGCGCCATCGCTCCGCCGAAGGCGAGCGCCCCACCGGCTACATAGCCCGGATAACTATAACTCGGATACGGATAGGCCGGTTCGCCATAAACCACTGTCGGGTCATAGGAAGGGACATACACGGTGTTCGGATCGGCTTGCTCGATCACGATCACCTGTTCGCTCCCAACCGTTTTCGATTCTACCTTTTGTTGCTCGCCCGTCTTCAACGCTCCCGTGCTCTCGGCCTTTGCCCGCATGCGCTGGACGGCGGACATGACATCCTCTTGCTGAGCGAGGAACGCGTTCCCCATGTCCGATGTCCATTGGACGTTCTCAGCCATCCGTTGGGTCACATCGGGAAAGGCGGCCATCGCCTGCACGCTTGGATCCCAGGGCTGCGTCGCCACCGCGTCGGCCAGCGCCTGGTCTTTCAGTTCCTTGTTTTTGTCCAACCACTGCTGCAGTTGCATGACCTCGATCGGATAGGTGGAGGCCGCCAGCGTCTGCGCCAAAAGCGGATCAGGATAAAGCGCGATCGGCGCGACTAACGAATCCAATTGGTCGTTTGGAATCTTCGGCGCCTCCGCCGTTTCCGAAGCGGTCGCCGCTGCGGATTGCGTCTCTTGACCAAAGGCCGTGGCCGCACCCACTCCCAGCAGCAGTGCGGAAACAACAGCAACGGCGCGCCAGATTTGACTCGTCCTCATTCTGACAGTTTGCGACCAGCTTGCGCATGCCGCCTATTGGACCTTGGTCGTAGGCCGAAAGGCGTTTCCTTCGTTTTGGCTCCTTCTCGTCGGCATTCTTTACGCTTTGCACAAGCTTCGCCAGCAACCTGATGGGCTTGGAAAATAAATTCATTCCCATTTTTCCCGCGAACAGCGCTCGGCACGAGCGCCTCTACAGCGAAATCAACTCGCGGAGACCGAGCGCGGCTACAGGAGCTCTGGAGCCTTCGGCGCTCATAGAGCGCCGCTACAGGTGGCGCCGCGTCTAGCCCCCGACGACCGGCTCGGCGTAGCCGCTCGACTCGGCCATGACGTCGTCGGTCTGGGTGACTCGCACCACTTCTTCGATCGTCGTCTTGCCCTCGGCGACGCGGCGCCAGCCGTCCTTGGCGCAGGGTAGTCGCAGTCTTTAGAGAGCTGGTTACTCTTCGCCATTCAAAAGCCAGGTCATGCATCGATCTGGCCAGAGAATCGATCACCGGGCGCGGGAGGAGCGCGTGTTTTGGCGGCCCTGCGCCGCAAAATAAAGGAGCGAGATAATAGCGCCAATCGACGCCATCAAATGTGCCAGGACACTAGTTGTTTTCCATGGTCATCCAAGTTCCTCAACAACTCCAGCGCAGCCAAAATATGAGGGTCGTATTCATGCTCTCGAAGCTGCGAAAAAGGTGGGAGCGCCGGCGCTGGCCCTCTTTCACGCGCGCAATAGGCTACACCACAGCTATTGCTCCTGGGTCGTCCCTATTTCTGCCGTGGCCAGAGAATCGCCCCCGGAGCCCGTTCCTCCCGCGATCAACACCTGACCGTTGGGCAGCAACGTCGCTGTATGGTTAGCTCGCGCCTCGACGAGGCTTCCTGGATGAACCCATCTCTCGCTTCCTGGTTGATAAACTAACGTCGTCGCCGTCGGGGTATCGAGAATATAGTTACCTCCTGTTACTAACACCGTGCCGTTCGGGATCAGCGTAGCCGTCCCCATCAAGCGGTTCACGAGCGGTGTCCCTGTTTTCGACCATAGGCCGGTGGCCGGATCGTAGATTTCCGCGCGATGATAATAGAAGGCGTCATTGCTGGTGCCACCCAGGCCAAAACCGTGCCATCAGGCAATAACGTCGCGTCGCCTTCACCAAACGACCCGTGGAGACTGCCTGTGGGGGACCACTTTCCGCTGGCCGGATCGTATAGCTCAGCGCTGCCCAGAAACCGATAGGTGCTATCCTGGCCTCCGGCGACCAGCACTCCGCCGCCAGCGAGCAAGGTCGCTCCCTGGAAGTAGCGGGCTTGGTTCATATCGCCGGTGCGAATCCACCTTCCCGTCGCCGGGTCGTAAATCTCCGCGCTGGAAGTCGGCACATCGTTCTTTCCGAAGCCTCCGGCGACCAGGACCGTGCCATTGGGTAAGAGCGTCGCGGTATCGCCGGCGCGTGGACTGTTCAAGCGCGCCGTGTCCGTCCACGTCCCGGTCGCCGGATCGTAAATCTCCGCCGTCCCCAGAGTAACGAGAAAAAAGTCGAAACCACCGGCCACCAGCACTCGGCCGTCGGTCAAGAGCCTCGCGGTATGCACCGCGCGCGTATGCGACATCGAGCCAGTAGGAGCAAACTGAAAGGAGCCAGCGGCAGAAGTGACGACCGAAGCCAGGGTGACCCCCGCCAAAACAAGCGTCGCGGCAGAGAGCCGAAGGATGTGGCCGTAAGAGAATGATTTCATAGAAGGATCGAGCCGAACTGACCGCGCCGACGGCGTTGGCTCCGGTGATGCCTGGGTAGATGATTGACCTTCATTTCGACGCTGGTTCGTGTTGCTCAGGCTCTTCTACCGCTTGCGCTAATATTCGGCAGCGGAAAAAAGCAAACGACAATAAGGAGAGGGATTCAAGATTGCGTCGGCGATTCATGAGCGTTTACGACTACGGCTGATATTCACGGCAACGGGACCGGACGGTCGCGAGTGGTGGTGCCTTACTCCTGAGTCTTCCGCTGGTCAGGGCCCGCGGCGGCGGTGTTGCTGTTTTTCGTGCTCGCGGTGGCCCGGGGACCGGGTGTCAACTCCGCTGCGTTCGGCGCTCATAGAGCGCCGCTACATGGGGAGCCCCGGCTAGCCTCCGACGACCGGCTCGGCGTAGCCGCTCGACTCGGCCATGACGTCGTCGGTCTGGGTGACTCGGACCACTTCCTCGATCGTCGTCTTGCCCTCGGCGACGCGGCGCCAGCCGTCCTGGCGCAGGGTGACCATGCCTTCGCGGATGGCGCATTGTTTCAGGACGCCGCCGTCGGACTTTTGCATGATCAGGCGCTTCAACGGTTCGGTGATGACGCAGATCTCGTAGATCGCCATCCGGCCCTGATAGCCGGTGTGCCGGCAATTTTCGCAGCCGGCGCCCCGGTAGAACTTGAAGTCCTTCGGGATGACGGCGCCGATCTCGTTCAGATACTCGAGCGGGTAGCCGACGGATTCCTTGCAATCGGGGCAGATGGTGCGGACGAGGCGCTGGGCGAGGAAGGCTTTCACGACCGAAGCGAGGAGGAACGGCTCGACCTCCATGTCGACGAGGCGGGTGATGCCGCCGACGGCGTCGTTCGTGTGCAGAGTGCTGAAGACAAGGTGGCCGGTCATGGCCGCGCGGATGGCGATGTCGGCGGTCTCGACGTCGCGAATTTCCCCGACCATGACGACGTTTGGATCCTGGCGCAGAATGTGGCGCAGGCCCATCGCGAAGGTGAGGTTGATCTCCGGTTTCACATCGATCTGCGAGACGCCGGCGAGCCGGTACTCGACCGGTTCCTCGATCGTGATGATGCGGCGCTGGACGGAGTTGATGCTGCTGAGGAAGCAATAAAGCGAAGTCGACTTGCCGGAACCGGTCGGGCCGGTGACGAGGATGATCCCGTTCGGCTGGGCGAGGAGCGACTTCATGATCCGGGTGTGCTCCGGGCTGAGATCGAGCCGCTCGAAGCCGAACTGCTGCTGGGTGTCGCGGCTGAGGAGACGGAGGGAAATCGATTCGCCGTTTACCGTCGGGATGGTGGAAACGCGGACGTCGATCTTCTGGTCGGCGGATTCGAGATTGATCCGGCCGTCCTGCGGCAGACGGCGCTCGGCGATGTCCATGTGCGCCATCACTTTCAAGCGCGAGATGATCGCGCTCTGCAACAACTTGAGCTGCGGCGGGACGGCGACTTCGTGCAGGATGCCGTCGATGCGGTAACGAATGCGCAGGTCGTTCTCGAGCGGCTCGACGTGGATGTCGGTCGCGCGCTCGTGGATCGCTTCGCGGATGATCTGGTTCACGAACTTCACCACCGAGGCGTCGGGATCGTCGGCGTTCAGGTCGGTGCTCGCCTCGGTATCCTGGAGCGCTTCGAAGGCGCGGTTGGTTTTGAGGATTTCATCGAAGGTCTCGGCGCCGACGCCGTAGAGCGTCTTCATCGCGCGGAGGAGCTGGCCGCGCGGGACGAGGACCCACTCGGCGGGCTTGGTCAGAAGCTGGGCGGCGAGCTCGCGGCCGGTGGAGTTAAAAAGATCGTAGGTGGCGAGGACGACGGCGTTTTCCTTCACTTCGATCGGGAGGATCTGATGCTGGAACACGAAGCGGCTCGGGAGCACGCCCAGCGTCGAGCGCTCGATCCGTTTCGCGTCGATCGAGATGACCGGGACCTGAAAGAAATTGCCGATCTCGGTGAGGAAACGCTGTTCGTCGACCTTGCCGGAATTAAGCACGTCGGCGGTCCATGAGCCGGTGCCGTTGAGATTGCTGGCGAGCGCGGCGGCGTCCTCGCGCGAAGGCGCGCCGGCGGCGAGGAGGATGTTGATGAGTGACTGGCTAAGAACGGAATTCACGCGGGGAAGTTACCAGAGCGATGGGCAGTTGTCATGAGAGCGGCGGGAAGGCGGATCGCGGTGCGCTTCGCTTTCGCGGTGGGGATCATCGTGAGGCGCGCTTTGTCATCCTGAGCCGCGGAGACGGCGAAGGATCTCGCAAGCGTCCTGCCGGCTGGCTTGCCTAACGACGTCGCCAAACGTCTCGAGATCCATCGCTCCGCTCAGAATGACGACACTGCCGGGAACGTCTTCAGGCAAGTAACGAACGCCGTGCAGCGCCGCTCGAGATGACAAACTTGTTCCGCGGCGCGGCCTAACGACAGCGTCGCCGGGCGCGAGACTGTGCCAAATCTCTACGGCAAATGCAGCGCCCGACGAACGTCGACGGTGAGCGTGCCGGTCACGTGCTGGGAAGAGTTCTTTTGCAGGCGGGCGATCGCGGCGTTCACCTGCAGCGAGAAGACGCCGTTGATCGGTCCACAATAGTAGCCCATGCGTCGCAATTTGCCTTGCAGCGCGCCGACATACGCCGGGTCCGCCGTGAGGCTCGTCCCGGATTCAAAATAGTAATCGAAACGGCAGGGATACCTTTGGGCGAAGTCGGTGCGAGTAGGCGCCGGCATCTGATGGAGCAGCCCATCTTCATCGCGCGGCGCCAGCGGATCGGAGGAGCAACTGAAGAAATCGTCTGCCCAGGCGGGAGACGAGAGCAGGCCGATCGAGAGAAAGAGCAGAAGGAGAAAGCGCTTCATTAATCAGGTTCCTATTTTACCGCGGGCAGATCCGGCGCAGGTAATTGTTTCCCATCTCTCACCGGAGGGCAATCAGGACAATCGTCCTGGTCCAGCTCCGGTCCGAAATGAGTGCGGTCCTCGTTCTGTTGCCGCAGGCGATAGAGATCGAGTTTCGTCAGGGAGACTTCCGGCCGCATCAGGATGATCAGCTCGGTGCGCGTCTTCGTTTTGCTGGTGTTCCGGAAAAGACCGCCGACCAACGGCAGACGATCGAGGATCGGGATCCCGGAGCGGGAGTCCTGCTTTTGGTCCATGATCAAGCCCCCCAAAACAATCGTCGACTTGTTAGGCGCGGAGACCGTGGTGCGGATGTAGCGCGTCGCGATGTTGGGAATCTTATTGTTATCGACCGTGGTTTCGCCCGCCAGGCTGTCCACCTTTTGCAGGATATCGAGCGAGACTTCGTTCTCCGAATTAATCAACGGAACCACCTCAAGCTGGAGGGCGACTTTCTTGTATTCGATACTGGTCTGCTGCGAGATGCCGCCGATGATGCTGCCCGTGGCGGACGAAACGGTGTTTGCGGGGACGGGAATCTCCGTGCCCGAAGCGATGATCGCCTTCTTGTTGTTGCTCGTAAAAACCATCGGCCGCGAAATCACCCGGAAACGGTCCGTCGAATCGAGCGCATGCACGATCGCCGTCAGGTAATTACCGGCGGCGATGTAGACATTGGTGCCGCCGCCGACGTTTTGCAGGAGCTGGCTGAAGTTAAGCAGACCGGCCGGATCGAGAATCCCGTTCGTCGGCGCGACGGAGCCGGAAGCAGTGGGCAGCGGCAGCGGAGCTGTGGTGTTGCGGGAAAGGCCGACGACTTTGTTTTTGTATTTCGCGAAGTAATCGACGCCGAATTCTTCGTCGTTGTTGAGCGTCAACTCGCCGATCACGGTGCTGAGCGCGACCTGCGGCGCGCGCACGTCCATCTCGTCGAGAATCTTTTTGACCTTCACGACCACCTCGCGGTTGCCGAGGACGATGATCGAGTTGGCGCGGGAATCGGCGATGAGCTTCGTGTTCCCGACCGTGACTGCCTGTGGCGCGGTATCGACCGGTTGGGTCGAAAGCTCTTCGTTCACCTGCAGCGTGCTATCGGTGCCGGACGACCCGGAACTCGTCGGCGAACTGCTCGGGGTCGGCTGGCGATTCGGATTGTTTCGCTGGTTTGGATTGAGGCTGCCCTGCCCGTTTTGCTGATCTTCACCCGGCTCGGTCAGCGCCTGCACCAGCACCGGCAGCACGTCGGCCGCGGAGATGTATTGCAGCGGCCGCGTGACTGGTTTGCCAAACTCCACATTCGCGTCGAACTCCGCGATCAACTTGCGCACGAACGGCATGTTGATCGGCCGCGTGACGACATGGATGCGATTCGTCCGCACGTCGGCTTCGAGCTTGATCTTGCCCACGACTAACGAGTCCTCGGAGAGGAGCGCGTTGCCCTCCTCGCTCTCGCCTTGCGCCGCCGGCGGGACCGGCACGCCGTTGCGCACTCCGCGGATGTTGCGCGTGCCCGGCGTGGTCGCGTCTCCCTTGTCGAAAATCTCCTTCAACATGTCGACCACCTTGGTCACATCGGCTCGCTCGAGTTTGATGAACTCGCTCTCGACCGCGGCCGGCGCAACATCGAGTTCCTGCACCATCCGCACGATCTTGCGGAGGACGTCGGAGCTTTGCGTGACGAGCAGGCTGTTCGCTTTCGGCAACGCCAGGATCGGCGCCTGCCCACCGATGCCGGAGAGGTATTGCGAGAGCACGCCCTGCAATTCCTGCGGGTCGGCGTAGCTCAGGTGGAAGAGGTAGCTCACCACTTTCGCGCCCTCGGGAATGTCCGCCGGGTCGGAAATAATCGGCACCGCCGCGGCGCGCGGATTCTTGTTCACGCCCACGACTTCAACCACGTCGCCGTCCGACGGGACGAGCGAGAATCCATTCAGCGCGAGGTTCATCTCGATGATCGTGACCGCCTCTTTGCGCGGCACTTTCTGGGCGATGAAAATGTTCACCTTGCCCTGCACGTTGTTGTCGATCACGAGCTTCACGCCGGTGAGGTTCTCGTAGAAATGGAGGACGTCGATCACGTCGCTGTTCGGGAACTGGAGGGTGACCATGTCCTGCGCCGTGTTATTGCTCGCGACCGGGTGCGGCAGGATCCGCGGCGTCGGGCCAGGGACTTGCGCGGACAGGGATGCGGCGAGGAAGACGGGCGCGACGAGACGGACGAAGAGGTGGCGGAGCACGCGCCTATTTAATTGTTTCGCGCGGCGGGGTCAACCGCTTACGCCGGAGGCCGCTCGACGTGCCGCCGGCGTCGCGTAACCTCCTCGTACTGATGAAATTTCTGATCGCCTGTTTCGCGCTCTCGTTAGGCCTGTTCCTCCCGCTTCCTCCGTCCGCGCTCGCGGCGGCGCCCGATCCGATTCGCGCGGTGCTCGAGGCGCAGGTCGCGGCCTGGAATCGCGGCGCTATCGACGCCTTCATGGCCGGCTACGCGCACCGTGCGGACACGACTTTTGTCTCCGGCGATAACGTCACGCACGGCTGGCAAACGGTTCGCGATCGTTATGCCAAGCGCTACAACAGTCGCGCGAAAATGGGGAAGCTCACTTTCTCCGGCCTAACGATCACCCGGCTCTCGCCCGATTTCGCGATCGTCCTCGGAAGTTGGAGCCTGGAACGCGCCAACGATCGACCGCGTGGAAAATTCACCCTGCTCTTCCGCAAGCTGCCCGAGGGCTGGCGGATCGTGCTCGATCACACGTCGTGATCGACAAACCGGGCGGCCGGTGCTCCCCGGAGTCACCAGATCACTCTCGCAAACGCGCGAGCAGCTTCTCGTGGATGCCGTCGAACCCGCCGTTGCTGAAGATCGTCACGACGTCGTTAGGCTGAAGCAGCGGCACGATCCGCGCGATGATCGCGGCCGCGTCCCGCTCGTAAAACGCCGCCTTCCCCGCTTCACGGATCGCTTCGACGACCCCTTCCGGATTGAGCCGTTCCCCTTCCGGGATCTGCTCCAGCGCCGCGATCTGCGCGAGGAAAACGCCGTCGGCCAGTTGCAGCGCATCCGCGAGTTCCTGTTGGAAAACCGCGCGCCGCGTCGTGTTCGACCGCGGCTCGAAAATCGCCCAGAGCCGGTGCCCCGGATAACGGAAGCGGAGCGCGGTCAGGGTTTCACGAATCGCCGTTGGGTGATGCCCGAAGTCGTCGATCACCGTCACGCCGCGCGCTTCGCCGCGCACTTCCTGGCGGCGCGCGATTCCTTCGAAACTCGTTAGGGCGGTCTGGATGATTTCCGGAGCGACTCCGTAAAAACGCGCCGCCGCCGCCGCCATCGCCGCGTTCCGGACGTTGAACTCCCCGATCAGCGGCAGGTCGAAAGTGTTCTCGCCTAACGAAAAGCGAGAACCGCTCGGCCCGTAGGAAACTTCGCGAATCCGCTCCGCGCAGTTCTCCGAAAAACCGACTTCCACGATCGGCGCCAGGCAATCACGCGCCACTTCCACGCAGTTCGCGTCGTCGCCGTTAAGCAGGATCATGCCGTTTTGCGGGACGATATTGAGCAGCCGTTTGAAGCTCAGCTTCACCGCCGCGAGATCGGGAAAAATATCCGCGTGATCGAACTCGAGGTTGTTCACGATCAGCAGCTCCGGCAGGTAATGGAGAAACTTCGAGCGCTTGTCGAAGAACGCCGAGTCATATTCGTCGCCCTCGATCACGAAATAGCTCGAGTCGTTGAAAAGCGCGCCCTGGCCGAGATTGCGCGGCAACCCGCCGATGACGTAGCCCGGATTCATCTCCGCGACTGATAGGATCCAGGTAAGCAGCGCGGTCGTGGTCGTTTTCCCGTGCGTCCCGGTGACGACGAGGTTGTGGCGTCCGCGGAGGAAATGCTCCTTCAACACTTCCGGGAGCGAGAGGTAATAAAGCTTCCGGTTCAGCACCGCTTCTACTTCCGGATTCCCGCGCTTAATCGCGTTCCCGACGACCACGACCTCGGCGTCGTCAGGCAAATTCTCCGCCGCATACGGCTCGCTCAGCGCGATCCCTTTCGCGCGCAGGAAATCCGACATCGGCGGATAGACCCGTTCGTCCGAGCCCGTCACGACGCAGCCGCGCGCCCGCAGCGCCGCTGCGACTGAGCCCATGGCCGTGCCGCAGATCCCGAGGAAGTGAAAATGTTGCGCCATGCGCTGCACGCGGGATTCCTAAGCCGGAGCGCGCATTTTCGCCAGCGTCACCCAACCGCCGCTAATTTCGTTAGGTTAGAAAAACGGCTTCGGCCATTCCGTCGGCGCCGTTGATTTCGCGCTGAAGACGTCCGCTGCGGGACGCGGATACGAAACCCAACCGCCTTTCGTTCACTAAAATCACCATGAACAAATGCTTTCTCGGTCTGTGCGTTTTCCTCGTCGCGATCTCCGGCGTCTTCGCCTCCCGACCCGATCCGAATGCGCCTTACAAAACCGAGACTTTCGCGACCGCGAGCGACGGCACTCCTCTCACCTGGGATGTCTATACGCCGCCCGGTCGCGGACCGTGGCCCGCAGTTCTGGTCATCCACGGCGGACTGTTCATCACCGGCGACTCCAACGATACGGGAGTGGGCGGATGCGCGCGTGACCTCGCACGCGCCGGTTACATCGCGTTCGCCATTAACGACCGGCTGGCGCCTCCAGGCGCGATACCCGGTCAGAGCTCTTCGGGCCGTTACCCCGAGCAATACGACGACGTGCAACTCGCCGTCCTTGCGGCCCGTGCCGACGCACGCGGCAACGGCGGGGTCGGCGCTGTCGGCGGCTCCGCCGGCGCGACTCATGCCATCTGGGCCTCGGCTGCCGGCGAGCGCGGAGCGGACCGCATCGACGCTGCCGTCGGCCTTTCTGGCGCCTATAATTTCGCCGACTTCACACCGGATGATGCGCTCACTCTCTTTCAACGGGCTGTGACCAACTACGTCGGCGTTCCGGCGACCGATCTTCCTGATCTTTTCGCAGCCAGCCCTGTAGCGCAGGTGAACCGCTCGGTTTCGCCGCTCTTTCTCGCCGATTCGGAAGGCGACATTATGCCTGCAGTCCAACTGATTGATCTCGTCACCAGCCTGACCGAAGCGGGGGCGAGAAATTTCCAATCGATGACCCTGCCGGGCGATGGCCATTCCTTCGAGAACTGGCCGCTCGTCGAAGCGGACGCGATTGCCTTCCTCGGTCGATATCTGGTTCGTTAGGCAATTTATCCCGGGCGTTCGCTCTTTGGATCTAGCGACAATCGCGCTACTTCTTCGACGCGCGCGACATGTGGTGATCCTTCTGGTTTCGCTGCTCCATTTCTAGCGGCTGCTAAAAAAAAGACCGTCGCCTCGCGGCGACGGTCTCAGATTTTTAGTTGAAGTAAGACTTAGGCGGTGACGCGCTGGCGCCGAGCCGCCAAACCACCGACGACGAGAAGGGCAACTCCGAGGAGCACGCAAGTCGAACCAGAGTCGGGAACGGATGAAGGATCATAGTTGACCAGGCCGAGGCGATTGTCCCCGTAGGTGCTGCCGCCGGCGACTGAGTAACTAAAGGCCTGCGACAAGCGGAGCTGAAGGGCAGTGTTCGACGCGCTGATCTTGGTAAACCCGACGCCTTGGGGATCGTTCAGCAAGTACGACCACGGAATCGCGAATTCCATCGCTTCGTTCGCGCTGTTGGCGTCGAACGCAAATCCGTAGGCGTCGAGGCCGACGAACGGACCCGCGCCGCCAGGAACAAACGCATTATTATTACCAAGCTCGAAACCCAGGTTCGAACCTCCGCCTAAGGAAGTGCTGAAATAGACATTCGCGAAGAGGAGGTTTGGATCGAACGTTCCGCCATGGGCCGGCGTTGCTTGCAAAAGGCCGTAAACGTAGTTGCTGTCCGAGCGCAGATAGATGTCGTAGGAGACCACATCGTCACTCGTTCCGGGAGTCCCGAAATTGCTTTCGGCAGCATTCGGATCGTAGGAAACGCTCGCCGTCGGCGCGCCCCATTCGGCACCGAGGTAGCCGTCCACGGTTGGGACCGACCCGTAGTTGCCCGCGTTTGCGGTGGAGGAATAGATCAACCCGAGGGCTAAGGTTGAAGCGAATAAAGTGAAGGGAAGATAACGTTTTTTCATTGGTCGGGAGGTCATAGCAATATTCCTGCCATTCAATCAGACCATAATTTTAAACTCAAATTATCTATTTACTTTTCAAGCATTTACCGATGGAAACATTTTTTGAGTTACATTATCAAATGGCTGGTTGATCGTTCTTTTTGTCAGGTATTCCGACATTTTCAGGCCGACTCGGCGGCTCTCCTCAACCAATTCGGCAGTTTGCAGGCGCAATTTTCATTTCTTAAACTGGCCACATGCGGATCGATAAATTCACCCAGAGAATGCAGGAAGCGGTGCAGGCTTCGCAGGATGTCGCGGCGGAGCTGAACCAGCAGGAGATCACGAACGAGCATTTCCTCCTCGCCCTGCTCGATCAGACCGAGGGCGTGACGACGCCGTTACTCGCGAAGATGGGCGTTTCGGTGAACGAACTTCGCGACCAGCTGCGGACCGAGCTGGAGCGCCGGCCGCGCGTGACCGGTGGAAATGTCGACGTCCGAATCGGCAACGATCTCCGCAACGTGCTCGACGGCGCCGAAAAAGAGATGGCGAAATTGAAGGACGAGTTCGTCAGCGCGGAGCATTATCTCCTCGCCCTAACGACCGCGAGCGTCCCCGCGGCGAAGCTGCTGCAAAGGTTCGGTGTCACTCGCGATAAGCTGATGCAGGCGCTCCAGCAGGTGCGAGGTTCGCAGCGCGTGACCGATCAAAATCCCGAGGGAAAATATCAAACCCTGGAGAAATACGGACAGGACCTGACCGAGCGGGCGCGGCGCGGAAAGATCGATCCGGTGATCGGCCGCGACAGCGAAATCCGCCGGGTCATGCAGGTGCTCTCACGCCGCACGAAGAACAATCCGGTGCTCATCGGCGAGCCAGGTGTCGGCAAGACCGCGATCGTCGAAGGACTCGCGCGCCGGATCATTTCCGGCGATGTGCCGGAGTCGCTGAAGAACAAGCGGCTGATCGCGATGGACATCGGCGCGATGGTCGCGGGCGCGAAATTTCGCGGCGAGTTCGAGGATCGGCTGAAAGCGTTTCTCAAGGAAGTAACCGACTCGGAAGGTCAGGTCATTCTCTTCATCGACGAGTTGCACACGATCGTCGGCGCGGGCGCGGCGGAAGGTTCGGTCGACGCGTCGAATTTGCTCAAGCCGCAACTCGCGCGCGGCGAGTTGCGCACGATCGGCGCGACGACGCTGAACGAGTATCGCAAATACATCGAAAAAGACGCCGCGCTGGAGCGTCGCTTCCAGCCCGTGATGGTCGCCGAGCCGACGGTGGAAGACACGATCGCGATTTTGCGCGGATTAAAAGAACGCTACGAAGTCCATCACGGGGTCCGGATTCGCGATGCGGCGCTGGTCGCGGCCGCGGTTCTTTCACATCGCTACATCAGCGATCGCTTTCTGCCGGATAAAGCCGTCGACCTCGTCGACGAAGCGGCGTCGCGTTTGAAGATCGAGCTCGATTCCATGCCGACCGAGATCGACGAAATCGAGCGCGAAGTGATGCAGCGCGAAATGGAACGACAGGCGCTGAAAAAAGAAAAGGACGCCGCGAGCAAAGAGCGCCTAACAAAACTGGAAAAGGAGCTCGCGAGCCTGAAGGAACGCTCCTCGGCGCTCAAGGCCGAGTGGCAAAAAGAGAAATCGGTCATCGACGAACAGCGCAAAATCAAAGAGCAGCTCGACTCCGCCCGGACCGAGCTCGAACGCGCGCAACGCCGGGGCGAACTCGCGGCTGCAAGCGAGTTGCAATACGGCCGCATTCCCGAGCTCGAGCGCAAGTTGCAGGAGGTCGTGGCGAAAGAAGACGCCGGCGGCAAACCGCAGCTCCTGCGCGAGGAAGTGACTGAGGAAGACATCGCCGAAGTCGTCTCGAGCTGGACGCACATTCCGGTGTCGCGTTTGCAGGAAGGCGAGCGTGAAAAACTGGTGAAGATGGAAGAGCGGCTGATGCATCGCGTCATCGGCCAGCACGAAGCGATCGTCGCGGTTTCGAACGCCGTCCGCCGCGCGCGCGCTGGTCTTCAAGACGAAAACCGACCGATCGGTTCCTTCATTTTCCTCGGCCCGACCGGCGTCGGCAAAACGGAACTCTCACGCGCACTCGCGGAATTTTTGTTCGACGACGAGAACGCCATGATCCGCATCGACATGAGCGAATACATGGAGAAGCACACCGTCGCGCGCTTGATCGGCGCGCCTCCGGGTTACGTCGGCTACGAGGAAGGCGGACAGCTTTCGGAAGCCGTTAGGCGCAAGCCGTATTCGGTCATTCTCTTCGACGAAATCGAGAAGGCGCACGCCGATGTTTTCAACGTCCTCCTCCAAGTGCTCGACGACGGCCGGATCACCGACGGCCAGGGCCGCACGGTCGATTTCAAAAACACGGTCATCATCATGACCTCAAACATCGGCTCGCAATTCATTACCGAGGAAGCCTCGAGCGAAGGGCGCACCCGGCTCGTCCTCGAAGCGTTACGCGCGCATTTCCGGCCGGAGTTTTTGAACCGAGTCGACGAGATCATCATCTTCGATCGACTGAACGAGGAAGACCTGAAGAAGATCGTCGAGATCCAGCTTCGCCGCCTAACGAGAAGACTCGAAAGCCAGAAAATCATCCTGGAACTAAGCGACGCCGCGAAAGCGCGGCTCGCGGCAGAAGGCTACGATCCGGTTTATGGCGCGCGGCCGTTGAAACGTACGATCCAAAAGGAAATTCTCGATCCGCTCAGCCTCCAGATTCTCGAGGGGAAAATCCACGAAGGCCAGACCGTGCGGGTCGACGCGAAAGACGGCCGGCTGGCCTTTGTCGCGGAATAGCAGCGCAAAACTTCGTCGCCTAACGAAATCAAAAACCTGCGCTCAGCAGCCATTCGTAAGTCCGCGCGATCCCGTCGCGGAGGGAAATCCGCGGGCTCCAGCCTAACGACCTGATCTTCGCGATGTCGAGCAGTTTGCGCGGAGTGCCGTCGGGCTTGCTCGCGTCCCAGGTCAGCGTGCCGGTGAAGCCAACAATGTCGCAAATCATCTCCGCCAATTCGCGGATCGAGATGTCTTCGCCGGTCCCGACATTCACAATCTCCGGGCTGTCGTAGCGCTGGAGCAGAAAGAGACAGGCCGCCGCGAGGTCATCGACATGGAGGAACTCGCGGCGCGGCATACCCGAGCCCCAGACCACCAACTCGCGCGCACCGCTTTGTTTCGCGTCGTACGCCTTGCGCAGGAGCGCGGGCAGCACGTGAGAACTGGCGAGATCGAAGTTGTCGTTAGGCCCGTAAAGATTCGTCGGCATCGCCGAGATGAAGTTGTCGCCATACTCGCGGGCGTAGGCCTGGCAGAGCTTGATCCCGGCGATCTTCGCGATCGCGTAGGCTTCGTTCGTCGGTTCGAGCGGCCCGCCTAACAATGCGCTCTCCGGGATCGGCTGCGGCGCGAACTTCGGGTAAATGCAGGAGCTGCCGAGGAAGAGCAGCTTGCGCGTGCCCT
Organism: uncultured Verrucomicrobiae bacterium; assembly: GCA_963831805.1. Taxonomy (GTDB): domain Bacteria; phylum Verrucomicrobiota; class Verrucomicrobiia; order Chthoniobacterales; family UBA10450; genus Palsa-1392. The sequence goes on along the minus strand of CAWHRN010000003.1, from coordinate 88,182 downwards.
GCTCGTGCGCCGCGCGGATGAGGTTGTTTTGAATTTGCAGGTTGGTCAGGAGGAACTCAACCGGCTCGTCGGCGTTGGCCTTGATCCCGCCGACGCGCGCGGCGGCCACAATCACAACGTGCGGCTTTTCCTTTGCGAAAAATTGGTCGACCGCGTCGGTGTTCGTGAGGTCGAGCTCAGATCGAGCGCGAGTCAGAACACGGCTGAACCCGTCGCTTTCGAGCAGCCGCAAAATCGCGCTCCCCGCGAGGCCGCGGTGGCCGGCAACAAAAATCGAGTCGTCGGGATTCATCGGATTCTTGTAACGCTCACGCTCCTTCTTGTCATCCCGAGCACAGCGAGGGACCTCGCAAGCGTTGTGCGATGCCAAGCTGAAAGCCGGCCCCATCCGCCGCTCGCGAGTTCCCTCTCCGCGCTTCGCCGGATCGGGATGACAAAAGTGTGGATCGCTCCGCGGGGTTTAGCGTTTCCTTTTTCAAGGCATTACGCAATGGTCTCGCCGTGGCCAGCAAAACGAAGCGTCTCGCGGTCCAGAAGAGCTACAAACTTTTCATCGGCGGAAAGTTTGTCCGCAGCGAAAGCGGCCGGGTTGCGACGGCGGAGAGCGGCGGAAAAGTGCTGGCAAACTACGCGCGCGCCTCGCGGAAAGATTTTCGCGACGCGGTGACCGCGGCCCGCAGCGCGTTCGCCGGCTGGTCGAAACAGACCGCGTATCTGCGCGGCCAGATTCTCTACCGCGCGGCCGAGATGCTGGAGATGCGCCGGCCGGAATTGGAAGCGGAAGTGGCGCGGTCCGCGAGCAAGCGCAACGGCCGCGCCGACGACGAGATGCAGCTTGCGATCGAGCGGCTGGTCCATTACGCGGGCTGGACGGATAAGTTCAGCCAGGTCTTCAGCTCGGTGAATCCGGTCGCGAGCTCGCACTTCAATTTCACCTCGCCGGAGCCGAGCGGCGTGGTTGTGGTCGTTTGCCCTGACGAGCCGCCGCTCCTTGCGCTCGTCGCCCTGGTCGCGCCGGTAATTCTGAGCGGGAACACCGCGGTGGTACTCGCCTCGACGACGAAACCGCTGCCGCCACTGACCTTTTCCGAGATCATCGCGACGAGCGATTTGCCGGGCGGAGTGGTGAACATTCTCTCCGGCAATCCCGCAGAGCTGGCGCCGCATATCGCGGGGCACATGGACGTGAACGCGATTGTCGACGGATCGGGCGACGGGAAGGTCGGGCTGGCCTTGCAGCAGGGCGGCGGTTTCAACGTGAAGCGCTACGTGGCGCGCGATCTCACGCCGGCCGCATGGCGCGGTCCCGAGGCCGAGAATCCCTATTGGATTCTCGACACGGTGGAGCAGAAAACCGCCTGGCACCCGATCGGCCTCTGAGGCCATACGCTGTAGCGGCGGTCTATGACCGTCGCCCGTTTTTGCTGTTCGTAGACGCGATGCGACGGCGGTCATAGACCGCCGCTACCGTCAGCGAGGCGGCGCGCTCGCTTGCATAGTTCTTTAAATTGCAGCAGGCGTGGCGGGTCGGAAAAGTCGTCTTTTGATGATGCACATTCCCAGCCTGATCGAACACAAGCGCGAGGGCGGCGAGCTCGCGCCTAACGAGATCGCGGCGCTGATCGACGGCTTCACTCGCGGCGAGATTCCGGATTACCAGATGAGCGCTTGGGCGATGGCGGTCTTCTTTCGCGGGCTGTCGCCTAACGAAACCGAGGAGCTGACCGCGGCAATGTTGCGGAGCGGGCGCACCCTTAAATACCCGGCCGGCTCACCGCCGAAAGTGGACAAACATTCCACCGGCGGCATCGGCGACAAAGTCTCGCTGGTGCTCGCGCCGCTCCTTGCCTGCGACGAAGTCTGGGTGCCGATGATCTCCGGCCGCGGCCTCGGGATCACCGGCGGCACGCTCGACAAACTCGAGAGCATTCCCGGTTTCAACGTCCACCTCGACGAAGCGCGGGCGCTCCGCCAGCTCGAACAGATCGGCGTCTTCATGATCGGCCAGACCGCGGATATCTGCCCGGCGGACAAGAAACTCTACGCGCTCCGGGATGTGACCGGGACGGTGCCGTCGCAGCCGTTGATCGTCGCGAGTATCATGAGCAAGAAGCTCGCGGAGAATCTCGACCGGCTCGTGCTCGACGTGAAGTTTGGGCGCGGCGCGTTCATGAAAACGCGGGAGGAAGCGCGCTCGCTGGCGGCGGCAATGATCGCCGTGGGCGAACAGATGGACGTGCAGATTCATCATTTGTTGCACCCGATGGACGAGCCGTTAGGCGAAACTGTCGGGAACGCGCTCGAGGTCGCTGAGGCGGTGGCGACTTTGCAGGGCCGCGGCCCCGACGATCTCGTGCAGTTGACCCTCAATCTCGCCGCGCGAGTGGCGAGCGCGTCGCGCGCGCAACTGGCGCGCTGGCTGGAGGACGGGACAGCCTGGGAGAAGTTCGTCGCGCTGGTGGAAGCGCAGGGAGGCGACGCCGGCGCCCTGGAACAAATCGTCGCCCGTCATCCCGCGCCGATCCTCCATCCCCTCCCCGCGCCGCGCTGCGGCCGGATCGCGCGGATGGATGCCGAAATGATCGGACGCGCCGCCCTCTTGCTCGGCGCCGGGCGGGCGCGAGCGGACGACGCGGTCGATTTCGCGGTCGGCTTTTCCGGAATCAAGAAGGTCGGTACGATGGTCTCGCCTAACGATCCTTTGCTTTACGTGCACGCCCGCTCGCAGGCCGATCTCGCGATCGCGCTGCGCCTGCTCGCGGAAGGGATCGAGATCGAGTAGAGAGCGCGATGGCCGGTTATTCAGGCAAACCGTTGGCGGAAAAGCTCGGGATCAAGCCCGGCTGCACCGTGGCGCCAATTAACCCGCCGCCGCATTACCGCGAACTGCTCGCGCCTTTGCCTAACGACGTCCGTTTCGGCGCGCCTGACGATCAACCGGACGTGATTCATTACTTCGGCACGGAACGCACGCGCCTGACGAAAGACCTGCCGCGACTGCACCGGCAGATGCGCGACAATGCGGCGCTCTGGATTTCCTGGCCGAAGAAAGCGGCCGGTCTCGCCACGACGGTGAACGAAGATGTGGTGCGGGAACTGGCTCTGCCGCTCGGCCTGGTCGATAACAAGATCTGCGCGGTGGACGAAACCTGGTCGGCCGTGCGCCTCGTCGTCCGACTGGTGAACCGGAAATCCACGCGTGCGGCGACGCGCAAAAGATAGTCGAGCTTAAACGCGCAGAGGAGTTTACTCGTAGGCGTTGCCTCCCTTCGTTCTTGGTGATTGAGGAAAGGGCGAGGCGTCTCCTACACGACGGAATTGTCGGATGACTACATGGGGATTCGCTATGTCGGGACCTGCCTGGTGACCGAGCAGCGAATCACGGGGATCGGCTGGCTGACCCACATTTCGCGCCAGCGCGGGGAAGCGGAACTTTGGCTGAAGGAGCATTATCCGGAGCCGCCGGCATTGAGCGAATCCGCGACGGAGCCCAGTTCCCGGTCAGATTCCGCCAGCTCGGCCTAACGAATCGCCGAGACGCGCCGGCACGCGCCGGCACCGGCCGCTTTTCTTTCGCGCGACTTGGTTTCCATTGTCGAGGACAACCGCAACGCGACATGGCTTACCTCAACGAAAATTACCTCAAGCTCCAGGCCGGCTACCTCTTCCCGGAGATCGCCCGGCGGGTGAAGGAATTCTGCGAAGCAAATCCGGAGGCGGCGAAACGTGTGATTCGCTGCGGAATCGGTGACGTGACCGAACCGCTCCCGCCCGCGGCCGTGACCGCGATGAAAGTGGCGGTGGACGAGCTTTCTGTGCGCGAGACTTTTCGTGGCTACGGTCACGAGCAGGGCGGCGATTTTCTCCGGAGCAAGATCGCGCAGATCGATTATCGCGACCGCGGGATCGAGATCGCGGATGACGAGATCTTCGTCTCCGACGGCTCGAAGAGCGACTGCGGTTTCATCCTCGATATCCTCGGCGACCAGAATCGAGTCGCGATCACTGATCCGGTTTATCCGGTCTACGTCGATACCAATGTGATGGCCGGCCACACCGGTTTGCCTAACGAATCCGGTCGCTACGAAGGAGTTCTTTATCTACCCTGCCGAGCGGAAAACGAATTCGTCCCCGAGCCGCCTAACGAGCACGCCGACGTGGCCTATCTCTGTTTTCCGAACAACCCTACCGGCGCGGTCGCGACCCGGGCGCAGCTCGAGCGCTGGGTCGCCTACGCGCAGGAGCATCGGGCCTTGCTCCTCTACGATGCGGCTTATGAAGGCTACATCAGCGACTCCGCGATTCCGCGGTCGATCTTCGAGATTCCCGGCGGTTTGGAATGCGCGGTGGAATTTCGCAGCTTCTCGAAGACCGGCGGATTCACCGGCGTCCGCTGCGGTTTCACAGTAATGTCGAAACGCCTGCTCGCGCAGACGACTGATGGCCGGGAACTGCCGCTCCACCGGCTCTGGCATAGGCGCTGGAGCACGAAGGCGAACAGCGTGAGTTATCCGGTGCAGCGCGGCGCGGAAGCGCTTTACAGCGAGGCCGGCCGGGCGCAGGTCCGCGGGTTGATCGAGCATTACATGGGAAACGCGCGGATCCTGAGCGAGGCCGCCAGCGGCGCCGGGATGCAGGTCTACGGCGGCCGGAACGCGCCCTATATCTGGGTCCGGACGCCTGCCGGCCTAACGAGCTGGGAAATGTTCGACCGGATGTTGCAGGAGCTGAACGTGGTCGTCACTCCAGGGAGCGGTTTCGGTTCTGAAGGCGAAGGCTACTTCCGGATCTCGGCGTTCAACAGCCGGGAGAACGCGGAGGAAGTGGCGCGGCGGCTGCGGGAATTCCCTTCCCAATCCTGCTCCTGATCTTTTCCCTTTAGCGCACGGTGGGATTAGGAGCAGGATTAAGATGGAGAGCAGAGCGCGATGCGACCTTGCGCCGCGCCGCGCTGACCGCCATTTTGTCAGCTTGCAACGAGAAGAGATCACCGACCTTTCCCGCAGTCTGCCGCAGCTTTATCGCTTTTGTTTTCTCATGACGGGCGACGCGGCCAAGGCGCTGCAGGCCTTTCAGAACACGTTGCGCGAAGCGGCTTTGCTCGCCTCGCGCCGCCAGCTGCCGGACGACCGGCTCTGGTCTTTCCACGAGGCGCGGCACCAGTGCATTTTGCTCACGCAACACGGTGTGCAGCCGGAAAGCAGCAAGCTCGCGGAGGAAACGATCGCAAGCGATGCACCGGGACGAGTCGCGCAGCTCGATCCGACGCAACTTGCCGTCTGGATCGCCGCCGCGCCGGAGCCGCAACGGAGTGCGCTGGCGTTTTTTTACCTCAATGAATTTTCCCACCGCGAAATGCAGAACCTCCTCGATATAAAAATGGAAGAACTGGCCGGGCTCATCTCTCATGGCCGCGCCCAGTTCCAAGCCTGGCTGAATACGGTCACATCCGAGATTTTGCCCGCATGAAGCGCTGGCTCTCGCGCCGCAAACGCGCGCTCCTCGAATGCGCGCCGATCAACGACGCTCCGCCTAACGACCGCGCGATGCGCTCGGCCCTGGAGAGCGCGCGCACGATCCCCGAGGCCGCGGCCAGTCTGACGACGCAACAGCAGTTCGACCAGGCGCTGGCGACGCTCGTCGGCCAGATCGAAATCCCGAAGGCGGCTGAGGAATGGTTCGTCAACGTCTCGCTGATCAAGGGCGTCAAGCGGAGCTGGAAAAAGACCGCGCGACATCCGGCGATCCTCGCGACCGCACTCGGAGTGCTGGTGCTGGCCGGGCTGACGGTTTACTTCCTGGTCGAGCGGCTGCAGGAATTTCCTGGCTCCGTCGTGGCGAAGAAGATGCTCGTAGTCGCCGGCACCACGAAGCGCGCGCAGTTCGATCCGCTGAACACGGACGCGATCAACATCGGCGATTATTTCTTCATGAAATTCCAGCTCGAGCATTTCGACGTGCCGATGTCGTTTGCTGATCTGCGGGCGACCGGCGCGCGCGTCTTTGAGGACGATGACGGCCATCGCATCGGACAGGTGGCGCTGGCCGAAAGCGGGCTGCAGTTCTTTCTCTATCAGGCGGACCCGGCGGAAAAGCAGGTCGGCCCGAAAAAGAAAAAACCAAAGTGGCGCTTCGTGGAAGACGAAGGCTGGACCGGCGCGGTGGAAGAGCGCAGCGGCATCTGTTTCATGATCGCGCTGCGCGGGAGTAAGGAAGACCTAGAGCCTTACATCGCCAACCGGCAAAAGTAGAGAAGCCCACTTCGCCCAGCGCGGAGAAGTGCCAGAGGGGAGAGTTGAACTCCCGACCAAGGGCTTATGAGTCCCCTGCTCTACCACTGAGCTACCCTGGCGCGCGAGCGGGTAGTTTTGATCGCCCGGCTGCGCCTGTCAACGCCCCCGCCGGTCGCGCGACGATTTGACAATGAATGAACGTTCATTCATTGTGCGCCTCCCCGATGGCCCTGAAACGAATTGAACCCACGATTGCTCGTCGCGCCCAGATCCTGGAGGCGGCCATGCTCTGCTTTGCCGAGCGCGGTTTTCATCAGACCACGATGCTCGATATCAGCGCCAAGGCGGGCATCAGCGTGGGGCTGATTTATCGCTACTTCAAAAACAAGGAGGAAGTGATCACCGCGCTCGCGACCGAACACCGGAAGGACATCGCGGACTTGCTCGCGCGGGCCGGCGAGGCGCCCAGTTTGCTCGAGGCGATGGAGGTCCTTTTCACCTCGCACAGTTGCGGGCGGTCGCCCCAGATCATCTCGGCCTTTGTGGTCGATCTCTTCGCGGAGGCGAGCCGTAACGCGCGCGTCGCCCAGCTCGTCCGCGGGGTGGTGCGGGCGAAAACTGACGGCGTCGCCGCGCTGATCGCGCGTTCGCCCGACCTGAAAAAGGCCACGCCCGGGCTGACGCCGCGCGCGATTGCAGAGATGATTTTCGCGGTGAATGATGGAACCATGATGCGCAGTGCGCTGCGGCCGGCCCGCCAGTCGGCTGCGCAACAGCGCGACGAGCAATTGACTGTCGCCCGTAATCTTTGGCGCCTTCTCTTTAGTCCTACATCCCATGCAAACGGCCACCACTAGACCTCCCGTCCGCCACGATCGTCCCCCCTCTCCGCCGGCGCCGCGCCGGAGCCAGAAGGGCCCGGTCTTTTGGGTCATTCTCGGATTAGTCCTCGTCTTTCTTCTCTTCGCCGGGATCAAAGTTTTGCAGTTCATGACCATGGGCAAAGCCTTCGCCAAGATGGTTCCGCCGCCGACGACGGTGACGAGCGCCGTCGTCAAAGAGGCGGACTGGCAGCCTGCGCTCCGCGCCGTGGGATCGGTCTCGCCGGTGCAAGGCGCGACGATCAGTGCGGAGCTGGCGGGCCGCGTGAGCGAAATCAATTTTGAATCGGGCGGCCAGGTGCAAAAAGGACAGCCGCTACTCAAGCTCGACGTTGCTTCCGAGGAGGCGCAGTTGCGTTCCGCGAAAGCGGATGCCGTGCTGGCAAAATCGCAGCTCGATCGTTCGGTCAATCTTTCCAAGGGCAGCGTGATTTCGAAATCGGAGTTCGACACCGCGCAGGCGAAGTTCGATGCCGCAGAGGCGGCGGTCGATAACATGCAGGCGATCATCGACAAGAAAGCGATCCGCGCGCCCTTCGCGGGCGTCGCGGGAATTCGCTACGTCAATCCCGGGCAGATGGTCGCGGTCGGCGACAAGCTTGTGACGTTGCAAACGCTCGATCAGGTCTTCGTCGATTTTTACCTGCCCCAGGATGAGATCTCCAAGATCGCCGTGGGCCAGAAAGTGAGCGTGACGACCGATGCGATTCCCGGCCGCACGTTTACCGGCACCCTGACCGCGATCAATTCCGCAATCGATTCCGCGACCCGCAGCGTGCAGCTCCAAGCGAGTCTGGATAATAAGGATCACAGTTTGCGCTCCGGGATGTTCGCCCGGGTGGAGCTTCTTCTGCCGCAAAAAAACTCGACGCTTTACATTCCTGCGACCGCGATCGCCTACGCACCCTTCGGCGATTCGGTCTACGTGATCGAGAAAAAGCAGAACGAAAAAACGAAGAAGGACGAGCTCGTTTTGCGGCAACAATTCGTTCGCCTGGGTGAGACGCGCGGCGACTTCGTAGCGATCACCGAAGGAATTAAAAAGGGGCAGGAAATCGTCAGCACGGGCGCCTTTAAATTGCGCAACGGTATGGGCGTGGCGGTGGATAATACGCTCGCGCCCAAGGCGCAGCTGGCTCCGAAACCCGACGACACCTGACGGTCGCCTAACGAATTCGCACACGCGTGAACTCTTTCACCGATCTTTTCATTCGCCGGCCGGTCCTGGCGATTGTCGTTAGTCTCGTCATCATTATTGCGGGGCTGCAGGCGATTTCTTCGCTCAACGTCCGGCAATATCCGCGCAGCGACATCGCCTCGGTCTCGGTCACGACGGTTTACGTCGGCGCGAGCGCGGAGCTGGTCCGCGGCTTTATCACCACGCCGCTCGAGCGCGCGATCGCCGCCGCCGACGGGATCGATTACCTGCAATCGACGAGCGCGCAGGGGCTCTCGACGATCACCGCTCATCTCAAGCTCAACTACGACTCGACCAAGGCGCTCTCGGAGATCAGCTCGAAAGTCAACCAGGTCCGGAACGACCTGCCGCCCGAGGCGGAAGTTCCAGTGATCAATATTGAGCCGGCTGACTCCCAGTTCGCTTCCGCCTATCTCAGTTTTACCTCGAACATTTTAAAGGCGAACGAGATCACCGATTATCTCACGCGCATCGTGCAGCCGCGCCTGACCGCGATCGCCGGGGTGCAGCAGGCGCAGATTCTCGGCGGCCGCACTTTTGCGATGCGGATCTGGTTGAAGCCGGATCGCATGGCGGCGCTCAACGTCAGTCCCGCGCAGGTCCGCCAGGCGCTCGGCGCGAATAATTTTCTCTCTGCTCTCGGCAGCACCAAAGGCGCGCTCGTGCAGGTCGATCTCACGGCCAATACCGACCTGCATTCGGTCAAGGATTTCCAGAATCTTGTCGTGAAGCAGGAGAACAATGCGCTCGTTAGGCTGGGCGACATCGCGGACGTCGTCCTGGGCGCGGAGGACTACAATTCCGAGGTGCGCTTTTCGGGCGAGCGCGCCGTTTTCATGGGCATTTTCGTTTTGCCTAACGCCAATTCGATCGACGTGATCAAGCGCGTGCGCGCCGATCTCGCGGACATCCAGAAAGAGCTTCCCACCGGCCTCCAGGGACGCATCGCCTACGACGGCACGGAATACATCAACACCGCGATCCACGACGTCTTTCATACCCTGCTCGAGACGCTGCTCATCGTCGTCATCGTCATCTTCCTTTTCCTGGGCTCGTGGCGCTCGGTTATCATCCCGCTGATCGCGATTCCGATCTCGCTCATCGGCGGCGTCTTCCTGATGCAGGTCTTCGGTTTCACGATCAATCTCCTCACGCTCCTGGCGATCGTGCTTTCGGTCGGTCTGGTCGTCGACGACGCCATCGTCGTGGTCGAAAACGTCGAGCGTCATTTGCGCGACGGCCTGTCGCCGCTCGATGCGTCATTGTTAGGCGCGCGGGAACTGATCGGGCCGATCATCGCGATGACGATCACGCTCGCGGCGGTTTATATTCCGATCGGCCTGCAAGGCGGACTCACCGGCACGCTCTTTCGTGAGTTCGCGTTTACCCTCGCCGGCGCCGTAGCCATCTCAGGCGTGGTCGCGCTCACACTGTCCCCGATGATGACGGCGACATTCCTGCGCGCGGGCGAGAGCGAGCGCGGTTTCTCCGGCCGGGTCAACCGCTCCTTCGACCGCCTGCGCGAATGGTACGGTCGCAAGCTCGATCGCACTTTGCGGATGCGGCCCGCCGTTTACACCGCGTGGATTGGTCTTTCTCTGATTGCCGCCATCCTGGCCTACGTCTCGTTCACGATGAACAAGGAACTCGCGCCCCAGGAAGACCAGGGCGTCATCTTCGGCATCATCAACGCCCCGGCGAACTCGACGATGGAGCAGACCGAGACCTACGCTGATGCGGTCGGCAAAGTGTTTCTCGGTTTCCCGCAGGCGGACTTCACTTTTCAGCTCACTTTTCCGTCGAGCGGATTTGGCGGGATGGTCTTGAAGCCCTGGAACCAGCGCAAGGAAACCGCCTTTCAATTGCTGCCGCAGGCGCAGGCGAAACTGGGCGCGATCCCGGGAATCGAAATCTTTCCGGTGATGCCTCCTGCTCTGCCGGGTGGCGGTCAGTTCCCGGTCGAGTTCGTGATGCTCTCGACCGCGGAGCCGGAGCAAATGCTCGTCCTCGCGAACCAGCTAAAAGATGCCGCGGTGAAGAGCGGCAAGTTTTTCTTCCCGCCCATTATCGATACGCGCATCGACCAACCGCAAGCGGAGTTGGTGATTGATCATGACAAGGCGGCCGCGTTGGGATTGAACCTGCAACAGGTCGGCGCGGACGTTTCCGACATGATCGGCGGCAACTACGTCAACCGCTTCGACATCGCCGGACGCGCTTACAAAGTCATCCCGCAAATCAAACGCTTGGATCGACTGAATCCCGATCAACTCAAAAACATTTACGTCACTGGGCCCGAATAACCAGCTCATCCAGCTGAGCACGATCGCGACCGTCCGAACGAAAGTCGTGCCGCGCTCGTTGAACCGATTGCAGCAATTGAACGCGATCACGATCAGCGGCGTGGCTGGCGTGCCCATCGATCAGGCGCTGAAGATTTTCGAGGACGAAGCCGCGCGCATTTTGCCGAAGGGTTACTCGATCGATTACACCGGCGAGTCGCGTCAGCTCCGCGTCGAGGGCAACAAGTTTATCCCGGCATTCTGTCTCGCGGTCGTGCTCATCTTTCTCGTCCTCGCGGCGCAGTTTAACAGCTTCCGCGATCCGCTGATCATTCTCACTGGTTCGGTGCCGCTCGCCATGTTCGGCGCGCTTATCTTTACTTTCCTCCGAATGCCGAACCCGAACATTCCCTTCTTCACCAACGGCTGGACGACCACTTTTAATATTTATTCGGAAGTCGGCCTGGTCACTCTAGTCGGGTTGATTTCCAAGAACGCGATCCTCATCGTAGAGTTCGCGAACAAGTTGCAACAAACTGGCCTGGACAAGGTCGCCGCCGTGGCTGAGGCCGCGCGCACCCGTTTGCGCCCGATCCTCATGACCACGATCGCGACCGTGGCGGGTCACTTCCCGTTAGTTCTCGTCACCGGCGCTGGCGCGAAAGCGCGTAACTCGATCGGCCTGGTCCTCGTCGGCGGGATGAGCATCGGCACTGTCTTCACCCTTTTCATTGTGCCGTCGCTTTACGTCCTGATCGCGCGCACGCACAACGAAGATCAGCCGGCGGAAGCGCCGCCGGCCGCGCGGAAAGACCAGCCCGCCGAGGATCTGGTGCCGGACTTCGCCGAAGCCTAAGACTCGCTAGGCTGGAACCGGGCGGGCGAATCGGTATCATCCGGCCCTGGGCTGGTTTTCCTGGGCGATCCTCTCCGCCGTCTTTGCCGGGGCCACGGCCATCCTCGCCAAAATCGGCGTCGAGGATGTGGACAGCAATCTGGCCACCGCGATTCGCACCACGGTCGTGCTCCTTATCACCTGGGCGCTCTTCTTCGCCCTCGCGCCTGCGCGCAGCCTGACGCAGTTGACCTCGCGCAACTGGCTTTTCCTCGCTCTCTCCGGTGTCGCCACCGGGTTTTCCTGGCTATGTTACTTTCACGCCTTACAGCTCGGACCGGCCTCCAAGGTCGCGCCGATCGATAAGTTGAGCGTCGTCTTCGGGATCCTGTTCGCGGTCCTTTTCCCCCACGAAAAATCACCTGGCACGGCAGCCTCCTATTCTCGCCGGCGGCGCCCTGCTCGCCCTGCGCGGGTAGCCGTCGCTAGGTGGCGCGCGCGAGCTCGCTGCACTTCCGCAGATCAAGCTTGCCCGTGGCCAGGACGGGGATGGCTTCGACCTGCCTAACGATTCTTGGAACCCACAGATTCGGCATGCCCGCTTCCTGCAATTTTTCTCGCAGCGCCGTCTGATCAATCGCCATCGTGCTCAGGATGACGAGAGCTTCACCTTTCGATTCATCCGGCATGGCGGCGACCGCGATCGTGCGCTCGCCTTCGGTCGCCAGGCCGAGCGCGGCGAGGATTTTTTGCTCCACCGTTTCATGTGGCACCATCTCCCCGCCGATCTTCGAGAAGCGCGAGAGCCGGCCTTCGATGAAGAGAAAACCGTCTTCGTCGAAGCGACCGAGATCGCCGGTTTTCAACCAGCCATCCTGCATGACTTCCGCGGTCCGTTGCGGGTCGTCGAGGTAGCCTTCGAAAATATTCGGGCCGCGCAGCCAAAGCATGCCGGTCGTCGTGCAACGAAAGCTTCTCGCCCGTCTCGGGCGCGCGAATCTCCGCCGCCAGCCCCGGCGCCATCTTGCCGACCGAGCCCGGACGGCTCGACGGCTGCACCGGGTCGCCCGGCGTGGCCGGTTCGGGGTCGGGCAGATTCACGCTCACGACCGGCGATGTTTCCGTCAGCCCGTAGCCTTCGAATACCGTCTTGCCGAAACGCTCCGCAAACGCGTCCGCCACGCTGCGCGGCAATTTCTCCGCGCCCGTGATCGTTAGGCGAATGCTCCGCAGTTGCGATGGTTCCGCTTTCCGCAGGTAGCCGCGCAGAAAAGTGGGCGCCGCGAGGATGATCGTGACCCGCCGGCGCTCGATCAAATCCGCGCACTTTCCGGCTTCCAGCGGATTCGGGTAAGTCGCGATCCGGATGCCGTCGAGGAGCGGAAACCAGAGCGTCACCGTGCAACCAAAGGTGTGAAAAAATGGGAGCGAGGCGAGGATGAGGTCTTCCGGCGCCGCGTCGATCATCGCGCGGAATTGGGAGACGTTGCCGACGAGATTGCGGTGACTCAGGACGACGCCTTTCGGATCACCCGAGCTGCCGCTGGTAAAAAGCAGGACCGCTTCCTCATGGTCGCCTGCCCGCGGCAACCCGAGCAGCCTAACGAGTAAACCTGCCGGGAGAAAAAGCGCCGCCATCCACCAGAGAAAAACCTGCCGTTTCAACTGCGGCAGGAGCACGTCAAGATGCACGACGTTTTCCGGCCACGGAAAATCCGGCAGCCGCTTCGCGAAAACCTGCGCGGAAATTGCCGTCGTGAGGCCGGCGATCGTCTGCGCGCGCTGGAGCGCACCCCGGCCGCTGGTGAAATTCAACCCGACCGGCACCTTGCCCGCGAGCACGGCCGCGAGGTTTGCGACCACGCCGCCTTTGCTCGCCGGAAGGACGATCCCGATTCGTTTCTCCGGGTATTTCGCGCGCAGATGCCGGCTTAGGGCCGCCGCGGCGCCGAGCAATTTCCCGCGGCTCAGCTCCGAGTCGTCGAGCCCATCGATCACCGCAACGCGAAATGGATTGCGCTTCAATCCGCGGATCGCGGCCACGCCGAGATGTCCCCGCAAAGCCGTGCGCCGGCTGTAGCAGCGCTCGCCGAGTTTCAGCAACTCCTCGCGCACTGTCGCGCTGTTGGCCTCGTTAGGCGCGAGCGGCGTGCCGAATTCCACGGTCGAGGGATAAGGAATCTGGCGCGGCCATTTGGTGAAAAAACGCTGGCCCTTGTAGGAAAAAATCGAGCCCCATAATTGATCGAGCCAGACCGGCACGACCGGCTGACCGGCCTGGCGCGCGATGATCTCGTAGCCGCGCTGGAGCCGTTGCAGGGTGCCGGTGCGGCTGAGCTGGCCCTCGGGAAAAAGGCAGACAATTTCGCCCGTGCGCATTCGCTCAGCGGCGAGACGAAGCGCGTCTTTCGCGCGCCGCGACGAAATCGGGATGCAGCCGACTGTGCGCAAGACCGGATGGAGGAAACGGTTTTCGTAATACTCCTTCGCGATCAGGAAACGGATCGGTCGCGGACAGGCGAGGAGAAGGACAATCGCGTCGACCCACGTGATGTGGTTAGGCAGAAGCAGAAACCCGCCTTCAGGCAGCCGCTCGACCCCGATCGCGGTAACACGATAGATCAGCCGCACGAGCGGCATCGCGAAAAAACGCAACCTGCGCTCGGCGGCGGAAATCGGCGGCATTGGTTTTAGGTTTACAATCGGCGCGTCACTCTCTGCAATCGGCAAATCGATGGAGAGCGCGCCCGGCACCAGTAAATCGCAGACGTGGATCGCGCTCGGCTTACTGCTCGCGATCAACCTGTTCAACTATGTCGATCGGCAGGTGTTGGCCGCGGTCGAGCCCTGGATTCGCGCGGCATTTTTCTCGGCCACGGATGTGAACGCGATGGCGATCAGCGGCACGTTGGGCAGCGCTTTTTTGGTGACCTACATGCTGAGCGCGCCGATTCTCGGCTGGCTCTCCGATCGCTTCTCGAGGTGGCTGATCATCGGCTGCGCCGTAATCCTCTGGAGCTTGGCCACGGCGGCATCGGGTTTGGCAATCAGCTTCGCCATGCTCTTCGCGACCCGCGTCCTCGTCGGGATTGGCGAAGGCGGTTACGGACCGGCCGCGCCCACCATCTTGGCTGATCTTTTTCCCCTGAAGACCCGAGGCCGAATTCTCGCTGTCTTTTGCGCAGCCATTCCGGTCGGGAGCGCGCTCGGCTATGTCCTCGGCGGTTCCGTGGTCTCCAATTTCCACTATGTTCCCGAGCCGGAAAGATGGCGTTATGCTTTTTATTTCGCGGCCATTCCAGGCTTGGCGTTAGGCATCTTTGCTCTCTTCCAGCGCGATCCGCGCGCGCGGAGCGGAGAGCGCTCCGGCCGACAGCGAGCGCAACGTGAGGATTACCTCGAGCTGGCGCGGACACGTTCGTATGTCCTTAATTGCGCTGCGCAAACGGCAATGACTTTTGCCCTCGGCGGAATCGGATTCTGGGTTTCGGCTTACCTGCATTTCCGCGGTCAACCATCGTCGGCCACGCAATATTTCGGGATCATCATCGCGACTACCGGCCTCGCCTCGACCCTGATAGGAGGATGGCTCGGCGATCGCTGGCGCACGAAATTCAAAGGGGCTTACTTTCTCGTATCGGGCGCGGGGATGTTCATCGCGTGTCCCTTCTTTATTGCGATGCTCTTTGTGCCCTTTCCGCAAGCTTGGTGGCTTATGGCGGCGTCAGTTTTTTTCATGTTCCTGAATACCGGGCCGTCCAACACCGCCCTGGCGAACGTGACCTTGCCGAAGGTTCGCGCGACAGCCTTCGCGCTCAACATTCTCGTGATTCATGCACTCGGGGATGTGCTGGCATTTCCGACCATCGGCTACGTCGCCGGGCATACGGATTGGACGATCGCGTTCCTCTTTGTCTCGGGGATGATGCTGCTCTCGGGCGTGCTTTGGCTCGCGGGAATGAAGACGCTCGGGGCGGATACCGAGCGCGTGGAAGGCGTCGGCGCGACCGCCTGAGGGGACTCGTTATCCTATGGTGCAGTTGTTGGCTCAATCGTGCTGGTGAAGGTGCACATCGAGCGCTTCCGCTTCAGCCAGGGCGATCGCGGACTCGTTAGGCCGATGCATCCGCTGCAGCAGCTCGCTCATCATCAGCCAGCTCTCTGATCGATACGGCGCGACTCTGAGACAGGTCTTTAATTCCGTAACGGCGCGATCCGGATAACCGACATCGGCGAGCGCCTTGATGTAGCGTTTCTCGATCGGCCAATTCGCCGGCCCGGTCCGCGCCGCGAGACGTAAACGCAGGAGATTCACCTTCCCGGTTTCGCGATTCTCCAGCACCGCGAGGTTTTCCTGCGCACGCGCCCGGAGCTCGGGCGGGTCGGTGACTTTCTCCCAAATCATTCGGGCGCGCGGAAAATCTCGATTCTTCAACGCGACCGCACCGAACTCGAGCAGGGCGAGCGGATTTCCCGGTTCGCGCGCGAGCGCTTTCTCGAGCGCCTGCTGCGCTTCCCGGAGCCGGCCGTCGTTCATTTCGAGATTGGCCAGGTTGATATACATTCGGGCGGAGTCGCCGCCGGCCGCGATCGTCCGCGTGATGAAAGTGCGTTGGTCGTACCAATCAAAACAGCGCAGAAAAGTGCGCACCGGCAGGAAGATCAGCCACGCCGTCAGGCAAATTCCGAGCACCCGCCGGCTCCTTCCGCCTAACGACTCCAGAGCCACGGCCAGCGCGAGAAAAAGAAAAGCGCTCGGGAGGTAAATCCAGTGCTCGGCGACGGTGGCGTTTAGCCTAACGAGCCCGCTGATCGGCAAATAACAGATCGCCGCGAGCAAAAGCGGCAGAAAAATCGCCCGCTGCCGGCGCGCCCGCCAAAACCCGTAGACCGCGCCCGCGATCACGGACCAAGCCGAGGAGCGTTTGTAATTCGCGCCACGCCGCCCGGTCCAGGCTGGCGTCGACAAACCCGGAAGGATACGTCTCGACGTCGCGGTCCATATGCAGATGAACCGGGCAGATGAGCAGTCCCGCATACTCCGCAAAGGCGCGCGCGACCACGATCGGCCTAACGAGAAGCGGCGCGGGATGACGCTCGACTGGGGCGGGCCGGTGTTCCGCGGGCAACCGCAGGCTCAGGTAAATGACCAGAACCGCCGTCACGATCCCGAGCGCACGAAAGACCTCCACCCTCCGCCGTGAGACCACGACGAGAATCAACCAAAGCGCGAGGAAGAGCAGCCCCATTTCCTTGCTCAAAGCACTCGCGAGCAGACAAGCCGCGACGCCGAATCCAAGCCACCATCTGCGCGAGCCAATCGCGCGGAGCATGCGCAGGCCGAGGAAGAGCCCCCAAAAACCAAATGCCGCGGCCAACGGATCGGCGCGCCCGGAAACGTAAGCGACCGCGGCGCTTTGCACCGGATGCACCAGCCAGACGACCGCTGTGATGAAGGCAAGCCACGTCCGCCGCGGTGCCGGCATTCCGCAGAAATCGAGCAACTCGTTGCCGAGAAAAAACAGCGCCACCGCGGCCGCTGCGTGCCAGAGAATGCTCACGAAATGATAACCCGCCGGCGCGAAAACGAAGGCCGCGTAATCGAGCAGGTAAGTGAGCCGTTGCAGCGGCCGGTAAAAATCCGAAGCGCCCGCGTCGGTAAAAAGAAAATGCTGAAACCCTTCCCAGGTCAGTCGCCAGCTTCGAATCAGCGGATCCGTCAGGACCAGCGCGCGATCGTCCCAGACGAAACCAGCCCGCAGCGCAGGCGCATAGACGACGAGCCCGATCACGAACAGCAGGACCGGCGCAATTTTTTTAATCATCAGGCAAATCCGGTGGAGAGGAGATTGCTTGCGCGGCTAGGTTGGGAAATGTCAATCGCGCTTCGTCTTCTTCTGTCGGTCCTGTTCCTCGCGAGCAGCGCCCGTGCCGCGGCCTTGCCCAACGACTGCGAGCAGCTCATCATCGCGGTCGCGCCCAGCTGGAACAACATGCGCGGCGAGCTCCAGCGTTACGAACGGCAACCCGGCGGCCCGTGGCAGAAAGTAGACGGCGCGTTCCCGGTTTTGTTTGGAAAAAACGGCCTCGCCTGGGGTCGTGGGCTAGCCGGTCAGGACGAGCCGGGTCTGCGCAAACATGAGCGCGACGGCCGCGCGCCCGCCGGCCTTTTTCGGCTCGGGAAGATCTACACTTACGACGCCGCGCTCCCGCCCGGTGCCGACTTTCCGTTTCATCAGGTGACGAAAAGTGACGCTTGGATCGACGACGTCACCAGCCCGGATTACAACCGCTTCGTCACGATCGACGATCCCGCGCATCCGCCGCCCTGGTTCGCGAAAGAGAAAATGCGGCATAACGATTTCGCCTACCGCTGGCTGGTCGAGATTCGGCACAATTCCGACCCACCCGTGCCTAACGACGGCAGCGCGATCTTCTTTCATATTCGGCGCGGCGTGGCGCGCCCGACCGCCGGTTGCACGACGATGGCGGAGGACAACCTCGTCCGCCTGATCACCTGGCTGCGGGCCGATCGGCATCCCTGTTATGTGCTCCTGCCGCGCGACGTTTATGCGGCGAAAGCGAACGACTGGAATTTGCCGCCTACCGAACTGTTGCCCTCTGCGCCCTAACTTTTTCAAAAAAACGTGACCCCTCAATTTGCATCTGCGAAAAGTTTCCCTTAACCTCCACTCGTTAGGCCAAAACATTA
The DNA here is from genome assembly GCA_963831805.1 of uncultured Verrucomicrobiae bacterium. Classification (GTDB taxonomy): domain Bacteria; phylum Verrucomicrobiota; class Verrucomicrobiia; order Chthoniobacterales; family UBA10450; genus Palsa-1392. Next base: position 70,041 of record CAWHRN010000003.1, on the reverse strand, counting down.
TGAGGAAACGATCCAATCCCGACTCCGAGCAAAACATCAAACGCATCGACACGAAAAAGAATGCGAAGAAACAGACGCACGGCTTTCAGGTGCACTTCGTGCGCGGCTCTTCGACCGGCACGCGGATGTTCAGCGACGCCGTCTATGGAGGCAAAGAGCAGTCGCGCAAGGCGGCGCGCAAATATCGTCGCGAAGTGATGGGGGATCTCCCGCCGCGGACCACGATCACCCAGGCTCGCGCCGCGGCCAAGGCCGCCGCCCGTCCTGCCGCCAAGCCGGCGGCGAAGAAGGCTGCGACCAAGAAAGCAGCTCCCGCCAAACGGAAACGTTAGGCAGAGGCACCTTCCCGGCGCCAGGCCTGCCAGCATTCGATGAAGCCGGGCGCGAAGTCGCCCGGCCGGGCCGCGATCCAGACGGCCACCAGATCGAGCGGAAAATACTCCACGCAGTCGATCTCGGCGCTCGCCGGTTCCAGCTTCCCCTCATACTCCCCGCGATAGAGCCAGATAAATTCCTCACCGGTTCGCACCGAAGCCGGAAGTTTCGCCAACCGAACCAACTCCGTCGCGATCCCCAGCTCTTCCCGCAGCTCCCGGACAGCGGTCGCGTCGTAGTCCTCGCCCGCTTCCACGTGACCCGCCGCGCTCGAGTCCCAGACGTTCGGATGCCGATCTTTCCAACGGGATCTCTTTTGCAGCAGGAGGTCGCCGGCACGGTTGAAAATGAAGAGGTGCACGGCACGATGGCGCAAGTTATTCCCATGCACTTCCGCCCGCGGCGCGCTCCGAATCACGCGGTCGTTTTCATCGACCACGGCGAACATTTCAGCCGGATCCGTTCCCGCACTCGGAGCGCTCGGCGGACGCACCAGATTGGCCAGTGCGATCCATTGCCCGAGGGATAATTCTTCGGCTCGCGCCTGCAGCGAAGCACCGATCTCGGCCGCCGCAGCGGCCCAATCCGGAACCCATTGTTTAAGCAGTTTGGCGACCTGTTTTCGACGTTGCGAAAAACCGTGACGAACCAGAAGACTTAGAATTTCAAAGTCGTGTTCGGGCAATTCACCAGGCTCGCGTTTGGTCAGCCGAACGACTGCCGATTCGACCTCTGGCTCAGGGAGAAAAACGTTAGGCGGGATCGCGCGCAGAAATTCCACCCGGCACTGCGCCTGCACGAGGAGAGAGAGGATTCCATACGCCTTGGAGCGCGGAACTGCCGAAAGACGGGCTGACACCTCCATCTGTAACATCAACAGCGCCGAAGTAATCGGAGTTGTTTTTCCTAGAAAACGTAACAAGACTGGAGTCGCTACCGAGTAGGGAAGATTCCCGATCAGCGTCATCGGACCGCGCGGGAACAGTTGACGAACGTCGAACTCGAGTGCGTCGGCGTGAATAATTTCCAGTCGCGGGCGCGGCAGTTCTTCGCGGAGAAAATTTACGAGGCGTGCGTCTTTTTCGATCGCCAGAATCTGCGCGCCAGTTTCCAATGCGGGCGCCGTCAGCGCGCCCAAACCGGGACCGATCTCCACCACCTGATCGGCTGCGGAAAGGTCCGCCTGCTGCACGATCCATCGGGCCAGATTCTGGTCATGCAGAAAGTTCTGACCCATCGTCTTCACCGGCGTGACGTGGATCTCGCGCAGCGTCTGATTGATCTCTGAAAGCGTCATCGGAAGGTTCGCGAAACGCCTGGGCACGAACGCGGAAGTTCGTCCTTGTTCACAAACCGGTGTGAACAATTTGCACCGTCGTGCAGCCGATTATTCACAAGTTATTCAAGCCGCTCGCCGCTTCGCGCGCGAGTGCTGCAAACCATACGGCGTGCTCACTTTTTCGCGCGGGCGTCGCGCAATGCTTTGGCGCGCGGCGCGGTCACCGCCGCTCGTTTCTTCCGGCTCTTCAGGAACGTCCGACGCGCATCGCCCAAGGTCGCGCCGTCGATGAAATAGACGATCGCCGCGCGCCCGATCGCGTAGGTGCCGGCGCCCGCGACCATTCCGCAGACCACGTTCCCCCAACCCGGGAAGAACTTCAGCGCGGCGCGCGTCCCTTCGCGCAGAATCACTCCGAGGCCGACATTCGCGCCGAGCGCGCCGACGAATTCGGTCGCCGCGCGCATGCTTCGTTCGCGTCCGCTCACATACATGACGCCGGTAACCATCACGAGCTGCAGCGTGGTGAGAATCGGCAAATCCGCGAGCGGGATCGGCTGCGCGCCAATCGCGGTGCAGATGGCGCTGGTCGATTTCACCAGCATCTCGGCGATCTCGTGCTTCGCCGCGCGATCGCCGCCCATTCGCACCATCTCGACCCGCGCCTCGTTAGGCAATTCCGCCGCGAGCAGGCTTCGCAGAGTGGAGTTGAGTGGATAGCTGCCGACGAGGCTCGCACGAATCACGTGCGCGTCGGAGGTGGCCGCTTCCTGGAGCGACGTCGTCTCGGCCGGATCCGCCTTCTCCGTGCGGAGCTCGATCAACTTCGAGCGCGCGCCCGCTTCCGCGTTCCACGCGAGCAACTTTTCGAGTCGCTCGATCTCCTTGCGGGTCGCAACTTTCGCCGCTCGCTCGGCCGGGAGGAAGAAAAACAGATCGGCGTGCTCGGCTTTCAGCTCTTCGCGAATGAGCGCGAGTGCCGCTTCGTCGGCGCCACGCGCGTCGAGGAGCCTGACTGCGCCGTGATGACCGATGGTCACGGATTGCCAGCGGAAAAGGCCGGTCAGCGTTTCGCGTGACGGCTCGGTCGCGCCGTCTTCGGCGAAGAGGGCGGCCGCGAATTCCAGCAGCGGCATCGGATGCGAACCAGTCAGGACAAAGCGCGGCGCCCGCTGCTGGAGGAAGAGCTCCTTCAGCGGAGTGAGCTCGTGCAGGATTGGTTTCTGCATCGATTCCGGCAGTTTGCCGAGGAAGGCCTCGAGCCGTTCGACGATGTGGAGGAACACGGAGTTATTCATCGGGCATAAATCATCCCGACCAAGATGAAGCGGGCCGGCGTCTTTGGCGAATCGTTGGCACGCGCGAGCCGCTCGTGTTACAGAAACGCCCCGGTGCCGGCGGCGCGCCTAACGAATTATGTTTTCACTCCTCGGCGACAAACTTCAGGACATTTTCAAGGACCTGCGCGGTCACGGCGCGATCAGCGAGGCGAACGTGAGCGACGCGATGCGCCAGGTGCGGCTCGCGCTCCTCGAGGCGGATGTCGATTACCAGGTCGCGAAGAATTTCGTTGCGCGAGTGAAGGAGAAAGCGCTCGGCGAAGAGGTGCTCCGGAGCGTCACGCCCGGTCAGCAGATCGTGAAGATTTTCCACGACGAATTGACCACATTGCTCGGCGGCGACGCGGAAGAACTGAACCTGCAAAAGCCGGCGCGCATTCTCATGGTCGGCCTGAACGGCGCGGGCAAAACCACTTCCTCGGCGAAGCTCGCGCGCTGGCTGAAGAAGCAGGGCCGCGCGCCGCTCCTGATCGCCTGCGATCTGCATCGGCCGGCGGCGATCGAGCAGCTGGCGACATTAGGCAAACAGGTCGACGTCCCGGTTTACACGCCCGCGCCTAACGAAAAAGATGTGAAGCGAGTGGCCGCCGCGAGTCTCGACTGGGCCGCGGAGCAGGGCGGCAACGTGCAGATTTTCGACACCGCCGGCCGCCAGGAAATCGACGCGGTCCTGATCGAGGAAATCAAGCAGCTGAAGGAATTCCTCAAGCCGCAGGAAGTGCTCCTCGTGGCCGACGCCGCGACGGGCCAGCAGGCGGTCAGTGTCGCGACCCATTTCCACGAAGCGCTCGGAATCACCGGCATCGTGCTTACGAAACTCGACGGCGATGCCCGCGGCGGCGCGGCGCTTTCGATGCGTGAGGTGACGCAGCGGCCGATCAAATTCGGCGGCGTCGGGGAGAAGCTCGATCAGTTTGAGCCGTTCGTGCCGGATCGGCTCGCGGGGCGGATCCTCGGGATGGGCGACATCGTCGGCCTGGTCGAGAAAGCGGCCGAGGCGATCGACGAGGAAGAGGCCGCGCGGATGGAGAAAAAACTGCGGACCGCGTCGTTCGATTTCAACGACTTCCTCGCGCAATTCAAAATGATGCGAAAGCTCGGCCCGCTCGAGAACATCCTCGGGATGATTCCCGGGATGAGCCAGGTGAAGGACCTGAAGGTCGACGAAAAACAGATCAAGCGCACCGAAGCGATCGTCCTCTCGATGACCGACGAAGAACGCCGCAAGCCCGACATCCTGAACGCGCGTCGGCGTCAGCGGATCGCGGCCGGCAGCGGCTGCACCGTGACCGATGTGAACGAGTTGCTCCAGCGTTTCAACCAGATGCGCAAGATGATGAAGAACGTCGGGAAAATGAAAAAGATGATGGGGCAAATGCAGCGGATGAAGAGCTGACTTGCGAAATCGGAGAATTACTTTATTCGTTCCCTCCCCCGGAGCGCCCAATCCGCAGCCTTAAACTCTTCATTTCCGCATGTCCGTCTCCATCCGCTTACGCCGCGAAGGCACCAAAAACCGCCCCTACTACAAAGTGGTCGTGGCCGATAGCCGCAGTCCTCGCGACGGCAAATTCATCGAGATCATCGGGACCTACGACCCGAAGGTGGACGGTGAAAACAGCACGCTGAAACTGGATCGGGCCGAGCATTGGCTATCGCGCGGCGCCCAGCCGTCCGACACCGTGCGCAGTCTGTTGAAGAAGAACAAAGCGCGCGCCGCCGCTGGTTCGGCTGAAGAAGGCGAGCCGGCGACTCCGCCGCCCGCGCGCAAGAAAGCTGCCGCCAAAAAGGCCGCCGCCGCGAAGGAAACCGCCACGGCTGACGCTCCCGTAGAAGCTGCTGCTCCGCCGGAAACCGCTCCAGAAGCCGCGCCCACGGAAGCTGCGCCGGCAGAAGCTCCCGTGACCGAACCGGCCGCGGAATAGCGGTTGGCGGCGAATTGGACAACACTTCCGCCGTCCGCTAGGATCGGGCTCGTGAGACAATTCCTCGAGTTCATCATCCGCCATCTCGTGGAATTTCCCGAGGAGGTTATGCTTTCCGAGGTGCCGTACGACAACCTCACGGTCTTCCGGTTGCAGATGCGGCAGACCGATGTCGGCCGCGTCATCGGCCGCAATGGCCAGACCATCCGCGCGCTTCGGGCCCTGCTCTCCAGCGCCGCCGCGCGACACGGGCAGAGGGTCACGCTCGATATCATCGAGTAAGGAGCAGTTATCTCGGCTCGCGCGGAGCCGGCTCTCACTCGATTCGCGGCCTAACGAATTGCGCCGCGCCCGACGCGGGTCGGAAACCCGCGCTATATCATCGATAGATCTCGACGGTGATTTTGCCGTCGGCGTTGACGGTTCCGCGATACATCCCGGAAGTGTTGAACGGCATGGCGAAGTTCCCCTTGCCGTCGATCGCGATCAGGCCGCCGGTGCCGCCGAGTTTCTTCGCGTTCTCGAGCGCGGTTTCCGCGGCCTGCGGCAGCGGCGCGTTCTGATATTCCATCAAAGCCGAGACGGTGTGCGCGACCGCGGCGCGGATGAAATACTCGCCATCCCCGGTGCAGGAGACGGCGCACGTGCGGTTGTCCGCGTAGGTGCCCGCGCCGATGATCGGCGAGTCGCCGATCCGGCCGAATTCCTTGTTCGTCATCCCGCCGGTGGAAGTGCCGGCCGCGAGGTTGCCGGCCTGGTCGAGCGCCACCGCACCCACGGTTCCGTGGCGATCCTTGTCGTTAGGCGCGGCGGTCTCCTTCTTCACTTTCTGGAGCGCCTGCCAGCGTTCGTCGGTGTAGAAATATTTCTGGTCGACGAACGGCACGCCCATCTTCTCCGCGAATGCTTCCGCGCCGGCGCCGTCGAGCATCACATGCGGCGATTTCTCCATCACCATCCGCGCGAGACTGATCGGGTTGCGGATTCGTTTCACTCCCGCGACGGCGCCGGCCTTGAGCGTCCGGCCGTCCATGATCGAGGAGTCGAGTTCGTTCGTCCCTTCATGAGTGAAGACAGCGCCCTTGCCCGCGTTGAAAAGTGGGTTGTCCTCGAGCACGCGGATCGCCGCTTCGACCGCGTCGAGACTCGCGCCGCCTTTCTGGAGGACGGCGTAGCCGGCTTGGAGCGCCTGTTCGAGGCCGGCGCGATGCGCTTCCTCGTTCGCCGCGGTCATCTCGGCCCGCTCGATCGTGCCTGCGCCGCCGTGGATCACCATGCCGAATTTCATCGCGGGATTCTTCTCCGCCGCATTGAGCGAGCCGGCAAGGAGAACCACCGACATCGCCACGAACCTTAGAGACCCGCTCATTGCTCTTATCTTAGAAGAAAAGCGCGCGCGCTCCAGCCGCCTTGCCGCCTTTACGAACTGAGGCACCTTCTTCTCCCCATGCCGACCCGCGATCAAATCCACCCCACGCCTAACGAGAGCCTGGTCCAGGCGCCCGTGCAGGTGGTCGCGGGCGTGGGGGCGAAAAGCCGCGATGCCCTCCAGGAGATCGGCAGCGTCTTCTGGTTCACGGTCAACACCGTCGCCGAGACGCTCGACCGCATCCGGCGCGGGCGGGCGCCCTTTCGCGCGGCGAGTCTGTTTCGGCACACCGACCGCGCGGGTGTCGGCTCCGTTCCACTCGTCGCGATGGTCTCGTTTTTCCTCGGCCTCACGATGGCGCTGCTCACGGGTTACCAACTCCAGCGTTTCGGGACGGAGCGGCTCGTGCCCGGGCTGGTCGCGATTGCTTTCACGCGAGAACTTGGGCCGCTCCTCACCGGCATCATGCTCGCCGCGCGGATCGGCGCCTCCTTCACCGCGGAGCTCGGGACGATGCAGGTCTCGGAAGAAGTCGAGGCCATCGAGGCCATGGGAATCGGACCGCTCCGTTTTCTCGTCGCCCCGCGCCTGCTCGCGCTGGTTGCGCTCATGCCCTGCCTGAGCGTCATCTCGAGCGTGGCCGCCATCTTTGCGACCGCGCTCATCTCCCGCGCTTACTTTAATATCTCCCTCGTTTACTTCCAGGATCTCGTCCTCCACTCGCTTCTCATTCGCGACATCATCACCGGCATCCTGAAAAGCTTCATGTTTGGCCTGTTGATCGGCGCGATCGCCTGTTATCGCGGGTTGACTGTCCGCGGCGGCGCCGCGGGCGTGGGAACCTCCACCACTTCGAGCGTGGTCACCGCGATCACGGTTGTGATCGGTTTCGATACGCTCTTTAACGTCGTTTACATCGTCTTCTTCCCGTGAGCAGCGAACCGCCTACCCACGTGGTCGAGCTGCGCGATGTCCGCCTCGAATTTCCCCAGAAGACCGTCCTCGACGGCGTTTCGCTGAAGGTCGAACCGCTCGACCGGCTCGTCATCATGGGCCAGAGCGGGAGCGGCAAAAGCACCATCCTCCGGCTCATCCTGGGTATTCTACAGCCGACCAGCGGCGAGATTTTCTTCAAGCAATTCGAGATCAGTCGCCTGAAGCGCCGCAAACTCCAGCACATCCGCTCGCAGATCGGCATGGTCTACCAATACTCCGCCTTACTCAGCTCGCGGAACGTCCACGATAACATCGCCCTGCCGCTCGAGGAGCTGACCACGAAAACCACCGCCGAGATCGACCGCATCGTGACGGAGAAGCTCGAACTGGTCGGCATGATCGATTCGCAGCTTCAGATGCCCTCGGAGCTCAGCGGCGGCATGCGTAAGCGCGTCAGCCTCGCCCGCGCGCTCGTCATGGATCCGGAGTTGATCCTGTTCGACGAGCCTTCCGCCGGCCTCGATCCCGTGATTAGTTCTGTGATCGATGAACTCATCATCAGCCTCACCGAGCGGTCCAAAGTCACCTCGATCATCGTGACCCATGAAATGGACAGCGCCTTTCGCATCGGCACCCGCATGGCGATGCTCTATCAGGGAAAAGTGATCGCCGACGCTCCCCCCGACGCATTCAAGCAATTAGATCATCCCGTCGTGAGGCAATTCCTCAGCGGCAGCACGGAGGGTCCCATCCTGGAAGGAACGCGAGATGCAGTTGCGCAGAAATGAAGTCATGACCGGCCTGCTCGTGCTCGCCACGGTCGCCGTCCTCACCTTCATCCTCATCCTCCTCGGAGCGCCCGGATTATTCCGCCCGCTCACGACCTACCGCTTGTATTTCGATAACGCCGCCGGCATCAAGCTCGGCGCGCCGGTCCTTCTCGCGGGGCGCAAGGTCGGCCAGGTCAGAGCCCTCTACTCACCCGTCTCGCGCGAAGAGGCGGCCCATGCCATCGAGACGGCCGGGAATCTCGGCAGCGTGACGCAGAACGGCGCACCCGGCTCGGCGCCGCTCCCCCGTTTCGAGGTCCGGATCGATGTCGAGGTCGATGCGAGCGCGCTCATTTACAAAAATTCCACCGTTCGGCTGACCACGCTGGGATTGTTAGGCGACACCGCGATCGACATCTCGGGCGGGAACGACCATTCGAGCAAAGCCCAGCCGGGTCAGGTCTTCGTCGGCAACCGCGTCCCCGATTTCTCCGAGGCGATCGCCAGTTTGCTCGGGATCGTCAAGCCCGTCGCGACGGAGGCCACCGCGACCCTGAAGGAACTCCAAACCACCGCCGCCAACCTGAGCAAGATCACCGATGAAAACTCGAAGCTCACCCTCGCGCTCGGCGAGTTCCGCACCTTTGGCGAGCACCTGAATGCGCTGACCGGCTCCGACAGCCCGCTGCAAAAAGCGCTGAACAACGTCGAAGACATCAGCGAACAGCTCAAGAAGGACAACAACCTTGAAACGACCCTCGCCAATTTCCGCAAGTCATCCGCCGAGCTGAAATCGACGCTCGACCGCGTCCAGGTCACGCTCGACACCGTCGGCCCGGATCTCGCGACGACCATTCGCAACACCAAAGACTTCACGGCCACGCTGCGCAGCCAACCCTGGCGCATCATCTGGCCATCGACGAAACAATATCCCGACGAGCACCCCGTTCCCAGCCCGGCGAAACACCGGGCCCACCCTTAGCCCCGCCTTACGTCACCTCTTCGTCCGTTTCCCCCTCCGGCGTCTCCTCCCCGATCTCCTCCTCGATTTCCCGCCGCCTCTTCGGCGAAAGAAACGGCCGGAGGAACCCGTAGAGCAGATACGAGAGGAATAACACCGCCGCCATCCACTGGTAGAACTTCACCGTCAGCGCCAGGAGCGCGATCACGAAGAGAAACCGCGGGATCGACTGCGTGGTGCGCCAGTTGACCGCCTTGAAGCTCGGGTAGCGGAACTTGCTGAACATCATGAACGACAGGAAAAGCATGAGCGCCGGCAGGGCATAGCGCCAGTTCCCCAGCGTCCGCTGGCCCGCATCGAGCCAGAGCATGAACAGCGTCAGCGAAGCAATCACCCCGGCGGCCGCGGGAATCGGGAAGCCGGTAAAATTCTTATCCGGGTTGGTCGCGGGCCCCGCCGCCGCGACACAGTTAAACCGCGCGAGGCGCAGCGCCCCGCAAGCCAGGTAAACGAACGCGATGATCCACCCCAGGTTATGGAATTCCCCCAGCACGATCTGATACACCAGCAGCGCCGGCGCCATCCCGAACGACACGATATCCGCGAGCGAATCGAACTCCCGCCCGAACGCGCTTTCATGCCCGCCGAGCCGCGCGAGCCGCCCATCGAGCAGATCGAAAATACAGGCGGCGAGGATGAACCAGATCGCGTCGTGGAAATCCGACGAGGCCGCTAAAAGATCGATCTTCTGCGCCCCATCATAGATTCGCAGCACCGCGGCGAACCCGCAGAAGAGATTCCCCGCCGTCATCAGGTTCGGCAGCAGATAAATCTTCGGGATGCGCTCGTCGCTCATATCACGGCAGCCGCGCGATCACGGTCGCGCCGCCCACCACGCGGTCCCCCTTTTTCACCAGCACTTCAGCCTCGAGCGGCAGGTAAACCTCCGTCCGCGAGCCAAACCGGATCATCCCAAAGCGTTCGCCCTTGGCCAGCACATCGCCCACCTGCGACCACCCCACGATCCGGCGCGCGATCGCCCCGGTGAGCTGCCTCACCACGAGGGTCGTCCGCGCATTTTCAAACGCCCACGTCATCGCCTCATTTTTCTCGGCGCAAGCGGGATCCCGCGCATCCAGGCAGAGCCCCTCGTGGTGTTCACGGTAAATAACGCGACCCTCGATCGGCGCGCGATTCGTATGCACATCGAAGACGGAAAGGAAGATCCCGACCCGCCGCATCTGGCCTTTCACCACCTCCGGTTCCTCCCGTTCCTCGATATCCGCCACGACTCCATCGGCGGCCGCGACCACGAGCTGCGGGTCGTTAGGCGCCGTCCGGTCCGGGTCGCGGAAGAACGCGAAAGTATAGCCGATGAACAAAAGCGGGAGCAGCGCGAGCCACGGCTGGAACAACAGCGCGAGCACGAGGAGCGCGCCGAGCACGGCGAAAATCCACCGGCCTTCGTAGAGAGTCTGCGAGCGCATGCGACCGGCATCTTGCGGTTCCGCGCCGCGGGGGTCAAGTCGCCCCTGCCCCGCCCCGGTTTTCCCCGCGCCGCCGCCCATTTGCCCGCGCCCTCGCTTTTTGCCGTGACGCCCGCCCGGCCGCGAACCATTCTGCGCCGGTGCTGCACATCCTCGCTCACCCGCTCGGCGCCTCCCTCCTCACCACCTTGCGCGACCGCGCCACGGCCCCGCCGGAGTTCCGCGCCGCGCTGCACCGGCTCGCCCTTTTGCTCGCGACGGAGGCATCGCGGGGTTGGGAAACCGCGCGCACGGACACCGCCACCCCGCTCGGGAAATGCGACGGCGCGCAGCTCGCGCGGCCGGTTATTCTCGTCCCGATCCTCCGTGCCGGGCTCGGTCTGCAGGAAGGGGTGCGCCCGCTCCTGCCCCACGCCAGCACCGGGCACATCGGGCTTTACCGCGACCCGGCCACGCTCCGCCCGGTGGAATACTACCGCCGGCTCCCCGCCGATCTCGCCGGCGCCCAGGTGCTGCTCCTCGACCCGATGCTCGCCACCGGCCACAGCGCCGTCGCGGCCCTCGACCTCCTGAAAAACGCGGGCGCGACGCGGTTGCAATTCATCTGCGTCCTCGCCTGCCCCCCGGGCCTCGCCGAAGTGGCCCGGGCGCACCCCGACGTGCCGATCCTCGCCGCGGCCGTGGACCCCGAGCTGGACAGCCACGGCTACATCCTCCCTGGGCTGGGCGACGCCGGCGACCGCTACTTCGGCACCGCCTGACGGGGAGCGCCCACCCCTGTCATCCTGAGCCGCGCAGACGGCGAAGGATCCCGCCAGCCTCCCCCCGTTCTCACCCCCGGCACGCGCCCCGATCCGCCCTCTCTCCCCTACCCACGCCGAGAACGCGAGCTTGCCACCCCCGCGCGAAACTGTTTCCAATACCACCATGGAACCCACCACGCGCCACATCGAGATCTTCGCCCCCTTCGGCGAAGCCTTCGACCTCATGAAAAAAATCTGCTTCCAGCCCTTCGACCTCGGGAAATGGTTCGTCATCGGCTTCGCCGCGTGGCTGGCCACCTTCTTCGGCGGCGGCGCCGGCTATGGGTGGAAAAATCACCTCAAGGATAACCACTGGAGCTACTACGCCACCCATCAGGGCCCCGCGCCCGATTGGCACGGCGTCGGCCTCTGGTCGGTCCCCCTCTTCCTCATCCTCTTCCTCTGCATCTTTGCCTTCGTGGCGCTGGTCGTCTGGCTGAACTCCCGCGCGCGCTTCATCTTTACCGATTGCATCGTCCACAATCGCGGCGCGTTCTCCGCCCCCTGGCGCGAATATCATCCGGAAGGAAACGGCCTTTTCGTCTTCCAGATCGCGGCGGCCTTCGTCACCATGGTCTTCTTCGCCGCGGGCACGTTCTTTTTCCTCACCATGTACGTCTGGGCCAGGCCGGCCTCGCCCCCGTTCTTCCTCATCGTCCTCGGCGTCTGCTGGGTTCTCCTCTTTCTCTTCTATAACCTCATCCTGCATTTCATGGTGCCGGTCATGTATCGCCAGCGTTGCGCGGCCACGACCGCCTTCCGCGAAACCTCCGCCCTGGTCGGGGCCAACCTCGGGCTTTTCCTCCTCTTCGTGCTCTTCTACTTCGTCCTCTGGCTCGCCGCGATCGCGATCGCCTGCGTGGCCGGCTGCCTCACCTGTTGCCTCGCCGCCATCCCGTACCTCGGCACGGTGATCCTCCTCCCGGTGGTCATCGTCCTTTACGCTTTCCCGCTTTGTTTCATCCGCCAATTTGGCGATGCCTACGACGTCTGGGCCACTCTCCCGGCCGCGCCCGAGCCGCCGCCGCCGCAGGCCCCGCCCGTCCAGGAACTCCCGCCGCCCCTCTAGGATGCTCGAACCTAACGAACAAAGGACTCGCCTCCTCGCCCTCGCGCTCCTGCCCGCGGGTTTGCTCGTCCTGCGCGCCGCCCCCGGGAGCGGGCTCCCGGCCTGGCTGCCTTTTACGACTTCGTGCGGCGCCGTCACCGGGTTACCCTGCATCTTTTGCGGGCTGACCCGCGCGCTCCATTTCCTCCTGCACGGCGACCTCGCACGCGCGCTTTATTTTAACTGGCTCGCCTTCCCGTTCCTCGCCGCGGCCCTCGTGCTCGAGCTAACTCTCCTCCTCGAGCTGCTCACTGGGCAAAACCTCCTCGCCCGCCTCCCCCGTCCCCGGCTCAGCGGGCGCACCCTCGGCCTCTGTCTCGCGGGCTTGCTGATTCTCTGGGCTTTCCAAATCTATCTCGCCGTCGCCGGCCATAAGACCGAGCTGCTGAATCCCGCCGGCCCGCTCTACGGGCTGGTCGCGCGCTGGTAGCAGGCCGGGCGGCGCAGGTCGCCGGGATTTATCTCCCGGCGCCGTGCTGAGTCCTCGGCACTTCAGGATTTATCGCCCGGAGCAAAGCCGAGAGCCACGCCCGCGAAAAGCGATCGCCCGGCGCTCTCGCGAGAGCTTGGCTGGCCAGCATTTATCGCCCGCCGCCTGCCCAAGGTCTTGGCGCGGGAAGATTCATCGCCCCGCGGCCGGCCGAGCTCTCGGCGCGCGAAAATAGCGGACCCGTCGCGCGCCTTCACCCGAGGGAAAACCACCCCCGCTACCCGGCCCTCACTTTTTTTCCGACCGCTGGCATAACTGCTGCTCAATCATCAGCGTGACCAAACACCAAACAACCAGAAAGAAATAACCATCATGTCAGCTAACCTTATTCCACCAGCCATCGGAGCTTTCATCCAGTTCGCGATCAAACTCTGCCAGGGCATCATCGCCAAGGGCACCCAAGTCCCGATCACCCTCGTGACCGCCCCCGCCATGCAAGCTCATATCGATGCCTGCGCCACCGCCGAAGATAACTTCGGCATCGCCCGCCAGGCGGTGAAGGACGCCTATGCCATCCTGAACCCGGCTAACAAAGATTTGCTCGGCTGGCTCAACACCGCGCGCCCCATGCTCGTGACTCACTTCGGTTATCGCTGGTCCGCTGACTGGGCCGCGGCCGGCTTCGTCAATAACAGCACCGCCATCCCGCGCCGCATTACCGACCGGCTGGCCGTCGCCCGTGCCATTATCGCCTTTCTTACTCTTAATCCTACTTTCGAGATGCCCGCGATCGGACTGACCGCCGCCAACGGCGACTATCTCCGCGGCGCCGTCCAGGATGCCCAGCAAACCGTGAACGACAAAGAGCAGGCCTTAAAAGACTCTAACGACCTCATCCGCCAGCCCGCCCGCGATGCGCTTCTCACCGACGTGCGCGCGGTGATCAAGAACCTCGGCGGCAAGTTAAAACCGAATAACCCCTTGTGGCTCGCCTTTGGCCTGGAAATGCCCGCGACTAACACTACGCCCGGCAAACCTGCCGGCCTCATCGCCCAGCCGGATCTTACGACCGGAGCCATCATCCTCACCTGCGATCCGCTCCCCTACGGGGAACGTTTCCGCTGGCGCGGGCGCGAAGCCGGCTCCGGCCTTCCCTACCAGCTCATCGCCCGCTCCGCCGGCTCCACCGCCCGCACCAAGCCCTTTATGGCTGGCATGACTCTCGAAATCATGGTCCAGGCGGTCAACGGCAGCTCCCAAAGCGTGCCGAGTGACCCTATTCTTTATACCGTGCCAGTCAGCGCTGCTCCTTCCACCACCGGCGCGCCGACCCTCGCGCCGCTCGCCGCCATCCCGCCTAACGGCAATGGCCACAGTCATCCCAACGGCAAGGGCCACGCCCATCGCGCCGCCGCGCGCCGGAGTTAGACTTAGAAGACCAGAGTCATAGCTGTTCTGCGGGGAACTGCCCGCGTCGCCGCAAGGTGGCGCGGGTTTTCTCCTGCCCCGCCGCCGCATCCGTATCCCAGCGCCTCACCTGTCATCATCGCCCAAGCCATCCACCGCCCCGCGCCAAACTTGTCATCCTGAGCCGCGCAGACGGGGAAGGACCTCCCAAGCGTCCCCAGGACCTCACCCCCTAACCCGCCCCGATCCTCCCTCTCCCACAGAGCCGCCACCAAAACTCACCCCGCAACCCGCTGGCGAGATCCTTCACCGCGCTCCGCCGGTTCAGGATGACAACGTCGGCGCGCTAACTCCATCCCACCAACCCGCGTCCCACCTGTCGCCCCCGCTCACACCATCCACCTATCCCCGTCCTACCTATCACCCTCGCTCACGCCATCCACCTATTCGCGCCCCACCGGTCATCCTGAGCCGCGCAGACGGCGAAGGATCTCCCAAGCGTCCCCGCGACCTCACCCCTTCACCCGCCCCAATCCTCCCTCATCTCCTAAATCCGCACCAAAACCCGCCTCACACCTCGCTCAAGAGATCCTTCACCGCGCTCCGCCGGCTCAGGACGACAACCTCGGCCCGCTAACTCCATTCAACCTATCCGCCTCAAACAGAGTCACCTCTAGCTCCCTGCAACAACGTGCAACCAAATAGTCGTTTTTTTCCTTGACACACCTTGTCATAAATCCGCCTCCTAGATTCCGTAGGAAGAAAAACATATGAAAAAACCAATAACGATAGTTTGTTGCATTGCTGCCTCGCTCGCGCTTCCCGCGCTTCAGGCATTCGCAGGGCCGGATGACTCGAGTGTTGAGTTACTCAACACTTTTGACTACCCGGGCGACGTCACCTCGACGCAACCGCAAAAGATTAACGCGGCCGGCGCCGTCGTCGGAGTCTTTACCGACTCGGCCGGCGTGCAGCGCGGATTCGTTAGGTTCCAGAATGGACAATTCAGCGATCCCTTCGTGGACCCGAATGACACCGGCAACACCACGCAGGGACGCGGAATCAATAATAGTGGCCTGACCTGTGGCGATTATCTCGATGGGAGCAGCGGATCATTCCACGGCTTCTTCAAGAAAGGCGGCGGGTTTACTAACTATGACGTCCTGGGATCGACCACCACCATCCTGCTGGGGCTCAATAACGCCGGTGACTTCTGCGGGTCGGATATTCCTGCCAGCGGAGTGCAGGGCGGGTTCGTCAGCATCGGCGGCGTCGTCACGGAGTTCGACGTCTCCGGCGCGGCCACGACTCTGGCCTACCAGATAAATAGCTCCGACCAGGCGGCCGGTTATTACATCGATGTCAACGGGGTCACGCACGGTTACTACCGGGACAGCGATGGCTCGATCGTGGGACCGATCGACCCCGCGGGGTCAACGGGCACGATCGTCTTCGGCAATAATGACAGTAATACCATCGTCGGTCGCTACGCCGATGCGTCGGGGCTCACCCATGGCTTCGTCTTTATTCCGCCGAGCACTTATGTCACCTACGACGTGCCGGGTTCCACTTTTACTTCCCTCAATGGGATTAATCGGGCCGGGTTAATCGTGGGGCGCTATCTCGGTAACGACGGGATCGAGCACGGTCTGCTCGCGCGACTCAACTCGGCCACGAGCGATCGGGTCGGCAAAGGCACCGTCCCGCAACGGCAGGGAGCGGGTAACTCTGCGCCCGCGTCGCGTGCGGTCCGGGTGGTGCCGCCGGAGTTTTAGCAGGATGGTGAGCGCACGCCTCCGATTGTGGAGACCGGGGGCGTGCAACCTGCCCGCTCACGAGGTCGCGGGCGGTTACTCCCTCCGCTCTCGCGTGCGACCTGCAAGTAAGCCGCCAGAGCTATCCCGCGTGGCCTTTTCCCTCGGCCCCTTCCAGCATCCGCACGGGCGAAGCCGCGAGCTTATCAAGGATGATGTTCTGCGCGCCATCGTAGCGGCCGAAGGATAAGACACCGGTCGGGCACTGCTGGACGCAGGCGGAACAGCGGACACACTCGGGGTCCTCCATCGGCAGGCCCTTATTCGCGAAGTTCATGACATCGATGCCCTGGTGGCACACCGAGGTGCATACGTTGCATGAGATACACTTGGATTTCTCGGGAAAGATCCGATAGCGCGAAAATCGGGTGTAGATATGCATGAGCGCGGCCAAAGGACAGGCAAAGCGGCACCAGACCCGCCCGCTAAACCAGAAGTAGAGTCCTACCCCGAGAATCCCGCCCATGAAGAGATCAACGCTCCACGAATAGTTCAGGAACGGTATCCCTTCAAAGAGCTTCCGATACCAGTGGGTCGCCCATGACTCTTCTCCCAGTGACCAGCCCGCGATCCTGAGCGCGAGGATAACAAAGGCAAAGAGAAGCGCCACCTGGCCAACCATGTTCACTCTGTTCCAGACCGGACCGTGGGGCATCTTCTCCCGTTGCGTATCTCCCATTGTCTCGGCGAGGGCGCCGCAGGAACAGATCCACCCGCAGTAGGCGCCCTTCCCCCAGCGGAAAATGATCAGTGGGATAATGACAAAAGTCTGGATGAAAGAGATACCCAGCCACAGCCACATCGGATGGTCGGTGAAGACATTGTAAACGTTCAGCGGAAACGCGAGGATGAACCCATAAGCCCGCCAGTAGGCCCGCTCGTGCCCCAATGTTCCGTCATAACTCTCGAAGAGATGGTCGGCCAGCCAACGCAAGGGATGCCCCGGCTCGAAGAACCCATTGCGCCCCAGCCAGGGCAGAAGGAGTTCCGGGAGAATAAAGAGCGGGATACATTGTGAAGCGATGAGGACAATAGTCTGCCATTTCACATAAGGCGTGCGCCGGCGCCGCATCCGCCGCACCCCAAAGACGAAGACGCAGGTGCAATAGGCCAGGGTGTAATAGAAGGAAGGGTTTCCCAGCCCGCGCTTGACCGTGTAAAGGAAGTTACCGGGACGCTGCGCCCACTCGGATAACTTCCCGCCCCATGAGTCGATCGCGTGCGGGACATTGAAAGGAAAGGCGTGCGCTTTACTGGCCCACTGCTGGATGGGTAACTCCGCGGGGTGATTCGACTTCCAGTGGTAAAGGAGGACGCAAAAGAAGACGAAACCAAGACAACTGAGCCAGGTGCTGAGATGCCAGTCGCCCCGCACCGGTAACCCGCTGCGCCGGAAGAAATCGAGCGGCGCCTCGCGCCCCAGCATGGTGAAGACGACGTCATTCGGCAGCGATGACTCTGATCCGTTCTTCAGGTGGACCAGGTCGGGCTCGATCCGGGTAACGACTGTCTCCAGGAGTATCTTAAGCGACCCGCTCCTGTCCCCGGCGCGAATACCCTTGGTCGCCGCCGGAGTTACCTGGGCGGAAGATGGCTTTTCTACGGCTACCTCCGCGCTCGGATTCCTGGCGAGGGCTTCGACCTTCCGGATGTTCTCGGGCTTCGCCCGCGCAATGGTCTCCCCGCGCACGCACAGAGTCACCTCCGCGCCGCTCGTCGTAAGAGCTATCGCGGTCTCCAGCGCGCTATCTCCCGCGCCGACGACGACGGCGCGCTTCCCGGCAAAGTCATGCGGATCGAAGAGCCGGTTAGAGACCTTATCCAGCTCTTCTCCGGGGACATCGAGCCGGCGGAAGTCGCCGCTCCGCCCGATCGCGATGATAACTCGCCGGGCGCGGGTCGTTTCTCCCTCCTCGTGGTGGAGGATAAGGGTGTCTCCATCCCGCTCCAGCCGTTCGATCCGTGCTGGAGTCGCTTCGATCCCCGCGGCTTTGCGCTGCGCTTCCATCTCTTCCACGAGGGCTTCTTTCACGTCGGTGGTGAACTGGAGACCGCCCTCCAGAGTCATCCCCGTCGGATAGGTGTAGATAGGTTTGCGCTTCGGGAAATTGAGCACGGTGGAGAAGACTTCCGCCGCCTCGAAAAGGATGAAGCCGAGACCCGCGCGCTGCGCTTCAATCGCCGCCGAGATACCCGATACGCCGCCGCCGATGATCGCCAGGTCGTAGCTCTGCGCGCTAACTCCTGCGGGTTGGAAATCCGGTTCGGCGAGGATGGCGCGGACGGCGCCGGACCCGGTGGCGGAGGAGAATTTCAGCAATGGAATGCCGGTGAGATCGCCGACGATGCGGACGCCTGGGATAACGGTCGCGCCGTTTTCGCCGGAGACGGGGAGTGACTCGACCTTGCCGGCGGGCCAGCGGGTATGGAGCCAGTGGGTGTAACGTGCGAGCGGATTCATCGGCGGGCGGCCCAGTCTTAGCGAAGGCGAGAGCGGGTGGAAACGCAATTATTCCATGGAGCGCGTTTCCGTGGCGGGGAATCGGTGCTAGGCTGCGCGCGATGGCAGATGATCGCTCCGGAGCAATCCGGGGAGGAAAGTCCGAACACCACACGGCAACATGCCGCGCAGAACGCGCGGGCGCCCTTCACGCAAGCGGAGGGCGACGGAAAGTGTCACAGAAAAGATACCGCCTAACGAATGAAGCAATTCAGGCGCGAGGCAAGGGTGAAAAGGCGAGGTAAGAGCTCACCGCTCGGCGCGCAAGCGGCGAGGCAGGAAAAACCCCATGCGGTGCAAGACAAAACAGAGGAAGGGCAGCCGGTCCGTTAATCCCTCGGGTATCGTCGCATCACGTCGCGCGCAAGCGGGGCGGGCGTCCCGCGCGAGCGGGATGAGATAAATGATCATCGCGGCGGAGCAATCCGCCGGCACAGAATTCGGCTTATCGCCATCGAAATGAAGGGCGCTCTCGGGAACGAGGGCGCTCTTCCGCTTTTCTGTCCCGGCGGAAGAGGCGCGAGCGGGTGTTACGCGGACGTTGGTCGTCGGCCGCGCAGATCATTCCCGAAAAGCAAAAGGACGCGCCGATGTCCGACGCGTCCTTCGCGAGTTCCAGCGTAAGTGTTGTTATTTCCCGTACTGCTCCGAGACGGTGTCCCAATTTACCGTATTCCACCAGGCTTTGAGGTAGTCGGGCCGGCGGTTCTGGTAGTTTAGGTAATAGGCGTGCTCCCAGACGTCGACGCCGAGGACGGGGGTGTTGCCTTCCATAAGCGGGCTGTCCTGGTTCGCGGTGGAGGTGACTTCGAGCTTGCCGCTTTTGTTTTTGATCAGCCACGCCCAGCCACTGCCGAAGCGCTTCGCGCCGGCATCCGCGACCTTCTCCTTGAAGGCGTCGAAGCTGCCGAAGGTGGATTTAATATCGTCGGCGAGCTGGCCGGTCGGTTCGCCGCCGCCGTTTGGGCCCATTATTTTCCAAAAGAAAGAATGGTTAGCGTGCCCGCCACCGTTATTACGGACCGCAGTGCGGATGTCTTCGGGGACGGCGGCGCAGTTATTCGCGAGCAAGTCTTCGATCGGTTTGCCCTCGAGATCGGGTTTGCCTTCGATGGCTTTGTTCAGATTCGTGATGTAGGCCTGATGATGTTTGTCGTGATGGATTTCCATCGTCTTCGCGTCGATGTGCGGCTCGAGCGCATCGTTGGCGTAGGGTAGTTTCGGTAATTCGTATGCCATAGACCGGAATGTCGGACCGGTCGCGCCGGTTGGGTAGTGATTTTTTCGCGCGGCGCGGGAGCGGGCGGACTTGCGCGCGGGGTGCGCTGTGGTTAGGTCCACGGAGTTTGACCATGGAAAAATTCTCCTTCGGCCGGAGCGCCGTCCTGCTCTGCGGCCTCGCCCTGTGTATCGCCGGCTGCGGAAAAAAGCCAGAGACTGCGAAGCCCGCGTCCCCTTCCCCAACTGCAACTGCCACTCCGGCGAACGCCGCCGGCCCAACCCCGGCGCCCCCACTCTCCGGTACGGTCACGCCCGCGATCATCTCGCAGGATGATAATTCGATCAGCCGCTACCTTCACTTCCCGGAAGACGCCGACTCGGCGAAGCGCAACAGCGTCGTGCAATTCTATTGCGACGTAACGGACGAGGGCGCGGTCGAGGCGACCTACGGGCTGGTAGGGAAGGACGAGGCGTTCAAGACCGCGGTGCAGACGGCGCTCGACTGGGGCCGCTTCACGCCGGCGACGGTGGATGGAAAGCCCACGGCCGTCTTTCTCGGGGGGACGGTGATTTTCGCCCACGAAAAGGGTGCGCCGGTGATTGCGATCTCACTCGCGACGCATGATCGCGAGCGCGTCGGGAAATTAGCGAACTACATCCAGCCGCAGTTGGTCGGCGGCTTGCGGGCGCAGGTCGCGAAGATCATCCGGCAAATCCCGCACGATTTCCCTGTTTCCGGACTCGCGCAGGCGGTCGCGGAAGTCGACGCGACCGGAAAGCTTGCCAAAGTTTCGCTGGTCGGTGAGACGCCGAAAGGAAGCGGACTCGGCGATCTGCTGACGTTCGCGATCAAAGGCGCGCAATACACGCATGCCTACGAAAACGGCAAGCCGGTCGCCGGCGCCGTCGACGTGGTGGCCGACTTCAGCAAGCTCTAGCCAGCGCTACGCCGCGGATTTCGCTTCCGCTTCTTCCCGGGCTTCGGGAGTTTTCCCGAAGTGCAACTGGCCGACGCGGCGGCCATCGGTCTGCGTAACCGTGATGAGGTAATCCTCGATCTGCACCTGCTCGCCCTGTTTCGGGAGATGGCCTAACAAGTGCGTGACGTAGCCGCCGATCGTGCTCACGTCGGAATTCTCCAGCTCGAGGTCGGCGAGATCGCGCAACTCATAGAGCCCGAGCGTTCCGTCGACGACAAACTCGTGGTCGTTGATCTTGCGAAACTCCGCGCGCTCGGCGTCGAACTCGTCCTGAATATCGCCGACCAGTTCCTCGAGAATGTTTTCCATCGTCACCATCCCGACGGTGCCGCCGTATTCGTCGACCACGATCGCAAGGTGCGCGTGCCTAACGAGAAAAAGATTGAGCAACTTTTCCAGCGACATCATTTCCGGCACCGGAATCAGCTCGCGTTTGATCTTTAACAGGTCCGGCTGCGGATCGCGCATCAGAGGCACCAGCTCCTTGATGTGGATCTGGCCGACGGCGTTATCGAGATGCCCGCGGCAAAGGGGAAACCGGGTGTGCCGCGAAGCGAGCGCCTTCTCGACGTTGTCGTCGAAGCTCTCCTCGAGATCGAGATACACCACGTCGCCGCGCGGCGTCATGATGTCGCGGACGACGCGCCGACGCATGTCGAGCGCGTTGACCAGAATGTCGCGCCCGATCGACGAGACCTCGTCCGATTCCTCGCTTTGATCGAGGATCAGCCGCAGCTCTTCCTCGCTGTGCGCGAGCTCGGCGCCGCTGACCGGTTTCAGGCGGAGGAGCTTTTGCAGGAAGAAATTCGACGAGTGATTCAGCAGCCAGATGAACGGCAGAAAGATCGTATGAAAAACGGAGAGCGGCCTAACGAGCCGGAGCGAGACCGGCAGCGGGCTTGTGATGGCCACGTATTTCGGCGCGAGCTCGCCGAAGACGATGTGTAGAAAGGTGATCCCGAGAAACGCGAGCACGATCGAAATCGTGGTCACGACCGCGATGGAATGAAGCCCGAACAGCGCAAAGGCGGGCTGCAAAAGACTGGCGAGAAATTGCTCGCCCACCCAGCCGAGCCCGAGGCTGGCGAGGGTCACGCCGAGCTGGGTCGCGGAGAGATAGGAATCGAGGCGCCCGCGGACGTCCTGGGCAAACGCCGCTCGCGCATTCCCCTCCTCGACGAGCGTGACGAGCTGACTGCTCCGCACTTTGATGATCGAATACTCGGCCGCGACGAAAAAGCCGTTGAGCCCGACGAGCGCGGCGATCGCGGCGATTTTACCGAAGAGCACACCGGGAGTGTCCCAATGTTCGGCGAAGCCCTCCGCCAAAATGGCCAGGGCAAAAGAATGAAGAAACGGACTCATGGTGCGGCGGCGCACTTTCGCACCCCGCGCAGACCGGCGAAAGCCGTGCTACCAGCTCGACTTCGTCACGCCCGGGATGAACCCGTTCGAGGCGAGCTCGCGGAAGGTGAGGCGCGAAACCTTGAAGCGGCGGATGAAAGCGCGCCGGCGGCCGCTCACTTCACAACGGTTCACGACGCGGGTGGGGCTGGCGTTACGAGGCAGCTGCGAGAGCCCGATGTAATCCTTTTTCGCCTTGAGCTCAGCGCGCAGAGCGGCGTATTTCTCGACCGTCTTGCGCTTGCGTTCGTTGCGATTGATCCAGGATGTTTTCGCCATAGGGAACGCGGAAGTTAGCGGGAAAGGCCGGGGGCGCAACTGAAAAGTTAGCCGGTTTCGCCGGCCGGCTTGATCGCTCCCGGCTCTCGCCCCGCGGGCAATCTAGCAAGGCGGCGCGGCGTTCCGCGATCCCGGCGACGCGCATAAAAGCTGCTAATTTTCTCTCGAGATGCAGAATGTTTTTCGCCGGATCAGCAACCCGAATTCGAGCGCGGGGGTTCAGGCTTTGGCGATTTATGAAGCGGCCTTTCCGCCTAACGAGCGAAACCCGCTTACGGTGATGCAGGAGCGGATCGCCTCCGGCAGGAATCAGCTCTTCGTCGCGGAGGAAGTGGAGGTCGTCTTCATGGCGCTGCTCTGGCCGCTGGCCGGTTCCGCGTTCACTCTCCTCGACTATCTGGCGACGGCGTCGGGTGCTCGCGGCCATGGCTGGGCCTCGCGTTTTCTCGAAAAGATCTTTGCGGATTTTCGAGCCCGGGCCGAGTTCCTGATTCTCGAGGTGGAAGACCCGGACTTCGGTTCGAACCGGGAAGAACGTTTGCGGCGCATAGAGTTCTACCGGAAAAACGGCGCGCTCGAATTGCAGGGTGTCCGTTATCTTCTTCCTCCGCTGCAGGGCGACGAGCCGACGGAAATGCGGCTCATGATTTCGCCGAACTACCCCGCGAAAACGATGGACCCCGCGCTTGTAAGAGATATCGTCATCCGGCTTTACGACGAGCTCTACGGACGCTCGGTCGACGATCCGCTGCTGCAGGCTTCGCTGCCGGCGATCCGCCATCCCGTTCCTCTTTTATGAGAAAAAAAGGTGACCAACCAGCGTCCTCGCCGGTCTGACTCTTACGAAACCACTTTTCCATATGAATCGATGCACTCTCTTCGCGAGTTTTCGGGCCATACTTTTCCTCGCGCTCGGACTGATCGGCTTTGCCCACGCCGCGAGCGCAGAATTCACTTCTCCCGTGACCGAGGTTTACGGGACGGCTTCTGACGGGACCGTTTTGCATTGGGTTGTTTATACCCCAACGACGCCCGGGCCGTGGCCGGTGGTCCTCGTGATTCACGGCGGTGGCTTCTATTCCGGCAGCCCGACCAGCTCGCCGGAATCGGTCGACTGCGGGAATGATTTGGCCGCCGCCGGTTACCTCGCGCTCTCGATCGAATATCGGCTCGCGCCTCCGGGGATGCTTCCCGGCCAGACATCGTTAGGCCTTTTCCCCGACCAGACGGCCGACGTGAAACTGGCCGTGCGCACCGCGCGCCATGATCCGCGTTGCAACGGCCAGGTCGGCGCGATCGGAGGATCGGCGGGCGGCTACCACACCGCCTACGCCGCCACCACCGGGACTCGCGGCGACGACCGGATCGACGTCGGCGTTGGCCTTTCCGGCGCGTACGACCTGAGCGATTTCAGCCCGAGCCAGAACATCACGAACTTCACCGACTACGTTACCGCCTTTGTCGGCGTGACCACCGCGGGCACGACGGCCTTGCGCAACGCCTCGCCGGCCTGGGTGGTCGATCGCACCGTCTCGCCCCTCTATCTCGTGAACACGGTCGAAGATCCGATGCCGTATTCGCAGCTCTCCGATCTGCTCGCGCATCTCGAGGCGGTCGGCGCGCAAAATTACCAGGCGCTGACGCTCCCGGGAAATGCGCATTCGTTTGCGAACTGGCCGGCCGTCAAAGAACACGCGCTCCAGTTTCTCGCCGCCGCCTTCACCGGAACGTCCGAGCCCTCGCCGTCGCCCGCGCCGACGCCTGGCTTGCCTGATGATAAGCAACTGCTCAACGTCTCCACCCGCGCCCAGGTCGAGACAGGCAGCGGCGTGATGATCGGCGGCTTCATCGTCACCGGCGCGAACGCCAAGCGCGTCGTCCTGCGCGCCCTCGGGCCGTCGCTCGCGACTGAAGGGGTCGGCGGCGCCCTGAGCAACCCGATGCTCCAGCTTTTCGACAGCAAAGGATCGCTCGTGGAGACGAACGATAACTGGTCGCTCCCGAGCGTGCCGGGAAATCTGCTGCCGGCTAATCCTAACGAGTCGCTCCTCACCGCGATCCTGCCGGCGGGGAATTACACCGCCATTCTCAGTGGCGTGAACTCCGGGACCGGCATCGGTTTGTTTGAACTCTATGACGTTGATCCGAGCGATTCGCGCGTCGGCAATATCTCGACCCGCGGCGAAGTCGGCACGGGAAGCGACGTGCTCATCGGCGGGTTCATCGTCGGCGGCACCAACTCGACGAAGGTGATCGCCCGCGCGCTCGGGCCGTCGCTGACTTCGTTAGGCGTGAGCGGCGCGTTGCCGGACCCGATCCTGGAATTACACGACGGCAACGGCTCGCTCATCGCGACCAACGATAACTGGCGTTCCGACCAGGAGCAGCAGATCACCGCGACCTCGCTCGCGCCGACCGACGACCGCGAGGCCGCGATTCTGGCCACGCTCACGCCGGGTAATTACACCGCGATCATTTCCGGCGCGGGCGGCTCATCCGGCGTCGCGCTGGTCGAGGTTTACGATCTCGAGCCGCACTGACATCCGCGGGCAAGCGGGTAGTGTGGCGGCATGTTTCCACTCTCCACCGCCAGTTTGCCCGCCGATCCCGAGGCCTTGCGCGTTGCGCTCGAGGAATCGTTGCGCCGGGTGCTCACGCCCGCCGGTCCGATGGTTGCGATCGAGGATCGGAGTTATCCTGAGCTCGCGGCGATTCGGATCACACTCGATCACGCGAAACTCGGCGATCGACCGCCGCGGTCGCAAATTGCGACGGACTCGCCAGAGCCGGCTTTGCGGGTGGAAAATTTCGCGATCCACGGCGCGCCGATTTTGCTGGAAGGCGCAGCGGTTCAGCTCAACTGCGAGGCGCGCGACGTCGAAATCAACCAAGGCCACGACGCTGATGGAAACCTGGTGCTGGTTTTGCAAAGCGCGGCTGAAGGCTCGATCGAAGTCACGACCGCGATCGCCGATCTCGAAGCGCTACTTCGTTCCAAGGCCAAAGCCGCTGCCGCCGCACAGGGCGTCACGATCGAAGACGTGCGGATCAATCTGCAGAGTCGCTCGGAGCGAAGGCTCGATGTCGAAGTCCAGGTGCGTGCGAAAAAATTGTTCCTCGGCGCGACTGTGCGGATCACCGGCGAACTGGAGATCGACGACCAACTGAACGCCCGGCTCAGCAGCCTCAAGTGCGCCGGCGAAGGAACGCTCGGCTCGCTCGCCAGCAATTTCATTTCGCCCTATCTCCAGCGCTTCGACGGCCGCGCTTTCGCGCTCACCGCGCTGCCGCTTGGCGAGGTCCAGTTGCGCGACGTCCGACTGGCGGCGGCCACGGATTTGCGCGTCACCGCGCAGTTCGGCCGCCGCGCCGCCTAACGAAACGACAAGCACCGGGATGACGCGCGCGCCATTCTGGTGCACCTTCCCCGCGCCCTTTCACCGCCTAACGACACGACATGCTGATTAAACTGGGATTCGAGATTGAATTTGAGCTCCGCGGACCGACTCCGATGGTCCTGATGCTCTTCGTCCATCCGTCCCGCGTGGCGGATCTCCGCGCGCCGGAGGAACTGATTGTCGAACCGCAAATCCCGGTTGGATATTACACCGATCTCTTTGGGAACCGCTGCGCCCGCATTCTCGCGCCGGCCGGTAATCTCCGACTCGCGCTCGAGACCTTGATCGAGGACAGCGGCGAACCCGATCGGCAATCGCCAGACGCCATCCAGCACCCGATCGAGGATTTGCCTAACGAGACGTTGACCTACCTGATGCCGAGCCGTTATTGCGAAGTCGACAAGCTGACCGACGTCGCGTGGAAGCTTTTCGGGCAGACGCCGCCGGGCTGGGAGCGGGTCAAGGCGATCTGCACCTGGGTGCACAATCACATCACCTTTGGTTACCATTTCGCGCATCCGTCGAAATCCGCCTTCGACGTTTACACCACGGGCCAGGGCGTTTGCCGCGATTTCAGCCATCTCGCGCTCACCTTTTGCCGCTGCCTGAATATCCCCGCGCGCTACGCGACCGGCTACATGGGCGACTTCGGTGTACCGCTCGTTTTGCCGATGGATTTCAGCGGCTGGTTCGAGGTTTACCTCGGCGATCGCTGGCACGCTTTCGACGCGCGGCACAACGTCGCGCGGATCGGGCGCGTCGTCATGGCGACCGGACGCGACGCGGCCGATGTCGCGCTGACCACGAACTTCGGGAGCGCGACGTTGAAGAAGTTCTTCGTCATCAGCGACGACGTCACGGAAGCGGCAACGGCCAACGCCTAACGAGTCGCGCCGGGGCGGTTGCTACTTCTTGCTCAGCCGCCAGAAGAGCCAGCCGCCGATCGCGAGGAAGAGCACGTTGGGAAACCAGACGAGCAGTTCCGGATGGATCTTCGCGTTCGAGCGCAGCGTGTCGGCGATGATGATGAAGAGGAAATAGAAGATCGCCACGAGCAAGCCAGTGGCGAAGCCGACCGACGTCTCGCGACGATGCGTCGTGATGCCTAACGGCACGCCGATCAGCGCGAAGGCGAGGCAGGAAAACGGAAACGAGAACCGCTTGTTGATCTCTGTGCGGGTCGCGCTTCGTTCTTTGCGGTTGCCGGATTTCAGTTGCTCGAGCAGATCCGTGAGCGAGAGCGCGGAACGGCTCGGCCGCTTCTTCTCCTTCTCGTAAAGTTCCTCGAGACTGATCGGCAACGTTCCTTCGGCCATGCTGATCCCATCGCGGATGCGGCGCAGATCGTAGGGCTTCTTCTCGTCGCGCTCCTCGTAGCGCGCGTTGTAGAGATGCAGGAGGAGCCGCTTGTTTTCGAGATCGGCTTCGAGCATGCCGGTGCGCGCATGGGTCACGCGGATCGGGAGGGAATGCTCGTCCATTTGGAAGACGATGATGTTCTCCAGCTTGTTCCCCTCTTTTTTCCCGACGTAAATCTTCCGGCCCGGGAACTGGTCGATCACCTGGTCGCCGCCGAAGAGCGCGATCGGGTTGCTCGTCGCGAGATCGAAAATGCTGCTGCGCAATTTCTCCTGCGCGGCCGGCGCCACGTCCACATTCAGCCACAAACAAATCGCCGTACAGACGAGCGCGATCGCCGCCAGCGGCACGCAGATCCGCGTCACGCTCACGCCGTTCGCCTTTAGCGCGATCAATTCGTTATCCGCCGAGAGCCGGCCGAAGACGAGCAGGATCGCCGTCAGCAATCCCCACGGGATCGTAAAGATGAGCGAGAACGGCAGGACGTAGGCGATGAACGTGAGCAGGTATTGCAGCGGCACGTCGTGATTCACGAGCAGCGGGAGGAGCTTGCGGAAGATGTTCCCGACCACGAGCACGAGGCTCAGCACGGCGATCGCGAAGAGCACATTCACGAGCAGCTCGCGGCCGATGAAACGGTCGATCAACTTCATTGCGACCGTCAGTCTAGCGGGCTTTTGCAGGGTCGCCATCGGCTGCTTCGGCTGGGAACGCCGGGGCGAAGAGCGCTACGAGGCGGCATTCGGCGAAATATTCCATTCTGTTACGAATTCGTAATTGACCTCGCCGGGCCTCGCCTTGTAGAACCCTCATAAATTCCACAAGGAGGCCAAAGGTGATAAATCAAAATAAAATCGAAAATAATGCATCCGCAGCAGATTCCCATCCCGGATAATGCGCCTGCCAACGCCCCGAGCCGCCGCCGATTCCTCGGCCAGGTGACCGCTGCGCTGGCCGGCAGTGTCGTATTAGGCAAAGCCGCGAGCGCCGCCGCGCAGGGTGGCGGCGGTGCCACTGGTGGCTTAGCCGTCCCATCGCTCCCGAGTAACTCCGATCCGCGCGTCGCACAGTCATTCGCGCTTCGCGTCGCCGCTGCTACCCGCGAAGCGCTCATCCCCGTCCCGCCGCACACCACGAACGGCGACGAGCAACGCTACCCCGATAAGTCCGGCACTTACACTAAGGGTATCCTGCAGGACGGCATCGGGCTGGTAAATCACCAGGCCTACAAGAGTTTCCGCAGGGCGATCAACAGCGGGAAGTTCTCCGACTGGGAGAACGTCATCACCGGCGGCCCGCGGACGCAGAACGGTCCGCTCGGCGGACGCGCTTTTGCGCTCGAGGGCTCCGATGACGTGCAGTTCGGAAACGCCGCGTCGCCGTCGAACCAGATCAACCAGGTGGTCGTGCCGCCGGCACCGGCGATCGCGAGTGAAACCTACGGCACCGAGTTAGTGGAAATGTATTGGGCGTCGCTCTGCCGCGACATCGCGTTTAGTGACTACGGGACGAATCCGTTCACGATCGCGGCCGCGGCTGAGTTAGACAGCATGCCCACGTATCTCGGGCCGCGGGATAGCTCTGGCCATGTCACGCCGCAAAACCTCTTCCGCGGGATTTATCCCGGCGACACGGTGGGGCCCTACGACTCGCAATTCCAGATCATCCCCACCTTCTTTGGGGCGCAGGCGCTGACTCAGCAGCTTAACTCCTACCTCGCGGGACAGGACTTCATGACTAACGCCACCACCTTCCTCGCCGTCCAGAACGGCATCGACAGTGGTGAAGTGGTCTCGACCGATCCGGTCCCCCGTTACGTCACCTCGGGCCGCGACCTTGGCACCTTCACGCGTCAGGATGTCCTTTATCAGGCCTACTTCGTCGCAGCCTTGGTCCTGAGCGGTATCCACGCGCCGTTGAACCCGGGTAACCCCTACGTCGGTTCGACGAAACAAAACGGCTTCGGCACCTTCGGTGGGCCCGACATCGCCGCCAGCCTCGGCACCGTCGCGCGAGCCGCGCTCAACAGCGTCTGGTATCAGAAATGGTGGCTTCATCTGCGGCACCGTCCGGAGTCGGGCGGCGCGGTTCTGCGCCAGATTCTCCAGGGGCTCGGCAACACGATCGACGCCACCATTCACCCGGTCGCGCTCAACTCGCAGGCAGTCGCGACTAGCTTCAGCAAGTTCGGCGATTACTTCCTCTGCCAGGCCTTCCCGGAAGGTTCACCCACCCACCCGTCCTATCCGACCGGTCACGGCGCGGTCGCGGGCGCCTGCATCACCATGCTGAAGTTCTTCTACGATGGGAATTACGTCATCCCGAATCCCGTCGTCCCGACGAATGATGGACAGACGCTCCTGCCCTATACCGGCGGAGACGCAGGCCAGATCACGGTGAACGGCGAGCTGAACAAGCTGGCGAACAACGTCTCCTTCGGCCACGGCATCCATGCCGGCATCCACTGGCGCACCGACACCACCTCATCCATTCAGTTGGGCGAGGCCGTCGCGCTCAGCATCCTGCAGGACCGCGCCTCCACCTATGCGGAGCCGTTCACGGTTAACCTCACGAAGATCGACGGGAGCATCGCGACCATCTCGAATCAGTAGCTGGAGGGATAACTCACAGTCGTTAGTTAGCGAAGCCTCGCGGGCCCGGCCCGCGAGGCTTTCTGCTCTTCGGGGGAGCGCCGTCCGGGACTAGCTCGTGCTTTCCTGGGGAAAGGAAAAACCCGCGCCGCCTTCCAGCGACGCGGGCCCTACTGCTGTGATTTGTAACTTCTGGTCCTAGCTGGCTCTGAGCGCCGGACGGCTGCCATTGCCATGGCCGTTCCCGTTCGCGTTCGCTTTCCCATTCCCGTTAGGCGCGGTCGCGGTAATAGTTACCAGCTCCGCGCCGCCCGGCACAGCAGCGGCTTTCACCTCCGCCACCTGCGCCGCAATCGGCGGGATCACGATCGCCACCGGATCGCTCGCCACACTTTGCAGGTTGTCGTTCACCGCCTGCACGATGATCTCCACCGTCTCGCCGAGCGGGACGGGCTGGATAATCGCCAGTGGATCGACCTTGCTCGCGGCGAGGTAAAACACATTCCCCGGCCCGACCACGCGCAGGCGAAAGCGGTAACGGCTGGCCAGCGGCATCGCATCGCAGCTCACCTGGAGAGAGTCATCTTCCAGGAGAGTCAGAGTTAGACCGGTCGGCTTCGCCGGAGTTACCCGGGCGCCCGGCTTATCGAGGCCAAAGGCCAGCCATCGCGCATCCATCGGCCCCAGCTTCGCCTCGAGATTCTTCATCAACCCGCGCATCCCGCCCAGCACCGTGGCGCGCGCCGCCTGCCGGCTCAGCTCGAGCGCGTCCCGAGCCTGCTCCGCGTCAGTCACCGCCTTCTGGCCGGCGACCGCCGCTTCATAGATCGTCGTGCCGCAAGCCGCTGTCACATCCACCGACGAGACCTCGTAGGTAGGGTTGGCGGTGAGGAATTCCACGATGTCCTCCGCGAGACCGATGCGGTCGTCGTGGTTCGCCGGGATAGCCGTCGAGTTATTCACGAAACCGGCTGCCGCCCAATCCGTCGACCAGGAAAGACCGAAGCTGGCCGCCAGCACCGCCTTCGCCGAGCCGAGCCAATCGTAGAGACCTACCTCGGCCGCTTGCGAAGTCCTACTCAAGGTCAGCCGCCCGGCGTTGAAGAGATTCTCGGCCGTACTAACAGCGCCGCGATTTGCCAGCATTCTCGGCCTTGGGGATCACCGTCACCGGCACCGAAGCGCCGACGTCCCCGATCCCCGTCCCCATCTTGCCCGAGAGGGTCGAGATCCCCTTGGCGCTTCTCGGCGTTGCGTTCTGAGCCATAACTTAGATGACTCCCTTCTGCTATTGATATGATTTGTTCTTCTTTCCCCGTCCCGCCGCGACGCCGCCTGCAACCCGCCAAACTCTCGCTATATTCCGCCGCGTGATCCACCTGACCTCTCCATGCAACTGACGCGCGCGGCTTTCGGGATGTGGAGCGGCGGCCGCTTCATGCACTTCGGCGAACCGCTCGATGATGACCGCTTTCTCGCGCTCATCCGGCTGGCTTACGACCGCGGGCTGCGGACTTTCCTCACCGCGGATGTCTACGGCGCGGGCGAGGCCGATACGCTGCTCGGCCGGGCGCTGGCCGGGCTGCCGCGCGAGAGTTATTGCCTGGTCGGGGCGATCGGGCACGATTTCTACGAGGGGGAACGGGAAGGCTCGAAGGGGTTCCCGCGTTTCACCAGCCCGACGCTGCGCAAGCCGCGCGACTTCGCCAGCTACCTCCGCGCGGCGACCGAGAAATCGCTCACCCGCTGCCAGGCCGACCGGTTCGATCTCCTCCTCCTGCATAACCCGGACGCGACCGGCTACACGAGCGACGCCGTCTGGAAAGGGATGGAGAAGCTGAAGGACGCAGGCCTGACCAGTCAGCTCGGGATCGCGCCGGGGCCGGCGAACGGGTTTACCCTCGATCTGCTGCTCAGCCTCGAGCGTTTCGCGGGCTTGCTCGACTGGGCGATGATCATCCTCAACCCGCTCGAGCCGTGGCCGGGCCGGCTCGCGCTCGGCGCCGCGGAGAAGACGGGGACGAAGATCGTCACCCGGGTGGTCGATTACGGCGGCCTCTTTCACGACGACGTGGCGGCGGGGCATCAATTCGCGGCCCGGGATCACCGGACCTTCCGCCCGGCCGGCTGGGTGGAGGCGGGCCGGGAAAAGATGGAGCGAATGCGCGGGATCGCCGCGGCGCACGGACTGACGATGCTGCAACTGGCCTGCATTTGGAATCTCCAGCACCCGCCGGTCGAATGCGTCGTGCCGACGCTCATCCAGGAGGCCGGCGCGAGCGCGAAAGCGATCGAGACGAAGGTGGAAGAGTTAGCCGGCTTACCGGAAGTAACTCTAACTCCCGATGAGATGGCCCGTATCTCCGAGATAGGAGATAACCGTAACTGTATGACTCTCAAGGGTGCTAACCCGGAGTTTACCGGCGACCCGCTCCCGGATCGCTGGCCGCTGACCGACGAACTGGCGGCAGTCGCCCAGCGCTGGCAGATCGACCCCGCGCGCGACCTCGCGAGCTCGATGACGCCGGCCAGCTAGCGCGAGACTTTCACGAGCAGCTTCCGGCCTTTGAACTGGATGCCGTTGAGCTTCTTCAAGAGGAGCGAGACGCGGGCTTCGTGCACGTCGACGAGGGTCTTCGAGGCCTGGAGGTGGATGGCGCCGATCTCGCCTTTCGGGATCGCGGTGACGCCCGCGATGACGCCGACGAAGTCGCCCGGGTTCGCGGAATGGGCCCGGCCGATATTGAAAGCCAGGCGCACCATGCCGGGCTCGTGGCTCAGCGCTCCGGCGACTTCCCGTGGTCCGCGGGCCGGGCGTTCGGCTCGCTCGTAGTCGCCGTCGCGCGGGCCGCGGGCTGGGCGTTCGGCGCGCTCGTAGTCGTCGCGGGTCTGCTCACGGCGCTCCCGTGGATCGCGGCGCGCGGGGCGCCGGTCGTCGCGCTGCGGGCGGTCTTCCGGGATCGGCTGGCCGGCGCGGTTCTTGTCTTCACCCAGCAGGTGGATGAGGGCCGAGGCGATGTCGGTGGCGGAATAATCCTGCGCGAGAAAACGGTCGAGCAACTCGTCGTGGCGTTTGTATTCGCCTTTCTCCAGTGTCTCGCGCAATGACTCCGCGAAGGCGCTGGCGCGTTTCCCTTCCACTTCCTCGGCGCTGGGGATTTTCTCGCGGCGGATGCGGCTGCGGGTGAAACGCTGGATGTTCTCCAGCCGGTAGATTTCCCGCCCGGCGACGAAGGTGACGGCTTTGCCGCCCTTCCCCGCGCGCCCGGTGCGGCCGATGCGGTGGACGTAGTCCTCGCCGTCGTGCGGCAGGTCGTAATTAAAGACCACCTCGATGTCGTCCACGTCGAGCCCGCGCGCGGCGACGTCGGTCGCGACGAGGAACTCGATCCTGCGCTTGCGGAATTTCCCCATCACGCGCTCGCGCATCGCCTGGGTCATGTCGCCGTGGAGCTTGTCGGCGCTGTAGCCGCGCGCGGTGAGATGCTCGGTCAGCTCGTCGACCATCATCTTGGTGGCGCAGAAGATGATCGCGAATTTCACGTCCTCGAGATCGATGAGCCGGCAGAGCACTTCGAGTTTCGAGCGGCGATCGACCTCGTAGTAAACCTGCTCGATCGCCGGGACGGTGAGCGCCTCCGCTTCGACGCGGACGTTCACCGGGTTGCGGGTGAAGCTCTTGATCAGCTCCGCGATCGGCCGCGGGATGGTGGCGGAAAAGAAGACGGTCTGGCGCTCGGCCGGCACTTCCCGGAGGATGGTCTTGATGTCGTCGACGAAGCCCATGTCGAGCATGCGATCGGCTTCATCGAGGATCATCATCTTGATCTGGTCGAGGCGGAGGCTTTTGCGTTCGAGGTGATCCATCACCCGTCCCGGCGTGCCGATGATGATCTGCGCGCCGGCGCTGCAACCCGCGGAACTGCCGCTCGTAGGATTGCCCGCCATAGATCGGCAGCTCGCGCACGCCGCGTTTGTAGAAAGCGAGTTGCGCGATCTCTTCCGCGACCTGCACCGCCAGCTCGCGCGTCGGGCAAAGGATGAGGACCTGCGGCGCGCGCAGCGCCGGGTCGACCATCTGCACGGCGGGGATGCCGAAGGCGGCGGTCTTGCCGGAGCCGGTCTGCGACTGGCCGACGACGTCCGCGCCGCCGAGGAGGACCGGGATGGCCGCGGATTGAATCGGCGAGGCTTCCTCAAATCCCATGCGCTCTATGGCCTTGAGGATTTCCGGCGCGAGATCGAGCTCGGCGAAGCGTTTCTTCTGCATCTCCTTCAGTGCGCTCATCGCGGCGGTTTGTCATGCGTTCGTTCTCCTTCAGTCGTTAGGCGCCGGCGGGAAATCAAGAGCCGTCTGGGAAAAGGATCGGTGGAGGTCGGGCGACTCCCGGTTTAAGAGCAACGACGCGATGCCGAGCAACCACCCGGGAGAAACCGCCGCCCCAGCCGCCGACGCGCACTCGCGCTGGGTGCCGGTCGCTTGGATCGCGCTCTGCCTCATCTGGAGCTCGACCTGGTTGGCAATCAAGGTCGGGCTGAACGATCTGCCGCCGGTCTCCTTTTGCGCGCTCCGGTTTGTCATCGCCGCGGCGGTGCTCTTCGCGATCTGCGCGGGACGTTACCCGCTCCCGCGGCGGGCGGCTGATTACGGGTTCCTGGCTTTCACCGGGATCATCACCTTCGGGGTGAACTACGGGCTGCTCTTCTGGGGCGAGCAGCATATCTCCTCCGGCCTGGCGGCGATCCTGCAGGCGACCATCCCGACCTTCGGGCTTTTCTTCGCGCATTTCATGCTCCCCTCCGAGCCGATGCGCTGGCCGCGCGTGGCCGGAGCGCTCCTCGCGCTCGCAGGCGTGGCCCTCATCTGCCTGAAGCTGCTTGATTTTCACGGGCTCTGGGCTTTCTGGGGCGGCGTCGCGATCGTCTTCGGCGCGGTCACGGTGGCCTACGTGAATGTGCTGATAAAGTCGCGCCCGATCACGTTCGCGCCCGCGGTGATGTCCGCCTGGCAGATGCTCTTCGCGCTCGCGCCGCTCTTACTTATTGGCTACTGGAAAGAAGGGAATCCGGTGCGGTTCCATTGGACCGGAATGGCCGTCGGTTGCCTGCTCTATCTCGCGCTCGTCGGCTCGGTGGTGGCGTTCCTTCTTTTCTACTGGCTGCTAAACCGGGTGAAGGTGACGAACCTGCTGACCATCTCGCTGATCACGCCGCCGCTCGCGGTGGCCTTCGGCTGGCTGGTCGCGGGGGAGACTCTCACGCCCTCTGCCTTACTCGGCG
Organism: uncultured Verrucomicrobiae bacterium; assembly: GCA_963831805.1. Taxonomy (GTDB): domain Bacteria; phylum Verrucomicrobiota; class Verrucomicrobiia; order Chthoniobacterales; family UBA10450; genus Palsa-1392. The sequence continues at coordinate 35,025 of CAWHRN010000003.1, read as the reverse complement.
CAGCCCTGGTTCTCTCCGGCGTGGCGCTGATTCTCTGGAAAAGCACGCCGGCGCCCAAGCTCACGCGCGAGGCCTAACTCTCCGATTTCTCCCGAAGAGCCGAGAGCGCGAACACTTAGCCGCCCCGGACCAGAGCCAGGATCACGCAGATCACCGCGAAAATGATGAGAATGTGAATGGCCGCGCCGAGCAGATGAAAACCGAGCCACCCGATCAGCCAAAGCACGAGAAGAATTACCGCAATCGTCCAAAGCATATCTCTTATTCGTATATCGGAAGGAGAACGGTTTACCGGCGTGGCGGCGGCTCGCTACACTCCCCTGCCCGTGGACTTCTCCGGAGTCGCGATCGCGCGGGAGCAGACTGCCACTCTTGAAAAGACTCCTACTCTTACTCGCGTGCCTCTTCCCCATCCTCGGCGCGAGCGCGGAGGAACATTGGCAGACCTACGAGCACTGCACCCTTCTCCAGAACGAAGCGAACGATGGCGATAGCTTCCACGTCCGCGCGGGCAGGAAGGAATACATCTTCCGGCTCTACTTCGTCGATACGCCGGAGACCGACGTGAGCATCCCTGATCGCGTGGCCGAACAGGCGAAATACTTTCACGTCACGGTACCGCAGACTTTGCAGATAGGGATCGAAGCGGACCGCTTCACGCGGGAGAGGCTGGCGCGGCCGTTTACCGTGGTCACCTGCAAGCAGGACGCGCGCGGGCGGAGTCATCTCCCGCGCTACTTTGCCTTTAGTCGAGATGGGTCGCGAGGATCTCGCGGAAACGCTCGTCGCCAACGGTCTCGCCCGCGTTGACGGCGCGCCCGCGAAGATGCCCGGCGGCCAGGAGCCGGCGGTTGAAAAGCGCAAGCTAACGCAGCTCGAGATCACCGCGCGGAGTCAGAAGCTGGGCGGCTGGGGAGTTAGGGCCGGGCGCTTGAATAACCGCGCCGCGAGCACGGCGCCTGCCGCGACACCGGCCGGCGGCGGAGATTCCTTCGACGCATTCTTCCACTCGTCAGCCACGCCCGCGCCTCCGACTGCGGCGCGCAGCGGCCTGCTCGATATCAACCGGGCGACCAGCGAAGAGTTACAACGCCTGCCCGGCATCGGCCCGGTGCTGGCGGGGCGGATCATCGCCGCGCGGCCCTTTGCCAGCGCCGACGACCTCGCCCGCGTCTCCGGCATTGGCGACCGCAAATACGCCGTCCTCCGTCCTTATTTCGAATAACCGGGCCTAACGAGTGTAGCTCTCGGCCGCCGCCCCGCTCTGCCCGCGCCCGGCCGCCTCCGCGGCAAAAGCGCACGGCCAGCTTGACTTGTCGCCCGGGCCGCGCCATCCCTCGCTTCCGGCTTTCCTCATGTCGCTCATCGATTTCATCGGCATCGGCGCGCCCAAGTGCGGCACGACCTGGCTTTCCACCCAGCTCGAGGCGCACCCCGAGATCGGCTTCGCACCGGAGAAGGAGGTTTACTATTTTGCCGATACCATCATGCGGCGGATGGCGCACAAGGAGATGGGTCTCTTCGCGCGCGGCGACGCCTGGTATCACGCGCAGTTTCCGGCCGCGACCGGCGGAGTCACCTGCCGCGGGGAGTTTTGCCCGGCCTATCTCTACTCGGAGGAAGCGGCCGCGCGGATCGCGGCTTACCGGCCGGAGATCAAGCTGCTCTTATGTCTTCGGCCGCCGGTGGAAATGATTTACTCCTGGTATTGGTATAACCGCAACGCCGTCGTCGCCACTTTGCCGGAGACCTTTGCCGAGATGATGGCTAACCCTTTCCTGCGCGACCTCGGCTGTTACGCGCGACACCTGCAATCCTATCTCGCGCGCTTTCCCGCGGAGAACTTGCTCGTGATTCAATTCGAAGCCATCCGCCGCGATCCCGACCGCGTCCGCGCGCAGACCTATGAGTTTCTTGGGGTCACTCCGGACTTTAAGCCGGCGCTGGCCCAGGAGGGACAGAACGCGGCCCGCGCGCCGCGCTTTCCCTTGCTCCAGGCCAGCGCCCAGCGACTCTACGAAAATGTCTCGGCGCTCCCCGGCGTCGGCCAGGTGTTAAAATCACCCACGGTCGCCCACGGGCTGCAGCGGGTCTATCACCGGCTTAACACCAAGGCGCGCAAGTATGAGTCACTCTCTCCCGAGGAGGAGCACAGGTGGGAGAGTTACTACGCCGAGGACCAGCGAGAGCTGGCCGGAATGCTCGGCGCCCTCCGAGTTATCGCGTAGCCTGAGTTATCCTACTTCTTCGTCCGGGGGTCATCCTCGGGATGGCAGTAGTGAATCTGGAACGGTCCCACGCCGTGGACCTGCACCACGGTGTCACCGGTCGCCCAGGCGAAGTGCTCCATGCCCGCCGGCATACTGGCAAAGCCGCCGGCTTCGACTGCTTTCCCACTTTTATCGTCGAAGGTCGCGCCCATCCCGAAATTCATCGTGCCGGAAATGACCGTTACGTTCTCAGTCGTCGGGTGAGTGTGCGGCGGAATCCGGTAACCCGAAGGGATCTTGAGCCGAATGGTGTAAACGCCTTTCTTGCCGGGGTCGCCCTGCAGGACGGTGAACTTCGCCCCGGCAGGCAGAAACGGCGGCGCATCGGCCCATTGGATCTCCGCGACGTTCTCGGCGACGTGATGGTCCGCGCTCATCGTCGCATCGGACTTCGACATTTCCTTTGGGCTCTCCGCGACGGCAGCGAGCAAGCCCAAGGCGCAAGCTGCAACAGGTCCTGGTAATGATTTTTTTCATAGGCGTATGGGTGAACCCGAGGTGATAACAATTCCCGCGAGCGGACGCAATCCTTATCGCGCAGCAGAGCGGACGAGCCCGCCATTTGGTCACGCGCGGGCGAGATCGGGCGGCTCTTGCGCTCGCCGAAAGATCGGCACGCACACACGATCGACTGATCGCAGCGTCGGGAGGAGCAAACCCAGCGGGCGGCTCATTTTACCGGCGCCGGGTTTGGTTGGACGCGTCGTCCGTCCAACTAGCCGCGCGCTGCGAGTCACGGAATTTGCAGCGGGTTTTATCTTTCCGACCGCCGGGATATCTGGATTTCTCGCGGGAATCATCGGCCGGATAAAGCGATCGGAAGGTTTCGCCGCCGGTTTGCCGAGATCGACGGCGGGTCCGGCGAAACGGGCTCTTTTTCTCGCAAGACAAAGCGACGGTTTGGTTGGCGCGCGACCTGCAATGTCAACGCATGTCCCACTCAATCCACCCTTCCTTCAATCTTATGAACAAAGCGAAACGTAAATTACCCAGAGCGATCGTAAATCGCATCGACAAGGCGCAGAAAGCGGTGACGATGAGCCGGGAAAAGCTGCCGCGGCCGCAACCGTTGATCGATCTCCTGGAGACGGCGATGACCGCGACGGCGACCCTGCAAACCTGTGCGGACGAGCTCAACAATGCCTATGGCAACCTGGCGGCACACGTGGAGTTAGCGGCGGGCGACGAGGAGTTCATCCTCGGCGCGGGCTTTGATACCTGGGCGAAGCGCGCGCTGGTGCCGCCCTTCCAGGACCCGACTTCGATGGTCGAATGCAGAATGGACAAGGCGCCCGGCGCCGTCTTTCTCGCCGGGGAGGCCATTCACGGTGCCCGACTCTACCAGGCGCAATTCACGACCGACCTGACCGGCATGGACCCGTTGACATTCCGAGCGGAACTTTACCGCCACCCGCGGGTCGGTGACGGATCTCAGCAGCGGGACGCGTTATGCCTTTCGCGTCCGGGCCTGCCGGCGCGGTCTGCCGGGACCGTGGTCCTCTCCCGTTCAGCAGATGGCTCCCTAAGACTATCTCAGCGCCGCCGAGGGCTCGCGCACAGCCGAAAGGAAAAGAACGGCAAATAACGGTCGGCGACCGGCTGACGCCGTGCCAGATTGCGCGAAAGCCGTGCCGACCTATACCAATCTCGCCGCATATAAGTTTGCCTCGTTAGGCGACATCGTCGCGCTCCGGGCCGAGTTGCGCGCGCTCTGTGCCGAGGGCGGCCTGCGCGGCACGATTCTGCTCAGCGAAGAAGGGATCAACCTCGTCGTGGCCGGCGCGCGCGCCGCGACCGACCGCCTCCTCGCGCGATTGCGCGAGCTGCCCGCGCTCGCTGATTTCACGGCCAAGGTGAGCGCGAGCGAGCATCAGCCGTTCAACCGCATGCTGGTGAAGATCAAGAAAGAGATCATCGCCTTCGGGATACCCGGGATCCATCCCGCCCGCCAGCCCGCCCCGCGCGTCGCGCCGCGCCAGCTCAAGCAATGGCTCGATGAAGGCCGCGCGGTCACCCTACTCGATACCCGGAACAGTTATGAGACGCGGCTCGGCACCTTCCGCGGCGCGCGCACGCTCGCGCTCGATCATTTCCGGGAGTTCCCGGCGGCGGCGGAGAAGTTGCGGGAGGATTTAAAGGACCAGCCGATCGTGACTTTCTGCACCGGCGGGATTCGTTGCGAGAAGGCCGCGCCGCTGCTGGCGCAGTCCGGCTTCACCAACGTCCTCCAGCTCGACGGTGGCATCCTGCAATACTTCGCGGACTGCGGCGGCGCACACTACGAAGGCGATTGCTTCGTCTTCGATCGGCGAGTCGCGCTCGATCCCACGCTCCGCGAGACCGGTGCCGCGGTCTGCTTCGTTTGCCAGACTCCCCTCACCGTCGCGGAACAGGCGGACGCCCGCTATGTCGAGTCCGTCTCCTGCCCGCACTGTCATAGCGCGAAGGCGAAGGCGCGCGGCTGAGTCCTATGCGACGTGGAATCCAGCGGGTCAGAGGAGGAAAGACTGAGTCCGGGCCTCCAAGTCGAGTTAAGCTAGCGTGAAGGCGGGACGGTCTAACTGGATGCAGGCAAACCTCTCAAGTGACTCAGGCGGCGCCCTTTTGACGAGACACCTGTCCAGGAGGATAATCGCCGGGCGAACGAGGTGAGATCGTTCCGTTGCTCGCCAGGTCTTATGAAACACACTGCGACTTTTGCCTTCTTCACGCTCGGGGTTTTCACCTTGGTCGCCCCCCTGCCCGCCGGCGCGGCCGAGGGGGCGGTGAATGTCACCCAGCACCATAACCACGCTTCGCGCGATGGGTTGTTTATCGACCCGGCCTTTACCTTCACGGCGGCAGCCGGGTTGAAGCGCGACACGCAGTTTGACGGCGCGATCTCGGGTCATGTCTATGCCCAGCCGCTCTATCTCGAGGGCGGCCCCGGCGGTAAGGCAATGGTGATCGTCGCGACGGAATCGAACAATGTCTACGCGCTCGATGCGACGAGCGGGCGCGTCATTTGGCAGCGGAATCTCGGCACGCCGGTCGCGCATTCGGACATGCCCTGCGGCGATATCGACCCGCTCGGCATCACCGGCACGCCGATCGTCGATCTTCCTTCGCGCGCGCTCTTTCTCGATGCGATGACGACGCCCGACGGCGGCCGGACGAAGAAGCACCTGATCTATTCCCTGAAGGCCGACACGGGCGCGATCAACGCCGGCTGGCCGGTGGATGTGAACGCCGCCGCGCGCTCAGGCGACTTGGGCTTTAACTCTACGGTGCAGAACGAGCGCTCCGCGCTTTCCATCCTGGGTGACAAGGTCTATGTGCCTTACGGCGGTCACTACGGGGACTGTGGGAGTTATCACGGCTGGGTCGTAAGTGTGCAGATGAGTAACCCGGCGCAAGTCACGGCCTGGGCGACGCTCGCGAAAGGCGGCGGGATTTGGGCGGTCGGTGGCGCCGCCAGCGATGGGAAGGATCTCTTCGCGGTGACTGGGAACACGATCGATGCGGGAGATACCTGGAAAGGTGGGAACGGAGTTATCCGGCTTCAGCCCGGCCCGGTCTTCAGCGGTGCGACGAAGGATTACTGGGCGCCGCCCGATTGGCGGCAATTGGATCGCAACGACAAGGACATGGGCGGCTCCGGCGCGCTCCTGGTCGATGTGCCCGGTGCGACTCCCGCAGCTCTCATCCTCGCGCTCGGGAAGGATGGAAAAGCCTATCTCCTCGATCGAAACAATCTCGGTGGCGTGGCCGAAGCCATCACGACCGATCATATCTATAACGGTGAAATCATCCAGGCTGCGGCGACTTATAAGACCGCGAAAGGAACTTATGTCGTCTTCCGCGGCACCGATGACACGCTTACCGCCTTCCGCATCGAACCGGGCAAGCCGCCCCGGATCGCCGACGCGTGGAAAGTCCGCCAGCGCGGACGCGGTTCACCCTTTGTCACCACGACCGGTGGCGGCGCGAACCCGATCGTCTGGGTCGTCGGCGCCGAGGGCGATGGCCGCCTGATGGGTTACAACGGCGACACCGGCGCGGTTGTCTGCGGCGGCGGCGCGGCGGATGCCGTCATGGCCGGCACGCGGCGCTTCATCGCCGGCATCGTGGCCCGCGGCCGGATCTATGTGGCGGCCGATGAGAAGGTCTATGCCTTAACCGCCGGCGCCGTGCCTAACGAGAATAAGACTGCCCGGGCGAGATAGCAGCTTCGGCGGCCGGCCGGGGAGACTGGCGGCCTCGGCTCACGAATAAGCTTGCCGGGATGAGCGCGAGTGGCTGTGCTGTCGGCCAGCTCCAACCAAAGGATCCCATGCGAACATTACTCAGTGTCATCTTCATGGCCACTCTCTCCAGTGCCGCCCTTGAGGCCGCGGATCAGTCCGCCATGCTGCAGCCGGTGCAGCAATTCGTCGCCGGCTTTAACAAGGGCGATACGGACGCAATGACCGCCGCGTGTGAAGACAAGACGTCGATCATCGACGAATTTCCGCCGTATGAGTGGCACGGCTCCCTCGCCTGCGAGCAGTGGGTGCACGATTTCAACGCCGACGCGCGCACGAAGGGGATCACGGCCACGGTCCTGACTCTCGGGAAGCCGCGGCACGTCGAACTGAGCGGCGACCGGGCATATCTCGTGCTGCCGGCGAGTTACACTTACAAGTTAAAGGGGAAGCCGGCGCGCGAGACCGGGGCGTCGTTTACCCTGGTCCTGCGCCATGGCAACGCCGGCTGGCGGATCATCGGCTGGGCCTGGGCCAAGCCGTGACGCCCGAGGGCGCGCTCCCGTGCGATAGGAGTGATCGGCGATTGACTTAGCCGGGCGGGGAAGTTTACGACAAAAGGATGCTGATAGCTGACGCCATCTCGGAAATCGATCTGTTAAACCTGGCGCGTTCCTGCCAGCAATCCATCAGCACCGATTTCTCGCAAACGATCACGATCACCTTTGCGATGGTGGTGGCGACCTATTACTTCCTGCACCAGGCCGGCATCCGGATGAAGATTTTCGCCTTCCTGATTTATACCTGCGGGATGCTGGCATTTCTCGGGCGAATGCTGGTGGAATCCGGGGTGGCCTTGGGCGCAATCCAGTCACTCCAGGCGCTGCCGGAGGTGGCGCGCTCGTTGCCCACTCAAATGTATCTCGGAGTCAGGGCGAGCCCGGTTGGAACGGTCGCCACGCTGATGCTGAATCTGGTGTTCTGGGTCCTTTGGATTGGAGTCGGCTATCTCTTGTTTTTCTGGCGCAAGCCGACGGATCTGCCGTTCCCTCATCGCTGAGCGGGTCCTGTTGGGGCTGGCTACTTCAGCGACTTGGCGGCATCGATGACATGCTGGGCGTCGATCCCGAGCTCTTTCATCGCTTCGTTCCCCGGCGCGCTCAGGCCGAACCGGTTAATGCCGACAATCTTGCCGTCGAGCCCGACATATTGCGCCCAGATTTGCGGGACGCCCGCCTCGATCGCGACGCGTTTCCTACACTCGTTAGGCAGCACCTCGCCTCGGTAACTCTCGGACTGCCGCGCGAACCGCTCGAAGCAGGGCATCGAGACGACGCGGGTCCCCTCGCCCAGCTCTTTCGCGGCGGCGAGCGCGTGTTGCAGTTCGCTGCCGCAGGAGAGGAGGATGAGCTCGAGCTCGTCAGTCTCCTTTTTCGCGACGTAGCCGCCCTTGAGCACGCCTTCGCGGCGCAGCTTCACGTCGATGTCGCTCAGCAAAGGCACGGCTTGTCTCGTTAGGGCAAGGAGCGTGGGGCCGTCGGTCCGCTGGGCGGCGGCGACGAACGCGCCGGCGGTCTCTTCGGGGTCGGCCGGACGGATGACGTCGATCTGCGGGATGAGGCGCACGCTGCTGACGGTCTCGACCGGCTCGTGGGTCGGGCCGTCTTCACCGACGGCGACGGAGTCATGGGTGAAGATGTAGATATTCGGCAGCCGCGAGAGCGCGGCGAGCCGGATCGCGGCGCGGCAGTAATCGGTGAAGACGAGGAAGGTCGCGCCGGACGCGCGAAAGATGCCGTGGTAGGCGACGCCGTTCATGATCGCGCACATGCCGTGTTCGCGGATGCCGTAGTGGATGTTGCGGCCGGTGAGTTTGTCGCGGCTGAAATCGCCGCCGTCCTTGATGTAGTTGAGCGTGGAGCCGTGGAGATCGGCGCTCCCGCTGATCAGGAATGGCATCGCCTGCGCGAGCGGCTGGAGGACTTCGCTGCCGGCTTTGCGGGTGGCAATCTTAGTGTCGTTAGGGAACTCGGGGATCTGGTCGAAGAGATCGGCCGGCACCTTTTTCTCGATCGCGTCGTCGAGCGTCTTTGCCTGGTCGGCGTTGGCTTTGCGCCAGTCCTTATAGGTCTTCTCCCATTTGTCGTAGTCGGCGATGAGCTGCTTTTTGTGCTCGGCGAAATAGTTCGTCACCTCATCGGAGACGAAGTAATGCTCCGCCGGAAGCCCGAGTCCTTTGCGCGCTTCGTCGGCATACTTGGCGCCGCCTTCGCCGTGCGCTTTCGAGGTGCCTTCAACTTCGGGGATGCCTTTGCCGATCAGGGTGTGGGCGATGATCATCTTCGGCTTGCCGTTGTCGTTCGCCTTCGCGGTGTCCACCGCATCGAGGAAAGCCTGCATGTCGCTGCCTTGGATCTCCTGCACGTCGAAGCCGTAGGCGCGGAAGCGCATTGCGGTGTCTTCGCTCTGGGTGACCTTCGCCATCGCGTCGAGGGTGACGGCGTTCGAGTCATAGATCAGGATGAGGTTATCGAGACCGACATGAGCGCCGAACGCGCTCGCTTCGGCGCTCACGCCTTCCTGCAGACAACCGTCGCCGGCAAGGCAGAAGATGTGCTGATCGAAAATCTTATGCTCGTCGGTGTTGAACCGCGCCGCGGCCATCTTCGCGGCCATCGCGATGCCGACGGCATTGGCGACGCCCTGGCCGAGCGGACCAGTCGTGCACTCGACGCCGGGCGTTTCAAAGAACTCGGGATGACCCGGTGTCTTGCTGTGGAGTTGGCGGAAGTTTTTGATCTCCGACATCGGCAGGTCGTAGCCGCTCAGGTGCAGCCACGCATAGAGGAACATCGAGCCGTGGCCGGCGGAGAGAACGAAGTAGTCGCGGCCGATCCAGCGCGGCTGATCGGGGTTGTGCCGAAGCACGTAGCCGTAGAGGACAGCGCCCATTTCGGCGCAACCCAGCGGGAGGCCGAGATGCCCGGATTGCGAGGCGTGGACGGCGTCGATGGCGAGACCGCGGGCTTGATCGGCGGCGTGAGAAAGGACTCCGAGATTGAGACTCATGCGCCCGTTATACCCGCCAGCCCGGGCGATGAAAGCAGAGACTTCGGGGCCGGCGCGGAAAGTCGCGCTACTTCTTCGGCGTCGGCGCCGCGACCGCCGCGGGGGCGTCCTTGGCTTTCGCCGCCTCTTCCTTCAAGGTGAACGACCAGCGCGCCTCGACTTTCTTGCCGCCGATTTTCGCCTCCAGGATCACGGAACAGGTGTCGCCATGGAGCGGCTGCGTGACTTGGTAGGAAATGATCTTGGTCTTCGGGTCGAACTTCGACGGAACAAGCCCGAGCCCGCTGACGCGCAGCTTGGCCGAACCCGGGTCGAGCGTAGCCACGCCACCGAGGTTCGCCTGGATGAGCGGCGTCTTGACGTTCACGACCGCGCCGTCCGCCGGCTGTGCCTGCAGGCTGGCGGTCGGGATTTCCTCGACCTGCTCGGCGCCGCCACTCGAGGAACCGCCGAAGTTGGCCGCATCGGCGAAGACCTTTGGTTTGTTCGCCTCGATCATGTAGCGGCCGAGCGAGTCGTTAGGCGAACCGTAGGTTAGCTTTTGCCCGTAAACGGTGAAGACCGCTTCGTAGTGCGCCTTCTTCGTCGCCTCTTTCACCTTATCGTTGTAGTAACCAAACGGGACCGCGAAGCAGTTCACCCTGATCCCGAGCTTCTGCTCGAGCGTAGCCTTCGAGCCGCCGACTTCGCCCTCGAGCCAGGCGTTGTATTCGTCGGGGTTGAGCCGCTTCTTGGTCACTTTATCGTACGGCTTGCGCAGGTCCTGGTGGGTTGCGCTGTGCGCCTCGATGTCGACGCCGGCGTCGCGCATTTCCGCGAGCTGCTCCCAGCTCATGGCCGCGCCGCCGCCAAATTTTCCGCCGCGCACGCCCTCGGTATAAATGAAGAGAGTGAATGGGTAGCCGTATTTCTTCAGGATCGGCCAAGCGACGGTGTAGCCGGTCTCGTAGCCGTCATCGATCGTGATGATCGCGGCATGGTCAGGAATGTTTTTCTGGCCGCGCTTCCAAGCCAGGAAATCCTGCATCGGGATGACGGGGATTTTCTTGTCCTGCAAGTCCTTCATCTGCGCCTCGAAGGCTTCCGGAGTGATCTCGGTGTCGGGGCGACGGACCTTTTTCTCGAAACGGTGATAACCGAAGACGATCACCTCCGCGCTTTGGTTGATCGTCGGCTGGGCCGGCGTCGGGACCGGGGTCGCGGCTGCGGCCACCGTGGCCGATGGAAGAGGGCTCGGATTCAGGAGCTCGGTGGTTTTCTTTGCGCCGCCGTTTTTCTTGCAGCCGCCCAAAGCCAGCCCGCAAAGCACCAGGAGAATCGTTAGCCGTTTTGCCATAAAAAGAGGCTAGCCTGTAAGCGCGGCCGTGCAAAAGACAAGCAAATTTGCTCCACTTTTCGAGCCCGAGAGTGCGCTCCTTTCCTTTCGCTTGCGCGGCCCAAATTTGGCTCTATTGAAGTCGATGCGCTGCGCCAGACTTGCCCTTTGTCTCTGCGCCGCGACAACCCTCTGGTGGCTCGCCGGTTGCGCCTCGATCGACACCAATACCAGCCACACCTTCAACACCGTGGTGCTCGATGCCGGCCACGGCGGGAAGGACAGCGGCGCCGTTCGCCGTTACAGCCCGGCGGAAAAAACTGTCGCGCTCGACGTCGCCCTGCGGGTCAACCAGAAGCTCCGCGAATCGCAGCTCCACACTGTCCTCACCCGCGCCGACGACACTTTCATCCCCCTCGACACCCGCGTCGCGATGGGCAATGCGCAGAAGAATTCCATCTTCGTCAGCATTCATTTCAATGACTCGGGCCGGCGCACGGTGCACGGTTTCGAAACCTACTACCACTCGCCCTACGCCTATGATCTGGCGGCCTCGATCGAACAAAAACTCGACACACTGCCGGGCGCGGAAAGTCGCGGCGTGCACCTGGCGCGTTATCGTGTGATCCGCAACGCGCATTATCCCTCGGTCCTGGTGGAATGCGGCTACCTGAGCAACCGCGGCGAAGGCGCGCAGGTGGGCAGCGCCGCCTACCGCGAGCAGCTCGCCGACAAGATCGCCGAGGCGATAGTTGATTACCGCTACGGCACCGGAGTGTATCGCCGCCAGCCGGCGGTGATCGCCGCGGGCACTTCCGCCGGCAGCGCCGCGCCGACTTTTCGTTAGGCGTTAGGCTTCAGAATTCGATCCCGCGCTTTTCCCGCCCGATCGCGGCGAGGAGGATGAGCGACGAGAAAATCGCCACCATCACGCAGGCCATGGTCAGGGCGTAATCCGGCTGACCATTCGGCCTGACGAAATGCTCCGCCAGCTTCGCCTGGAGCATCGCGGCGTTGGCAGAAAAGAAATTGCCGAGCTGATAGACCACGCCCGGGAAAGTCCCGCGCCAGGCCGGCGGCGAGAGTTCGTTCAGGTGCACCGGCACGACGCCCCACGCGCCCTGCACCATGAATTGCATGAAGAATCCACCCGCCACGAGCAGCGGCAGCGTCGGCGAAAAAATCCACGCCGGGATGAGCAGGATCCCGAAGATCGCCGCGATGATGATCGTCCGCCTTCGTCCCCAGCGTTGAGAGTAAAAGCCGAGCAACGTCCCGCCGCAGATCGCGCCGAGATTGTAAACGATCGCGACCGACGAAGTTTGTCCGACGGAAAGTCCGCGCTGTTTTTGCAGAAAGGTCGGGTAGAGATCCTGGGTGCCGTGCGACATGTAATTGAAGGCCGTCATCAGCAGCACCGCATAGATGAGAAGCCGCCAGTTTTCCGCGATCATCCTGCCCATGCCTAACGAATGTCCTTTGTTTTGCGCTCGCTCGCGCTTCCACACTTCGCTCTCCGGCACATGCGCCCGGATGTAGATCACGAGCAAAGCCGGGAGCGCACCAACCACGAAAAGCGCGCGCCAGCCGAAGTGCGGAAAAATGGTCCAGTAAACGATCGCCGCGAGCAGAAAACCGAAAGAGTAACCCTGCTGCAGCACACCCGACGCGAGCCCGCGCGCATTCGCCGGCAAGCTCTCCATCGCGAGCGACGCGCCGAGTCCCCATTCGCCGCCCATGCCGATTCCGTAAAGCGCGCGGAAGATCAGGAAGACCGTGTAGTTCGGGGAAAAGGCCGTGAGCAACTCCATCAGCGAGTAGAAAACGATGTCGACCATCAGCGGGATGCACCGGCCGTAGCGATCACCGAGCATGCCGAAAATGAGTGCGCCTAACGGACGCATCATGAGCGTGAGGGTGATCGCAAACGTCACCTTCACGATCGAGACGGAGAAGTCGTGGGCGACGTCCCTAACGACAAAGGTGAGGAGGAAAAAATCGAGCGCGTCGAGCGTCCAGCCGAGGAAACAGGCGAGGAAAGTGTTGCGCTGGGCGCGATTGAGCGAACGATAAATGCGGAGCGCTTCCACGGCTTGGTTCTAATCAGCCACCGTCGACGCAGCAATCTTTCTCCTGCTCTCTCTTCTGATCGTTTGGCTGTATTCCGAAGATTTAGGAGCAGGAGCAGGAGCAAGATTAGGAAATGAGAATCAGACGCATTGACGTATCATGATGCGTCAATTTGTTGGTTGCCTCCCCCGCTCTCTTGTCGTTAACTACTCCCCACGTGAAGACTGCCTCCGCTTCATCCTCTCGAAAACCTCCTCCGCGAGCGCATCGTCATCCTCGACGGCGCGATGGGCACGATGGTGCAGCGCTACAAGCTGAACGAGGAACAGTTCCGCGGTGAACGTTTCGCGAGTCACCCGGCGAAAGATCTGAAAGGTAATCTCGAGTTGCTCCAGCTCACCCAGCCGCAACTGATCGAGGAGATTCACACCCAGTACCTCGAAGCCGGCGCCGACATTGTTGAGACGAATACCTTCAGCGCCACCACCATCGGACTGCACGATTTTCTCTTCGCCGGGAAACCCGAAGGCGAACGCAAGGACTCCGCGTTTTTTCAAACCGTGGTCGACGACCCCGAACTGGTTGGCTTTGTCCACGAGATGAACGTCGCTGCGGCCAGAATCGCGCGGACGTCTGCGGAACGAGTCGCGAACAAGACCGGTCAGCCGCGTTTTGTGGCGGGCTCGTTAGGCCCGCTGCCAGTCACGAGCTCGCTTTCGCCGGACGTGAACGATCCGAGCTTCCGCGCGGTCACCTTCGATCAAATCCGCAAGGCCTACGGCGAACAGGTGCGCGGCCTGATCGAGGGCGGCGTCGATTTCCTGCTCGTCGAAACCATCTTCGACACGCTCAACGCCAAGGCCGCGATCTTCGCGATCACGGAAGTTTTTGAGTCGTTAGGCGAGAAGCTGCCGATCGTCGTCTCCGGCACGATCACCGATCTCTCCGGCCGCACCCTGACCGGCCAAACAGTCGGAGCGTTCCTCACCGCCATCCTCCATGCCGAGCCGCTCGCGGTCGGCTTCAACTGCGCGCTCGGCCCGCAGGAAATGCGGCCGCACATCGAAGAACTCGCGCGCCTCGCGCCCTGTTACACGATCGCTTATCCAAACGCCGGACTGCCCGATCCGCTCTCGCCCACCGGCTTTCCGGAAACGCCGGAATCGCTCGCGCCGCAGTTGCGCGAGTGGGCCGAAAACGGCTGGCTCAACATCGTCGGCGGATGCTGCGGCACCACGCCCGCGCACATCCGTGCGATTGCTGACGCGGTGAAGGAATTCGCGCCCCGCCCTTTGCCTACCGAATGAATCTCGATCTGCATCTTTCCGGTCTCGAACCGCTCAACGTCACTTCGGATTTCGGTTTCGTCGTCGTCGGCGAGCGAACCAACATCACCGGCTCGCCGAAGTTTTCGAAGCTTATCCTCGCGGATGATTTCGAGGGCGCACTCGCGGTTGCACGGCAGCAGGTGGAAGGCGGCGCAAACATTCTCGACGTCAACATGGACGAAGGGATGATCGACTCCGAGGCGGCGATGCGACGCTTCCTCAACCTCATCGGGAGCGAGCCCGATATCTGTCGTATCCCGATCATGATCGACAGCTCGAAGTGGACCGTAATCGAAGCCGGCCTGCGCTGTGTTCAGGGCAAAGGCGTGGTCAACTCGATCTCGCTTAAGGCCGGCGAAGAGGAGTTTCTTCGCCAGGCGCGACTCGTTAGGCGCTACGGCGCGGCGGTCATCGTGATGGCGTTCGACGAGAAAGGCCAGGCCGACACGCTCGAGCGTAAAACGCAGATCTGCGCGCGCGCTTACCAGCTCCTCACCGAACGGGCCGGGATGCCGCCTAACGACATCATTTTCGACCCGAATATCCTCACCATCGCGACCGGGATCGAAGAGCATAACAATTACGCGGTCGCCTTCATCGAGGCGACGCGCTGGATCAAGGCCAACCTTCCGGGCGCGCGCGTGAGCGGCGGTGTGAGCAACATTTCCTTCTCCTTCCGCGGCAATAACACCGTCCGCGAAGCGATGCACTCGGCGTTTCTCTATCACGCGATCCACGCCGGGCTCGACATGGGGATCGTGAACGCCGGACAACTCGCGGTTTACGAAGAGATCGCGCCCGATCTGCGCGAATTGGTCGAGGACGTTCTCTTTAACAAGCGTCCGGATGCGACCGAGCGACTGGTCGATTATGCCGAACGCGTGAAGTCGAAAGGCAAAGCCGTCGTGAAAGACGAAGCCTGGCGGAGCGCACCGGTCGAGGAGCGGCTCTCGCATGCGCTGGTTAAGGGAATCGTCGATTACATCGATGCCGATACCGAGGAAGCGCGCGCGAAAGCGACGCGTCCGCTCGACGTGATCGAAGGCCCGTTGATGGCGGGGATGAGCGTCGTCGGCGACCTCTTCGGAGCGGGGAAAATGTTCCTGCCGCAAGTGGTAAAGAGCGCGCGCGTGATGAAAAAAGCGGTCGCCTACCTGATGCCGTTCATGGAAGCCGAAAAGCAGGCCGATTCGAAACCGCAGGGCCGCATCGTCATGGCGACGGTGAAAGGCGACGTGCACGACATCGGCAAGAACATCGTCGGCGTCGTCCTGCAATGTAATAACTACGAAGTGATCGATCTCGGGGTCATGGTGTCGGCGGAGAAAATCCTCACGACGGCGCGCGAACGAGAGGCCGACATCATCGGCTTGAGCGGACTGATCACGCCATCGCTCGACGAGATGGTGCACGTCGCGCAGGAGATGGACCGGCAGGAATTCCAACTCCCGCTGCTCATCGGCGGCGCGACCACGAGCCGCGCGCACACTGCGGTGAAGATTGCGCAGCATTATAAAGAGAGCGTGGTGCATGTCCTCGACGCGTCGCGTGCGGTTGGAGTCGTGAACTCGCTCCTGAACCCGGAAACGAAACTCACCTTCGACGCGACGACGCGTTCCGATTACGAACGCCTCCGCACCGAGCACGCCGACAAGACGCGCGAGAAGAAGATGCTCACCTTCGCCCAGGCGCAGGCGAATCGCCTAACGATCGATTGGACCAGCTACGAGCCGCCGGTGCCGGAGTTCCTCGGCCTGCGCGCGGTCTCGACGAGTCAAGGAAATCATGAACTCGTTAGGGAGGTTTCGCTCGCGACGCTGGCGGAGTTTATCGACTGGTCGCCCTTCTTTCACACTTGGGAACTGCGCGGGCGTTATCCGGCGATCTTCGAGGATGAGACGGTCGGCGAACAGGCGCGGGAGCTTTTCGCCGATGCGCAGAAACTGTTGCAGCGGATCGTGGATGAGAAGCTGCTCACCGCGCGCGGGGTCTTCGGTTTCTGGCCCGCAAATTCGTTAGGCGAAGACGTCGAAATCTATCGTGACGAAACCCGCAGCGAAGTGATCGCGACCTTCCATTTTCTGCGTCAGCAAATGCAGAAGCCGGCTGGGCAGACGAACTATTCGCTCGCCGATTTCGTCGCGCCGAAGAGTTCCGGACGGAGAGATTATCTCGGTGGATTTGCGGTCACGGCCGGCATCGGCGCGGACGAATTGGCGGAGAAATTCAAAGCCGACCACGATGACTACAACGCGATCATGGTGAAGGCGCTGGCGGATCGTCTGGCGGAGGCATTCGCGGAATATCTGCACCGGGAAGCCCGGCTCGCCTGGGGCTTCGGCGAGGAGGAAACGCGCCTAACGAGTGAAGATCTGATTCGCGAGCGATATCGCGGCATTCGGCCGGCGCCGGGATATCCGGCTTCGCCCGATCACGTGGAAAAGCGCACGCTCTTTCAGTTACTCGCGGCGGAGGAAAACGCCGGCGTTCAGCTGACGGAATCGTTTGCGATGCATCCGGGCGCGAGTGTCAGCGGGCTTTACTTTTCGCACCCGAAGTCGCGTTATTTCGCGGTCGGAAAAATCCAGCCGGACCAGGTGGCGGCCTATGCCGCGCGCAAGCAGGATTCGTTAGGTGAAGTCGAGAAGTGGCTCTCGCCGAATCTGAACTACGACCCACGCCCGATCGCGAACGCGGCTGGCTAACGAGCGCGGCCTTCCCTTGCTGTCATCCCGAGCCGGCGAAGCGCGGCGAGGGATCTCCCTAGCGTTTTCTGAGATCGCACCACGAGTGGCTTGGGAGATCCCTCGCTCCGCTCGGGATGACAAGGTCCGCGTCAATGCGTGCCGCGGCTTGCGAGCGTCTCTTGCGCACGCAGGAGATCGTGCAGCGTAATAATTCCCGCCGGCTTGTCCCCCGCCTCGAGGACGGCGAAGCCGCCGGGCGCTTCGATGAGCAGCCGCGCCACTTCCGCGATTGTGAAACTGCGTCGACAGGTGGCTACTTTTTCCAACGCGGGCGGTCGGCTCTGCGCGATCGCCTGCTCCGCTTCGCGACGTTCGAGACAACCGATCAACTTCTCGTTTTCCGTGACCGGGAAACGCTTGAACTGGTTTTTCTCGAGGACAACGCGGAGGTTTTCCGGTGCAAGATTGTCGATCACGACCGGGCGAAAATTCGCAATCGCGGAAACTGGATAAGCCTGCCAACTCCGCAGGTCGCGCGGCGGAATGATGTGGACAAGGACGTTCCCATCCTGCGCGAGAACGGCGTCGTAGAAATTGTCTTTCGTTAGGCGACGCGAGAGCGTTTCGCTAACCAGTGCCCCGAGCATGAGCGCGGGGACGAGCGCGAATTGGTGGGTCATTTCAAAAACGATTAGGATCGAAGTGAAGGGCGCTCTCACGACCGCGCTGAGGCAGGCGCTCATCCCGATGACAGCGAGGAGACTCTGGTCGTCGAGCGTGAGCGGAAACGCGAAATTCACCAGACCGCCGAGGCTCGCGCCCGCCGTAGCGCCGAGAAAAAGCAACGGCGCGAAGATGCCGCCGCAACCGCCCCAGCCGTAGCAGGCGACGGTGGAAATCCATTTCGCGGCGAGGAGCGCGAGGATGAGCGGCCAGATGATCTGGCCGCGCAGCAGCGAAGTGAGATCGTCGTAACCGAGGCCGAAGACGCCGAGATGTCCCGACCACATAAAGACGCCGACGCCGAGCAACCAGACCGTGAGACCGCCGAGGAGCGGATGCATCCAGCGCGGAAGGGTGTTCCAGCTTTTCGAAAAGAGACGGAGCCGCAGAGTGGTGCGTTGAAAGCCGATGCCGACGAGGGAGGCGAAGGCGGAAGCGAACGGGACGCAGAAATAGACTTTCCAGGAAGTGGCGTCGATCTGCGGAAGGACGAAGGCCGGGTTCTTCCCGACGATCGCGTGGACGGTGAAGGCGCCGAGGACGGAAGCGAGAATAATGCTGCCGATGAGCGGGCTGTTCAGGTCCTGGACGATTTCTTCGAGGACGAAGGTGATCGCGGCGAGCGGAGTATTAAATGCGGCGGCGAGACCGGCGGCGGCGCCGGCCGCAACCGGGCGACGACGTCGCTGTTTCGGCATGCCGAGCGTGCTGCTGAGTTGCGAAGCAACGCCGCCCGCGATGTGGATCGACGGACCTTCGCGGCCGAGGCTCATGCCGCCGCCGACGTGGAGCAGACCGGCGACGAACTTCACCAGGATGGTTTTTACCCTAACGAATCCAAAATCCTGCCAGAAGGCGAACTTGAGCTGCGGGATGCCGCTGCCCGCCGCGCTCTGGTCGACGCGCTGCATGAGAAAGCCGCCGCCTAACGAACAGAAGACGACGACGGCGAGCGTCCCGAGGAGGAAAACCGTCAGCGTCCGGTGGGAGAGCGCGACGAAGGTTGAGAGGTAAATCCAGTTAATCCCGAGCTCGAAGAGGACCGCCGCGAGACCGCCGGCGAGACCGTAGATGCTGGTGAGGAGAAGCGACCGGCTGGATTCCGGAAGGCGCTGAAATTGCCGGGCGAGAAGTGACACGAGTGGCCGTCACTAAAACGCGGAGCCGGCGTGCGCGCACGCAGATATTCCGGCGCAATCGCAGCGCTCGCGGGGCGAGCTGCTTACAAGACCGAGTTCGGCTCGGCGCTGGTGATGAGCATCGTGCCGGCTTCGTCAGGCGTGAGATCCTCGGTGCGCTCTTCTGCGGCGGAGTCAGGTTCGGGCCAATGGACGTTCCAGGCGAGGTGCAGTTTCTCCAGCGTCCAGATGGTATAACGAGTGAGATCGAATTCCCACCATTTCAAGCCGTGGGCGGCACAACGCGGCTTCGCGTGGTGGTTATTGTGATAGCCCTCGCCGAGCGCGCCGAGGCCGACCCAGAAGTTGTTTTTGCTTTCGTCGGAGGTCTCGAAAGTGCGATAGCCGAACTGCTTCATATGGCAGATCGAGTTCACCGCCCAGGTGCAGTTGTAGACAATCAGGATCGGCACGTAGAGACACCAGAGCATACCCGACGAGACCGAGCGTGAAATAGAGCAGCGCGGCGAGGGCGAGATGCGGGAGGACATAGAGCGCGGAGTTTTCCCAAAGTTTGCAGTACCAGATTTTGCGCACGTCGGCCGCGTAACGGAGCGAGCGCGCGCGGAAAGAGGTGGGCTTGCGAATGAGCCACATCATGTGCGCGTAGGGAAAGCCGTGCCGCGGACTGTGGATATCTTCTTCAGTATCTGACTTGAGATGATGATAGCGATGATCGCCGACCCAGGTGACGGGATCGCCCGAGAGCCCGACGGCCGAGCCGCTCGCGAAAAGGAAAAGAAGCCAGCCCGGCATCTCAAACCCGCGATGAGTGAGATAGCGATGGAGATAGAGCGTCGTGCCGAGACCGATCCAGAGATAGATCACCAACATGATCGGCAGATAGATGAGATGGAAACGCGTCCAGATCGCCGCCACGCCGAGGAGTTGGAGCAGGACGAGGATGGAAAAAATTCCGATATTAAATTTTTCGTTTTTAAACATGACAGAGCGAAGCGCTAGGACAGACCTACCTGCGACCGTGGGGGAAGCGAGCTCGCATAGTCCGTCGGTTTAGTCGCCGAGGCAAGGCATTTCTCCCCTGCGCCGACGTTCCTTATCCTCGGCCGCGAACCCTGCGGATGCATTATCGCCGAAATGAAACGGGCGTCCGTGACATTTCCGGATGCGCTGGAGGCATCTGCATGGTAAGCATCGCGCTGACCGCTGCCCGGGGTGTAGCTTAGCTTGGTAGAGCGCCTGGTTTGGGACCAGGAGGTCGCAGGTTCGAATCCTGTCACCCCGAGGCCTTATTTTGTTCTCCGGCGCCCGCAGAAGCTAAAAATTACTCCTGCCCAGTAAGGGGAACGTGCAGCGACTAAAGGGCGACCTGTGAAAAGGGTCTGACGATGCCGGCCCGGTGAGCATATTGTTTCTTTTCCTGATCCGGGCCATCTCGCTGGTCCTGGCGGGATCCGTTATCCTTGGCTCCCTTCTCGCCATCGCCTCATTCATCTACATCCCGGCGATGATCGTCTGGCAGAGTATTCGCGACGCGCGGCGCGTGGACCGGAAGGCAGCGCTCCCCGAAAAGCGGCCATAGTTTACAGCCGGCGATCGCGCGCGGGCAGCGCGGCTGATTTTTCGCTTTGGACACCGGCGCAGCTCTGGACTGTCGGGCCGGTCTTGATGTGCTCGCCGAACGCGGATTGTCGCCACAAATTCCACCAAATAGGTTGGCATAATTTGGCATCGGACCTATCTCTTCCCAGGTAAAACACACGGATTCGAAACCTGTCCCCTCGAGCCAATTTTCCGCTTCATGAACCTGCTGAATGTAAGTCTGCGACTGAGTCTTTCTGCGACGCTGCTTCTCCTCGCCGGGACCGCCCGGGCACAATCGCCAACGAATACCAATAGCGCTTCCGCCCAGGCCACCCCAACCAAGGATGCGACGGCCGAGATTCCCGCCCCGAGTGCGACGATCGTGCCAGTCGAGCCGGCGTCGATTATTCCTCCAAATTCGCTTCCCGGTCCCGGCGCCGCTGGTCTCCCGAAAATCCCGGCTGCGCCCGAGCTGGAACAGTTAAACGCGCTCTTCAAGCAATCGTCGTTAGGCAAGGCGGCTGATGACCATCGTTTGCTCGTGCAGACGGCTGAGCTTGAAACCAAAATCCGCAACGACCAGGATCTGCACGCGCTCTTGCGTGCCGCCGACACCGCGCACACTGATCTCGTGCGGCGCCACCGTTTGCGGGCTTACTACGAGGCCTACTACAAGAAACTTCTGGCTCGCGCTACCACCCCGGAATTGCGCGCGTTTCTAACCTCCCAAAAAGCGAGCCATCAACGGGCATTGCTCCAGCCGAGCGTTCGCCACGAGACCGATGAAGCCGAAGTGACGCGTCTGTTCGCGGAACAGGCTGGCGTCCCGGCGCCCAGCCCGGTCCCGACGCCGGTCCAGGCGAAAGTAAAGGGCCTTTTCCACCCCTAACGAGTCGACGGTCCAAACCGGGAGTTGCCCGCCCGGGCGAGTGCGACTAAAATCGCGCACTCTAGCTGGCGCGTTCGTCTAGGGGTTAGGACACAGCCCTCTCAAGGCTGGTGCACGGGTTCGAATCCCGTACGCGCTGCCATTTCGGAAAGACTAACTCCGGACTGTCGTGCACGGGCCAACCATAGGCTAAGGCGCAGACGTTTTTCCCTGCTCCAGTCCGCGCCTGGTCGTGAGATAAACGGCGAAACTCCCCAGCCAATGTCCGCCTACATAATGCTCGCCCGTGACCGCGGCGAGCCCCGCGGTGCGATGCGCGGCCGCGGCCAGGACGAGCGCCGGGCGGCGTGGATCGCCCGCCGGCAGGCCGGAAATAATCCCCTCCAACATCCAGGCGCGGCTCAGGTTCAAGCCATCGAGATGGGCAAGTTTTGGATCGCTCGGATCGGGCGAAACCGCGACCGGCAGCCAGCGATCGTCCGCGGTGATCGGAATCTGCGGGAGGAAAGCAGAAAGCCATTTTGCAAACTCGTTAGGCGGAAGCACCCGGCGCATCACATCCGCCTCGCCGAGGCCCGGCGAGAGAAAGTCTTCGCCCGATGGTTCGTAGGCGAGCGGGTAGTTTTTATCGGCGAGAAAAAATCGCTTCGCTGAATCTGTCGCCAATTTCGCGAGCTGTTCCTGACCAGTCCCGCGCGCATAATCGAGGATCAACCCAAGCGCGAAAGCAGTCTGATCGTGCTCTCCGATCCGCACCGGGTGCGAGAGCTTCGGCAGCCAGGAGGTGAGGCGCCGGACCGCTTCTTCTTCCAGCGGCCGCAAGGTGGCGGACATCTCCTTCGCTTCCGGGTCATTCCATTCGCGCAGCTCCGCGGCGAGTTGCAGGAGCCAGGCCAGGCCATAGGGACGTTCGAAACTCGCGCGGCCATCACCTTTCAAATAGGCGACTTCCTGGGCGATGTTCTCTTTCGTTAGGCTGAGCTTTAACGCGGCGCGCGCTTCCGGGGCGAAGTCCGCGTCGGGAAAAGTCCGCACCAGCCGGGCGAGCAGCCAGTGTCCGTGGACGGAGGAATGCCAATCGTAGCAGCCGCAAAAGGCTGGTGTGAGTTTCCGCGGCGGCGCGACGTCGGCATCGCTATTCAGGAGATGGCTGATGTGATTCGGATACTCCTTGTGCACGCAGGCGAGCGCGAGCCGAGCAAAGCGTTCCGCGGCGTGAGCGTCGAATTGCGGCTCGGCCTTTTCCCCGGCCAGCGCCGCGAGCGGAAGGGCGCAGAGTGCAGCGATAATCATCTTCATTTTCGCGGACGTTAGCATCACTCGGGCGAATCCTCTGCCGCATTCCTGCCGGAGAAGAACGTCCGGCCTCGCTTCAAATTTCTGACCGTGGATTGACCGGGAGGACGCGGTCGCGTTCGATTTCGATCTCGCGTTGGCCACCCAGCATTTCCAGGAGAATGGCGATGCGCTGGCGAGCCGGCATCACGCGAGTGACCAGGACTTTCAGACCGCTCAGAGAGCCGCTGCTGATGACGACCTCCGATCCGGGCTGCGGGTCGGCGGCGACTTCCAGCGTCTCGTCGTCGCGCACCAGTGCGCGGAGTTCCGCGATGACCACGCTGCTCACTTCACCGGCCCGCTCGCCGAAGTGGACGATCGAGGTTACGCCGGGGAGCGCGTTGATCTGGCGGCGGCGTTCGAGGTAATCGAAGCGGGCGAAAACATAGCCGGGAAAGAGTGCCTCCGTCGCCCAGATCGGTCGTCCCGCGCGCATGCGGCGAAAGCGAATGCGCGGCGCAAAGACTTCGAGCTCGAGATCGCGCTGGAGAAGCTGCGCCACCTTGTTTTCCTGTCGAGGCGCGATGTGGAGGGCAAACCAGTTCAAGGAAAGTCAGGAGAGACTATCAGTGAAAGAAAAATGAAGAAGCGGAAAAGAGGAGCCGCTCAGGTGAGTGAGTCATTGGCCGACTGAATGACGAATGGCTTCCTGCGCTTGCGTATTCCCAAATGCCTGCGACTGTCGACGCTCTTGGATAAGTTCTGTTCTGTTCGTAGTGCGGTAGATCGTCAGGTGAGTTTCCTCATTGGTGATTCTGAAACCCGATTCCCGGGAACGGCTCTGTAGCTCGCAGCTCCTTGCTCCAAAATCACAAAAACAATGAAACTATACGTAGGAAATCTCTCTTTTGAGACCACTGAAAATGAACTCCGCAATCTCTTCGAGCAGCATGGCACCGTCACCGACGTCGCCATTCTCAACGATCGCGAAACCGGCCGCTCACGCGGTTTCGGCTTCGTGACCTTCTCTGATGCGAACGGCGCCAATGCCGCGATCGCCGCGCTCAACGGCAAGGAAGTCTCCGGCCGCGCGCTCACCGTCAACGAAGCGCGTGCGCGTGAAGAACGTCCCCGGCAGTTTGCCGGCGCTCGCCGGTAAGCCGCGGATCTAATTTGCGAGCCGGCGTCCTTCACGGGGCGCCGGCTTTGCTTTCCAAAAAAACCAATGGCTGTTGACCCAAAAAAAGCGATCGAGATCGAAGGCAAGGTGATGGCCGTGCTGGCCGGCACCATGTTCCGCGTGCAACTGGCGAACGAGCATGTCGTGCTCGCTCATATCTCGGGCAAAATGCGGAAGCGGTTCATCCGCCTAACGACCGGCGACCGGGTGCGGTTGCAAATGTCCCCCTACGACGTCGACAAGGCGCGGATCGTATACCGACTCGCCTGATCGCGGGAAGGCCGCCGCTGAGGGGGAATGGGGCGAGCGATAATCGATCTCGTCTTTCCCCACTCCGTGATTCTCCATCCGGGGATCCTCGCGAATAGAACTCGCCACCTCGTCTCCGACCGGCGACTGGCCTGCCTCCGGAATTATTCAAGCTGACCGGGGCCAAGAATTGTCTCGTGGTCCTGCCTCGCGCCTGCTATAGCAAGGGCGAAATTCTGCCAGAATCACCGTGCCACAGCTTCCCTCTCCACCAGATGCGAACCTGCAATCCAAAAGTTGCAAAGTGCCGTTTCGGGCTCCTTAACCTGACGCTCTACCCCCCTTTCGATTAAAGGCAGCGGTCAAATTTTCGTCCCATGAAGCTTGGCGCATATTATCTCACGGGAGCAATCCTCGCCCTGCTCTGCGTTCAATCCTCCGTAAGAGCCGCAGACCCAACGGTAGAGGTCATCAACCAATCGTCTTCGCAGGCAACCGCGGTCTCTTCGACCCAGGGGACTGACCCGACAGTGCAGGTCGTCTCCCAGAACGGAGTCGTAAGCGAGGCCAGTCCGGCGGATGACTTCACCCAGGCTCTTCGCCGCATCCAGGTATTTACGAACCTGGGCATCGGTTACGATGACAATCCGCGCACGACGTCGCAGGAAGGCGGCGCCATTTTTACCAACGCGCAGGTGACGCTCTCCTATCATCTGCCGAGTCAAACCACCCAGCTTAGCCTCACGGCATCTGGTGGCGTGGTGGAGTATTTCGGCCAGCGAACCGACATTAATGGTTCCCTGGACCTCACCCTCAGCCGCAACCTCACACGACGCCTCTCAGTGAACGCCAACCTCGATGTCGTCTACCGATCGGAACCTGATTTCAATGCCAACAACGGCCCGAGTCGGGTCAATGGGAATTACGTTAATCTGAGCACCGATCTCTCAGCGAGCTACATCCTCACCCGGCGAGTCTCGCTCGTGAGCAACTACTCTTTTCTCCTCGTCCGTTACGAAGACGACGCGACCGCAGCGTTCAGCGATCGTCAGCAAAACACGTTTGGGGAACAGGTTCGCTTCACCCTCTCGCGGACCACGGTGCTAACGGCGAATTACAGCTTCCTCGCGGTCAATTACGTCAGCGCTTTATTCGATTCGACGACTCATTTTGTGACTGGCGGAGTGGAATATCGCTTTAGCCGTCAGTTAAGAGCACAAGTCCAGGCCGGAGCTTCCTTCCGCTCATTCGAAGAAGGCGCCAGTGAAACGGACCCTAACTTCAACGCCTCGCTCAACTACGCGCTAAGCGGGCACACGACCCTCAGTTTGACCAGCAGTTACTCCGTGGATCAACCCACCGAACAAGGGAGCAGTAACCGGAAGACCTTCAATAGCGGCTTGCAGTTGACACATAACTTCACCGGACGGGTCAGCGGCTCTCTCGGAGTCAGCTACCACCACGACGACGACCAACAGACGGTCACGCCGGGTGTCGTTAACTCCTCCTATACCGAGGATATCTTCGACCTCGGGCTCAACCTTCGTTACGAGTTCAACCGGCGCCTCTCCTTCAATGCAGGATTCGATCACTCAGAGATTAGTTCAGAACAACCCGGCAACAGCTACTCGCGCAATCGCTATTCTGTCGGATTAAATTACTCTTTCTGAACTCAGGTCGCTTGTGTCGAATCGAACTTCCAGCGCCTGGTCGTGTCGCCCCACCGAGAACCCTACACTGTGACAAACGCTCCGAAGGGGGCCCGTCGCCTTCGACGACGGGCCCGGTCAGCGGAGCGCGGCAGGTAGTTCAGACCTTCGCGGGCGATTTCGGAGATTTGAAGACTGCAATTCCCCCGACGCCGACACCGATCAAGATTAGGGTTGCACCTGAATCGGGAACCGAGTTCGGCCTTCGAAATTATAGGTCGTAGAGTTGAGCCCGAAAACTAAGCGTGACATTGTAGGAACTGCCCCCAGTTCCTTTAATCGTGCAACTCCATCGCGGAGTGAAAGCAAAACCGGACAGGGATTGCTCCCTGCCCGGTAAAGACTGTCTTCGCGACTGTCTGGTTTAGGCGGTCCGCAACTTTCTGCGCAGGATTTCAATGCCTGCGATGGCTACCCCGAGAAGGGCGACAGCCGATCCGCCATCGGGAGTGGGAACGGAGACTTGGGAATTCGCAAAGGTGAACTCAAAATTCTGGTGAGCGCCACCACCAGGATTGCTGATCGTGAAGCTCCATAGTCCTATAGTAGGAGTATACGGCGACCCGGGACCCGTGATGTCCAATGTTCCCACGCCTAACATATTAAGAAAGTTGTTATTTTGGAAGACGAAGGGAATACTATTTAGGTCGAACGAGTAGGTGTATCCCGTTCCGACATCGGTAAAACTCCATAAAGGCGGCGTCGAGAAGAATGGGCTCCACCCAAAATTGGTCCATGTAACCGAATCGCCAACGGTGCCGGCAAAGGATCCCGTGGGAACCCCCCCTACAGTAATACTAGCATAGCCCAACGTCTGGGTAGCCGAACCTAAGAATATACTATCAAGAGTTACGGTTCCGCCCATATCAATCTCACCCGTTATCGGAGTGGCTTGGGCTTGATGGCTTAAAATGGCGCCGCTGATGATGATTGTCGCGATGGATGCGAGAATTGTTTTAGTAGGGTTTTTCATTAGTTTACGGGGTGTTGAGGAGTTTGGGCGATCCTTGTTGCGTCTTCTCTAAGCACCAAGCGTGCCATCACAAGTGTATAAGTCCTAAGTATCTTGTAATAAGAAGATTATGATTCTCGTAAATGAATGTCGGTTCTTAGAGCGCGGCGAAAGCGTAAAGTATTCCAACGATTTTGGGCTCCCGGAGCATTTGAATCCGACGTTTCATTTGCCGGTTGGTGCAATGGCCATCGCTCGTTTCGCCTCCGTGGCCAAAGGATCCGTAAGACCTTTGGCCAATGCTCGGCCTAATGCCTCACGACCTGCCGCCTTCTGATTCGCCTGTAGCTGCGACATCCCCAAGTAGTAGAGGTCCGTCGCATCCAGAGGATTATGACGCGCGCTTTCCTGCAGAAGCTGGATCGCCCTGGAATAGTCCTTCTTTTCGTAGCTGAGCCGGCCGAGCAGTACTGCCACCGCCGAGTCGTCCGGAAGGATCTTCCTTGCTTTTGAGGCCAGATCGTAGGCCTCGGCCAGATGAGCGGGATCGTCCGCGTAGAGCACAGCCAGTTGCTTTTGCGCCGGGGCGAAATCCGGGAATCGCTGGAGCACTTGCTGATACCGCGTTATCGCTGCGGTTTTGTTGTTTCCCTGGGTATCGATGGCGGCGTCTGCCATCAGAGCGGGGACAAATTTTGGGTCCGCTTGTAATTTGGCCTCGATTTGGGCTTTAGCACTGGCGAGGGCTGCGGGATCTCCCTCTAGTGCGGTCAAGGCGAGGAAAATTTGGGCGTCTTGCGCAGTTGCAGGATCGGGTGATGCCTTCAGACTGCGCTGCATCGCGTCTCGCGCATCCGGGACATTGCCGAGGCTGTAGATCGCCCAGGCAAGGTCATGCAGAATCTTGGGGTCGGTGTCGAGTTGACGCGCGCTTTCATGGAGAAGATTGGAAGCCCAGGCAAAATCGCTGTTGGCAAAAGCAATTTGTCCGAGAACCCCGGCGACCTTGGGATCGTTCGGCGAAAGGGCGCGGGCCTGCTTTGCATAGGCGAGCGCTTTGTCCTTGTTCGGGACCGGCCCGCTATAGAGTTGGGCGAGCTGAAGCGGCGCGACCGAAAGCTTGGGATTAATCTTCAAGGCAGCTTCATAGGCCGCCACTGCCTTCGACGGGTCGCCCTCTTTTTCGTAGGCTTGCGCGAGGCGGAGTTGGGCAATCGGATCATTCGGCTGCCGTTTCAGCAATTCGGCCAGTTGGGCCGCGCTCAGGTTCGCGGCCGTGCCCGATGCGCTGCCGAGCAAGGCCAACCGGCTCTCGGCTTCGGACTTGCTCGGGAAATCTCCCGGTGCCGCGAGCGCATTTTTGAAGGCGGTTCGAGCCGCCTCGGAGTCGCCCATCATGTAATTGGCCATCCCCAAGTGGAATTGGATCTCAGGAACACTTGGTGCCT
Source organism: uncultured Verrucomicrobiae bacterium (assembly GCA_963831805.1). Lineage (GTDB taxonomy): Bacteria > Verrucomicrobiota > Verrucomicrobiia > Chthoniobacterales > UBA10450 > Palsa-1392. The sequence continues at coordinate 6,912 of CAWHRN010000003.1, read as the reverse complement.
TACCCACACTTTCCTGGAAGAGATTGAGCGCCTGCTGATAGTCGCCCTTTTTATAGGCTGCCCAACCCAATGTGTCAGCAATCGAAGGATCACCGGGATTGAGAGTGCGCGCTCTTTGCGCGAGTTCATAGGCCTTATCCGGCTGGTCAAGCTGCTGGGAGTAGAGGTAGGACAGGTTGTTCAGCGCGAGAACGGAATCGGGATTGAGCGCGAGCAATTTCTCGTAGAATTCCCGCGCCTTCGCGTAATCCTTTTGGCGCTCCCTGATCGTGGCCAGAGTCATAAGCGCGCTCTGGTTGTTCGGAGCCTTGGCAAGCACGGTTTCAAGCTCCTGGGCGGCCGCCGGAAGTTTGTTGGTGGCCAGGTAACCCCGAACCAGCATTTCGTAAGCCGCGGCGGAATTTGGGTCCAGCTCGAGCGCTTTCTTCAAGGTCGCTTCCGCCTCATCCCACTTCGCCTGTGCCATCTCCGCCCTTCCCTTCAGGAGATAGGAGGAAGCTGCCTTGGGATGCTTCTTCATTTCCGCGTCAATCCGTCGATCCGCCGCTGCGAAATCTTTCGCCTCCAGGTCCAGGCTGATCAGCTGATCGAGCGCGAGCAGGTTGTTCGGCTCCAGCTCCAGCGCTTTTTCAAACGACTGGCGCGCTTCACTATTCTTTTTTTGCAGGCGCTGGACGACCCCGAGGAAGAAATACGCTTCCGGCGCCTTGGGCGAATTCTTGATCTGATCCTGGAAAATTGCGGCGGCATCATCGAGCCGGCCCGAAGCACGGTAGGCGTCCGCCAGCAGAATTTGCGCAGGCTTCAGCTTCGGCTGCTTTTTCAGCACGCCCTCCAGAGCACTGATCGCCGCCGGAACGTGCCCGGCCTTCAGGTTCAGCTCGGCCCGGGCTACGATCGCTTCCGTATAGTTTGGGTTTGCGGCGATGGCCTGGTCGAGTGCGGTCTCGGCCTGCGAAACCTGGTTCTGCTGCAGATAGGCCTGTGCCAACCGGAACTTCACCTGCGGGAGCTTGGGATAAGCCTTGTCGAGCCGTTGCAATTCGTCGCTCGCCTTCTTGCCCTCACGTTTGACCAGCAACACGTCGCTTTGGAGAAGGCGGCCGTCGATGTTTTCGGGATCGCGCGAAAAGACGTTATCGAGAAGTTTCAACGTCTCATCGTACTTCTTGTCGGCAAAGGCCAGGCGGCTGCGCATGATCCAGGCCAAAAGAAAATCGGGCGCTTTCTTGTTCAAATCCTGGAGATAGGCATCCGCGGCGGGAGCTCCTTCGCTTTGGCCTAGAAACTCGGCGTAGGCGACCTGAAAAGTCGAGCGTGGTGGCGACAGTTCAGCCGCCGCCTTGAACTCCTTCCCGGCGCTCTTCGGATCCTTCCCTAACAAATGAAAGACCCCCATGACTTGATGGGCTTCGGGAGATTTCGGGTCGGCCGCCAGCGCCTGCTCAGCCGCCTTGCGCGCGGCCGGCACGTCGTTTTTGCGCAGAGCGAGATTTGCGGAAGCGAGCAGGTAGGAGGCGCTCCCCTTGTTCGGGAATTTCGCGGCCGCCTGCTCCGCGTCGGCGATATCCGCCGGGCTCTGCGCGAGTTCCGTCAAGAGCACCAAAGCCTTGCCGTGATCAGGCGTGTATTGAAGGACGGCCAGGGCTTCTTTCTTTGCTTCCGCGAAGGAACCGATGGACCGGTAAACGCGAGCCAGACGCATGCGATTGTCGGTGTCCTTGGGCGCCAGGTCCCGCGCTCGAATCAGAAAAGGCCCGGCCCGCAGCGGCGCTCCCTCCTCCAGCCAGAGCGCGCCCAACTGCTCGAACGCCCGGGTATTTTTCCCATCGAGCTGCAGCACCTTCATGTAATCGATCTTCGCCTGATCGTATTGACCGGCCTGCGCGTATTGGTCGGCTTGTTTGAGATAGCGTGACTCTCGGAATTTTTTGGTGCAGCCGCTGCAAAGCGTCAGAGTAAGAAGAAGCAGAAGCGCGCGGCGAAGGAATTGGGACATAATTTTGGGGAATCGCGGAGCCAGGGAGCCTCCTGAGACTTATCTATTCGCCGGCGCGAGGGCAAGCGCGATCTCGCCAAAGAGACGGAATCGCGTCAACCGGCGGTCCCCCAGGATTTCCAAGGGGGTGGAGGCGCAGAGCAGCAACTACGCGGAAACAGCCGTCTTCCGAAAACAAAGGAGGCAGAATGCCAAGCCCAGTCCGAGATAAGCCAGCGTAAAGCCGGCCTCGGGCACGTCCGAAAGATTTAGGTCCCGTAGGCACCATCGAGCACGAACTCGCCCGAAATCGCGCGGACGCGGTAGCTCACCGAGCCGTTGGCGGCAATCGTTCCCGCCACGGCCGCGTCTCCGCCGAATTCCAGGCTCAATGCCCCGCTGAATCGGCCGCCGTCATAGACCAGATCTCCCGGGCCCAGATTGATCTTCTCCTGCTCATTTCCGCCCTTGGGATCGCGAAAGAAAAACGTGAAGCGAAGATCGTCCGGATTGATCCGCGTTCCGGGAACATACCCAAGCTGGGAGACGTAGGTTCCCTGGCTCGGCTGAGTCATACGGCGCTCCGATTGAGAAACTCGACGTATCGTCGGCGAGCACAAAATCAAACGATCCGCTCGCGTAGCCGCGGTCGTCGAGCTGAATCCCGTTGGGAACGTCGTTATGGCCGAGAGCGTCGCTATGCACGCCGCCGAAATAATCGGCATCGGCAAACGTAGTCGCCTGGGCCGAACCAGCCAAAGATGCAACGGTGAAAGCCAGGATGAGAGAAATCTTATTCATAGGGCGGACTAGCAGACGCGAACTGTCTAAACAGCTACGACTTAATTGCCCGTTTGGCAACAAATTCTTTTTGGCAAGCCTGAAAATCGCTGATGCCATGGACCCTTAATCGGTGAGCGGAATTCCTTTCTCTGGATCCGGATCCTCATCGCCCGGACCGTTTCGCGTGTCGGAAATAGGCTGGTTTACGGCCGTACGATTCCCAGTTTGGCCATCAGCTCGTAGAGGGTGGGCCGGCTGATTCCTAATTCCAAAGCTGCCGCCGTTATCTTGCCGCCGTGGCGCCGCAGGGCTTGTTCGACCATTTCTTTCTCCACGTCCTCCCGGGCTTCGCGCAGGCTGGAGAGCGGGATCGGCTCCATATCTTCCAGTTCCAGGTCACCGACCGTTACCCGTTTTCCATCGGCCATGATCACCGCCCGCTGAATCCGATTTTGCAGCTCGCGCACGTTCCCCGGCCAGGCGTGCCGGTTGATCGCGCGCAGAGTTTCCGGCGTAAAGGCAAAGCCCGTCTTTCCATTTTTCACGGCGTAGCGCTGCAGAAAGTCGATCGCCAGCAGCCCAATATCGTCTCCCCGGTCCCGCAACGGTGGCAGCACCAAAACGACGACCGCGAGCCGGAAATAGAGGTCTTCCCGGAACTTCCCGTCGGCAATATTCTGCTTCAGGTTCACATTGGTGGCGGCGACGACCCGGGAGTCGATCTTGATCTCCTGGCGTCCCCCCACCCGCTGCACGGTCTGTTCCTGGAGAAAACGGAGGAGTTTCACCTGGATCGGCATCGGCAGATCACCGATCTCGTCGAGAAAGAGCGTTCCGCCGGCAGCCGTTTCGATGAGTCCCTTGCGTTGCATGTGGGCGCCGGTAAAGGCCCCTTTTTCGTGACCGAAAAGCTCGCTCTCGAGCAGGTTCTCCGGGATGGCGTTGCAATTGATCGCGACGAACGGCCCTTCCTTGCGCTGGCTCCGGCGATGAATGGCCAGCGCCGCCATTTCCTTGCCCGTTCCGCTTTCCCCGAGCAGGAGAACCGGCGCGGTCGAGCTCGCCACCTTGCGAATAAAGGAGAACACGGCCTGCATCTGCGGGCTGGAACCGAGCATCTCCTCGAAGCATTCGAGCCGGCTCGTCCGCTGGAGTTCCTGGTATTCCCGTTCCAATTCGACGACCCGAATCACCCGCGTGACCAGCGCTTTCAGCTCGTCGACCTCGATCGGCTTGCAGAGGAAATCATAGGCCCCGGAGCCGACGGCCTGGAGCGCGTTGGCCTTTTCTCCCTGCCCTGAGACCACGATCACTTTTGCGTTCGCGTCGATCGCGAGGATATCGCTCAGGGCGGCCAATCCTTCCTCGGGAGAATTCGGCTGCGGCGGCAAGCCGAGATCGAGCGTGGTGAGCGCAGGTTTTTCCGCCCGAAAGGCGGCGACGGCGCTTTCCCGGTCTTCGGCGAGCAGGACTTCGAAGTCGGCTGCGAGTGCCCATTTTAACTGGGTGCGGATCGACTCGTCATCATCGACGACCAGGAACTTATGCTTCATCGGCCTGGAAGAGTGAGGGGTAGCACCACTTTGAAAGTAGAACCCTTTCGCAATTCGCTCGCCACCGAAATCGTTCCTTTGTGCGCCTGCACGATGGCTCGCGCCTGAAACATTCCGATCCCGATGCCTTTTTTCTTCGTCGTTCGAAAGGGCCGGAAGAGCGAATGGCGCAGAAAATCGGCGCTCATCCCGCAACCGGTGTCGCTGACGGTCAGGATCACGCCATCGTCGCCGCGACTCGTCGTCACTTCGATGCGTCCGCCGTTCAGGACGGCGTCGCGGGCATTGAGGAGAAGGTTATCCACCACGCTGCGCAGTTGCTCGCGATCTCCCACGACTCGAGGCAACGGGGCGAATCGGGTTTCGAGATCCACGCCGAGCGCGCCGTTGAAGCGCTGCAGCGATTCCTCGACGAGCTCGTTAAGATCGAGATCGACCGGGTTCATCTCGAGTCGTCCACGGATCGAGCCGAGCCGGCTGATCAGCGTATTGATCCGCTCCACCGTGCCGGCGATTCCGCGCAGGGCGTCGGCCCGAAACTCGGGATCGTCGAAGTGGATCGGCAGGTTTTGCAAGGTGAGGTTCAAGCCGGAGGCCGCGTTTTTTAGATCGTGGACGAAGAAGGCCGACAAAGTCTGGAAGGCTTCGAGTTCCTTGGCCTGCATGTTCTCTTCGGCGAGCCGGAGGTTGAGGATGCTTGCGGCCAGTTGATCGCCGATGCATTTGAGCAATTCAATTTCCTCCTCGGTATAGGAAACGCCGCCAACCCGATCGGCCACGACGGCGACTCCCAGCCACCGCTGCCGGGAAAGCAGCGGCACCGCCAGGCGTCTCCCGCCGTGATCGAACTGCGAGGGATTCAAGCCGCGCAGCCGTTTGGCTCCGCCTTCCTTCGCGGCTTCCAGATCGAACGGTTTCGTCTTCTCGCGCAGGTTGGACACCTCCCAATCCTCCGCCGCGGAGTCGGTGCCGGACTCACGGTCATCGCGCGGGCGCAGGGTGGAGGCGGCCACGGAGAGCCGGTGTCCACCTTCCTCGGCCAGCCAAATCGTCACCGAAAGGACGTCGAACGTTTCACAGATCAACTTTGCCGCCATCGCCGCGAGACCTGCCTCCGTGAGCACGGCGGAGCCGCGCTCGGTGAAAAGCGTCCAGACTTTCCGGAAGTCATGTTGCGGCCGCCGAAAATGCCGGCTGACAAACCGTCGGCGCCATTGCCGGAGCCGGTCGGAAAGCAGGAGAGCCGCGAGTCCCGTCAGGCCGAGTAACACCAGCAGGGCCTGCGCCTGAAAGTAACGCCCTCCCCCCAGCGCCGCCACGACCTGGGCGAAGACGCCGACGACGAACAAATAGCCGCCGGCAATCAGCATTGTCACCGATCCCTGGAGAATCGCCTGCGACGGATAGATATCGATCTCGGCAAACCCACTCCGGAGATAAGCCACCAGAATCAGGCCACAGCCGATGATCAGCGCGCTGCTCTCAAATCCAACGAAGGAGAGAGTCGTGGAAGAGAAAAGGAGCGCCTGGCTCCCGACATAGATGCGGGCCGCGAAAATCACCCCGAGGCCCAGGATAAGGAATTTGATCCGCCAGCGCATCGTCCCCACCGCCGCGCGAAACGTTCTTTCGAGATTGGAAAGGATAAGGACGATTGCGACCAGAATGAGCGCGATCAGGATCCGGCCGATCCCAGTGGAACCAATCCAGAAGGCTCCGGTATTCGTTTCCCGATAAACGACCAGATCCGCGCGAAAGATGAAGGCCAACGCGACCGGGATCGCGAACGCCAGGGCGACGAGAATGCGCCAGCGGCGAAGAAATTCCGCGTGATTCCCGCGCGCGTAAGTGAGGCTAAACAGGAGCCACGTCCCGGGCAGGAATGACCCGGTCAGAAAAGCGATCTGTTGCCATGAGATTGCACCGGCCAGTGATCGCGTGCTCAGGCTGAGTCCGGCACAGACCGCATCCGCGCCGAGGAGAATCATCCCCGCCGCGAAGGTCCAGCTCGAGAAGGAGGTGTGCTTGCGCAACGGCGCCACCAACGCCAGGAGGAGGCAAAATCCCGCGGCGACATAGGCCAGGATGACGTCAGCGCTCATCTATCTCAGGCTTCCGAGTAGCCACCTTCGGGAGTGGAGCCGCCTCCCGGCGCGATCTTTCGGCGACCAAAGTGGCTTTGGCCTCGTTCACAGAATCCGGGTTGATGTTCCTGGGGCAAACTACGAGCGCCCGGCAGCGCGGGATCAGAAGTCGTCCTAAAACATCCTTTCAGGGATATATATGACATCTCCCGCCTGAAGGTAAAAGGCGCGCGTGGGAGCACCCGTCAGGGCCGACCGCAAATCCATGGTCTGGGTCAACTGTTGCCCATGCACCGTCCGAATCAGGTGAACGTTCTTCAGGTTGCCAAACTCATTCACGCCGCCGGCCTCCATGATCGCCTGGAAGACGGTGGTCGGTCGATCGAAAAACAGTTTCCCCGGCCGGGTCACCGCCCCGGAGACGATCACCGGGATCACAGCGCTATCCAGACTGACTGATACGTCGCTATCCTGTAGCTGCGATTTGTAACGAGCCGTCAGCTCGGACTGGAGA
>CAWHRN010000002.1:0-16513 GCA_963831805.1 uncultured Verrucomicrobiae bacterium | reverse complement strand
GTGCCCGCGACGAGCACATTCGCGCCGTGCTCGATCGCAAGTTGCGCGGTCTCTGCGTTGATCCCGCCATCGACTTCGATGTCGAAAGACGCGCCTAACGAATCCCGCAAATCACGCGCGCGATCCACTTTTGCCATCATCTCCGGGCGGAACGACTGCCCGCCAAAGCCCGGGTGGACGGTCATCACGAGCAGCAGTTCGAGGTTCGGCAAATGCGGTTCGACGGCGGCGAACGGCGTTGCCGGATTCAAGGTCAACCCGGCGCGACAGCCGCGGGCGCCGGATGTCGCCTAACGTTTTCGCAACGTCGTGTTTCGCTTCCGGCTCGACGTGGACGGTGATGGAATGCGCGCCCGCCTCGATGAAACGCGGCGCGTAATGATCCGGCCGCTCGATCATGAGATGCACGTCGAGCGGCAGACTCGTTAGGCCGCGCACCGTCTTCACCAGCGCCGGGCCGAACGAGATGTTATCGACGAACTGCCCGTCCATGATGTCGAGGTGGAGCCAGTCCGCGCCTGCGGCGACGACCCTGGCGACATCCGCAGCGAGATGCGCAAAGTCCGCAGGCCAAAATAGAAGGCGCAACGATCAGAGCGGGCGATGCGGGCACGGTTTTCTTCTAGGCTGCATTCCGCGTTCCGCAATCCACCTTTGGCAAAGTCCCTTGACGCGCAGGTACACCGTTCCAAGATACTACGTTTTTCGCCTGTCCGAACGCGCTGGCATAGGTCTCGCTTCTCAAGGGTCGGTCGGCATTTGGGAACTCGAAGGCAAACTTCATGTTTAACGGACTTTTCGGCTGGTTCTCCAACGACATCGGCATCGATCTCGGCACGGCCAACACGCTCGTTTACGTCAAGGACCACGGCATCGTCCTGCGCGAACCGTCCGTGGTCGCCGTCCAGGCCGGCACCAGCAAGGTGCTCGCCGTCGGCGACGAAGCCAAGCGCATGCTCGGCCGCACGCCCGGCAATATCGTCGCCATCCGCCCGCTGAAGGACGGCGTCATCGCCGACTTCGAAATCACCGAGGCGATGCTGCGGCATTTCATCCGCAAGGTGCACAACCGCCGCCGCGTTCAAGCCGCGTCCGCGCGTCGTCATCGCGGTGCCCTCGCGGCATCACCGAAGTGGAAAAGCGCGCGGTGAAGGAATCCGCCACTGCACGCCGGCGCGCGCGAAGTTTATCTGATCGAAGAGCCGATGGCGGCGGCGATCGGCGTGCGGCCTGCCGGTGCAGGACGCCGCGGGCAACATGATCATCGACATCGGCGGCGGCACGACGGAAGTCGCGCTGATTTCGCTCTCCGGCATCGTCTTCTGCCGCAGCGTCCGCGTGGCGGGCGACGAGCTCGACGAGGCCATCATCCAGTACATGAAGCGCGCCTACAACCTGATGATCGGCGAGCGCACCGCGGAAGACATCAAGATCAAGATCGGCTCGGCCTATCCGATCGAGAAGGAAACGACGATGGAAGTGAAGGGCCGCGATCTCGTCGCCGGTCTGCCGAAGACCCTCACGATCACCTCGCAGGAAGTGCGCGAGGCGCTGCTCGAGCCGATCTCGACGATCGTCGATTCCGTGCGCATCACGCTCGAGCGCTGCCCGCCCGAACTTTCCGCCGATCTCGTCGACCGCGGCCTCGTGCTCGCCGGCGGCGGCGCGCTGCTGCGCGGCCTCGACAGACTTGTTGACCGAAGAAACCGGCCTGCCGGTCCACGTGGCCGAAGATCCGCTCAGCGCCGTGGCCGAAGGCACCGGCACGTGCCTTGAATGAACTCAAATTCCTGCGCCAGGTGGCGACGAGCGACCGCCAGTGGCGCTAACTAGATCGGAATGCTGAATGCGAGCGACGGACCGCATTCGCGCACGCGATTCCCGGGCAGTCCGACATTCGCATTCCGCAGTTCGCATCGCATGAGCCGCGTCGTGCATTCCATCGCGCTCGTCATTTCTGTCGGTCGCGGTTCCTCGCTCTTCTCAGCTCCGCGCAATCGACGCGCAAGGTCCAGGCGGCGTTTCTCGGGCTGCATCTCGCCGTTTCTTGACAACCGGCTCGGCGCTGGAAAAGCAGATCACGTCGGTTCCGCGAGGGGTTGAAAACGCTCGAGGAACTCGAGGAGGATAACACGCGACTGCACGTCGAGAACCGGAGCTGAAGGCCACGAACCAGACCCTGCGCGACGTCGAGCACGAGAACAATCGGCTGCGCAGCGCGCTCGGCTACCGGGAGCGGGTCGCTCTTCAAGCTCGTGCCGGCGCGAATCATCGCGCGCGATGCCTCGACCTGGTGGACGCACGATCACGATCGATCGCGGCAGCCGCGGATGGCCTCGAAGGCCGACATGCCGGTGCTGACCGACGAAGGTCTGGTCGGCAAGACGACCACGGTGGCGAAGAACGTCCACGGTCGTGCTCCTGATCTCGGACGAGAACTGCAACGTGGCGGCCAGCGTCGAAGGCACGCGCGAGCAGGGGATCGTGTCGGGCGAGCGCGTCGCCGGCGGTCGACCGCCGAGCTCGACCTGAATTTTCTTTCCAAGCAGGCCAACCTGAAGCCGGGGCGAAGATTTACACCTCGGGCGTCGGCGGCGTTTTTCCCTCCGGGCTTGCTGATCGGGCAGGTCAAGAACTTCAAGGTGCGCGAACTCGATGGCCAGGCGCCAGCATCGTGCCGGCCGTCGATCTCACCACGCTGGAGGATGTGTTCGTCGTCATCGGTCGGAAATGATGCCATGATCTTCTTCGTTGTTCTTCTCGTCCTGATTTTCCTCGCGCAGGTCGCGCAGATCTTCATCCCGCCGCTCGCCTGGATGATCGACGCGCGCGTCTACATCGTGCCGGTGATCGTGTTTTATGGCGCGCTGGCGCTGCCCGTTCCCGCGCATGCTCGGCGCTGGCCTTTTTCGCGGGGCTTCATGCTCGGACGCGCTGACCGTGCAGGTTCTCGGACCGCAAGTTGAAATTTCGCTCGGATGGTCGATACTGCTCTACGCGGTGCTGGGCGCGCATCATGCACGGTCTCCGGCCCTTCTTTCATCGGGGACGATGGGAAATGCATTGCCTGCTCAGCGGCGTCTGCACGTCGCCATTCGTCCTCTCCCAATACCTCATGATCACGTTTCGGCGCGGCTCGCTTCCTTTTCAACGCGAAGTCTGGTGGCAGATCGGCGGCCCGGCGCTGCTCGCGATGCTCATGGCGCCGCTGGTCTTTCTGGTCGCTCGCACTCGCTCGCCGGCCTCACGAGAACCCTTACGCCGACGCCGAGACCGGATGGCTTCGATGAATATGGCGTCGCGCTCCAGCGCCGCGTCTGCGCATCCAGTTTCTCGGGCTCTGCATGCTTCTGCGGGCTCGGCGCGCTCGTCGGCCGGCTCTGGTGGGTGCAGGTGGCGCGTGGCGCAGAGTGGACTGCGAAGATCGCGGGCAGCTCCGAAGTGACGGTGCGCATCCCGTCGGTGCGCGGTGAAATTCGCGATCGCAACGGCGTCGACGCTGGTGCAAACCGCGCCAGCTACGAGGTCGATTTTTACCTGCCGGAGATGGTGCAAGGCTACCGCCAGCGCGACGGCCGCGCCGCCGGTGACGCAATATCGCGCCACGATCAGCGGGATGCCGAAGGACATGAAGGAGCCGGACATCGTCAAGATCGTGAACGACGGCATCGTGCCGCGGCTCGACGATCTCGACCTCGCGAGCGATTACAATTCCGAGCCAGCTGCAGAAGCATTACCGCAACGACACCGAGGTGCCGTATTCCTATTCGAAGGACATCGATTTCCCGACCATCGCGAAATTTTCCGAGCACGACGTCGGGCTGCCCGGCGTGGATATCGCGATCAAGCCGGTGCGTTCCTACGTCTACGGCGCGCTCGCGGCGCACTTGCTCGGCTACGTCGGCGCGCCCGATGACACGAACACCGACGAGGCGAAGAAATACACTTTTTACCAGGCGGACGTGGAGGGGAAATCGCAACATCGAGAAGACGATGGACGAATATCTGCGCGGCAAGCCGGGCATGCGCGTGATGCGGCGCAACGTCAAGGGCGTGATCGACGGCGTCGTGCGCGAAGAGCCGCCGAAACCGGGCGCGAATGTTTATCTGACGATCGATGCGCGCATCCAGACGATCGCCGAGGAAGCGCTGCGCGCGGTCGGCCGCGGCGCCGCGGTCGTGGTCGATCCGAATAACGGCAACATCCTCGCGATGGCCTCGGTGCCGTCGTTCGACCCGAACACTTTCATCCCGAGCATCAAGGCCAAGGACTGGGAAGCGCTCCGCCAGGATGAAGCGAAGCCGCTGGTCAACCGCGCGGTCAGCGCGTTTCCGCCCGGCTCGACTTTCAAGATCGTGACCGCACTCGCGGGCGTGCGCAAGGGGCTCGCCAACAAGCGCTTCACCTGCACCGGCGGCGTCACCTACGGCGACCATTATTTCCAATGCTGGATCGGCGAAAAGGGCGGCTCGCACGGCACGCTCTCGGTCTCGCCGACGCGATCAAGGTTTCCTGCAACTGCGTTCTTCTATCAGTACGGCAACGCCGCCGGGATCGACGCGATCGATGAAACCGGCGAGAGCTCGGCCTCGGCAAACCGACCGGCGTCGAAATCACCGGCGAATCGGGCGGAGTCCTGCCCGGCCCGGAGTGGATGCGGATCCACAGCCCGGCGGAAAAATGGTCGTCGGCCTACACCGCCAACGTCTCGATCGGCCAGGGCTACGACCTGGTCCACCCCGCTCCAGATGGCGATGGCCTACGCGACCGTCGCCAACGGCGGCATCGCTTATTATCCGCGGCTCGTCGACAAGGTGCTGAACCAGGATGGCACGCCGGTTCTCGACGCCGAGGGCCACGTGGCCGTTCCGCAAACGGCGAGGGTGCGGAACGATCTGCGCAACGACTTCACCCCGGAGCAGATCGAGCTCGTTCGGCGCGGCCTTTGGAAAGTGGTCAATGAGGACGGCGGCACTGGAAGGGTCGCGCGGCTGGAAGGCGTGGAGGTGGCCGGAAAAACCGGGACGGCGCAGGCCATGCGCAAAGGCGAGAAGGACACGATCGCGTGGTTCTGTTGTTTCGCGCCCTTCGACCATCCGCGCTACGCGATCGCGGTGATGGTGCAGGGCGGACTGCATGGCGGCTCCGTCGCCGCGCCGATCGCCACCCGCATCCTCGAACGCACCCTCGCGATGGACAAAGGCGAGTTCGAGCCCCAGCTCGCCTGGGTCGCGCCGGCGCGCAAGGATGATCCTTTCAAGATGATCCCGGCGGTCAAATACAAAGACACCCTGGCCGATGCCGAGGGGAGCGATGAAGAGAATGCCGACGATTCTCAGGCCGCGGAAAAGCCCGAGATGGCGCAGTCCGGCGGCGAGCCGGATGTCGAGCCCGAAGCTGATGCCCGGGGCAAGGTCAAGAACGTTGCCAGCCAGCCGAAGCGCGTCCCGCGGGCGCAAGCGGTCGCGACCCCGGCCGCTCCGCCGCAAAAGCCGCGCAACTTTTTCCAACGTATGTTTGGCGGGAATCGTCCCGCGCCCACTCCAACTCCCCGGCCGGTGCGCCGGGCTCAGCCCGCCCCCTAACGAATTCAACGAAGCTCCACTGCGATGACTTCAAAACCTTTGCCAAATCATGATCGAACAAGTGAAAAGAATTTTAGGACTGTCGCGTCGCAAGACCGGCAACAAACTCATCATCAGCGTCGAAAAACTCGAACGCCGCGTCGCCCTGCTCGAGGACGGGCAGCTCGAGGAATATAGCGTCGAGCGCGACAGCTCCCGCAACATCGTGGGCAGCGTTTACAAAGGCCGGGTAAAGAACATCGAGCCCGGTCTGAAGGCGATGTTTGTCGACATCGGCCTCGAGAAAAACGCCTTCCTCCATTTCTGGGACGCGATTCCGGCCGCGCTCGACAGCGGCGTCGAAGAGATCGAGCGACCCGAGCGCGCGGAGAAAAAAGGCGGCGGGAAAAAGCGCCTGACCGCGAAAGATATTCCGAGCGTCTACCCGGTCGGCTCTGAAGTGATCGTGCAGGTGACGAAGGGTCCAATCGGCACCAAGGGTCCGCGCGTTTCCACCAACCTGAGTTTCGCCGGCCGCTACCTCGTGCTCATGCCCTACAGCGAACGCAGCGGCATCTCGCGCAAAATCGAGTCGCCGAAAGAGCGTGCTCGTTTGCGGAAAATTCTGCGCGAGCTGGCGATTCCCGAAGGACTCGGCGTAATCATTCGCACCGTCGGCGAAGGTCAGCGTGCCCGCTATTTCGTGCGCGATCTCAGCTTCCTCCTCGAGCAATGGTCGAAGATCGAAGAAAAAATCAAAACGTTGCCGGCGCCGGCGCGAGTCTTCGAAGAACCCGACCTCGTCGAGCGCACCGTGCGTGATTTTCTGACTGATGAAATCGATGAAGTGGTTTGCGACGACCGGGAAGCGGTCGAGCGGATGGCCGGTTTGGTAGGCCAGATTTCCCGCCGCGCGAAGAGCCGGGTGAAACATTACGACGGCGCTGCGCCGGTCTTTGAAACCTTCGGGGTGCAGAAACAAATCGACGACGCGTTTCATCGCCAGGTCTGGTTGAAATGCGGCGGCTACATCGTGATCGACGAAACCGAAGCGCTCGTCGCGGTGGATGTAAACACCGGCCGGAACAAAGGCGGCCGCGATGTCGAGAAAACCATTTTGCAAACCAATCTCGAAGCGGCCGACGAGATCGCGCGCCAGCTCCGCCTGCGCAACATCGGCGGCCTCGTCATCGGCGATTTCATCGACATGAAAAGCCGGAAGGATCAACAGATGGTTTACCACCGGATGCGCGACCGGCTCCGGCGGGACAAGGCGAAGACTCACGTGCTCCAGCTCTCGTCGTTAGGCCTGATGGAGATGACGCGGCAGCGCGCGCAGGAAAGCCTGAACGATTCGATCTACGAAAACTGTCCGTATTGCGAAGGCCGCGGCGTGGTGAAAACCGCGATGAGCACGAGCGTGGAAGTGCATCGCGCGCTCAACAGTGTAATGCGAAAATATCAGGACACGATTCACGAGATTCGCGTGATCCTGAACCCGGATGTGCTTAAGCGCTTGAAGGAAGAAGACGAGGAACTGCTCGTGGAATTGGAGCGTCGTTATGCGGGCCGTCTGATGTTCCGCGCCGACCCCAGTTTCCACAGCGAGAAGTTCGTCGTGACGGATGCGAACACTGGCGCGGAACTAAAAGTCTAAACTTTTTTCAGCGCCCAAGCTAAACGCACCGAAGCGCTTAAAAACAAGTGTAACCGCCACCGGTTTGCACTGTCTCTTTCTGCATGGGAGGCATACAGATCCTCAGGCGGCGCTAGCCGCGAAGTGGACTGTGGACCGCCGGGTCATCCGGTGGCGCCTCAAGAACAACAGGGAGAAAAGGAATCAGCAGTATGAAAACATTAATCGTCAGCATTCTTGGCCTAACGACTCTCGCCGTGACCGGCTTTGCCGGCCCGGTGGAGTCTTCAAGCAGCAAGGAAGTCCAGCAAACCTACACCGCCCAGCCGGAAGAGTTCTTTCGCGACCGGGAATGGAACTTCGATCTCTTCGGCCTGCGCGCCGACACCTTTAACGAGTATCGGCAGGACCGTTATCTCGGGGTGGATCACGCATACGGCGGTGGGTTGGATGTGAACTACATGTTCACCCGTTACCTCGGCGCGGGCATCGAAGGCTACGCCCTCGACGCGCGAGACGTCGTCGGTCAGGTCTCCGGCAACCTGGTCTTTCGTTACCCCGTGCCGAATTCGCGTTTTGCGCCTTACGGTTATGCCGGCGGCGGCGTGCTCTTTAACGGTTCGCGACTCGAAGAGTCCGCTTCGAATGGCGCCAGTCCTGCCACCGTGCACGACCGGAGCGATCCCGAGGGCATGGGTCAATTCGGAGTCGGCTTCGAAGTCCGCATTACCCCGCACATTGGGTTGATCAACGACTTCAGCTACAACCTCGTGGAAGGGCCGGACAACAACTACGGCATGTTCCGGAGCGGCGTTCGGTTCGCATTTTAACGAGCAGGACCTCACGCCAACGCCGGGAGCGCCGCGCGCGCTTCCGGCGTTTTCCGTAATGTCGTTAGGCGAGGAAGGAACTGATTTCACCTAACGACTTCCGCTGGATGTCGGGAATCCGGGCGTCGTCTGCCGGATGACCGACGACGAGGAGCAGGAACGGTTTCTCGTGCGCGGGACGTTGGAGGAGCTTGTTTAAAAATCCCATCGGACTCGGCGTGTGGGTGAGTGAGGCCAACCCGGCGCGATGGACCGCGGCGATCAGAAACCCAGTCGCGATGCCCACCGATTCGCCGGCGTAATAGTGCTTCAGTTTTCGCCCATCGGGCAGGAGCCGGTAAGGCTGCGCGAAAATCGCGATCAACCAAGGCGCGGTCTCGAGGAACGGTTTCGCAGCGTCCGTCCCGAGCGCAGCCAGCGCTTCCAGCCATTCGTTAGGCGCGCGATGGGCGTAGAATTCGCGTTCCTCTTCCTCCGCCGCAAGGCGGATCTCGCGTTTCAGTACCGGATCGCTCACCGCCACGAAGTGCCAGGGCTGCAGGTTCGCACCATTCGGCGCGCTCCCGGCGGTCCGCAGGCAGTCTTCGATCACTTCGCGCGGAACCGGTCGGTCGGAAAAATCCCGCACCGTTCGGCGCGCGGCCATCGCGCGCTGAAATTGAGCGGCGCGCGCCGCGAGTTCCGCGTCGGTCAGGACTTCGCGCGGCGGCAAGGGAATGAATTTCGGGTGGCTCACGGCGCAACTTACCGTGCGGCGCGCGTGATTGCGATTCGGTGCTGAGCCGCGAAATTGGCAGGATGTCTTACGCCGCGATTCTCGATCAGCTGCCGCCGTCGCCTTCACCGGCTTTGCGGCGTTTTATGGCTTTGCTCGAGCCTAACGACGACACCGCTTTCGAGCGAATGGCGCAGGAAGCGCGCACGCTCACCCGACGAAATTTCGGGCGAACGATGCGGATGTTTGCGCCGCTCTACCTGAGCAACGAATGCATCAACAACTGCCGCTACTGCGGTTTCTCGCGCGACAATCCGATTCTGCGCGTGACCCTCACGGTCGAGCAGGTGCTGGCCGAAGCGCGGCATCTGGCGGCGCAGGGTTTTCGCCAGGTGCTGCTGGTCGCGGGCGAACATCCGAAATTTGTCCATGGCGGTTATCTGGCGCAATGCGTGCGCGGGTTGCGGCCGCTTTTCTCCTCGGTCTCACTCGAGCTCGGGCCGATGGAGACGGAAGATTATCGGCCGCTGGTCGAGGCGGGTGCGGAAGGGCTGGTGGTTTACCAGGAAACCTACGACCGCGGCGTTTACTCGGAGATGCATACCTCCGGGCCGAAACGCGATTTCGATTGGCGGCTCGATTGTCCAGAGCGCGCCTACGCGGCGGGCTTCCGGCGGATCGGAATCGGCGCGCTCTTTGGCCTCGCGCCGTGGCGGAACGAAGCGATCGCGCTCGCCGGTCATCTCGATTATCTGCTCAAGCGCTGCTGGCAATCCGACTTCACCGTCAGCCTGCCGCGGCTGCGACCGGCGGCGGGCGATTTCGAGCCGCCCTTCTCGTTAGGCGAGCGGGCGTTGGCCCGACTGATCTGCGCCTTCCGGATTTGTTTTCCGCAGGTTGGAATCGTCCTGAGCACGCGCGAGCCGGCACCGCTGCGCGACGCGCTCGTGTCGTTAGGCGTGACCACCATGAGCTCCGGCAGCCATACCGAGCCGGGCGGCTACACCGGGCAGGGAAAGCGCGAGGCGCACCAGACCGTGCGCGGCCGTATCCTGCCTCCAGACGAAACAAACGACGAAATCGCGACCGGGCAATTCCAGATCAGCGACGAACGTTCGCCGGCCGAAGTCGCGCGCGTCTTGCGCGGTCGCGGTTTTGAGCCGGTCTGGAAAGACTGGGATCAGGCGCTCGCGGGTCGATGACTTTTTTGCTGAATGGCGAGCGCGTCCCGCGCGCCGACGGGACGACGGTTGCGGAGTTGCTCGTGCAGCTCGAGCTCAAGCCGGAGACCACGTTAGTGGAACGCAACGGCCTCGCGCTGCACCGCCGATCCTGGCCTAACGAGACGCTGCGGGAAGGCGATCGCGTTGAAATTCTGCAGGTTGCCGCTGGCGGCTAACGCCCTTCTTAGCCGGCTTCTTCCTCGGCCTCGTCGCCGTGCTTCACGATGTCGCCCTTCTGGAAAAGAATGCCCTGCAGGATCTCCCGCCAGACCGGCTTTTGGCGGAGAAGAAATTCGAGGTCCATGCCGAAGTGTTTGAACTCCTCTTTCTGCGCATCCTTCATGATCGCCTTGGCCTGGCGGTTCTTCTCCACCGCCATCCGCTGCTCGTACCAGTCGATCGCCTGCGCTTCCTCGATCACGGAAAGAATCATCCGCGCGAAGGTCCGCGTTTTTTCTGGAAGCTCGTTAGGCGGCTCGTGATATTGATCGAATCCCATGCAGAGGATTCGCATGCCGATCCGCGGCCGGCTCTAATTGGTGACGTTGTAAACTTCCACTAGGGCGACGCCGCTGTTCCCGTTCACGTCGGAAAGAATCGCGGTGTAGTTCCCGGGCGTGAGCGAGAGAAGCAGGGCGGGCTCGAGCGGATTCTGCGGGTCGAGGCCGACGCTGCGCAGCGCTCCGGAGCGGCTGTCATCCTGCCAATTGTCGTTCTGCGCCACCACCGCGCCGGAGCCGTTGACGATGACCAGCGCAGGGTTGGGCAGCGGATTGGCAATCGAATTGGCGAGCGAAGGCCCAAGGCCGCGAACGACGACTGACTTGATCTCGCTCCCGCCGACGATCAGGCCCGCAATCATCTGGCCGTCACCGGTGTCGACCGCGGCGCGAGTCGAAATGTTGAGCAATTGCGGAACGTTAGGCGAATCGAGATCGTAGACTTCGACCAGCGCGATGTTGTTCGTCGCGCCATTCACTCCGGTTACGACCGCGGTGTAATTGCCGGGGCCGAGAGTGGTGAGAATCGCAGACTCGCGTGGATCGGTCGGCGCGAGTCCGCTCTCGACGATGTCCTGCTCGTTCTGGTTCGCCATCCAGTCGTCATTGCTCGCTATCGTCCGGCCGGACGAATCAAAAAGCTGCAGGCTGGGATTGCGCAAAGGGAAGGCGACGCCGCGCCCGCCTAACGACGGCCCGAGCGCACGCACGATGATCTTTTTGCTGCCCTCGCCATTCCCGAGAACGAAGCCGCCGATGAGCACGTTCTCGCCGGTCCCGGCGCGGGCGCGGGTGGAAATATTCAGAAGCGCTTCACCGCTCGGAGCCGGTGTCGGTGTCGGTGTCGGTGTGGGCGTGGCGGTAGGGGAAGGCGTGGGGGACGAGGTTGGAGTCGGAGTGGCGGAGGGCGTCGGCGTCGCGCTCGGGGTGATCGTCGGCGTGGGGGTGGCGCTTGGCGTCGGTGTGGGCGCGCGTGGGGCTTGGCGTGGCGGTGGGTGTTGGCGTCGGCGAAGCCGAAAGAATCGCGAGGTTGTAAAGCGGTTGCCCGTTTTGGTTGTCCGTGCCGTTCCCGAACCCGCCGATCAACAAGCCAGTCGAATCATGCGGGACGTTGGCGAGGTCGGTCGAGGTTGTATTCGGGATGTCGTCATCGTCGGGAAAAATCCATCCCGAATTCGCCGGTGCAGTGAAAACCCCGATCTGGGTGGGCGTCGAGCCGGTCGCCGTATCGTAGACGAAATAATAAATCCGTTTCCCCATCAGGCCGAGAGCGTTGGTGGAGGCGTTCGTGTTCTTAAACCAAAATGCCGGAAGTCCGCCGAGTCCGTCGCCGATGGCCGCGCGCCCAAACTCAATGAAGTGCGACTCGAGAAAGGCGAGATTGTCCTTATTCGCCATGATCTGAGCGTCGGTGAGCGTGAAATTTCCTACCCGCACGAGATCGCCTGCGGGTAGGTCGACTCCCGACGCGTCGCCAACGCCGCTACGGTCCGCGGCGCTCCAACTGACCTGCGAAGCGTGCGCCGAGAGTGTGAGGGAAGTCGCAAGCAAAAGAGCGAGTGCGCGCTTCATCATCGGAGAACATCGCGGCGATAAGCGCTGCTCAACCGACAGGCTTCGCCCAACGCGAGCGATCACGCGCGAGACTTGACCGCGCGCCGGCGAGCCAACAGCAGCCCAACACCGCCGACGAGCGCAAGCGCGTAAGTCGAAGGTTCAGGCACCAGCGCGAGATTGAAATCGAGCGTGTTGCCGACCCCTTGTCTGAAGTCACCGATGACGAGGTCAGCATCCGGCGTCAAGGCAGTTCCGAGTCCGTCGGTCAAATCAGTGAGATCGACGCTGGTCGTATTCGGATTATCGTTTTCGTGAGGAAACTGCCACGCTGACGAATTGTTCAGCGAGAAAATTCCCTGCTGGGTCGCGCTGGTGGTGGTCGGAGTGTTAAAGGCCCAAATGTAGATTCGCAGCCCCGCGACGGCAAAGGGCGTGGTGGTATCCAAATTTCCCGTGCTGTTCTTGAAGAAGAACCCGGGCAGTCCACCGACGTTATTGCCGATCGTGGATGTGCCGTAAGTAGTGAAATGCGAAGTCAAAAACGCGACGTTGCCGGAATTGGCCTGGATCGTTGAATCCGGAATGTCGAAGGCGCCGAGCAACAGAAGATCACCCGCCAAGAGTTTCGTCCCGGCGGCGTCCGCGAAACCGTTGTCCGAGGCCGCGCTCCAAGTCACGCTGCCAGCATGAGCGGAATCGAGGCCAGTAATGGTCAGGGCGAGCGCGGCAATCAGAAGGAATCTGCGGGTTTTCATAGAGTTAATTCATTACGGAGCGATCGTGAACGGCTGCGGTGCAGTCCAGAGAAATGCCCGGCTGGCGACGCGGCGAATAATTACGCCATTGCCCGCGGGCAGAGAGGTGTTGCTGACGTCCGTCGCCAGCGGATTGCCTCCACTGGTGGACCGCCAACCGTCCCCGCCGAAAACGCCGCCTACCTTGTAATAATAGGTAACGTATTGGCTCCCATCATAGAGGAGCACCTGATCGGCGGAAGAAGACGTGGGGCCGCTTTGCAGCGAAGTCTCGGGATGGGCCGGATCGTAGAGACCGCTGTTGGCCAAAGTCGTGTCCGACGCGTAAAGGTCGCCGCAGAGGTTCAACCCGGGAAAGATGATGCGCTCGGTAGGGCCGAGTTTCACCGCTCCGGGGAGGCTGAGCGTCACCGCCGCGGAAAGTTTCCGTCGTATGATCGCGCCGTCAGTTACCCGCAGGACTGTTCCCGATACATCCATTGCGAGAGGATCGCTGCCGCTCGTGGTGCGCCAGCCATCTCCGCCGAAAACGCCGCCCATCTTATAATAATAGGTGACATATTGAGAGGTGGCGCGGTCGTAGAGCAGAACTTCGTCCGCGGCGCTCGAGGTCGCACCCGTGCCGAGGAGGACCAGGCCATTGGTATTGTTATTTGGTCCGAACACATTCTGCAGGGTCCAATGCTTTCGGATCTTAAAGGATTCGCCGCCGCCGATCGCAGAACTGATGTCGTCCGCCGTAGTGATAGTGCTAGTCGTTGTCGCGGTGATGTCCGTGAGTAATCCAGCTTGCGTCCCTGATGTAATCTCGACAAAAAACGCCCCGTTTGCGCCGTTAAACTGGTCGGTCGTGAAACTGCCGTTCGCGGGCGTCAGGACTTTCGTCGAGCCATCATAACTCCCGACCGTTCCCTGAAAGGAAATTGGCTGAGTGACCGACAGACCAACGATCGTGATCGCACTTGAGGTCGTGCCTCCGGTGCCATTGATCGTCGTATTTACGTAACCGACCGGATCCGTGACGACGCTATCGGCGCGGGCCGAAGAGGAGGCAACAAGAAGGGCGCCTAACGACGCCAGAGCCAAAACAAAGCGGTTTCTGCTGAGATCGGTCGGGAAAGGCATCGCGGTGATTTCGTTACGTCTGCCGACGAGGAAATCATTATCCGAAACCATTTCCAAGAAGTTTTCGCAGAAATGTGCATAAAATTTCAGACTCGGCTTATTCCCACTCGATCGTGCTCGGCGGCTTCGTCGAAATATCGTAGCAGACGCGGTTTACGCCCTTTACCTCATTCACGATGCGGCTCGAAATCCGCGCGAGGATTTCATACGGAATTCGGACCCAGTCGGCCGTCATGCCGTCCTGGCTCTCGACAATCCGGAGCGCGATCGTGTTCTCGTACGTGCGCTGGTCGCCCATCACGCCCACCGAGCGCACCGGGAGGAGCACCGCGAACGATTGCCAGACCCGATAATACCAATCGGACGCTTTCATCTCGCTGATCACGATGGTGTCGGCTTCGCGCAAAATCCGGAGTCGTTCCTCGGTCACTTCGCCGAGGATGCGGACGGCGAGGCCGGGTCCGGGAAAGGGCTGACGCTGCACGATCTCGTTAGGCAAACCGAGCTGCTGGCCGGCGAGCCGGACTTCGTCTTTGAAAAGCTGACGCAAAGGCTCGACCAGCTCGAAGTGCATCTTCTCGGGCAACCCGCCGACGTTGTGGTGGCTCTTGATCAGCGACGCGGGGTTGCCGCCGATCGCGACGCTCTCGATCACGTCGGGGTAGAGCGTGCCTTGGGCGAGGAACTTGAAATCCGAGTCATCGGCTGTCTTGCTCCCGGCAATCTCGACGACCGCGTCCTCGAACACGCCAATGAATTCGCGCCCGATGATTTTGCGTTTCGTCTCGGGATCAGTCACGCCCGCGAGCGCGGTGAGAAAACGCTCGGAGGCATCAACATATTTAAGCCGAATGTGAAAGTTCTCGCCGAAGACGCGCTGCACGACATCAGCTTCATTTTCGCGGAGCAGCCCGTTGTTCACGAAAATGCAGGTGAGCTGGTCGCCGATCGCCTTGTGCAGGAGCGCGGCCGCGACCGACGAATCAACGCCACCGCTCAATCCGAGCACGACCTTTTGCCCGCCGACCTGTTGCCGGATCCGCTCGCAGGCGTCGTCGATGAACGAGCCCATCGTCCAATCCATCGCGCAATGGCAGACCCGGAAAAGAAAGTTCTCGATGATCTCCTTGCCGCGCGGCGTGTGGGAAACCTCGGGATGAAATTGCAGCGCGTAAAGTTGCCGCTCGCGGTCGGCGATCGCGGCGAAAGCGGAGTTCTCCGTGTGCGCGATGGCGTGGAAACCTTCCGGCAGCGCGGTCAGTTTGTCGCCGTGGCTATTCCAGATATCGATCTGCTCGCCGAGGCCCTCGAAGAGCGAACCGGCTTCATCGATCTGGAGAATGCCGGCGCCATATTCGCGGCGCGCGCTGTGTTCCACTTCGCCGCTGAGATGGCGCGCCATCAACTGCATCCCGTAGCAAATCCCGAGGACCGGAATGCCTAACGAAAAGACCTGGAGATCAATCTGCGGCGCGCCCTTCTCGTAAACGCTCGCCGGTCCACCGGAAAGAATGATCCCCCTTGGCGCCAGCTGTTCGATCTCCGCGGCGGAGATATCACAGCGCACGATCTCCGAGTAAACCTGGCATTCGCGGACGCGGCGGGCGATGACCTGCGTGTACTGCGAGCCGAAATCGAGGATCAGGATGCGCGAGTGAACCGCCGGATTCACAGGTGTCCTGGAGTGGTGTCGCCTTCGCGCGATTTCACGAACGGATCGTCGCCGCGAGGCGTCTCACCGGCCCGCAGACCCGCTGGAAGAGCGGTGAGGAAGACGGCAAGTGGTTTCAAGCGCACATCATAAAAGCGCGTCCGGACATTGCAAGATTTTCTCGATTTCCGCATTTGCTCGCGCCGCTCGCGCGCATGATGAAGGGGATGCTTTGCTTGCCTAACGAATGATTGAATCGGCTCTTTTACTCCAGGCCTACCGCCTCGGCGTCTTCCCGATGGCGCTGGAAGATGGCGAGATCGGTTGGTTCTCACCCGACCCGCGCACGATCATCCCGCTCGATGATTTCCATGTGCCGCATGGCCTGCGCCGCGAGCGCGCGCGGCAGAATTTCGAGATTCGGATCAACACCTCTTTTGAGCGAGTGATGCGCGCCTGCGCCGAGCGTTCGGAGACCTGGATCAACGAAGAGATCGTCGAGAGCTACGTGCGCCTGCATGAGTTCGGCATGGCCCATTCCGTCGAAGCCTGGTCCGGGACTAACGAACTCGCCGGCGGCCTTTACGGCGTGGCGATCGGAGGCGCGTTTTTTGGCGAATCGATGTTCCACCGCCAGACCGGCGCGTCGAAGATCGCACTGTGGGCTGTGGTGGAACGACTGCGCGAACGGGGATTCACTCTGCTCGACATTCAATGGCTCACCCCGCACCTCGCGCAATTCGGCGCGCGGGAAATTCCCCGCGCCCTTTATCTGCATCTGTTGCAGGGCGCGGTCGATCTCCCGCGGATTTTTGCCTAACGCCTAACGACCTACGGGAAGCAGGGCTCTGGGTTCCGGTCACGAGCGCACCGCCGCTTGCCCACGCCACGGAATCCGGCATAGTGACAGCCGCGCGAGCACGGCTGGATAGCTCAGTTGGTAGAGCAGAGGACTG
>CAWHRN010000001.1:0-13143 GCA_963831805.1 uncultured Verrucomicrobiae bacterium | reverse complement strand
TGATCGCGAAGTTTTGCGTGGAGAAGTTTCTCAGCGGTGAAGTCGATAAAGTGACGGTGCTTTACACCTATTTCGTAAACACGATCAGCCAGCGTCCGGTCACGCAAACGCTTTTGCCGATCAGTCCGCTGGCTTTCGAGACGGCGGCGAAGGAAGCCGACGGCAAGGCCAAGGATCCGATGCTGGAATACCTTTTCGAGCCGAGTCCACTGGCAGTGCTTGATTTCATTCTGCCGTATTACGTGCAGTATCAGGTCTTCCAGATGGTCCTCGATGCGCAAGCGTCGGAGCACAGCGCGCGCATGGTTGCGATGAAAAACGCGACCGATAACGCGAATCAATTCATCAAGGGATCCGAACGCTGGAATACAACAAAATGCGCCAGGCGAGCATCACGACGGAGTTGCTCGAAATCGCCACCGCGTAGAGGCTCTGAGCTAGCGAACGGTCTCCGGCTTTTTTCCAGCCGGTGTGCCCGCGAGCAGTTGCGCTCGAGCGTCTAGCCATTGGCCGTGATGCAAATAGCGGGAGGAACCGCGCCTCCTCGTCGCCTCTAATTACCGGCGCCGCCGCGGGTCCCGCGACGAGGCGCCGGGCCATTGCATTGCTCTGCGCGGCCCGCTATTTCCGGGCGGTTTTCCTCTTGTCCGCGCGCCCAAGATCGCTACCTTGGGTGCTCCCGCGCGCCGGGCAGTTCGCCCCGCGGGTCGTCCTTTTATGAATACAGGTAAAATCGTCCAAGTCATCGGCCCCGTCGTCGACGTGCGATTTCGCCGACGACGCAACTCCCGCCCATCTACAACGCGCTCGCCATCGACTTCGACGTGGGCGGCAAGACCACCAAGCTCACCCTCGAAGTGCAGCAGCACCTCGGCGACGGCTGGGTGCGCGCCATCGCCATGTCGCTCCACCGAAGGCCTCAAGCGCGGCATGACAGTCACCGACACCGGCGCGCCCGATCTCCGTGCCCGTCGGCGAAGGCGTCCTCGGCCGCATCTTCAACGTCACCGGCGACCCGGTGGACGAGCGGGGCCCGGTCACCGCAGACCAAACGTTACCCGATTCATCGCCCGGCGCCCGCGCTCGTCGACCAGGACACCAAGGCCGACGATCCTCGAGACCGGCATCAAGGTCATCGACCTGATCTGCCCGTTCATCAAGGGCGGCAAAGTCGGCGCGTTCGGCGGCGCCGGCGTCGGCAAGACCGTCGTCATCATGGAACTCATCAACAACATCGCCAAGGCGCACGGTGGTTACTCCGTGTTCGCCGGCGTCGGTGAGCGCACCCGCGAAGGCAACGATCTTTACCACGAAATGAGCGAAGCCGGCGTCATCGACCAGAAGGACCTCAGCAAGTCCAAGGTCGCGCTGGTTTACGGCCAGATGAACGAACCGCCCGGCGCGCGTCTGCGCGTCGCGCTCTCCGCGCTCGCCGATGACCGAATATTTCCGCGACGAGAAGAACCAGGACGTGCTCCTCTTCGTCGACAACATTTTCCGTTTCTCGCAGGCCGGTTCCGAAGTGTCCGCGCTGCTCGGCCGCACGCCGTCGCGCCGTCGGTTACCAGCCGACGCTCGCCGCCGAAATGGGCGACCTGCAGGAACGCATCACCTCGACGAAGAAAGGTTCGATCACCTCCGTTCCAGGCCGTTTACGTGCCGGCGGACGATCTTGACCGACCCGGCGCCGGCGAACACCTTCGCGCACCTGGACTCGACCATCGTGCTGGAGCGTTCCATCGCCGAGCTGGGCATTTATCCCGGCGGTCGATCCGCTCGCTTCCACCTCCAAGGCGCTCGCGCCGGAAATCGTCGGCGAGGAGCATTACGACGTCGCCCGCGGCGTGCAGCACGTGCTGCAGCGCTACAAGGATTTGCAGGACATCATCGCGATTCTCGGCATGGACGAACTTTCGCCCGAGGACAAGCTGACCGTCTTCCGCGCGCGCAAGATCCAGCGCTTCCTCAGCCAGCCGTTCACGGTCGCGGAAGTCTTCACCGGCACGCGGGCAAGTACGTGCCGGTCGCGGAAACCGTCCGCGGCTTCAAAGAAATCCTCGAAGGCAAGCACGACGACGTCGCCGAGACAGAACTTCTACATGAAGGGCGGCATCGACGAAGATCAAGGAATAGCCATGGCGAAAACTCTGCGACTGGAAATCGTCACGCCGGAGGCGAAAGCCTACTCCGAAGACGTCGACATGGTGGTCATCCCGGGCCGCGATGGCGAACTTGGCGTTTATCCGCAACACGTTCCGGTCCTGACCACGATCAAACCCGGGGAGATGCGAATTTTTAAAGGCGGCACGCAAACGTCGCTCGCAGTCGGCGATGGTTTTGTCGAGATCACCGGCGACTCAATTTCCGTCCTTACCGATATGGCGATGGAATCGAGCGCGATCGATGAAGCCGCCGCGGAAGCCGCGGTCGCGCGGGCCGAGGCCGCGATGAAAGGGGATCTCGGCGGCGAAGAAGTCGCGGCCGTCCAGGCCTCTCTGCAGAAGGCGCTCGCGCAACTGCACGTCAAGCGCCGGCAACGACACTAGCGATTCGTTAGGCCAGCCCGGCCGACGCATGCAAACGCCAGCCGCGCTCGGGATCATCGCCGGAAGCGGCGCTTATCCATTGCTCGTCGCCGACGCCGCGCGGGTCGCCGGGGTGAAGAAAATTGTCGTCGCGGCTTTTACCGACGAGACCTCCGCGGAGATCGCGAACCGCGCGGACGAGATCGAATGGCTGCTCGTCGGCCAGCTCGGTAAGCTGATCAACTTTTTCCGCAACGCGAAGCTGCAGCACGCGATCATGGCCGGCCAGATCGCGCCCGGAAACCTCTTCAATCTCCGGCCCGATCTGAAGGCGATGCTCCTCCTCGCGCGCCTGAAGCAGCGCAACGCCGCCTCGATCTTCGGCGCGATTGCCGATCAGCTGGCCGAGCACAGGATCGAACTGCTTCCGGCGACAACCTTTCTCGATCATCTGCTCGCGCCATTGGGTCACCTGGCCGGTCCGAAATTGAAGGAGCGCGAAGTCGCCGACATCAATTTTGGTTTCGAGATCGCGAAGCAACTGAGTGCGCTCGATGTCGGTCAGACCATCGTGGTGAAGCACGGCACCGTCCTCGCGGTTGAAGCCTTCGAGGGAACCAACGAAGCAATCCGGCGCGGCGGTTCGTTAGGCAAAAAAAACGCGATTGTCGTCAAGGTGACGAAGCCTGATCAGGACATGCGCTTCGACGTCCCGGTGATCGGCACCGAGACGCTCCGGGTCGCGGCGGAAGCGAAGATTCGCGCGATCGCGGTGGAGGGCGGCCGCACCCTGCTGCTTGAAAAAGCGGCGCTCACCGATCTGGCGGACCGCTCGAAGATTTCGCTTTTCGGTCGGTGAGCCGCTGCAAGATCCACTCCTTCGTTCCCGCCGCGAAGCCGGTGCAGACATCGACTTTCCACTCCCCGTTTCGCCTAACGATAAGCTGACCATTCGCATCGAAGCTCGCCGATTGCGCTTCGATCGTGAGCAGGGAAGGCTTCGCCGCGGCGGCCACGGCGAGCGCGTCGAAGATCGGACCACCGCGCGCCTTCACATATTGAGTCCAGAACCAGAGCCAAACGCGACTCCGGCGAGCCAGATACCGGCCGGCTTCTCCCGACGATTCGAGCGCGCGCAGGTCGCCCCGCTCCAGCATCAGCCGCGACGCCGTCTCAATCGGCACGAGCAGCACGGGAATCCGCGACTGCAACACCACGCGCACCGCGTTGGGATCTTTCACGAGGTTGGCGTCGTGAATGCGAAACTTCTCCTGCGGCCCGAAGCCGATCGTCGCGGTCGGCGTTTTTCCTGCGAGCATGATGATTTGGGTGATCCGCTTCGCTAGGCCGGGGTGAGTCTGGAGAAAGGCAGCGAGATTCGTCAGCGGTCCGAGGGCGACGTAGGTCAGACGTTCGCGTCGCAGCGCGGCGGAAAGCGCTTCCGTAGCATCGCTCGCGCGCTCTGATTCGTTAGGCGAAGCCGCGCCCGGCGCCACCATGAGTTTTGACCCGAAAGCGCCTAACGATTCCCGCGTCCGCCGGGTCGTCACGGCCAGCGGCGCATTTCCGTAGGTGCTGCTGATCCCAACCACTCGGAGCTGCGGCGCCCGCAACGCGAGCAACAGGGCATAGGCGTCGTCCACCTCGCGCCACGGCGCCCCGAGGGACAAATCCGTGTCGATCCAGACCGGCCGCGCCTCCCCGCCAAGCGACTCAGCCGCGCGGAGCAGACCGAGAAAGAGAACGCCCGCGCAAAGCAACTTCCTCATTGCAAATCAGCCGGTGGCACTCGAAAATCTCAACTCTCTTCGGGGGTCTTAGCTCAGTTGGTAGAGCGCCTCAATGGCATTGAGGAGGTCAGGGGTTCGAATCCCCTAGGCTCCACTCCCGCCCCGCGCACGCGCTCCTTCGTTCGCCTGCTCGAGGGCGACGATCCGGCCCGATTCCAAGCGCACGATCGCATCCGCCGAGCGCGTTGCCGCGAGATGATGAGTGACGATAAAAGTGGTGCGCCCCGCGCGCAGGCGCTCGATCGATTGCTGGACGAGCACCTCGTTCTCGGGGTCGAGCGCGGAGGTCGCTTCGTCGAGAATCAGGACGCGCGGGTTGCGAATCAGCGCGCGCGCGACCGCGAGGCGCTGCCGTTGACCGCCGGAAAGAATCGAGCCGTGCTCGCCGACGATCGTCTCGAGGCCTTGCGGCATCTGCTCGACAAACTCGAGCGCGTTGGCGTCCCGCAGCGCCTGCTCCAGCTCGCGCAGACTCACGTCGGGCGATCCATAAATAATATTCTCCCGCACCGTGCCGGGGAAAAGCAAAGTCTCCTGTGAGACCGTAGCGACAAAGTGCCGGTAACTCCGAAGATCGAGCGAATTCATATCCCGGCCATCGAGCAGGATGCGTCCGCCGGTCGGTCGGTGAAAGCCCAGGAGCAGACTCATTAAGGTTGTTTTCCCGGAACCGGATGGGCCCACGATGGCATAAGTCGCTCCTGCGGGAACGCGGAGGTTGATCGCTTCCAGCGCGGCCCAAGCCGGGCGATTCGGATAACTAAAGGCCACTGACTCAAAGACAAATTCTCCAGTGACGTTTTTCAGCACAGGCTTATGCTGATTCTCCTCAAGGTCCGGACACTCGAGCACTTCGCCGATGGAGGTGACTGACTCCAGCCCACGACTAAGGGCTGGCATGGCATTCGCCAGACTCATTACAGTGCCGGAGATGGTATTAAAGAAGCCGGCGAGCATGACAATTTCACCCGCGCTCAGACTGGCCCAACCGAGCACGGTCGCGCCGCCGGCAACAATTACACAGACGAGATATAACCCGGTAAAGAGAACCCATGAGGCAGAACTCAAGATCGCATTCTGAAAATCTATCTGGTAACCATTAAGCCTAAGGCTATCGATTCGGCGCTGGACTTTGCCTAACTCTTCCTCTTCCGCCGCATGCGCGCGCGTCAGGGGGACTAGCTCTATCATCCCGGCGACGGAGGCGGACATGGTTTCCACTTCACGGCGGAAGGCGCGGTTCACGAGGCGCAGCCTTTCGTGCATAAGGCGGCGCAGGAAGTAACCGCTCGGAATAGTCAGGAGATAGAAAGGAATAAACCACGGCGCGCGAATAGCTGTCACAATGAGAGTCGCAGTGACCAAGACGATGGCATTAAGGATCAGGTCCGAGATTTGCCGGACCATCAGGTCAATGTTTTCCACGTCGCGCAGGACCTTGGATTGTAACTGTCCCGCGCTCCGGAAACGGTAGAAGGAGATCGATAACTCCTGCAGGCGATGACAGAGCGCGAGCCGCAGGGAAGCTTCCACCGCGCGAGCCGCCTGGCTGATTTTCCGGATATAAAGCGTGTGAGTAAGAATATTCTGCAGGAGTGCGACCGCGCCGCCGAGCGCGCACCACTTGACCATGGTAAGCGCCTGCGGGCGCGGCTTCGAGAGCGCGTCGATGATCGTGGCGACGATCAGCGGCAGGAGCCAAACCGGGGTGAATTTCAGGACGAACCAAAACGCGGCCTGCGCGAGCGTTTTCCAATACGGACGATATAGCGCAAACAAGGTCTTCCACGGTTTCTCGCCGACGTAGGCGCGGCTGAGCGTGGGCTCGTCTTCGGCGGATGGGTTGCGGGCAGACATCGGGTTCGGCGAGCGGATAAGAGCGGGAGAGATTAGCGTGAACCGGATGGAACTGGGAAGTGCAACAACGGAACGGCCGGACGTCGCCGTGGTCGGAGGCGGTCCGGCGGGATTGCGCGCGGCGGAGGTCGCGGCGGCCGCAGGCGCGCGGGTCACTCTTTTCGAGGCGAAAAGCTCGGTCGGCCGCAAATTCCTGGTCGCGGGTCGCGGCGGATTGAATCTCACCCATGGCGAAGCGGCCGAGAAATTCCCGTTGCGCTATCGCGAGGAACCGGCGCGCTGGCAGGAATTGCTCGCGACATTTGGCCCCGACGATTTGCGCGCCTGGGCCGCGCAGTTGGAGATCGAAACCTATGTTGGCACGAGCGGGCGCGTCTTCCCGCGCGGGCAGAAGGCGGCAGCGCTGCTGCGCGCCTGGGTGCGCCGCTTGCAGCGCGACGTCGTCACCCTGCGCACCGGCGAGCGCTGGCTTGGCCTAACGAAAGGCGGAAACGGCTGGGAGCTGCGCTTCGCCGGCGGCAGCGTGCGCGCGACCGCGGTGGTGCTCGCACTCGGCGGCGCTTCCTGGCCTGAGACCGGCTCGGATGGGAAGTGGACAGCACTGCTCGCGGCACACGGCGTCGAGCTGGCGCCGTTCGTGCCGGCGAATTGCGGCTGGGAAGTCGACTGGCCGGCGCAACTCCTGGCCGAAGCGGAAGGGTTGCCGCTGAAAAATCTCGCGGTTTCCACCGGCGGCGAGACGGTCTCGGGCGAGCTCCTGATCACGCGTTATGGCCTGGAGGGGGGAGCGATTTACCGGCTTGGGCCGCTCCTCCGCGCGCAGGAAAACCCGGAGCTGCGGATCGATTTCAAGCCTCAGGTTTCCGTGGAGACATTGCGTGAGCGCACCTCACAGTCTGCTCAGCCTCACGAATGGCTGCGCGGCTGGAAATTAAACCCGGGCGCCTGCGCGTTGCTGAAACATCTGCCGGCCGAACCGCCGCGCGACCTCGCGGCGGCGATCGCGCAGGTGAAGGATTTTCCGGTCCGCTTGCGCGGTCCGCGTCCGCTTGCAGAGGCGATCTCGAGCGCAGGAGGCGTGCGCTGGCATGAGCTCACGTCCGATCTCATGCTGCGCAAACTTCCCGGCGTGTTCCTTGCCGGTGAGATGATCGACTGGGAAGCGCCGACCGGCGGCTACCTTCTCCAAGGTTGCTTCACCACCGGCACGGTCGCCGGTCAAGCCGCAGCCTGTAGCGCGGGCTTCTGACCCGCGAGCTTTCTCGACTAGAGCTGACGGCCAACCTCCGCGGCTCGGAGACTCACGCTACAGTGGCTTCTAGCTCATCCAGCTATTCCAGCGCTTGCGCAGCGGCTTCACGTAGCTTTCGACGTCCACGTCTTTCACCCGGTCCAGCCCTTCGCGGACGGCGTCCGTTACCGCTTCGGCCGACGCATCGTAGCCGCGGCGGGCTTTGCGCAAAAACGGCATCGCCGGCTCGGACATCCCGCGCCAATCGATATTCTTCAGAGCGTTGCGGACGGTCAGGGGTGTCGGCTCGACGGGGCGCGAAGCGTAGCGAATCGCCAAGCCGATCGCCAACCCGAGCGCGAGTGCGCCGAGTACCGTCGGGATCGGATTTTCCCGGAGATAAAATTCGGTCCGCTCGCGCGCGACGAGCGCTTTCTGCCGGGTTTGGTCCCACGTGTCGGAGGCCGCATCGGAAAATTTGCGCGCGCCTTCCTCCAGCCGACTGCCCGCCGTCCGGCTGCTCACTTCGTGCCCGAATTCCGTCTCCGCCATCGGATCCTCTTTCGGAAAATTGTCGCCATTGGAATTCTTCATACAGCTAATTCGGATTTCGCGGGCCTTTTGCGCGCCCACGTTTGCGCGGGAAAAACGCCCGGTGCCGGCGCCTGGAATTCGTCACGTCCATGCGTCGCTCTCCAGTCGAACCATTAGCGGACTTAACTGAAAAAGGAAAAAACCATGGACGAAAAATCTAATGCAGCAGAACACGAAAATCGCGATCCCGTGACCGGTGAACCCGGCTCGCATCCGGTCGGCACAGGCCTCGGGACAGCGGGTGGAGCGGCGGCGGGTGCCGCCATTGGCGCGGCCGTGGGTGGACCGGTCGGCGCAGTAGCCGGTGCGATCGTCGGCGGTGTCGCCGGCGCTTATGGCGGACGCGGCGTCGCCGAAGCGGTCAACCCAACCGTCGAGGAACAATATTGGCGCGAAAATCATGCGAGCCAGGAGTACGCGGCCGAGGGCTACGACTACACGCATTACGCGCC
The DNA here is from genome assembly GCA_963831805.1 of uncultured Verrucomicrobiae bacterium. Lineage (GTDB taxonomy): Bacteria > Verrucomicrobiota > Verrucomicrobiia > Chthoniobacterales > UBA10450 > Palsa-1392. Next base: position 4,694 of record CAWHRN010000001.1, on the reverse strand, counting down.
CGCCTACCGCGTTGGCTACGAAGCGGTCGGGAAATATCCCGGCAAATCGTTCGACGAAATCGAGGACAGCGTCGCGCTCGATTACGAGAAACACGAACCCGGCTCGGCCTTGCCGTGGGATCAGGCGCGGCGCGCCTCGCGCGCGGCTTGGACGAAAGTGAGCGGCGTGACGACGCCCCGCGATGTCACCCGTGGCACGCGCGATTCGATTTAGCCTCAGGTGGTGCGAACTGAACCGCGCGCCGCGCCGATTCGGGCGCGCGGTTCAAGGCTTGGGCGAACGCCCGAACGAAGATGCGTGCTCGATTGCCTAACGAATCGCTAGCGCCACTGGTGCTTCGGATATTTCCGCTGTAGCTCTTTTTTGATCTTCGGATAACTCTCCCGCCAGAACGTCGCCAGATCGTCCGTGATCTGGATCGGCCGATGATTCGGCGCCAGCACTTCGATCCGCAATGGAACCCGCCCCGGCCCGATCGCCAGCCCGCGCTCGACGCCGTAGAGATCCTGAATTCGCGCCGCGATCGTCGGCGGCGCGCCTGCGGCGTAAATGATTTTTGCGTTGCGTTCGTTAGGCAAGCGGATCCGTTCCGGCGCGAACTCATCGAGTGCGCGCTGCTGGTTCGCGCTCAGCCACGAGCGCAAAGCCGGCGCGACCGGGCGATCCTTGATCTCCTTGTAGCTCGTCGCGCCCTGGCAGATTTGCTCGATCAACAACGCCCGCTCGCCGTCGCCGATCGGCGGCAGTTCTAGCTCGGGAAATTGGGCTGCGGCAAAATTCAACCGCGCGATCCATTGCTCGGTCGCGTGATCCCATTTCTTTAGCGGGCAGGCGCCCGCGATCACTTCCCGCGCGAGCAACGCGGCCGCTTCGTGAGACGGAACGCGCTCAGTTTTCTTCTCCTCGAGCACAAGATCGTGAAAAAGCAGCGCGCTCCGGCCGAGCACGCGTCGCGCGGTCGAATCGAAAAAGACCTCGATTGTCTCCCGCACCGCCTCCGGGAAAAATTCGCGCAGCCACTCCGGCTTGATCGCCGTCGCGAGGGTGAGGAGCACGCGTCTTTCGCCCTCACTCGACTCGATCTCGCGAATCTCCGACGCGGTCAGGAGCCGCGCGCGATGGACCACGCTCTCGCGCGCGAGAACGCCGCGCCGATGATGCACGAGCGCGCAGCGGAGCGTCCCTTCGTCGAGCCGGGCCGCGACCTGGTCGGGGAAACCGGTGAGGACGCAGCGCGCGATCGCGTCCGGCTTCGGCTCCTGCTCGGTGAGGTCGAGACCTTCCGCACGCGCGATTCCGAGGAACTGCTCCCACAGTTGGGCCGCCTCGCGCGCCGCTCCGGCATGCACGCCTAACGACTCGCAGCGCCGCGGATCGAAATGGTTGTTTTCCGCGAAACGAAAGGCGCGCAGGAGAATGAAGAGATCGGACTCGTCGTCGCTCCCGAGAAGATCTTCGCGGTCGGCGCGCAGTTGTTTCCCCTCCGCGCGCCGGAGGAGATTACGACCCTGGGTAAGCGCGGCGATGAGCGCGATGGCGCGCACGCATTTCTCCTCTTCCGCCGCGAGCAGCATCCGGGCGTAGCGCGGATGCGCCGGGAAGGCGAGCATTCGCCGGCCTAACGACGTGATCGCGGCGAAGTTCCCTCCGGGGAGCGCGGGGGCCCCGCCCGCTGCTGAAGGCGCCTCGCCTTCACGAACTTTCCCCCCATTCTCAAATTCGTTAGGCTTATCCGCTGGGACAGCTACGCCTGCGGAAGTTCGTGACGGCGAGGCGCCGCCACCTGCGAGCGGGGCGCCCGCGCTCCCCAGCGCGCCGAGATCGGTCAGGAGTTGTTCCGCCGTCTCGAGCGCTTTCGGCTCGGGCGGCTCGAGCCAGCGGAACCCGGCGATGTCTTCAATCCCGCTCGCCTTCAAGGTCAAGACCACTTCCGCGAGGTCGAGCCGTTTCACTTCCGGAAGCTCCTGCGCGGCGCGCTCGACGTGTTCGCGCTCGGTCCAGAGTCGCAGGCAGTGGCCGGGAGCGGTCCGCCCGGCGCGGCCGGCGCGCTGCTCGGCGGAGGCGCGGCTGATCGGCTCGATGAAAAGAGTGTTGATCCCGCGCCGCGGATCGAACCGCGCGATTCGCGCGAGCCCACTGTCGATCACCAGCCGGACGCCGTCGATCGTGAGAGAGGTTTCCGCGACGTTGGTCGCGACGATCACCTTGCGCTTGTCGTTAGGCGCGAGAGCCGCGTCCTGTTCGTTAGGCGGAAGCTCGCTGTGGAGCGGGAGGACGACGAAATGATCGCTCACCCGCGACGCACGAAGAGTCGCAATCGTGCGCGTGATCTCGTACTTGCCGGGTAGAAAAACGAGTGCGTCACCAACGGTCCGACGGGCGAGGCGGGCGAGTTCGTCCGCGACCAAATCCCAGACCGGGTAATTCTCCGCGCGCACCGGTTTATCGAGATACTCGATCGTGACCGGATGGGTGCGCCCGCTTGCAGTAAGCACCGGGCAGGGCGCGAGATATTTCTCCAGCTTCGCGGATTCCAAGGTGGCGGACATGACGATCAGTCGAAGATCGGGCCGGGTCGTTTCCTGGAGGCGCAGGGCGCGCGCGAGCGTGATGTCGCCGTAGAGATGGCGCTCGTGGAATTCATCGAACAGAATTACGGAGACGCCGCGCAGCTCCGGGTCTTGGAGGAGCTGGCGCAGGAGAACCCCTTCGGTGACAAAGCGAATCCGGGTTCGCGCAGAGAGAACGCGCTCGAAGCGGATTTGATAGCCGACCTCTTCGCCTAACGACCCGCCGCGTTCCTGCGCGACCCGCTTGGCGAGCAGCCGCGCGGCCAGCCGGCGTGGCTGCAGGACGACCGCTTCGCCTGCGCCAAGCAGGCCGTGATCGAGCAGAATTTGCGGGACCTGGGTGGACTTTCCGGAACCGGTCGGGGCCTCGAGGATGAGCCGTGGATTTTCGCCTAACGAACGCACGATCTCGCGCTCGAGCTCGTAGATCGGCAGGTCGCACGGCATCATCGGAGGACGGTTCTCTATTGGGATGGAGACGTCCATCGACCAGCAAGCGGTCAAATTGTCATCCCGAGCCGCCGGAGGACGTCGAGGGATCTCGCCGGATGACAAATGTTGGCGCGCGACGTCTCACTCGCCCGCTCGCCTGAAATCGGCGACGAAATCGGCAATGTCCTGTTCCGTCACCGACCAGGAACACATCAACCGGTAGATATCTGGCTCGATGAACTTGTAGAAATGCCAGCCGCGCGCGAAGAGCGCTTCCACCTTGTCGTTAGGCAGATGGAGGAAAAGCGCGCTCGCCTCGCGCGGGAACGCGAGTTCGGCGCCGAGCTCGCCGGCGAGTTTCTTCGCCATCGCATTCGCGTGGCGTGCGTTCTTGAGCCACACCTCGTCCGTGAGCAGCGCCGACCAGGGCGCGGCGATGAAGCGCATTTTCGAAGCGAGCTGCGCCGCCTGCTTCGCGCGATAATCGAATTCCCGCGCCACCTCGCGATTGAAAAACACGACCAGCTCGCCGACCGCGGTCCCATTCTTTGTCCCGCCAAAGGCGAGAACGTCAACGCCTCGTTCCCAGGTAATTTCGCGCGGCCGGCAGCCTAACGACGCCACGGCGTTGGCAAAACGCGCGCCGTCCATCTGCAGAAGCAGTCCGTGTTTTTTTGCAAAATCCGCGGCCGCGGAAAGTTCGTCAGGCTGATAAACGGTTCCGAGCTCGGTCGATTGGGTGAGACTGAGCACGCGCGGCTTCGGCGAATGCAATTCGCGCTGGCGGGCGAGAACGGCCGCGGCGTCGGCGAGATCGATTTTGCCATTTGCGCCGCCGACGCGGAGCAGCTTCGAGCCGCCGGAAAAGAACTCGGGCGCCCCGCATTCATCGGTCTCGATATGCGAGTGCTCGTGGCAGAGCACGCTCTGGAAGGGCCGGCAAAGGTGCGCGAGCGCGAGGGAGTTGGCGGCGGTGCCGTTGAAGACAAAAAACGTTTCGCAATCGGTCTCGAAAATCTCGCGCACCTGGGCGCAGACCTTTCCCGTCCAATCATCCTCACCATAAGAGGAGACCGCAGGTTGCTCGTTAGCCTGACTCAGGGCCGCCCAGGCTTCCGGACAGATGGCGGCGGTGTTGTCGCTGGCAAATTCGTAGCGCTCGCGGGTCGGCATAAGGAGAAAGCCGTAAGCGCACTCGCGGGCCGGGGCAACCGCCTAACGAAAAGAGTAACGCCTGGTCGGGAACGACCCCGAGCTAACCCCTCAGGATGCCCCCGCCAGGCGATTCACTCGGGCTGCTAAATCCTAGGTGCAACCGCGCAGCAAAAAGATGATCAGGAGAATGGGAACCGGGATGCCGAGCAGCCAGAGAAGAATGTAGCCCATCGCGCCGGCTTCCTTGATTTTTTGAGTTAGTTTCATAGCAGGGTTGGTTTCACTTTTGATTCGTAGGCAGGCTTTCCCGCGCGTGTGCCTTTTTCGGACGGACAGAATAGCGGGATGCGGAGAAAGCGAATCCGCTCATCCGGCTTATCCTTTAGTCCTGGCAAGATTTTCCGTCGCTTTGCCGAAAGCCGCGGCCCGCTTTATCCTCGCCCATGAGTGCTCTCCAAGCCGACGTGGAACGCCGCGGCGAACAGATTTTCGAGTTAGTCGATCGCCATCCCGAATCGCTTTTCAGCAAGGCCGGG